>NZ_CP191204.1:4800000-7416291 GCF_050956485.1 Nocardia sp. CA-145437 | reverse complement strand
ACCCCGACCAGGGCAAGCCCTTCCGGTAGGTCCCTTGTCCTGCGGCATCTCGAATCATCTCGGATTTCGGCCGGGTCAAGTCGGGCCAGAATAGCGCCCTCGTGTGGACGGTGTCCACACCTTGTCCACGGCTGCGACCTCGGCGAGTCCGCGGAACCGGCGGCCAGCGAGGCGCGTCCTATCCGCACATGAACCCCGATCCATTCGAGGCAGACCTCGCCGCTATCGACCCCGTATCCGGCGCTGAGATCCTCGCCGCGGCTGATAGCTGCGCCATGGTTGCTGCCGAGTATCTGATTTCGTCGGCCTACTACGACGACGGGCCTAGGCTGCGTCCCATGGCGGAACACGACTCGGAGTGGTTCGACCCGTTCGGCGAGCCGACCGAAGCGGAACAGGCCGAGTTCGCGGAGTGGTGGGAGAAACACCGCGGCCCTGAGCAGGAACTCGGCGATTGGGTCGACTGGCGCGACCCGTGGGGTAACTCGATCTCGTGACACACGATCATCTACTCGCCGCGGTCCTCGACGTGCTCGCCGAGGTCGCGCCCGGCACGCTGTTCGACGGGGCCGAGGTACTGCGCGCTGTCCGTCCGGCCGTCGATCCGGTGCCGGACCTCGACGCGGTCGAGCAGGTGCTCGAGCTGCTCGCGCTCCCGATGCTCGGCGGCGTGGTCACGGCCGGGGACGGCGTCTATCGGACAGGCGCGCCGAGCGAGGTAGTCCTCGCCCGGCTGCGCGCCCTCGCCGAGGCGGTGAGTGAGGTCGACGCCGACGAGGTCGACGACCGGTACTGATCGAGTGGGCCGCGCGCCTATTCGGGCCTCGGGACGAGTGTCGGCCCGAACACGTGCGCACGCAGTCTCAGCGATCCTGTTCGGGCTGTGTCCACGATGTGTGCTGCCTCGCGGCCGGTCAGGCCGAATTGCTCTATCAGCTCAGTCGGCACCGCTTGCGCGTCGCCGACGAGCTCGGCGAACAATCTATTTCGCGCCTGTTTTGCCGTGTGGATTTCGGCACTGGCGGCCTTGAAGCGATCCGACCGCGCCGGGGCACGGCCGCCGCCCTCGATTGTCCGAGTCTCACCGGTCGCGAGTAGCCGCGATTCAGCAGCCCTGAGGTTTGCCAGGGCTGCGGCTATGCGGGGGTCGCTCACCGGTTCACCATATCGCGCTCGTCGAGCTGCTCGTCGAGCTCACGCACGGCCTTGGTCCCCGCCCACGGTGACAGGCGGTGCCGCGCGGTCACGATCGAGTTCGCCAACCTGGGCGACCGGTTTTGGTCGGTCAGCTCGGCGGCCTCGCCGATCACGGCGGCGGCCTCGTCTATGTCGCCGAGCAACTCGAGCGGCTCGGCGAGTTCGAGCAGAGTCACTGCCCGGTCGCGCACGAATGTCGGTTCGATCTGCGCCACAGCGCGACGCGACGCGACCGCGGCCGGGATGGCATCCCCGAGCTTGGTCAGCACGAGACCGCGGTACGACTCGATCAAGCCGGGACCAACAAAGTAGGCGCGGGACTCGCTCGGGTGACAGCAGGGGCCGAGGCCGTCGAGAGCGTGCTCGGCCTCGTCGAGCGCAGCCATAGCGGCATGGCGTTGGCCGTTGCGGGCGGCGGCGTCGGCGAGCCGGATTCCGACATAGGCGCGTAGACGCCGATCTTGGGTGTCGGTCACCCAGGATCGGGCCGCTACTGCGTGATCCATGGCAATGCGGCGGCGGTCCTGCCAAACGGCGAGTTGGCTCATGTGACACAGCAGGTAGGCGGCGAGGTCGTCGTCTTCGGCGTCGTGCGCCAGCTCGCGGCCTTCCTCGTAGCGCTGCAATGCGGTCGCCTGGTCGCCGTCGTCGGCGGCGAGGGAACCGGCGAGCCCGTGCCATTCCGCGTACAGGCTCAGTAGGTTGGGCCGGAGCTCGGGCGCGCAGTCACGCAGCATCGCTTTTGTGAGTGCCTGCTGTGCGGTCACCAGTCCGATTGCTGCGGGCGAGCCGAGTTTGTCGTCGAGTTCCATTGCTGCATACAGCGTTGAGCGAACAACGTTGATCGCGGCGGCGTCGGCTCGTCCGGCTCGGGCGAGCCGTTCGTCGTCGACCGGAGGCAGCTCGGAAGTGCCGGCGGCGAGGTCCGTTGCCCCCGTGCGGTATTGCCGGAATGCCTCGACCTCGGGCGGTGAGAGATTCGCGAGGGCGGTGTTGAGGTCGGCGAGTCCCGCCGGTCCGATCTTGCCGCCGCCCTCCCATCGTTTGATGGTTCGGACGTTGACGCCGAGGCGGATCGCGAACATGCTCTGCGACACGGCCGCCCCCATTGCTTTGCGAAGCGCGAGGCAATCACGGCTAGTCCAGTTCGTCACGACGATCATTGGTCGCCCCCTGCAAGCGTGGTCGTGCCACCGAATGTAGCTCCGAATTGCCCCCGCCTGCCCCCAAATGTCCCCCCGGTGTCACCAGCCGCGGTGACATCGTTCCTGCTAGCCCCGGTGCCAGTACGGGACCAGCGACCATTCTGTATCGATCGCACTGCAACCGCCGGTCAACGGACCGCAATCGCTGGCACCGGGCGCTCTACCAAGACTGTCGAGTACCGGGAGCTGCCGGACATGGATCTCATTCTTGCTATCACGCTCGCGGCGCTCGCGTTGTTAGTCGCGCCCCTGATCGGCCGCCTCGTGAGCCCGATAGACCGTAACGCGCCTCGGCTGACCGTCGCCGACATTCAGGCCCGACTCGCGGCCGAGCCGCCACGCACATACACACCAATCAGTCGGAGGTGGTAACCAATGGCATTCACCGAACCAGAGGCGAAAGTGCTTGGTGCACTTTCGATTCTGAAACCAGAGCAGGCGCTCACCGTACGGCAACTCTGCCGTACAACCGGGCTGCCCGATTCCTCGATTCACCGGGCGTTGATGCGCCTTTCGCGTACGGGGCTGGCGCTGGGTACCTTGCAGGGTCCCGCGCGGTGGCGCGCGACCAATCGGGGCCGCGTCGCGATCACGCGGCGCGTGTACCGCGAATACGCGGGGGCCTAGTCGTGACAGAGGACGTTATCGGGTTCCTGCGCCGGAAGGTGTCCGGAGCTCAACAGCGCCAGCACGAGGCCGAAATGCACGACGCCGCCGGTCAACTCGGCTACGAGATCGGCCTCATGGTCTTCGCGGCACCCGACGAGGGCACGGTCGTACAACGGTTGATGACTCGCGTATGGAACGAGGAAGTCAACGCAATCATCGCGCCCAGTGCCGACCATTTCGAGCCTGGTGAGATCGACGCATTGGTGAAGTTCGCCGACGTGATCTGTGTCGACACCGGAATCAGGTACACGATCTCGACCGAGGACGGCGACGAGACCGACGACCCGACAACGGTCGTGATCAGCGAGGGTGCCCGATGAACGGCGTAGTCATCACCTATGGTGTCAGACTTCCCCTCGGTCAGCTGCTCAGTGCCGCTGACGATTTGGCTTGCAACGGCGATGGCGGCCCTATTGGGACCGAGCATGTGCTGTTGGCGATGCTTCACGATCCGAGCATGATTCCGACCGCGGAACTCCGGGCGATGCGGTTGGATGCGGCGGAGCTGTTCACACGGCTAGCCGAACAGGCGCGCCGCAGGGGCGATAGCTCGGGTCGATGAATGATCACACGACGCGCGCGAGCCCCGCCGCACGGCAACGAATGCACTCCCCCGTGACCTGAGCACCCCCGGATCGACCGCTGGCAACGGCCGGGGGTGCGGCACGCCCCCTCGCCGTGCCGGTTCCTATTCCTTGCGGCGTCGCCCCGGCGGCCCGGGCAGAGTCATTCACCGGGGCGACGCGTTGAGTCTCGAAAAACCGCAATGCCACAACTGAATCAATCGAATAACCACTAGGTGAGGTAACCCTATGCGCGCCTACATGATTGCTAGCGCAACCGCCCTCCTGTTCAGTGCCGCCACCGCGACCACCGCTTACGCCCCGGCCGCGCAAGCTTGGCCCGGTATCAACTACTGCACGTTCGATTTCACCGGCACACCCACCGTGATTCAGCCCGACATCAAGGGCTTCGGCACGGCTCGGTGCACAAAGGCCCCAGGCAGTCACGCCGGAACGCTCACCCTCGACTACGAGGACGGCGACCACTGGACCATTGCCGAGTTCGCCAACAACAACGACATCCCCGCACCTGGCCACGATGTGGACTTTCGGGTATCGACCCACTGCTACAACGGGACGTGGCGGATGTCGTTCTATGTGACCGCGGACGGCGACAAGCACGAGCAGCATTCGGAATACAGGAACGTTGTCACCTGCGAGAATCGGCCCGCCAAGGATTCCGACCCGAACGGGGGCAACTGATGAGCGACGACACCCGGGCCGCGGCAAGCACACTGGCGCAGCGGATTACCACGATCGCGGAAGATCAGCACGAGCTATTGCGCGACATCGATCGCGCCGGAGCCGACAAGGTCGTGGAAATGCTGGTCGCTGCGGCGCAGGAGATACAGCGCATTGCCGGAGCCCCGGCCCTCGAGCGAGGCGAAGGCGACTACTGACACGAGAGGCCCTCGACCCGATCGGGTCGGGGGCCTTTCTGCTGACAAATCGTGCCAACCGGCCAGTCTCGCTAACGGCGAGCGAAAGGCACGCGATCGTGAAGCATCGGTAACTCGCACTTAAAGACACGTTCAAGGGGGTTTCGTTGACCGTCCCTAATCCGCCCGCGCCGGGCCAGAACCCGAAGCGCAACAAGGCGAAACCATGGCTGATCGGCATCGGTGTTGTTGTCGTCGTGTTCGTCGCCCTGGCGGTGCTCGGTGCAATCGTCGGCCCCCAGGACAAGGACTCGAAATCCGCAGCGCCGAGCAGCTCGGCGGCTTCGCCGGTACCCACCACGGCCCCGACGACGCCGCCCTCGAGCGCTGCGCCCGCACCGACCACGACGAGCGCGCCCGCGGCTGCTGCGCCGTCAAGCGCGCCCGCGCCCGCGGCGTACTCCGATCCTCGGTGCACCGCGGCCCCGGCCGACACGGTCGCGTTGATCGAGGCCGGTCTCACTAAGAGCGGCCAGCACCTGACGAACGGAACCGTGATCACCGATGGACGGCTCGTGTTCTTCGGCGCGACGACGGTCGACGCCGCCGGGAAGATGGCCGAGCGGTCGGACGTGTGGATTCTGTCGAACAATGTCCCGTACGCGAGCACCGGCGGCGCGCGCAACGGTTCCAAGTTCCCGAAAGCCTCGGCCGCACCGGTCAATATCTCGCCCGGCGACGAGCGGGTACAGGCGGTCGACGCCTGCGTTGTGAAGCTCACCCAGGGCTAAGCCCCAGAAACGACGAAAGCGCCCCGGCATGTGCCGGGGCGCTTCGTGTTTCGCTCACAGGTCGAATCCCTCGATCGAATCGACCGCCGGGGAACGGTATTCGGCATTGAACACGGGATAGTTGCCCTCGACGACGAACCCCCATCGGCGGTTTGTCGCGCCCGAGGACACGAGGTTGCCGCTGTCTGTCCAGGACAGGCCGAACGTGCTGCCGTTGCGGTAGGCCGTGAACACGTTTCCGACGCGCCGGAATTCGATGAGGTCGGTTACCGCGATATTGGTCGCGACGACCGCGCGTTGCGTCTGCCCGCTCTGCCCGCTCGAGATACCGGACGCGGGCGGTAGACCCTGCTGCGTGTAGATGGCGCAGCCGTTGCCGGTCGTCACGACGAGGTAGCACATGGTGCCAGCGCCGAACGTGTCCGCGACCGCCAGGACAAGGCAGGTGAAATTGTCGGTCGCGAGGTTCCCCACGGGTGTGATGAGCTGCGCTTTCACCCCGTAGTTGTCGGTTGCGAAGCGGCCCGCCTGCGTGCCGCCGCCGCCCTGCCAGCTCACCCAGTTGCCCGCGCGGCCGTCGCCGTTGGCCATGGTCTTCATCTGCGCGCGGTTCGTCGCGATCTTCGGCGACGCGTTCCGGTCGACGCGCCAATCGGTACCGAGCGAGGCGTTGTCTGTCCGGTTGAAGCTGTCCGACCAGCGGTAGCCCACCGCCACGTCGGCCGCCGCGGTGCCGCCGCCGTTCGCTGCGGCCGTCGTCAATCCGGAGACAGCGACGGCGACCGAGGCCGTACCGCCGCCAACCGCGGCGGCCGTGGTTAGTGGTGTCCACGAGATACCCGCCGCCGCGGTGCCGCCACCAGTCGCCGCGGCCGTCGTGAGAGCCGAGGGCGGGGCGATGCCCGCGGCGGCGAGGCCACCGCCCACCGACCCGGCGGCGATTAGCACCCTGG
The DNA here is from genome assembly GCF_050956485.1 of Nocardia sp. CA-145437. Taxonomy (NCBI): domain Bacteria; kingdom Bacillati; phylum Actinomycetota; class Actinomycetes; order Mycobacteriales; family Nocardiaceae; genus Nocardia; species Nocardia sp. CA-145437. Next base: position 7,410,035 of record NZ_CP191204.1, on the reverse strand, counting down.
GGACAACCACGGCCGCGGCGACGCCGCCGCCGATCGAGTCCGCGTGAATCTCCGCCCCCAGGACGAGAGCTCCGGCGACGCCACCACCTACGGCCGAGGCCGATATCGCCACCGAGGCATACCCGTTCGCTGCCGCGGTGCCGCCACCGGTCGCGGCGGCCGTGGTTAGCGGAACGTAGACCAGGCCCACCGCGGCCACGCCACCGCCGACCGCGGCGGCCGTCGCGAATAGAACGAACTTTGGGGCCGGTGGAAACAGCACCTCGCGCTCGTCCGGGCCGGGCCAGCGCGCGAACGCACGGGTATCCGGGCCGGGCCATTCGATCGGCCGGGCGTCGGGGCCGGGCCAGCGAAGCGCGGCGACCGGCATTAGTCAGCGCCGCTCGGGTATGTGTACGAGGGGGTGACCTTGACCTCGCCCGCCGGGTTCACGCTGACGTCCGCACTGTCGACGGTGCCGAGGTAGGTCGAGCCGTTCCAGCGGGCAACGTGCGTGTACGTGCCCGCAACCACGGTGAAAGTCATCTGCGAACCGGTGACCACGCCGCCCGAGGCGCTGCCCCACGTAGTGGTTTGACGGGCGTACCCGCCGCCGGACGCCTCGTTGTTGGTACCGGCCGCGCCGGGGTCGCCGGTGTGCAGGCTGTAGGTGTTGCCGAGCGCGGCCCACGCATTCGCCATGCTGTTCTTGACGGCGGTTGTACTGGACATGGTGAATCTCCTTGCGGCTCAGGATCACCGGCGGGCCACGCCGATAACCCACTCGTAGTCGTCGGTCGTGCCGGTGACCGTGTTCGGGTAGTGAATCCACATGACGAATTTCGTCCCCGCCGGGATGGCAGCGACGCCCGCGGCTTCCACGCGCCACGACACGGTTGCGCCGTCGATCGTCGCGGCCCACGTCGTGGGCGAGGGCGAGGTCGCCCACTTGATTTCGGCAGTAGTGCCGGCGGGGAGCGGGACGCCGCCCGGCCGGGTACGCGAGGCGATGAAATCGCCGTTTGTGAGTTCGATATCGTCGCGGATTGCCCGCCATCCGATAGGCATTCGAGGCCCCCTAGCTCAGCGCGTAGTACGGCGCGAACGAGTTGTTGAAGGTCAGCGAGGCGTACGTCACCGAGGGCAGCGGCACCGACGAGCCCGGCGTGTAGGCGTACAGGGCTTGCGGTTTGAATCCGACCGGGGCCGACAGTGGCCAGAACGACAACTGACACAGCGAATTACATGTCTGGGTAGCGTTGGTCACCTGTCGAGTACCGACCGCGAATATCTCGGCCTTCGCCGCGTCGACCGCGGTGTTGAGGTTGACCGTGTATTCGGTGTTCGTGCTGCTCACAAGCGATTTGATATCGCCGGTCTGCGACATGAGCGTGAGATTCCCGGTCGTCGGGTTCATGAGGTAGACCTCGACGTACATCGCAGTGATGCCGAGCAGCGTCCAAGAGTCGCCGGTGATGAACGTTGCCCGCGTATAGGTGCGGTCCTTCGTGCATTCGATGAAACCCAGCTCGCCGAAGTTCGCCCCGTGCCCGGCGGGCTGGTAGTCCGGTGTCGAGTAGGTGATCGTGCCGGAGGCGTTGACGCTGTGCGAGTGCGATCCGGACGAACTCGTTGTACCTGAGCAGCTGCTACCGCTCACCGATCCTGAGAATGAGTGGCTGTGAAAGCCTGAGCTGTCGGTCGAGCCGGTGATATTCACGCCGCTTGCTCTGCGTTGCAGCATGATTCGCGGAAATGTCGAGTCGGCGTCGCGGGTGAATGTCTGCCACAGTGCCGAGCCGGACGGAATCACGTTGCCGTCTGTCGCGGCTATGTCGCGCTGTGCCTTGGTGGCCGAGCCGGTCGGCCCCACGATCGGGGCTTTCGACTGGCTGTAGATGTCGGCCTCGGTGAGGTGCTGCCAGTCCAGGAACGAGCCGGGCCGCGTCGGGTTGTGGGCGCCATTGGGATTCGCGCCGTCTGGCTGAGTCACGGAATCACCTCCAGTGGAGGCGGTTCCGCAACCTCGACGCCGAGGGCACGCAGGCTCTCGCGGACTTGGAGATCCCAGGCCGTATGACGGGCGGCGGCGAGCCGCTGCCGCATTTGGCGGTCGGCGTCCTCGGCCTTGTAGTCGGCGAGCTGCTGCTCGACCTCGCGCATACGAACCTCGGCGCGGGCGGCGAGTCGGCCGCTGATCTCCTCGAGCTGATTGAGGACATCGGTCCGGCCGCGGCGGCGGCCGAGCACGCCGTCGATCAGCTTTACGCCGATGCCCCCGGCTAGTAGCCCGCCGAGGGCATCGGCCATGTCCGATAGGTTCATGTCGCCCTCCTGGGTTCCGATGTGAGACGGGGACATTCGCCGGTCACTCGGCCGTAGCCGACTGCCCGGACGGCGGCCACGGCTTGACCTTCGGGCGGATCAGCGCGCCCGCGATCAACGGGGTGAGCAGCCCGTACAGAGTGAGCACGCCCTCGATCCAGTCCGTGTTGATCTGGTGCCCGACGAGATAGGCGGCGACGCCGGTTCCCGTGACGAGCAGCCCGCGGACGAGGGCGGGCTCGGGCACGCGGTCGGGCCGCTTCACTTCCCGACCTCCTTGCGCAGCTCGGCGACGGCGTCGACGAGGGTCAGCGGCTCGCCTTTCTCGTTGTGGCCCAGCTGCGGCCACGGGCCGAGCTGTCCGCGGATGTACCGCAGGTTGTCGAGTAGTTCGCGCTGTTCGTTGTCGTCGAGTGCCATGAGGAAACCTCCGGTTCGGTCGCCGAAGATCTCGGCGAGCTTGGCTGCGCCGCCGCGAATTGCGTTGGCGTCGATTCGTTGACCGGCCACGATGGCGGTCTCGCTGAATTGCAGGATCTCGACAGGCTTTCCGCCCATCGGTGCCCATCCGCTGTCGCCGTCGCCCGGGTACAGGGCCGAGGCGTAGTCGACGCCGGTCACGTAGTCCGAGTTCCAGATACCGACCGGGAGCTCGGACAGGTCCGGCGCGCCCATGTGGCTGCGCCAGTACCAGCGCGGCAGATAGATCGGCAACAGCCGGAACCCGCGGGCCTGCAAGGCATTCACGCGGGCGAGCAGATCCTCGATGCTGCCGGGGGTCTGGTCGTCCTCGTAGTCGATCTGTAGCGGGAAGTCGGTCCCGCCGGAGTGGGCGAGCACGAGGTCGGCCTCGGCGTCGGGGTGGCAGGCGACGCGGCAGAACACGTAGCCGCCCCATCGATTCGGGAAGTGCCGCGCCATCTCGTCACGGGCGCGCGGCCAGAACGAGTCGCCGAAGAAATCGCCCTCGGTGATCTTGTGGGTAGCGAACGCGAATCCCTCGGCCGCGGCGGCGGCGAAATCGACGGGGCCGTTGTTGTTCGACACGTCGATGCCGAACACGGTCGGTATATCTGCTGGCATGTTTTCGCCTCCGGTTGCGGGCTCGGCCGCGGCGGCGAGCCATGGCAGCGGGTCGAGCCGGTCGGGGCCAGGCGGCACCCAGACGTATCGGTGAACCTCGAAATGCAGGTGCGGCGGTACGCCGCCGTTGCTGTTGGGGTCCGGGTTGATTCGCGCGATCCGCTCCCCCGCGTCGACGCGCTGCCCGACGCTCACCTCGGGCACGACATGCCCGTACACGGTGGTGCCGCCGCCCGCCTCGTCCGGGTGGTCCAGCACGACCCAGAACCCGAACCCGGACGCAGGCCCGCACATGACGACGGTTCCGGACTGCGCGGCGTAGACCGGCATGCCGCCGCTGCCGCCCGCGCGCCCGAAATCACTGCCCCAATGGAATTCGCCGTCTCGCGGACCGAACCCGCTGGTGACGACGCGGCCCTCACCGAGCGGCCAGTACCTTGCGCTCATGTCAGCCCCTTCCCGGGTAGCGCTTGAGGATTCCGGCGCGCTTGCTGCCCGAGGCTTCCAGCGCGACAACGCGATTGATCTCGGCATCACTCGCGGTGCGCAGGTGCGCGAGGACCTCGGTCACGCTGTGGTGGCGCGGGTCGAATCGCGTGATGTGCGTGACGTAGGCGCGCGGGACCTCGGGCGGCCGGGCCGCTTCGGCGAGCTGCTCGCGCTCGGCGAACTGCCGCTGTAGTTCGGTCTGGAGTACGCCGGACAGCTTGTTGATATCGACCTCGGTCGACCAATCCGCCGGCGGCGGCTCGTCCTTCCACTCGCCCGCGGCGAACATGGGATTGATCTCGCCCGCTTTCGGCGGCCAGTAGAACTCGGTCTGCTCGGCGGCGCGCCGCGCGCCGCAGTTCCACAACCGCACCGACCACGATTTGAGGCCCGCGATCGGTACCGCCATAGACGCGCCACGCATGCCGGGCAGGCCCACCAGGAACGGCAAGAACGCCTCGCCCGGGTTGTTCGGGTTGCAGTTGTTCACAGTCGGAAACGAGTTGATCGGTAACCACGGCGCGTGATCGAGTCCGCATTTCGTGTGGCAGTACTCGCACGGGCACCGGCGGGTCCCGCACACCTTGCACACGCGCCGCCGCGGCGGGGGCGGCACGTCGGTGTCCGGCCGCTCGGGTGTGGTCTCGTCGCTCACAGCACGGGCCGAATCGCTGCGAGCGGGGCCGCCATCACGCGCCCGCGGTACCGGACGGGTACCTGTGTGGCCTCGTCGATCTCGTCCTCGCACTCGTCGAACTGGGCGACCTCACCCACGAGGCAGCGCGCCGCGGCGGCCCCGGGCGGCGGGACGGCCGAGCGCAGCGCCGAGAACGGCCGACACCGGTCGGGGGCGCGTGGCGGGATGCGGAAGTAGACGAGTTGCGACATGGGTAGTCCTCCAATCGCGTTGGCGTGGTGTGCGATTCAGCCGAATACGCCGAGATCGTGAAGGGCGGAGAAAACGCCCTCGAGCTTCTCGATCGCGCGTACGGCGGGGTCTTTGTCGTCGCTGTTGTCGCCGATCACCGGCACCCAGGACAGCGGCTCGGAATCGCTGTAGCGCAGGCGAATCGACTTGATGCGGTCGACGTGAATGCGGCCGGTCTTGTCGCCGAGGATGCCGAATCCGACGCGGTCGCCGACCCAGCAATGCCCGCGGCCCTGGTCGCCGATCACCCAGGGTGAGCCGTCGTTTACGTTGACCTCGGCGGCGAAGCGGGAGCGGGTCGCCCAGAACCCGGCCCGGAGCACTAGCAGACTTTCTAGGGTGAATGCGCGGTCCGCGCCATCCTGGAAATACTCGAAATAGCCTGCCCAACCGTCGTTTTGGGCTCGCTCGAGGCTCTTGACGTTCATCCATGCGAGGACCGTGTCGGTGTACAGCGGGGCGAGCAGGGCGTCGACAGTGCCGCCCACCGCGGGCACGAACAATGCGGCGCTGAGCAGGTCAAACGCGAGCTGCACCGCGGCCGATATCGCCTCGTTCACGCCGTACATGGAGTGGCCACCGACGACCACTTGTTTGCCCTTGGACGGCCAGCGCGTGTACTTGCTCGATTGAATGCCGGTCTCGTCGCCCTCGAGCCACACCACGTACGGCGTGGTCTTGGCGGTGCTGAAGAATCCCGGAATCTTGTAGGTGGGCTCGTCGATCGAGGCGATTTCCTCGACAACGGGATCGATGAACGAGCCGACGAACGAGGCGACGGTGCGTACGAGCCCGTCCCACAGCGTGCCGCCGTTCGCGGTGCCTTGCCCGTAGTAGCCGCTCTTGTCGACGATGTCGATTACGAGCGCGCCCGGGCGGAGCGTGACGCCCGGAATCGGTTGCGCGTCACCGAGGTTCGGCATGTAGCGCCGCCACACGACCGAGAGCTCGGCGTCGGCGAGGATCGGGGTCGCGACGTTGTGCCAGTTCTTGAATCGCGACGCGAGCAGGCACCACAGAATGCCGTCCGCGAGATCGTCGGTGAAGCTGTGCGGCTTGACGACGACCGACCATTGCGAGATATCGGCCGGTACCCAGGATGCGACATTGAGAGGGTCGTCCGGCAGGTTCCACCAGTGCTGTTGCTCGCGCATGACCTGGAGGTGGAGGGCCGTAAGCAGGCACCACCGCGCGCCGCCCGCGAGCAGAAAAACCCGCGGGAATTGCAGGGCGCTCGGCAGGGCTGCGTTACTCCAGATCGTGTACCACTTGATCGTCTCGTAGTCCGAAAGCCACTGGACAGCAATGACTTTCGAGCCGTCCTCGCGTTTCTCGACCGAGACGGATTCGAGACGGCCCGACCAGCGTGCACCGTTCGGGCATTCGACAACGATCGCGACGACGCGCTTCTCGCCGCGCTGGAGACGGCCCCACTCGTCCCAGATCCATCGCGCGACATAGTGATCCCACGGCAGTTCCGTGGAACCTGCGCCGGTGTCGTTGTCCTTCCACTCGAAATCACCGAGGTACTCGGCGTCTATCCAGCCGTGAAGGTTGAACTCGCCGTCATAGACCGTCACGTCGGGTGCTTGCAGGCGTTGCGCCTGGCGCTGCCGCTCACGCTTCTCTGTGACCTGCCAGATTGCCTCGCACTCGTCGAGCAGCGCTTGAGACATCACCGCCATGTCAGAACCGCTCCAATCCCCACGGGCGCGACCAGTAGCGCGGCTGGCGGGCGAGAATGCCGAACTTCGCCGAGGTGACCGACGACGCCGACACCGGAACCGCGGTGGGCCGGGTGTAGGGCGGCACGACATAGAGCAGCCGGTTACCGCCGGACAGGCCCGCGAGGTTCGTGTTCGTGAAGTCCTCGATAGGGATGCGCATGCGGTTGGTGCGCACGGTCGCGCCGTGACCGTTCACCGCACCGATCGGCGGGGTGACGTAGACACGGCCGGAATCGTCGCGGCCGGAACGGAAGTCGACGCCGGGTACGCGCGCGCCCTTCGGCCCGGTCCACGAGAAATCCGGGATATGGGCGATGCCGTCGCCGGTGATAACCCACTCGTGCGCCATCGGCCGATCGGTCGGGTTACTGAGCCACACCTCGCCCGAGCCGGACGAGCCGCCCGACATTTCCCATCCGGCCGGGTGATCGGCGTCGCCGAGCCAATCGTTCTCGCGCCACATCGGTTGCGGGGCAACCAGAGTGACCGGGAGCAGCGAATGCCCGTAATCCCATGGGTCGGTATCCATGGCCATGATCGGCGACTCGAGCAAGAGCACGTCTAGCCAGCGGGTACCGCTGCGCTGCGGGGTGGTGATCGATAGGCGGGCGGGGCCTGCGTTCGGGTCCCACGGGTCAACCTCGTAGTCGAATGCCATGCGTAGCCGCGAGTCGATCTCGGCCCATTCCTCGGCGTCGTCGCTGAATGCGCCGAGGCCGAGGTCGATCTCGCGGTGCGGGCGGTCGACCTTGGTCGGGGTGCCGCCGATCTCGAACGCCCCGCGCTTTATGGTCACTTTCACCGGGGCGTCGTAGAGGCCCTGGGGGTTGGTGCCGAGTACGACGCCCTGCTCGCCCGCGCCGTCGCCGGAGAGGCAGAAGTACGAGCCGTCGCACCCAAACAGCTCGACTTTCGCGTACACGCCCACGCCGCCTACTTCCCCGCCGTCTGGCGCTTCTGCTCGCGCGTGAGCCGGTTGACGGCCTCGTACACGTCAGCGACCACGATGTTGATGTTGGAAATCTGTTTCTCGACGCCCTCGACGTAGCCACCGATTCCGGGAATGGCGGACTTCTGCCCGCTGAGGAACTTCTCGCCCGCGCTGGCGAAGTTCTTCTGTGCGTTCGACCAGGCGGTTTCGTACGCCTTGGCCTGGTCGAACTCGGTGTCATCGCCACCGCCGGGCGTGTAGTTCGTCGGCGACCCCGAGCTCGGGGTGTTCCCGCCGCCCGTCGTGGTGCCGCCGCCGGTCGACATGGAGCTCGGCCAGTTGTCCACCCACACCGGCACCGCATTGCCCGCGGGCCGGGTCGTGCTGCCGCCGCCCGAGGTGCCCCCGCCGCCGGTGCCCGTGCCACCCCCACCAGTGCCACCACTGCCGAGTCCACCGGTGCCGCCGCCGGTGCCGAGTCCGCCTGCGCCGCCGCCGTTGTCGCCGCCCATGAGCAGCGCTTTCGGGATGTACATGTGGTCGGTGAACATCGGGTCTGTGACATCGGTTGCGTTCGCGCCGACAACGACGCCGTCGCCGGAACGGCTCTCGACCTTGGTTCCGTCGCCGAGGCGGACCGCGGTGTGCCCGTTCGCGCCGCCGCCGTTGTCGAACCATCCGACCGTGAGATCACCGGGGCCGCCGATGCCGTCGACCGCGCCGCGGGCGGTGAGCCATTCCCGCTCGCTCACGGTCGACATGCGCGAGTCGAACATGTCTTTGCCCATGGCATCGTTCACGACCGCACTCACCAGGCCCGAGCAGTCGATCGCGTCGAGCGAGAATCCACCCATCTGGTAGACGGCCGGGTCGAGCTTGCGGGCCGCATTCATTCCGGGCACGGTGCCGCCCTCGGCGAACCCGGGGACCTCGCCGACCATGGCGGCGAGGAACTTCGCCGAGGGTGTCCAGCCGCCGCGGATCGCTTCGAGCAGGGGCAGGGTTTCGGGGGTGACAGCGGCGGCCGGTTCGATGAACTCACCGCTCGATACCCACGCGAGAATGCTGTCGCTCGTGCCGGTGCCGGGGCCGGTCACGCGACCGCCGGCGGCGAACGCCTGCAACGTGGTGCCGAGGTCGTGCGCGGTGTTCGCGCCGGGGACCTCGAACGGCCCGATCTTGGAAGGGATGGCGGACAGGGCCTTTCCGATGGCGTGCGCGACCGGGCGCAGCACGTCGAGCACGGTATTCCAGACGCCCTTGATCGCCTCGCCCGCGAGCCCGAAAGCGTCTCCTACCAGGCCGATTCCAGTTTTCATGGCGTCGAAAATCGGTGAAACGGTGACGTTCCACACGGTGTCGATCGCGGTTCCGATGCCGTCGAGCGCTGGCTTCACGGCGTTTTCGTAGAGCCACGTCGCCGCGTCTCCGACGAATCCGAGGGCGGCCTTCATTCCGTCTAGCGCTGGCTGCGCGATGTTGGACCACAGCCACGACAGGGCCGAACCGATGCCGTCGAGCGCCGGTTTCACGGCGGTGCCGTAGAGCCATACGGCGGCGTCGCCGACGAGCCCGATCAAGATTTTCGTGTCGTTGAAAATCGGCGACAGGAAATCGGTCCACACCTGTTCGGCGGCGGCACCGATTCCGGTCATGGCTGGCTGAATTGCGTTGTTCCACAACCACATTGCCACGTCGCCGACCGTGCGGAAAATCGCCATCCACCACTCGAAATACGGCTGCATGACGTTTTGCCACAGGAACAGGACGGCGGTCTTGATCCCCTCGAACGCGCCCTGCACGATCGCACGGAAGGTGTCCGACTTCTGGTATGCAACAACGAATCCCGCGACGAGCGCCGCGATCGCGACGACGACGATTCCGATCGGGTTCGCGGTCAGCGCCGCATTCAACAGCCATTGGACGGCGGTCCACGCGGTGGTTGCGACCTTGATTACGCCGGTCGCGATCGTGTACGCGCCGAGGGCAAGGCTGTTGCCTGCGAGGGCGGCGGTGCCTGCGCCGGTCGCGGCGGCCATGATGCCTTGTGCGACTGCGTATCCCATCGCTGCGCCGCGCGCGAGCACGAGCGCCGCGCCGAGGGTGCCGAGCCCGATACCGAGACCGATTGCGACGGTGCGGTTCTGTTCCATCCAAGTTGCTGCGTTGGTGAGCCCGTCGACGAGGCCCGTCTCGAGGGTGCGCTTGAGGCGTTCTAGGGCACCGGCGGTGTTGTCGTTGAGGATCTGCCCGGCGCGGTCGGCCGCGCCCTGGAATCCAGTCATGCTGTCGCCCGCGCCCGAAAGCGCCTCGAGGAACTTCGGAATCTGATCAACCGACAGGTCCTCGACAGGCGTACCAAACAGGGCGATTGCCGTGTTGGCCCTGGTCGCCGGGTCCTCGATCGCGAGCAGGCCCGCCGCGGTCCGCTGTAGCGCGTCCTGTGCGGCCGGGCCGCCGGTCGCGATGGCGTTGGACATCTCCTGTGCGTTGAGCTTGATCGCGGTGTACGCGTCCACGCTCGTCTTGGACATGTCCGAGCCGCGAATCGTGAACTCTTTCAGCGCATCCCCCGTTTTATCGAGGATGAACTTGCCCTGCTGCGCGGCGTCGACGAGCAGCCCGAACGCCTGCTGTCCGTTGAATCCCAGGGCGCGGAAGTTGGTGCCGTATTCGTTGAGGATCTCGGGGAGCTCGCCACGCATGGCGGCGGGCACCCGTTGAAACGAGGTGGTCAGCAGGTCAAAGGCTTCCGTGCTGTCCTTCGCGAGGCCGTTCGTGACGAGCTGCGAGGCGGTCTGCACCGCCTCGGGGACCTCGATACCGAAGATCTTCGAGAAATTCAGGGCCGCAGTGGTCACCTGGTCGATTGACGCCTCACCCTCGTAACCGAGGGTCGAGAATGCCGATTGGACCGCGCCGACTGCCTGCGTCACCTCGTCGAACGACTCACCGAGGCCCTTGGAGTACAGCTCGCCCGCGATCTTGCCGTAGTCGGCGGCGAGCTGCGGGGTCGCGCCGAGCTGCGCGGCGAGCAGGTCGACGGACTGCTCGCGGCCCATCGCGGCGGCGGCGGTTTCCATCGCGCCGCCGATGCCGGCGGTTGCGACGGCGAGGCCCGCCATTTCCTTTGCCGCGCCGCCGACTCGCTCGTTGAGCCCGGACAGCATGCGCGAGAAACGCGACTCGCTCTCGACCGCGTCGTCTGTCGCGTTGGCGAGATCTGCGCGGGCGCGGGCGAGGTTGTCGACCGCGGTTTGCCGGGCGCGCATCGCTCGATCGGCCCCACGCTGCGCGGACGCGAGCGCTTCCTCTGCGCGGGCAAGCTGCGAGATGGACGCGTTGCCCTTGTCCCGCAATTCCTGCAACTTGGCTTCGGCTACACGGACTTTGCCCGCGGCGTCGGCTTCCTTGTCGCGGGCCGCGGCCAGTGCCGCCGAGGCGCGCTCGACGGCCGCGCGCGCCTGCTCCATGCCGGTCGCGACGGCTCGCCCCGCGGCCTGCCCGGCGCTGCGCCCGGCACTGACGAGGGGGCCGGAGAGTTGCCCCTCAAGCCCCGAGGTTGCGCCTTGCAGAACGGGGATGACTTGCAGGGTGGTGTAACCCATTGCGTCCTGAGCCATTCAGGCATCACCCCCGTTCTTGCTACTGGCCTCGATCGCTCGGCGGCGGGCCGCGAATCGGCGATTGACCTTCTGCTCGGCCGCACGACGGCGAGCCGTTTCCTGTTTCTGCGCCACGGATTTCGGGCGGGCGTAGTGCGGCTTACCGGTCCATGCCTGCCACAGATCGGCGAGCAGGTAGTCGGTGGTCGACCAGCGGGTACGGCCCTCGTTCGTGGTCCGCACAAGAGACGAGTCGTGCGGCAATTCCCGTACGTAGACCCAGATCTCGCGCAGAGTCAGCGCGCGAGTACCGTCCGGATTTCGGCGCCAGCGGTCCGAGTAGCGGATTCCGTAGATGCGGCGCAGATCTCGTTCGATCGCGTCCCCGTGCTGGCGGAGTAGGGCCAGCACGGTAACGAGCGGGCCAGGATTACCCGCGGGACGGCCGATCAACCCGGCCGCCTCGATTAGTTTCCCGAGCCGAACCCGAGGGCTTCGCTGATCGTGTCGTACAGCTCGCGGGCCTGCCCCTGGGTGAACTTGGGGTACATCTTGCGCAGCGTGAGAACCTGCGCGTTGCCGAGCAACCCGATCAGCCCGAGCCCGATGTTGCCCTGTGACAGCGGTGCGGACACGGTGAAGAAATCCCACTCGTCGGGGTCGGCGAGTACCTCGAATGCGAGTCCGCCCCATTCGACGGTCACGTACTCGCTGCCCTCGGCCTCGCGCTGCGCGGCGGGCTTGAGGTGGTCCTGTGGCTCGCGGACACCGGCGGGCTTGTGCGGCGTCGCGCGCTTGGCGGGTGCCTTCCTGGGCGTGGTCATGGCGTGGTTTCCTCTCTCGGTTCCAGTCGCAGACCTTGCGACCGAAGTAGGTGGCGGGCCGCCTCGAGCAGGACCGGGCCGACGATCTCGGGACCGTTGAATCCCTTGGCAGAGAGCTCGTTTCGGAACTCGTCGAGTTGCCGCGCGGTGGTCCAGTTCGCAGGGTCGGCGTCGGCGGTGAGTTCCTGGTCGGCCTGCATGATCGCGGCGGCGATGCGTGCGCGGTCGCGCTGTGGATAGTTGCCGTTCTCGTCGGCGAGCCCGAGACGCGCTGCGGCGTCGCGAATCTCGTCCTCGGTGGGTACCGGCATGGCGTGGTTCCGTTCTGGCGTGGTCGGTGTGAGAGCGACGGGGGCGGCGAACCACGCCAGAACTCCGCCCCGCGCCGCGTCCTAGGGAGCGTCGACCACGGTCACGCCCGGCGAGGTGCCGCCGGTGAGCCCGGTCGCGTCGGCGACGAGCAGCGAGTTCGCCTGCCCGGCGAGGTCGCCTTGCAGGGTCACGGTGTACGGCCCGCCCGCGGTGCCGGTCACGTTGACGTTGCCGACACCGAGCACCGCCTCGAGGGCGGTCTTCACCACGGTTGCCGCAGCGTTGTAGGCGATTGCCGCGCTGCCGCCGAGCTTGAAAGTTCCGCCTGAAGGGGTGCCGGTGATCGTGACGAGCTGCTTCTCGTGAATCGGCGTGTACTGGCGGGTGTAGAGCAGGCCCGATCCGGTCGCGAAAATGTCGGCCGTGACCTCGTGCCCAGTCGGGTCGGACTCGTTGCGATCCAGGTTCGGAATCCAGCACTGAGACGGCCGCGCCGGAAACAGGCGCTCGGGCACGCCAAGATCGTTGATGAACTCGAACGCGAGCACGAAATAGCCCGGTCGCGGAACAACGATGTTGGTCGCCGACGAACCCGGGTGCGCGATCCGTCGAGTCGTGTTGTTCGACTCGAGGCAGGTGAACACGCGGGATTCCTTGTAGTTCTTGTATCCCTTGCGGTACAGGCCGATTCCCCAGCCCATATGCTCGGTCACGTCCCATTCGCGGGCGTTCTTCACGCCGTCGTCGCCGTTGAGAATGCCGAGGTTGTCCCACGTGTCGTCGAACTCGTCGGCGATGGTGGCGGGCATGTGCGGGGTCAGAGTCTTGCCGACGAAAATCGCTGCGTCGGCGAAGATCTGCACAGCATCGGGATTGCGCGTCAGTGCCATGGTGGCTATCCCCTTTCGTGAGGATGAGTGATTACTCGGGGCGGCGTGGTTCCCCCACCCGAAAGGGGCAGGTGGACTGTGGGATTCAGCCCGCGAGCGAGCGGGCGAGGGCGCGCACGGTGAACGAGCACATGCGGCCTGCGTTGTTGGAGTCGACGGCCTCGATCAGTCCGGACGGTTGCGTGATGGTGGCGATGCCCGGAATCCGGTGTGAGAGCAGCACACCGAAGCACACGCCCGCGATCAGCCGGGAGCGGTCGCGGCCGTTGGCCCACACGGTGACTCGGATCGTGGGCGCGGTGCTGATCGGCCACTGATTCGGGCCGCCGTCGTCGAACACGACGACCGCCGGCGGGCTGCTCGGCTTCCAGTCCGAGCGCAGCGATAGCCCGATTTCCGGCGCGGGCGCACCGACCAGGCCGGGCAGGACGGCGGCGAGGTGGTCCTTGATCGCTTTCGCCGGGTCGGCCGGGAGTCGGTACGGCTTCACTTCGTGCGCACCTCGAGGCCGAGGGAGGCGGCGGCGCGGGTGAGCGCGCCGTCGCGGGCCTGTACCTCGGTGGGCACGAGCACCGCGGCGGCCGAGCGGTCGGTCGAGTAGGTCTCGACGAACGCCTCGTCACCGGCCGCGGCTGCGATCCGGTCGGCGAGCTCGTTGACCAGCGGCGCGAATTTCAGGCGCAGCATTTTCCCGACGTTCGCGTTGTGGAGTCGGACCTTCGGAGGCATGCTCATCCCTCCCCTCGGCTGCACAGGGCGACCGTGCCCGACCAGGTCGACCAGGGCGAGGGCCACGGCTCGACGGCGAGGGCGTACCGCTCGCCGTTGACGGTGAGCTCGTCCGCGCCGGTGAGGTCGACTGCGGGCAGGAAATAGACGCTGACCTCGACACGCTGCCCATCGCGGCCCCGGTCGATCATGTCCGGGTTCGTGCCCGGCGCGATCGCGGTCGCCGTGAGCGGGGTGTCGGTGGTGGGTAGCGGGTTGCCGTCGTCGTCCCACCGCGGGCCGCGGTGGCGAATCACGGTGAGGTTCACGGGAGCACCGCCCCCGGTGGCGGGTACCGGTATCCGGGCGGGTCGCCGAATGAGCCGCTCGGCATCGGTGCCGTGGTGATGCCGAGCATGTCCTCGTGGGCCTTGAGGAATTGCAGGACACCGGCCGGGGTGGCGAGGGTCCCCGACCGCGCGAACGGCCCCATGGTTTCCGCATACGCGGTGTGGCCAGCGAATCCGGCCGGTACCGCCATGGCGGCCCGCACCACCTCGACGACGACGTTCTTACCGATCGGGTCGCCGTCGACGATGTCGGGCCGCCGAGACGGGTCCCGTATCCACGCCTCGGCCGCGGCGATGAGCAGCTCGGCGCGCTGGCGCTCGTCGGCGGTGAACACCTTCCAGCCGAGCGCCACGTCGTCAGCGGTCGCGAGGGCCATGCTTACGCCCCGGCGAACTTGGCGACGAGCTCGGCGCGGGTCATGGCGTCGGCCTCGGCCTCGGTCATGCCGCGCGACACGGCGTAGGCAACCCACGCGTCTTTAGGCGCGGCCTTCAACGGCCGAGCCGGGACGGCGGCGGGCTGCTCGTCGGCTTGGCCCTCGCCGTCGCCCTGGTCCCCGTCGACGGGCTGCTCGTCGTCGCCGGGGTCCTCGTCGTCGACAAGGACGAGCCCGGTGTCGACAGGCTCGATCAAACCGTCGTCGAGCAGCCGGGCCGCGGCCTCGGCGTCGATATCGTCGACGCCGAGCACGGCCCCGCGGTAGCGGTAGCGCAGCAGCCCGGCCGCGTCCGGAGCGACCACGAGGGGCGCGGTTACACGAACGCTCATGGTCAGACACCCGTGATCTTCCACGCCGCCCGCGGCTCGACGACGATCGGGACCGTGACGCGACGCGCCCGCAGACGGTAAAGGTCCTTGAGGTCGTCGCGGATGCTCTTGACCTCGACGCCGGGAATGCCGCCACCGGCCGAGACGTAGCCCGGGCCGCCGAGCTTCTCGTCGGCCATACCACCGAGCTGCGTCGAGTCCACGACGAACGCGGTACCGGCGACGGGCAGGTTCGGGGTGGGCAGGAACCGCAGGCCCGCGATCTCGGGGAAGTTGCCCGTGTAGATCGGGGCGAGCCCGTCCTCGCGCTTGAGCAGGTTCGCGATGTTCGGATCGGACATCGCGTTGGCCCACGTGATGTCGTCGACAACGATCGTGTCCGGCTCGAATCCTTCGTTGAGGGCGCGAATGTTCGCGACCACCTTGAGCACGTCACGCAGGATGGTCGGCGAACCCGAGGACCACGCCGACGCGGCGGCCGAGGTCTGGGTCACCTGCGACGCGATCGCGGCGAGCGCGACCGAGTCGACGGTCTTAACCATCTGGTTCACCTGCTTGATCAACGCGCGGTTGACCGGGTCCATCTTGCGGCGCGCAATGGACACGTCGGTGATCTCGGAGTCGCGGCCCCAGTTGACCGTTTTCGCGAGCTGCGCGGTTCCCTCGCTGATCGAGGTCAGCGGGTACTCAGCGCCGGGCGCGACGGGCTCGGGCGCGCGGTCGCTGTAGAGGCTCTCGTTCTGCTCGTAGGCAATCGAGCCGCCGACCGCGTCGAACCGGCCGGACAGCAGCACATCGGCGATGAACCGCTGTTCGGCGAGAGTGCGCAGACGGCGCGCGATCAACGTCGGGTCCTTGAGGAACCGCGAAATGGTGATGTTGTCGCCCGAGATCGAGGGTGCCGCGGGCGGGTAGGTGTACGGCATCGTGTTGTCCTTCCAGGAATCAGCGGGCGAGCTTGACGCGAACCTTGCCGCCGGACGCTGCCGCGAGGGCTACGCCGACGATCTGCGAATAGTCGGTACCGGCGGCGATATCCGCCACGGCACCGGCCGCCGCGGTGATCACGCGGGCACCGGCGGCGATGGCGCCGGAGGCGGCGAGCTCGTGCACACCGCCCGAGAGCACGGTCACGATGTCGCCGCTCGCGGCGTCGAACGCAGCGACGCCGAGCCATGCTGCCGAGGCGGCCGAGCTGGGGGCGACGGTGTCGTTGCCCGACACGATGAGCACCTGTCCGGCGGTCACGGCCGCCGAGGTGGTGCGGGTGAATGCTTCGCCGGGCTTGTGAATCGGGGCGTACTCGGGCATTTCAGGCGTCCTTTCCGAACAGGGCGGAGTAGACGGACTCGCCCTCGTCGTCGTTGTGGATGGTTCCGGCGTGGCCGATTTCCAGCCCGACCGGATAGACCGGCGCGAGCGCGTTGAGCACCGCCAATTCGCCGGGGACCTTGTCGAGCCGCTCGATCCACGCCTCGCGCTGCGACGGGGCGATACGCCCGGCCCGAACCGCGGCGTCGACCGCGGCGGCGCGGGTGGCGCGTTCCTGCTCGGCGCGGGCCTCGTCACCGCGGCGCGCGGCGGCCTGGAGCTCGCCCAGGGTCGCCGAGTCGATCGCGACGACACCGGCGGGCAGCCGGTTCCCGGGCGCGGCCGGGGCCTGGTCCGGCGCGGCAGGCGCGGCCGGGGCCGGGTCGCCTTCCTGCCCCCACGCGGTCAGCGCCTCGTTTGCGGTGTCGATCGCATCGGAAAACGAGTCCGCGATCGGCTGCGCGATGGCGGCCACGTCGGGCGAAATGCCGTCGCTCACCGCAGCATTCGCAGCGTCGAGCAGCGCAGGACCGGACTGTACGAGCAGCCGGAGAAACGCGGTGTCGTTGTCGTTGAAAGGCAGTTCGACCGGCGCGATTGCGGACTTCGGACGCCCGGCGAGGATCTCGTCGAGTGCGGCCGTCACAGTGTTCTCGTCGGCGTCCTCGGCGACGCCGAGGCGCTTCGCGATGGCAGCAAGAGCAGTCATGCGCGTTCCCTTCTGGTTTGCCTCGGCCTCGGTGGCTGAGGGCGTACGGGGTGCGGGTGCCTGGTGGCGGCCCGCGTACTGGAATGCCGACAGGTCGAACCGCGCGACCGGCGCGAGTTCCTCGGTCGGCGGGACGGAATCGAGACGGTCGGCCAGACCGGCGGAGATGGCCTCGGATGCCGAAAACCAGGTTTCGGCCTGCATGACGGCGCGCCAGTCCTCGACGGTGCCGCCCGCGCGCTCGGCGTAAATGGACGCGATGTTGTCCGAGATCCGATCGAGGTTGTCGGCGTGCTTGCGCAGCTGCTCGGCGTTGCCGCTCGCGTACACGCTGGCGTCGTGAATCATGATCTCGGCATTGCGGCCGATCACGATCTCGTCGCCCGCCATGGCGATAAACGAGGCGGCGCTCGCGGCGAGCCCGTCGACGACGGTCGTCACGTGGGCACGGTGGCCTCGCAGCGTGTTCAAGATGGCGAGGGCCTCGTACACGTCGCCGCCGGGCGAGTTGATCCGCACGGTGATCGCGTCGGCGTCGATCTGCGCAAGGTCGCGCGCGAACGTCGACGCGGACACGCCCCACCATGGGTCGATCTCGTCGTAAATCAGCACCTCGGGCGAGGTTGCCGAGTTCTCGATCCGATACCAGGGCGAGGGCCGCTCGGCGCGGCGGCGGTTGCCGAGGGGGGTCGAATTGTTCACCACAGCGTCAGCGCTCCGTCCGGTTCGATGCGGGCGCGGGCGCGCCGGGCCGCCGGAGCGAGCACGGGCACCACCGCCGGCGGTTGGTCGTCGAGTGGGTCCTTCGCCGGTAGCCCGTAGTCCTGGCGGGCCGCGCGCTCGAGCGCCTCGTCGGGCGAGATGATTCCCGCCTCGATAAGGACTTTCAGCGCCTCGGCGGTGGCGTCCTTGCGCGAGCCGATCTCGTCGAATACCAGGCGCGGCGCGGGTTCCTGTGGCCCCCAGTTGGCGTCGACGAGGTCCTCGATCACGTGGGCCTGCGTGGTGTCGCGGATGAGCTCGGCGACCGTCTGTAGGGACATCACGAAGAAATCCGCGAACGTGGTGCCGAGTGCCCAACTGCCCGTTTGGTTTCCGAGGTTGAGAAAGTGCGCCAGCACCGACCGGCCGATCTGGGCGTCGTGGTAGTTGATCGCGGGCTGTGCGTCGGGAAGGTTGCCCTCGACACCGGCGAGCCGTAGCCGCGCGCCGTTGGGGGTCGCGGCCCCGGACGCCTTGCCCGAGGTGTAGCTCTGCGCGATCTTGCGGCCCGCGTCCATCTGCGTTTGGTCGTCGTTCGGGCCTGCCTCGTAGACGGGGACGCCCATCCCGTTTCGCTCGATCGTTTGGGCCTGCACGCGCAACAGCCGGTCACGGATGAGCCAGTGCTTGTATGCGGGCCGTAGCAGGCTCGACCCTGTCCAGTCCCCGCCCTCGCGGTCGACGACGTAGGCGACGAGCCGCTCGACCGGGATGCGCACGGCACCGGCCGCGCCCCATCCGTATTGCTCGATCGCGATCAGCCCGCCGTCCGGCGCGACCTCGATATCGGAGAGGGTCTCGGCGAGCCGCTGCCCGAGCTTGCGCAGGTGATAGAGCCCGGTCGTCTCGTCGACCGTGTAGACCTGCTCGAAAAACGAGTGCCCGTACCGCAGGCACAGCAGTGCCGCGGTGAGGTGCTCGGTCCACGAGAACCGGCCGCGGCGTCGACCGGTCACCGGCGGGCCGCCGACGACGGGTAGGCCGAGATCGTTCGCGATGTGCGAGACCACCTCGGGCCGTGCGCCGTTCGGGTCGATCCGCCAATTCGTGCGCTTCACAGGCAGAGTCACCGCCCGCATAACCGAGGTCACCTGCGCGTCCTGCCGCGCCATGCGCCGATACACGCGGGTGCAATGCGGCCAGATCAGCTCGGGTGTCTCCTCGGCGGCCTGCCAAAATCCAATGCCACCAACGCTGTAACCCTCGGTGGCGTAACCGATTTCGTTGGTCGGTGCGGTCATGCTCACCCCCTAGAAACCCATCGACATGAGTTCGTCCTCGATCACGGTCGTGTCGTCGTCGATCTGCGTCGGTGTCTGCGGCGGGGTCACCGTCTCGAGGCCGAACGTCAGCAGCCCCCACCGGGCGAGGCTGAGAACCTGGACGCGGGTCACCTCGCCCGCGGTGTAGTCCCATCCGAACCGGCCGCCGCCGAACGGTTTCGTCTCGACGACGCCGAGCGCTTCCCAGATCCGCGGGTCGTCGCCGTGCGAGAGTCGGCCGCCGAGCGCGTCGTCGACCAGGCCCACCGCGGCGTCTGCCGCCTGCGTGAAGTTCGAGATTTCCGGTTCGATGCCGAGGGCGCGCAGCTTGGGGACCAGCGACGCCGCGGGGGAACTCGAGTTGATGACGAGCGCGCACGGGTCCCACCGGGCGACGAGATCAACGATCCGGTCGAGCACGTCCCGCGGCGAACCGTGGTAGCCGAGCTCGACACGTATGCGGCCGTCGACGGTGTGCGTCGCTGCGCCGATCGCGCACGTCTTGAGGTCGGGGGTCATGTCCAGGGCGACAGCGATCGGGCCTCGTACTTGTACGTTCACCTCGGCCATGCCTTCCCAGATGTGCAGGGGCACAACCGGTTCGCGTTCCTCGGCCTGTCGGGGCCACCGGCCGACCGAGAGCCGTTCGGTTTCCCACTTCTCGAGGGCGGCACGTGCGCCGCGTAGTTCGTCCTCGATCGTTTCCTCGGTGATGAGGTAGCCGAGCGACGGATTCGCCTGCGCCCAGTTGCGGCGGTCGGCACGCCACGCGGCGCGCTCCTCGCGGGTCGCGTCCTCGGGAGGCGGCTCGGCCGACCATTCCAGCCACAGCAACCGCGGTTCGCCGTCGAGCGCGCGCTCGCGCAGCGCCGCCCACTGTCCGCAGTGCTCTTGGCTATCGGCGTCGGCCGCCGAGCCGAGAAACCAGATCTGACCACCGGGGCCGGTGCTGCCCGGCTGATCGGCGGTCGTGAGTAGCGGGCGGATCGCAGCGAATGCGGCGGCGCTGAGAACCATCGCCTCGTCGAACACGATGCGGTCGTACGACTCGCCTCGGCCGCCCTGGTTGGTGCGGGTCGAGTACGCGATCACCGAGCCGTTCGCGAACTCGATCGACTCGGCACCGTTGGCCCACCGAATACCGTTCTTGGCCACGTGCGCCCACAGCTTCGGCGACGACTTCAACAGCGCCACAAAGCGTTTCATCGCTTTCATGGCGGTTTTGTACTTGTGGGCCGTGTGGAGAATCTGAATGCCGGGCTCGTCGATCATCCAACCGAGCTCGACGGTTTCCATGATTCCGTTTTTGCCGTTCTGCCTGCTGGCCAGCACGCCGACCTCGCGGGCGGCCCACTTGCCTTCGGCGGTCTTCGCCATGCCTTCACGCACCCCGGACGCCTGCCAGGGCACATGACGGTTCGATGTGAGGGCGGCGTGCCGTAGCGCGGACTCGCCAGCGCTGAAATCGCACATCGTTGCCGGTCGGAGCGCGATGCGCGGCTCTTGGATGCCGACGAGGCCACCGGCGGGCGCGATCGTGGTCACCACACCCCCAACCGCCCGCCAGCGCCCACGGGGAGAGAGAAAAAGCCTGACTACCGCGGCGGAGTCAGCCCCCGGGGGTCAGTATTTTCCCAGGTCAGAGGCTTGCGGCGCGTTTGCCCAGGTCAGGACGTTGCCGGGGTGTCCGCCGGTGTGCCGGGTGAGCGCTGGTCGTTTGTCGTCGCGCGAGCCGTCGCCGCGCTCTTTGTTGCACAGCTCGTGTAGCAGCCGGTCGGCGATGGTGCCGCCATGGGCGCGGGCGTGCGAGTGGTCGGCGGCGAGGGCTTGGACTCGATACATGGGCAGTCCACACCACCAGCACGCATCGCCGTCGCGCAGCTGGGCGAGCAGGCGGGCGCGCTGTTGCTGGTGCTTCCAGCCGAGGCCCTTTTGCGTGGTCGTCCGGCGGCTCATCGGTAGAGCCGTATCCGTCGCGCGATGCGCTGCCCGGTGCGGACGAGCAGGGTGTCGAGCCAGTTGGGCAGGCGCTTCGGGCGGGCGGCCGGTCCGGCGGTGAGGTGCCAGCCCGAGCCGTCCGCGCCGCGGTAGTGGATGTTCACCACTGCCACCGGCCGAGCGGGGTCGTGTAGACCTGCTCGAGCGTGCGGATCGGGTGGTGCAGCAGGCAGGCCAGTAGGCCGAGCGCGTCCACTAGAAGATGGCCGAGAGCAGGGCACCGGCGACGTTGAGTACCGCGCGGGTGACGAGGGACCAGTCGACGGCGTGCGCTGCGGCGGACAGGGTTTCGAGCATGAGGTTCTCCTCGAGGTGGTGCGGTGGGTCATGCCCTGGGCACGCAGCGGTCACCCCCCGAGGTTTGCTGCTCGGGGTTGCGGAGTGGGGGCGATGGCAGGCCCCGCCGTCGTTGGGTGTGCTTGCCCGAGCATCTGCCTCGGGTTGACGTGCTGCGGGCATGAAAAAACCGCTGTGACAGATTCCGGGGTCGGGTCGTCAGCAGCGGCTTTCGTTGCAAAGGCTAGCGACCTGGTCGTTTGCTGGCAATCCGAGTGCCGGCGGTCGGCGTGTTGATTATGCCGGAATCCGTTGCGAAAGGATGCGCGAGTGCTGCATAATGATATGCGAGTGAGGTTGACCGGCGAAGACAGGGTTTCCCCTGGTCAGACCCTCGCCGGTCAGCACACATTGAACCTCAGCAATGGAGGCCCTTCGATGGTACAGCGCTTGATTGCCCAAGAGATCGCAGACAAGTACGGGCGCAGCCTGGTCACCGTGCGGCGTTGGATGGCGTCGGACGCGTGGCCCGCGCCGCTGCCCGAGAAGCGTGGGCGCTGGCTGGAATTCGACGCCGACGCGGTCGACGAGGCGTACCGCAAACACTTCGGCCGGGACACGGCCGACGCTGGCGACCCCGACGAGTTGCTCACGCCCGCGCAGATTGTCGAGCACACGGGCCTCGCGGCGGGCACGGTGCGCGCGGATATCAGCCGCGGCCGGTTCGGTGAGCCGGACGAGGACAAGAACGGCGTACGCCGGTGGAAGCGGTCGACGGTGGATGCCAAGATGGCCGAGCGTCGGCCGCGGCGGCGCTGAGATCGAGTCGGATTGCGTTGTGACACCTCGGATTTCCCTTACCCGAGGCGTTGCTTAATGATGCTCCAATGCTGTATAGTGATATGTGTCAGAGGGAGTCAGACCCCGAAGACACACACATTGAAAACTCCACAGCAGCAAGGAGAGCGACATGCTCGACGACGAGTTCCTCGAGGCGTACATGATCCTCCGGAAGTGCCTCCTCCTGAGGCTCGAACTTCCCTACGATCTCCCGGAGCTTCACGATCCGGATTCGATCGGAAGTCACTACCGGGCCGTGATCGATGCGTACATCCACCTGCCAGAGCTTCCCGGCGACGGCGATGTGAAGTACTTCCTCGGCGAGATGATTCTCAAGTGGCTCACCGGGATTGAGATGTACCGCAAGTACTTGCGGGAGGGATCAGCCTGGTACCGCGAGGCGGCATCGATGATGCTGACGGCCTTCGAATCCACCTGGGGAATCTTGCAGAGCTTCGAGTGACCGAGAGCCCCTCGGGACGGTGTAACCCACCGGCCCGAGGGGCTTCGCTCATTTCCGGGGGTCGTGCTTGAGCCGGAAATCGGTGAGCTTGTGCTCGTCACCGGCCGCGAAGAACTCGCGGCCCACCACTTCGCCGGGCGCTATGCCAGCGTCTCGCGCGATCTCGGCAATCGAGAGCGTCGCGGGGTTGTCGTGCTTGCGCCACGGTGTCACCGCGCGGGCCTGGTCGCCGATGCCGCCCATGATCCACACGGGTACGCGGCCGTCCGGAAGTACCTCGTAGTCGTAGCCGAGCGGCCGGTCGAACGGGTCGTCATAGTCCGGGGCCGGGAACGGCACGGCCTCGGTATCGAGCCGCTCGTACAGACCCGCGCGAGTCTCGTTGCCGCACATGACACAGCGGTCCTGCGGCCCGTCCTCGCGTGCGGGCGCGCGGTGGGCGGGGTGCGCCCGGTGCCAGCAGTCCACACATATTGCCTGTGCTTTCCAGCTCATGCGGCCGATCCTCCCTCGTGTGGCTCGCGTCGCGCCAGGGCGAGCGCGTCACCTGCCCGATAGACGGGCTTGTCGGTCTCGTCGATCTTGTGGTCGGTGATGCGGGGGCCGTGCTCGCCGGGGTGCATCCATCCGCGCTGCTCGAGCTTGCCCTCGCTCGCCCACCAATACAGTGTCCGCGACGCTACCGGCACGCCGAGGGCGGACAGCACGCGCAGCAGCTCGGCGCGTGTGCACAGCCGGTCTTCGGCTGCGTCGCGGGCCTTGTCCTCAAGGCGGGCTATCTCGTGCTGTGTTCGGCACGATTGCACGCGGCACCGTACCCAGGTCTCGCCGGGCTCGGCGCGTAGCTCGGCCCCGCATTCGGAGCAGGGGCCGAGGTACCGCAGTTCGCGCGGTCGGTCGATCGCGGCGCGTAGGCGGGCTACCGCGCCGGTCACGTCGCGCAGCAGCTCGAGGGCGGCCTCGTAGGCGCGCAACGGTTCTCGGTGCTGTGCGAGCCACACGGCCGCCTGCTCGAGGGTGCCGAGGCGGACGAGGGGCAGTGTCGCGCCGTCGCGGGGCGGGTCGCCGCGGTGCTGCTCGGTGAGGTGAATCAGCCACGGCCCGTTGATATGCGGGCTCACTCCGAGGTCCTCGGCGAGGGCGTGTGTCCAGCCGGTGACGGTGGTCGTAAGCGCGGTGAGGGCCTGGTCGCCGACCATGGTCGCGCCGCGCATGGTGGCGCGCACCGGTAGCGCGGTCTCGGCCGAGCGTCCGGCGGTGCGCTCGCCCTGCACGCGGTCGAGCTTGGCGCGGGTGATCTCGAGATCGAGCAGCAGCTCGGGCACCGCGAGCAGAGCCTCGCACAGCGTGTCTCCGCAGGTAACGCAGAGCGTGAGCCCGTCGCGAACGGGGCGCGTGCACTCGGCACACAGGATCTCGACCATGTCATGCCTCCCATGTGATTTCGAGCCATAGCACGCCGGGCATGCCGCGCTCGGCCTCGTGAATGATCGGCTCGGGTTTCGCCATGTGGCGCGGGATATCGTCGGGCACCATGCCGTATCCGGGATGCTTGGCCGTTCCGGCGGCGAGGGCGTCGCACGCCGGTTTCAAGGTCGCTACCAGGTTGTCTGTGTCCCGCCGGCGGTTGTCCCTCGGCCGGTAGTGCAGCAGCACGGCGACATGATCGAGGCCCCGAGGTAGGCCCGCCGCGAGGGCGAGCTTGTGCACCTCGGCCCGCACCTCGGCGACGAGGCGGGCGTGCGCGAACATCGCGCCGCGGGTCGCTCGCCGGGCGTTGAGGCTGAGCGGCGGTGCGGTCCAGGGCAGTTCGAGGATGGCGCGATGCTCGCTGGGTTCCAGTTCCACGATGGGCATTTCGGCCCCGCACCCTCGGCGGCACACCACGACCGATCCATCGATCTCGAACTCGTGGTGTCCCTCGTCGTAGCAGGGCGCGTCCGGGTCCTCGTTCATCGCAGCGAAATCGAGCGTCATGCGGTCACCTCACGCAGCTCGAACACCGCGTATTCGCGCATGCGGGCGGCGTCTCGGGCGGCCTGTTCGGTCAGCACGCGGGCGCGGACCTGTGTGAGTTCGCCGTCGCTGCGGCGGTTGCCGACGACGTAGCCGACCGAGGCCCGGGTCGCGCCGCGGGCCGCGGTGATTTCGGCTTCGTCGACGCCGCACCAGGCTTGCTCGCCGTAGCCGAGATCCTCGTATCGGTTGATGCCGCCTACGTCGGCGTAGTCGCCCTTGATGCCGTTACGGAACTCGTAGAGCGCGAACTTGCCGAGCGCGTCGAGAACCGCTGCGCCGGTCACGAGGTCGGCCACCGGGTACACGAATTTCAGGCCCGAGCCGAGCTGCGGGAGATACCAAACGAACAGGTCGCCGACCATGGGCTCGGTGTCGTTGTGCGTCACTGGTCGGCCGCCTCGGGGTGCGCGGCGAGCACGGCGTGCCCGAGGTCGGTCACGTGGATTCGGCGGCCGAGGCCGTGCGCGTGTTCGCCGAGGGTCACGAGCTCGTCGTCGAGCAGCCGGTCGAGATGCACTCGCGAGACGCCGTTTCCGGGCTTGGTCGGGGTGAGGTACACGTCGACGGCCTCGGCTGCGAAGCGTCGCAGCATGTATCGGCCGCTCTTGGTCGTCTTGGGCAACATGGGGTTACTCGCTTCCGTAAACGCGAACTTCGGTGGTGTCGGGTGGGATGTCGCCGGTCAGACGGCGCAGTACGTGAGCGCGGAGTTCCTCCAGGGCGAGCGGGTCGTCATTGATCGGGGCGAGGATCGCGGCGGCGGCGAGGTCGGCCTCGTCGCCGGACATGGTTCGTGCGAATCGGGCTATGACGGTCGCCGCGCCGGTGTGCATGCCGTCCAGGAACACGAGCAGCAGCGTTTCGAGGTCGACCTCGTAGCGCTCGGCGGCGGGCCCGTCGCCGCTCATGGCTGCCCTACCGGGGCGGTGCGGCCGGTCATGCGGGCGAGGCACGGAATTCGCTGTGTGCGGCCGAGTACCGAGAGGCACGGGTCGCCCACGGCCGCATGACAGTTCGGGCATTTGCGGTCGACCGCGCCCTCGGTCTCGTAGGCGGCGCGGATCGGTTTGCCTTCGGCGGTGATGGGCAGGCCCGCGTATTGGCTACGTCCGGCCGGGAGCGCGGCGGCGGCCTCACGGGCTTGCGTGGCCTTGTCGCGCTCGGCGCGCTGGCGCCGAACCTCGCGGGCGTGGTGCAGCAGGTCGCCGATTTGCATTGTGCGGCCGGTGGTCTCGGCCTCGTAGTAGCGAATGACACCCTCGAGCAGGTCCGGGGCGTCGAGTTGCCACCGCTCGATTGCCTCGGCCCATGCCGCGAGGCGGGCCTTGTCGGGGTCGCCGAGCTTGTCGTCGTAGATCCTCGCCCGCCCCCACGCTGCGGCGGCGGCGCGGACCGCGCTCTCACTGGCTGCGATATCCAAGGGTTTTCACCTCCCTGAGTAGTTCCTCGGCTGCTGCGGCAGCGTCGACCGCGCGCTCGGTGGGTTTGGATCGGCCTCGGCTGCGACCGCGGCTGTTGGCCTTGTGGACGAAATTCGGTATCTGCGTGGGCGACCACGAATCCGAGTCGGTCCATGCGCGCAGGCCCTCGGCGATGGCGGGCGGTGGGATGCCTGCGGCGAGGCACTTGTCGATCTCGACGCCGACCTTCGCGAGTAGGCGTCCCTCGAGTGGAGTTGGCAGGGAATCAGAGAACGCGACCGCGATCGCGTGCGCCGGGCCGCTGCGCGCGGTGGCGTTGAGGCGCTGCACAATCTGCGCGCTTCCCCCGCTCGCTTTCGCGGGCACGAGCGCAAGTGAGGTGCGCGCGTGAGGCGAGGGGGTTTCCTCTGTTCCTCTGTTCCCCTGTTCCTCTGTTCCAGTCAATGGGGTGTCGCGAGGTGCTCGCGAGGGTGTCGCGACAGGTTCGCGAGGGTCTCGCGAATCGGCGGCGGGCCCGGATTCCGTAGCGCCTAGACCTGCGCAAACGCTCTCGTCTACGTCGTCTGCGTATTCGAGCGTCCCATCGGGCCGAGGGTGGCGGCCCTTGTTCGGTCGGTCGACGCGTTGGAGCGATTTCCACTTGCGGACGTAGAGCAGGCGCTCGCCGCCCATGGTGTAGCGGGCGATGATTTGGGCGTCGCAAAGTGCTTGCAACCCTCGCGACACCCTCGCGAGGGTGTCGGGATCACGGGCGAGATCGTGCGGGAACACGTCGGCGCAGATGAGTACAACCGAGTCCTTGCCTACTCCGTTGTCGTCGACGTACGCCTCGATGCCCTTGAGGATCAGGCGCGCGTCCCAGTCCAGCGCCGCAATGGTTTCGGAGCGCCAGAACTCGGGCTTTGTGCTGCGGATACGCATCGGCTGTCCTCCTTTCGTCGGTGTGGAGGTCGCGAGGGGCTCAGCCGCGAGCCCCTCGCGAGATCCTCGAGCGGGCTACTCGCCGCCGGATTCCGTGGTTACGGACGCGATTTCGGGCAGGCGGCGGCCCCACGCCTCGGCCCATTCCCCCGCCCGCTGTACGTCGTCCTCGGTCAGTCGCCGCGGGGACATGACGCCGAGAAATGCCTCGCCGCAACGGATGAGCAGGGCGCGACCTTCGCCGCGGGCCTCGATCGCGACCGACGAACCGTAGGCAGCGGCGGCCACCTTGAACCGTGCGAGCGAGTCGCCGGACACGGTCATGTCGACGAGTAGGGCTTGCTGTCCGGCGTGCGTTCGGTAGATCAGGCCCGGTACGGCGTCGAGCGCGTCTTGCGTGGCGAGCCTCGGCACGCGCAGCGCGCGGCCGTCGATCATGCCGGAACAGTCGGTGAGGGTGACGTGCTGCTCGTCGATCTCGAAACGCACCATGTACTCAGGGGTTTCGCCGAGTTCCTTCCCGCCTGCCTTGAAGATTCCGAGGATCTTCGCCACGTCATCGGGCAGCAGCTCGACGACGAGATCGGTGTCGGCGTCGCTGTCCCATTGGGAGACGATCGCGAGACCGGCGGTGAACCGGTCGGTCGCGGTCACGACGACGTTCTCGGGGCCGAAAACCAGTCGGATGCGGTGGTATTCGGCGAGGTCCTTGTCGGCGGTTGCGTGCACACGAACCGCGCTGAGGGCCTGGCGCAGGTCGGCAGTGCCGACCGTGATCGAGGTGCGAGTGCTCATCACAGTTCCCCCGCCTGCTCGAGAATCTGCACGGCGTAATCGACCGTGGCATCGTCGTAGTGGTCGCGGTTCTTCCACACGTAGCGGGCTTCGTCGGTGGTCATGCGGTACGGCCTTCCGTTCGGACGGGGCCGAGTAGCCCCTTGATCAGTTCGCGGACACGCCCGTAGTCCTCGGCGCTGTCGAGTGCGCCGGACTTGTAGGCGGCGATGAGGTTTCCGGTGTGCTGCTCGACGACCAGCGCGCCGAGGCGGTCGGTGAGATCGAGCAGCGCCCGCGATTGCGAGGCGCTGAAGAACACGAGGGCGGTTTGCGCGGCGTGCGCGCGATCGGCGTACGTGTCGTGGACGCGCAGCGAATCGACGAGGTACTCGTAACCGACTTCCCAGAGGCCCGCGGCCGAGCGCTTCTGGTTCTCGCTGGCGGACTGGCTCATGCCTGCTCACCGCCCTCGGTCTCGTCCTGCGGGCCGGGTGCGGACCAGTCGAGCGCGTAGTCGCTCTGTGCCGCTTCGGTGGCCTCGGCGTCGACCTGGTGCTCGGCGGGCAGCGCGCGGGCGTCGGTGGCCTCGGCGACCGAGTCCGGCTCGATCGGTGCCTCGAGGTACTCGATCAACTCCTCGGCCTCGGTCGCCGTGAGTTGCGCCGCGCTGGTGATCTTGCGGCCGAACTGCTGCGAGAGATAGGCGCGCTTCTCCGCCCGCGGCATCTCGCCGGAATCCGCGGTTGCGTCGAGCAGGTCGCTAAGGCGCTTCTGCTGCGCCCGAGTGCTCATCGCAGGTTCCGGCGAATCCGCCTCGGCCGCGGCGCTGGTCGAGTCCGGGACCTGCGCAGTGTCCGGTTTTCCACCCGATTCCGAGGCGGTCCCCGCCGGCGGTTGGCCGAGCGAGTCCAGGACCGACGAGGCGGACGGGGCGGCCCCACCCGAGGGCAGCAGGTCGACACGGTCGGAATGCACACGCACGGGCTCGGATTCGAGATCCTCGACGCTGTAGGCGATACCGAGCAGCACGTCGGGGGCAAGCTTGCGGCACACCTCGGCGGCGGCCTTCGCGAACAGCATCGCTTGCGGGTCGGTGAGGTACTTCTCGTTCCCGATGAGCTTGCCGCTGGCGTTGGTCTTGTACTTGCCGGTGCGGCCGTCGATCGTGGGTACGTAGCCCGCGCGGCTCGCGCGCTCGATCGTCCAAGTGCTCTGTTCCTCTTCGCCGTTCGGCGCGCGTCCGGCGACGGTCACCGAGTCGTCGCTCGTCTCGACGGTGCCGATCCGGTAGCCCTTGGACTTGAGCAGGCCCACCATGGTTCGCGCATAGATGGCAGGCGTTCCGTGCACCGTGAACACCTGCTGTAGCGACTGAATCGGGTTGAGTCCCAGCTCGGCCCCGTAAAGGATGGCGACCGCGCCATCGTGCGGCTTGCCCCGGTACCGGTCGGGCACGAGCGCAGTCCGGCACAACTTCTCAGCGAAGCTGAAAGCGATCTCGATCGCGTCCGCGTACCGCATGAGGTTGTCGATCGGGTCGACCACGGCGACGGCCCGTGTCGGCGTATCGAGCTGTGCGAGTTCGGTGCTCACTGAATTTCCTCCTTGTACGCCCACGCGGGCACGTCGATTTGATGGATGTCGGGGCCGTAGCCCGGCCACTCGCCGGACTCGGTGCAGCGCTTGTAGATGGCGAGGGCCTCGCGGTTGCGGCGGCGGCCGAGGTCGACCGCGGCCGGGACGAGTTCAACCGCGGCGGTGAGGTACGGCGCGACCTTGGAGACGACCAAGAACACGAATGCGGCATCGATGCCATGCGCGGCGAGACCGTCGACGTACCAGGCGTGTTGCGCGTGGTAGCCGTATTTCACGACCGACCGCGCGAACTCGGTCGGGTCGGCGCTATTGCTGGTCTTGAGGTCCAGGGCGAGCGCGGGGCCGCGGTCGCCGTGCGGCCGGTACAGCGCGTCGGGCCGGACCCGGCACTCGACGCCGGTCTCGCTGTCGTGCCACCAACCGGAGAGTTCGGGCTCGCCGTGCTGGAGAGCGACGCCGAGCCGAGGGTGCGCCCGGGCGGCCTTCGCCATTGCTTGCGCGACCGCGAACTCTTTCGGCCGCATGGGAATACCGCCCTCGGCGCGAATCTGCGCGATCTCGTCCTTGATGGCGTTGGTGTTCCACTTGTCGTGTCCGGTGTCGACGGCGGGCGCGCCGGTGAGCAAGGTGAGCGAGTGAACCGCGCTGCCGAATTCCATGTCATCGGTCGGCGCGAGCGGGTGCTCGCGCTCCCAATGCCATTGCGCGGGAGCGACTTGCAGCAGGCGCCGCGCACCGCTCGACGAGAGCGCCGGGCTCGCGTGATATTCCGTGTCCGGGATTCCGGCGACGAGTTGATTGCTCACGCGGCGTCCCGATGTCCGGCGGCACGGTGCAAGCGGGCTTGTTTGGCGGCCCACTTCTTGCCGTAGGTCAGTCCGTCGCCGAGGTCGACGGCGGCACGGACGCCGTACCGGTCGCCGTTGGCGAGGGCGTCTTCGGCGCATTCCATACGCACCGGGCAGTGCACGCAGATCCGCTGCACGAACAGCACCGCGGCGCGACGTTCCTTGTCGTCGTAGCGGCCGGGCGGAAAGAACGCCTCGAGCGGCAGACCCTTGCAGGCGGCATAGTGCCACCACCTGTCGCCGGACATCACGGCCACCGCGTATCGGGTGTAGTAGGTGTAGCGGGTGTAGCAGGAATCCGGGGGGTCGTCGTGTGCTGCGCGGCCCACGAGTCCGGGCTCGTCCACTCGTCGTACAGGAACCGACCGCGGTCGACCTCGACGACGGCCGTCATAGGCTGCGTTTCGTCGCCCTCGTTGCGGATACGGGAAAGGATCGCGCGGACCAGGGCGCGGGCGCTGCCCGCCTGGTGGCGTCGGTCGCGATTGTGTTTTCCCATTAGGATCACTCCTCGATCTCTGAATGCGCCCCGCGAGCTCCACCTCGTAGGGCGCGGCATTTCAGGGGTTGGAAGGGTCGCCCGTCGCCTCGGCGGCGGGCGGCTTGAACAGGACGAGCGCGGTGTCGACGACCGCGCGGGCGATGCTCGCGATTGCGTTGCGAGACAGCACATGACCGGCGAGCGCCGCGGTCGTATCGACGGTGTCGCAGACGAGGCCCATGTCTTCGTCACTGAGTCGGGTCTCGACGACCGGCACACGCGGCGCGGGTTCCGCGAACGGGTGCAGTTCGCCGCGCGGCATCGGCGCACGCTGGCACGCGTCGAACCACAATTCGCGGCCGTGGTTGGTGAGCCTCATCGCTGATCACCTGCCCGGACGACGGCCCATGCGGCGAACCCGAGTGCGGCCCACACGAGTACGACTGCGCCCCACCCGGTACCGAATGCGGCCCCGACGAACATCGCGGCGAGGATGAGCAGGCCGAGCAGTAACCACCCGTGCAGGGCGACGGTGTCGCGGCGGCTCATGCCGCGCCCGCGATCCGGTGCCGAATCTCGGTGTCGGCGGCGCGGCGCGCATCGGCCCTCGCGCAGATGTCGTTCATCTCGCGGGCGGAGCTGAATCCGAAAGCGCGACTCAGCAATTCCGCTTCGAAATCGCTGACGGGTGTCCCGTTCGCGAATCGGCCATTAGGAGACATGCGGGTCGGTCCTTTCTCTGGTCTGACAGGGGTTGCGTGATCAGCCGGGGCCGGGTGTGACGGGTCACCCGGCGGTCCCCCCGGCCGTCACGCGTTCCTGAGCGCGGCCTTCGGCGAGCGCCGCGCCCGGGAAGATCAGGGGGTAGCGGCGCGCTGGCGCATGAGGCGCGCGGCGCTGCGCGCAGAGAGCCCGGCGTGATTGGGCTCGGGCGTGGTGGGCGACTCGGGGGCGGCGGGGCCTGCCTTGTCGGCGATGTAGTCCTCGGCCTCGCGGCGCATGTACTCGACGACGGCGACCATGTCCGATCGCGTCATGCGCCAGACCTTTCCGGCGCGGACGGCGGGGATTTCGCGGCGAACGATGCGGCGCGTAAGCCAGTCCCGGGACGGCGCGCCGGTGATCTCGCAGACGAGATCGAGTGTGTACGTCTTGATCTCGGGGACAGTGGGGGCGCTCATACGAGCCACTCCCCCGGCAGCAGATCGCGCATCGGCCGATTAATGGCGGCGGCGAGGCTGTACAGCTCGGAGAATTCGAAACCTGCCTTACCCGCGCCGCGCAGCTTGCGTTGCAAGGTCGCGCGCGGGATTCCGGTCTTCTCTGCGGCTTGTCGGACGCTGAGCCCTGCGTCGTCGAGCGCCTCCCCAACCGCTCGAGCTAACTCCTCGTTGATATGTCCCATACGGGACACAATAAGGCCCAAACGGGCCACATGGCAAGCGTTCCGCTATGCCCGTTTGGGACAGAAAGTGGCCCGATGAGCTTGCGCCACGCCCAGGACGGGACAGATACTGTCCCACATGGTTGATGTAGAGCAGGCGAACGTGATCATTGGCGCGAACCTGCGCGCACTGCGTGCCAAAAAGGGCCTGAGCCGAGAGAAACTGACCGAGCTCTCAGGCGTGCCACTAAGGACGCTCCGGAGGATCGAGAGCGGCGAACGCGCCGCGTCGATACCGAATCTCATGGAGCTCTGCAAGGCGCTCGGCACGAATATCGGCGTCTTCCTGGACGCGGCGGAAAAGGAACTAGACGAGCTCGCGCGCGACGAGGCCGGCGAGTCTCGCGGCGACGAGTAGCTCGGACGCGTCGAACGGGATGCGGCCGTCCAGCCTGGCTCGCAGTGCCTTCGGGGACAGCTTCAGCGACTTCTCAACCTCGGTCGGGTCGCAATCCATGAGTGGCCCCCGCAATGCCGCAAGCGCTTTGCTGCGATGAGTCAGAGCCTTAGAACCGTCCGGCGTCGGCCGCGGCCCCGAGCTCCTGAACAACCCGCGACCCATCGGGCGCAAATCCTCGTCGGCCGAATCGTCGTCTGAGCCCTCGTATTTCACTTTTCCTCCACCCGGTTACCGCGCGGCTGCTCCGTCCCCGACGTGTGGAGTCGCCGACCTCATCCGTGATGCCCCTCACCACCAGGCCAACACACCGCAAACCTTACGGCCCGTTTCAGGGACCTGCAAGGGCGACACATGGGTTAGCCTCATTCCATGGATCACGGCAGGGTAAACAGGGCAATCGGACATGCTCTGCGCATCCGACGAAAGCAATCAGGGCTCACCATGTCCCAAATTTGGGACTCTCTCGGTTGGGGTGTGAACACCTACAAGCGGACCGAGCAGGGCACGCGTGAGATCTCTGTAGCGGAAGTGCTCGAGGTCGCCGAGCTACTCGGCATCGATAGCGAGGAAATGCTCGTTGACATTGCGCGCCGCCTGAAAACCGGTGACTACCCGCAACCTTCGCCGGGCAGGCAGCTGCGCAGACAGCTCGGTATGTGATGCATCAACCGGTTTCAGCCCGGTTGTCGGCGGGTACTCGTACCATCCGTTTCATGCTCGTCGGTCTGGTTCCTCTGGTCGCGGTCGTGCTGGGCCGCGTGATTTCTGTTCGTGGTCGCCGTGTCCCGCTGCTCACTCTTGGACTCGCAGCAATCGCGGTGGCGTTCGTCGTTCGCCTCAGCGTCGTCGACAAGGCAATCGATCCGCATATCGCTACAGCCGCCAACCTCACCGATCTCTGGCATGTGCTGCTCGCCGGGGCGGCATGGTGGGCGCTGGGCGCGCTGAGTCTGCCGGTGATCGTCGAACACCCACGAGTCCGAGACCGACTCGAGCACCTGCTCGACGCTCATCGGCGGGTGCGCCTCGCCGGGCGGACGTACGAGGATGCCGCGGTGCACCTGTGGACGGCCGCCAATCTCGTTGCGACCCTTGCCGCGTGGTCGTTCTGGTTCCTCGGCGATGTATCTCGCGTTGAGGTCGACGACATGATGCACCTGCACGACACCGGCACAGTGGCCCTCACCTGGCTCTATCTGGCGTGGGCGTTCACCGGCGGTCTGATCGTCACCACCGCGGCCCTGATCAGCCTCCCCGACCCCGAAGCGCCACGCCTCGTTACTGGCGTCATGCTCGGCATCGGGATATGCGGCATCGGGATTTCGATCACCGGAGCCGCATTCCTCATCGTGGACAGCGCCGCCCTCGAGTCGAATTTCCCGCTGATCATGGCCGTGTGGGGAATTCCCGGGTTGCTGCTGCTGGCGATGTTCGGATTCCTCACCGCAGCACAGCGCAGCGACGACGCCGACGTGGACTAGACCGCCGAGACGCGGCGGCGCGGCCGGTCCGCGGCGAGCGTCTTCGCCGTAGTGGCCCTCTCGATTTCGGCGTCGGCGACCGCGGCCACCCGGGCAATCTGCTGATCGAATTCCGCGCGCATCCGCGAGACCGTGTCCGCGGCCTCGACGCGCACCGAGACGAGCTGCGCGCGGGTCTCGGTGGCGTCGTGGTCGGCAATCTCGCGCAGCGCGAGCGCGGCGTCGCGGTCGGCTTCGGCCTGGCGCACACGAGCAAGCGCCAGCGTTTCGACCCGATCGAGGTCGGCGAGGTGCTGCTCGCTGTCGGCGAGGTCGGCGACGAGCTGCTCGGCGTCGGCCAGCTCGGCGACGAGTTGCCCCTTGAGCCGCTCGATCCGGGCGACGGCGTCGACGAGCGACGAAACCCGCTCGGCCACCGTGGCGGGCGGTTGCTCGGCCGCGGCGCGGGCCTTCGCGCGGCGCTGCTCGATCCGGTGCCGGTTCACCGCATTGTGTGTCGGGTCGCTGCAATAGATTCGCGGACGGCCCGGCCCGGGGCGCGGCGGCACCGGTTCGCCGCACACCGCGGCACCGATAGGGAATTGGCAAACATGATCTGTACCAGCGGACATTTTGATTTCGTTTCCTGTCACGGCAGGCGATGAAATGGAAAACCCCCGGGCCGCATTGCGGTCCGGGGGTTCGGTGGTCAGGCGGCGAGCGGTTCGCCCGCCTCGTAGTAGGCGACGTGGTCGACGGCGGCCTCGTAGGTGGCGAACACCTGCGAGCGCACCTCGCCCTCGGCCGAGAGCCAGACCGCCTCGAATACGTTGGTGTCGACCTGGTCGATTTCGCCGAGGTCCCCGGCGCGAACCTGTCGGCGACGGCGTACGAGGTCGAGCTCGATCACGTTGCGGCGCAGCGTGGGCAGGCGTCCGGCGACCTGCTCGGCCGCGGCCAGCGAGGCGCGGGCGTCGATGTGCCCGTATGCCTTGTCGGTGGTGCTGGTCGACTCGTGCCCGGCGTCGCGGGATACGACCCAGATCGGTACGCCGTCCTGCAACCGCCACGAAATGCCGGTGTGGCGCGTGATGTACGGGACGAGCCACTTCTCGAGCATGCGCTCGACGGTGCCGCGGCCGAACCGCGCGAGCAGCTGCTCGGCGGACTCACCTTGCCAGTGCGCGATACGGCCAAACAGGTTGTGCCCGGCGTCGTCGTGCCCGGGCTCGGCCACGTTCGCCAGCGCCTCGAGGCGGCGCAACGCGGGCAGCCAGATTTGCTCGTAGAACCCGACGACGGTGAATGCGGTTCCGGCGCCGGTCGGAAACAGCAACTCATCGCGCGGCCGATCGAGATCGAGACGTGCGATCGTTTCGAGCGGCACGTACGCGATGCGCACGCCCCGTGAGGATTTCGGCGGCCCGAGCTTGCGCTTCCCCCCGGCATACTTCCAC
This sequence comes from Nocardia sp. CA-145437, assembly GCF_050956485.1. Classification (NCBI taxonomy): domain Bacteria; kingdom Bacillati; phylum Actinomycetota; class Actinomycetes; order Mycobacteriales; family Nocardiaceae; genus Nocardia; species Nocardia sp. CA-145437. The sequence goes on along the minus strand of NZ_CP191204.1, from coordinate 7,374,670 downwards.
GCCTTCGTAATCGACACCGCGCCCGTCTCAGGGTCGATATCGCCCACGGTGAGCGCGAACACCTCGCCCGGGCGGCACATGCTCATCACCAGGAATTCCAGCATCGGCCGGTACTTCGGCCAGAGCACCGCCTCGAGCAGCTCGTATTCGACCGGGGTCAGGTAGTCGCGCTTGCGACCCTGCACGCGCGGCAGCCGCGTGTACGCGCACGGGTTGGACGGCACCAGCGGCTCAGGCTTGCGGCGCGCGGCGGCGGCCATACCGGCGGAGACGAAACCATGCTTATTCACCACGGTTTTCGGGGCGTTGCCGCGCTCGTTCGAGAGCCAGTCGACCCACGCCGCGTCGAGCTGCTCGGTATACGCGTCGATCGGGAGTGCGCCCATGAACGGGTCAATGTCGTTCTCGCAGAACCGGAGATACCGCTTGCGGGTCTCCTCCTCGATTCCGGTCAACCCGTTGGCGTACTCACGCAGGTACTCGCCGATCGTGATTGTCTGCGTAGCCGCGAGGGTGGCCTCGAGGATCTCGAGGGCGCGCTCGACGCCGAATGCGTCGATGTGCTTGGCGAATCGCTCAGCGGATTTCCAGTCGTCGAACACCTTCGAGGACTGTTTGCGCGCACCAGCGATGGTGATGCGGTAGCGGACCTGGTAGCCGATCGTGTTGTCAGACCGCCGGCGGGGGCGCGGGGTCGTCGGCTTCTTCGCGGGACGGGTGAGCGTGGCGGAACGTGCACGGGGCATGGCGAACCTTTGCGGGTCGTCGCCGAAATCCCGTCAGATTCCAGATGGACCGATCCCCAGATTATCCACCTTGTGGACACAGGGTGTGGACAGGAACAGACCGGGGAGTGAAAAACACCCCCGGAACTGCACTGATAAGAGTGGAGCCTAGGGGAATCGAACCCCTAACCCCTGCCTTGCAAAGGCAGTGCTCTGCCAATTGAGCTAAGGCCCCTGGGAAGGCAGTTCGTTCTTTACCTGTGGGTGGGCCTAGGAGGACTTGAACCTCCGACCTCTTCGTTATCAGCGAAGCGCTCTAACCGCCTGAGCTATAGGCCCTTAGTGGGTGTTCGAAGTGTGTGACTCGAACGAGGCAGAAGATTACCGTACGTCGGCGCCGATAACCAAAACGGCCGGTCAGCGGCTTGCGGAAGCAAGGCTGACCGGCCGTCGCGGGCGGATCGAAACAGCGGTTTCCTAGTCCGGATCGGACAGGGTGACCTGGATGCCGCCGACCAGATCGGTGCACTGGTTGTAGACGAACACCCCGACCGTGGACAGCGCGGTCAGCAGCACCACATTGATCAGGCCGATCACCCCGGCGTAGCCGAAGACCGTGCCCGCGTCGATGAGCGCCGAGCTGGAGTTGTCCGAGACCATGTCGGTGAAGGTGGAGTTCAGGCGCTCCCAGACGCCCATACCCTCCAGCACCAGGTACAGCAGGCCGACCGCCAGCATCCACACGAAGAACATGGCCACGCTGATCACCAGCGAGATCTTCAGCGTGGACCACGGGTCGATGTGGCGCAGCTGCACGGTGGCGCGCAGCGGCTCACCGGTGGCCGCGGCCTGCGCCACCGCCGCGGGGGCGGACGGCGACACCGGACCGGCCGGCGCGATCGGGTCCGGCGGCGGCAGCGGGTGCCGCAGCTCGGACAGATCCGGCAGATCCTTGACCAGTTCCGGGCGGGCGATGCTGCGGGTCGGTCCGTCGATGCCGACGGACTTCACCATGGCCGCCTCCTTGCGCGCCGCCTTGGCCGCCAGGTCGGCGGTGGTGCGGGCATTGGAGACACCGGCGTTCAGGCCGCCGCCCTGCAGGCCGCCACCGCCGAGGCTCGGGTTGGTCCCCGGCCGGCCCGCCGCCGGGGACTGGCCCGGACGGTACAGGTTGGACTGCGGCTCCCGCTGCGGCAGCTGCGACCAGCCCTCCTGGAAGGGCGAACCACCCTGCCCGTCCGCCGCCTCGGGAGCGGCGGGCGCCGCTGCGGCCGCGGGGGCCTCGGTGGCCGAATCACCGGACTTATCCGGCAATTCGGAATTCTGCGGCGTTCCACCGTCCTGCGCACCCGGCCGCGGAATAGGACGCGGCGGAATCGGGGACGGGGCGATTCTCTCGGTCACGCCGTTGGCGTGACCTCGCTGGTCATTCGGCTGATTCGTGGTCAATGGTGAATCCTTCGATCCGTTGTGCCGCCGCTGCTGTGGAGAAACTACTGCTTCGCCGAACCGCTGGTGTCGTCTTCGGCAACCTGGTCAGGCTCATCCGCGTTCCTAGCGATCGCGAGCAAAGTATCGCCCTCACCCAGGTTCATCAACCGGACGCCCTTGGTTTGACGACCCGCTTTACGAACCTGGTGCGCCAGTGTGCGAATGACACCGCCGCCCGAGGTGATCGCGTACAGCTCGTCGTCGTCATTGACAATGAGCGCACCGACCAGACTGCCACGCTTCTCGTCGTACTGAATCGTCAGCACACCCTTGCCGCCACGACCCTGCGCGGTGTACTCGTCGATGGCCGTGCGCTTGGAGTACCCGCCCGCCGTCGCGACAAGCAGATAGATGCCCTCCGCGTCGCGAACCACGTTGAGCGACAACAGTTCGTCGTCGGCGTTGAAGCGCATGCCCTGCACGCCGGAGGTCGCGCGGCCCATCGGGCGCAGCACCTCGTCATTGGCGTTGAAGCGGATCGACTGGCCGTGCGCGGAGACGAGCAGCAGGTCGTCGTCGGCCGAACACAGTGCGGCACCGACCAATTCGTCCTCGTCGCGCAGATTGACCGCCACGATGCCGCCGGTCCGGTTCGAGTCGAAGTCGGTCAGCTTGGACTTCTTGACCAGGCCCTTGCGGGTGGCCAGCACCAGATACGGCGCGTCCTCGTACGACTTCAGCTGGATGACCTGGGCGATCTTCTCGTCCGGCTGGAAGGCCAGCAGGTTCGCCACGTGCTGGCCGCGCGCGGTGCGGTTGGCCTCGGGCAGCTCGTACGCCTTGGCCCGGTACACCCGGCCCTTGTTGGTGAAGAACAGCAGCCAGTCGTGGGTCGAGGTGACGAAGAAGTGCTTGACGATGTCGTCCTGCTTGAGACCCGCGCCCTGCACGCCCTTGCCGCCGCGCTTCTGCGAGCGGTAGAGGTCGGTCTTGGTGCGTTTGGCGTAGCCGGTCTCGGTGATCGTCACGACCACGTCCTCGCGGGCGATCAGGTCCTCGTCCTGCACGTCGCCGTCAGCCGCGATGATCTTGGTGCGGCGGTCGTCGCCGTACTTGTCGACGATCTCCGCCAATTCGTCACGGACGATGGCGCGCTGCCGCTCCGGCTTGGCCAGAATGTCGTTCAAATCGGCGATCTCGGCCTCGATCTTGGCCAACTCGTCGAGGATCTTCTGCCGCTCCAGAGCCGACAGGCGACGCAGCTGCATGTCGAGGATGGCGGTCGCCTGGATCTCGTCGATCTCCAGCAACTGCATCAGGCCGGTGCGCGCGGTCTCGGTGTCCGCCGAGCGGCGGATCAAGGCGATGACCTTGTCCAGCTGATCCAGCGCCTTCACCAGACCGCGCAGGATGTGAGCCCGCTCCTCCGCCTTGCGCAGCAGGTAGCGGGTGCGCCGGACGATGACTTCCAACTGGTGGTTCACGTACAGCCGGATCATCTGATCCAGGCGCAGCGTGCGCGGCACCTTGTCGACGATCGACAGCATGTTGCAGCCGAAGGAGGTCTGCAACTGGGTGTGCTTGTAGAGGTTGTTCAGCACCACCTTGGCGATGGCGTCGCGCTTCACGGTCACCACGATGCGCATACCGACACGGTCGGAGGACTCGTCGTGGATGTCGGAGACACCCGCGATCTTGCCGTCCTTCACCTGCTCCGCGATGGCATTGATGAAGTTGTCGGTATTGACCTGGTACGGCAGCTCGGTGATGACGATCGTGGTGCGACCGCGGCTGTCCTCCTCGATCTCCACGACACCGCGCATCCGGACCGAACCGCGGCCGGTGGTGTAGGCGTCGTGGATGCCCTGGGTGCCCACGATCAGGCCCGCGGTCGGGAAGTCCGGACCCTTCACCCGCTCGATGCACGCGGCGAGAGTGGCCTCCTCGTCCGCGTCGTGATTGTCCAGCGCCCAGTAGATGGCGTCGGCCAGCTCGGTCAGGTTGTGCGGCGGGATATTCGTCGCCATACCGACGGCAATGCCGTTGGAACCGTTCATGAGCAGGGCGGGCACCCGGCTCGGCAGGACGGTCGGCTCCTGCGTCTTACCGTCGTAGTTCGGGACGAAATCGACCGTCTCGTGGTCGATCTCGCGCAGCATCTCCATCGCCAGCGGCGTCAGGCGGCACTCCGTGTAACGCATGGCGGCCGCACCGTCATTACCGCGCGAACCGAAGTTGCCCTGGCCGTCGACCAGCGGATACCGCAGCGCCCACGGCTGCGCCATACGCACCAGGGTGTCGTAGATGGCGGTGTCACCGTGCGGGTGATAGTTACCCATGGTGTCGGCGACCGGGCGGGCGGACTTCACGTAACCGCGGTCGGGCCGATACCCGTTGTCGTACATCGCGTACAGGATGCGCCGGTGCACCGGCTTCATGCCGTCGCGCACCTCCGGCAGCGCGCGGCCGACGATCACGCTCATGGCGTAATCGATGTAGGAGTTCTGCATCTCCTGCTGGATGTCGACCGGCTCGATGCGGTCGCCACCCGAGGGCGGAAGCGAAGTCTCAGTCATGAATTGGTCTCCGTCAGAAGTGGTGGGTGGTCCTCGCGGCGCGCGGCGGAGACCCGACAGGGCCTCCGCCGTCGCGAATTACACGTCGAGGAACCGGACGTCCTTGGCGTTCCGAGTGATGAAGCTGCGGCGAGCCTCCACGTCCTCACCCATCAGGATGGAGAACAGCTCATCGGCCGCGGCGGCGTCATCGAGGGTGACCAGGCGCAGGACCCGCACGCTCGGATCCATGGTGGTCTCCCACAGCTCCTTCGGGTTCATCTCACCGAGACCCTTGTAGCGCTGGATGCCATCGTCCTTGTTGATCTTCTTACCGGCCGCCAGGCCGCGCTCGAGCAGCCCGTCGCGCTCGCGATCGGAGTAGGCGAACTCCGGCTCGGAACGCTGCCACTTCAGCTTGTACAGCGGCGGCATGGCCAGATATACGTGACCGTGCTCGACCAGCGGGCGCATGAAGCGGAACAGCAGGGTGAGCAGCAGGGTCGAGATGTGCTGGCCGTCCACGTCGGCGTCGGCCATCAGCACGATCTTGTGATAGCGCAGCTTGGCGATATCGAACTCGTCGTGGATGCCGGTGCCGAACGCGGTGATGATGGACTGCACTTCGGTGTTCTTCAGCACGCGGTCGATGCGCGCCTTCTCGACATTGATGATCTTGCCGCGCAGCGGCAGGATCGCCTGGTACATCGAGTCGCGGCCGGACTTGGCCGAGCCACCGGCGGAGTCGCCCTCCACGATGTAGATCTCGGACTTGCTCGGGTCCTTGGAACGGCAGTCGGCCAGCTTGCCCGGCAGGCCGCCCAGATCGGTGGCGGACTTGCGCCGCACCAGCTCTCGCGCCTTACGGGCGGCGACGCGGGCCTGCGCCGACGAAACCGCCTTCTGCACAATCGTCTTCGCGTCGGCCGGATTCGCCTCGAACCAGTGCGAGATGTGCTCGTTGCAGGTGCGCTGGACGAAGGACTTCACCTCGGTGTTGCCGAGCTTGGTCTTGGTCTGGCCCTCGAACTGCGGGTCGGCGATCTTCACGCTCACGATGGCGGCGAGACCCTCACGGATGTCGTCACCGGTGAGGTTGCCTTCCTTCTCCTTGAGGAGCTTCTTGTCCTTCGCGTACTTGTTCACCACCGTGGTGAGCGCCGCGCGGAAGCCCTCCTCGTGGGTACCGCCCTCATGGGTGTTGATGGTGTTGGCGAAGGTGTGGACGGACTCGGAGTAGCCCGAGTTCCACTGCATCGCGACCTCGACCTCGTGGCCGGTGCCCTTACCGGTGAACGCCACGATCGAGTTGTGGATCGGCGTCTTGGTCCGGTTGATGTGCTTGACGTAGTCCTCGAGCCCGCCCGGGTAGTGATAGGTGCGGGTCTTCACCTTCGGCTCGGCGGCCGGGGTGTTCTCGTCGACATGCTTGGGCGCCTCGGCGGTCTCGCTGACCACCTCGTCGGTGACATCGCCCTCGGACACCCGCTGATCGGTCAGCGTGATGGTCAGGCCCTTGTTCAGGAACGCCATCTCCTGCAGACGGCGCGCGACCGTCTCGAAGCTGAAGGTGGTGGTCTCGAAGATGTCCGGGTCCGGCCAGAACTTGATGGTGGTACCGGTGCGCTTGGTCGGACTGCCCTGGACCAGCTTGCCCGGCTTGGAGTCCTTGTACTCCTGGGTCCAGTGGAACCCGTCGGTGTCCACATCGGCCTGCAGCCGGGTGGACAGCGCGTTCACCACCGAGATGCCGACGCCGTGCAGACCACCCGACACCGCATACGATTCGCCGTCGAACTTGCCGCCCGCGTGCAGCTGGGTCATGACCACCTCGATGGTGGGCACACCCTGAGCGTGCATCGCGACCGGGATACCGCGGCCGTCGTCGACGACCTCGACGCCGCCGTCGGCCAGCAGGGTGACATCGACCCGCGAGGCGTATCCGGCCATCGCCTCGTCGACCGAGTTGTCGACGACCTCCCAGATCAGGTGGTGCAGGCCGCGCTCACCGGTGGAACCGATGTACATACCGGGGCGCTTGCGAACCGCCTCGAGGCCCTCGAGGACGGTGATGGAGTCGGCACCGTACGACGTCGGCTTGCCTGACTTGGGCTGGGTCGAGCCGTCTGCGTTGGAGTCCATGGCAGCCACTGGTCGGTAGCTCTCCTTACTTGCTGATCCTCCCGGCACAGTGCGGTCGCACGCGTGAGGCCCACAGACACTGTCTGCCCGAGCTCCGGAACACTGTCTGCTCGAGAGTTACGGGGGCCCACGCGCGGGCGCTACGGAACGCGCCGGGAGGTATCGCCGCTAGTTACTCCCTCATCCTACTGGTACGACCGACAGAGAACCCACCTATGACACCCCTGGGTGGGCCGTACGGTCATGAAATCGACCAGCGATATGACCCGTTATGGGTCTGGGCGGTTCCGGGAGCCTCAGCGGTCGATGCGCCAGCGGACACGCGGGCGTTTGCGCGAGGGTTCGTCGTGATCTCCGAACGTTCCACGTGAAACCAGCGCGCGGACGCCGGGATTCGCGGCCCGGACCCCGGTGGCAGCGGCCTACCCGTAGGTGTCGCGGGGGCCGCGGCCCTTGATGTGCCGCTCGCCCTTGCGCCAGCTCGGCGCGGTCGGACCATTGATCTTCAGCTGTTTGACCACGCCGTTCCCGACCGCCGCCGCGATCTTCGCCAGGATCTGGGACTGGAACATGCGTAGCTGAGTGGCCCAGGCTGTGGACTCGGCCTGAATGCTCAACACGCCGTTCTCCAGCGAGATCGGCTGGGCATGGGAGGCGATGTCCTCCCCCACCACGCTCGCCCACCGGCCGAACACCGTGCCCTCGGCGACCTTGGCCGACCAGCCCCGGCCCTTCGCCAACTGCATGGCCAGGGACGCGAAGGTCTGCGGATCCCGATCGTCGGGGTGCGCGCCCGACCAACTGCTGCGCCGCCGCAATGCCCGGATGCCGCCCTTGCGCGGCGCGGCCGGCGAGGCCCGCCCCTGCCCCACCGACTTCCCGGCCGCGCGGGCCGCGGCCCGCGCCTCCTCGAGCGCGCGCCGAGCCAGATCGACTCCACGCAACTCCGGTTCGGCGCCCGGTCCGGTCGCACCCCCGCGCGGGGTGTGGTCGTCGGTTTCCGGCGACTCGGCCATCCACAACTCCTTCCACACCTGGGAATCCGGATGATCACCCTCGGTTCGTCACGTGATTCTGCCGCATGCCACCGACCGCTCGGCGATTCCCACGGCCGACGCACTCGGACAATCTCACTCCGCGATCCGGGAGGCCCGCCGATCCGCCTCCCCGGTCGTCTCCACGCGTTGCGGCGCGGCATCGAGTTCGGGCGGCACGTCCTCGGGCACCGCCGCGGTGATCAACACCTGCTCCGCGCCCGCGGCCACCCGAGCCAGCGCGCTCCGACGGCGGCGATCCAGTTCGGCGAAAACGTCATCGAGGATCAGCACCGGATCGGTTCCGGCGGACCGCAACAACTCGAACGCCCCGAGCCGCAGAGCCAAGGCGAAAGACCAGGACTCGCCGTGACTGGCGAAACCCTTGGCCGGCGCGGACCCCAGCATCAGATCCAGTTCGTCACGGTGCGGACCGACCAGGCACACCCCGCGCTCCAGCTCCTTGGGACGCGCGGCGGCCAACTCCCGCAACAGGATCGCCTCGAGCGCCTCCTCGTCATCGTCCTGTGGAGAACGCGCGGAATCCAGCAATTCCGGCGGCAGACTCGCACTGCGATAGCCGATCGACGCCGGCCGGGACTCGGGCGCGATATCTGAATAAGCCTGTGCAAGATGTGGATAAAGGTCGTGGACAAGTCGCAGCCGATGCGCGAGCAGCACCGCGCCGTGCGCCGCCAGATGCCCGTCCCACACATCGAGGGTGCTCATCTCCGCGCCCCGCGCCCCCGAACGGGCATTGCGCCCAGCCGTTTTCAACAGGGCCGACCGCTGCCGCAGCACCTTCTCGTAATCCGCGCGCACCCCGGCCAGGCGCGGCAGCCGGGCCGTGGCCAGCTCGTCCAGGAACCGCCGCCGCTCCCCCGGATCCCCGCGCACCAGCGACAGATCCTCGGGAGCGAACAACACCGTCTGCAGAATCCCCAGGATCTCCCTCGGCCGCCGCACCGGAGAACGATTGATCTGGGCGCGATTGGCCGTGCCCTGATTCAGCTCCATATCCACCCGCAGCTCGCGGCCGGTGTTCACCACCGTCGCGCCGATCCGGGCCTTCTGCGCGCCGATCCGGATGAGCGGAGCATCGGCGGACACCCGATGTGAGCCGAGTGTGGACAAATATCCGATGGCCTCGATCAGGTTGGTCTTGCCGTTCCCGTTGGACCCCAGGAAAACCGTTCCACCGGGCGAAAGTTCGAGTTCGGCGGCCTCCCAGGACCGGAAATCGCGCAGTGACAGCGCACGCACGTACATCCGGTCAGCCCACCGTCCCCGCGTTTTTCACAGGTTTGTCAACACTGTGCACAGGTGTGTCGTTCGCTCCGAAGCGATGGGTCGCCAAACCTGCTCAGCCCGGCAACCGCACCGGCATCAACAGGTAGATGTAGCTTCCGGCCAGCGCCGCGAAGGAGCCCGACTCCAGCTGCGCGGGCTCCTCCTCCGGCGCAGGCAGGAACACCGCCGGACGGCTGGGCGTGGTGAAGCCGAAGGTCACCCGGTCCGAATGCGCTGCGGAGAGGCCGTCGAGCAGGTAGCCGGGGTTGAAGGCGATGGTCAGCGGCTCACCGCGGAAATCGGCGACCAGCCACTCCTCGGCGCGACCGGCGTCGTCGCCACCGGCGGAGAGCAGCAAACCCTCCTCGGAGAACTCCAGCCGCACCTGGGCGCCGCGCTCGGCCACCAGGGCCACACGCTTGATGGCCTCGGTCAGCGCGCTCACCGCGATGGTCGCGAGCGAGGTGTGCTCCTTGGGGAGCAACTGGCGGAACTTGGGGAATTCCGCGTCGAGCAGGCGGGTGGTGGTGCGGCGGCCGCCGTTCACGATGCCCAGCAGGCCGTCGGTGCCGGTGCCGAACGCCAGCTGCACCGGCTGATCGGAGGCACCGAGGGTCTTCGCGGACTCGGACAGGGTGCGAGCCGGGACCAGGACCGCGGTCTCCACATCCGCACGGCCCGGCTGCCACTCCAATTCGCGCACAGCGAGCCGGAAACGGTCCGTGGCGGCCAGGACCACCTTCGGGCCCTCGATCTCCACACGGATGCCGGTGAGCATGGGGAGGGTGTCGTCACGGCCGGCGGCCACGGCCACCTGGGAGACGGCCTCGGAGAACAGATCCACGGCGAGCTCACCGGTCTGCGGCGGGAGCTCGGGAAGCTGGGGATAGTCCTCGACGGGCATGGTCGGCAGCGAGAACTTGGCACTGCCACAGGCGATCAGCACGCGAGTGCCGTCCACCGACACGTCCACCGGCTTGTTGGACAGCGCCTTGGTGATATCGGCCAGCAGGCGGCCCGACACCAGCACCTGGCCCGGACCGGCGACCTCGGCGGCCACCCGCATCTGCGCGGAGACCTCGTAATCGAAACCGGAGACCGTCAGGCCGTCCTCGTCAGCCACGAGGAGTACGCCACCGAGCACGGGCACCGGAGGCCGCGACGGCAGGCTGCGGGCCACCCAGGCTACGGATTCGGCGAAGTCCTCGCGAGCGACCCGAAACTTCATGCTTGCAAGCTCCATCGCCCGGTCTGTCCTCTCCACTGGGGGTCGTTCGGATCTCGAAACGGTAATCGGCAGTCTCGCACACGGGGCCGACACCAAACCGTACCTGCGCGAGACCGACCCGCCTACGCCGACCCACCGAGCCTTTGCCCCGACCCCACCGAGCCCTCGGCTGAAGACCGGTCCCTCTCCCTTCTCCTCCCTGCCTCCCGATCGGGTGTGGAGGAGCTGCCCAACGCACCGTGCCCTCCCAACCCGAGTTTCCACACACCCTGTTTTAGAAGAACCTTCTCTAGATGAAGAACTGAAGTAGTAGTAGGTCCTGTTAGTTCTGTGGACTTCGCCTGTTTCCGCAGGTCCGACCGGGCGGCGGCGTGGGGATGTCGTTGGGGTGGCTCGAGGATGAACAGCCGGTGCTTGTGGAGTCACCCGGGAACTCCCCAGCCATCCTCGAGTGATCCTCGAGTTGCTCCCCCGAATCGGGCAGGGATACCCACATGAGGATGGAACCGGGGACTACCCCGTGGATTCCTCGAGGACCTGACAGGGACTCCTCGAGGAATCCACAAGCCGAAAACCCCATCCGCGCAGCTCAGCCCTCGAGGATGAATTCACCTGTGGGATCTGTGGATCAACACCTGTGCACCGCTGTGAGTAGCGACCTGTGCGCAACCCCGTGGACAACAGTGGGATTCCTCGAGGACTCCACACCCTTTCCTCGAGGACTCCTCGAGGAATCCACAACCCCGGAAAGCACAGAACCCCACGTCAGACGACGTGGGGTCCTGTGGACTGTGGATCAGCGCGAACGCTGTTTAATTCGGGCTGTGAGTTCTTGAACCTGGTCGTACACACGGCGCCGCTCGGTCATCTCCTTGCGCACCTTCTTCTCCGCGTACATGACCGTGGTGTGGTCGCGTCCGAAGGCCTGGCCGATCTTGGGCAGGGAGAGGTCGGTGAGCTCACGGCACAGGTACATGGCGATCTGCCGGGCCTGCGCCAGCGGCCGCGCCTTACCCGGACCGGTCAGTTCTTCCAGCGTGGTGTTGAAGTACTCCGCGGTCACGGCCATGATCGTGGCCGCCGTGATCTCCAGCGTCGCGGTGTCGGGCATCAGATCCCGCAGCACCACCTCGGCCAGCGACAGATCCAGCGGCTGCCCGTTCAGCGACGCGAACGCGGTGACGCGGATCAGCGCGCCCTCCAGCTCCCGGATATTGCGCTCCACCCGGCTGGCGATCAGTTCGAGCACGTCGTGCGGCACGTCCAGGCGGTCCATGCGCGCCTTCTTGCGCAGGATCGCGATGCGGGTCTCCAGCTCCGGCGGCTGCACATCGGTGATCAGACCCCACTCGAACCGCGTCCGCAGCCGCTCCTCCAGCGTCGCCAGCTGCTTCGGCGGCCGGTCGGAGGACACCACGATCTGCTTGTTCGCGTTGTGCAGGGTGTTGAAGGTGTGGAAGAACTCCTCCTGGATGCCTTCCTTGCCCTCGATGAACTGGATGTCGTCCACCAGCAGGATGTCGGTCTCCCGGTAGCGGCGCTTGAACGCCACCTTCCGGTCGTCACGCAGCGAGTTGATGAAGTCGTTGGTGAATTCCTCGGTGGACACGTACTTCACCCGCATGCCCGGGAACAGCCGCTGCGCGTAGTGGCCCGCCGCGTGCAACAGGTGCGTCTTGCCCAAACCCGAAGCGCCCCAAACGAACAGCGGGTTGTAGGCGCGCGCCGGCGCCTCCGCGATGGCCACCGCCGCGGCGTGCGCGAAGCGATTGGACGCGCCGATGACGAAAGTGTCGAAGGTGTACTTCGCGTTCAGGCTGGCCGAGGACGGCGCGGGCGCGGGCTCCCGCTCGGGCGACCGGTTGAAGTAGGTCGGCCACGAATTGCGGACATTGACCACCGGCTCGTCGTCGTGCGGCTCGTCCACCGGACGGCGCGCGGCCGGTTCCTCGGAGTAGCGCGGCGCGGGCTCCTCGTAGCGGGCCGCCGGTTCGTCGGCATAACGCTGCGGGGCGGGCTCGTCGGAATACCGTTGCTGCGCGGGCTCGTCCACATATCGCTGCGGGGACGGTTCGTCGGCGTAGCGCTGGGACGCGGGTTCCTCGGCATAGCGCTGGGGAGACGGTTCGTCCGAGTAGCGCTGGGACGCGGGTTCCTCGGCATAGCGCTGGGGAGACGGTTCGTCCGAGTAGCGCTGCGGCGTGGGTTCGTCGGCATAGCGCTGCGGGGCGGACCGGACCGGTTCGTCCTCGGGGTCCGGGGAGAACAGGGACTCCTGTCCCGGCGGCATGGGCGCGCCGCGATGGTTGTCCCGCCGCCGGTCGGGCCGCTGGCCCAGGGGCGCGACGGCCGGTTCACCGCCCGGCAACGGCCGCTCGGGCGCGGTCGGACGGTCGGCGGTGACGGGCGGCAACTCCTCGGCCATTGGCGGCTGCCCGTATTCCACAGGTGGATAAGCCTCGCGCTCGTCGTACTCGCCCGGGTAGTCCTGGGGAGGTAGGTAGCGCGGCGCGTACTCCGGCTGGGACTGGTACGAGGGCTGTGGACGCTCGGTCATCGGCGGTTCGGGCGCGTACGCCGGGGGCGTCGGTTCGGGCTCGCGGGGACGCTCCGGGCGGGAGGTCATGCGGGCGTGCCGGGGCGCGTTCGCGGACCGTCCGGCGGGGGGATTCTGCTGCGCGCGGATGCGCACGCCCAGACCCTCGACCTGGAGTCCGCGGCGGGCGAGCGAGCGCAGAATGAGCTCCCGCAAGTCGCGTTCGACCGTCACCTGCGCCATCGTGCCGGGCACCGAGAGCAGGGCGAACCCCTGCGCGAAGGTGATCGGTTCGATAGTGTTGAGCCACGCCTTGTGAGCCTTGCTGACCGGCTGGATCTCCCCATCCGCGGAGCCACTCGCCAATTCGGCGATCACCTCCGGCCAGACAGCCGTCAGCACATTCTGCTCGTCGTCCACGAACGTAGTCCTCCCCGGATGTAGGTCGATTGGAGCAGACGGTTGCGCTGCTCGGCTCCCCCAGTCACCGGGCGTCGGCGGGTACCGTCGGCCCTACGAATATGCCACTCCAGGGGTATTTCCACACAATTATCCACAGATGTGGACAACCTGGGGATACACGCGTCCGCGTGTCTGATTCCTCGGATCCGGCGCGTACCTGCGGCTTCACAGCTACCAGCTGGCAATACCGCTCGCGGGGCGGAGGACGAGGCCGTCCGCGGTCACCGGAAGGGACTGGGAAGGACCGTACACGACACCGGCGCTCCGACACGAACCGTCCCCGAACGCCACGCGGAACGATCGATCCAGTCCCGCGAAATCGGGCCTCGACCCCCGAGTTTGACCCTCGTCCAGGGGGTAAGTACCCTTCTACAGTCACCCTATGGTGCGGTGGCGGCTGTCTGCTGCCCGTGCCGACAAGGGTATTGCGCCGAGGGACTCCCGTCCGTCGAGAGCACCGTTTCACCGAACAGCTTCGGACGTCACCGGACGTCCACCACCTAGAGGAGTGTTGACCGTGGCCAAGGGCAAGCGGACGTTCCAGCCGAACAACCGTCGTCGGGCGCGCGTCCACGGCTTCCGTCTCCGGATGCGGACCCGTGCGGGTCGCGCCATCGTGTCGGCTCGTCGTGGCAAGGGCCGCGCCAAGCTGACCGCCTGATTCGGTAACCCCGGATGCGGCGTCGTATGAGCGACTCGCCGTCCGGTCTCCGGTCCCCCATCCGCCCGCACTCCGCTGGACGCTCAGGTGCTGCCTGAGCCCTACCGGCTGCACCGGCGCACCGACTTTTCCCGGACGGTGCGCCAGGGCCGGCGGATCGGGAGACGGGACCTCGTTGTGCACGTACTGCTACACGACGATCAAGCGAACGGATCGACCCCGGCCATCCGGGTGGGCGGTCCGCGTTTCGGCTTGATCGTCAGCAAGGCGGTGGGTCCGGCGGTGGTACGCCACCGGGTGGCCCGCCGCCTGCGTCATATCTGCGCAAGCCTGACGGCCGAATTGCCCGGCGGCGCAGATGTTGTCATTCGCGCCCTCCCGGGTGCCGCCGACGCGCCCTCCGAAGAACTGCTGCGCCAGTTGCACAGCGGGCTGCGCAAGCTCGGCCCCCTCGCATGAACGCGCCGCATTCTTCTGCGGGCGCGCTGCGCGCGGCTGCCGGATTACCGGCCAAAGCTCTGATATTCCTCATCGAGCTGTATCGGACCTATATCTCCCCCACCCGTATGCCGGTGTGCCGATTCACTCCCACGTGCAGTGAGTACGCGGTGACGGCGTTGCGCACCCGCGGACTGTTCGTCGGACTCGGACTGGCAGCCGTCCGTCTGGCGAAATGTGCGCCCTGGCACCCTGGTGGGTGGGACCCCGTTCCGGAGCGTAAGCACCGGCGCGCGGCATCAGCTTACGAAGGATCATCGCCCGCGGTGACCGGCGATACGAACGACGGGAGTGCATAGCGCCGTGCTCGACTTCATCTATTACCCGGTGTCGGCCATTTTGTGGTTCTGGCACCAGGCATTCGGGTATGTGCTGGGCAAGAACAGCGGATTCGCCTGGGCTCTGGCCGTGGTGTTCCTGGTGTTCACGTTGCGGCTGGTGCTCTACAAGCCGTTCGTGAAGCAGGTCCGCACCACCCGGCAGATGCAGGAGCTGCAGCCCCAGATCAAGGAGCTGCAGAAGAAGTACAAGAACGACCGCCAGCAGATGACGGTCGAGATGCAGAAGCTGCAGAAGGAACACGGCTTCAACCCGCTCATGGGCTGTCTGCCGGTGCTGCTGCAGGTTCCGGTGTTCCTGGGTCTGTTCCACGTGCTGCGGTCGTTCAACCGCACCGGCACCGGAATCGGGCAGCTGGGCATGTCGCCCTACGACAACGCCCACACCCCGAACTACATCTTCTCCGCGGCCGACGTCCAGTCCTTCCTGACCGCACGGCTCTTCGGCGCTCCCCTGTCGGCGTACATCACCGAGCCGGCGAAGGTCCTGGAGTCCTTCGCCGATTACGGCGGTGTGCCGAGCAAGCTGGTCATCGCGCTGGTCTCGATCCCGCTCATGGTGATCGCCGGTATCGCGACCCATATGAACGCCCGCGCCTCGGTGGCCCGGCAGTCGGCGGAGGCCGCGGCCAACCCGCAGGCCGCCATGATGAACAAGCTGGCGCTCTACGTGTTCCCGCTCGGCGTGCTCGTCGGTGGTCCGTTCCTGCCCGTCGCCATCCTGATCTACTGGGTCTCCAACAACATCTGGACCTACGGTCAGCAGCACCTCGTTTTCGGCAAGATCGAAAAAGAGGAAGAGGAGAAGAAGCAGGCCGCCCTCGAGCGACGCGCGCAGAACGCCCCGAAGCCGGGCGCGAAGCCGGTGGACGTCCGCAAGAAGCAGTCCGGCACCAAGATCGAGGACGCCGTGACCGATGCCGAGGACGCGTCGCAGAATGGTGTGAACCCCGCGCCCGCCAAGCCGGCCGCCGGCGCCAAGCCCACCACCGGAAAGAAGCGGTCGGGCAACCGTGGCCGCGCCAACCAGAAGCGGCGTCGCTGAGACTTACAACTCCAGATGAAGGAAACAACCATGACTGTTGAAACCGACGGAGGGGATCCCACTGTGACGTCAGCGACGGCCGCACCGGGCGCCGCGAGCGACTCCGAGGAAGCGCTCATCGAAGAGGGCGAGATCGCCGGCGACTACCTCGAGCAGTTGCTGGATGTCCTCGACTTCGACGGCGATATCGACCTCGATGTCGAGGGCGACCGGGCCATCGTGAGCATCGACGGCGGCAAGGATCTGGCGAAGCTGGTCGGCCGCCGGGGCGAGGTGCTGGACGCGCTCCAGGAGCTGACCCGGCTGGCCGTGCAGCAGGCGACCGGCATCCGCAGTCGGCTCATGCTGGATGTGGCGGGCTGGCGGGCCGCGCGTCGTTCGGAGCTGAGTGCGCTCGGCGCCGAGGCCGGCAAGCGCGTGCTGGAAACCGGCGAGCGTGAGGCGCTCTCCCCCATGACTCCGTTCGAGCGCAAGATCGTGCACGACGCCGTGGCCGCGATCGACGGTGTCGTGAGCGAGAGTGAGGGTGTCGAGCCGAATCGTCACGTGGTGGTACTCCCCGCCTGACACGCGGATCGCAGCGGTAGGGCCCCCGGGTTTCGGAAACCCGGGGGCCCTACTCTTTTAGCTACAGTCGTCCCCCCGGAAGGATGTTTCACGTGGAACCAGACACCGAGATGACCGCTCCGGGTCCGGTCGATCCCCCGGCCGCCGCCGCGGTCGTTTTCGGCGATCGGCTCGACAAGGCCCGGCAGTACTACACCGCGCTCGCGACCGCGGGTGTGGAGCGCGGACTGATCGGCCCCCGCGAGGTTCCCCGGCTCTGGGATCGCCACATCCTCAACTGCGCGGTGATCGGTGACCTCATCGCGCCCGGCGCGCGCGTGGTCGACATCGGCAGTGGCGCGGGGCTCCCCGGCATCCCGCTCGCCATCGCCCGGCCCGATCTCCGGATCACATTGGTGGAGCCGCTGCTTCGCCGGACCGTCTTCCTCGCCGAGTTCGCGGCCGAGGCGGGACTGGACAATATCGTCATCGTGCGCGGCCGCGCCGAGCAGGCGGGCGTGAAGAAGGAGGCGGGCGGCGCGGACATCGTCACCTCCCGTGCGGTCGCTCCCCTGGCGAAGCTCGCGGGATGGTCCATGCCGCTGGTGCACGAGCACGGACGAATGTTGGCCCTCAAGGGAATCAGCGCCGCCGAGGAACTCGAGCGCGATCGCGACGAGCTCACCAAGGCGGGTGCGGGTCACGCCGAGGTTCTGGAATGCGGTGTGGGAGTACTCGAGACGCCCACCTTCGTCATCAGCGCGGAGCGGCTGGCCCGCGCCGAGCGTCGCGCGGAGCGCAAAGCAGGCAGTGCGGAACGCAAAGCGGCGAGTGCTGAGCGCAAAGCCGGGGGTCGTGGGACCCCGCCCTCGAAGCGTCACTGACGAAGCGATGTTTCCCGTGAAACATGCACACCTTCGCGATCTTTGAGTCGCCTCGGGGTGTGTCGTGGTGCGAAGCTGTGCGTTCAACTTCCGTATTGTGTCCTCTACTGGCAAGCTAATGAACGTCGAGCGATGAACGACTTCCAGCCGATTCCAGCCAGCCCTCAGTGACAACGCAGTGACGCGGCTGCTGCTGCCAGGCGCGCGAATTTCAGCTCGGCCACGTGTCTTTGAGTTCTCGGGGTTAGGAGCCTGTATGTCCAACGGTCCGGCGAATGTTTCACGGGAAACAACGTCTCGGGTTCCCGGCATGCTCGATAGCGGTCCCTTCGATACGGACGAGTTCAGCCGCACCCCCTACGGCAACATCTCCGCCGACACCCCGATTGCCGCCGAGGCGCAGCGCGCCAGCCAGGTGCGGTCGGGAACCAATGCCCACATTCCGCGTCCGAAAGAACAGCGCGTCATCACCATCGCCAACCAGAAGGGCGGCGTGGGTAAGACCACCACGGCCGTGAATCTGGCTGCCGCGCTCGCCATCCAGGGCATGCGGGTCCTCGTCATCGACCTCGACCCGCAGGGCAACGCCAGCACCGCGCTCGGCGTCCCCCATCAGTCGGGCACCCCGTCCAGCTATGAACTCCTCATCGGCGAGTGCTCGGTCAGCGACGCCATCCAGCAGAGCCCGCACAATGAACGACTGCTCTGCATCCCCGCCACCATCGACCTCGCCGGCGCCGAGATCGAACTCGTCTCCATGGTCGCCCGCGAGGGTCGCCTCAAGGCCGCCATCCAGGAAGCGAACCTCGCCGGGTACGACATCGATTACGTGATGATCGACTGCCCGCCGTCGCTGGGGCTGCTCACCGTCAATGCCATGGTCGCGGCCAAGGAGGTGCTGATCCCCATCCAGTGCGAGTACTACGCACTCGAGGGCGTGGGTCAGCTGCTCCGCAATATCGGTCTGGTGCAAGCGCACCTGAATCCCGGACTGCATGTCTCCACCGTCGTGCTCACCATGTACGACGGCCGCACCAAGCTCGCCGATCAGGTGGCCGAGGAAGTCCGCTCGCACTTCGGTGACGCGGTGCTGCGCTCGGTCATCCCCCGCAGCGTGAAGGTGTCGGAGGCTCCCGGGTACGGCATGACCGTCCTCGATTACGATCCGGGCTCGCGGGGCGCGATGAGCTACCTCGACGCCGGTCGTGAGATCGCGTCGCGGAACTCGGCGCGCCAAGCCGCGCCGGTGCCCGTTTCGGACGCACAATCCGGTGTGTAGATAAATCTCGGCGGCGGTGACGGTGAACAATGGAAGGGGTCGGTAGGCCGATGAGTCAGGCGAAGAAGGGTGGACTGGGGCGCGGCCTCGCGGCATTGATTCCGACCGGACCGGCCACCACACCGGGCGGGCTCGGCAGTGCCGCGGCCAATGTCGTCATCGGTGTCGATCCGGTTGGGCCGCAGCCCGCGTCGGCGTACCTGCATCGGGTCCCCGATCCGGTCGAGTCGGCCGACGGCGCGGACCCGGGCGCGGTGTACCGCGAGATCCCGCCACAGCAGATCGAGCCCAACCCGAAGCAGCCGCGCTCCGTCTTCGAAGAAGAGGCGCTGGCCGAACTGGTGCACTCCATCAAGGAATTCGGTCTGATGCAGCCCATCGTGGTGCGTCAGGTCGAGTCCGGACCGGTCCCCCGCTATCAGCTCATCATGGGTGAGCGGCGGTGGCGGGCCAGCCAGGAGGCGGGGCTGGAAGCCATCCCCGCTATCGTGCGCGAGACCGCGGACGACTCCATGCTGCGGGATGCGTTGCTGGAGAACATCCATCGCGTGCAGCTGAACCCGCTTGAAGAGGCGGCCGCCTATCAGCAGCTGCTGGAGGAGTTCGGCGTCACCCACGAGGAACTGGCTTCGCGGATCGGCCGTTCGCGTCCGGTGGTGACGAATATGATTCGGCTGTTGAAGCTTCCGATCCCGGTGCAGCGCCGGGTGGCCGCGAACGTCTTGTCCGCCGGCCACGCGCGCGCTCTGCTGGCGTTGGAGGCGGGTGCCGATGCGCAGGAGGCGTTGGCCGCGCGGATCGTCGCCGAGGGCATGTCGGTCCGGGCCACCGAGGAAGCGGTGACGCTGGCGAACCGGAATCCGGATGCGGCCGCTCCCCCGGTGCCGAAGCGGAAGCCGATTCAGATGCCGGGTCTGCAGGATGTGGCGGAGCGGTTGTCGGAGTCGTTCGACACTCGCGTCACGGTCAGCCTCGGCAAGCGCAAGGGAAAGAT
Organism: Nocardia sp. CA-145437; assembly: GCF_050956485.1. Classification (NCBI taxonomy): domain Bacteria; kingdom Bacillati; phylum Actinomycetota; class Actinomycetes; order Mycobacteriales; family Nocardiaceae; genus Nocardia; species Nocardia sp. CA-145437. The sequence goes on along the minus strand of NZ_CP191204.1, from coordinate 7,355,022 downwards.
CACTGTCGAATTCGGCTCCATCGACGATCTGGAGCGGATTGTCAGCATGATGGAGCAGTCCAGGCCCTAAGGAGGGCCCATCCCGGAGGTCACAGTGGAAACGTCACTGTGACGTTCGGGTATACGGCCCTGGAGAGGCGTAAAGCGTTGATCGCTTATTCTTGCTGGCGAGCACTGTGTGATGCGGCGTGAGTGTGGATGAATCAGACAGCTGGAGGCTGAGCAGAGCGGTGTCGACCAGCGTGACCGCGCTTACCCTCGGCGGACTCGACAAACTTCCGGTGCATGCGCGGCGATGCGTGTTCTGGGAGATCGATCCGGCGGTGGCAGCGGATTCCCATAGCTTCAGTGACCCGGTCTTCGAGAAGGAGGCCTGGCTCTCGACCGTCATGTTGCAGTGGGGGTTGTGCGGTCAGGTCGCCGTGATCGAGGACAAACCGGCCGGCTGCGCCATCTACGCGCCGCCGAGCGCCGTCCCGCGCGCGGGTCTCTTCCCCACGTCCCCGGTGAGCCCGGATGCGGTGCTGCTGACCACGCTGAGCGCCGAAATCCCGTTCCAAGGGGAGCAGGTTGGTCAGCAGTTGCTCCAGGCCGTGGTGGGCGATCTGGTGCGCCGCGGTGTGCGGGCCATCGAGGCGTTCGGCATTCGCAAGGATCCGCCGACCAGTTCCATGCCTGCCGTCGGTTCCCTGTCGCTGCGCGAGCGGATCGGCTCGCCGCTGCGCTCCCCCGCGCCGTCGCCCTCGGGATGCTCCCCCGAGAACTGCATGATCGAGGCCGACTTCCTGGAGGACGTCGGCTTCAAGGTGGTCGCCTCGCATCATCGGTTCCCGCGCCTGCGGCTGGAATTGGATCACGAGCACCTGTGGAAGGAAGACGTCGAGCGCGCGCTCGATCAGCTTCTCGCGGCGGCGGCGCTCACCATGCCGACCCGTATCTCCACCCGCTGACCACTCCCCCGTCCGGTTCCACCGCAACGAAAACCCCGCCTCCCGGAAGTTCGGGAGGCGGGGTTGTTTCATGTGAAACATTACAGCCGGTCTGCGGCGGCCAACTCTTCGGCGAGCAATTCGGCGAATGTGTAAGTGCCGGTGGGCTGGTCGTCCTGGCCCAGCAGGTACAGCCGCTTCACCGAGATCAGGATGGCCTCGGCGATGACGTCGCGCATGCGCGGGTTGGTCAGCACCGACGCGTCGTAATCACTGGTGAGATAGCCGATGTCGACCTGCACGGTCGGCATCTTGGTGAGGCGCAGCAGGTCCCAGGTGCGGGCGTGGGTCCGGCAGTCCTGCAGCGAGGTACGGGCCACGATCTCGCGCTGGATGAACCCGGCCAGCACCTGACCGATCATCGAGGTCGAGCCGTGCGAGTTGCCGAAGTGGAAGCTGGCCACGCCGCTGGCGGAATCGTTGTCACTGCTGGCGCAGCGCAGCGAGATCATCAGATCGGCGTCGAAGGTATTGGAGGTCTCGGCGCGCTCGGCATCGGAGGGGTTGGCCCCCCACGGCCGCGACAGGAAGGTCTCCATACCCGTTGCCGCCATGCGGCCTTCGAGCCGGCTGGCCAAATCCCAGAGGATCTCCGATTCGTAGACGTCACCGAATTCGGTCGGCACCGGCGAACCCTTGTCCGGCCCACCCAGACCCGGATCGATGACGATGCGCTTGCCGGTGAGCTGCGGCCCGGCCCGGTGCACCACCTCTTCCTCGGCGATCCGATGCGGATTGCCGCCGGTGACGCGAGCGCCCAGCAGATCCAGCGAGCGCAGCGTGTCCGGACCGCAGATGCCGTCCGAGGAGAGCCCGATCTCGCGCTGGAACGCGGTGAGCGCGTCGTGGGTGTGCGGGCCGAAGTACCCGTCGACCCGGCCCACATAGAAGCCGAGATCCTGCAGCCGACGCTGCAGGGTGGCGACGTCGTCGCCGTAGAGCGGTGCGGAGAGCTGGTAGATGAGAGTGCGGGCGCCGAGGCGGTACGAGGCCTCCTTCAGCGCGCGGTAGGTGGCCGGGCCGACCACGCCATCGACCAGGAGACCGCGGTGCTGCTGAAAAGCGCGCACAGCGGAGTCCAGATCATGGTCGAAGGTGGCGTCGGCGTCCTTCCAGTACTCCCCGTCCAGACCCGCCGGATCGCTGGTGGGATGAGTGTGCAGGAACCCGAGGCTTGCCAGGGTGCTCCGAACCTCTGCTACGGCTGGTCCTGTATCGCCGTGACGAAGTCGGTGCATGCGTGAGAGCCCTTTCCTTCCGCCAACCCGGGTACCCATTCGCGCGGTGGTTCACACCACCGCGCGACCGGAGCGTCGAACGATTGTTTCAGACCCGGACCGAATTTCGGCAACTGTCGAGTGCAGGCATACTAACCCCGCCGTCAGGGTCAGGGGCCGAAGGCGTCGCTCCGCCTCCCCGCTGACGCCGAAATCGTATCCAGCGTCGCTAAAGAACTTCTTCTAGTTCGCGCAAGAGGGCGGCTTTGCCCTTCGCTCCGACGATCCGCTTGGTTTCCTTGCCCCCTTGGAACAGGACCATGGTAGGCAACGACAGGATCCCGTAGTGCTTCGAGGTCTCCGGGTTGTTGTCGGCGTCGAGCTTGGCGATGGTGATCTTGTCCGTGTTGGCGGCGATCTCCTCCAGCACGGGGGCGACCATCTTGCACGGGCCGCACCAGGCCGCCCAGAAATCGACGAGTACGGGCTTCTCGCTGAGCAGTACTTCGTCGGCGAAGGTCGCGTCGGTCACCGTCTTGGTGGCACCGGTCTTGGCGTCGGACATTGCCAAACTCCTTAGTTGTTCACTTCCACCGGCTGACCGGCGTGATCGAGGGTGTTGCTGGTGATGTCACCCTGGTCGGCGAGCCAGCGCTCGGCGTCGATGGCCGCGCGGCAGCCGGTGCCGGCGGCGGTGATGGCCTGCCGGTAGGTGTGGTCGACCAGGTCGCCGGCGGCGAAGACGCCCGGCACCGAGGTGTAGGTGCTCTGGCCCTGGACCAGCACGTAGCCCTCGTCGTCCAGATCGACCTGGCCGCGCACCAGTTCGCTGCGCGGATCGTGGCCGATGGCGACGAACAGGCCGGTGGCGGCCAGCTCGGAGGTCTCGCCGGTGCGGGTGTCGCGCAGGGTCAGGCTGGTGACGCTCGAATCACCGTGCACCGCAGCGACTTCCGAGTTCAGGATGAAGCGGATCTTGTCATTGTTCTTGGCCCGCTCCAGCATGATCCGGGAGGCGCGGAACTCCTCGCGGCGGTGGATGACGGTCACCGAGCTGGCGAACTTGGTGAGGAAGGTCGCCTCCTCCATGGCCGAGTCGCCGCCGCCGACCACCACGATGTCCTGGCCCTTGAAGAAGAAGCCGTCACAGGTGGCGCAGGCGCTGACGCCGCGGCCGAGCAGCTCCTGCTCGCCCGGGACATTGAGGTAGCGGGCCGCCGAACCCATGGCGAGGACCACGGCGTGCGCCTCGTACACCTCGCCGCCGACGGTCACCTTCTTGACCGGACCGGTCAGGTCGAGGGCGTCCACGTCCTCGGTGCGGATGTCGGTGCCGAAGCGCTTGGCCTGCTCCCGCATCTCCTCCATCAGGTCGGGGCCCATGATGCCCTCGCGGAAGCCGGGGAAGTTCTCGACCTCGGTGGTGGTCATGAGCGCGCCGCCGAACTGGGTGCCCTCGAACAGCAGCGGTTCCAGTTCCGCGCGGGCGGCGTACACCGCGGCGGTGTAGCCGGCCGGGCCGGAGCCGACGATGATCAGGTCGCGAACAGGCGTGCTCAAGATGGCCCTCCGAAGCTGTAGTACAGAATCTCGATCGCTCGAGCGTGAGCGAACCGGTCAACAACAGCCTAAACGCTGTCATTCCCGGGTTTGATTGCCTCCGCTTCGCTCCGGCGGGTTCGCAGGCCGGCTAGCCGATATCGGTCCGGCCGAGTACCTGTGGGTGGCCGGGTGCGCAGCCCGTTCCGAGGACGGCGGCTGTGATCTGTGGCGCTTTCGGGCCTTGGAGCAGGACCAGGACACCGGGGGTGCCGGAGAACACGACGCTGCGGCTGCCGAGGACCTGGCGGTCCAGATCGGCGGCGCGTAGGCAGTCGGTGAGGGCGCTGCCCGCGGCCAGGGGGCCGGTGATGTCGTGGCGGCCCATGGCGGTCAGGACGACGCCGGGCGAGAGGGCGGGGTCCAGTTCGTCGCCGGCGGTGGGCTGGGCGGCCGGGGTGGTGGGGCGGGTGCTCAGGGCGTCCACGGCGACGACGGCGCCCGCGGCCAGGGCGGCGGCGGCCGCGGCGGCGGTGAGCCAGCGCAGGCGGCGGGACGGGCGTTCGGTGAACTCGGCGGGCACGGTCTCGTCCTCGTCCAGGTCCGCCGGGAGGAGCGGTTCCTCGAGGTCGCGGGGGTCGAGGCGGCCGGTGGTGAAGATGGACCCGTTGAGGACCGGCATGGGCGCGGTGGCGATGGGGGTGTCCTCCGCCGCGAGGTCGTCGATCATGCGTTCCAAGCGGTCGGCCACGTCGGTGGGGATGGGGTGGGTGATGTTCTCGTCGCGTCCGAGTTCGCGCAGCCGGTCGTCGACGCCGTCGAGGGTGTTCAGGTAGCGCATGGCCTCGGGGTCGCGCCGGACCTCGGGCCAGAGCCGTGCGGACTGCTCCGGCGGCAGGTTGCCGCCGTGCAGATCGGCCAGCAGCTCGGTGGAGAAGGTTTCCTCCATTGCCCCTCCAGGGCGTCGAGTGGGAATCACAGACCTGTCTTCGTATCGGACGTACGGGAACCGTACAAGGTTCCCCCAATAGTGCGGTGTTCGAGCGGAATTCAGGTGTTCATGCCCGGCTGTGTCGGCGCGCAAACGTCCTATTCGCGAAGTTTCATTTCCAGCCTTCGGCGGCCACGGGCGCAGCGGCTCTTGACCGTGCCCTCCGGGATGCCCAGCAGGGCAGCGGCATCCGCGATGGAGTAGCCCTCGAGTTCCACCGTGACCAGTGCGGTGCGCTGGTCGGCGGGCAGCGTGAACAGCGCCGCGTCGACCAGCAGGCTGGCCTCCAGGGCCGCGAAATCGTCTCGCGGACAAGCAGGCTCGTCGGCGGTGTCCTCGGACAGCGGTTCGGTGCGGCGCAGCTTGTTGCGGCGGATGCGGTCCAGGCAGGCGTTGACCACGATGCGGTGCATCCAGCTGCGAACCTCGGCGTCGCCACGGAATCCGGCCGCGCCGCGGTGCGCGGACAGCAGGGCGTCCTGGAGCGAGTCGGCGGCGTCCTCGGGACTGTAGGAGGCGCGTAGCGCGGTTTGGTAGAGGTGGTCGCGATGGCGGCGGAACAGTTCGGCGAAGGCGTGCGGTGCGCCCGCGGCGTGCGCGGCCAATAGTTCGCGATCGCTCGCGTTCGACGGTGACTCTGTCCTCGATGCTGACACTGCGTTCGGTGACGACAATGCATCCCCTCAGAGCGGCGAACTCCCCATGCCGAGAGCGCCAAGATCATATCGAGGAGAACGATTCAGCAGCGGTGAATCGCGCGAGAATGCGCAGGTAGCGGCCATTTGGTCCGGACCACGCGACCTGGTGGCGGTCAGCGCTCAGGAACTCGGAGGAGCGTCAGACACTTGCTTCGAAGCGGATTTCGGCGATGGCCGACTGGAACTGGCCGCCGTTGTTCGCGAGCTGCGTGATCCACAGCAGCACGTACCGGGCGGGCTGGTCGGCCCGCACCGGGATCTCGGTCATGCCGTCGCCGAGCACCGCCGACCCGACCAGCTGGGTCTGGTCGAGGGTCGGCGAGGCGGTCGGCGAGGTGCGGATCTCGACCTGCGTTCCGGGCGAAGGCGATTCGATGCTCACCTTGGTCAGCTTGGACGGGCTGCCGAGGGTGGTGAGGACGCCCACGCCCTTCTTGAGGGCCGGGAACTGCTGGAAGTAGGCGTCGCTGCGCCAGGTGGTGGTGGGGTTGTTGTCCAGCACGGCCCCGACGCTGCCCACATTGTCCGGGGTGCCCTCCGGGGAGAACACCGTCGCGCCGGTGACCGGCACCGGCACCCCACCGACGGGCGGCGCGCCGACGGGGGTCTGGGTGGCCGCGCCCGGGGCGGGCGGCGGCGTCGCCGAGGTGGTGAGGCCGATATTGCGCTGTTCGTTGAGCGGCGCGTTGGAGGAGCCGGGCGCGAACACGCTCAGCAGCCACCAGATGATGACGCCGACCACGAGCGCGGCCAGCACGCCGAGCCCGACCAGGATCCACATCATCCGCTGCGAGCGTTCCTTCTCGGCGGCGAGCAGTTCCGGATCGGCGAGGGTCTCGTCGGGTGCGCTGGGCGGCTTCTGCCCGAGCCGCAGCACGGGGATGAAGTCGGTCTTCTGGTCCACCACGGACGCCTGCTCCAGCACGTGCTGGACGGTGGCGGCGGTGCGGACGCCCTTGTTGGACTCCAGCGAGCGCACCGCGACCGCGGAGATCTCGAAGGGCACCTCGGGCCGGATGTTGCGGGGTTCCACCGGGGTTCCGTCGGGCCCGAAATCGGCCAGCGGCAGTCCGCCGACGGTGATCGCGGTGCCGGAGATGCCGCCGGGGCGGATGGGCCAGTGAGCGGTGATCAGCGCGTAGAGCATGGCGCCGAGCCCGCGCACGTCGGACTGCGCGTCGGAATCGGAGAGGGTGCCGGGGAAGGCCAGCACGGCGTCGCCGGAGGCGCTGATCCGCACCCGGTCGGGGTGGTCGATGGACAGTGAGCCGCCGCCGCGGTGCGCCATCTCGGCCGCGGCCGCCAGCGCCCGGATGGCGCGGGCCGCGCCGATCGGGGACGGCACGGTGTCGGCCATCTCCTTGAGCGAGCGGCCGGGGGTCCATTCGGCCACCACGATGCCGCCGGAGGAGCCGCGCACCACGTCCAGGACGCGGGCCAGGCCGGGCGAGTTGATCCGGCCCAGGCGCAGCGTGCGGGACAGGATGGCCTGCGGTCCGTCGTGCCCGGAGTTCTCGGTGGCCTCCTGGTCGGCGTCGACGAAGGTGAGGGCCACCTCGCGGTCGAGCTTCACGTCCAGGGCCTGCCAGAACCGCAGGCCGCGCGCGCCGCCGTGCCCGGCCAGCAGCCGGTAGCGGCCGCCCGCCACGGAGGCGCCGGGGGTCAGCTTGGGTCCGCGCTGGATCCGCTTGGTCGGCGATTCCACCCGCATGGGCGGCATCTGCGGTGAGATGGCCTCGTAGACACCGGTTTCGGGACCTGCGTGGTCCTGGTCCTCCGGTAGTTCCTGCGGTCCGCCGGATCCGCTCGTGCGGTCCGCGGATTCGGCTCTGACCCCGGGCTTTCCGCCGGCCTCGCCGACCGGAGGGGTGTCCGTGGAGAGCCCGCCGCCCGCGGCCTGTGCGGATTCGGCGCCCGGGACACCGCCCGCCGCGTCGTCGCTCACCCTCGTTCCTCCTTCGCCCTCGTATGTCGAAGACCGATATGTCGGCGCCGGGCCCGCCGCGGCGGCCTCCGGACCAGTGCGGAAGCCGCCGTCGGGGTTCCGGGCGACGTCCGGCGTGCCGCGGGAGCTGTCCGCGGGCAGGCCGGTTTGGGCAGTTGCGTTTGCCTGCCGAACAGGGTACGGGAACTCCACCTTCTCGGTGAGTTCAACCGCATCGGGTCGGATGACCGGTAGCACCATGGTCTGCGCGTCGAGGTACGGATCGAAGCGGTAGTAGTACGGCGCGGCGCGCAGGTCCGGTTTGGGCAGCAGGGTGGTCTCGTGGAGGTCCTCGAGCGGGGTGCCATCGAGGTCCAGATCCGGGGCGGGCGGCGTGAAGCCGAGCCGCCGCGACACGGCGACGGTGATGGCCACGATCTCGGGGATGCCGAGCAGGCGCATCAGCCCGAAGGCCACGCCGAACATGACGACGGCGGTGATGCCGACCCGGATGAGCGAGCCGAAGCCGCCGAAGGAGTCCGAGAGCCGGTGCAGGCCCAGCACCTTGTCCACGATGAGCAGCACCGCGCCGCCGGCCAGCGAGGCGAGCACCACGCGTGTGATGGTCTGGCCGACATTGGCCATGCGCAGATCGCCGAGGCTGCGGTGCAGCAGCCAGCCGCCGATCATCGCGCCGGTCACGAAGCCGAGCCCGCGGGCCACGCCGAGCGCGATGACCACGTGTTCGGGTGAGAAGAACACAGGCGCCAGCGCCGACAGCGTGATCTGGACGCTGGTGATGCCGAGGATGATCCAGGTGGGCGTCCATGCCTGTTCGCGGGCGTAGAAGACGCGCAGGTGGATCAGCACCAGCGCGTACGGGATCAGGTTGAACGCGGACCAGGACACGGCTTCGCCGAGGCGGGCCGCGTCGCCGCCGAAGCGGCCGTATCCGTAGATGGCCTCGCCGATCTGGGTGCCGGCGAAGGTCAGGAAGGTGACGATCGGCACCAGCGCGATCATGGTGAGCCGGGTGGCCGCGCTCAGATCGTCGACCACGGCCGGTGTGTCGTCGGCGGCGGCGTTGCGGCTGAGTCGCGGCATGATCGCGGTCAGCAGGGTCACGCCGAGCACGCCCCACGGCAGCTGCAGCAGCAGCCACGCGTTCTGGTAGATGGTCGGGCCCGCGACGTCGGCGTGCGAGGCCACGCGCAGGGTGAAGCTGAAGCCGATCTGGCTGATCAGCACGTACAGGATGATGGCCGCGGCCATGCCGCCGAACTGCTTGAGCCGGGCGTCGAGGCCCCACAGCGGCCGCAGGTCGATGCCTTCGCGCCGGATGGCGGGCAGCAGGGTGGCGACCTGGACGGCGACGCCGACGGTGGTGCCGATGCCGAGCAGCAGCAGTTTGGGTTCGCCCATCCGGACCGGGTTCAGCGTCAGCTCGCCGGGTAGCAGGGCGTAGAGCCCGAGCACCACCAGGGCGACGCAGTTGTTGAGCACGGGCGCCCAGGCGCCGGGTTTGAACACCTGGTGGGTGTTCAGGATCGCCATGAGCAGCGCCGACATGCCGTACAGCAGTACGGCGGGCACGAGCATGAAGGTCAGCGCGGTGGTGAGCGCGGAGTTGACCTTGCTGTCACTGGAGAGGAAGACGTGCTCGGTGAGCACCGGGGTCAGGATCAGCGCGATGACGGTTCCGGTGCCGAGCACGGTGAGCGCGGTGGTGAACAGCCGTCGGACGAAGGCCGCTCCCCCGTCGGCGTCCTCGCGTTCGGCGCGGACCAGGGTGGGCACCACGATGGCGGTGAGCACCGCGCCGAGCAGCAGCTCGGAGATCATGTTGGGGATGGAGCTGGCGATGGTGAAGGCGCTGGCGATGGCCGGGCCGAGCACGGTCAGCAGCAGCGCCTGTTTCGCGAATCCGGTGATGCGGCTGATCAGGGTCGCCAGCGCGAGCGAGCCGGTGTCGCGCACGAGTTTGGCGTTGGAGTTGTCCGGCTTCTCGTCGGCGCGCGGGGCGGTGACCACTGCCTGCCGGCCCGAATCGGCGTGCCGCTGCGGCCCGGTCGGCGGTCCGGGGCGCGGGGCGGCCATCGGGCGCGGATTCGACATCGGCGGTGTCGGGTAGCGCTGGCCGGGCGGCATCGAGATGGGCCCGGTTCCGGGCGCGCGGTTGCCCGCGGCGCCGGGGTGTCCCCAGTGGTAGCGCTCTTCGGGTGGGACGTGTCCGGCGGCGGGTTCGGGGCGGCCCTGCTGGGGTCGTCGCATGATGGGCCCGGATTCGCCGGGCGCGGGAACGTGTCGTTGGGGACCGGTCGGTTGACCCGGATAGGGGCGGCCCGGATTGCCCTGCGGATTACCGGGAATCGCTCGCTGTGCTCCGGAGGCGGGGCCTTGGGGTCCGCGCGGTCCGGGGCGGGGGACGCCGCGTTCCCATGGCGCGGAGGGGGCACGGCGCGCCGGCGGCGGACCGTCGGGCCCGTCCTGGCGCCCGGCCTGTCCTTCGTGATGTCCGGGGTGGCCTGCGGCCCGGCCCGATGAGTCCTCCGGTCGGCCGGATGAGCGTGGCCCGCCGTACTCGCTCACCGTGCCTCCTGTCGTTTCATGTCCCGCTTGCGTCCGCGGCCGTGCTGCTCGGGGCCGCGGGCGGCGCCGGCGTCGAACCCCTCCTCGTCGGCCGGATCGGACTGTCCGCGGAAGCGGTGCCAGAGCCGGCGACCGACCAGCAGGAGCAGGAGTGCACAGGCGCTCGCCGTAATTATTGCCAACACCTGACCGTAGGCGTTGGATCGCACCGATACCGAGACCGCGTTGCCGAGCGGCACGCCGTCCGGTGTGCTGAGTCCGATGGGAATGGCCAGGTTTCGACTGTCGGAGACCTCGGTCGGGATCTGGAAAGACCGGTTTCCCTTGGCGGGCAGCTGCTGTTCGCCGATATCGGTGATATTCGTCTCGGCCGGCGCGTTGATCTTGAACCGCACCCGGATGGCCACCGGCAGGTCGTTGCGGGCGACCAGCAGCAGCGGGCTCTGTTCGGAGGCGAGGGTGTAGACGCCGCCGGGCGGCAGCACGGTCACCGATCCGTACAGGTTGTCCATGGTTTTGGTGGTCTGGTCCAGCCGCCGCTGGGCATTGGTGTCGGCGGCGGCGCCCCCGGACCGGCGGTCGGTCAGCGACAGCACCCGGATCAGGTCGTCGCGCAGCGGGGTGAGGAAGGCGCGCGGGCTGAGTTCCTGCTGCGGCACGTCCACCAGCGCGCTCATCAGTTCGGTGATGCGCTGGCCCTGCTGGTGCACGGGTTCGGCGTAGTGCGCCGGGACCGCGTCGTCGGCGGCCTGTTCCAGATAGTCGAGCGTGTAGGGCTGCGGATCGGGCTGTTGCGCAAGCAGTTCGGTGAGCGGTCGCGGGGTGGCGAGGTTGCTGCGCAGCTGCAGGTCCAGCAGGGCGAGGACCGAGGAGGCCTCGTCCCGGTTGGCCCCCCACTGCTGCGGCGGCACCAGCAGCGCGGAGCGCGGGCGGCCGGGCTGCGGGTTGAGCGCGGTCCACGCGACGGCCCCGAGCGCGTCCTGCAACCGGGCGGCGCGGGAGTCGACGGTGACGTCGTAGCGGGCCTTGTCCGGGGTGAAGGGCGGGGTGGGCGGGTTGGATCCGATGGCGGCGAGCGCGGTGGCGGCCCAGATGTCGAAGGTGGCGGCATGCGGGGCGGCGGGTGCGGGCTGCGTGGTGGTGCCGGTGGCGGGTGGCGGGCTGACGTCGGCCAGGGTGACCACGTCGGGGGCGCCGGTTTCGGATGCGCCGCCGGGCGCCGCGGGCGGGGTCTTGGCGGTGAGCAGGTTGGAGCGGCCGTCGGCCGGTGCGACCGCGTTGTCGGCGAGCACGGTGGTGGTGAAGCCGTGGTGCGCGAAGAGTGCGGCGCCCTCGTTGTCGACGGTGCCCGCGTCCGGAATGGCCACGCCGCGCACCGATTTCACGCCGAGTACGGAGTCGACGAGGTCGGCGGGCGCGTTGAGCGCGCGGTCGGCGAGCGTGACGTCCCCGGCCGCGGCCAGCGCGTTCGGGTCGACCTGCGCGAACGGCAGTGCGGTCACGCACATTCCCGGCGCGAGTGTGCGCAGTCGTTCCAGCCACGCCTTGGCGGCCCGGCCGCCGCTACCGGACCGGGTGGGTCCTTCGGGGTCGGAGGGGCTGGCCAGCACCCGGTAGTCCCTGGTCATGTCGGACACGGTGATGAGCAGGTCGGGGTCGACGGCCAGGCAGACCGCGTTGATCAGGCTGCGGTCGCGGGCGCTGTCGGGCTTGACGATGCTCTCCAGGGCGGAGAGCAGCTGGTCGAGCCGTCCGCCCTGGGCCAGTGAGGCGGCGAGGTCGTCATCGGTGAGCAGGGCTTGCGCGTCGGGTGCGCCGGGCTGCCCGGCGACCAGCCGGGGGCGGTCGGCCAACGGCCACAGCAGGGTGGTGGCGACCGGCGGAGCGTCGACGACGGCTGGGGCGGGTTGTCCGGGAGCGTGTTTGGCGTCGGCGCCGCCGGGCACGCCGAGCACGGGCAGCAGGAAGCGGGCATCGTCGAGGCGGGCCTGGCCGCCGTAGGCGGGTTGCCCGTTCACATTGAGCAGCAGCGGGTAGACGCCGGGCGCGTCGATATTGAGCGACGAGATGCCGTCGGGCAGCTCGGTTCCGGAGTGCAGGGCGACGGTGACGCTGAACTGCTTGCGCTGCCCGGCGGTCAATCGGTCTGCGACGTCCTGGAATTCGCCGGTGACGTCGTAACTGGCCTGGTCCAGGCGCAGTGTGGTGCGCAACGCGCTGGGGTTGGTGACGGCCGCGCCGCGCTGGATGCGAACGCTGACATCGTCGACCGGCCGATCGCCGATATTGGTCACGGTGCCCGACACCACGAAGTAGGGGTCGCTGCCGGCCGTGATGGCGGTCGGTGTCACCGAATCCAGTGACAGTTTCAGGAATTTGGGTCCAGTGTTCTGTCCGCTACCGCTGCCGGTGGGTTCGGCGGCGGCAATGGGCGTGCCGATTCCCGGGCCGATTCCCAGTGACGTGAGCACCGCCAGCATTACCGCGACGAGTGACAGCAGCGTGCGCCGCGATCCCGCACGCGTCATTGTCTGCCGTTCTCCATCCGGTCGATCAGCCGGTTGGCGACCTCGGCCAGCCTGCGTTCGTCAGCGTAGGCGAGCCGGGAGTCCAGTTCGCTCAAGGGAACCCAGGCCACCTTGGTGACCTCGACGTCGGCGTCGGAGAGCTCACCGCCGAGTGAACGCATCAGGTAATGGTGCACGGTCTTGTGTACCCGCCGGCCCTCGGTGACGAACCAGTAGTCGATGCTGCCGAGTTCGGCGACCACGGTGCCGTGGATGCCGGTCTCCTCCTGGACCTCCCGGATGGCGGTCTGCTCGGAGGTCTCGCCTTCTTCGATGTGTCCCTTGGGCAGGGACCAGAGCAGGCGTCCGCGCCGGTCGGTGCGTCCGATGAGGGCGGCGCAGCGCTTCTCGCTGGGGCCGTCGAGACCGTCCACCACGAGTCCGCCCGCGGAGGTCTCGCGGACGGTGCGCATGCGCGGTTTCGCCGCGCCGGTAGCTTTCGCCGCATTACCGGCCGAACCACGCCGCCGGGGCTGGCGGCGTCGACTGTTCGCACGATCGGCCGGGGACACTGGGTCAGTCTATAGGGGAGGTCGGCTCCGCCCGCCCCAGCGCGGTGGCTCCTCTATATACAGGGCTCTCATAGCAGGTAGACACCGGTCGTGGCGCGGCACGCCGGATGCCCGCCCCGGGTCGCGGGACACTATTCGGGATTGCGCCGACGTGCGACTAAGCTGCGTCTTCGTGGTTTCGCCGAAGTCCGAGGAAGCAGCGCTCAGCCCCCCCGCGCTTGTCGACGATCGCCGTACTCGTTTGCTGGCGGCGGCAGCGATAACCCTCGGCAGGCTCTCCGATGTGCTGACTCCCCTCGGCGAACTGTTCGCCGCACACGGCCATCAGCTGTATCTGGTCGGCGGCAGCGTCCGCGACGCGGTGCTCGGCCGTCTCGGCACCGATCTGGATTTCACCACCGACGCCCGCCCCGACGTGGTGCAGGAGTTGATGCGCGGCTGGGCCGACAACCTGTGGGATACCGGCGGCCTGGCCTTCGGCACGGTGAGCGCGGCCAAGGACGGCCAGCAACTGGAGATCACCACGTTCCGCAGCGACGCCTACGATCGGGTCTCCCGCAATCCGGAGGTCACGTTCGGCGACACCCTCGAGGGTGATCTGGTGCGCCGGGACTTCACGGTCAATGCCATGGCGGTGCGGATCGGCACGCTGGGCGAGCTGGAGTTCGTGGACCCGCTGGGCGGTGTCGAGGCGCTGCTGGCCGGTGTCCTGGATACGCCTGCGCTGCCGCAGGATTCGTTCGCCGACGATCCGCTGCGCATGCTGCGCGCCGCGCGTTTCGTCTCGCAGCTGGGTTTCGAGCTGGCCCCGCGGGTGCGGGCGGCGATCGTGGAGATGGCTCCCGAGATCGACCGCATCACCGCGGAGCGGGTGCGCACCGAGCTGGACAAGCTGATCGGCGGCGAGTACCCGACCGACGGCATCGACATCATGGTCGAGACCGGTCTGGCCGAGCAGGTGCTGCCCGAGGTTCCGGCCATGCAGCTGGAGATCGACGAGCACCACCAGCACAAGGACGTCTACCAGCATTCGCTGACCGTGCTGCGCCAGGCCATCGACCAGGAGGACGGCGATCCGGACCTGGTGCTGCGCTGGGCCGCCCTGCTGCACGACATCGGCAAGCCGCCGACCAAGCGCAATGAGCCCGGCGGCGGCGTCAGCTTCCACCATCACGAGGTGGTGGGCGCGAAGATGGTGCGAAAGCGCCTGCGCGCCTTGAAGTATCCGAAGCAGTTCACCGAGGACGTGGCGCGGCTGGTGTACCTGCACCTGCGTTTCCACGGCTACGGCAAGGGCCAGTGGACCGATTCGGCGGTGCGCCGCTACGTGACCGACGGCGGTGACCTGCTTCCTCGTCTGCACAAGCTGGTTCGCGCCGACTGCACGACCCGCAACAAGCGCCGGGCCGCCGCGCTGCGCTCGACCTATGACGGGCTGGAGACGCGTATCGCGGCGCTGGCCGAGCAGGAGGATCTGGCGCGGGTGCGCCCGGATCTGGACGGCAACGCGATCATGGAGCTGCTGGATCTGAAGCCGGGCCCGGATGTCGGCAAGGCGTGGCGTTTCCTGAAGGAACTGCGCCTGGACCGCGGCCCGATGACGCGTGATGAGGCGGAGGCCGCGCTGCTCGAATGGTGGCCGACGCAATAGGTCTGAGGGGTTCGGGGGCGGAGCCCTCGAGGGTCCCGAGAGTGGGGCTCTCTCAGAAGATGATCAGGGTCGTCCCCGCGACGATGGCCGATCGGATCTGCGCGAGATCGAACGAGCCGGTGATGCCCGGCAGGTCGATGCGGAAGAACACGTGCTCGCCGACCAGTTCGGCCCGGCTGATCCGAGCCTGACTGGGCAGCCCGGTCAGCGGGATCGGGTTGAGCGTGGTGAATCGTTTGGGCGCGCGGACTTTTCGCCAGTGCGCGCGCTGCACGGTGATCGACAGGACGTTGTCGCTGACCTCGGCCGAGGCCAGCGCCCGGATCCGGCGCCGCCGGTGCCGGGCCAGGATCAGCCCGTCGTCGGCGGTTTCCAGTTCCCAGTCGGGCTGCCAGCTGTTGATCCATTCCAGCAGTGCCGCAAGGGTTATCACGCCGGTGAGGTCGAGCTGTGAGGTGCGGACCTTGGTGGGGACGCCGGGGATGAGCCGCAGCCCGTGGGCGATGACGGTCAGTTCCTCGATCGGGTGGGTGTTCCAGAGCAGGCCGGTGAGCACGGTCTTGGCCTGGAAGTGCGCGCCGCGCCGCCGCACCTTGAGTGTGTGCAGGGTGGCTCGCATATCGCTGCCGAGCAGGGTGGCGCTGACCTCCTGGCCGCCGAACTGGCTCAGGATGCCTTCGGACAGCAGGGTCATGAGGACGTCGGGCATCAGCGCGGTGACGGTTCCGGACCCGAGGTCGGCGGCCGGTTCGAGCCAGGCGCTGGTGAAGCTCGTCCACTGCTCCACCCAGACCTGGTCGAACAAGCGTCTTCCGAGGTCCATGCCCAGGTCCACCGCGCGCAGGGGTGACCAGGCCTTCGGATCGAAATACGTGGCCATGATTGCTTCGAGCGTACTGGCCGCCGGCGGCGACACCAGCGGCGCGAAGGTGAACAGGAACACTCGGAGACCTCTTGTCATCCGTACTTGCGGATGGATTGGATTGATATCTCCGTAGTTGCGGCTATATTCTTCCTGTCATGCCCGAAATACGGATTCGTGACGCCGCGCAGCTGCTCGGCGTCAGCGACGACACGGTGCGCCGCTGGATCGACGGCGGCGTGTTGTCCGGCCGCAAGGACGAGTCCGGTCGCCTGGTGGTGTACGGCGGGGAGCTCGCGGAATTGGCTGTCGAGCAGGCCCGCACGCCGCAGACCCGGATGGGTAGCGCCAGTTCGGCGCGCAATCGGTTTCCGGGACTGGTCACCAGAGTGGTGGCCGATACCGTGATGGCACAGGTGGAGATGCAATGCGGACCGTTCACAGTGGTGTCGTTGATGAGCAGCGAGTCGGTGCGCGAGCTGGGGCTGCAGCCCGGCAGCGTGGCGTGGGCGAGCGTCAAGGCGACCACCGTCGTGGTGGAGACGGCGACCGAAGCCGGTGGCGCGGCCTAGGTTTCAAGTCCGGCGCGGCCTTCTCCGCCACCGCCGTCCTGGGCGCGGGCCTGCTCGCGGGGTGCGGGTCCTCGTCGGACAGCACCGAGACCAAGACCGTCACCGTGTTCGCGGCCGCGTCCCTGAAGCAGGTGTTCATCCAGCTGGGCACCCAGTACGAGTCCGCGCACCCGGGGACGAAGGTGACGTTCTCCTTCGCCGGTTCCTCGGATCTGGTGGCGCAGTTGAATCAAGGCGCGCCCGCCGACGTCTTCGCCTCCGCGGACCAGAACAATATGGACAAGGCGGTGAAGGGCGGCAGGATCACCGACAAGCCGCAGACTTTCGCCACCAATGTGCTGACCATCGTGACGCCGCCCGGTAATCCGGCGCATGTCACTGCGCTGGCCGACCTGTCGCACGCGGGTCTGCGACTGGTGGTGTGCGCGCCGCAGGTGCCGTGCGGTTCGGCCACCAAGAAGGTGACCGCCGATGCCGGAGTGGCGATTTCGCCGGTGAGTGAGGAGTCCTCGGTGACCGACGTGCTGGCCAAGGTGACCTCGGGTCAGGCCGACGCCGGGCTGGTCTACGTCACCGACGCGGCGGGCGCGGGCGCCAAGGTCACCACCGTGAACTTCCCCGAATCCGCCAAGGCCGTGAACACCTACCCGATCGCGGCGGTGGCGGATTCCAAGAACGCTGCCGCGGCGAAGGACTTCGTCGCCCTGGTCACCGGACCGGACGGTCGGAAGGCGTTGCAGCAGGCCGGTTTCGGGCAGCCGTGATGCGTCTCCCGGTCTGGTTGCTGCTGCCGGCGGCCATCGGCTTCGTGCTGGTGGCCGGCCCGCTGGTGGCCCTGACCGGGGCGGTGGACTGGTCGCACTTCTTCGGCCTGATCACCTCGGAGTCCTCGCGGGTGGCGCTGGAGCTGAGCCTGCGCACCGCGCTGGCCGCCGCCGTGTTGTGCGTCCTGCTGGGCGTGCCCATGGCGGCGGTGCTGGCCCGGGTCCGGTGGCGGGCGATGCCGGTGCTGCGCGCACTGGTGTTGCTGCCCTTGGTATTACCGCCGGTGGTGGGTGGTCTGGCGCTGCTGTATCTGTTCGGACGGTACGGTCTGGTGGGCCGCGAGCTGGAGTCGCTCGGCATCCGCATCGCGTTCAGCACGACGGCGGTGGTGCTGGCGCAGACGTTCGTCGCGCTGCCGTTCCTGGTGATCACGCTGGAGGGCGCGATGCGCACCGCGGGCGACCGGTACGAGCGGATCGCGGCCACCCTGGGCGCGCGGCCGTCGGTGGTGTGGTGGCGGGTGACCTTGCCGCTGCTGCGCCCGGCCTTGGTGTCGGGGACGGTGCTGGCGTTCGCGCGGGCGCTGGGCGAGTTCGGCGCGACCCTCACCTTCGCGGGCAGTCTGCAGGGCCGGACCCGCACCCTGCCGTTGGAGATCTATCTGCAACGGGAGTCCGATCCGGATGCCGCGGTGGCGCTTTCGCTGCTGCTGGTGCTGGTCGCCGCGGTGATCGTGCTGGTCGCGTACCGGCGAACGCTAACGTGACCACCATGTCGCCGATCTTCGCCTCCCGTGCCGAGCGCATCGTCGATGCGCTGCTGACCGCCGATCCGCACCCGGCCGCCGAGGTCGGCGATCATCGCGCCGATGGCCGGTTGCCGGATCTGTCGCCGGGTGCGGTGGCCGAGCGGGTCGCCCTGCTGCGCGACGCCTCGCACACGCTGGCCGAGGTGGATCCCGACGATCTCGCGCCGCAGGACGGCGTCGATCTGGCGTTGCTGCAGCAGCGGGTCGACGGCCTGCTCTTCGAGCTCACCGAGATCCGTGAGCACGAGTGGAATCCGCTGGTGCACAATCCCGGTCCGCTCCTGCATCACCTGATCGCCCGCCCGTTCGCTCCCGCCGAGGTGCGGCTGGAGGCGTTGCGCGCCCGGCTCACCGCGCTCCCGGACGCACTGGCCACGGCGCGCGCGGTGCTCGGTGACATGCCGAGCGTCCATGTCGGGACCGCGATCGGCCAGTTCGACGGGGTGGCCGCGCTGGTGCGCGACCAGGTGCCGGCGCTGGCCGCCGAGGCGCCCGGGTTCGCGATCGAACCCGCCGCCACCGGAGCGGTGTCGGCGCTGAGGGAGTTCACCTCCTGGCTGGGCGGTCGCCTCGACGGCGCGGACCGTGACCCGCGCCTGGGCCGTCGCCTGTGGGAGGCCAGGCTCTGGCACACCCTCGACACCGAACTGGGCTCGCGGGAGATCCTGGACCGCGCCCACCGTCATCTCGAGCGGCTGACCGGCGAGATCCGTTCGGCGGCGGGCGAACTGCTCGGCGTCGCGAACCCCGACGATGACACCGTGCGCCACGCGCTGGAGCGGGTGTCGGCCGAGCGCCCGTCGAACGAGACGGTGGTGGCCGTGGCCGCCGACGCGCTCGCCGAGGCCACCGCCTTCGTCCGGGAGCACGACCTGGCGTCGCTGGTCGAGGACCCCCTGGTGATCCAGGAGATGCCGGAATTCGCGCGCGGGGTGGCCGTGGCCTACTGCGATTCGGCGGGTCCGCTCGAAACCGCCGAGCTCCCCACCTTCTTCGCCATCGCCCCGACCCCGGAGGACTGGTCGCCGGAGCGGGCGACGTCGTTCTATCGCGAATACAACGACCACATGATGCGCAATCTGACCGTGCACGAGGCCATGCCCGGTCACTATCTCCAGTTGGCGCGGGCTCGCCGCTTCCGCGGTTCGACCGCGGTCCGCGCGTTGTGCGCGAGCGGGACGTTCATCGAGGGCTGGGCCGTCTACACCGAGAAACTCATGGCCGACACCGGTTTCGGCGGGCTCCCGGTCCGGTTGCAGCAGTTGAAGTCCCACCTCCGCATGACCATCAACGCCATCCTGGACCAGTCGGTGCACTGTGACGCCATGACCGAGTCCGAGGCCATGCGCTTGATGCTCGACCGCGGCTTCCAGGAGGAGGGCGAGGCCGTCGGCAAATGGCGTCGCACCCTGCTCACCTCCACCCAGCTCTCCACCTATTTCGTCGGCTACACCGAGGTGGCCGCCCTGGCCGCCGCGCGCCCCGCCGCGACTCCCCTGCGGGACTGGCACGACGCGATGCTCGCGCACGGCTCCCCCGCGCCCCGCCACCTGGGCGCCCTGCTGGGAGAGCTGACGCCGTGACCGGGCTCGAGGTGTCCGCCCGGCTGCACGAGCGGGATGTCCAGGTGGCCGTGGAGGTTCCGGCCGGTGCGGTGCTGGCGGTCCTCGGCCCCAATGGCGCGGGCAAGTCGAGTCTGCTGGATGTGGTCGCGGGCCTGGCCGTTCCGGACGAGGGATATGTCCGGCTCGACGGGCGTGCGCTGACCGATACCTCGAAACGTCTTGCGGTGCCGCCGCATCAGCGGGGTGTATCCCTGCTGGCGCAGGATGCCCTGCTGTTCCCGCATCTGTCGGTGGAGGCGAATGTCGCGTTCGGCCCCCGGAGCCGCGGCATGCGCGGCAAGGCCGCGGTGGCGCTCGCGCGGGAGTGGTTGCGGGCGGTCGAGGCGGAGGACCTGGCGAACCGTTCGCCCGATTCCCTGTCGGGCGGTCAGGCGCAGCGGGTGGCCCTGGCCCGTGCACTGGCCGTGCATCCGCGGGTGCTGCTGCTGGACGAACCCATGGCGGCCTTGGATGTGACCGCGGCCCCGGCCATGCGGGCGTTGTTGCGCAAGGTGCTGCGCCCGCACGGTGCGGACGCCGCCTTCGCCGACGCGCGTCCCACGGCCACGATTCTGGTCACCCACGACATCATCGACGCGGTCACCCTGGCGGATCGGGTCGTCGTGATCGAGTCCGGCCGGGTCATCGAATCCGGTTCCGTCACCGAGGTTCTCGCGCGTCCGCGCAGCCGTTTCGCGGCCCGGATCGCCGGGGTGAACCTGATTCTCGGTACGGCGGTGGCCGGTGACAGTGCGGGGCTGGGCGCCGTGACGGACGGGCGCGCCGAGGTTTTCGGCCGGGCCGAGGACGAGTGGACGCCAGGTGGCGACGCCGCGGCGGTGTTCTCGCCCGCCGCGGTGGCGGTACATCGGGACCATCCGGAGGGCAGTCCCCGCAATGTGTTCCGGGTGACCGTGTCCGAGCTGGAGGATCACGGCGGGATCGTGCGGGTACGCGCGATGGACGGCCCGGGGGCGGCCGCGGGCCTGGCGGCCGATCTGACCCCGGCCGCCGTGGCCCGGCTGGGCGTGGCCCCCGGTATGCGGGTGTATTTCGCGGTGAAGGCGACCGAAGTGGACGTCTACGCGTATTGACGTCTACGCGTATTGACGCCGGCAGCGCCGCCGGAACCGGCCGCACGGCGCTGTGATCCATGACACAGTTTCTGTCGTGACATTCTTGTCGCCGGATGCGGGCGCGCCCACAATCGGATCACGACGACAGCGGGAGGACGCGGATGACGCTGGATCTGAACAGCGACCTCGGCGAGGGTTTCGGCGACTGGGCCATGGGCGATGACGCCGCCATGCTGGACGTGGTCACCAGCGCGAACATCGCCTGCGGCTTCCATGCGGGCGATCCGGCCATCATGCGCCGCACCTGTGCCCTGGCCGTGGAGAAGGGTGTCCGGATCGGCGCGCACGTGGGCCATCGCGATCTGGCCGGGTTCGGCCGCCGCGCCATCGCCGTCACCCCGGCCGACCTACGGGACGAGACGCTGTATCAGATCGGCGCGCTGGCTGGCTTCGCCGTCGCGGCCGGGGACCGGGTTCGCTACGTGAAACCCCATGGCGCGCTGTATCACCAGGCGGCGGCCGACCGGGCGCTGGCCGACGCGATCGTCGCGGCGCTGCGTGACTTCGACACCGCTCTGGCCCTGCTGGGCCCGGCGGGCACGGAACTCGAGCACGCGGCCGCGGCCGCCGGAACTCCGTTCGTCGGTGAGGGTTTCGCCGATCGCGCCTACACGCCGGAGGGTCTGCTCGCCCCGCGCGGGCTGCCGGGCGCCGTGCTCGGCGCGGACGCGGCGGTGGCCCAGGCGCTGTCGATCGCGCGGGACGGCAAGGCGGCGGCCGTGGACGGCGGCACGGTGGCGGTGACGGCGGCCAGCATCTGCGTGCACGGCGACACTCCGGCGGCGGTCGAGATGGCCCGCCGGATCCGCGCGGCGCTCGACGAATCCGGCACGCCCGTCCGGGCTTTCACCTGACCGGGGATGATGCGCCATGACCGATCCTGGACAGATCGACGCCGCCGGCGAGGTGCGGGCGGCGGGTGACCGTGCGCTGCTGGTGATTCCACCGCTGCACGCCCTGGTCGCCGAGCTGGTGTCCGCGCTGGAGCCGCGGCCGCGCGGCGTGCTGGATGTGCTGCCCGCCGCCGAAACCGTGCTGGTGACCCTGGATTCGCCGCGGTCGCTGGAGCCGGTGCGAAAGCGCTTGCTGGCCTTGCTGAACCGGCTCGACACGGCGGCCCGGGTCGGCGCCGGTGATCGGCGGTCACCGGCGAGGCCTTCCACCGTCGACGGCTGGAGTCGGGAGGACGTCGTGGGCGATCGTGGTGAGCGGGCCGCGCCACGCGAACCGGTCGTGATCCCCGTCCGCTACGACGGCGAGGATCTGCCCGAGGTCGCGCGTCTGCTCGGCCTGTCCGAGACCGAGGTCGTCGCCCAGCACACCGGGACCGTATGGCGTTGCGCCTTCGTGGGTTTCGCACCCGGCTTCGGCTATCTGGAATCACCCGACGCCCGGCTGACCGTGCCGCGGCGCACCCAATCGCGGACCGCGATCCCGGCGGGCGCGGTGGCCCTGGCGGGCGGCTATTCGGCCGTCTACCCGCGCCGCAGCCCGGGCGGGTGGCAGTTGATCGGCACCACCGATTCATCGATGTGGGATGTGGACCGGGATCCGCCCGCCCTCGTGCGCGCGGGGACGCCGGTCCGGTTCGTCGACGCGGGGAGGTAGGTCATGAGCGCATTGCGGGTCGATCGGGTGGGGCCGCTGGCCACCATTCAGGATCTGGGCCGTCCGGGCTGGTTCGACTCGGGGGTGGGCGCGGCCGGGGCCGCGGACCGGGCCTCGCTACGGCTGGCGAATCGACTGGTCGGCAACTCCGAGGGCGCCGCGGGCATCGAGGTGCTGCTGGGCGGGCTGGAACTCGTGGCCCAGCGGCATGTCACGGTGGCGGTGACCGGCGCGTCCGCCCCCGTCACCGTCGACGACCGCCCGATGGGCACGGCCTGTGTGCTGGAAATCGAGGAGGGCCAACGGCTTCGGCTGGGGCTCGCCGCCACCGGCCTGCGCAGCTATGTGGCGGTGCGCGGCGGGATCGAGGTCTCGCCGGTGCTGGGTTCCCGCAGCCGCGACACCCTCTCCGGCATCGGCCCCGAACCCCTGCGCCCGGGTGACCTGCTGCCGGTGGGCCCGCCACCGCGCGCGCTGCCGATCGTCGATGTCGCGCCGGTTCCGGCGCTGGGCAACGACCTGCTCACCGTGCGCGCGGTGCCCGGCCCGCGCGCCGACTGGTTCACCGATGCCGCAGCGCTTTTCGCGGGCGAGTGGACGGTGTCCCCGGACACCGACCGGATCGGCGCACGGCTGGACCGGCGGCGCGGGCCCGCGTTGCAGCGCAGCGTCGCCGGCGAATTGCCCACGGAGGGTATGGCCTTGGGCTCGGTGCAGGTGCCGCCCAGCGGTCAGCCCGTGGTCTTCCTCGCGGATCACCCGATCACCGGGGGCTACCCGGTGATCGCGGTGGTGGTGGACGCCGACGTGGACACGGTGGCGCAGGCCAGGCCCGGGCAGCCGCTGCGCTTCCGCCGCATCGAGTGACCGTGCGCCTGCACGGATTCCACCGCACTACTTCAGTTTCGCGTGCATGAGGTACACGTTGTAGCTGTTCCACGCCGACATGGTGAAGTACAGATCGTTCCCCCTCGACCAGGGATGAATGAATCCGCCGTAAGTGGTGGGATATTCGCGGGTGTCGACCAGTGTCACCGGATCGGTCCACGTCCCTTGCGGTTCGGCGGCGGTGCGCAGCACCAGCGCCCCCCGGTCGAGGTCCAGGTACAGCATCTGCCACCGCCGCGTCGACGCGTCGTACCGCACCGACACCTCCCCCGCGGTCCCGGAAACCACCGGCGTGGCGAGCAATTCGTCGGGTCCGAACGCGGGCACCCAGGTGTTGCCGATCCAGTACTGGTACGCGGACTTGTTGAGCACCTGATCGCTGGGCACCCGGGCCAGCGCGATGGTGCCGAACCGGCCGTTGGGCGTGCCGAACATGTAGGCGTACCCGTCGTGCGGGGTCATCGCCGTGACCTGGAACCGCCCGAGTCCGAAAACATTGTCCCAGCGCGCCCATTCGGATTTGGTCCAGGTGTCGCCGCTGTCGTCGGACCAGGCCAGCCCGCCCAGAGTGGTCCACCACATGCCCGGCTTCAGGCGGCTCCATCGCGCCACCGACATATAGGTCAGGTACTGCCGGCCGTGCAGCGCGAATCCCGAGGTGGGAATGGTGGTGATCTCGAAGTTGTCGACCTTGCGGCTGGCCAGGATCTCGGCGGCGTGGCAGCGGCTGTCCTGGGCGAAGGTATCCAGCACCAATCCTTTGGACAGATCGCGTTCGGTGCTGAAGGCGATGGCGTTGCTGCGCCAGTCCTGGTCCCCGGTGCCCGCCCCGACCGGCTCCCAGCCCTTGCCGAAGGTGTCGCCGAACACGACGGCGATCCGCCCGGGCTCGGTTTCCCACATCAGGCCGAGGTCCGTGCCGTCGACCGACCAGCGCATGTCGGTGCGGTTGCTGGACCCGTGCCCGGTCACCTGGTTCACCAGCTCCAGCTCGTCGAGTGCGACAGGAGCGACGGGCGCGGCGACCGGCGCGGGCGCCAGGGACGGCACGGCCGGTGCGGGCTGCGGCTGTGGTGCGGGGGGCTCCCCGCCGGGGATCGGGATCGGGATGGTCTCGGGGACCTGATCGATCTGGAGCCGCGGCAATGGGATTCCGCCCGATCCGCTGTTTGCCGGCGGCGGGGGCGCGGGTTCGGGCGGCGGCTCGGTGGCGGGCGGCGCGCCGGTGGCGTCCTCGTCGTCGCCCGGTTCGGCGGGTTCGGTCTCGGGCGGGAGGTTCTCGGGCCGCGGGCTCTGGTCGGTGCGAATGTCCGGGCACGGGTTGATGCACGGGTCCGCGGGCAGTGGCGGCGGGTCGATGCGGGTGTTGTTCTGCCGGGGTCCGGGGATCGGGACCGGCGTGAACTTCGGGACCGGGAGCTGGATGTGGATGGTGGTGTCCACGGGTGGCGGTGGCGGTGGCGGCAGGTCCGGATTCGGTTCTCGGGCCAGCGGATCGAATCCCGTTTCGCCGCAGGCGTTCAGCGGCGGCGGGGCCCAGGGCGCCAGGGCGTTCGCGGTGGCGGGCACGCCGGGCAGCATCATGACCCCGGCCATCGCCAGGCTGGAGAGTGCCAGTGCCGCAGGTGCTTCGGAGCGCCGCGCAGTCATTGAATCCACGGTATCGGGCCCGGCCGGATCCGACAGAGCGCTGCCGCGTGTCGCCGGGCCGGTGTGATCGAGCCGATACCTATGCCGCGGACGGACCCGTCCGTCGCCGGGAATTCGCCCCGATGGCGACGATTCCGCAGGCGTAGACGGCGGCCGCGGCCACCACCACCGCGGGGGAGCGCCCGTCCGCCGGGATCAGCAGCGCGGTCCCGGCCAGGGCCAGCACGAAGGTGATGTTGAAGATCGTGTCCTGCAGCGCGAACACCTGGCCGCGGTGGGTGTCGTCGATCTCGATCTGCATGGCCGCGTCGCCGGTCAGCTTGATGACCTGCCCGGCCAGCCCGAGCAGGAAGGCCGCCGCGAGCAGCAGCAGTTCCGCCCGCCGCTCGGTCCCGCCGGTGGCGACGGTGATGGGCGTGACCAGGGTCAGCTGCACGATGATCGCGGCCACCAGGCAGCTCACCACGGTGCGCGGGCGGCCCAGCCGCGGAATCAGGAACGGCGCCACCACGGCCGCGGTCACCAGTCCCGCCCCGGTCGCGGTGATGGCCGCGCTGAACTTGGCGAGGTGGATGCCGACCGCGGACTCGTCGCCGCGGCGCAGTGCCAGCACCATGAGCAGGGTGTCCGCGCCGAACACGATGCGGTGCGCGCCGATCCCGAGGAACGCGGTGGTCACGTCCCGTGACCCCCAGGCCGCGGTGGCGCCCCGGCGCAGTCCGGCGGCGATGGCCCGTACGGTGGCGAGCCCGCCCACAGTGTCGCCGGTGGGCCCGCCCACAGTGTCGCCGGTGGGCCCGCCCACGGTGTCGCCGGGGGGCCCGTCCCGGTCGGGACCCAGTGCCCGGGGCCGGAATCCGGCCACCACGAGCCCGCTCACGATCGAGCCCGAGGCGCTGGCGGCGGTCGCGACCGCGGAGGCGAAGTCACCCGCCCCGATCACGCCGATGAGCGAGAACCCCAGGCCCGCGCCGAGAATCGCGCACCCGGACGCCACCGTCGCCAGCACCGAGTTCATCGGGACCAGCCAGCGCTGGGACAGCACCTTGGGCAGGGACGCGGACACGCCCGCGCCGACGAAGCGGCTCACCCCGACGACGGCCAGCGCGCCCAGCAGGAGCGGCGTGGCCCGGATCCCGGCCAGCAGCCCGGCGGCGGTCGCCACGATGAGCACGGCCCGCAGCAGGTTGGCGTACAGCAGCACCCGGCGGCGGTCCCAGCGGTCGAGCAGCGCGCCCGCGAACGGTCCGATGATCGAATACGGCAGCAGCAGCGCGGCGAAGCCCCCGGCGATGGCCAGCGGATCGGTCTGCCGCTCGGGGTTGAACAGGATCGCGCCGGACAACGCGGCCTGGAACATGCCGTCGCCGAACTGCCCGGTGAGCCGGACCATGGTCAGGCGCAGGGTGCCCGGGTTCTCGCGCAGCGCGGCCGTCACCGCGGCGAGCCGGGTGCGCGGCTCGGCGGGCGGGGGCGCGGTCACCGGGACGGGTGCGTGGTCACCAGGGCGAACACGGCGGCGCGCATGTCATCGGCCATGGGCAGGTTGTCGACGGTGTCGGAATCGATCCACTGGTAGTGGTCGTGTTCGAGGGGGTCGAGCCGGATCTCGCCGGGTTCGGCCTCGACCACGAAGCTGTATTTGCGGACCCGCGACTTGGTGCGGGTGGCGTAGTCGAAGCCGCCCAGCACATCGGTGATGTTCACGACCCGCAGCCCGGTCTCCTCGAACAGCTCGCGGGCCACGCAATCGGCGAAGGTCTCCCCCGATTCCACGCCACCGCCCGGCAGTTCCCACATCCCCGCGTGCGAGCCTTCCTCGACACGCCGTACGACCAGGAGTTTGCCGTCCCGGAAGACGGCCACGCCCATGACGAAATGAGCGATCCCCTCGCTCTCGGCCTGCTGCCGGAGTTCACGCTCGATGCCCGCGAGTACCTCGGGTCGCATCCCCCTGCTCTCCCTCCCGTTTCGCTTGCGGCACATCATGATACGGTCGCCGACCGAAACCCGCTGATGGTCGGGGCGGGATCCGGGAACATGGCGACCGGGCGCCCGGACAATCGCCGGGCATTTGCCCGGGCCGATTGCCGGAAGCGTAGTACCTGGTCGGCGGCAGGTGGGGCAGCGCTGCCCGCACGCTAGAATTTAACCCGGAATTCAAGTTGGGCCGCTGTATCGGCCCCTACCCTGGAATCCGATCGGTGCTCGCCGGTGAGAGGAGTACGGCGGTGTCCACCCTCACGACACCACACATCGATATCCATCGTGGCGGCGACCGCATGAAAACCCGTGTGGCGTGGCTGGATTCGAAGCATTCTTTCTCCTTCGGAGAACACTACGATCCCGACAACACCCATCACGGCCTGCTGCTGGTCAACAACGAGGACATCGTCCTGCCCGGCGAGGGGTTCGAGACCCATCCGCACCGGGACATGGAGATCGTCACCTGGGTGTTGAGCGGCAGCCTGGTGCATCAGGATTCTCTGGGCCACAACGGCGTCATCTACCCGGGCCTGGCCCAGCGGATGAGCGCCGGCACCGGCATCCTGCACTCGGAGAAGAATGACTCCTGGCGGCTCAGCAATGCGCCCGAACACCAGGAGCCGGTGCATTTCGTGCAGATGTGGGTGGTGCCCGACGACTCCGGACTGACCCCCGGCTACCAGCAGCTGGAGATCGACGCCGAACTCGCGAGCGGCGACTTGGTCACGGTGGCCTCCGGCCTGCCCCGCTACCGCGACCGCACGGCCATCGCCATCGCCAGCAGTCATTCCGCCATGCACGTGGCCCGGATGCCCGGCGAGGGCGCCGAGATCCGCCTACCCGAGGCCCCCTACCTGCACGTTTTCGTCGCACGCGGCGAGGTGGAGATGGAGGGCGCGGGGACCCTGTACGAGGGTGACGCGGTCCGGCTGGCTCGCAGTGGCGGCCAGCGGGTCACGGCCAACCTGCCGTCGGAGATCCTGGTGTGGGAAATGCATGCCCGGCTCGGCGGGCAATAGCATCGTCCTATGAATCAGTACCCGCCGCCGGACCAGTACGGTCAGTACCCGCCGCAAGGGCAGCCGGGGAACTACCCGCCGGGTGCGTACCCGCCGCCGGGCAACTATCCGCCGCCGGGCGGTGGGCAGTACTGGCAGGAGTCGCCGCAGCGCAAGGGCATGGCGATCACCGCCCTGGTGTTCGGCGTCATCGGTCTGCTGACGTTCTGGACCGTCCTGTTCACCATCGTCGGCGTGATCTGCGGCGTGGTGGCCATCGTGCTGGGCCTGATCGCGGTGATGAAGGCCCGCCGCGGGACGGCCGGCGGCTTCGGGATGGCGCTGGCGGGCGCGATCATGGGTGTGATCAGCCTGATCGGCGGCGTGGTGATCGGCGTGCTGGTGTGGACGGTGTTCAAGGACACCGGCGCCACCGACTTCCTGGACTGCGTCCGCGACGCGAACGGCGATCAGGCCAAGGTCGATCAGTGCCAGCGCGAGTTCGATCAGCGGCTGGAGGACAAGTTCAGCGTGACGCTCACACCGGTTCCGACGCGCTGACGCCGCCGGTAGTGGATCCCGCTGCCCCCGGGTGGCATTCGCGTACGGCGGCCAGCACTTCCGACAGTTCCGGGCGAAAGTCCCCTTCGGGCGGGTGAATCCAGGTGCGGTAGGCGTTGTGCTCGTCGGTGGGTGAGGGCAGCACGATGGTGCTGCCGGGCTGCGCTACGGCCGCGCAATCTCGGAACAGGTCCGAGAACAGCGCCATGTCGAGATACGAATCGTCGCTGGGCCCGGTGAGGAAGGTCCAGCGGCCGGAGCGCGGATGGGCGATGACCGGACCGCGGCGCTGTCGCGCGGTGAGCTGGTCGCGGACCCTGCGGCCCAGCTCGGCGGGCATGGTCACGGCGCTGACGGCCCCGACCTCCAACATGATTCGGCCCAGCGTCGAATCCACCACGCCGTATAGCCCGTGTTCCTTGCGGTAACGTCTGCACCGGGCCAGCGCTTCCTGGGTGGCGGTGTACGTCGACGGGTCCAGCGCGCTCATGGCGAACCTCCTGCTACCGACAGTAAGCCCGCGCAATCACTATGACAATAGTCACACGCCAGCGAGTTTCGCGGCGTAGCATCGGTGGCCGTGGCACCCGTCTCGCCTACCGTCGCCCGGTGGGAGCTGGTCCTGCGGCTGCGTGAATTACGCGAGCAGTGCGGCTTCGATTCGGCGACGTTCGCCAAGCACGTCGGCTTCACCCCGGCCAACTGGTCGCATGTGGAGAAGGGGCGCCGCGTCCTCACCACGACCACCATCGGCCCGGTGCTGGAGCTGCTCGAGGTGGAGGGCGAGGAGCGCGACGAACTGCTGGAGCTGCTGCTGCTCAGCAAGGAGCGCGGCTGGTGGGCCAAGTCCTCGGCGCTGATCGGGCCTGAGCTGCAACGGTATTACGGCATGGAGCTGGGTGCGGAGAGCATCCTCAGCTACGACAGCCTGGTGGTGCCGGGCCTGCTGCAGACCGAGGAATACGCGCGCGCGCTGATCAGCGCCGACGTCATGATCCGCCCGGTGCAGGTGGAACAGCTGGTGGCGGTGCGGCTGAAACGGCAGGAACGGCTGCGCGGCGACGACCGGGTGGAGCTCACCGCGGTGATCGGCGAGGCCACCCTGGTGCAGCAGATCGGCGGTCCGAAAGTATTGCGCGGCCAACTCGAACATCTGGCAACACTGCTGGACGAACTGGATTCCATTTCGGTGCGGGTGATTCCGTTCACCGCGACTCGCGGCGCGATGCTGGGCGGCTCGAGTTTCCATCTGCTGGATTTCTCTTCCGAAAGTCTGCCCACCTTCACCTGGGTGGAGAGCGCGGTTTTCGGTGGGGCCGTGGAGGATCCGGATCAGATTCGCGATCTGCGGTTCGCATTTGTGCGCGCACTCGACCAATCCCTCGGTCGCGCAGAATCTTTGGAGCTCATCAAACGCTATTCGCAAGGGTAGGAGACGCATGCGTAACGGTAAAATGCTGCCCATGCTTACCACCGCGAAGTATCAGCCGGAATCCAGCGGCTGGTTCACGTCGACTCGTACCAATAACGGAAATCAGTGCGTGGAGGTTCGATTCGACGGTGATGCGGTGCTCATCCGCGACAGCAAGTACCGGCGCAATCCGGAACATCGCGCTGACGACGAGCCCATCATCACCGTCACCGCGGCCGAATGGATGACATTCCTGGCCGCCGTGCTGGGCCGCCATATCCACCGCGCCGCGCTCATCGCGGAGACCGGTGCGGACGGCCACACCTCCCTCCGGCACCACGACACGACCTTGGTCTACACCCCGGGCGAGTGGCGCGCCTTCGTCGACGGCGCCCGGGACGGAGAGTTCGACCGGCGCCTGCAACGCGCGTAGTCGTCGAACCGAACCCGCCCGGAGCGAAGCGGAGGGCAAGATGGACATTGTGACTTCGCAGCTGACGCCTCCTTCCGGTATCGACCTGTCCTTCCGTGACGCGGACGTGCGGGTGCAGGACGACCTGTTCGCGCACGTCAACGGCAAATGGCTGGACACCTACGAAATACCGGCCGACCGCGCGGTCGACGGTGCCTTCCGCACGCTCTACGACCAGGCCGAACTGGATGTGCAGAAGATCATCCAGGACGCCTCGGCCGCCGACGCCGCGCCCGGCTCCGAAGAGCGCAAGATCGGCGATCTGTACAACAGCTTCATGGCCGCCGAGGTCATCGAGGCCGCGGGCCTGACCCCGATCGCCGAGGAGCTGGCCGCCGTCGCCGCGGTCGCCGACCGCGCGGAGTTCGCCGCCCTCATCGGCCGCCTGCAGCGCACCGGCGTCGGCGGCGCGCTGGCGTTCTACGTGGACACCGACGACAAGAACTCCACCCGCTACCTGGTGCACGCCACTCAGTCCGGCATCGGCCTGCCCGACGAGTCGTACTACCACAAGGACGAATACGCGGAGATCCGCGCGAAGTACGTCGCGCACATGTGCCGCATGTTCGAGCTGGCGGGCCTGGACTACGACGCGCAGCGGGTCTTCGACCTGGAAGCCAAGCTGGCCGCGGGCCATTGGGACGTGGTGCGCCGCCGGGACGCCGAATTGAGCTACAACCTGGTGACTTTCGCGGACCTGGTCGCGGAGAACCCGGAATTCGACTGGACCGCCTGGACTTCCGCGCTGGCCGCCGGCCTGGACCGTGCGGGCGCCGAACTGTTCGCGGAACTGGTGGTGCGCCAGCCCGATTACGTGCGCACCTTCGCCCGGACCTGGGCGTCGGAGTCGCTGGAGGACTGGAAGGGCTGGGCCGCCTGGCGTGTGGTGAAGGCCCGCGCCCCGTACCTGACCGAGGCCCTGGTCGAGGAGAGCTTCGACTTCTACGGCCGCACCCTGACCGGCGCGCAGGAGAACCGGGAGCGCTGGAAGCGCGGCGTCTCCCTGGTGCAGGACCTGCTCGGCGAGGCGGTCGGCAAACTCTATGTGGCCCGGCACTTCCCGCCCGCGGCCAAGGCCCGCATGGTCGAGCTGGTGGAGAACCTGCAGGAGGCCTACCGCCGCAATATCTCCGAGCTGGAATGGATGGGCCCGGACACCCGGCAGGCCGCGCTGGCCAAGCTGGAGAAGTTCACCCCCAAGATCGGCTACCCGGACGAGTGGCGCGACTATGCCGCCGTCACCGTGGATCCCGCCGACGTGGTGGGCAACTACCGCAGCGGATACGCCGCCGAGCACGACCGGGATCTGAACAAGCTGGGCGGCCCGGTGGATCGCGGCGAGTGGTTCATGACCCCGCAGACGGTGAACGCCTACTACAACCCGGGCATGAACGAGATCGTCTTCCCGGCCGCGATCCTGCAGCCCCCGTTCTTCGACATGAACGCCGACGACGCCGCCAACTACGGCGGTATCGGCGCGGTCATCGGCCACGAGATCGGTCACGGCTTCGACGATCAGGGTTCGAAGTACGACGGCGACGGCAACATGATCGACTGGTGGACGGAGTCGGACCGGACCGAATTCGGCAAGCGCACCAAGGCGCTGATCGCCCAGTACAGCACCTTCTCGCCGAAGGACCTGTCCGACGACCACACGGTCAACGGCGAGTTCACCATCGGTGAGAACATCGGTGATCTGGGTGGTCTCTCGATCGCGCTGGAGGCGTACAAGATCGCCACCGAGGGTCAGGACTCCCCCGTCCTCGACCAGCTGACCGGCTTGCAGCGCGTGTTCTTCGGCTGGGCGCAGGTGTGGCGCACCAAGGCTCGCTCGGAGGAGGCGATTCGCCGTCTCGCGGTCGATCCGCACTCCCCGCCGGAGTTCCGTTGCAATGGCGTCGTCCGCAACCTCGACAGCTTCCACGAAGCCTTCGAGGTCACTCCCGGCGATGCGCTGTACCTGGATCCCGCGGAGCGCGTGAAGATCTGGTGATCCCTCACCGCTGACGACCTCGAGCCCCGTCCTGACGGGTGGGGCTCGAGGCGAGGCAGCGGTGGATCAGCGCAGGCGCTCTTCGGTTTCGGCGTCGAAGAAGAACAGTTCGTCCTGCTTGGGCGTCAGGTGGAGCCGGTCGCCCAGCGCGACCTGGAAGCGCCGGTCGACGCGCGCCACCACGCGGCCGGAGCGGCTGGACCATTCGTCGGCCACGCCGTGCGAGTAGACGAACGATTCCGAGCCCAGCTCCTCGAGCAGCTCCACCTCGACCGCGAGCGCATCGCTCGCGTCGGTGGTGACCTCCCACGATTCCGGCCGGATGCCGATGATGACATCGGCGCCGTCGACGCTGTGCGGCAGCGGGATTTGCAGGTCGTTCAGCACGGCCGCGCCGTCGCGGACGGGCGCGGTGAGCAGGTTCATGCCGGGGGATCCGATGAATCCGGCGACGAAGGTGTTGACCGGGTCGTCGTAGAGCTCCCGCGGGGCGGCGACCTGCTGCAGCTTCCCGTCCTTCATCACCGCCACCCGGTGCCCCATGGTCATGGCCTCGACCTGGTCGTGGGTGACGTAGACGGTGGTGGTGCCGAGCCGCTTCTGCAGCGCGGCGATCTGCGAGCGGGTCGAGACCCGCAGTTTCGCATCGAGATTCGACAGCGGTTCGTCCATGCAGAACACCTGCGGCCGCCGCACGATGGCGCGGCCCATGGCGACGCGCTGCCGCTGGCCGCCGGACAGCCGCGCGGGTTTGCGGTCCAGGAGGTCCTCGAGCTCCAGCATGGCCGCGGCCTCCTTGACCCGAACCAGGGTGTCGGCCTTGCTCATTCCGGCATTACGCAGCGCGAATCCCATATTGTCGGCCACGGTCATGTTCGGGTAGAGCGCGTAGCTCTGGAACACCATGGCCACGTCGCGCGAGCGCGGCGGCAGGCCGGTGACGTCCAGGCCGCCGATGCGCAACCGCCCGGCGGTCACCGCTTCGAGACCCGCCAGCATGCGCAGACTGGTGGACTTGCCGCAGCCCGAAGGCCCGACCAGCACCAGGAATTCGCCGTCGGCGATCTCCAGGTTCAGGTCGTCGACCGCGGGGCCGGGCGCACCCGGATAGGTGAGGGAAACACCCTCGAACTGCACAGTCGCCATGGCGGGCGGGTCTCCTCGCTTAGTTCTTACTTGGGCAGCTTGGGCGTGATCTGCCGGTCGATGATGGTCTGCAGCTGGTTGCCGATATCGCCGAAAGCGCCTGCGACATCCCGGTTCTGCAGGCCGATCTGCTCCAGCCCGGTGCCGATGATCTGGTCGCCGCCGGGCACGAACACGCGCGCGTAGTTCTGCGGCTTGGTCAGCGGCAGCTGATCGATGGCGGTCTTGAAGTTCGGGTTCTTGGACAGGAAGTCCGCCATGCTCGGATCCTGCTGCGCCGACTTGCGCACCGGAATGTAGCCGGTGGCCTGCGAGAAGTAGGAGGTGTTGGCCGCGTTGGTGATGAAGTCGATGAACTTCAGCGCGTTCTCCTTGCGGGCGTCGCTGATGCGCGACGGAATCGCCAGGCCCGCACCACCGGTGGTGGCGCCCGCCCCGTTCGGGTGCGGCAGGAAGCCGGTGCCGAATTCGGTCTTGCCCGCGGAGTTGGTCTTGATGCTCTTGAGGTCACCGGTGGAGCCGATGGCGGAGGCGATGATGCCGTTGCCGAAGTCGACCGCGTAGGTGGGCCGGATGCTGGCGTACTTCTTGGTGTTGATGGAGTCGCGCAGGTACTGGCCGGCCTTGATGGTGGCCGGGTCGGTGAACTTCAGCTTCCACTCGTCGGAGTACGCGCCGCCGAAGGTCCAGCACGGGCCCTGGAAGGTCCAGGCCAGGTAGTTCTTCGCGTCACCCCAGCCGTGCGCCCACTTGTCGCCGCCGAGCACGCCCTGGATCTTGGGGCCCCACTCGTCGAACTCGTCCCAGCTGTTCGGGGTGCGGTCGGGCAGCCCGGCCTTCGCCCAGACGTCCTTGTTGTAGTAGAAGATCTGCGTCGAGCGCGAGTAGGGCAGCGCCCAGGTCTTGCCGTTGAACTTGTAGTCGCCGATGAAGGTGTCGACGTAGTCGGACACGTTCACGCCGGCGCTGGCGAAGTGGCTGTCCAGCGGTTCGATGGTGCCATTGAGCGCGTAGTTGAACCACCACACGTCGGACAGGATGACCACGTCGGGCAGTTCGCCGCCGGAGAGCGCGGCATTGAACTTGGTCGCGACCTCCTCGTAGTTCTTGCCCGCGTCGACCAGGTTGACCTTCAGGTCCGGGTACTTGGCCTGGAACCGGTTGATCAGCTCGGTTTCCTGATCCTTGGAGGTGCCCGGGTGGTTGGACCAGAAGGTGATGGTCTTCGAGTCGCCGCCCTGGGTGCCGCCGCCACCGGACCCGGCGCACGCGGTCAGGGCCACCGCACCCGCGGCCGCGCCGGCCAGGCCGAGGAAGCCGCGGCGCGAGAGCGCGGGACGGTGTCTCTGAAAAGCGCGAGTATCGGACACGTGAATCTCCTTCTGGGACTCAACCCTTGACCGCACCGGAGGTGAGGCCCTTGATCATCTGGCGCTGGAGCACCAGGAAGACGATGAGGATGGGGAGCATGGTCAGGATGACTCCGGCCATGACGGGTCCCCAGTTGGTGACGCTGGGGTTCTCGGTGTTCTGCAGCAGGGTCAGGCCGACCGGCAGGGTGGCGACCCGCGCGTCGTCGGCCATCAGGAAGGGCCACAGGTATTCGTTCCACTCGTTCACCAGGGTGACCACCGCGAACGCCACCATGGTGGGCCCGGACATGGGCAGCACCACCCGGGTCAGCAGCCGCCACCAGCCCGCGCCGTCCATCCGTGCCGCCTCGATGACCTCGGAGGGCAGCGACAGGAAGTGGTTGCGCATGAGGAAGGTGCCGAAGGCGACGCCGCAGAGCGGAATGATGATGCCCTGGAAGGTGTTCCGCCAGCCCAGCTGCGCGATGAGCGCGTAGTTGGAGATGATGGTGATCTGGTTGGGCACCATGAGCGCCGCGATGATCACCAGGAACACGATGTTCTTGCCGGGGAAGCGCAGGAACACCAGCCCGTAGGCGCTGAGCACGCCGAGCACGAACTTCACCGCGGACACGATGCTGGTCACGATGATGGAGTTGCGCAGGAACTGCCAGAACGGCAGCGTGGTGGTGGCGTCGTGATAGTTGGAGGCCAGCCATTGTTTCGGCCAGTAGCTGACCGGCTGGGAGTAGACCTCCGCGTGCGCCATGAACGAGCGCGTGAGGATGTAGTACAGCGGAACGCCGATGATGATCAGCACGCACACCATGGCGGCGTAGCCGAAAACCTTGGCCCAGAACTCCTGATCGTGGAATGCGCGCAGTAGGTTCAGCCGCTTCACTTCTCGTCCCCTCGGTCCATGACGCGCACCTGGATCAATGTCACGATCAGCAGCACCAGGAACATGATGGTGGCGACGGCCGCGCCGTAGCCCGCCCGCTGGTTCACCCAGGATTCGCGATAGACCTGGTAGATCATGGTGGTGGTGCCGGTGCCGATGGGCCCGCCGCGGGTCATCACATTGATGAGGTCGAAGACCTGCAGCGAGTTGAGCAGCACCGTGATCGACAGGAAGTAGGTGGTGGGCCGCAGCTGCGGCAGCAACACCCGGGTGAAAGTGGTCCAGCGGCCGGCGCCGTCGATCTCGGCGGCTTCCATCAGGTCGGCCCGAACCCCTTGCAGCGCCGCCAGATAGATGACGAAGCTGTAGCCCAGGTTCTTCCAGATGTAGGTGACCGTGATCATGAACAGCGCCCAGTGCGGGTCCTGCGCGAAGTCGGGTGAGTGGATTCCCGTCCGCTGCAGCAGGTCCGGGATCAGGCCGAAGCCGGGGTCGAAGATGAACTGGAAGCCCACGCCGATGGCCGCGCCGGAGATGACGTACGGCGCGAAGATGGCGGATCGAACCACATTGCGCCCGACCAGCTTGCGGTCCAGCAGCAGCGCGAGGGCCAGGCCCAGGATCATGCTGCCCAGCACCGCGGCGACGGTGAACACGACGGTATTGCCGACGATCTGCCAGGAGTCGTCGCGCCCGAACCATTCGGTGTAGTTGTCGAATCCGACCCAGTTCAGGGTGGTCGCGGAGATGTTCCAGTCGGTGAAGGACAGTCGCACGTTGTCGATCAGCGGCCGATAGACGAACAGCCCCAACAGGATCAGGTTGGGCGCGACCAGGACGGTGAACAGCGCGTAGTCCCGCCAGGGTCTGTTTCGCCACCCGCGCCCGGGGGGCGTCGGGAGTACTCGTTCGGGCCAAGATCGCACCCGCGCAGCCTGGCGGCCTTTGGCAACTGATTGGTTAATTCCAGATGGTAGCTCGCTGAACTGTCGGTCGGCACCCGCCACCGACTGTTCACCGGTCACACCACCGAGGGGCGCGGACATGCGCCGAATCGTACGACCGCCCAAGATGTTTCGAGGCCAAAACAATATGAACGGTTAGCCAATAGAAAACAGCGAGGGCCGCGCTCGAATCGAGCGCGGCCCTCGTGTTCAGAGCTGGATCAGTTCCAATCGCCCCAGCCGTCGCCGGTGTTCAGGGTGCCGCCGGCGGTGTTCTGCACGATGACCGGGTCGCCCTTCTGCACGTTCTCCTGGAACCACTTGGCGTCCTCGGTGGACACGTTCAGGCAGCCGTGCGAGGCGTTGGAGACGCCCTGCTGCGCCACGCTCCACGGGGCGGCGTGCACGAAGATGCCGCTGTTGGACATGCGGGTCGCGTATTCGACCTCGAGCTTGTAGCCCTCGGGTGCGGTGGTCGGCACGCCGTAGGTGGACGAGTCCATGATCATCTTGCGGTTCTTCTCGCTGACGATGTAGGTCCCGTTCGGGGTCTCGTGACCCTTCTTGCCCATGGAGGTGGGCATGGTCTTCACGACCTCGCCGTTGCGGGTCACGGTGATCGTGTGGGTGGTGTCGTCGGCGGTGGTGATGAACTCGTCGCCGATCGTGTAGGCCACGTCGGTGCCGCCGGCCTGGACGGTCACCTTGGAGCCGGCGGGCCAGAAGTTCTCGGGCCGCCAGCGGACCTGCTTGTCGCCCATCCAGTAGAAGTGGCCGTTCACCTTGTTGGTGGAGGTGATGCGGATCGACTTCTCGGCGGCGGCGTGGTCGCCGACCGGGTCCTTGAAGTTGATGATGACGGGCATGGCCACGCCGACCACGTCACCGTCGCCGGGGCTGACGTTCGGGGCCGCGAAGTTGGCGGGCGGAATCGGCGCCTTGGCGTTCGGGTCGGTCGGCAGCGAGCCCGGCTCGGGCTGCGGCATGACCGCGGAGGGGGTGCCCGGGACGTCCGGGCCGCCCGGCCATAGCGGAGTCGCTGAGGCGGGTGCTGCCACCACTGCTCCGGTTGCCGCGATGGCGGCAAGGGCGATCAGTCCCGTCTTTCGATACCGGGTATGGCGCACAGCTTGGTCCTCTCAGATCTTTGTTCTTCACGCAGAACGCGGGCGCAGTTCACCCGCAGTAGTCCCAACCCCGCGTCC
Source organism: Nocardia sp. CA-145437 (assembly GCF_050956485.1). Classification (NCBI taxonomy): domain Bacteria; kingdom Bacillati; phylum Actinomycetota; class Actinomycetes; order Mycobacteriales; family Nocardiaceae; genus Nocardia; species Nocardia sp. CA-145437. The sequence continues at coordinate 7,317,483 of NZ_CP191204.1, read as the reverse complement.
ATTACTACAGCGATCTGTCGAGTGCGCCAATCGCCTTCTGCGAGTTATTCATACCGACTGCTCGGTGTGTGCTCAGTCACAACACCGCGGGTCGGTTCCTCGATGGGCGTGTATGCGCCGATGGCGGCGGCGATTCACCGAAAGTGACACCGGTACGGCCGCTTTCGGAGTGATCGCTTCCCAAAACCTACTTGTGATCGAAATCACCGACGTCGCTTCACGACTCGACGATGTCGAACGTGATGGCGCGCCGCGGTCCGACTGTGATGGTGTGCGGCACCGACATCGGCGCACCCCCGCGCGCGAAGCGCGGCGTGAGCCGCATCCGCACTCCGCTCAGCACGGTTGCCAGCACGATGCGCAGCTCGTAATCGGCCAGGGTGGCGCCGATGCAGCGCCGGTGACCGCCCCCGAACGGCGCGTACTCGAACGGGCCGTATTTACGCTCGAGGAACCGTTCGGGCCGGAAACGCCGTGGTTCCGGCCACACCGCGGGATCGGTGTGCAGCAGGTGCACCGACACCCCCATGGTGTCCCCCGCCGCCAGCCGCGTGCCGAGCAGCGTGAAATCACCTGTGAGCCTGCGCAACACGATCGGCACCGGCGGATGCAACCGCAGCGTCTCCTGGCAGACCCCGTCCAGGTAGGGGAGCTTCATCAGCTCGGCCGGATCGGGATCGGTTCCGGCGCCGGTCAATTCGCCGCGCAGCCGGGCCAGTGTGTCCGGTTCCCGGTGCAGCCGGTACAGCGCCCACACCAGTGCGGTGGCGGTAGTTTCGTGCCCCGCCACCAGCAGTGTGCGCAACTGCTCGCGCAGGTCGGTGTCGCTGATGGCGTCACCGTCCTCGTAACGCGTATCCAGTAGCAGCGCCAGCAGATCCGTGCCGCCGCCCCCGTGCGCGCGCCGCCGCGTCACCTCGGCGTCGACGAGTTCGTCGAGCCGGTCCCGCGCCGCGGCGAACCGCTCCCAGCCGGTGAGCCCGAACATGTTGCGCCGCAAGCCCGGAGCCAGGAACAGCGTGCTGCCGAAGGATTCCAGGAAGGCGGTGGTGGCGGCGGTGTACTCGGCACGCCGCGCGGGCTCGTCGATGCCGAACACGGCCGCCAGGATCACCCGCAGCGTGAGTGCCCGGGCCGCCGCGCGGGCATCGACGCGGGTGCCCGGCCGCCACGGCGTCCCGGTGCGTTCGCCATCCAGTTCGGCGCGGGTGGCGTCGCGAATGACGGTGCCGTAGGCGCTGATTCGATTGCGGTGGAAGGCGGGCGCGAGCAGGGCGCGCTCGCGCCGGTGCCGCTCGCCGCGGGCCAGGATGAGTGAGGCCGCGCCGACCATCGGCTCGATCGGATTGGGCAGCGGCGGTTCCAGCAGATCCATCGGCGCGCGGAACAGTTCCCGCGCACCCGCGGCGGTGCCGGTGAAGAGAACCGAACCGAGCGTGGGCATGCGCACCCGGAAGGGATCGCCGTCGCGGGCGCGCCGCCAGGTGACGTACCGCTCCAGGATGTCGGTGCTCATGGCTTCCTCTACGGGTGCCCGGATGAAATGGTTCGCAGCCTTGATTCGATCTTCTGGGTGCCCGTGGTGTACTCATGGGCGCACAACTCAAACCTGTTTGTTTCGAAATATAGGACTCGCCCGTGTTGCGTCAGCAGCTTTCCGTCCGGATCGTCGTGCCCGCGATCTCCGCCGTCGCCGCCCTGCTGCTCGCCGGCTGTGGGAGCACCGTCACCGGCCATCCGACGGCCGCCCCCGGCGATATCGTGCTCCCGACCACGACAAAGACCCCGGGGAACACGCCCACCAAGCCCGGCAAGCCCGGTGCGCCGACCACCACTCCGCGCGCGGATCGCGGTGGCAAGACCGACTTCCACGCCTCGATCGGCGACTGCGTGAAGCTGGGCGGCACCACCGAGAACGCCACCATCGACAAGGCGGTGTGCGGCAGCCAGGACTCCAACTACAAGGTGACCGGCAAGGCCCCGAAGAATGCCCAGTGCGGCAAGGACTCCGACCAGGTCTACTACGAGACCCTCAACGGGTCCGAGACCGGCGCGCTCTGCCTGACCATCGACTGGGTGGTGGGCGACTGCATGGAGGTCGGCGGCGACACCGCGCACCGCATCCCGTGCACCAGCAAGACGGCCACCGAGGGCGTGAAGGTGGTGTCGATCGTGCAGCACAGCACCAGCGTCGACGACTGCCCCGACGGCGACCAGGGCTACGTCTACGACGATCGCAACTTCGTCGTCTGCGTGAACACCCTCTAGCACCGGGTCGAAACGCTCCAGGAGCTCCAGGACCGGTACGGCGGAAAGCGGCGGTGATTCTCGAATCACCGCCGCTTTCAGCATTTCCCGCCTCGGATGACCGAGGGGCCGGTCAGACGGGCCGGTAGCCCGCGCCGACACCGCCCCGTCCGTTGACGTCATCCATGATCGCGCTCATATTGGTGCCGACCTCCGGGCCGAAGCAGGCCACCGCCAGGTAGGCGTTGACCATGCCGACCAGGGTGGTGCCGACGACGACCGGCGCGCCGGAATCGCCCTCGACGACGCACATCTGGCTCCAGGTCTCGACATTGGTGTCGAAGACGTCGCCCCACGCGACGCCGCAGGTGTTGCCGGTGGTCCGGCCCTCCTTGCAGACGATGGCGGGGAAGGTCGCCGGACCGCCCATGCCGGTGATGGTGACGCCGCCGATCCGGTTGACCGGGATGACCCGGTTCGGATCGAACTGGATGACGGCGTAGTCCAGATCGTGGTTGGAGTACGCGAACTGCCCGATCTGACCTGCGGCCCGGTCCTTTTCGGCCCAGACCTTGGAGCCCGCGTCGCCACAGTGACCGGCGGTGAGGCCGACCAGGCGACCTGCTCCGTCGTAACCGATGGTGGTGACCGTGCATTCGTATTGATCGTCGATGATGATCCCGGAGCCGCCGCCGATGACGGCGCCTCCATCGGCGTGAGCGGCTCCGGCGCCGGTGAGCACGGTGCCGATAGCGACGGCGAGCACGCCGGTCGCCCCGGCCAGTTTGTTGATCATGTCCCTCCAGGTGTCGGAAGCCGCACGAATCGCAACCTGCGGTTACACATCCTGTCAGTATTCGGGCCCAGTTGGCGGTTGTACTGCCTTGTGTTGCCGAGCCGTGTCCTGCTGGGCTTCGCGGCACTTAGCTAGTTGGATGGGTATATCGGAACAATGCACAATGGCTATCGAATTCCGATAAATTTGGTCCTACAAATTGTTACCCGGTAGGTGTTCGTATCTTCCGGTAGTTAGTCGAAAACTAGAACAAGTTCTAGATCTCTGCCAGGTTCTTTTGCACGAAAACCGACCCTGATGTGGCTGTTCACAGCCATAGCGTGAATGTGATCCGGCTCTATGATCGGAACCACAATCGGTGGTGTGTTTTTCCTAACTCCGTAGTAGGGTGCGTCAAGCAAACAGTCGCCGGAGGCGGGTAACTCCGGCGTCGAGAGGGGTAGTCAGTGCAGTCGACCACGATCCCGGGGGGACCGGGGAGTCCACCGCCGGCGTCACGGATGAATACGGCAGTGGATTGGGCCAAGGGGTACTGGCGGGACCATCCGAAACGGTCGCTGGAAACCGGCGGCCGCATGATGGTGATGGGTGTCGCGGCGGTCACCGAGCTCTTCGTGGCCATCTTCCGCCGACGCTTCCCCTACGGTGAGTTCGTGCGGCAGTGCGCCTTCATGGCCAATGTCGCCGCCGCCCCCACCCTGCTGGTCGCCATTCCGATCGGCGTCATCGTCTCGATCCAGGTGGGTTCGGTTGCCGGACAGGTCGGTGCGACCTCGTTCATCGGTGCGGCCAACGGCCTGGGCATCATTCAGCAGGGTGCGCCGCTGGTCACCTCACTCATGATCGCCGGCGCGGTCGGATCGGCCATCTGCGCCGACCTCGGCTCGCGGACCATCCGCGAGGAGATCGACGCCATGAAGGTGATGGGCGTCGATCCCATGCGACGGCTGGTGGCCCCCCGCCTCGGCGCGGCCATGCTGGTCTCCGTACTGCTCTGCGGCTTCGTGGTTTTCGTCGGCTTCCTGACCGGCTACGTCTTCAACATCTTCGCGCAGAACGGCACGCCGGGCTCCTACATCGGGACCTTCTCGTCCTTCGCCGTCACGGCCGATCTGATTGCCGCCCTGCTGAAGTCGCTCATCTTCGGCCTGCTCGCGGCCATCATCGCCTGCGACTCCGGGCTCAATGCCAAGGGTGGCCCGGGCGGTGTCGCCAACGCGGTGAACACCGCCGTGGTCATGTCGGCGGTCATGCTCTTCGGCGTCAATCTGATCATCACGCAGCTGTACAACTCCTTCTTCCCCCCAGCGATGGTCTGAGCCGTGTCAGCTACTTACGTACCGCCGCTGCTGCGGCCGTTCACACGCATCAAGGGCGCGGCCGGATGGCCGCGCGACTGGCTGGCGCGCATCGGCCACCAGGTCTTCTTCTTCCTACGCTCGATCGGCTCCATGCCGATGGCGTTCAAGCAGTACCCCAAAGAGGTGTGGCGGCTGCTGTCCGACGTCACCTGGGGCAACGGCAATCTCGTGGTCGGTGGCGGCACCATCGGCGTGGTGCTGATCCTGTCGGCGTTCGGCGGCATGACCGTCGCCATCCAGGGCTACACCTCGCTGAACCTGCTCGGGTTGAGCCCGCTGACCGGTGCCATCTCCGCCTTCGCCACCACGCGTGAGCTCGGGCCCATGCTGGCCACGGTCGCGTTCGCGGCGCAGGCGGGCTGCCGGTTCACCGCGCAGCTGGGCGCCATGCGCATCTCCGAGGAGATCGACGCGCTGGAATCGGTTGCCATCCGGCCGCTTCCGTACCTGGTCAGCACCCGCATGATCGCGGCCATGATCGCCATCGTTCCGCTGTACTGCCTGGCGCTGCCGCTGGCCTACATCTCCTGCTCGTTGACCGTGTCCCTGGTGGGCGGTACCGCGACAGGCACTTTCCAGCACTACTTCTATCAGTTCCTGATCCCCCACGATGTGCTGTACTCACTGCTGAAGGCGATCATCTTCGTCGCGATCACCACCTTCATCCAGTGCTACTACGGGTATTTCGCCTCCGGCGGCCCGGAGGGCGTGGGTGTGGCCGCTGGTCGCGCGATCAAGTACTGCATCATCGCGGTCGTCTTCGCCGACCTGTTCATGACCTTGGCGATCTGGGGGGTCAACCCCGGTATCCGGATCTCGGGATAGGGGGCGCACACGATGATCATCGATCCGAGCGGGCGCGGACCGACGATGCGGCAGCTGCTCATCGCCGGTATCTGCGGCCTCACCGTCATGGCCGTCATCCTGGGATTCCTGATGGCGCGGTACAAGGGCTACTTCGTCGAAAAGGTCAACGTCACCGCGAATCTCACCACCACCGGTGACGGCCTGCCGGCCAACGCGGACGTGAAGTTCCGCGGCGTGCTGGTGGGCGCGGTCAAGGATGTGTCGGTGGCCGCCAAGGGCGAGCTGCAGCAGGTGCACATCGAGATGAAGCCCGAGTACACCTCGGGCATCCCGGCCAATGTCACCGCGCGCGTGGTGCCGTCCAACCTGTTCGCCGTCACCTCGGTCGAACTGGTCTACAACGGAGCCGATTCCGCGCACATCAAGGAGGGCTCGCAGATCGCTGAGGACACCTCCAAGGGCACCATCGCCCTGCAGGACACCCTCACCACGGTCCGCAATATCCTCGGCAAGCTGGATCCGGTGCAGCTGGGCCGGGTGCTGGGCACCCTGTCCTACGCCCTCGACGGCAGCGGCCGGATGCCCGGCTCCACCATCGAGCGCGTCGACACCTGGCTCGCCGGGGTGCGCGGGGCGGTCCCGGATGTGGGCGGCTTCCTCGACGACTTCTCCAGCTCCTTCCGCGCGCTCAACCAGTCCGCGCCGGAACTGATGGGGGTGCTGCAGGATTCGGTCAAGACCGCGCAGACCATCTCCGATCGCCGGGCCGAGCTGACCGCGCTGCTGGCCGGGACGTCCAACACCGTCGACAAGGTGAACGGCCTCTTCGCCCGCAATCCCAATGTCGGTAAGGACGTCACCACCGGCACCAGCGCCCTGTTCGGCGCGCTGTCGGACAATCCGGACGCGATCCCGCAGGCCATCGCGAACCTCAATGACTCGGTCCGCAAGCTGGGTTCGACGTTCCACTGGGGCACGCAGAACCAGATGATCTGGAACCTGGGCCTCACGTTCACGCCGTACAAGCCCTACACCCGCGAGGACTGCCCGCGCTACGGCGAGCTGGCCGCACCCAGCTGCGGCACCGCGCCGCTCACCTCGGATCCGGGCACGCTGCCGGACTCGTTGCGGCCCAGGTCCATCGACGCCGCGGCGGGTCTGCCGATCACCGCGCCGCCGCCGGGCTTCCCGCTGATCCCGGGCGTGACCGTCACGGGTACGCCCTCGACCGGTGAGGCTCCGAAGCAGCCGGGCAACGACCCGCTCGCGGGCACCCCGCTGCAGGGTATGTTCCCGAACCTGGTTCCCGCGGCCCCGGCGAGCCAGCCGGGCGCCCCGGCGACCGGTAAGGACATCGCCCTCGCCGGCGACGACGCCATCACCGCGATGCTCGGCCGGCGTCCCACCGCGGCGGAATACCTGCTGCTGAGCCCGATTCTGAAGGATGCGACCGTGCACCTGACGCAGAGCGAGGCCGGCCGATGAGCATTCGCAAACCGCTGATCGGGTTCGGCATCTTCGCGATCGTGTCCGTCCTGGTGACCGCGGTCATCTGGAACACACTGGCCCGCACCGTGCAGGGGTCCACCAACACCTACTCCGCGACCTTCACCGATGTGCTGGGTCTGCGTCCGGGCGACGACGTCCGGATGGCGGGCGTACGTGTCGGCAAGGTGGAGAAGATCGACCTGGACAGCAAGAACCAGGCCAAGGTGACCTTCATCGTGCAGCGTGATCAGACGCTGTTCGGCGACACCAAGGCGCTGGTTCGCTACCAGAACCTGATCGGTCAGCGGTATGTCGCGCTGACTCCTCCGGTCGCGGGCAAGCCCAAGACCGGTGATCATGTGGCGCTGAAGAACAATGGGGTGATCCCGATCGAGCGCACCGAGCCGTCCTTCGACGTCTCGGGTCTGCTCAACGGTTTCCAGCCGCTGTTCCAGGTGCTGCAGCCGGAGCAGGTGAACAACCTGTCCAACACCTTCATCCTGGCGTTGCAGGGCGACAATGTCTCGTTGAGCGCGTTCATCACCCAGGCCGCCGCGGTGGCCTCGGACTTCGAACGCCGCGACGGGATCCTCTCCGATGTGATCACCAAGCTGTCCAGCGTCATGTCCGGCCTGGCCAAGCGCGGCGACGAACTGGAGACGCTGGTCACCCAGACCCGCGCCCTGATCGGCGGCCTGTACGCGCAGGGCCAGTCGCTGCAGGCGTCCACGGTCCAGATCGCCGACGCCACACTGGGTCTGGTCGACATGTTCGGCAAGATCCAGCCCAAGCTGGTGGCGGCGCAGGCCTCCAGCAACGACGCGCTCGCGCTGCTGCTGGCCAACGGCTCCAAGCTGGACCAGGCCGCGGTGGATCTGCCCGGCATCCTCTCCGACGTCGGCAAGTTCTCCCAGAACGGCGCCTACGCCAATGCCTACCTGTGCGGCCTGGATGTCTCGCTGTACGGTGTCCTCTTCCCGCGCGGTCTGTTCTCGCAGATCGGCGGCAACTCCCACTCGGCGGTGTGCCGGCCATGATGTCGAAACTCAAGTCCCGCTTCAATTCCAACCGCAACTTCTGGCTCGGCGTGCTCGGCGCCGCGGTGATCGTCGGACTGCTGATGGGCTCCTCCGTCTACAAGTCGGTCGGCATCGGCACCAAGAGCGTCAAGGCGGAGTTCGTGCAGACCGCCGGCATCAAGGTCGGTGACAAGGTGGACGTCTCCGGCGTCCCGGTCGGCACCGTCTCGGCCGCCGAGCTCGAGGGCGACCACGTGCTGATCACCCTGAGCGTCAATGACGATGTGAAGCTCGGCCAGGACGCCAAGGCCTCGATCAAGATGGCGACCCTGCTGGGCGCGCGCTACGTCGACCTCGTCCCGGGTGACGGCAAGGGCCTGAAGGGCAACCGGATCCCCAAGTCCAACACCGTGGTTCCCTACAACCTGGCCGACGTGGTCCAGGAGGGCACGCCGAAGTTCGAGGAGCTCGACACCAAGAAGCTGGCGGACTCGCTCAATCTGATCAATCAGCAGATGGGCGACACCCCCCAGATGACGGTGCAGGCCCTCGACGCCATCGGCGCGCTGGCCAAGACCATGAACAACCGCAAGGACCAGGTCGACCAGCTGCTCAAGGATCTGGACAAGGTCACCAAGATCCTCGGCGACAACCGCAACAGCGTGCTGCTGGTGATCACCCAGGGCGAGGCCATCGCCAACCGGGTGATGGAGCGGCAGGGTCTGCTGAAGAGCCTGCTGGACAATATCGCCACGCTCAGCAAGCAGTTGCAGCAGATCGGGGCGCAGAACGACAACCGGTTCGGCCCCACCCTGATCCAGCTCAACACCATGGCCGAGGGTCTGCAGAAGAACAAGGACAACCTGGACCGGCTGCTGTCGATCATGCCGCCGGCCGTGCGGCAGTTCAACAACGTCTTCGGCAACGGCAACTACGGTGAGGTCGCGCTGCCCTGGCTGTTCCCGGACAACTGGTTGTGCTTCGCGCAGGTGAACGAGGGGTGCCACCCATGATGCTGAAACGATTCGCCCAGGCGGCCATGATCGGTGTGGCGGCCGCCGCCGTCGGCTCGTGCTCGCTGGTTCCGCTCGGAGTGAAGGACGCCGCGGGCCAGACCCAGCACTTCACCGCCGACTTCCTCAATATCGCGGGCATGTTCGAGGGCAACCCGATCACCGTGCTCGGCCTCGAGGTGGGCCGGGTCGACAAGATCGTGCCCAAGGGCCAGTACGTCGAGGTCCACATGACCGTGGACAAGGGCGTCGACATCCCGAAGAACGTTCAGGCCGCACTGGTTTCGCCGTCCATCGTGACCGACCGGCACATCGAGCTCACCCCGCGCTACACCGGCGGTGACAAGCTTCGCGATGGCGCGCACCTGACCACCCAGCAGACCAAGACCCCGGTCGAGCTGGACACCATGATCAAGACCATCGACTCGTTCGCCGCCGCGCTGAAACCCCAAGAGGGGCAGGACGGCATCGGCCCGCTGTCGGGCCGGGTGCTCTACCCGATGATGAACGGCAACGGCGAGAAGATGCGCGATGTGCTCAACTCGCTGTCCGGCGCCCTGAAGACGGGCCTGGACAACAAGGACGCCATCTCCACCATCATCATCAAGCTGAACGAGCTGACCACCATGCTGGCCGAGAACGACGATTCGGTGCGCGGGTTCAGCAACAAGATCACCCAGATGACCGGGCTGCTGTCCGATCAGGCCCCCGGCCTGCAGGCCACCCTCGATCAGCTGAACGGCTTCCTGGCCAACACCAGTGGCGCGTTCTCGCAGTACTCCGATCAGCTCAACGGCACCCTCACCGGGCTCACCGCGGTCACCAAGCAGCTGCGCGACAACGCGGCCGGGGTGACCGAGGTGGTCGACGTGACGCCGCTGCTCATGCAGAACCTGGACCGCTCGGTCAACCGGCAGGGCAACTTCATTCGCCTGCACGGCCTGATCGGCACCGCGCTCTCGGGTGAGATCGTCAGCCTGTTCTGCGAGCGTGTGCAGATGAAGGCGGATGGTTGCCGGACGGGCAAGATGGAGGACTTCGGACCCGACTTCGGTCTGATGGCGGCGGCGCTGGGGATGACCAAATGAGTAATCGAATGTCGGCCCTCTGGGGTGAGCGCACCGGCCGCCGGGCGCGGCGCGCGATCGTGGCGGTCGCGGTCACCGCGACGGCCGTGGTGGCGTCGGGCTGCGGTGTCACGGTGGAGAGCCTGCCGCTGCCCAAACCCGGTCCGGGCAGCGATACCTACACGATTCACGCGGCCTTCGACAATGCCCTGAACCTCCCGGACCAGGCCAAGGTCAAGATCGGTGGTTCCGACGTCGGGGTGGTCACCAAGATCACCACCAAGGATTTCAAGGCCAATGTGGACCTGGCCATCCGCAAGGACATCGAATTGCCCCAGGGCAGTACGGCGGAACTGCGGCAGGCCACCCCACTCGGCGACGTCTTCGTGGCGGTATCCAAGCCCAAGACCCAGCCCGGCGCGGAAATGCTGAAGGACGGCGCCCGGATCGAGAACACCTCGGCCGGCGCCACCGTCGAAGAGCTGCTGATCTCGGTCTCGTTGCTGTTCAACGGCGGCGGCATCGCCAGCCTGTCCAAACTGACCTCCGAGATGGACTCCATCGTCGGCGGCCGCGGTGAACAGCTCGGCCATGTGCTGACTCAGATGACCAGCGTGATGACCAGCCTGAACAACAACAGCGCGCGGGTCGACAATGTGTTGTCCGGCTTCAGCGCGCTGGCCAACACCATCGAGGCCAACCATCAGCAGCTCGGCCAGGTGGCCGACAGCCTGCCCGGCATGATCGGCGCCATCGCCGAGAACAACCAGGCCATCGGCGATCTGCTCAACAAGATCTCGACAACCAGTGCGGCCCTGGGTGATTACGCGAACACCACCTCGGACTCGCTGGGCAGCCTGCTCGACAACTTGAACCAGCTGATGTCGGCGCTGGCCCGGACCGATCAGACGCTCGGCCCGGCGCTGGACGCGCTGCACGACATCCGGCCCAAGGCCGACGCCTCTTTCAAAGGCGACACCCTGGCCGTCGGCGCCACCCTCACCATGCTCGATATCGGCCTGCTCACCGACCCGGCCAACAGCAAGTTCCCGGACCTGAAGGACCTCAACGATTTCGGCGGCAGCCTGATCCAGGTCCTGCAGATCATCTACGGCCGGATCAACGGGGGACACCGATGAACTGGGTATCGCGACACAAGAACCTGGTGTCCAATGCCGCGCTGGTGCTGATCCTGCTGGTGGGCGCGTCCTACCTGGCGATCAGCGTGATGCGGGTGAACCCGCTGCGCGAAACCTACACGGTGACGGTCAATCTGGACCGTTCCGGCGGGTTGCAGGCCGGCAATGACGTGACCCTGCGCGGCTTCCGGGTCGGCAAGGTCGACGACATCAAGCTGATCGACAACGGCGCGGCCATCGCGGCCACCGCCGAGATCGACAAGAAGTACTCCATTCCCGCGGACACCGTGGTCGCGGTGGGCGCGCTGTCCGGCGCGGGCGAGCAGTACATCGACTTCCGCCCGAACACCGAGAGCGGCCCCTTCCTGCACAACGGTTCGCTGGTGCAGTTCGATCCGGCCAAGGTGAAGACGCCCACCCCGGTGTGGTCGGTGCTCGACAATGCCAGCGCCCTGATCGCGCAGGTGGACCCGGACAAGTTCAGCGTCATCCTGACCGAGCTGGACACCGCGTTGTCCGGCGGCCCGGACCAGCTGCGATCGCTGATCAACGCGGTCAGCATCGCCACCAAGGGCCTGGACGATCTGCTCCCGCAGACCACCAACCTGCTCAAGAATTTGCAGGTCATTTCCGGCACCACCGCGCTCGCGCAACCGGACCTGGGTACGCTGACCCGTAATTCGAGTGTGTTGTTCAACCAGTTCAACGACGCGAATGCCGAACTCCAGAAGATCCTGGATCAGGCCCCCGGCCAGATGCGGGACCTCGGCGCGGTGCTGGACCGGACCGCGGACCCGATGACCAGTCTGGCCACCAACTTCGCGGCCATCACCAGGGCCGCGCAGCTGCGCGCGCCGGCGCTGCGGGCACTGTTCCCGTCGCTGGTGATCGGTACCTCCGCCATGGGTGTGCCCGCGCACGACGGCGAGTTCTACACGATTCTCGATATCTGGCCGCGGTCGTTCTGCGACTACGTCACCAAGAAGGTGCGGCCGGATGCGGCCACCGAGAACACCTTCCCGAAGTGGGCGGGGTACTGCCAGAACCCGCCGCAGGACCAGCAGATCCGCGGATCGGCCAACGCACCGCGACCGGACGTGCCGAACAATGGCGCGCTCCCGCCCGCGGGCTCGGATCCGAACGAGCGGACCCTGCCGCCGGTCAAGTAGGGCCACAAACCAACACGGTGCGTCCGCAGCGCACCGGGAAAGTGATCGATTAGATGTCGGACGACGCTGCCCAGGACAAGAAAACCGAAGACGATTCCATCGCCGAGGCCGATAGCCAGGGCAACGCCGAGAAGGTCGCCGAGACGACAGCGGGCACGGACGCCGCTGAGCCGACGGCGAGCACCGACGCTGAGCCGACGGCGGGCACAGACGCTGAGCCGACGGCGAGCAAGGATGCTGAGCCGACGGTGAGCAAGGATGCCGAGCCGAAGGCGAGTGCGGACGCCGCGGCCGGCGCCGAGCCTGAGACCGGTGAGCCGGCCGCCGAATCGAAGGCCGCCAAGTCCGGTCTGCTGTCCGCGGTGCCGGTGCCGCTGGTCGCACTCGGCGCACTCGGTGTGGTGGCGGTGGCCGCGATCGCCGGGGCGGCAGGATTCTGGTGGCAGTCGCACGACCGCGCCCAGCAGCTCGACGCCCGCGACGACGCCACCTCGGCGGCGTGCGGTTTCGTGCGCACCCTCACCGCGTACGACGAGAAGTCCCTGCCCGACTTCGCCGCCCGGATGAAGTCGCAGATCGCCGATGGCGGCGAGTTCGCGCAGAGCTTCGATCCGGTCGCCGCCGACCTGCAGGACCTGCTGATCAAGCAGCACGCCAAGGCGACCCTGGGAATGTTGCGCTGCGCCTACGAGTCCGGCGACGCGAACAAGGCGACCATCCTGGTGGACGTGCTCCAGACCGCCAGCAACGATCTGCACGCCCAGCCGGTCGTGCTGCCGTTGCCCTCCTACGTCGAGCTGGAGAAGAAGGGCGACAAGTGGCTGGTCACCAAGTACCGCACGGTCTACGGCAACGATGACAGCGCCATCCCCGGCGCGGGTGGTGACAAGCAGGGCATCCAGCCCTCGGGCCAGGCGACCCCCCCGGCGCAGCCCGCGCCGACGTCCGCGGCTCCCAAGCCCGGCAACTGAGTAAGTTCGCCACAGCGCGAAAAGGGCCCGCCCCCGGATCTTTCCGGGGGCGGGCCCTTCTGGGTCTATCGCGGCATCATCGTCGCAGGTAGGCGCGCTGCCCCCCGGTCCTCGGGGGCTGTTCTCAGAACAGTGTGAGTGCCTCGGTGACAGGCGCTTTGGCGGCGGCGGCCCGGCGGCGCGGGGTGGCCGGTGCGGAATGCGCGGTCGCGCCGATCTTCTCGGCCGGTTCCGCGGGCGCGGTCACCGGCAGCGGCTCGGTCTTGGGTTCCGCGACCGGGATCGGCGCGGTGGGCGGATCGAAGGGCTCCGGCTGAACGGCATCGGAGTCGGTGGTCTGCCCGGTGGCGGCGGCCTGCCGGGCCGCCTGTCCGGCCAGGGTGTCGGCCTGCTCGTTGAAGTAGTTGCCGACGTGGCCGCGCACCCAACGGAACCGGACGGGGCCGGGGCGGATGGCGATGGCGCGGTCGATCTGCTGGATCAGTTCGACATTCTTGACCGCCGCGCCGGTCGAGGTCTTCCAGCCGTTGTTGCGCCAGCCGTTGATCCACTCGGAGGCGCATTTGATGGCGTAGAGCGAATCGCTCTCGATGAGTAGGGGTTCGGTGCTCGGATGGGCCCGGACGGCCTCGAGTAGCGCGCGCAGTTCCGCGATCTGGTTGGTGCCCGAGGGCCCGCCGCCGCTGGCCGAGCCGCCCGCGTGATTGACCCAGGCCCAGCCGATCGCCCCGCCCGGATTGCGCAGGCATGATCCGTCGGTGCTCACGATGATCATGCGGCCTACCCTACGCGATCCGGCCGACAAGATCGGTGCCGTGGAATTCCTCTATCTCCCTGCGCAATTGCGATTCGGTCCGCCGGACCGTGGCCTGCACCAATGCGGCCAGCACCGCGGAGAGCAACTTGCCGGTGACGCCGCGCGGCGCCCAGTACTCGGTCTCCGAGGTCAGCACCGCGCGTCCGTACCCGAGCGGGTCGAAGCGCAGGGTGATGACACAGAAGTTGGAGCACGCCGACGCCGGCTTCCCCTTCCGGCGTCGGCGCAGTGTGTACTCGATGACCGCGTTGCGGCGGTAGTCGGTGATCTCACACTCGATCGTGGGATGCCACAGGCCGACACGCAGCGTCGCGGCGAAGACCGCTCCGAGACCATGGTCGGAATCCCCGACCGGCTCGAAGGCGGCCACGCCGAACGCCCAGTCCGGCACGAACTGATGGTTGTCCGTATATGTGAACGCGACTTCCACCGGTGCGCCGACATCACTCGCATACTTGAAATGGCCCATAGGCTGCTCCCTGTCCCACGGCTGCCATTAAAAGTACTACAGCAATCCTATTTATTGAACGGAGTCGTCCAATCGATCCACGATGTACTCGGCGATCGGCAGCGCGGAGGTGGCCGCCGGAGACGGTGCGTTGAGCACGTGCACCGAGCGCGGCGTGCGCTCGAGCAGGAAGTCGTGAGCCAGGCTACCGTCGCGCAGCACCGCTTGGGCGCGGATACCGGCCTCCCGTGGCAACAGGTCGGCGACCGTCAACTCCGGGCAGTAGCGGCGGCATTCGGCCAGGTAACCGCGCTTGAACAGCGAGTTGCGCAGCTCCCGCAGCCCGGTGCGGACATTGGCGGCGGCCACCTTGTGAAAACCGCGGTAGCCCAGGATCTCCCGGGCGTCACGCAGATTCACGCTCCCCTTGCGGTACCCCTCGCGGGCCAGGCCGAGCACGGCATTGGGCCCGACGGTCAGCGCGCCGTCGATGGTGGGGCTCAGATGCACCCCCAGGAACGGCAATTCGGGATCCGGGATCGGGTAGATGAGGGTGTTCACCAGATCTTTGCGGTGCGGCGGCAGCTGGTAGTACTCGCCGCGGAAGGGCACGATGCGCAGATCGATGTCGAGTCGCGCCAGTCGCGCCATCCGGTCGGCCTGCAGGCCCGCGCACACCACCAGCCGCCGGGCCTGCCGGCTGCCGGTCGGACCGGAAATTGTTACCGCTGAGTCTGTTTCGGCGATGGCGGCGATCTCCGCGTTCAGAACGATCTCGCCCCCGGCCGCGCGCACGTCCTCGGCCAGCGCCCGGGTCACCTTGCCGTAGTCGATGATGCCGGTGCTCGCCACGAACAGGGCCCCGACCCCGGTGATCCGCGGCTCCCGTCGCACCAGTTCGGCGGCGTCGAGCAATTCCACCTCGACCCCGTTGGCGACCGACCGCTCGTAGAGCGCGAGCATCCGCGCGTGCTCTGCCGCATCGGTGGCCACCAGCAGTTTTCCGCATTCCTCGAATGGAATGTGGTGTGCCGCCGCGAATTCCTTGGTCAGCTCCGCGCCGCGCACGCACAGCCGCGCCTTCAAGCTTCCGGGCTCGTAGTAGATGCCGGAGTGGATGACCCCGCTGTTGTGCCCGGTCTGGTGCAGGCCCAGCTGTCGGGCCTTCTCCACCAGCAGCAGGCTCGCCCCCGGGTGACGCTGGAGAATGCGGTGCGCGGTCGCCACGCCGACGATACCCCCGCCGATCACGCAGTAGTCGTACACACCGGAAGTCTCACACAGTGACGGTCGCGGAGTCTTCTCCGTGGACGACGTTCGTATCGGCCGCGGCCGGAACCGGATGCCGGGCGATCTGCAGGCCGTAGGTGCCCAGCGCCGGATCCGACAGGGTCAGCGTCACGTCGCCGCGGCTGTCCACATCGGTGCGCAGCCGGGTGTTGGCGGTCGGGTCGGTGGTGATCCCCAGCTGCTGCCCGAGCGGCGAGTTCAGCAGCACGTCGGCCACGGTGGCGAAGACGTTGGTGTCGAGGGTGAGGGTCACCGTCTCGTGCTGAGCCCCGGCCAGCTGCGCGCCCACATAGGTGGTGCCGAGCCGGAGCTGACCGGCCAGCGGCCGTGGCGCCTCGGCCGCGGGAGCGCTGCCGGGGATGTGGTCCGGAATCGACTGCGCCACCGCCGGATCCAGCGGATATCCGCTGAAAAGCGAGGTCAGCGTGATCTTCTCGGCGATCGGCGCGCCGAGCTGGACGCCCGGCCGATCGGTGGCGGGGCCGGGCGCGGCGAGCGCCGGGCGTCCGGCCGGTGTGGTGGTCGTGAGCTTGCCGGGCCGCTGGGCCATCTCGTTGGCGATGTACGAGCCCGCCGCGACGGTCAGCCCGATGCTGGCCATGCTGGCGGTGACGATGGCGCTGTAGCGGATCACCTGGGCCGTTCGCCGGGTCGACCGGGCGGCCTGGGTCGCCAATTGATGCGACATGACTGGTGCGTCCTCTCCCTCTCCCCTGGGGCCCCCTGCGCAACGCAGACCCGCACCATTGAAAGTCGTACGCGCGTCCAGATTACGGTGGCGGCGGGTACCACATGTCGTAGGTGAGACCAGGATCACTATCGAGAAAGGTTGGGCATCATCAGGTTTTCGGCAGCGAAAGCCTGGGTAAAAACTTGTAAGCGGCGAGCGCCAACTCGACTGCCATCGAAGAGACCTCCGGCCAACGGCGTCCGGTCGGCACCAGGCACGGCGCACCCAGGCTGGCGCTCGCTCGCTCCCTCCCAGCCGGTCGGGCATTGCCCGGACCGCTGGGAGAAAAGCCCCTGTGGGAATTGGGGATTCTGGTCGGAGGCCGGGATCGACGGCGGGTCAGGCGAACTGGCCCGCCGTTCTGCCGCTTCCGGGCGGTCCGGCGAAGGCCTGGGCCAGGCCCAGCCATTCCAACGCCTCCGCGCCCCGCACCTCGAGAGCCAGATCGTCGAGATGGCGACGCTGGGTGACCAGCTGGCAGAAATCCCACGCCGGACCGCTGATCCGCTGGGCGGCGTCGTCCGGGCCCCAGGTCCACAGACTGCCATCGGGCGCGGTCAGCTCGATGCGGAACTCCTCGGCGGGAGCGGTCTTGCCGTGCGTCATGTACGCGAAGTTCCGGGTCCGGACGCCGATGTGCGCGATGTGTCGCAGCCGCGCGGTGGGCTCCCGGGTGAGGCCGAGCGTGTCGGCCACGTCCTGGCCGTGTGCCCAGGTCTCCATCAGGCGGGCGGTGACCATGGAGGCGGGGCTCATGGGCGGGCCGAACCAGGGCAGTTTGGTCCCGGCCGGAACGGCGCGCAGCGCCTCCACCAGGGCGGCACGGTCGCGACGCCAGTCGGCGAGCAATTGCGGCGCAGGGGCTTTCGCGCCCTCCTCGGCGGCCTCGTCGACGAAGGTGAGGGCCTTCGGCAGCGCCGCCTGGACCAGCTTGTCGAATTCGGCCGCATCGGTGGCCGCGATGGCGGCGACCTGATCGGTCCAGTTCAGATGAGCGATCTGGTGCGCGATGGTCCACCCGGCGGCAGGCGTGTCGCGCTCCCAGCCGGTCGGATCCAGGTCCGCGATCAGCCGATCGAGATCGGCGCATTCGGCGGTGAAGTCGGCGAGCAATGCCTCGAGATCGGCCACGGGCTCAGCATCGCAGCCGTCCCGGAAAAATGCAAGCATGCGTGCTTGATTTCCCGGGCTGCCGGAGACTTGCTCCGAAAGGGGTGTCTACCAGCCGAAAAGGATCAGATGCACGGCCCCGACCACCAGGCCCAGGGCGGCGCCGTGGAGATACAGCAGCCAGGCGTCCTGCTCGACGGAGGCATAGAACATCTCCATGAACTCGCCCGGGGTGAGCTGCTGCAGCTTGCGGGCCGCGAACTCGTCGATCTTCTTGGCCTGTGCGGCCGCGAATTCCGGATCGTCGGCCAGGCTCGGGGCCAGCCCCACCGCGGCGGTGGTCGCGCCGATCTTCAGATTGTCGAACTGCCGCTTGCCGAACACGGTCCGCACCACCGAGTGGGTCGGCCCGAGCTGGCGGTGGATCTCCTTGGCGATGAGCCGTTCCAGCAGCTGCCGGGTCTTGTCACCGTTAGGGCCGCTGAGCAGTTCGCCCGCCAGGTTCGGCAGGGTCAGCACCTGGTAGGCCAGGATGTGGGCCAGATCGGCGGCGGCCTCGGGCTGCCGCTTGGCCAGCAGCGCCTGCTTCCACAGGTACTTGTACCAAGGCTGGGGATCGCCCGGCTCGAACACCATCTTGACGGCGATGACATTGACCAGCACGCCGATGGTCGCGGTCGCGGACAGGATGACCAGCCACGGCGGGATCCAGCCCAGCACCGGAATGCTCTGGTGGACATGCATGTACAGCGCCAGCAGCAGGCCGAACGGCGCGCCCAGCAGGCCGATGCGGACCATGAACTTGAGTTCCGGTGCGGCGATGGTAGTGGTCAGGTCCTTGAGGATCTCCGGGTTCTCCCGCAGATACCGGATGACGAAGTCCTTGATGTCGATCAGCTGGTCGACATTGTCGCCGAGCTGGTCGAAGGCGTTCCGGGCCAGCGACGGCAGTTCGCGTTCGATGCGCTGGTAGAGCGCATTGCGCACGGACTTGGGCACCGCGCCCCACAGGTCCGGGTTCTCCTTGCTCATGATCTCGTCGACCATGCCCGGCACCTGTTTGCGGCCCACCTCGGCGATGTAGTCGGCGATGCCCTCGAGGTCGAGTTCGCGAATGAAGTCCTTGGGACTGCCGATCCGCATGATGGCCACGTCCACGCAGATGCTGGCCATCTTCTCGGCGCGCGCGGGGATGAATCCCTGGAAGCCGAGCTGCCTGCCGTCGCCGGAGAAGGTGGGCAGCACCTGGACGCGGCGCGGCAGGTAGGGGTAGAGGATCTCGAGGCCGGGCACCCGGAAACCCTTGAAGTAGACCGGCCAGAACAACATCAGCACGCCGGTCCAGTTGGTGAGCCAGCCGGCGATGGCGCTGAAGATGGGGAAGCTGATCAGATCGACCACGAGTTTGGACTGGCCCGTTATTTGTTCCCAATCCAGGAACAGGCCCGAGGCCAGTGTCGTCATTGCGGGGTCCCCCTACGGCCGAGCTCGTGGTGAGAAATCAGATCCCCAACACTCTCATCGGGCCGAGTCGCTGTCAAAAGGTCCTGGCCTGGAAGAACGTGTCGTGTCGTGCCGGTGTGGGCGGGGTCATGACGTCGTACTCTGCGGCGGGGCTGGGAGTTCGGAATACTGGTCAACCGACCAGGGTGGCAGCCGGGGAGTCCAGGGTGACAGGCAGGGAGCAGAGCATGACCGTCGATCGTCGGGCTTTCATCGGCGGCACCGCCGCCGCGGCGGTGGGCGGCGCCGCGGCGCTGACCGTGGGCGCGGCGCCCGCGCGGGCCGAGAACGACCCGGCCGTCGGCAAATTCGGCTTCCCCGACGCGCAGCGGCTGCGCGTGCTCGTCACCGGAGACGCGGGCACCGGCGCGCGCCCGCAGTGGCAGGTCGCCGACGCCATGCGCGAACAGCATGCGCGCGACCCGTTCTCGCTCGCCCTCGCCCTCGGTGACAATGTCTACGAGCAGGGCCCGTGGGCCGACGACGACGCCCAGTTCGCGGCCAAGTTCGAGAACCCCAACCACGACCTCGACTTCCCCTGGCTCATGGTGCAGGGCAATCACGACAATTCCTCGATCCTGCCGGGCGACGGCGGCTGGCTGCTGCGCGGCGATCACGAGGTGGCGTATCACGCCCGCTCGGCCCGCTGGTTCATGCCGTCGCGCTATTACTCGGTGCGGGTTCCCCAGGAGAATCCGGTGGTCGAGTTCTTTGTGCTCGACCTGAACCCCGTGGCCGCCTACCTGCCCCCGCTCTTCCAGCCGTACTGGGCGGCCGACGGCCAGTTCATGACCGAGCAGGCGGCCTGGCTGGACCGCGCCCTCGACGAGTCCCCC
This sequence comes from Nocardia sp. CA-145437, assembly GCF_050956485.1. Taxonomy (NCBI): domain Bacteria; kingdom Bacillati; phylum Actinomycetota; class Actinomycetes; order Mycobacteriales; family Nocardiaceae; genus Nocardia; species Nocardia sp. CA-145437. The sequence continues at coordinate 7,297,672 of NZ_CP191204.1, read as the reverse complement.
GCACCCTGGAAGATCGCCTGCACCCACCACCCGTACCGCAACAACGGGCCGCACGGCAACGCCGGCGAATACGACGGATTGACCATCGACCCGATCGACGGCCGCCACGCGCGGGACTTCTTCGAGGCGCACGTGGTCGGCCGCTGCCAGTTTCTGTTGTCGGGCCACGATCATTCGCTGCAGGTGCTCGAACCCACCACCGCGTCGAAGGGCACCCGGCAGATCATCTCCGGCGCGGCCGCGAAATCCGTGCACGGCGAACCGTCCTCGGGCGGTAAGGGCAGCCCCAACGGCGCGCTCTACGAGAACTACGACGCCCTGGGCTTCATGGTCCTGGACCTGACCCCCACATCCGCAGATCTGGGGGTCTACACCGTCGACCTCTCGAACGGCCAGTCCGCCAACGTCTTCCAGCGTCGGCTCGGTTAGCCCGCGCCAGGGACTCTCGTCGCCTACGGTTTCAGGACGATCCGGATCGGGTTGCCTTCCTTGGCCTCCAGGGCGTGAACGGCCTTGGGGGCGTCGGCCAGCGGCACCACGGCGCTCACCGAGCGTGCGAAGTCGATCCGTTGCAGCCCTTGGAGTTTCACCAGCTGGGTGACATGCTCCGGTGCGGACCCGTAGTGCCCGCGCAGCTGCTGCTGGAAGAAGCTGAACGCGGTGCCGCCGGTGATGGTGATCGGCTTGTCGGTCAGCCCGACCAGCACCAGGCGGCCCTGCGGTGCGAGGCAGGTGACCGCCTGTTCACGCACCGGCGCCACGCCCGCGAAGTCGAAGGCCGCGGCCAGACCGGTGCCGCTGGCCTGGAAGATCTTGGCGCGCAGGTCCGGATCGGCCGGATCGAACGCGAGATCCGCGCCGAAGGACAGCGCGCGCTCACGGGCGGCGGGCAGCGGATCGATCGCGATGATGGGTGCGGCCCCGACCAGGCGCAGCAACTGGATCCCGTGCGCGCCGAGCCCGCCGACGCCCCAGACGCCCACGGCCTCACCGGCTTTCACCTCGGCGGTGGCGGTGATGGCCGCCCACGGCGTGGACACCGCGTCGGGGATGAAGCATGCCTGTTCGAAGGGCAGTTCGTCGGGAATCGGGACCAGGGTGTCGACGCGGGCCAGGGTGTATTCGGCCCAGCCGCCGTCGTAATCGACGCCGCGGGTGAAGGTGGCGCCGCCGCGCAGTTCGCCCGCCTGCAACAGGACTCGATCGCCGACCTTCGCGGTGGTGACCCCCGGTCCGAGAGCGTGGACGGTGCCCGCGACCTCGTGGCCCAGCGTCACCACGTCGCCGCGCAGGAACAGCGGGGTCAGGGTGCCGTCGATGAGGTGCACGTCGGACAGGCACACACCGGCGGCTTCGACCTTGACCAGTACGTGGTCCGGGCCGGGTTCCGGGATCGGCACCCGGTCCAGTTCGAGTCGGCGTTCGGGTCCCAGATGGAGTCGTGCGGCCAGCATCGTCATCGGCTCATCGTAGGCCGATGTCGGTGAGTCCACGGTCGAGAAAACGGATCATCCAGACGAAACTCTGCTCGGCGTCGTCGCTCCACTGGAAGCCGTCGGAGGCCTGCAGACTGGCGAAACCGTGGAAGGTGGAGCGCAGCGTGCGCAGCGCGTGCACCATCTCGTCGGCGCCGATGCCGTAGCCGCGCAGCACCGCCTCCATGGATTCCAGCAGCCGCGAACCCGATTGCAGCAGTGGGTCGTCCGGCCCGGTGAAGCGCGCGCCCACGGTGGCGGCGTACCGGCCCGGATGTTCGACCACGTAGCCGCGGAAGGCGTTGGCGAAGGCGGTGAGCGCGTCGCGGCCCGCGAGTCCGTGCATGGCGTCGCGGACCCGGGCGTCGAGTTCGGCCATGGCGAGCGCGGCGATGGCGTGCTGCAGGTCGGCCAGGCTCTCGATGTGCTTGTAGAGCGACGGCGTGCGCACCCCGAGCCGCTGCGCGAGCGCGCCCAGCGCCAGGTCGCCGAAGCCGACCTCGTCGGCGAGGGCGGCGCCGGCGGCGATGACGTCGGTCCGGTTCAGCCCGACCCTAGGCATGGTGTTCCTTCAGGAACGGCAGCATCAGTTCGGCGGTGCGCTCGGCGGCCTCGAACTGCGGGTAGTGGCCGGTGCCCTCGATCAGGCCCAGACTGCCCAGCCCGGCGGGCAGGGCGGCGACGATGCGCTGGCCCTCGGCCTCGGGGCTCGGGAAGTCCGGGTCGGCGGTGCCCATCAGGATGAGCGCGGGCCGGGTCACGTTGGGCACCTGGGCTTCCGCGTCGGCCGGGGTGGACTTGCCGCACTTCATGAACTCGGCCATCCGGCCGGGCTCGCGCAGCTTGGCGGCCACCTCGCCCAGATAGGCGTCGAGGTCGGCGGGCTGCGACGGCATGGCCACTCGCAGGTACTTCAGCCACTGGCCGATGCTCTGGAACATCATGGTCCCCATCAGCGGGACCATGCCGCGGCGGTGGCGCGCGTTGGTGAAAAGCGCTCCCACGTCGGCCTTCTGGGTGAGGGTGAAGGGGTTGATCTCCACGATCGCCCGCACCAGGTCCGGCCGCAGCGCCGCGGCGATGGTGGCCGAGCCGCCCGAGAGCGAGTGGCCCACCACGATGGCGGGACCGCCGCCCAGCCGCTCGATGACGGCCAGCAGGTCGTGGGCGACGTCGGTGCGGCTGATGGCCGCCTTGCCGGTCTCCGACGCCCAGTCCAGGCTGGACTCGCCGTGGCCGCGCATATCGGTGTTGACCACCCGGTATCCGGCCGCCGCCAGCAGCGGGGCGAGGTGGCGGTTCACGGTGCGGTCGATGCCCATCCCGTGGGACAGCACCACCAGCGGGCCGGTGCCCTGCTCGTCGTATGCGATCCGGCCGCCGTCGATGTCCACGTACTGCGTCATGGTCTTTTGCTCCCCAGGAGTAGCTAACTGCGATAGCCATAAAGCTAATCGAGTTAGCCAACCGCGTCAACCCCTGACTTCGTAGAGTTCGTCGATCTCCTTCGCGTACTTGGCGGCAATGGCCTTGCGCTTGAGCTTCATGGTCAGAGTGATCTCGTCGCCGCCCGCCTCCCAGAAGGTCGGCAGCACCACGAACCGCTTGATCTGCTCCACCCGCGAGAGGCGTTCGTTCCCGGCGGCCACCCCGGCCGTGATCGCCTCGAGCACCACCGGGTCGGCGAACCGTTCCCCGGTCTCCTCGTCGAGCACGATCAACGCCGTGTTGTACGGCCGCCCGTCACCGATCACCGCCATGGCTCCGATCAGCGGGGCGGCCGCCTTCACCGTGTTCTCGATGTGGGTGGGCGACATGTTCTTGCCGGCCGCGTTGATGATCAGTTCCTTCTTGCGATCCACGACCGTGAGGTAGCCGTCGCTGTCGACGGTGATGATGTCGCCGGTGGACAGCCAGCCCTCCGCGTCGATCGCCTCCGCCGTCTGCTCGGGCAGCCCGCGATACCCCTTCATCACCAGCGGTCCGCGCACCTGGAGCTCACCGTCGGCGGTGTGGCGGGCCGCCATGCCGGGCAACAGTTGTCCGACCGTGCCGAGTTTCGCGTCGTCCGGATGGGAGACGCTGCAGATGCACGACAGCTCCGACATGCCCCAGATCTCGGCGATCGGAATGCCCAGTCCGGCAAAGAATCCCAGGGTCCGCGGGGGAATCGGGGCGGCTCCGGACAGCGCCCATCGCAGCCGGTCGAAACCCATTGCGGCCCGCAGGTGCCGCAAGACCATCTCGTCGGCGCGCTTCCAATCCGCCGCCACATCCTCGGGCACCGCTTCACCGGCCAGCTGGTAGCCGCTGCGGGTGGCCGCCACCGACAGCGCCCACTCCATCGCCGACCGCCGGTCGACATCCGGTTCACCGGCGACCTTGGATTCGATTGCCGCCTTCAGCTTCTCCCACACCCGGGGCACCGCACCCCACACGGTCGGCTTCAGATCGACCAGCGCGGGCGCGATCTGCTTGGCGTCGCTGACGCAGGTGACCTGGGTGCCGAGCACTTCCTGCACGTACAGCGCGGTGAGCCGGTCGGCGATGTGCGCGGTCGGCATGAACGAGGTGATGGTGTCGCCGAATACGAATCCCAGCACCTCGGCGACCCCGCGCACCTGGAACAGCAGATTGGCGTGCGTGGTCTCCACGCCCTTGGGATCGCCGGTGGTCCCGGACGTGTAGATCAGGGTGGCGATGTCCTCGGGCCGGACGGCCCGCCACGCGGCCTCGAAGTCGAAATCGGTTGCCCCGGACGCGATCAGCTCGGCGACCGTCATGGTCCCCTCGGGTGCGTCGTCCACGCAGATGATCCGATCGAGGTGCACCCCGCAGCTCCGCAACCGCTCCACGTAGTGCGACTCGCACATCACGATTCGCGCTCCCGCGTTCCCGAGCACGTACGCCAGCTGCTCGGCGGGCAGCGTGTTGTACACCGAGAACGAGGTCGCTCCCAGATGCTGCGCACCGACCTCGAGCGGATAGAACTCGATCCGGTTGCTCATCATCAGCGCCACGGTGTCCCCGCGCGTGACGCCGATGGCGGCGAGCCCGGCGGCGACCTCCCGCACCTGGCGGGCGTAGTCCCGCCAGGTCAGGGTCTGGGTGTCGCCGGGAGTGCGGAGGGCGATCGCGTCGGGGTCGATGGCGGCGGTGTGCTGGAAGGCCGCGGGCAGGGTGTCGGTCATCGGCGGTCCTCGATCGCGTGAATGAGCTGGTGGACAGTGGGATTCGCGGCCAGTCGGCCGTCGAGCACGACATTGATCGCGCCGCGCAGCAGCGCGTAGGGCGTCCATCCGCGCGGTGCGATGGTGCGGGCGGCGCGGCGCGTGATGCCGTCGGCGATGGTGCGGGCGGCTTGGTCGGCGGTGATGCGCACGCTCAGCGGCCAGGGCAGCAAGGCGTCCAGGCGGCGGCCCAGGTCGTCGGCGTCGAGCATGTCGTGGGTCATGGCGGTCTCGACGATGCCGAAGTAGGCGACGCCGGCGGTGGCCCCGCTCGCGGCGAGCTCCACCCGCAGGGCGCGGCCCAGCTGCTCGACCGCGGCCTTGCTCATCATGTACGGCGACCCGCCCATGCCGGGGGCGAAGGCGGCGCAGGAGGACACCACGACGACGTGGCCGCGGGCGCGGACGATGTGGTCGAGTGCAGGGTGCACGGTATTGAAGACGCCGGTCAGGTTGATGCCGAGGACGCGGTCGAAGTCGCGCGGGTCCATGGTGCGCAGGGTGGCGGGCACCGGTGTCACGCCCGCGTTGGCGACGACCACGTCCAGGCCGCCGAACCGCTCGACCGCCTCGGCGACCACAGCCGCCATGCGCGCCCGATCGGTGACGTCGGCGGTGACGGCGTGGGCGCGTTCGCCGAGGTCGAGTGCGGTTCGCCGCGCGGCGGTTTCGTCGATATCGGCGACGATCACCCGTGCGCCGCGCCGGTGCAGGATGGCGGCCAGGGACCGGCCGATGCCCTGGCCCGCGCCCGTGATCAGGACGACCTTGCCGTCGATGTCGTACTCCATCAAGCGCTCACCTCGTACGCGTCGGAATCGAACTGCTGTGTGCGCCTGCGATACTCGAAGCTCCAGCCCGGATACAGTCCGGCATTGCCGCCGTCCGGCGTCGTGTAGTACGTCTCGCAGCCGCCGGTGAGCCACACCGTCGCCGCGCTGCGCCGGTGCATCTCGGCCACGAACGCGTCCTGCTGCGTGGCAAGCACTTCCACCCGGCGCCCGCCGCGGTCGCGCACGGTGGTGAGGGCGTCGACGATGTAGGCGATCTGCGACTCGATCATGTAGACGGCCGACTGGTTGCCCGCCGCGCCGAACGGGCCGAGGGTGCAGAAGAAGTTGGGGAAGCCGGCGACGGCTGTCCCGAGGTAGGTGCGCGGCTGTTTGCGATACAGCTCGGCGATGCTGAGGCCGTCGCGGCCGGTGATGTGTTCGAAAGCGGCGGCGAGGGGTTCGAAGCCGGTGCCGAAAACGATGGTGTCGACCGGGATTTCGACGCCGGCGCGTGTCACTACCGAGTGCGGGCGGACTTCCGCGATACCGTCGGTGACGACCTCGACATTGTCCCGCTCCAGCGCGGGCAGATAGGCGTCGGAGAAGATCGCCCGCTTGCAGCCGATCATGTAGTCCGGGGTCAATTTCGCGCGCAGCTCCGGATCGCGGATCTGCCGGCGCAGCTGGATTCGCCCGAGCGTCTCGAACGGATGCCGGAATCGGTTGTCCACGAATCCGACCAGGCCGAAGCTCTCGATCAGCGCGTACCAGGTGCCGCGAACCAGACGCTGCGTCAAGGGAATCCGGCGCAGCATGGCGCGTTCCATTCCGAGCGTCCGCCGGTCCATGCGCGGCACGATCCAGGGCGCGGAACGCTGGAACACGGTCAGCTGCGCGACTTTCGGCTGGATCTCGGGAATGAACTGCACCGCCGACGCGCCGGTCCCGATCACCGCGACCCGCTCCCCGGTCAGATCGTGGGAGTGGTCCCAGTGCAGGGAGTGAAATGCCGTGCCCTCGAAGGTGTCCAGTCCCGGCAGGTCCGGATACTTCGCCTCCGCGAAGATTCCCGCCGCCGCGATGAAGTAGTCCGCCGTGATCGGCCCCCGCGAGGTCTCGATCAGCCAGTGCGAACGCTCCTCGTCCCAGCGCGCGTCCAGCACCTCGGTCTCGAGCCGAATGTGCCGCACCACATCGTGTTCGGTGGCGACAGCCCGGATGTACTCCAGAATCTCCGGCTGCCGCCCATACGTGCGGGACCAGTCGGGATTCGGCGCGAACGAGTAGCTGTACAACTGCGACGGCACATCGCACGCGCACCCGGGATAGGTATTGGCCTGCCAGGTCCCGCCCAGATCCGACGCGCGTTCCAGCAGCGCCAGATCCTCGAATCCGGCTTCCCGCAACTTGATCGCGAGCCCGATCCCGCCGAAGCCCGCGCCGAGGATGACGATGTTCCGGTGTTCGATGGTGTCGGTCATCGTCGGGCCGCCGCGGAAGTCGGCTGCGCCCGGCGGGCGATGCCCCGGGCGATCGTCTGGGTGACGTACCGCTGGAGTGGGCTCGCCGCGGTGAGCAGGGGTCGCAGCGCCGGGGTTCCTTCGAGGGCGAAGGTCCAGGTCAACCGCGTTCCCGTCGAGATGGGCGCGAGCTGAATGTCTTCGGCGAAGTGCTTCAGACCGGGGATCGACGCGGCATCGACCGTGAAGGTCATGCGCGAACCGGGCTCCCAGCGGTAGAACCGCTCCAGCAGACTGACGAAGCCGCCGAGCGTGACCACCCGGGTGGTCCCGGCCCGGAAGGGGCGGGGCGACAGCCATTCGACCTCGGTGACCGCCACCGACCAGGAGGCCAGGGCATCGTCGGCGATCAGCAGCTGCCAGACCGCCTGCGGGGTGCCGGGGAGATCGACCACGTGGACGTAGCGGTGCGCGGCGGTGGTCAGGAAGGTGTCGTCGGTGGGTGTGAGCGGGAAGCGAGTGAGCATGAGACCGTTCGGCCTTTCACTGGTCAGAGGTCGAGCACGAGCGGGCCGTCGACCGCACGGGACACACACGTGAGCATGTGACCGGGTCGTTCGGCCTCGGTGAGCAGCCGGTCGCGATGGTCGACCGCGCCGGACAGCACGCGCGTCCGGCAGGTGCCGCAGAAGCCTTGGCGGCAGGAGTAGGCGACGTCGGGTCGCACCCGGCGGATGGCGTCCAGCGCGGTTTCGGCGCTGCCGACCCGCACCTGGATTCCGCTGCGCGCCAGAGTCAGATCGAACTCCCGGCCGTCGAGCACCGGGAGCGCGGAGAAGCGTTCGGTGTGCAGGGACGCCGTCGGATTCAGTGCGAACAGCGTGCGCTGCGCGGCCTCCAGGACCGGCGGCGGGCCGCAGACATAGACGGCAGCGCCGGACCGCGCGGTCCGCAGGATCGCCGCGATATCGGGCGCGCCGCACTCGTCATCCGGGCGGATATCGGTGTCGCGGGGCAGTTCGTCCAGGAACGGCATCGTTTCCCGGGACCGCCCCAGATACACGAGGTGGCCGCGGTTTCCGGCCGCGTGCACCATCGGCAGGATCGGCGTGATGCCGATTCCGGCGGCGAGGAAGAGATAGGAAGGCGCGCGCTCGACGAATGTGAACGCGTTGCGGGGACCGCGAATTCGCACGAGATCGCCGGGGCGCAGCGCGTGCGTCTCCAGTGATCCGCCGTCGCCGTCGGGCAGCCGGCGCACCGCGATCCGATAGCAGTGCTGGTCGACGGGATCGCCGCACAGCGAGTACTGCCGCTGCCGGCCGGACGGCAGGAATACGTCCAGATGCGATCCGGGCCGCCACGCGGGCAACCGTTCCCGGCCGGGCCGCACCAGGGTCAGACTCACCACATCCTCGGCTTCCGCCTCGACCGTCTCGACGACGACGTCCATGTCGAAGCCGTGGTGGCGCACCGGGTGCGGTCGCGACAGCGCGGGAGTGGTGAACACCTTCTTGTACACGTCCACCGCCGCGCCCAGCGCCCGCAGGCCGAAGGTCGGCGCGGCCGTCATGCGCGGGCCGCCGGCGAGTGCGCCAGGTAGCGCAATGCGTTGTCCATCGAACCCAGTTGGGAGGGATGGAATCTCCGATCCAGGTAGCGCGGCATCTCGGTGACGAAGGTGGTGAAGTTCGGAATCACCTGCCGCCGGGTGGCGCTCACGAACTGCTTCAGCCAGAAGCGCCCCTTGTCCGGGCTCGGATCGCGGCGGTACAGGTACGCGGTCGACACCACGAACAGCGGCAGCAGCAGTCCGCTGGCCAGCAGCCCGGTGCGGACCCGCCGCCCGTATCCGCCGTCGACGTGCATGTACGCGTCGAACACCACGCTGCGGTGCTCGACCTCCTCGGCGCCGTGCCACCGGACCAGATCCAGCATGGTCGGATCCATTCCGGCGCGTTGCAGCGCGTCGGTTTCCAGCAGCCACTCGCCGATGACCGCGGTGAAATGCTCCATCCCCGCGAACAATCCGAGCCGCTCCTTGAGCCACTCCTGCTGCGCGCGCCCGGTGAGGCCGTGGTCGCCGAGCACCCGATCGGTGAGCCACGCGATCTTCGAGACATAGGACTCGACGTCGAGTCCGATCTCCTGCAGGTGTTTCCGCGCCCCTTCGTGGCTGCTCGCGTGCATCGACTCCTGTCCGACGAACCCCGCGACCTCTTCCCGCAACCGCTCGTCGTCGATCAATGGCATCGCCTCGGCCAGGCAGGCCGCCATGGCCCGCTCCCCCTCCGGCAGCACCAGGTGCATGACATTCACGACGTGCGTGGCCAGCACCTCCCCGGGGATGTAGTGCATCGGCACCGACGTGAAGTCGAAATGCACGTCCCGAGCCTGAATCGCGTGGGCTTCGTCCTGATAGGAGCGCCTCGTTGCACTGTCCTCAGCCATGGCCCGACCGTAACAAAGCAACAAACACCATGGCAATGTTGCAGCCACAAATCACCGCAAATTGTTGCATCGCCGCACCCGGCTGTTAGCCTCGAACCGTGCCCCCGACAGCCGCCACCTCGAAGAATGCCCCCGGAACGGACACCATCGAGGACCGCATCCTCGACGCCGCCCTGGTGCAATTCGGCCGCGTCGGGGTCAAGAAGACGACGATCGAGGACGTGGCCCGCCAAGCCGAGGTCGACCGCGTCACCGTCTACCGCCGCATCGGCTCCCGGGACGAACTGGTCCGCGCCGTCACCGCCCGCGAGGTCCGCCGCCTCCTCGAAGACCTCGAGAGCATCCCGTCCCGCCACGACACCTTCGCCGACACGGTCGCCGCCGTCTTCTCCACCGTCGTCACCCGCTGGCGCACCCACCCCCTGGTCGAGCGCCTCATGGCCCTCGAACCCGAGCGCCTCCTCCCCCAATTCACCACCGACGGCGCCGCCCCCTTCGTCCTCGCCGTCGTCTCCGCCACCGACCTCCTCCGAAAAGTCCTCAGCGACAACGACCTACCCGAACCCCCGGACCTCTCCGCCCGCACCGAAGTCGTCTGCCGAATAGTCCACTCCCTGATCCTTCAGCCGACCGGCGGCATCGACCTCGATTCGGAGGCCGCTCTCACCGCCTTCGCCAAGACCTACCTGGTCCCGATCCTCATTCCCTAGGTCACGGCCGCGTTCGCCCGCGGCGAACGGTGGGGCGGAACAATCGGTATACCTCCAGGGTTGACTGGGTAACGCTCAACCTTGGAAGGGGTCGAAGACGTGACTACACCTCAGAACCTGCCGGTCCTGTTCCTGACCGATCCGATCGTGCTGCCCGGCATGGTCGTGCCGATCGAACTGGACGAGTCGTCGCAGGCCGCCATCGATGCCGCCCGCGCGGGCAAGGTCAACCAGGTGCTGGTCGCGCCTCGCCTCGATGAGGGCTACGCCGCCTACGGCGTGGTGGCCACCATCGAACAGGTCGGCCGGATGCGCGGTGGCGCGCCCGCGGCGGTGTTGAAGGCGGAGAGCCGGGCCAAGATCGGGCACGGCGTGACCGGACCCGGCGCGGCGCTCTGGGTCGAGGCCGAGCCGGTCGAGATCCCGGCCGCCGACGGACGCACCAAAGACCTCGCGGCCGAATACAAGAAGCTGGTCGTGTCGGTCCTGCAGCGCCGCGAGGCGTGGCAGGTGATCGACGCGGTCAATCAGATGAACGATCCGTCCACGCTGGCCGACGCGGCCGGATGGGCCTCGTACCTGAGCAACGAGCAGAAGCGCGAGATCCTCGACACCCCGGATACCCAAGCGCGACTGCACAAGCTGATCGACTGGACCACCCAGCACATCGCCGAGACCGAGATCAGCGAGAAGATCAGCGAGGACGTCCGCGAGGGGATGGAGAAGACCCAGCGCGAATTCCTGCTGCGCCAGCAGCTCAACGCGATTCGCAAGGAGCTGGGCGAGGACGAGCCGGACGGCGCGGAGGACTACCGCACCCGCGTCGAGAACGCCGACCTGCCCGACGACATCCGCGAGGCCGCGCTGCGCGAGGTCGGACGGCTGGAACGCTCCAGTGATCAGAGCCCGGAGACGGGCTGGATCCGCACCTGGCTGGACACCGTGCTGGAACTGCCGTGGACGGTGAAAACCACCGACTCCGCTGATGTTTCGGCCGCCCGCGCGGTGCTGGACGCCGACCACCACGGCCTCGACGAGGTCAAGGACCGCATGGTCGAGTACCTGGCCGTGCGTTCCCGCCGGGCCGCCCGCGGCCTGGAGGTCGTCGGCGGACGCGGTTCCGGCGCGGTGCTGGTGCTGGTCGGTCCGCCCGGCGTCGGCAAGACCTCGCTGGGTGAGTCCGTGGCACGCGCGCTGGGCCGCAAGTTCGTTCGCGTCGCCCTGGGCGGCGTGCGCGACGAGGCCGAGATCCGCGGTCACCGGCGCACCTACGTCGGCGCGCTGCCCGGCCGCATCGTCCGCGCCATGAAGGAGGCGGGATCGATGAATCCCGTTGTCCTGCTGGACGAGATCGACAAGGTCGGCAGCGACTTCCGCGGCGATCCCGCGGCGGCCCTGCTGGAGGTGCTGGACCCGGCGCAGAACCACACGTTCCGCGACCACTACCTGGACCTGGATCTGGACCTGTCCGACGTGCTGTTCATCGCGACCGCGAACGTCCTCGAGACGATCCCCGGCCCGCTGCTGGACCGCATGGAACTGATCAGCGTCGACGGCTACACCGAGGCCGACAAGGTGGCCATCGCCCGCGACTTCCTGATCCCGCGGCAGCTGGAGCGCAACGCTCTGACCGCCGAGGAGGTCTCGATCACGGACGAGGCGCTGCGTGAGGTCGCCGCCAACTACACCCGGGAAGCCGGTGTGCGCCAGATGGAGCGGCTGATCGCGAAGGCGCTGCGCAAGGCGGCCACCAAGCTGTCGGAGTCCGCGGACATCTCGGACACCGAAAGCCTGGTCAGCAAGGGCGAATTCGTGCCGGAGGGCCTGGGCTACGACCAGGACCTGGGCTACGACCAGGACCTGGGCTACGACACCGACGCGGCCGCGTCCGGCAAGCTGGTGATCGGACTGGGTGACCTGAAGGACTACCTGGGCCGTCCGCGCTTCACCCCCGACGGGGTGGAACGCACCGCGGTCCCCGGTGTCGCAACGGGTTTGGCCGTGACCGGCGCGGGCGGCGACGTCCTCTACATCGAGGCCAATGCCGCCGAGGGCGATCGCTCGCTGACCCTGACCGGTCAGCTGGGTGACGTCATGAAGGAGTCCGCGCAGATCGCCCTGACCTACGTCCGCTCCCACCTGGAGGAGATCGGCATCGAGCCGACGGTGCTGGATCGCAATATCCACATCCACTTCCCGGCGGGCGCGGTGCCCAAGGACGGACCGTCCGCGGGCGTCACCATGGTCACCGCCCTGGTGTCGCTGGCCCTGGGCCGCCAGGTCCGCGCGGATGTCGGCATGACCGGTGAGGTCACGCTGAACGGACGGGTGCTGCCGATCGGCGGCGTGAAGCAGAAGCTGCTCGCCGCCCAGCGCGCCGGCCTGAAGACCGTGTTCATCCCGGCCCGCAACGAGCCGGACCTGGACGAGGTCCCCGCCGAGGTGCTGGCCGCCCTGGATGTCCGCCCCGTCGCCGACGTGGCCGAGATCCTGGCCTACGCCATCGAGCCGGTCGCCGAACCGGCCTACGACGGGCGGCAGCTGAGCGCGACCGCCTGAGGTGACGGCAAGGGGCCGGGTGTCTTCTGTGAAGACACCCGGCCTCTGTGGTTTGCGAGTCGTACTCTCGGAGAAGACTTCCGACGGAGGACACAACGCCATGCAGCCTCATCAGCCCAGCCAGCCCGCTCAGCTCGATCAGGTGGCGGGCGAGCGCCTCTCCCATGCGAACCGCATCTTCACCTCCGACCTGTCGGTCAACGAGTTCGCGTTGCTGCACGGCGCGGGCTTCGACCCCATCGACCTGGTGATGGGCGTGTCCGTCTATCACGTGGGCTTCCAGTTCACCGGCATCCGACAGCAGCAGGAGCTCCCGGTGCTGACCGAGGCCACCTACCGGGCCCGGTGGAATGCCATGTCCCGTATGCAGGCCGAGGCCGACGCGTTGAATGCCGACGGCGTGGTGGGTGTGCGCCTGGAGTGGCGTCAGCACGGCGAATCCCTCGAGCATCTGGAGTTCATCGCGGTCGGCACCGCGGTCCGATACGCGAAGGCGCCCGGCAGCTACAAACGCCCGAACGGCCAGGCCTTCACCAGCCACCTCTCCGGCCAGGACATGGTGACTCTCATGCGGACCGGTTACGCGCCGGTCGCTTTCGTCATGGGCAACTGCGTCTTCCACGTGGCCGTGCAGAGCTTCCGCCAGATGCTCAGCCAGATGGGCCGCAATATGGAAATGCCCCAGTGGACCCAGGGCAATTACCAGGCCCGCGAACTCGCCATGTCCCGCATGCAGGCCGAAGCCGAACGCGACGGCGCGACCGGTGTCACGGGTGTCACCGTCGACATCTCCAACTACGCCTGGGGCTACCACACCGTCGAGTTCTACGCCTCGGGCACCGCTGTCCGCCGCATCGGTGAGGGCGACCCCATCACGCCCCAATTCACCCTTGGAATGAACCAGTGACCGACTTCGACACCGAGACCGCCACGCGCGCCATCGCCTCGGCCCTCGACGGCCCGGGCGGCCTCGCGATGGTCTTCACCGTCTTCGCCAACGTCCCCGGAGTAACCCGGACCCCACCTCGCAAGTCGCTGTTCCGCTCCGACCCCGAACGCGTCCACATCGGTTCCTGGCGCTACGAAGTCACCCGCGACCACCGCATCAAAGCCGACCACATAGTCGGAGGAATCGTCCTGGCGGAAGAACTCCTTCCCGCCGCGGGTATCGCCCCGCACCTGGCGAGGGCGCTGGCCGAGATCGCCTCGTCCTACGGGCCCACCGCGTTGCCGCACCTGTCCGCCGCTCTTGACGTGCTGGCGGGCTGACTGCGGCAACCGGTGGGCAACGCTGGTTGTTTCACATGAAACGGTGTACCGCTGCTCAGAACTCCCCGGCCACGCCGAGAATCGTTCGGCCGGAGTGAGTTCCGTCGAGGATGGAGCGGAGGACGGATTCGGCTTCGGTGATGGGCGCGTAATTTTCCAGCAATGAGAGGTGCTGGGGTTTCAAGTCTTTGGCGAGGCGGGCCCACAGGTCGCGGCGCTGGGCGATCGGGAAGTGGGCCGAGTCGATGCCGAGGAGAGAGACGCCGCGCAGGATGAAGGGCATGACGGTGGTGGGGAGGTCGGATCCGCCGGTCAGGCCGGAAACGGCAACCGCGCCACCATATTTGACCGTGCTGAGGATGTGGGCCAGAGATTCGCCGCCCACGCTGTCGACGGCGGCGGCCCATTGGGCCTTGCCGAGGGCGCGGACCTTTTCCCCTTCGGCGGGGAGGCGGCCGATGACCGAGGACGCGCCGAGGGCGGAGAGGAGTTCGGTCGCACCGAGTTTGCCGGTGGAGGCGACGACCTCGAAGCCGAGGCCGCAGAGGATGTCGACGGCGACGGTGCCGACGCCGCCGGTGGCGCCGGTGACCAGGACCGGGCCGGAGTCGGGGGTGAGGCCGCGGTCGAGGAGGGCCTGCACGCTCATGGCGGCGGTATAGCCCGCGGTGCCGATGGCGGCGGCCTCGCGCGGGGTGAGGCCGTCCAGTTTCACCACCCAGCCGGCGGGGACGCGGGCGTATTCGGCGAAGCCGCCGTGGTGGGCGACGCCGATGTCGTAGCCGTGGGCGACCACCAGGTCGCCGGGCGCGAACTCCGGATCGGTGGAGCTGACCACCTCGCCGGTGAGGTCGATGCCGGGGATGAGCGGGTACTGCCGCACCACGCCGCCGCGCGGGGTGATGGCCAGTCCGTCCTTGTAGTTGGCGCTCGAGAAGTGCACCTTGATCGTCACGTCACCCGGCATGAGGAAGTCGTCGGCGACTTCCTCCCGGATGAGGGCGATCCCGCTGTCCGATTCCTGTGCCACCATCGCCTGGAAACCCATGGTCCGAGCATAGGGGGCGGAGCTCCGGCCGGATCGGGGAAAACGGCCGGGCTCAGACGAATCCGGACGTCAGGCGTACTTCGGGGCGCGCTTCCCGGTGAAGGCGGCGATACCCTCCTGGCCGTCCGCGGACTCCGCGTTGCGGGTGATGAACGCCGCCTCGGTGTTGAGCTGCTCCTCCAGGTTGTGCTGTCCGGAGACCAGCAGCAGCTTCTTCACCGCCGCGTTCGATGCCTTGGGGCCGGCCGCGAACTCCTGGGCCAGCGTCTCGACCGCGTCGGCCAGCTCGTCGTCGGCGACGACGCGGTGCAGCAGACCCCACTCCAGGGCCTCGGCCGCGCGCAGGGTGCGGTTGGTGAGCATGAGCTCCTGGGTCTTGCGCAGGCCGATCAGGCGCGGCAGGTAGTAGGACGCGCCGCCGTCCGGGCTCAGGCCGATCTTGGTGTACGCCATGGTGAAGGCGGCGGACTCGGCGGCCACCACCAGGTCACCGGCCACCGCGAGGCTCATGCCCGCACCCGCGGCGGTGCCGTTCACGCCCACGATGAGCAGCGCGTCCATCCGGGCCAGCGCCGACACCGCGCGGTGCAGGGTCCCGGCCAGCTTCTCGATGAACGCGCCGGTGTCGCCGCTGGCCGCCATGGCCCGCACGTCGCCGCCCGCGGAGAAGAACCGCCCGGCACCGGTCAGCACCACGACCTTCACCGCCGGATCCTCCGAGCAGTAGGTGGCCGCGCGCTCCAGCTCTTCGGCAAGCGCCTGATCGATGCCATTGGCGGCGTTCGGCCGGTTCAGCGTGATGCGGGCGATCGGGCCGTCGTGTTCGAACAGGATGTTCTCGTAGTTGTCGCTCATCGAGAGGATGCCTTCCGTCGGTAGACCTGATCACAGCATGGCGTACTCGACACGGACCCCGAGCAACCGGATCGGCCGATCCAGCTCGAACCCGTCCAGTACCTCCAACGCGGTCTGCGTGATCTCGTCCACGTCGGTGGTCGGCGCGGGCAGTTTCCGCTGCTTGCTGCGGGTGAAGAAGGTCTTGGTCCGCACCGTCACGCTCACCCGTCCGACGGCCCGCCCGGCCGCGACGGTCTCCTCCGCCACCTGGGTGGCCAGCCGCGCCACCGCGGCGTCGATCTCGTCGCGTTCGGTGAGGTCGCGCGGGAAGGTCTCGGAGCGGCTGTGCCCCACCGGTTCTCGCGGCTCGGCGATATCGGTGTCGCCCGCCCCGTGCCCGAGTACCCACAGGTAGGGCCCGGTATTGGGCCCGAACTCGGCCGCCAGTAAGCCCCGGTCGGCGGCGGCCAGATCGGCCACGGTCTCGATGCCCAACCCGCTCATGCGTTTCGCGATGCGCGCGCCGATCCCCCACAGCGCGGTGGTCGGGCGGTGGGACATCAACTCGACCCAGTTGGCGCTGGTCAGCCGGAAGATCCCGGTCCCCGCGTCCTGCTCCGGCGGCGGCTCGTCGGCCGCCGGCAGCGATTTCCCCACGGCCTTGGCGAACCCGGTGGCCAGTTTGGCCCGGGTCTTGTTGTCCCCGATGCCGACCGCGCAGGTCAGATCCAATTCCGCGATGGCGGACCGGATCTCGCGCGCCAGTTCCTCGGGATCCTCGGTGTCGACCGCGAGGAACGCTTCGTCGAAGCCGAGCACCTCCACCCGTCCGGGGAAGGTGCGCAGCAGCGCCATGATCTCCTCGGACGCCTCGGCGTAGGTGGCCAGATCCTGCGGCAGGAAGACCCCGTCGGGGCAGACCCGCGCGGCGGTGCGCAGCGGCATGCCCGCGCGCACCCCGAACGCCCGCGCCGGATAGGAGGCGCAGGACACCACTTTGCGAGGTTCGGTGGGATCGCCGTGCCCGCCCACGATGACCGGCTGCCCGCGCAGCTCCGGGTGCCGCCGGAATTCGACCGCGGCCTGGAATTGGTCGAGGTCGACGTGCAGCAGCCAGCGCGTCATGCCGGCGGATCCTCCCGCAGTATTGAACCCGGACTCTCCGGGGCGAAACCGGCGTACTCCTCCGTCATACCGCATGGTCTTCCGAATTACCGGGATACCGGGTGCGGTCGGGCGGAGCGGCGCGCCCGGGTCAGCGGGAGCGGCGCAGCAGCCCGATGGGCGAGCGGTAGGCGTAGCGCGCCTTCACCGCACCCGAATCGGCCTCCCCGGTGACCCGGATCAGCGGGGCGCCCGGGAACCGCGGCAGCTTGACCCGATTGGCGACGGTGCCGTTGCCGGGCCGCACGCCGTCCGTGTCGACCCGCCAGCCGCGCGGCACGATCAGCACGATGGCGCCCGCACCGGCCGCGACCCGGATGTCGATCTCGCGCCGGGAGCACCGGGCCTGGGTGAAGTCCACCACCAGCTTGCCCGAAACGCATTCGGCGACCAGCTGTTTGGGGACCGTCCAGTCCTCGTCGGTGCGTTTGGTGCCGCTGGTCACCCGTAGTTCCAGGGGAGGCGCGTCCATCGAGGGCCGATATCGGCGTGCACCGAGCACGCCCTCGATATCGTCGACGCGGGTCGCGGCCGTCTGCCGCTGCTCCTTGGTACGGGTCACCGAAACTCCTCCCCCGGCATGTGAAACGATCATGTGGGTTATGCCATGGGAGCTCGAATTATGCCGCATAGCAGGGCATTTCGGGAGGTCGGAGCCGGTTCTGCGGCCACAACACGGTGTCGGTTCGGGCACGGCCAGATCACGATCGCGCCCGACCGACATGTCGTCCCGCGGCGTGGCGGGAGCCGGATCAGCGGCGGCCGACGAACACCGTGGTGGCCCCGAGGATGTAAATGTCCTCGCGCGCACCGATATACGTGTCGGCGTCTCGATCCAGCAGGGCGGCGATGGTGGCCCGGTCCGCCGCGTCAAGGCGTTCACCGACCCGCTCGCTCAAACCGGTCAGCCACGCCACCACACTGTCGCGCACGGCCGGTGCGGGCGGCGCGGGGTGATCGGTGAGCACGCTGAAGGAGGTGGCCTCGGCCAGCCCGGCCCGGGTCAGCGCCACATTCCAGCCGTAGGGCATGGAGACCGCGCCGGTGATGTCGGTGCGCATCTGCGCGAAGCCCGCGTCGCGCAGGCCCAGCAGCCGATCCTGCAGGCCGGGTGCGCCGATGCCGAGTTCCCACGGCAGGCACCGCACGCTCACCCCGCCCTCGGCCAGCGCCAGCCGCCCGCCGGGACGCAGCAGTCCGGCGAAGCGTGCCACGCCCGCCTGCTGATCGGGCAGGTGATGCACCATGCGGGAGGCCCACACCAGGTCCGCCGCCGGGAGTCCCGCGCCGAAGTCCGCGGCCGCCGCATCGGCGGTCACCGTCTCGACGTGCACTCGGTCGTCGCCGTCCAGCGCGACTTTCACGGCCTGCTGGGCGACCTCGAGCAGTTCGGGCACGGCGTCGACGATCAGCAGCCGGCCGCCGCCGCGGGCGAGTAGTTCGCGCGCGAACGCCACGCTCTGACCACCCGCGCCCGCACCGATGTCGAGCACGACCGCCTCGGTCCCGGCGGGAATCGATCCGACCAGTCGGCGCGCGATCTCGGCATTGGTGGCGGCCGACATGGCGTCGTCGCGCTGCAGGTCGGGAATCATGGTCGCCCAGTCGATTCCGTCGTGCGTGTGGCCGTGACCGTGCGCATGCCCGTGGCCGTGACCGTGGGAATGCTGGTGTCCGTGCGTGCCTGCCTGTTCGTGGGAGTGAGCGCTCATGCCCCGACGCTATCGGGGAGCGCCCACCCGCCTCGAATTCTTTTGCCGATCCGGCAATGGGTCGGTCCGATCCGGCCGACCCCGCCGAGCGATCAGGCCGTCGCGGGCACGCTGGAATCGGCGAACTGGGTGCGATAGAGCTCGGTGTAGCGGCCGTCCGCGGCGAGCAGTTCGGTGTGGGTGCCGCGTTCCACGATCCGGCCGTGCTCGAGCACGACGATCTGGTCGGCATTGCGGATCGTCGACAGCCGGTGCGCGATGACCAGGGCGGTGCGGCCGTCGAGCGCCTCGGCCAGCGCTTCCTGCACGGCCGCCTCCGAGGTGGAGTCCAGCGAGGCGGTGGCCTCGTCGAGGATCACCACGCGCGGCTGCTTGAGCAGCAGTCGGGCGATTGTGAGCCGCTGCCGTTCCCCGCCGGACAGGCGATAACCGCGTTCGCCGACCACGGTGTCCAGACCGTCGGGCAGCGATTCGATGAGGTCGCGCAGCCGGGCCCGCCGCAGCGCGTCCCAGAGGTCGTCCTCGGTGGCCTCGGGCCGCGCGAGCAGCAGGTTGGCCCGGATGCTGTCGTGGAACAGATGCCCGTCCTGAGTGACCAGGCCGACGGTGTCCTGGATGGACTGCCCGGTCAGCTCCCGCACATCCTTGCCGCCCAGCAGCACCGCGCCGGAGTCCACGTCGTAGAGCCGCGAAACCAATTGCGCGATGGTGGATTTCCCGGCCCCGGAGGAGCCGACCAGCGCCACCATCTGACCGGGCTCGGCGCGCAGCGACACCGCGTGCAGCACCTCCTCACCGCCCCGGGTGTCCAGGGTGGCCACATCCTCGAGCGAGGCGAGCGACACCTTGTCCGCCGACGGGTAGCCGAAGCTGACGCCGTCCAGCTCGACCGCCACCGGACCCGGCGGCACCGGCCCGGCCAGCGGCGAATCCTCGATCAACGGCTTCAGATCGAGCACCTCGAAGACCCGCTCGAAGCTCACCAGCGCCGACATCACGTCCACCCGGGCGCTGGCCAGCGCGGTGAGCGGCGAGTACAGCCGGGTCAGCAGCAGCGAGAGCGCCACCACCGAGCCGGGTTCCATCTGTCCCTTCAGCGCGAGGTAGCCGCCGAGCCCGTAGACGAGGGCCAGCGCGAGCGCGGAGACCAGGGTGAGCGCGGTGACGAAGACCGTCTGCAGCATGGCGGTGCGCACCCCGATATCGCGCACCCGACCGGCCCGCAGCCCGAACTCCGCCGACTCCTGCCGCGGCCGCCCGAACAGTTTGACCAGGGTGGCGCCGGGCGCGGAGAAGCGTTCGGTCATCTGGGTGCTCATGGCCGCGTCGAGCCCGGCGGCCTCACGCTGGATCCCGGCCAGCCGTTCGCCCATGCGCCGCGCGGGCAGGACGAACACCGGCAGCAGCACCAGCGCGAGCAGGGTGATCTGCCAGGACAGCCGCAGCATCACGGCCAGGGTCAGCGCGAGGGTCACCACATTTGTGACGACCCCGGACAGGGTGGTGCTGAAGGCCCGCTGCGCCCCGATGACGTCATTGTTCAACCGGCTCACCAGTGCGCCGGTCCGGGTACGCGTGAAGAAGGCGATCGGCATCTTCTGGACGTGGTCGAACACCGCGGTGCGCAGATCGAAGATGAGCCCTTCTCCGATGCGCGCCGACAGCCACCGGATCACCAGGCCCAGCCCGGCGTCCAGGACCGCGACCACCGCGATGATCACCGCCAGCACGATGACCGTCCGCGGCGCGCCGTGCGACACGATTGCGTCGACGACGCGTCCCGCCAGCACCGGCGTCGCCACCGCGAGTAGCGCGGAGACGATGCTGAAGATCAGGAATGACACCAGCTGCCGGTGATGCGGGCGTGCGAAAGCGAGAATCCGCTTCGCCGTCGCCATCCGCAGCGGCCGCTGCTCCGTGGGCGCGTGCATCTGCCGATAGAGCTGATTCCACGCCACCGATTCGATACTCATCCCCGCTCCTCACCTGTCCGGGGTACAGCAAACCCCGCACCACCGACACTAAGACCTCAACAAAGGTTGAGGGCAAGTGCTTCCGGCCTGGTCACGAGTTCGCTCGCAGCGAAACCCGCCTAGGGTTGGACCCGTGAAGCGAGGTCGGGACGTGAGCGCGGCGTGGGAGCGGGCATTGCGCGGGTCGATCACCGGCGAGGTCGACACGGGACCGCGGCGGCGGGCCGAGTACGCCTCGGACGCGTCGAACTATCGGGTGCCGCCGGCGGCCGTCGTGTTTCCGCGCGACGCGGCCGATGTCATGGCCGCCCTCGATATCGCCCGGGCCGAGGGACTGCCGGTGACCGCGCGCGGGGCGGGCACCTCGGTCGCGGGCAATGCCATCGGACCGGGTCTGGTCCTCGACTTCAGCCGCCACCTGACCGGGATCCTCGATCTCGACCCCGACCGGCGGATCGCCCGCGTGCAGCCGGGCGTGGTGCTGGCCGCGTTGCAGCGGCGAGCGGGGGCGCACGGGCTGCGGTTCGGCCCGGATCCCTCCACCCAGAACCGGTGCACGCTGGGCGGGATGATCGGCAACAATGCCTGCGGCCCGCACGCCGTGGCCTGGGGCAGGACCTCGGATACGGTGCGGGAGTTGCGGATTCTCGACGGGCGCGGCGTGGAGCGCACCCTCGGGGCCGATCCGTCGGTACTCGCCGGACTGCCCGAATTCACCCGGGAACACCTGGCCTTGATCCGCACCGAACTCGGCAGATTCGAGCGGCAGGCGTCCGGATACGCGCTGGAACATCTACTGCCGGAACGTGGTTCGTCGGCGGCCAAGGCCTTCGTCGGCACCGAGGGAACCTGTGGACTTCTGCTCGACGCGACCGTCGATCTGGTCCCGGTGCCCGCGGCGACGGTACTGGTCGTGCTCGGCTACCCGGACATGCCCACGGCCGCCGACGATATCGCCACGATCATGGCCGCCGGGCCGATCGCCGTGGAAGGTATGGATGCCCGCCTGGTCGATGTGGTGCGGGTGCACCGGGGCGCGGTGCCCGAGCTGCCGCGCGGTGGCGGCTGGCTCCTGATCGAAATCGACGGTGACACACCGGAACAGGCGCGCGAGAAGGCCGAAGCATTGCGCGCGTCCGCCCACGCCCTCGACTCCCGGCTGGTGACCGACGCGGCCGAGGCTCGCGCACTGTGGGGCATCCGAGCCGACGGCGCGGGCCTGGCCGGCCGCACCCCGGACGATCATCCGGCCTGGCCCGGCTGGGAGGACGCCGCGGTGCCGCCCGCCCGCCTGGGCGACTACCTGCGCGACTTCGAGCGGCTCACCCGTGAGCACGGCGTGGACGGCCTGCTGTACGGCCATTTCGGCGACGGTTGCATCCACGTGCGCCTGGATCTGCCGATAGCCGATGCGCCGCAACGCTTCCGCGCCTTCCTCGAGGACGCCGCCCGGCAGGTGGTGGGTTTCGGCGGCTCGCTGTCGGGTGAGCACGGCGACGGCCGCGCCCGCTCGGATCTGTTGCGACTCATGTACTCCCAGGACGCGCTCGACGCCTTCGCGGGCTTCAAGGCGCTGTTCGATCCGGACGCGGTCCTGAATCCCGGTGTCCTCGTTCATCCCCGCCCGGTCGACGCCGACCTGCGCCTGGCGGGCCTGCGCCCGTTGCCCACCACGGGTGGATTCGCCTTCCCCGCCGACGGTGATCTGGCCACCGCGGTGCACCGCTGTGTCGGTATCGGCAAGTGCCGCGCGGACACTCCCGGCGGTGTCATGTGCCCGTCCTATCTGGCGACCGCCGACGAGAAGGACAGCACCCGGGGCCGCGCCCGAGTGCTCCAGGATGTCGTCCGGGGCGAGCTGGATTGGCGGTCGGAAGCCGTCGCGGAGTCCTTGGATCTGTGTCTGTCCTGCAAGGCCTGCCATTCCGAGTGTCCGGCCGGTATCGACATGGCCACTTACAAGTCGGAGACGCTGTACCGCCGCTATCAGGGCAGGCCCCGACCGATCGATCACTACACCCTCGGTCAGCTGCCGCGCTGGCTGGCAGCGGCGTCGCGATTGCCGGGTCTGGTCAACGCGCTCAGCGGTGCCGGTCCGCTGCGCAGACTCGGATTGCGCGCGGCCGGAATGGATTCCCGGCGCACGGTGCCGGCGCTGGCGAAGAAGAGCTTCCGCCGGACTTGGCGTCCTTCGGCGCCTCCGCAGGACAGGCCAGGCGTGCTGCTGTGGACGGATACCTTCACGGATGCCTTCGACCCCGAGATCGCCACCGCCACGGTCGAATTGATCGAATCGCTCGGCCATCACGTGCGCATCCCGGACCGGCGCGTCTGCTGCGGTCTGACCTGGATCAGCACCGGCCAGCTGGACGGCGCGCGACAGCGACTGCGCGCCACCGTCGACGCGCTCGACGCCCACGTCCGATCCGGCGGCGTGGTCGTCGGCATGGAGCCGTCCTGCACCGCCGCCCTCCGCGACGACCTGCCCCGCCTGCTGCCGGATGACCCGCGCGCTGCCGCCGTCGCGGCCGCGGTGCACACCCTCGCCGAGTTCCTGGAGACCCAGCCCGGCTGGCAGCCCCCGGACCGCTCCGGCCGCACGGTGCTGGTGCAGCCGCACTGCCACCAGCACGCCGTGTTCGGATTCGCCGCCGACCGCAGGATCCTGGACCGCACCGGCGCGCGGGTGATCGAGGTCACCGGCTGCTGCGGACTCGCGGGCAACTTCGGCATGCAGCGCGGCCACTACGACGTGTCGGTCGCGGTCGCCGAGCGCGGCCTGCTCCCGGCCCTGCGCACCGCACCCGCGAACGCGACCCTGCTCGCCGACGGCTTCTCCTGCCGGACCCAGGCCGCGCAGCTGGCCGGGCGATCCTCCCGCCATCTCGCCCAGTTCCTGCTGGACCGGTGAGGCGTCCCTAGAATGACGCGGTGACTTCCGCGCCGCCCGCCCAGCCCGCTCGCGGGCGGGTGGCCGCCACCGCGGAGCACAGCCGGACGCTGAGCTCGGACCGGCCGCTGGATCTGGCCGCCACCATCTCCCCGCTGCGCCGTGGTTTCGGCGACCCCTGCCACCGCGAGACCCCCGACGGCTCGCATTGGCACGCCTCGCGGATGCCGTCCGGCGAGGTCACCTACCGGCTGCGTCAGCGCGACCGGCACACCGTCGACGCCCGCGCCTGGGGTCCGGGCAGCGAGGAATTCCTCGAGCAACTGCCGCGCATGCTGTGCCTGGACGAGGACGTCAGCGACTTCACCCCCGAACACCCCAAGATCGTCGAGGCACACCGCCGCAATCCGGGCCTGCGCATGCTGCGCACGGGTCTGGTGTGGGAAGCGCTGGTTCCCGCGGTGCTCGAGCAGAAGGTGCACACCAGGACCGCCCACGACTCCTGGCGGAAGCTGGTGTGGCGCTACGGGACTCCCGCACCCGGTCCGGCCCCCGAGGGTCTGCGGGTGATGCCGGACGCCGAGACCTGGCGGCATATCCCGTCGTGGGTCTACCACCGCGCCAATGTCGGGCCGCAGCGCTCGAAAACCATTGTGCTGGCGGCCCGGATCGCGCCGAAGCTGGAGCAGTCCGCCACCCTGGGGCACGCCGACGCCGCGCACCGGCTGCGTACCGTGCCGGGGATCGGGATCTGGACCGCCGCCGAGATCGCGCAGCGCGCCTTCGGCGATCCGGATGCCCTGTCGGTGGGCGATTTCCATCTGGCCGCCACGGTCGGCTGGACCCTGCTGGGTGAGCCGATCGACGACGACGCCATGGTCGAATACCTGGAACCGCTACGCCCGCACCGGTATCGGGCGGTGCGGCTGCTCGGACTGGCCGGTTTCGCGCACAAGCCGAAGTTCGGTCCGCGCACGCCCTATACCGATCACAGCCGCATCTGAACCCCGATCATCGCTGTTCGGCCGCGGTGTCCGCCGCCCGCTGCGCGCGGGTCAGGGCTTCGGGCACCGGGACGCGGCCCAGGTACATCTCGTCGAGGATCGGCGTGATCGCCTGCAGCGCGGCCGGGAATCCGGGCCCCCCACCGGCGCTGATCGTCCGGCCGCGCAGCACGTCGAAGAACGGCGATACGTCCACACCGCGCCGCGCCCAGTAGTCGCGATACACCCGCTGCTCCGACACCACCGCCGGAATCGTGTTGCCGTCCAGGCCGAGGTAGCGGTTGCCGGCCGCGCTGCCCAGCCATGTCAGGACGCGCCGCACCGCGTCGGGATGTGCGGTGGCGGCATTGCCCGCGACCCCGATGGCATTGTCGGCGCTGACCCGACCGGCCGGGCCCTCGGGAATCATGGCCAATCCCCAGGGGAATCCGGCATTCCGCGCGATGGTCGCCAGATTGAAGGTGCCGGACTGGAACAGTGCCATGCGGCCCTGCAAGAAGGCGTTCTTGGCGAAGTCGCCGCTGGTATTGGTGTCGGCGGCCGACGGTGACAGCCGGTCGGCCACCAGGCCCACGGTGTATCCGTAGGCGTCGCGTCCCTGCGGAGAGTCGAACGCGAACCGCCCGTCCCGCTGGAGCTGCCCGCCCGCCGAGCCCAGATACGGCAGCGCGATCGATTGAAAGTCGTTGGCGGCGTTGTACGGCCACGCGGAGACCGCGGCCAGCCGCCGCAGGACCGGCCGGAAGGTGTCCCGCCCGGGATCCGGATTCCACCGCAGCCCGGCCAGTTCACCCGGATCGACCCCGGCCTGCCCGAGCAGGTCCCGATTGATGTAGACCGCGCTACCGCCGTCCACGAATTGCGGTACCGCCCAGAGCGTCCCGTTCCGGGTGAACTGGGTGACGGCCTGAGGATCCCAACCGCGCGCGGTCTCCGGCCCCAGCGTCGCGCCGATATCCATCAGGTGCCCGCTGTCGGCGTAGTCCTCGTAGAGGTTGGTCCAGAACAGGTCGTCGGCGATCCCGCCCGCCACGTCCAGCCGCAGCTTCTGCGCGTAGGACGCCCACGGCACCAGCGTGATGCGCACCTCGACATCCGGGTTGGCGCGCTGGAACTCGTCCAGCGACGCCCGGTAGGCGCTGACGAAACTCTGATCCCAGATGCGCAGCCGCACCACCGTCCGACCGCCGCTCTCCGCATCCCGCCCGAGCCACAGCGCCGCGGCCACCAGCAGGACCGCGACCACGATGATCCCGAGGACCGCCCGTGCCGAGTCCTTCACGTGGAGGCTCCTCATTTGAGTCCCGTCACCGCGATGGACCGCAGCACCTGCCGCTGGAAGACCACGAACAGCAGCACCAGTGGCGCGATAGCGAGCGTGGTGGCGGCCATGATCAGCGTCCACTGCGCGTTGTACCGGGTCTGCATGTTCGCCGTCGCCACGGTCAGCACCTGCCACTTCGCCCCGGACGCGGCGACCAACGGCCACATGAAGCTGTTCCACTGCGAGACCACCGTGATGACGGTGAGGGTGGCCAGAATGGGCCTGCTCATCGGCACCACCACGCCGAACAGGATGTCGAGGGTGTTCGCGCCGTCGACCCGCGCCGCGTCGATGATCTCCCCCGGGATGGCCAGGAAGTACTGGCGCAGCAGGAAGATCGCGTACGGCGACCCGAACAGGAACGGCAGCACCAGCGCCCAGAAGGTGTTGAGCCACCCCAGTTTCGCGAACATGAGGTACAGCGGCACGAGGGTGACCGCGCTGGGCACCATCATGGTCCCGAGGTACGCCCAGAACAGCACGTCCCGTCCGGGAAACCTGGTGCGGGCGAACGCATATGCCGCCATGATCGACGTCACGAGTTGTCCACAGGTTATGCACACCGTCATCAGCGCGGTGACCGCGACGGCCCGGCCCAGCCCCTGATCCAGCACCGTGCGGAAGTTATCCACAGTCACTGGATCCGGTGTGGCCAGGGCGGATTCGGCCGCGAACTGCTTGGGTGTCTTGAACGCCGTCATGGCGCTCAACACCAGCGGCGCCACTGTCAGCAGCGCCCCGAGAATCAATATCCCGTACGCCGCGACCGCCCGCGCCGCCGTCCGCCGGTCAGTACTCATAGCTGGTCCGATTCCGGAAGTACCGGTGCTGCGCCACCGTGATCACGAACATCACCGCGAACACCACCACCGCCATGACCGCCGCCCGCCCCGGATGCGCGGCGTCGAACGCCTCCGAATAGATCCGCATGGCAACGACATCCGTGTGCTGCCCCGGCCCGCCCTTGGTCAGCGCGTACACCGAGTCGAAGGTCTGGAACACGCTGAGCACCCCGGTGACCAGCACGAAGAACATGGTCGGCCGTAACAACGGCAGGATCAGCCAGCGCACCCGCCGCCACCCGACGGCCCCGTCCAAGGCCCCCGCGTCGAGGATCTCGGGCGGTATGGCGCGGATTCCGGCCACGAAAAACAAAGCCACATATCCGACATTCATCCACACGATGACCGCGGCCACGGCGGGCAGCGCCAGAGTCGGCGAGCTCAACCACTCCACCCGATGTCCCAGGACGGCGTTCAGCGCCCCGCCGGTCGGCGCGAAGATCCACTGCCACACCACGCCTACCGCCACGGGCGCACACATCCATGGCAGCGCGTACACCACCCGCAGCACGGTCCCGGCCCGCCCGCGTCGTGCCAGCAGCGCCGCTACCGCGAATCCCAAGACTGTCTGCACCGGCACCACCAGCGCCGTCAACGCCAGTGTCACCAGGATGGAATGTCCGAATTTCCGGTCGGTGAGGACGGATCGCCAGTTGTCCCAGCCGGTGAATCGAATGGGCCCCAGCAGATTCCAGCTGTGCAGGCTCAGCCACAGCACCACCGCGATCGGCAGCAACAGGAAGCAGCCGACCCCGAGCAGGCTGGGCAGCAGCAGCGCGTAGCCGACCGCGGCGTGCCTGGTGCCGGCTGTGGCGCGGCGGGCCGTCCGGTCCATGACGGGCGACGCTACCGGCCCTGCGCGGGTGCGCGCGCCATCCCACGCCCGACTTGCCCGATATTGTGTGATATCCGATATTGCGCTGTGCGCGACGCGATTTCGAGCCTGCTTTCCACCCGGTGCGCGGCATCGGCGCATGATAGTTTGTGCCGCGCTCGTACATCGCGATGCCGGCGAGGCTGGCCACGACAGGGCAGGGGACGGCGTCGATGAGAATCAAGCCACGGGAACAGATCCTCGGAGTCTGGCGGTCACTGCTGACCGCGTGCTACCAGGACGGGGCCTGGGTCTGGGGCGGCCGCAACGGCTCCAACTCCATCAGCGATGCCGAACAGCTGCTGTGCCTGCTGTATCCGGCCACCGAGATCGACGGATTCGGCCTGGAGACGCCCGACGAGATCGCCGACGACATCCTCGCGGTGCTGTCCCCCCTGGGCGATGACGGCCTGCGGATCGGCGAGCGGGTGGTGTGGCTGCTCGAGCAGTACGTCGAACGGCACACCGACCACGATCCGGATACCGGCAAGGAACTGCCGAACTTCGCCGCGGGCAGCTATCTGGCCACTTCCGACGGCAGCGAGCCGACCTCGGACCAGCACGCGCTCGAGGTCGTCGACTCCTATTCGATGTCGCTGACCCTGTGCCTGGCCGCCCTGAAGTTCCTGCGCGGCTTCAGCGGACCGGTGTCGGCGCTGGCGGTGGGCCGGCGCAACCGGACCGCCATCGACCTGGGCCCCCGCATCGACCGCCTCGACGCGCACATCAATACCCGCCTGACCGCCGCGATGGTGGGGCTGATCCGCAGTTTCGTGGTGAACACGGTGACGCCCAAGTCCGCGGCGGGGCAGGCCATGCTGTCGATGCTGAATCAGACGGGCGGTTCCACCGACACGGTGGTGCGGGCGGTGCGGGACCGCCTGGACCGGGTCCGGATCCGACTACGCAACGACGCCACACTGAGCCAGATCGAGGGCGTCGACCTGGACAGCTCGGACATGCTGTTCGAATGTGGCTGGAGCTGGGCCATCGTGCGCAAGGCCGCGGACATCGACTTCGTCGACCTGCCTATCGCGCAGCAGCCGGGCCACGCTGTCGCCCGCCCCTACCTGCATTTCACCGTGGTGGCGCTGGACGGCATCAACGACCTCACCTCGCAGCGCACCCGCGAACTCGACCTGCTCGATCCCGAGCAGCGGCGTCTGGCCGAGGCGCTGCAGCTGCGCTGGGATCTGGCCCAGCGGTACTGGGCGGCGGTGGCGCGCTTCGGCAATGGCCGCTGGCCGCTGGAGGACATTCCGTGGCGCACCTCCGACGGCGAGGAGTCCGACTACTTCAGTCTCATCGTGTCCGCGGTGCTCATGCAGGATCTGCTCAATCGCGAGGCCAATGACGACGACCTGGATCGCGCCGCCACCATCTTCGACGAACTGGCCCGCCGCGGCCGCATCATCCGCCGTTTCACCGCCGGGGACCCGGCCCGCACCATGCACACCCCGGGCGTGAGCCTGCGCCTGCTGGGCAGCGAGGAGCTGGACGGCCCGCTGTTGCTGTGGACCGTATCCGATTACGCCACGGTGCTTTTGAAGCGCACCCTGCAGGCGGCCCGGCTCTCCGGCACCATCGAGACCCGGGACCAGCTGATGGCGCTGGCCCAGGCCACCATGGACCACCTCGATCTGCGCGCCTTCCGCGAGGGACCGGCCACCGGCCTCTGGGACGACCCCAGCCGTATCTTCGGCGGCAGCGATTCGCATCTGCCGTCCTGGTATCTCACCGAGCGCGTGGTCGAGTGCATGGTGACCGCCGCCCGCATGTACCGGGAACCGCCACTGCGCGCGCCGAACTCGGCGACCCGCGCGATGGAGCTGCTCACCGAGGCCGAACACCTGCTCAACCGGGAGATACTGGAGCTCAGCGAAACCGACATCTCCGCGGGCCGCACCGCGTTGGCGCTGGCCGAACAACGCTTGGAACGGGCCCGCACACTCATCGACGAGCGCCCGGGCACCGCGGTCAGCCTGACCCAGCAGGCCCTCATGGAGCTGGACGAACTCGCCTATGCCCGGCTCGACGCGACCAGGAGCGAATGACCGTGCTCGTGTTCTCCGCGTCCGACAAGGGCGGCACCGGCCGCTCGGTCACCAGCTGCAATATGGCGTACTGGCTGAGCATGAAGGGCCACAAGGTCGCCTATCTGGATTTCGATTTCGGATCGCCCACCGCGGGAGGCACCTTCGAGATCAGCCGCATCGACAACGGGGTGCGTGACGGCACCGGCCTGCACGCGTACCTGCTCAACGAGAACGGCTCCCCCGCCCGGCTGAGCGTGCGCTCGGAGACCGACCGGATGGAACTGAGCCGGTCCCGGCATCCTTCGGGCCGCCTGGTGCTGTTCCCCGGCGATCTCGGCGGCTCCGAGTTCACCACCCTCGACGAGCGCATGATCGACCGCTGCGCCGCCCTGTTCGCCACCTGCGAGCAGGAATTCGACGTCACCTTCGTGGATCTGAGCGCGGGCCGCTCCATCGCGCTGGCGCTCGCGCTCAGCGCGACCAAGCAGTCGCAGTTGTCGCGCGCGGTGTGCCGGTGGCTCATCTTCCATCGCTGGACCCGCCAGCACATCGCCGCCGCCCGCGGCCTGGTGCACGACGACCACGGGGTGCTGGCCACCGGGGAGGCGTGGGGACACGACCGCACCGGACTGCTGAACTCGCTGCGCTTCGTCCGCATCGCGGTACCCGAACTGAACCGCACCGCCGGGCTGCGTCCGGCCCAGGCCGCCTGGCTGCAGGAACAACACAACACCCTGACCCGCGCGGCCAACCGGCACGGGATGGGTCCGAGCGGGATACTGGGCCAGACCCCGGTGGAACCGATGCTGCAATGCCGGGAGCAGGTGATCCTGGATGTGGATGTCGCCGCCCACGTCGCCAATGCCGAGACCGTGGACGCGTTCCGCACGCTCACCGAGAAACTCATGAACGACGCCGTCTGGGAACAGGTGGAGATACGCAGATGAGCTCCGCGACCGATTACAGCGAGGCCGGTGAACGCAACCGCGTGGCCGGGCAGCCGCTCTCGCACCTGTCCATCGAGGTCGGGCACTTCTACATGGACGAGCTGGTGAACGGCGTCGACCGGATCCGCGCGCAGCTGCGCAAGGTCGCGCCCATCGTCGAGACCCAGATCGCGGCCGCCGAAAGGGAATTCGGCCCGGGCGCGCGGGTCAGCACCTGTTTCCTGGTCGACGACTACTTCTGGGGCCGCACCCCGGGCCGTGGCCGCGACGCCCGCCGCGTCGCCGACCCCCGGCACGTGCTCGAGAAACTGCTGACCGCCGCCGAGGAATGCGAGGTCCGCATCGACTACCTGGCGCGTGAGGCCGGGTGCGCGGAGGTGCCGGCGTTCCTGGACGGCGAACCCGTGGGCGAACCGGTGCGGCTGGCCGAGATGATGGCGGCGCGCATCGTCGCCGAACCCGAACGCGACAGCACCGGACGCCGCCCGCCCACCGTCGAATCCGGCTGGCTGTGCAACGGCCGACGCTCCTCGGAGTACGATGCCGGACAGGCCATGCGGATCGCGCGGTATCGGCCACCGGAGGAGTTCGGGGCGCGCAATCACTCCATCTTCCTGGATGTACAGCTGTGGAGCCGCCAGCTCGAGGAGGTGGCCGGACAGCAGGTGGAACGCATCCTCTGGTCCTGCCCGTTCCTCGCCTCCATCTGGCAGTTGTTGCGGCTGGGGATGATTCGCGATGAGGGCGCCATGGTGGCCGCGCCGGTGGCGTGGAGCGACCCGTGGCCCGAGGAGTGGTCGCGGCTGCCCGCGGTGGTGCAGCTGAATCCGCAGGCCAAACCGTTCGCCGCCTATCGGGCGCTGTCGGTGCTGCCCTACAGCTACCTGGGTATCGAGCACGCGGTGCGAGTGATCCTGGACCACCTGCAACTCGACGACGACGTACACGCCAAACTCGCCGAACGCGGTGCGGGCGAGCGGATTCCGGTCGAGGTGCCGCGCCAGGCCACCCGCCGGTTGAACCACCTGTTCCTCGGTGACGTCTGAGATGGCCGCCCTATGAGCGATCCGCTGGTCCTGCTGGGCGAGGTGCGCACCACGCTGCTGCCGAATGCGGGGGGACTGGCGGCGCGGGAGGCGTCGGCGCTGCTCTCGCTGCTGCCCGGGCAGCGGGTGCTGATGCGGGAACGCCCACTGGCGCTGGCCATCTCGCCGACCACACCGGTGGGCGTGGACTGCCGGCTGGCGACGGTGTCGCGGTCCGACAGCCGGGCCATCGGCACCGTGGCCGCGCACGCCGTACTGGTCGGCGGCCGGGTGCTCCAGAGTTCGGCCTGCTCCAGCGTGGTGCGGGCGGCCAATCAGAACCGGCGGCCCTGGTCGCACTATCTGAGCCGGGCCGGGACCGTCGAACTGGTGCATCGCATCGGCGACGACACCGCCACGGCGGTCGACCTCACCGAGGGCTTCCTGGAGGCGTCCAGCGCCACCACCCTCGACCTCGGCTCGATCAGCGAACGACTACTCACCCGGGTGCGCACCGATCCGCGGCTGGACCAGGACCCGCCGGTGCACTCCGGGGCGACTCGGCTGCGCTGGGCCGCGCGGGTCGCGCCGCCGGTGGATGGGAGCGCGCGCGGACGGACGCTGTTCGCCTTCCGGCTGGAGGACGAGAACACCCGATCGGTCCGGATCATGGTGCCGACCGTCCGGGACCTGGCCGGCGTGCAGCGCTTCTGCGAAGACCTCGCCGTGCACGACTGGCTGCTGTCCACCCTCGCCGCCGCGTTGTCGGACGCGAATCGTCCCGTGCTCGAACGCGATCCCACGGGCGAACTGGCTCCGCTGCTCGAACAGCTGGTGCACCTGTGGATGCCGGGCGCGCACACCCCGCCCCGGCTGCGCGAACTGTGGACCCGGCTGGAATCCGATCCCGGCTTCACCCGGCAGTGGACCGCGCAGGTCGGGCACCTGCGCGACCGGCTGGCGGTGGCCACTCTGGAAGCGCTCCGCAGCTCCAAGATCAGCACCGTGCAGTGGTGACGGCTGTGCTCAGAGCCGGAACCAGCGCCGCACCAACAGGGCGAAGAACACCGACATGGTGACCGCACCGGTGTACGCCTCGGTGACGAACACCGCCCGGCCGCCCACCCGCAGGTGATCGGTGTCGCCGATACCGAGCGGGTTCAGGTAGTTCATCAGCACCTGGTACACGGTCACGGCCACCGGCTGCTCCGCGCGCAACGCCACCGCGCCGGTGAAGACCAGGAGCTGGAACACCACGAACCACAGCATCCGGAACGGCCGATATCCGTAGCCGCAGACCAGATCCGGGACCAGGCCGCCGAGCCGCCGCCAGGCCTGCGGCTGCGCCTGCCGCCGGGCCTGGGCCAGCGCGAGTCCGCAGCGGTCCTCGGCGTCGGTGTCCTCGTCGATGCGGTACAGACTGCCCGCGCGCCGATAGGCCAGGGCGGCATGGCCGGGCAGGCCCGCCTGGACGAGCGGACGTCCCAGGCGTTCGTACGCCTCGGCGAGCAGCCGATTCTGGGTGCGGCTCAGCCGGAGCGGGCCCCGGAACTCGACCTCCGCGGCGATGAGCGCCGCGAGCAGCTGGTTGACCGGCACGGCCTGCGGATCCGGCCCGGCCGGGCGGTGCAGCGCGGGCGCGTAGATGTGGCCGAAGACGAGACTGTCACCGGCCCGGCGGATTCCGGGCGGGTCGTAGGTGGCGACCACTGCCTCGGTGTGCCGGGTGAACAGATCCAGCAGTGGTTGTTCGGTGGCGCGCCGCCGCAATCCGTGGGGCTGGGCGAGGAATTCGGTGATGCTCTCGCCGTAGGCGTCGGCGTGGCGCTCGATCCGCATGCTCATATCGGCCACGAAGGGTGACGACGGCGCGCTTCTCTCGAGCATGATCAATGATAGATCCTGTGCACCAGCACATCTCGGGGCTCATCGGCGCCGAAGTAGGTGGGCTCGTGGTCCGCCCAGGCGAACCCGACCTCCTTGTACAGGTGGTAGGCGGTGCGATTGCCCGGCTTCACGGTCACGTAGACCTGTTCGGCGTGGACCTTGCGGCAGTGGGCCAGGGCGGCTTCCAGCAGGACCCGGCCGAAACCGCGGCCGCGGCAGGCGGAAGCCACGGCGAAGCCGAGGAACCAGGCCGTGCCGTCGCCGTCGATGGCGGTGAGGACATAACCGCACACCTCCCCCGCATCTTCAGCAACCGTCCAGTTTGCTCCGTGTAATTCGAACAATTGCCGCAGAACGAAATACGGATACGCGAGATGCTCGAACTCGACCACCTCGAGCGCCCGAATGGCGTCCAGATCCGCCAGCGACGCAGTCCGACATACCGGTATAGCCGGCTCTTCGAAGGCCAACAACGGTGTTCCCCTCCACCCCGGGCACAAGTGCGATGGATTCCAGGGTAAGCGTCACGCCGAGGGTTGGGTGCGGTTCGGCCCGTCCGCCGTCTGTGGAACGAACGGGCCGAACCGCGCTGCCGCACGCGGTGGGGACCACACCGCCGCTGCCCGGAGGTTAGGCGCGGGGCGTTCGAAAGCGCTGTGCTGCAGCGTTTATCGCGGCCGGGGGCCTTCCCCGGTATGTCCCGGGCCGCGAAATCTTCCGGGTGCGATGACGCGTGAAACGGGCGTCGAGCACCAGCCACAACAGCCGGTACACGACCCGGTCGAAGCCCGAGTACGCCGGATCGATGGCCGTCATGGCAACGCGCGCTCGTCGAGCACGCACCGTCCCTCCTCCACCAGGGTGGCCCGGGCTCGTCGACGCACCTTGCAGGTCTGCACGGTGCAATCGAGGTGCAATTGCATTGCTGCGTGCGCCTGTTCGGCGGTCATCACCCCCGGATCCCGGCGGCAGCGCGACAAAACGGCGATGTGCAAATTGAGGGACGTCAGTTGCATGTCCAGACCACTCCTCGTTCCCGCTGGTTCCTGAAGTGCCCGGAGGTTCAGGAAAGGAAAGGGGCCTAGCTACACCGCTCCGGGCACACATCTAGCACACCACGAGCAGACGCCAAGCGGGCGAATTTCGACAAGGAGAACGCAAAATTGCGCGAATTCCCAGCAGCGAATCCACTTGGGAGAGGACGATTCTCCATAGTGGACGAACCTCGCGTCCCCCGATCCATGCCCGCGAACGCGAATGGAGCGTGTTGTGTCAGAAGGTCCCGCGTCCTCCACCCTGCCGCGCCGCCAGCTCGGCCGCTACCTACGGGACTGGCGTATCCAGGCAGGATTGACCATCGCCGAGGCCGCCAAGCTGATGGAGTGGGGCGCCAGCACCCTGCAGCGGCTGGAGAAGGGCAACGCGGACCGCATCCGCACCATCGACATCCAGGAGCTGTGCCGGATCTACGGGATACCCGCCCAAATCGCCGACGGACTCAAGGGTTTGGCGCAGCAGGCGGCTGTCAAGAGCTGGTGGCACTCCTACGGCGACCTGATTCCCGAGAACTTCGACGTCTACGTGGGGTTGGAGGCATCCGCGCAGCAGTTGTCCTGCTACCAATCGGAATTGGTGCCGGGCCTGCTGCAGACCTCCGACTACGCAAGGGCCCTGAACCGGCTCGGATACCCGGAAGAGACGGCGGCCGAGGTGGATCGGCGCGTTCAGCTGCGCATGCAACGCCAGGCCATGATCACCCGGCGCATGCACCCGGCCGCGATCGCGATGGTGTTGCACGAATCGGTATTGCGCCGCCTGGTGGGAGGTGCAAGGGTGATGGCGGCGCAGGTGCGGCACTTGGCGGAACTGAGTACCCGGTCCAATGTCGTCCTGCGTATCCTGCCCTTCGCCGCCGGTGTCCCCCTGGGGCTTTCGACCGGCCCGTTCGTGATCCTGGAGTTCGGATCCGACAGCAAGGGGCAGCCGGTGGAGCCCCCGGTGGTCTACGTGGAGGGGTTCACCGGCGATCTGTATCTCGAGAGACAGGGCGACGTTCAGCGTTATCGCCGGGCCCAGGAGGGTCTGGAACGCTGCGCGTTGGACGTCCAGGACAGCAGAAGCCTGCTGCGGCAGGTGGCGAAGGAGTATTCGGCATGAGTGTGGAGCTTTCCGGGGCCCGCTGGTTCAAGAGCAGCCGCAGCGGGGCCGGTAAGGAATGCGTCGAAGTGGCGTTCCTGCCCGCGGGCCGGGTCGGCGTGCGGGACAGCAAGAATCCGCAGGGGCCGGCGCTGGTGTTCGGCGCCGCGGAGTGGTCGTCGTTCACCACCGGCCTCGAAAACGGGCGCTTCGACAGGTGATTCGCGTGCGGCGGACGATTCGCGAGCGCTGAGAGAACTGAACGAGGTGCGCGGGCTCCAGGGCCCGCGCACCTCGGCATCAGTCGTTCACGATCACACTCAGAGAATCGCGACTACTCCGATCGCGACGGCGGCCACCAGCACACCGATCGCGACCGAAGGCATCAAAGCGCCGGTCAGTACGTATACGCCCATCGCCGATACCGCGAAGAGCATCCCTACGATCAGCCGTTCGACCCAGTCGTCAGGACCCAATTTCCGGTACCGGGGACGTG
Source organism: Nocardia sp. CA-145437 (assembly GCF_050956485.1). Lineage (NCBI taxonomy): Bacteria > Bacillati > Actinomycetota > Actinomycetes > Mycobacteriales > Nocardiaceae > Nocardia > Nocardia sp. CA-145437. The sequence goes on along the minus strand of NZ_CP191204.1, from coordinate 7,261,550 downwards.
CATTCTTCAGTCCTCGGTCCACGAATAGTTGGATACCCATGTTTTAACGCGCGTAAACATGGTTTCGTTGCTGAACGGCTGCCGTTTCGTGATCAACTTCCAGCGCTGGGAATCCGGGGCCCCGCGCTGGTGCGCGGGGCCCCGGTGGCAGATTTTCTGTGGTATTCCGTCAGCGACGGAACAGTTTGTTTCCCAGCCAGACGATCGGATCGTATTTCCGGTCCACCACGCGTTCCTTGAGCGGGATCAGCGCATTATCGGTGATCTTGATGTGTTCGGGGCACACCTCGGTGCAGCACTTCGTGATATTGCAGTAGCCCAGCCCGGCGTCCTCCTGAGCCAGATCACGGCGATCCGCCACATCGAGAGGATGCATTTCGAGTTCCGCAATACGCATCAGGTAACGCGGGCCGGAGAATGCGTGCTTGTTGTCCTCGTGATCACGCACCACGTGACAGGTGTTCTGGCACAGGAAGCACTCGATGCACTTGCGGAATTCCTGTGACCGTTCCACGTCGGCCTGCTGCATCCGATAATCGCCCGGCTTCAGATCCACCGGCGGTGTGAACGACGGGACCTCGCGCGCCTTCCGATAATTGAACGACACATCCGTGACCAGGTCGCGAATGACGGGGAAGGTGCGCATCGGCGTCACCGTCACCACTTCGTCCTCGGTGAACGTCGACATCCGGGTCATGCACAGCAGCCGCGGCCGGCCGTTCACCTCCGCCGAGCAGGAACCGCACTTGCCCGCCTTGCAGTTCCAGCGCACCGCCAGATCCGGGGCCTGGGTGGCCTGCAGGCGATGGATGATGTCGAGCACCACCTCGCCCTCGTTCACCTCCACGCTGAAGTCGTGCAGGCCGCCGCCCTCGGTATCGCCGCGCCACACCTTGAACTTCGCCTGATAACCCATGGCTATTCCGCCTTTCCGGCGTCGTCCCGCAGCTCCGCGAGATCGGCGGGGTTGTAATACTTTTCGAGTTCGGCCAGGTCGAACAGTCGCAGCAGCTCGGCGCGCATCGGGATCTGGGCCTCGGAGGTGACGGTGACCGCGGGCACCGAGAAGCCGACCTCGTCCTCGCCGATCGTGCAGACCAGCAACTGATTCCGCCACACCGGATCCATGCCCGGGTGGTCATCGCGGGTGTGGCCGCCGCGGCTCTCGGTGCGCAACAACGCCGCCTGCGCGACGCATTCGCTGATCAGCAGCATGTTGCGCAGGTCGATGGCCAGGTGCCAGCCCGGGTTGAACTGCCGGTGCCCCTCCACGGTGACATGGTCGTAGCGGTCGCGCAGTTCGGACAGCTTCTCCACGGCCTGCTTCAGCTCGTGTTCCTTGCGGATGATGCCGACCAGGTCGTTCATGGTCTGCTGCAGGTCCATGTGCAGGGTGTAGGGGTTCTCCCCCCGGCCCTCGTCCGGCGGATCGAACGGTGTCACAGCCGCTTTCGCGGCCGCGGCGATATCGGTGTCGGAGATCTTGGGCCGTGCGGCCAGCTGCTCCACGTAGGTGGCCGCGCCCAGTCCGGCGCGACGGCCGAACACCAGCAGGTCCGACAGCGAGTTGCCGCCGAGCCGGTTGGATCCGTGCAGGCCGCCCGCGCACTCACCGGCCGCGAACAGGCCCGGCACCTTCGCCGCCTGGGTGTCCGGGTCGACCTCGATGCCGCCCATGACGTAGTGGCAGGTCGGACCGACCTCCATCGGCTCCTTCGTGATGTCCACGTCCGCCAGCTCCTTGAACTGGTGGTGCATGGACGGCAGCCGCTTGATGATCTGGTCGGCGGGCAGCCGCGAGGCGATGTCGAGGTACACGCCGCCGTGCTCGGTGCCGCGTCCCGCCTTCACCTCTTCGTTGATGGCACGCGCCACCTCGTCACGGGGCAGCAGGTCCGGGGTGCGGCGGGCGGAGTCGTTGTCCTTCAACCACTGGTCCGCCTCCTCGATGCTCTCGGCGTACTGCCCCTTGAACACCGGCGGGATGTAGTCGAACATGAACCGCTTGCCGTCGGAGTTCTTGAGCACCCCGCCGTCGCCGCGCACACCCTCGGTGACCAGGATGCCCTTCACCGAGGGCGGCCAGACCATGCCGGTCGGATGGAACTGCAGGAACTCCATATTGATCAGCGAGGCCCCGGCACGCAGCGCGAGCGCGTGGCCGTCGCCGGTGTACTCCCAGGAGTTGGAGGTCACCTTGTAGGACTTGCCGACACCGCCGGTGGCGATGACCACCGCGGGCGTCTCGAACAGGATGAAGCGGCCCGATTCCCGCCAGTAGCCGAAGGCCCCGGAGATCTTGTCGCCGTCCTTGAGCAGTTCGGTGATGGTGCACTCGGCGAAGATCTTGATCCGCGCCTCGTAGTCGCCGGTCTGCGCGAAATCCTCCTGCTGCAGCGAGACGATCTTCTGCTGCATGGTGCGGATGATCTCGAGGCCGGTGCGGTCACCGACGTGCGCGAGCCGCGGATAGGTGTGGCCGCCGAAGTTGCGCTGGCTGATCCGCCCGTCCGGGGTTCGATCGAACAGCGCCCCATAGGTTTCCAGCTCCCACACCCGGTCGGGGGCCTCCTGGGCATGGAGTTCGGCCATGCGCCAGTTGTTGAGGAACTTCCCACCACGCATGGTGTCCTTGAAATGGACCTGCCAGTTGTCCTTCTCGTTGGCATTGCCCATGGCGGCCGCGCAGCCGCCCTCGGCCATGACGGTGTGCGCCTTGCCGAACAGGGACTTGCAGACCACCGCCACCGACAACCCGTGTTCGCGGGCTTCGATCACCGCACGCAGACCGGCACCGCCGGCACCGATCACGACGACGTCGTACTTGTGCCGCTCGACTTCAGGCATGGAACCGAATACTCCTGGGAGACTGAGGAATAGAGGACTGTCAGCCGATGAGGCGAGGATCGGAGATGGTTCCGCTCGCGACCAGCATGACGTAGAAATCGGTGAGGACCAGCGTGCCCAGCGTGGTCCAGGCCAACTGCATGTGCCGGGTGTTCAGCTTCGACACCACGGTCCAGAAGCGGTAACGCACCGGGTGCTGCGAGAAGTGCTTGAGCCGCCCGCCCGCGATGTGCCGGCAGGAGTGGCACGACAGCGTGTACGCCCACAGCAGCAGGGCGTTCCCGGTGATGATCGCCGTGCCCAGGCCGATGCCGAAGCCACCGTCCTTGGCGTGGAAGGAGATCACCGCGTCATAGGTGTTGATCACCGAGATGATCACCGCGACGTAGAAGAAGTAGCGGTGCGCGTTCTGGATGATCAGCGGAAGCTTGGTCTCCCCAGAATATTTGGTGTGCGGCTCGGCCACCGCGCAGGCCGGCGGGGACATCCACACCGACCGGTAGTAGGCCTTGCGGTAGTAGTAACAGGTGAGCCGGAACAGCAACAGGAACGGCAGCACCAGGAAGCCCAGCGGAATCCACATGGGCAGGTGGCCGATCGGGGTGCCGAAGTGGCTCGAGCCCTCGACGCACGAAGCGCTCAGACAGGGCGAATAGAACGGTGTCAGATAGTGGAAGTCGTTCACCCAATACGCGGCTCGCACAAAGGATCTGACGGTCGCGTAGACGACGAACGCCCCCAGTCCTAGCACCGTCAATGCCGGCGGCAACCACCACCGGTCGGTGCGCAGCGTGCGTGCCGCGATGGCGGCCCGACCCCTGCTGAAAACCCCGGTACTCGATTCAGAAGCCTTGACTGGTGCGGCGCTCACTGCGGCCTGCCTCGCTGCTCTACCCCGTGGAACGTCATCGTTACCTCCGGCATCGAATGTGATGGTGAGCACCCTACGACAGGAGTGCTATCACTCGAGCTCGCATCAGCTATTTCGTGATCCAGTGATTTACGCCACATTTCCTGCGAACTTTCGCTTTTCGTTCGTGTAGTGAACAAACGGCAATCGTGCGAACTCGGCGGGCTGTCACCGGGATTGGCCGAGGCGTGATTACGCAGCTCCGGACGGTTGTTTTCGCCGGTTACACGCCGTCACACGGCAGCAACAAGGGTGTGGTGCCCTGTCCCCCTGATGAGGGCTGGAAGGGAGCCGATGATGAGACGTGCCGCCATCGTCATGCCGCTGCGCACACCGGTGGGCCTGCCCGGCGGCGCGCTCGCCGCGGTGCCGCCGAACCGTCTGGTCGGCACGGTTATTGGGGCGGTGCTCGGCCGGTCCGGCATCGACCCGCTCCGGGTGGAACAGCTGGTCACCGCCGTACCCGACCCCGACGTCATCCGCTCCGCGCTGCCCCGCTGTGGGCTGTCCCCCGAACTCGGCGAATTCACCGTCGGCGCCGGACCTGGCAGCGGCCTGCGTGCCCTGATCACCGCCGCCATGATGGTGCGCTCCGGGGCGGCGGGCGTGGTGCTGGCCGTGGGGGCCGAATATCCTTGTGCCGCACCGCCGTGTGCCGCGCAATTGGCCAGCGTCCGAACGCCCGCCGCCCGTCCCGGATCTCCGGACGCCGGCCCCAGCACCGACGAGCAGATCGCGCTGTGGGCCACGGAACCGGCACGCGGACAAGCGGATTCGGTGCGGACCGAACAGCTGGCCCGCCACCACGGCCTGGACCGGACCGCCGCCGACGACTTCGCCGCGGTCAGCCACCGTCGCGCGGCCCGCGCGCACCGGCAGGGCGTCTTCGGGGCCGAGATCGCGCCGACGGTCGTGTGTGCGCGACCGGACGACCCGAACTCCGAGGTGGTGCGGCTGGTCGACCGCGACGAGGGCCTGCGCGACGATGTCTCGCACCGCGCCTTCGCCGCCCTGCCCCCGTTCCGCCCCGGCGGGGTGACCACCGCCGCGAACAGCAGCACCCGGGGCCTGGCCGCCTCGGCCTGCCTGGTGGTCGCCGAGGACCGCGTCGCCGACCTGGGCCTGGAACCCCTGGCCTACCTGGTGGACTGGGCGAGCGCCGCCGCGCCCGCCGGCGCCACCGCTCCGGCCGCCACCGGCGCGGTCGCGAAGACCCTGTGGCGCAATGGATTCGAATTGTCCGATCTGGCCTTGCTGGAGGTCGAGGAATCGTCCGCCGTCGAGGTCCTGGCACTGGCCCGCGTCCTGGGCCTGACGGAACACGCCGGTGGGTCGGCGGAGCACGCGGGCGGTTTCGCGGACTCCGCGGACGGCCGCTTGAATGTGCACGGCGGGTCGATCGCCCTGGGCGAGCCGGGCGGCGCCGCGGGCCTGCGCATGGTCACCACCATGCTGCACGAATTGGCTCGCCGGGAAGGCGGACTCGGCCTGGCGGTCACACCCGCGGGCCCCGACACCGCCCTGGCGGCGATCTTCGAATCACCGGATCGAACACCGGTTTCCGAGACGCCGCGCGGCGCGCGCTTCCGTGGCGCGGGCGGCCGACGCTCCGGTCGAGGTCGTCACCGCCCCTGACTGATCGAATGCGCGGCCCATCGGCGCGCTACAGCGGCAACTGAGCCCACCCGACGCGCTGGCCGAATCACCGAGCCCCGACGCCATTGTCGAGGTGGCTCAGCTGCTGTTCGAAACGATGGTTCGGTTACTTGGTGCGGGGACGGGAGTGGAAGCCGAGGCCCTCGTCCTGCGCGCCCATCCAGGCCGCCTCGTCGTGCTTGGCGTCCGGGACGTAGATGGTCTCCTGCTTCGCGGCCGGGGACTCCGGGGGCGGGGTCTGCTCGAACTCGTCGGCATCGATGCTGAGCCGCTCCAGATCGTTCTCCAGCCGGCGGACGGTGCCCGCGTCTCCGTAGTGCGAGCGCAGCGCGCCCACGCACTGGCGGAGCTGGCCCACCGCGTAGCGGAGTTCCGCAATCTCGCTGCGTGTCATCGAAAACCTCCTCGACCCGTGTGACAGACCACACATCGTGATCTACAACACAGTACGTGATCATGCGGGATTCGTCTCGTCCGCGATGAATATTCGCTGGTCGAAGGCCTGTCGAGAGCGCTCGAATCGGGGTCTGACACGTTTCAGATCTACGAATCGGGCCGTCGCCGAGCGGCTTCCGGCTACCCCGCGATGGCGAACTCGGGCCCGCTGTCCGGTCCGAAATCCGGGTTCCCGGCGCGCATCGCCGCGGTCGCCCGCGCCACCAGCCCGACCACCGCCGCGGCAACCTCCTCGGCCCGCTCCAGGATCACGCTGTGGCCGGCCCCGTCCAGGCGCACCAGCTCGGCGTCCTCGACCTGGGAGGCCAGCACCACCGAATGCGCGAACGGGATCATGATGTCCGCGGACCCGGCCAGCACCAGCACCGGAATCTCGCCCAGCCGGTGCAGGGTCGCGGACTCGTCGAACCGGATCAGCGACTCCAGGAAGCTGGCCATGGTCAGCAGCGAGGTGTCGTTGAGCATGGCTGTCGCCACCGCCAGCATGCGCGGGCTCACCTTCCGGGTGCCCAGGGTGGCGTCCCGCATGATCGGCTCGAAGATCCGGCGGCTCAGGTGCTTCGAGGCCTGCATGGCCCGCGGCGCGCGCTTCACCGCCGCGCGCAGCGAGCTCACCGCGGGCGGGCTCAGCAGGCGTCCCAGCCCCACCCGGGTCACGCCGTTGGCGGCACTGGAGATCAGGCCGACGCCCACGATCCGGGTGCCGATGGCCATCGGGTGCAGTCGCGCGTACGCCAGCACCGTCATGGCGCCCATCGAATGTCCCACCAGCACAACGGGTCCGGTCGGCACCACGGTCCGCAGCACCACGTCCAGATCCTTGGCCAGCTGCTCGATGGTGTAGGTCGAGGGGTCCGCATTGCCCGAATCCCCATGTCCGCGATGGTCGTAGAACACCATGTGGGTGTCCTCGCCCCAGGTCTCCATCAGATGCCCGCGCATGAACGCCCACGATTCGGCGCGCAGACAGTGCCCGTGCACGAACACCACCGTGACCGGGGCATCGGTGGCGCCGAACTCGCGAACCGCGAGCGGCACGCCGTCATCCGCCGTGACGGTGAGGTGGCGGCCGTCGAAATCGGCCGCGCGAGAGTTGAGCGTGGACATGACGTCCTCCTGAAGAGTGCGCCTTCTTGCCCGGTTGTCGGAATAGATGCCCCCGGCGTTAACCCCCCACACCAGGCGTTATGCACAAGTTGTCCAACTGTCTCCGCTGATCTATACAGCCTGCCGACGGATCTTCCCCTGCCTCGGCAACTTGCACCTCATGAATATCTACTCGTATCTACCAAAATTAATAGAAACCTCTAGATGGGCCACGACTAAAGTTGACCCGGTGACACGAGACCGATTGTTCCGGTTCGTCCATGTCACCGGCCATACGTGCTGGTGGGTCTTCGTCGTCGCGACCCTGTGGCCGGGCAGCGCAAGTGTCAGCTGGACCGGCGATGAGGACCTGCCCCGCAGATACGCCGACTACCTCCCCTCCGACGGCTTCTGCATGGCAAGCCCGATCGCCGTCGTGGCCTTCCTGGTCCTGATCATCGCCGCCGCGGTGGAAGCGGCCGCGGTCGGCCGCCTGGCCCCGGGCCTGATGACCGTCGGCACCCCGTTCGTCGCCGCCATCGTGCTCTGGTCGGTGAACCCGACCGGATGCGGCGGCCACGGCACCTCCGCCGTCCTCCCCGCCCTGCCGATCGTCCTCCTCGCCATCGCCCTCCGCGAGGTCTGGGCCCGCGCCTTGGCGCCCCACCCCGCGTCCTGAGAACCTGAGAATCTGCCGCTATCTAGGCAATTCGCTAGATAGCGGCAGAGTTCTGTCGCGAGCGCCTTCGGCTAGGTCGCGGCCCCTGTCTTCGTGGACGGCAGGAACGGGCGGATCAGGTTCTGCTCCACCGACGGGCCGAACTGCCATTCGGCGATCCAGGGGCCGGTGCCTTCGCTCGGGTCCAGGGCGCCGCCTTCGATCCACCGGTAGCGGCCGTCGAGGATGCCGCGGGTCAGGTCGGTGTCGGCGTCGTCGGTGTTGGACCAGAGGGCGTCGAAGAGGCGCTCGACGCGGAGGCGGGACTGGCGGCAGAAGACCTCGGCCAGTTCCTCGGCGGCTTCGCCGTCGGGGCCGCCCGCGACGCGCAGGGACTGGGCGCGGACGCAGGCGGCGGCCATGGCGAACAGTTCGGCGCCGATGTCCACGATGCGGCCGAGGAAGCCCTGTTTGTATTCGAGCTTGGCCTGCCAGCGGGCCATGCCGTACATGAGGGCGCGGGCCTGCTTGCGGGACATGCGTTCGACGTAGCGCATGTGGCGTGCGAGGGGGCCGAATTCGCCGTAGCTCACCGGGGCGGTGCCCGCGCCGACGGCCAGTTGCGGGAACCACTTGGCGTAGAAGCCGCTCGCGCCGACCGCCGCCTTGGCCTTGTCCTTCAGTTCGGCATTGCGGTCGACCAGGGCGCCGGCGGCGGCCATGTGGGCGTCGGCCATCTCGCGGGCGATGAGCAGGCGCATGATCTCGCTGGAGCCCTCGAAGATGCGGTTGATCCGCAGATCCCGCACCAATTGCTCGGCGGCGACCGCTCTTTCGCCGCGGGCCCGCAGCGATGCCGCGGTCTCGTAGCCACGGCCGCCGCGGATCTGCACCAGCTCGTCGGCGATCTGACAGGCCATCTCCGAAGCCCACAGTTTGGCCAGCGCGGCCTCGATGCGGATGTCGTTGCGGTTCTCGTCGCACATGGTGGCGGACAGGTCGAGCACCGACTCCAGCGCGAAAGTCGTTGCGGCGATGAAGGACAGCTTGGTGCCGACCGCGCCGTGCTCGCCGACCGGGCGGCCCCACTGCACACGGGTGGCCGACCATTCTCGCGCGATCTTCAACGACCACTTGGCCGCCGCGGTGCACATGGCCGGAATCGCCAGGCGGCCGGCGTTGAGGGTGGTGAGCGCGATCTTCAGCCCGTCGCCCTCACGCCCCACCAGGTTTCGCTTCGGGACCCGCACATTGTGCATGCGGGTGACGCCGTTCTCGATGCCGCGCAGACCCATGAACCCGTTGCGCCGCTCCACGGTGATGCCGGGGCTGTCGGCCTCCACGATGAACGCGGAGATGCCGCCGCGGTGCCCCTCGCTCTTGGGCACCCGCGCCATCACCACCAGCAGTTCGGCCACCACGCCGTTGGTGGTCCACAGCTTCACGCCGTTGAGTTCGTAGGCCTCGCCGTCGGCGGTGGGGGTGGCGGTGGAGGCCATGCGCGCCGGATCGGAGCCGACATCGGGTTCGGTGAGCAGGAACGCGCTGACCGCGCCCTTGGCGCAGCGCGGCAGGAACTCGCGTTTCTGTTCCGGGGTGCCGGCCAGCTTCAGCGGTTCCGGCACGCCGATGGACTGGTGCGCCGAGAGCAGCACGCCGAGGCTGGCGTGCGCGGAGCCGACCAGCATGAGCGCGCGGTTGTAGCCGACCTGCGAGAGGCCGACCCCGCCGTACTCCGCGGGAATCTTGAGCCCGAAGCAGCCGAGCTCGGCCAGCCCGCGCACGTACTCGTCGGGGATGCGGCCCTCGGCCTCGATGCGGAGGCCGTCGATGGTCTCGCAGAACGCGCGCAGCCGGGTCAGGTAGGCCTCGATCCGGGCCTCGTCGGCGGCGCTGGGGCGGGGGAAGGGATGGATGAGGTCGAGCCGGAATCGGCCGAGGAACATCTCCTTGGCGAAGGATGGCTTGGCCCAAGTGGTTTCGCGGGATTCCTCGACGAGTGCCCGGGCTTGTTCTTCGGTGGCGTCGACTTTGGCGACAGTCGCCATGATGTCCTCCTCGACCGTGATGAGAATCACATTCGAGTGTAGGAGCCTTTGTTACCCACCGGTAGGGGTAGATCTACCGTTCAGCCATTCCTATTGCACACCACGGAGATAGCGGCCGAAATGCGGAACCGTGAAACCGATGGTGCCGCGCTCGGCCGAATAGATGAGTCCCTTCTTGATCAGCCCGTCCCGGGCCGGGGACAGGGATGCGGGTTTTCGTCCCAATTCGTTGGCGACCGCCGAGGTGGCGACCGGTCCGTCGTCTCCGGACAGATCGGCCATAGCGCGCATGTACTCACGCTCGGCGGGCGTTGCGCGTTCGTAGCGGGAACCGAAGAAACCGACCGCCAATTCTTCTTCGGCGGCGGGTGAAGCCACCGCCACGTCCTCGGCCGAGATCGGACTCCGCGCCGCCGCGTCCCACGCCGCCTTGCCGTACGCCTGCACGAAATACGGATACCCGTCGGCCTTCTTGTACAGCGCGTCCAGCGCCTCCGCCGAGTACTCCACGCTCTCCCGCTCGGCGGGCGCGATCAACGCCTGATCCGCCGACTCCCGATCCAGCCGATCGATCCGGTGATAGGAGAACAACCGCTCGGAGTAGCTCTTGGACGCGGTCAGCACCGCGGGCAGGTGCGGCAGCCCCGCCCCGACCACGATCAAAGGCGCGGCGTCCTGGCTCAATTCGTGGCAGGCCCCGCAGATGGCGGAGATGTCGGCGGCCCCGAGATCCTGCATCTCGTCGATGAACACCGCGATCCCGATGCCGTGATCGCGCACCAGCGCCGCCGCCTCCACGAGCAGCTCGACGAGGTCGATCTCGATGTCGCCGGAGTCGGCGCGACCGGTCACCGCGGGCACGTCGATGCCCGGGTTCCAGCGGTCCCGCATGCCCTTGTCGGCGGTGGAACGCAGCGCGAAAGCCTTGAGAATCCCCAGGAAATCGTCCACCTGCTCCGGATTGCGGTGTCCCACGGCCAGGGAACGCACCGCCATGTGCAGCGCCGAGGCCAGCGGCCGCCGCAGTTCCTGATCCGGCCGCGCCTCCAGCTTGCCGGTGCCCCACCCGCGGGTGCGGGCTGCGGAGCGAAGCTGGTTGAGCAGCACCGTCTTTCCGACCCCGCGCAGTCCGGTGAGCATGACGCTGCGCTCCGGCCTGCCCTTCGCCACCCGTTCCAGCACGATGTCGAAGGCCGCGAGCTGCCGGTCCCGGCCCGCGAGTTCCGGTGGCCGCTGCCCCGCGCCGGGTGCGTACGGATTCTTGACGGGGTCCATGCGGCCCAACCGTAGCGCGGGAATCACCGATTATCCGGGTATCTACGGCGGGCCCTAGACGCAGCTATCGACCGGCATGCGGCACATGTGCCCGCGGTGTCGCCCGGGGTCTCTACCCTTATGCCTGATTCGTTGGGATCCAGGGCAGGAGGGTTCATGTCGGAAGAAGTCGTACCCCCCACCGTCGCGGAGGTGGTCGAGTCCTGGAACGTCCCCGCGGAGGCGGTGGTCGCCGCGCGCATCCGCAACAACATCCTGGTCGCCATCGAGCGCGGGTACGACGATCCGCAACTGGTGGCCGACCTAGCGGTGGGACCGCTGGTGATGGCCCTGGGCCAGTTGGAAGTCGACCTCGCCGACGCGCGCCGGCGGATCGCCGAACTGGAGCGGGGCGCCCAGGCGAAGGGTTGATAACGGCCGGAACGATCACCTATATCGTCTCGTGATCCGTGGCTCTTTACACCGAATTGACCGCTTAGCGGGACGTTTTCGGAAACATCGGACATGCCGCCCGTGTCGGGTGGACAACCGGGCGACCGAGTCGTAATCTTCTCGTGACTTAGCGGAGTCTGTTGCTTCATCGGAGAGGCAGCCCGCGAAGTTACAAGCAGCACGATCGGAGATGCGTCTCAGTGGGTAAGCACAGCTTGCAGCAGGAATCGAAGCTTCCGGCTTCCGTGAAGGGTGCCATCGTCATGGGTGCGATGGCGGCGACGACTACTGGTGTCTTCCCGGCGATCACCGCCACGGCCGCCACCGTCGAGATCCCCGGCATCGGAAACTTCGATGTGCCGGACGAATTCACGCCCCAGGTGCAGCAGTTCAACCAGACGGTCAAGGACGCCGCGACGGCGCTGCAGACCCCCGGCGCTCTGGGCGGCGGCGCCCAGGTCGGCGCTCCGGCGGTCGCGCCCGCTCCGCAGTTCCAGCTGCCGACCATCTTCAACAAGCCGAGCTCCGTGGGTGACATCGCCCTGCACGCGGCCGAGACCAAGGTCGGCGCCCAGTACTCCTGGGGTGCGACCGGTCCCTACAGCTTCGACTGCTCCGGCCTGGTCCAGTGGGCCTACAAGCAGGCCGGAATCGAGCTGCCCCGCACCAGCTTCGAGCAGTCCAATGTCGGCGCCCCGGTCGCCTTCGACGACCTGCAGCCCGGCGACATCGTCATCACCAACGGCGGCGGCCACGTCGGCATCTACGCCGGTGACGGCAAGCTGCTGAACGCCGTGCAGTCCGGCACCCCGGTCTCCTACACCCCGCTGCACGCCAGCCAGGTGGTCACCGCCCGCCGCGTCGTCAACGCGTGACACGTAATCTTTAGAGCGTGACCCCTGCTCCACTGAGCACTACGGCCCAGGCCCGAGTTGATTCTTGGACCTGGGCCGTCCGCATTTTCAAGACCCGATCGGCGGCCGCCGCGGCCTGCCGATCCGGGCATGTCCGGGTGAACGGCGTGCCGGTGAAACCCGCGCACTCGCTGAAACCCGGTGACGAGATCCGGGTGCGCGTCAACGGGACCGAACGCATCGTCATCGTCGAGCAGCTCATCACCAAACGGGTGGGCGCGGCCGTGGCCGTGCAGTGCATGATCGACAAGAGCCCGCCCCCGCCCGATCCGCGACTGACCGCGCTGATGCCGCGCCGGGATCGCGGTGCGGGACGACCCACCAAGCGGGAGCGCCGCGACACCGACAAACTCCTCGGTCGCGAATCCGACTGATCGGGGACGTTCAGGACTTCTTATCGCCCTGCGCCGGAGCCGGATTCCCCGATTGCGTCGCCGCGGCCGACCGGGCTCCCCACGCGGCCGCGGCAATGGTCACCAGCGCGCCCAGCATGAGGGCGGCCGGTTCGCCCGGTTTCAGCGCATGCAGTTGGGTGCCCACCGTGACCGCCGCGACCGGGACCCCGATCTGCGCCGACGCGATGGCGCCCAGCGGAACCGGCTGACCCAGTACCCGCATGAGCGCGTGGGCCAGCACCGCGCCCGCCCCGAGGGCCAGGCCGAGCAGGATCAGGTACGGATGGTCGCCGAACTCGCGCAGGTTCAGTCGCGCACCCAGCCAGACGAAGAACAAGGGTGCGAGGAATCCGTCGCTCAGGGCGAACAGCTGCCTGGCCACCCGGCGCGGTTCACCGACCGCCGCCACCGCCAGACCGAGGGCGAAGCCCGCCAACATGATCGACACGTGGCTGCGGGTGGCCAGCGCGCCGAGGGCGAACAGCAGCGCCAGGCTGACCCGCAATTCGAGAGCGAACTTCCGATCCTCGGACACCGTGTGCAGCCGGTGCCGGATGCCGGATTCCTCGAGCCGGCGCAGGAAGACGTAGACGATCAGCGCGGCCGCCGCGACCAGTAGCGCGCCGATGGCGGCCCGGCCCGCATTGCGCGTATCGATCACCAGCGGCAACGCGACCACCGCGGCCGCGTCGGCGAGGGCGACCTGAGCGGTCAACTCCAGGACCGGCTTTCCGCCCAGGCTCTGGGAATCGATGATCGGCAGCACGATGGCCGCCGACGACGAGGCGATGAGCACCGCGTAGAGCAGCCCGTGCCCGGTGTCGAACCAGACCGCGATGCCCTGTCCCGCGATCATGGCCAGCACGCCCACCGCCACGGCGCGCACCGCGCCGCGCCCGAGCGCCGAGCGGATCGCCGCGTCGCGCACCGGCACGTGGGTGCCCGCCACGAACATGACCACCGCGAAGCCGACGTCGGCCAGGAAGGTGAAGGTCGGGTCGGCCGGGTGCAGCAGGCCGAAGCCGGTGGTGCCGAAGACGATTCCGGCCAGCAGTTCGCCCAGGATCACCGGTAGATGCCAGGACTGCCGCCAGGCCAGCCAGGGCCCGGCCAGTCCGAGCACGGTGATCAGGGTGAGGGTCTGGAAGTTCACGCCGAGCTCACGGCAGCGGGGCGATCTTCACCGGGATCGCGATGTTCTCGTCGGTGTAATAGATGGCGCACACCCGGTGGTAGCCGTCGACGATCTGCATGGGCACGCCCTGACGGAAGTCGCCGCGCACCACCAGGATCGGCGACAGCGCCTTCCCGGCCGTGATCTTGGCCAGGTCACGCCGCACGTAGGGGTTGTAGCTCGGCAGGATCTTCAGGTGCGACGCCCGCAACAGGTCCTTGGCCTTCTTGTGGGTCACCTCCGCGTCGCGCAGCGACTGGACGACCTGCTCGATGACGTCCGGCTCCGCCAGCATCTCGAGGTAGTCCGCGGCGGCCGGGTAATCGTGCTCGTCCGGCTCCTTCTTCCACTTGACCGTGATCTCGGGATCCGTCATCCAGTCATCATGCCTCAGCCGGCGCCGATCCTCGTTCAGGCCGCGGGCCCGACCTCCCACTCCACGCAGATGACCCGCCGATCCGCCTGCGCGTCCGCGAGTTCCCGCACCGCCTCCGGCCCGCCCGCGCCGGGCGCCGAGGTCAGCAGCACGGTGAAATCCGTGGGATCGGCCGCGGTCAGCTCCAGCAGATTGGTCGCCGCCACCAGCCGCGTCGCGCCGGACGCGTGCACCACACCCCGCACCGCCGACCCGCATTCGCGAATGTCCTGCAGGGCCGTCGCGAGGTCGGCGCGATCGGCGCAGTCGCACCGCATCATGACGATCCGATCCTCCATGCCGGTCAATCGGGCGGGCAGCGGCCGCGGTGTGCGCGTCAACACCACCACGTCCCGCGCGCCGGCCGCCAGCAGCCACCGCACCGCGGCCTCGCCCTGCGGCCCCAGCCCGCCCGCCACCACGTACGTCCCCTCGGGACGGATCTCCACCTCAGGGAACACCGGACCGGGCGGATGTCCGTCCGCGGCGAACCCGGGCCGCGGCCAACTGCCCGAATCACCGGAATCCGGTCGCCGCCACTGCCGTTGCGGCGGTGCGGTCGTGTGCGGACCCAGCGCGGTCCAATCCACGGTGCGCCCTTCCAGATACAGCCGCGCGATCGTCCGCAACAGACTCCCCGCCTCGTCATCCGCCGCCAGCACGGGCCACACCCCGTCCCGCAGCGCGATCCGCTCCCGCACCGCGGAGGTCAGCACCGAGGTGGGACCGACCTCGAGCACGGTCGAAAAGCCGTCCGCGACAACACTGTCCAGCGCCGCCGCGAGCTCGACCGCGTGCGAGACGTTCTCGGCCCAGTACTCGCCGTCCATGCGGAGCGCGCTGGCCGGGTCGGGCGCGGCGGACGGGCCGCCGCCCATCGGGTCACCCGGTAGGCCAGTGCTCGGGATAGCGGGTGTCTGGCCAGCATTCGGGTCCGTACGCGTCGGGCTGGTGCGTGGGTCCGTACGCGTCGGGCTGGTGCGTGGGTCTTTGCTCGTCGGGTTGGTGCCAAGGTCTGTACGTGTCGGGCTGGTGCGGAGGGCTGGAGTGTCGTTGTCGTGGGCCGAGCCATCCGGGCTTTCGGGGCGCAGCACGGCGCCGCGGCGGGTGGCCGAATAGAGCGGCCACCACGGCTGCCGGGGTGTGAGATCAGCGAGCTCGCCGCGCAATTCGTGGGCGCGGCCGCGGACCATCGGCAGGTGTGGCGGCTCGTGATCCGATCCGGCGGGTACCCGCTGTGCGAAGATGGCGCGCCGATGGGCTCGCCGGACCAGCGCGTCGACATACCGTGGCTCACCGGACACGGTGATCGCCAGGCCGTCCACGGCGGCCACCGCGACCTCCGCGCTCATCGGCGTGACCAGCTGATTCACCTCGGCGGGGGTCGCCTCCAGCACCGCCGCGGCCCCGCCGCCACCGGCCCGGGCCACCAACCGCGCTCGCGCCACCGCCACGCGCGCCCCGTCCTCGAGCGACAACGCGCCGCACCCGACCGCCGCCGCGACCTCGCCCGCACCGTGCCCGGCGACGCCGTCCGCGTGAATCCCCCACGACTCCAGCAATGCCGTCAGCGCGTACTGGAAGACGAACAGCGAAATCTGCCGGGAAACGATCCCATCGCGGCCATCCGGGATGCCCGTGACTCCCCCGTCGTGGCGACCGGAGTTTCGGAGGTCGCCGTGGATGCCACTGCCGGTCCGGCTATCGGGAAGGTCACCCGCGCACGGTGTCTCGTCGAGCTCCGCAGCGTCTGCTCCGTCAGCGCCGTGACTCGACGCGGCGGTGGCCGTGGACGGTGGTGAATGGTCCGACGCCGGGTGCGGGTTTGCCGAGGTCGTCACCGGGACGTGCCCGTTCCGCCCGAATCCATAGCGCGGCGTCCATACTCGCGGGCCGCCCACCGCGACGACCGCGTCGACAGCCCTGGTGAGGGCCGCGGCGAAGACCGGGTAGCGCGCGGCGAGGGCGCGTCCCATGCGCGGATGGTCTCCTGTCCCGGGGAACAGGAGAAGTACGCCGCCATCCGCACGTTCGCGGACCGGGGTGAAGACATCGGGCCCGGACACCGTCACGAAGGGGGCGGCTGTCACGGAGCCGGTGCCGGGCGTCGCCAGCGGTGCCCGTGCGCGATCCGTCGCGGTGCTCGCCTCGATCCGGCGGGCGAGCGCGCGCAACTGGGCGGCGGCTTCGATGCCGTCCCGCGCGATGACGGCGGCGCGGGCCGGTTCGGGCACGAGTCTGGCCGTGGCGGCGGCGAATTCGCGCAGAGATCGGTACGAACCGAGCGCGACGGCCCAGCGCAGGGCCAGGTGGTGGATGGTGACGGCGTCGGATCCGGAGACCGGGATGAGAACGGGCGGTTCCTCACCGCGGCCGGAGTCGGACGATCCGCCCCGGCGTGGATCGTCTAGGGCGATATGCGCGTCCACACCGCGCGCCTCGCGGAAACCGATTCCGGGGCCGCCGATTTCGGCGTACCGGCGGGTCCGGGTGCGCAACGCGTCGCCGGTGCGTTGCAGCACCAGGACGGTGCACACCCCGGCGCCACCGCCCGCGCGGTCGCCGCCCTCGTGCCCCGCGCCCCGCGGCAGCGGCAGGCGCAGGTCCGAGATATCCGGGAGCAGTGTGAGATCCACGCCCCCGGCGAGGACGAACGGCACGGATTCGTCAGCCAGCAGCCGGACGCCCATGTCCACCGCCACCAGCGGTGAGGCCCGCTGGCTGTCCACGGTCAGACTGGGCCCGCGCAGGTCGAGCGCACGCGACAGGTGGTGTGCCGTATTGGTGCCGCCGATCGCGCCGAACACGACCGCCGCCTGGGAACCCGTTGCCAGGCAACCCAATCCGGAGTCGTCGAGGGCTTCGACGGCCGCCTCGAGGGTGGTGCGCTGGCGCGGGGTCAGGCCGACGGCGGCGAGCCGGTCCAGCCCGAACCACGCGTGGTCGAAGTCGGTGCCGGTGGCCCGGCAACCGACGCCGACGATCGACACCCTCGTCGCCGGGGTGGGATCGGTGGTCGCTCTCGTACTGTGGTGCACAGGAATGCCCTCCCGTGTCCGCGCGCTGTCGGCCGTCGAGGTACTCCGGCGATTCTGCCAAGATTTCCTCGCGGTCTGAAGACCTTTCGTGCAGGCACGGCCCCGCGACCGCCGCGAGGCTCACCGCCGCCTGGGATTACGAGGCGGTGCGAGAGTGAAAGGGCTGGTCGAAATCCTCGGCCGTGGCGTGGGTACTGAAGAACCGCAGTGCTAGGTTCACCGCGTCCTGTTCGGTGTACACACCGGAGATGGCCATGGTCCGGCGCAGCGCGTCGTCGTCGAGATAGATTCGAGTGATTGCCATTTCAGGCACCTCCGCCGCATCCGTCGTTACTGAAAAGCATGACGGATCCAGCGTCCTGGGATACCCCGAATGACGAGAGCCCTCGGCACGAGTGCCAAGGGCTCTTGTCGTAATTGTCTGGGACGTACCGACTTTCGCCGGAATCATCCCGAAGGGATCAGCCGAGCATGCCCGCCAGCCGCTGCCCGATCAGCGCCTCGGCCTCGGTGACCATGCGCGACACCAGCTCGCCGCAGGTCGGGATGTCGTCGATGAGGCCCTGCACCTGACCGGCCGACCAGATGCCGGCGTCCAGGTCGCCCTCCTCGAACACCCGGCGACCGCGGGCGCCCGCGACCAGGTCCCGGACGTCCTCGAACTTGCCGCCCGCCTTCTCGATCTCGACGACCTTGCGGCTGATCTCGTTGTCCGCCACCCGCGCGGTGTTGTGCATGGTGCGGAAGATGAGCTGGGTGGCCCGCTCGGAGTTGGCGACGATCTGCTCCTTGACCGTCTGGTGGATGGCCGACTCCTGGGTGCACATGAAGCGGGTGCCCATGTTCACGCCGTCCGCGCCCAGCGCCAGCGCCGCGACCAGGCCGCGGGCGTCGGCGATACCACCGGAGGCGATGACCGGGATGTCGAGCGCCTTGGTGGCGGCCGGGATCAGGATCAGACCGGGCACGTCGTCCTCGCCGGGGTGGCCGGCGCATTCGAAGCCGTCGATGGACACGCCGTCGACGCCGATCTTCTGGGCCTTGAGCGCGTGCCGGACGCTGGTGCACTTGTGCAGCACCTTGATCCCGGCTTCCTTGTAGTACGGCAGGAACGGCTCGGGGTTGGACCCGGCGGTCTCCACGATCTTCACGCCGGACTCGATGATGGCCTGCACGTACTCCTGGTACGGCGGCGGGTTGATCGACGGCAGGATGGTGACGTTCACGCCGAAGGGCTTGTCGGTCAGCTCCCGTGCGCGGTCGATCTCGCGGCGCAGGTCGTCGGGGGTGGGCTGGGTCAGCGCGGTGATGATGCCGAGGCCGCCCGCCTCGGAGACGGCCGCGGCGAGCTCGGCGCGGCCGACCCACATCATGCCGCCCTGCACGATCGGGTGCTCCACCCCGAAGGTCTCGGTGAATCTGGTCTTCAGTGCCATGGGCGCTGTCCTCTCCCTGCCTCTCGCAACTGCCCCGATACTCGCATAGTTGCATATGGAGCGACAACCCTGATGTGAGTCGGAGTTTGCATATACACAGTGCTGTCACCTGTGGGTCTGTGTATGGGTACCTGTGGGCAACACGGTGGTACACGCCTGGATATGGCCTCTGAACTGCTGGATGACTGGGTGAGAACGTATCGATTAATCCTTCTCTGTAACCCTTGTCACGTCAGAAAGTTAAGCGGTATTCTCACGGTCGATCAGCGTGAAAGGACACCGCATGACCTTCCAGCCGCTAGACGAGCCGATTCGATCGGTTCGCAACCACTGGGTGAACCAGATCGCCACGCACGCGGCCATGCGGCCCGGTCACGTGGCCTTCAGGTTCAAGGGCGCGGAGACCACCTGGAAGCAGCTGCACGAGCGGTCGGAGAAGTTCGCCGACGCGCTGTCCCGTCGAGGGGTCGGGTTCGGCGATCGCGTGCTCATCCTGGCGCTGAACTACACCGAGTACATCGAGGCGGTCATGGGCATCAACGCCCTCGGCGCCATCGCGGTGCCGGTGAACTTCCGGCTCACCCCGCCCGAGGTCGCCTACATCGTGGCCGACTCCGGCGCGAAGGCGATCGTCACCGACTCGGTGCTGCAGCCGCTCGCGGTGGGCGTGGCGGGGCAGGCCGCGGAGCTGTCCACCGTGGTCGTGATCAACGGGCGGACCGGCGAGGGAGTGCTCGGCTACGACGAGCTGCTCGCCGAGCCGGGTGAACCCCATGCGCCGCTCGACATTCCGGAGGACACGCCCTGCCTGATCATGTACACCTCGGGCACCACCGGCAGCCCCAAGGGCGCGGTGCTCACCCACGCGAACATGAACGCGCAGGCGCTGACCTGTATCCGGGCCCTGGAGATCAGCCCCGATTCCATCGGCTTCTGCACCTCGCCGCTGTTCCACATCGCCGGATTGGGCAGTCTCGCCCCGTATTTCATGCTCGGCGGCACCACCGTGCTGCACCCGCTGGGCGCGTTCGACGCCACCGAATTCCTCGACGCCATCGAGGCCGAGCAGGCCACCACCGCGTTCTGCGTCCCGGCACAGTGGCAGCTCATCTGTGAGGAGCCCACCGTCAAGCAGCGCAAGCTGGCCTTGCGGGCGCTGTCGTGGGGCGCGGCCCCCGCCTCGGACACGGTGCTGCGGGCCATGGCCGACTGCTTCCCGGACGCCTTCAACGTGGCGGTCTTCGGTCAGACCGAGCTGTCGCCCATCACCTGTGTGCTCGAGGGCAAGGACGCGCTGCGCAAGCTCGGCTCGGTCGGCCTGCCCATCCCGACCCTGCAGGTCCGGGTCGTCGACGACGAGATGAACGATGTCGCGCCGGGTGAGATCGGCGAGATCGTCTACCGCGGACCGACTCTCATGCAGCGCTACTGGAACAAGCCCGAGGCCACGGCGGAGGCCTTCCACGGCGGCTGGTTCCACTCCGGTGATCTGGTGCGCCGCGACGAGGAGGGCTTCGTCTACGTGGTCGACCGCAAGAAGGACATGATCATCTCCGGCGGCGAGAACATCTACTGCGCCGAGGTCGAGAACGTGCTCTTCGCGCACCCCAAGATCCACGAGGCCGCCGTGGTCGGCCGCGCCCACGAGAAGTGGGGCGAGGTGCCGGTGGCGGTGGTCGCGCTGGCCGCGGGCATCGACGAGCTGACCCTCGAGGAGCTGGAGCCGTTCCTGAACGAGTCCCTGGCCCGCTACAAGCACCCCAAGCATCTGGTGGTGGTGCCCGAGCTGCCCCGCAATGCCAGCGGCAAGGTCGTGAAGGTCGCACTGCGCGACCAGTATTCGGCCTGACCCGACAGCTGCGCTCTAGCCTCCCGCGCCCGTTGCTCCCGCACCGGGCGCGAGTGTCAAATCATGTCCTTCGCGGTGAGCCAGCGCATGATCGGCCAGCCGCAGAACACCGGCAGCCAGCAGGTCAGCACGCGGTAGAGGAGCACGGCGGGGACCGCGATCCCCGCCGACACTCCGAACGCGGCCAGACCACCGATGAGCGCCGCCTCCACCGCGCCCACACCGCCGGGCGTCGGCGCGGCCGAGGCCAGCGTGCCTCCGATCATGGTGACGATGGTGACGGTCACGAAAGTCGTACTGCCGCCGAAGGCTTCGATACTGGCCCACAGCGCCAGCGCCATGCCGAGGGTGGTGGTGGCGCAGCCGCCCACGATCATGGCCAGCCGCCCCGGGCGCCGCGCCAAGTCCTTCAGCTGGGCGACCACATCCGCCAGCTGCGGGCGCACCTCGTTGAGCAGCCACTTTCGCACCTTGGGGACGAACATGGTCACGCCCAGCAGGCCCAGCAGGGCGCCGGCCACGAGGTACAGCACGGTGGCGCTGGGCACGAAATGCGAGAGGTCGGTGGAGGTTCCGGCCAGCGCGCCGAAGATCAGCAGCAGCAGCACGTGGGTCACCACCTGGACGGTCTGCTGCAATGCGACCGCCGCGGTGGCCCGCACCGCGCCGAGCCCGCCCTTCTGCAGGAAGCGCACGCTCAACGCCAGACCGCCGACACCGGCCGGGGTGGTGGTCGCGGCGAAGGTGTTGGCGATCTGCATGAGCAGCAGATTGCGGAACTTCACCGCCTCGGAGGCGCACGCCCACAACGCCATCGCCGCGCCCACGTAGGTCAGCGCGGACACGGTCAATCCGAGCAGCGCCCACCACCAGTTCAGGCTGCCCAGTTCGGAGGCGAAGGTCGGCACCGCGCTGATGTAGGGGTAGGCCACGTACACCAGGCCGATCAGCAGGACCAGCTGGATGATCTGGTTGCGCGAGAAGCGGTTGATCTGCGCGGCCTCGATCTTGTCCTGCCCGGTCTGCGCGGCCACTTCCTCGCGGATCGACGTCATCAACTCGCCCGCGTCGGGCACCGCCTTGCGGACGTGCGTGGGCATGGCGGTCTTGGTGAGTCGCGCCGAGGCGTCGAGCACGGCCTGCTTGTCCAGCACCTCGAGCGCGGTCCGCACCGCCGGGCCGGTGCCGAACAACGCCGACGAGCCGAGCAGCAGCTGGGCCACGTCGGAGTCGAAACGCACCTGGTAGGCGCCGAATTCCGATTGCACGAAGCCGCCGAACAGCACGGCGTCGTCGAGGATGCGGATCTCGTCGGTGCGCAGATCACCGTGCGACATCTGGGCCTGGTGCATGCGGTGCAGCGCCTGCCACACCCGGGTCAGCGCCGGTTCCCCGTCGGCGGCCGCGAGCGGACGGCCCTGGGGCACGGTGTGCGCGTACAGCGTCCAGCCGCGGTCCAGCGCCGCGACGGTGAGCGGTTTGTAGCTGGCCAGCCCCAGATCCGCGATGGCGAAACCCATCAGCGCCTTGTGCTCGACCGCGCGCCGCATGGACGCGAACGGGGCCGGATACTCGCCGCTGCGAATGGTCAGCCAGCGCCGCAACTGTTGCAGCATGCCGCGGCTGCGCTGGTTCGCGCCGTACAGTTCGATGATCAATTCATCGTCCGGCGAATGGGATTCGCCGGACTCGGCTTCGCCGGACGGGCCGTTGGGCGAGGCGCTCAGCTCGGGCTGCGGCGTCGTCGACGCCGAAAGCACCAGCGGCCCACGGGCGGCCGGGCGCAGCACCGTGAACGCGGTGACCCGGAAGCCGCGCTGGGCCAGCACCCGCACCGCGGCGGCCAGCGGCACCTCCAGCGCGGGGGTGCCGACCACCAGCACGATCACCGCGCCCACCAGCCAGCCCACCACCAGGCCCAGGGCCGCGCGGGCGGGCACCACCAGCGAGACGAACAGGTGGATCGGCACGAACGCCAGCAGCAGCGTCCACCACCAGCGCCGGGCCCGCGCGGGCAGCCACGGGCTGGCCACGGTGAGCGTCGCGGCCAGCATGGCGATCCAGCGCGGATCGTCGAGGAACTGCGACAGGAAGGTGTTGACCTGCCCGGCCTCGGACAGATGCCAGCGGGGCGCGGAGAAGCCGCTGCCGGTGATGGAGAACAGCGCCAGCGCGATCAGGCCCGCGGAGGTGAAGCCCGCCAGGAGCTTCCACTGCCGGCGCAGCACCAGCCGCACCAGGATGGCGAAGGGCAGCACCAGGACGGCGATGCCGTAGACGATGTAGACCAGGTTGGACTGTTCCGGGGTCAGGAACCCCACGATCTTGGATACCGACCGTTCCAGCGCCTCCCATTGCGGCCTGCTGATCAGCGATCCCGCGATGACCACGGCCACCGACAGCGCGGACAGCACGACGCGCAGAATGTCACTGGTCCGGCGGATCCGCGGCTGCAGCAGGCTGCCGGAGACGGGAATCTCCCGCCCGTCGACTCGCATGTCCTATTCGCGCTTTCGGATCGTGGGAACGGCTGCGGTCCCAGGGTCGGCTGACGTCGCTAACCGTAACCCGTGGGCCGGACACTGCCCGACAAGCCCGGCCCGAAGCGTCCGCCGCGCCCGGTTCCGGTATCGGTTTTTCCGGCTTATTCCGGGGATCGGGCGGTGGTTCGACCGGCGTGCGAGGATCTGCCCGTGGTGCTCGATCTGCGTGTCTGCTTTCTGGGGGAGTCGTTCGTCGCCGGGGTCGGTGATCAGAAATGCCTGGGGTGGGCGGGGCGGCTGGCGGCCCGGGCGACCGCGGCCGGGCAGCCCCTGACCTACTACAACTTGGGGATCCGCCGGGAGAACAGCACCGAGCTACGGGGGCGGTGGGAGGCCGAATGCGCGCCCCGGCTGCCCGCGGGCGCGGACTGCCGGGTGGTGATCTCCACCGGCGTCAACGACACCCAGTTCGAGAACGGGCGTCCCCGAGTCGATTCCGCGGAGTCGGTGCGCAATCTGGCCGAGATCCTGCGCCGGGCGCGGGAAAAGGGTTGGCAGGCAATGGTGGTCGCGCCGCCGCCGAACGTCGACGACGAGCACAATGCCCGGCTGCTGGACCTCGACGTCCGCTACGCCGAGCTGTGCGAGCAGGCGCAGGCGCCCTACCTGCGGGCCCATCAGCCCTTACGTGAGAACCAGATCTGGATGCGCGACATCGCCGCCGGTGACGGCTACCACCCGAGCGCGACCGGCTACGACGAATTCGCCGCCCTGCTCGCCCCTCACTGGCTGCTCTGGCTCGCCGATCCGGGCTCGGAACTGCCTGTCGTGCGCTGATTCTCGCCGGGCTCGTCGTCCTCGCCTTTCGAGTAGGGCAACTTCGTAGCAATTCGAATCCAGCGCGCGCCGACGCCCGAATCGCCCGACGCGAGCACCGTCACTCCCCGCGTGCCGCCCCTCCCGACACGGAACCGCCGGTAGCATGCCGCCCGAATCCCACCTTCCAAGCCAGGGGGTATGCCTACCGGTTGCCCTGTTCCTAACCTGGTGGCATGGATA
Source organism: Nocardia sp. CA-145437 (assembly GCF_050956485.1). Lineage (NCBI taxonomy): Bacteria > Bacillati > Actinomycetota > Actinomycetes > Mycobacteriales > Nocardiaceae > Nocardia > Nocardia sp. CA-145437. Next base: position 7,237,419 of record NZ_CP191204.1, on the reverse strand, counting down.
TCGACACGCGACTGCTGCGTTACTTCCTGGCAGTCGCGGATGCGGAGAACCTGCCGCGGGCGGCGCAGCGACTGCATGTCGCGCAGCCCGCGCTGGCGACCCAGATCAAACAGCTCGAACAGCAGCTGGGGGTGGAACTGTTCATCCGGTCCCGGGCGGGCTGGACCCTGACCGCGGCCGGCAAGGTGCTCGCCGAGCAGCTGCCCGCGCTGCTCGCGTCCTGGGACCGGATCCTGCGCAACACCAAGAGCGACTCCAGCCGCGCCTCCCGGGTGCTGCGGCTGGGTTGCGTGAACAGCGCGGCCGACGGCCATATCCCGGAGATCATCCGGGTCTTCCACCGGCTGCACCCGGACTGGCAGGTCGATCTGCACCAGGGCGGCTGGACCGACCCGACCGCCGGACTCGACGAGGGCGATGTGGATGTCGCCCTGCTGCGCTTGCCCTTTCCCGGTCAGGACGAATACCACCTGCGGGAACTGTTCGCTGAACCGCGCTGGATCGCGCTGCCCGAGGACCATCCGCTCGCGGACCGCCACGACATCGCGTTCCGGGAACTGTGGGACGAGCCCTACGTCGCTTCGCCCGCCGAAACCGGTTGGTGGCGCGACTATTGGATGGGCCTGGACTCACGGCCCGCGGACACCGCCATCATCGGCGCCATCGCCCGCAATACCGACGAATGGCTGCGCGCCATCGCCAATGGCTTCGGGGTGAGCTTCACCCCCGCCTCCACCTCCCGCACCGAATACCCGGGCGTGGTGTTCCGGCCCGTACACGGCATCGGCCCCACCCGGGTCGCCGTGGTCTGGCCGGACGCCTCCGAGGCCGATCCGGTGGTGCGCTACTTCATTCGCTGCTGCTCCGACATCATGGGCGGCCAGCACGGCGCGGACGGCCGCCGCACGTCCTAACCCCCGAGCCGCCGCCGGTCGGACATGATGGGGGGCATGAGCGGTCAAGCGCGGAGGCGGCAGCGCAGCGTAACCACGCAGCGCTCCGCTCGTGCCCGAAAGGACGCAGCATGAGCGGTCAAGCGCGGAGGCGGCAGCGCAGCGTAACCACGCAGCGCTCCGCTCGTGCCCGAAAGGACGCGGCATGAGCGGTCAAGCGCGGAGGCGGCAGCGCAGCCTAACCACGCGGCGCTCCGCTCGTGCCCGAAAGGACGCAGCATGAGCGACCAGCACGAACATTGGCAGCGCACCTACCGCACGCATCCGGGCATGTACGGCGAGCAGCCGTCGGAGGCCGCGGTGTACGCGGCCGATCTGTTCCGCGAGCAGGGCGCCGTCGAGGTGCTGGAACTGGGCGCGGGTCATGGCCGCGACGCGATCTATCTGGCGCGCCGCGGTTTTCGGGTGACGGCCACCGATTTCAGCGCCGTCGGGCTGGCCCAGTTGCGGGAGTGGGCGGACGCGGCCGGGCTGAGCGCGCGGGTGACCACCCTGGAACACGATGTCCGCCAGCCGATTCCGCTGCCGTACCGCGCCGTGGACGCGGTCTACGCGCACATGCTGCTGTGCATGAACCTCAGCACCCAGGAGCTGCGGGACCTGGTCGCGGAGATCCGCCGGGTGCTCAAGCCCGGCGGGGCGTTCGTCTACACCGTCCGCAATACCGACGACGCGCACTTCGGCACCGGTAAGGCGCTGGGCGACGACATCTACGAGCACGGCGGGTTCGCGGTGCACTTCTTCTCCGAGGCGCTGGTGGACAGCCTGGCCGCGGGCTGGGAACTGCGCGACCGGCACTCGTTCGAGGAGGGCGAGCTGCCGCGGCGGCTGTGGCGGGTCACCCAGCTGCTGCCCTCGCGGTGACGGGACCCGCTCAGTCCTGTTCCAGCACCGCCATGGCGGCATTGTGCCCGCCGATGCCGCTGACTCCGCCGCCGCGTACCGCGCCCGCCCCGCACAGCAGAACATTGCGATGCCCGGTCGCGACGCCCCACCGCTCCGCCGGGCTGTCGGCGGAACCGGTGCGGTAGGGAAAAGCCAAGTCCGCGTGGAAGATATGCCCGCCGGGCAGCCCCACCTCGCGTTCGAGTTCGACCGGGGTGCGGGCCTCGATGCACGGGTTGCCCTCACCATCCAAGGCCAGGCAGTCACCGATGGGTTCGGCCAGCACCGAATCCAGCTGCGCCAGAGTGGCGTCCACCAAGCGCCGCTTCGCGCCGCGCGGGTCGTCGGCGAAAAGCCGTGCGGGCGTGTGGAGGCCGAACAGGGTGAGGGTGTGGAAGCCGCTCTCGATCAGCTCCGGCGCGAGGATCGACGGGTCGGTGAGGGTGTGGCAGTAGATCTCCGACGGCGGCGCCGAAGGCAGCGCGCCCGCCGCGGCCTCCCGATAGGCGCGGTCGAGCTGGGCCGCGGACTCGGAGACGTGGAAGGTCCCGGCGAAGGCGGTGCGCGGATCCACGCGTGGGTCACGGAGTTTCGGCAGCCGCCGCAGCAGCATATTGATCTTCAGCTGCGCGCCTTCGGGTTTGTCGGCCGACTCGCCCAGCAGGCCCGCCAGTGTGTACGGCGCGGCGTTCACCAGCACGTGCCGGGCTCCGGCCGTGCCCGTGCGATCGCCCTCGGTGAAGCGGACTTCCGCGGTGTCGCCGTCGGTGTCGATGCCGATGACGGTGCGGCCGGTCCGGATCTCCGCCCCCGCCCGGCGGGCCGCCGCCGCGAGCGCGTCGGTGAGCGCGCCCATGCCGCCGACCGGCACGTTCCAGTCACCGGTGCCGCCGCCGATCACGTGATAGAGGAAGCAGCGGTTCTGCAGCAGCGACGGATCGTGGGCGTGGGTGAAGGTGCCGATCAACGCGTCGGTGAGCACCACGCCGCGCACGGTGTCGTCGGCGAAGGCGGCCTCCACCGATTCCCCCAGGGGCCGTTCGAAGATCGCCTCCCAGGCGGCGGAATCATCGACCGTGCGCTGCAATTCGGCGCGGGTGGGCAGCGGATGGGTGAGTGTCGGGAACACCCGCTCGGCCAGCCGCCCGGTCACGGCGTAGAACCGCTGCCACGCTTCGTAATCCCGCTCCGAACCGGTGACCTGCGCGAAACTCGCGCGGGTCGCCGCCTCGGAGCCGTTGTCCACCAGCAGCCCCGCATCGCCGATCGGCGTGTACGAGGAGATGCGGCGCTTGCGGGTCTCGAAACTCAGATCCAGGTCCCGGACGATCCGTTCGGGCAGCAGGCTCACCAGATACGAGTAGCGCGACAGCCGCGCGTCGAAGCCGGGGAACACCCGCTCGGAGACGGCCGCGCCGCCGGTATGGTCCGCGCGTTCCAGCACCAGCACCGACTTCCCGGCCCGGGCCAGGTAGGCCGCGGCCACCAACCCGTTGTGGCCGCCGCCGACCACGATCACGTCGTATCCCGCCTGCGTCATGCCTCCATCGCATCACACTGTGCTCGATTTGCCCCCTCGCTTCGCTCCGGGGCGGGTTCGCGGCGCTGGAGGTCTCGTTCTTCCCTTCCTCCGCTCGGTCCAGAACGAGACGCGCCGCGAACCTCCGGGGTGTTCTACGCGAACCTTCGGGGGTGTTCTAGCGGGTGCTCATGTCGAGCGCGGCGAGGTGGCTGAACAGCACCGACGCGCCGATCGGGTTGCCGCCGCCGGGGTAGACGGTGCCGCTGACCGCGGCCATGGTGTTGCCCGCGGCGTACAGACCCGGGATGGGTTCGCCCGCCTCGTTCAGGACGCGGGCGGCGGTGTCGGTGCGCAGACCGCCCTTGGTGCCCAGGTCGGAGATGCCGAAGGCGGCCGCGTGGAACGGGCCCCGCACGATCGGGGCCAGCGGCGGTTCGCCATTGGAGAAGGCGCGGTCGTAGGCCTCGTCGCCGCGGCCGAAGTCCGGATCGACGCCCGCGGTCACGAATTCGTTGAAGCGGGCCACGGTGGCGATCAGCGCGTCGGCGGGGACGCCGATCTCCGCGGCCAGACCCTCCAGGGTGTCGGCGGTCTTCCACAGGCCCGCCTCGATGAAGCGTTCCGCCTCGACCATCGGCACATTGCTGGCCTTGATCGGCGGCGCCACGCCCTCGGCGTCGTCGTAGATCATCCAGAACGGGAGGGTCACCGAGCCGTCGCCGAGGTGCTCGATGATGTCGCGGCCGAGCCGGTCGTAGGGCGCGGACTCGTTGACGAACCGCTCGCCGGCCTGGTTGACGAAGATGCCGCCGGTGAACCACAGCGCGAACGCCGCGCGCCCGTCGGGATGGATGAGGCCCGGCGACCACCACGCCTGATCCATCAGGTCGGTGTCCGCGCCCGCCGCGATGCCCGCCACGTGCGCCTGGCCCTGATTGCCCCACGGCCCCATGGTGTCCCGGGCCACGCCCGGCACGCCGTAGCGCTGCCGCAGCTCGTCGTTGCCCTCGAAACCGCCGGCCGCCAGCAGCACGCCCTTGCGGGCCCGGATCGCGATGCGCTGCCCGTCGCGCTCCACGATCGCACCGGTCACCGCGCCGTCCTCGGTCACCAGCTCGACCAGCGCGGTGTTCAGGTGCAGCGCCACGTCCGGGAACTTCGACAGGCCCAGCAGGAAGCGGCCGACCAGGGCGCGCCCGCCGATCAGATAGTCCGGCTGCGGGTCGCCGTGCCGTTCGGTGGCCAGCGGTCCGCGCACGGACTCGCTCAGCTCACCCAGCTTGGCGGCCTTCAGCGGCGCGGGCACGATGTGCCGCTTGCCGTCCAGGCGCGCCTTCGGGGCCTTGCCGAAGTAGTCCGGCCACGGGAACATCTGGAACGTGAACGCGTCGTCCTGCTCCAGGTACTCGATGACCTTCGCGCCATTGCGGATGTAGGTCTCCTGCAGATCCGCGGGGGTGCGGTCGCCGACGACCGCGCGGAAGTAGGTGAGCGCGTCCTCGACGGTGTCGTCCACGCCCTCGCGCCGCAGCACCGGGTTGCAGGGGAACCAGACGCCGCCGCCACCGGAGAACGAGGTGGTGCCGCCGAACTTCTCGGTGGCCTCGACCACCGCCACGCTCAGCCCCTCGCGGGCGGCCGTGTAGGCCCCGGCCAGGCCGCCGCCCGACCCTGCCACCAGGACATCGACTTCTTCGTTCCAGTCCGTCACCGTTTGCTCCCTGATCGACGCGGTCTCTTCGCGCGACGGTATGCGGGTGGGCGCGCCCCGCGCATCAACTATCCCAATGGCCGGATAGCCGATCGGTTCCAGGAGATCAGCACGATTTTGCCGCGCACCCGCCCAGCGCGTGCGCCGCCGCCTCGACGGCATCACCCAGAAGGTGCTCACCCGCATGCTGCGGGACCTGGAACGCGACGGGCTGGTCCGGCGGACCGTGTACCCGACCGTGCCGCCCCGGGTCGAGTACGCGCTGACCGAACTCGGCGCGGACCTCGCGGACCTCGGGCACATCACGCACGCCATGGGACAGTGGGCGCTGCGGCACGCCGACGAGATCGCCGTCGCCCGAGCGGCTTTCGACGAACGGGCGACCCGCGAGCCGGAACCGGTCAGCCCCTGAACCCGGGTTCGCTCACACCTTGACCGCCAGCACGATGGCCTGCGGGGTGCGCTCGTCGGGGCGGGCCTCCCGGGCCAGCGTCGCGGTGGCGCGAAAGCCGTGCGCGGCCAGCGCTTCGGCGAACGTGACCGGAGCCCAGCGGTAGGCGGGGGCGACCTTGTGGTCGTAGTCGTGCACACCGGTCGACTCGTCGGCGGCCTGGAAGCCGAACAGCGCGTGCCCGCCGGGTCGCAGCACCCGGGCGAATTCGGTCAGCACGTCCGGGACCCGGGCCGGCGGGGTGTGAATGATGGAGTACCAGGCCACGATTCCGGCCAGCGACTCGTCCTCGAACCGCAGCCGCTCCATCGGGCCGACTTCGAAGGACAGGTCCGGGTACAGCTCGCGGGCGATCCGGATCATCTCCGGCGACAGGTCGATGCCGGACACCTCCAGTCCGGCCGCCGCCAGATGCGTGGTGACCCGGCCCGGACCGCAGCCGATATCGGCGACCGGGCCTGCCCCGTGCTCCCTTACCGTGTGCGCGAACGCTTCCAGCATCACGGCGTCGAACGGGTTGTCCTGCAACTGCCGCCGGAACAGATCGGTGTACAGTTCCGCGACCTCGTCGTAAGCGTCCCGGGTAACCTCTATGTCCGCACTGTCCACCATATTTCGACTCTAGGCCTCCGTCGGCAGTGCCCCGATCGCGCCCGTCGACGGGGCCCGAACCGGCAGGTACTCGCCGTTCAACAGCACCCGCAACCGGGCCTGCGGCGGCATCAGGGTGCGCAGCGGCAGGATCGCCAGCCGGGCCAGGCGGCGCAGGTCCCGGGGCAGCGCGGGCAGGTGAAGGTCGATGTGCCACAGCGGATAGCGGTGATCGGGATGCTGCCAGCCGTCGCGCAGCATGAACTTCAAGACGCGCGGCGACAGTTCGCGGGCGGTGGCGGTGGCGAGTTCCAGGCGCAGCAGGTCGCCGTCCCGGTCGACCCGGGCCCGATGCGGGTCTCCGGCATCCACGGTGAGCTGGCCGGAGTCCGCCAGATCGGTGATGAGAGCGGCCAATTCCTCGTAGCACTGCTCCCATTCGCGATCGTGCGCGCGATGCGCGGCCCGCTGCTGCTCGATGATGAGGCGGCGGTCGCGTTCGCCCGGCCGCACCAGGTACAGCTCCACCGTGTCGGCCTCCGGAACCAGGCCCAGGGTGAGGCGGCCCTCCGGCCAGGCCGGTCCGTACGCCTGGCCCAGCACCGCGTGCCGGGGCGCCCCGAATTCGGCGCGGAACCCGTCCAGCGCACGAGCCTGGGCGGCGGTGCGCTGCGCCGCGACCTCGGCGGGCAGGCCCTCGTCGTAGAGGAAGGATTCGATGCTGTCGCTGAGCGTGACGCAGACCGCCTCGAGCCGGTCACCGTCGAAGCAGAAGCGGGCGCGCGGATCGTCCACGTGGAGCTCGGTGTCGGCCCACACCGTGCGCTCCCCGACATCGGTGTCGTGCACCGGTTTCCAGCCCACGACGGCGGCGAACCCGTCCAGGTCGGCGCGGGTCCAGGTCCACGCGAAGGCGCGGGCGGCACGCGCGATCTCGACGCCGGCGGGCACATCCACGCGCAGCGGCCCGGCATCGAATTCGGAGACGGCGTGGCGGCGCAGGAAGTCCGCGCGCTGGGTGCGGGAGGTCGGGTGCGGCGGAATGCCGAGCGTGCTCACCTCCAGATCGGTGCCGCCCTCCACCCAGGCGTCGGCCACCAGTTCGGTCGGCGCGGCGACCCCGACCGCGCGCAGCGTGTCGGTGGTGCGCAGAGCGAGCCCGCTCATGGCGACGGTGCCCGCGCGCCGGGAGAGGCCGCGCGTCCAATTGCCCTCGCGAGGCGGCGTCCAGCCCAGCGCGATCAGCTGTCGTTCCAGTTCGGGGCCGTAATACCAGGCGGGATCGATGAATTCGCTGCGGGCCAACTCCCCCGCCAGCTGCTCCGGCCCGGCCTCGAACTGCACGAAACGCCCACCGGGCGCGGTCACCAGCAGTCGCCCGTCGACCGGCAGCGTCTCCAGGAATCCCGCCAGGCTCTCGGCGAACCGGATCCAGGGGCCCGCGGCGGCGCGGCGGCGGGCGGCCTCGTGGCGGCGCTCCATCCAATACCGTTGCGCGGTCGGATTCACCAGCAGCAGGTCCACGGTGTCCGCGCCGATCGTCAGACCCGCGAAGACATTCGGGAAACGCCAGGCCAGGCCCTCGGCGGGACCCGCGGCGGTGGTCTCCGGATCGCCCCAGCGGGTGGTGAACTCCGCTGCGGCGCGGGCCATGGCGGCGGTGAGCAGGTCCCGGCTGCGGGGGTCGGCGGGATCCGGGCAGTCGGAGATGGCCACGCGGACATGGTCCAGGCCGCGGTCACTGCCCCAGAACATGGCCGAGTCCCACCACACCGGCAGGCCGGTGCGCGAGAAGACCGGACCGTTGCGGAGAGTGCCGACCGGTTGTGGGCCGGTCCAACCGACCAGTCGGGCGAATTCCGCGACATTCCCGGAACCCCAACGCCAGCCGAACCCGGCGGCCGCACCGACGATCTCGACCGCACCCGCGATATCGACCCGTACCTCGAATCCCACCTCGCGACACTAACCCCGGCCCGGCCATGTCGGGAAACTTCCGGGCCGCGACTATTATGTAAGCGGCCGGCGCTTCCCACGGGGCGGACAACTCACGGGAAGCCCGGCCACGGTCTTCAATGCTCGGTCGGGAATCGCGAACTTCCCGCGTCGCCCGCCGGAATGATCGGCAGCACCAGCGCCGACGGATGCTCCGGGTCGTGATAGACGGTCTGCGTCGCGACCTGCGTATTCGTGTTCTCCCCGAACGGATCACCGGTATTCGGATTCGGCGCGAACTGCGGGAAATCGCTGCTCGAGACCTCCACCCGGATCTTGTATCCCGCTTTCACCAGATAACTAGTCGGCCAGATATCGATCGAGTACCGGTACGGCTGCCCCGGCACGATCGGCGTCGGATGCTCCAGCGAATCCCGGAACGCCGCCCGAATGATCCCATTGTTGAGGTTCACCGTGGACCCGTCCGGCGCCACCGCCACCAGCTTCGCCGTGAAATCGGTATCCGGTGCACTCGAGGCCGCCCACAACGTCATTCGAACCGGACCGGTGATCTCCGTATCTCCCGGCATCGGCGCGGTCGTATAGGTGAGCACATCCGACCGCTGCTCCACCACGAACTGATCCACCGGCCCCTGCGGCCCCGACGACGCCCCGCAACACGAATGCCCGCCCGCGCTCGGCACCGGATTCAACGGGTCGTACTCGAACCGATCCGGCTGCTGCGGATCCTTCGGCGCCTCGGCGGCCAGCGCGCCCGTCCGCCCCAGCATCGAATTGCCGCCATTCCCGGACAGGTAATAGGTGGTCCAGCGGGTATTCGGCAACGGCCACGCCGACGCCGACTTCCACCTGTTCGCGCCCATCACGAAATAGTCGACCACCGGCTGCCCGGAAACCTTGTTGTCCTTCCCCTTCAGGAAATGGTCGAACCAGGCCAGCATCAGTTCATTGATCGGACTGTCGCCCGCCGCCCCGGTCGCGGCCAGCAGAGGCGTCGTCACCCCGCTTCCGGGGCGACCCCATCCCAGGTGATCCCAGGGCCCCAGCACCAATCGCTGCCCGGCCCGCGCCTCCGGCGAACCGCCCCCGGCCACCATCCCCGTGAAGTTCTCCACCCCGCCGGCCAGGAACGCGTCGTACCAGCCCTCGAAATTCAGGACGGGGACTGTGACATTCGCGTACCTGTCCCGAATGCTCCACTGCTTCCAATAGTCGTCGCGGGTCGAATGCCGCACCCAGTCGTAGAACCACGGCGCGATCACCGGATCCCCGGGGTGCAGCGGCGGAAACTGTTGATACGGGCGGAAACCCAGCCACCGGGTGTAGTTCGTGCCGTCGGCCGCCAGCTGCTTGGCGGTGCCGGTATCGCCGCGATTCACGGCCGCGCTCGCCCCGATCGTCTCCATGGCCCACGGCTCCACGAACCCCAACCGGAACGCCCCGCCCTCGTAAGTCCACCCGTCGTAGTAATCCGAGGCGGTATTGGCCGGAACGATCGTGGTCAGATGCGGCGGCGTGCTGATCGCGGCAAGCCATTGCGTCGCACCGACATAGGACGACCCGTACATCCCGACCTTGCCATTCGTCCCCGGCAGCGCGGCCGCCCACTCCACCGAGTCGTAGCCGTCGGTCATGTCGTTCCCGAATTCGGTGAACACCCCCGCCGACTGACCCTGGCCGCGAATATCCTGCACCACAACGAGATAGCAGTGCGAAGCGAACCACTCTGGCGTCCGATACCGGTACGGCTGGATCTGCGCCGCCGCCTTCCCGTACTGCGTCCGCATCAGCACCACCGGCACCGCAACACCGGTCTTCGGCCGATACACATCGGCCTTCAACACCACCCCGTCCCGCATGGTCGCGGGCACGTTCTCCCGCTTGTCCACCGCGCACGCCCCACGCCCACCCGCGGGCGGCCAGCTCCCGGCATCCTGCGGCCCCGACCCGCCCCCGCCGCTCCCGCACCCGGCGGCGATCAGCGCGACCACGCCGACCACCGCTCCCACCTGTGCGATCCGGCCACGCCGTCGCCCACTCCGGGTCATGAATCGACGGTAACGCCGCACCCGCCCCCACCGGCCGACAATCGCTCAAACCGCACCGGTGGGCGGAGCCTGCCGCAGCTCCATGACCGCCAGCACCGCCAACACCACGAACAGGACCGCGCCGATACCCGCGACGGGTACAGATCGACCTATCCGCGGGCCATATCGACGAATCGGCTGAGGTGCAGCTGGTGTGCGACCGTGATGGTTGCGGTGGGGCCGTTTCGGTGTTTGCCCAGAATGAGGTCCGCTTCACCGCCGCGAGGGTCGTCGCGTTCGAAAGCGTCGGGTCGGTGAAGCAGGATAACCATGTCGGCGTCCTGTTCTAGCGAGCCCGATTCGCGAAGATCGGAGACCATGGGGCGCTTGTCGGTTCGCTGTTCCGGACCACGGTTGAGCTGCGAAATCGCGATCACTGGGACCTCGAGCTCCTTCGCCATCAGCTTGAGGCTTCGGGAGAACTCGGAGACTTCCTGCTGTCGGGATTCGACCTTCTTACCGGAGCTCATCAGCTGGAGGTAGTCCACAACGATGAGGCGAAGGTCGTGCCTTTGCTTCAGTCGTCGAGCCTTCGCTCGAATTTCCATCATCGTCAGGTTCGGCGAATCATCAACGAACAGCGGCGCTTCGCTGATCTCGCTCATGCGCCGCGCCAGCTTGGTCCAGTCGTCGTCGCTCATCCGCCCCGAACGCATATCGCCCAGTTTGATTTTCGCCTCCGCGGATAGGAGGCGCATGACGATTTCGGTGCGGCTCATTTCCAGGGAGAAGATGACGCTGGCCATGCCGTGCTTGATGGAGCAGCTGCGCATGAAATCCATGCCCAGGGTGGAATTGTGAGTCGGGATCATCGCTCGGCTCGCGAGGTAGAGGTGATCCGCGTTGTCCACCTCCACGCAGCGGACCGGGACCGATGCGATCGGACGGATGTCCACGATGAAGCGCGAGCTGGAGCGCGATGTATTGGCCGCGCCACGTCGTTGCTTGTGCAGCAGCTCTTTTCGGCTCAGCCCGAAGACCTCGTCCTCGGTGGCGAAGGTCAGGGTGTAGGCGGTCGAACTCGCTTCGGTACGGCCTCGGACTCGCTTGGTCGACAGCTGGCAGCGGTAGCCGAGGCTCACGATCAGCTCTTCGGTATCCCGGGCAAGCTGCTCGTTGGTCACTGCGAACTGGACCGAGCCGCCCTTGGTGACGGTCCCGTCGGTGTCGAGCAGGCCGGCGAGCAGGGCGCGTCGTTGTGTCTCGGAAGCGCGCAGGTACTCGGCAGGAATGTGCTTGTCGTTGAGCACCCCGATGGTGCGCAGACGAGCCTGCACACTTCCGACGGAATTGCGGCAGGACTGGCACAGACGCAGCCCGATGGACGGGCCGCCGCACTGCGGGCAGGTCGGGCTGGGTGCCGGACCGGAGACGAAACGAGCTTTACCACCGCAGGATCGGCCGCAGGTGCGGACCTCACTGGTGAATGGGATGAACTCCGTACCGCAGACGATGCAGTCGCGCGGCTCGATCGGCGCGTCCTCGGGTAGCCGGAGGCTGTAGCGCAGCGGTGCGGAATCCGAGTGCGTCGCCACGATGCCCTCGTTCTCGATCCGATACACGATCTCGGGGTCGGCTGTGGTCAGCTGCGCACACGCCGAACTACCGTCGCCGAGCCAAGCACCCAATGTGTATGGGGGCAAGAGCAGCTCGCGCTCGGGCAATTGCAGTGCCTCGGTGTTGACCACCGAGTGGTTGAGCCGTCGATCGGCGGTCTTGCAGCGCACAGTGGCCGCGATTTCGGCAGTCGTCCGTACTTCCGCGAAGGTCGTCTGATTCCGACACCGGTTCTGGCCGGTGGCGGCCTGCTGCGCCGACCGGCGCGAGGATCGTGTCTCGGTGAGCCACTGGTGCTGTTCGTCCGCGACTATGACTGTGCCGTCCGAGAATTCGACCTCGTAGCAAGGGCGGTCCAGCATCACTTCGGTGGCGGCAACCACACGTGTGGGTCGGCCCTGCGCGTCCAGCAACTCGTCGCCGACCTTGACCTCGCCCATAAAGGTCCAGCCGCCCGGTGTGGGCAGCGGGGTATCGAGCGCGAGAGCCTTTCCGACGCCGGGTCGAGCCGCGACGATGACCATCTGGCCGGGGTGGAGGCCGTTGGTGATCTCGTCGAGTTCGGTGAAGCCGGTGGGGACGCCGAGGGAGATGCCGCCTCGGGAGGCGATGGAGTCGAGTTCGTCCATCGTGGGCTGGAGGATGTCGGTGAGGGGGGCGAAGTCCTCGCTGGAGCGGCGTTCGGTGACGTCGTAGAGCTCGGCCTGGGCGCGGTCCACGACCTCGGCCACGTCCTGGCCGTCGGCGCCCGCGTAGCCGTACTGGACGATGCGGGTGCCCGCTTCGACGAGGCGGCGCAGCACCGACTTCTCCGCGACGATCTCGGCGTAGTAGCCGGCGTTGGCGGCGGTGGGGACCGTTTGGGTCAGGGTGACGAGATACGGTGCGCCGCCGATGCGTTTGAGTTCGCCCTTGCGGTCCAGGGTGGCGGCGACGGTGACCGGGTCGGCGGGTTCGCCGCGGCCGTAGAGGTCGAGGATGGCGTCGTAGACGGCCTGGTGCGCGGGGCGGTAGAAGTCGCCGGGGCGGATGACTTCGACGACGTCGGCGATGGCGTCCTTGGACAGCAGCATGCCGCCGAGAACGGACTGTTCCGCCGCCATGTCGTGAGGCGGCTGACGGCCGAAATCCTCACCGGGAGCGTCGGGATAGTCGGCGGGCCCGTGATCGTCGTGGCCGCGATCGTCGACGACTGCCATGGGCTCGACCGTCCTCTCTGCTCGCGCCGCAACGGCGTGCAAGACCCGTTGTACGCCAGCGCACCGACATGTTGGGACCGCCACGCTCGAGCCGTGGTCACGACCTCGAAGGCGAACCTAGGCGACCGGGCGGTGACCCGCCAAACCGAGCTGTGTACACACCTGTGGATAACGTGGGTATTGTTCACCGCCCGTTGTGCACCCCCTGTGGAAAACTTGGGGACAACAGTCGATGTCGCTGCTCAAAGCGCTGGTAGTGGCGGAATTCTCACTGTTCGCAACTGTGGATCAATTTCGTGCGGCGTGTCGCTGGACGGCAACGGCCGGGCGTGTTGGGTAAACGAACGGTCACGCGGGTGTGGCCGGTCACACAACGAAAACGGTTGGTTTGCTGGGCAATCCACAACCGATCCGAAATCTGGCGATTCCTGAGCAAACAAAGAAATCGGAGGCCGCCCCCACGGGTGAGGCGGCCTCCGATCAACCGAATTACTCGGCGGCAGTGACCTGCAGGTCGACCTTGGCGACCACATCCGGGTGCAGATGCACCACGACACCGTGCTTGCCGGTGCTCTTGATGTGGGCCTTCGGCAGCTCGATGCTGCGCTTGTCGACGACCGGGCCGCCGGCGGTCTTGATCGCCGAGGCGACGTCGGCCGCGGTGACCGAACCGAAGAGCTTGCCGGTGCCGGCGGTCTTGACCGCGAGCGACACGCCGGTCAGGCCCTCGATGGCCTGCTTCAGCTCGTTGGCGTGGTCCAGGTCGCGCACGCGGCGGGCATCCTGTGCCCGGCGAATGCCCTCGACCTGCTTCTCCGCGCCACGGGTGGCGACAATCGCCAGGCCGCGCGGGAGCAGGAAGTTACGGCCGTAGCCGTCCTTGACTTCCACGGTGTCGCCGGGCGCACCGAGGTTGTCGACATCAGCGGTGAGGATGAGCTTCATAGCTGTGTCTTCCTTTCTCAGCGAGCGGTGGACACGTAAGGCAGCAGAGCGACCTCACGCGAGTTCTTCACGGCGACAGCGATATCGCGCTGGTGCTGGACGCAGTTGCCCGTCACCCGGCGCGCGCGGATCTTGCCACGGTCGGACACGTACTTGCGCAGCAGCGCGGTGTCCTTGTAGTCGATCTTCGCGCCGGCCGTGTTGTTCTTCTTGCCGGCCTTGTCTTCCTTGCAGAAGGTGCAAGCCTTCTTCTTCAGCACCTTTTCGCGTGCCGGTGCTTTGGCCATGGTCTTTCAACTCCGTAATTTTGGGAATCTCGCCGAAGCGGATTCCGGGGAAAGCCGTTGTCTAGAACGGCGGTTCGTCGTCCATGGGCCCGCCCCCGAAGGAGCCGGCCGCGGGGGCACTGCCCCACGGGTCGTCGCCGGCGCTCTGGCCGCCACGACCCCCACCACTGCCACCACCGGAGAAGCCGCCGCCGCTTTGCTGGCCGCCGCCTCCCTGTCCGCCACCGCCGAAGCCGCCGCCACCACCGCCACGGGTGGTCTTGTTGACTTTCGCGGTCGCGTACCGCAGGGAGGGACCCACCTCGTCGACTTCGAGTTCGACGACCGTGCGCTTCTCACCCTCGCGGGTTTCGTAGGAGCGCTGCTTCAGTCGTCCGCTCACGATCACTCGCGAGCCACGGGTCAGGCTCTCGGCAACGTTCTCCGCAGCTTCACGCCAGATGTTGCAGCGCAAGAAAAGCGCTTCGCCGTCTTTCCATTCATTGGTATTACGGTCGAACACACGGGGAGTCGACGCGACCGTGAAGTTCGCGACGGCCGCTCCCGCGGGCGTGAATCGAAGCTCGGGGTCAGCCGTCAAATTGCCGATGACGGTGATGACCGTGTCGCCCTGGGCCATGGTTCCTCCTGCTTTCCGGTGCAGTCCGCAATGCGCTCGCGTTCACCGGTCAGCCTAGAGATCGGCACCGACGGTTACGAGCGACGTCGCGGGAGGACTGGTCTTACTTCTTGTCGAGGCGCAGCACCTTGGTGCGCAGCACCGACTCGTTCAGGCCCAGCTGGCGATCGAGTTCGCTGACGGTCTCGGACTTGGCGGTCAGGGTGACGACCGCGTAGATGCCCTCGGCCTGCTTGGCGATCTCGTAGGCGAGACGACGGCGACCCCAGATGTCGACGTTGTCGACCTTGCCGCCCTCGGACCCGACAACACCCAACATGTTGTTCAGGTTCGGGCCGACGGTGCGCTCATCCATCGCTGGATCGAGAATAACCATCACTTCATAATGACGCACGGACCTCATCACCTCCTGTGGACTGTGAACGGCCCACGGACTGTCCGTGGGCAGGAGGGTTCGTTGCGTCAGCAACCCGACAAGGCTACATGAGCGGCCGCGACGAACAGAAAAGGGGTCCGGACGGCGTTCACGGCGTCGGATCCGGGGTAGATAACCAAGGCGTGGCCTGCGAAATCGGGCCAGTCCAGATTTTGAACAGGCGAACTCGCCGACCAGCCACCTAGGGTGATGCCCATGCCGAATCGACCGGTCGTCAGCGTTGCGGCCGCTCCCCGCCGTCGCGATGCGCGCGGGTCGATGATCGCGGTCGTCTCGACGCTGGTGTGCGGGCTCACCTTGCTGATCGCGTTCGTGAACAAGGCGCGCTGCGCGGTCGGCCCGTACGACGAATCCGGGCGCAGCGTGCTCTTCGACGTGATCAAGGATTCGGATGTCTGTTATTCCGACATCCAGTACTTGTGGCTGGGGCGCGGCATCGATCACCACGTCTTTCCGTATATAACCGGCGGCATCACCCCGGACGGTCAGCTGACCGGCGGCGCGGTGGAGTATCCGGTGCTCAGCGGCCTGTTCATGTGGATCGGCGGAATCGGCGCGCACACCGACGCGGCCTTCCTGTGGCATTCGGCGCTGCTGCTGGCCCCGTTCGCCTTGTTGACCGCCTACCTGCTGGCCCGGATGGCCGGTCCGGCGGCGTTGTTGTGGGCGGCCGCACCGCCCTTGGTGCTCTACGCCTTTCACAATTGGGAACTGCCGGTGGTCGCGACCGCGGTCGCCGCGTTCTATGTGATGACGACGCTGACCCGGTATTCGCTGCGGGATCGCGCGATCGCGGCGGCGGTGTTCCTGGCGATCGGCTTCTGTTTCAAATTGTATCCGGGCATCTTCGTGCTGCCGTTGCTGATCTATGTGCTGCTCGGTGAATATCCCTTGCGGGAGAAGCGATTCGATGTGCGCGGTGCGCTGATGGTGGCCGCGACCGCGATCGGCACGGTGGTCGCGATCAATCTGCCGTTCGCGCTCGCGGGTTACGACGGCTGGCGTGCGTCGATCACGTTCCAGCAATTGCGGCAGGCCGATATCACCACGAATTCCATCTGGTATTGGGGATTGCGCCCGCTGTTCGGTCCGTCGCAGGAGTCGGAATCGGCCTTCCAGCACCTGGTGTCGGTGCTCTCGCCGACGCTGGTGGTGGCGTCGTTCGTGCTGGCCTGCTGGCTGGGGGTGCGCCGGTATCGGCTGGCGGGGGTGTATCCGTGGATCGGGGTCAGCGGCGCCATGCTGTGTGGATTCCTGTTGTTCCACAAGGTGCATTCGCCGCAGTACACGCTGTGGCTGATCCCGTTCCTGGTGCTGCTGCGGGTGCCGTGGAGCCTCGTGATCGCGTATCTGCTGGCGGACCTGTGTATCGGCGTCGGCGTCTTCCGCTACTTCTACGAGCTCGGGTCGGGTCATCCGTACGAGGTGGAGCAGTATCTGGTGCAGATCGGCGTGTGGGGCCGGGCGGTGCTGCTGCTGGTGTTCTTCTTCGTGTTCGTGTCCGCCTCGGAGCGGTCACCCTTCCGTATCGGCGTTCCGGGCGCGGAAAGCCTTGCCCTTGGCTCGGTTTCCGCAGACCGCCATATCGCACCACCGGCGCGAACCGCCGCGTGAGGTGTCCAGGTAGAGGCGGGTGCAGGCGTCTCGCCCGCATTCCTTGAGCCGTTCGCGTTCCGGGCCGCCGAGTAGTTCGACGGCCGAGCGGGCGATGGCGGTGAGCGCGGATTCGATGGTCCCGCCGCGGGTGACCGAACCGTCCGCGCGCAGCGTGAGTTCGGGCGGCTCGGCGTGGGCGTGCCGGTTGAGCAGCTTGCGGTCGGCGTCTTCGAGGGGTTCGCCGTGCAGGGTGGCCTGCATGAGCCGCCAGGCCGCTTCACGCAGTCCGAGCGCGGGTTCGAGGGCGTCCGCGCAGTCGGGCGCGGCGTCGAGGATTCCGGCCGCGACGGTCCATTCGCCCAGGTCTTCGGCGCTGGTGAGGCGTTCGATGAAGGTGGTGCGCCGTTCCTGTGCCGTGCCGATGAAGTTCAGCGCGAGATTGCCGCTGACGAACAGATGCGGGTCGGCGAACGATGACATGTCCCGATCATAACCCCCTTGACAGGTTATGCGGCGCGTTGCGACGGTGATAACCACCTGAACGGGTTAGCGCTTGGAGGGATCATGGAGAACCGGCTCTTGGACGTGGCGGGCCCACCGGCCCTGATCCTCATGTGGAGCAGCGCCTTCATCGCCGGGATCATCGGCGTCGGCGCGGCCCCGCCGATGCTGGTGCTCTTCGCCCGCTTCGGCATCGCGGGCGCGCTGCTCATCGCGTTCGCGCTGCTGACCCGTGCGGTCTGGCCGCGCGGCCGGATGCTCGCCCACACCCTGGTGGCGGGCCTGCTCATGCAGATGGTCCAGTTCGGCGCGTTCTACACCGCCATGCACGAGCACGTCACCGCCGCGGTGATCTCCCTGGTCCAGGGCCTGAGCCCGGTGGTGATCGCGGTATTCGCCGGGGCCCTGGGCGAATCCGTGAGCGCGCGGCAGTGGCTGGGCTTCGGCGTGGGCGGGGTGGGCGTCGGCCTCGCGGTGCTGGATCAGCCGGCCTTCTCGCTGCCGGGCCTGCTGCTGTGCGTGGTCGGGCTGCTCGGCCT
Source organism: Nocardia sp. CA-145437 (assembly GCF_050956485.1). Lineage (NCBI taxonomy): Bacteria > Bacillati > Actinomycetota > Actinomycetes > Mycobacteriales > Nocardiaceae > Nocardia > Nocardia sp. CA-145437. The sequence goes on along the minus strand of NZ_CP191204.1, from coordinate 7,219,584 downwards.
GAGCCTGGGCACCGTGTACCAGAAGCGCTTCACCCCGGCGATCGATCCGCGCACCGGCACCGCGCTGCACATCGCGGTCAGCGCTCCGTTCGCGGGCGCGATGGCTTGGGCGGGCGGCGATTTCAGCATCGCCGATCCCGCCCGCTTCGCCGGTTCCATGGTGTGGATGGTGCTGGTGAACTCCATCGGCGCGTTCCTGCTGCTGAACACCATGCTGCAGCGCTGGGACACCACCCGCGTCAGCCGCTTCTTCTTCGCCATCCCGGCTGTCACCGCGGTCATGGCGTGGCTGGCCATCGGTCAGCCGTTGCGCCCGTTGACGATTGCCGGGCTGGCGGTCGGGCTGTTGGGCCTGGTGCTCGCTTCCCGCCGCGCCGCAGCACCCGAACCGGAGCGTGTTCCGAAACCGGGCCCGGTCGCCGCGGGCCCCCACCTCGCGGTCGGCTCACAGCCGCAGCGGGTGTGAATCCACTGGCGGCCGGGGCGTCGCGGGCGCGATTTCCGTGACATCCCGGCCGCTTCGTGCTTCCAGCGTCCGGTCCGGGCGCTGCGCCCGGCAGACTGTGCCTATGCTGCACCTGCGGATCCTCTCCCCGGCCGCCATGACCGACGACATCCTCGAGGTCCTGGAAACCGACGACGCGGTGACCGGACTGGTCCTGGTCCGCGGCGCGGCACTGCGTCCGCCCGGCGACCTGATCACCGCGCAGATCGCCCGCGAGGCCGCCAACGACCTGGTGGCGCGGCTGCGCGCGATGCGCGTGCACCAGGAGGGCAGCATCGAGATCGATCAGGTGGGTACCTGGTTGTCGCGCAGCGGTTTCGAGGCCGAGGTGCGGACGCCGGGCAGCAGTACGGATTCCGTGGTCTGGGCGCAGGTGGCGCAGCGGGCCTACGAGGAAACCGAACTGAACTGGACCTACCTCAGCTTCCTGACGCTGGCCATCGTCATCGCGAGCATCGCCATCGTCACCGACTCCCAGATTCTGACCGTCGGCGCGATGGTGCTCGGCCCGGAGTTCGGCCCCATCGCGGCGCTGGGCGTCGCCCTGGTCCGGCGGCGCTTCGTGCTGTTGCGACTGGCCCTGCGCACCTTGGTGTTCGGCTTCGTGGCGGCCATCGGCGTGACCATCGTGCTGGCGCTGATCGGGCGCGCGCTGGGCTGGATCATGGTCGCGCAGGTGACCGGGCCGCGCCCGGCGACCCACTTCATCTACACCCCCGACAAGTGGTCGTTCATCGTGGCGGTGGTGGCGGGCGCGGCGGGCGTGCTGTCCATCACCTCGGCGAAATCCCTCGGCCTGGCGGGTGTGTTCATCTCGGTGACCACGGTGCCCGCCGCGGGCAATATCGCTCTCGGTGTGGCCATCGCCGACGGTGCGACGGTCTGGGGCAGTCTCGCGCAGCTGCTGGTGAACATTGTGGGCATGGCGATCGCGGGCTGGCTGACCCTGCTCCTGCAACAGGTGTTGTGGTCGCGGGTGTCGGTGCGGCGCGCCAAGCACCTGGCCGTTCCGCGCCGCATGGTGTGACGCCCGGCGTGAACAGAAAAGCCCGCCGTCCGAAATCGGACGGCGGGCTTCGTGTTTCGTGTGTGGGTCAGCTCAGGCTGGGCGACTTCTCCAGTTCGGGTTCCGCATCGTCGGCTTCCGCTTCCTCGCGCCGGTTGCGAATGATGCTGGTGATGAACGCCGCGCCGATGAACGCCACGCCGACCAGACCGCTGATCACCTCGTTGACGTGCACGCCGATGGTGATGAGCAGGATGACCGCCAGGGCGCCGATAGCCCAGAACGCGCCGTGCTCGAGGTACACGTACTCCGAGAGGGTGCCCTTGCGCACCAGGTACACGGTGATCGAGCGGACGAACATGGCGCCGATCAGGCCGAGGCCGAGGGCGATCAGGATCGGGTCGGAGGTGATGGCGAACGCGCCGATCACGCCGTCGAAGGAGAACGAGGCGTCGAGCACTTCCAGGTACAGGAACAGGAAGAACGCCGCCTTGCCGGTCGCCTTGACGACTTCGGAGGGTCCGCCTTCGCCGCCCGCGTGTTCCTCGGCGTGGAAGAGCGATCCGAGTCCGTCGACCACGATGTAGGTGATGGTGCCGAGGATGCCGGCCAGCAGCACGGTGCCGCGGTCGTCGTCATGGGCGATGAACTCGGCGGCGATGACGATGCCCGCCAGGGTGAGCACCACCGCGAGCATGTCCAGCTTGCCGAGCTTGGCCAGCGGGCGTTCGATCCAGCCCAGCCAGGTGACCTCGTGCTCCTCGAGGATGAAGTTGAAGAACAGCAGCAGCAGGAACGCGCCACCGAAGGCCGCGATCTGCGGGTGCGCGTCGGTGAGCAGCTTCTCGTAGGAGGCGCTGCCGTCGGGGAAGGTGAGCGCGCCGTCGGCGGGCGGGTTCATGGCCAGGTCGAACGCGCGAACGGGGCTGAGCCCGGCCGTGATCCACACGATGGCCAGCGGGAACACCAGGCGCATACCGAACACGGCGATGACTACGCCGATGGTCAGGAAGATGCGCTGCCAGAACTCGCTCATCCGCTGCAGGATGCTGGCGTTGATGACCGCGTTGTCGAAGGATAGGGACACCTCGAGGATGCCCAGGATGGCGCACAGCACCAGGGCCGTGGGTCCGCCGTACACCAGCGCCGCGATCAGCGACAGTACGGTGACGATGATGGAGAGGCCGAATATTCGCACCGCAGTGGGCCTTTCGTTGTGCCGGGGTCGGGTGACATGCCGGTCGAGCGGACACACGAAGAGGGCTCGTGCGACCGAGCCCTCGACGTGTCGCCGTGTGTTCTATTGAGACGCTGGTACTTCGCGTCGGTCGCGAGCTGGTCGCGTCAGACGTTGACGCCGAAGTCCCGGGCGATGCCCGACAGGCCCGAGGCGTAGCCCTGGCCGACGGCCCGGAACTTCCACTCACCATTGTTGCGGTAGAGCTCACCGAACACCATGGCGGTTTCGGTGGACGCGTCCTCGGACAGGTCGTAGCGGGCCAGCTCGGTTCCGTTGGCGCGGTCCACGACCCGGATATAGGCGTTGCGGACCTGGCCGAAGCTCTGGCCGCGCGAGTCGGCGTCGTAGATCGAGACCGGGAAGAAGATGGACTCCACGGCCGGCGGGGTGTTGGCCAGGTCGATGTTGATGACCTCGTCGTCGCCCTCGCCCTCACCGGTGAGGTTGTCGCCGGCGTGCACGATGGTGCCCTCCGGGGACTGCAGGTTGTTGAAGAACACGAAGTGCTTGTCCGACAGCGCCTTCTTGTCGCCGCCGGTCGCGATGGCGCTGGCGTCGAGGTCGAAGTCGGTGCCGGTGGTGGTGCGCACGTCCCAGCCCAGGCCGACCGCGACCTGGGTCAGGTTCGGCGCCTGCTTGGTCAGTGAAACGTTACCGCCCTTGGACAAACTGACACCCATTGCGGGGATCCTTCCGTTGTTTAGCGTTCGAAGCGTTTCTTGTCTAACGGCTTCGCCCACTGTCCAGGTTCCGCCGTCGTCGACAGTAATGGTTTCCCCAAGCCATGGGTAGGAATGGGTCAAGGCAACCGTGCGACGACAGCCTGTCACAGGACAGGGTCACACACTCCATCGCCGCGGTCGCGGCAATCGTCAACGCGTGGCCGAGATGTTCGCCGACGCACGGTCGCCGTGATCGTCCAGGGTTGCCTACGATCGTGGCGTGGCAGGCCGTCGAAGCGGATGGTTCCGGGCACCCCGGAACAACGAATGGGTGCAACAGGCCCGGTCGATGCTGACGGCGGCCTTCCTCGATATGGACCGGCGGCAGAGCATCGCCGAGGCCGCCGTCGCCGCGTCGGCCGCGCTGTTCCCCGAACGCGGCGCGGCCGCGCGCTGGGAACCGGTGCGTGCTCGCTGCTATGACGCGTCCGGCGCCTACCTCGCCCTCGACGAGCGCCTCGAGCAGGCCGAACGCGACGGCACGGGGGTGATTCCGCAGCCCGAGATCGACGGTGTGGCCCGTCGGCTCACCGACGCCGCGCGGGCGGTCGACGACTTCTACCGCGGGGATCAGGCCCACCTCGAGCACGCGGTCGCGGTGTTCGGCTCGGTGCCGCAACTGGTCTCGCAGACCCGCGCCGACGCGCAGCGGGTCCGGCAGCAGGCCGACGCCTCCCCGTACGCCGCCTACCCCTCGGTCCGGCAATGCGCGGCTGCTCTGGATGAGGCGCTGCTCACACTCGAGGCCGCCGCGATCGGCGGCGCCGGGGGCCCCGCCCGCGACGCCGCGACCCGGCTCGAGTCCCGCACCCGGGAGTTGTCCAGTGCCCTGGAAGCCGCTCCCGGCAAACAGCATTCGGCCACCACCGCGCTGGCGTCGGCGGCCACCAGGCTCGATGCCGCCCGCAATCGTCTGGACCGCGTCGCCCCGGCCATGTCCGCGCTGCTGCGGGAATTCGCGGCTGCGTCATCGAACGATTTGGCCAACAATGAGCGACAAGCCCGGGCGGCCGTCGAGGCCGCCGACGCGGACCTGACCCGCGCCCGGGCCGCCCTGGCCGCCCACGACCCGGAGGACGCGCTCGACCTGACCACCACCGCCCGCGCCCGCCTCGCCGCCGCCGAGGAGAGCGCCGAGGCCGTCACCGACCGGCTCGCCCAGCTACGCGCGGTCCGGGAACAACCGGCCGAGCGCGCCAAGGCCGTTCGCTTCAAACTGCGCGACGCGCAGATGCTGGCGGTCAACAAGGGCGTCGTCCCGCAATGGGGATCGGTGCTCGACGCCCAGGCCGAACGCCTGGACCGGGCCACCGCGGGCCTGACCGGCCGCCACCCCGACTACTGGGCGTACGTGTCCGAACTCGACGCGATCACCGCCTTCGTCGCCGCAGTCGTCGAACGCATGCGAAATACCGACAGATAGAACGAAAGTCACCAGGAGGACGTCCGCGACGATGACCGCGATGATCACCAGCGACTCGGACGTCGCACCGGTCTCCTTGCGGAAGCGCTTCCCGCTGCGGCATTTCCGGCAGGTTCCGGGCCCGGAGCTGCGGCGGCTGTTCTACCGCCTGCCCGAGGCCTTCGGCGGTTCCCGCGATCGCGACCTGCTCGCCATGGCGCTGGGCGCGACCCTGTACGTGCCCGCCACCCGGGCCGACCTCACCGCCACCATCCTGCGCCGCGCCGAACGCGGCGTCTGCTCGATGGTCATCGACCTCGAGGACGCGGTCGCCGACCACGCCGTCGAACACGGGAAGTGGCAGGCCGCCGCCACCCTCGACGAACTGGCGGCCAGCGGCGAGGCCTACCCGCTGCTGTTCGTGCGGGTGCGCGACCCGCAGAGCATCGGCGAGATCGCCGGACGGCTCGGGGCGGGCGCGACGGCGCTCACCGGATTCGTGCTGCCCAAGTTCGACAGCGGCTGCGCCGCCGACTACCTGCACGCGCTGGAACTCGCCTCGGAACGGCTGGACCGCACCGTCTTCGGTATGCCGGTGCTGGAATCTCCCGCGCTGGTGCACCGCGAGACCCGTGATCGGGAACTCGGCCGCATCGGTGAGCTGCTCACCGCGCACCGCGACCGCATCCTCGCCGTCCGCATCGGGGCCACGGACATGTGCTCCACCTTCGGGATTCGCCGCGACCGCGACCTCACCATCTACGACGTGCGCGTGGTCGCCGACGTCATCGCCGACATCGTCAACTATCTGGGCCGCGCCGACGGCACCGGATTCACCATCACCGGACCGGTGTGGGAGTACTTCGCCGACCACACCCGCATGTTCCGGCCGCTGCTGCGCACCGCGCCCTTCGCCGAGGTGGACGCCGTGCCGTTCCGGCAGTCGCTGGTCAGCCGGGACATGGACGGGCTGCTGCGGGAGATCACCCTGGACCGCGCCAACGGCATCCAGGGCAAGACCGTCATCCACCCCACCCACGTCGCGGTCGTGCACGCGCTGTCCATCGTGACCCACGAGGAATACGCCGACGCCGCCGACATTCTCAGCACCGGCGCGGGCGGGGTCGCCGCCTCCGAGTACCGCAACAAGATGAACGAGATGCGCCCGCACCGCAGCTGGGCCCACCAGATCATGCTGCGCGCCCGCGTCTTCGGCGTCGCCAACAAAGGAGTCTCCTTCGTGGACCTGCTCAAGGCCCTGGTCGAATCGTGACCGCCGACTCCGCCCTACCCTCGGCCACCCGCGAACTCCCCTGGGCCACCCGGGAACTCGGCCTCACCCTGCGCCACACCGGCACCTGCCTGCCCGGTCCGGAATGGCGCGTGGAGACGCTCGTCGAACCCGGGCTGCGCCGCAATCCGCGCCGCGCCCACCTGCTGGTCTCGACGGTGCTCGGCAAGCATCTGCCCACCGACCCGCACCGGGTGCTCGAGGCAGGGGACCGGCTCGGCGACCTGGTGCTCGAGGTACTCGCCGCGTCCGGCGATCGGCCCGGCGCCGCGGTGGTGCTCGGCTTCGCCGAAACCGCGACCGGGCTCGGACACACCGTGGCGGCCCGCATCGGCGCCCGGTGCTACCTGCACTCCACCCGCCGCGACGTGCCGACCGCCGACACCCTCGCGGGCTTCGAGGAGGGCCACTCGCACGCCACCTCCCACCTGCTGCAACCCATGCCCGCCGCGGTCTTCCACAACGACTTGCCCATGGTGCTCGTCGACGACGAGATCTCCACCGGCGCAACGGCACTGGACGCCGTCCGCGCCCTGCACGCCCTGACCCCGCGCACGCACTACATCCTGGCGTCCCTGGTGGACATGCGGACCGACGCCGACCGCCGCGCCTTCGAGCAGGCGGCCGCCGACCTCGGCGCGCGCATCGACACCGTCTGCCTGGCGGGCGGGCGCACCGTGCTGCCCGCGGACCTGATCGACGCGGTCGCCGCACTGCCCGAACCCGTGCTGAACCCGGTCGCCGAACGCCGGGGCGCCTGCACCCGGGTCGAGATCCCCTGGCCCCACGATGTTCCCGAGGGCGGCCGCCACGGCTTCCTCGACTCGGACACCGCACCCTTCGAGGCGGCGCTCGCTCGCGCCACCAAGGCCCTCTCCGCCGAACTGGCCGAGCCGCGGCCGGTCATCGTCATCGCCCACGAGGAACTCATGTACCTGCCGCTGCGCATCGCGGCGGGATTGGCGGACAACGGGATTCCCGCCCGCTACCAGACGACGACGCGTTCACCGGCCTATGTTCTCGACCAGCCGGGGTACCCGCTGCGCCGCGGATTCCGCTTCACCGCGCCCGAGACCGGCGAGGACGCTCCGCGATACCTGTACAACGCCCGGTGGCCGGGCGAGGACCGTACGGCGGACCATCCGATCCTGCTGGTCGTCGTCGACACCCCGGCGGACACCGAACGGCTCACGGCCGCAGGCGGTCTCGTCGACGTGCTCACCGCGTCGGGTTCCGATGTGCTGCTGGCCGTGCTGACCGAATCGGACCCGCGCGCGCTCGCCGCGACGCGTTCGGCGCCGCCGGAACCGTTGTACGGGCCGGAGTTCGGGTCGTACCCGCGCAACGAGGTGGCGTGGCTGCTCACGGATCTGTCCGGCGTCGCCCTGGAAGCCGATGTCGCCGAGCGTGAGCGGCGGATCCAATCGGGGGCGGCGCACTACGCGGAGTCGCTGCCGGTGGAGTACCAGCCGGACACCGAGTATCGGGAGCTGTTCGACCGGGTGCTCGAGCAGAGCGCCGAGCGGCTGGCGCTGGCGGTGGCGACCGTCGCGGAGCTGGTGGTCGCCGAGCGCGGGGACGACATCGTGCTGGCGTCCCTGGCGCGGGCCGGGACGCCCGTCGGCGTGCTCATGCGCCGGTGGCTGGGCGGCCGGGGGATCGAGGTGCCGCACTACGCGGTGTCGATCGTGCGGGATCGCGGAATCGACGCGGCCGCACTGGATCACCTCGCGCGCCACCACGATTCGGCGCGGGTGGTGTTCGTGGACGGATGGACCGGCAAGGGCGCCATCACCCGTGAGCTCGACGCGGCGCTGGCGGCGTATCACGCGGCGGGCGGGGCCCGGTTCGATCCGGACCTGGCGGTACTGGCCGATCCGGGTGGCTGCGCGCGGACCTTCGGCACGCGCGACGACTTCCTGATCGCCTCCGCATGCTTGAATTCGACCGTGTCGGGGCTGATTTCGCGCACGGTGCTCAATGACCGGCTGCTCGGGCCCGGACAGTTCCACGGCGCCAAGTTCTACCGCGATCTCGCGGGCGCGGACCAGTCCAACCGCCTGCTGGACGCCGTGAGCGGCTGCTTCGACCGGGTGCGCCCGCAGGTGGACGCGCGGGTGCGCGAGCTGCTGGCCGCCGACCGGACCCCCACCTGGGCCGGCTGGGCCTCGGTGGAGCGGGTGCGGGCCGAGTACGGGATCTCGAGCGTGAACTTCGTGAAACCCGGTGTGGGAGAGACCACCCGGGTGCTGCTGCGGCGGGTGCCGTGGCGGGTGCTGGTGCGTGATCCCGACGCGGGCGAGCACGCGCACATCCGGCTGCTCGCCGCGGCGCGCGGCGTGCCGGTCGAAGTCGTGCCGGATTTGGCGTACGCCTGTATGGGCTTGATCAAGGAAGTGAAGGGGTAGCGGGTGCAGCAGCGCGAGGTGATGGTGGCGACCGATCTCGATCGGACGCTGATCTATACGCGAGCGGCCTTCGGGAACGCGGACCCCGACAAGGTGTGCGTGGAAGAGTATGAGGGACAGCCGCTCTCGTACATGACGGTGACGGCGGCCGAACGGCTCGAGATCCTGGCCGAGACCTCGGCCGTGGTACCGGTCACCACCCGCACCATCGAACAGTTCCAGCGCATCCGCCTGCCCGGCGGGCCGTGGCCCTACGCCGTCACCAGCAATGGCGGCAGCATCCTGCGCAACGGACTGCCGGACCGGCGCTGGCGTTCCGCCCTCGACGCCCGGGTGCGCGCCGAATGCGCCACCCTCGTCGAAGTGCGCGCGGAACTGCGGGCCCGCGTGGACGAATCGTTCGCGCTGCGACTGCGCGAGGCCGACGACCTGTTCTGCTACCTGGTCGTGGACCAGGACCGGCTGCCCGCCGGATTCCTCGCCGACTGGGACGCCTGGTGCCGCCCGCGCGGCTGGACGGCCTCGCAGCAGGGCCGCAAGATCTACGCCATGCCGACCCCGGTGTGCAAAAGCCATGCGATGCGCGAGGTTCGACGCCGCATGCTCGACTCGGGTGAACTGCGCGCCGGGTCGCCGCTGCTGGCCGCGGGCGACGGCTCACTCGACGCGGAGATGCTGATCACCGCGGACGCCGCCATCCGGCCTCGCCACGGCGAGCTGGAACAGCGGAACTGGAGTCATCCCCGGGTGGCGGTCACCGCGGCGTCCGGTATCCGGGCGTCCGAGGAGATCGTCGACTTCTTCCTGGGCGCGGCGGTCCCGCGCTAGGCGTCAATTCACGGTCAGGGCGCGAACTTTCGCGACGGCCCGGGCCGCGTCGGGACCGGTCGCGCGCACTTCCAGCCGATGACCGGGGAGTACGCCGAGGGTGAGGACGCGGGTCAGGCTGTCGCCGGGCACCGGTCCGATGCCGGTGGTGTCATTGCGGAGTTCGACGTGTGCGTCGAAATCCCTGAGGGCCGAGACCAACTCGGCGGCAGGGCGGGCATGCAATCCGTGCCGACCGGTCACCTCGAATATCTCGATGACAGCCGAGTTATCCACAGGTGCACTACCTGTGGATGGATGTGGATCGATCGCGACCCCCGGCTCCGCGGAGGAACCGAGCTGCGACCGCTTCGCGGTGAGCGCGCCGTCGGCTTCGCGGGCCACGGTCTCCAGATCAGCGCCCCCACCCGCCACGGCCAGCGCCGCGACCAGACCCTCGACCAGCGGTGCCGCGGAGAGATGAACCCGCACTGGGGATTCGAGCAGATCGAGCGCCGTCTCCGCGGAAAGCACAGCGCTCCCCAGATCCATCAACACCAGCACGCCGTCCCCGGAATCGGCCTCCCGGACAGCGTCGGCGACCATGACCGCGTCGGTGCCGAATTCCTCCGCGGACAGGCCTGCCGCGATCCGCACCGCCACGCCCTGATCGGGCAGCAACCCGGCGGCCAGCGCCACCGCGGCCTCGGCCAGCGCGCGGCTGTGCGAGACCACCACCAGTCCGATCATCGCAAGGCCCGCCGCGCCGCCCGGACCAGCAGGGCGGCACTGGTCGCGCCCGGATCCTGGTGTCCCGCACTGCGTTCACCCAGATACGACGCCCGGCCCTTGCGCGCCACCAGCGGCGTCGTGGCATCGCGACCAACCTCCGCCGCGGCGACCGCGGCATCCAGGGCCACCTCGGCCGAAGCGCCACCCGCGACTTCCTCGTCCAAGGCATCGGCGGCGGGACCGAGGGCATCCACCATGGTCTTGTCCCCGACCGCGGCCTTTCCGCGCGCGATCACACCGTCCAGGCCCGTCCGGAACGCCCGCGCGAAATCGACGATGTCCGAACCGCTGTCGATGGCGCCGGCGAAGCGCAGGAAGAACGTGCCGAACAGCGGACCGCTGGCGCCGCCGATGGTGCGGATCAGTACGAGCGCGGTCTGCTTCATGGTCTCGGCCGGTGACGACGAATCATCCAGTGCCGCAACGACCGCTGTCATTCCCCGCCGCATATTCGTCCCGTGATCGGCATCGCCGATGGCGGCGTCCAGTGCGGTCAACTCCGTGGCGTGTTCGTCCACCAGCGCCGCGAATCCGCGCACCCACGCGGACACGTCGACCGCCGCCATCAGATGCCCCACCGCAGCGCCGGAGTCCGCACCGGCGCGTCCCACAGCGCCGTCAGCTCCTCGTCCAGGCGAGTCACCGTGACCGAGCAGCCCGCCATGTCGAGTGCGGTGATGTACGGCCCGACCAGCGAGCGCTCGACGTGGATCCCCCGCCCGCGCAGGATCCGCGCCACCTCGTCGAACATCAGGTACAGCTCGATGAGCGGCGTCCCGCCCATGCCGTTGACGAAGCACAGCACCCGATCACCCGCCGCGAACGGCAGATCCGCGAGAATCGGCTCCAGCAGCATCCCCGCCACATCGCGGGCCGGGGCCAGCGGCACCCGCTCCCGGCCGGGCTCGCCGTGGATGCCGATGCCGATCTCCATCTCGGCGTCGCCCAGCGCGACGGTGGGGTGCCCGACGGCGGGGACGGTGCAGGAGGTCAGCGCCATCCCCATGCTGCGCGAGCACGCGTTCACCAGTTCCGCGATGCGCACCACCGCGTCGAGCGGCCGGCCCTGTTCGGCGGCCGCGCCCGCCATCTTCTCCAGGATCACCGTCGCCCCGACACCCCGACGCCCCGCGGTGTAGGTGCTGTCCTGTACCGCCACATCGTCGTTCACCACGACCGTGCGGACCTCCGCACCGGATTCGGCGGCGGCCAGTTCGGCGGCCATCTCGAAATTCATCACGTCGCCGGTGTAGTTCTTCACGATGTGCAGCACGCCCGCCCCGGAGTCCACGGCCGCGGTGGCGGCCTGGATCTGATCGGGCACCGGGGACGTGAAGATCTCGCCGGGACAGGCCGCGTCGAGCATGCCGAGGCCGACGAAGCCGCCGTGCAGGGGTTCGTGTCCGGAGCCGCCGCCCGATACCAGGCCGACCTTGCCCGGGCGCGGCGCGTCGGCGCGCACCACGATGCGTTGTTCGGCGTCCACCCGCAGTTCCGGATGCGCCGCGGCCATCCCGGCCAGGGCGGCGTCCACCACCTCGGCCGGATCGTTGATGAGCTTCTTCACCGAAATCTCCCGTCGGAAGGCCGGTTCGGGTCCCCGTGAGTCAGACTCGCACCGCCGGTGCGGCGGCGACGTGGTTTCGGGCTTTTGGGACGGGATTCGGGCTACGCCAGCGGTTGCGCGGGTTCCTCGAGGGAACGGGCCAACTCGATATCGGTGACCAGCTGCACCATCAGATCCCGCAGTTCACCGTCGGGCAGATGGTCGGCGGCGAATTCGAACGGCTCGGAGACGTCCAGGCCGCCCTGGGTGGCGGCCAGGATCACCCACGGAATCCCCACCTCGGCCACGCCGAGCCGTTCCCGGATCAGATCGGTGGTGTCCTCCACCAGGGCGGTGCGCGCGGCCACCGCGGCCGTCATCCGCTCGTCCAATTCGATCCGGCGGCGCTCCAGCAGACCCGCGTCCACTGTCGCCTCCTGTTCCGGCGTGGTGCGGACCGAACCGTCGTCGTAGACCTGGAAGCCCTCGTTCACGCAGAGGGTGCCCAGCGACACCTCGGCCTCGGCCAGCTCCGGCAGGGTGCGCAGGCAGTCCAGCACCGCGTCCAGCGCCGCCACCAGGCGGTCCCGAATATCGCGGCGGCGCACCAGCTCCCGATCGGCGTCCTCGCGCTCGGAGAGCACCTGCTCGACCGCGCGCCCGATCTGGAAGGCCATGGCCGTGGATTCCGGGGCCCAGCCGCCGCGCGGAGTGAACTCGCCCTCCTTGGGCGTGATGGTGTCCAGGAAGGCGTTCACCGCGTCCAGCAGGTCGCGCAGCTGGTCGCGGGACACGGCCGGGTGTCGGAAGGCGCGTAGGTACTGTTCGTGCGCTTCCGCGGGTTCCACCTCACCGTCGCTCACGGTGCCGATACTGCCACGCGTTCCCGGCATACTCGGCTACCACGCCTCCGGCTCGTGTCGCCATGTTCTCGTAGAGTGGCAGCGACCGCACCGTCAAGCGAAGGGTCGATCGTGTCCGCAGTTTTGGTGAAGGGCCAGAACGGTCCGCTGAGTGTCCACGAACTGGTGATCAGCGTGGAGGTGGCCGCACCGGCCGATCTGTCCGCGCTACTCGTCACCCCGGCGGGCACGGTGCGCACCGACGCCGATTTCGTGTTCTTCAACCAGCCCTCCGGGCCGGGGGTGACACTGCGCCCCGGCGCGCCGGGCACGCCCGCCGTGCTGGCGGTGTCGCTGGACGCGATTCCCGCTGATATCGAACAGCTTCGGGCCGTCATCACCCTCGACGACGCCAACAACAGTTTCGGGCAACTGTCCGCGCCCGTGGCCCGGGTCTCCGACGCCGCCGGAAACTCGCTGTACGAGTACCGGATCGAGGGCCTGAGCACCGAATCCATCGTCATCGCACTGGAGTTGTACCGCCGCCAGGGCAGCTGGAAGGCCCGCGCGGTCGGGCAGGGGTACGCGGGGGGCTTCGCCGCGCTGGTCACCGACCACGGCGTGCGCGTCGACGACGCGCCGCAGCCCGCGCCCGTGTCCGCGCCCGCACCCGAGCAGCTCGCCCCGGCCACGGGCGGATATCCGCCCCCGCCCGGGCAATTCGAGCCCACGGGCGGTTACCCGCCGCCTCCCGCGCCCACCGGCGGCTTCCCGCCTCCGCCTCCTCCGCCGCCGCCCGCGCCGCAGGCCGATCGCGATCTGCCCACCGGCCACGTCGTCAGCCTGGTCAAGGGTCAGCGCATCAACCTGCGCAAAGAGGGCGGCGCGGCACTGAGTTACGTGAAGATGGGTCTGGGCTGGGACCCGGTCAAGCGCGGCGGCATCTTCGGCAACAAGGCCGTGGACGTGGACCTGGACGCCTCGGTAGTGATGTTCGCCGGACACGGACCGGTCGACGTCGTGTACTACGGAAGCCTCACCTCCAAGGACGGGTCCATCCGCCACCAGGGCGACAACCTGACCGGTGAGGGCGAGGGCGACGACGAGGAGATCAGCGTCGACCTCTCGCGCATCTCGCCGTCGGTCACCACCCTGCTGTTCATCGTGACCTCCTACAAGGGCCACACCTTCGAACAGCTCGCCAATGCCTACTGCCGCCTGGTGGACAGCGCCACCAATGCCGAGATGGCACGCTTCACCCTCACCGGCGGCATGCCGTTCACCGGCATGGCCATGGGCAAGATGTTCCGCGCGGCCCCCGGCGCGGACTGGAAGTTCCAGGCCCTCGGCGAGGGCTTCCAGGCCAAGCACCCGGGCGAGGCCGTACCGCAGCTGGCCCGCTTCCTCTGAGGCGGTGAGCGGGCCCCGGCCCTGAGCGTCGGCTCAGGGCACGGGTTCCGGCCGGCGCGGCCACAGCCAGGACGGCAGCCACGGATCCTGAGGATCCGGGGCGCGGTCGAGCACACCGCCGCCCGGATCGTCGGCGCCGTCGCGGCGCACCGGATCCTCGGCCGGACGGTAGATCTGGCGGATCACCAGGACGCACAACGCGATCACCGCCAGATCGCGCACCACCACGGTGCCGGTGAACCACTGCTCGGGCAGACCCTTGTGATCCGGGCCCAGGTAGTAGTACATGCGCGGCACCCACACCAGGGCGTCGATCGTCATCCAGGCCAACAGGATCCGCCGGTGCGGCAGCGCCAGCACGGCCAGCGGCACCAGCCAGATCGAATATTGCGGACTCCACACCTTGTTGGTCAGCAGGAACGCCGCCACCACCAGGAAGGCCAGCTGCGCCAGGCGCGGCCGCCGCGCGGCGGTCAGGCCGATCCAGCCGATGCCCGCGCACGCCGCGATGAACAGCAGCAGCGACACCGTGTTCAGCACGGTCGGCACGTCCTGCGAGCCGAGCACCCCGTCGAATCCGGCCCAGCCGGTGAACGAGGTGATCACGTTGTAGATCGAATCCGGGTCCGCGTGCCGTTCGGTGTTGAGCCGGAAGAACTCCCACCAGCCGTTCGGGTACAGCGCCGCGATCGGCGCGTTCACCGCCAGCCAGGTGATCGCCGCCGACGCCACCGCCGCGCCCGCGGCCCGCATCGGCGTCAGGCCGCCGAAGGCCGCGTCGTCCTCATCGCGCCGTTCGGCGCGGACGCACAGGATCAGGATCGGGCCCAGGAGCAGCAGCGGATACAGCTTCGCCGCCCCGCCCAAGCCCAGCAGGATGCCCGCCAGCACCGGACGGCGGCGACCCCAGGCCAGCAGGCCGCCCGCCGCGAAAGCCGTTGCCAGCAAATCGAAGTTGGTGAACGCGTGCACCGCCACCAGCGGCGACAGCGCCACCAGCGCGGCATCCCAGATCCGCCGCCCGGCCGACAGCGCGGTCGCCCAGATGGTCACCAGCCAGGCCAGCGCCAGGCCGATCGCCACCACATTGAAGTAGATGACCACCTCGAGCGCGCCGCTGCCCGGCAGCGGAGAGACCTTCCACGCCTTGGCGATTCCCATGGAGACGTACTGGTACATCCCGGACAGCACCGGGTACTCCATGTAGCGGACCTGCGGTTTGCCGTCGCTGAACTCGACCCACTGCTTCTTGTACGGGAACGCGCCCTCGTTGAGATGCTCGGCGCCGTACAGCGGGACCGTGTCCGAGTAGCACATGGCCAGGTACTGGCGGCCGTTGTTCCAGTCCAGGCCCATGACTCCCGAGGAGTCCGGCCGCTGCTGGATGCAGCCCGCCTTGCCGAACCAGCCGAACGCCAGGAACAGCACCGCGAACGCCATCAGCACCCGCATCGGGGTCCAGAAGCGGACCCGGCCGATCACCGCGTGGTCGCCCACCGGGCCGCCGAGCGGATCGCACAGCTGCGCGGTCAGCGTGTCGGTGCGACTCGGCTTGTCCCGGTCGTCGACCGACTGCAGATCGGCCGCCAGCGGCGCCGGCGACTCGTAGCCGACCGGCGTATCACGCTGCGCGCGAGCCTGTTCCACTCCTGCTGCCTCCCCCGGCTCCGGCGCCGCGCCGGCCGGTCCGCTCGCGGCGGCCGACCGGTGCGCCAGTTGCTGCTCGATCACGCCAGCAGGCTACCGATTCGGCCGTCCATTGCCGTTGCCGGTACCGCCACCGCTGTTCGGAGCCGTGGTCGTGGCGCCCCCGTCCGCGGGCGCGACCGGTTGCCCGGACATCGGACCGGTGCCGCCGCCCTGCTGCTCCTGGGTGGGTTCGGGCTGGGTCTGCTGCCGCTGGTTCTGCGGATTCGGCGCCAGGCCCGGCACCGGGATGGAGAACCCGGGCAGACCCGGAATCGGCATCTGGCTGGTGGTGACGACCGGGGGCAGCGGCGCCTCGGTGGTCGAGGGCGCGGTGTACGGCGCCGACCAGGACGGCACACCACCCTGCGAGCTACCGATATTGCCCGGCTTCGGGAAGGACTCGTTCGTCGTGCCCTTGAGCGCGCCGTCCATGGTCGACTTCCAGATGTCGGACGGCAGGCCCGAACCGTAGATCATGCCGCCATTGGCGTTGCGCAGCTTCTCGTTTCCGGCGGCCGTGCCGATCCACACCGCGGTGGACAGCGACGGCGTGTAGCCGACCATCCAGGCGTCCTTGTTCTCGATGGTGTCGCCCAGCTGGGCGGTACCGGTCTTGGACGCGGACTGGCGGTCACCCGCGAGCTGATGTTTGTTCGAGTACTGCGCGATCGGCTTCATCGCGTCGGTGACGTTGTCGGCCACCGCCGCCGAGACCTTGCGCTCACCGGCCACGTCGCCGCGATCCATCAGCACGGTGCCGTCGGAGGCGACCACCTTGGTCACGAAGTGCGGCGCGTGGTACATGCCCGACGCGGCCAGCGTGGCGTACGCCGAGGCCATGTCCAGCACGCGAACGTTGTACTGGCCCAGCACGATACCGTTGTTCGGCGATGAGCCGTCCGGCTCCACCAGCGTCTTGCCGATGCCGTCGACGCTCGCGGGGATGCCGAGCCGGTGCGCCATGTCGGCGATCTTCTGCGGGCCGTTGCCCGGCATGTCCAGCATCATCCGGTAGAAGCTGGTGTTGTAGGACCGCTTGGTGGCCTCGGCGATGGTGCACATGCCGCAGTTCTCGTCGGCGACATTGTGGATCTCGATGCCATTGACCTTGAACGGCGAGGAGCTGTCGTACATGGTCGAGAGCGGCTTGCCCAGTTCCAGGTTCTCGGCCAGGCCGAACACCTTGAACGAGGAGCCCGGCTGCAGACCGGCATTGGCGAAGTCGAAGCCCTGGCCGTCGGAGCCGCCGTAGTAGGCGCGCACCGCACCGGTCTTGGGATCCACCGACACCACCGCGGCCTTCAGCTTCTCCGGCTCGCCGTCCATCACCTTGTTCACCGCGTTGACGGCGGCGTCCTGGGCCTTCTGATCGATCGTGGTGGTGATCTGCAGGCCCTGGGTGTTCAGATCGTGCTCGGAGATGCCCGCGGCTTCCAGTTCCTTGAGCACCTGGGTCTTGATCAGGCCCTCCGGGCCCGCGTCCAGGGTCTTGTCGTGCTGCGCCTCGGCGGCCGAGATCACCGCCGGGTACTGCATGTTCGCGCGGTCCGCGGCGGGCAGGTTGCCGCCGTCGACCATGCCGTCCAGCACGTACTTCCAGCGGGTCTGCGCGCCCTGCGGGTTCTTCTCCGGATCCAGGTTCGACGGCTGCTGAATGGTGGCCGCCAGTACCGCGCCCTCGGCCACGCTCAGATCCTGCACCGGCTTGTTGAAGTACGCCTTGGACGCCGCGTCGATGCCGTACGCGCCGCGGCCGAAGTAGATCGTGTTCAGGTAGGCGGCCAGGATCTGGTCCTTGGACCACTGCTTGGCCATCTTGGCCGAGATCACCAGCTCACGCAGCTTTCGGGTGAGCGAGTGCTCGTTGCCGACCATCGCGTTCTTCACGTACTGCTGCGTGATCGTCGAACCACCACCGGCGCTCGAATTGCCGGTCAGCTGACCGACGAACGCGCGGCCGAAGCCCTGGATCGAGAAGCCCGGGTTGGTGTAGAACGACCGGTCCTCGGCCGCGATGACCGCGTTGCGGACGTGCGGCGGGATCTGGTCGATCGTCACATCGGTCCGGTTGCCCTCGGGCGGAATGATCTTCGCCAGCACCGAATTGCCGTCGGCCAGGTAGATGGTGGCCACCTGGTTGTTCTTCAGGTCACCGGGCTGCGGCACGTTCACCGTCGAATAGGCGTACAGGAAGACCGTGCTGCCCAGACCGAGGACCAGCGCCATGCCCACGTAGATGGTCCGGCGGATGATCCGCCAGATGGAGGTCTTGCGAGGCGTGCCCTTACCGCCGCCCTGGCCGCCTCCGGAACCGTTGCCGCCCGGCCGCCGCGGCGGCGGGCCGGGAGGGGTGCCGCCCTGGGGCCGCCGGGTGGCGGGCTGGCCACCGGTCGGCGGCCGGTTGCCGTCGGCCGGGCGGGTCCGCGTCGCCGCGCCCGCGCCCGCCGCGGCGCCCGCGCGCGCCCCGCGATCGGAGACCCGCTGGCCGCGGTCCGGGGCGGCCGCCCGGGAGATGTGATTCGGAACCGCCTGTCGCGCGCCGGTGTTCACGCGCTGATCGGCGGCGGGGTTCGGAAGCTTGCGGGTCGCATCCGGATTGCCGGGTCTGGGCGGCGGCGACGCGGGCGGTCCGGGCCGGCGGGCCGGCTGTCCGCCCTGCGGCGCGCCCCCGCGCGGCGGCTGGCCGTTCGGTCCGCGCGGCGGCATCCCGCCGGGACCACCGCCGTTGCCGCGCTGCGGGCCACCGGGCCCCATGGGCTGACGCGCCCCGGGCGGCGGCCCCGCGGGCCGTCCCCCCTGGGCCGGCGGCGGGTAACCACCGGGGCCGGGTTGCGAACCGCCACGGGGGCGGCCGCCGTGCGGTCCGTCGTCATAGGGCGATGTCACAGCCTGGCTCTCCAATTACTTCTCGATACGGTCCGGGTCCCCGGGCAGGGCTCGATGCGGTCACTGTCGGTGTACCGCGGCGGGCATGCGTGCCCGCGGATCAGCAGTCGACGTGGCCTCTCACTCGGCGGCCGTACGACGGGTGCCGGCGCGGCGTCGGCCCGTCGGCGCCGGGGCTAGGCCAAGCACATAGGACTGCACCAGATGGTTCCAACTACAGGTCCGGCACACCTCGACCACATGCACCGAGAACTCCTCGCGAGTCTCGGCCAACCGGACCAGTTCCTCCGGCGCGCGGGCGGAGCCCGCGACGGCGCCCAGGCCGTCGCCGTAGACCCACGAGACGAGTGTCAACTGCTCTTTCCTGCAGATAGGGCATGTGACCTCGCTTCCCCGCCCGTGGAACTTCGCCGCCCGCAGGAGGTACGGATTGGCATCGCACACATCCGCGACGTCCACCCGCCCCGCGTAGACGTCGGCCAGCAGGGACCGGCGCCGAAGCGCATAGTCCACTACCTGCCGCTGTATTCGCACGCGACCCAGAGTACTTGCGGTGGCCCTCGGCCCGCACGCCCCGGACGGACTCTGATCAATTCGCCACACGGCGTAACGCGGGTCGCCACACGCCGGGTCGCGGTGGTTCGGTGCGCCGTTTATATCGGCGCGATATAGTTTGGAACTGCATCCATCGGTTAGGTCTGAACACAACAGTCAGGGGGTGAAGCCCGGTGCTGGAGTTGGCAATCCTCGGGCTGCTCCTCGAGTCACCGATGCACGGCTATGAGCTGCGCAAGCGGCTCACCGGTCTGCTGGGCCCGTTCCGGGCCTTCTCCTACGGGTCGCTGTATCCGACCCTGCGGCGCATGCAGGCCGACGGCCTCATCGCGGAGGAGAGTCCGCAGGGCCCTGCGACAGCCTCGTGGTCGAGCTCTGCAACGCGCCGTGCGCGGCGGGTCTACAACCTGACTGACCCGGGACGGGAGCGGTTCGCCGAACTGCTCGCCGACACCGGACCCCAGAACTACACCGACGACGGCTTCGGCGTTCATCTGGCCTTCTTCGGCCGCACCCCCGCGGAAGCGCGGATGCGAATCCTGGAGGGGCGGCGGAGGCAGGTCGAGGAGCGCCGAGAAGGACTGCGGGAAGCGATAAAGCGAGCCAGTGGGCAACTGGACCGCTATACCCGCCAGCTCCATCAACTCGGTCTCGAATCAAGCGAGCGCGAAGTGCGCTGGCTCAACGAGTTGATTGCTGCGGAGCAATCGACGAAGGCGGCACCACAGAAAGAGGGAAATATCGGCCATGAGTGAGATCAACACCGAAGTTCGGGTGGCCATCGTCGGCGTGGGTAACTGCGCATCTTCCCTGGTTCAGGGCGTGCAGTACTACAAGGACGCCGACGAGAATTCGACCGTCCCCGGACTCATGCACGTGAAGTTCGGTCCGTACCACGTCCGTGATGTGAAGTTCGTCGCCGCGTTCGACGTCGACGCCAAGAAGGTCGGCTTCGACCTGTCCGACGCGATCTTCGCCAGCGAGAACAACACCATCAAGATCTCCGACGTGCCGCCGTCGGGCCTGACCGTGCAGCGTGGACCGACGCTGGACGGCATCGGCAAGTACTACGCGCAGACCATCGAGCTGTCCGAGGCCGAGCCGGTCGACGTCGTCCAGGCGCTGAAGGATGCCAAGGTCGACGTCCTCGTCTCCTACCTCCCGGTCGGTTCGGAAGAGGCCGACAAGTTCTACGCGCAGTGCGCCATCGACGCGGGCGTGGCCTTCGTCAACGCGCTGCCGGTGTTCATCGCCTCCGACCCGGTCTGGGCCCAGAAGTTCATCGACGCCGGCGTGCCGATCGTCGGCGACGACATCAAGTCCCAGGTCGGCGCGACCATCACCCACCGCGTGATGGCCAAGCTGTTCGAGGACCGCGGCGTCGTGCTGGACCGCACCTACCAGCTCAACGTCGGCGGCAACATGGACTTCAAGAACATGCTCGAGCGTGAGCGCCTGGAGTCGAAGAAGGTCTCCAAGACCCAGGCCGTGACCTCCAACCTCGAGGGCCCGCTCTCGGGCAAGGTGTACGACCGCAACGTGCACATCGGCCCGTCGGACTACGTCGAGTGGCTCGACGACCGCAAGTGGGCCTACGTCCGGCTCGAGGGTCGCGCCTTCGGTGACGTGCCGCTGAACCTGGAGTACAAGCTCGAGGTGTGGGACTCGCCGAACTCGGCCGGCATCATCATCGACGCCGTCCGCGCCGCCAAGATCGCCAAGGATCGCGGCATCGGCGGACCCGTCCTCCCGGCCTCGGCCTACCTGATGAAGTCGCCGCCCAAGCAGCTGGCCGACGACGTGGCCCGCGCCCAGCTCGAGGCCTTCATCATCGACGCCGAATAACTCTCATCGGTCTCAGGGGGCCTGCGCCCCCCGAACACCCCCGATGGGCGACGTGGGGGCTCCACCCCCACACACCGAACACAAAGGGCGGCATCGCAATCGCGATGCCGCCCTTTTCGGTTTTCGACGTCAGTCGAGGGAGACGTAGACCTCGACGGATGTGGGACCGGTGTAGCGCTCGATCTCCGCGGTGTGGGAGCGGGTGATGGTGCCCGCGTTCTCGGCCTTGGCGACCTGGGCCCAGGCGGTGCGGAGCAGGTCGTAAGGCTTGTCCGAGACAACGAATTTCGCGTAGCGGCCCGAGGGGATGCGGGTCATGACGTCGCCGGTGTCCAGGTCGGGCAGGCCCGAAAGCTCGTATCCGAGAACGGCTACCGCGTGATCGTTCTGGCCGATGTAGGCGGCGACGCGTTCGGCCTTCTTCTCCCGGGCCAGATAGCGGTCCCAGGTGAAGTTCACCAGGTCCAGGTCGCGGGCGGTGACCTCGCGGCCCGCCAGGGGGATGGTCAGCCCGCCGACCAGGAATTCCTCCAGGGTGACGATTTCGAAGTCCACTGCTCCCCTACCCCTCCGCGCTCGGATCCAGCGCGACGAAAACCTCCACCGTCCGGTTGTCCGGATAGTGCTCGAAATCCCCGGTGTAGGCGCGCACCAGGCTGCCGGCCGCCTCGAGATCCCAGACCGTCCGCCAGATCGACACGATCACGTCGCCGAGATTGTCGCCGCTGCGAATGAAGCGGGCGAAAACGCCGCCCGGGATACGCGCCAGTACATCGCCGGGCAATAGGTCGTCCGGATTCTTGCATTCGTAGCCGACGATATGGGTCAGATACGAACCGATCTCGGGTGCGTGATCCACGTACGCGGTCGCGGGCGGGCCCGGCAGATCGCGTGCGATCGTTCTTTTCCAGGCCTCCTCGACCTTCGCGCGGCGCGGCCCTTCGACCGCGAGTGCCGGGCTGCGTAGCACCGTTCCGGCTACCAGCGTTTCGTGGCGTTCAACAACATTGAATTCCACCGGCGTCGCCCCTAAGTCTCGTGCTGTCTCCGACCCCACCCTGCTCCCAACCCGCATCCTGCCACCGGCATTCGGAGTCGCTGAATCCGGTAGCGGGTTCCACAATATCCGCGGCCGCGCGCGGATGGAGCGGTAGGCACGAAACATGATCAACAGGACATGAATGTTATGAACGCTACCCGGGGACGGGGACACTGAGGCCGGGGAAGATCTCGACCTCGCGAGGCGTGGGAGCGGGCGGAATCACCAGGACCGGTTCCTGCGCGGGGGCCGGGGTCGGCGGGTTCAGGATGTCGTAATTGCTGTTGGCGGGGGGATTTCCGGCGACCGGCGCCGAACCGGGGAACTGGTCGACCGGTGTTCCGGCCAGCGCGGCGTCCATGGTCTGCTTCCAGATGTCGGACGGCAGGCCGGAACCGTAGATGGCGGCGCCGCGGGCTGTCCGGATGGGTTGGGGCTGTTCGGTTCCCACCCAGACCGCGGTGGACAGCGCCGGGGTGAAGCCGACCATCCAGGCATCCTTGTTCTGGCCGGTCGTGCCGAGCTGGGTGGTGCCGGTCTTGGCCGCGGACGGGCGGCCGGCCAGGCCGTGGCCGTTGGAGTAGGCGGCGATGGGGAGCATGGCCTGGGCGACGGAGTCGGCGACGCCGGCCTGGATGCGCTGCTCGGACCCGCCGGGCGCGGCGCCGCGGTCGAGCAGCACCCGGCCGTCGCCGGTCACGACCTTCTGCACGAAATAGGGTGCGCGGTAGGCGCCGGAGGCGGCCAGGGTGGCGTAGGCCGAGGCCATGTCGATCGGGCGCACCGAGTAGGCGCCCAGCACGATGGCGGGCAGCGGCGGGCCGCCGCCGTCCTCGGTCAGGGTCTTGCCGGGAATGCCCGGGATCTGGTCGGGGATACCGGCCTGGTGGGCCGCGTCGGCGATCGCCTTCGGGCCCTCGAACAGGGTTCCGGACAGCCGGTAGAAGCTGGTGTTGAGCGAGCGCTTGAACGCCTCCCCGAGCGAGCAGGTGCCGCAGGACTCGCCGTCGACGTTCTGGATCTTCTCGCCGTTGACGGTGAGTGGCGCGCTGTCGAGCTGGTAGGTCAGCGGAATTCCCTGTTCCAGCGCGGCGACCACCGCGAAAGTCTTGAAGGCGGACCCGGTTTGCAGCGGGGCCTGCGCGAAATCGAAGCCGATGCCGTCGGGTCCGCCGTAGTAGGCGCGCACCGCGCCCGAGCGCGGGTCGACCGAGACCACCGCCGAGCGCAGTTCGCCCGGCTGCCCGGCCAGCGCCTTGCCGACCGCGGTCAGCGCGCCCTGCTGGGCCTTGGCGTCGATGGTCGTGATGATCTGCAGCGCACCGGTATTCAGTTCGCGCTCGCTGATCCCGGAGGCGCGCAGTTCGCGCAGCACCTGGGCGCGGATCAGGCCCTCGGGGCCGCGCGGGGTGCTGTCGTCCACCGCCGGGGCCGGGATGATGAGCGGGAACTGGGTGGCGGCGCGGTCGTCGCGGGTCAGCGTGCCCATCTCGACCATGCCGTCGAGTACGTAGGCCCAGCGCGCGCGCAGCTGGTCGAGGTGGCTCTCCGGGTCCAGCAGCGACGGGGTGCGGATGACCGAGGCCAGTACCGCGCCCTCGGCCAGGGTGAGTTCGGGGGCGGGCTTGCCGAAGTAGGAGTGGGCCGCGGCGGAGATGCCGTACGCGCCACGACCGTAGTAGATGGTGTTGAGGTAGGCGGCGAGGATCTCGTCCTTGCTCCATTCGCGGGCCATCTTGGCGGAGATGATGAGCTCGCGCATCTTCCGGCTCAGGGTGCGTTCCGAACTCAGGAAGGCGTTCTTCACGTATTGCTGGGTGATGGTGGAGCCGCCGCCGGCGTCGTCGCGGCCGAGCAGGT
This sequence comes from Nocardia sp. CA-145437, assembly GCF_050956485.1. NCBI lineage: Bacteria > Bacillati > Actinomycetota > Actinomycetes > Mycobacteriales > Nocardiaceae > Nocardia > Nocardia sp. CA-145437. Next base: position 7,195,739 of record NZ_CP191204.1, on the reverse strand, counting down.
TGTCGCGGGCCGCGCGCAGGAACGCCGACGTGGAGTAGCCCGGATTGGAGTAGAAGTTGCGGTCCTCCGCCGACAGCACCGCCTGGCGCACCGGCAGCGGCACGTCGGTGAGCGGCACCGGCACCCGATTACCGTCCGGCGGAACGACCTTCGCGATCACGGTGGCGCCGTCGGAGGTGAAGATGGTGGCGATCTGGTTGGTCTGCACCGCGTTCGGGTCCGGGATCTCGGCGCTCCAGTAGGCGACGCCCAGCAGGGTGGTCGGCATGACCACCAGCACCAGGAACAGTGCGAGGACCAGTCGCCGGATCCGCTGTCCGCGGGTGCGCGCCGGTGGAGTATCCGGTTGATCAGGGTTGATGGGCGGCTTGGCCCGCCGCCGTGGGCGGCTCGGCGAGGGATGCCGCTGCCGATGAGATGCGCTGGCCGCCAGCTCGTTCCACTCCGCCCTGGTGGCGGACGCTTCCGGTTCTCCTCCGTGCCGGTCGCGGGACGAGCTCACGAGCATCTCCTTCCGGAGCGTCGACAAAGCGCGGTTCCACCCCACCGGGGTGGGGAGCACACAGAAACCCCGCGACACCGGCCGCGGATCGCCCTATGTTAATCGACGCTCCGGCCACTCAGCGCAATTGACGGGGCCGGCGGCTACGTCACCGGGATCCGAAGACCTGGTGGTACGCGCCGCGAACCCCGCCGGAGCGAAGCGGAGGCAATCGAATTCAGCTCTTGACGCCGCCCGCGGTGAGGCCGGAGATGATGCGGCGCTGGAAGAGCAGCACCATGATGACCAGCGGAATGGTGACGATGGTGCCCGCCGCCATGATCGCCGTGTACGGCTGGACCAGCGGGTTGTTGCCCGAGAAGCGGGCCACCGCGACCGTCACCGGTTCGGTCTTGTCGTTGGAGAGCAGTCGCGCCAGCAGGTATTCGTTGACCGCCGCGATGAACGCGAGGATGGCGGTGGTGAACACCGCCGGGGCGGCCAGCGGCAGCATGATCAGCCGGAACGCCTGGAACCGCGACGCGCCGTCGATCCGTGCGGCTTCTTCGAGCTCCCAGGGGAGTTCGGCGAAGAAGGACGCCAGGATGTACACGGTCATGGGCAGCACGAACGAGATGTTCGGGATGATCATGGCCTGGTAGTGGCCGATCCAGCCGAGGTCGGTGAACAGCTGGAACAGTGGCGTCACCAGCACCACCACGGGGAACATGGAGGCGGACAGGATGAGTCCGGACACCAGGTACTTGCCCTTGAAGGTGAGCCGCGCCAGCGCGTAGGCGGCCATGATGCCGATCAGCAGCGCCACCACCGTGGTGGCCGCGCCGATGATCACGCTGTTGCCCAGCGCCCGGCCGAAGTTGTTGCCGCGGCTGGTGTCGAAGGCGTTGCGGAAGTTCTCGAACGTGACGTGGGTGGGCCACGGCGTGTTGTCGAAGGTGTAGGCCGGATCGCGGAGCGCGGTCACGACCATCCAGTAGAACGGTCCCAGACCCCACACCAGCACGATCAGCGCGCCCAGGTATACGCGGCCGGACGCGAGCCGCTTGCTCCACGGAACCGCTTGCGGCGCGGGCTTGTTCGCGGCCCGCTCGACGACGTTGGTGCTCATCAGTGGGCCTCCCGCTGTTCTTCCTGGGTGCGAACGGCGTTCGCGCCCAACACCTTCACCAGGAAGAACGCCACGGTGAAGATGAGCAGGAAGGTGATCACCGACAGCGCCGACGCGCTGTTCGGGCCCTGGCGCACCTGATCCACCACCAGCATGGAGATGGTGCGGGTGGCCGGGTTGGACTGGGTCATGATCGCGGGCAGGTCGTACATGCGCAGCGCGTCCATGGTGCGGAACAGCACCGCCACCAGCAGCGCCGGCTTCAGCAGCGGCAGGGTGATGTGCCGAAACCGCTGCCACGCGGACGCGCCGTCCACGCGCGCGGCCTCGTACACGTCCTCCGGAATCACCTGCAGGCCCGCGAGAATCAGCAGCGCCATGAACGGGGTGGTCTTCCAGACGTCGGCGGCGATGACCGCGAAGCGGGCGGGCCACGGGTCGGCGGTCCACAGGATGTGGGTGCCGAAGATGCGGTTCACCACGCCGTCGTACTGGAACATGAACTCCCACAACCGCGCCGTGACGGCGGTCGGGATGGCCCACGGGATGAGCACGGCGGCGCGCAGCAGGGCGCGGCCCTTGAAGGTCTTGCCCATGATGACCGCCATGCCGAGGCCGATGGTGGCCTCCAGCGCGACGGTCACGACGGTGAACAGCAGGGTGACGCCGATGGCGGCCCAGAACTGCGAGCCCAGGTTGCCGGTCGGGCAGTCCACCGTCTCGCCGAGCGAGTTGGTGCACTGCTGCAGCAGCCAGTGCGTGTAGTTGCTGAAGCCCGCGCCGCCGCCCTCGACGAACATGCCGGTGGACTTGTCCAGGCCGGAGTCCTTCTGGAAGGACATGATCACGGCCCGGACCACCGGATAGCCGACGACCACGGCCAGGGCGAGCAGCACCGGCGTGACGAACACCCATGCCCGGGCCGAGACGCTCAGCCGATCACCCCGGCGTTTGGTCTGCGGCGCGTTGTTCTGTGGCGCTACGGATTTCACGCTCGGCTCCGTACGGTCGGGCGACTCGATATCGGTCGCTCCCGAAGGACGTGACACCTGTTCTCTTCTCCTACGGGACTCGGCCCTTGATCGTTCTCCGGGGCTTCGCCGTCGAGCACGCCCTACGATCCGGCGGTCTCGATGCCCTTCTGCATCCCCGCGATGGCATCGTCGACCGACTTGTTTCCGGTCAACGCAGCATAGGCGTTGTCCTGGATGGCCTTCGACACCGCGGGGTAGAAGGGGGTCACCGGCCGCGGCACCGCGGAGGCGATGGATTCCTTCAGTGCGGGAAGATACGGCATCTTGGCGATCAGCGCCGGGTCGTCGTAGACCGAGGCGCGGACCGACGGCAGCGCGCCGGAGGCCACGATGTGCTGGGCGTCCTCGCTGATCAGGAAGCGCAGGAAGTCCAGCGCGGTGGCCTTGTTCTTGGAGAAGGCGCTGATCGCGGCGTTGTAGCCACCGAGGGTGGAGGCGCCGACGCCGTCCTTGCCGGGCAGCGGGGCGACGCCGAACTTGTCCTTCACCGCGGAGGCGTCGGACCCGGCGTCACCGAAGGTGGACGGCCAGCCGCGCATGAACATGAGCTTGCCGGTGACGAAGGCGTTCTGCGACTCCGGCTCCTTGAAGGAGATGCCCTCCTTCGGGATGTCGCCGTTCTTGTAGGCGTCGACCAGGGTCTGCAGACCGGCCTTGGACTGCGCGCTGTTCACGGTCGGGGTCTTGCCGTCGGCGCCGACGAAGCTGCCGCCGAAGGCGTTGATGACCTCGGCGGTGTTCACGGTCAGACCCTCGTAGGGGGCCAGCTGTCCTGCGTAGCAACCGATTCCGGCGTCCCGGGCCTTCGGGCACAGGGAGATCATCTCGGCCCAGGTCTTGGGCGGCTCCGGCGTCAGGTCCTTGCGGTAGAACAGCAGGCCGCCGTTGGTGTTGCGGGGAGCCGCGAACAGGGTGCCGTTGTAGGTGGCCGAGGCGACCGGCGGCGACAGCAGGGTGGAGGTGTCGATCTGGAAGGAGTCCTTCAGCGGCTGGATCCAGCCCTTGGCGGCGAACTCCGCGGTCCACGGCACGTCCAGCGCGACCACGTCGTAGTCCGACGCCTTGGCCTGCATGTGCTGCTTGAGGTCGTCGTACTGCTGGGAGGCGTCGTTGGACTGCTCCTTGAACGTCACCTTCTCGTCCGGGTGGGCGGCGTTCCAGCGTTCGACCAGCTGCTTCACCGCACCGGTCTCGGTGGTGTCCTTGCCCTCCACATAGGTGATCGGGCCACGGCCGGTGAGGTTCTCACCGGTCGAGCTGTTCCCGCCGTTGCCACTCGAGCAGCCCGCGGCGAATGTCGCGGTCAGCAGAGCCGCGGAGGTGACGGCCAGCACGGCACGCGGCACCAACGTCGAGCGTAGAGAGGACACCTTCTTCAAAGCCATCGCGGATACTCCAGGGTCGAGACGTGAGCGGCGGCACACCCAGCCGGTTGCACAAGGGAAGATACATGGTGGCCGTTCCCCGTGCCGGGAGTACCTGGTCCGATCGCGCGTGACCACGAAGATCACCGGTACCGCTACGCTGGGTCGCGATGTCTTCTCAGGACAAGATGCTCACGCGGATCGGGGGGCTGCTGCGGCAGGCCGAATCGACCGATAACGAGCATGAAGCCGAGGCCTTCCTCGCGGCCGCGCAACGGCTCGCGACCGGCTCGTCGGTGGATCTGGCGGTGGCGCGGGCGCATATCGCCCACCGGGAACGACGCCCCACGCCGACGCAGCGGGTGATCCCGATCGGGGAGCCCGGAAAACGTGGTCTACGCACGTATGTCCAGCTTTTCGTGGCCATCGCCGCCGCCAATGACGTGCGCTGTGATGTGGCCCGCAGTTCGACGACGGTGTACGCCTACGGTTTCGACACCGATATCGACACCTGTTCGGCGCTGTACACCAGCCTGCTGGTGCAGATGGTGCGTGCCTCCGACCACTACATCAAATCGGGCGCGTACAAGACGGCCACCGCGCAGAAGGTCGTCGTCGAACGAAAATACGGCCGCGTCTACCACCATCCGGTGGAGGTGCCCGTCGCGGCGGTGACGGCGCGCCTGAACTTCCAGATGGCCTTCGCCGCGCGGATCGGCCGCCGCCTCGGCGAGGTGAAGGCGGAGGTCGAGAAGGACGCCGTGCGAGCCGACGCCGCCGGGGTCGCGCCCACGGGCACCGCGCTCGCGTTGCGCGACAAGGAACTCGAGCTCACCGACTACTACTCCCGCACCTCGGAAGCGCGCGGCACCTGGCGGGGCCCGCAGGCCTCGGCCGGGTACTCGGCGGCCGCCCGGCGGGCCGGGGACCGGGCGGGCAAGGCCGCGCGACTGGGCGGCGCCGCCGAGCTGGGTGGCGCGCGCGGGCAGCTGCCGCGCGGTTCGGGCGAATAGTGAACGCGCGCACGGCTGCCCGGGATGCGCAGCGGTCCCAGGTGTACGACGCCGAGGGTCTGGTGCGCGGAATGTTCGACCGCGCCGACGAATTCGACACGCGAACGGTCGAAGTGCACGGATCGCACCTGACGCTGCCCATCGAGCGGCGGTTCGGGTCGGTGGAATCGGTGCAGATCTACGCGGACCGGGTGCTGGCGCTGAACTGGGTGCGTGCCCAGTGGGATCGGGCGGGGGTGCCGGTGACGGTGCGCGCCCGGGCCGGGACCAAGGCCGCGCACTACGAGTCGGCGGGAGCCGTGCTCGCGGTGCCGCTGCACGCCGGTGGAAGCGCCTGGGCGCTACGTGAATTGGTGATCTTGCACGAGCTGGCGCACCATCTGGACCCGGAGCCGGCCGAGGCCGCGCCGCACGGCCCCGAGTTCTGCGCCCGGTATGTCGAGTTGGTGGACGGGGTCATCGGGCCCGAAGCCGCACTGCTGTTGCGCACCACGATGTACTCGTGCGGCGTTCGTATCGCCTGAGTGGCGCGCTAGGGCAGCAGTTTCCGGACCCGGGCCAGGCGCTGACGCCACCACTCGGTGCGCTCGGTGTCGGGGTGGCGGTACCGGTCCAGGAGTTCGGGATCCGGGGCCGGGGGAGTGCGCGGCACCTCCAGCCGGCCGTCGACCGGGCGCAGTGGCGCGGTGACCACATCGCCGGTGAGTAGCGACAAAGTGTCCAGGCCACAGGCGAAATCGAGGTGGGGGAGTGCGCCGGCCAGCGCGACCTGCGCGGCCAGTCCGACGCTGGTCTCCAGCGCCGACGACACCAGGCACGGCAGCCCCGCGGCCGCCGCGACCTCGAGCGCCCGCCGGACCCCGCCCAGCGGCGTGCATTTCAGGACCGCGACATCCGCCGCGCCCGCCACGGCCACGCGCAGCGGATCCTCGGCCCGCCGAATCGACTCGTCGGCGGCGATGCGCACGTCCACCCGTTTGCGCACGGCGGCCAATTCCTCGATCGTCCGGCACGGCTGCTCGACATACTCCAAACCGCCTGCGGCCCGGTCGATCCGCCCGATCCGGTCGATAGCGGTATCCACATCCCAGAGCCCATTGGCATCGACCCGCACCGCGCCGTCCGGCCCGAGCGCGTCGCGCACGGCCGCCACCCGGTCCAGATCCTCGCCCAGCGAGTCGGGGTGGTCGGCGACCTTCACCTTCGCGGTGCGGCAGCCGGACCCGGCCACGATCTCGTACGCCCGTTCCGGCCCCACCGCGGGCACGATGCAGTTCACCGGCACCCGATCCCGCACCGGCTCCGGCCATCCCAGCGTCGCCTGTTCGACCGCTGTGGCCAGCCAGGATGCCGCTTCCCGGTCGTCGTACTCGGGAAACGGGCAGAATTCTCCCCATCCCGCGGCCCCGGGAATCAGCATCCCCTCGCGAACAGTGATCCCCCGGAATCGGGTTCGCATGGGAATCGCGTAGACCACCGCCGACTCGAAATCCACCGCGCTGTCGCTCATCCGTCGCACCCTACCGACCGCCCGCGCGGGCCCGAGGTGGCGGCGCGGCCCGCCCCCGGCGACAATGCGAAATGGAGCCATGTCCGGCTTCGCAGACCTGCGCCGTGGGGGAGACCGCAATCATGAACCCGCCCAACGATCCCCGACGTCCAGCGCCGGAGAACTTTCCCCCGCCCGGGCCCGGCGGACCGGACGGCCGCCGGCACCCGGTCGGTCCCGGCCCGCGCGCCGCCGGATCGCCGCGCTCGCTACCCGGCTCCGGTGGACCGGGGGCGAAGGACGCCAATCTGGCCGGCCCGGAGGGCCCGACGCTGCCCGGACCGCGGGGGCAGGCACCGCCGCCCCCACCCCCGCAGCCCGGCGGGCCGCGCGCAGGTGCGGTCGATCAGGCCGCGCCCACTCTTCCCCAGGGCGGCCGGCAGAACCCGCCGCCGCGAGTGCCGCCGCAGGCTCCCGAAATAGTCGGTGTCCCACCGCGATCGGGCGGTCCGGCCGGTATGGCCCCGGGCTCGCGTCCGCCCGGGCCGCAGCACCAGTCACTCGCCAACCCGGACGCGAACTATGCCCCGACTCCCGGGTCGGCGCCGCATGCCGAAATGCCGCCGCAGCCCTGGCAGCCGGTCGACCTCCAGCAAGCGGACGATCGGACCATGCCCGCGCCGCTGCGGCCGTCAGAGGTCGAGGCGGCGGCCGCGCCGGAGCGGAAGCCACTGGCCCGCAGGGATATCGCGCTGTCGGCCGGCTTGTATCTGCTCGGCGTGGTCGCCGCGTTCGGCTGGGCCTACGATCTGTTCGCGAAACTGTTCGATCTGGTCCACAACCGCTGCACCGCGAAAAGGGACTTCTCGGTGCAGTGCATCGTGATCCGCCCGCCCGCGTCGGCCCTGTGGGGCTTGCTGATCGGCGGGGGCGGCATGTTCCTGGCGCTGGTGGGGGCCATGGTGCTCGCCTCGGTCGCGGCCATGACCGGTCGTCGCGCGTGGATCTGGACGGCCGTCGCGCTGCCGGTGATCCTCGCCGCGGGCGGTGCGGGGCATGTACTGGTGGCCACGGCCATCAGCTGAGGAGGAGCGCCTCGAGTCGCCGCCCTGGTGGTTTCCGGGGCGGCGTTCGGTTTCAGAGGCGTTCGTAGATGGTGGCGTTGGCGAGACCGCCCGCCTCGCACATGGTTTGCAGCCCGTAGCGGGCGCCGCGGTCGTGCATGGCGTGAACGAGGGTGGTGGCCAGGCGGGCTCCGGAGGCGCCCAGGGGATGGCCGAGGGCGATGGCGCCGCCGTTCACGTTGACCTTGGACAGGTCGGCCCCCGTCTCCCGGGCCCAGGCCAGGACGACCGAGGAGAAGGCCTCGTTGACCTCGAACAGATCGATGTCGGCGAGGTCGAGTCCGGAGCGCTGCAACACCTTCCGGGTCGCGGGGATGACCGCGGTGAGCATGAGCAGCGGGTCGTCGCCCGCGACGGCGAAGCTGTGCACCCGGGCCAGCGGACGCAGGCCCAGCTGGGCGGCGCGTTCGCTGGTCATGATGAGGGTGGCGGCGCTGCCGTCGTTGATCTGGCTGGCGTTGGCGGCGGTGATGTTCCAGCCGATCTGCGGGAAGCGGGCCGCCATCTCCTCGCTGTAGTAGGCGGGGCGCAGTGCGGCCAGGGTCTCGAGGGTGCTGCCCAGGCGGATGCCCTCGTCCTCGGCGAGTCCGTCGAAGGGCGACAGCTGGGCCTCGAAGGCCCCGTTCTTGGTTGCGGCGGCGGCCTTCTCGTGGCTGGCGAGGGCGAATTCGTCGAGCTGGGTGCGGGTCAGACCCCACTTGGCGGCGATGAGTTCGGCGCTGATGCCCTGCGGTACCAGGCCCTCCGGGTAGCGTTCGGCGAAGCCGACCCCGGCGATGTCCTCGGCCCCGATCAGGTTGGCCCCCATGGGAACCCGGCTCATGGATTCCACACCCGCGGCCACCACGATGTCGTAGGCCCCGGCGATCACGCCCTGGGCGGCGAAGTGGATGGCCTGCTGGCTGCTGCCGCACTGCCGGTCCACGGTGGTGGCCGGCACCGATTCGGGATATCCGGCGGCCAGGGCGGCGCGGCGGGTCAGGTTGGAGCCCTGTTCGCCGACCTGGGTGACCACGCCGCCGATCACATCGTCGATCAGCGCCGGATCGATCTCGGAGCGTCGCACCACTTCCCGCAGGCTGTGCGCGAGCAGGTCGGCGGGGTGTACGCCGTGCAGTGCGCCGGTGGCCTTGCCTTTGCCGATGGGAGTGCGGACGGCTTCGACGATGACTGCGTCTCTCATTGACGTTCCCTTCCGAGCGGGCATCTGACTAGATGTCTCTAAAGTCAGGGTAGAAGCTGGCCATAGTTGGGGCAAGTCAGCAGGGTATGATGTACGCCATGTCGGCCGTACTGGAGGGAAAACTCAGCGACCTGAGCTCGTGGAAGCCCGAGGAATGTTCGATCGCCAAGGCGATGGACATCGTCGGCACCCGCTCGGCCGTGCTCATTCTGCGGGAGTCGTACTACGGCACCACGCGGTTCGACGGCTTCGCGGCGCGGGTGGGGATCACCGACGCGGCGGCCTCCAGCGCGCTGCGCAAACTCGTCGACGCCGGACTGCTGGCGAAGCGGCCCTACCAGGAAGAGGGCAAGCGCACCCGCAACGAATACGTGCTCACCCAGATGGGACGGGACCTGCTGCCCGCCGTGGTCGCGCTCTGGCAGTGGGGTGACAAATACCTACAGGACGGGCCCGCGCCGCTGGAACGGCTGGAGGACTCCAGCGGCGAGCCGGTCCGCGCCGAACTGCGCAGCGCCTCGGGCACCGAGGTTCCGCTGGAGAATCTGCGCATCCGGGTGAACGACGAATGGCGGCGGAAAGCCCGCCGCCATTCCTGAAACCTGAACCGTCAGTGCACACCTGACCCGTCAGTGCAGCCGGCGGCCGTCCTCCGGGTGGAAGAAGTAGGTGTGCGCCGGGTCCGCGACCAGCGAGAGCTGCGCGCCCTTGGTCGGCGGGTTGCGCCAATCCGCGCGCGCCACAATCGATTCCCCCTCACCGAAGGTGCGGCCGTAGATGTAGGCGTCGGAGCCCAGCTCCTCGACGACGTCCACCTCCATGGCGATGCCCGCCCCGGTGCCGACGAAATCCAGGTGCTCGGGCCGGACGCCGACCACGACCCGCTCGCCGGTGGCCGCCGCCACCGAGCGCGGCAGCGGCAGCGGGCAGCCGCCCAGCGTCACCGAGCCGTTGCCGACCGGCAGCGTGAACAGGTTCATGGCGGGTGAGCCCATGAAGCCCGCGACGAACAGATTGGCCGGATCCCGGTACAGGTCGCGCGGGGACGCGCACTGCTGCAGCAGCCCGTCCTTGAGCACCGCCACCCGGTCGCCCATGGTCATGGCCTCGACCTGGTCGTGGGTGACGTAGACGGTGGTGGTGCCGAGCCGGCGCTGCAACTGGGCGATCTGGGTGCGGGTCTGCACGCGCAGCTTGGCGTCCAGGTTCGACAGCGGCTCGTCCATCAGGAACACCTGCGGGGACCGCACGATGGCGCGACCCATGGCGACACGCTGGCGCTGACCGCCGGACAGGGCCTTGGGCTTGCGGTCCAGGTAGGGCTCGAGGTCGAGCAGCTTGGCGGCCTCGAGCACGCGCTGCTGCCGCTCGTCCTTGGAGACCTTGGCCATCTTCAGGGCGAAGCCCATGTTCTCGGCCACGCTCATGTGCGGGTACAGCGCGTAGTTCTGGAACACCATGGCGATATCGCGTTCCTTGGGCTCGGCGTGCGTGACGTCCTTGTCCCCGATCAGGATTCGGCCGTCGCTCACCTCCTCGAGCCCCGCGAGCATGCGCAGCGAGGTGGATTTGCCGCAGCCCGAGGGGCCGACGAGCACCAGGAACTCGCCGTCGGCGATCTCCAGGTTCAACGCGTCGACGGCGGGCTTGCCCGAGCCGGGGTACAGCCGGGTGGCCTGGTCGAAAGTCACCGTTGCCACGGTTAGCACTTCCCTTCACCGGCAGGAACGTGCCGGACGATCCGTAGTAGAGGGGATGGACCCAACTCTCGGGACTCTCAGGGGCTGCGCCCCCGAACCCCCGGGAGCGGTTCCGGGGACATGGTAGGCGCACTCGATTCGCCCTACCTCGGTAGCCTCGAATCGATCTCCGCCCCGCGACGAGGAGTACGTGATGAGCAAACCGGTTCGTATCGGAGTCCAGCTTCAGCCGCAGCACGCGCCCGACTACGGGTTGATCCGGGACGCGGTGCGGCGATGTGAGGACATCGGGGTGGACATCGTCTTCAACTGGGACCACTTCTATCCGCTGTACGGCGATCCCGAGGGCGCGCACTTCGAGTGCTGGACCATGCTGGGCGCGATCGCCGAGCAGACCGAGCGGGTGGAGCTCGGCGCGCTGGTCACCGGCGGCGGCTACCGCAATCCGGACCTGCTGGCCGATATGGCGCGCACCGTCGACCACATCAGCAACGGGCGGCTCGTGCTCGGTGTCGGCGCGGGGTGGTTCGAGAAGGACTACGACCGGTACGGGTACGAATTCGGCACGGCCGGAAGCCGTCTCGCGCTGTTCAAGGAGTCGATGGCCCGGATCACCGACCGGCTGGCCAAGCTGAATCCGCAGCCGGTCCGCGACATCCCCATCCTGATCGGCGGCGGCGGGGAGAGGAAGACGCTGCGGCTGGTCGCCCAGTACGCCGACATCTGGCACAGCTTCTCCGACATCGACGTGCTGCGGCGCAAGATCGGCATCCTGGGCGAGCACTGCGCCGAGGTCGGCACCGACGCCGCGGCGATCGAGAAGTCGGTGGCGTGGCCGGGCCTGGACCAGGCCGACGACTATCACGCGGCGGGCGTGACCCTGTTCACGGTGAGCTCCGGCGGACCCGACTACGACACCGCCCGGATCCAGGAGGCGGTGGCCTGGCGCGACCGCGTCAATCAGGGGTAGAGCGGGTAGATCGGGCTCGGACGGTGACGCTTCCGAATCGTCGTGAGGCTAAACCTGGAGTGGCAAACATCCGGCACTAGGGTGATTCGTCATGGTTTCCTTGCGGCACCTGGCGGGTGTCCTGCTGGTAGGGCTGGTCGGCGTCGCCACGCTCGGCGTGGGCGGCGCGGCGGCCGACGACCGTGATCTGTGTTCGCCGCCCGGTCCGGCGGCGGCCAGCGCGGCGCCGACCAACCTGGCCGCAGGGCAGCAGAACCAGAGCGCGGACCGGTTCACGACGCCCACCACGGTGCCGCTGAACACGATCGACGTCACCAAGCTGGGGCTGCTCACGCCCGGCAAACTGAGCGTCGGAACCCTGTCGGACGCCCCGCCGAGCATCTGCGTGAACTCCAAGGGCACGTTCACCGGCTTCGACAACGAGCTGTTGAAGGCGATCGGTGCGAAACTCGGTCTGCAGGTGGAGTTCACCGGCACCGAGTTCGCGGGCCTGCTGGCGCAGGTCGCCAACGGCCGCTTCGACATCGGCTCGTCCAGCATCACCACCACCGACGCCCGGCGGCAGCTGGTCGACTTCACCAACGGCTACGACTTCGGCTACTTCTCCCTGGTGGTGCCGAACGGCAGCGCCATCCACGGCTTCGGGGACCTGAACCGGGGCAAGCGGATCGGCGTGGTGCAGGGCACCGTGCAGGACGAGTACGTGGTCAACGAACTGCACCTGGATCCGGTGAAGTTTCCCGACTACAACACCGCCTACGCGAACCTGAAGTCCGGGCAGATCGACGCCTGGGTGGCGCCGTCGCAGCAGGCCATCGGCGCGATCAAGCCGGGCGACCCGACCTCGATCACGCAGAACACGTTCAGCGTCAACAACTTCACCGCCTGGGCGGTGCGCAAGGGGCATCAGCCGCTCACCGACGCGCTCAACGCGGGTCTGGACGCGGTGATCGCGGACGGCACCTACGCCAAGCTGTACGAGAACTGGGTGCCGCGCGAACTGCCGCCGGGCTGGAAGCCGGGCTCCAAAGCCGCGGCGACACCGCAGCTTCCGGACTTCGCGAAGATCGCGGCCGAACACGCGGCCGACCGGACCGGGGCGGGAACAGCGCAGCCGAAGTCGACGCTGCGGCAGTTGAAGGACACGTTCTGCGATTGGTCGTTGTACCGCAAGGCCTTCCCGGACCTGATCAAGACGGGTCTGCCCAATACCCTGATCCTGGCGCTGGTTTCGGGCCTGCTGGGCACCGTGCTCGGTATGCTGCTCGCGGTGGCGGGCATCTCCCGCACCCGCTGGTTGCGCTGGCCCGCACGGGTTTACACCGATATCTTCCGCGGCCTGCCCGCCGTGGTGATCATCCTGCTCATCGGTCTCGGCGTGGGACCGGTGGTCAAGGGCATCACCGGCAACAACCCGTACTGGCTGGGCGCGGTGGCGCTGGCGCTGCTGGCCTCGGCGTACATCGGTGAGATCTTCCGGTCCGGCATCCAGTCGGTGGAGGCCGGGCAGCTGGAGGCGGCCCGCGCCATCGGATTCGGCTACCGGCAGGCCATGACGCTGGTGGTGATCCCGCAGGGCGTGCGCCGGGTGCTGCCCGCGCTGATGAACCAGTTCATCGCATTGATCAAGGACTCCTCGCTGATCTACTTCCTGGGTCTGCTGGCCTCGCAACGCGAACTGTTCGCGGTGGGCCGGGATCTCAACGCGCAGACCGGGAATCTGTCGCCGCTGGTGGCGGCCGGCCTGGTCTACCTGCTGCTGACGGTGCCGCTCACGCACCTGGTCAACTACATCGACAAGCGCATGCGCGACGGCCGCCCCGCCGCCGGCGATCCCGCCGAACCCGTCGAACAGGCCGTCATCACGGAAGGGCGTGGAGCATGAGTGCCTCCCTCACCGGCACCGGCCTGCGATTGACGCTGGGCCGCACCGAGATCCTGCGCGGCGTGGACGTGCACGTGGACGCGGGCAAGACCACCACGGTGATCGGGCCGTCCGGGTCCGGCAAGTCGACGCTGCTGCGGGTACTGAACCGGCTGCACGAACCCGACTCCGGCGACATCCTGCTGGACGGCGCGTCGGTGCTGGGCGAGAACCCGGACCGGCTGCGGCAGCGGATCGGGATGGTGTTCCAGCACTTCAACCTGTTCCCGCACCGGACCGTCGCCGACAATGTGGCGCTCGGTCCCCGCAAACTGCACGGGCTGTCCAAGGAGCAGGCGCGGACGCTGGCCCTGCAGCAGCTGGAGGCGGTCGGACTGGCGGGGAAGGCGGACGTGCGCCCCTCGTCACTGTCCGGCGGTCAGCAGCAGCGCGTGGCCATCGCCCGGGCATTGGCCATGAAGCCGGACATCATGTTCTTCGACGAGGCCACCTCGGCGCTGGATCCGGAGCTGGTCAAGGGCGTGCTCGCACTCATGTCCGAGCTGGCGAGCGGCGGCATGTCGATGATCGTGGTCACCCACGAGATGAGCTTCGCCCGTTCGGTATCCGATCAGGTCGTGTTCATGGATCACGGCCGGGTGGTGGAAACCGGCACACCCGAGGCGCTCTTCGAGAACGCGGAAACCCCTCGGCTGCGCCAGTTCCTCTCCCAGGTGCTGTGACCAACTCTCGGCGCGGGGGTCAGCTGCTGCCCGCGAGGGGCAGGTTCGCGTAGCGGCCGAAGTCGCCTTGAGCGCCGCTGTAGATGTTCAGATCCACGCCCGCGGCGATGCCGGGGATCCGCCCGGCGTCGGTGGTCTGCCAGAACGTCCAGTGCGGCCAGCCGCCCGGGACCTCGGGCTGGTCGTTGCCGCGGTAGTCGGCGATCCACAGCGGGTAGGCGGTGAACTCGTTGGAGTCGGCCATGGCCGTCTGCCAGAAGCGGGGATAGGTGTAGATGATCGGCATCCGGCCGGTCAGGGCGCGGACCGTGTTCAGGTACCGGTGGGTCCAGTCGATGAGCGCGGCCGGGGGCAGCCCGCCGGAGTCCTCGAGGTCCAGCACCGGCGGCAGGTCCATGGGCCCGTTCTGGCCCAGCACCATCGCCGAGTAGAACGCGGCCTGCGCCTCGGGGAGCAGGTTCGGGCGCGCGAAGTGATAGGTGCCGCGGGCGACGCCGGCCACCCGCATGGACAGGCTGTCCTGCACGAAGTACGGGTTCACGTAGTTGAGGCCCTCGGTCGCCTTGAGCATGGCGAACGAGTATCCGGCGGCGCGCACACCGAACCAGTTGATGCTGCCGCCGCCGGGGTGCTGCCACGAGGCCACGTCCGGGCCCTCGATATCGGCGGCAGCCACCCCGGCGGGGGTAGCCATGAGGATGCCTGTAGCCGCGACAGTGAGCACTTTCATCAGTGTGCGTCCGGTCATGCGCAAAAACGCTAGGCCGAACTGCCGCCGGAGCGGTGAAGGCGCGACTGTCTAATTCGCCAATCGTTAGCGGATCTGTCCGATCGTCAGCCGAGCCAGTCCAGCACCGACGCCGCGGTCCAGGACTGCTGCATGCTCCCCAGGGGTTCGCCGGTGAACGGCTCGTAGTACTCGGCGAAGCTGCCGTCACTGGCCTGGCGGAGTCCTTCCGCGCGCAGCATGAACGAGCGCTCGGCCCAGCCGCGGCGGGCGAACACCCAGGAGAACAGCCAGCTGATCACCGGCCACACCGGCCCGCGCCAGTACTCGCGGGAGCGGAAGTCCCGCGCCACCGGGGAGGTCGACGGGGGCAGCGCGTAGCGCAGATCCGGGTGCCCGCACCAGCGCGGGCCTTCGAACAGCCGCAGCAGCCGTCGTTCGGCGTCGCGGGGGAGTCCGCCGCTGAGCAGTGGCGCGAAGCACGCGAGCGTCTCGGTCTCGATCCACTTGTCCGCGCGCACGTCGAAGTCCCGGGCCACGCCGGTGCGCGCGTCGGTGGTGGCGATCACGCCCGCGCGGAAGTAGTCGGCCCACTCGTAGAGTTCGCGCACGTCCGCGTGCGGCTGCTTGTAGTCCTCGCCGATATTGGCGAGCACATCGCAGGCCAGCGCGAAGATGGCGGTCACGAACACGTCCTCGACCGCGAAGCTCATGGTGGAGGCCAGCTGGTAGTCGTCGTACCCGGCGCGGCGCATCTGCTCGACCAGCCACAGGTAGCGGTCGTACTCACGGTCGGAGGGGCGCTGCGTGGGATCGCCCACCACCTGGGTGTCGGCGCGCTGGTACGGCGGCAGGTCCGGACCGGGAATCACGTTCTCGTAGGCCCGATCCCAGCGCGGCGAGTTGTCCATGCCGGATTCCCAGCCGTGGTAGAGCGTGATCCGCCCGTGCTGCTTGGGATCTCGCGCGTAGGCCAGCCAGCGGTGCCAGCGCATCAGGTCGGGCCAGCGCCGGTTCAGGAAGTCCTCGGCGACCGCGCGGGTGCTGCGCCCGTGCCGGCGTGAGTGGTCCAGAATCCGTTGCACCGCAATGGCATGCACGGGTGGCTGCGTGATTCCCGAGGTGTCGGGCCCGTCGGGCGCGTCGGCGGCGAGGCGGCGGCATTCCCATCGGGCCGGTCCGGGGAAGTAGCCGTCCACCCCGTTGGCGAACACGATGTGCGGGATCATCCCGTTGCGCCACTGTGCCGACAGCAGGGTGTCCAGTTCCAGGGCCGCGCGTTCGACACTGAGCGGCGCCAAGCCGACCGCCACGAATGCCGCGTCCCAGCTCCACATATGTGGATAGAGCTTGGGCGCGGCGCTGGTCATGGTGCCCAGGTCGTTGCCGCGCAGCAGGTAGGCCGCGCGGGCCGCGAGCTGGGTGGGCGTGAATCCCGGGTGTGTCATCGCCCTATTCTGCGCCGGTACCCGTAGGTATGCGCGATAGGGCGAGGAGGTGTGGCTCGGCGCTCGATGGATCGTGGATGACGCGTGGACAGTGGACTGCGCTGGATCGCCCGTGGACGACTCCTGATCGCCAGATTGCACTTCGTTCGCCTTCTCATGAATCAGCTAGCGGTGGGGTGCCCGTCCGGAGCATCGCCGGACCGGCGCGGCCGGTTACGGTGATCACATGGCGAATTCCGCGAGGCCCGAATCCGACCGGCCGACCGCGTTGATCACCGGGGCCAGCCGGGGGCTGGGGGCGGCGATTGCGCGGGAACTGGCTCCGGCACATCGATTGTTGCTGGGCGCGCGCACGCGGCAGGCCCTGGAACCGATGCTGCGCGAGCTGCCCGGCAGCGCCGGATGGCCGGTCGATCTCACCGATTACGCGGCGGTGGCGCGCGCGGTGGACGGCATCGAACGGCTGGATGTCCTGGTGCACAATGCCGGGATCGCCGACCTGGGAACGATAGCCGATTCGTCGGTGGCGCAGTGGCGGAATACGTTGGAAGCCAACCTGATCGCGGTCGCGGAGTTGACCAGATTGTTGCTGCCCGCGCTGCGCGCCGCCAATGGCCATGTGGTGCTGATCAATTCGGGCGCCGGACTGCGGGCGAATCCGGGCTGGGGCGTGTACGCGGCCAGCAAGTTCGGGTTGCGGGCCTTCGGTGACGCGTTGCGGCTGGAGGAACCGGCGCTCCGGGTGACCTCGGTGCATCCGGGGCGGATCGACACCGACATGCAGCGCGAGATCATCGCGGGGGAGGGCCGCGACTACGACCCGAACGAGTTCCTCACCGCGGAGACGGTGGCGCGGGCGGTCCGCAATGCCGTGGAGACCCCGCGTGACGCCCATCCGACCGAGATCGTGCTGCGTCCCATCGCCCGCTGAGAGGAACCTGAATTTCTGTGCTGAATTGCGATCATTTCGCACAGAATTGGTGCCCGGTTCACGCCGTATGGATATAACGAACGCGATGGATAGACGACAGTTGCTCGCGATGCTCGCCGCGGGCACTGCGGCCGCCTTGACCGGGTGCTCTGCGGAGGGCCCCACCCCCAAGGTGACCCCGCGGATCAGTGGACCCGTCGCGACGCCCACGCCGTCCGCGGCGCCGAAGTCGATCGCCGCGCCGCCCGCGCAGAAGTCCGCGATTCCCGCGGGCACGATCACGGCGCTGCCCGGGCACGGCAACAACCTGGCCCTCACCGTCGACGACGGCGCCAGCCCCGAGGTGGTCGGGGCCTACGTGAAGTTCGCCAAGGACACCGGGGCCCGCTTCACCTTCTTCGTCACCGCGTACTACGACTCGTGGACCACGCACAAGGCCGCGCTGCGGCCGCTGGTGGAATCCGGTCAGATCCAGCTGGGCAATCACACCTGGGATCACCCGGACCTGACCAAGCTGTCCACGACCGAGATCGCCGCCCAGCTGACCAAGGCGAAGACCTTCCTGCACAACAACTTCGGCGTGGACGGGACCCCGTATTTCCGGCCCCCGTTCGGCCGTCACGATGCTACCGTCGACAAGGTGGCAGCCGATCTCGGTTACACCGTCCCCACCATGTGGTACGGCTCGCTGTCCGACTCCGGTGTCATCACCGAGGACTATCTGATCGAGTGCGCGCAGAAGTACTTCAACGCGCAGGCCATCGTGATCGGCCACGCCAACGCCCCCGCCGTGACGCACTGCTACGACCGTCTGGTCGAGATCATCCGTGCGCGCAACCTCTCGCTGGTGACCCTCAACGACGTGCTGGTGTCACCGGCCTGACGGCTGCGCCGGGGGCGCGGGAGTTTCGTTCGGAAGAGTGATTGAAGGTCGAGATGGACAGACGTCGGCTGTTGACGTTGCTGGCTGCGGGTGGGGTCGCCGGATTGCTGGGAGCGGGGGAAGCCCGCGCCGAATTCCCCTTCGATACCGGGTCTTCCGGGATCGTTCCGCCATTGCCCGGGGTGACACCGGATTTCGGGCCCAAGACGCCGATCGGGCCGGGCACCATCCAGGCGCTGCCCGGCGACGGAAACCATATGGCGCTCACCATCGATGACGGCGCCAGCTCCGAAACCATCGGCGGGTTCATCGATTTCGCGCGCAATACCGGTGCGCGGCTCACCTTCTTCGTCACCGCCTACTACCCGGGCTGGCTCGATCACCGGGATGCGTTGCGCCCCATGGTCGATTCCGGTCAGATCCAGCTCGGCAACCACACCTGGGACCATCCGGACCTGACCCGGCTGTCCGGCGGCGCCATCGCCGACCAGTTGAACCGCTGCAAGGACTTCCTCTGGGACCAGTACGGCGTCGACACCACGCCGTACTACCGCCCGCCCTTCGGCAGGCACAATGCCGGCGTCGACGCGGTGGCCGCCGACTGCGGCTACACCGTCCCGACCATGTGGTACGGCAGCCTGAGCGACACCAACACGGTGATCAACGAAGGCATCCTGCTCGACGCCGCCCGCCAATGGTTCCGAGCCCAGTCCATTGTCATCGGCCACGCCAACCGCCCGACCGTCACCCACGTCTACGACCAGCTCATGGACATCGTCCGCGAACGCAACCTGCAACTGGTCACCCTCGACGACGTCCTGATCCCGCCGCGATAAAGCTTGGGACAAAAGGAAATCGGTCCCGGCGTGTAGTGCGCGCCGGGACCGATTCGGCTGTCGGCTACGCGACGATGTTCACCAGGCGGCCGGGCACCACGATGATCTTGCGCGGCGGCTTGCCGCCCAGCAGTTCCGCGATCTTCTCGTCGGCCAGGGCGGCGGCCTCGACCGCGGCCTGATCGGCGTCGGCGGGGACGCTGATCCTGCTGCGGACCTTGCCGTTGACCTGGATCGGGTACTCGACCGAATCCTCCACCAGCAGTGCCGGATCCGCCATCGGGAAGGGGCCGTGCGCCAGGGCGGTGTGGTGGCCCAGGCGTTCCCACAGTTCCTCGGCCACGTGCGGGGACATCGGGGCCAGCATCAGGACCAGCGGCTCGACCAGGGCGCGGGGCGCGCCGTCGCCGTAGTTCTTGGTCAGGTAGTTGGTCAGCTCGATCAGCTTCGCGCCCGCGGTGTTGTCGCGCAGGTTGGCGTAGTCGTCGTCGACCCCGGCGATGGTCTTGTGCAGCAGGCGCAGCGCCTCGGCCGAGGGCTCGGTGTCGGTGACCTTCAGCGCGCCGGTCTCCTCGTCCACGGTCAGGCGCCACACGCGCTGCAGGAAGCGGTGCGCGCCCACGACGTCCTTGGTCGCCCACGGGCGCGAGGTGTCCAGCGGCCCCATCGACATCTCGTAGAAGCGGAAGGTGTCCGCGCCGTACAGGTCGCACATCTCGTCGGGGGAGATGGCGTTCTTCAGCGACTTGCCGATCTTGCCGTACTCCTGGGCGACCTCTTCCTCGACGCCGGAGGCGTTGGTCCAGAAGAACTTTCCGTCCCGCTCCACGACCTCGGCGGCGGGCACGTAGGCGCCGCGCGCGTCGGTGTAGGCGAAGCCCTGGATGTAGCCCTGGTTGAACAGGCGGCGGTACGGCTCGAAGCCGGACACGTCACCCAGGTCGAACAGCACCTTCTGCCAGAAGCGCGCGTACAGCAGGTGCAGCACCGCGTGCTCCACGCCGCCGACGTACAGGTCCACGCCGCCCGGATCCTTCGGACCGTGCTCGGCGGTCCGGGGACCCAGCCAATACTTCTCGTTCTCGGGGGCGCAGAAGGCGTCGGTGTTGGTCGGGTCCGCGTAGCGCAGCTGGTACCAGGAGCTGCCCGCCCAGTTGGGCATGACATTGGTGTCGCGGCGGTACTTCTTGGGGCCGTCACCCAGGTCCAGTTCGACGTGCACCCAGTCGGTGGCCTTGGCCAGCGGCGGGGACGGCTCGGAGGTCGCGTCGTCCGCGTCGAAGGTGACCGGCGCGAAGTCCTCCATCTCCGGCAGCGTCACCGGCAGCATGGATTCCGGCAGCGCGTGCGGCGCGCCGTCCTCGTCGTAGACGATCGGGAAGGGCTCGCCCCAGTAGCGCTGGCGGGCGAACAGCCAGTCGCGCAGCTTGTACTGGACGGTGCCCTTGCCGTGGCCGTCGGACTCCAGCTGGGTGATCACCTTGGCCTTGGCGGTGTCGATGTCCAGGCCGTCCAGGTATCCGGAGTTCACCAGGGTGCCGTCACCGGTGTAGGCGGCCTGCGAGATGTCGCCGCCCGCCACGACTTCCACGATCGGCAGGCCGAAGGCGGTGGCGAACTCCCAGTCGCGCGGATCGTGGCCGGGGACGGCCATGATGGCGCCGGTGCCGTAGCCGGACAGCACGTAGTCGGCGATGAAGATCGGCACGCGGGCGCCGTTCACCGGGTTGGTGGCGTAGGTGCCCAGGAAGACGCCGGTCTTCTCCTTGTTCTCCTGGCGCTCCAGATCGGACTTGGCCGCGATCGACTTGCGGTACGCCGCAACGGCTTCGGCCGGGGTGTCGGCATTGCCGAAGGTCCAGCGGGCCTGGGTGCCGGACGGCCAGGTGTTGCCGGTCAGCCGGTCCACCAGCTCGTGCTCGGGCGCGACCACCACGTAGGTGGCGCCGAACAGGGTGTCGGGGCGGGTGGTGAAGACCTCGATGATGTCCGAGCCGGCCTCGAACTTGACCTGCGCGCCTCGCGAGCGGCCGATCCAGTTGCGCTGCATGGACTTCACGTTCTCCGGCCAGTCCAGCTCGTCCAGGTCGTCGACCAGGCGATCGGAGTAGGCGGTGATGCGCATCATCCACTGCCACAGGCGCTTGCGGAACACCGGGAAGTTGCCGCGCTCGGAGCGGCCGTCGGCGGTGACCTCCTCGTTGGACAGCACGGTGCCCAGGCCCGGGCACCAGTTGACCATCGAATCGGTCTGGTACACCAGGCGATAGGAGTCGACCACGGCATTGCGCTCGACCGGCGACAGGTCGGCCCAGGCCCGGCCGTCGGCGGGAGACCGCTTGCCGGAATCGAATTCGGCGATCAGCTCGGTGATCGGCCGCGCCTTGTTCAGGCCCTCGTCGTACCAGGCGTTGTAGATGCGCAGGAAGATCCACTGCGTCCACTTGTAGTACTCGGGATCAGTGGTCGCGAACGACCGGCGGCGGTCGTGGCCCAGGCCCAGCCGGTCCAGCTGCCGCTGCATGGTCGCGATATTCGACATGGTGGTGTCGCGCGGGTGCGCGCCGGTCTGCACCGCGTACTGCTCGGCGGGCAGGCCGAAGGCGTCATACCCCAGCGCGTGCAGCACATTCCGGCCGTGCATGCGGTGGTAGCGGGCGAACACGTCGGTGGCGATGTAGCCCAGCGGGTGCCCGACATGCAGGCCCGCGCCCGACGGGTACGGGAACATGTCCTGGATGAACAGCTTGTCGGCGGGAACGCCGGCAGCCAGCGGGCCGACCGGGTTGGGCGCGAAGAAGGTGCCGCGCTCCTCCCAGTTGCGCTGCCACTTGCGCTCGACGCGGCCGGCGAGGTCGGCGTTGTAGCGGTGTGCGGGAACGTCGCCGCCCCCCGCCGCGGTCGCGGTGGGTGTTTCGGTTGCACGGGTGTCCTGCACGGTCCTGCCTTCGCTTGTCCAGCCAATCCCCGATAAAGGTCGCTCACCAGGGTAAAACGTCGGTACCTCGGGCCCCAAAAAGGGTCGAGGCTGCTCCCGCCGACGGTGTCCGAAGCAGGCCCGCGGCGGGTCCGTACCGGCCTGACAGGTACCGTGGCGGGGTGTTTGTCGTGGCGCTGATCCTCTTTGTCCTCGCGGCTGTGGCCGTGGTCACGGGCGTGCTCGGACTCACCGGCACCCTGCCCGGCAACCGCTATTTCGGGGTGCACTCCGACGCGGCGCTGAAGACCGAGGAGGCCTTCAGGCTGGCCAACAAGGTGGCCGGGCCGACCTCCATCGTGGCCGGTCTGCTGCTCGCGGCGAGCGGCGCGGTGGCGCTGGTGTCCGGGGGCGTCCCGGCCCTGGTGCTCGCGGTGGTCGCCGTGGTGATCGCGCTGTTCACCATGGGTGCGGGCGCGGCGGCGGCGGAGAAGGCCATCGCGAACGCCTTCCCGGAGGAGAAGGTCGGCGGGTGCGGCAGCGCCTGCGGCGGGTGCTCGCTACGCGACACCTGCGAGACCGCCTGACTCACTCGGTGAGCGAGCGCCGCATCCAGATGTGCGGGATGCCCGCGTCCATGCCGATCTCCCCGAACCGCACGTAGCCCAGCTTCTCGTAGAAGCCGGTGGCGTGGGTCTGCGAGTGCAGTTCGATCGCGACCAGTCCGCGGGCCCGCGCCCGCTCCTCGATGGCCCGGACCAGGGCCGCGCCGAGCCCGGTGCCGCGGGTCTCGGCCAGCACGGCCAGCCGCCCGAGAATCCCGATCCCGTCGCGCACGATGAGCCGCCCGGCCCCCGCGGGCCTGCCGTCCAGCAATCCCAGGAAATGATCGGCGACCTCGTCGAGCGCGTCGATCTCGATCTCCTCCGGCACGCCCTGCTCGGCGACGAAGACCTTCAACCGCACGGCGTAGGCGTCGGCGAGTTCCCGCTCGGTGCTGACGGTGACGACCTCGATCATGAACTCAGCATGCCTCAGTGCGCCGGATCACTCGCCGAGGGTTCGCCCGCGCACGGCGGGGTCGGAATGCCCCGCGAGAGCGGGCTGCCCTTCGGATTCACGTAGAACACGGTCAGCATGATGGGCCGCCCGCCGCTGTTGCGCGCCAGATGCGCGTGCCGCGGACCGCTGGGCTCGCGGAAGACACGCCACGGTCGCACGGTGACGGGCGTGCAATCCGCCCGTGGATGATCGAGCACACCACCGGTGACCAGCACGAACAGAGTTCCGTCGTGGTAGTGCCAGCCGGTGCGGCCGCCCGGCTCGAGGATCGTCTGCCGCAGTACGAATTCCCATCGCGCCAGACCGAATCGGAACAGCACCCGGCTGGCCGTCCCGGCCGCCGGTGCGGGATTGGGCCGGAAGCCGTGTCGCGGATCACGCCTGGAGAAGACCACGATCCATCATTGCCGATCCGGGTGGCGTCAGCGCCGACCACGGCCGAGCAGTCGCGCCCGCAGGCCGGGGCGCGGGCGCGGGTCGGGCAGGCCGACCGACGCGGCGAAGGCGGCCGCGTCCTCGGGGGTGCTGGTCTTCGGGCGGGTGCGCGCCCACTCGACATACCGGGTGCGGAAGTCGGGACCGGCGGCGACGGCCAGTCCCGGGAAGCGCCGCGCCACCTCGTCGGCCCGCTTGTGCAACAGGCCGTGAGCGGTGGCCGCCAGGTCGCCGGTGTCGAAGCCCGGCGGCGGACTGTCCCCGGCGACCAGGGCGCGCACGATCGCGGCCTGCTGGTCGGCGAGTGTGCCCGCGGCGCGCTCCGATTCGATGGTCATGCCGGAATCGCCTCCGGGTGCAGGGTGACGGGCGCGCGGCCCGACGCCGCGGCGATGGCGTTCAGTTCGGCGGCGAGTTCGGTTGCGGGCGGATAGTTTCCGTCGCGCTCCAGCATGAGCGGGACCGATCGACCGGTGGCGAACTCGGCCACCAGGTCCAGGACCTCGGCCGGGACGCTGTGCACATGTGTGTCGATGTAGCGTCCGTCCGACTCGTGGCCGCCCGCCACATGGCAGTAGGCGACCCGTTCGGCGGGCAGCCGCAACAGCTCGGTCAGCGGGTCACGTGACGTATTGCGGGCATTGGCATAGACATTCGCGATATCGAGCAGCAGATAGACGCCGGTGCGTTCGACCAGTTCCTGCAGGAACTCCGCCTCGGTGTAGTCGGCGTCCGGCCATTCGAACAGCGCCGCGATGTTCTCCACCGCCAGCGGCACGTCCAGCTGTCTGCTCGCGCGGAAGATATTGCGCTCCAGGACATCCAGCGCCTCGCGGGTGCGCGGCACCGGCAGCAGGTGACCGGCTTCCAGTCCGCCCGCGCGCACGAAGGCGATGTGCTCGCTCACCAGCGGCGAGCCCAGGGCCCGCGCGCAGTCGGCGAGATGCGCGACCCGCCGGTCGTCCACCCCTTCCGCACCACCCAGGGACAGTGAAACACCGTGCGGCACCGCCGGTATCCCGCGCGCCACCAGCGCGGCGAGTTCCTCCGGCACTACGGCCCCCGCACTCCGTCCGCGCCTGCGCCCGGAACCGCTCGGCGCCAACGTCTCCGCGATGACCTCACAGAAGCCGATGCCGTCCAGCGCGGCGACCATGCCGCAGATCTCACGCCGCCAGCCGATGCCCAGCGCGCCCTCGGGGAGCGGTGATCCGGTCATCCGCCGCAGCCTCCTCCGCCACAGCTGCTGCCGCAGCTGCTGCTACTTCCGCAACTGCTGCCGCCTCCGCTGTCGCTGGTGCCGCAGCTGGATCCGCTGCCGCACGAGCTGCTTCCGCCGCCACTGGTTCCGGCCGCGAGATCGGCGGCCCCGGCGAGGGCCGGGTCCAGGGTCCACAACACGAGCGAGCCGTAGAGCGCGACCGCGAGGGCTGCGCTGCCGGCGCCGTACGCCGCGTAGGCGGGCGCGTTGGCGGGTCTCAGATGCAGGTTGCTGTTGCGGGCGTGCTCGATGGTGTCGCGGCCGCGTCGGGTCAGGCGCGGCGCGCGACCCACCACGACGGTGACGACGCTCAGCACGATCATGACGATCACCAGGAAGCCGACCGAATGATGAGTGGCCACGCCCGCGATCAGCCGGGCCAGTCCGAGCAGCAACACCGCGAAGAGCGGGAAGCGAGCCGTCCGCAAGGCTTTTCGCTGCTGGTCGCCGAAGAGGTAGCCGCGGTAGCTGAGGTCCTTGCGCATCCGATCGGTGACGCCGGCGGTCGCGACCAGCATCGACGTCATGTTGAGCTGGTCCGACCGGCTCAGGCTCGCCCACAGGGTGCGGGAGATCTGATCCAGCTCCGCGGCCTCGCCGGCGTTGTAGGGCCGGACCGGTTTGCCGCTGGAATCGATGATCCCGTGGCCGCGCAGCTGTGCGAGCGCCGCCAGCACCGGCCGCCGGTCGTCGACGAGCAGGGCGGTCTCGCTCGGCGTCAGCGGTCCCGCGGGCGGCCAGGCCGGGTCGATCCGCCGCACCACGCTCGCGCGGATCGCGTATCCGGCTCCGATCGCCAGCAACCCGGCGAGGACATAGAACAAGAGGAAGGCCGGGCCGGATATCCCCCAGGTGTTGGTCGCGGCGGCGGCCGCGACGGTCCCATGGACCATGGCGATTCCCCTCGGGAGTCGTCGTGACAGTCGATCAACTCCAGTATCGCCGCTGCGCGGGTGCCGTGTTATCCGAGCGACCTCGGGGCGGTAATCCGAAGAAATTCTCGGTGATTAGCCTGATCCGGTGCGATTTCTCAGCAAGTTCTACATCGACGGCTTCATTCTGTCGATCCTCGGGATGGTCGTCCTGGCCAGCATCTTCCCGGCCCGGGGCGACGCCGCCGAGGTCGTCAACTGGCTGACGAAGATAGCCATCGCGCTGCTGTTCCTGCTCTACGGCACCCGCCTGGCGCCGCACGAGGCGATCGAGGGCCTCAAGCACTGGCGACTCCACTTGACGGTGCTGTCCTGCACGTTCATCGTCTTCCCGCTGATCGGCCTGGCCGCGCGGGTGCTGGTGCCGCACATCCTCACCCCCGACCTCTACACCGGTGTGCTGTTCCTGTGCCTGGTGCCGTCGACGGTCCAGTCCTCGATCGCGTTCACCTCCATCGCCAAAGGCAATGTGGCGGGCGCGATCGTGAGCGCCACGGTGTCGAACCTGCTGGGCGTGTTCCTGACCCCCGCGCTGGTGATCCTGCTCATGAACACCACCGGCCAGGCGAGCGTGGATCCGTCCGCGGTGGTGGACATCGTGCTGCAGCTGCTGGTGCCGTTCTTCGTGGGCCAGTTGATCCGGCCCAAGGTGAAGGGTTTCCTGTCCCGCTACGCCGAGCCGACCAAGCTGGTGGATCGCGGCTCCATCCTGCTGGTGGTCTACAGCGCGTTCAGCGCGGGCATGGTGGAGGGCATCTGGCACGCCATGTCGCCGTGGCGGATTCTGGGGCTGGCGGTGGTGTGCTGCGTGATCCTGGCGATCGTGCTGGCGGCCACCGGTTTCCTCGGCGAGGCGGTGCGGTTCGATCGCGCCGACCGGATCGTGGTGGTGTTCTGCGGTTCCAAGAAGAGCCTGGCCACCGGGTTGCCCATGGCGACGGTGCTGTTCGCCGGTCACTCGGTGGGCCTGGTCGTGCTGCCGCTCATGATGTT
This sequence comes from Nocardia sp. CA-145437, assembly GCF_050956485.1. Lineage (NCBI taxonomy): Bacteria > Bacillati > Actinomycetota > Actinomycetes > Mycobacteriales > Nocardiaceae > Nocardia > Nocardia sp. CA-145437. The sequence continues at coordinate 7,169,220 of NZ_CP191204.1, read as the reverse complement.
CCACCAGATTCAGCTGATCACCTGTGCCGCTCTCGCAGGACGCTGGGCTCGTACCGCGCCGTGAGGGAGAGCAGCCGGCTGTCCTCGCGCCGCAGCGCGCGGTGCAGTCCGGCGGAGGGCCGGTCGGCCAGGGCGTGCAGCACGGCGCGGTGCGCGCCCGGATCGCCCACCGCGATGCGGGCGCTGCCGTCGGGGTAACGCTTGGCCGCGATCCCGGCCCGGGCCAGCGCGGGCGCGATGTCGCGGCCGGGCAGGTACAGGAAGTTGGCGCTCGAGCGCGGCACCCGGATGCCCGCGCGGCGCAGGTCGATCCGGAGCAGCTCGCGTTCGGTGGTGATGCGCAGAATCCGTTCGCCCAGTTCGGCTTCCGCGGCGTAGGAGGCGCGCACCGCGGCCACCGCCGGGCCGGGCATCCCGAACGGCAGTTGCAGCCGCCGCACCCGCCGCACCGGCTCCGGCGCGCCGAAGGCGTAGCCGATCCGCAGCCCGGCCAGCCCGTACGCCTTCGAGAAAGTGCGCAGGACCAGCACATTGGGATGCCTGTGGATAAGTTCGAGCGGGTCCAGTGCGTCGGCCGCGCCGAGGAATTCGACGTACGCCTCGTCCAGGATCACCGGCACCCGGGCGGGGATCGAGCACAGGAACGCCTTCAGCTCGCTGGCCCCGACGACGGTGCCGGTCGGATTGTGCGGGCGGCACACCGCGATCAGTCCGGTGCGGTCGCCGACCGCGCGCGCCATGCCCCACAGGTCCTGGCGGCCGTCGGCGTCCAGCGGCACCGCCACCGGCCGCAGTCCCGCCATGTTCGCCATGATCGGATAGCCGTCGAAGGTCGGTGTGGCGTAGACGAATTCGGATCCGCGGCGGGGGAGGGTCTGCATGATCTGCATGGCGACCCCGGTCGCGCCCGCCCCCACCACGATCCGGTCGGCGTCCACCCCGAGGTGCGCGCCGATCAGCCGGGGCAGCCGTTGCGGCAGGAATTCCGGGTACCGGTTGGCCCCGCCGAGACTGGTGTCGATCGCGGCGATGACGGAAGGCAGTGGCGGAAACGGATTCTCGCTCAGGCTCAGGTCGAAGCGGACGGCCCCCGAGTCGGCGCGCAGCCCCGTCGGCCACGGCACCGGGCGGGTCATCGGGCGGCTCCCCAGCGCACGGCGGCGGCGCCCGCGAAGTCACCCGCGTGCGCGAAGGCGGCCATCAGCACCACCGAGCCGTTGCGCAGCCGCCCCGCCCGGTTCTCGGCGTCGAGGGTCACCGGAATGCCCGCGGCGAACAGGTTTCCGCAGCTGTCGAAGGTGTCGGGATGACGTTCGGGCGGCAGTTCCATGGCCTCGTTCCAATTGCGCAGGAACAGCCGGTTGGGCTGGTTGGTGACGAAGGTGTCGAGATCGCTGGACTTCACGCCGATCCGCTTGCACACCGCCTGCGCGACCTCCGGCACCAGCCGATTGCCGCGCGTCATCACCTTGGCCACTTTGGATTCGGTGAAGCTGACACAGCCCTGGCCCTCGCCCGGCTCCCAGTACTTGCGGTCGCCATTGGTGCTGAATTCCATATCGCCCGCGAACTCCGGATAGGTGCGGCATTCGATGTCGAGGATGGGCGCGGAACCGTTCTTCACCAGCAGCCCGACCCCGCAGCCGTCGCCGGGGACGGGGGCCTGCGCGAGCCCGCGGATATCGGGCTGGGTGAACACCGGGCCCGCGCAGTTCTGGGTGCAGGCGATGAGCGCGGTGCGCGCGTCGGTGGTCTGCAGGATCATGCGGGCGGTCCACATCATGTGCACGAACGCCGCACAGCCGCCGTTGTGGATGTCGAAGACCCAGCGCGGCTTCATGTTCAGCCGCCGCGCCACTTCCGGGCCCGCGCCCAGCACGGGGTTGTCGGGTAGCTGGGTGTGGGTGAGCAGCACGTCGATGCTCGAGATCTCCTGTGCCCCATGGCGTTCGATGAGCGGGGCGACGGCCTGCTCGACCATGTCCACGGCGGTCTCGTCGCGCCCCACATGGTGACGGCCCTGGGGAGCGCGGAACATGACGTTCTTGGCCATCCGGTCCGAGCGCGAGAACTGCGTGAAGTACTCGGTGCCGACCGGATCACCGGGCAGGTACCCGGCGATGTCGACCAGACTGACCGCGGGCGGCATCCGCAGGGCGGGATCGGTGAAGTCCATGGCGCGTCCTCACTTCATCCAGGCGGGCTTGATGGGTAGCCCGTGCGAGGCGCGGTACTCCGCGATGCCCCGCAGGTTGTCGAGCTCCAATTGGTGCCCGGCGGAGAACATCTCCCAGAAATCGCCCACCCAGACCTTGCGCTGGTCGGGCGCGGTGTCCTGGTAGGGGTTCCGGTCGTAGAACGGGTGATGGCAGTTCGTCCACAGCACCACCGAGCCCGGCTTGTCGAACACCGCCTGGGCGTCGACCACCCGCATCAGATAGACCATCCACAGGTGCTCGCGCTGATCCCATGCGCAGTGGTAGTCCACGGTCATGGCCTCGGGATTGGCCACCGTGCGGGTGTAGATCCGGGTGTTGTCGCCCAGCCGGTCGTAGGACTCCCACAGTCCGGGTTCCTCGGTCTCGGTGAATCCGCGCAGGCTGTAGGTCCACTCCTCCAGGCACCGGGTGTCGGCGAGGTACTCGTACAGGTCCCGGGGCGGGGCGTCGATATAGCCCTGGACCGGGCAGAAGTCGCCGAATACCTGGTCGTGGGGATACACCGAGCGGAGCATGTCCAGGATGATCGGGGTGGTGGCGTCGCGATCGGAGTTCTCGATCCGCAGCACGCCGGGCACGACCCCGTCCGGAATGTCACTGAGGGCGGGCAGGGCACTGGTGGTCACGGATTACCTCCTGGGTGGCGTCAGGAACGGTGTGAACGGAGGGATTTCGTCGGGATCGCAATCGATCGCGACGAACGACGGACCCGGGCGGTCGCGGCAGTGCCGCAGCGCCGCGGCGAGCTCGGCCCGGTTCTCCGGTGCGTGGGTGCACAGATCCGGGAACATGGCGGCCATCCCCGCGCCCGGATACGCGGGACGAAATCGGTTGAAGCTGTACCGATCCCCGTAGTACAGCTGTTCGCGGGTGACGCACATGGCGTGCGCGTTGTTGTTGAGGACGATGAAGGTGATCGGCAGCCGGTGCTCGACGGCGGTGTGAATCTCCATGCCGTGCATGAAGAACGCCCCGTCCCCGGCGATCACGAAGGTGCGCCGCGAGCCGCCGTCGGGGCGGCGGTGGCGGGCGAACGCGGATCCGATGCCGGCCCCGAACGCGTACCCCATACCGCCCATGCCGAGCGCCACCGTGAACCGGCCGCCGCGCGGCAGCCGCAGGTGATGCACCACGGCCGCACCGGTATTGCCCGCATCGGCGAATACGTCCGCGCCGGGCGGCAAGGCGTCGTTGATGATCTCGACCACCTCGCGATACCGCAGTCCGGGACCGTGCGCAGGCGGGACGGGCAGCGGCGTGAGGGCGGGCTCGCGGTGCGGGTGGGGTCGCAGCGGAATGATCCGGGCGGTGTTCTCGGCCGGGCCGGAATCCAATTCGGCGATCAGCTCGTTGAGCGTCTTGGCCAGGTAATTGCTGTGCGCGTGGGTGGCGGGCAGGTACGGCGGCAGGGCGCCGACGCTCGCCAGCGGCACGGCCGCCAGCGCGTCCTCCATACCCGCCCTGGCGGTGACCGGCATACGGGTGCCGATCAGCAGGCACAGGGCGGCGCCCTGCAGCGCGTCGAGCAGTTCCGGATTGCCCATGCTGCCGGAGACGCCGCAGAACCCCGGGTCGGCGTGGTGGAAGACGTCCTTGGCGTCGGGCGCGACCCCGACGGCCGCGTCCAGCCGGGCGGCGAAGCGGGCCAGTTCGTCGCGGGCGTCGTCGCGGGCCACCTGGTCCCCGGCGATGATCACGATCTTGCCGAGGGCACGAGCGCCGCGCACGATGTGCACCACCCGCCACAGGCTCTCGATCTCCCGGCGGTAGTCGCGTGAGGGCGGCACGAAATCCGGGGTGACCAGGTCGGCCTGCTGAATGTCCTTGGGCAGCAACAGGACCGCGGGGCCGCCGCGGCGGGCGGCGGTAACCGCGTGGGCGAGGTGTGCGGGCAGGTCGGCGGGAGCTTCCACCCGCGCGCAGTACTGCGAGATCGGCGAGTACAGCGCGACCGCGTCGAAGCTGCCCGCCTGCCCGCTGGAGTCCTGGAACGCGCCCTGGCCCTCGAGCGCGGTCGGGGGCTGGCCGATCAGGGCCAGCACCGGCACCCGGGAAGCGAAGGATTCGGCGAGCCCCGCGACCAGGTTCACGGCCCCGCCGCCGGAGGTCGCGCAGACCACCCCGAGGCCCGAGGTGGAGCGCGCGTAGCCGTCGGCCATGGTGGCCGCGCCGAACTCGTGTTTGGCGACCACCGCGGTGATCAGGTCGCGCTGTTCGTAGGCCGCGTCGTACAGGTCCTCGATATTGGCGCCGCCGACCCCGAACAGGTGCCGTACGCCCAGCGTCGAGATCGCCTGGACCAGCCGGTCCGCGACCCGTGTACCGCTATGCATGGGCGATTCCTTTCGGTGGTCGCCACCGGTGACCGAGTACCGCTCACCCGGGATACGAAATCCGGGTAGCCGGTGGTTCAATTCTGCTGCTCGACGGCAGGTGTTCTCGGGGTTTCAGGGGTGAAACCCCGGCGAGTTCCGAGAATCGGACCGGCCCTTGCCGTGTATGTATACGTCTACGTATAGTTGGCTCATGCCGAACAAGACGATCTACGTGTCCGATGACGACCTCAAACTCTTTCAGCGGGCTCAGGAGCTGGTCGGGGGCAATCTTTCGGGGGCGATCGTGACGGCGTTGCGGCGCTTCATCGAGCTCGAGGAGGGCCGCCAGCAGGGCTACGACGAGGTGGTCCTCAAGGTCGGCAAGGACGGGATCCGGCAGGTTCGATTCTCCGCCACCCTGCTGACCGACTGGCACCAGGTGACCAACGAGCGCATCGAGGACATCCGGGTGTACCGCACCCGCAAAGGCGCGTACGCGGTGCACAGCCACTTCTCCAACTGGTCGGAGTTCCCGGCCGACACCAACATCCTCAAGGACTGGCGGCAATGGCGGCGTTTCCTCGGTGTGGGGGAACAGAATTGGGGGGACTTCACCCTCGAGGTCTTCGACACCGTGGGGGAGCTGAAGGGCAGGATCCCGGATCGGCTCTACGCCCGCGTCATCGACGCCACCGAACATCCGAACGTCGAGGACCTCGACATCTGATTCGACAATCCTTGTAACACAACCGAACGGCGATAACCGGCAACCTTGACCTCGAGCTTCGGCGGTCACGGCGTCGATGACGCATGCATTCATGCCTATTAATTGATGAGAGGGAGACATGAACCTCCAACCCGGTCCGGCGGCCATCAGCGTCACCGGCCTGTGCAAATCCTTCGGCGAGCAGATCGTGCTCGACCGCATCGACTTCACCGTGCCCGCGGGCAGCGTGTTCTCGCTGCTCGGGCCCAATGGCGCGGGCAAGACCACCACCGTGGAGATCCTGTCCACGCTGAAGCGGCCCGACGGCGGCGCGATCAGTGTCGGCGGGCACGATCCGGTCACCGATCCCGGCGGGGTGCGGTCGGTCATCGGGGTCACCGGCCAGTTCTCGGCCGTCGACGAACTGCTCACCGGACGGGAGAATCTCCTGCTGATGGGGGACCTGCACCAGCTGGCGCGCGCCGAGAACCGCAGGCTCGCAGCGGAACTGCTGGCCACCTTCGATCTCGAGGAGTCCGCCGACAAGATCGCGTCCAGCTACTCCGGCGGTATGACGCGGCGACTCGATCTGGCCATGACGCTGGTCGGCGATCCGCGCATCATCTTCCTCGACGAACCCACCGTCGGCCTGGATCCGCGCAGCCGCCGGGCCATGTGGGACATCATTCGCGACCTCACCGCGCGGGGCGTCACCATCTTCCTCACCACCCAGTACCTCGAAGAAGCCGACCAGCTGGCCGATCGCATCGCGGTACTGCATCAGGGGCGGCTGGTGGCCGAGGGCACGGCGGATCAGCTCAAGCGCATGGTGCCGGGCGGATACATCCGGCTCGACTTCCTCGAACGCGGCGAATTCGACTCCGCCGCACAATTGTTCGGCGACGCGGCGCGGGTCAACGGTGATCTCACGCTGGCCATTCCGAGCGACGGCGCGGTGCGTTCGGTCCGCGAGGTGCTCGACCGGCTGGACGCGGCGCGGGTGGAGCCCGCGGGACTGTCCGTGCACACGCCCGACCTCGACGATGTCTTCCTGGCCCTCACCGGTGGCCACGCTCCCGCCGAGGAGAACCTGAAATGAGTACTCTCACCACGTCGTTCGCCGATTCCACGACGATGCTGCGGCGGAATCTGGTGCACGCCAAGCGGTATCCGGGCATGACCTTCGCGCTGGTCATCATGCCGGTGGTGCTGCTGCTGTTGTTCAACTTCGTGTTCGGCGGCGCGTTGAAGTCCGCCACCGGCGGCCGGTACATCGACTATCTGACGCCCGGCATGATGCTGCTGATCCCGGCCTACATGGTCGCGGGCATCGCCGTCGGGGTGTCCACCGATATGACCAAGGGCATCATCAATCGCTTTCGCACCATGCACTTCTCGCATCCGTCGGTGCTGACCGGGCACGTGGTGGGCACCTGGATCCAGGGCATGGCCGGGGTGCTCGTGATGACGCTGGCCGCGCTCGCGATCGGCTTCCGGCCGCACGCGAACGCGCTGGAATGGCTGGCGGCGTTCGGACTGCTCGGGCTGATGGTGTTCGCGGTGAACTGGCTCGGCGCGGGCTTCGGCCTGGTCGCCCAGACCCCGGAGAGCGCCTCCAATCTGCCCATGCCGATCATGCTGCTGCCCTTCCTCGGCAGCGGGCTGGTGCCCACCGACACCATGCCCGCCGGGGTGAAGCAGTTCGCCGAGTACCAGCCGTTCACGCCGATCACCGAAACCCTGCGCGGGCTGCTGACGGGCGGGCCGATCGGGCACAACGGGGCGCTCGCCATCGGCTGGTGCGTGGTGATCACCGTCGCCGGATACTTCTGGGCCACCACGACTTTCCGTCGCAAGACCGCCTAGAGCCCGGCCGCCATCAGGACCTTGCCGGACAGGTTGCGGATCTCCACCGTCTTCAACTGCTCCGGCGAGGCCGACGCGGTGCCGTCCAGGGTCAGGCTCTGGCCCGACTTGACCGTCCACTCGGCGAGTTTGGACTGCACGCCGTCGACGCGGGTCACCCACATCGTCAGCGTCCACGCGTACACCTCGTCCTTCTCGTCGGACGGCGGGTAGGCGCACCACATGTCCACCCGGGTCTGGCCGTTGATCGACACCACCTTGAAGGTGGCCTGCATCGGGGTGTCGGTCTGCGGCTTCAGCGGTCCCTGCGCCACCACCTGCTGCACGACCGCTGGACGGTCGGGCCGGTCGATGGTGGCGGTCACCGGCACCGCGACGGCCACCGCCGCCGCGGCCGCCGCCACCGCCGCGCCGATCGACCGTCGGCGGCCGCGGCGGCGGCTCGCCAGCGCCCGGTCCGCCAGGGCGGGCAGCAGGCGTTCGGGCGTCGGTGGCACGCTCGCGGGCGGATCCTCCTGCGCCGCAATCGACAGCGCGGTCTCCGGGTCCACCAGGGCCAGCAGACCGGGCAGTCCCGCCAATTTCGACACGGCCGCGCGGCAGGAATCGCATCCGGTCAGATGCTCCTCGTACTCGCGGCGGTCGTCCCGGGCGAGAGCGCCGAGCACATACGCGCCATCCCACGTGGTGTAGCCATCGCACAGCTCATGGCCTTCGGTCATCTCGTCACCCCCATCTCCTGCAGCACCAATCGCAACGCCCGCATGCCGTAGTGCATGCGCGACTTGACCGTGCCCTCCGGGATCTCCAGTTCCCCCGCGATCTGATGCGTGGACAGGCCCCGGTAGTAGGCGCGGACGATCACCTCGCGGTGATCGACGTTCAGCCGCGCCAGCGCGTCCGCCACCAGCCACCCGTCCAGTGCCCGATCCGTCTTGTCCGGCTCGGGCACCTCCGGTGGGTGATCGGTGCGGAACTCGCGCCGGCTGCGCGCGCTGCGATGCTCGTCCACCGCCAGGTTACGGGCGACGGTGAACAGCCACGCCCGCGCGGAACCGGTGGACTGATCCAGCACGGTGGGCCGCTGCCAGGCGCGTAGCAGGGTCTCCTGCACGATGTCCTCGGCCCGGCCCGGATCCCCGACCAACCCGTAGGTGTAGCGCCACAGTGCGGCCGCATGCTCCTCGTAGAGCGCCCGGAGCAAGGCGGCCTGGTCGTCCGGCATCGCGCTAACCCGCCTCTCCGCACGGCAGTGTTGCCATACCGGATCCACGATCCTAGTTGCGTTCCAGTTCGATCGGGTGCGTGGCGAGGAGGGAGAGGGGGAGGGGCTGGCGCCGCAGGACGTGGGCCCAGAGGTCGACGCGGCCCGCCAGGGGGTCGGTGGGCAGGGCCGAGAGCACGATCCAGTCGCCACGGTCCAGTTCGCCTTGCAGCTGGCCGAAGGTCCAGCCCGCGTAGCCCGCGAAGACCCGGATGCCGTCGACCAGACCTTCGATCCGGTCGGGGTCGGAATCCAGGTCCACCAGGGCCACCCGGCCGTCGACCCGTCGCACGCCGGCCACCCCGGCGATGGACGCGCCCACCTTGATGGTGGCCAGGCAGAGTGCCGCATCGCGTTTCACGGGGCCGCCGATATAGAGGGCGCGCGGCCCGGCGGCGAGTTCGGACCAGTTGGGGAGCACATCGTGCAGGGCGGTGTCGCTGGGCTTGTTGAGCACCACGCCCCAGGTGCCGCCGTCATTGTGCTCGAGGATGTAGACCACCGAGCGCCGGAAGGACGGCTCGGTCAGATCGGTTGCCGACACCAGCAGAGTTCCTGGCCGAACCACCTGGTCCTCATGCCGGAATTCGCGTCGAGATCGGTCACCGTGTTCCTCTGCACGTGCCACTCAGTCATCATCGCACTGAGACTGGGTAATTGCGTTGCTTAATTTGCTGGTTACCCTTTTGTGCCGTCGGGGGGGGGGCGGAAGAACTTGTCCCGCATACCTTGCGGTTGGTAGCTAGGGTGGGCGCTATGGAACGCCCCGAGGTCATCCTCGAGAACGCCGATACCGTGTACGACTTCTACCGTGACCACCAGCAGAATCTGCTGAAGGCGAAGGCGGCCTACTGGCTGCTGGGTCGTCGCTATCGGCCCCGCGTGACCTACGCGGCCGGGGCGCGGGAGAAGTTGCGCGAGTTGATCTCCCAGCGGCGTCCGCTGCTCATCGCGGTGAACCACCTCTCCCAGCTGGATCCGTACACGGTCGCCGCCGCGGCGTGGCGCAGCGCCATGCGGCCGGTCATCGGACGCACCCGGGTGCTGGCCAAGGACGAGTTGTTCACCGAGCCCAAGCTGCGTGAACGCATCGACATGATGGGCGGGATCCCGGTGTTCCGGGGCAAGGACCACGGACTGCGCGCGGTCAACGCGGCTGGGCAGCGCATGATCGACATCTGCGCCGAGCGCATGGCGCGTGGGGACGGGATCGCGGTGTTCCCGGAGGGGACCTGCAACGATGTCGACCCCACCCAGGTGCAGACCATCGGAAGCGGCATCGGGCACATCGCCTTCCGGGCCAAGAAGCTCGGCGCCGAACCGGCGCTGGTGAGCCTCGGGCTCAGCTACGGACCGCGCCTGGATCCGGCGGTGGAGCCCACCAAGGAGGAGGCGTACTCGGCCAGCTTCTACTTCGGCGTGCCGGTCGCCGAGCTGCCCGCCAAACCCGCCGAGATCACCCGGGTGGTCCGCGACGAACTGCAGGTCGCGCTGGACGGAGCGGTGAAGGCGTACTAGGCGTCAGTGCTGCGGCAGATTGAGCCGTTCCCTGGACCAGTGCGGCACCAAAGCCAGGTATTCGGGCCGGGATTCGACGAAGTGGTGCACCATCGGGCACAGCGGCAGGATCCCGAACCCCGCGTCCCGGGTCTGATCGAGCGCACCCTGCACCAGCTTGCGCCCGTACCCCTGTCCCTCGAACTGGGGATAGATCTCGGTGTGCACGAAGGCCCGCTCCTTGGCGGTGTCCTGATACGCCGCGACCCCGGCGAGGTAATCGTCGATGTACAACTCGAACCGATCCAGCGCGGAATTCATACGGACCTCGATCGACTGACTCGGCATGCGTGCGACGCTAGTTCCCCGGCCCCGGCAATTTGTCCGTTCGGCCGAAGGCCGCCGCCTGGCGTGTCGCTTTCCGGCACAGCGATCACACTGGACGCATGACGGACCCACGGCCGCGCCGGGTGCTGCTCGCCCCGGACAAATTCAAGGGCTCACTGACCGCCACGCAGGTGGCGGACGCACTCGCGGCGGGAATCAGCCGCGCCGACCCGGGCGCCGAGGTGCGGCGCTCACCGGTGGCCGACGGCGGCGACGGGACCGTGGACGCCTTCGTGGCGGCGGGCTGGGAGCGGGTCGAGGTCGAGAGCTTCGGGCCCACCCTCGCACCGGTGACCACCTCCTACGCGGTGCGCGGCCGGACCGCCGTGGTGGAGCTGGCCGCGGTGAGCGGGTTCGCGAAACTGCCGGACGGGCAACCGGATCCCCTGCACGCCAGCACCTACGGCGTGGGCGACGTGATCGGTGACGCGCTCGACCGGGGTGCGCGCGACATCGTGCTCGGATTGGGCGGCAGCGCCTCCACCGACGGCGGCGCGGGCCTGCTGCAAGCCCTCGGCCTGCGCATCCTCGACGCCGACGGACACGAATTACCGTGCGGGGGAGCGGCTCTCGCGCGCGCCATACGCGTGGACCGCAGCGATCTGCATCCCGGCCTGGCCGATGCGACCGTGACCCTGGCCAGCGATGTGGACAACCCGCTGCTCGGACCCGGCGGCGCGGCCGCCATCTACGCCCCGCAGAAGGGCGCGGACCCCGAGCAGGTCGCCGCCCTCGAAGCGGCACTGAAGAATTGGGCCGCCGTGCTCGGGCCGGAATGGGCGGACCGGGCGGGTGCGGGCGCGGCGGGCGGCGCCGGATTCGGGGCGCTGGCCGCTCTCGGCGCGCGGCTGCGCCCGGGCATCGAGCTGATCCTCGACCTCATCGACTTCCCGGCCCAGCTGAAGGACGCCGACCTGGTCGTCACCGGGGAGGGCTCGCTGGACGCGCAGAGCCTGTCCGGCAAGGCCCCGATCGGGGTCTGCCGCGCGGCCCGGGCGGCGAGCCTGCCGGTCATCGCGGTCGCGGGCCGGGTGCGGCTGACCCCGGACCAGGTACGGGACGCCGGATTCGAGGCGGCCTACGCCCTGTCGGAACTGGAGCCCGACCCGGCCCGCAGCATGGCGGATGCCGCGGACCTGCTGGAACGGATCGGTGAGCGGATCGGCGGAGCCTAGGCGGACGGGGTGAGCGCGCGGCCGGGAATCCGGTTCCGATTGCGGTCACCCCACTCCTCCAGCGGTCGCAGGGCCGCGCTGAGCTCCCGGCCCAGCTCGGTCAGCGAATACTCCACGCGCGGTGGGATTTCCGGGAAGATCTCCCGGTGCACCAGGCCGCTCGCCTCCATCTGCCGCAGGTTCTCGGTGAGCACCTTCTCGCTCACGCCGGTCAGCAGCTGCCGGATCTGCCCGAAGCGCTGCGTGCCCTCGGCCAGCACCCACATCAGGTGCAATTTCCATTTGCCGCCGACCGCGCCGATGGCGATGGACATGCCGCACACCTCGTGATCCCCGTCACCACCGGTACTCATCGCGCCCTCCTGACCAGATCGCCAACCTCCAGGTAAGCAACCGCACCCGCGGGTGCGGTCTTCCCGAGGCTACCGATCCCGGACGACCATCGATTCCGGCGCGCCACCGCAGAACAGCCGAAATCGAAGGGGTACAGCATGTCCGATCAGCGCAAATCCGTCACCGTCATCGGCCTGGGCCCGATGGGCCGGGCCATGGTGAAGGCCTTCCTGAAGGCCGGGGTCGAGGTGACGGTGTGGAACCGCAGCCCCGAGAAGGCGGACGCCATGGTCGAGCTCGGGGCGCAGCGCGCCGGGACCGTCGCCGAGGCGCTCGACGCCAACGAGGTGACGGTGCTCAGCCTCACCCACTACGCCGCCATGTACGACGTTCTCGGACCGGACGCGGATCGCCTGCGCGGCAAGGTGATCGCCAATCTGTCCTCGGATTCACCCGAGCAGGCGCGCCGGGGCGCGGCGTGGGTGCGGGAGCACGGCGCCGAATTCCTGTCCGGCGGCGTCATGTCGGCGGGCAACAATATCGAGCACCCGGCGTCGTACATCTTCTACAGCGGCCCGCGCGCGGTCTTCGACGCGCACGCCGAGCTGCTGCGCCCGCTCAGCCCGCAGGAGTACCTGGGCGCGGATGACGGTCTGGCCCAGGTCTTCTACCAGGGCCTGCTCACCATCTTCCATCCCTGGCTGCTGGCCTTCGACCAGGCCACGGCCATGATCGCCCGGGCCGGCCACGACATCGCGCAGTTCGTGCCGTTCGCGGTGCGCTCCAATGCCGCCTTCCCGTATTTCATGGAGCAGTTCTCGGTGCGGAACGCGAGCGGCGGCTGGGCCGACCTGGCGGGGCTGCGCATGATGGACGCGGGCGCGCAGCACGTCATCGACGCCAGCGAGGAGGCCGGCGTGGACGCCACGCTCTCGCACACCGCCCAGGCGTTCTGGCGCCGGGCGGTGGCCGCCAGCCTGGCGGCCGGGAGCCCGGTGTCGACCTATGAGCTGATGGCTCAGGCGGTTTCGGAGCCGATGCGCGGGAACGGGGCGGTGGAGAAGATGATCTCCACCGGCACCTCGAAATAGGTCGCCAGCCGCAGCGCCAGGTGCAGGCTCGGGCTGTACTCGCCGCGCTCCAGATAGCCGACCGTCTGATAGTGCACGCCCAGAGCCTCGGCCAGTTCCCGCCGCGAGATCCCGCGCTCGGCCCGCAACATGGCGATCCGGTTGTAGATGACCTCGCCGTTAGTAGGCACGCGCCATGGCCCTCTCGCGGCGGGCCGCCACCGCCGCACCCGATTCGCGGCGGGCCATGCGGCGCAACACCATCGGCGCGATCAGGACGCCCGCGACCGCCCACGCGCCCAGCACCGCGACGGTCTCCAGGTGCCGCCAGGAGTGGGTCAGCTCCACCACCGAAGCACTGTCGGGCAGCATGGCCGAGCGCATGCCCAGGCCCATCCAATAGATGGGGAACACCTGCGCCACCGCCTGCAGCCAGCCGGGCAGGCCGGTGATGGGGTAGAAGATTCCGGAGATCGCCACCAGACCCATGATGGGGAACGAGACGAAGCCGATGCTGCGCGGGCTGTCGAACGCCGAGCCGATGATCGCGCCCAGCGGCAGGCAGGCCAGCAGACCGAGCGCCAGGATGCCGATCAGGGTGGCCCACGCGCCGACGCTGTCCAGGCTCACCCCGCCGATGGCGAACAGGCCGAAGCCGAGGATCAGGGCCACCTGCACCACGGTGACGCCGGAGACCGCGGTGACCTTGCCGATCAGATAGCCCAGCATCCCGTTGGGAGTGGCCTTGGCGCGCAACAGGGTCCCGTCCTCGCGGTCCATGGCCAGGCCCTGGGCGATGCCGAACATCCCGGTGAAAGCGACCAGCATGCCGAGCACGCTGGGCAGCGCCAGCGCGCCCAGGCCGACGCCGGTGCCCTCGAAGTCGCCGTGCCGCATGAAGAACACCGCGACCATGGTGGCCACCGGCCAGAAGAACTGCGAGAAGATGTCCATCCCGTTGGTGAGGGTCTGGACCACTTCGATGCGCCCGCGCCGGAGCCCCGCCCGGATCGCCACGGTCGTCGGGTTCATCGGGCCACCTCTTCCAGACTGTGCAATTCGATGTCGCCCTGGCCGGATTCGAACCGCTGGACCAGGGTCATGTAGGTGTCCTCGAGCGAGGCGCGGCGCACCTCCAGCTCCTCCACGGCCTCGCCGAACTGCTTGAACAGCTCGTGGACGAACTTGGTGGACTCGGTGGTGGTGTGCACGAAGCGCTGCCCGTCGCGGGTCCACTTCACCTCGGCCTCACCCGCGATGCGGCGGGAGAGCTGATCGGCGGAGCCGTCGGCGATGATGCGGCCGCCCGCCAGGATCAGGATGCGGTCGGCCAGCTTCTCGGCCTCGTCCAGATCGTGGGTGGTGAGCAGGATGGTGGTGTGGTCGTCGTCGGCGAGACGGTGCACCAGGTCGTGGAATTCACGGCGGGCCTGCGGATCGAAGCCCGCGGTCGGCTCGTCCAGGAACAGCAGTTCGGGGCGGCCGACGATGCCGATGGCCACGTCCAGGCGGCGACGCTGGCCACCGGACAGGGTCATCACCTTGGCGCCCGCGTGCTCGGTGAGACCGACGGCGGCGATCAGTTCGTCTGTGTCCCAGGGCCGTCGGATGGCGGGGGTGGAGTAGGGCGCGTAGTACATGCCCAGGTACTCGAGGAGTTCGCGGACCCGCCATTTGCCGTGGTCGCGCCACGATTGCAGCACCACGCCCAGGCGCGCCCGCCAGGCTTCGCCGCCGTGCGCGGGGTCCGTCCCGAGTACTTCGACCCGGCCCGCCGAGCGCATGCGGAAGCCCTCGAGGATCTCGATGGTGGTGGTCTTGCCCGCGCCGTTGGGGCCCAGCAGGGCTACCACCTCGCCGCGATGCGCCCGGAAACCGACATCGTGCAGCACGTCGCGCGTGCCGTAGCGCATGCGCAGATTCTCGACGTCGAGTACGACGTCCTCGCCGACCGTCATGACACCCCTCCGTAGTAGAAGCCGGATCGGATGTAGCATAACTACTACATTTCGAGGTGCTCAAGCTATTTGTCCACAACGCGAAAAGGGCCCGGCTCTGGAGAGAGCCGGGCCCTTCGTCGCAGGATTCGCGCCGGTCGGCGCGGGCTGGGGAATGGGTCAGCGTGTGCTGAGGAACTCGATGGCCGCCGCGTAGCCCTGGACGCCCATGCCCGCGATCACCGCGGTCGCGATCGGGGACACGAACGAGTGGTGCCGGAACTCCTCGCGGGCGTGCACATTGCTGATGTGCACCTCCACGATCGGCACCTCCGGGATCACCAGCGCGTCCCGCAGCGCCACCGAGGTGTGGGTGAGCCCGCCCGGATTGATGACGATGCCGGACTCCACACCGCGGGCGGCGTGGATGCGGTCGATCAGCGCGCCCTCGTGATTGGACTGGAACGCCACGATCTCGCGATCGAACCGGGCCGCGGTCTTGCGGCACAGTTCGACCACGTCGTCGAGCGTGTCGGCCCCGTACACCTCGGGCTGACGGGTGCCCAGCATGTTCAGATTGGGGCCGTTGAGCACCAGGATCGGACCGGTAGCAGGCATGCGCCCACTCTATCGGCCGGCCGGGCGATCACAGGCCGCGCGGTCCCTCCGTCCGCAGGTCGTCGACTTTGCGCATGGCCGTGCGCAATTCCCCGAGCCACTCCTCGGCGTGCTTGCCGGCCAGTTTGACGGTCCAGGCCAGCGCGTCGGAGCGGGAGCGGGCGACCCCGGCGTCGACCAGGGTGTCGAGGACCTTGCGCTCGGGCTGGCGCAATCGGGTCATGACCGGTACGGCCAGATGGGTGAACATGATTCGCTCGCCGTCCACGAGCACGCCCCAGGCGACATTGCGGCCGTAGCGGGCCTGCGCCTCCTGGGCGATCTGCATGCGGGCGGGCCGGGTGGACTCCCGGAAGCGGGCGAGCAGGCCCTCGCGAGTGGCCTGCGGGACGCCGGCCGGGGCCGCGTCGGCGGCGGGGGCGTCCGCGCCGGGTTCGGCGGCGGGGGTGGATTCGGCTGGGGGGAGGGGGAGTTCGCCGAGGACGACGATTTCGTCGCGATCGACCTCGAGGGTTGCGGGACCGGTGAACCAGTCGGCTGGCAATCTGCCAGCGAACCAGTCGGGGGCATCCGAGACGTCAGGGAGGTCGGCCTGCTGCCAACCGCCGGTGCGTCCGAAGCCGGGTCCACGATGTCCGTGTCTCATGTTGGTCACACTCACTTACGGCATGGAGTTGTAATGCTGATTACAACGTTACGTCGAAATTGGGTGCGTGGGTTCCGCTCTGGGAGAACGGGGTCTCGAGGCATGGTCACGAATCGCGCGCGGGGCTGTCACCAGTGAGAACCGATCGGTCTGCCGAGTCTCGAATACGTCAGTGCTGTAACCGACCGGTGATCATGTAACTGGTCCCTACTGAAGGATTTCGGCACTATGGTGATGCTCAGTACGTGCGCACCTGGTGGAGAAGGTGGCGCCGCGGCGTTCGGAGCGCGGTACCGTGGACCTGATGCTGATGTGGCCAGAGTGAAGAGTGGGCGATATGGATGTGTGGGGATCCCGCCGCTTCCGAGTTCGGGGTGCGATCGCACTCGCGGGTGTGGCGGCCGTCGCGATCGCGATGGGGTCGTGTGGGTTTCGGGACAAATCGACGGGCGCGGAGAACGTGGTCGAACAGTTCACCTCGTTGATCGACAAGAAGGACTACGACGGAGCGTCGCGACTGACCTCCTATCCGGCGGGCGCTTCGGCAACGCTGAAGCAAGTCTTCGAGGGCATGGGGTCGGGTAAGCCCGACTACCGCGTGACCCAGTTCATCAAACTGGACGGTACGACCGGCCTCTTCTCCATGACCGGCGCCTGGAACTTCGGCGGGAACCGGAACTGGAAGTACGACCTCAACGGCACCGTCCGCAAACTCAGTGTGGGCTGGCGCATTTCGTGGGATCCCGCCCTGGTCATGCCGCAGCTCGACGCCAAGCGGACCGCCAAACTGGTCCGCACCGAGGCCCACCCCTCCCCGCGGGTGAACGACATCGTCGGCCAGCCGCTCATGACCGAGCAGACCATCAATGTGGTCAAGCTGGACCCGGCCAAGATCACCGACCCGGTCGCCTCGACCAACGCGCTCGCCGCCGCCATCGCCCCGGTCGCCCCGCTCATCGACGGACCGGCCCTGATGCAACAGCTTTCGGCCGCGCAGGGCAGACCGATCACCGCGGTCAACCTGCGCGACGGCGACTTCGCCATCCTCGAACCGCGCATGGCCCCGATCCCGGGCGTGGTGCTGGAGAAGCAGCCCAAGCTCATCTCCGCCGACCGCCGGGTGTGGTCGCCCATGCTCGACGCGCTCACCAAGGTGTGGGACGAGAACCGCGACAGCCACTCCGGCTGGGGTGTGCAGCTGTTCGAGCCCAACGGGGCCATGGTCACCCAGCTCGTCGGGGAGCAGGGCCCGCCCGGACCCGACATTCCGGGCACCATGGACCAGCACCTGCAGCGCGCCGCCGAGGACGCCGCGGTGAGCACCGGTTCGCCCACCTCCATCGTCGCCATCCAGCCCTCCAGCGGTGCCCTGGTCGCGGTCGCCCAGAACAGTCAGGCCAGTGAGCGCGGCAATATCGCGTTCACCGGGCTGTACCCGGTCGGCGGCATGATCGAGCTGTTCAAGAATGTCGCCGCGGTCACCAAACACAAAGCGCCGCAGGATGTCTCGGTCGGCGACGCCGCAGACGCGGCCAGCCTGCTCGGCATCGGCATCGACTTCCGGGTGCCCGGCCTCGACGAGACCACCGGCCGCCTGCCCACCGGGAAGAACACCGCCGAGAACGTCGGACGCGGCAATGCCGCCGACTCGCTGCTGGCCAGCCCCTGGGGCATGGCCATCGCGGCGGCCGCGGTCGCGCGCGGGCAGGTGCCCAAGCCGATGATCGCCATCGGCCAGCCGGCCACCACCGAGGCCGACCTGGCCGCGCTGCCGCCGGAGGCCACCGACCGGTTGCGCGCCATGCTGCACGACGGCGGCGGCGCGCCGGAGATGGCCGCCCTCGGCCGGTATCGCGATGTCCAGGTCTACAGCGCCACCACCGGCAACAACGGGTGGCTGGTCGCGACCCTCGGGGACCTGGCCTTCGCCATCCACATCGAGGATCCCGACAGCGGCGACCTCACCGCGCGGGTGGCCGCCCGGCTGTTGCAGTCGCTGGCCACCCCGGACTAGCGGCGGCTCAGCGGGAGGACAGCGCCTGCGCGGCCGCGCGCCAGCCGACCAGGAACAGCCCGAGGAAGGTCGCGGCCACGATGACGAAGCTGACCGCGACGCCCTGACCCGACACCGCGCGCAGCAGCATGCCGCCCGCCAGCGTGCTCAGCCACACGATCACGCCGGTCGGCCACACCGTGCGGCCGTCGAAACCCCGTGCCGCCGAGACGCCTTCCCGGCCCGCCGCCACCGCCACCGCGAGCACCCAGCCCAGCAGCAGCCCGGTGCCGAACGGCCAGAACGTGCGCAGCAGGCCCGCGGCGATCGCCTCGTCGTGACTGCGCCGCCCGACCGCGCAGAACACGATCACCAGGGCGACATCCACGACGAAGGGCACGAGTTTCTTCACGCGGGACAGGCTATCGGGCCGCCCGCGAACGCTCGTGCAGGGACACCAGGCTAAAGATCCGGGGCGGCGGGGGAACCCGGGTCCGCGGGAGGTGTGGCGCGGCGGCGGTCCGTGACCAGCGAATTGCCGCGCTCCTCGAACTCCTTCTCCAGTTCGGCGTCACCGGCCTGCGGCTTGCGGAACAGGAACAGGAAGACGATCCAGCCGACGATCGCCACCAGGATGAAGCTCACCAGCCGGTAGAGGAAGGCGGCGGCCACGGCCTGCGCGGCGGGCAGCCCGGCCGCGGCGGTCAGCGAGTAGATGAGGGTGGCGTCCACATAGACGATGCCGCCGGGAGCCAAAGGAATGGTGCCCACGGCCTTTCCGGCCGCGAAAGCCAGCATGAGCGCCGCCCAGCGCGGGTCCGCGCCCACCGCGTAGCAGGCGAATCCCAGGCAGGCGACGTCGGCGAGCCGGTGGACCAGCGCCCAGGCCGCCACCCACGCGCCATCGCGTTTGCCCAGGTCCACCGATTCCAGCTGGGACATGATCTCCTCGATCTTGTCCATGCCGTCGTCCGCGGGTCTGCGTCTGATCCGGTTGACCAGGTGCAGGATTCGCTGCAGCAGGCCCTGCACCCCGTCCGGATGCCGGGACACGTAGTTCACCGCCCAGATCAGCAGCGCGACCGTGCCCAGCGTCAGGATCACCTTGGCCGGACCCACCCGGTCCCCGGCCAGCACCGTGCCGAACAGGCCCAGCAGCGCCAGGCCCGCCGCCGCCACCACGCCCGACATCACCAGTTGCCAGGACGCCACGATCGGGCTCGCGCCCCAGCGGCGGGTCTGGCGGTAGGTGAAGGCGGTCGAGAACACCTGACCGGCGGGCAAGGTCAGCGACATGCCGGTGGAGCCGTACACCACCGACACCGACTTGCGCTGACTCACCTCCACGCCGCCGGCGTGCAGCAGCTGTTTCTGGATGCGACCGAACCCGGACATGGAAACCGCCTGCATGAGGATGCAGGCGGCGATCCAGCCCCAATGTATTTCGGTGAGGTTCTTCCAGGATTCGTGCAGGCGCGGATATAGGTAAGTGCCCTCGGAAATCAGCAGTCCCACGAGCGCGGCGCCCAGCACCCATTTGGCCCACCAGAATCTGCCACGGCGCGCGTTGTCCGCGGGCGGCGTGGGTTCGCCGTCCAGCTCACCATGGGCCGTCACGTCGTCAGCCTAACGAACTCGCCGCCGCCTCGTCTGCAGCAGCGGGGTCGGTGCTTTCCCGCGGCCACGCCAGCCGGGTTTTCCGGCGGCGGCCACGCAGTTGCACTTCTTCTCCGGTCTGCCAATGCCGCTGTTCGTTCTCGTCGGCGAAGAACAGGGCGCTCGACGAGGTCAGGACGCGTTCGGGCCGGTCTTTCGCGAGTTCGGTCAGGCGCGACGCCTCGTTCACCGGATCGCCGATCACGGTGTATTCGAAACGATTCGCCCCACCGATATTCCCGGCCACCGCGAGTCCGGCCGAGACGCCGATACCGATATCCAGGCCGACCACCTCGCGCAGGGCTTCACGCAGTTCGCGGGCCGCGGCCAGGGCCGCGGTCGGCGCGTCGGGGCGATCCAGCGGCGCGCCGAAGATGGCCAGCGCGGCGTCACCCATGAATTTGTTGATGAGCCCGTGATGGCGGTCGATGACATCCACCACGACCCGGAAGAACTCGTTGAGCAGGCTGACCACTTCGGTCGGCGGGCGTTCCGCCGCGGTCGCGGTCGAGCCGACCATATCCACGAACAGGACCGCCACGAATCGGGTTTCACCGCCGAGTTCGGTGCCGTACTCCAGGGCGCGCCGCGCCACATCCTCGCCGACATGCTGACCGAACAATTCCTGCAGTTCCCGGCGTTTCGCGGCCTCGCCCATCATTCGGTTGAAGCCGACCTGCAGCAGCCCGATCTCGGAACCGTCGAAAACTTCCACCTGCACATCCCGGGCGCCTTCCTGCACCCGGTCGATGGCCTGGCTGAGCTGGCGGATCGGATCGGAAATGGAGGAGCCGGTGAGCATGGAAAGCGCCAGCGCCTGCATGATCACCACGCCGCACAACAAGAGAATCGAGACCGCCAGCGACTGCGCGGAAAACTGGACGCGAGAAGAAATCTGGGTGACGCACAGCAGCACGATGGCGATGGTCGGCGCGAAGGTGCCCATCCCCCAGGTCATGGCCATTCGGGTGCCGACACCCGCGGTCAGGGTGTGGTCGAAGGCCCCCACGGTCAGCGCCTCGGCCGCGACCGGCCGCAGAATCCGTTCCCCCAGCATGTAGGTGAAGCCGAAAACGATGGTGGCGGCCATACATTCGGTGACGATCACCGCCGCCGCCAGCTCCGGGGTGCGCACGATGATCAGCGAAGCCAGCACCGCGCCGCCGATCAGCCACAACACCAGATGCACGATGGCCTGCCGCAACGGGGCGTGCAGCGCCGCCATCTGCTCCTGCCGCGACGGCGGCCCGCCCCGCATCTGCCACCGCATCACCGGCCGCAGCATCAGCGCCGACGCCGTCACGCTCAGGAATCCGCCGATCACGAAGACCAGCGCGGGCACCAGCAGCCCGGTCTCGCGGGTCGCGCTCGTGCCGCCCTCCGGCACCGGCAACCCGTACTCGATGAACGCCCACACCAGGACAGCGCCGAACGCGTTGGCCGCGAGCATCGAAGCTAAGTACAGCGGCCAGCGGGTATGCATGGTCTGTTTGACCGCTTCCAGGGGCGCTGACACGAGCTCCAATCTAGCGTTTGCATCGCCGGTACATGCCTGCGGAGGTTCCGGCCGTTAGGCTCGCTCAGGTGAGTGAGGCGCAGGCGGTGTCCAGCGGGTCCGGGGAAACGAGTCAGGTACGGCGGCGCGACGCGGAGGCTGTGCACCCGCTCGTCCGGCAGACCGCGGAATGGAGCTGGCGGCTGCTCCTCATTCTCGCGGCGGTGGTCGCGGTCGCGTATCTGGCACGGCGGCTGTCCACGGTGACGATTCCGATTTCCATCGCGCTGCTGGGCGCGGCTCTGATGGCGCCGCTGGTCAATTGGATGCAGCGGTTCGGGGTACCGCGGGCCATCGGCGTGCTGGTCGCGCTGATCGGGTCGCTCGGGATCCTGGCCGGGATCATGACCTTCGTCGTGGAACAGTTCGTCTCCGGTGTGCCGCAGCTGTCCGACGAGTTCAAGACCTCCGTGCACCAGGTGCAGGACTGGCTGATCAACGGGCCGCTGCACCTGAGCAACGATCAGATCCGCAATGCGGGCGACACCATCGTCAAGACCGTCGAATCCAACAAGGACGCGCTCACCAGCGGGGCGCTCACCACCGCCACCGTCATCGGCGAGTTCTTCACCGGCGCGTTCCTGACCCTGTTCATCCTCATCTTCTTCCTTTACGGCGGCGACCAGATCTGGGAGTTCTGCACTCGCATCGTCCCGACCCCGCACCGGGCGCGGGTGCGAGCCGCGGGACGGCTCGGCTTCGGCACCCTCACCGGCTTCGTCCGCGCCACCGTGCTGGTGGCGGCGGTGGACGCCATCGGCATCGGCGCGGGCCTGGCCATTCTCAATGTGCCGCTGGCACTTCCGCTGGCCTCGCTGGTCTTCATCGGCGCGTTCATCCCCATCGTGGGTTCGTTCATCGCCGGCTCGGTGGCGGTGTTCATCGCCCTGATGACCAAGGGTCTGGTCACCGCGCTCATCGTGCTGGGCATCACGGTGGCGGTCATGCAGCTGGAAGGCCATGTGCTGCAACCGTTGCTGATGGGCCGCGCGGTACGCATCCACCCGCTGGCCGTGGTGCTGGCCATCGCGGCGGGCGTGGTGCTGGCCGGGCTGGCGGGCGGTCTGCTGGCGGTGCCGTTCGTGGCGGTGCTCAATACCGCCATCCGCTCGCTGCTCGCCGATTCGCCGCAGGAGCTCTATCAGGAACTGCACAGCGGTGACCCGGACAAACCGATGTTCAGCGCCGAACCCGACCTACCCGACCCCGACCGGTACAAGATCCCCCTGCCGGCGGGCGAGGGCGATCGCCCGGCGCTCCCCGATCCGAAATCCGCTGGCGGCGCGGCGACACCGGGGACCGAGGATGTCCCCGGGGCCTGAGCCCGACCCCGCCTGGGGCGCGACCGCGCCGCTGTGGCGGGCAGTGCAGGCGTTCCGGCTGGTCACGCTGCTGTACGCGGTCGGCCAGCAGGTGGCCTCGGTGCCGCACTACACCAATCAGCGGCTGAGCTGGGCGCTGATCGCGGTCATGGCGGTGTGGTCGGGCATCTCCGCGATCCTGTTATCGCAGTGGCGGATCCGTCATGAGCCGCGGGTGCGCACCGGTGTGGTGATCGGCGACCACGTGGTGGTGATCGCTCTCATCTTCGCCACCCGGCTGGTCGCGCCGTACGATTGGTACCACGGCCATCAGACCCTGCCCACCACGCTGTGGGCCGCCAATGCGGTTGTCTCCGCGGCGATCCTGTGGGGGCCGTTCGGCGGCATCTGCTCGGGACTGGTGGTCTCGGCCGCCGTCATCACCGCCCGCGCGCAATGGGATGTCGACGTCTGGCGCGACGCCACGCTGCCGGTGCTGATCTCGGTGGGCCTGGCCCTGGGGCTGGCCTCCAACACCGCCCGCCGCGCCCACGCGCAGCTGCAGCGGGCCATCCGGCTCACCGCCGCCGCCCAGGAACGCGAACGCCTGGCCCGCCAGGTGCACGACGGCGTCCTCCAAGTGCTCAGCTACATCAAGCGGCGCGGGAACGAGATCGGCGGGCCGACAGCGGAACTGGCGCAGCGGGCGGGGGAGCAGGAGGTCGCGCTGCGGGTGCTCATCTCCGAACAGGGTGAACCCGCCGACGTCAGCGGGGTGGACGAGGACCTGCGGCCGCTGCTCACCGCGCAGACCACGCCGTCCGTCTTCGTCTCCACGCCCGGCGATCCGGTGCTGCTCGGGCACTGGGCGGCCCGCGAGGTCGCCGCGGCCGTCGCCGCCGCCTTGGCGAATGTGGTCCAGCACGCCGGACCGGGTGCGAAAGCCTATGTGCTGCTGGAGGATATGGGTGACGAGATCGTCGTGAGCGTGCGCGACGACGGTCCGGGGATTCCGCCCGGGCGGCTCGCGGAGGCCGAAGGGCAAGGGCGCATGGGTGTTTCGCGCTCCATCATAGGCCGGGTCGCCGCGCTCGGCGGTACCGCGCAGCTGCTGTTCGAGGCGGTACCCGAGGACGGCGACGAGGGGCCGGGCGCGGAATGGGAGTTCCGGATTCCCGTCGGACGGCCACAATGAGAGCGGAGGCGGAGATGAGCGCAGCGGCGGACCGGATCACCGTGATGGTGGTCGACGACCACCCGATCTGGCGCGACGGCGTCGCCCGCGACCTGGCCGAGGCCGGGTTCGACGTGGTCGCCACCGCCGACGGCGTGCGCTCGGCCGGAGCCCGCGCCGCCGCCGTCCGCCCGGCCGTCGTGCTGATGGACATGCAGCTCCCCGACGGCAACGGCGCCGACGCCACCGCCGAGGTGCTGCGGGTCTCCCCGCGCACCCGGGTGCTGGTGCTGTCCGCGTCGGCCGAACGCGACGACGTGCTCGACGCCATCAAGGCCGGGGCCACCGGCTACCTGGTCAAGAGCGCCTCGGCCACCGAACTCCTCGACGCCGTGCACGCCACCGCCGCCGGCCGGGCCGTCTTCACCCCCGGCCTCGCCGGACTGGTCCTCGGTGAGTTCCGCCGCATCGCCAACACCCCCGCAGATCGCGACGAACCCCACCGGCCCGCGCTCACCGACCGCGAGACCGAAGTGCTGCGGATGGTGGCGAAAGGCTTGTCCGCCAGGCAGATCGCCACCCGGCTGGGGCTGAGCCACCGCACCGTCGAGAACCACGTGCAGTCCACGCTGCGCAAACTCCAGCTCGGCAATCGCGTCGAACTGACCCGGTACGCCATCGAACAGGGCCTCGAGTAGGGGAGCGGTTCAGGGATTGCCCTGATGCGGTGACCGGCCCGGGCTCGCTAGCCTCGAAGACATGGGAGGTCCTGAAGCGGTTTCCGCGCTCGAGACCGGCACCGTGATCGGCGACCGGGATCTACGGGTATCTGATGTAGAACGCGAACATGTCGGCCGGCTGCTGCAGCGAGCGGTCGGGCTGGGCATGCTGTCGCTGGGGGAATTCACCGAGCGCATGGACACCGCGCTCGCGGCCAAGACCCGCGGCGAACTCAACGCGGTGCTGATCGATCTGCCGGGGGTCCGGCTGGTCGGGCAGCCCGCCCCGGCCGCACCGCATTACGTGGCGCCGCAGCCCCGATTCGTGAGCGGGCCGCCGCGCCTGCCGCAACCCGTGCCCGGCAACGTGATTCGCGCGCGCATGTCGAGCGTGCACCGCAGGGGCGTCTGGCACGTGCCGCCCAGCCTCGTGCTGAACAGCATGATGGGCAGCGTGCACCTGGACTTCACCCAGGCCGTCATGTCCACCCAGGTGGTGGAGATCCACGTGAACGACACCTGCAGCTCGCTGGAACTCATCCTGCCCGCCGAGGCGACCGTGGACCTCAATGCCATCGACCTGATCGGGTCCAGCGCCAACACCAAGGTGCGCAGCGGGCCGCCGATGGGTCCGTTGCACATCATCGTGCGCGGGAGCTTGCGATTCAGCTCCGTCACCGCCAAGCACCCGTTCGGGACCAACTGGAAGCGCTTCCTCAACGGGGCGTGAACCGGTCGGCGGGAGCCGGAGCCGGACGGTAGGGTCACGCCCATGGTGGAAGGCGTCCCGGCACCGGAGGCAGTGCATCGAACCGGCCGCGGCGAACCGCTGCTGCTGTTGCACGGCGTCCTGCTCACCTGGCAGTCCTGGGGCGGCGTGCTCGACGACCTGGCCGCGAGCCACAGCGTGCTCGCCCCCACCCTGCCCGGACACTGGGGCGGACCCGAGGCCGCGCGTCCCGCCACCGTGACCGCCCTGGTCGACCACTGCGAACGGCTGCTCGACGAATCCGGTTGGGACGCCGTCCATATCGCGGGCAACTCGCTGGGCGGCTGGATCGCCTTGGAACTCGCCGCCCGCGGCCGGGCCCGCTCCTGCACCGCCATCGCGCCCGCCGGACTGTGGCGCACCCCGGCCGCCGCGGATTCGCTGCTGCGCCGGTTCCGAGCCTTCGGGCCGCTCATCGGACTGGGCCCCGGCCAGCAGCCGACCATGCCGTCGCTGCTGCGCAGCCTGCTGCTGCCGCTGCTCGCCTACCGGCCCGCCGCCGTGCCGAACCCGCTCGCCAAGGCCATGACCGCCGCCATCACCGAATGCGCCATCGTCGACGACCTCGCGACCGACCCCGAGTTGCCCGTCGGCTTCACCGGTCTGGCCGAGCTCGACGTCCCCACCACGATCCTGCTGCCCGAACACGACCGGGTGCTGCCGCCGCACGTCTACGCGCCCCTCACCCCCACCGGAGCCGTGCGGGTCCGCCCGCTCCCGGACCTGGGCCACGTCCCCATGCTGGAAGCCCCCGACCTGATCACCGCCGAGATCACCGCGACCATCGCGCGCGCGGCCGCCCACTCCGCCTGACCGCTCGGCTGCGACTCGCGTAGTAATCGCCCGCTACCCGGGTGTTTCTACTCATGTGGCAGAACCCCCAGGTCGGGAGCATTGCGGGCATGAATCCCGCCATCGATCCCCGCCTGATCGCGCGGCTGTCGACCGAATTCACCTCGCTCGGCGAGCACCTGAACATCCTAGGCCGCGACCTCGACACCCTGCACACGCAGGTCCTCGCCGAATCCATGCGCACCGCGGCACAGACCGCGACCGGCACGGGCGTTGCCGGAGCGGGCGGTTCCGAGGCCCCGTCGACCGTCTCCGTCACGGAACAGCGGCCGGAACCGGGCGTTCCGGGCGCACTCGACGGAGTTGCCGCTGCTCAGCAGAGCGGACAGCCCGTTCAGGGGACAGTTCCGCCGGGGCAGGAGGTTCCGGTCCGGAGCGCGCCGGGGTCCGGTCCGGCCGGGGCCGCGCCCCTGTGGGGGCCGCCACCCGTCGGTGCGCCGGGATGGCCTGCGCAGCAGTGGGTTCCGATCCCGGGAGTGTCCGGGGCCGCTCCGGCGGCCGGGTGGGGGCAGCCGCCCGCGTCAGGTGTAGGGATGCCCGGTGCGCCGGGTGCGCCGATCCCGCCCGCCTCCGGGTGGATCCCGCCCGCGGGTCCGATGGGAATGCCGGTGGGGCAGCCCGTTCCAGGTCCGGTCGGCGCGGCTCGGCCGGGGTGGGCTGGTCCGGGTGCGCAGCCGCTGTCGCCGATGCCCGGGTTGCCGCGGCAGCGGCGGGTGGTGGCCGGGCGGCCGGCGCGGGAGCCGTGGTGGCAGCGGGAAGGCGTGATCAGCCGGGTGCTGGCCGTGGCCGGGGTGGCGGTCACGTTGATCGGTGTGGTCATGCTGCTGGTGCTGGCGGCCCAGGCGGGGTTCTTCGGGCCGGTGCCGAGAGTTCTTGCCGGTGGCTTGTTCTCGGCCGCACTGGTGGGTGTCGGGGCACGGGTGTTCGCCAAGCCGGGGGGCCGGGTCGGGGGAATCGCCTTGGCGGCCACCGGTATCGCCGGGGGATATCTGGATGTCGTCGCCATGACCACGATGTACCGGTGGCTGGATCCGGTGGTGGGGTACGTGGTGGCGTTCGGGATCGCGGCCGGGGGCGTGGCGCTCGCCATGCGGTGGAACTCCCAGGGTCTGGCCGTGCTGGTCACCGCCGGGGCGGCGGTGCTCGCGCCGTTCGTGTCGACGGAGTTGATGCTTCTGGTCGGCTTCCTGATCGTGTTGCAGATCGCCGCCCTGCCGGTGCAGTTGGTGCGGGATTGGCCGTGGCTGCACGTGATTCGGACGATTCCGGCGGTGCTGGTGACCCTGCTCGCGGTGGTCGGCACGGCCCTCGATTCGGGCGCGGGCCCGGACCGGTATCAGGCGCTGGCCGCCGCGATCGTCATCGCGGTGACCGGGCTGATCGGTGCGGTGCTCGCCGGGCGGCTGCGGGCGGGTGACGTGACCGCGAGCCTGAGCTTCGGGGCGGCGACCGTGCCGATGCTGGCCGCGCCCGTGCTGTTCTCCGGGCGCACCGGGCCGACGGTGGTGGCCGGTGCGGTCGCGACGGTGCTGCTGCTGGTCGCGGCGGTGCCGTGGGTGCCGAAACTCGGTGCCGCCGCGCGAATTCCGGGGCACCTGGCGGTGGTGTCCACGCTGGCCGGTGCGGTCGCGCTGCTCGAAGCGTGTGTCGGCGTGACCGAGGTCCAGACGCTGCCGACGGCGCTGTTCGTGGTCGCCATGGGCTTCCTGGCGGCGGCCGGACAGCAGCGATCGCGGTTCGCGTCCGCGCTCGGCGCGGTCTACGGCGGGCTGGGCGCGGTCGCGTTCCTGTTCCGCGCCGACCCGGCCACGCTGGCGGGGCAGGCGGAAGCCGAAGCGCACCTGAGTATTTCGACCGCGTTGTCGGCGGTGTTCCTGCTCGCGGTGCTGGCGGTCGCGGCCTGGACCGCGCGTCGTCTGGGTCTGCTCGACCGGGAGTCCGACGCCGCCGTCCTGTCGGTGTTCGCCGGGATCGGCGGGCTGTACGCGGTGACCGCCCTGACCGTCTCGCTCGGCGTCGCCACCGGCAGCCGCGACGGGTTCCTCGCCGGACACGGCATCGCCACGGTGATCTGGATGGCCGCGGCCACCGCCGCCCTGCTGTTCGGCCTGCGCCGGCTCTCGCGCAAGTCGCCGCAGGCGAAGGTAGCGCTGGTGGCGGGACTGCTGCTCACCGGCGCGGCCCTGGCCAAGCTGTTCCTGTTCGACCTGGCCACCCTGGCCGGCCTGCTGCGCGCGGCCGCGTTCCTGGTGGTGGGTGTGCTGCTGCTGATGGTCGGCACCCGCTACGCGCGGGCCTTCGCCGATCTGAACGCGCGCACCTAGAGCGGCGAAAAAGGAAGGCCCGGCCGAGAATTCGGCCGGGCCTTCCTGCGTCGTGGCGTATCAGTCGTTGTTCTGGCGACGCAGCAGTTCGTTGACGCTCACCTGCCGCCCCTCACCGCCGCGGTGCTTGGCGTCGTCCTCGTCCGGCTTGCCGGGACGACGACGGGAGGTGCGCAGATCCGACATCCACTGCTCGATGCTGCTGCGCCCGGCGCCGTCCTCGGGCTGCTCACCGGCCGCGTGATGCGCCGGATGATGTTCCGCGGGAGCGGCTTCCGGCGCGGGCTGCTCGCCCTCCGGCTGCGGCTGGTACAACTGGGCCCGGGTGGCCGGATGCGGCGCGATCTTCGGCGCGGGCGGCGGCAGCACCCGCTCCGACCCGACCGTGGACGCGGGTGGTGTCGCCTCGGGCTGCGGCGCCGGCGGCACCGGGGTGACCGGCGGTGCGGGCTGCGAGATCGACGGCACCGAACTCGCCGGCGTGACCGGGGCGGGCGGGGGCGTGAAGCTCACGTCCTGGCCGTACGCCTGGCTCGCGGCGGGCGCGGCGGGCTGTTCGGGCTTGCGCTGCGGCAGACCGGGGGCGGAACCACGTGTGGGCGAGGCGAAGTCGCCGATCGGGGTCACCGGGCCGCGGGGCGCGGCGGACTCGGCGGGTCCGGCCGGGGCGACCGGCGGGACGGAACCGAGTTCTGTGGTCGGCGCTTCCGCGGCGGCCGCGCTGATCACCCGGCGCGGGGCCAGCGGCGGAACCGACTCCACGGGCGCGCCGTAGGTCTCCGGCGCGGTCCCGAAGGCCTCGACCGGCGGGCCGAAGGTCGCCTCGGTGCTGGGTTCGGTGATGCCCGTGGGCTTGGCGAAGGCCGGGGGCGCGGTGGTCGACGGCGTGACGCCGAAGCCGGGACGCGCTGTGGCGGACGGGAATCCGGTTCGGGGGCGCTCCGGTTCCGGAGCGGGCGCGGCGCTCTCCGCCTGCTGCGCGGTGTGCTCCGGCGGCTGCGGCGTGTTGTCGGCGGGCGGCGTGGACTCGGCCGGCGTCACCGTGTCGATGCGCTGGGTCGGGGCCTCGCTGTCCACGTCGACGGTGCGGCGCGGGCGCGGCTTGCGCGGGCGCGCGGGCGTGGAACCGTCGGAGACGATCGGGATCTGCATGGTGACCGGGTCGGTGATCGGGGTGGTCTTGACCAGGTCCACCACCTCGCCGCCGCCGGGCCGCTCATCGTCGAGGATGGGCTCGCCCAGGCCGATCTTCTGCTGAACCTTCTTCATCCACTTGGGCGCCCACCAGCAGTCGTCGCCGAGCAGCTTCATGGTGGCCGGGACCAGCAGCATGCGCAGCACGGTCGCGTCGATGAACAGCGCCGACACCATGCCGTAGGCGATGTACTGCATCATCACCAGATCCGAGAACGCGAACGCGCCCGTGACCACCAGCAGGATGAGCGCGGCCGCGGTGATGATGCGGCCGGTCTGCGCGGTGCCCGCGCGCACCGCCTCGGTGGTGCTCGCGCCCTGTGTGCGGGCCTCCACCATGCGGGAGATCAGGAACACCTCGTAGTCGATGGACAGGCCGTAGACCACGGAGATGATCAGGACCAGCACCGGCGACATGATCGGCTGCGGCGTGAAGTTCAACAGGCCCGCGCCGTGACCGTCGATGAAGATCCAGGTCAGGATGCCGAGCGTGGACCCCAGGCCGAGCGCGCTCATCAGCGCCGCCTTGATGGGCAGCACCAGCGAGCCGAAGGTGAGGAACATCAGGATGGTGGTCACCAGCACCACCAGGGCGATCATCAACGGCATGCGGTCCAGCAGCGCGCTGATCGAATCCTGTTCGATGGCGGGCTGACCGGTCACCATCATGTCGACGCCCTCGGGCACCTCCATGGCGCGCAGCGAGTCGATGGCGGCGGCCTTGTCCGCGCCCTTCTCCAGGCGACCTTCCGAGACCCACACGTTGGAGCCGTTCGGCGGCTTCGACGGGATCTGGAACTTGCCGTTCGCCAGCAGGCCCGGCGTATTCGCGTTGGCCTCGCTGATCAGCGGTCCCACACTGCGCGAATCATCGGTGATGATGACCAGCTGCAGCGGATCGGACTTGCGCATCGGGAACACTTCGTCGAAGTGCTGCTGCGCCAGACGGGTCGAATTGTCCGGCGGGAGATAGGTCTCCGAGATACCGCCGAACTGCAGGTTCTTCACCGGGATGATGAGCAGCAGCAGGCCGATGGTGATCGGGATGGCCACCTTCAGCGGGTGCTTCATGACCCACGCGGTCATCCGGCCCCAGAAGCCGTTCTCGATCTCCTCGGTGGTCTTCTCCTTGCGGAAACGCTTGAGGCCCAGGGCATCCACGCGCGGCCCGAGAATGGACAGCAACGCGGGCAGGACGGTGAGCGCGGAGATCGCGGCCAGCGCGACGGTCGCGATGGTGCCGTAGGCCACGGACTTCAGGAAGCCCTGCGGGAACAGCAGCATGCCGGCGCTGGCGGCGATGATCATGGTCGCCGAGAAGATGACCGTGCGGCCGGCGGTCTGCACCGTGCGCCGCACCGCCGATTTGGTGTCGTAGCCGTCGGCCACTTCCTCTCGGAAGCGGCTGACTATGAACAGGCCGTAGTCGATGGCCAGGCCCAGGCCGATCATCGAAACCACCGGGGAGACGAACGAATTCACCTCGGTGAACTTCGTGATCCCCATGACGATGCCGTTCGCGCCGAGCACGGTGAGGCCACCGATGATCAGCGGCAGCGCGGCCGCGACGACACCGCCGAAGATGAAGAACAACAGCACCGCGACCACCGGAATCGCGATGATCTCCATGCGCTTCTGGTCCTGCGCCATGGTGTCGTTCAGGGTGCCCGCGATCGGCTGCATGCCGCCGACCTCGACCGTCACGTCCGGAACGGTGAAGGCGCTCTTCACATTCCGGTAGTTGCGCATGATCTCGGTGTCGTTGTCGCCCTTGATGGCGACCGTCGCGAAGGCATGCTTGCGATCCGGGCTCACCGCCTGCGCCAGCTGCTGACCGGTCTCGGTCTTCCACGGCGACGCGTTGACCTGCGTGATCTCCGGGTGCTGCTTGGGCAGGTCGTTCAGGGACTGGATGACCTTCTGATTCCACGCCGGATCGTCGACGGTCTTGCCGTCGGGCGCGGTGTAGAGCAGCACCACGTCGCTGTTGTGGTCGCGGTTGTAAACCTTGTCCTTGAGCTGCGCGGC
This sequence comes from Nocardia sp. CA-145437, assembly GCF_050956485.1. Lineage (NCBI taxonomy): Bacteria > Bacillati > Actinomycetota > Actinomycetes > Mycobacteriales > Nocardiaceae > Nocardia > Nocardia sp. CA-145437. The sequence goes on along the minus strand of NZ_CP191204.1, from coordinate 7,137,622 downwards.
CGCGGTCGACTCCGAGGTCGGGTCGTCCCATCCGCTGGAGCTGAGATGGTCCTCCAGCCCGAACCCGAACGCTCCCAACGAGAGCAGTGCGGCGACGACCACACCCAGGACGGTGTAGCGCAGCTTGTAGACCAGGTCGCCCCAGCGGGTGAACACTAAGCGACTCCTTGAGCGGGGCGGGAGGTGAGCAGGGCCGACAGCGGCCGGAACGGCTGCAGCCACGCACCCTCGTCGGGCAGCGAGTCGAGGCTGACCCTGGGCAGCGGTTCACGGAACACGCCCGGGATGTCCTCGAGGTCGATGAATTCGAGAATATCCGACGTGACGGCCCAACTCGCGTGCTCGCGGAAACCCAGTACCTGAACAGGCACGCCGGAAGCGGCGATCTCCTCGAGGGGCGCGCGGAACGCCTGCCCGTCGGCGGAGGCCACCATGATCCCGGCCAGTCCGGCGCCGCGGCGGCGTAGCTCGATGTGGCCGAGCATGTCGCTGTCCACGTCGGAGTCTTCGTCGATCTTGGGTTTGGCGAAGACGGCGTAGCCGACATTGCGTAGCGCCTCGACCCAGGGTCGCACCACATCGGCGGTGCCGGGCGCGATATTGGTGAAGACGGTGGCCTCGGGCTCCACCCGGGTGGTGCTGCCCACCGACAGTTCGGCGGTGCGGGCCAGCAGCCAGCGGCCCAGCGCGTCGAAGCGCGGGCGGTAGGCGGCGGTGGGGCGGCCGCCGAGGATGGCGCCCAGGCCCATATCGAGATTCGGTGCATCCCAGACCAACAGCACGCGGCGTACGTCGGTGGCGGTGCCGCCAATGGCGACGGCTGCGTTGCCGTGGAGCCCGGTGGTGCCCTGTAGTCCGGTCGAGTCGCCGCCGTGCATTATTCCGGCAACTTCCGCGACCTCCGGGGTCATCTCACTGACGCTCATGATTCGATCTTCCCCCAGATGAACTCGGTGATGGCGCTACCCGCGCGGAGTCCTTTGTTTTCGAACTTGGTAATCGGACGTTCGAAACCAATCGGTGCCTTGTTTCGATACGCGTCGGGGTCCCCGCCGGTGGGCTCGTTCATGCCGATGAGCTGGGGTTCCGCATTGCCGTACAGGCCGATCCACTCCGCGTAGTCCGCATGGTCGGTCGCGACGTGCAACACACCGCCCGGAATCAGCCGACTTGCGATGAGTGCGAAGGTTTCCGGCTGCAACAGCCGCCGCTTGTGATGGCGAGCCTTGGGCCACGGGTCCGGAAAGAACACGCGCACGCCCGTCAGCGATTCGGGAGCAATCATATTTTCCAGGACATCCACGGCATCGCCGCGCAGCAGCCGTAGATTGTCGATCCCCTCCCGCTCCACCCGCTGCACCAGCTGCGCCAGACCCGGCTTGTAGACCTCGATGCCGATCAGGTTGAACTCCGGCTCGGCCTGCGCCATGGCCGCGGTGGCCGTGCCGGTGCCGCAGCCGATCTCGATGATCAGCGGGGCCGAGCGGCCGAACCAGGCGTCGGCGTCCAGCTTTTCGTCGGACACGTCCTTGCCGATCACCGGCCACACCCGATCCCAGGAGTCCTGGCGGGCGGGCGACACCGCGCCGCGGCGGGCGCGGAAGCTGGTGACCCGGGGATAGAGCCGGTTGCCGCCGACGGGGCGCTCGCGGCCGGCGGTCTGCTCCGACTCGGCGGCGGCGTTCTCCGGGTGACCGGGGTCACCGGCGGGGTCGGCGGACCGCGGCCCGGGAGCTGGCTCGGCAGAGGGGTTCGCGGCGTCGTTCACGGCGTCCATTGTCCAGTATTCGATCCTTAGCGCAGCAATCGACCACGGGTTCCGACGGCCAAGATCAATCCGGCTGCCAGGCCGGACGCCACACCGGACACGCCGACGCGACCACGCGCGATGACGACCGCACGGTGACTCACCTTGCGGTAGTTGCCATTTCCACCACCTGTGGCGGGGCGCCTCCGAGCCCGCGTCCCCGACCGCGCGGTCTTGATTGTGAGTTCCGTGAGAGTTTTCCGCCCCCACCTCCGCATCCGCCCGCTACGCTGCCCGCGTGCCGCCCCGGCGAACGCCGCGCATCCAGGTCACCGGCCGTGCCCGCGCCGGAAAAACCACCCTCTGCCGCGCTCTCTCCCTGCTCACCGCCGAGGAGACCCGGTCGATTGACCAGCCCGGGCATCCGGCCCCGATCCTCGACGCCGACCTTCTCCTCTATGTCCTGCCCGGCCTGGCCGACCCCGCAGACCGCCGCATTCTCGCCACCCTGCCCCCGGCCCGGACCCTCGTCGCACTGAACAAGGCCGACGCCATCGGCATCCGCTGGTCCGACGCGGCCGCCGCCGCCGAGACCCTCGCCACCGACCTCGGCCTGCCGGTCTTCCCGGTGGTCGCCACCCTCGCCGCGCGCACGCGCGCGGGCGCCCTCACCGATACCGATCTGACCACGCTGCGCCGCTACCGCGACGACCCGGACCCACCCCTCACCCTGTCCCACGACCTCTTCCTGGCCCCGGATGTCGCCCCCGGCCGCGACGCTCGCCACACCCTGCTCGACCGCTGGGACCTGTACGGCGTCTCGTGCGCCTTGACCGCCCTGCGTCACGCGCCACGTCTCCCGGCCCAGCTCCTGCTCCACATACTGCACTGCGCCAGCGGAATCGACCCGCTCCACCGCGAACTGCACCGCCGCTACGAAGCCGCTGCAGCCGAACCGGCCGAATGATCCGCCTCGCGACGGACGATCTCGCCGTGGCCCCGCCGAGATCGGCGGGGCCGAATGCGTCGACCGGGCAAGCCGAACGCATCGGCAGGAACGAATCAGCGGTGTTGATGCCAGCACACCGTCCCACCGAACCACCGCTCCCGCGGCCGGACTCGGACCTGCCACAGCCGGATACCCTCCCAGAAGCCTCCGAGGCGACGGCCCGTGTCGCGGAACCCGTTGCGGCGCAGCCCGAAACGGGCCCCGAGAGCGAGCGGAACCCCCGGACCGCGGGCCATGGCCTCGAATTGCCGCCGCCGGTGCGGGTCTCCGCGACGCGAGACCCGCTGTCGATCCCGACCCCGAGCCTCCGGCAGGTCACCGGGCCCGGAGCGCAGCCCACGGCCCAGGTACCGGCCGGAGGCGGTGGCCTCGACCTGCCGCCGTTGATCCGGACCGCCGCGAGCGAGCCGAACGCGCCGGTGGCGGCCGAACCCGCGACCGGGCCGCGTCCCGATCCGCACGGTGACCGTGGGCGCCGGAGTCAGCGACAGCGGCAGCCTGAAGAGGTCGATCTCATCGCCGAGCTGCCAGAGGGCCGGCGCAGTCCCGGGGCCGCGGTAGGCGAAGCCGGCCCGGCCCCGGTATCGGGAGCGCTGCCCGAGGCCGCGGAATCCGTTGTCATGCGCTGGAATCCGCACGGACTGGCGTTGCTGCGCGGAATGCTGGTCCCGGAGCCGCCGGCGCCCCCGGCGGTCGCGCTCATCGCCGCGGACACATCCCTCGCCGCCGCATTGCGGGTGGAACTGGCCCGGTTGCAGCCGCGTCTCGACCTCATCATCACAAGCGCCGCGGCGGACGGTGGCCGGGTGGGCGACGGCAAGCTCAGCGCTGGAACCGATGCGCCCGACGGGAACGATGGCGATGACCCGAGGTCCCGGCCGTACCGTGTGGCGCTGGTCGTACTCGATGCCGGTGCGCTGATCGGCGGAGAGCTGCTGGGTCGGGTGCGGGGATTGCGGGCCGACGGCACGCGGATCGTGTTCGCGCTCGACGGGATTCACGCACACCGCGAGTGGCGGGAGGTGCGGAAGCTGGACGCGGAGTTACTCGAGGCGGCCGGGACCGGCGGGGACGAGATCGTGCCGGTATCGGGGCGGATGGCGGCGGTCGGGCGAGTGGCAGGGGATGCGGCGCTGGTGGATCGGTCGGGGGTGGGGTTGTTGCACGCGCGACTGGTGGCCGCGGCGGGGGCCGGGGCCGTGGGGGATCAGATGGCGATCGTGCGGGAGCGGGTGCTGGAGGAGACGCGGCAGCGGATTCGGCGGCAGTTGGGGAAGGTGCGGGACGGCGGGGACGTGGCGGGGTTGCGGGAGGAGCGGGCGCGGTTGCTGGCGGTGGGGGACGGGGGTCGCGGGGCGGCGATGAGCGTGGTGCGGAATCGGGCGCAGTTGGCTCGGGTGGAGCTGTTGCACGAGGTCGGGGCGCGGATTCGGGGCTTGCACGGCGAGCTGCGCGATGAGATCGACGGGTTGGCGCGGAATGCGCTCGCCGAATTTCCGCGGCGCGTCGGCGAATGTGTGGAAAAACTCACACAGGAGATGGATCGGTCGATTCGGTCCCGGATCGGCGAATTGTGCCGTCAGGTCGAGGAATCCGTCGCGGCGGAATGGCATATATCTTTTCCGGCCCCCGCGGACCGGGCGTCGAGCGCCGCGCCGACGCCGGGACCGCGGCTGCGGGCCGTCGAAGACCACCTGGTCCTGGTGCTGGGGGCCTCGGCGGGGTTCGGGCTGGGGCGGCTGCTGGTGACGCCGCTGGCCCTGTTGCAGGCCTTCGACTACGCGATCATGCCGATCAGTCTGGTCCTGGGTGCCGCGGGCGCGGGCTGGGTGGTGCGCGCCCGCCGACGCCTCGCCGAGGGCGCTCACCTGCGGCAATGGGTGGCCGACGCGCTGGTCGACGCCCGCGCGGGACTGGAACAGCGGGTCGCCACCGCCCTGGTGGACGCCGAGGAACGGCTCACCGACGAGGTGCTCGGCAGTGCCGCCGCCCGCATGGTCGAAACCGATTTGCGGGTCGGTGAATTGGAGGCGCAATTGCGGCACGCGGCGCAGCGGCGACCTGCGCTCGTGCAGGCATGCGAACGTGACCTGGTCGCACTCGAATTCGTATAGCAGCTGGTCGGAGGTTTCGACCCGGTACCGACTGGACAACCCGATTCCGTACAGCGCGATATATGGCGTTAACCTCTATGGCAGGAACCAGGGCATCCGCCGAGTTCCTGTACATGCGTCCAGCCGGTATGGGCGCACGTGCGGGACCGACGGGAGCCTTGCCGCAATTGGTGGCACTCGGTGTCGCGAGCCGCGCTCCTCGGCTCGATGCTCATCGGGGCCGCCCATCTCAGGAGAGTTTTCATGACCTCAGCGACCATTCCTGGTCTTCACGATGGCACCGCGCCCACCGAGCACAAGGAACTGCTTGCCTGGGTACAGGAGGTCGCAGAACTCACCCAGCCCGACCGCGTGGTCTGGTCGGATGGGTCCGAAGAGGAAGCGGCCCGTCTCTCCGAGCAGCTGGTCGCCGCCGGCACCTTCAAGAAGCTGAACGAGTCGAAGAAGCCCAACTCGTACCTGGCGCTCTCCGACCCCTCCGATGTGGCCCGCGTCGAATCGCGCACCTACATCTGCTCCAAGAACGAGGCCGACGCCGGTCCGACCAACAACTGGGTCGACCCGGCCGAGATGCGCGCCACCATGACCGAGCTGTACCGCGGCTCCATGAAGGGCCGCACCATGTACGTGGTGCCCTTCTGCATGGGCCCGCTCGGCGCCGAGGACCCCAAGCTGGGCGTCGAGATCACCGACTCCGAGTACGTCGTGGTCTCCATGCGCGTGATGACCCGCGCCGGCCGGGCCGCCCTCGAGAAGCTGGGCACCGACCGCCCCTTCGTGAAGGCGCTGCACTCCGTCGGCGCCCCGCTCGCCGAGGGCCAGGCCGACGTGCCGTGGCCGTGCAACGACACCAAGTACATCACCCACTTCCCCGAGGACCGCGAGATCTGGTCCTACGGTTCGGGTTACGGCGGCAACGCGCTGCTGGGCAAGAAGTGCTACTCGCTGCGTATCGCCTCGGCCATGGCGCACGACGAGGGCTGGCTGGCCGAGCACATGTTGATCCTCAAGCTGATCTCGCCCGAGAACAAGGCCTACTACATCGCCGCGGCGTTCCCGTCGGCCTGTGGCAAGACCAACCTCGCCATGATCCAGCCGACCATCCCGGGCTGGCGCGCCGAGACCCTCGGTGACGACATCGCGTGGATGCGCTTCGGCGCGGACGGCCGACTATATGCCGTCAACCCGGAGTTCGGCTTCTTCGGTGTCGCCCCCGGCACCAACCGCAGCTCGAACCCGAACGCCATGGCCACCATGGAGGCCGGCAACACCGTCTACACCAACGTCGCTCTCACCGACGACAACGACGTGTGGTGGGAGGGCCTCGAGGGCACTCCGGACCACCTCGTCGACTGGAAGGGCAACGACTGGTACGAGCGCGAGTCGGAAACCCTCGCCGCGCACCCGAACTCGCGCTACTGCACCCCGATGTCGCAGTGCCCCACCCTGGCCCCCGAGTGGGACGACCCGCAGGGCGTGCCGATCTCGGCCATCCTGTTCGGCGGTCGCCGCAAGACCACCATCCCGCTGGTGACCGAGTCCTTCGACTGGCAGCACGGCGTGTTCATGGGCTCGACCGTGGGCTCCGAGCAGACCGCCGCCGCCGAGGGCAAGGTCGGCACCGTCCGCCGCGACCCGATGGCCATGCTGCCGTTCATGGGCTACCACGTGGGTGACTACCTGAACCACTGGATCACCCTCGGCAAGAACGCCGACGCCCAGGCGCTGCCGAAGATCTTCTACGTCAACTGGTTCCGCCGTGGCGACGACGGCCGCTTCCTGTGGCCCGGATTCGGTGAGAACTCCCGCGTGCTGGAGTGGATCGTCGGCCGCATCGAGGGCCGCTCCGAGGCCACCGCCACCCCGATCGGCAATGTGCCGGTCGCGGCGAACCTCGACCTCGAGGGCCTGGATGTGACCGCCGGCGACGTCGACGAGGCCCTCGCGGTCAACGTCGAGGAGTGGCGGAACGAGCTGCCCTCGATCGAGGAGTGGTTCCAGTTCATCGGCGACAAGCTGCCTTCGGGCCTGCGTGACGAGTTCGAGGCTCTCAAGCAGCGTCTCGCGTAAGACCGAACGAAAAAGGCTCGCCCGCACGGATTGTGCGGGCGAGCCTTTTCGTTCAGCTGGTTACGCGGTGCCCATGGGCATGAGCAGGGACTTGGTCTCGCAGTAGGCGTCGAGGCCCTCGGGGCCGTTCTCGCGGCCGATGCCGGAGGTCTTGTAGCCGCCGAAGGGCGCGCACGCGTCGAAGGCGTACCAGTTGATGGCGTAGGTGCCGGTACGCACCTTCGAGGCGACCGTCGCGCCGTGCTCGATGTCGGCGGTCCACACCGAACCGGCGAGGCCGTAGTCGCTGTCGTTCGCGATCGCGATGGCCTCCTCCTCGGTGTCGTACGGGAGGACCGACAGGACCGGGCCGAAGATCTCCTCGCGGGCGATGGTCATGCCGTTGTCCACGTCGGCGAAGACGGTGGGCTGGACGTACCAGCCGGGCAGGTCGTCGGGGCGGCCGCCGCCGCGGATCAGACGCGCGCCCTCGTCCTTGCCCTTGGCGATGTAGCCTTCGACGCGTTCGCGCTGCGCCTTCGAGATGAGCGGGCCGAGCTGGGCGGCCGGATCGTCGGGCAGGCCCAGCGGGAACAGGTCCACCGATGCGGTGAGGGCCTCCAGGATCTCGTCGTAGCGGCTGCGGGGGGCGAGGATGCGGGTCTGGGCCACGCAGGCCTGGCCGCTGTTCATCAGGCCGGAGAAGGCCAGCTTCGGCATGTCCTCGATGTTCATGTCGGGCAGCAGGATCGCGGCCGACTTGCCGCCGAGTTCCAGCGAACACCGCTTGAGCTGGCTGCCCGCGATGCTCGCGATCTTGCGGCCGACGGCGGAGCTGCCGGTGAAGGTCACCTTGTCGATGCCCGGGTGCGAGACCAGGTACTCGGAGGCGTCGGCCTCGGCGGGCAGCACCGAGAGCACGCCCTCGGGCAGTCCGGCCTCGGCGAAGATGTCGGCCAGCAGGTTGGTGGCCAGCGGGGTCAGCGGCGCGGGCTTGAGGACCACGCTGCACCCGGCCAGCAGGGCGGGGGCGAGCTTGTTGATGGCCAGGAAGATGGGCACGTTCCAGGCGATGACGGCGGCGACCACGCCGACCGGTTCACGCGAGACGCGGGCGGTGCCGAACAGGCCGGTGCGGGACTCGGTCCAGGGGAAGGACTTCCCGAGGCCGGCGTAGAAGTCGAGGGTGGCGCGGCCGGAGACGTAGTTGAGGGTGCTGGCGACCATCGGCGGCGCACCGGTCTCGGCGGAGAGCGCGTTGGCGATGTCCCCGGACTTCTGGTCCAGCAGCGCGACGACGCGCGACAGCAGAGCGGCGCGTTCCTCCGGCGGGGTGGCGGGCCAGGGCCCGCTGTCGAAGGCCCGGCGGGCGGCGGCGACCGCGGCGTCCACGTCGGCGCGGGTGACGACGGGCACGCTGCCGACAGTTTCCAGGGTTGCGGGCGAGACGACGGGCAGGGTGTCGGGGCCGGCCGGCGCGGTCCAGCGGCCACCGATGAACAGACTCTGGTACTCCATGAGAACACGTTACAGTTTTTTGCCCCGGATTGTCCGTGTCCTGACGGCCCATCGTCCCGTTGACCGGGATTTTCTTTGAAATTGGACCTCTCGGTTTCTAAGCACCCTTGTTACCGGCGAGGTAATACGCGGTTTGAAATCTTGGTTGCCCGGCCGTGGCCTATGCTCGGGTCAGAACACCTTTCTCCACCACTTCGGTCGGTTGCTATTCCATAGCTCTTCGAAAGGTAGATCCCCCGCATGGCTGATACGCGGCTCGATGACTTCCTGGTGAATGAGTTGTCCGATACCGACTCTTCGGTGATCAGCACGCCCATGCAGCGCGCGGCGGGCCAATTGCAGCGGGTGTTGCCGTCCGGGTGGCGGGTGGAGGTCGTGGAGGCGACCTATCCGACTGTCCGGAAAGGGCAACCGGCACTGCGGCTTCTGATGCCGGAGGACTGATCCGCGCCGGACGTGTAGCGGCGCAAGCACTTCCGCATACCTGTGGCAAATCGTCAGCGCTCCGAACAATCGAATCCCGAGCTGTCGGTTCGATTTTCGCCGAACGCACTATTGCATTCGGAAGCCATAGCGAGCATGCTTTATAGCTACCGTGGATAGCTCGCTCGTAACATGAACCGTTACCGCACAGGGGAGTCCGAGTCATGGCGGTGCAAGTGGTCGGCAGAGCGCTGATGACCAGCGATCTCACGCCGCATCAGGCGAAAAGCGTCGGCGCGGGCGGATGGGTGGTGTCCTTTCTACCCGGCCGGACCCTCACCACAGCGCAAGCCACCGCCGCATTACTGGCGGCCGAGGCGGTTGCCGCCGTGAACGACCTCGCCGGTCAGGTCGGCCTGACCGCTATGGAGACCGTGGGGTTGGCAACCCAGGAGTCACCGTGGGGCGAATCCGAGGCCTGCACCGGCTTCCGCCGGGTGTGGCGGCGCGGCTTCTCCCTCCGCTGAGCGCGCCCGGGTGGGCTAGCGCGGCCGCTTGGCGGCCACCACCACCAGGTTGCTGACCAGCAGCTCCCGCAGCACGGGAACCCGAACGACCCACCATGCCCAGCGCGGGTGGTAGCGCGGGAACACCGCCAGGATCTCGATGTCGTCCGGTGCCGCCGCGGCCCAGCGCACGCCCTCGGCCGCGCTCACCGCGAACAGCGAACGCCCGAAGCGGTTCTTCGGCTCCCGCCCGTGCTTGCGGCGATACCGCCTGGCCGCGTATTCCCCGCCCAGGTAATGCCACGGCCCGGTCTCGTGCCCGCCGAACGGGCCGTGCCACACCGTGTACGAAAACACCATGAGGCCACCGGGTTTCGTCACCCGCAGCATCTCGGCCGCCATCACCCACGGCTGCGGCACGTGCTCGGCCACATTCGAGGAGACGCACACCTCCACCGCGTCGTCGCGGAACGGCAAGGCCATGCCCGACCCGCGCACCGCGCCCGCGACCCGCAACCCGGCCGCGTGCATTTCCGAGGGGTCCGGTTCGACCGGTAGATAGCGCGCGCCCGCGCGACCGAACTCGTCCGCGAAATAGCCGGGCCCGCCGCCCACGTCCAGCACCACGGTGCCGCGCAGCGACTGCCCGGTCAGATCCCGGTAGAAGTCCGACACCAGCTCGGCCGTATCGGTGGCCACACCCCCGTAGAACACGGCCGGATCGGTCTGCTCGAACCGGAAGCTGCCCAGCAACCGCAGCGAGCGTCGCAGCGTCGCCCGGCGGGCGAATCGCGGACGGCGCACTCTGGTCTGATCGGCTCGAAGCACGGCGGCAAGGCTAACCCGCCTCTCCGCGACTTCAGCGGGCGGCCTGGAATCCGCTCACCGCCCTGCACCGTGCCGGCGGGTTCGGAGCCCAACCCGATTCTGGGTATCCCAGTAGTTACTCTCACCTCGCCAAACCAGTCGTTCCGTCGCGCGAGTACCGGATGCGATCCGATGAATGCTCCGGGCTGTCCACTGAAGTTCGGGGGAACCGGTACGGTTGAGCCCATTGTCTGTCCGCCTACCTACTCTGTCCTGGAGATTCGCCCGTGCGTGAAGTGCTGCTGCTGTGCTGGCGCGACACCGGGCATCCGCAGGGCGGGGGGAGTGAGCGGTATCTGGAGCAGGTCGGCGCGCAGCTGGCCGCGCGCGGCGTGAAGGTGACGCTGCGGACCGCCGGATATCCGGGGGCGGCGCGGCGGGAATCGGTCAACGGGATCGAGATCAGTCGCGGCGGGGGACGGTTCACTGTGTACCCGCGGGCGCTGGCCGCCATCGCGCTCGGGCGGGTCGGACTCGGACCGCTGCAGGGGCTGCGGCCCGACGCGGTCATCGATACCCAGAACGGGATCCCCTTCTTCGCTCGCACCGTGACGGCCGCGCCGACCGTGGTGCTGGTGCACCACGGGCATCGGGAGCAGTGGCCGGTGGCCGGGAAGCTCGTCGGCCGGATCGGGTGGTGGATCGAATCGCGGCTCTCGCCGCGCGTGCACCGGGGCGACCAGTACCTCACGGTGTCGCTGCCGTCCGCGGAAGAGCTCACCGCGCTCGGCGTGGACGCGCCGCGGATCGCGGTGGTGCGCAATGGCGCGGAGCCCATCCCCGAATGCGTGCCCGCCGGAGACGAATCCGCCCGCACCCCGCATCCGAGCATCGTGGTGCTCTCGCGGCTGGTGCCGCACAAGCAGATCGAGGACGCCATGGCGGCGGTCGCCGGACTGCGCGACAGCATCCCCGGCCTGCACCTGGATGTGGTCGGCGGCGGCTGGTGGGACGAGAATCTGCGCGCGCACGCCCGGGAGCTCGGCATCGCCGACGCGGTCACCTTCCACGGGCACGTCGACGAGGACGAGAAGCATCGCCTGCTGGCCCGCGCCTGGGTGCACGTGCTGCCCTCCCGCAAGGAGGGCTGGGGACTGGCTGTCATCGAAGCCGCCCAGCACGGGGTGCCGACCGTCGGCTACCGGAGTTCGCGCGGGCTCACCGATTCCGTCGTGGACGGCGTCACCGGGCTCCTGGTCGACGACTCCGCCCAGCTCACCGCGGCCGTCGGGGAACTACTCCGCGACAGCGAGGCCCGCACCGTGCTGGGGGAGAAAGCGCGGGCGCGGGCACGTGAATTCTCCTGGGAGCAAACCGGAAACGGCGTCTACGAGGTGCTGTCCGCGGTGACCCGCGGTCAGCGGGTGAGCGGGCTGATCGCGCCCGCGCGCGTCTGATTCGCCGAAGTCCCGCCGCGACGCGGTGATGATTCCCGGCATCGAGGCATGTGGATCATCGTCGTCATCGCGCTAATCAGCGTTGTCGTGATCGGTGCGGGATTCGCGCTCGGATTCCCGCGGGACTGACCCGCGCCGCACCGAAAAGACTGCGGCGGTGAGGAATCCGCCGGTCAGCAGCGCGGCCCACAGCAGGTGCGCGGCCCCGGCGATCCGGCGGCTGCTCGCGGAAGCCTCGTGCGTGGCGATCTCGCCCGGCACCTTATACAGCTGCACATCCAGATCCGCGTAGACCGGAGTCAGCTGGGCCAGAACGGTTTTCGAATCACCCGACGGCCCGGGCGTACCACCCTCGACCAGCACCCAGCCAACGCCGAGGCCGGCCAGCTCGCGCACGGACCCACCGCGCAGCAGCAGGCTCTCCACGTTCCGGGCGCGCGCGCCCTCACCGGCCACACTGCCGCCGCGCACCGGAAGCTCCCCGGTCTGCAACACATCTCGCGGCAGCATGCGCGGTGCGGGATCCAGCACCGGCGCGCTCCCCGAATACCGGAACTTGCGGAACATCCCGCCCGGCAGCACCGCCACATCACCGGGCGCGCCCACCGCGGCGGCGACCTTCCGCCACCCGTCCGGATAGTGCACCGGTCGCAGTGCGCCACCGACACCCCACGTCATATCCGGCAGCGCCAGGAACAGGATCGCTAGGAAAAGCGCCGCGGCCCCGCCGGTTCGGGCCCGCCGGGGCCGGTCGCTCGTTTCGTCCACCACCAGGCGGGAGATCCAGCGTCCCATCACCAGGCACCCCGCCGCCGCGCACAACGCGTACGCCGGAACCGCCAGCGCCACATACTTCTGGGTATCCCGCAGCAGCCCGGTTCCCGGCACCTCACGCACCAGGAACTCGCCCGCCGCCAGCCCCCACCCGGTCGCCCCGAACGCGGGCAACACGATCGCCGCGAGCCCCAACCACACCAGTCGGCGGCGAACGACGAGTCCGTGGTCGGTCCCCGTATTCGGCACGGTCGCAGCTTCTTCCGGGGATCGGCTGACCACCGTACGCACGCCGGTCGCCACCAGGGCGAGCAACAGCGCAGTCCCCACCAGGGCGAAAAAGGTTGTGCGTGAGCCGGGAACGGCCGTGCCGTTCCAGATGCCGCCCAGCCCGGCGAGGCTGCCCAGGGTGCCGAGCCACGGTTCCGCGCGGGCCGCGAAGGCCGCGACGCCTGCCGGATCGGAGGGTTCCGCGGCGGCGCCGGAGAGCGCGGTCGCGGTGAGCCACGGGGCAGCGGAGAGGATCCAGAGCACCACCGCGCCGGCCAGATTCCGGCGGCCCACCAGCACGAGCGTCACCGTACCGGCGAGCAGGGATCCGGTGGGCGTGAGACCCGCCGCGGCCAGACAGCCCGCCAGCCCGGCCCACCCGCCCACGGAGCCGAGGCGTCGCGTGTGGCGTGCTGCCACGTCCGCGCTCGCTCGAGCTGGGTCCGGGCCCGCGCGTAACCGCCAGGCGAGCAGGGCGATCCAGGGCAGGGCGGCGTAGCCCGTGAGCAGGCTCCAATGTCCTTGGAGCAGACGTTCGGCCACGTACGGATTCCAGACGGCGACGGTCGTCGCGACCAGCTGCGGGCCCAGCGAGATCCGCAACAGGTCGCGGGCCAGGATCGCGGCGCCCCAGCCGGACAGCCAGAGGGCCATCAGGAGAATCGCTTTGACGATCAGTCCGCCGTCGACGACCGCGGACAGGGTGGCGATCAGCGCGTCCTGCGGCACCGCGCGGGGTGCGGCGTCACCGAGCCCGAGCGCGGAGTCGGTGAGATACGAGCGCGGGGTGCTGACGGCGTCGCGCAGGAGCAGGTAGCCGGGGCCGAGCAGCGGGCCCAGGACGATCACGGACAGCAGCAGGCTGTACCCGGCCGGGATCAGCCCGCGCCACCGCCGTTCTCCGCCCACCGCGTTCACACCGGCACCCTACGTTCCGGTCGGTCCGAGATCGGGGACCCGCGAAGGGGTCTCGGCGTCGTCGCGGGCGGTGCGCAGGGTGACCGCGGTCAGGACCAGGGTGGTGACGGCCGCGGTGACCGTGGCGATGAGAATCAGTGTGAGCACCGAGTGGGCACAGGTCAGCATGACCGTCACCCCGACGCCCAGCCCGACCCAGGTGATCGCCGCGGGCGCGGTGCGGTCGGCCGCGATCGCCGACAACAGCACCGCCTGCAGAACGGCGAGCAGGGCGCCGTCGAGCGCGAACAGCCACAGCAGCCCTTGGATCGGCGCGTAGTCGCGTCCCGCGAACAAGGGGGCCAGCGGGGCGGCCAGCGCGGCCCCGAGCACCGTGACCGCGCCGATCCCCATCAGCACCGCCAGCGCGGACCGCATGGCCCGCGCGGAATGCTTGGGCCGCGCCATCTGTGGATACAGCACCACGCCGACGGCCTGCGGCAGCCAGAACGCGATCTTGGCCGCGATCGCACCCAGTGCGTACCGCCCGGCATCGTTCTCGCTGAGCACGATTCGCGAGATGAGCAGATCGGCCGACGACAACGCCATCAATGCCGCCTGCACCTGCGCCGCCCGGAAGACCGGCACCACCCCGAGGGCCGCATCACGCGTGCGTTCGCCGACGGATGGGACCGGAGCCGCCGCCTCGGCCGCACCAGCCTGCGCCGCGTTCCCGGAGCCGCCCGCCGCCGTCCGCCCCGAGGATCCCCCCTGCGTGACTGGGGATTCGGGGTGCGGGGCGCCGACCGTGTCGGCGACGCGCCGGGCGGCGACGGCCGCGACCGCCGCCCCGGCGGCGCCCGCCCAGAGTGCGGGCGCGGGCCCGCCGCCGACCGCGAGCGCGACCAGGGCCGGAGTCACCCGGAGGATCGCCGCGCCGCCCAGCACCCACGCCAGCGGCCGGAATCGGCTGCCACCCTGGAGAATCCCTTGTTCGCCCGCGAGCAGGACCAGCAGGGGAGCGGAGCAGAGCGCGCCCGCGGCGGCCGCGACACTCACCTTCAAGACGAGGGCGACGATCGGCGCCAGCACGACCGCGGCCGCCGCGACCAGTGCGGCACAGCGCAGCGCGAGTGTGCGTACGGCCGTCACGGGTGCGCCGCGAACCACTTCGCGCGCGACCACGTTCTGCAAGGCCAGCGCGGGCACGGCGCACAGCACCTGGATCGCCAGCAGGCTCGCGAAGGAGCTGTATCCCGCTACCCCCAGCCAGCGGCTGGCGAGCAATTGCAGCAGATACCCCGCGACATTCGCGGTCATGGCCCCCGCCGTCACCAAGGTCAGGTCCTTGACCACGGGCAGACGGCGTACAACAGACACGCCCGCAATGCTCCCATCCGGGGTCCGGCCTCCGGCCCGCCACCCCGCGCAACCCGGACGTGTGTCCGTCAACGACAGCGGCCCAGCACCTGAGAAAGGTGCTGGGCCGCCGGGAACGGGTGCCGTCAGGGGCGCTTGTTCATGTCGATCTGCTGGGTCGGCGCGTCGAACGAGGGCGCCGGGCCGCCCGCGGGGGCGGGGACGCGGCGGGCCGGGGTCCGGCCGTCGCCGTTCTTGCCGAGCAGGCCGAGCACGATGCCGGCGATCAGGAACAGCAGGCCGAGGACGCCGAGGATGATGGGCAGGGTGCGGCCGTAGAGCGACAGCTTGTCGATGTTCTCCTTGGCCACCGAGATCTGCGACTCGATGGTGTTCTCGTCGAACACCAGGGTCGACTTGAGCGCGGTCACCTCGGGCTTGTCACCGGAGCGGGCGTAGAACAGGTGAATCTGCTCCTGGCCCTTGATGACGGTGCCGGTGTCCGGCTCGACCCACAGGTCGCGGACGTTGGTGTAGTAGCGCGCCATGGTGACGTCGCCGTCGCCCTCCACGCCCCACTTGGCGGCGGGCAGGGTCAGCTTGTTGGTCGGCGAGTTCGCGACGGTGGACAGGTCGGTGACCGGCGCCGTCATCTGGAAGTGGTAGACCTTCAGGCTGTTGATCTCGGTTTCCTCGACGAACGGGGCGTCGTAGGTCTTGCGAGTGTTGAGATCGAAGTACGGGTACGTCTTCTTCTCGGTGCCGATCGGGAAGCGGTACTGCAGACCCTTGTGCTGCACCGGGTCCATGACCGACTCGCCCTTCTTGTCGACCGTCACGGCGATCGCGCCGTTCGGGCCGCCGTCGACCGACTCCACCGGCTCACCGGTCTTGCGGTCCACCGTGACGCGGTCGATGCTCGCGGTCAGCAGGCCGGTGTCGCCCTGCTTGTCCGTACGACGCAGGGTCTGACCGGCCTGAATGGTCATTTCCGAAGCGTCGGACGGGTTTTCGACGGTGAGGAAGCGCTGCGAGACGAGCGGGACGTTCTGGTCCACCTTCGCCGAGCCGGTCGTCGAAGTCAGCGACTTCGAGTCCAGCACCTCACTGGGCGCCCCGGTCTGCGGGTTGGTCGCGACGGTCGTGATCTCCAGATCCAACGGCGTCTTCGCGAGGCGGCTCACCGTGTACGTGGGAATCATGATGGCAGCGACAAGCAGCATCGCGCCGAGCCCCACGAGTACGCAGGCAACCGTCCTTCTGGTACCGGCACTGAGTGCCATGCAGGTTCTCCTCGTCGTCGAACGCGTGTTTCTTCCAGTACTGCGGTCGCCGCGCAGCACTCGTGAGCCCAGACACTAACAGTCCGAGCGGTCCCTGAGTGCGGCCGAGGCAGGAAAACACCCCGAAACGCCCCCAAGTCAAAAGCCGGATGATCCGCGGAACACCCGCAAGGCACACTGGGACCCTATGACGACGACCACCCTCACCACCGCGGAGACGCCCGACCTGGACCCGGCGCCGGTCCGTCCGGGCCGCTTCGTTCCCGCACTCGAGGGCATGCGCGCGCTCGCCGCCCTGGGGGTCGTGCTCACCCACGTCGCCTTCCAGACCGGCGCCACCGGACAGCCGGTGCTCGGCCGGATCTGGGAGCGCTTCGATCTCGCGGTCGCGGTGTTCTTCGCACTGTCCGGATTCCTGCTGTGGCGGCCGCACGCCGTGGCGGCCCGCGGCCACGGGGTGGCACCGAGCGCCGGACGCTATCTGCTGCACCGCGCGGCCCGCATCCTGCCCGCCTACTGGGTGGTCGTGTGCGCGGTGCTGATCCTGCTGCCGAGCGCGGCGCACACCGCCGGACTGCGGGTGTGGCTGTCGAATCTGGGCCTGCTGCAGGTGTTCGTGCCGTTCACGCTGACCGACGGGCTCACCCAGATGTGGAGCCTCTCGGTGGAGGTCGCCTTCTATCTGGTGCTGCCGCTGCTGGCGTTCGCACTGGTGTGGTTGCGCGGGCAGCGGGCGCGACTGCGGGTGCCGGTGGTGCTCGGCCTCGCCCTGATCGGTCTCGGCTGGAACTTCCTCCCCGTCCCCACCCCCGACGGCATCCACTCCGACAACTGGCTGCCCGGCTACCTGCCCTGGTTCGCGGTCGGCATGCTGCTCGCCGAACTCGCCGACCAGCCCGCGCCGACATGGCGGCGGGTGGCGGGCAACCGGTGGCTGATGTGGCCGCTCGCCGTGGCGGCCATGGTCCTGGCGACCACCGACCTGGCCGGGCCGCGCGGGCTGGTGCACGGCCAGCCGTGGCAGTACGCCGCCAAGATGGCGCTCGGCGCGATCGTCGGCTTCGGGCTGATCGCCCCGCTGGTGCTCCGGCCGGACCTGCCGCACCGGTGGCTGGAGGGCCGGGTCGCGGCCACCCTCGGCCGCTGGTCCTACGGCATCTTCATCTGGCACCTGGCGGTGCTGTCGATCGTGTTCCCGGTGTTCGGCGTGGTGCCGTTCCGCGGGCATTTCGTGGTGGTCTACCTGTTGACCGTCGTCTTCACGCTGCCCCTGGCGGCCGCCAGTTTCGCCCTGGTCGAGGAGCCGGTCCGGCAGTGGACGCGCCGCCGCTTCGGCTGAGCGCCAGTGTGATGCTGAGCGGCAGTGTGATGCTGAGCGGGAGTGTGATTCAGCGCCGCGGCGGGAGGGCCGCGATCCCGACCGCGATGATCGCGACCAGCGCCGGGAACTGGACCCACAGCGAACCGCCGACATAGCCCTCGAACGACCGCCACGGTCCGGTGGACAGCGCGGCAGCGCACACGGCGGTGCCGCCGCCCGCGAGCGCGATCAGGATGCGCGACCAGCCGCGCGGCCGCAGCTGATCGCCGATCAAGCCGAACACGGTGAGCACCAACGCGATCGGGCCCGCGATCAGGCCGGCCGCGGCGGCCAGGCCGAGCCCGGCGACGGTCCGGCTGCGCCAGGCGCGCGGCGGCGGGCCGTCCGCGCGAACCGGCGACCGCGCGCCCCGGAAGGCCAGCGCCAGCAACGGAATCAGCAGCACCAGACCGCCGAAGATGGCCAGCCGGTACCAGCGGTCGGTGGGGAAGGACACGGTGATCGGGCCGTGCGTGCCGGCCGGGACCAGCCATGCCTGCTGCCAGCCGTTGATCACCACGGGCTTCAGCGCGGTGCCGTCTGCCGTCGTGGCCTGCCAGCCGATATTCGTCGACAGCGGCAGCACCAGCACCCGGTCGCCGGTCGCCTCGGTCGCCTCCGCCGCGGCGGGCGGGGGAGGCGTGCGGTCGAGGCGCAGCTCGTCGACGGTGAACAGATCGGTCGGCGCGACCGCGACATCCACACGCCCGGAGGGGAATTCGAAGGAGTGCTGCTCCGACGCGCCGCCGCCATCGTCGTCCACCCCGCACACCGTGGCGGGCAGCGGTGCGCCGGAGCGCAATTCGGCGGCGGTCCCGGTGACCGTGGTGTGCAGGGTACGACCGGCGGCCACGATGGTGGGCCCGTGCGCGCAGTCGATGGTGATGGGCCGATTCGGATCGGCGGGAGCCGGATAGTCCGGGCCGAGCACGGTCACCTCGGCCAGGCCCGGCGGCTGCTCCTGCGCGAAACCCAGTGCGGTGCGGTCCAGTACGCCGTCCCAGCTCTGCAGCGAGATCTCGATGCGGCTGGTGACGGTCGGGTACAGCTCCAGGCGGGTGGTGCCGCCGGAGTCCGGCCGCACCTCCCGCACCTGCGGACCGTCGCCCAGGTTCACGGTGACGGCCGTCGGGTGCGCGGGGAGGTCGCCGCGCGAGGGCGTCACGGTCAGCCCGGTCACCAGGGTGGGGGCCGGAAGTTCGATGGTGAGCGTGGGTTTGGGCCCGCCGGGGTTGCGCACCGTGGTCTCGGGCGCGGTCCAGCTGGTGAGCGGGTCGCCGTCGGTGGCGGCGAGCGCCGAGCCGCGCGGGTCCGCGACATCGGCCCGGCCGCGCGCGATGGGCCGATCCGGATCGGTGAGCAGGGCCTCCAGGGCGGGGCCGGGGCGGGTGTGCACGATCAGGTCCGGGGCCACGGTGACGGCTTCCGGGACCTGGAGGGTGCGTTCGAACAGGCTCGGTTCCTCGGCGGCCAGCGCCAGGCCCTTGCCGCACCGTATCCGGTCGGGGGAGTCGAAACATGCACTGCGGCCGGGGAATTCCTGTCCCAGGTCCCAGCCCGCGACGGTGGCGCCGGCGGGGGCGGGCGGGAGCACGGTGCGATGCCGGATGTCGACGGTGACCGGGTTCTCGCGGTCGGCGTAGTCGTCCAGGCTCAATTCGGCGATCCCGAACTGTCCACCGGCGCTGCCGTCCTCGGTGTGCACGGCGGTGATCTTGATCCAGTCGGTGCGCCCCGGCGGCAGCGAGACCGACACGGGCGCACCGGGTTCGGTGATCCGGCCCGCGACGGTGCCCTTGGCGGTCTCGACCTCGACCCATTTGATCGGGCTGCCGATGGCGGCCGCGCTGGTGGTCAGCCGCAGTACCGCCGAGCTCACCGGCTTGTCCAGGTCGAGTCGAAGCCATTGGCCGACCGCGTGTTCGGCGCCATTGCTGATCCACGCGGTGGCCGGGTCGCCGTCCACCGCGGCCGCGGTGGAGCTGCCGGGCGCGGCCCCGCCCAGCTGGGTGGCGTCGCCCGCGGCGCTGGAGGCGGTGACGGTGGCACCGGACCATTCGCCCTCCACCAGCGGCGCGCCGGGCACCGGATAGTCGGGGACCAGATTGTGGGTGCGGCGGGCGTCGCCGGGCGCGCGCAGCGCCGAGTTGTGGTTGTCGACGCGCCCGAAGTCGGCTTCGCGGTCCATCGGGGTGTCGGTGATGGTGACGCCGTGCTGCGGCAGTCCGGCGGTGTTCGCGTCGGCCGACAGCAGGACCGGTCCGGCGGGTACGGCCGGATTGCGCCGTAGTCGTTCCACGGCTTCGGGTCCGCCCTGCACGACCGGGAGATTCGCGAGCGGAACCGTGAACGCGCCCGGGAACGAATCCGGCGCGCCGACACCGCTGCGCACGCTGGTGGGCGTGCCGGGCGCGGGCGCCTCGACGCGGTAGATCTCGACCGCCGGGTAGCCGGGCCGCAGATCCCCGTCCGAGACCAGGCCCTCCACCTTGCCGGTCTCGATGGGATCCCCGAACTCGATGACCTTACGGATCCCCGGTGATCCTTCGATGGCGCGGTGCGCCAGCATCGGCCGGGTCGATCGGGAGGTCTCCGGGTCGAGGTCGTTGCGCAGCACCAGGACTCCGATGCCCTGTCCGGCCAGCGTGGCCGCCAGGCCCGCCGACGGCCGTCCGTCGGCGATGAGCCGCTGCACCGAATCCATGGCGCGGATCGCGCCGGGCGGGTTGAGCGGCACCGCGTCGCGCACCGCCCACGGGGTGCTCGCCAGCGCCTGCATCGGCTCGTCGCGGGTCAGGCCCCACACCTGGGAGGCGAACGGCGCGCCCGGCACGATGAGCGCACGGGTGTCGGAGGCGTTGTGCGCCAGCCAGTCCGCCGTCTGCCGCCAGTAGGCCGGGACCTCGTCGTAGCTGCCGCGCGGTGCGAGTTTGCCGGTCCAGGCCAGCGAGGTGGACAGGGCCAGCGCGGTCAGGATGAGCGCGCCCACCGCCACCATCCGATCGCGTTCCGGATGCGCGAACGCCCTGCGCCACACCGGCATCGGCACCGAGGCGGGCAGCGGGACCCGGGCCAGCAGGTGCGCGAGCCCGAGCACCAGCGGTAGTCGGATCAGCGGTTCCAGCTTGTGCACGTTCCGCAGGGGCGCGCCGCCGGAATCCAGGAACAGGCGCACCTGCTCGGCGAACGGCCCGCCCAGCGCGCCCGCGTAGCCCGCGCAGATGCCGGTGAGTCCGATGATCAGGATCAGCACCAGCCGACCGCGATTCGGCATGGCCCGCATGGCCAGACCCGCCATGCCCGCCGCCGCCAGCAGACCCGTGGCCAGCACCGCGGCGGGCTGGGTGACCAGCACCGCGCCCGCGATGCGCTCCGGCGACACGAACGGCGTCCAGCTGTCGGTGCCACGCAGCACCTCGCCCAGCGACGCCCACTGCGTGGTCACGCCCGAGGACTCGATGTAATCCAGGAACGGCGGACTCACCTTGCCCAGCAACAACAGTGGCACGACCCACCAGAAGGTGCCCAGCGCCAGCAGTGGGATCCAGGCGCGGGTGAACCGCCACCACGTCCGATTCGGCTTGTAGGACAACCACCACAGGGCCGCGGGCAGGAAAGCCGCCGCCGTGGCCACGGCGTTGACCGAACCCATCAGGGCCAGGGCCGCGGCGCTGCCGGCGGGCGTCGCCATCCCGCGCCGCGGCGGTTCGGAGTTCCGGTCCCGCCGCATCGCCGCGCCCAGCGCGGCCGGGGCCAGCAGCACCCAGGGGGCCAGCATCATCGGCAGCGTCTCCGAGGAGATCGAGCCGAGGGTGGTGAGCACGCGGGGCGACAGCGCGAACGCGACCGCGGCGATCACTCGCGACCCGCGGCTGCCGATGCCGAGGGTCTCGCAGAGCCGGACGATGCCCCAGAATCCGGCGAGCAGCAGCAGCGCCCACCAGATGCGCTGGGTCACCCAGGCGGGCAGCCCGAGCACGTGCCCGAGCGAGAAGAACGCCCCGTGCGGGAAGAAGTAGCCGTACGCCTGGTTCTGCACCTGGCCCATCGGGGCCTGGCTACTCCACAGATGCGAGGCGCGGGACAGGAAGCCGAGCGGATTCTGCGCCAGGTCGTACTTGGTGTCGGCGACGGTTTGCCCGGGGGCCTGCAGAAAGGTCAGCAGGAATGCTGCGATGACGCTGCCGAGCAGCCAGCGGCGGCCCAGCGGCGCGGTAGTCGGCGACCGGTCCTCGTCCGGACCGGTCGCGGACTGTGAGTCTTCGGTGTGGTCTGGTTCGGAGGTCGTCCGGTCAGCGCGAGCCGTACTCAACGTTGTTCAGCAGCGACGACGAGGCGTCACCGCTGCGGTCGATATCGGGCCGCTTGTCCTGCGAGGCCGCCATCGTGATGACCAGGACCGCCGCCAGGCCGACGAGGGCTCCACCGACAGCACTCGCTGCACCAGGAACGGCAAACTTCATCGCGGTACTCCCAACATCGGACGCATGCGTAACCCGGCCAACCTAGCAGGTTTTGACGTGGGGGCTGCCCGCCCCCACACCCCGGGTCGAAATGAATCCCGGGGGCCGCGCCCCCGAACCCCAGCGACGGGTGGCGTCAGCGCTGCCGCTATTCGGGAATCACGCAGTGCAATCCGCCCAGGAAGGTGCGGAGTTTGGCGGTGGTCTCGTGGAGTTCGGCGACCGGGTCGGAGGCCGAGACGATGCCGCCGCCGGCGGAAGCGCGCAGGGTGCGGGCGTCGGCGGCGAGTTCGGCGCAGCGGATCGCCACGAACCAGTCGCCGTCGCCGGTGGCGTCGCACCAGCCGACCGCGCCGCCGTAGAAGCCGCGGTCGCCCTCGAGCGCGGCGATGGCGTCCAGGGCCAAGTCGGTGGGGGTGCCGCAGACCGCGGGGGTGGGGTGCAGCAGAACGGCCAGGTCCAGGGCGGTGGTGGCCGGGTCGCGCAGGACGCCGCGGATGGGGGTGGCCAGGTGCCAGACCTCGGGGGTGGAGAGCAGTTCGGGGGCGTCGGGAATGGATAGCTCGGTGCAGACGGGGGTCAGCCGTTCCCGGATCCAGTCGATCACGTAGGCGTGCTCGTCGCGATTCTTGGTGCTGGTCAGCAAATCCCGGGCTTGCTCGGCGTCGGCGGCCGGATCGGCGAGCCGGGGCAGGGTGCCCGCCAGCGGGCGCAGGGTGACGGCGCGCCCGTGCCGCGACACCAGGGTTTCCGGCGTCGCGCCGAGCAGGGTGTCGCCCGGCCGTCCGGCGGCGGTCAGGTCGACGGCGTAGACGGCGGCGCGCGGATGCCTGGTGACCAGGTGGGCCGCGATCACCTCGGGTTCCAGCGGGGCCTCCGCCGCCACCCGCAGCGCGCGGGCGGCCACCACCTTGCGCAGCGGCTGCGCGGGATCGCCCAGCTGCTCGACCAGTTTGGTGACCCGTGCGACATGGTCTGCGGCACTCGGTATTTCGGCGACGACCCGTACACCGGGCAGGTCCGGCAGGGCGGCGGGACGCCACGGACCGGCGGTGTGGAGGGCCTGCTCGGGCGCGGTCAGCGCGGTCCGCCCGCGCGGATCGAAGGGCAGCGCGCCCACGATCAGCTCGGCCGCGCCGGACCGCAGCGCCGTGCTCGCGGCCGCCGCCGAGTCGAACGTGGCCCGGGTGCCGGAGGCGCGCAGCACACCGTCCGGGGTCGCGAGCAGAAATCCGTCCATGATGGATCGACGATAGCCCCGCGCCCGAGCGCTCGAGCCCGGGGAGCGACGCATCTCTCACCCGGCCGTCGGCGTGGTGAGACGGATCACCCTGCGGCCCAGCATCTTTCCCGCAAGCGGTGCGATCCGGCCCGCGAGCGGGGCGCCGAGCGGCGCCGGAGCCTCACCGACCGGCGGGTTTCGGGTCGGGTTCGCGGCCCGGCGGAACCATCAGCACCGGCCGGTGGCAGTGCTTGAGCACGGCGTCGGCGACGCTGGAGTGCATGAGGGCGCGGATGCCGGTGGCCCCGCGGGTGCCCGCCACGATGATGTCCACATCCAGCTCGTCGGCGGTCTCGACGATGGCGGTCCAGATGGTGGTGCCGCACTCCACGGTGCGCGCCTCAGCGTTGAGACCGGCCAGTTTGGCCAGCCGCACGCCTTCGGCATTGATATTCCGGGCGTCCACGAGCGCGACGTCCTCTATTTCGTCGTCGGTCATCCACTCCGGCTGCATCACCCCGGACAGCCCCGACAGCCGCGCGGCCTGTCGCACCATCGGCTCCCACGCCGTCAGCACCACGGCCCGATTCGCGGCCAGGAACCGTCCCGCGTATTCGACGGCCCGCCGGGCGTTCTCGGAGCCGTCGTAGGCGATCAGCATCAAATCGCAGGGCATGACGAACCTCCTGGTAGGAACGCCTCTCTGTCCTCCCGAGGCTACCCCTCGAGCCCGCTGTCCAGTGGACTTGGCAAGGCCCGGCACGTCGCAAGTTCTCCACAGTTTGCGAACGATTCACCCAAAGCGGTGGTGCGATGGGGGGTACGGGTTTTCACTGAAATTGTCGGCTGTCGCCGACGATCGACATCGCCGTCGTTGGAGCAGGGCCCGAACGAGGGGTGGATTGTGCGGTTGGACGAGCTGACGACCCCGCAGGAGTGGGCGCGTGTGTACCGCTCCCTGTTCGGTCTCCCCTACGTGCACGTGACCACCCCCGGCTTCGTGGTGCTACCGCTCAACGACACCATCGCGGCGTTGAACACCCCGGAACCCTTGGGGGGCTTGATCCTTCACGAGATGATGGAGCGCGGCACGCCCGGCCCGGTGCTGGTGCGCGACAAGCCGCCGCGCCGCACCTTCCTCGCGGTCTTCGACGGCTACCCCGGCGACGACCTGCTGGAGCTGCTGGAGCGCAACAGCGTCGACATCGGCCCGCACCGCAGTAATGTCATCCTGCCCACCGGATTCGGGCGGCACACCCACGAGGGTCGCTGGTGGGCGCGCGAGCCCCAGCGCGACGAATCGCTGCCGTTGCTCTCCGAGGTGGTCGCGGCCACCCGCGCGGTGCTGTGACCGCTGCGGTATCGAGGTGACGATCGAGGCGGCCATGTTCGGCCATCATGAGGCCGACCCCCGCGCCCTGCTGTATTACGAGTGGTGTCAGCGCACCGAATCCGGTTACGCCGTGGACGACTTCGAGGAAGAAGTGCACGAGCTCACGAACACCGACCGGCCGGTTCCCGCGGCCTGCTTCCGACTCCTGGACAAGATCGAACACGCGCCCCGGCTGGCGGATTGGCCCTACACGGAGTGGGCCGACGCGCCGCATCTCGGCAATCCGCCCGGGAGCGACCAGGATTCGGCCGGACCGCTGCCGGAACCGGAACTGCTGGACCGCCTCCACGGCGGCTGGCTCGGCCGCCACACCGCCCGATCCCGCGCCGGCGCCGAGGTCGACTACGCGGTGCTCGGCCTGCACCTGCTGGAACGCCACGGCCTCGACTTCAGTCCCGACGACGTTGCGGCCGAATGGCTCGAGCGCCTGCCGTTCCTCCGGACCTACACCGCCGAACGGGTCGCCTACCGCAATCTCATCGACGGTTTCGCCCCGCCCGACACCGCCACCTACCGAAACCCCTACCGGGAGTGGGTCGGCGCCCTCGCCCGCGCCGACATCCACGGCTACACCCACCCCGGACACCCCCGGCGGGCTGCCGGCGCGGCCGCCCGCGACGCCTCGATCTCCCACACGGGCAACGGTTTATGGGCCGCCATGTGGTCGGCCGCCCTGATCGCGGCCGCCTTCACCGACCATGTCCCGGCCTCGGCGCTGACCGCCGCCGCGGCCGTCGTCCCGGCCCGTTCCCGCCTCGCCGTCGCCCTGGCCGAGGTGCTCGCCGACCACGCTCGCGGCGACACCTGGGAGCGGGCGGTGACCGCCGTCCACGCCCGCCACAACCACTACAACCGGGTGCATGCCATCGGCAACGCCTGCCTCATCGCGGCCGGATTGCTCTGGGGCGAAGGCGATTTCGACCGGACCGTCACCCTGACCGCCCGGGGCGGCTGGGACACCGACTCGAACAGCGCGACCGCCGGGTCGGTGGCGGGCATCCTGACCGGAGCCGCCGCGCTCTCCACCACCGACGGCAGCGGTCTCGCCGACCTGGCCGGCCGCACCCGAAACCTGTTCGTATAGACCAGGATACGTGAAAGGCGGTGCGATCCGAAGACTCGAACCGCACCGCCTTCGCGGGGATGACGCGGTGTCGACTAGCGCTCGACGATGGCGACGACGCCCTGGCCGCCCGCGGCGCAGATGGAGACCAGCGCACGGCCGCCACCCTTCTCCGCCAGCTGCTTGGCGGTCTGGGCGATGATGCGGCCGCCGGTGGCGGCGAACGGGTGGCCCGCGGCGAGCGAGGAGCCGTTCACGTTCAGCTTGGAGCGGTCGATCTTGCCGAGCGCGCCGTCCAGGCCCAGCCGCTCCTTGCAGTACTGGTCCGACTCCCACGCCTGCAGGGTGGCGAGCACCACGGAGGCGAAGGCCTCGTGGATCTCGTAGTAGTCGAAGTCCTGCAGGGTCAGGCCGTTGCGGGCCAGCATCCGCGGCACCGCGTAGGTGGGGGCCATGAGCAG
This sequence comes from Nocardia sp. CA-145437, assembly GCF_050956485.1. Classification (NCBI taxonomy): domain Bacteria; kingdom Bacillati; phylum Actinomycetota; class Actinomycetes; order Mycobacteriales; family Nocardiaceae; genus Nocardia; species Nocardia sp. CA-145437. The sequence continues at coordinate 7,111,447 of NZ_CP191204.1, read as the reverse complement.
GCCGTCGGGGCCGTGGATGTAGTCCACCGCGGCGACCTCGGAGTCCACCAGGTAGGCCAGCGGGGAGAGGTTGCGCGAGGCCGCCCACTCCTCGGAGCCCAGCAGCACCGCGGACGCGCCGTCGGTCAGCGGGGTGGAGTTGCCGGCGGTCATGGTGGCGTCGCCCAGCTTGGTGCCGAAGACCGGCTTCAGGGTGGCGAGCTTCTCCAGGGTGGAGCCCGGACGCAGGTTGTCGTCGCGGGTCAGGCCCAGGAAGGGGGTGATGAGGTCGTCCATGAAGCCGCGGTCGTAGGCGGCGGCCATGTTCTTGTGCGACAGGTAGGCCAGCTCGTCCTGCGCCTCGCGGGAGATGCCGAACTCCTTGGCGGTGATGGCGGCGTGGTCACCCATGGACAGGCCGGTGCGCGGCTCGGCGTTGCGCGGGATCTCGATGCCGACCATGGACGGGCGCAGGCGGCCGACCAGCTTCACGTAGTCGGAGTTCTTCTTGGCGCGGTTGGCGTCGAGCATCCACTCGCGCATGCCCTCGCTGACGCCGATCGGCGCGTCGGAGGTGGTGTCGGTGCCGCCACCGATACCGTTCTCGATGCGGCCCAGGGCGATGCCGTCGGCGACGGTGACGATGGACTGCAGGCCGGTGCCGCAGGCGAGCTGCAGGTCGTGGGCCGAGGTGTACGGCGACAGGGTCGAGCCCAGCACGCTCTCGCGGATCATGCCGTGCTCGCCGACGCGCTTGAGCACCGCGCCGCCGACGACCATGCCCAGCCGCTCGCCCTGCAGGCCGAAGCGGGAGACCAGGCCGTTCAGGGTGGCGGTGAACATGTCCTGATTGGAGGCGTGGGCGTACTTGCCGTCGGACCGCGCGAACGGGATGCGGTTACCGCCGAGGATGGCAACCGGGCGGGCCTGCTTGGTGTTCTTGGCCGCGGCCTTCGCCGAACGGGCTTTGGTGGTCACTCGAGTCTCCTGAGGGGTGACGTCAGTCGGTTTACATTAAACTTACTCTGGAGTAAGTTCATTTGTCGACACCGTACCCCGCAGATGTGCGCAATGCCGCTCTTGAAGAATCCACCGTCCGCGGGCCTAGACAAGGAGAAGGTAGGAAACGTGGCTGCCAGCAAGAGCAAGGGCGCTCCCAACCTCTACGGATCTTTCGTTCACTCCGCCCCCGGCGCGTTCCTGGCCTCGAAGCTGGGCCTGCCGCAGCCGGAGGCGCTGCGCCGCTACAAGGCGGGCGAAGCCGCCCTCCCCGGCCCCGTGCTGCTCGGCGGCAAGGGCCGCGCCGCGGACGCCGTGCGAAACCTGCTGGGCGACTACACCTTCGTCGACGCCGTCACCCCGGGCGTGAAGTTCGGCGCGCTCGTGTTCGACGCCACCGGCATCAAGACCATCGAAGAGCTGCAGCAGCTGTTCGAGTTCTTCCAGCCCGCCATGCGCAGCATCGCCCCCTCGGGCCGCGTGCTGGTCATCGGCACCACCCCGGAGCTGGCCGGTTCGGTCGACGGCCAGATCGCGCAGCGCGCGCTCGAGGGCTTCACCCGTTCGGTCGGCAAGGAGCTGCTGCGCGGCGCCACCGCCAACCTGGTCTATCTGCACCCCGAAGCCGCCACCGCCGCAACGGGTCTGGAGTCCACCCTGCGTTTCGTGCTGTCGGGCAAGTCGGCCTTCGTCGACGGCCAGGTCTTCCGGGTCGGCTCCGACGACGCCGTCGCCCCCGCCTCCTGGGACAAGCCGCTGGAGGGCAAGGTGGCCGTGGTCACCGGCGCCGCCCGCGGTATCGGCGCCACCATCGCCGAGGTCTTCGCCCGTGACGGCGCGACCGTGATCGTCGCCGACATCCCGGCCGCCGGTGAGGCGCTGTCCGAGACCGCCAACAAGGTCGGCGCCACCGCGCTCGCGCTGGACGTCACCGCCGCCGACGCCGCCGAGAAGCTGGCCGCCTTCGCCACCGAGCGTTTCGGCGGCATCGACATCGTCGTCCACAACGCCGGCATCACCCGTGACAAGCTGCTCGCCAATATGGACGAGGGTCGCTGGAACTCGGTCCTCAACGTGAACCTGGCCGCGCCGCACCGCATCACCGAGGGCCTGGTCGCCGCGGGCGCGCTGCGCGCCGGGGGCCGCGTCATCGACGTGTCCTCCATCGCGGGCATCGCGGGCAACCGCGGTCAGACCAACTACGGCGCCTCCAAGGCCGGTGTCATCGGCATGGTCAACGCCGAGGCCCCGAAGCTGGCCGAGAAGGGCATCACCATCAACGCGGTGGCCCCCGGCTTCATCGAGACCGCCATGACCGCCGCCATCCCGCTCGCCACTCGCGAGGGCGGCCGCCTGCTGTCCTCCCTGCTGCAGGGCGGCCAGACCGTGGACGTCGCCGAGACCATCGCCTACTTCGCTTCCCCGGCCTCGAACGCGGTGAACGGCAACATCGTTCGCGTCTGCGGCCAGGCCATGATCGGAGCATGATGTCGCAGACCGTCACCCTGTCCGAGGTGCCGAAGAACGGCGGCCTGTTCGTCAAGGCCGCCCTCGGCGCGCTGCCGGTGCCCGGACTCTCGGCCCGCAAGCCGACCCTGCCCGACCGCAGCGTCCGGCTGGAGGGCTTCCGGGTGGACCCGGACCACCTGGCCGCCTACTGCCGGGCCGCCGGGCTGCGCTTCAGCGACTCGCTGCCGCTGACCTACCCGTTCGTGCTCAGCTTCCCGCTGGCCATGCAGCTGGTCGTCGCCCGGGACTTCCCGTTCGTGGCGGTCGGCGCGGTGCACGCGGAGAACGTCATCGAGCGCACCCGCCCCATCTCGGTCGCCGAGCCGCTGGACTTCGACACCCACATCGAGAACCTGCGCGAGCACCCGAAGGGCCTGCTCGTGGACGCCGTCACCGAGGTGAGCGTCGGTCGTGAGCTGGTGTGGCGGCAGGTCACCACCTTCCTGCACCAGCAGCGCACCTCGCTGTCCGGCGGCCCGAAGCCGGAACCGAAGCCGGACGAGGTGCCGCCCGCGCCGCTGCGCACGCTGCGGGTCGATCAGAAGATGATCAACCGCTACGCCGCCGCCTCGGGCGACCACAACCCGATCCACACCTCCGTGTTGGGCGCCAAGGCCTTCGGATTCCCGAAGCCCATCGCGCACGGCATGTGGTCGGCGGCCGCCATCCTCGGTTCCATCGAGGGCCGGGTTCCGGACCGGACCACGTACTCGGTGAAGTTCGGCAAGCCGATCCTGCTGCCGTCCACCGTGAACGTGTACGCCGACCAGGTGTCCGGTGGGTGGGACTTGTCCTTGAAGCACCCGAAGAAGGGCTATCCGCACCTGACGGCTACGCTGCGCTGATCCTCGCAACACGGAGCGGTCTCAGCTCCGCGGCGCGAGGGAGTTGAGCCCGGCACCCGCGGACTCGGGCCGGATCGCGATGCGCGGTTCGCCCGATGGGGGTGAGGAGCCGCACGCTGTTTCCTATTTCGGATGTCGCCACGCAGGGGTTTCTACATCCGGGACGGAACAGCGTGCGGCTCTTGCCATTCCGGAGCCGTACGAAATCCGGGCGTCAGCAGCTGCAATCGCAACCGCAGTCGCAGCAGTCGCAGTCACAGTCGCAGCAGTCTCCGCAGCCGTCACAGCCGTCGCAGCCGCAGTTCCCGCAGCCGTCGCAGCAGTTCATCCACGGCTCTTTGCGGCGGCCGCTGCACGGGCCGGTGTGCTCCGCGCAGCACGCGTAACCGGTGCAGTACTGGGTGCAGATGATGCCGAGCCCCTCGAGCAGGCTCGGCTGCTTGATCAGGTCATCGGAATCCGGGCGCTGGGTGAAGGCGGCCACCGGCAGAGCGGCGGCCTGGGTGCGGCACGCGCCCGTGGCGCAGGTGTGGACGACGCCCGCGGCCCGGCCGAGCCGCTTGACCACGCTGCCCAGCGGGTCGAGCAGCGCCCAGCGAACCGTGGCGGTCCGGTCCAGGGCGACCCGGGTCAGGGCGGCGCGCAGCAGCGAATTCGATTCGGCCACCAGGGCATGCGCCTGCTCGGGCGTGGTTCCGGTGGCGGACAGCGGATTGAAGCGACCCTCGGCGCGGTCCGCGTCGAGATCCTCGAGCGCGTCCGCGAGATGGGCGATCCGGCCGAAATGCCATCCGGCGTCGCGCAGCGCGTCGGCGTTCTCGGGGCGATCGGCCAGGATCGCGGTGTGCGCGAACAGTTCCGCGGCGCAGACCTGGGTCGGCTCGGTCAGTTCCGCCAGCGAGCTGCCGGGCGAGTTCTCCAGGCGCAGCTGCGATTCGATGGCCGCGATCAGGGGTTCCACATCCAGGCCCAGCGGCGCGGCGGCCGAGCGGGCCCGGACGTGCCAGCGGGTGGAGACGCGGGTCAGCGGGCGGCGGGCCAGCCGGTGGGCGTCGCCGTCGTCCACGTGATCGCGAATCTTGGCCGCGCCCAGCAGCAATGACGCGGTGGCGGCCAGCCGGACCCCGGGCGCGTCCGCGGCGAGCACCTCCGCCCGGCGCATGCCGCGCAGTGCGCACGGGCCCGCGGCCGTGCGAGGCGAAGGCAGCGATTGCTGCGCCTCGGTGAGGATCTCGAGCACGATGGCGTCGGTATTGGTGGCCGCGCGGGCCAGCTGGCCGTGGCCGTCGCGCAGGCCCAGGCACAGGCCGCACATGTGCGCCTGCCACGCCGAGGGGTCGATTCCGTGCCGTGCCGCACTGTGCGCGCACGGCTTCAGCAAGCCGAACAAGATGTCCCCGCTCCTCGGCCGGAAGGGCCGTCCTGCAACACGATCGCAGCGAACTGTGGCAGGCGCGCGCCGGGACGGCAAGTCCGGTGGGCCGACCGGCTCAGGCGGGCTCGGCCCGCTTCTTGCTGCCGGACAGGCCGCGCCAGGCCAGATCGTCGAGCAGGTTCACGGCCACGTCCATATCGATCTGCCCGCTCGCGACCCGGTCGGCGATGGCCTCGCCCGCGCCGATCACCGCCACCGACACCACCTCGAAATTGGTGCCCGGCTCTGCGTACTTGGCGCTGGACTCCAGCAGTTTCGCGGTCAGCTCGATGATCCGGTCGCGGCTGTTGGCGATCTCGGTGGCGAACGGCTGCTGGCCGAGCGCCTGCCGGTAGAGGACCTGCCAGGACAGCCGATTCTGGTCCACGTAGGCGAGGAACGCCTCCAGGCCCGCGCGCAGCTGCTCGTGCGGCGTGAGCTTGGGGTTGCCCGCGACCGCGACCGCCTCGATGAACCGCGCGCTCTCACGCAGGATGCAGGCGCGGAAGAGTTCGTCCTTGGAGCCGTAGTAGAGGTACAGCATCGGCTTGGAGATCTTCGCCTCGGCGGCGATCGCGTCCATCGAGGTGTCGTGGTAGCCCTTGCGCGAGAAGACCTCCACGGCGGCGTCGAGCATCTGCTGCTCGCGCACCGCGCGAGGAAGCCGTTTCGTTCCGCCTGCCATTCACTCTCCTCGGACCGGACAGTCGGCGCTCATCGCAAGCGCCGAAGCCCTTATCTTACTCCATGGTAAGTTCCGCCAGTGTGAATTGCCGGTGATTCGCCAAGCCTGGACGGCGGCGTCTGGGTCGATCTCAGCAGTGCGGCGCGGAGCCCTTGAACTTTGCCATGCGCAAGACCGAGGCATCCACCTGGGATCCCGGTAAGCGGCCACTGTTCACCGCCGCCACGAGCCGGTCCAGCACCTTCGGCACCGCGTCCGTGGTGATCCACAGGGCGTTGTCGGCCCCCGCGATCAACGCGGCCTCCACCGCGTCCTCGATGCTCATCCGGCTGGTGATCGCGGCCATACCGCCCAGGTCATCGGTGAAGATGACCCCCTCGAAGGGTGCTGCGCCGTAACCCGTGCCCTGACGCAGCAGCGCCATCGCCTGGGGGCTGATACTCGCCGGCACATTCGGGGTGGTCAGACCCGGCACGTCCAGGTGCCCGACCATCACGGCGGCGCCCGAATCCACCAGATTGCGGAACGGCACCAGGTCCGTGGTCTGCATCTGATCCAGCGGCGGCGTGCGCACCGCGCCGGTGTGCGAATCACCCGAACCCGAGCCGTGACCCGGGAAATGCTTGATCACGCTGCCCAGCCCGGCGTCCTTCATCGCCCGGATCTGCGCGCCCGCGTACTGCGTCACCACATCCGGATCGTCGGAGAAGGAGCGGTCGCCGATCACCGAGTCGTCGGACTGCGCGCTCACATCCGTGTCCGGCGCGAAGTCCACGGTCACACCGAGGGCCCGCAGCTTCTTCGCGCGGTCCAGGCTGAAGGTGTAGAACTCGTCGGGGCTCATGGTCTGGGCGATCACCCGGGCCGAGGGCGCGGGCCCGATCAGGTCCTTGGCCCGCGAGACCCGGCCGCCCTCCTCGTCGATGGTCACCATGAGCGGGGTCCGCGACGCCTGCTGCACCGCGTCGACCTGGTGCTGGGCCAGCATCGCCTTGTCGGTCCAGCTGCCGATGAAGATGCCGCCGATCTGCTCGTTCCGCACCACGTTCTCGGCGTCGGCCTCGCCGGTCACGCCGACGGTCAGCAACTGCGCGAGCTTCTGCCGCAGGGTGAACTCCGAGAGGTACCCGGCCGCGCAGTCCTGCTTGCCCGGCGTCGTCGACGGCGGCGCGACGGCGCTGCTGCTCGCTGCCGCGCTGACGCTGCTGCTCGGCGCGGCGTCGTTGGTGTCCTTTCCGCTCGAACAGGCGGTCAGGGCGAGGGCGGTTACCGCGACGACGATCCCCGGTGCAAGGCGCATATCTTCGACGGTAGCTCCCCCGCCTCTCCGAGACTTCAGCGGCCAGCCGCGAGCCGTGGTCCGTTTCGCACCCGCCCTATCCCATTTACCGCTTCGGCAGCTCGTGATGGCCGCCGAAGGCCTGGCGCATGGCCGACAGCGTCTTGTCCGCGAACAGGGCTTCGCCGCGGGAGGCGAAGCGCTGGAACAGGGCCGCCGACAGCACCGGTGCGGGCACGCCCTCGTCGATGGCGGCGTCCACGGTCCAGCGGCCCTCACCGGAGTCGGAGACCCGGCCGCCGAAGGAGTCGAGATTCGGGTCGGAGTAGAGCTCGGCGGCGGTGAGATCGAGCAGCCAGGACGCCACCACCGATCCGCGCCGCCACACCTCGGCGACCTCGGGGATATCGATGTCGTAGCGGTAGTACTCGGGATGTTCGAGCGGCGTGACTTCGGCGGAATGCTCGTCGTCGCGTTCGTTGCCGACATTCGCTTTGTGCAGGATATTGAGGCCCTCGGCATAGGCGGCCATGGCGCCGTATTCGATCCCGTTGTGCACCATCTTCACGAAATGCCCCGCGCCCGCCGGGCCGCAGTGCAGATAGCCCTGCTCGGCCTGGGACGGAGTGCCGCTGCGGCCGGGTGTGCGGGGTGCGGCGTCCACGCCGGGGGCGATGGATCTCAGCAGCGGATCCAGGTGCGCGACCGGTTCCGGTTCGCCGCCGATCATCAGGCAGAAGCCGCGGTCGAGGCCGAACACGCCGCCCGAGGTGCCGATGTCGATGTAGTGAATCCCCTTGGGCCGCAGCGCGTTCGCGCGGGCGATGTCCTCGTGATAGCGGCTGTTGCCGCCGTCGACGATGATGTCGCCGGGCTCCAGCAGCTCGGCGACATTGTCGATGACCGCGCCCGTCGCACCGGCGGGGATCATCACCCACACCACGCGCGGGGTGTCGAGCATCGCCACGAATTTCTGGAGTTCGGTGCTGCCCTTGAACTTGTCTCCGAGTTCCGCGGCGAGTTCCTCGATGTGTTCGGACTTGCGTTCATATCCGACCGCGGTGTGCCCGTCGCGCACGATCCGGCGCACGATATTCGCGCCCATCCGCCCGAGCCCGATCATCCCCAGCTGCATAGGTGTCGCTCCTCCGCCTCTTTCGAGATCAGATGTTGCGTTCGCTATGACGACGATAGCCCTCGCCGGAAACTTTTCCCGATTCGTGAAATGGGTGTGTAACACCCTGGAACCGGTATCGATAGAACGGGTGGCTCCGTGCTGTTGCCAGACCCCCGACCCGGCAACCGCACGGAGCTCTTTGCGTCTCAGGACTGGTCCGAAATCACCCGCCCGGTATCGTTGCAGCAGGTTTGCTGAAAGCTTGGGAGATGGTTCGTGGCCGGTGGAATTGCTCGTGTTCGCCAACTTCTGAATTCGAAGGCCGGGCGTCGCGCCGGGATCGCGGTGGGTGTGCTGGTGGCCGCCGCGGCGGTCGGATACCTGGTTGATCTGTCTGTTTCGTCCGGAAATGTGCCGCGCGGTACGCAGGTGGCCGGGATCGAGATCGGCGGCGAGGACCGGGCGGCCGCGCGGGCCCGGCTGGAACCCGCGCTCGAACAGCGGGCGACCCATCCGGTCACCGTCCGCTCCGGCGACACCACCACCGACGTCGTGCCGCGGGCCGCCGGACTGGACGTCGACTGGGACGGCACGTGGGACCGGATCGGCGGTCAGCCGCTCAACCCCTTCACCCGGATCGCATCCTTCTTCACCACCCGTGATGTGGAGCCCGCGTCCACCGTCGACGCCGCGGCCCTGGACAAGCAGCTGGAGGCCCTGCGGGCGCACGATCGGCGTCCGGTCGAGGGTGGGATCGCCTTCGAGGGCGCGCGGCCCGTCGCGGTCCGCCCGGTGCCCGGCCTGACCCTCGACGCCCCGGCCGCCCGCGCCACGCTGATCGAGCACTGGGCCGACGGCTCGACGGTGACTCTGCCCATGGTGGAGACCCCGGCCAAGGTGACCGCCGATGCCGTCGACCGCACCGTGCGGATGGTCGCCGAACCGGCCGTGCGCGCCCCGATCACATTCACCGGACAGGGCGGCGACGGCACCGTGGAACCGGCGCAGATCGCGAGCGTGCTCTCCTTCCCGCCGGACGGCCATGGCGGACTGGGCCTTTCAATCAACCGGGAGGCGATGATCGCCATCCTGGCCCCGCAGTTGCAGGCCACGGAGACCAAGCCGCAGGACGCGAGCTTCGACCTGAGCGGTTCCCGCGCCGGTGTGCGGCCCGCGGTGCCCGGGCTGCTGGTCGACTGGGACAAGACACTGGAAGACCTTCCGGCAGTCCTGACTTCGCCCGGTATGCGGGTCAAGCCGGTGACCTACCGGGAGGTGCGGCCCAAGCTGACCACCGAGGAGGCGGGCAAGCTCGGCATCACCGAGGTGATCGGTTCCTTCACCACCGGCGGGTTCAGCGGACCGTCCGGGGTGAACATCGGCGTGGTCGCCCGCAAGGTGAACGGCGCGCTGGTGCGGCCCGGGGAGACGTTCTCGCTCAACGGTTTCACCGGCCCCCGCGGCCTGGCCGAGGGCTACGTGGAGTCCGGCATCATCAACAACGGCCGCCCCGCCAACGCGGTCGGCGGCGGCATCTCGCAGTTCGCCACCACCCTCTACAACGCCGCCTATTTCGCGGGCATGGAGGACGCGGGCCACACCGAGCACAGCTACTACATCTCGCGCTATCCGGCCGCCCGCGAGGCCACCGTCTTCGACGGCGCGATCGACCTGAAGTTCCGCAACAACACCCCGTACGGCGTGATCATCGACGCCACCTCCGACGACTCGACCGTGACCGTCCGCATGTGGAGCACCAAGACCGTCGAGGTCGAATCGATCACCGGGGATCGCTCCAAATACACCGAGCCCCAGACCATCACGCTGCCCGCGGGCAAGGACTGCGTCCCCTCCAGCGGCGGCCCCGGCTTCACCACCTCCGACACCCGCGTGATCCGCGACGCCAAGACGGGCAAGGAGATCTCCCGCAACACCCGCACCGTCAAGTACGACCCGATCCCGGTCGTGCGGTGCCAATAACGACCAACAGCGATGCGGCCCGGAAGAATCCGGACCGCATCGCTGTGTGCTGGGAGTTCGGGGGCGGAGCCCCCGGGACCCTACGTCAGAACGCGGCTTCGTCCAGCTCCATGATGTCGTTGTCGAGGTTCGACAGGACGGTGCGGACCGAGGTCAGCTCGGGCAGCACGTTGCGGGCGAAGAACTGCGCGGTGGCGATCTTGCCGTCGTAGAACTTCTCGGTGGAGCCGGCGTCGAGGGCGTTGATGGCGACCTCGGCCTGCGACAGCAGCAGCCAGCCGATGATCAGGTCACCGACGGCCAGCAGGAAGCGGACCGAACCCAGGCCGACCTTGTAGAGCTCCTTCGGGTCCTGCTGGGCGCCCATCAGGTGCCCGGTCAGGGTGGCGGCCATGCCCTGGACATCCTCGAGGGCGGTGGCGAGCAGCTTGCGCTCGGCCTTCAGGCGGCCGTTGCCACCCTCACGCTCGATGAACTTCTGGATCTGACCGGCCACGTGGGCCAGCGCCACGCCGCGGTCGCGGGCGATCTTGCGGAAGAAGAAGTCCTGCGCCTGGATGGCGGTGGTGCCCTCGTACAGCGAGTCGATCTTGGCGTCGCGGATGTACTGCTCGATCGGGTAGTCCTGCAGGAAGCCGGAGCCACCGAAGGTCTGCAGCGAGTCGGTCAGGTACTGGTAGGCCCGCTCGGAGCCGACACCCTTGACGATCGGGAGCAGCAGGTCGTTGACGCGGAACGCGGTGTCCTTGTCGGCGCCCGAGACCAGCTCGGCGACATCGGCGTTCTGGTGCGCGGCGGTGTACAGGTACACGGCGCGCAGGCCCTCGGCGTACGCCTTCTGCATGGCCAGCGAACGACGCACGTCCGGGTGGTGGGTGATGGTGACGCGCGGGGCGGCCTTGTCGGTCATCTGGGTCAGGTCGGCGCCCTGCACGCGGGTCTTGGCGTAGTCCAGCGCGTTCAGGTAACCGGTCGACAGGGTGGCGATGGCCTTGGTGCCCACCATCATTCGAGCGTTCTCGATGACGTCGAACATCTGCGCGATGCCGTTGTGGACCTCGCCGACCAGCCAGCCCTTGGCGGGCACGCCGTGGCCGCCGAAGGTGACCTCACAGGTGGCCGAGACCTTGATGCCCATCTTGTGCTCGACGTTGGTGACGAACACGCCGTTGCGCTCACCCATGGTGTCGGTGTCGAAGTCGAAGTGGAACTTCGGCACGTAGAACAGCGAGAGACCCTTGGTGCCCGGGCCGGCGCCCTCGGGGCGGGCCAGCACCAGGTGCATGATGTTCTCGAAGAGGTCGTCCGAGTCACCCGAGGTGATGAAGCGCTTGACGCCCTCGATGTGCCAGGAGCCGTCCTCCTGCTGGATCGCCTTGGTGCGGCCGGCGCCGACGTCGGAGCCCGCGTCGGGCTCGGTCAGCACCATGGTGGCGCCCCAGTTGCGGTCGGCGATCTTCTGCGCCCACTGCTTCTGCTCATCGGTGCCGTTGTTGTAGAAGACCTGCGCGAAACCCGCACCGGCGGCGTACATCTGGGCGGCCGGGTTGGCGCCCAGGACCATCTCGCCCAGCGCCCAGCCGACGACGGAGGGGGCGCCCAGGCCACCGAGCTCCTCGCGGACCGGAACCTTGGACCAGCCGCCGTCCTCGAGGGCGCGGTAGGACTTCTTGAAGGACTCGGGGAGGGTGACCGTGTGGGTGTCCGGGTTGAAGACCGGCGGGTTGCGGTCGGCGTCGGCGAAGGACTCGGCCAGCGGGCCCTCGGCCAGGCGACGGACCTCGCTCAGCATTTCCTTGACGGTGTCGGCGTCGAGGTCGCCGTAGGCGCCCGCGTCGAGGAGCTTCTGGATGCCCAGGAACTCGAAGAGGTTGAACTCGAGGTCGCGGACGTTGCTCTTGTAGTGACCCATGGTCGTACTCACTCTCCATTGAGATGGGTGCGGTTCGGTGTGTGCCGTTCCCGCCCGTAAGGTCTCCACCGGGTAGACACCGTAAAGCAGCGCTACTAGCGGGTAACTTATGCGCCATGTTACCGACCGGTAGGGGGCCCGCCAACCCGATCGAGGCCGAATGTGACCGAAAGCACGCGGGTAGCCGGGGGCCGGGGTTGTGTTGAGTCCGTGGGGATCCCGTCGTCGCAGGTGAAAGCCCTGCCGGAGATCGATGCCGGGGCGAGGTGAGGCCCTCGACACAGTCGGCTCCCGGCGGGTGGGCAACCCTCCCGCACACCGCCGGTGTGCCGCGCGAATCCGGTCTGTGACGGTGGTTACGGTGCGTATATGCGGATCGAGACGAGTGCCGGACCGGCGGAGGCGGAGATCGCCAAGCCTGGGCGGAGCAAGCCCGGATTCCTGCTGGTGCTCACCCACGGCTCCGGCGGCGGGGTCGATGCGAAAGATTTGCTGGCGGTGCGGGATTCGGCCGTCGCGCGGGGCGGCGCAGTGGCGCTGGTGACCCAGCCGTATCGGGTCGCGGGGCGGCGCGCGCCCGGCAAGGCCGACGTGCAGGACGCCGCCTGGCTGGAGATCATCGCGGCCCTGCGGAAGAAGGTCCGGGGCGCGCCGCTGATCCAGGGCGGGCGGAGCAATGGCGCGCGGGTCGCGTGCCGGACCGCGCGGGCGGCCGGTGCGCGCGGCGTGGTCGCGCTGTCGTTCCCGCTGCATCCGCCGGGTAAGCCGGAGAAGTCGCGGCGCGAGGAATTGCTCGAGCCCGGCGATATCGAGGTCGTCGTGGTCAATGGCGCGCGCGACCCCTTCGGCATTCCCGACGCCGCCGATGCGGCCGAGGTGCATGTCATTGCGGGACAGGCGCATTCGTATCGCGCCGGGTTCGAGGAGATCGTCGCCGCGATCGAGCCGTGGCTGGAGCGCTGGTCCGCGAACTGAGCGGTTGTGTACCGCCGACCGGGTTCGCCCGCGGGCTCAGCGGGCTTTGCTGAGGTAGGCGAGCAGGTCGTCGACGAGGTCGGTCGGCGTCGCGTGCCCCTTGCCGTTCGCGTCCAGGTGGCCGGAGGAGGCGAGGTCGGCCGCCCCGTGGGCCAGCGCGCGGACCAGGGAGGCCATGCGCTCGGTGTCGCCGCCGGGCAGGCTGCCCGCCTCCTGTGCCAGCCCGACCAGGGCGATCAGCGCGTTCTGGGCATTGCGGCCGGTTTCGGCGAGTTCGGGGGTCTCGTCGGCCCAGTGGCCGAAGACCAGTTTGAAGCGGGCGGGGTGTTCGAGGGCCCACGCGATGTAGCCGTGCAGCACTCCGCGCAGCATCTCGACCGGCTCCGGGCGCTCCTGCACGATGCGCGCGAAATCCGCTGAGCGTTCGGACAATTCGCGCGCGGCGACCGCCGCGAGCAGCGCGTCCTTATTGGCGAAGTGTTTGTAGGGCGCGTTGTGCGAGACGCCCGCGCCGCTGCCGACCTCGCGCAGCGTGACGGCCTCGACCCCGCCGGCGTCGAGCAGGCGGAGGGCGGAATCGAGCAGCACGGTGCGGGTGGACGGCGGCATCGGTCCATCGTAATCACAGGTTGACAGTGTCAACCAGCGCGCCTAGGTTGACACTGTCAACCTCTGGATGGGAGCGGGTATGGACCGGGGAACAACAGCCGTCGTCACGGGCGCGACGAACGGCATCGGGGCAGCGATCGCGCGGCAGCTGGCCGCGGCCGGAGCGGAGGTAGTGCTGGTCGGGCGGGATCCGGGCCGGTTGCGCGCCGCGCGGGAACGGATCACGGCGGCGGTGCCCGACGCCGTACTGCGGGCCGAACTCGCGGACCTCTCGCTGGTCGCGGACGTGCGCGCGCTCGCGGATCGCCTGCGGGACAGCCGGATCGACATCCTGATCAGCAATGCCGCCGTGGTGGCCGACATCGCCGACCGCACCGCCGAGGGCTTGCAGCCGACCCTGGCCACCAATCACCTCGCGCCGTACCTGCTGCTGCGCACCCTGGGTGAGAACCTCGCCGACGCAGGGCGATCCGCGCGACTGGTGGTGGTCGGGGCGTCACCGACCGCCTTGCGCCCGGTGCCCGTCGATCTCGACGATCTGGGATTCCGGAATCCGCGCGCGCTCGGATTCCCGCCCAGTTTCCGGCCTTTCGTGGCCTACGGGCGCACCAAGAACATGAACGCGATGTTCGTGTACAGCCTGGCCGAGCGGCTCGCGGGTAGCGGGGTGACCGTCAACGGCGCGCATCCGGGGATCATCCGGCACACCGGGCTGGGCCGAGAGTCCGCCCGTGGGCTGCTGCGGGTCTTCGGCTGGTCGCAGTGGGTCAATCCGCTGCTGCCCGGTCCCGACGCCGGGGCCGATACGCCGGTCTGGCTGGCCACCGCGCCCGAACTCGAGGGCGTGTCCGGTCGATTCTTCGTGCGCCGCACGGAGGTCGCGACCGCCGCGCACACCACCGATCCGGCCCGCCGCACCCGGTTGTGGGACGAGAGCGCACGGCTCACGGGGCTGACGGTCGATACTGACGAGCCGCGCGCCCGTCAGAACATGTCCAGTGCCGGGGGCTGGGGAACCTCGAGGGCCCGCGGCGCGTCCGGGTCCTCGACCGCCGGACGGGTGGCGACCACCAGGGCGTCGATGGCGTCGCGGTCCTCGGTGGGCCGGTGCACGCGGTCGGCGATCTGGACGCGAATGGCCGGTTCGGCGGCAGCGAGATCGGCGATGATGTCGGCCGGGGTGAAGGTGAGGGCCGGATCCTGTTCGCCGCCATAGCCTTCGGCCAGATTGAGGGTGTCGTTGCCGATGACCAGCAGGGTGCCCTCGGGGGAGAGCATCCCGGCCGCGCGCAGCAGCAGGATGCGACGGTCCTCGGGCGGCAGGTGCAGGAAGGCGACCAGGATCAGTTCGTAGGGGCCGGTGATGCCCGCACGATCCAGATCGGTGACATTGCCGTGCACCCAGCGGATGCGCCCACGCACCGAGCGGGAGAGCCGGGCGGCGACGGTACGGGCCTTGTCGATGCCGGTCTGGGAGAAGTCGACCGCGTCCACCTGCCAGCCGTGGGTGGCGAGCCAGAGCGCGTTGCGGCCCTCGCCGCAGCCCAGGTCCAGCACCCGCGGCAACTCGGGCCGGCCCTCGCCGATCCCGTACCCGCCGACCGGCACCCGGCGCTCCAGCCCGAAGACCTGCTCGACCACCGTGGCGTTCGGGGGCGCGCCCCACACCAGTTCGGTGGCGGAGTAGTGCTCGTCCCATGCGGCGGCATCCATGGGAACGAGTTTAGAAGTCGCGCGCGGAGACGACGCCGCCCGCGAACGCGGGGCGTTCGCGGGCGGCAGGTCGAGCGGGGGAGAGTCCCGAGAGTGGGGTTCCGCTAGAGCGTCGTGTGCATCAGCAGCACGTTGTACTGGCTGTGGACGGTGGTGAGGAAGTACAGGTCGCGCCCGGTCTGGTACGGGAAGATGTAGGGCGCGTACGCGGTCGGGAGTTCGCGGGTGTCGATGAGCACCGACGGCGGGCTCCACGGCCCCTCCGGGCTGGGCGAGGTGTACATGACGACCGAGTTCCACGGGTCGGTGGTGAGCATGATGTATTGCCCGAGGTAGTCGTTCCACATCACCGACATCTCGGAGACGCCGCCGCCCACCACCGGCTGCGCGGCATTGACGTCCTTCTGCCACCGGCCGCCGTCCCAATACTCGTAGGCGCCGAGATCAGTGGCGGCGCCCTCCGGGACGCGGGCCACGTAGGCCGGATGGTTGCGCCCGGAGTCGGTGCCGAAGTCGTACAGGAAGCCGCCGCGCTTGACGAAGGCGTTCATCTGGAAGTTGGAGTTGCCGCCGTCGTCGGCGCGGCGGGTGGCGGGCAGTTCGACCCAGTTCTCGCCGTTGTCGCCGGAGACCGCGAGGCTGGAGTAGTTGGTGGTCCACTGGCCCACGTCGTCCCAGCTCTTCACCGACATCAGGCTCATGATCTGGGTGCCGCCGACCGAGATGGCCGCGGTGGGAATGCGGCTGATCTCGATGAAGGGGATCTTGGGGCTCGGGATCAGGTCGCGGGCCTGGCCGAAGATATCGCGCACCACCGAGTCGAAGTAGATGCCGTTGGACGGGTCCTGGGTGTGCGAGCGGACCAGGATATTGGAACGCCAGGCCCAGGTGCTGCCGACCAGCAGGTTCGGCAGGCCCAGGCCGGCGGTGTCACCGAAGGCGGTCAGCAGTTCGCCGTTGCCGTTGTCCCACATGATGCCCAGGTCGGTGCCGAGCACGTTGTAGGCCTGGGTGTTGTTGGGGCTCGCCATGCCGGTGACCTGGAAGACGGCCTTGGTGCGGCCGGGCAGCTGTGGCAAACCGTTGGTGCCGTTGAGCACGGGAATCGGATTGATGGCGTTGGGGTTCGCTGCGGCCGGTGATGTCATCGCCAGGAGCAAGGCCGTGGCACCGGCCACGGCGGACAGCAGCAGCGGAGCGGTCTTGGTCAATTGCGTGCGTCCTCCGGGTCTCGCCGAATAATGCGCGGACCAAACGGTATGTGGCGGACCGCACAATGCGTTCGACTCGTTGGCAAAGTGTGAAAATGCTAACAGTGATCGCGAGTCGATCGTGACTGCACACCAGTGTGTTTGCCGTGAATTGGCTTACTTTCCATTCCTATCACGTCCGAGGGCCTGTCGAACGATAAGGGGCAGCTGGGTGGCGCGTTCGATGGACAAAGTCCGGCGCACCGAAGTTTGCCACGTGCGGTCGAACATCTTCTTGGCGGCCGCGACCGCGTGCGGGGAGCGCGCCGCGATCCGATCGGCCAGCTGCTCCGCGGCCGCGAGCGGGTCCGCGGACACCTCGGTGACCAGACCGATGCGCTCGGCGTAGGCGGCGTCGACCAGGTCGGCGGTCATGGTCAGCAGCAGCGCCTGATCGATGCCGATGAGCCGCGACAACGTGGCCGCGCCGGTCATGTCGGGGATCAGGCCGTGCTTGGCCTCCATCACCGAGAACTCCGAATCCGGTGTGACGAACCGGAAGTCGGCGGCCAGCGCGAGCTGCAGTCCGCCGCCGTAGCAACGACCGTGCACCACCGCGATCACCGGCTGCGGCAGCCGCCGCCATGCCCAGCACGCCTCCTGGAAGGTGTTGGTGCCGCGCCACGGCAGCGGGACGAAGTTGCGGACCACGTCGAGCGGATTGCCCATCGCCTTGGCGACGTCCAGCCCGGAGCTGAAGCTGGGCCCGTTGCCGGACAGGATGACCGCGCGCACGTCCGATCGCTTCCCGATCACGCCCGCCACCCGGACCAGCTCGTTCAGCATGTCGATGGTCAGGCCGTTGTGCTTGTCCGGCCGGTCGAGGGCCACATACGCCCGGTCGCCGGCGATGGTCAGGGAAACGTTGTGGCTCACGGTCATTCCTTATCCGAGCTGGTCCAGGAGCAGTCGCGCACAGCCGGCCGGATCGTCGGAGAACGGCGTGTGGCCGCTGCCGTGCAGGGTGACGTGCCGCGCACCGGGCAGCAGCGCGCGGGCGCGGCGGGCCTGGGTGGCGTACGTGAGCAGAATGTCACGATTGCCCCAGGCGATGGTGACCGGGACATCGGCCAGGGCGGCCGGATCGGGGAGCTGGAAGTCGGTGAAGGAGGCCAGCGCGGCGTCGAAGCCCTCCGCGCCGAGCAGGCCCTCGACGGTTTGCGTCGACACCCGGGTGTCGAGCTGCCAGGGCTTGCCGAACACCAGGCCGAGCGTGGCGGACCGGCCCACGGTGTTGCCGAGCACGGCGGGCACGGCCGGGCGCAGCGCGGTGAGCAGCTGTTTCGCACGCCCGAGCGCCTGCTGGCACCAGATTCGGCCGGATGTGTCCCAGAATCCGATGGGGGAGAAGGCGGTGGCCGAGCGGGCCAGGCCCCGCGCGGCCAGGTCCAGGACGATGCCGCCGCCCATCGAATTGCCCGCCAGATGTGGATTCTCGACCCCCTCGGCGTTGAGGAATTCGGCGAGCGTGTCGGCGAGGGTGGTGACGGTGGTGTCGGCGAGTGGCTCGCTGCCGCCGAAGCCGGGCAGGTCCACGGCGATCACGTCGAAGGATTCGGCCAGCGTGCCGATGATCGGCTCCCACACCTCCCAGCGGCTGCCGACGCCGTGCACCAGCACGAGCGGCTCGCCGCTGCCGGTCCGGTAATGGTTCAACGTGGTCATCTGTCACTCCCCAGGCCGCGATCGCTGATGTCACCCTACAGTTGTTGACGCGTCGCCAACAGGCTGGAAAACGGGCCTCCAGCGGTACGATAAAAGGTATGGCAACCCGGAAAGTGACCCTGTCGCTGGACGAAGCCGCCTGGTCATATGCCCAGGACGCTGCCGCCCGCGCGGGCATGTCGCCGTCGGCGTGGATCTCCCGCGCCGCACGCCGCGAAGCCGTGCGGCTGGGGTGCGGCCCGGCATCGGATCCGGTCGACCTCGCCGCCGACGACGAGGCGGAAATGCTGGCCGCCGAGAAGGAGCTGCGTGCGCAGGGGTGAACTCTGGGTCTACCACCCGCACGGCACCACCCGCACCCGCACCATCGTTCTCATCTCCAGTGACGGCATCAACGAGTCGCCGCGGCCCTGGCTGATCGCGGCCGAGGTCGAGGCCGCCGATCCGCAGGACATCCTCGCGGTCCCGATTCCCGGCCACGGCTGGGTGCACGCCGGCAATCTGGGCCGCATCTATCGCGGCTGGCTGGCCGAGCGGGTCGCCGAGGTGGACACCGAGACGGCCGAGCGAATCGACACAGCGCTGCGCGCCGCGATGGATCTGTGAGAAGGTGCCAGGCGTATTTCTCCCATCGAATCATGAGAGTCGAGGCACCGGTGCGTCTTTCTCTGAGCGGCACAGGCCTGATGGCTGCCGCGCTTGTCGCCCTTCCCCTGCTGGCCGGCTGCGGCGGCGGCGACAAGCCCGCCGACGTCAGCCAGACGGACGTCTCCAAGGCGTTGCAGGACGGCGGCCTCAAGGACACCAAGCTCGCCGACTGCGCCGCCAAAGTCTATGTGGATCAGGGTATTTCGCAGGACGGCCTGCGCATCATGATCAAGAACGACGCCAAGTCGGCGGCCGCCACCGATCCGGAGTCGCTCGGCATGAGCAAGGAGGACGCGGAGAAGGCGCGCGCGGCCACCAACAAGATCGTGACCGACTGCCTCAAGCAGCAGTAGCGGGTGTCTCCCCGGCGGCTCCGGCCGCCAGGGGCCTTGGCGGCCTGCGGTTTCCGCGCCGCCCTTGTTAACTCTCCGGTGCCGGTGTGCAATTTCTGAATCGACCGGGATCGACCCGGCATCCGGGAGGGATCACATCATGCGGAAATCCGTCGTCGTGGTGGCGCTGCTCGCGCTGCCCCTACTGTCCGCCTGCGCCAACAGTCAGCAGGCGGCCACGCCCACGCCCACGCCCGCGGGTGTGCCGACGTCCGTGGCGCCGACCAGCGGGTCCGGCCTGCCCACCACCCTCCCGTCCGGCCTGCCCACGCTCCCCTCCGGGGTGACCCTCCCGTCCTCGATCGCGGCGACGCCGGGCGCGCTCGGCGCGCTGACCGCCGCCGAGATCTCGAAAGCCTTGCAGGACAAGGGCAAACTCAACCAGCAGACCGCCGACTGCGTGGCCGGGATCTACATCCAGGAAGGCCTGTCGGACAGCGGCATCCAGAAGATCATCGAGAGCGCCAACGGCGCCAACCCCACCAAGGTGAACCTCGGCACCGAGGATCTGCTCAAGGCGGGCAAGGCCGGCAAGCGGATCGCCACCGAATGCACCAAGTAGGGCCCTGACATGCGACAAGCCCCGCCCGAATCGGGCGGGGCTTGTCGTCGGAGCCGGTGACGGGAATCGAACCCGCAATTCGACCTTGGGAAGGTAGCGTGTTGCCACTACACCACACCGGCACGGTCCTGCTTGCGCACGCGACTCTATCAGACCACTTCTCCGCCGGTGCAAATTCACGGGCCCGGGCCGCCGGGGTTTCGAGGCTGCGGTGTTGTGGGCGTCCAGCCCCCGCCCATCACCCGTGTCGGCGCGACGCGCCGAAGATCGCGTAGCTCTTTCGCCGAAGCACCGAGTTCCGTGCGCGGCCGGTCCTACACTGACCCGCAGGGTCGAAAACCCGTCCACCACTGGAAGTTTGGATGCGCTGAACGTTAGCTGGCGCTGGTTCGGTGCTCCTGCTCGGCGGTCGAGGAGGACGTATGACCGCGGTGCCCGCTCGTGAGGTTCCCGAGCTCGAACCCGTGCGGCCGTTTCCACGTCGGAAGAGCCCGCAGGGCTCATACCTGTGGAAGGCCATCACCACCACCGATCCCAAGATGCTCGGGAACATGTATCTGTTCACGGCCATGGCGTTCTTCCTGATCGGCGGCCTGATGGCGCTGCTGATGCGGGCGGAGCTGGCCCGGCCGGGCATGCAGTTCCTGACCCCGGAACAGTTCAATCAGCTGTTCACCATGCACGGCACCATCATGCTGCTGTTCTACGCGACCCCGATCGTGTTCGGCTTCGCCAACGCGGTGCTGCCGCTGCAGATCGGCGCGCCGGACGTGGCGTTCCCGCGGTTGAACGCGCTCAGCTACTGGCTGTACCTGTTCGGGGCGCTCATGGCCACCGCCGGATTCATCACCCCCGGCGGCGCGGCCGACTTCGGCTGGACCGCCTACACCCCGCTCAGCCTGGCCGAACACGCGCCGGGCATGGGCGCGGACCTGTGGATCATGGGCGTGGCGGTGTCCGGCGTCGGTACCATCCTGGGCGGCGTCAATATGGTCACCACGATCGTGTGCCTGCGCTGCCCGGGCATGACCATGTGGCGGATGCCCATCTTCACCTGGAACATCCTGGTCACCAGTGTGCTTGTGCTGCTGGCGTTTCCGATTCTGACCGCCGCGCTGATGGGGCTGGAGTTCGATCGGCACCTGGGCGGGCACGTCTTCGACTCGGCCAACGGCGGGGCCATCCTCTATCAGCATCTGTTCTGGTTCTTCGGGCATCCCGAGGTCTATATCGTGGCGCTGCCGTTCTTCGGGATCGTGACCGAGATCTTCCCGGTGTTCAGCCGCAAGCCGCTGTTCGGCTACACCACCCTGGTGTACGCGACGCTGGCCATCGGCGCGCTGTCGATCGCGGTGTGGGCGCACCACATGTACGCGACGGGATCGGTGCTGCTGCCGTTCTTCTCGTTCATGACGTTCCTGATCGCGGTGCCGACGGGGGTGAAGTTCTTCAACTGGATCGGCACCATGTGGCGCGGTCAGCTGACCTTCGAGACACCCATGCTGTTCTCGGTCGGCTTCCTGGTGACGTTCCTGTTCGGCGGGCTGTCCGGCGTCATCCTGGCCTCGCCGCCGCTGGACTTCCATGTGTCGGACTCGTATTTCGTTGTGGCGCACTTCCATTACGTGCTGTTCGGAACCATCGTGTTCGCCACCTTCGCGGGCATCTACTTCTGGTTCCCCAAGATGACGGGGCGGATGCTCGACGAACGGCTCGGCAAGCTGCACTTCTGGACCACGTTCCTCGGCTTCCACACCACCTTCCTGGTGCAGCACTGGCTGGGGAACGAGGGCATGCCGCGGCGCTACGCGGACTATCTGCCGAGCGACGGATTCACCACGCTCAACACCATTTCGACGGTCGGCTCGTTCATCCTCGGGTTCTCGATGGTCACGTTCGTCTGGAACGTCTTCAAGTCCTACCGCTACGGCGAACTGGCGACGGTGGACGACCCGTGGGGTTACGGCAACTCCCTGGAGTGGGCCACCACCTGCCCGCCGCCCCGGCACAACTTCTACGAGCTGCCCCGAATCCGCTCCGAGCGCCCCGCCTTCGAGCTGCACTACCCGCACATGGTGCCGCGCATGCGCGCGGAGGCCCACGCCACCTGGGGTCTGCGCAAGCCGAAGCAGGTCATCGAGGCCGGGCCAGTCGACTCGCCGACCGATCATTGACATACGCTCTTGCGCGTGCTGCTTAGTGATCGCGACATCCGCAAGGAAATCGCCAACGGTCGTCTCGGGCTCGATCCGTTCGACGAGAAGCTGGTGCAGCCGTCGAGCATCGATGTGCGGCTGGACAGCTTGTTCCGGGTGTTCAACAACACCCGCTACACCCATATCGACCCGGCGCAGCGGCAGGATGAGCTGACCTCGCTGGTCGAGCCCGCCGAAGGCGAGCCGTTCGTGCTGCACCCGGGTGAGTTCGTGCTCGGCTCCACGCTCGAGGTGTGCTCGCTGCCCGACGATCTGGCCGGGCGGCTGGAGGGCAAGTCCAGCCTGGGACGGCTCG
Source organism: Nocardia sp. CA-145437 (assembly GCF_050956485.1). Classification (NCBI taxonomy): domain Bacteria; kingdom Bacillati; phylum Actinomycetota; class Actinomycetes; order Mycobacteriales; family Nocardiaceae; genus Nocardia; species Nocardia sp. CA-145437. The sequence goes on along the minus strand of NZ_CP191204.1, from coordinate 7,089,403 downwards.
GGCTGCTGACCCACTCGACCGCCGGGTTCATCGACCCGGGGTTCAGCGGGCACATCACCCTGGAGCTGTCGAACGTCGCGAACCTGCCGATCACGCTGTGGCCGGGTATGAAGATCGGCCAGTTGTGCCTGTTCCGGCTCACCAGTCCGGCCGAGCACCCGTACGGCAGCGCCACCGTGGGCTCCAAGTACCAGGGACAGCGCGGGCCGACGCCGTCGAAGGCCTACCTGAACTTCGGCGCCCGGCAGTGAGCCACGGACCCCGGCGCGCGTGAGTTGTATTACGGGGTAGCCGGTTCGGCCGGGCGTCCGGCGGAAATCGGCCGCTGCCTGGACAGTTGACCGTCATGGAATGGCGCTATTACGCCGTCCGCTGGGCGGGTTCGCCGGGTGTACGGATGGCCCGGCACGTCGTAAGGTGGCGACGACAGGTAGGTGTGAACGAGATGGGCTGGCGATGAGTTCGGTGCTGGGAGTGTCGGTGGGGGCGGGCGCGGTTCGCGTCGCACGTCCGTACACCGGTGAATCCGCCGAGCCCACCAGGAATTTCGCCGCCCCGCCCGCGCCCGGATACGGCCGGGCCCGTAGCGGATTCGACGGTCCCCCCGACGCGTTCGACGTGCAGGCCGTGCCGGTCGGCGAACGCCGGGTCGACGAGCTGGTCGCCGACGCGGTCGGAGCGGTGCTGGCCGCCGACTCCCGGATCAGCGCCACCGCCATCGCCTACCGCGACGAGAACCACGCGCGCGCCATCCGCGCCGAGCTGGCGCGGCGGCAGTTCACCAACTACGAGCTGGTGCCGGATGTGGTGGCGGCCCTGGAGTTCCTCGAATACTCCGGCGAGCTACGGCCCCACCTCCCTGGGCCGGGTTTCGGCACCGTCGCGCTCTACGACCTAGGTGCGTCCGGCCTGTCCGTGACGGTGGTCGACATCGGCACCCGCCAGGTCTGCTTCACCGAGCGCACCAGCGATATCAGCGGCGACTACCTGGACGCGCTCATCCGCGAACAGCAGATCGCCTCCGGGCGCATCGCCCATCCGCCGGATCACACCGGCCTCACCGCCCTGGACAAGCTGTGCCGCGAGGCCAAGGAACAGCTCTCCGGCAGCAGCGCGGTGGCTCTGCCGTCCACCGAGGGGCTGGTCCTGCTGTCGCAGGAGAACTTCGAGGCCCTCATCATGCTGGCCGTCGAATCCTCCGCGCGCATGACCCGCGATGTCATCCTGCGCTCCGAGCAGCCCGTGCAGGCCGTCGCCCTGCTCGGCGGCTGCGCCCAGATTCCGCTGGTGGCAAAGGTTCTGCGGCGCTGGCTGGGTGTCCCGGTGATCGTGCCCGCCGCGCCCGAGACCGTGGTGACCCGCGGCGCCGCCATGCTGGCCCGCCCGGTCATGCCACGCCCGGCCCCCGCGCCGTTCCCGGCCGCGCCGCGCGAGGAGGTCGCGCCGCGGCCCGCCGAGCCCGCCCCGGCCCGGCCGCTGGTTGCGGGTCCGGCCGACGGCCCGGGCCGCCGCCGCGAGGTCAGCCTCGCCGGTGTCGCCGTGGGCGCGCTGGTCGTGGTGGCCGCCATCGGTATCACCTTGGGCTGGGGAACCCAAGTGCTGAGCCACGATTCGCAGCGCCAGGACGCGGTCACCAGCTCGGTGCCGACCAGCACCACCCGCCCGAGCGAACCGGCCACCGTCGCCCCGAGCACCACCGACGCCACCAACGAGGCGCTGGCCGGGCCGCCGCAGCCGCAGAACACGACCACCACCACCGAGGCCCCCACCACCACGGTCGGCCCCAACACCATCACGCTCATCCCCGGCCTCCCACCGGTGATCGTGCCCACCCTGCCGCCGCTCTTCCAGCCGGCTCCCGCGCAACAGCAGCAAGCGCGCTGACGCACAGGTAGACCAGCCCGCCCCGGAGCGCGGCGGAGGGGCACATGCAACACCGAGTCCGCCCCCGTCGACTGCCAGGAGAGGGCGGACCCGGTGGTTCCGGCGCGAGGCGCGCCGGTGCGAGGAAAGGCTGCGTTCAATCCTCGCTTCCCGTTCCCACCGCCAGAGCTGTCGTGATGATCGCCGACAGGGGTGGGAGTTTGGAGTCTCGGGCGGGCGGGCGTACCCAGTGGCAGCCCTCGCGGGTCCAGCGGCCGAGGCCGGTGGGGAGCATGACCGCGCTGCCGACCGTCGGAATGCCGATGTCGAGGCGGTCCAGCACCTCCATGATCTGGGCGCCGGGGCGCGAATCCGGTTCGGCCAGAAAGCTCCAGCGAATCTGGCGTGCCAGCATGGGGCCGTCGGCCCGGCGCTGTTGCAGTGCGCTGCGGACCTTTTCGGCTCGGGCGACCGGTAGGTGCACGACCGCGACCTGCGTGGTGACGGGGAGCATGACGAATCCGCCGCGTTCGATGACCGGCAGCCCGAACTCGTGCCGGTAGTAGGAGACCCAGTCGTCGACTGTTCTGAGCTTGTCCGCGTTCACTTCCCCGCCTCCTTCCCCTGGTCACCAGGGTCGCGCGCCGGAGCCGGATGGGAAAACGCCCGCACACTCGCCTTCCACTGCCTTTCCGCCGCCACTATTGCGGCTACGTATAAAGCCTGGTACCAGCTAGGTTTCGGCTGTGGCCGCGGCCAGTTTCCGCTCGTACCCTGGAGTTCGGAGTTCGTTCGGAAGGGATGGCACCGTGGTACGGCACTGGTCAGGCAAAGAGGCCCGTGCCCTCCGTGATGCCAAACGCATGAGTATCCGGGAGTTCGCCGCCCACTTGGGCGTGCACGAGCGACTGGTCTCGAAGTGGGAGGCCGGGGGCGATCGGGTGCATCCCCGCCCCGTCAATCAGGCCGCCCTCGATACATCCCTTGCCAGGTCCGACGATGTGGTGCGGGCACGGTTCGCGGCCTTGATCGACCAGCCCTCGAGTGGCCCCGCCGTTCCCGGTTTCGATGTGCGCCAAGGCGGTTCCGAGCTGTGGAGCGGCATACCGGCGCAGGCCAGTTATTCCAGCGACGCGGAACTGCTGGCACTCGTCGACACGGGTGCGATGAGGGGCGATGCGTTAGCGGCGATTTCGGAGAGGGACTTGATCATGGCGGCTGCCCATGAAGCCAGCGAGCACGCCGGCCGGGCCGAGGGCACCAATGTGGGTGCCACCCTGCTGGAACAGCTCGATGCCGATGTCACGCGCATCGCCAACGACTACGTGCACATGCCTCCGGTGCCGATGATGGTGGAGATGTTGCGGGTCCGGCGGCGCGTGTACCGGTTGCTGGAAGGCCATCAGCGGCCGTCGGATACGGCGCATTTGTATCTGTTGGCGGGAACATTGTCCGGGCTGCTGGCGAATGCCAGTACGGATCTGGGCTATTTCGACGCGGCCGGTGAACAGGCCAGGGCCGCATGGGCTTACGCCGAACTGTGCGAGCACAATCCGCTGCGCGCCTGGACCCGCGGCATGCAGGCGCTCATCGAGTACCGCTCCGAACGCCCGCGCCGCGCGGTGCTGCTGGCCCAGAGCGGCCAGCGCTACACCGAATCCGCGACCTCGAAGGTGCGGCTGCTGAACATCGAGGCCCGCATCTGGTCGCGGCTGGGCAGCGCCGCCGACACCGAACGCTGCATCCGCGCCGCCGACGAGGCCCGCGACGGCGATTCCAGCGACACCCTGCACGATGACGTCGGCGGCGTCTTCGGCTTCAACCAGCCCAAGAGCCACTATTACGCGGGCGCCACCTACATCCATCTGGGCCAGGCCGAACCCGCGCTGGACGCCACCCGCCGCGCCATCGACCTGTATGTGAACGGACCCACCGACAAGCGCTCCTACGGCGCGGAGTCGCTGGCCCGGGTCGACAACGCCGCCGCGCACCTGATCAACGGCAGCCTGGACGGCGCGGCCGCCGCCCTCGAACCGGTGCTCGAACTGGACGAGGACAAACGCATCGCCCAACTCGAGGAACGCCTGTCCGTCCTCCGCCGGCGCCTCGCCAGCCCGGAGTTCCGCGCCGCGGGCGAGGCACAGGATCTGGACGAGAGAATCGAGGAGTTCTGCGGCTCCACCGCCGCCCGCAGCGTGTTGCCGCCCGATACCTCGCGCTGAAAAAAGCTGGTTGCGGGCTAATGGCACCATTGACGGGGTGAGCCCTCAGAGTCACCCTTCGCATCGGTCCCCGCGCATGCTGGAGCAATCCACCAAGCTCCAGAACGTTCTCTATGAGATCCGGGGGCCGGTACACGCGCATGCGGCGCGGTTGGAGGCCGAGGGGCATCGCATCCTCAAGCTGAACATCGGCAATCCCGCGCCGTTCGGGTTCGACGCCCCCGACGTGATCATGCGCGACATGATCGCGGCGCTGCCGTACGCGCAGGGCTACAGCGAGTCGAAGGGCATCCTGTCGGCGCGCCGGGCCATCTTCACCCGCTACGAGGTGGTGCCGGGCTTCCCGGAATTCGATGTGGACGACGTCTACCTGGGCAATGGCGTCTCCGAGCTGATCACCATCGTCATGCAGGCGCTGCTCGACAATGGCGACGAGGTGCTCATCCCCGCGCCGGACTACCCGCTGTGGACGGCGATGACCTCGCTGGCCGGCGGCACCCCGGTGCACTACCTGTGCGACGAGTCCAACGGCTGGCAGCCCGACATCGCCGACATGGAATCCAAGATCACCGACAAGACCAAGGCGATTGTCGTGATCAACCCGAACAACCCGACCGGGGCGGTGTACTCCGCCGAGGTGCTGCAGCAGGTGGTGGACCTGGCCCGCAAGCATCAGCTGCTGCTGCTGGCCGACGAGATCTACGACAAGATCCTCTACGACGACGCCAAGCACGTGTCGCTGGCCACGCTGGCCCCCGATCTGCTGTGCCTGACCTTCAACGGCCTGTCCAAGGCCTACCGGGTCGCGGGTTACCGCTCGGGCTGGCTGGTCATCACCGGTCCGAAGGATCACGCGGGCGGCTTCCTGGAGGGCATCGACCTGCTGGCCTCCACCCGCCTGTGTCCGAATGTGCCCGCGCAGCATGCCATTCAGGTGGCGCTGGGCGGACATCAGAGCATCGACGATCTGGTGCTGCCGGGCGGGCGGCTGCTGGAGCAGCGGGATGTGGCCTGGCAGAAGCTGAACACGATTCCGGGTGTGTCGTGTGTGAAGCCGGAGGGCGCGCTGTACGCGTTCCCGCGGCTGGATCCGGAAGTCCATGAGATCCACGACGATTCGAAGCTGGTGCTGGATCTGCTGCTGCAGGAGAAGATCCTGATGGTGCAGGGCACCGGCTTCAACTGGCCGCATCACGACCATCTGCGCATCGTGACGCTGCCGTGGGCGCGGGATCTGTCGGTCGCCATCGAACGATTCGGCAACTTCCTGTCCAGCTACCGCCAATAACTTCCGGGCGGAAATATCTACCGGTAGGGTTCATGGGGTATCCCGTGAGCTCTCTCGACCTGCGCCTATACGGTTTTGTCCAGGAGCGGACACCCTCCCTCGCGGGGCGTGGCGCAGGTGGGACTCTGGCTAAAACAAACCGCTGGTACGAAAAAGTTGGGTTTTTAGAGACTTAGCTAGCGCAAAGAACCGTCTTTTGTGTACAGTGGGCCTCGGCACTTCGAGTGCCCGGCCGGACCGCCTACCCCCCCTGGGCCGTCCGGCCCTGGTTAGTCGGCCTACCCCCCCTGGGCCGCTGACCCCGGGCGGCGGAGACATCCCCCTGCTCTCCGCCGCCCCCTAAAAAATTCTCGCGATCGCGACCGCCTCACCTGGCACAATGCCGAGACCTCTCAGCATGTCAAAAATGGTTTTCGTTTAGGCTCTCCGCGTGAGCGATCACCATCACCACCATCACGACCACTCGGGACCCATCGCGATCGGCGCCAACGCGGCCAAGGTCGTGATCGGACTGCTCGCGTTGATCGGCGTGGCGGTCGTGGCCGGGCTGATCTGGCTCTGGCCCAGCGCTCAGCACATCGACATCCCCCTGCCCATGCAGAACGGCGGCGGCGGTGCGGTGCAGACCGAGGCCGGCACCGTGATCAAGCAGGACATCGGACCCTGCGGCAGCCCCTCGAACGGCCGGGTCTTCAGCGACGAACCACAGGCCCCGCGCGCCAACGGCTACTCGTGCCAGCGCAGCATCGTCACCATCGACTCCGGACCCAGCCGGGGTGAGAAGACGCTCTTCGAGATCGCGCCCGGGCCCGGTCAACCCGATCTGCGCGCCGGCGACAAGATCCGCATCGTGCGCCAAGTGGATCCGAAGGCCGACAAGAACGCCGACCCCAGCCTGGTCACCACCTACTCGTTCGACGACTACGCGCGCGGACTGCCGCTGACCATCATCGGCATCGTGTTCGCCGTCGTCATCATCGCGGTCGCGCGGTGGCGCGGACTGCGGGCGCTGCTCGGACTCGTGGTCGCCTTCGGCGTCCTGGTGGTGTTCCTGCTGCCCGCGCTGCTGGACGGAAAACCCGCCATCCCAACGGCACTCGTCGCGGGCGCGGTGATCCTGTACGCGGTGCTGTATCTCGCGCACGGGGTGAATCTGCGTACCAGCTCGGCGCTGCTGGGCACGCTGTCGGCGATGGTGCTGGCGGCCGTATTGTCCTGGGCGGCACTGAAGATCACCCATCTGACCGGGTTCTCCGAAGAGCAGAACACCAATGTCGCCACCTATCTGCAGCATGTGAGCATCACCGGGCTGCTGCTCGCCGGGTTCATCATCGGCTCGCTGGGTGTGCTCAACGACGTCACGATCACCCAGGCGTCCGCGGCCTTCGAGCTGGCGGCGCTGGACGAGAAGTCCACGCGGCGCGGGATTTTCGCCGCGGCCATGCGGGTCGGGCGGGACCATATCGCCAGTACCGTCTACACCCTGGTGCTCGCCTACGCCGGTGGCGCGCTGCCGTTGCTGATGCTGTTCAGCGTGGCGGGGCGGTCCATGCGCGACGTGCTGACCGGCGACGCGGTGGGCATCGAGATCGCGCGCTCCGCGGTCGGCGGTATCGCGCTGGCGCTGTCGGTGCCACTGACCACCGCCATCGCGGTGCTGCTGGCGCGACCGCCGGGTACGGCGCGCGCGGTCGCGGCCACGGGCGGCAATCGTCCACGGAGTGGTGGGCCGCAACGGAATACGCCGCGGCGAACCGGTGGACCGGCGGGCGGCCCGCGCACCGGCGGACAGCCCACGGCGCGGCGCGGCGGCGATCCGAACGCACCGCGCTCGGGTTCGCAGTTCGTGGTGCGGCTCGGACCGGATACCGGCGACCCGCGCACCGGGCCGCAGCCGGCACCGCCCCAGGCCCCTGCCGAGTCCGGGGACGGGGATCCGACGGTACCGAGAACCAGTGTGGTGCAACCGGGTCCGACTCCGGTCGAGCCCGCGCCGCCGCCGCAGCAGTCGTGGTTCGAGGGCGGGGCGCCGCCCCAGGAGCCGCGGTACACCACGTCGTCCTGGTTCCATCCCGACGAGCCGTGGTCGGAGCCGGGTGCGCGGAACCCGGGGCCGCCACCCGAACCGCCGCGCGGCGGCCGGCATTCGCGGCCCGACTCCTGATCGAACGGGCTGCTGGGGCGAAAGATGGTGCGAGGGGCGTGTTTCCGAGGAAACACGCCCCTCTCCCGTTCCGCGAGTCGTCTCCGGGTTCGGATTCGGCGGTCACCGTACCCCTCACTCGCGGCGCGGGGGTTCTAGAGCGCCTGCCAGAGGGCGGGCGCGGCGGTCGGCGTCCAGCCCGGGTCGTACACCGTGTGCGCCTGCAGGCAGCGGTAGCGCTTGCCGTTGTACGTGACGACGTCGCCCACCGCGTAGTGTTCGCCGACCGTCCACGCGCCCGCGCTCGGCGGCGCCGTGGTGGTGGCTGGGGGTTGATGGCTGTGGGTGGTGCTGGGCGGCGGCTGGTGACTGTGCGTGGTGGTCGGCGCTGTCGTGGTGGTGGCAGGGGGCGTCGTGGTGGCGGGAGGCTTTGTGGTGGTGGGTGTTCCGCCGCCACCGCCCCCGATCTGGAGGTCGACGCAGGAGTAGAAGGCGTTGACGGTGTCGCCGATGTTCCAGACCGCCAGCAGTTTCTGGCGGCCGCTGTACTTGCTCAGGTCCACGGTGTGGCTGACGCCGTCCTGGGGTGGGGGGGTGTTGCCGCCGTCGAAGACCGCGACCCGGGTGCCGCCGATGAAGTACTCCCAGTTCAGGGTGCGGTGCAGGGCGGTGAACGTCCAGGTGAAAGTCACTGTGCTGCCGACGGATTGCACCTTCCACGGCTTGCTGTCGTCATCCAGTTCCGGGAAGCGGGAGTTGCCGCCGCTGCATTTGTCCGAGCCCTTGGGCGCTTCGACGCTCTGCGGCTCGTATTGGATGTCGCCGCAGGGCACTAGACCTTTCGCGCACTGGGCCTGGCGACTGAGCGGTGACGCCACATAACCGTGGGCGCTCGCCGGGGCGGCGGGCAGGACAGCGACGAGCAGCGGTGCGATGCCGGCGGCCCCGAACAGGGACAGACTTCTTCTAGCTATCAACGTGAAACCCCTAGAGAGAGTGGGGCAGCGGAGGCCGGCGTGCTGTCCCGTGACGGATCTGTGATGTGATCCAGACCACTTTGTAGCAAGAGCGTGCTCAAAAAGATATGACTCGGCAACGCTTTGGTCAAGCGTCCTATCTCAGATGACCGAATTATCCCTTTGTGTAGCAAACTTCAGGGGTGTCGCAGCAAACTTGTTGAATCGCAGTGGAGTTCGCGCCCGGTCAGACAGCTGTTCTCGCCGCTTCACACAGCGCCGCGACTCCGTCGGCGTCCGTGGCGAAATGGTCGAAACCGCTCGGCACCCCGAACTCGGCGAAGGTGACCTCGGTATCCGGCTGCGGGCGGCCCGGCACCGGAATGCGCACGGCCGCATGCAGATCCCGCGTGCCCGTCAACTCGATCACCCGCCGGGCGTTGTCGGCGCGCAGGCCGCCGCAGGCCATCACGTCGATGCGGCCGTCGGACAGGCTCACCATGCGCGCGATCAGGGACGCGCCGTCCAGCACCGACTCCTGGCGGCCGGAGGTGAGCAGCCGGGTGAAACCCAGTTCCAGCAGCTGGTCGAACCCCGCGTAGGGATCGGCGCACACGTCGAACGCGCGGTGGAAGGTGACCTCCAGCTCGTCGGCGGCGGCCAGCAGTTCGGTATTGGCGGCCGGGTCCACGTGCCCGTCCTCGTCGAGCACGCCGACCACCACGCCGTGCGCGCCCGCCGCGCGGACCCGCTCGACATCGGCGCGCATGAGCGCCACCTCGTCGGGGGTATAGCGGAAATCACCGGGGCGCGGCCGGATCAGGACGTGCACCTGGGTGTGCCCGGCCGCGGCCACGGCCGCCTCGATGAGCGCGGGACCCGGTGTGAGCCCCCCGACCGTGAGGCCCGAACACAACTCCACGCGCGCCGCCCCCGCCTGTTCGGCGATCCGGACCCCGCCCAGAGACTCCACCCCGATCTCGACCCGCACCGCCCGCGCATCCGTCATACCTTGCAGTATGGCGAACTCCCGCCAAGTTTGTTGCCCGAGATTAGCCGCTGGGCGGTGAACGCCTCGTGAACCGGGCCACACCGTGACCGGAAACGACGAGGGCGGCGCTACCCATTCGGTAGCGCCGCCCTGGTCAATCAGGTTCGGCAGCCCGGTGTTTCGGGCCGGAGCCTAATTCTTGCGGCCCGGAGCCTTCATGCCCGACTTGAAGCCCAGACCACCCGGCTTCGCGGCGGGCGGCGTCGCGCCATTGCCTTCCGAAGCGCCATTGCTCTCCGAGACGCCATTGCTCTCCGACGCGGCCGGTTCGGCCGGGGCGGCGGGCTCGGCCTCGGGCGCCGGAGCGGCCGCCGGAGCCGAATCGGCCGGAGCCGCAGGCGCTTCCGGCGCCGCGGCGGCGGCCGGAGCGGCGGCGCCCGGAGCCTTCGGGCCGGGACGCTTCAGACCCGACTTCATGGCCAGACCCTTGGGCGCGATGGACGGCTTGGCCTCCGCGGCCGGGGCGGCGGGAGCCTCGGCGGCCGGAGCCGGAGCGGCGGCCGCGGGAGCCTCGACGGGGGCGGCCGCGGCGGCGGGCTTGGCGCCCGGAGCCTTGGCGGCGCCCTTCATCTGCAGACCCTTGCCGCCAGGAGCCTTCAGGCCACCCTTCATGGCGAGCCCGCCCGGCTTGGCGGCCGGAGCCTCCGGAGCGGCGGCGGCCTCGGCCGGAGCGGCCTCGGCGGGAGCCGCGGCGGCGGAAGCGGTTTCGGCCTTCGCGCCGGGAGCCTTGGCGGCACCCTTCATGGCCAGACCCTTGCCGCCGGGGGCCTTGAGGCCGCCCTTCATGGCGAGGCCCTTGGCCGGAGCCGGGGCGGCGGTCTCCTCGGCCGCCGGAGCGGCATCGGCGGCGGGAGCCTCGGTCTTCGCGCCCGGAGCTTTGAGCCCGCCCTTCATGGCCAGGCCCTTGCCGCCGCCCGGCGGCTTGAGGCCACCCTTCATGCCCAGGCCGCCACCGGCCGGAGCGGCCTTCGGGGCGGCTTCGGCCGGAGCCTGCGCGACCGCGACCGCGGCCTTGACCGGCTCCGGAGCGGGCTCCGGCTCGGGCTCGGCCTTGGGGGTCTGGATGACCTTCAAGTTCTCGGTCAGGGTCGCGGCGTCCACACGGTTGATGGACTGCAACATCAGCTGCGCGACATCGACGACCTCGACGCCTTGACCGACCTCGCCGCCGTCCTTACGGGCGGTCACACCGTCGGTCAGCATGACCCGGCAGAACGGGCAACCCGTCGCGATCATCGACGGCTCGTTGCCGCCCTTGAGCGTGTCGAGCGCCTCGTCGACCCGGTCGATGTTGATGCGCTTGCCGAGCTGCTCTTCCATCCACATGCGCGCACCACCGGCACCACAGCACATGGAACGTTCGGCGTGACGCGGCATTTCGACCAGAGTCGAGCCCGAGGCCTCCATCAACTCACGCGGCGCGTTGTAGATCTTGTTGTGCCGGCCCAGATAGCAGGGGTCGTGGTAGGTCACGTTCTGCGCGACCGGCGACACCGGCACCAACGCCTTGCCCCGCACCAGACGGTTCAGCAGCTGAGTGTGGTGCACCACCTCGTAGGTGCCACCCACCTGCGGATACTCGTTGTTGAGCGCGTTGAAGCAATGCGCACAGGTCACGACGATCTTCTTCTTGGCCTGCTCGACACCCTCGAACACCGAGTTCAGCAACTCGATGTTCTGCATCGCCAACTGCTGGAACAAGAACTCGTTGCCCGCGCGGCGAGCCGAATCACCGGTGCAGGTCTCCTCCTGCCCGAGCACCATGAACTTGGTGCCCGCGGTCGCCAGCAGCTCCGCGACAGCCTTGGTGGTCTTCTTCGCGCGGTCCTCATACGCGCCCGCGCAACCCACCCAGAACAGATACTCGTAGCCGTCGAAGGAGTCCGCGTCCTTACCGAAGACCGGAACCTCGAAGTCGACCTCGGAGATCCAGTTCAGGCGATCCTTGGCGTTCTGACCCCACGGGTTGCCCTTGTTCTCCAAGTTCTTGAACAAACCCGCCAGCTCGGAGGGGAACTCCGACTCGATCAACACCTGATAGCGGCGCATATCGATGATGTGATCGACATGCTCGATATCCACCGGGCACTGCTCCACACAGGCGCCACACGTCGTGCACGACCACAACACCTCCGGATCGATGATGCCGTTGACATCCTCGCCACCGACCAACGGACGCTCCGCCTCGGCGCGGGCGGCCTCCGAGATCTGCGCCAGCGCGCGCTCGTTCGGCTTGCCCTCGGCATCGACCAGACCGATCTCGTCGCCACCCATGTCCTTGCGGCCGCCGGCCAGCAGGTACGGGGCCTTGGCGTAACCATGATCACGCAGCGACATGATCAACAGCTTCGGCGAGAGCGGCTTGCCCGTGTTCCAGGCCGGGCACTGCGACTGGCAACGGCCACACTCGGTACAGGTGGTGACGTCGAGGATGTCCTTCCAGGAGAAGTCCTCGAACTTGCCGACACCGAAGGTGTCATTGTCCGGATCAGCGGTCTCCATCTCGATCGGCTTGCCCTTGGACATCATCGGCTTGGCCGCACCCAGGGCGACGTCGCCGTCGGCCTCACGCTTGAAGTAGATGTTCGGGAACGCGGCGAAGCGGTGCCACGCGACACCCCAGGTGACATTGCGGCCGACCAGCAACAGGAAGAGCGCGCCGGAGCAGAGCTTGATGAACGCGAAGACCGACACCAGGGCGATCGACTCGGGCAGCAGCTTGGCGACCTGCTCGGTGAAGAAGTCGCTCCAGGTGTGAGATTCGCCGTAGGTCGCGATCTTGCCGGCCTTCACGAAGACCATGCCGAGGCCCTCGACGAGGACGATGGACTCGATCACGTAGGCGGGCGCGAACTTCGAGCCGCTGAAGCGCGACAGGCGCGCGGGCACCCGCGGGTGGTTCAGCTGGCGGATGACGATCAGCACGACGATGCCGACAACCGTTCCGATGCCGAGGATTTCGTCGACCAGGTGGTAGATGCCCCAGCCGCCGATGATCGGCCAATGGAACTCGGGGTCGAAGATCTGGCCGTAGGCCTCGAACCACAGGATGAAGCCGAGCAGGAAGCCGATCATGACCAGCCAGTGCGCCCAGCCGACAGTGCGGAACTTGTTCATGCGCGTATGCGCGATGAACTCCACCATCATGGTCTTGAAGCGGGGGAAGAACGGCCGCCAGCGATCGGGCGCGGACTGCCCGACCATGATGGTGCGCGCGATATTTCGCACGCCTCCGATGAACGATGCCCAACAGAAGACTGTGAACACCGCCCCAATCGTGCCCAGCGTCACTGTCAGGGCATTCATGTCGCGACCTCTCTTACGGTTCTCCGAGCGTTTCGCGAGGCAGCCTGGTACGCCTCGAGATGCTCGTATCCTAATGGACGGTAAGTTACCCACCGGTAACTTAGTTGTCCAGGGTTTCCCACACCGTAAATCCCGGCAAATCACGCCCTTAACCAAGGGCAGGCTTACTTCTAAAGATGGTGGCGTGCAGAAAGAAACCAATCTCGCAAATCGTAATGTGATCGACTAGGCTCACGCTGTCCGACAGCTGTGCGCGTCTTCACATGCTCGGGGAGGACTCGTCCTAGCGCGTAGAGGCATGGCCCGAGGGAAGCCGGGCCTCGCGTGGCGAAGAGCGCACAGCGGATACCTGATGACGGATTGGAAACCAACCAAATGAAGCTTCGCAGTACCACTGCGGCTGCTGCCCTGGTCATCGGCGCAATGACCATCGGGATGACGACCGCTCACGCCGACAACGCTCCTGCACAGCCTGCTGGAATCAACTACTCCACCAAGCTGGTCGACGGCAAGACGATCGTCTCCACCCTGAAGAACGGCACCTTCGAACTCGCGCAGCAGGACGGCGCGACGCCCGAGGACCCGAAGCAGACGGTGGTCAACGTCAAGGATCAGCAGGGCGCGGTCGTGATCTCGTTCCCGCTGTCCTACACCGCGGCGGGCACCCAGATCCCGGTCAAGTCCGAGGTCAAGGAAGACGGCAAGGTGCTCGAGGTCGTTCCGGAGAAGCCGGCCGACTTCAACCCCGGCACCCAGGTGCTGGCCGCCGCGCCGGTCGCCTCCGCCAAGCCGATCGCCTCCTCTGACGAGAACCAGAAGGCGATGAGCTACTTCTCCACCCAGTTCAGCCTCGCGCTGGGCATCGGCAGCTTCGTGGGCACCGCCCTCGGCGCGATCATCGGCTGCGTTGTGACCATCGTCGCCGGCTGCGTGCCGGGTCTGGTCGCGGGCGCCGGCATCGGCGGCATCCTCGGCACCATCGCCGCGGGTGGCCCGACCCTGGTCGCGGCCGGTATCGATCTGCTGAACACCATGCAGGCGCCGGACGGCACCACCAAGTGGGCTCCCGCTGCCCAGCAGCAGGTCACCCCGAACTAGTGACGTCGCCGGGGCATCGCCCCGGCAAGTTCGAACACCAGGCCCGCCTCGCTCGTCGGAGGCGGGCCTGGTGCTTTGTCAGGCGGGGAGGTCCATCCGGCCCTCGAACACCACGGTGTCGCGGCGGCGGCCGAAGCGGGCGAAGGTGCGCTCGGTCATCACGTAGCGTCCGTCCTCGCGCACCAGAAGGACTGTGCTGCAGCGGGTTCCGTGCACGGGATGGTTGACGAAACGCGCCGAGGCCGAGCGTTCGGTGAGCCGGTCGAGGCCGGTGCGGGGCAGTTCGGCGGCGGGGGCCGCGGTGCGGTCGGCCAGCACCCCGAGGTAGCCCGCGACATCGCCCGGCGGCACCGCGGCCAGCGCGCGCACGCCATTGCGGACCTTCGGCCACACGGGGGCATCGGTGTCGGTGACGACCGTGCCGTCCGGTGTCAGCGAACCGACCAGTGCGTTGTTGGAGACGCCGTGGAAGCCGGGCGGCAGTTCCCGGGGGCCGCCCTCGCTCCGATTGCTGTGCCACCACAGCGTTTCCAGATCCGAGACCAGCAGATTGAAGCCGTTGTAGTCGTCGGGGGCGGTCGCGATGCCGCGCGCGAACTTCTCCGGCACCGCGTCGCCGCGCAGGAAATCCATCAGCAGCGCGCCGCGGGAGCGGACGTCGGTGCGGAACTCGCCGGGTAGCCGCACATTCGTGACCGTGGCGACGCGGTGCCGGTCGGGCAGCACGCCCAGCCAGGTGCCGGGCACCGGACCGGCCGCACCCTGATCCCGGCCCGCGAGCAGGCCCGGCACCTCGTCCCAGCGGCGCAGCGATTCCGTTGGGCGGGTGAAGAACTCGTCCCGATTGGCGGCGAGGATCAACCGGTAGTCCGGATGCGCTCGCCAGCCGAGCAACGCCAAACACATGACTCCAGGATGCCCGAAGCGGCCGGGCCGCGACCACGCCCGGTCACTCCCGTCCCACTGCTTACCCACCGCCCCATCGCTGCCCCTCGGAGGGCCCCCGGTACCCAAGAAAGCGAAAAGGCCGGTAGCGGTTGAGCTACCGGCCTTTCCAAGGATGCTGTGCCTAGCTGGTGCGCACCCGCAGACCCGGGTTGTCGGAGAGCACCGTGCTGATCGGCTGCGCGAACAGCTGCGGGGTGTTGCCGGTGATCAGACCGATCAGGTTCGGGATCTCGCAGATCGGGTAGTCGGCGACCGAGGAGGCGCTGGAGATGCCCAGAGCCAGGGTGCCGGTCACCAGCGGGCCGCCCGAATCACCGGGCAGGGCGCAGATATTCGACGAGAACGACTGGGTGAGCAGGCGGTCGCCGACCTGGACGGTCTGGTCGACGGCGTTCACCACGCCGCAGCTGAAGCCGGCGCGCGCGCCCGACTTGCAGACCGGAGCGCCCACCACGGGGACGGCCACACCGGTGACGGTGATCGGGGCCGCGTTCGGGACGCTCACCAGCGGGTTGGAGAAGCTGTCCCGGAACTGGTCGTTGATGCCGACGATCGAGTAGTCCTGGTTGCCCAGCACCGACTTCTGGAACGAGCCCATCTGCGGGCCCATGCTCTCGCCGACCAGCTGGAACACGCCGGGGGAGTTGGCGCCGCCGGTGGCGGGGATGTTCGGGTTGCAGTGGCCCGCGGTGATGTTCACGACATTGCCGTTGCCGTCCACGCCGTTGAAGCCCAGCGAGCAGCGCAGCGACATGCGACCGGCCACCGAGGCGAAGGCGTCACCGGCGGCCATGGCGCGCGGGCCGGCTCCGGCGATCTCCGCGGCCTTCGGGACGTCCTGGCCCTCGCCGCCGACCGGCGGGGCGGCCATGACGATGACGCGCGCCGGGTCCACGAAACCGGGCAGCGGGATGTCGGCCTTGTCCACGCGGACCGCGATGCTGTTGTTCAGGGTGTCGACGGCCACGCCGCGGATCGACTTGGACACCGACTCCGGCTGGTCCTTGAGCCACTGCTGGAAGGCGTTCTTCTCGCCACGCAGGGTAGTCTCGCTCTTGGCGACGTCCTTGGCGGTGAAGCCGGCGTCCTGCACGGCCTTGCGAGCCTGCTCGTGCGCGTCGCCGGGGGCGATCGCCACGATCGCCTTGCCGGTCTCGTCCAGCCAGGCGCCACCGAAGACATCCGGGAACTGGCGCTGTGCGGTGGTGGCGAAGCTGGCCACCTTCTGCGCGACGTCGGCGCGGTTCAGGTAGTCCTGCGGGGAGATCTTGAGGTCACGGGTGATCGCGTTGATCAGCTCGGCCGGCAGGTTCGGGGTCGCGGGGGTCTCGGGCTCCGCATGCGCGCTCGCCGCCAAGGGTCCGGCGACGAGAACCGCGGTAGCCGCGATCGCCGCAGTTCGGACAAGGGACCGTGGGCGTCGGCCCGCGGCAGGCATGGAGGCGCGCATACGTGGCAGGAGCATGGCCCCGACTATATGGTGTCCGGCCCGTTATGCCTACTTATTGCCAGATGACGTTTCGGTATTCGCAGAGCAAACGGCAGGCATGGGAGATTGGCCCCCCAATGCGGGGGATGTCCGATTTTCGCGGCCCGTCGCACCGGGCCGCGAATCCGTCACTCGGCATGAATCACGCACGAAGTGAATCACTCACGTGTGCGAGCGAGTCCGCACCTGAATTCCGCTGCCGACGCCGCCGCCCGAATTGGCGTCGATTTCGTTCAGAATCGGGCGCAGCGGGATGCCCAGCGACGCGGTGCCGCCGTACTGCGCGAGCTGCGTGTTGGCCTCGTTGCAGTTCGGTGCGTCCGCCGCGTTGGAGCCGCTGGTGATGCCCAGCGCCAGGGTGCCGGTGACGATGGCGCCGCCGCTGTCACCGCCCAGGGTGCAGGCGCTGGAGGCGAAGCCGCGGATCGTCTTCGAATTGCCCTCGGTGGTGTAGAGCTGGGTCTCGACCCGGTCCGCCACCACGAAACCGCAGGTGAACGTGGACGACTGGCCCGACTTGCAGACCGGCGCGCCCGTGATCGGGTCGGCCACACCGGTAATGGTGAGGGTGGTGCCGTTGGCGCCGCGCACCGACGGCTGATCCATGCCCGCCTTCACCGCGTCGTCATTGAGCTTGATGACCGAATAGTCCAGCGCGCTGCTGCCGCCCAGGTTCGAGGTGACGAAAGTGCCGACCTTCGGACTGGACAACAGGTTTTTGACATTCGGCAGGTACACCTCGGCGCCGGTGCCCTTGTCCACATTCGGATTGCAATGCCCCGCGCTGATGTTCAGCGCATTGCCCGCGGAATCGACGCTGTTGAATCCGAACGAGCACACATCCACCCCGTGCAGCGAGGTGTCGAGCGGAGTCGGCGCGGTGATGTAGGTGTCGCCGCCCATCGGCCGCCGCTCCACCGGGCCACCGGAGTTCGGCGACAGGATCACCTTGATATTGGCGATCAGGGTGGGCAGATTCAGCAAATGGCCGCCCGGGGTGTTGGCGACGCTGAGCACCAGCTGGCTGTTGAGGAAGTCGATGGCCACCGAATTGATCGCGCCCGAGATCTCCCGCGGCAGCGTGGTGATCCACTGGTTCAGCTGATCGACCGAGTTCTCCAGGCCGTCCGCGCTGATCGGGGCCAGCCGGGTCTGGTATCCGGCGGCCGCGGCGACCTTGGCGGCGTCGAGGGAGGTGACGGCCAGGACCGGCTTGCCGTCGGTCCCGATCCAGGCGCCCGCGAAGTCGTCGGGGCGCTGGGTGCGAAATTCGCTGGCGTAGTCCCGCAACTGCTGGGCCTTGGCCGCGCGGTCCAGGTATTCGGCCGGAGTCATCTTCAGATCGCGCTGGATGGCGGTCACCAGTTCGGCCGGAAGGCTCTCGGCGGCAAGCTGATCCGGGGAGGCCGGGTCTGCGGTGGCGGTGCTCAGAAGGGGCCCGATGAGAACGGTCGAGGCAACGGCGACGGTGGCTGCTCGGACCGCGGCGCGGCGCGCCATGAACTTGCGCATGGAGTCCCTTCGTAGTGCACCAGCAGACCGGCTTCGGCGGGGAAAGGTTCCGGGTTACCTTCCGGAAGGTCGGTCAGCGCACCACTTTAGGGCACAAACCTCGGATGGTCGCTACGAAATCAGCGCTGACTCTGTCCCCACGGGTCTTGCAGCACCGGAGCCGGCGGCAGGCCGAATGTCGGTACCGGCGGATTCTGATAGATCGGCGGATACGGGCGGGTGGTGGTGGGCGGCACCGTGGTCGCCGGAACCGGCGGCAGGGTGGTCGTCGGCTCCGGAGTGGTCGTCGGCGGCGTCGTGGTCGGCGCCTCGGAGGTCACCGGGGCATCGGCCGGATCGACGGGCGCGGCCGCGGTCGGATGCAGCGAACCGGTCGGCGGTAGCAGCGGCGGGGCGACCCCCGCGGTGGCGTCCGGTTCGTTGCGGACCTCGCCGCGCGGCGGGCCGGGGGTGGAGTCGTCCTGGCGCAACACCGCCGCCACTCCGACGCCACCGAGCAGCAAACCGATCAGCGCGGCCGCCCCGGCGATGATGTACGGGCCCCGGGAGGCCCGGGGCGCGTGCGTGACCGCGGCCGCCGGAATCGACCGGGTGACCACCGGCTCGGCGGCGGTGGCGGCCGGAACCGCCGCGACCGCGGCCGAATACGCCTGCGCCAGTGGCTCGGACGACTTCAGCGCGGGCAGCACATCGGTGACGTCGGCGGCGTTCACGGCGGACGCGGTGGCATCGGGCGGGGTCAGCCCGGCCGGAGTGGACAGCACCGCCGCCAGGGCCGCACGGGCCGCGTTGTAGGCGAGGGTCTTGCCGGTCTCCGCGTCCGCCTGCGGTAGGTCGCGCTCACTGACCAGCACCACCGACTTCAGGCCCAGGTAGTCCAGGGCCTCGCGCAGCGAGCGCACGTGCGGGTCGGTCCAGCCGGTCGGATGCGCGAGATAGAACTCGGCGGGCCCGTTGAGGTGTTCGGCGGCTTGACTGATCAGGCAGAACACCGCCGTGGCCATCAGGTCCTCGGCGCGGTACGCCTCGCCGTCGTCCACCGGCAGCCCGGCCGGGTCGCCGACCGCGCCGACGAAGCCGCGAATGGAGTGCGAATAGCCCTCCGGCGCGTCCCCGCCCAGCACGGCGTCCCCGTCGTCGGACATGTGCAGCACCGATTCACGCACGGTGTAATGCACCGGGAGCGTGGCGTCGTCGCCGGTCACCACGGCTACGACGGATTCGTCGTCCGCGATCCGCAGGCCCACGCCAGTGGCCATCCTCGTTACCTCACTCGGTGCGTCCGGTCTCTCCGCGCCCGGATCAGACCAGGAGTGAACCGTGACCCATGGCGCGGAGCATTGACAATAACTCCGAACGCGACCCCGCACCGATTCGACGTCTCATCCGGGCCACGTGATGTTCCACGGTTTTGGCCGAGATGTAGAGCCGGGCCCCGATCTCCCGGTACGTCAAACCCAGGAGCACCAGTTCGGCCACCTCGCGTTCGCGTTCGCTCAGCACGGTATCGGTGACCGGTTCCGGGCGCGCCTGCGGGGCCGCGGGCTCGGGCACCCGGACCGGCGATTCCGGCGGCCGGGACTGCGCGCGCACCGTGCGGGCCAGCTTCAGCAGGGCGGTCGCGGTGGCGGCGTCGCTCGCCGCCAGCGCGGCCTCACTGGCCAGCCGGGCCGCGTCCCAGCGCAAGCCGAGCCCGGCCAGTCGCGCCACCGCGCCCTCGACCCGATCCCGCAGCACCTGTCCGCGCAGCACCAGCACCCAGGTGCGGCCCGCGTCGGCCAGCACGGCGGCCTGCGGATCGCCCGCCGAGGCGGCCGTCTTCAGCCGATGGGCGTGCGGCAGCAGCGCTTCCGGGCTCTCCTGGGCGATGGCGGCCTGAATCGCGTACCAGTGGAAGGCATTCGACCAGACCGGCGGTTCGCCGAGGCGGCGCAGCAGTTCGTCGGCGCCGGTCACCAGGGCGGTCATCCGCGCCTCGTCGCGCAAACGGATTCCGGCCAGCCACAGTTCGCCGATGGGCAGCAGCGCCAGCAGGTCCGCGCCGACCTCGTCGAACAGCGGGTAGGCCTGCTGCCAGGCCAGGGCCAGCGCGGCATGGTCGCCGCTGCGGCGGGCCAGGCCGACGATCACGCCGTGTGCGAGCAGGCGATCACGCGGATCCAGTTCCGCCACCGGCACTTCCGACATGAGGGTGGCGGCCGAATGCTCGTCGCCGCCCAGCATGGCCACCCAGGCGCCGAGCACCAGGCTCTGCGGCGTGGGGCTCGCGCCGCGCAGGGCGTCGGCGGCGCGGCGGGGGTCGCCCATGCTCAGGCACAGCAGCACCGCGATCGACACCGCCGAGCACGGCAGGAAGCGGTCGCCGCCGTCGTCGGCCGGGGCCGGACCGGAGTGCGCCGCGTGGATCAGCGCCGATGCCGCCGACACGGCCGCACCGCGGCGGGCCTGCGCCGGATTGGCGAAACGCTGCCCGGCGAGGGTCGCCGGGGGGACCGCCCGCATCTCCGCGGTGAAACCGGTGGGGGCCGAGACGGTTCCGAAGTCGCTGACCGGTGCCGGCGAAGGCGGTCGGGCGCCCGTGACGGTGTGGCCGCGGTGGTCACCGGCGGCGAGCGCACCCGCACCGCCGGGTCCGCCATTGCGCGCGGCGACCGCGTCGTACGCGCCGCGGGCCGGGTCGGTCCCCGGCGCGGGGCGGTGGAAAGACGCGGGCGCCGAGGAGTATTCGGTTCCGGTGCGACCGTTGCCGGCCGCGCCGGGCGACGGCTGTCCGGTCCCGGAACGCCCGCCGCCGAGCGCTCCGGACGCGGCCACTCCGTGCTGCGTGGCGTGGGGGCGCTGGGCCGTCTGGGCTCCGGGCGATCCGATCGAATCGGACAGGGCGTGCGCGATGGACGCGGCCCGTGAGGTCGCCTCGGTGGGCGGCCACTGCCCGGCATTGACCGAGAGGGCCTGTGCGCCTCGGACATCGCCGGACAGGCACAGCACGGTGGCCGCCACCGCCCAGTCCGCGCCCACCCGGGCGGGCCCGAGCCAGGTGTAGAGCTGCGCCGCTCGATCGGCCAGACCGCGCCGGGTCCAGACGCCCGCGCAGACACGGACCGCGACGGCCAGATCGGTGAGCGGGATCGACGGATTCGCCAGGCTGGGTTCGGCCAGGCGCAGCGCGGTGTCGCCGTCGCCGCTGCGGGCCGCGGCGTCGGCCCAGCGGACCGCCAGCGCCTCCGGGTCCGCACCGGCGGCGGCCGCGGACGCGTAGTAGCGGACGGCCTCGTCACCGGCGCGTTCCGCGGCGGCGCACAGGAACCCGGCCAGCCGCTCGTCGCGGAGCCCGGATTCGGCGAGCAGCAGCGCGGTGTGGTCGCGCAGCAGTCCGGCGTCCAGGCGGGCGTGCAGCAGGCGGCGGGCGACGGTCAGGAAACGGCGGTCACCGACGAGGGTGCGCAGCGGCGCGACCGCCGGGGCCAGCAGCAGATCGGCATCGGTGACCAGGGCGCTGCCCCGGGCCCGGTCCACCAGACTCTGGGCGTCGGCGGAGGAGAGGTCGAGGACCTCGGTCAGTTCGCCGGTGTCCAGGCCCGCGCCGATGGCGGCCACCACCAGGGCGTCGAGCAGGTCCGGGTCGGAGTCGTCGAGCCGGGTCCGGGCCCACGCGGTCACCGCTTGATCGACGGCCGTCACGCCCGCGTCCAGGCGGGTCGCGCAGGCGGCGGTCAGGGCGGCCACCACGCCGCCGTGGATGCCGCCGGTCTGGCGATGGATGTGCTGGGCCAGCCCGCGCGGCACCATCATGCCCAATTCCCGTGCGAACGGGGCGATCTCGGTCGCGCCCAGGGCGCGCAGATCGATCACGCGGCCGCGGCGGGCCACCAGATCGGTGAGCGCGCGCAGCCGGGCGTCGTGCGGCCGCGAGCGCAGCGAGATGACGACCGGGAACTCCCCGGATTCGGCTGCGGCGCGGAGCAGATCGAACTCGGCCGCGCCGAGGGTGTGCGCGTCGTCGACGACCAGGGCGGTCCGGGGGCGGCCGGTCTCCGCGCCGCCGGGACGCGGGGCCTGCGCCGGATGGTCGGTGAGCGTGACGCCGCGGGCGCGCAGCCGCGCCCGGATCGCGCCCAGCAGGGTGGACTTACCGGTGCCGGAACGGCCGCGGATGAGGTACAGCACCGCACCGGAGTCGCCGGAATCCAAGTCCCGGAATATCTCTCGCGCGCCCGGAAGTGAATCGAGCGCGACTGGGGTAACGCCTGTCACGAGGAACCAACTCTCAGCCGTGCGTACCGGGAATTTTCCCGAGTCCGTCGACGGCGTTGTTCAAGGCTCCCGTCGGGAGCTGGGGCGCCGGCACCTGCACGGGGGCGGGCACGGGAGGCTGCGGCAGCTGCATGGTCTGCACCGGCGGCTGCTGCTGCGCCGGGGCGGGCTGCGGCTGGGTCTGCGGCGCGGGTTGCGGCTGCGCCTGCTGGGTCTGCGACGACTGGTCCGGTGCCGGATTCTGTTGCTGGGCAGGGGTATCCGACTGGCCGCCCGGGGCGGCCGGAGCGCCCACGGGGTCGCCGGCGGCCGGCGTGCCGGGCTGGGCGCCGCCCGGCTGGGTGGCTCCGGGCTGCTGCGGCGAGTTCACCGCGGCGATCGGACTGCCCGGCACGGCTGCGGCGGGCGTGCCGGAGGGGGTGGCCCCGCCGTTCGGCGCGGCCTTGTCCAGGGCCACCGCCGAGGTCGAAGGGGCCGGTGTGCCCGCGGGATTCGCGGGGGTGGACCGGTCGCCGGTGCCCATGGCCAGCGTGCCGGTCGCCACGGCGGCCACCGCGATGGCGGCCGCGCCGAACACGGCCAGCCGCTTCCAGTGCCGGAAGCCGCTCCGGGGTTCCTCGACGGGCAGTTCGGGCAGCAGCGGGATACGCGGAGCCACAGCGGGTTCCGTCGTCGTCTCGGGTCCGGCGACCGCAGGCGGAGCGGTGTCGGCGGGTTCGGGTAGGGAGCCGCCCCCGATGCGGCGGGGCACGCCCGCGGCGGTCCGGGGCGGAATGAGTGTGGTGCTGCCGTCGGCCTCGGCGTAGGTCGGGCCGCCGATCGCGATGGCCGGGTGGGCCTCGGTCTCGGTGATGTCGGCGAGCAGGTCGGCGGCCAGCAGGGCCGCGCCGTGCGCACTCAGGTGGGCCGGGTCGGCGGCGGCCGCGACCGGGATGCCGAACTCGGTGGACAGCACCTCGGTTACCAGCGGGATGCTCGCGCCGCCGCCGGTGAGCAGGAAGCCGTCCAGATCGGCGGCGGTCAGTCCGGCGCGGCGCAGCGCCTCGCGGACCAGGTCGGTCGAACCGAGGAGCGGACCCCGCAGCAGCTCCTCGATATCGTCGCGAACCAGTCGCACATCGGCGACGCCGAGCATGGGCAAACGCACCGGCACCATGGTGGCGGTATTTGTGGAGAGAGTTTCTTTCGCAATTTTGCAGCGTTCCCGGAGCGCCGACAATTCTTGTTCCACTTCCGGGTCGAAAGGATCGAAATCTTTTTCGCCGACCGCATAGGCGAGGACATATCTCATCGTCAGCAGATCGAATTCCGAACCCGCCACCGCGGTGCTGCGGACCGGTTCGCCGCGCAGGCCCGACATGGCGCCCGTGCGCGCCACCGAGACGGTCAGCCCGGTGGCTCCGAGGTCGTACACCACCATCGCGCCGTCACGGCTGGAGCCGTGCACGTCCTGTAGCCAGCGCATGGCCGCCGCCGGTTCCGGGACCAGGGCGACCTCGCCCAGTCCGGCCTCGTCCAGCGCGGTCCGCTGCGTTTCCACGGTGTGCTGCGACCACCAGGCCGGGTAGCAGGCGACCGAGGCGCCCGCCGGGCCCATATCCGTCACCACGCGGCCGATGATGGTCGCCACCAGGTCCGCGGCCCGGACGACGGAGCCGTCGCGGGTGCGGATGTCCACGGGGTCCCCGACCCGGGACAGGAAACTCTCCGGAACCTCCGTCTCCGCGCCCAGCGTGCTGGGTCGGGTATGGAGCTTGTGTTGTCCCCCCGAAGTTGTCACGGCAACCGTGTTCGACGACCCGACCGTGATGCCGAGCGCCAGCCCCTGACTCATTCGAGTTCCCCTGTCATTACCGGACACGCGGTGGGTGTTGCGCGTGCCGCTCGAAAGCTCTTGGTCCGATATGTCTGAAAACCCTCTGTTAGGCCGGGCGGCCCACCGAGCCTGTCGGTTGCTGGGGGGTTCTCGTTACCGATTCCCCGGCAGGTTTGGGGAAATTCCCCTAATGTTCGCAGGACCCCCAAGGTGGTCGATGGGGAAAGTGGGGGAGTTCACCCCGCACGCGTAACAACTCGTCTTCCCAACAGGAAAGTCAATTCGAGCAGTGCGGGTCAACGGGGCCCGCCCCACCAGGGAGACGATTGATCATGAGCCCCAACGCAATTCTCGAGTTCATCCTCAACCTGCTGCGCGACCACGAGGCCGCCGTCAGTTATTGCACCAATCCGGGCGCGGCCCTCGCCGCCGCCGGCCTGGACACCGTGACCCCGGAGGACATCGCGGCCGTGGCGCCGATGGTGGCGGAATCCGCGCTGGTTGCCGGAGGTTCGCAGCTGTCGAGCATCATCGCCGCGGGCGGGGCCGGCGGCCTCGGCGCCGGCACCGGTCTGGACGCCGGGCTCGGCGCGGACGCGGGCCTCGGCGCGAACGCCGGCGTGGGCGCGGCCACCGGAGTCGGTGCGAACGTGGGCGCCGGTCTCGTCGACAACGCGGCTCTGAACCTCGGGGCCGCCACCCTCGCCGCCACCCAGGTCAACCTCGGCACCGAGGTCGGTGCCGGGCTGGAGCTGGGGCTCGCCAACAGCGTCGGCGCGGCCGTGGACGCGGCCGCCGGTCTCGGCGCGGGCCTGACCGCCGGACTCGGCGGTGCGCTCGGCGCGGCCGCCGACGTCGCGGCCGGTGTCGAAGCCAATCTGGGCGGTGTCCTCGGCGCCCAGGCCGCCGCCGACCTGACCTCCGCCCTCACCGGCGGCCTGGCGGCCGGCGCGGGCCTGGAAACCGGCCTGCAGGGCGCGCTCGACGCGGTCGCCCACGGTGGCGCGGACCTCGCCACCGGCCTGACCGGCGCGATCACCACCGCCGCCGACCTGGAGACCGGCCTCGGCGCGGGACTCTCCACCGCCGTCAACGCCGTCACCACCGCGGGCGCGGGCCTGCAGACCGGCCTGAACGGCGCCCTCAACACCGGCGTCGGTCTGCAGACCGGCCTCAACGGCGCGGTGACCACCGGGGCCGCTCTCGGCACCCAGGTCGGCACCGGCCTGGAGACCGGCCTCTCCGGCGCGGCCGACGCCCTCCTCGGCGCGGGCACCCAGCTCGGCGCGGGCGTCGACACCGCTGTCGGCGCCGGAACCCAGCTGGGCGCGGGGCTGAACACCGGACTCCAGGCGGGCGCGGATCTCGGCACGCAGCTGGGCGGCGGTCTCGGCGCGGGGCTGAACACCGCGGTCGGCGCGGGCACGCAGCTGGGCGCGGGTCTCGAGACCGGCCTGAACACGGGTGCGCAGCTGGGCACGGGCCTCGACGCCGGGTTGCACACGGGTGCGGACCTCGGGACACAGCTCGGTGCGGGCCTGGGCGCCGGGTTGCACACCGGTGCGGACCTCGGGACGCAACTGGGGGCGGGCCTGGACACCGGGCTGCACACCGGTGCGCAGCTGGGTACGGGTCTCGACGCCGGGCTGAACACCGCGGTTGGTGCGGGTACGCAGGTCGGCGCGGGGCTCGAGACCGGGCTCAATGGCGCGGCGACTGTGGGTACCGGGCTCGGCGCGCAGGTCGGAAGTGGTTTGGAGACAGGCATTTCCGGCGTGGGCGGTGCGGCGACCGGAATCGGCACCGGTGTGCAGGGCGGGCTCGACACCGGCCTCCACGGCGCTGTCGGCGCCGGGACTCAGGTCGGGACCGGTCTGGATGCCGGGGTGCACTCGGCGGTCGGTGCGGGTACGCAGGTCGGCGCGGGTCTCGGCACCGGGCTGACCGGGGTCGGGAACGCGGTGGCCGGGCTCGACACCGGGGTCACCGGGGCGACGCAGGTCGGCGGCGGGGCCCAGGTCGGGACCGGTCTGGATGCCGGGGTGCACGGCGGCAGCGCGGTGGACGCCGGGCTGCACGGCGCGGGTGCGAATCCCTGGGCCGGAGTGGATGTTTCGCAGGCCTTCGGCGGCGGGGTGCACACCACCGGTCCGGACGCGTCGCTGTTCGGCGACGGTGGCGCGCACACCGGGGTGGATCTCGGGGCGCACGCGGGCGGCGATGTCGTCGGCGACATCCTGCACTCGTGACGCGAGGGGTCGCTCACCGCGGGTTCGCCGTGGTGAGCGACAGTCTCTCGACGGTGCACTCGGAACACGGACGGCTGGAGCAGGTCGGTGAGCAAGCTGTGACAGGCATGGTGGCGGCGAATCCGCTGTTGACGATGGTCTCGGAGACCATCGCGGTGGCGCGGGCCGCGGAACGCGGCGACCTGGTCGCGCGCCTGGAGACGGTGGCGGGCAAGGTGCGCGATCCGCGCCGCCGGATCCTGGTGGCGGGCTTGGGGAATCAGGGCAAGAGCCGATTCGTCAACGCGCTGGTCAATCTGGATGTGTGCCCGGTCGCCGACGATATCGCCACCGCCGTCACCACCGTCCTGTCCTACGGTCCGCAGCCGCGCGCGACGGTGGTCGCGGCGGGCGCGGACGGCGGCGAGAACACCCG
The DNA here is from genome assembly GCF_050956485.1 of Nocardia sp. CA-145437. Lineage (NCBI taxonomy): Bacteria > Bacillati > Actinomycetota > Actinomycetes > Mycobacteriales > Nocardiaceae > Nocardia > Nocardia sp. CA-145437. The sequence goes on along the minus strand of NZ_CP191204.1, from coordinate 7,062,793 downwards.
GGAGGCGGTGCCGTTCGAGGCCGTCCCCGCGCTCACCGCCCGCAGCCCGCAGGGCCGCGCCGTGCTCCGCGTCGAACTCGAGGCCCCGAGTCAGCTGCTCGCCGACGGCATCGTGGTGGTGGACACGCCCGGACTGGGCGCGCACGGAACCACCGGCGCGGCAGGCGTTCTCGCGCAGGCTCCGGCCGCCGACGCCGTGCTGGTGCTCACCGACGCCTCCACCGAGCTGACCGATCCCGAGGTGGACTTCCTGCGGCAGGTGCGGGAACTGTGCCCGGCCGTCGCGGTGCTGGTCACCAAGATCGATTTGTACCCGCACTGGCGGCAGGTGTTCGAGGCGAACCGGAAGCATCTGCGTGCCAATGAGATCGAGATGCCGATCCTGCCGGTCTCGGCGGTGCTGCGCTCCCACGCCATGCGCCTGCAGGACGAGGGGCTCGGCCGCGAGTCCGGGTTCGGTCTGGTCTTCCAGTTCCTGCGGGAGCAGGTGGTGGCGCGGGACCAGGCGGCCATGCAGCGCGCGGTCGCCCTCGACATCTCCTCCGCCGCGGAGCATCTCGCGCTGGCGTTGGGCAGTGAGCTGGTCGCCTTGCGGGATCCGGCCCGTGGCGCGGCCGCCATCCGGGAACTGCACGCCGCCAAGGCGGAGGCGGAGAAGCTGCACCGCCACACCGCGGCGTGGCAGCAGACCCTCGGCGACGGCATCACCGATCTGGCGGGCGATATCGACCATGATCTGCGCAACCGGCTGCGGGACATCTCCCGCACCGCCGAGGACTGGATCGACGACCACGATCCCGGCAAGCACTGGGACAGCATGGACGAATGGCTCACGGCCACCGTCGGTTCCGCGGTCGGGGACAACCTGGTGTGGACCGGCACCCGGGCGGTGAAACTGGCCGAGCGGGTCGCCACCCATTTCACCGATCTGGGCGCGGTGGATCTGCCCGAGGTCCGCGACACCCTCGACGACGACTCCCGCACCGGGTCGTGCACCCTCGCCGATCTGGAACCGGATCTGGGCTTGAGCCACAAGCTGCTGGTGGGCGTGCGCGGCTCGTACGGCGGCGTGATCATGGCGGGCATGGTCGGCACCATGGCGGGGATGGCGCTGATCAATCCGCTCTCACTGGGCGCGGGAGTCCTGCTGGGCGGCAAGGCGTTCAGCGACGACAAGAAGGCCCGCCTGGCCAAGCGCCGCGCCGACGCCAAGATGGCGGTTCGCCGCTATCTCGACGACATCGCCTTCCACAGCGGCAAGGAGACCAAGGACCGCCTGCACCGCATCCACCGGTTGCTGCGCGACCATTTCACCGCCATCGCCGACCGCACCCTGCGCTCCATCGACGAGTCCCTGCGCGCCGCCCAGGAGGCCGCCAACGTGGAGGCCGCGCGCCGCACCGAGCGGGCCGCCGAACTGGAACGCCGCCTGCACGTCGTGGGGGAACTCCGCCGCCACGCGGGCGCGCTCCTCGGCCCGGAGTCGCCCGGCGCGCTGCCGCCGGGCAATCACCCCCAGCTCCCGCCCGCCGCGCGCTGAACCCGTCGCGCGCGCCGAGCCGCAGGGGGGCTTGGTGCGCGCGGGGAGGCCCGGGCGCCGGCCGGTGCGGCACACCGAGGCCGGGTCGGGGGGATTCGCTCCGGGCCGGGCAAGATCAGGGTGTGGCGGACGGAGTCGCGTTCCCGGGCGGCGCGGGCCGATGCCCGGGACTGGGAATCGGCTGTGAGACCCGGCGGGGTCTGATAACGATTCCGCGTGTCCCGGCGAATGCCTTGCGGATGCGTGGAGGTGCGGTGTGCTTCGGAATCGGGAGCCTATGAGGGACGACGCGAGCGGTGTCGGATACGGGCTGGTACCGGAGACGCGCGGGCTGCTGGCCGCGGCCAGACGGGCGCTCGGCGAGCAGCCGCGGGTGCGGGCTCAACTGGACGAGTGCGCGCGGCGGTTGGACGAGCCGCTGCGGGTGGCCCTGGCGGGTCAGCTCAAGGCGGGCAAGTCGACCCTGTTGAACGCTCTGGTCGGGCAGGACATCGCGCCCACCGACGCCACCGAGTGCACCCGCCTGGTCACCTGGTATCGCAATGGGACCGCGCCCCGGGTCACCGCGTACAGCGTGGACGGCGCCCGCGCCGATGTGGTGGTGCGTCGTGGCCGCGGGGCCGAGGGGCTGCCCGGCGCGCACGGTCTCACCTTCGATCTGTCGGCGCTGCGCTGGAATTCGCCGGCTCCGCGCGAGGTGGATCAGCTGGCGGTGGAGTGGCCGTCGGCCGAACTGGCGCAGACCACCATCATCGACACCCCCGGCATCTCGTCGCTGTCGCGGGAGGTGTCGGCCCGCACGTCGCGGCTGCTGACCCCCGGCGGCCCGGGTCCGGCGCTGCCGCCCGCCGACGCCGTGCTCTATCTCCTGCGCCGCCTGGACGCCGCCGATGTCGATTTCCTGGAGCGGATCGGCGGCGGTCACAGCGGTAATAGCAGTGCGCCGCAGGGTTTCTCGGGGCCGCTGGGTGTGGTCGGCGTGGTGTCGCGGGCCGATGAGATCGGTGCGGGCCGCATCGACGCCCTGCATTCGGCGCGCGATGTGGCCTCCCGTTTCGCGACGGAACTGGAGCGAACGGGCCTGTGCCAGTCGGTGATTCCGGTGGCGGGTCTGCTGGCCTTCGCGGCCGCCACCCTCCGGCAGCGGGAGTACGACGCCTTCGAGGCGCTGGCCGCCATCCCCGTCGACGACCTGACCACCGCCCTGCTGTCGGCGGACCGTTTCGCCCACCCCGACCTGCCCCTCCCGGTCCCCGCCGACCTGCGCGCCCACTTGGCCGCGCGATTCGGCCTGTTCGGTATCCGGCTGGCCGTCACCCTGATCCGCCTGGGTGTCCGCGGTTCGCAGGCGCTGGCCGCCGAACTCTCCAGCCGCAGCGGCCTCGACGAACTCCGCACCGTCCTGGATGTTCAATTCGCCCAGCGCGCGGACGAATTGAAGGCCCACTCGGCGCTGACCGCGCTGGCCCGTATTCTCGCCGCCAATCAAGGTTCCCCGGCCGACGTCCTGCTCCCGCGCGTCCGCACCCTGCTGGCCGACGTCCACGGCTTCGCCGAACTACGTCTGCTGTCGCACCTCCGCTCCGACGAACTCCCTTTGCCCCCGGAGGATCTCGCGGAACTCAACCGCCTGATCGGCGGCACCGGCGTGGCCCCCACCCTCCGCCTGGGCCTGCCCGCCCACACCGACGTCCCCACCCAGCGCGAAGCGGCCTTGGCGGCGGTTCAGAAGTGGCGGAACCGGGCCCGCCACCCGTTGGCCGATCAGTTCACCGCGAATGCCTGCCTCACCGCCGCGCGCAGCGCCGAGGGCCTGCTGGAAATCCTGCACGAGCCCCCGACGACCCCGTTCCCGGCCCTGCGCCCCGGCCGATAACGTCCCCGGTCAGGGCGCGGTGCGGTCGCTGCGCGGGTCGATGAGGATCTTGGCGTGGTGCTCGGGGGAGGCGAGGGTGGCGAAAGCGGTGTCGATACCGTCGAGGCCCACGGTGCCCGTGATCAGCGGTGACGGGTCCACCTTGCCGTCGGCGATCATGTGCAGGGTGTCGCGGAATTCGCCCGGGTCGTAGCCGAGCGCGAAGCGCAGCTCGATCTCCTTGTTGATCGCGGTGGCGGGATGGAACGCGTCCTGCTGCATGCACACGCCGACGACCACGACCCGGGTCAACGGCGGTGCGGCCGTGAGGATCTGGTCGATGATGCCGGGGACACCGACGCATTCGAAGACGACCGGACCGGAGGGCCCGCGCTGGAGCGTGTGGGCCGCGCGGAACAGGTACCACCACGGAACAGCGGGGATGCGGCGCAGGCGTTCCATGGCGTCGAAGCCGAGGTTGAGAATGTCGGCGGCGCCCGTGATGCGGGACTTCTTCGGAGTCGACTCCCACGGGGACGCGGTGGCAGGGTCGACCACCACGTCGGCTCCGCAGGCCGCGGCCAGTTCCCGGCGGCGGGGGGAGAAGTCGCTGGCGACGACGGTGTGGACGCCCGCGGCCTTCGCCATGGAGATGACGGCCAGGCCGATCGGCCCGCAGCCGATGACGAAAGCGGTCTGGCCCTTGGTGATCCGGCTCTTGCGGACCGCGTGCCAGGCCACGGCCATGGGTTCGGTGAGGGCCGCGTGGTCGGGGGAGAGGCCGTTGGGGACCGGGAAGGTCATGGGTTCCTGGATCAGGACCTGTTCGGCGTAGCCGCCCGGCGCGTGCACGGACAGTCCCGTCAGTTCGGGCTGCCGCCCGGTGCGCAGGATCGGCAGGGCGACCACCGGGGTGCCGGGCTTCCAGCGCCGCCGGGTGCCGGGACCGTATTCCACGATCTCCCCGGTGAATTCGTGACCCATGACGACGCGCTGTTCCGACCGCATGAACCGGTCGTAGCCGGTGGCGGCGGCCACGTCGGCGAGTTCGTCGCAGTGCAGGCGGGCGTGCAGGTCGGAGCCGCAGATGCCGCAGCGGGTGACGGAGATGAGCACTTGGCCCGGCCCCGGCACGGGAGTCGGGAGGTCCTCGACCTGGAATTCGCCCTTACTGACCACGGCCGCGCGCATGACTGGCTCCTGTCGGAAGTCGGTGATTCGTCTGAATTCTTCCCCGGAAGCGGCCGCCGGTCGGAGGAATTCCCCGAACCGGCGGCCGGCGCGCGTGGCGGTCAGACCCCGACGAGGTCCTCCTCGGCCGCCATCTCGTGCTGTTCGAGCCGGGTGTCGCGCGGCAGCGCCAGGAATCCGACGCAGACCAGGGCCATCAGCCCGATACCCCACCACAGCGTGTACTCGAAGGTGTGCGCGAAGTTGACCGCATTGGCGTCTTCGCCCGCCCGCGTCAGGATCCCGCCGATCGCGGGGTCCGCGGGAGCCGACTGGCAGCTGGGCGGAACCACCGATGGATCCACCGCACCGGAGCGGTCCCGCACGCAGGCGGAGAAGCCCGCGAGAATCTGCTCCCGCGCACCGTCCGGCACCCCGGCGGTGGCCAACTCCGTGCGGGTCTGTGCCGCAACGGAATCCACGCCGCGCGCCGAGTCGTGATCCAGCTGCCCGAAGAACAGGATCCCGACCAGCGCCACACCCAGCGCCAGCCCCAGCTGCTGTCCGGTGTTCAGCAGCCCGGACGCGGCCCCGGCCTCACGGTCGGGAATCTGCCCGAGCAGCATGTCGATGGTCGGCGCGACCACGATGCCGAATCCGATACCGGTCACCACCAGCGGGAACACCATCTGCCAGGAGGCGAAATCGGATTCGTACCGGGTGGCGAGCGCACCGTAGAGGGCGAATCCGCCCGCGGTGATCAGCCCGCCGCCCAGCAGCACCCACTTGCCGAACCGCGGCGCGAGGGTGCTCACCGAGACGCCCGCCCCGATGCCCGCGCCGACCGCGAAGAACGCCGAGGTGAGTCCGGCCCGCATGGGCGACCAGCCGAGCCCGGCCTGCATGAACAGGGTCCAGATCAGGAAGAATCCGCCGAATCCGATCCAGAACAGCAGCCAGCTGGCCAGGCCGACCGTGAACGGCCGCGACCGGAACAGCTCCAGGTCGATCAGCGGCGACCCGGTGGTGCGGGCCCGCCACCGCTCGTAGACCAGGAAGGTCGCGAAGGTCACCGCCGCCGCCCCGATCATGACGAAAGTCCAGGCGGGCCAATCCAATCGGCGGCCCTCGGTGAGCGGGTACACCAGCAGCAGCACCGCGGAGATGGCCAGCGCCATGCCGATGATGTCCAGCCGCGGCGCGTGCGTGGACCGCGAATCCCGCATGACGACGGCGGCCGCGCCCAGCGCGAGCAGCCCGACCGGCACGTTCACCAGGAAGATCGGCCGCCAGTCCAGGTCGAACAGATTCCACTCGACGAGCAGCCCGCCCAGTGACAGCCCGACCGCCGACGCGGACCCGCCGACCCCGCTGTACACGGCGATCGCCTTGGCGCGCTCGTCCTTCGGGAAGGTGACCCGGATGATGGCCAGGATCTGCGGCACCATGAGCCCGGCCATCGCGCCCTGCACGAACCGGGAGCCGATGAGCATGCCGGGCGAGGTCGCCAGGCCGCAGGCCAGCGAGGCCGCGGTGAATCCGGCGACGCCGATCAGGAACAGGCGTTTGCGGCCGTAGATGTCGCCGAGACGGCCGCCGGTGATGAGCACCGCCGCGAAGGACAGCACGTACGCGGCGATGATCCATTCGATCTGCGAGTAGGCCGCGCCCAGGTCCTTCTGGATGCTGGGGACGGCGACATTGACGATGGTGACGTCGAGCAGGTCCATGAATCCCGCGGCCAGCACGACGGTGAAGGCGATCCAGCGGCGTGGATCGAGGGTGGGGGTGTTGTCGGTATCCACTGCGAACTCTCTTCGATTCGGTGTGGGTGGAGGTCCGCTTCAAACTATGCACCTGAAGTGATTATCAATCAAGAGGGCAATCATGGCTCGGGCATTGCTGTAGTCTGTGCCGGTGACCGATGCCGATCCCCAGCACTCGCCGCTGTTCGAAAGTCCCGCATTCCTCTTGGGACAGTTGGGATCGCATTCCGCGTACCGGTTCGATCAGCTGCTCGCGCCCCTGGGGATCAAGCCCCCGCAGTACGGCACACTGCGGCTGCTCGAGGCCAATGACGGCCGCACCCAGCAGCAGCTGTGCGACACGCTCGGAATCCACCGCAATGTCATGGTCAGCCTGATCGACGCCCTGGAGCAGCGGGGTCTGGTCGAGCGCCGCCGCCACCCCGCCGACCGTCGCGCCCACGCCGTGCATCTGCTGCCCGCCGGCCGCGAGGCCATCGCCCGTGCGGCCGAACTCGCCGAACAGCTGAACGCCGAGTTGCTGGCCCCGCTCGAACCGGAGGATCGGCCGCGGATGCTGGCCATGCTGCAGCGCCTGGCCGTCGGCAACGGCCTCACTCCGGGCGTCCACCCAGGTCTGACGATGAAGCCGGGCACCCTGCCGATGTATGACCCAGGTCACAGCTGAGGGCTGTCACAAGCCGCTCCGGCGCGTGTCCAACCAGGTGTAGGCAACTCACCCGGAAGGACACCACGATGGCCACCATCGACGTTCTGGACTCGTTCATCAACTACACCGACACCGGCAGCGGTCCCGTCGCGGCCGGGACCGTCCCCGTCGTCTTCCTGCACGGCAACCCGACCTCGTCCTACATCTGGCGCGATGTGATCCCGCACGTGAGCGGTGAAACCCGCGTCTTCGCACCGGATCTCATCGGCATGGGCGCCTCCGGCAAGCCGGACAGCGACTACCGCTTCGTCGATCACGCCCGCTACCTGGACGCCTGGTTCGAGGCTCTGGGCCTGGACCAGGTCGTCATCGTCGGCCACGACTGGGGCGGCGCGCTCGGAATGGACTGGGCCGCGCGCCATCCCGAGCGAGTGCGCGGGATCGCCGTGGTGGAGACCTTCCTGCGTCCCATGAGCTGGTCGGACATGCCGCCGCAGGGCGCGGAACTGTTCCGCCGCTTCCGTTCCCCCGAGGGTGAGGAGATGGTGCTGGAGAAGAACATGTTCATCGAGTTCAACCTGCCCGCCTCGACCCGCACCCTCACCCCGGAGGCGCTCGACGCCTACCGCGCGCCGTACCCGACGCCGGAGTCGCGCAAGCCGATGCTGGTGTGGCCCAGGGAGTTCCCGCTCGACGGCGAGCCCGCCGACGTGGTCGCCATCATCGAGAACTACGACGCCTGGATGGCGGACAGCCCGGAGGTGCCCAAGCTGCTCATGCACGTCAAGGACGGGGTCGGCCTGGGTTCGCCGGAGGCGATGGAGTGGGCGGTGCGCACCTTCGCGTCCGCCGAGCTCGCGAACATCGGCCCGGCCGGGCACCACTGCCCGGAGGATCAGCCCGACGCCATCGGCCTGGCTGTCGCCGGTTGGTTGCGCGCGCACGCTCTGCTCACCGCGCCCGCTGTCGCCTGAGTGGCGGCCGGCCTGACGGCCCCGCGATGTCGGACCCGGCCCCTATGCTGGCGGTATGGAGACCGGATCGGAGATCGACGAGCGCGATCTCGTCGCGCGGGCCGTCGGCGGTGATCGCGCCGCCGTCGCGGATGTGGTTCGGCTGCTGCAGGATCCGATCTACCGGCTGGCGCTGCGCATGGTGTGGCGCCCCGCCGACGCCGAGGACGCCACCCAGGAGATCCTGCTGCGCGCGGTCGGCAATCTGGCGAGCTGGCGGGGCGAGGCCAAGCTCACCACCTGGGCGTACCGCATCGGCGTCAACTATCTGCTGAATCTGAAGCGGCAGACGCCGCAGGAGCAGCGGCAGCTCAGCCTCGACGAGTTCGGCGAGGGACTGCGGGACGGCTTGGCGGAGGAGGACTATCGCGGTCCGGAGGCCACGCTGCTCACCCATGAGGTCCGCCTCAATTGCAGTCAGGCGATGCTGCAATGCCTGGGGCGTGACGAACGAGTCGCGTACGTGCTCTCCGATGTGTTCGAGGTGAACTCGGAGGAGGCGGCCTGGATCGTCGGCGCGACACCGGCCGCGTATCGGAAACGGGTGGAGCGGGCCAAGAAACGGCTCGGCAACTTCCTGCGGTCGACGTGTGGCCTGGCGAATCCGCAGGCGTTCTGCCGGTGCTCGCGGCGGGTGGAGAAGGCCGTCGACCTGGGGCGGGTGGATCCGAAGCGCCCGGCCTTCGCCGCGCACCCGGTGACGCCGGGCGGGCGGAGTGTGGCGGAGGCGGAGCGGCAGATGATCCGGCTGCACGACGCCGCGGCCGTGCTGGGCGCGCACCCGGATTACGCCGCGCCGCAGGCGAAGATGGAGGCCATCGCCGGGCTGCTGGCCTCGGGCCGGTTCCCGCTCCTGGAGTGAGGTTCGCTCCGGGATGAGGCTCGGTCAGGAGAGCGACGCCGAGGTCCCGTACTTCATTTCGTACGCCCACGGCGCGAGTTCCGCGGTCACGTCCGACAGCTCGGGGGTGGCGTCGCAGTCCGAACATTCCAGGCGCAGGGCGACTTTCCCGCCGCATCCGGTGTGCCGGTAGGTGACCGGCGGCCCGTCCGGCGCGGCCCAGCGGTCGCCCCATTCGGTGAGCGCCAGGATGACCGGTTTCAGGTCGAGTCCCTTGTCGGTGAGCAGGTATTCCGGATGGCCGCCGTTGGTGCGCTGCTCGAAGATCCCGGCCTCGACGAATTCGGCGAGCCGCTTGGTCAGGATGTTCGGCGCGATGCCGAGCGCGCGCTGGAACTCGGTGAACCGGGTCATGCCCGCGAACATGGCATTGCGCACGATCAGCAGGCTCCAGCGCTCGCCGACCAGTTCCAGCGTGCGCGCCGCCGAGCAGACCTCCCCGTCGTACATGCGTCCCAACATGACTCCAGGGTGACTTATCCGCTTGTGTGATGCAAGCAACAACGCTATCGTCATGAAAGTAAGTTCTCGCGAGACAGTCCTCATCAACCCGCTGACCCCTGAGAGAAGAGTCGGGACCTGCCATGACTGATCAGAACTTCACCACCTCCATCACCGTCGACCGGACCCCCGCCGAGGTCTTCGCGGCCGTCCTGAACGCCCGCGGCTGGTGGTCGCCCGGTATCAAGGGCGGCACCGAGCGGTTGGGTGACCGTTTCGTCTTCGAGGCTCCCGGTGTGCACCGCAGCGAGATCGAATTGACCGAGGTGGTGCCGGACGAGCGCGTGGTCTGGCTGGTGAAGGACAATTTCATGTCCTTCATCGAGGACCAGACCGAATGGGTGAACACCGAGATGCGCTTCGATATCGCCGCGACCGACGGCGGCACCGAACTCACCTTCACCCACGTCGGCCTGGTGCCGGACTACGAGTGCTACGACGCGTGCTCCCCGGCCTGGACCTTCTACATCACCGAGAGCCTGCGCGACCTGGTCACCACCGGCGTCGGCCAGCCCAGCGAGTTCCCGGGCCAGGTCGAGGCCGAGGCCGCCGCCGCGGCGGCCGCGCAGAACTGAATCGGAACCGAGCGGGGTCAAATCAGAACTCCGCCAAAAGCTTTCGCGCGAGAGGCACCACCTGTCGCGCGAAACGCTGCACCTGGTCGACGTCGAACCCGGGCGGCCAGTAGATGAAGGTGTCGAATCCGCCCGTGTGCGCGAGGTTCGCGATGATGCTCGCCCATTCTTCGGGCGATCCGTGAATCGGGTCGGTGCCCTGCGGATTCGGGTGCAGCGCGCGGTCGCTGACCACTCCGGGCAGTGCGGCCAGCCGGGCGATGGAGCGGGGGTCGCGGTCGTGCGCGCGGGCGGCGGCGTCGATGCGGGTATTGGCCGCGGCCCACTGCTCCCACGGCAGCCAATTCGGCAGTGGCGCAACCCATCCGTCGGCGGTCGCCCCGATCAGGTCGAGGGCGTGCGGGCCCATGGCTCCCAGCCAGATCCCGATCCGATGCCTGGGCGCGGGTCCGCCCTCGATCCCCTGCACCGTGTATTCGGTGCCGACCACCGACACCGGTTGTCCGGGCCGCCATTCGGCCCGGATGATGGCGATGCCCTCGGCGATGGCCATGAGCGCGGCCCGGCCTTTGCGGGCGGGGCCGCCCATGGCCACCACACCGCTCTCGAAAGCGCCCGCCCCCAAACCCAATTCGAAGCGTCCGCCGCTGAGGATGTCGAAGGTGGCGGCCTGTTTGGCGAGCATGGCGGGTGTCCGCAGCGGCAGGTTCGCGACCCCGGGATAGAGGCTGACCCGACCGGTCGCGGCGAGGCAGGCCCCGATGACCGCGAAGGCGTCGCCGAACTGCGCGTTGTACGGGTGGTCCTGGATGCCGACCAGATCGAGTCCCTCGGCGTCGGCGGCGAGGGCCATGTCGATGACGTCCGGCAGCGCGGACGCGACGGGCGGGATCGAAATACCGAACCGGGCCTGCATAGAACCTCCTCTACCAGGGGAAATCCATACTTCTGATCTTCGTGGGCCACCGAGCGCAACCCCGGCATTTCGGACCTCGACACGCATCTCGGGCGTGTCCGTGGGTATGCCGGGAAGAGAGGAGGCGATGCCGATGACCGCGCAGGACACCGTGCGCACGCTGCTGGCCCGGGCCGGGACCGGTTATGCCGCCGAGGCCGGAATCCGGCTGGCCGACAAGCCCGCGCCGCTCTACCAACTCCTGATGCTGGCCCAGCTGCTCAGTACCCGGATCTCGGCCCGCATCGCGGTGGCCGCCGCCCGGGAACTCCGCGAGTCCGGCTACACCACCCCCCACCACGTCGCCGTGGCCGAGTGGTCCGATCTGGTCGCCGCGCTGGGCCGGGCGCATTACGTCCGCTACGACGAATCCAACGCCACCCGCCTGATCGCCAATGCCGCCGAGCTGATCGATCGGTGGCACGGCGATATGCGCGGGCTCGCAATCGAATCCGGGCACGACCCCGCCGCCCTGGCCGAGCTGCTCCAAGGTTTCCGGGGCATCGGCCCGGTCGGCGCGGACATCTACCTGCGCGAGGTGCAGGACACCTGGACCTGGCTCCGCCCCTATTTCGACGAGCGGGCCCGTCGCGGCGCGCGTGACCTGGGCCTGCCCACCGATCCGTCCGCCCTCGCCGCCCTGGCTCCGGCCGGCCGCGACGCCGAACTGGCCGCGGCCCTGGTGCGCGTCACACTGGACCACGGCCTGAAGGACGACCTCCGCATCGGATGAGCCACCCGACTCGGGCGTAGATGATTCGGGCGTGGATAAGGCGCGCGACCGGACCGGAATCCGTCTACGATCCCCGCGTGAGCTCGAAAACGTCCGGATCGGCCGGGGATTCGCCCGCGGCCGGGCGGATGCGGGCGCGGGACATCGACCGCGTCAACGCGCGGACGCTGCTCGACGCCGCCTACGCGGAGGGTGAGCTCGGGGCCGACGAATATCACCAGCGGTCCGATCAGGCCCAGTCCGCGCAGACCCTCGGCGAATTGCAGCGGCTCATCGCCGATCTGCAGCCGAGCACCAAGACCGCCGACCTCACCCCCGCGCGCAAGTGGTCGCGGCGGCCCGCCTCGGGCGGTTACCCGCCGCGGACGCGGGCCCGCGACGCCGATCGGCAGGCCACCTGCGTCCTGCTCGACGCCGCGCTCGCGGACGGCCAGCTGACCACCGCCGACCACCGCACCCTCACCGAACTGGCCGGCGAGGCCCGGACCCTCGGCGATCTGTCCCAGCTCACCGACGATCTGCAGCGGCACGCCGACGCCGCCCCCGACCCGGTCCCGCCGAAGTCGCGGCGCGAGATCTGGTTCGCCGCCGGCGTCGCGGCGATGAGCATCGCGGTGGCGGTGGGCACCTTCCTGGCCGTGGCCCGCCCGGCCACCCCGCCCGCCGGGCCGCCCGCGGTGGACCTCGGCATCATCCAGCCGCTGGTGCTGCCCCGGCCGAAACTCACCGAGGCCGAGGGCATCTCCTACTTCCGTGACGTCTACCGGGCGAAGTTCGGCGACACCGTGCTCGACGAGGTGGACTTCTACCCCGGCTACGCGGTGTTCACGCGCGCGCCGCAGGCCAATCGGAAGGTGCACTACAACTACTTCGGCGGTTTCGACCAGACCGACCAACCCCAGACCCGGGACCCGAAGACCCCGACCGTGGACCTGGCGGCCTTGAACGTGCAGGCTGTCGCGGCGCTGGCGGCTCAGGCTCCCGCCTTCACCAAGGTCGATCAGGGCGTGGTCAACTACATCGACATCCAGGGCAGCGGCACCGGGCCGGTGGTCCGGATCTACGTCGGCAACCAGGCCAAGGAGACCGGCTACGTCGAGGCCGCCCTCGACGGCCGGGTCACGCGCACCGTGGCGTTCGGGGGATAGGCGAGACCATGGCCGACGCACGTTCCCGGGGAGTCCGGGCCCGCGACACCGATCGCGTGGACGCCTGCACCCTGCTCGATTCGGCGCGCGACGCGGGCGAGCTCACCGAGGCCGAACACGCGCACCGGACCGCGAAAGCCATGGCGGCCAAGACCTTCGGCGATCTGGACGCGGTACTCGACGATCTGCAGATCCCGGCCAATCTGGTGAATTCGCCGGTGGTGCGGGCGAATCGGCGCGGCCCGTCCACCCGCTGGAAGGTGGCGGCCGCGATCGTGGTGGCGGCCGCCCTGCTGGGTGCGTTCGCGGGCTGCGTGGCCCGGGTCGCCACGCCGAAGCCGGATCTGCCGGATCCGACCACGGGTCAGGGCCTGGCCAGTTTCGTCGAGGCCTACAAGGACCACTTCGGCGATACCAAGGCCGACGAGGTCACCCTGTTCCCCACCTACGCGGTCATCGAGCGGCGTCCGGCGGATCCGAACGCGCCGCGGGACGACTACTACCGCTACGACGGCAGTTTCCGGAGCACCGGCGACATTCCGCGGTCGCCGGGCACCGACATCATCGACCTGTCGGTCCTGGATCTGAAGAAGATCGCGGGCCTGCTCGCGGGCGCGCCGAAGTCGGCGGGCGTGCCGAACGGCCGGATCAGTCACATCATCATCGGGCGCGGGAAGGACGGCGGGCCGATGGTGACGGTGTACGCCGTGGACGGCGCCAAGTCCGGCTACATCAAGGTCACCGCCACCGGTGAGCCGATCATGCTCAACTGGCCCTCCTGATCGGTCACGATCCGGATCCATCCGTGGTTCCCGACCGGCCGGTATGGACACAATGGCAGAGCCCGCGCCTCGACCGCGGGCGTCGGGCCGCGCCCGCTCCCGAAGAAATTTTCTGTGACTCGTGGAATAGATGACGCGCGCCGCCCGTTGGGACAGGTCAGCAAGGTTGAGCGAGTTGGACTCAAGTTAAAGTTGCGCACCGCCGCCGGCGGAGGCAGGATTGAGCCGACCACGCTCAGTGTCACTGAGATGTAGTGCCAACTAGGAGGAATCACCATGGCTCGTGCGGTCGGTATCGACCTCGGGACCACGAACTCTGTCATCGCCGTTCTCGAAGGCGGCGAGCCGGTCGTCGTGGCCAACTCGGAAGGATCGCGGACGACCCCCTCGGTCGTCGCGTTCGCCAAGAACGGTGAGGTGCTCGTCGGGCAGCCCGCCAAGAACCAGGCCGTCACCAATGTCGACCGCACCATTCGGTCCGTCAAGCGCCACATGGGCGAGGACTGGTCGGTCGAGATCGATGGCAAGAAGTACACCCCGCAGGAAATCTCCGCGCGCACGCTGATGAAGCTGAAGCGCGACGCCGAGGCGTACCTCGGTGAGGAGATCACCGACGCGGTCATCACCGTCCCCGCCTACTTCGAGGACGCGCAGCGCCAGGCCACCAAGGAGGCCGGGCAGATCGCGGGCCTGAACGTCCTGCGCATCGTCAACGAGCCCACCGCGGCCGCGCTGGCCTACGGCCTCGACAAGGGCGACAAGGAACAGACCATCCTGGTCTTCGACCTCGGCGGCGGCACCTTCGACGTGTCCCTGCTCGAGATCGGCGAGGGCGTCGTCGAGGTCCGCGCGACCTCCGGTGACAACCACCTCGGTGGCGACGACTGGGACGAGCGCATCGTCGGCTGGCTGGTCGACAAGTTCAAGGGCACCTCGGGCATCGACCTGACCAAGGACAAGATGGCCATGCAGCGCCTGCGCGAGGCTGCCGAGAAGGCCAAGATCGAGCTGTCGTCCTCGCAGTCGACCTCGATCAACCTGCCCTACATCACCGTGGACGCGGACAAGAACCCGCTGTTCCTCGACGAGCAGCTGACCCGCGCCGAGTTCCAGAAGATCACCTCCGATCTGCTGGACCGCACCCGCAAGCCGTTCCAGTCGGTCATCAAGGACGCCGGTATCTCCGTCGGCGACATCGATCACGTTGTGCTCGTTGGTGGTTCGACCCGTATGCCCGCCGTGTCCGACCTGGTCAAGGAACTGACCGGCGGCAAGGAGCCCAACAAGGGTGTGAACCCGGACGAGGTCGTCGCCATCGGCGCCGCCCTGCAGGCCGGTGTGCTCAAGGGCGAGGTCAAGGACGTCCTGCTGCTCGATGTCACCCCGCTGTCGCTGGGCATCGAGACCAAGGGCGGCGTGATGACCAAGCTCATCGAGCGCAACACCACGATCCCGACCAAGCGCTCGGAGACCTTCACCACGGCCGACGACAACCAGCCGTCGGTGCAGATCCAGGTCTTCCAGGGTGAGCGTGAGATCGCCTCGCACAACAAGCTGCTCGGATCGTTCGAGCTGACCGGCATCCCGCCGGCCCCGCGCGGCGTGCCGCAGATCGAGGTCACCTTCGACATCGACGCCAACGGCATCGTCCACGTGACGGCCAAGGACAAGGGCACCGGCAAGGAGAACACGATCAAGATCCAGGACGGCTCCGGCCTGTCCAAGGAGGAGATCGACCGGATGGTGAAGGACGCCGAGGCGCACGCCGCCGAGGACAAGGCGCGTCGCGAGGAGGCGGAGACCCGCAACCAGGCCGAGTCGCTGGTGCACCAGACCGAGAAGTTCATCAAGGACAACGAGGACAAGGTCCCGGCCGACGTCAAGACCAAGGTCGAGGCGGCCATCGCCGAAGCCGACGACGCGCTGAAGGGCACCGACATCGGGGTCATCAAGACCGCGGTGGAGAAGCTCGCCACCGAGTCGCAGGCGCTGGGCCAGGCCATCTACGAGGCCTCGGCCGCCGACCAGGCCGCGCAGGGCAACGGCGCGGGCGCGCCCGAGTCCGATGACACCGTCGTCGACGCCGAGGTGGTCGAGGAGCCGGAGAAGAAGTGACGAACCAGAACCCGGACAACATGGTCGATCCGGCCACGGGTGAGGTCTTCGAGGCCGCGGCGGACACCGCCGCGGCCGCGGGGGCCGAGGGGACTCCCGAGGTCAGCGAGGACGTCCTCGCCGACGCGATCACGGCCGAACTGGCCGAGCGCACCTCCGATCTGCAGCGCCTGACCGCGGAATACGCCAACTACCGCCGCCGGGTCGAGCGGGACCGCAAGGTCACCATCGACACCGCCAAGGCCGCGGTGGTCAGCGAACTGCTGCCGGTGCTCGACGATCTGGACCGCGCTCGCGCGCACGGTGACCTGGACAACGGCCCGCTCAAGTCGGTCGCCGACAAGCTGGTCACCGCCCTGCAGAAGCAGGGCCTCGAGGAATTCGGTTCGGAGGGTGAGCCTTTCGACCCGACCCTGCACGAGGCCGTGCAGCACGAGGGCAGCGGTGCGGACCCCGTGCTGGGCATGGTGATGCGCAAGGGCTACCGCTTCGGCGATCGCGTGCTGCGGCACGCGCTGGTCGGCGTCACCGACGGTGTGGCGGATCTGTCTGCGGCGCAGCCGGATTCGCAGAACGCTGGCACCGATGCCGCTGGCACTGATTAACAGCAATCGGACGCACCCCGCGTCCTCGACAACACCGACGCCTCCGGCGTCACCGACAACACAGAAAGGAGGAGATGCCCGGTGAATCGAGAGTGGCTCGAGAAGGACTTCTACAAGGATCTGGGTGTTTCCTCCGGCGCCAGCCAGGACGAGATCAAGAAGGCCTACCGCAAACTGGCCCGAGACCTGCACCCGGACAAGAACCCCGGGGACAGCAAGGCCGAGGAGCGGTTCAAGGCTGTCAGCGAGGCGAACGCCGTGCTGTCGGATCCGGAGAAGCGCAAGGAGTACGACGAGGCCCGCAAGCTGTTCGCGGGCGGCGGTTTCGGCCGCGGCGGATTCCCGCCCGGGGGCGGCTACGGCCAGCCCGGCGGCGGGTTCTCCGGTGGCGAGTTCAACCTGGGTGACATCTTCGGGGCCGGCGCCGGTGGCGCGGGCGGCGCGGATGGCGGCCTGGGCGACCTGCTGGGCGGACTGTTCAATCGCGGCGGCACGCGGGCGTCCTCGCGTCCCCGGCGCGGTTCGGACGTGGAGACCGAGACGACCCTCGGCTTCCGCGAGGCCGCCCAGGGCGTGACCGTCCCGCTGCGCATGACCAGCCCGGCCGCCTGCACCACCTGCCACGGCAGTGGTGCCAAGCCCGGCACCAGTCCGCGGGTCTGCCCGCACTGCAACGGGGCCGGCGTGGTCAGCCGGAACCAGGGCGCGTTCGGCTTCAGCGAGCCGTGCGAGGACTGCCGGGGCACCGGGTCGATCATCGACGACCCGTGCGTCGACTGCCGCGGCTCGGGCATCCAGAACCGGACCCGCACCATCACCGTGCGCATTCCCCCGGGCGTGCGCGACGGGCAGCGGATCCGGCTGGCCGGTCAGGGTGAGGCGGGCCTGCGCGGCGCGCCTCCGGGCGACCTGTACGTCACCGTGCACGTCAGTCAGGACAAGGTCTTCGGCCGCAATGGCGACGACCTGACCCTGGTGCTGCCGGTCTCCTACGCCGAACTGGTGCTGGGCACCACGGTGTCGGTGCCGACGCTGGACGGCCGCGTGGGCGTCAAGGTGCCGCCGGGCACCGCCGACGGCCGTACCCTGCGGGTGCGCGGGCGCGGTGTGCCCAAGCGTGACGGCGGCGCGGGTGACCTGCTGGTCACCGTGAAGGTCGCGGTCCCCCAGAAACTGGACGACGATGCCACCGAGGCGCTCCGGCGCTACGCGGAGGCGGAGAAGACCAGTGGATTCGATCCCCGTGCGGGATGGGCAGGTGCGTAATGAGTTCCGATCCGAAGCAGACCGAGGCCCAGTACTTCCTGATCTCGGTGGCCGCGCAGCTGGCGGGCATGCACGCCCAGACGCTGCGCACCTATGACCGGCTGGGTCTGGTTACGCCGCAACGCACGTCGGGCGGCGGGCGGCGCTACTCGAACCGGGATGTGGAGCTGCTCCGCGAGGTGCAGCGCCTGTCCCAGGACGAGGGCGTGAACCTGGCCGGCATCAAACGGATCATCGAACTCACCAACCAGGTGGACGAGCTGCAACAGCGGGTGAGTGAGCTGGCCGCCGAGGCGGAAAGGCTGCGGGCCGGGTACCGGCCCGCGCACCTGACCCCTCAGCCCAGCACCGCTCTCGTGGTGTGGCAGCCCCGAAACCGGCGTAAGCCGCAGTAGGGCAAGACAAGCCGGAAGGCGGTGTCCCGAGTGGGCGCCGCCTTTCTGCTGTCCGGATACCGCTTGCCGACGTTCGCCCGGTTGCGATTGTTGCGGCCGATGTGCTGAGTTGCGACAGAGAACTGTGTGATTGGCGAAGTCCGGTGGGGCTGTTTATAACAAACGGACCGGTAGGTTATTGATTGCTGCCGATCGTGAGTTTTGTCCGTATGCTGCAGGGGAATTCATGGCCTGACGTAGTTGCGGCGGGATCGCTGTTTTCCTGAGTCTTGCAAAACGGATCAGCCATAATCGACGACTGAAAACCCGTGTCGCACGGCGTTTTCCAGTTGATCAGTCGGTTTTCGGCTCGGAAGGCCCGCAACGTTCACGTTTTCGAGGAATAAAGCGCCTGTTATTGAAACGTCCCGTTCCGTTGCTGGCTAACCTCGCTTACACTTGCTTGGCAACGGCTGCTGTCGAGTGTCCCGCAGCACTTCACTCGCCGGTCACGCCTGCGTTCGATTGCGAAATGGGGTTGTGACACAAATGGATTCGCGGACCGTCGCATTGATAAGAACAACGTTCAAGGCGGTTGCTGCGGAAGAAGGTGGCCCCGAGAAACTCGCGCGGTCGTTCTACGCCATCCTCTTCACGGAGTACCCCCACGTGCGGGACTTCTTCCCCGCAGCCCTGGACGCCCAGCGCGACCGGCTGGTGAAGGCCATCGCCTACGTGGTGGACCGGCTGGAGGAACCCGACCGGCTGCTGCCCTTCCTGGCGCAGCTCGGCCGCGACCACCGCAAGTACGGCGTGGTGGCCGATCACTATGCGGCCGTGGGGAAATCGCTCAAGAGCGCGCTCGAGGCCTACGCGGGCACCGAGATCTGGACCGACGAGGTCGGCCGCGCCTGGGACGAGGGCATCGGCATCATCGCCGGCACCATGATCAAGGCCGCCGACGGCGAGACCACCCCGCCGGTGTGGACGGGCACCGTCATCGAGCACCGTGAAGTGCTGCGCAACCTGGCGGTCGTGCGCCTGAAGCTGGATCAGCCCATGCAGTACGCGGCCGGTCAGTACATGAGCGTGCAGATCCCGTCCCGTCCCCGCATGTGGCGCTACCTGTCCCCGGCCATCCCCGCCAACGCCGACGGCGAACTGGAATTCCACATCCGCGGCGTCACCGGCGGCTGGGTCAGCCCGGCCATGGTCGGGCACAGCCGGGTCGGCGAGCAGTGGCTGATCGGATCGCCGCTGGGCGGTCTCGGCGTGCCCCGCAACACCCGCCGCAAGATGCTGATGATCGGCTGCGGCACCGGCATCGCGCCGCTGCGCGCCCAGCTCATGGCCATGACAACGCGACGGTCCAACCCCAAAGTGGACCTGTTCGTCGGCGGCCACTACCCGTGCGACCTCTACGACCTCGAGGTGCTCAGCCAATTGGCCTGCGCCAACAAGTGGCTCTCCGTGCACCCGGTCACCGAGTCCACCGAGAACCCGTGGTGGCACTTCGACAATTCCGAGGAGACCCGCGAATACCCGGGCCTGCAGCCGCGGGTGGTCGGTCAGATCGGCAAGATCGTGGCGAGCCACGGCTCCTGGGAGGACCGCGACGTGCAGATCGTGGGAGCCCCGTCCATGGTGCAGACCACCAAGTTCCGGCTCATGGCGGCCGGCACCTCCACCGAGAACATCCGCCACGACCCGCTGTTCTGACCCGCTTCTCCGGGACTTCGGCGGGCGGCGAAGCGCCGTGACCGTTTTCCGTATCCGCGCCGGCAACTGTCAAAAGCCCTCGTAGCGAATGGATTCGGCCGGCGCGCCGATGGCGACGAGCTGGTCGATGGTGTTGCGCACCATGGCCGCGCCGCCGCACACCAGGATCTGGTGGTGGTCCAGCGGGCCGAACCGTTCCGGGATGTCGGCGATGGTGCCCGGCATCATCTCCTCCGGGCGGAAGCCGATGTCGACGCGGCACTGCTCGTACCAGGTGTCGACGAAATCCGGGTCGTACTCGTCCTGCACCACGGGAACCACGGTGAGCCAGGGCATTTCGCCGGTCAACAGGTAGAGCATGTCGGAGGCGTACAGGTCGCGCGGGTAGCGCGCCCCGACGAACAGGTGGGTGCGCGGCGGCTGTTCGCGGCGCGCGAGATCCAGCAGCAGCGCGCGCATCGGCGCCAGCCCGACCCCGTCGGCGATCATGACCACCTCGGTGGCGTCCGGCTCGACCGCCAGCCAGCCGCCGGGCGCGCTGATCCGCCATTCGTCACCGGGATGGGAGTCGGCCACGATGGAACCGCTGCACCATCCGCCCGGCACGGTCCGCACATGGAACTCGAGCTTGCCGTCCAGCGACGGCGGCAGCGCGGAATACATGCGGCGCACCATGTTCGGATGCTGCGGCGTGCGCACCTCCACCGACTGTCCCGCCGCGAACGGCACGAACTCGCCGATCAACCGCACCACCGTGGTGTCCTCACGCAACCGGTGCGCACCGACCACCGTGGCGGTCCACTCGGTCTGCGCGTCCACAGGAATGGCGCCGGTCTCATCAGGGCCGATCGTCAAAACAACTCCTGCTCTGTGCCATTTGCCTCCGCTTCGCTTCGGCGGGTTCGCGGCCGGGCGGGTGGGCTGTGAGTGGTTGAAACCGAGCTCGCAGTGGCACAACGAATTTCGTAACTATCACACCGGGTCTGAGCTTATCGCCGACTCGGGGGCTCCCACCGCGAGCAGGGCTCGCTTGGTGTCGGCGATCATGCGGGCCGAACCGGCGATCTGGATCTGCCGATCCGCCCAGGCGCCGAAGCTGGCCACCACCGCACCGAGGTTCCCGATCAGCCGCCGGTGCATGCCGAAGGGGGGATCGGCGGGCGGGTAGGGGTGCCACCAGGGGTTGGTCTCGTTCTCACAGACCGGGATCACCGTGAGCCACGGATTGGACTGCGAGAGCTGCCACATGTTCTCCACGTCGTAGAGGTCACACGGGTAGCGGCCGCCCATGAACAGGTGCACGCGCGGGTTGATGCCGCGCCGTCCCATCTCGATGAGCTGGGCCCGCAGCGGGGCGATGCCGGTGCCCGCGCCGATCATGAGCACGTCCTTGCGGCGGCTCAGGTCGACGTGCAGGCCGCCGAGCGGGGCGGCGATCATCCAGCGGTCGCCGACCTGGGTCTCGTTCACGATGCCGGGGCTGACCCAGCCGGTCCGGACCTTGCGCACGTGGAATTCGATCTCGCCGTACGGGTTGGTGGGGATGGCGGGCGACAGGTAGCGCCACATCTTGGGCCGCTGCGGGATGGCCACCGGCACGTACTGCCCGGCCTGGTAGGGGATCGGGGTGTCGGTCTGCAGGCGCACGATGGCCAGATCGTCCACCACCCGCCGGTGCCCGACCACGGTCGCCTCCCAATAGGGCTGCGACTTATCGGAATTCGCTCCGATGGCCATGGACGCCGAGATCAGGATGGTGATGTCGCGCCAGCCCGCCTCGAGCGGCCGCGACCAGTTCGCAACCCCGTTGTAGCTCCGGAAGGCATGCAGCAGGGCGCGCCCGGCGATGTCGTAGTGCGCCGCCTCCACCCCGTACTTGCGGTGGTCGCGGGCGAGTTGCTCCAGGAAGCGCTGGGCGCGATCCCAGTCCTCCAGGTTGTCGAGGACGAACGAGATGGCCGTGACCAACCGTTTCGCCTGCATGTCCATGGCGGAGGGGAAAAGTTCCCGCAAAGCGGGGATCTCCGCGAAAAGATGACCGTAGAACGCGCTGATCAGCCGTTCCGGCCCGTTGGGGGCCTCGACGACTGTCCGAAAGTTTGCGCGGACCAGCGCTGCCGAACGCGCATCCACGACGTCGAGCTTTCCTTCCTGTCCAACTACCCCGAACCGCCTGCTGCCAGGCGGCCCTCCGCGTCAAGTATCCCTTAAAACGCGGAGGTCGCACGGATATAGCCGGAGGTGGATCGATTTCCGTAACCCGGGGTTCAGATCACCAGCACCGTCTTGCCCCGCGCACCCGACGCGCCGATCATGGCGGGCGCGTCGGCCAGCGGCGGCAGATTGCGGATCGGCACCATCAGATCGCCGGTCGCGACCAGGCGCAGCAGTTCGCTCAATTCGGCCGTGCCGCCCCGGGATTCGAGGTTGCCGCCGGTGATGCCACGGGCCTTCAGATCCGCCTCGTCGGCCGATCCGATGGTCGAGTAGGCGTGGCCGCCCGGTTGCACGAGGCTCGCGTTGTCGGCGAACACCGGCGGTGGGCTGACCAGATCGAAGACCGCGTCGATGCCGCCCGGATCGGTGATCCGCACCGAATCGGCGACCGACAGCCGCGCCGCCTCGGCATGGGTGGGCGAGTCGGTGACGGTCGTGCGGCCGTAGTTCACCACCTCGGTCGCGCCGAGCCGGATCATGCGGTCGGTGTCGTCGGGCCGGGCGGTCGCGATGACGTGCGCCCCGGCCATGGCCGCCAGTTGCACCAGGTAGGAGCCGACGCCGCCGGACGCGCCGACGATCAGCACCCGCTGCCCGCGCTGGACCCCGGCCGCGTGCAGCAGGTCCAGGGCGGTGATGCCCGCGGTCGGCAGCGCGGCCGCGCGCACCGCGGTGACCTCGTCGGGGAGCTTGACCAGGGTGCCGCCGTCGGCGGTCACCACGTATTCGGCGAAGGTGCCGTGCCCGAGCGGCGGTGACAGGAACTTGCCGACCACCCGGTCGCCGATGTCGAAGTCGTCGACGCCCGCGCCCACCGCGCTGACGGTGCCCGCGCCGTCGACGCCGGGGATCATCGGAAAGTCGTGGGGGAGTTGGCCGTCCAGGAAGCCGTCGATGATCCGCTGGTCGACGGGGTTCACCCCGGCCGCCTCCAGGTGGATCTGGATCTGTCCCGGCCCGGCCTCCGGAACCGGCATGTCGGCGGGTTCGGGGGTGCCACCGAATTCTCGGACGACGATCGCGCGCATTGCTGCTCCATTCGTTCGGGCGAACCGGGATGGATGAGCTGGTGTGATGCGTCAACGAATGGGGCCATCGTACGCGTAGCGTGTGGAGGGGCTGCTGGTCGTGAGAGAAAGGGCCTTGGTCCCTGGTGCCGTCGCCGGAAATTGGTCAAACTTGAGCGGAACAGACTCAACTTCTACCGCGTTGTAGACAGCAACGACTAGTAGGAAGGTGACAGTGGACTCGTTCAATCCCACCACCAAGACCCAGGCGGCCCTGACCGCCGCGCAACAGGCGGCCTCGGTCGCCGGTAACCCGGAGATCCGTCCGGCTCACTTGCTGGTGGCGTTGCTGGATCAGACCGACGGCATCGCCGCACCCTTGCTCAAGGCCGTCGCGGTCGATCCGGCCACGGTCCGGCGTGAGGCCCAGGACATCGTGGATCGCCTGCCGCGCGCCACGGGGGCCACCACCACACCCAACTTCGGCCGCGAAGCCATCGCCGCGCTCACCTCGGCGCAGCACCTGGCCACCGAGCTCGGCGACGAGTACGTCTCCACCGAGCACCTCGTCTACGGTTTGGCCGCAGGCGATTCCGATGTCCAGCAGCTGCTGCTGAAGTACGGCGCGACCGCGGACGCGCTGCGCGAGGCGTTCACCGCCGTGCGCGGCAACGCCCGCGTCACCTCGCCCGATCCCGAGGGCTCCTACCAGGCCCTGGAGAAGTACTCCACCGACCTGACCGCCGCCGCCCGCGAGGGCAAGCTGGACCCGGTCATCGGGCGCGACACCGAGATTCGCCGCGTCGTGCAGGTGCTGAGCCGCCGCACCAAGAACAACCCGGTGCTGATCGGCGAGCCCGGCGTCGGCAAGACCGCCATCGTCGAGGGCCTGGCCCAGCGCATCATCGCGGGCGACGTCCCCGAATCGCTGCGCGGCAAGAAACTGGTGTCGCTGGACCTCGGCGCGATGGTCGCGGGCGCGAAGTACCGCGGTGAGTTCGAGGAGCGGCTGAAGGCCGTGCTCGAGGAGATCAAATCCTCGGCGGGGCAGATCATCACGTTCATCGACGAGCTGCACACCATCGTGGGCGCGGGCGCGACCGGCGAATCCGCCATGGACGCCGGCAACATGATCAAGCCCATGCTGGCCCGTGGCGAACTGCGTCTGGTCGGCGCCACCACCCTCGACGAGTACCGCCAGCACATCGAGAAGGACCCGGCCCTGGAGCGCCGGTTCCAGCAGGTGCTGGTCGGCGAGCCGTCGGTGGAGGACACCGTCGGCATCCTGCGCGGGCTCAAGGAGCGCTACGAGAATCACCACCACGTGCGGATCACCGACTCCGCGCTGGTGGCGGCGGCGACCCTGTCCGACCGCTACATCACCTCCCGGTTCCTGCCGGACAAGGCGATCGATCTGGTCGACGAGTCGGCCTCGCGACTGCGCATGGAAATCGATTCCCGCCCAGTGGAAATCGACGAGATCGAGCGCGTGGTGCGACGGCTCGAGATCGAGGAAGTGGCCCTGGCCAAGGAGACCGACGACGCGTCCAAGGCGCGCCTGGAGAAGCTGCGCTCCGAACTCGCCGACGACCGCGAGAAGCTCAACCAGTTGATGACCCGCTGGCAGAACGAGAAGCAGGCCATCGACGCGGTGTCGGTGCTGAAGGAGGAGCTGGAGTCGCTCAAGGGCGAGTCCGAACGGGCCGAGCGCGACGGCGACTACAACAAGGCCGCCGAACTCCGGTACGGGCGAATCCCCAAGCTGGAGAAGGAACTCGCCGAAGCCGAGGCCAAGGCGAAGACCGCCGCCGACGGTGACGTCATGCTCAAGGAGGAGGTCGGGCCGGACGATATCGCCGAGGTGGTGTCGTCGTGGACCGGTGTCCCCGTAGGTCGCATGATGGAGGGCGAGACCCAGAAGCTGCTGCGCATGGAGGACGAGCTGGGCCGCCGGGTCGTGGGGCAGAAGGAAGCCGTGCAAGCGGTGTCGGATGCCGTGCGCCGGGCGCGGGCCGGGGTCGCCGACCCCAACCGGCCCACCGGTTCCTTCATGTTCGTCGGCCCGACCGGCACCGGTAAGACCGAGCTGGCGAAGGCGTTGGCGGACTTCCTGTTCGACGACGAACGCGCCATGGTCCGCATCGACATGAGCGAGTACGGCGAGAAGCACTCGGTGGCCCGCCTGGTGGGCGCGCCTCCCGGCTACGTCGGCTACGACCAGGGCGGCCAGCTCACCGAGGCGGTGCGGCGCCGCCCGTACACGGTGGTCCTCTTCGACGAGATCGAGAAGGCCCACCCGGACGTCTTCGACATCCTGCTGCAGGTGCTCGACGAAGGCCGACTCACCGACAGCCAGGGCCGCACCGTCGACTTCCGCAACACCATCCTCATCCTGACCTCGAATCTGGGTGCGGGCGGTGATCGGGACACGGTCATGAACGCGGTGCGCCGCGCCTTCAAGCCGGAGTTCCTGAACCGGCTCGACGACGTGGTCATGTTCCACGCCCTCGACGAGGAACAGCTGGAGCGGATCGTCGACATCCAGCTGAACCAGCTGCAGAAGCGGCTCGCCCAGCGCCGCCTCACCCTGGACGTGTCCGACTCGGCCCGCTTCTGGCTGGCCGTGCGCGGCTACGACCCGGCCTACGGCGCCCGCCCGCTGCGCCGGCTGATCCAGCAGTCCATCGGCGATTCGCTCGCCAAGGAGCTGCTGGCCGGGGAGGTGCAGGACGGCGACACGGTGAAGGTGAACGTCACCCCGGACGGTGACACGCTCATCGTCGGCCGCTGACGTACCGAGATGAATGGCCCCGAGACAAGAGTCTCGGGGCCATTCGCACGAGAATCGGGGTCACAAGGGCCGCGAACAGCCGAAGCGAAGCGAAGGCAAATCAAACACAGCTCGAGTTCGCGGCTGGGTAGCCGTACTCCGCCTACCCTGGAGGCCATGACTGATCCGAGCGATCCGTGGTCGCGGCGGCCGGAACCGGGCTCCGCGGAGGGGCCCGCCGAGCAGGCCGTCCCCGGCGGCCACACCTCGGACAGCGCCGCGGCGTACGGGCCCACCGAGTCCATACCCGCCGGTCCGACCGACTATTTCGGGCAGCAGCCCGGGCCCGAGGCGACCCGGGTGTTCCCGCCCGCCGACGCCGGCTGGGGTGGGTACGACAGCGGCGGCGGTTACGAGTCGACGGCTGTCTACCCGGGGCAACAGGGGTACGCGCCCGCGGGGGCCTACGGCGCTCCGGGCTATCCGCCCGGCGCACCCGGCTATCCGGGTGGTGCGGGCATGCCGCCGCCGGGCGGCTACCAGCCCGCGGGTTTCCCGCAGAATCCGGCACCGCCCCCGCCGCCGCGCAAGACCACCATGTGGATCGCGCTGGGTCTGGCCGCGATCATCGCGGTCGCCATCGTCGGGGTGATCGTGGGCACGCTGCTGAGCAACAACGACTCGTCCGACAGCGCCGCCGGACCCAGTACCTCCGGTCTCGGCCTGCCCGCCTTCCCGGGCAATACGTCCTCGCTGCCGCTGCCCAGCGGCGTGCCCACGATTCCGGGCCTGGGCGATCTGGACCAGCTCGGCGCGGACATGGGCACCATCGCCTCCAACGACGGCTCGACGCTCACCATCACGGCTCTGTCCGGCAGCACGGTGACCGTGAAGACCGACGACAAGACGCAGGTAATCTCCCTGGGCAGCACCAAAGTCGCGGACCTGCCGGTCGGCGAAGTGGTGATGGTGCAGGGCGACAAGAACTCCGACGGATCCATTCAGGCGAAGTTGATCTTCAGCACGTCCCTGCCGAGCGGGACTCGATGAGCAAGAATGCTGTGGGCGTGCCGGGCATGACGCCCTCACTCTGGATAGGGTAGGCGGCGATGACGGCTATATGGTTCGGGCTGGCGGCGATCGCGCTCGTGGGTGCGATCGTGCTCCTCTATTTCGATCGGCTGCAGCGGCAGCGCACCGGGCATGTGCGACAGGTCTGGGCGAAATCCCAGGGCTATACCTATGTTTCGGTGGAGCCCGCGCTCGCCTCCACCTGGCGGCGCGGCGCGCTCGCCAAACTGGGCTACCTGTCCGCGGTGGACGTGGTGTCGGGTAACCGCAAGGGCGAGAAGTTCGTGCTCTTCGATCTGGAGGACGCCGCCACCCTGGTCGCGGTGCGCCGTCAGATCGGCTCGGACATCGATATCGACCTGCGGCTGAAAACCGCGGCGCCGCCGAAGGATCACGATCTGGAGCTGCTCGGCGCCATCGGCGACCGGGTGGTCTTCGCGACCAATCCCGATGTCGCGCGGCACGCGGTGGATCAGCGCATGGTGGCGTTCATCGAGTCGCTGCCCGACGAGGTGCAGCAGCTGTGGTCCGAGGGCAACTGGACGCTCGGCATGCTGCCGGTCGGCGCGGTCGCCAAGGACTGGGAGACCGCCATCGACGCGGTGTTGCGGCTGTCCGGCCTGCTGCACGTGCTGCCGCCGGTCATCAATGCCGAGCGGGGCCGCGACGAACTGCCCGAACCCGGTCGCTCGCAAGCGGTTCCCGGGGACGACGACTACGACGGCCACGACGAGTTCGGCGACTACGGTGACCAGGAGCGCGACCCGCGCGCCCAGCGTCCCGCCCGCGACGACCGCCCCCGTGACGACGCCGGCGACTACGACTCCCCGCTGGTCAGCGATATCGCCGGGGGCGGGGAACCGGACGGCGAGCCCGAAAGCTGGCGTCCCGCACTGAAAGTCGTGCCGGATCCGCGCAATCGCCCGCGCCGCAACTGGCCGCCCGCCCCCGAGGGCGAGCAGGACGGCTACGACGCCGACGGCCCCGACCACGAGGACCGTTGGGACGAGCCGGAATCCGGCGACCGGCGCGCCGAATCGGATCCGAACCGCGAGCCCGAGGAGGGCTGGCGCAGGGATCAGGGCCGTAGCGCCCCGCCCGGCGGACCCTTCCATCCGGGCTTCCGCCCCTACCAGGGACCCGCGCCGAGGTGACGCCTCGGCCGTGTCTACGCGCGGCGCGCCGCAGTCACAGGGTGTCTGCGCGAATTCGCCGCGTGTGGGTCGGCCAGGGACCAGAATGAGGGCGCAGTTCAGGTCATCGCCGACCACTCCCCGATCGTGCGAGTGATGGGCCGTCGATGACCGAAAGTTCCCCTGATCAGGTGCGCCTGCCGGGCGCCCGCCGTCCCGTGGCCTTGGTCACCGGGCCGACCTCCGGCATCGGCAAGGCGTACGCCACCAGGCTCGCCGCCCTCGGCTACGACCTGGTGCTGGTGGCGCGGGATGAGGAGCGGCTGGCCGCGCTGGCCCACGACCTGCGGGTGCGGTTCGCCGCACGCGCCGAGACGCTGCCCGCCGATCTGAGCCGGGCCGCGGATCGCGACCGGGTGGCCGCACGCCTGGCCGAGGGCGTCGAATTCCTGGTCAACAATGCCGGATTCGGCATGGCGGGTGAGTTCTGGACGCAGGACGCCGACGCCCTGCAGCACCAACTCGATGTGAACGTCACCGCTGTCGTGCAGCTCACCCGGGCGGCCCTGCCGCCCATGCTGCACGCGGCCAAGGGCACCGTGGTGAATGTGGCCAGCGTCGCGGGTCTGATCTCCGGGCGGGGATCGACCTATTCGGCCTCCAAGGCGTACGTCGTATCCTTTTCTCAAGGGCTGGCCGGCGGGCTGGCCGGAACCGGAGTCCGGGTGCAGGCCTTGTGCCCGGGATTCGTCCGCACCGAATTCCATGAGCGGGCCGGCATCGAGATGGCCTCGCTACCGCGACCCCTGTGGTTGAGCGTGGACGAGGTGGTGGCCGGTTCGCTGCATGATCTGGAGAGAGACCGGGTGATCAGCGTGCCCGGAAGGCAGTACAAAGCGATCGTCGCGATCGCCGGGCTCATCCCACGAACCCTGGTGACCCGCCTGAACCGGGGCCTGTTCAACGCACGCGGAAGGACATAGACACAGCAATGCAGGTAACGACGACCGACCGGGACAGACTCGCGGCTCTGGTACGCGAACTCGCCGTCGTGCACGGGCGGGTGACCCTGTCCTCGGGCAAGGAAGCCGACTACTACGTGGACCTGCGCCGCGCCACCCTGCACCATGAGGCGGCCCCGCTCATCGGCAAGCTGCTGCGCGAGCTCGTGGCGGATTGGGACTTCGACGCGGTGGGCGGGCTCACCATGGGCGCCGACCCGGTGGCGGCCGCGGTCCTGCACGCGCCGGGCCGGCCGATCGACGCCTTCGTGGTGCGCAAGGCCGCCAAGACTCACGGCATGCAGCGCCAGATCGAGGGCCCCGACATCGTGGGCAAGCGGGTGCTGGTGGTCGAGGACACCACCACCACCGGTAACTCCCCGATCACCGCGGTGCGCGCGCTGCGCGAGGCGGGCGCGATCGTGGTCGGCGTGGCCACCGTGGTGGACCGCGAAACCGGCGCGGACGGCATCATCGCCGCCGAAGGTTTGGAATATCGATCGATTCTGGGCCTGAAAGACCTCGCGTTGGGGTAGGACTTATGCCCTGGTGCCAGGGCGTGTCCTTACTGGACGGTTAACAAGACTTGGCTCTGGGCTGAAACCTTGCTCTGGGTTAGCCTGTGTCCTGGTCTTACGTCCGACAACGGTGTCGACAATGATTGTGCGAAGGGTCGTGTGAGTCACCTGTGGTGAGCATTGCAATCAACAAGGGTCAGCAGAATATTGCGATGCTCGGCATCGGTGCCTACCGGCCCCAGCGCGTCGTCAGCAATGCCGAGGTGTGCGAGGTCCTCGACTCCACCCCGGAGTGGATCTTCGAGCGGACCGGCATTCACAACCGGCGCTGGATCTCCGGCGACGAGACGCTGCGCAGCATGGCGGTCGCCGCGGGCGAGCGGGCGCTGAAGAACACCGGCATCGACCGATCCAAGATCGGCGCCCTGATCCTGGCCTCCTCCAGCTGGCTCAAGCTGACCCCGCACGGTGCGCCGACCGTGGCCTCGGACCTGGGCATGAACGGCATCCCCGCCTTCGACCTGGTCTCCGGCTGCGGCGGCTTCGGCTACGGCCTCGGCGTGGCCGCCGACATGATCCGTTCCGGCTCGGCCGAGTACATCCTGCTCATCGGCGCCGAGACGATGACCGTCGGTCTCGACCCGACCGACCGCGGCACCGCCATGATCTTCGGTGACGGCGCGGGCGCGGTCGTGATCGGTCCCGCCGAGGAGAACGGCATCTCCCCGACCGTGTGGGGCTCCGACGGCGAGAACGCCGAGGCCATCGCGCAGGACGTGGACTTCCTGGAGTTCATGAACAAGGCGCAGCGGCTGCAGGGCACCGACCCGGCCGTGGAGTCCGTGGGCCGGATGTCGCTGCACATGGAGGGCCCCAAGGTCTTCCGCTGGGCCGCCGTCACCCTGCCGCGCGCGCTGTCCAGCGCGATCGAGCTGTCGGGCGTGGCCAAGGACGACATCGAGGTGTTCGTCCCGCACCAGGCCAACGCCCGCATCAATGAGCTCATGAAGAAGAACCTCGGCCTTCCCGACGATCTGCCGATGGCCAATGACATCGAGAACACCGGCAACACCTCCGCCGCCTCGATCCCGCTGGCCATCGAGGAGATGCTGGTGACCGGCAAGGCCAAGGGTGGTCAGCTGGCGCTGCTGCTCGGCTTCGGCGCGGGCCTGTCCTACGCCGGCCAGGTCGCGGTGCTGCCGCCCGCCCCGGCCGAGCCCAGCTTCTGATGGCGAGCCCGTTCCGTGCCGCCTTCGTCGGCGCGGCGGCGGTGACCGTCTACGGCGCGGTCACCGGTCGCGAGAAGCTGCAGTGGGTCGCGAAGCCGTTGCTGATGCCGCTGCTCGCCGCCGACGTGGCCGTGAACGGCAAGCGCCTGGATCCCGCCGACCGCACCGTGCTGCTCGGCTCACTGGCCGCGGCCACGGTCGGCGACGTGCTGCTCATCGAACCCGACGACGACCGCCGATTGATCGCGGGCGCTTCGTCTTTCGCGGTCATGCAGACCGGCTACTCGTGGCTGTGGTGGCGGCGCGGGGCCCGGCCCCGGCCCGCCATCGCGGGCCAGCGGCTGGGCGCCTGGCTGGGCGCGGCGACGCTCATGCGGTTCAAGGCCCCCACGGTGGCGGTGCCGCTCACCGTGTACGGCGCGACCCTGGGCACCGCGGCCACCCTGGCCTCGGATCCGGAACTCGCCCGCGACGCGAAGAACATTGCGGGCGTGAACGTTCCGAACGCCGATCCGCGCAGCCGATTGGGTCTGGGCGCACTGCTGTTCACCGTCTCGGACGGATTGATCGTGCTGCGCCGTATTTTCGCGCGCGGTGAGAAGTCGCGCCGGATCACCGAGGGTGTCATTCTCGGCACTTATGCCGCCGCGCAATATCTGCTCGCGGATCCGCGCGCGCATCGGTAGGCATATGGGCCGGTATATCGGTAACCGAATAGGTCACCGTATCCGTCACCCGGAATTCGATACGAAAGAACCCCATCCGGAAATCTCTGGATGGGGTTCTTCGTGTCTCCGGTGTCCGGGGGATCAGGGCAGGATCTGCGGAACGGAATTCGGGGCGATCGCGCCGACGAGCAGGCCGACCAGCGCGAGCTGCAGGCCCGGGCCGACCGCGCAGAGCGGGATCAGCGGAATTCCGATAATGGTGACGCCACAGATCACGGCGCCAGTCGCGGCCCCGATCACGAAGCCGAGGGCGGCGGCATTGGCCATCGGATCGTGGTTCTGGGCGTTCGGGATGCACGCTGAACTCAGATGGCGTGCAGAACGATTCGCGTTGCCAGAAAAAGCAACAGAACAAGTTCTAGCGGATCGCGGTCACGGAATCAAGTTCACTTCGCGTTCACTTCGCGGCGGCTGTGGCGGCCCGCAGTTCTCGGCCGGAAACGGATTCCCACCATTCGGTGTGGCCGAGAAAGTAATCGGTGTAGGCGATTTCGGCATTCTCGGGATTACCGCCCGGTACCACGCCGAGGAAGTAATCGATCTCGGAGAGTTCGTATTCGCAGTGCGCCAGGGGCAGCAGGGCGGGGAGGGCCCGGCGTTCGGCGGGCGTGAGGGGGCGGACCGATTCGTAGGCTTCGAGCAGGTCGCGGACCTGATCGAAGCGCACGTGCGCGGGGCCGCCCGCACGGATCGAAATCCAATCCACCGCAGCGCGTTCGATGGCGGTGGCCAGGTCGTGGACCGCGGTGGTGCGGTCGCACAGCCCGAAGTCGATGACCGAGGTGACAGCGTGGTCGCGCCACAGCAGGTTGGTGCCGTGCCAATCATTGTGCGTCCACAGCGGTTCCAGGTCGGCGAGCAGCGGGTACAGGCGCTCGCAGGCGGGGAGCTGGACGCGAGTCATGTCGGCGCGCCAATCGCGACCGGCCAGAAACGCGCCGAGCGCGGGGCGTCGGGCCGCGCGATGCGCCACGGCCGCAAGGGGATCGGCGGCGGAGAACAGGGTGAATCCCGCCTGGAGGGGCCGGGCCGGGCGGGCGGCGGCGTCGTATCCGGTGGCGGCCAGGTGCAGGTGGGCCAGCATGCGACCGGCCGCGGCGGCGTCGGCGAGTGAGCGGTACGGGGACCAGGAGAAGACGCCCGAGTAGGCGTCGTCGCCGGCGCCGAGTTCCTGCACCTCGTAGGCGAATTCGCCGATCTCGGCGGTACGCGGGACACTCGGCACCGGAATTCCGTGCGCGCGTAGGTGATCCATGAAGGAGTGTTCCTCGCCGAGCGCGGCGGCGTCGCGCAGCGCCCGGGGCAGGCGTTTGAGGATGACCTCGCGGTGGTCCGGCAGCCGGATCCGCGCGGTGGCCGAGAGTGGGCGCGGACTGCGCCAGGCGATCCGGGCGTCCGCGCCGAGCACGGCTTCCACCTCGGCGGCGGTGAGTGCGGGCCAATCGGGTTCGACCAGCGGGTCGAGCCCCATGCCGTAGACCCGGCCGTCGGTCATCCCCGGCGCAGCCGCACCAGGATCGCCGTCACGGCGGCGGCCGCCAGGAACGAGTACAGCGAGGCCGAGGCCCACCAGCCCGGATGGATGCCGAGGGTGTTCTGCGCCTTGGACCAGAAGTCGCTCCACCAGGTGATCGAACCGGGGTTGAAGAGCTGGTAGACGACGAATCCGATCGCCCACGGCAGCAGCATGAGCGGGCGGGTGGGGGCCTGCTCGGTGAGGTCCCAGCCGGTGCGGCCGCGGCCGAAGAAGTAGTCGACGACCAGGACCGCGCACAGCGGCACGAAGACCGACCCGATCAGGTACAGGAAGTTGGCGTAGTTGCCGAAGTCGCGGACGGGCAGCGCCAGCAGCGTCACGAGCGCGCCGACCAGGGTCGCCAGCAGCCGCCGATCCACCCGGGGCAGCAGGTTCTGGATGGACATGGCCGTCGAATAGATATTGGCGAAGGACTGATCCGATTCGCGCAGCACCAGCACCGCGAAGAACAGCCACCCGGCGGTGACGCCGAGGAAGGTGTCGAAGATGTGGTCGGCGCCGCCCGCCTGCAGGATCGCGAGGATGCCGAGCAGATAGCACCAGACCTGTGCGACCGAGTAGCCGATCACGGTGGCCCCGGCGGCGGTGCGGGCCGACCGCGAGTGCCGGGTGTAGTCGGCGGCCAGCGGCACGAAGGAGATGGAGACCGCGAGGGTGGCGTCGACGGCGGGCCAGAACCCGCTCCAACTGGTGTCGGTCGGCATCGGAACCGGTTGCCGCAGCAGCTGAATCGTGAAGTAGACCAGGGCGATAGCGACCGCCACCGAGACGTATTTGCGCAGCGCGCGCACCGCGGACAGCGGCCACACGGCCATCACGGTGGACAGCGCACCCGCGCCGACGATGACGATCCAGTGCGGCACCCGGTCATGGGTGAGCGCGGAGACGCCGAGCGTGATGACGGTGAGCTCGTACACGCCCCAGCCGATGCACTGCACGATGTTGGCGACCGTCGGCACGTACGACAGCCGGGTGCCGAACAGTCCGCGCAGCACCGCCATGGCCGGCGCGCCGGTGCGGGCGCCGATGGCGGCGGGACCGGCCACCATGGCCGCGCCGACCACGGTGCCGAGCACGGTGGCCAGCAGCGCTCCGGTCAGCGGCAGGTTCGCGCCGGCGGGGGTGAGCACGACCGCGGCGCCGCTGAACCCGATCAGGCTGACGCCGAGATTCAGCCAGAACGCCGCCTGATCGGTGAAGCCGAGGGTGCGCGGCGGCTCGGTGTCGAGTACCAGCGGCGCTTCCCGGCGGTCCGGTGTGTCGGCGATCGTCATGGTCAGGATGCTACGGCCCGGATCGGACGAATCCGGCAGACCGTCCCGGCGGGCGCACCCGGCTCGGCCGCGGTGCCACCCCGTGGGGGCGGTCCGATGAGCGCCGGGTCACCGGCCCTGCGGGACGCGGTTCACAGGCACAGGATGATGCGGTCGCGGTTGCGCGGATCGACGCGGATCGAAATCGTGCCGCCCACAGCGATTCTCGGCTTGACCACGGGTTCGACGTCGAACACGATGCTGCCGTAATAGGTTTCCGACCCCGGCACCACCAGCTCGAGGTCGAGTTCGGTGAGCTCGGTGCAGTGGTCGGTGCGCTGCAGCGGGTGCACGCCCTCGATGTTCGCCCAGCCTTCGAGACCGTGCCGCAGCAGCTTCCGGTCCGAGCGGGTGGGGCGCTGGGCGAGCAGCATGCCGAGTCCGAGGAAGGTTCCGTACAGGCCGACCAGTGTGACGACCTGGACCGGGATGGTTCCGGGCGGGGTGAGCGGGACCAGCCAGCCCAGCCAGAGGCCGAGTGCGACGAGATATGCCGCCGTCACTCCGAGCACCGTTCTGGCTATGCGCGCGTGGTCCATGACACCCTCCAACCACGGCCTCCGGGATTCCAGGATAGTCCCGAATTTTGTCCCGTGTGGACCGATCAGGCGAGGTCAGAGGGTATGCGCGGCAAATCGAGAGCTGTCCGGGATCACACCGAGACGCCGGAGGGGCGCAGCGCGGTGAGCGCGTCCAGGTCCAAGGGCAGGCCGATATCGTCGAGCTCCAGGGTCACCTGCCCGACATGCTCACCGGTCGGTATGTACCGGCCGTCCCGCAGGCGAAAGGTATACAGCCGCAACGCATCCTCGGTCTCCAACAGCCAGTAGTGCCCGATTCCGGCCGCCGCGTACTCCGCGAACTTCATCACCCGGTCCACCCGCCGTGACCCCGGCGCCACGATCTCGATGGCCGCCAGCACATCCGGGGGCCGCACCCGGGTGGCATGCTCGGCTCCGGCCGCCCCGCCGACGATCAGCACGTCCGGCACCCGCACCGTCGGCGGTGTGCCCTCGTCGATCAGCAGTTCGATGCGCGCCATGGCGGCCATGCGCCGCGGCAGCGCCCGCTCGAGCTGAGCTGCCAAGCGCCACACCGCGAGTTGATGCCGTGGCGGTTGCGGCGCCACGACCAGCACGCCGTCCACCAGCTCCCGGCAGTGCCGGTTGTTCTCGGGGAGCAGCGACCACTCCGCGATGGACAGCAGGTGATTCGGCCAGTATTCAACCGATTTCAGCAATTCCGCGGAACTCGACCGAGTCATGATTCAAGTCTTCCACGCCCGGCAACCGCGCAGCGATGTTTCAAACCTTCGACCACGGAAGCGCCCGCACCCGTTGTGGCGCAGCACCACCTAGGCTTGCGCACATGACCTACGACGCGCCCCCGCCGGGCTGGGATCCGCAGTCCCAGGGCCAGCAACCGGGCTACTACCAGCAGCCCGGATACAACCCCGGCTATCAGCCGCCCGTCCCCGGCTACTACCCGCCGGGCTATTACGGCGCGCCCGCCCCGGACCACCCGCAGGCCGTGGTGGTGCTGATCCTCGGCGTGATGAGCCTGGTGTTCTGCCAGCTGCTGGGTCCGGTGGCCTGGATCATGGGCGGCAAGGCCCGCCGCGAGATCCGAGACTCCCACGGCGCCATCGGCGGCGCCGGGATGGTGACGGCGGGCTGGATCTGCGGGATCGTCGCCACCGCGCTGATGGCGATGGTGATCCTGTTCGTCGTGTTCGCGATCATCGTCGGTGGGGTCGGGGCGTCCCAGTACTGATTCGCCCGGCAACTACCATCGCCGGGTGAGTTCCACCCCGATCGCCGACGAATCCGGCGCCCCTGGCCAGGCCGACGCGGCGGCCCCCGGTCCGACCGAGTGGGGCGAGCATCCGCACGGCGTCGGACCGTGGCGGGACGAGTTCGGCACCGAGCCGCCCGCCGATCCGCGACTGGATCCGGAGCTGCTCGCGCACGGCGACCGCCGCAATGTGGTGGACGCGTACCGGTATTGGCGGCGCGAGGCGATCGTCGCCGACATCGACAGCCGAAGGCATACGCTGCACGTGGCCATCGAGAACTTCGGCCACGACGCCAATATCGGCACCGTGGTGCGCACCGCCAACGCCTTCGCCGCGGCGGCCGTGCACATTGTCGGGCGTAAGCGCTGGAATCGGCGCGGCGCCATGGTCACCGACCGCTACCAGCACATTCACCATCACCACGACACCGCCGAGCTGCTCGCCTTCGCGGCGGCGGCCGGGCTGACCGTGGTCGCGGTCGACAATGTGCCCGGCGCGGTGCCGCTGGAAACGGTGGAGCTGCCGCGGGATTGCCTGCTGTTGTTCGGTCAGGAGGGGCCCGGGGTGACCGAGGCCGCGAAAGCGGGCGCGTTGCTGACCGTTTCGATCGCGCAGTTCGGTTCCACCCGCAGCATCAATGCCGGGGTGGCCGCGGGCATCGCCATGCACGCCTGGATCCGGCAGCACGCGGACCTCGCTCAGGCGTGGTGAGGCGTACGACTCTCGGTAACAAATAAGCCACGAACCCTGTTGTCCGATTGGCATTATTAGTCCCATGACATCGCGGACCGGACGCAATATCGAGCCGACGGCTGCCCTCTGGTCGCAGCGGGCCGATCTCGCCGAATCCGCGATTCTGTCCCGTCACCTGCGCAAACTCTGGGGCTGCCCGGGCACGCAGCTCGGGGTGGTGGGCTGGCCCGCCACCAAACGCGAGCGCACCTTCGCGTTCTGGCACTACTGGTGGCAGGCCCACCTGATCGACTGTGCGGTCGACGCCGCCAATCGCGCGCCGACCCCCGCGCGGCAGCGTCGGCTGTGGTCCATCGCGCACGGCATGCGGCTGCGCAATATCACCGGCTGGACCAACAACTACTACGACGACATGGCCTGGCTGACCATCTCGCTGGAACGGGCCGAGCGCACCCAGGGCGTCGAAGAGGTCCGGGGGGCGCTGCTGATCCTGGAGAAGACGCTGGTCAACGGGTTCGAGCCGGAGTTCGGCGCGGTGCCGTGGCGGAAGGGCTCGGATTTCTACAACGCCCCCGCCAACGGACCGGTCGGGATTGCCATGGCGCGGCTGGGCCGCTACACCCGCGCCCAGGAACTGGCCGACTTCCTCGACGCGAACCTGCGCGACCAGGAGACCGGTCTCATCTTCGACGGCATCCACCTACCGTCCGGCGAGGTGGAGAAGCCCGTCTACAGCTACTGCCAGGGTGTCGTCCTCGGGCTCGAGACCGAACTCGCGGTGCACACCGGCGAACCCCGGCACGCCGACCGCGCGGTCCGGCTGATCGACGCCATCGACGAGCACCTGACCGAGAACGGCGTCGTGGTCGGTGACGGCGGCGGTGACGGCGGCTTGTTCAACGGCATCCTCATTCGCTACCTCGCGCTGGGCGCGCTCATGCTGCCCGGCGACGAACCCGACCGGGTGACCGCCCGCCGCAAGGCCGCCGCCATCGTGCGCGCCTGCGCGACCGCGGCCTGGGAGCACCGACTCGATGTCGAGGGCGAACCGCTGTTCGGCGCGGACTGGCGCCAGCCCGCCCGGCTGCCCGGCATCGCGGGCGCCGGCGGCTTCGAGGGCGGATCGGTGAGCGCCTCCCAGAGCCCGGAACGCGATCTGTCGGTACAGCTCTCGGGCTGGAAACTGATGGAGGCCGCGCACACGGTCACGGCCGCGGGACTCTAGCGGCGGATCACGCCAGGATCAGCCGTGGTGCTGCCGGGGGAGCGGAACGGTCGCCGGATCGTCGATGTCGACGTCGAAATCCTCGGCGGGCCGCGCCATTTCGGCCCGGTACTGCCGTACGCCGATCACGGTTCCCAGGATCAACCCGACGACCAGGGTCCCGATGACCGCGGGCATCAGCCAGGAGATGTCCTCGATGAAGCTGCCCGCGTAATAGCTGGCCAGCAGGATCACCGGCGCCCAGATCACCGCCCCGATCGACGAGGCGATGGTGTACTTGCGGTGATCCATCCCCGCCGCGCCCGCGACCAGCGGGCACAGCGTGCGCACCCACGGAATCCAGCGGGCCACCAGCACCGCCAGGAATCCGTGCTTGTGCAGCAGTTCCGAGACCCGCGCCAGATTGCGGGTGTTGATGTACTTGCCGTTCTTGCGCGCGACCAGGTGATGCCCGGTGCGCTGCCCGAACACGTATCCCACCTGATTGCCCGCGATCGCGGCGATCATGGTGCCCACCGACAGCGCCCACACGTGGCCCTCGCCATTGACCTGGGAGGCCAGCACCACGCCCGCGGTGATGAGCATGGAGTCGCCGGGCAGGAACAGCCCGATGATGAGTGCGCACTCCAGGAATACGAACGTGAGGACGATGGTCCACACGAGCACCGGTCCGGCCGTCTCGAGCGGTCCGAACCCGCCGGAGGCGAGGGTCGTCGTTAGCGGGGTGGTCGTCGGCACCGAATGGCTCAGCGGGTCGACTCGTTCGACGAGGTGGCGAGCTCGGCCTGCTCCGGGTGCTGACCGCGGTGCAGCAGATTCTTACCGACCGCGATGATGCCCGGGAGAATGGACACGAACACGATCAGCAGGAAGATCGCCTCGACGTTCTTGCGAATGAATTCGACATTGCCCAGGAAGTACCCGAGCACGGTGACGCCGCCGCCCCACAGGACCGCGCCGATGATGTCGACGGTCGCGAACTTGCGGTAGTCCATCTTCGAGACACCGGCCAGCACCGGCATGAAGGTGCGCACGATGGGCACGAAGCGGGCCAGGATGATGGTCTTGGGGCCGTGCTTCTCGAAGAAAGCGTGCGTCTCGGTGATGTAGCGCTGCTTGAAGAAGCGAGTGTCCTCCTTCTTGAACAGCGCCGGGCCGATGGTCCGCCCGATCCAGTAGCCGCTCTGGTCACCCAGCCAGGCCACGAACGCGGTGGCCGGTACCAGCCACCAGATGTTCATGCCGGCCGGCGGGTGCGCCTGGGCCGCCAGCAGACCGCCAGTGAACAGCAGCGAGTCGCCGGGGAGGATGGGGAACAGCAGGCCGGTCTCGATGAAGACGATGGCCAAGATCGCCGGGAGCACCGCGTGGGACAACCACGTCTCCGTGAGGAGGTGCATAGGGTCCAAGATCGCGGGCAGCGCGGCGTTGGTCGTCACGGCATCGGATACGGCCAGCAAGGTCACGGCCACCACAGTACCGGTACCCCGGACATCACACCGAACGTCGAAGCAACCTCACAAAGTTGTCGAGTATCCGAGGCCCCGGGCCGTGGAAAAAGCCGCTCCCCTATGGTGTGGGCTGACAGAATTTTGTTGTATCGCAGCACACACCCCACGGAGGTCCACGTGCCCATCGCGACTCCGGAGATCTACGCCGAGATGATTGCTCGGGCCAAGCAGAACTCCTTCGCGTTCCCCGCCATCAACTGCACGTCCTCGGAGACGATCAACGCGGCCATCAAGGGCTTCGCGGACGCCGGTTCCGACGGCATCATCCAGTTCTCCACCGGTGGTGCGGAATTCGGTTCCGGCCTGGGCGTGAAGGACATGGTCACCGGCGCGGTCGCGCTCGCGGAGTTCGCGAACGTGGTGGCCGCCAAGTACGACGTCACCATCGCGCTGCACACCGACCACTGCCCGAAGGACAAGCTGGACACCTTCGTGCGCCCGCTGCTGGCCATCTCGGCCGAGCGCGTGAAGAACGGCCTGAACCCGCTGTTCCAGTCGCACATGTGGGACGGTTCCGCGATCCCGATCGACGAGAACCTCGAGATCGCCAAGGAACTGCTGAAGCAGGCGCACGCCGCCAACATCATCCTCGAGGTCGAGATCGGCGTCGTCGGCGGTGAAGAGGACGGTGTCGAGGCCGAGATCAACGAGAAGCTCTACACCTCGTCCGAGGACTTCGAGAAGACCATCGACGCGCTCGGCGCCGGCGAGAACGGCCAGTACCTGCTGGCCGCCACCTTCGGCAACGTGCACGGCGTCTACAAGCCGGGCAATGTGGTGCTCAAGCCCGAGGTGCTGGCCGAGGGCCAGCGCGTGGCCGCCGCCAAGCTGGGCCTGGGCGCGGACGCGCAGCCCTTCGACTTCGTCTTCCACGGCGGTTCGGGCTCGCTGAAGTCGGAGATCGAGGACTCGCTGCGCTTCGGTGTGGTGAAGATGAACGTCGACACCGACACCCAGTACGCCTTCACCCGTCCGGTCGCCGGCCACATGTTCGGCAACTACGACGGCGTCCTGAAGATCGACGGCGAGGTCGGCAACAAGAAGGTCTACGACCCGCGCAGCTACCTCAAGAAGGCCGAGACCTCGATGGCCGCGCGCGTGGTCGAGGCCTGCAACGACCTGAACTCGGCGGGACGCTCGATCAGCGCCAAGTAAGCTCAACGCTCGGGATTCCGCGCAGCGCAGCGGAATCCCGGGCAATTTTCGAGCGGCGGGCGCGCCGCGGTCTCTATCGAGGCAGGTGGCATGACTGTCGATGTGCGGGTCCTGGGCCCCGTGCAGCTGTTGGTCGCCGGCCGGTCCATACCGGTCGGCGGTCCCAAGCCCCGCGCACTGCTGGCGGCGCTGGCTGTGAACCGGCGGCGTGCCGTGTCCTCCCAGGCCCTGGCCGACATCGTCTGGAACGATGATCCGCCGGACTCCTATCAGGCCAGTCTCCAGGTGTTCGTCTCGAACATCCGCAAGACGCTGCGCACCGCCGGGATCGACCCGGTGGCGTTGCTGCGCACCGAATCCTCCGGCTACCGCCTCGAAATCGAGGACGACGAGTGCGATCTCGGGCGTTTCGAGACGCTGCGCCGCGAAGGCTCCGAGGCCGCCGCGATCGGCGACCCGGCCACCGCGTCCCGGCTCTTCGGCGAGGCCCTCGCCGAATGGAGCGGGCGCGCGCTCGACGACCTGTCGGGTCTCGGTTTCGCGGAGAGCTTCGCCACCGCCATGGACGAGGAGCGGCTGCTGGTCGCCTCCGCCCGCATCGACTCCGAAATCGCCCTGGGCCGTGCGTCTTCCGTGGTCGGCGAACTGGTGTCGATGACCAATGCCCATCCGCTGCGGGAACCGTTGTGGGCGCAGCTCATCACCGCGCTCTATCTGTCCGGCCGTCAGGCCGACGCGCTCGACGCCTGCCGCCGGGTGCGGACCGTGCTCGCCGACGAGCTCGGCATCGATCCGGGGCCCGCGCTGATCGCGCTGGAACAGAAGGTGCTGCGCCAGGAACCGTTGAGCACCGGGCAGATTCACGAGGTCGAGCGGATGGCGAAGGCCATGACCGAGACCGTCACCGAGATGCCGCGCGCGGTGCGTGCCGGGCAGCTGCGCCTGGCGGACGGACGCGTGGTGCCGATCGGCGCCAATGGCGTGAAGATCGGTCGCATGACCGACAACGATCTGGTGCTCGACGATCCGAAGGCCAGCCGGTACCACGCGCAGATCACGCCCAGCCGGGCCGGGCTGCTGATCAAGGACCTGCACTCCGCCAACGGGATCTACATCAACGAGCAGACCATCGAGTCGGCCGCGGTGCTCGCCGACGGCGATGCCATCCGGATCGGCACGACCGTGATCACCTTCCAGGCCCTGCGCTGACCTGTGGGGTAGGGTCCTTGCCCGGATGATGTCCGGATGACCCTAATGTCGAGAGGGTTGAACGCATGGCCAAGCGGCTCGTGGCGGCTGCGGGAGCGGTGATCTTCGGGGCGGGAGTACTGGTCGGTATGGGCCGGCCGGTGGCGTCCGCTGATTCGGAAACCGGTGCGACACCGGCGGTTCCGGGCATCGGCGCCTGTAAGACCGACCCCAGACCCGAACACGAGTCGGTGGTGCCCAAGACCCTCGAGGTGCCGGTCGCCTACCCGGTCATCACGGTCGACACCGGGCCGCTGCCGGAGAACACCAAGCGCGTGAACATGGAACTGCCGCCGGACCCGTGCGTGAACCCGTGCCCGGACCTCACCGACACACCCGCCGCGCCA
The DNA here is from genome assembly GCF_050956485.1 of Nocardia sp. CA-145437. Taxonomy (NCBI): domain Bacteria; kingdom Bacillati; phylum Actinomycetota; class Actinomycetes; order Mycobacteriales; family Nocardiaceae; genus Nocardia; species Nocardia sp. CA-145437. Next base: position 7,020,628 of record NZ_CP191204.1, on the reverse strand, counting down.
CCGGGACTCGCCGAACAACTCGGCATCCCGAAACTCATCGTGCGTCCGCAGCCGTTCAATTTCGCACTGCCCAACCCGAATCCGCCCGCGCTGCCGCCCGGGCCCGAACCCGCGCACCCGTCCAGCGAGCCCGCCGAGCGCACCCCCGCCCGGCCCACGCCGCAGGTCTCCGACGTGCGCGAGGTGTCCAAACTGACCGGCGCCAACTCGATCAACCGCACCGACAAGCGCTGGCAGGTGCAGGGCACCGACCTCGGCATCATGTGGCAGAGCGCGCCCGACGAGATCGCCATCGCCTTCGGCGACACCGTCGGCCGGGAATTCCATCCGCCCGGCGGCATGGGCGAGGACTGGCGCTCGAACCTGCTGGCGTTCAGCAAGAATCGCGACCTCGCCAACGGCGTCGTCTTCGACCGCATGGTCACCGACGACCGCTGCCACGCCGTGGAACTGCTGAGCAGCCGCAAGCTGGACAATATCGAGATCACCACCATCCCCACCTCGGGGTTCGCGCTCGGCGACCGGCAGTACATGAGCTACATGTCGATCCGCACCTGGAACAGCCTGCCGGGCACCTGGTTCACCAACTACGGCGGGCTCGCCTACTCCGACGACCACGGCGAACACTGGACCAAGGACCCGTACGCCAAGTGGGAGAACATCTTCGGCGTCTCCAGCTTCCAGGTCGCGTCGATGGTGCCGCAGGGGGACTGGGTGTACATGTTCGGCATCCCGAACACCCGGTTGGGCGGGGTCGGGCTGGCGCGGGTGCCGAAGGAGCAGGTGCTCAACCCGACCGCCTACCAGTACTGGCAGAACGGCTCCTGGGCGCCCGCCGTGAACGGAAGCGTCAGCGCCACACCGGTCGTCGACGCGCCCGCGGGAGAACTGTCGGTCCGCTACGACGAGAACCGCAAGGTGTGGCAGATGAGCTACCTGGACACCGCGAAGGCGGCTCTGGTTGTGCGGGAATCGGATTCACCGCAGGGCGCGTGGTCCGACAGCGCGGTCACGGTGAGCGCGCTGCAGTTCCCGGAACTGTACGGCGGTTTCATCCACCCGTGGTCGACCGGTCAGGACCTGTACTTCACCATGTCGACCTGGAACGACTACAACGTCTACCTGATGCACGCCACACTGAACTGACCTTCAGGCGTTCCCCGATCGCGACAACTGATTTCGCTGCGATTGGGGTAACTCCGGGGGACGTCCACAATTGGTTCGGTACCTGACCGGCGGTCCACATGTGAGACGGTCGACGGCTCTCAGCCGCGCGCTGAAGTCTCGGGGAGGCGGGACAGCCGAACCTCGGCGATGGCGCGGCCGAAGAGCTTCTTGCCCTCCGAGGTCGCGCCCAGCACGACGGTCGCCGCACCGGTGGCCGCGTCCACCGACTTCACCTTGCCGGTGAACTCGACGAAGGTCGGGGCGGTCGGCTCCACCGGCACGAAACCGGAGAAGCGGACGCTGAACTTGCCCAGCGCCGAGGGGTCGCCCAGCCAGTCCACCAGGTAGCCGGCGGTCAGGCCCATGGTGAGCATGCCGTGCGCCACCACGGTGGGCAGGCCGACCAGGGTGGCGGCGGTGTCGCTGAAGTGGATCGGGTTCGGGTCGCCGGAGACGCCGGCGTAGTTGACCAGGTCGCCCCGGGTGACCGGCACCTTCGCGGCGGGCAGTTCGGTGCCCGCGGCCACGCCCGCGGCGGTCGGGACGGTGTTGACCGGCAGCGGCGCGGCGGGGGCGGCGGGCTCGGCCACCTCCTCCGGGGCCAGCAGGATCAGGCCGTTCGGGTCGGTGTCGAACTGGCCGGGCTCGACGACATGGCCGTGCATGACCACGCCCGACACCGTCTCGACCGCGACCGGGTCGATCTCGACGCCCTTGCGGGCCACGATGGTGGTGGTGGCGACCAGTACCGGCCGCACGTCGGCATCGGTCAGGGTGACCTTGACGGTGATGAAGTCGTTGTCGCCGAAGCCGCGGATGTTCTCCACCACCACGTCCACGCCCAGCCGGTCCCCGGCCAGGATCGGGCGGTGGTACTCGAAGACCTGGTCGGTCTGGAGGATCTGCGAGACGTCGTACTCGGTGAGCACCGAGCCGATCAGAGAGCGGGTGGTGGCCGCGCCGATCACCGAGGCGAAGGTCGGCGAGGCCAGCAGGCCGCCGTAACCGAGCTCGGCGGCATCGGTCTCGCGGTGGTGGGCGGCGTGGTCGTTGCGCACGGCGCGGGCGAATTCGCGGATCTTCTCGCGGCCCACGTCGTAGTGATCGCGCACCCGGAAGTGACGGCCGACCAGTTCGGCGGCGGTGGCCTTGGCCGGCTCCACGATGGTCTCCGCCTCCAGAACCGCCAGGGTCTCTGCCGTATCCGGCACGATGTGCTCAGCCGTATCCGGCATCCGTACTCAGCTCCTGCATTCGTAACTTTATGGACGGTGTACAACACCGCTGAAGTGCCGGAATGCCGAAATGGCCAGCCCAGACAACCCAGACACCCTACCGACGTGCAGGTCTATTGACCAGGTGTATGTGATGTTCATCGCGAGCACGAGCGAGAACGTGTCAGGCCATTTCGCCGAAGCTGTCGATACCGGTTTTCGCCCCGGTCAGTGCGCGTTCTTGGGCTCACACACCTTCCACGAACCGCCCTCGTTGCGCAGGTCGAAGGTCCGCGAGGAGAGCTTCGCCGGATCCGCCGCGGTGAAGACGGTCGCCTGCGCCAGCGCGGCGTCACCGGTGATCTGGATGGCGTCCACGCTCTTCACCTGCGGGATGCTCTTCTGCTCCTGCGAGGTCTTGTACACGCTCGCGAACTGGTCGGCCGAGATCTTCTGATAGAAGTCGTGCTGCGCACCGCAGGTCACCGCCCGCAGCGTGTCCAGGTTCCCGCTGTCCAGGGCATCGGTGTACGACGTGATCGTCTGCTGCACCAGCGCTTCCGGCGAATTGTCGTCATTGTGCTTCTTCACGCCGAGCACCACACCGACGATCGCGACCACCGCGACCACCGCCGCGGCCACGCCGATCCACAGCTTCTTCGACCCGCCACCGGACTTCGCGGCGCCGTCGACCGGCTCGGCCGCCGGAACCCGCTGCGGCTGCGCCAGCCCGCCGATCCCGGGCACACCCGGCGATCCGCCGATCCCGGGCTGCGGCGCACCGAGACCCGGCTGGCTACCCGGTCCCTGCGGAGCACCCGAACCCGGCTGGCCCTGCGGCGCATTCGGCCCGTGCGGAGCGTTCGGTCCCTGCGCACCCGGGCCCTGCGGTGCGTTCGGTCCGTTCAGCGCCTGGGGTCCCTGCGGTCCACCCGGTCCCTGCGGACCCTTGGGCGCGTTCGGTCCCTGCGGTCCGCGGGGTCCCTGCGGTGCACCGGCCCCGACCCGCTGCGGCGCCGCGATCCGCGGTCCGCCGATCGGCTGACCCGGCATGGTCGACTGGGTGTCCGCCGGAGACGGCGCGGTCGCAGGCCGACGCGGGCCCATCGGAGGAGCCATCGGCGGCCGCGGCGGCGACGGCCGCGTCTCCTCGACGGGCGCGTCCGGAGCGGTCCCCTTCGGCCCGACATTCCGCGGCCCCGCGTTCACCCGAGGCGTCTGCGGCGGCTTGCTGACCGCCCGACCCTGCGGCCCCGACACCCGAATCTTCTCGGTCCCGGCCTCACCCGACACCACCGGCAGCGCCGTCGTGGCGTCATCGGCAGGATTCGGCACCCGCTTGATCACCACGGTCGCCGCGTCTCCGGAGCCCTCGGCCCCGGACCCGCCGTCCTTCGTGTCGGCAGGGGTCCCGGAATCACCGGTGCCACCGGACTTCTCACCGGCCGCGGCGTCATCGCCCGACTTCTCGTCGTCATCGGCCGATGCGGCGGGCATCCCCTGCGTCGGAACATCCTCGGGCGCGGTCTTCCCCGAAGCCCCGCCCTTACCGGCCGCTTCGCTCGCGGCCGCAGCAGCCGCGCCGACGGCCGCGCCGCCCGCGACGCTCTTCCCGGAATCCGCGGAGCCGGATTGCCCCTGCTCGCCAGGCTTCCCGGCCGCCGGACCACTCGCATCCTGTCCGGGCCGCTGAATCTTGATCATCTGGGTGGTGGCATCGGCCTGCGCGTCGGCGCTCTGCGCGCCACCGCCCGCCTTCTCACCGGCGGGCCGCTGAATCGGAATGAACTGGGTCGGAGCGTCATCGGCGGGCGACGGCGCTCCCGGACCCTGAACACGGCCGGCCGGCTGCGCGCTCGCATCGGATTGTCCAGCGCCGCTGGGCTTTCCGCCGGTCGCGGGCTGTCCGTCGGACGCCGCGGAACCCTGGCGTTCCTGGGGCTCGGGAGTCTGGGACTGCCCGCCCGGTCCGGATCGCGCGCCCTCCGAGGGGCGTCCACCCGCGGCGTTCCCGGAACCCGGTGCGGCAGCGCCGGACTGCGCGGTCGCACCCGGCTGTACGCCCGACCCGCCCGGCGAGGGCTGTCCGCTCGGCGTGCTCTGCGGCTTGAACTCACCCGAGCCCTGGCGCGCGGCCGACGGCTGTCCGCCGGGTCCACCCTGCGCTCCGGCAGGCGTGCCCGGTAGTCCGCCCGGTGCGCCTTGCGATCCGCCGGGTCCGCCCTGCTGTCCGGCGGCTGCGCCCTGAGCTCCAGCTGACGTGCCCTGCGGTCCGGCAGGTCCACCCTGCGGTCCAGCCGGCGTGCCCTGCGCTCCGGCGGGCGGTTGCACTCGGCCCGCGCCCGCCTGGTCGGCGGGGGACTGGCCTCGGTTCGCGGCCGGGGGCTGGACGCGGTTCGCGCCCGGAGTGCCTGCGGGCTTGGAGGTTTCGTAGTGGATGGTGGCGAAACCGGCGGGGCCGGACTTGGCCTGCGGGGTCTTGGGGGTGCCGGGTCGAGGTGCGCCGGTGCGGATTTCCTCGGTCCGCGCGTTGGGGGAGGGGATGGCTTCGGTGGCGGCGGTCGGGGGTGCGGCGTCGGAGGTCGCGGGCGTGCTCGTGCCGTTCGCGGCCGCCGGAGCGGACTGGTCGGCCGGGCTCGCCGGGCGGTCGGGGGTGGCGCTGGTGTCCGTGTCGCCTGCGGCGGGACCCGATGCCTGGTTGGCAGGGCCCTGCTGCTGCTGGTCGTCTTTCGGGTCGGACACGCGCTGCACCCCTCGTAATCGGCGGAACTGTGATTCGAAGGTCAGCCTACTGAGCATTCCGGGTACCGGTGCAGAATGATCGGCATGACCTCCTTCGGCGATCTGCTCGGACCGCAGCCGGTCCTCCTTCCGGAAAACATCGACGCGGAGGACGCGCTGCTCCAGAAACAGGACCCGGTGCTGGTCGCCGCGGCCCACCCGACCGCCTCCATCGCCTGGGCCCACCTGGCCGAAGCCGCCCTGGAGCGGGGCGCCGCCGCCGACGGCGACGTCAACCTCGACATCATCTCCGCCTACGCGTTCGCGCGCACCGGCTACCACCGCGGCCTGGACCTGTTGCGCCGCAACGGCTGGAAGGGCTTCGGCCCGGTGCCGTGGAGCCACGAGCCCAACCAGGGCTTCCTGCGCAGCGTGGGCGCGCTCGCCAAGGCCGCCCGGGCCATCGGCGAGACCGACGAGTACGCGCGCTGCCTGGACCTGCTCGAGGACTGCGACCCGCGCGCCGCCGCCGAGCTCGGCCTCGACTGAATTGAGCGGTGGCCTAGGCGAAACCATCGACGCCGCCCGCGAGAGCGGCGTCACCCGCATGCGCAAGGCCGCCGGACGGGTCCGCTCGTCACTGCTGCCGATCGTGCAGTGCGCCATCGGCGCGGGCGTGGCCTGGTTCATCGCCCACAATGTGATCGGGCACGAACACCCGTTCTTCGCGCCGATGGCGGCCATGATCTCCATCGGCGTCTCGTTCGGGGCCCGGTTGCGCCGCTCGATCGAGCTCATCGTGGGCGTGGCCGTCGGCATCGGCATCGGGGACCTGTTCGTGTCCCGGGTCGGCACCGGCGGCTGGCAGATCATGCTGCTGGTGGTGCTGGCCATGTGCACCGCCGTCTTCCTCGACGGCGGTCCCGTCATCACCATGCAGGCGGCCAGTTCCGCGGTGCTGGTGGCGACCCTCTACCCGCCCGGCCAGGGCGGCGCGTCGCTGCGCATGATCGACGCCCTGGTAGGCGGACTGGTCGGCATCGTGGTGGTGGCGGCCATACCGCTGCACCCGGTCCGCCGTGCCCGGGAGCAGGCGGCCGGAATCCTGGAGGTGATGGGCGCCGCCCTCACCGAATGCGCGGACGGCCTGCTCGAACACGACGCCGCCAAGATCAAGGCGGCGCTGGAGGCGGTGCGCGGTACACAGGGCGCGATCGACGCCCTGCGCAACACGCTCGAGGGCAGTCGGGAGATCATTCGAATCTCCCCGCTGTACTGGAACTCTCGCACCCGCCTGAGCCGGTTGCGCGACGCCGCGGATCCGCTCGACAACGCGGTCCGCAACACTCGGGTGCTGCTGCGCCGGGCCCTCACCTCGGTCCGCGACGACGAGGTGCTCGACCCGGGTCTCATCATGGAGGTCGAGAAGCTCGGTCAGGCGATCGACGTGGTGCGCCGCATGATGCTCGCCGACCCGGACGAGAAGCCCGATCCCGCCGAGGCGACCCGCGTGCTGCGCTCGGTCGGCAAGGGCGCGACCAAGGATCTGGTCGACGGTGCGGGCCTGTCCGCGCACGTGGTGTTCGCCCAATTACGGTCCATCGTGGTGGATCTCATGCAGGTGTGCGGGGTGCGGCGGCTGTCGGCCATGGCGCTGCTGCCCCCGACCGTCGCGCACCCCTACGTCACGCCGATCGACTGACTCAGAGCCAGAAGCGCGTCAACCGGCTGCCCATCGACCACCACCAGCCCGGCAGCCCGGACAGCTCGAACAGCGCGTTCACCCCGTCGAAGAACAACCGGTTCAGCTGCGGCGTGAACAGCAGCGCGAACAGGATCAGCAGGCCGTACGGCTTGATCTGATCCAGCGACCGCCGGGTCTGATAGCTCAGCGACGGCTCCAGGATCCCGTACCCGTCGGTGCCGGGAATCGGCAGCAGATTCAGGACCGTCGCCGAAATCTGGAGGAAGGCAAGGAAACTCAGCCCGAACCAGAACGCCGTATTCGAATGCAGACTGCCCCACAGTGACACGATAACCAGCAGCGCCACCGCGCACAGCGCGTTCACCGCGGGCCCCGCGCCACTGATCATCCGCTGCGTGCGCGGACTGAAATTGTGCGAATGCACGTACACCGCGCCACCCGGCAGCGCGAACCCGCCGAGCGCGATGAACACCACCGGCAACCCGATCGACAGCAGCGGATGGCTGTACTTGAGCGGGTTCAGCGTGAGATACCCGCGCATCTCCACTTCCCGGTCCCCGGCCCGCCACGCCACGAACGCGTGCGCGAACTCGTGCAGGCAGACCGTCACGATCCACCCGGCCACCACCAGGATGAACACTCCGAATTGGGCTTGGCGCGAATCGAGGTCGGCGTTCCAGGCGAGCACCCCGCCCAGTACCGCGACCGCCACCACCGCCAGGAACACGGGGCTGGGCCGGATCGCCCCGGAGGCCCGTCTCACCGCGCGCGTGTCATCCACCTGTCACTCCCAACCGGCCCGGCTCGTTGTCGCTGTGCCGACACCCATTCTGGGGGTGAATCGGCTTCTGGGGGTGAATCAGCGAACCAGCAGCCAAGGCTCGTGGTGTCGATAGAACGTGGAGCGCTTCACCACCCGGTCGGCGGTGATCCCGTCCCGGGTGACCAGCGCGCCCGGCGTGCCGAGCTGCATGGCGCGCCCGGCGACCCAGCGCTTCTTGCGCAGTCCGCGGTGCACGCTGGCGTGCAGGCCCGGCATCTCCAGCATGGGCGAAACATGCAGGGCCGCGACCTTTCCGGTGAACAACCGGGTGTCGTCGACGTAGGCCTCGCCCTCGAGTTTCGCGCCGTCCTCGCCGACGATGGTGGCGCGGCCGATGAGCACCTTGCCGGTGTCGTCGCGAATCAGCGGGGTCTCGACGGCCCGGCCCTCGAGCGCGCGCTTGGCGGCGGCGGACCCGGTGCCGGTCTCGTAGGCGCGGGAGCCGTAGGTGCGGTCGATGGGCACATAGCCGATCTCCACGCCGAGACGTTCGGTGCGCATGAGATGGGTGAGCACGGCGGCCAGTCCGGCGTCCTCACCGAGCACGATGAGGCGCGGCAGACTGTCCGCGGCCATCACCGGCAGCAGCTCGTCCAGGGTCCCGGTGTCGGGAATGGCGGCGGTCTGCGTGAGAGACAGAGAAGCGAGCGCGATGGGAACGGGAGCGCCGTCGCAGCGGAGAACATGGGTACTCAACTGCCGAACACCCTCCTCTGGCCTGCCAACACCTATCCGCCTCGCTGCGTCCCGATGGAACCCCCGCCGGTCCCTCTCCCCGTGCCACCATAGCCCTGTCTCATTTGCCCTGCTGTCCTCAGTGCGCATCCGTTATGTCTGGTTCACTCAGGGTCGTGTCGGGTGCACACAGAGCCGGGGCGTGCACCTGGACGTATGTGGTCATCCAGTAAAGTGTGCCCACGGCCACCGCCTTCTGATGGCGGGTAGCTGCAGCAACATGGGTGCTGCGCGTCGAACCCGTAGGAGACACTCGCATGCCGGCAATCGTGCTGATCGGCGCCCAGTGGGGCGACGAAGGCAAGGGCAAAGCCACCGATCTGCTCGGTGACCGAGTCCAGTGGGTAGTTCGATACCAGGGCGGCAACAACGCGGGGCACACCGTGGTACTGCCGAACGGTGAGAGCTTCGCGCTGCACCTGATCCCGTCCGGCATTCTGACCCCCGATGTGACCAACGTCATCGGCAACGGCGTCGTCGTGGATCCGGGCGTGCTGCTGGCCGAACTCGCCGGTCTGGAAGAGCGCGGCGTGGACACCTCCCGTCTGCTGCTCTCGGCCGACGCGCACTTGATCATGCCGTACCACGTGGCCATCGATAAGGTCACCGAACGCTTCCTCGGCAACAAGAAGATCGGCACCACCGGCCGCGGCATCGGCCCCTGCTACCAGGACAAGGTCGCCCGCGTCGGCGTCCGCGTGGCCGACGTGCTGGATGAGAAGATCCTCACCCAGAAGGTCGAGGCCGCACTGGAATTCAAGAACCAGGTGCTGGTCAAGATCTACAACCGCCGCGCGCTGGACCCGCAGCAGGTGGTGGACGAGGTGCTGGAGAAGGCCGAGGGCTTCAAGCACCGCATCGCCGACTCGCGCCTGCTGCTCAACGAGGCGCTGGAGCGCGACGAGATCGTGCTGCTGGAAGGCTCGCAGGGCACCCTGCTCGACGTCGACCACGGCACCTACCCGTACGTGACCTCGTCCAACCCGACCGCGGGCGGCGCGGCCGTGGGCGCGGGCGTCGGCCCCAACAAGATCACCACGGTGCTCGGCATCCTGAAGGCCTACACCACCCGCGTCGGCTCCGGCCCGTTCCCGACCGAACTCTTCGACGAGTCCGGCACCTACCTGGCCAAGACCGGCGGCGAGGTCGGCGTCACCACCGGCCGCGCCCGCCGCACCGGCTGGTTCGACGCCGTGATCGCCCGCTACGCCACGCGCGTCAACGGCATCACCGACTACTTCCTCACCAAGCTGGACGTGCTCTCCAGCCTGGACACCGTCCCGATCTGCGTCGCCTACGAGATCGACGGCGAGCGCGTCGAGCAGATGCCCACCACCCAGACCGACTTCCACCACGCCAAGCCCATCTACGAGGAGATGCCCGGCTGGTGGGAGGACATCTCCGGCTGCCGCACCTTCGAGGAGCTCCCGGCCAACGCGCAGGCGTACGTCAAGCGCCTGGAAGAGCTGTCCGGCGCGCGGGTCTCGTGCATCGGCGTCGGCCCGGGCCGCGATCAGACCATCGTCCGCCACGACATCCTGGGCTGACACGCCCGAGCTGTGAAGCGACTTCGCCCCCGCCGCATCGAATGCGGCGGGGGCGAAGTGTTTCCGGCGGTATCAATAGGTGATGAGGGGAGCCAGCGGGTCGGCCGCGTGCGGGGTGAGGCCCTGATAGGCCGCGGCGATCGACTTCACCGCGACGCGGATATCGGCCTCCTCGTGAGTGAAGGGGAGGCGGATGAACCGCTCGAACGCGCCCTGGACGCCGAAACGTGGTCCGGCGGCGAGCAATACGCCGTGATTGGGCGCGGTGGCGGCGAGCGCCGTCGAGACCGGAGCGGGGAGCTGAGCCCACAGGGACATGCCGCCCGCGCCGGGGGTGACCCGCCAGTCGGGGAGTTCCTCGGCGAGGGTTTCCAGCAGGACGGCGCGGCGGGAGCGGAGTTGCGCCCGGCGGGTGGTGAGGATCTCGTCCTCGTTGCGAAGCAGATGGACGGTGGCCAGCTGGTCCATCACCGGGGTGCCGAGGTCGACAGTGGAGCGGGTGCCCAGCAGTTTGGTGATCAACGGCTGATTGGCGCGGACCCAGCCGACCCGCAGACCGCCCCAGAACGACTTCGAGGCCGAACCGATGGTGACGATCTCCGAGCCGCGGGCGAAAGCCGCTGCGGGCGGCGGGGATTCGACACCGGACAGGTTCAGGTCGCCCATCGACTCGTCCACGATCACCGTCATACGGGTCTCCCGGGCGATGGCGGCCAGTTCGGCGCGGCCCTCCGCGTCCAGCAGATGCCCGGTGGGGTTGTTGAAGTCGGGGATCAGGTACGCCATGCTGGCGGCGGTTTGCCGTGCGGCACTGCGGATCCCGTCCAGATCCCAGCCGTCCGGGCGCATCGGCACCGGCACCGGGCGCGCGCCCACATCGCGAATCGCCTCGATGGCGTTCGGGTAGGTGGGGTGCTCGATCAGCACCCGCTCGGCCGGGGTGGTGAGCACATTGAGCAGCAGGCGCAGGCCGTGCTGCGCGCCCAGGGTGATGAGGATCTGGTCCGGTTCGGTGGGCAGGCCGCGTTCGGTGTAGCGGCGGGCCAGCGCCTCGCGCAGCATGAGCACGCCCACCGGGTCCATGCCGTGCGTGCCCAGGTAGGTCGGAAGACCTTGCAGGGCAAAGGAGTACGCCTCGGTCATCTGCGGCGGGGCGGCCATGGACGCGTAGGTCATGTCGATGGTCGGCAGTTCCGGCTGCGCCATCATGGCCAGGATGCTGCGGGCCGGCTTCGCGCCGTCGTGCACCACGGTCGGCGGCAGCGCCACCGTGCTGCGCGAACCCTGACGGCTGATCAGGTAACCGTGTTCGCGCAGTAGCGAATACGCGGAGGTGACGGTGGTGCGGCTGACCGCGAGGCTGGTGGACAGGTCGCGTTCGCTGGGCAGGGCCACGCCCAGCGGGGCGCGGCCGTCGTGGATGAGCAGGCGGATGCTCTCGGCCAGGGCCACGTACGCGGGCCGCGCGGACCGTTTGCCGTTGTCGGCGGCCGCGCCCGGTTCGTCGTTGCGCCACCGGCCCAGGTCGCGTGTGAGGCTGGCCGCGCCGATCACTCGTGTCGCCATACAGGCCAGTATCCAGGTACTGGATATTTTCTTCAAGTCCAGGGCGGGTCCACTATGGGGTCATGGTCGCACTACTCGGTTCCTTCGTGATTGTCGCCGCGTTCGCCGGTCTCGTGTACCGGTTCGCGCCCGCACCCGGCGAGCGGTGGGGTGTGCTGCTGGAGCGGTATCGCCCGCATGCCCCCATGTCGGACTGGTCGGTCGGCGAATATGAAGCGGCCCGCCAGTATTCGGATCTCGCCGCCATCGCCTCCCTGCGTCCCGACGCGCCCTCGGAGCCCGCGCGCCGGAGGTCGGGTCGCGGCGCCTCGGCCGCGGCGGCCCTCTCCACCATTCCGTGCCGCAGCGAGTCAGTCCAGTTCTAGCGAACTGGCCTTGAATCTGCGTTCTGTCGGTGCCACCGTGCACACTGGCCTTATGTCCGCCCCGGTCCGACCCCAGGCGTCGGCGGCGCTCTTCGATACCGCGATCGGCGTCTGCGCCATCGCCTGGAGCGCCACCGGCGTCCTGCGTTTCGCCCTCCCCGACCGCGACCCGGCGGCCACCCGCACCCACATCCTGCGCCGCCACCGCCACGCCGACCTCCACGAGGCCGCCCCCACCCCCGAGATGGCCGAGGCCATCGCCCGCATCCAGGCCCACCTGACCGGCGACCTCGACGACCTCCGCTGGATCCCCGTGGACGCCACCCTCTTCAACGACTTCGACCGGGCCGTCTACGAGGTCACCCGAGCCATCGACCCCGGCCACACCCTCAACTACGGCGCGGTCGCCAACCGCATCGGCGCCCCCGGCGGCGCCCAGGCCGTAGGCCAATCCCTCGGCCGCAACCCCATCCCGCTGATCATCCCCTGCCACCGGGTCCTCGCCGCCGACCACGCCCTCCACGGCTTCTCCGCCCCCGGCGGCCTCACCACCAAACAGCGCCTCCTCGAAATAGAGCGCACCCCCGGCTTCGGCGAACCCACCCTTTTCTGACGCTGGACAGCGAGAACGCTTGCACCGGGCAGGTCGGTGCGGGCGGCTCCGCGAAATCCGCTGTCAGAGCGCACCACCCAGGAAGCCGCCGACGGCAGCGCCGCCGACGCCACCGGCGATACCTCCGACCACGGCGGCCGGAATCCCTACCGCCGCCGCGCCCGCGGCGCCGCCGACGGCCGCGCCGATGAGCGCGCCACCGCCCGCGAAACCGGCCACCTCGGGTGCGGCGGCCGCACTCTGCACGGCGGCTACCACCGCGCCCGCGCCGCCGGTGGCCGCCGCGAGGCCCAAGGCGCCCGTGGTGAGACCACCCGCGACCACCGTGCCGACGGCCGCGCCGGCGCCGAGACCGATCAGCGCACCGGCGGCGGCACCGGGAACGCCGCCCGCGACCGCTGCGGGGACGCCGAGCGCGACAGCTCCACCCGTGGCGCCGGCCGCCGCGCCCGCCAGCGTGCCCGCGGCGATCTTGTCGGAGCGGGTCGGGCTGACGCCGATGGAATTGAGGCCGGTGGCGAGGCTCGCTTCGGCGTCGGCGGCGACGCCGTTGACGCCGTTGACGACGGTGTCGGGGAGTTCGTCCGGGGCGGGGGTGGTGAAGTCGCCGATACGGACGGTGCGCGGGGGCGGGGCGATGGGGAGGACCGGCGTGACGACGGTGGGGGCGTGCAGGGATTGGACGTCCAGGGCCGGGGCCGCGTCCCGGGTGTTGGGGACGGGGCGGAAGTTGGCGGGGACCGGGTAGTCCGCGAGCTGGGACGGTGGCTGCGGCGACGCGGGCTGGGGGCGGGGGATGGTGACGCCGGGCTGCACGGTCGTCACGCGGATGGGGTGGTCCTGGTCGCCGGTGGGGAGCGCTACGCCCGGCTGGGCGGCGGCGGTGCGGGGTGAGGGGAGGATGCCGGGGCCGGCGGCGTCGATGCCCTGCGGGTCCGGGGCGGCGGTTCCGGGCCGGGCGGTGTTGTGCGGGGAGCTGTTGCCGCCCGGTGTGCCGGTGCTGCCCGTCAGGGGCGCGGAAGCCTGGGTGGCGGTGCCGTCGGCCACCTGGGCCGGTTCACCGGCGTTCGAGCAGGCCACGGCCAGTGCCAGCGGAATGGCCCCGACCACGAGCGCGCGCCGGGCGACGCTGCTGTTCATTTCACGATTTCGTCCACGCACGCGAAACACCAACTTTCCGAACGTATTTCGTTTCACCGGTCCGGCGGACCGTCCATCGATACCGGTGATTCGCGACCGCCGCTGCCGGAGCGTTGCCGCCGGTCCGGTGTGACCGCGTTTACGCACGTCACAGCACCGGATCGGGGGTGCGAAGTTTCTGGCCCTCAGGTTGTGACCCGCATCGGGTTCACGCTGCGCGGAAAAGGTGACTGATGGAGAGCTGTTGGCTCCAGCCTCAATTGCCGGCCCGGTGACATACCGTGGGTGGCGGGAGATATCGCATATTTGCTGGCAAGCGGTGCGAACAACCCGACGTCGGGTCAGTTCACGGTGCTGCCGGAAGATGTCCCGCCCCGCATGAGATCCGCCAGCGCCTCGCGATCGGTGACATCGAGCTTGATGCACGCCCGGTACAGATGCCCCTCGACCGTGCGCACCGAGACGGTCAGCCGATCCGCGATCTGCCGGTTCGACAGCCCGGCCGCGACCAGATTCGCGATCTCCCGTTCCCGCGCGGTGAGCGGCAACGGCTGCGCGGATTGCCGCAGCGCCGGGGTGGAGGCTCCGCCGCAGGCGGCGGCGAGCCGGTTGGCGGTGGCCGCGGATTCCAGCAGGCGGCGGCGATCCCCGGCCCGCTCGTGCGCGGACGCGGCCTGCGCGGCGGCATCGGCGGCCGACAGCATCGCCCCGATGGACTCGAATTCCGCTGCGGCGGTGTCCAATCCGTGCCCGTCGTGGGCGGCGACCGCGACCGCGTGCCGGGCCTGCACCTGCACCAGCCGCCCGTCGATGCGCGCCGCCAGATCGGCGAGCCGGCCTGCCACCGTGGCATCGCCGAAGCGGGCGGCGGTGTGCAGCGCCATCGCTTCGACCGCGTGTTGATGCGATCGCGCGGCCAGGTCGGCGGCGCCGATCGCGAGCCGGACCGCGGGTGTCGCGGTGCCTTCGGCGGCGGCCTGCATCGCGCGCGCCAAATCCAGCAGCGCCTCGTACACCGCGCTGTGCCGACCGCCCCGGAAGGACGCCGCCGCAATGGCTTCCGCGGCGTCGGCGGACCGCCCGAGCGCCGAATAGGCCTCCGCGAGGCGCAGCTGGGCCGGGAACATCCAGGCCGCCGCGCCCTCGGTGGTGAGCGCGGCGAGGGCCTGCTCGAGATTGTCGATGCCCTGGGGGAACTTGCCCTGCGCCACATCCACGGTGCCCTGCAGGATCTTGGCCAGGCCCCAGGCCAGGTATTGCCCGGCGGAGGAGAACGGGTAGGGCCGGTTGGCGCACCCCCGTGCGGCTTCGAGTTCGCCGGTGAAGGTGAGCGCCAGGACTTCCGCGTGCGTGAACATGAACCGGTTCAAGCCGTCGATGTGCGGTTCCACGGCGTGCCCGCGGGCCGCGTACTGCCGGGCCGCCTCGCCGCGCCCCATGAGCGCCAGCGCGAGGCCGCCGCCGAACGCGGCCCAGTACACCGCCCACGGCGGCGCCTCGGGCGTGGACATGACCGATTCGGCGAGGGTGAACGCCTCCTCGATCCGGTTCTCGTTGACCGCGCACGCGGAGGCCAGGCCGTCCAGTGCCGCAATGATTTTCGGGTGGCTGACCCGCTTGCGCACCGAGGCCAGCACCTCGTCGGCGCGGTCGGCGTCGCCCATGGACCACAGCAGATTCGCGACCCGGGTGCTGCCCCAGCGGGCCAGCTGGACCTCGGTGAGCTGGTCGGGGTCGAATCCGGCGAGGGTGCGTTCGGCCTCGATGCGATGCCCCTGCCAGAGCAGGGCGCGGGCGAGCAGATCGGCGGCTTCGACGCCGCCCTGTCGTTCCACCGCGGCGCGCGCGAACCGTTCTCCCAGCGGCAGATTCGCCAGGCTGATGGCGTCGGCGGCTGCGGCCTGGAACAGCTCCAGGTCCGCGGATTTATCGCTGTCCAAGGCCAATTCGGCGAGCCGGATGCGTTCGGAGGCGGAGTTGACGGGCCGGTCCTTGAGCGAGGAGTACAGCCGCCCGCGCAGCCGCCGCGCCGACGCGATGCCCAGCCGCCGCCGGATCACCTCACCGAACAGTGGATGGTTGTAGCGCACCAGCAGCTGGTGTCCGTTCTCGACAATCCTGATGAGCCCGCGGGTTTCGGCCGATTCGACGGCTTCCTCGCCCGCGATCTCGGCTAACACGTCCAGGTCGATGGGCTCGCAGAAGGTGAGCAGTTCCAGCACCCGCAGCACCGATTCGGGCAGCTGTTCCACCCGATCCTCCAGCAGCGCCGCCAGTTCCGAGGTGACGGCGGCCCGCCCGCGCAGCTGCCACACCCCGTTGACCTGCCGCAGCGTGCCCGCCTCGAGCGCGCCGTCGACGAGGTGGCGCAGGAAAAGCGCGTTGCCGCCGGAGGATTCCCACATCAGGTTGGCGGTGAAGCCCTCCAGCTGCCCGCCCAGCATGGATTCCACGAGTTCGACGCTCTGCCGCTGGGTGAACGGCTTGAGGTCGATGCGCAGCAGATGTCCGTCCTTCCACAGCGAGGTGATGGCGTCGGGCACCTGCACCCCGCTGCGCACGGTGGCCACGATGTGGGCGGCCTTGTCGATGGCCAGCTGCAGCAGCAGGGTCGCGGAGAGCTGGTCGAGCAGATGGGCGTCGTCGACGCCGATGATGGTGTGCCCGTCGGCGAGCAGCGCCTCGCGGGCGGCGGCCATGAAGGTCACCGGGTCGTGGGCGGTGTACACCCCCACCATGTGCGCGAAGACCCCGAGCGGAATGCTGCGGGCGGATTCGGTGCCGGCCACCCAGCGGACAGTCCCCGCGGAGGCGGTGGCCATCCGCGCCAGCGTGGTTTTCCCGACCCCCGCGTCACCCGTGAGCACCACACCGACGAAGTCGCCGCCGGTGAGCGCCGACCTGATCGATTCGAGCTCGTTCTCCCGTTCGACCATCGGCCAATTCCGAGCCATGGATCAACTGTAGTTCGCCGGGCCCGCCCCGGCGGTCGGAACGCGGGCCTGCGAGCTGCGGTTTTTATTCGTTGACCAGCCGCAATCCGGGAGTTCGGGCGTGTCGCCGGTCGACCAGCCAGATCATGACCGTCTGGTCTGCCGCCGGATCCAGGGTCTCCACTTCGACCTCCACCTCGCCGCGCAGCGGGTGCTGCAGGCGCACCACGACGGAACGGAAGTCGGTGAGCCGGTGCTCACGCCAGCGCCGCTCGAACTCGGGATTGCGGCTCAGGGTCTCGATGGTCCCGGCGACCGACGGGTCGTCGGGGAACCGGGTGGCGGCGGCCCGCAGCGCCGAGGTGGCCATGTCGGCGACGTCGGGCCAGTTCAGGAAGGTTTTCCGGGCGGCCGGATGGTCGAAGACGTAGATCGCGAAGTTGTGGTGCGCCTCGGTGTCGAACATGCCGAGCGGTTCGGTGAAGTCGCGGAAGGACGGGTTCCAGGTCAGCAGGTTCAGCCAGCGGCCGAGCACGAAGGCGGGCGTGGGCTGCAGCGCGTCGATGACGGCCTGGATGGTGTCGGAGACCTGTTCGCGGGCCTGTCCGGCGGCCGGGCAGGAGGCCTTCTGTTCCAGGCTCAGGGCCAGCTTGCCGAAGTGGTGTTTCTCGACTTCGTTGAGCCGCAAGGCATCCGCGAGCGCGGCGAGCACGGCGGTGGAGGGGTTGGTGTCGCGTCCCTGTTCCAGCCGGGCCAGGTAGTCTGCGCTGACTCCGGCGAGCGCGGCCACCTCCTCGCGGCGCAGGCCGGGTGTGCGCCGGCGACGGCCGCTGGGCAGGCCCACGTCCTCGGGCTGCAGCTGGGCGCGTCGGGCGATCAGGAACTCGGCGAATTCGGAACGGGACACCCTTTCCATACTGCCTGGTCCGTGTCCCGTTATCCCAGCCCTGCCAGTCCCCGGATAACCACGGTGTGGATAAACGGACCGGAGTCCACTTACGGTAGGTGACATGACGACTTCCGAGCAGACCACCCTCGCCCCCGGCTCCTGGACCCTGGACGCCGCCCACTCCTCGGTCAACTTCACCGTGAAGCACCTGGGCATCTCCAAGGTCCGCGGCCGCTTCAACCGCTTCGAGACCGGCTTCGTGGTCAACGAGGCCGGCGAGGCCGCCATCGAGGCCACCATCTACTTCGACTCCTTCGACACCGGCAACGAGATGCGCGACGGCCACGTCCGCAGCGCCGACATCCTGGATGTCGCCAACCGCCCGCACCTGACCTTCCGCATCCCCGAGCCGATCGCCCTCTCGGAGGAGTTCGAGGTCACCGGTGAGGCCACCATCGGCGGCATCACCAAGCCGGTCACCCTCGCGGTCGAGTGGGGCGGCGTGCAGGTCTTCCCGCAGGACAACAAGGAGCACGCGGGCTTCAACGCCACCGGCTCCATCAAGCGCAGCGATTTCGACGTCGCGCCGGGCATGCCGAACGCCATGCTGAGCGACAAGATCGCCATCGAGCTGGACATCCAGCTGGTCGCCCCGTAGTTCCCGAGCCACAACGCCGCATCGGAAAAGTCAACGCCCCCGGTGGAATTCCACCGGGGGCGTTCGGCCGTCTACAGGGAGGTCAGTCGGCCCAGACGTTCTCGATCGGGGTGCCCTCGTTCGGCGGCGGCGTCGGAACCGCGGCCGGAGTGCGCGAGAAGCGCGGCGCCGGGGCGTGCTGCACGACGCCGTCGATCTCGACCAGGCCGGTGCGGGCCTGGATGTGCGGGTTCTGCTCGGCCTCGGTGAAGGTCAGCACCGGGGTGGTGCAGGCGTCGGTGTGCTCGAAGATCGCCCACCACTCGTCGCGGGTCTTGGTCTTGAACTTCTCGGTGAACAGCTTGCGGAGCTGGTCCTGGCCGCCCGGGTCGAGCTGGTTGGGCAGGCCCTCGGGCGAGATCTCCAGGCCCCGCAGCAGTTCGGCGTAGAACTGCGGCTCGATGCAGCCGACGGCCATGTACTTGCCGTCGGAGGTCTCGTAGGTGTCGTAGAACGCCATGCCGGTGTCGAGCAGGTTGGTGCCGCGCTCGTCCGACCACAGGCCGACGCCCTTCATGCCCCAGATCATGTGCGACAGCGCGAGCGCGCCGTCGATCATGGCGGCGTCGATGACCTGGCCCTTGCCGGAGTTCTGACGTTCCACCAGCGCGGCCAGGATGCCGAAGACCAGGAACATGGAGCCGCCGCCGAAGTCGCCGACCATGTTCAGCGGCGGGACCGGCCGCTCGCCCTTGCGGCCGATGGCGTTCAGCACGCCGGTGAGGGAGATGTAGTTGATGTCGTGGCCCGCGCGGTCGGCCATCGGGCCGTACTGGCCCCAGCCGGTCATGCGGCCGTAGACCAGGCGCGGGTTGCGTTCCAGCGCGGCCTCGGGGCCCAGGCCCATGCGCTCGGTGACGCCGGGGCGGAAGCCCTCGAGCAGCACGTCGGCCTTGTCGATCAGGCCGAGCACCTTCTCGATGTCGGCCGGATCCTTGAGGTTGGCCTCGACGATGGTGCGGCCGCGCCACTGCGGGCGTTCCATGAAGCCGGGCAGCATGCCGGGCCGCTGGACCCGGACCACGTCGGCGCCGAGGTCGGCGAGCAGCAGTGCCGCGTGCGGACCGGGGCCGATGCCGGCCAGTTCAACAACCCGGATGCCCGCGAGCGGGCCCTGCTTGGCGGTGGATGGAGTGCTCACGCCCTACCTCGGTTCGTCGTCGAATGCTGCGCACCGGCTCACCCGCCGGTGTTGACGCTATGACAATAACGCGAAGGTTCGGAAGCGCGGAGGGCGCGGCCTATCGATCGATGCGGGGCAGCGGGAGCGTGGCCGGGTGCTGGGGAGCGGGCAGTTCCGAGCGCGGCAGCCGCAGCGTCGGCGGTTCCCCGGTCGAGCGGTTCGCCGCCGGGTCCTCGAAGTCGCGCACCTTGGCGGGCAGGCCGTAGAAGGCGCGAGCATTGTCTTCCAGGACCTTGTGCAGATCCGAGCCCACCGAGTCGGCGAGCAGGGAGATGTCGGCGTCGCGGAAGGGCCGTCCAGCCCGGGTGCCCGGCAGATCGGTGCCGAACATGAGGGCTTCGGGGTTGACGGTGTGGATCTTGCGCAGGGCCGAGCCGACATTCATGGCCACCCGCCCGAAGCCGGAGGCCTTCACCTTGGCTCCCCGGTCGACCAGGTTGAGCAGGTACGGCAGGCAGTCGTCGGACATGCCCAGGTGGTCGATGGACAGCTTGGGCAGTTTGGTGATGACCGGTTCCAGCGAGCCCAGCATGGACCCGTCGATGTAGAGCTCGACATGCCAACCGGCGAGTTCGTAGGCGCGCAGGGCCAGCATGGTGAGTCCGACGATGTCGCCGCCCGCCCGTTTGAGGTTGAACCGGATGGCCCGCACCCCAGCCTTGCTCAGCGCGAGGATCTCGGCGTCGCCAGCGTCGACGTGGAGATTGGTGACGCCGACCCAGCCCTCGCCGAGTTCGGCGAGGGCGGCCAGCAGATAGCTCTGATCGGTGCCCTGGAAGGACCCGCTGACCACCGCGCCACCGTCGATATCGAAGCGGGACATGCGCTTGCGATAGTCGGCGATGGTGTACGGGTCGGGCAGGTAGCCCTCGTTCTCGACCAGCGGGAACCGCGGATCGAAGATGTGGAGATGGGCATCGAACACGTGATCAGCATGCCTCAGAACGGTGACAAGTGTGGACAACCTTGTCCGGCAGGCGGATTCACGCTGGTCAGGACGTCGGGTCGAGTACCGCTCAGGAGGCCTTGTCGGGCTCGGAGGCGGCCAGCATCTCGTCGCGCTCGACGACCTTGACCCGCTCGCGGCCCTGCGGCTCGCCGAGGGCGCGCTCGTGCGCGTCCAGGCGGTACCAGCCGGCCCAGGTGGTGAACGGGATGCCCTTGCCCTCGAGGAACTCGGTGACGGCCTCGAGCTCCGGCTTGGCGGCCGGGGCGAAGTTGGCGGCGTCGTCGAGCAGGCAGGCGATGGTCTCGTTGGCGTCGCCCTTGGTGTGGCCGATGAGGCCGACCGGGCCGCGCTTGATCCAGCCGGTGACGTAGGTAGCGGGCATGTAGCGAGCCGCGCCGTCGGCGTCCTCGTCGATGATCACGCGACCGGCCTCGTTGGGCACGGTGCCGGCCTGGTCGTCGAAGGGCAGGGCCGGGATGTTCTGCGACAGGTAGCCCACCGCGCGGTACACGGCCTGGATGTCCCAGTCCTTGAATTCGCCGGTGCCCTTGCAGTTTCCGGTGCCGTCGAGCTGGGTGCGCTCGGTGCGCAGGCCCACGACCTTGCCGTCCTCGCCCAGGATCTCCGAGGGGTTCTCGAAGAAGTGCAGGAACAGCTTGTGCGGGCGGTTGCCGACGTCGCGGATGGCCCACTGCTCGAGGGTGTTGCAGATCATGTCGACCTGCTTGGAGTGGCGGCGCGCGGCCTCGGAGCCCTCGTCGTAGTCGATGTCCTCGGGGTCGACGATGACCTCGATGGTCGGCGAGTGGTCGAGCTCGCGCAGCTCGAGCGGGGTGAACTTGGCCTGCGCGGGACCGCGGCGGCCGAACACGTGCACCTCGAGCGCCTTGTTGGCCTTGAGGCCCTCGTAGACGTTCGGCGGGATCTCGGTCGGCAGCAGCTCGTCGCCGGTCTTGGCGAGCACGCGCGCCACGTCGAGGGCGACGTTGCCGACGCCGAGGACGGCGACCTTCTCCGCCTCCAGCGGCCAGGTGCGGGCGACGTCGGGGTGGCCGTCGTACCAGGACACGAAGTCCGCGGCGCCGTAGGAGCCGTCCAGGTCGATGCCCGGCACGCCCAGCGCGCGGTCGGCGTTGGCGCCGGTGGAGAAGATGACCGCGTCGTAGAACTGCTGCAGGTCCTCGAGGGTGATGTCGACGCCGTAGTCGATATTGCCGAGCAGGCGGACCTGCGGCTTGTCGAGCACCTTGTGCAGCGCGGTGATGATGCCCTTGATGCGCGGGTGGTCCGGCGCGACGCCGTAGCGGATCAGGCCGAAGGGCGCGGGCATGCGCTCGTAGAGATCGATGCTCACGTCCGCGTCGGACTTCATCAACGCGTCGGCGGCGTAGATGCCGGCCGGTCCGGCGCCCACGATCGCAATGCGTAGCGGGCGGGTCCCTGCACTCTGTTCGGTCATTCTTCCGCGCACCCTTTGGGTCGAAACTAACTTGCCGTCAAAACTCAGCCGTCGTTCTTAGCTTAGGCTAAGTTGACGCTCTGACCTCGGCGGCCTCCGTTGGCCCCCGACGCTGCAGCGTTGCTGCGTAGTCTTGCTATTCCCGCGCTGGGGCGGGAAATTCTGCTGATTCTATCGATGGCACGCGGCGGCCCGCACAAGGGGACCAGGCATGATCTACCCATGAGCGACGCCGAGGAGACCCCGATCCGGATCGACCAGAACGAGACCCGCAGCATGTGGCCGTTCCTGGTGGCGGCGGGAATCATCGCGGCGGTGATCCTGGGAATCGTGGTCGCGTCGGTCGTGTCGCCGGTTGAGAAGAATGTCACAGATTCCGATCGGCTCTCGCTGGCGGCGACCAAGTTCGTGATGGCCCGCAACGACACCGGGAAGTACGACCCGGTGCTGTCCTGCAAGGGATTCGACGAGAACGCCTCGCCGCTGAAGGCGGCCACCGCGACCGGCGGCTCGATCGCCTTCGACAAGCTGACCGACGCGTCCGTCACGGGCGACCAGGCCACCGCGCAGGTCACGTTCACCGTCGCCGGGGCGCCGTCGACGTCGACGTGGCACTTCGCCAAAGAGAATTCCCGCTGGTTGGTCTGTAATTCGTGACAACGGCCGAATGCTCCGCCGGGGTTTGACAGTGGGGACGGTTCTTCGGCAATCTCAATCCCAGGTCATGAGTACCAGCGCCAAGCCCCGGCTGGCTGGTCGGCAACCCTCCTCCGCGGTGGGGTGCTCCGGGTGACGACCTGGCCTCGCATCGGACAGCGGTGCGGCAAGTGCGGATTCTCAGGAGGTACAAGTGAGCTACGCAGGTGACATCACGCCGAAGCAGGCGTGGGAGTTGTTGCGCGACAACCCCGATGCGGTCCTGGTGGACGTGCGCACCGAGGCCGAGTGGCGGTTCGTCGGCGTGCCCGACACCAGCGGCATCGGCCGTCCGACCGCGCTGATCGAGTGGGTCGACGTCACCGGTACCCCCAATGCCCGGTTCGCCGACCTGCTGAAGCAGTCGCTGGCCGACCGGACCTCGGACTCGGACGCGCCTGTCATCTTCATCTGCCGCTCCGGCCAGCGTTCGATCGGCGCGGCGACCGCCGCCACCACGCTCGGCATCACCCCCTCGTTCAATGTGGTCGACGGCTTCGAGGGTGCGCTCGACGGCCAGGGCCACCGCGGCAGCACCGGCTGGCGCGCCGACGGACTTCCGTGGAGGCAGTCATGATCACCGGCGGCTCCTTCGAGAAACCGCTCCCCGAGGGCGTCGGCCCCGCCACCCAGGCGGTGCGCGGCGGCACCCGGCGTTCCGGCTTCGACGAGACCTCCGAGGCGCTGTTCCTCAATTCGGGTTTCGTCTACGAGAGCGCCGAGGCGGCCGAGGCCTCCTTCACCGGCGATATCGAGCACTTCGTGTACTCGCGCTACGGCAACCCGACGGTCGCCATGTTCGAGGAGCGGCTGCGCCTGATCGACGGCGCGGAGGCCTGTTTCGCGACCGCGTCGGGCATGTCGGCGGTGTTCACCGCGCTGGGCGCGCTGCTGTCGGCCGGTGACCGGCTGGTCGCGGCGCGCAGCCTGTTCGGTTCCTGCTTCGTGGTGGCCAACGAGATCCTGCCGCGCTGGGGCGTGGAGACGGTGTTCGTCGACGGCGAGGACCTGAACCAGTGGGAGCAGGCGCTGTCCATTCCCACCCAGGCCGTCTTCTTCGAGACGCCCTCGAACCCGATGCAGACCCTCACCGATGTGCGCGCGGTCTCGGATCTGGCGCACGCGGCGGGCGCGAAGGTGGTGCTGGACAACGTCTTCGCCACCCCGCTGCTGCAGCGCGGCTTCGATCTGGGCGCGGATATCACCGTCTACTCGGGCACCAAGCACATCGACGGCCAGGGCCGGGTGCTCGGCGGCGCGATCCTGGGACCGCAGGACTACATCGACGGCCCGGTGAAGAACCTGATGCGCCACACCGGTCCGGCGCTGAGCCCCTTCAATGCCTGGACCCTGCTCAAGGGCCTGGAGACGATGCCGCTGCGCCTGCGCCAGTCGGTGGACTCGGCGTTGAAGATCGCCCGGTTCCTGGAATCGCATCCGGCGGTGGCGTGGGTGAAGTACCCGTTCCTGTCCTCGCATCCGCAGTACGAGCTGGCCAAGCGCCAGATGTCGGGCGGCGGCACGGTGATCACCTTCGAGCTGAAGGCCGGCGACAACGAGGCCAAGAAGCGCGCGTTCGAGGTGCTGAACCGGCTCCGGATCATCGACATCTCCAACAACCTCGGTGACGCGAAGACGCTGATCACCCACCCGGCCACCACCACCCACCGCGCGATGGGGCCGGAAGGCCGTGCGGCCGTGGGCATTACCGATGGCGTGCTGCGCATCTCCATCGGCCTGGAGGACGCGGAGGATCTCCTCAACGATCTGGATCACGCACTGAGCTGATCCGAAGACTCTCCGACAAGGGCCGGAACCCGCTGGGTTCCGGCCTTTTTCGATGACCACTCCGGGGGCGTCGCCGCTGCCGCGCGGGCCCGGCTCAAACGCCCCCGTGACGGCGGCTCGTCGAGCGAGCTACGAACATATGCTCTCCCGCATGTCGACCTTTTCCATGCCCGACCTCTTGTCCTACGCCGACGTGGACGCCCGCCTGGGCGGCGTGCTGTCCGCCGAGTTCGAGGGAGCGGGAGACGAGCCCGACGATCCCACGGTGCTGTTCTTCGACGGTGACCTCACCCTCGACGGGGATTTCCTGTCCGCCGTCGCCGAGCTGCGCGGTGTGGACGCCGACGGCGACAGCGATGTCGCGTTGATCGTGGTGACCGGTGATCTGACGGTCAACGGTCACGTTGTCGGCCAGCTGACTACGGATCTCGCCGTATCTGCTGGTAGAAGGCAGCCACTGCGCGGCGGATCGGGCGCGCGAACCCATCCCGGCGGCCTCGGAACCCACGCGCTCGGTGATATACCAGCAGGGCATGGCCGCCAGCGGCGACCTCTGCACGCCTCAGCAGGTCATCTGGAACGGGAAGCACGGCGGTGACGTGACGGTCGGCGGCGCGGGTACGACGGTCGAGGGGACCACGGTCGTATCCGTCGGAGTGGGGGTGGTTCCCATGTGGGTGAGGGTCAGCACGACCAGGAGCAGGACCACACCGCCGGCGATCACCGCGAAGGCCCACAGCATCGGGATGGGTGAGGCACTGCGGTAGCCGTGGACGTACAGCGACGTGTAGCGCCCCGGCCTGGTCGGGCGGCGACGGTAGCCCCTGCCTGTTATTCGCCGCGGAGAATGCCGTGCCGCTCCATACCCCATGAGCGGCAGTATGACTCGGGTGCCCGACACGATCGGGCCTGATCGGTGCGAGATGTCCGGAAGACGTGATGAGCGGATCCGTCCACCGGTCCGGCGCGCGTCAGAGCTTCGCGATCAGCAACCCCGCCAGTCCGATGATCAGTCCCAGCCAGTAGGTCCAATGGTGCATGACTCGCCGTTGAAAAGTGAAAGCCTTATCAGCGAAGGTCGCCATCACGTTCTGGTCCCAGGCGACGTTGATGAACCGGCCCATGAATCGCGACGCGTGCAGTCCTGCGCCGAGGTAGATGACCATCATCGCTGCAAGGCCGGCCTGGAACGCGGGCTTGTCGGCGACAGCGAACGTGCTGCCGAGAAGCCCGATCGCGGCGGGCGTGGCGAGGTACAGGCCTATATGGAACTTGATGTAGTCGTACATGAGTTTGGCTTGTTCACGGCGACTCGCGTCGTCGACGCCCTCGGGCCATGCGCTGCCGTCGAGGAAAGTCCGCACCGACTGTCTCAGGTGCTGCATGGTTCGATGCCTCCCAGTCCAGTGGTCCTGAACGAGATACCTGCCCCCGACAGCCTAAGAGCAGCAGTCGATCCGGGATGCTGAACGAGCCGCGATTCGAGCCCGCGCCATGCGCCGAGCGCCAGCCAGCACCGTCCGACAGCTGTTCGGAAAACGACGGTCAGCAGTCCGCACACCGTCCGGCGAACTCTCAGGGTTGGTCGGATGGTCATGTGGCATGGTCACGACCATGACGACGCGTGCGGGTTGGTGGCCACGACCGGGATTGGTATCGATCACTGTGATGATCGTGCTGGCGGCGTGGGTCGCCGCGATCGGGGAGCTGACCGACAATGTCGTCGATCGCGACGGGTTGACCCGTATCGACCCGGGCTGGCTGGGCTGGGTTATTGCCCACCGGGCACCGGACCTCACCGCGATCGCGCGGCTGCTCAGCGACGCCGGCGACACGATGTCCATGCTCGCGGTCGCGCTCACCGCCAGTGCGGTGCTGGCGTGGCGGCGGCGGTGGAACGAAGTCGCCACGGTGATCGTCGCGACAGCGGGCGCCGGCGCACTGGTCCTCATCGGCAAGCATGTGGTGGGCCGATCGCGTCCACCGGTGGTCGATCACCTGGTCACCGAGACCAACCAGTCCTTCCCGTCGGGCCACAGCCTGAGCTCGCTCGTCGTGCTCGGCGCGGTCGTCGCCATCGCGGTCACCCATCTGCGGGTCCGGGCGCTGCGAATGGTCCTGGTCGCCCTCACGGCAGGCTTGATCGCCGCGATCGGATGGTCGCGGCTGTACCTGGGCGTGCACTGGCCCACCGACATCCTCGCGGGCTGGCTCGTCGGCGGCCTCTGGCTCACCGCCTGCCTGATGACAGCGCACCGGATCCGACGGCGAGAGCAGGATCGGGCCGTGCGGTAGCGCCAGCCGTTCGAGGGGTCCGCGGCGTTGCAGGTAGGTCAGCGTGCGCGGGGCGAGCTCAGGATGAGGTGTGCAGGCGCCGCGGAAGCGTTGGGGAGTCGAACGCGGTGAACAGTAAGGCGCACAGCAGCATCGGTGGGAGTCGGCGTCCGGGCCAGCGGACCATGATGTACCTCCGAGCAAGTGAGAGCGGCCGTTATGGTTCCTTGCGGGAAACGCTGTGTCGCTTCTCGGCCGTCAGCGCACTGGTGGCAGCATGAATCCTCACCAACATGCAGGACAGTGCCGAGAGGGTGAAGGGGCCGGTGGACGGGGTTTTCTTCGAGCGGCGCGCGGCTCGGCGCCGGGAGATCGTAGACGCCGCGGCGGCGGTGTTCGCGGAGCGCGGGTATCACGACGCGAACATGGAGGAGATCGCCGGGCGGGTCGGGATCAGCAAACCGATCCTGTACAAGTCGTTTTCGAGCAAGCTCGAGTTGTATCTTGCGGTCTTGCAGACCGCGGCGGACCGGCTGGTGCGCGGGCTGAGCGAGGCGCTGTGCTGGGCTAGCGGGATGGCGTCGACGGCCTCGGCGACCGTCGATGCCTACTTCGATTTCGTCGACGCCCACACCCAATGCTCGACGGTGTTGTTCGGTGCACAGGTGGTCGAGGAGCCGTCGGTGCAGTGGACGGCGCGGCGCGGCAGGGCGCGGTGTGTCGAGGCAGTGTTCGCCGCGATCGCCCCGCGGGCGGCGTGGGAGCCGCAAAGGTCGCGGCTGCTGGCGGTCGCCTTGGTGGGGGCGGCGCAGTCGTGCGCGCAGCAGTGGGCCGCGGCGGGTCGGCCGATACCGAAAGCCGAGGCGGTGGCGTCGGCGACGCGGTTGTGCTGGCGGGGCCTGTCCGGTGTGCGGCTCGAACACCCGGCCGCGCCCGTGACGGCGGGATCCGGTCTCGCCGATCCGGCGGCCGCGGACGAGTTGTGCAGAATGAGGCGCGTGAGTGAATTGAATCCGATTACCGCGTGGAAGGCCTTGCGTGAGGGCAACGACCGTTTCGTCGAGGGCCGGTTGCGGCACCCCAACCAGGGGGCGGCGGACCGGGCGAAGCTCGCCGCGGGTCAGGCACCGTCGGCGATCCTGTTCGGGTGCGGGGATTCCCGGGTCGCCGCGGAGATCATCTTCGACCAGGGCCTGGGTGACATGTTCGTCGTCCGCACCGCCGGCCACGTCATCGACGCCAGCGTGCTGGGGTCGATCGAATACGGGGTCGAGGTTCTGAACACCCCGCTGATCGTGGTGCTCGGCCACGACAGTTGCGGCGCGGTACGCGCCACGATCGACGCCCTCGACACCGGTGCGGTGCCCGGCGGGTTCATCCGCAGCGTGGTCGAGCGGGTGACCCCGTCGATCCTGCTCGGCCGCCGTGAGGGCCTGGGCTCGGTCGACGACCTCGAAGCCCGCCACGTCGCCGAGACCGCGGAGTTGTTGCGGCAGCGCTCGCAGATCATCGCCGACCGGATCGCCGCCGGCGAATGCGCCATCGCCTGTGTCACTTACACCCTCGCCGACGGCAAGGCCAAGCTCAACCGGGTCATCGGCAACATCGGCGAACTGGAATAGGCGTCGCTACCGGCCGGTCGCGTCCGCGCTGGTCGTGTCGTGCAGGTTCGGGATCACGGTGCGCAGGCGGTCGGCGCTGATCGCGCCCGCCCGCACCAGAACGGGCACCGCCCTTGTCACATCCACGATCGAGGACGCCACCGCGGCCGGGGTCGGTCCTGCGTCCAGATAGACCGCGACCTTGCCGCCGAGCATCTGCTCGGCGGCCTCGCAGGTCTGCGGTGAGGGTGCGCCGGTGAGGTTGGCGCTCGACACCGCCAACGGCCCGGTCTCGGCGAGCAGCTCGAGGGCGACCGGGTGCGCCGGCATCCGCACCGCCACTGTCCCACTGGTGTCGCCCAGATCCCACCGCAGCGACGGCTCCTGCCGGGCCACCAAGGTCAGACCACCCGGCCAGAACGCGTCCACCAGATCCCACGCCAGTCGCGGAAGCTCGGCCGTCACACCGTCCAGAGCGTCCGGGGAACCGATCAGCACCGGTGAGGGCATGGTGCGGCCCCGTCCTTTGGCCCGCAGCAGACGGCCCACCGCCGCGGGATGGGAGGCGTCGGCACCGAGCCCGTACACGGTGTCGGTCGGCAATACCACCAGCTCACCACGGCGCACCGCCGCCCCGGCCGCAGCCAGCCCCGCCGCACGTTCGGATGTCCGGCAGTCGTACCACCGAAGCATTCAAGCCCTCCATTCAGCAGTGTCACACCGGCCCCGAACCTATATCCGGCGGCCCTTTCCCGGAACAGGCCCCGACGAAGGATCGAGCGGACTCGTGGCTATGGCGCTGGTGCGGTCATGGCCGGGGCGGCATCTCGCAGTCGAGCAGCTCGTCCAGGGCTCTGCGGTGTAGGACCTCAGCACCTTCACGAACGTCTCGTGGTCGATGTCTCCGTGCACGGGACATCGCCACACGCCGCGGACATCAGGTACCAGTACGCCCACGTACTCACTGGCACGCTGTTGTCGGGTTCGAGAATCGATCGACGGTAGTCCACGCCAGATGTTTGGCCGCCACGCTGACGAACAGTTCGGCCACGATGCCGCGCCGGGTGGCGGCCGGGCCGCCGGAGCGGCCTTCCACGATGGCCAGCTCCACCTCGCAGCGCGGGCTGATGACGGTGAGGTAGCTGCGGCAGCGGATCATCGGCCAGACCTCGGTCTCGGCGGGTGCGGTGTCGAGCACGTTGCACCAGCAGCCGTCGAATCGGCGGACGAATACCTCACCGACGAAGCGCCCCAATCTGTCGATCGACATGCGGTTCTCTTCGGCGAGCACAGCAGCGCGGTCGGGAAATCTGGTGCGCGCCATCGCTATCGCGGCCTGCAGCCCGGTCAGGGTCCAGGGATCGGCGAGGGCGCCCACGGCGGCGGCGTCCATGGTGAGGAACTCATCGAGCGCGGCGGCGTGGCCGGCGCACCATGCCCGATAACCAGGGTTGTCGCAGTCGTGGGCGACGGTGTTGTCGCGCTCGGGAAAGACTTCAGACTTCCGTGCAACCATCCCGATCACCTCGCTTCGAGAACGGCTCCCACCAGGAATGACACCGTAGAAGACGATGCGCTTGAACCGACGCGCCTGACATCGAACGGTTGCAAGATCGGAAATCTAGCGATATATCAGCGATAAGGTGGCCCATAACCGCCCAGGTAGTAAGCACCGAAATCCGACGGAGTTCGCGATACGTCCTGGTAGGACCCGCCAGGGTGGCGTGGAGAACACTAGCGCCGAACCGTTCCCGGAGCACCGCCGATTCACGCGAGAGCCAAGACGGCGAGCCCGATCAGCGCACCGGCGAAAACGACGGTATTACGCACCTTTTGCAGTGTCCAGGTCCACGCCGGAAAGCCGGACTCGGCTACCGCGAGGAGGACCGGGACGTCGATGCGGGCCAATTCCGGATCATCCTTGCGGGCGAAGGCGGCCCGGACCGATTGCACGGCGGTCAGATTGCTGTAGACGATCACCGCATTGCCGAGCAACAGCAGTGCCATGACCGCCCAGTTCACCGGGCGCAGCCAATCGAATCCGGCCAGATTGAGCCCCGCCATGACGACCAGCAGGGTGGCTATGCCGCCCGGCGCCCACCACTCGTGGCCGCTGGCGTCGAAACGCATACCGTTCTCCCGCAGCGCGGTGGTGCGCACACCCTGCCGAGCCAGTTCGGCCTCGGCGCCGGCCATGGCGGCCGTGCCGTAGCGGTTGCGCACGATCGGCATGCTCACGAACGCGGTGGCGGCGGTCAGTTCGATGGCGGCGATGACGGTGTTCACGGTGATTCCCCTCGCGGTGGGCCACGCCCAGGCGGCCACTTGAACTAAGTACAAGAGGAAGATAGCGCTGCACTTGAACTAAGTGCAAGAGTTTTCTTGAACTTTGTAAAAGTCCCAGGTGAGCGCCTAGAGTGACGGCATGCCGCGCGATACGCTCACCGGGGAACTGATCGTCCGCACCGCCATCGAACTCCTCGACGAGGAGGGACTGGACGGACTGAACATGCGCAGCCTCGGCAAACGCCTCGACTCCGCCGCCACGGCCATGTACTGGCACGTCAAGAACAAGGACAACCTGGTCCGGCTGGCCACCGACGAGATCTGGGGTGAGATCGCACTACCCGACCTCGAGGCCCCGGGCTGGCGCGTCGCCGCCGAAACGCTCGCGGACGGGATGTACGCGATGATCACCCGGCATCCCTGGATCGTGCAGGCCCAGGCCGGCTATCTGCACTACGGCCCCAACAAGTCCCGCTACGACGACCACATTCTGGCCGCCTTCGAGAAGGCCGGTTTCGACGATGCCGGGGCCGACCGGGCCGCGGCCACCCTGTTCATGTTCGTCCTCGGCAATGCCGTCGGGCACGCCGCCGACGTGTCCCTGAACAGGCGCCTCGCACGCAAGGGCGAGGACGCCGAAGCCCAACTGGCACAGGCCATGTCCGAGGCCACCGAGATCGCCGGCCGGTACCCGCGACTGCGCCGCCGCCTCGAGAACCCCACCATCGCGAACGATTACAACGCCGCCCCCGAGGCCAGCTTCACCTTCGGCCTCACCGCGCTACTGGACGGTCTGCGCGATCGGCTCACCGACCCTCTCGGCTGAGGCGGTCCGCTCGAACGGGAGCCACCGGCAACATCGGACGCTCGTTGCTGAATGAGCTGCGCGTTCGGCGCCGGGCCGATCAGGGCACTCACCCGTGACACCGCTGGAGCCTTCATCCCGGCCGGGGTAGAGGCAGCCAAAGGCGATCTGGCTGACACCTCGTCGCTGACGGCCGCTCTGGACGGAGTGCGGTCGATGTTCCTGGTGCCGCGGCTCGGACCCGATGCCGAGATCATCGACCGTGCTCGCCGGGCTGGGGTCGAACATGTGGTGCTGGTGTCGTCGATCACTGTGGAGACCCATCCTCACCTCGGCCCTGCCGCCGACAACGCAGCGGTCGAGAAGCTGCTCGAGGCCAGTGGCATGGACTGGACAATCCTGCGGCCGACGCAGTTCGCCTCCAATGCCCTGATGTGGGCATTGACCATCCAAGCGGGTCAACCTGTTCGGACGCCCTATGCCGACACCGGTCTCCTCGCAATTCACCCCACCGACATCGCATCGGTGGTCCGGGTGGCGCTGACGGAGCCCGGTCACCGGCGACAACGGTATGCACTGACCGGCCCGGCGCCGATCAGTGCGCGTCAGCAGGTCGCAACCATTGCCGGGCTGCTGAACCGGGACCTCGAGTTCACCGAGATCACCCGGGAGCAGGCCCGTCCGAGCATGGCCGCGGTCTTCGGC
This sequence comes from Nocardia sp. CA-145437, assembly GCF_050956485.1. Classification (NCBI taxonomy): domain Bacteria; kingdom Bacillati; phylum Actinomycetota; class Actinomycetes; order Mycobacteriales; family Nocardiaceae; genus Nocardia; species Nocardia sp. CA-145437. Next base: position 6,988,767 of record NZ_CP191204.1, on the reverse strand, counting down.
GAAGACGCCGCCGACGCCGTCTTGGACGTGACAGGCGGCGACGTCAACGACGCTCTGCTGCACGTACGCGACACCGTCTCGCGGGTGACCGGATCAGCGGCCAGGACGTTCACGCAATGGGCTGAGGAGAACGTCGACGCCTTCCGGTGAGGGGGTGGTCGAGCGGTTCGGAAAACGGCCGTCTCCCGAACACCGCCACCACGGTGGTGCCGGCGCGAGTCACAACCAGCTCGGGATGAGCCCGCGAACTGGCCGAGTACATCCGCGACAAGGCACCCGCTCGCGGATAGCGCATCGGCAGTGACGAAAGAGGACCCCGGCCGGATACGAGTTGGCGGGGTCCTCTTTCGTGGGCTTCCGCTGTTCGGCGACCTCGCGAGTTAGGCCACAGGTTTGATTCGGCCGGGGACGCGCTGCCGCCCCTGACCGAAATGGTTGCCCGCGCGGCGGTTACCGCTCACGGGCTGGGAACTCGGTGACCCGCAGCGTGCGTGGGCCGACGGTGCCACTGGCCGGTCACCGATCGACGTGACCGAGCCGGTCACGTCGATCGGATCGTCAGCCTGCTGGCCACTGACCGGTGGAGAGATAGGTCTTCGCCACCCACGCGGGATCGGGGAACCGGCCGGACTCCATGTAGCAGTCGAAGGTCCAGTCGCGTGCAGAATCGTCCCACTTGCTGAAGTCGGCGGTCGTCAAGCCCTTGCCTGCCTGCTTCTCATACTCCGCACTGACGGCGCGCCGCCATTCGTCCCACTTAGCAAGCCTGGCGTCGAGGCGGGCCTTAAATACGGCCACAGCATCGCGCTCGGCCTGGGCCTGAGGCCCGTCCATTTCGAACTCAGCGATCTCGTTGTACATGGTTGCGCCAGCCGCGTTGCGCATGGTGGTCTCCACGAGCACCACGCCGCCCTCGCGGAAGGGGCCGGGACTGATGTTGGACGGCACGACCAATGACCAGTTGCTGCTGGTGTCGCCGACCTTCAGCCCCTTGAGCTCGGCTCTGCCGGTACCGCCCCCGTCGCCGTCGGCGACGTAGAGCTCCACGGTCACCGTGGTGGATTCTCTGTTCCGGACGATTCCACTGACCTTCACCTTGTCGCCGAGCGACTCGGCCTTGGTCGGTAAGGCTGACCCCATCGCACACTCCTATCCGTAGACCGCACCGACATTGCTGCTCCTCGCGCGCAGAGCGCGCACGAGCGGCTGACACGAAGCACCGAACCTACGACCGAAATGTCCTCACCACGGACGATACAACCGGCAAGAGCCGCAACGCGTGTGGCGGGGCGGGTCAGGTGCCGAGTCCGAGACGATGCGGGAGTGTTCGGAAAACGATCGTCTGCCGATTGCGAACACCTCGCCGGCTCCGGATCCGTTTCCGCAGGCCGACCACTCGAAGCGCCCCCGAATTCCATGGGGCTCAACTGGTCTAGGACTTGGCGGGTTGGATGTTGGACTCAACCGTGCCGCGGCGCGACACGAGGGGCTGAGCTCAGGATGAGGTGTGCAGGCGCCTGTAGCTGGTCGTGATCCAGGGGTTCGGCCCGCAGGCCTCAGCGACGGAGTCGACGGTGATCAGGTCCAGGGGGCCGCAGACTTCGAGTAGGCGGTTCACGCACCGCGGTCCGGTGACGACGCACAGCGCGCGGTAGTGCTCACGGGCGTGGGTGTCGGCGTCGAGGAGGGCCTGTAAGCCCGGGAGACCGAGAAAGGCCAGCCGCGACAGGTCCACCACGACCAGTCTGCCGGTGGTGGCGAGCGATTCTCGCAGGTGTTGGCGCAGTTCGCCGACGGTGGTGCAGTCGATCTCTCCGGTAATGGTCACGATCGTGATCGACGGCGAGGGTCGACTGTGGGTGATGTGCATCAGGGTGCGCGTCCGGTTCGGCGTGACTCCAGCCGATCCTGGCGAGGTGATGAATGAATCCGGCATCAGGATCAAATCCCTTGTCCGACTGCGGGTGACGCCCCCGAGAGCGACCGCAAACGAATCGCCATTGCCATAAAGGCGCAGGCTGGGCTGTTTGTTTCAACCGAGGTCAGTGTATTCCGGACCGCGGGATGCTCGGAACAGATCGGCGGCGGAGTCGGTGGTGGTCACGAGCAGCCGCGGTGGTCGCTACGGAGCTGGTCGCGTTCGGCGGTGAGCGCGGCGTTGGTGTCGCGCAGCGCGGTGTTGGCGTCCTCGAGGTCGAGGATCCGCGCGATCGCGACCAGGTTGATTCCCTGCACGCTCAGGGCGGCGATCCGCGCGAGCCGCGCCAGGTCGTCGTCGCTGTAGCGGCGGGTGCCCCCCGAGCTGCGGGCCGGGGTCACCAGCCCGTGTTGCTCGTAGAGGCGCAGCGAATGCGCTCCCATTCCGGCCAGCTCGGCGGCCACCGAGATCCCGTACACCGCCTGCCCCGGGCCGGGCCGGCGGCCGGGCGGGTGATGGTCGTGTCGATCCGGCAGCATCCGGACTCCTCTCTCGCAGACTCCAGATTACCTCACCACGATGCTTGCACTCTTCTCATCAGAGTGCTAAAACAAATCTAAGCCAGATGACACAAGTTATCTGAGTTCCCTTCGATCGAGAATGGAGTGAATGGGAGGTGGCGACCATGCTGATGCGTACCGATCCCTTCCGTGACCTGGATCGCCTCACGCAGGCGGTGTTCGGCACCCCGGCCCGGCCGGCGGTGATGCCGATGGACGCCTGGCGCGAAGGCGACGAGTTCTTCGCCGAATTCGACCTGCCGGGCATCGACCCGGACTCTCTGGACCTGGATGTCGAACGCAATGTGGTGACGGTGAAGGCCTCGCGCCCGGACCTGGATCCGGGCCGGTCGATGATCGCCGCGGAACGCACCCGCGGGGTGTTCTCCCGCCAGCTGTTCCTGGGTGAGAATCTCGACACCGACGCCATCCGCGCCGACTACCGCGACGGGGTACTGCGCCTGTCGATCCCGGTCGCGGAGAAGGCCAAACCCCGCAAGATCGAGATCACCCGGGCCGAGCCCGACCGTCAGGCCATCGACGCCTGATCCCGGGTCTGTCTCATGGCGACGACGGGGTCAGGTGATGACCGCACCGACTGGTACCAGTGCCACGCAACCCCTGTGGCTCGATGCACGGCTGCTCGCGCTCGATCCCGACATCGAGGAACTGTTCGCCGAGGTCGACGACATCCTGCGCGGTGCCGCGCCCCGCGCCCCGCGGCCGGGTCCGAACCCGGTGCCGGCGACGTGGTCGCGCCGGTCCGGGCGGGAGCGCATCGGACAGTACGCCCGCCCGTGCCCCCGCGCCACAATCCGGGCCCGGTTCCACCGGTTCCGCGCGGTCCTCCGAGTCCGGGGCGGCGTGGCGGCCCGAATTCGACATCGTGAACGTTGCAGGAGGTGATGCCTATCGCCCGACAGCTCAATCGATCCGTGTGGGAGGCGGGACGCGGCGACCCGGAGCCTGCACCCGGCACCGATCCCTGACCCGACCGGGTGTGCACAGCCACTCGAAGCGGCATCGCAGGCACGGCGCGGCGCTCCCGCCCCCACACGGCCCTTCACAACACGACGTCAGGTTCCTTCCACCCACGGGTGAGCCCGGTCAGCTCGAGCTTCCGGGCTCACCCGGCCCTTTCACCGAATCGACTCCCACACCCGAGGAGGAGACCGCCATGACCAGCACCGCGACCTTCGCCCCGGCAGGCAGCGACTTCGACCGCGCCCAGCACATCGACGACAGCGACCGCGGCGCCGGCCTGGACACCGCCGCGCTGCAGCCGCCGCACGAACGGGTGCGCGCCGCCATCGACGCCGCCACGCTCGCCGACCGATTCGACCAAGCCTGGATCACCCCACTGGATCTCGATGACGACTATGACTACGCCCGCGACTGACACCACCCCCACCGACACCACCCGCTGCGACCCACACACCAGCGGCGGGAAGGGATCGCGGTGCTGGCGGCACGGCCAGGTCGCCTGGTTCAACACCGCAAAGGGCCTCGGGTTCCTGACTCCCGATACCGGTCCCGCGGTGTTCGTCGACTACCAGGCGATCGACGTCCCCCCCGGCTTCAAAACCTTGCACGCCGGGCAGCCGGTGGTGTTCACCGCCGCCGACACCCCCCGCGGGCCCGAAGCCACCCGCGTCGTGTCCTACACCCGCACCCATACCACCGCACACCCACCCCGTCGCACCGCCCCCACCAGGCACGACAACGCCGATCGCGCTGCCGACACCACATGTCATGACACGGTCCCCAGCCCACAACCCCGTCCGGACACGACCGGCACGCCAGCACGAGGAATCATCATGACCTCCCGATCGCATCCGCATACCCGCACCGACCATCGCCGCGACATCGGCCACACGCCCACCACCGCCGCAACCGATTCCGGTGACGTACCGGTGGTGCACTGGCCCGAACCCAGCCCCCTGCGATCCTGGTGGAACGCCATCATGGCTCCCGCCCAGCCGCCGGGTGCGACACTGAGGCCATGACCGAGGACGACCGCGGCACCGCTGAGGTGGTGGCCTCGGTGGAGAAGGTGGTCGCCGCCGGTAACGCACTGCAAGCGGGCTGGTTCCGGTTCCACTTCGCCGACCAACGCTGGGAGTGGTCCGACGAGGTGGCCCACATGCACGGCTACACGCCCGGCGAAGTGACCCCGACCACCGAGCTGTTGCTGTCGCACAAACACCCCGATGACCGCGACAGGGTGGAAGCAGCCTTGGTCTCCTCGGTGCACGACCACGCGCCCTTCTCCAGCCGCCACCGCATCATCGACACCCACGGCATCGAGCACCATGTCGTGGTGGTGTCGGACTCGGTCACCGACGACGCCGGCACCGTGGTCGGCACCGAGGGCTACTACATCGACCTGACCGACCGCGACCCCGCACAGACCCACGCAATCCTCGACGACCTGCTACCGCAGATACTCCAACATCGGGTAGTGATCGAGCAGGCCAAAGGAGCGCTGATGCTCGTCTACGGCATCAGCGCCGAGCAAGCATTCCGAGTACTGGTGTGGCGCTCACAGGAAACCAACATCCGCCTGCGAGATCTCGCGGCCCGGCTGATCACCGAAATCGCCGCCATCCAGATCACACCGGCGACACGCTCGCAATTCGATCACCTGCTGCTAACCCTGCACCAGCACGCCCCTCCTACGCAGGTCGACCAAGGGCCTCACACCTCGAAAACTCACACAGGGACTGAACAGCGCTGATTACGCAAGGCTCCGGAGTTGGTGAGCCGTCGGCAAACGCTGACCCCACCCTTCCTGGCCGTGTAGCGCACATCCGACCACGCTGTGCGCATGGGCAGATAGACCGCACACCAGGCGCGCCTCACGACCTGGGCTATATGGCTCGGCGCGCCTACCTCATCGGTGTTCGGAAAACGATCGATCAACGCACGGGTTTCGGAGCGTTGATCGGCCGAATGCGACTGCCAAGAACAACAATTGATGGTTGTGGGTGGATTCGAAAATATAACTTCTCTCCGAATCCGGTCCTGGCTAATGTCTTCGGAGCGAGTTCGATTCGCTCGCGATCAACACCTGACCCGATGGAGATGAGCATGGGTTCCCTGGGCAATTTTGGGCTGGATGCCATTGTCGCGGAGCTGAAGAAACTGCTGAGTACCGGCTCGTCCGGCACCCACAAGACAAGCTGACCACGGCCGTCGGGGGTGCCCGGCTCAACCCTGCCTCGAGCCGGGCACCGTCCGATGAGCCGCAGAAATTTTGGTCGCGGCAACCGCGAGACCTCCATTTTGAGTAGCGGCTGAACGCTCTTGCGCTTCATGAGGTTAAGGAATTTCTCGAAGCAAGCGCCAGGATTCGCGGTCGGCTGCGGTTCCGAATAGCGCTAGGGGAATAGCTCCCCATCTCGCGTCGCGAGTCCCGACGCTCCGATCATGCTTATCCACACGCAATCCGAAAGACCCTCCTGCGTAGTTTTCATGCTCGCCGTGCCGCGGTGATCGGCGCCGCAGCGTTGCTGGTGGGCGTGCCCGCCGTGTCCCTTGTTCACGCGGAGCCCGACGCACCGGCATCGCCCGCGCTGCCCGCCGCGTTGGTGGCCGCGATCCAGCGTGATCTCGGGCTCACTCCGGCCCAGTACCTCGATCGTGCGGAGGCCGGTCAGCAGTTGGCGGCGTTCGCCGATTCGATGCGCGCGAAGTTCCCCGAGTCCTTCGCTGGTGCGTGGCTCGATCAGTCGGGTGTGCCGATGATCGGTGTGGCGGCGGGGCCGGATCAGGCCACCGCGCGTACGGCGGTCGAGGTCGCCGGGTACCGGGTGCAGGACCAGCCGCGTAGCGAGCGCACGTTGCTCGATCAACTCGGTCAGTTGACCGGTTGGATCCAGAATCTGCCCGCGGCGTTGTCGGGCCGCGTGGGCGGTGCGGCGATCGATCCGGTCCGCAACGACGTCGCGTTGAACGTCCGGGATGTCGCCGACGGTTCGAGTCTGCAGCTGCCCGACTTCCTGCAGTTCGTGCGCACGGTGCTGGGGCCGGCCCTCGGCTCGGCCGAACCGCCGACCACGACACCGCCGACCACCACGAAACCGACCACGCCGGCCGGACAGAGCACCATCACCCTCAACCCCATCACCGGCGCCACCGTCGGCAAGCTCACGATCCTCACCGCGAAGGTCAACCCCGCAGCAAGGGGCGACCTCACCTTCGAGGAATCTGTCAACGGCGGCAAGTTCGAACCGTTCGTCTCAGCCGTATCGGTCAGCGCCGACGGCACCGCCACCGCGGAGTGGACCCCCGAGACCGCAGGCAAGGCGACCATCAAGGTCAGCTTCACCGGCCTCGACGACGACGTCGCCGGACCCACCACCACCCAGCAGATCACCGTCGCCAACGGCACCACCACGCCCACGCAGCCTGCCGCCGACGCGATGCGCGTTGACATCGCCTGCGGCGACGGCTTGTAGTAACGGCGTAGGTTCTCGGCTTTGCGGTGCCGGGACTTGGCCATCAGCTCCAGCAGGCTCGCGCCAGCCTCGCCGAGATGGGTGAGCACGGAATGCCGGAGCTCGTGCAGATCCCACCCGGTCCCCGGCCCGTCGACGGCGGTCGCGGCGTCGAGCAGGTCACGGGCCTGGTCGTAGGACAGCCGGGCCAGCGCTAGTCCAGGCGCGTGGCGGTCACGGCCCACACGGGCAGGTGCACCCGATTGTTTTTCAGCAACGGCCCAATGACCTGGAGTTGTTCGAGCATCGGCTTCATCCGATCGGCCCATCCGGAGTCCTCGCTCATCTCCTTGGTCATATAGGTGAACGTCTCCGGGCTGAAGTTGCCCTGGTAGGTGGTGGTTCCCAGGTGGTCGAGGCGCCACCCGGCCGCGGGAAGCACGCGGTCGAAATTCTCGGCCGGCAAACCTTCGAGCTGCAAGCCGTTGACGTTGTGGCGGCCGAATTCGAACATGAACAGTCGCGCCCCCGGCCTGGTGGCCCGGTGCAGGGCCTGCAGGTACCGGGTCTGGATTTCTTCGTCGTCGAGGAACACGTGGTAGAACGCGCTGTCGACGACGGTGTCGAACCGGTCCTCCAAGCCCTCGAGTTTGGTGGCGTCGGCCACCTCGAAGTCCACCGTCACCCCGGCGCGCTCGGCGTTGTGCTTGGCCCGCTCGATCGCCGACGGCGACGCATCGATACCGGTGGTCGAGTAGCCCTTGGATGCGTAGTAGATCGCGTGATGTCCCGGGCCGGTTCCGGGGTCGAGCACCTCGCCCCGCACGGCGCCGTAGGCCACCAACTGCTGCACGACCGGTTGTGGGCCGCCGATGTCCCAGGGGATCAACGCGGGAGCACCCGGTTCCGATGACGCGTCCCGGTACAGCGCTTCGAAGTCCGGCTGATCGTCGTGGTTCGGTTCCCTGCTCATGACTCCTCCTTCTATTGCGGACGGGCAACACCTGAAGGGTCGTGCTGGCGATGAGACCAATGGTTCCGATGGTGGCGGATAAGTTCTCGGATGCTCAGTTTATTTGGTGGACCACCAAGGCTTGCTCGGTGCTGTTGTTCGTTCCGCTCGGGTGCCGAACGTGCTGATCTGACGAAATGAAATCTTTTGACGTATTTGGCTTTTGGCGGAACTTCCGGATCGAGCCGAAGTCGCCGATCACGGCCCGGCTGTGCGCCGATCGCCGCCGGTGAACTGACCTGCGGTTACCCGAACTTCGTTGGTTTCTGCGCCATTACTACCTGAACCCCAAGCTGTGCCGGTGGCAGTCCGAAACTGGACGAGATGCTGGCCTACCCCAATTCCAACCAGGCGGTCGCTCGGGTCAAGTGCCACCGGAGCGTGCCGGACGAACGAGCGGATGTCTCTGAAGGGATCAGGACGCGGGTGTTGTGAATCGGTCGATTTACAACACGGGGGTCCCCCGCCGTGATGTGGTCGCTACGCCCCAGACCACCCGACCCGGGCACGTGTCGACAAAGCGTGTCGAAAAGTATTGGTGTCCACCAAATCCTGTTGCCGCCTTCTCGTGAGGTCCGGGGGTCACTGCGGTACACGATCTTGATAGCCCCGCCCAGCTCGCCCGCGACGGCTTGCATGTGCGACGGCGACCCGCTGATCGTCAGGAAGCCTGCCGGCTCGGCCCAGCGTCCTCGGGGGCCTGGCCGTGCTTCGGCGCCGCTTCATGATGTCGATTCTCGCGGTCATTGACAGCATGCTGTCAAACATGACAGCATGCTGTCATGATGAAAACAGTTCACATGGCCGTCTACGACACCTTCTCGGACTGGGAGGTCGGCCACGCGACCGCACACATCAACCGGGCGCTCTGGCACCGTGACCCGGGAACATGGCAGGTCAAGACCGTCGCCATCGGTGCCGAACCGATCACTTCCATGGGCGGCATGCGCATCCTGCCCGACCTGGTCCTCGAGGATCTGAAGCCGGGCGACAGCGCGATGCTGATCCTGCCGGGTCTGGAGACCGAGCTGGATCCCGAGACGCCCGCCGCTTTCGCGCGCAAGGCCCGCGAGTTCGTGACGGCCGGGGTGCCGGTGGCGGCGATCTGCGGCGGAACCTTCGCGCTGGCGCAGGAGGGGTTGCTCGATGACCGGCCGCACACCAGCAATGCCGCCGAATACCTCGCCTACTCCGGCTATGCGGGCGGCGAGCACTTCGTCCAGGCGCCGGCCGTCACCGGGGGCGATGTGATCACCGCGTCCGGCACCAGCCCGGTCGAGTTCGCGCGTGAGATCCTCGCTCGCCTCGACATTTTCGAGCCGCACGTCCTGGAGGCCTGGTACAAGCTGTACGGAAACAACGATCCCGCGGGCTTCTACACGCTCTACGAGTACGAGCAGCAGCAGGCGGCGGCGCGGTGACGCGTACCGGGCAGGAACTGTTCGCGACGGCGGCGGTCACGTCGTTCAAGCTGAACGGCCAATTCCTCGGTATCGCCGAGGAATTGGCGCGGCCGTCCGGGATCACGGTGGCGTGGTGGCAGGTGCTCGGCGCGATCCTGCGCCGGCCGCTGCCGGTGGCGGGCATCGCCCGGGAGATGGGCATCACCCGGCAGAGCGTGCAGCGCATCGCGGATGTGCTGGAGGGCAAGGGATTCGTCGAGTACAAGCCGAATCCGGCGCATCGGCGCGCCAAGCTGGTGGCCATCACCGAGTCCGGTCACGACGCGGTCCGCGCGATCGACCCCCAGCACGCGGCGATGGCGAAACGCCTTGTCGCGCACCTGGGCAAGGCCGAGCTGGAGCGGGTGGTGGACGCGCTGACGACCCTGTCGGCCGCCCTCGACGCGCTCGAGGACGACGCGACGGGCGCCGCCTGACTACAGCGCGAACGGGTCCTTGGTCTTGCCGACCAGCGAGGCGACCGACGGCAGGATGGCGGTCGGGCGGTACGGGAACTGCTCGACCAGGGCGGGCGTGGAGATGCCGGTGGTGACCAGGATGGTCCGCATGCCCGCCTCCAGGCCGGAGATGACGTCGGTGTCCATGCGGTCGCCGATCATGACGGTGGACTGCGAGTGCGCGCCCAGCCGGCGCAGCGCCGAGCGCATCATCAGCGGGTTGGGTTTGCCCACGTAGTACGGCTTCTTGCCGGTGGCCTGGGTGATCAGGGCCGCGACCGAGCCGGTGGCCGGGAGGATGCCCTCGCGCGAGGGCCCGGTGGCGTCGGGATTGGTGGCGATGAAGCGCGCACCCGCCGCGATCAGGCGGATGGCGGTGGTGATGGCCTCGAACGAGTAGGTGCGGGTTTCGCCGAGCACCACGTAGTCGGGGTTGGAATCGGTGAGGACGTAACCGATTTCGTGCAGCGCGGTGGTGAGCCCGGATTCGCCGACCACGTAGGCGGTGCCGTCGGGCCGCTGGTCCTTCAGGAAGGTGGCGGTGGCCAGGGCGGAGGTCCAGATGGATTCGACGGGGATGTCGAGGCCGGTGTGCTGGAGCCGGGCCTGCAGGTCGCGCGCGGTGTAGATGCTGTTGTTGGTGAGCACCAGGAACGGGATCTGGTTATCGCGCAGTTCGGCGAGGAACTCGTCGGCTCCAGGCACCAGGTGGTTCTCGTGGACCAGGACGCCGTCCATATCGGTCAGGTAAGAGAGGATCGGTTCTTGGCTCGCGTTGGTCACGCGCATATTCTCCGCTATCCGCGGATCGAAAGCTCATATATTCCTGCGGTGTGACCGCTGCCGCACCGTCGTCCGGTGCTGACTAGGGTGCGAAGGAGGCCGTTCGCGCCGACCGGTGCGAGCGCAGCATGGCGACAGGAGTGCCCAGGTGAAGGACCTCAAGCTCGGTTACAAGGCGTCCGCCGAACAGTTCGGCCCGCGGGAGCTGGTGGAGCTCGCGGTGGCGGCGGAGGAGCACGGCCTCGACAGCGCGACGGTCTCCGACCATTTCCAGCCGTGGCGGCACAATGGCGGGCACGCCCCGTTCTCGCTGGCCTTCCTGGCCGCGGTGGGGGAGCGCACCAACCGGATTCAGCTCGGCACCTCGGTGCTGACCCCGACCTTCCGCTACAACCCGGCGGTGATCGCGCAGGCGTTCGCCACCCTGGGCTGCCTGTACCCGGATCGCATCATGCTGGGTGTCGGCTCGGGTGAGGCGCTCAACGAGATCGCGACCGGTTTCCAGGGCGAGTGGCCGGAGTTCAAGGAGCGGTTCGCCCGTCTGCGCGAGTCGGTGGAGCTGATGCGCGCGCTCTGGACCGGCGACCGCGTGGACTTCGACGGCGAGTACTACAAGACCGTCGGCGCCTCCATCTACGACGTGCCCAAGGGTGGCATCCCGGTGTACATCGCGGCGGGCGGCCCGCTGGTGGCCCGGTACGCGGGTCGCGCGGGCGACGGTTTCATCTGCACCTCGGGCAAGGGCATGGACCTCTACACCGAGAAGCTGATGCCCGCTGTCGCGGAGGGCGCGGCCAAGGCGGGCCGTGCGGCCGACGACATAGACCGCATGATCGAGATCAAGATCTCCTACGACACCGATCCCGCTCTGGCACTGGAGAACACGCGCTTCTGGGCCCCGCTGTCCCTGACCGCGGAGCAGAAGCACTCCATCACCGACCCGATGGAGATGGAGGCCGCCGCCGACGCCCTGCCGATCGAGCAGATCGCCAAGCGCTGGATCGTGGCCAGCGACCCGGACCAGGCCGTCGAGCAGATCAAGCCCTACCTCGACGCCGGCCTGAACCACCTGGTCTTCCACGCCCCGGGCCACGACCAGCGCCGCTTCCTCGACCTCTTCGAACGCGACCTGGCCCCGCGCCTCCGCGCTCTGGGTGTTTGATCGCCCCTCCGCTTCGCACTGGGCATCACGACGGTCTCCATCGGGGACGGGCATCCGAAGTGATCCCCGTCCCTGCGGAAAACAGCCCATAACGGTCGGTAGGCTTTCGGCCATGGCTGCCACACCGGTCTCCAGTGTGTACATCGCGTCCCCCGAGGGCGACACCGGAAAGTCCACGGTCGCGCTCGGGGTCCTCCAGGCCCTGGCCGCCACCACCCCGCGGGTGGGCGTGTTCCGGCCGATCACCCGGTCCGCGACGGGACGGGACTACATTCTCGAGCTGCTGCTCGAATACTCCACCTCCGACGTCGACTACGACCAGGCCATCGGCGTCACCTACGAGCAGGTGCACGAAGACCCCGACGCCGCGATCAGCGAGATCGTCATGCGGTATCACGCGGTCGCCAAGCAGTGCGACGCCGTGCTCGTCCTCGGCTCGGACTACACCGATGTGGCCAGTCCGAGCGAACTGCGTTTCAATGCCCGGATCGCGGTGAATCTCGGCGCGCCCGTTCTACTGGTGGTCCGCGGAATCGGCCGCACCCCGGACGAATTGGGCCAGTTGGTGGAGCTGTGCCGCAATGAGCTGGTGGCCGAGCACGCCAAGCTGGCGGCCGTGATCGCCAACCGCTGCCTGCCCGAGCAGCTGGAGGCCGACGCCGAGGCCCTGGCCAAGGTGTGCGCGGTGCCGTCCTGGACGCTGCCGGAGGTGCCGCTGCTGCAGGCGCCCACCATGGAGGAGCTGCGCGAGGCCATCGGTGGCGAGATCTACAGTGGCGACCCGGAACTCATGCACCGCGAGGCGCTGCACGTGATGGTGGGCGGCATGACGGCCGAGCACATTCTGGAACGCCTCACCGACGGTGTCGCCGTCATCGCCCCCGGTGACCGCTCCGACGTGCTGCTGGCCCTGGTGAATGCCCATGAGGCGGAAGGTTTTCCGTCGCTGGCCGGCATCATCATGAACGGCGGTATCCGCCCCCAGCCCCCCATCGCCCGGCTGATGGCGGGTCTCAAGCCCCGGCTGCCGATTCTGGCGACCGAGCTCGGCACCTACGAGACCGCCAAGGCCACCGCGCTGACCCGGGGCCGGGTGTCGCTGTCGAGCATGCGCAAGGTGGACACCGCCCTGGCCGTCATGGAGGAGCGGGTCGATCCGCGGGAGCTGTTGCGGCAGATCGAGGTTCCCATTCCGAACATCGTCACCCCGCAGATGTTCGAGTACCAGCTCATCGAGCGCGCCCGCAACGACCGCAAGCGCATCGTGCTGCCGGAGGGCGACGACGACCGCATCCTGCGCGCGGCCGGCCGGGTGCTGCAGCGCAAGATCGCCGATCTCACGATTCTGGGCGACGAGGCCGCGGTGCGTGGCCGCGCCGCCGAACTGGGCGTGAACATCGACGCCGCCGAGGTGCTCGATCCCCAGACCTGTCCGCTGCGTGACGAATTCGCCGAGGAGTACGCCCGCCTGCGCGCCCACAAGGGCATGACGGTGGACCGGGCTCGCGAATACATAGGCGACATCTCGTATTTCGGCACCATGATGGTGCACATGGGGGTCGCGGACGGCATGGTGTCGGGCGCGGCGCACACCACCGCGCACACCATCCGCCCGTCGTTCGAGATCATCAAGACCGAGCCGGGCGTCTCCACGGTGTCGAGCGTGTTCCTCATGTGCCTGGCGGACCGGGTGCTGGTGTACGGCGACTGCGCGGTGGTGCCGGACCCGACCTCGGATCAGCTGGCCGATATCGCCATCTCGTCGGCGCGGACCGCCGCCCAGTTCGGCATCGACCCGCGCGTGGCCATGCTCTCCTATTCGACGGGCGAGTCGGGCACCGGCGCGGATGTCGACAAGGTGCGGGACGCCACCAAGTTCGTGCACGATCGCGCGCCGGAGCTGTTGGTGGAGGGCCCGATCCAGTACGACGCGGCGATCGAGCCCACGGTGGCCAAGACCAAGCTGCCGAATTCCGCGGTGGCCGGGCAGGCGACGGTCTTCATCTTCCCGGACCTCAATACCGGCAACAACACCTACAAGGCCGTGCAGCGCAGTGCGGGCGCGGTGGCGATCGGCCCGGTGTTGCAGGGTTTGAACAAGCCGGTCAATGATCTGTCGCGGGGCGCGCTGGTCGCCGACATCGTGAACACGGTCGCGATCACCGCGATTCAGGCGCAGCAGGAGGCGTAAATGAAGGTCCTGGTGATCAATTCGGGTTCCTCGTCGATCAAGTACCAGCTGCTGGAGCCCGCCACGGCCGACGTGTGCGCGCACGGCATGGTGCAGCGCATCGGCGAGGCGGTCGAACCGGACGTGGTGACCGTCGAACACCACACGGGCGAGAAGACTTTCGAATACCAGGGCTCGATCGCCGATCACGCGCAGGGCTTGCAGGTGGTGTTCGACCTGTTCATCGCGAGCGGCCAGGATCTGGCGCACGCCGATCTGGGCGCGGTCGGGCACCGGGTGGTGCACGGCGGCGAGGTGTTCTACGAGCCGACGCTCATCACCGACGACGTCGTGCAGGCCATCACCGACCTGTCCTCCCTGGCGCCCCTGCACAATCCGCCGAACGTGATCGGTATCGAGTCCGCGCGGGCGCTGCTGCCGCGGGTGCCGCAGGTCGCGGTGTTCGACACCGCCTTCTTCCACAATCTGCCCGCCGCCGCCAAGACCTACGCCATCGACGCGGAAACCGCCGCGGCGCACGGGGTCCGCAAGTACGGGTTCCACGGCACCTCGCACGACTACGTGTCCGGGCAGGCGGCGGAGTTCCTCGGCAAGGATCGCGCCGAGCTGAACCAGATCGTGCTGCACCTGGGCAACGGCGCGTCCGCCTCCGCCATTCGCGCGGGGCAGGCGGTGGACACCACCATGGGCCTGACGCCGTTGGAGGGCCTGGTCATGGGTACCCGATCCGGGGATCTGGATCCGGGCATCATCTTCCACCTGATCCGCACCGCGGGCATGGATGTCGACGATGTGGACGCCCTGCTGAACCGGTACTCGGGGATCAAGGGCCTGTCCGGCGTCAATGACTTCCGCGAGCTCGGCCGTCTCATCGAAACCGGCCATCCCACCGCGAAACTCGCGTTCGATGTCTACATCCACCGGTTGCGGCGCTACATCGGCGCGTATCTGATCGAGCTGGGCCGGGTGGACGCGATCACGTTCACCGCGGGGGTCGGCGAGAACGACGCGCGGGTGCGCGCGGAGGCGCTGGCCGGTCTGGAGCGCTACGGCATCCGGATCGACGCCGACCGGAACACCGCCGAAGACCGGACCGCACGTCGCATTTCGGCCGACGACTCGGAGATCTCGGTGCTGGTGGTGCCGACCAACGAGGAGCTCGCCATCGCCCGCGCGGCCGCGCGATTGGTCGGCTGAGGCTGCTTCACGAAATCATCATGATGCGGTCGGCACAGTGGTGCCCGGACTGGTTCCCGCCGGTCCACCGGAACCCGTGTCGCACCACGCACAACCGCGGTGGTGGCCGAAAATCCCTCGCCGGTCACACATGGTCTCAGGCTGCCCTCGAGACCGCCGCGGGCGACACGGGGCTCCTCCGGATTCCCTGAGACCGGCTGTCAGAACCAGGATTTGGCGCGCACCGCGTTGGCCAGGTCCACCAGCGCGTACCGATGATTCCGTTCGGGCGCGGACCGGGCCAGCCCACGCAGCCCCGTCTCGATGCCGCGCCGCAGATCCCGTTCGGTGAACGGCGACCCGAACAGCGTGGAGCGGGCCGACTTCGGCTTGTTTCCCGCCTGCACCCAGCCCAGCGCGATGCCCATCGACAGGATCCGCAGTTGCGCCGCGCGCCCCTCGCCCGGCGGCAGGTCCTGCACGCGCGCCGCCGCCACCTGGAGGGTCGATTCGTCCAGTTCCGCGGCCGGAGCGCAGGTCAGCAGCATGAGGATGGCCGTCATCCGGGCTTCCGCGTAATGCCGGGAGGCGGGCGGCACCTGGTCGAGCGCGTGCACCGCGGCGGCGATGTTCCCGGCCGCCGCGAGCTGCCGGGCCAGGCCGAACGCGGCGCTCACCACGCCCCGGTCGGTGCGCCACACGGTGGCGTAGTAGTTCTCGGCGTAGGAGCGCCATTCCTCGGGGTCCGGCGAATCCCAGTGCTGGAGAATGAGTTCCGCGGTGGCGGCGAGCGCCAGCTTGGGCGCGATCTCACCGGGCAGCGCCTCCAGCACCGCGTCGAAGCGGGCGAAGGCGCGCTCGTACTCCAGTTCCAGCAGTTCGGTGAGCCCGAGATACCAGTCGATGCGCCAGTCCCACGCGGGCGGCTCGGGTTCGTCGGTGAGGCGGGCCAGCAGCATGCGCGCGGCCGCGGGCTCGTTCAGGTCCAGGTGCGCGCGGGCCTCGGCGAGGGTGACCTCCAGTTCGAGGGTCTCGGGCGCGCCACCGGGTTCGGCGGCCCCGCGCTGGCGGGCGTGCCGCAGTTCCTCGAGCGAGTGCCGGGGTTCGGGGTGGGCCGCGCCGGCCAGCAGCGGCGCGGACGGGTCGCCCGGATCGATGATGGGCACCGGCAGCGCGGCCACCACGTCACCGGGTTGCAGCAGGGTGCCGCGGCCGATGCCGTCGATGATGCCGTCGGTCTGCGCGATGATTTCGCCGGTGCCGAAGCTGGTGCGCGGCGGGCTGAACAGGGTCGACAGCTGCGGGTGCTCGTTGCCGGTCTCGGCGGCCAGGATCTCGCGCAGTACGCCGGTGAGCTGGGTGGCCAGGACCCGCGCGGACGGGAAGCGGCGGTCCGGATCGGGATCGGTGGCGCGCAGCAGCAGCCGGCAGAGGAACGGATGCTGGGCCAGTATCGGCTCGTCCTTGGGATCCGGGATGCCGTCGACGTAGGCGCCGCGCTCCATCGGCAGGTGCAGGGTGAGCACGGCGAGCGCGCGTCCGACGGTGTAGATGTCGGAGGCCACGGTGGGCCCGGTGTGCGCGATCTCGGGGGCCTGGAATCCCCTGGTGCCGTACAGGTTTCCGTACGCCTCGAACTGGGTGACCGCGCCCAGGTCGATGAGCTCCACCCGGTCGGTGGTGATCATGATGTTGTCGGGCTTGAGGTCGTTGTAGGCCAGCCCCACCGAATGCAGATAGTCCAGGGCCGGAAGGATTTCCAGCAGGTAGGCGATGGCCACCGAGACCGGCATGCGGGCGGGCGCGTAGTGGTCGAGCAGGTGGCGCAGCGAATGCCCGCCCACGTACTCCATCACGATGTAGCCGATCGGCGTCCCGTCCGGGCCCGGATGCTCCACGAAGTTGTGGATCTTCACGATGCTCGGGTGCACCACTTCCGCGAGGAACTGCCGTTCGGCCAGCGCGACCGCCTGCGCTTCGGCGTCACCGGCGTGCAACAGGCCCTTGAGCACCACCCAGCGGTCGCTGACATTGCGGTCGATGGCGAGGTAGATCCAGCCCAGGCCGCCGTGCGCGATACAGCCCTGGATCTCGTACTGGCCCGCCACCCGGTCGCCGGGGTAGAGGGAGGGCCGGAAATCGTAGGGGGCGCCGCAGGTTTGGCAGTCACCCGCCGTGGTGGACGGCAGCGTCGGGGTGGCCCGGCCGACCGGTTTGCCGCAGCGCCAGCAGAATCGGCGGCCCTCGGCGACCACGGGATCGTCGAGCACCGCCTGCTCCGGATCCACCGGCTCCACGGTGGGGATCGGCACCAGGCCCGCGCCGAGCCGCCGCACCACCGGGCGCGGGCGAGCCATGCGCGCGGTGCGCTGGGACGGCCGGGTGGGGGTGCGCGGTTCGCCCTCGGAGACCGGAACCGCCTCCGCCGGTGCGACTTCCGGTTCGTCCTCGATGCGGGGTGCGCGCTGGGTCATCTCGGTGCGCGGGGTGGCCTGGGTCGCGGCGGGTTCGTCCGGCTCGACGGCGTGGCGTGCGCGTTCGCCGCGCGGGGGCGCCTGCCGAGTGGTGATCTCGGTGCGGGCGGGCCAGTGCGGTCCGACGTTGGTGGCGTGGGTCGGGACGCCCTCGGCGTTGGTGGTTTGGGTCGGGACGCCTTCGGCGTCGCCGCGGTCGGGGTGCTGCGGATCGGACGGAGTGCTCATCGTCAGTCCTGATACCTCGGGGGCGGCGGGATGGCGGCGTCGCCGAGTTCGGCGATGAGCCAGCGGCGGTAGAGCCGGTTCCAGGTGCCGTCGGCGCGAATGCGTTCCAGCGTGCCGTTGACGAAGCGCACCAGATCGTCGGAGCCCTGCGAGATTCCGATGCCGTACTGCTCGGTGCTCAGGTTGGGCCCGACCACCTCGATGGCCGGATCCTGCTGGGCCAGCCCGGCCAGCACGGTGTCGTCGGTGCTGACCGCGTCGACCTGCCGCTGCTGCAGCACCACCAGACAGTCGGCCCAGCTGGGAACGGTGAGGATGGAGACGGCGGGCTGGGTGCGCCGCACCAGGTCGAGGGAGGTGGTGCCGCTGACCACGCACAGCCGCTTCCCGGCCAGATCGGTGAGTCCGTTGATCCCGGAATTGCGCACCGTCAGCACGCGCTGATGCGCCTGCAGATAGGAGGTGGAGAACGTGACCCGTTGCCGCCGTGCGCAATTGATGGTCATCGTCTTGACCACGACATCGACGGTGTGTTCCTGCAGCGCCTTCTCGCGGTCGGCGGAGCCGAGGATCCGGTATTCGATGGCACCCGGATCGCCGAGCAGGTCGCGGGCCAGTTCCCGGGCGATCTCCACGTCGAAGCCCGCCAGCGCCCCGGTGGTCGGGTCGCGGAAGCTGAACAGGTTGCTGCCCGGATCCAAACCGACCAACAGCCGGCCCCGGGCCCGGATGGCGTCGAGCGTCGGCCCGCTGCGCACGCCGGTGGGGCGCAGGCTGGCGGTGGGGTCGCCGCAGTCGGTCACCTCGGGCGGCGGTGTGGCCTGCGGCTGGGCCGCGACCGCGCCGGAGGGCAGCGGCGGTTCGACGTAGCTGGGGACGCGGGTCGAGGGCGCGGGCGGGGGCGGACTGTTGTCCCCGCAGGCGGCGGTGCAGGCCACGGTCGCGGCCAGGGCCGCCAAGGCCAGGGAACGGACCGGTCGGCTGGTCATCGGTACTCCCGCAGTCGCGGCCAGAGCCCGACGGCGATCAGCACGGCGGCGGCGGTGCTGAGCACCAGCGCGCCGGGGCCGAGCAGATCCAGGGTGCGGGCGGCGTGGGATGTGTCGGCGCGCAACCGGTTCCGGGTATCGGCGATGCCGTCGCCGAGCGCACGGTCCAGGGCGTCGGTCTGGGCGGTGGCCTCGGCCGCGCCCGGCCCGGTGGCCACCGCGGCCGCGCCGATGAAATCGCCCTTCGAGAGGGCGTCGTTCATTCGCTGGTGGGCGGCCCGCCAGCGGTCCAGGGCGGCCGCCGCGGTCTTCACGTCACCACTGCCCGGCGCGTCGGATCGATAGCCGGACAGGATGTTCCGCAGCTTCTCGATGGCCTGGTCGTAGGTGCGGTCGTAGTCGGCGCTGGTGTCGCGGCGCACCAGTTTCAGGGTTTCCGCGGTGCGGGCCTGCTGGGCGAGGATGCGGCTCTCGGTGAGGGCGGCCGTCGGCACGCTGCCCTTGTCGCGGGCGTGGGTGGTGTCGACCGCGGAGATGAAGCCCGCGATCACCGTCCAGGACAGCAGCACCACCATGGTCGCGGTGGCCAGCAGCAGTCCGAAGTTCAGCACCCGGTGCCAGCGCCGGAACAGGAACAGCTGGGCCGCGATCAGCGCCGCCACCGCCAGCAGCGGCAGCAGGATGGCGGGCCACGGCGGTCGCACATGATTGCGCTGGGTTTCGGTGATGGCGGCGGCCCGATGCTCCTGCAGTTCCTGCGCCATCGGCAGCACGGACTTCTGCATGAGGTTGGAGGCTTCGCTCAGGTAGGCCGCGCCGACCGGCTGCCCACTGCGATTGTTGGCCCGCGCGGTCTCGACGATGCCGGTGTAGACCGGCAGACCGGTCGCGATGCCGGTGCGCAATTGCGCGTCGGTGTCGGCGTCGCCGCCGGTGGACTGCACCACCAGTTCCGCGGCGGCCTGGCCGACGGCCTGGTTGTAGCGGTCGCGGACCGGCTTCGGTTCCAGCCCACCGGAAATGAAGGCGGTGCCCGCGGAGGCGTCGACCACCGACAGCGAGGTGTAGAGCCGCTGCGCCGAGTAGGCGTCGGGTTCGGACTGGTCGAGCAGGACGTCGAGCGCGTGTTGCCGATCGGTCACCGCGGTGGCGGTGACGATGCCCGCGGACGCGCACAGCGCGAGCAGCACCAGCCCGACCGCGATCAGCTTGGCGGGCGACGATTCGGCGAAGGCGCGCAGTTCAGTGGTAGCGAACCGTTCGCGCCACGCTGCCGCGGCGGCGCGCGGGGAAAGCTCGTCCAGCCTCAACTCCTGGGCTCGAGCCATCCTCACCTCCCACTGACCGAAATCGAACGACCGACTTGTTCCTGCCGGATGAGCTTATTGTGGACGTACCGCCGCCGTGACGCGGGAATCCCCGCGGGAGTTCTCGGCGCGGTCGGACGATGGGATTGCGAAGATGCGTGGTGACGGCGACGGGTGGGCGGAGAGCGCGGACGGCACCCGCCAATGGGGTCGTTTCGGGGCTGCTGGATTGTTGCTGCGTGCCCCGCTGGCCGATGGCGGTTCGGCGGTACTGCTGCATCACCGCGCCGCCTGGACCCATCAGGGCGGCACCTGGGCGCTGCCCGGCGGCGCCCGCGACTCGCACGAGACCAGCGTCCACGCCGCGGTCCGCGAGGCCGAGGAGGAGGCGGGCATCGCGTCCGGCTCGATCCGGGTGCGCGGTTCCCGGGTGACCGCCACCGCACCCAGCGGCTGGACCTACACCACGGTCATCGCCGACGCCGCCGACCGGCTGCGCACCCGCGGCAATCTGGAGAGCCAGGATCTGGTGTGGGTGCCCGAGGACGAGGTCGTGGACCGGCCCCTGCACCCCGGATTCGCCGCCGCCTGGCCGACCCTGCGCGCCACCCCGACCCGGGTCAGCCTGGCCGGGATCACCGACCACGGCGCGGTGGCGGCCGCGTTGCCGCGCACCCTGGATCTGGCCGAATTGGGTTTCCTGTGGCTGCACTCCACCGGCGACGAGACCGGCCGCACCGCCCGGATCGGGACCGCCGCACCCGGCCTGGAACCGACCGATTTGGCCGGAAATGTGTTGTTCCTCACTCTGGATCAGGTGTTGTCTTGAGGGCGTGAGCGCGCGCGAGGTCCCCACGTACTGCCGTATCTGTGAGCCGCTCTGCGGCCTGATCGCCACCGTCGAGGACGGCAGGCTGGTGCGATTGCGCGCCGACAAGGATCATCCGCTGTCCCGCGGCAACGCCTGCCCCAAGGGCATCGCGTTCACCGAGATCCAGAACGACCCGGACCGGGTGCTGCATCCGCTGCGGCGCACGGCCGCCGGCGAGTTCGAGCGGGTGTCCTGGGATACCGCGCTCGACGAGATCGGCGAGCGGCTGCGCGCGCTGATCGGCGAGCACGGAATCGACAGTCTCGGATGGTATTTCGGCAATCCGTCTACGTTCTCCTACTCGCACACCCTGTGGATGGTGGGTTTCCAGCTGGCCGCCGGGCTGAAGCACGTGTATTCGGCGGGCTCGCAGGACATCAACAACCGTTTCGTGGCCAGCGAACTGCTCTACGGATCCGCGACCTCGGTGCCGGTCCCCGATCTGGACCGCACCGACTTCCTGCTCATGCTGGGCGCGAATCCCCTTGTCTCGCACGGCAGCGCGATGAGTGTGCCGCGGGTCCGCGACAAGCTGACCGGGATCACCAAGCGTGGCGGCCGGGTGGTGGTGGTCGATCCGCGGAGGACCGAGACGGCGAAACTCTTCGAGCACGTCGGCATCCGGCCCGACGGGGATGCCTGGCTGCTGGCCGCGCTGCTCCAGGTGATCTTCGAGGAGGGCCTCCAGGACGAGCAGGCCCTGCGCCGTCAGGCGCGCGGCGTCCGCGAATTGCGCTCCGCCGTCTGCCGTTTCACGCCCGAGGCGACCGCCGGGATCACCGGCCTGGACCCCGATCTGGTTCGCGCCCTGGCCCGTGATCTGGCTCGCGCCGACTCCGCCGCCGTCTACGGCCGCACCGGCACCTGCCTGGGCCGCCACGCCACCCTGGTGGCCTTCCTCGTCGACGCGCTCGCCCTGGTCACCGGCAATCTCGACCGGCCGGGCGGCAGTGTCTTCGGCAAGGAGCTGGTGGCGGTCTCCGAGCTGAGCGCCCGCCTGGGTTTCGCGGGCTACGGCCGCAACCACTCCCGGGTCGGCGGATTCCCCGACGTCCTGGGCACGTTCCCCGCCGCCATCATGGCCAAGGAGATCACCACGCCGGGCCCGGGCCGCCTGCGCGCTCTGTTCACGTCCGCGGGCAACCCGGTCTCCTCGGTCCCGAACGGCCGCGAACTGGCCTCGGCCCTCCCGGAACTGGACCTGTTCGTCTCCATCGACCTCTACATCAACGACACCAACCGCATCGCCGACTACATCCTCCCCGCGACCACCTTCCTCGAACGTGACGACATCCCGCTCCCGTTCACCGCGCTCTCCCCGACCCCGTACGCCCAGTACACCGAGCGCGTCGTCGAACCCTACGGCGAGGCCCGCGAGGAATGGCGGATCATCGACGCCATCGCCACCCGAATCGGCGTGCAGCCCTTCGCCGTAGGCCCCGCCCGCCCGCTCGGCCGCGCGCTGAGTTCCCTGCGCCGCCGCGTCCCCCGGTTGGCGTCGGCCCGCCCGACCCCGCCGCTCCTCGCCGATCTCGCCCTGCGTTCCGGTCCCTACGGCGACCGTTTCGGCCTCCGGCGAGAGGGTCTCAGCCTGCGCATGCTGCGCCGCCACCCCCACGGCGTGGTCCTGGCCGACACCATCGCCACGGGCGTCTTGCGAAACATCGTGCGCCACAAAGGTGGCCGCGTCCGCCTCGACCCCGACGAGATCATCATCGAACTCCGCACCCTCACCGCCCGCCCCGCCGACCCCACCTACCCCCTGCGCGTGATCGGCCTCCGCGAACTCAAGTCCCACAACTCCTGGATGCACAATGTCGAACCCCTCATGCGAGGCGACCGCGAACACGCCGCCCGCATCAACCCCAAAGACGCCGCCGTAGCGGGCATCTCCGACGGCGACCGCTGCCGCGTCACCTCCGCCCACGGCTCCATCGAGGTGACGGCCCGCCTCACGGACGACCTGACCGAAGGCACCGTGGCCATCCCCCACGGCTGGGGTCATGAGGGCGGCTGGCATCGCGCTAACGCGGCCGGTGGCGCGAACGTCAACGACCTGATGTCCACCGATCTCGCCGACGTCGAACGCCTGGCGGGTATGTCCAATCTGAACGGCGTCCCGATTCGCCTGGACCCGGTGGGGTGAGGGCCGGCTACCGAACCCGCGGTGTCAGCTCGGCGGGTTGTACCGATTGCCCGCACTCGCAGGTCAATTGGGCGGTGACGATGCCGTCGCACCCGGCGTGGCGGAATTCCAACGGCCCGTCCTCGTCGCTCAGATGTCTGTCGCCCCACTGCATCAGGGCGATCAGGGCGGGAAGTAGTTCGCGGCCCATGGCGGTGAGCACGTATTCGTCGCGTGTGCGAGCGCCGGGTTCCCGGTAGGAACTCTTGGCCAGCAGCCCCGTGTCGACCAGCGTCTTCAGTCGCGTGCTCAACGCGTTTCGCGGTATGTCGAGGTCTGCCCGCATATCGTCGAATCGCGTAATGCCGTAGTGCGCTTCCCGCAAGACGAGCAGTGTCCATCGGTCGCCGAGTACCGCGGCGGTGTGTGCCAGCCCGCACTCGTCGAGCGGAATCCGCAGCCCCGGCCTGTCCGACATGCCTCCACCGTAGCAGGGTTTGACTTTGAGACTCAGCCCCGGCAAGCTGCATCTTAATTTGAGACTCAGGTGGAACTGGAGGATTCACATGCCGATGGTCACGATCAAGACGGTGCGGGGGCAGACGCCCGAGGCCCTCGCCCGCACCATGCGGGAAGTGAGCCGGGTAGTCGCCGAGAACCTCGGCTACGACCCCGCTCACGTCTGGGTGATGCTCGACGAAATGCCCGACGACCATTTCATGGTGGCCGGAAAGACGTGGGCGCAACTGAAATCCGCCCGGATCGAAGGCCCCGCGAGCTGAGGAGTCTTGAACCGGTGAGTGTTATGCCGATTCGCCCGAAGAGTCGGCCTCGGGCTCGAGGATCTTTGCGGCGGAATCCACGATGAGTGCCAGATCCAGCCACCGCGTCAATCGGGCGAGATCCGAACCGCCGACCCTGGTGTCCTGACTGCCGCCGCCTCTCCCCGGCGGCCGAATGTCGCGGCGCGTCAGCCGGCGCTGCCGCTGCCGATCTGTTTCGGTTCGCCGCTGCCGGTGGAGAGGAAGGTGGCGGAGAGCTGGGTGTCGCCCTGTTTGACGGTGACGCTGTGGACGCCGCTCGCGAAGAGGGGGACGCCGGCCCAGTAGTGCTTGCCGTCGATGGTGACGGGGGTGGCGGGGCTGCCCGGCATGAGTTTGCCGTTGTCGTAGAAGTACACGGGGGTGGTGCTGTCGACGTCCGCGGCGAGGTTGGATTGGACGTCGCTGATCTGCTGGATCCAGATGCGGGTGACCGCCGCCTGCGCGGGCGCGGCCGTGATGACACTGCCGACCGCGGTGGCGGTCAGCAGTAGCGCGCCGAATCCATTGCGTACCACAGAACTTGCGAGCATTGGCGACCTCCGAAGGATGCGGCGATCGGACTGATCACCATCGCAGCCGAACTTAGGTGATATCCGGATCGTTGAAATGCCGCCAGTTCCAATGGCACGACGGATCGTGCTACCGGTCGTTCTCCAGGATTCGCTGCTTGATCGCGCGGGCAGCGGCTCGAGGGTCGTCGGCGGCGGTGATGGCGCGCACCACGACGATTCGGGTCGCGCCCGCGGCGAGGACCTCCGGGAGGGTGTTCTCGTCGATGCCGCCGATGGCGAACCAGGGGCGGGTGGGGTGGGAGTCGGTGGTGGAGCGGACGAAGTCGAGGCCGGCGGGGGTGCGGCCGGGTTTGGTGGGGGTGGCGTAGACGGGGCCGGTGCAGAAGTAGTCGATGTGTTCGTCGATGGCGGCCAGACCGGCTTGGGCGCGGTTGTGGGTGGAGCGGCCGAGGACCACGTCGGGGCCCAGGATCTGGCGGGCGTACCAGGGCGGGAGGTCGCCCTGGCCGAGGTGGAGGACGTCGACTCCGGCGGCGAGGGCGATGTCGGCGCGGTCGTTGCAGGCGACCAGGGCGCCGTGGCGGCGGGCCACCGCCTTCAGTTCTGCGAGGGCGGCGAGTTCGGCCTTCGCCTCGAGCGGGCCGAACTGCTTCTCACCGGCGGAACCCTTGTCGCGGAGCTGGATGATGTCGACGCCGCCGGCGAGGGCCGCTTCGGCGAAGTCCGCCAGGTCGCCCCGGTCGCGGCGGGCGTCGGTGCACAGGTAGAGCCGCGCGGTGGCGAGGCGTTCCCGTGGGGTGGCGGGCCGGTTCGGGTGGGAGGGTTGCACAGGGGTGACGGTAGTCGCGCTACGGTTGTCGGGTCGAAACGACCCGAGGGAAAACGCCCGGTGTGGCGGCTCGCGACATTTCCTCGCGGCCGATGTTTCG
Organism: Nocardia sp. CA-145437; assembly: GCF_050956485.1. Classification (NCBI taxonomy): domain Bacteria; kingdom Bacillati; phylum Actinomycetota; class Actinomycetes; order Mycobacteriales; family Nocardiaceae; genus Nocardia; species Nocardia sp. CA-145437. The sequence continues at coordinate 6,963,367 of NZ_CP191204.1, read as the reverse complement.
TAGCGGATATATGCGGGTCCCCCGGCAACACGGGGACGAGTTAGGTGGATTCACATGCGGACTCTGGCCGTCGTCGGCGGCGGTGTGATCGGACTGTCGGTGGCCTGGCGGGCCGCCGGAGCGGGCTGGACCGTCACCCTCTTCGACCCGGCCTCGGGTACCGGATCCTCCTGGGTCGCGGGCGGGATGCTCGCGCCGCTGTCGGAGGGCTGGCCGGGGGAGGACGCGGCCCTCGCGTTCGGCGCTGCCTCGCTGGTCCGCTGGCCCGGGTTCGCGGGTGATCTGAAGGCCGTCACGGGAACCGATGTCTTCGTCGCCGCCGCCACCCTCACCGTCGCCCTGGACGCCGCCGATGCCGCTGACCTGCGCACCATCGCCGACTGGGTGAATGCCCGCGGCCACGAGCTGAGCCTGCTGGATCGCGCGGGCGTCCGGGCGGCCGAACCGAGCCTGGGCCGCGGCGTGCGGGCCGGACTGCTGGCCGCCGCCGAACCCGCCGTCGACAACCGGGCCCTGGTGAACGCGCTGAAATTCGCCTGCCTCGAGGCCGGGGTCGAGTTCCGCCGGGAGCGGATCGAGGATGTGGCGGCGCTGCCGCACGATCGCGTCGTGCTGTCCGCGGGCGCCGCCTCCGCCCAGCTGTGGCCGGGCCTTCCGGTGCGTCCGGTGAAGGGTGAGATCCTGCGCCTGCGCCGCCGCCCGAGCGCCCCCACCCCGCCCACCCGGGTGATCCGGGCCCGCGTGCACGGCCGCCCTATATATCTTGTGCCGAGGGCTGACGGGATCGTGCTGGGTGCAACACAATACGAAGTCGGGTTCGACAACGCCGTCACCGTCGCCGGGGTCCGGGACCTGATCACCGATGCCGAGGCCGTCCTGCCGGGCCTGGGCGAATACGAGTTCGCCGAGGCCGTCGCGGGTTCGCGTCCCGGCTCGCCGGACAATCTGCCGTTGATCGGATACCTCGACGACAAGGTGATCGTGGCCGCGGGCCACGGCCGCAACGGCATCCTGGACACCCCGGTCACGGCGGACGCCGTGCTGGCCCTGCTCGCCGACACCGAGCTGCCCGAGGCGCGAGCCGCGGATCCGCACCGTTTCATCTCAGGAGGAGTTCGATGACCGCAATTCCGGTCGGCGTCACCGTCAATGGTGAGGACCACGTGTTCCCGGAGGAGCTCACCGTCCGCGAGCTGCTGGAGCGCCTGAAACTGCCGTGTCAGGGCGTGGCGCTGGCGATCGACGGCGCGGTCTTCCCGAAGTCCCGCTGGGACGAGCCGGTGGGCCGCGGCTGGGAGATCGAGGTGCTGACGGCGGTGCAGGGTGGCTAGCGCGATCGAGCCGCTGGTCATCGCGGGCCGCGAGTTCGGTTCGCGCCTGATCATGGGCACCGGCGGCGCGGAGAACCTGGCCGTGCTGGAGGAAGCGCTGCTGGCGTCGGGCACCGAACTGACCACGGTCGCCATGCGCCGCGTGGACGCCGCGGGCGGCACCGGCGTGCTCGACCTGCTGAAGCGCCTGGAGATCGCCCCGCTGCCGAACACCGCGGGCTGCCGCACCGCCGCCGAGGCCGTGCTCACCGCGCAGCTGGGCCGCGAGGCCCTCGAAACCGATTGGGTGAAGCTGGAAGTCATCGCCGACGAGCGCACCCTGCTCCCGGATGCCATCGAATTGGTGTCCGCCGCAGAGCAATTGGTGGACGACGGCTTCACGGTGCTGCCCTACACCACCGACGACCCGGTGCTGGCCAAGCGCCTCGAGGACGTCGGTTGCGCCGCGGTCATGCCGCTGGGTTCGCCGATCGGCACCGGCCTGGGCATCGGCAATCCGCACAATATCGAGATGATCGTGGCCGCCGCGGGCGTCCCGGTGATCCTGGACGCGGGCATCGGCACCGCCAGCGATGCCGCCCTGGCCATGGAACTGGGCTGTTCGGCGGTCCTTTTGGCGACCGCGGTCACCCGCGCCCGTCAGCCCGCGGTGATGGCGTCGGCCATGGCCCGTGCGGTGGAGGGCGGTTGGCTGGCTCGCCAGGCGGGGCGCATCCCGAAACGCTTCTGGGCGCAGGCTTCCTCGCCGGGTTTCTGATTCCCCGGGCCGCGGCCTGAACCCCGGGCCGGGTCCGGGCCGTAATCATCCCCGAGGATGAGCGACGCGCGACCTTTTGGCGATAGTGCGCGCTCACTACATGGGGAAGACTGGGCAGTATGATCGAACTGAGAGGCCTGACCAAACATTACGGCCAGACCGTCGCGGTGTCGGATCTGTCGTTCACGGTCCGTCCGGGGCAGGTGACCGGCTTTCTCGGCCCGAACGGGGCGGGTAAGTCGACCACCATGCGCATGATCCTGGGGTTGGACACCCCGACCTCCGGGACCGCGCTCATCGACGGCAAGCCGTACCACGACCTGAAACGCCCCCTCGACACCGTGGGCGCGCTGCTGGACGCGAAGTGGGTGCACCCCAATCGTTCCGCGCGCTCGCATCTGCGCTGGATGGCCGCGTCCAATGACATTCCGCAGTCCCGGGTCGAGGAGGTGCTGCGCCTGGTCGGCCTCAACGAGGTGGCCGGGAAGAACGCGGGCGGCTTCTCGCTGGGCATGTCGCAGCGGCTGGGTCTGGCGGGCGCGCTGCTCGGCGACCCGCAGGTGCTGCTGTTCGACGAGCCGGTGAACGGCCTGGACCCGGAGGGCATCCTCTGGATCCGCCGTTTCATGCAGCGGCTGGCGTCGGAGGGCCGCACCGTGCTGGTGTCGAGTCATCTGCTCTCCGAGATGGCGCAGACCGCCGAGCATCTCATCGTGATCGGCCGCGGGCGGTTGATCTCCGACACCTCCACCAAGGATTTCATCGAGAAGGCGTCGGAACAGTCTGTGCGCGTGCGCAGTCCGCAGCTGGATCAGCTGCGCAGCCTGCTCACCTCGAACGGCATGACGGTGCGCGAGGACGGGGCGGAGGCGGACGGCCCGGCGCTGATGGTGGCGGGCGTGACCAGCGACGCGGTCGGAAAGCTGGCCGGGGCCAATGACATCACGCTCTACGAGCTGTCCCCGCAGCGCGCGTCGCTGGAGGAGGCGTTCATGCGCATGACCGGTGGCGCGGTGCAGTACCACGGCGAAGGCTTCGATCAGGTGATGGGAGGTGGCCTCTGATGGGAGTGCTCACCGCGGAACGAATCAAACTGACCTCGACCAAGTCGCCGGTGTGGTGCACGGTGCTGCTGGCGGCGTTCGCGCTGGGGATCGCGGCGCTGTTCAGCCTGGCGTTGAACGCGTCGTGGCGGGTGTTCCAGGACCAGCTGGCCGAGGGCAAGATGAATCCCTCGGACGCGCCGTACGCGGAGAACTCGATCGCGGGCCTCGGTATCACGGGTCTGGCGCAGGGTATGCCGGGCTTCGGCTACCTGATGGTGATGATCCTGGCGGCGCTGGCGGTCACCAGTGAGTACCGCTTCGGCACCATCAAGACGACCTTCCTGGCGACCCCGAGCCGGACCACCGTGCTGCTCACCAAAGCGGGCCTCATTGGTGTTGCTATGGGTTTGCTGAGTGTGGTGCTGACCTTCCTCGGCTTCTTCATCTTCAAGGCCATGGTGACCCACGACGCGGGCGCCCACCTCAGCCTCACCAGTGGCGACCTGCGGGTCTTCTACGCCGTCCCGATCTTCATCCTGCTCATCGTCTTCCTGGCGGTCGGCGTCGGCACCCTGATCCGGCAGTCGGCGGGCGCGCTCTCGCTACTGATCGTGTGGCCGGTGATCCTGGAGCCGATGGTCGGCGCGTTCGGCAAGGTCGGCCGGGAAATCCAGGTGCTGCTGCCCTTCCAGAACGCGGGCCTGTTCCTCGGAACCGTGGACGAGAAATCCGAGTATTGGCATTGGGGTCCTTGGGGTGGTCTCATCTACTTTGCGGCCTTCGTCGCAGTCGTGTTCGGAGCCGCGCTCTTCGTGGTGAACAAACGCGATGCCTGACTCGTGTTACGAGTGATATAGACCCTGCCCGGGGAGCCGCCGGCCACTGCCCGGCACGGCGGCGCGCATCGGCCCGATACGGTTTCCGTATCGGGCCGATGTCATTCGGCGGGGTGGTTCATACCGGGCCGAAAGTGTGGTCCAGCTAACGTTTGATTCGAGCCGTGGTGGTGTGGCGCGTTGCACTGGACGGTCGGTAGCATCGGTTCAGCAACCAAAACACTCAAACCTTCGGCGGGTCCAACGATGTGGCCGCTAGCACCGATCGGGAGGTGTCCGGTGGCAATCGTTAATCCATCCCATGACGGAACGCTGGGATACGCTCTGGGCGTGAGCGAACGACCCTCCGACGGCGGAGACCGCGCCAAAGACGCGAACCGCACGGACGGACTGGGGACCGATCGCAACCGCTCGCGTGACACGGGCGGGAACCGGGGGCGCGACCAACCGCGTATCGACCCGGATGTGGTCATCCCGCTGATCCCCGCAGAACTTTCCGAGGACCCGGAGGACCCGGACGAGCTCGACGGGCAGCCGCGTCGCCGCGGCCGCTTCCCGGGCCAGCTCTCGGCCCTGGTCAATGCCGCCAATCAGCGCGGCGACATCATCGGCGCGATCCGCAAGGCGCGCGAGAATCTGCCCGGCGACCCGGGTTTCGGCGATCCGCTCTCGGTCTCCGGACCGGGCGGGGTGCGCGCGGTGGCCCGTGCGGCGGACAAGCTGGTCGGCGATTCGCCCAGCGCCGCACGCGAATTGGGGCTGGGCGCGCTGCAGGTCTGGCAGGCCATGCTGGAGCGGGTCGGCAAGGGCCGCGGCAGCGACGAGATCACCATCATGTTCACCGATCTGGTGGCCTTCTCCAGCTGGTCGCTGGCGGCGGGGGACGAGGTGACCCTGGACCTGCTGCGCCGGGTGGCCAAGGCCATCGAGCCGCCGATCGTGGATCGGGGCGGTCAGGTGGTCAAGCGCATGGGCGACGGTGTGATGGCCGTCTTCCCGTCCGCGGACCGGGCCGTGCGGGCCGCCATCGCCGCCAAGGAGAACCTGTCGGCCGTATCGGTGGACGGCTATCGCCCGCAGATGCGCCTGGGCCTGCACACCGGCAGCCCCCGTGAGATCGGCGGCGACTGGCTCGGCATCGACGTGAATATCGCGGCCCGCGTCATGGAAGCGGGCGGCAACGGCAACACCATGCTCTCGGGCGCCACCCTGGACGCTCTGCAGCCGGAGACCCTGGAAGAACTCGGCCTGGGCGTGAAGCCCTACCGCCGCAGCTTCTTCGCAGCCCCGCTCAGTGGAGTCCCCGAAGACTTGCGCATCTTCCGCCTCGAAGCCGAGTGAAGACGAGAGCCCGAGGGTTCAGTTACTCATCCACAGGATCGCGCCCACTGCTGCGAGCACGCCACAGACGGCGAGTGCCACGGCCAGTGGGCGCGAGGTCTTGAACAGCGAGTACGCGCCGCCGAAGAGGAATCCGGCGAGGGCGAGCAGGATGAGCGCGCTGACGTCTGTGGACACCCGTTCAGTCTGCCTGACGGTTGCCGGCGCCCCGGTACCCGGCCCTGACCGGGCCTTTCCGTAAATAACAAGCACGCGGGCTTGATTTTTTCCGTCCCTGATGTGACCCTGTAACCGACCGCAGCACCGAGGCTGCGCCGGCTTCGGGCGCACACAGGGAGGCCCTTCATGAGTCAGCTCGCCGACACTCCGGATCTCATCCGGATCGGCAACTGTTCCGGGTTCTACGGCGATCGCATGAGCGCCATGCGGGAGATGCTCGAGGGCGGTCAGCTCGACGTGCTCACCGGCGACTATCTGGCCGAGCTCACCATGCTCATCCTGGGTCGCGACCGCATGAAGGACGCCAACCTGGGCTACGCCAAAACCTTTGTGCGGCAACTGGAGGACAGCCTCGGGCTGGCCCTGGAGTCGGGCGTGAAGATCGTCGCCAACGCGGGCGGCCTCAACCCGGCGGGCCTGGCGCAGCGGGTGCGCGAGGTCGCCGAAAAGCTCGGTCTCGCACCGAAGGTCGCGTATGTGACCGGTGACGATCTGCTCGCCCGCGCCGGTGAACTGGGCCTGGGCGCACCGTTGACCGCCAACGCCTACCTGGGCGCGTGGGGCATCGCCGAATGCCTGACCGCGGGCGCGGACATCGTGGTGACCGGCCGGGTCACCGACGCCTCCGTGGTGGTCGGCCCGGCGGCCGCGCACTTCGGCTGGGCCCGAACCGATTACGACGCCCTGGCGGGCGCGGTGGTGGCGGGTCACGTCATCGAGTGCAGCACCCAGGCCACCGGCGGCAATTTCGCCTTCTTCACCGAGATCGCGGATCTGGGCCGCCCCGGCTTCCCGATCGCCGAGGTGCGCCGCGACGGCAGCAGTGTCATCACCAAGCACGAGGGCACCGGCGGCGCGGTCACCGTGGACACGGTGAAGGCGCAGCTCATGTACGAGATCCAGAGCGCGCGCTACGCGGGCCCGGACGTCACCACCCGCCTGGACAGCATCCAGGTGAGCCAGGAGGCCCCGGATCGGGTGCTGATCAGCGGCGTGACCGGCGAGGCCCCGCCGTCGCAGACCAAGGTGTCCACCAACACCATCGGCGGCTTCCGCAATGAAATGCAGTTCATCCTCACCGGTTTGGACATCGAGGCCAAAGCGGCGCTGGCGCAGCGTCAGCTGGAGTCGTGGCTGACGGTGCGTCCCGCCGAACTGGACTGGACGCTGGCGCGGCTGGACCGCCCCGACGCCGCCACCGAGGAGCAGGCCAGCGCCCTGCTGCGCTGTGTCGTGCGCGATCCCGACCCGAACAAGGTGGGTCGCGCGTTCTCCAGTGTCGCGGTGGAATTGGCGCTCGCCAGCTTCCCCGGCTTCTCGCTGACGGCGCCTCCCGGCAATGGCGGACCCTACGGCGTGTTCAAGCCGGGGTACGTGGACTCCAAGGAGATTCCGCACACCGCCGTGCTGCCGGACGGCTCCGAGGTGGCGGTCGCCCCGGCGGGGGAGACCCTGGAGCTGGACGTGGTCGCGGAACCGGAACTGCCGCAGCCGCTTCCGTCCGGCGAGACCCGGCGCGGCCCCTTGGGCTCGATCGCCCTGGCCCGCAGCGGAGACAAGGGCGGCAATGCCAATATCGGCGTCTGGGTGCGCACCGACGAGCAGTGGCGCTGGCTGGTCCACGCCCTGACCGTCGAGGAACTGCGCCGCCTGCTGCCCGAGACCGCCGACCTGCCCGTCACCCGGCACGTGCTGCCGAATCTGCGGGCGCTGAACTTCATCGTCGAGGGCCTGCTGGGCGAGGGCGTGGCGTATCAGGCCCGTTTCGATCCGCAGGCCAAGGGCCTGGGCGAATGGCTGCGCGCGCGGCATCTCGACATCCCGGTGGAGCTGCTGCCATGAGCGGGCACACGGACGAATCAGTGGACACCACACGGCATTCCGGCCGTGCGAAGGGGAGTGAGGCGGTATGAGCGCCCAATATGTGAACCCGTGGCAGACGCCCGAGCGCCGCGAATTGCGCGCCACCGTGCGCGGTTTCGCCGAACGTGAGGTGCTGCCCTACCTGGATCAGTGGGAGCGCGACGGCGAGATTCCGCGCGAGCTGCACAAGAAGGCGGGCGCGCTGGGTCTGCTGGGCATCCAGTTCCCCGAGTCCGCGGGCGGTTCCGGCGGTGACGCCATCGACGCCGCCATCGTGGCCGAGGAGATGCACTACGCGGGCTGCTCGGGCGGCCTGTTCGCGTCCCTGTTCACCTGCGGTATCGCGGTGCCGCACATCATCGCCTCCGGCAATGCCGAGCACATCGAGCGCTGGGTGCGGCCGACGCTGGCGGGGGAGAAGATCGGCTCGCTGGCCATCACCGAGCCGGGCGGCGGTTCCGATGTCGGGCACCTGCGCACCGCCGCGGTGCGCGACGGCGACGACTACATCGTGAACGGCTCCAAGACCTTCATCACCTCCGGTGTGCGCGCCGACTACGTGGTGACCGCGGTCCGCACCGGCGGTCCGGGCGCGGCGGGTGTGTCGCTGCTGGCGGTGGAGAAGGGCACGCCCGGTTTCACGGTCAGCCGCAAGCTGGAGAAGATGGGCTGGCTGGCCTCCGACACCGCCGAGCTGTCGTATGTCGACGTGCGGGTGCCCGCCTCGAACCTGGTCGGTCCGGAGAACAGCGGATTCGCGCAGATCGCAAACGCTTTCGTGAGCGAGCGGGTGGGCCTGGCCGTGCAGGCGTACGGGCACGCGCAGCGCTGCCTGGACCTGACCCTGCGGTGGACCCGCGACCGGGAGACCTTCGGCCGCCCGCTGATCAGCCGCCAGGCCGTGCAGAACACGCTGTCGGAGATGGCCCGCCGCATCGACGTGGCCCGCGTCTACACCCACGTGCTGGCCGAACGCGCCGCGCAGGGGGAGACCGACCTGATCGCGGAGGTCTGCTTCGCCAAGAACACCGCGGTGGAGACCGCCGAATGGGTTGCCCACCAGGCGGTTCAGCTGTTCGGCGGCCTCGGCTACATGCGCGAGTCCGAGGTCGAGCGGCATTACCGCGATGTCCGCATCCTCGGCATCGGCGGCGGCACCAATGAGATTCTGACCAGCCTCGCGGCCAAGCGATTGGGGTTCCAGTCTTGAGTATTCTGCGCACATCCGTGGACCCGAATTCGGCGGACTACCAGGCGGCCGCCGAGGCGATGACCGCCAAGCTCGCCGAGGTCGAGGTCGAGTACGCCAAGAACATCGCGGGCGGCGGCCCGGACAAGATGGCGCGGCATCGCAAGCGCGGCAAGCTGACCGCGCGCGAACGCATCGAACTGCTCATCGACGAGGATTCGCCGTTCCTGGAGCTGGCCCCGCTGGCCGCCTGGGGCAGCGACTTCCATGTGGGCGCGAGCGTCATCGCCGGCATCGGCGTGGTCGAGGGCGTCGAGTGCATGATCACCGCGCCGGATCCGACCGTGCGCGGCGGCACCTCCAACCCGTGGACGCTGCGGAAAACCTTGCGCATGAACGACATCGCACTGGAGAATCGGCTGCCGGTGATCGGCCTGGTGGAGTCGGGTGGCGCGGATCTGCCGACGCAGAAAGAGGTCTTCGTCCCCGGCGGCCGCATGTTCCGGGACCTGACCCGGCTGTCGGCGGCCGGAATCCCCACCATCGCACTGGTTTTCGGCAACTCGACGGCCGGTGGCGCGTACATCCCGGGCATGTCCGACTACACGGTCATGATCAAGGAGCGCTCCAAGGTGTTCCTGGGCGGTCCGCCGCTGGTGAAGATGGCCACCGGTGAGGAATCCGACGACGAGTCGCTCGGCGGCGCGGAGATGCACGCCCGCACGTCGGGTCTGGCCGACTACCTGGCCGTGGACGAGCAGGACGCGATCCGCCTGGGCCGCTCCATCGTCAAGCGCCTGAACTGGCAGAAGCAGGGTCCGGCCGCGCGCCCGGTCACCGAGGTGATCGAGCCGCTGCACGACCCGGAGGAACTGCTCGGCATCGTGCCGACCGACCTGAAGATCCCGTTCGACCCGCGCGAGGTCATCGCCCGCGTGGTCGACGGTTCGGACTTCGACGAGTTCAAGCCGCTCTACGGTTCCAGCCTGGTGACCGGCTGGGCGGAGCTGCACGGCTACCCGGTCGGCATTCTCGCCAACGCCCGCGGCGTGCTGTTCTCCGAGGAGTCGCAGAAGGCGACCCAGTTCATCCAGCTGGCCAATCAGAAGAACACGCCGCTGCTGTTCCTGCACAACACCACCGGCTACATGGTCGGCAAGGAGTACGAGCAGAAGGGCATCATCAAGCACGGCGCGATGATGATCAACGCGGTCTCGAACTCGAAGGTGCCGCACATCTCGGTGCTGATGGGCGCGTCCTACGGCGCGGGCCACTACGGCATGTGCGGTCGCGCCTACGACCCGCGTTTCGTCTTCGCCTGGCCGAGCGCCAAATCCGCCGTCATGGGCGGTGCGCAGCTGGCGGGTGTCATCTCGATCGTGGGTCGCGCGGCCAACGAGGCGCGCGGCATCCCGTTCAACGAGGAGGCCGACGCCGGTCTGCGCGCCATGATCGAGGCGCAGATCGAGGCCGAATCGCTGCCCATGTTCATGTCGGGCCGCCTCTACGACGACGGCGTCATCGACCCCCGCGACACCCGCACGGTGTTGGGAATGGCGTTGTCCGCCATTCACAATGCCCCGATCACGGGCGCCGAGGGCTTCGGCGTCTTCCGGATGTGAGGCCAAAAATGACTGCATCGCGAAGCGATTCCCACAGGGGTGGCGGTGGGGCGACGGGTGGGCTCACCAACGTTCTGGTCGCCAATCGTGGCGAGATCGCGCGGCGCGTGTTCGCGACCTGCCGGCGCATGGGTATCGCGACGACCGCGGTCTACTCGGACGCGGACGCCAACTCGCCGCACGTCGCCGAGGCCGATGCGGCAATCCGGTTGCCGGGCAACACTCCTGGCGAGACCTACCTGCGCAGTGAGCTGATCATCGAGGCCGCGCTGGCCGCCGGTGCCGACGCGATCCACCCCGGCTACGGATTCCTCTCCGAGAACGCCGAATTCGCGAAGGCCGTGCAGGCCGCCGGGCTGACGTGGATCGGCCCGCCGGTCGCGGCCATCGAGCAGATGGGCTCCAAGGTGGAGTCCAAGAAGATGATTGACGCCGCCGGTGTCCCGGTGCTGAAGCAGTTGGATCCGGCCGAGGTCACCGCCGACATGCTGCCCGTGCTGATCAAGGCGTCCGCCGGTGGTGGCGGTCGCGGTATGCGTGTGGTGCGGGAGTTGTCCGAGCTGACCGGTCAGATCGAGGCGGCGCAGCGGGAAGCCCAGTCCGCCTTCGGCGATCCGACCGTCTTCTGCGAGCGCTACCTGGAGACCGGCCGCCACATCGAGGTGCAGGTCATGGCCGACACCCACGGCACCGTGTGGGCGGTCGGCGAGCGCGAGTGCTCGATCCAGCGCCGTCACCAGAAGGTCGTCGAGGAAGCCCCGTCGCCGCTCGTCGAGAAGATCGACGGGATGCGGGCCCGTCTGTTCGAGGCGGCCCGGCTGGCGTCGGAGGCCATCGGCTACGAGGGCGCGGGCACCGTCGAATTCCTCGCCGACGAGAAGGGCGACTTCTTCTTCCTGGAGATGAACACCCGTCTCCAGGTGGAGCATCCGGTCACCGAGCAGGTCACCGGCCTGGACCTGGTGCGGCTGCAGTTGCAGGTGGCCGCCGGTCGCCCGCTGCCTGCCCGGCAGCCGGAGATGCGCGGCCACTCCATCGAGGTGCGGCTCTACGCGGAGGACCCGGCCCACGACTGGCAGCCGCAGTCCGGTGCCGTGCACCGCCTCGACATCCCCGGCACCCTGGGTGAATTCACCGTGCTGACCGAGCCGGGCGTGCGCCTGGACACCGGCATCGTGGACGGCTCGGTGGTGGGCGTGCACTACGACCCCATGCTGTCGAAGGTCATCTCCTTCGCCGAGACCCGCGACGAGGCCGCCCACCTGCTGGCTTCCGCCTTGCAGCGGGCCAAGATCCACGGCCTGGTCACCAATCGCGATCTGCTGGTGCGGGTGCTGCGGCATCCGGCGTTCCTGGCCGGGGACACCGACACCGCCTTCTTCGCCACCCACGATCTGGGGAAGCTGTCCGCGCCACTGGTTTCCGAGGCGGACGAGCAGCTGTCCATCGTGGCCGCGGCGCTCGCCGACGCCGCCGCCAACCGGCGTACGGCGCGGATCGGCGGCGGTCTGCCCAGCGGCTGGCGCAACCTGCCGTCGCAGGCGCAGTCCAAGTCCTATGAGTCCCGGCTGACCGGACGCCACGACGTGCGCTACCGGATCACCCGCTCCGGCCTGGAGGCCGAGGGCCACCAGGGCCTCGAATTGCTGGAGGCCACACCGGATCTGGTGATTCTCCAGGTGCCCGGCGAGCGCGGCCCGGTGCGCCGCCGCTTCGAGATCGCCCGCTACGGCGATCTGGTGACGGTGGACTCCCCGCTCGGCCCGGTGGCGGTGCGCCGGCTGCCGCGCTTCGAGGATCCCGCCGACCAGGTGGCCGAGGGCTCGCTGCTGGCCCCGATGCCGGGTGCGGTCATCCGCCTGGGCGCGGCCGCGGGTGACCGGGTCGAGAAGGGCCAGCCGATCCTCTGGCTGGAGGCCATGAAGATGGAGCACACCATCGCCGCCCCCGCCGCGGGCGTGCTCACCGAATTGAACGTTTCCGCCGGCCAGCAGGTCGAAGTCGGCACGGTGCTCGCCGTCGTCCACAGCGAAGATCAGGAGTAGGCAATGGGTTTCATCGAGACCGACGAACAGAAGGCACTGCGGGCGGCGGTGGCCAAGCTGGCCGCCAAGTACAACTTCCGCGACTACGCCGGGCCCAAGGCCCGCAAGGGCGAGCCGTTCGACGAGCTGTGGGACGAGGCCGGCAAGCTCGGCTTCCTGGGTGTGAACCTGCCCGAGGAGTACGGCGGCGGTGGCGCGGGCATCTACGAACTCGCCCTCGTCCAGGAGGAATTGGCGGCGCAGGGCTGCGGCCTGCTGCTCATGGTGGTCTCGCCCGCCATCTGCGGCACCATCATCACCAAGTACGGCACCGAGGCGCAGAAGCAGGAGTGGCTGACCAAGCTGGCCGACGGTAGCGGCAAGATGGTCTTCGGCATCACCGAGCCGGACGCGGGCTCCAACTCGCACAAGATCACCACCACGGCCCGCCGCGACGGCGAGGACTGGATCCTCAACGGCCGCAAGATCTTCATCTCCGGCGTGGACCAGGCCGAGGCCGTGCTCATCGTGGCCCGCACCGAGAACGCCAAGACCGGCAACCTGCAGCCCGCCCTGTTCATCGTCCCGGTCGACGCCCCCGGCTTCGTGAAGACGAAGCAGGAGATGGACATCATCGAGCCGGACAACCAGTTCACGCTGTTCCTCGATGACGTCCGGCTTCCGGCGACCGCGCTGGTCGGCCAGGAGGACGCGGCCATCGCGCAGCTGTTCGCGGGCCTGAACCCGGAGCGCATCATGGGCGCGGCCATGGCGGTCGGCATGGGCCGCTACGCCATCGACCGGGCGGTCTCCTACGCCAAGGAGCGCGCGGTGTGGAAGGGCGTGCCGATCGGCGCGCACCAGGGCATCTCGCACCCGCTGGCCCAGGTCAAGATCGAGCTCGAGCTCGCCAAGGTGATGATGCAGAAGGCGGCGTTCCTCTACGACGCCGGTGACGACTTCGGCGCCGCCGAGGCCGCCAATATGGCGAAATACGCTGCGGCCGAGGCCAGTATCAAGGCGCTCGACCAGGCCATCCAGACCCACGGCGGCTCCGGCCTGACCGCCGATGTGGGCCTGGCGGGCATGCTGGCCGCCTCCCGCATCGCACGCGTGGCGCCGGTCAGCCGCGAGATGATCCTCAATTTCGTGTCGCAGCACTCGCTGGGCCTGCCCCGGTCCTACTGACCGCGGCGACGAGTGGCGGTGTGCGCGCGGCCACCGCTACTCGTCCCGCTTTTCCGTAAGTCACTCAGCAGCAGGAGTATTCGATGACCGACACAGCCGGTGCCACCGCGGACGCGCCGTTCGTGCGCTACGAGGTGAGCGACGGGTTCGCGGAACTGACCCTGGATTCGCCGCACAATCGCAATGCCCTGTCCTCGCGGCTGGTGACCGAACTGCTCGCCGGCCTGGAACGGGCCGCCGCCGACGACGCGGTGCGCGGCGTGGTGCTCACCCACACCGGCAATACCTTCTGCGCCGGAGCCGATCTCAAGGAGGCGGTGGACGCCGATCCGGCGGCCGCCGCCGAGATCCGCACGCAGTGGATGATCTCGGTGCTGCGCAATATCCTGGCCATGCCCAAACCCGTGGTGGCGCAGGTGAACGGCAATGTGCGCGCGGGCGGCATGGGCATCGTCGGCGCGTGCGACCTGGCCGTCGCGGGCCGCGACAGCAGTTTCGGCCTCACCGAGGTACGGATCGGCCTGGCCCCGTTCATGATCTCCCTGACTCTGCTGCCGCGCATGTCCGCCCGCGCGGCCGCCCGCTACTTCTCCACCGGCGAGACCTTCGACGCCGCCGAGGCCGAGCGCAACGGCCTGATCACCGTGGCCGCCGACGACCCCGCCGCCGAGGTGGCCCGCCTGCGCGCCGAACTCCGCAAGGGCTCCCCCCAGGGCCTGGCCGAGGCCAAGCGTCTGGTCAACACCGACCTGCTCGAGGTCTTCGACCAGCGGGCCGAGGAACTGGCCAAACGCTCCGCGAGCTACTTCGGCACCCCCGAGGTGATCGAGGGCATGACGGCCTTCCTGCAGCGCCGTCCACCGAGCTGGGCACAATAGGTCACCATGGCGACACCCCACGAACCCAAGCAGGACCGCAGCCGGGCCACCCGGCAGCGGCTGCTGGAGGCGACCATCGACTGCCTGTCCCAGATGGGCTGGGCAGCCGCCACGGTCGCCGTCGTCGCCGAACGCGCCGGGGTGTCGCGCGGTGCCGCCCAGCATCATTTCCCCACCCGTGAGGATCTGATCACCGCCGCCCTCGAGTACATGTTCGAAACCCGGATGGCCCAGGCCAAGGCGGACGCCCTGGCGGTCGCCGAGGTCGCGCGGGGCGTCGCCCGCACCGAGGCCGTGGTCGCGGGCTTGGTCGAGTCCTACACCGCCCCCATCTTCAAAGCGGCCCTCCAGGTCTGGACCCACGCCGCCGCCGACCCGGTCCTCCGCGAACGCATCGTCCCCATGGAAGCCCGCTTCGGCCGCATCTCCCACCGCATGGCCATCGAAGCCCTGGGTGTGGACGACACCGATCCGGTGACCCACCACTTGGTCCAGGCCACCCTCGACCTGGCCCGCGGCCTCGGCCTCGCCGACGTCCTGACCGATGACTCCCTGCGCCGCAAGGAAATCGTCCAGCAGTGGGCCGCCACCCTCCACACCGCCCTCGAAGCAGCCCGCTGACCTCCCGGCCAGCGGGTGCCGAGGCGGCGCGGCTCCGGTCAGCCGGCGATCAGATAGCTGTGGACCGGTTCGAACGAGATGCGGGGCTCGCTGGTTATTCCAGCTTTTTGGAGCGCCGGGGCCAGTCGTTCGTTGGCGAAGCGCTGGAAATCTTCGGGGGAGCTCCAGACGTCGGTGACGCGGAGCCCCCTGTCCGTGGTGGTCGCCCAGTGGAACAGGCCACCCGTAGCCATGGGGCCGCCCGGCGCGAATCCCAAGATCTCGAGAATCGAGTCGTACTCCTCAACCGTTGTGTCGTCGAGTTCGACGATGACGGCGACGGCCATGATGATCTCCTTTCGCGGTAGCGGCCCGACGCGGGTGTCAGGCCCTGGGTCGAGCGTAGATCCGGCCCAGCTGGACTTTCGCCGAATAGAAGGAAGCGGGCGGACGCGCCGGATGGCACGCCTGACATCCGCTGTCGCGGCCACACCGATGACTTTCCGGTCGATTCGTCGTCGGTATATCGGGGGTGATCCGACAGACAGGAGTTCGGCATGACGGGACCGATTCGGAGGGGCGTGACCTCGGTGCGGGCCAACGGTGTGGACCTCGGCATCGAGGGCTTCGGCCGGGCGGACGATCCCCTCGTCTTGCTGGTCGGCAGCCCGACGATGCTGTCCTGGCCCGACGAGTTGTGTGAGCGGCTCGCATCGGCCGGTCGGCACGTGGTCCGCTACGACCTGCGCGACTCCGGCGCGTCGACGACCATCGACCCCGAAAATCTGGGCTACGACCTGCGGGATCTTGTCGCGGATGCGGTTGCGTTGGTCAAGGCGCTCGGTGCCGGGACCGCGCACCTCGGTGGGGTGGGCGTCGGCGGGATGGTCGCTCAGGTCGCCGCGCTGGACCACCCGGACGTCTTCACCGCACTGACCCTGGTCAACACCCGGCCGGTAGCACCGGGTCCGGTCGACGACGACCTGCCCGACCATGACCCCGCAGTGATGGGCGCGTTGTTCGCCCACCCGCTGCCGGACTGGACCGACCGAGGCGCGGTCGCGGAGTTCGCCGCCGTGGGGGCCGCGCTGTTGGGCAACGATCCTGAGGACGCGCGGGCGACCGCTGCCCGAATCTGGGATCGCACGCCGTCGACCGATCCCGCGGTGCACCAGGCGAACCAGCTCGGGATGACGTTCGCCCGCATCGACTGCACCCCGCGCTGGCGGGACCGGCTCGGCCGGCTCGCCGTACCCACGCTCGTGGTGCACGGCCGCGCCAACCCGTTCTTCCCGATCGGCAACGCCGAGGTCCTCGCCGCCGAAATCCCTGGGGCGCAGCTACTGGTCCTCGACGGCGTGGGTACCGCCTTGTCCCGCACCGTGGCCGACCGGACGGCCGCCGCCATGCTCGCCCGATAGCCGCCCCACGTGCGGCTACTCGGCCGGTGGTGTTCGAGGACTGCCCAGGTCAGCGACTGCTGCCGGTGCCGTTGAGCAGCAGGGGGATTCGGGCCGCCATGTCCACCGGGAGGTAGGTCGTGGCGCTGGTGGTCCAGGCTTGACCGGATTGCGCATCGTAGTGGCTGGGCATGGTGATCCCGGCGGGCGCGTAGGCATGCAGTCCGTTGTCGCGAGTCGTGTAAGTCGCGCGCCACAGGTGATCCTTGAACGCGATGACACCGGCGACATCGGTGCCCTGGGAGGTACCACGCAGTGCCGCAACCTTTTTCGCCACACCATCGGTGGACAGGTAGGTGAGCGTGCCATCGGCCTGCTGGTCGGCGGCGATAGCGACGACATCGGTCATGCCGTACTTGCCGCGAAGCACGTCGGCGATGACGGTCTGGGCGTAGACGGGAATGCCGCGGAACCTAGCAGCCCCCATGCGCCCCACAGCCCCTTCCCCCGACCTCGTCCACTCAGCGGGACAACGGTGGCCGGCGGCGGCTCCCTGGGCGGCACCGATCATTGTTTTCGGTATCGGTAGCCCTATCGGTCGCGTGCTGTGGTGCGGGTTGAATGGTTGGCGATTCGCGATAGGCTCGCGTGGACGTATTTCTTGGGGGCGGGAGCTTTTCGTGCCCATCGGAAGTTAGGAAACGGAAGTCGACATGGGCGTTCTCGGGGTTCTCTTCACTCTGCTGTCGCAGGCGTTCGGAATCGTGACCAATGGGTCTGCCTACATGAACAGCCCGCACTGATCAGAAGCCGAAAACTTCTGCCAATTCGATCGATTCGTCGTCCCAGCGGCGTTCGATGCGCTCGCGTTCGATGTCGGGGAGGAACGGGTCCCATCCGGCCCTGCGCCAGAAGGCTTCTCGATGCTCATCGGGGAGGGGATGCGGCTTGCTCATGCGGATTCCCTGGATCGTGACGGCCGTCACAGTCAGTTTATCGGGTTGTGGTGGGGCGCAATGAAGAACCGAGCGCCCGCATCCGGAGGGTGCGGGCGCTCGGTCCTGTCGTGGCGGGGGCAAGCCCGCCGGTCAGTTGGTTTTGGGGGCGGTGAGGTCGTAGAGGGTAATGCCGTCCACTTCCTCGGCGGTGAAGTGGTCCTTCACCCAGGCGGTGATCTGGGAGCTGGTGCCGTTGCCGCCGCGTTCGCCGCCCATCTGGCTGCCCGCGATGAAGTAGTGGATGCGGCCTACCTGGACGTACTCCTGGAACTGGGCGAGGGTGGGGGAGGGGTCGCTGCCGTTGAAGCCGCCGATGGGCATGACCGGGAGTTCCGTCGCCAGCTGGAAGCCGGCCGCCGAGTTCGAGCTGACGGTGGCCGCCACCCAGGTGTACTCGGAGCCGCTCGCCTTCAACAGGTCGGTGACCTTGGCGCTGGGGCGGCTCGCCATCATCATGTTGCCCGCCGCGCCGCCGAATCCCTCAGGCCCGCCGGTGGTTCCGCCCGGGCCGCCGTTCGTGGAACCGCCGTGGTTCATGCCCGCGCCGTGCTGGCTGCCGCCGGGCTGACCGCCCGGAGCGCCGTTGCGCGGGCCGCCATTGCCGCCGTTGCCGGGCGCGAATCCGTTCCCTTCGCCGAAAACGTTGCCGGGGAACCCGTTAGGACGGTCACCGCCGCGCGGTCCACCCGGACCCCAGCCGCCGCGGACCGCCGGACCGGCCGAGGGCATCGGTCCCTGGTGCGCGGTGGCGATCCCGTCCACGGCGTAGGCGGTGGGCGCCGCCAAGCCGAGGATCACCGCGGCCGCCGCGACGGACAATCCGGCCTTGCGGGGCAGGCGGAGGAGCAGTAGCAGCGTGACGGCGATGCCGCCGACCAGGACCGTCCAGCGCAGCCACGGCACGAAGGAGGTGCTGCGGGACAGGATGATCCACGCGGTGGCGGTGGTCAGG
Organism: Nocardia sp. CA-145437; assembly: GCF_050956485.1. Lineage (NCBI taxonomy): Bacteria > Bacillati > Actinomycetota > Actinomycetes > Mycobacteriales > Nocardiaceae > Nocardia > Nocardia sp. CA-145437. The sequence goes on along the minus strand of NZ_CP191204.1, from coordinate 6,945,123 downwards.
CCCATGGCCGCGACCACGGCCGGCCGCACCCAGGGCTGGTCGCGGTGCCGCCAGGCGAGCACCGAGCCCGCGCCGATCAGCGCGGCCACACCGGGAGCCAGCGCCACCGTGTAGTACGGGTGGAAGATGCCCTTCATGAAGCTGAACACCAGTCCGGTGCCGACCAGCCAGCCGCCGAACAGGATGAGTGTGGCGCGTTGCGGATCGGTGCGGGTCAGCATGCCGCGCAAGACGATTCCGGTCACGAGCAGTACCAGCGCCGCCGGGATGAGCCAGGCGATCTGACCCGCCTGCTGCGGCTCGAACAGTCGCCCGATGCCGGGCGTGCCCCACATGCCGCCCCCGCCGTTCGGCATGTCGCCGCCGAAACCGCCGACGCTCCCGCGCTCCTCACCGTTCAACCGGCCCAGGCCGTTGTAGCCGAGGGTCAGTTCGATGATCGAATTATGCTGCGAGCCACCGAAGTACGGCCGGTCCGCGGCGGGCCACAGCTCGGCGAGCAGCACCCACCAGCCCGCACCGGCGACCATGGCCGCGCCGGCCGCGACCAGTTGCGCGATCCGCTTGCCCAGCGCGGGCGGCCCGGCGATCAGGTAGGTCAGCGCCAGCGCGGGCACCACCAGCAGCACCTGCAATTGTTTGGCCAGGAAGCCCAATCCGATGAACGCGCCGGTCAGCACCAGCCAGCGCCACCGTCCATCGGCGACCGCGCGGGTCATCGCCCAGGCCGCCGCCAGCATGAGGAATACCAGCATCGCGTCGGGGTTGTTGAAGCGGAACATCACGGCCGCGATGGGAGTCAGCGCGAGCGCCAGCCCCGCCAGCAGTCCGGCGGTCGCCCCGAAGTTCCGGCGCACGATCGCCCACAGCAACGCCACCGACGCCACGCCGAGCAGCGCCTGCGGCAGCAGCATGCTCCAGCTGTGCAGTCCGAAGATCCGCACCGAGATCTCCATGGGCCACAGCGACAGCGGCGTCTTGTCCACGGTGATCGAGTTGGCCGCGTCGGAGGAACCGAAGAAGAACGCCTTCCACGACACCGAACCCGCCTGCACCGCGGCCGAATAGAAGGAGTTGGCCCAGCCGTTGGCGGACAGGTTCCACAGGTAGGCGACGGCCGTGCCGACCAGCAGGGCGGCCAGGGCCAGGTACTCCCGGCGGTCGCCGCGCGCCACGGGCGGCTCGACCGGGGGCGGGGCGACCCGGGTCTCGGTCAGCGTCGCGGTCATCGGTCGCCTCCTCGGCTGTTTCGATCGGTCCGGGGATCGTCGGGGATGGTCCAGAACGGCAGTTCGCCGTGTTCGGGGCGGTGACGGTACGGGAAGTCGACGGCGGCGAGCCGGAAATCGTCCGGAAGTCCTTGCTGCGCACGGGAGAAGGAGGTCAACGCGTCACCTCGGGCATGGCGTGCTTCCCGGCATTGCGGAACACCCAGCGCAGTCCGACGAACCGCAGCAGCGTGGCGACCAGGTTGGCCACAACCAGCACCACCAGTTCCAGATGGACGGCCGCATCGGGAGCCCAATGGTGCAAAGCGAACAGTGAGCCGGAGGTCAACGCCAGTCCGACACCGAAGATGGCCAGTCCCTGGAAGTGATGCGACACAGCCTGACTGGATCCGCGCACCCCGAACGTGAAGGCCCGGTTGGCCGCGGTGTTACCGACCGCGGTGATCAGCAGCGCCAGGAAGTTGGCGGCCTGCGCCCCCGTAATCCCTTGCAGCAGTACATAGAGCAGCAGATACGCCAGTGTCGAGGTGACACCCACGATGCCGAACCGCACCAGCTGCCCGACCATCCCCAGCGGTACGCCCTCGACCAGCGGCTCACGCCCGATGGCCGCCCGCAGTTCGTTGATCGGCAGCCGCCCGGTGGTCAGCGCCCGACCCACCCGCCAGATGCCGAGCAGGTCCTTGCGGGCGGTGTCGACGATGTCCACCCGCGAGTCCGGGTCGTCGATCCAGTCCACCGGCACCTCGTGGATGCGCAGCCCGATCTTCTCGGCCAGCACCAGCAGTTCGGTGTCGAAGAACCATTCGCCGTCCTCCACCAGCGGCAGCACCAGTTTGGCCACCTGGGAGCGCATGGCCTTGAACCCGCACTGCGCGTCGGAGAACTTGGCCTGCAACGAGGTCCGCAGGATGAGGTTGTAGCAGCGGGAGATGATCTCGCGCTTGGGTCCGCGGACCACCCGGGACTGGGAGGCCAGCCGGGTGCCGATGGCCACGTCGGAGTGCCCGGACACCAGCGGCGCGACCAGCGGCAGCAGCGCGTTCAGGTCGGTGGAGAGGTCCACGTCCATGTAGGCGACGACCTGCGCGTCGGACGCCTGCCACACCTCGCGCAGCGCCCGGCCGCGGCCCTTGCGGTCCAGGTGCGCCACGCGCACCCCGTCCAGCTGGGCGGCCAGCTGCCGCGCCACCGTGAGGGTGGAATCGGTGGAAGCGTTGTCGGCGATGGTGATTCGCGCCGTGAACGGGAAGTTCAGGGTCAGGAAGGCGTGTAGCCGGCGCACGCAGGGGCCGAGGTCGACCTCTTCGTTGTAGACGGGAACGACCACGTCCACGACGGGCGCGGTCACTGCTGCAGTGGGTTCCGCCGCCCGGACGGCGGTCACGGTGTCGTTCATGGTGACCAATCTCGATCACCAGACTCACATCAGTCTGCGCCCTGCCTGGGAGGTTCCTGGGAGCGGGATTCCGCCGAGTGGCGAGCTCAGACGTGCAGCCGCCACAGCGGCGACACCGGTCCGTGCCCCGCGCCCAGGTCGTAGGAGGCTTCCAGGCAGCGGAAGGTCCACTCCTTGGCGAAGGCGACCGCGTCGGGCACCGAGTACCCGTGGGCGAGCGCGCAGCAGATGGCCGCGGCCAGGGTGTCGCCGCCGCCGTGGTCGTTGCCGGTGGTCAGCCGCCGGGCCGGGAGTTCGTGGAAGGTGTCGCCGTCGAAGAGCAGGTCGGTGGACTGCTCGGAGGTGCGCAGGTGCCCGCCCTTGACGATGGCCCACTGCGGGCCGAGGGCGATCAGCGCCTCGGCGGCCTTGCGCGCGGACCCGTCGTCGACCACCTCGATGCCGGTGATGAGCCGGACCTCGTCCAGGTTCGGCGTGACGACGGTGGCCAGTGGAATCAGCGTGTGCCGCACCGCGTCCAGTGCCTCGGCGTGCAGCAGCGCGTCGCCGTGCATGGAGGCCGCGACCGGATCCACGACCAGGGGGATGCCGCCTTGCCGCCCGATGCCGACCTCGCGGCACACCTCGGCGACCGCCTCGATGATGGCGGTGGAGGCCAGCATGCCGGTCTTGGCCGCCCCGATCCCGATGTCGCCGACCACGGTTCGCACCTGGTCGGCGACGATCTGCGGCGGGATCTCGTGGAACCCGCTGACGCCCAGGGTGTTCTGCACGGTCACCGCGGCGACGGCCACGCACGCGTGCACGCCGCACAGGGCCATGGTGCGGGAGTCGGCCTGGATGCCCGCGCCGCCGCCGGAGTCGGTGCCCGCGATGGTGAGGGCGCGAACCGGGGTGGTGCCATTCGGGGCAAGCGGTAGGAACTGCACGTCACAGACCCTACCGATACCCCCGCGGACCTCGTCTTCCCGTCCTCCGAGGCCGGTCGTTCGCCGCCCGGAAATTCCTTCCGAATGAAATGATCAAAACTAAAACACGTTCTAGTCAGACCATGCATACTGGCGGCGTTTAGTTCGGATTGTCCGGTTCCGTCGATGTGACCGGGCGTAAGGAGTCCCTGTGAACCATTCGTCCAAGCGGCTCGCCGTCGTGCCTGTCACCGGCGCGGCCATGCTCGCCGGGGTGCTGCTCACCCCGGGTACAGCGAGCGCCGGCGACACCAGCTTCACCAGCTCGTGTCAGGCGAAATCGATCATCACGGTCGACAAGTCCGTCGCCGCCACCATGAGCGTCACCGCGCCCGCCTCGGTCGCGGCGGGGGAGACCTTCACCTATCGCATCCAGCCCAACGCGTCCTCGTACCCGGACAAGGACTCCGGCGCGACCACCACCAACCTGTCGCGCATCAAGTACGACTACGCGATTCCCGACAACACGACCTTCGTCAGCGCGGCGATCGTGCCGGGCACCGCCGTCAATATCGACAATGTGGCCCCGAACGTGCTGCGCGTCAACGACTCCGGCGCCGTCGACAACGCCGGTGGCATCCTGCGGCTGTCGGGCAATAACGAGGTCGTCGGCAACAGCCCGACCAGTAGCACCAATTCCGAGGGCGGCATTCGCGCGCCGAAGCTGAAGAAGAACCTCGACGGCACCGCCAACTCCGCGGGCGAATCCTGGTACCGGCTGCCCGCCGTCGACGTCACCGTCACGGCCGTCGCGGCCGGCGTGATCACCCCGAAGGTGCGGACCGCGGGCAGCGCCGCCAGCTACGGCAACGACCAGAACTTCAGCACCTCGCTGGCCAAGGCCTCGCTGCTCGGCACCCAGTGGGCCCCGACCCGCTGCATTCCCAGCGACGACAAGAGCACCCTCAACGCGGGCGCGGGCCCGCTGGCCACCATCACCGTCACCGGGCCGGTCAACAACTCCACCACGACCACCCTGACCGCTCCGGCGACCGCGACCATCGGCCAGGCGGTCACCTTGAGCGCCACGGTGGCCCCGGCCGCCGCCACCGGCACCGTCCAGTTCAAGGACGGCGACGCCAATCTCGGTGCGGCCGTTCCGCTGAACAACGGCACGGCGACCCTCTCGCAGACCTTCACCACCGCGGGCGCGCATTCGATCACCGCCGTCTACAGCGGTGACTCGAAGAACCAGCCGTCGACGTCGGCGGCCTCGGTCGTCTCGGTCACCGCCGCGATCGTCGACACCACCACCACGATGAATGTCCCGAGCACCGCGACGACCGGTCAGGCGACGGATCTGTGGGCGACCGTGAACGCTCCCGGCAATGTGCCCGCCGTGGGCGGCACCGTGCAGTTCAAGGACGGCGGCGCCGACATCGGCGGCCCGATCGCTCTCGCCTCCGGCGGCGCGAAGCTGACCTACACCTTCAATGCCGCGGGCGCCCACGCGATTTCGGCGGTCTACTCGGGTGCGGAGGGCTTCAACCCGTCGACCGGCGCGGCCGCGACCGTGACGGTCAGCGATCCGGCTCCCGTCGAGTTGAACACCACGACCACCCTGACGGTTCCGGCCTCGGCCACCAAGGGGGACGCGGTGGCCTTCACCGCCGAGGTCAAGACCGAGGCCGGTGCGGCCGTCACCTCGGGCACCGTCCGATTCATGGACGGCGGCACCCCGATCGGCGACGCGGTGACCGTGGTCAATGGCAAGGCGACCCTGCAGTACACCGTCGGCCAGACCGGCAACCGGGTCATCACCGCGGTCTACACCGGCGGCACCGGGTACAAGGGCTCGACCTCCGCGCCCTCGACCCTGAACGTCAAGGACGCCACCACGCCCGGCGGGGGCGGCGGTTCCTTCGGCCTGCCCGGTCTGCCCACGGGCTCCCTGGGCAAGTGATCGAACGCTGAGCTGATCGAACACTGAGCTGATCGAACGCCGAACGCCCGGCCGGACTTGTTCCGGCCGGGCGTTTCGCTTTTTTCCGGGCTCCGATACCAAGCTGCAAATGAAAACCGTTACCATTAACGCCATGACTTCCGATCCGCAGACCCAGCCCCTGCCCGTGACCGTGCTGTCCGGCTTCCTCGGCGCGGGTAAGACGACCCTGCTCAACCACATCCTGGCCAATCGGGAGGGTCGCCGGGTGGCGGTCATCGTCAACGACATGAGCGAGGTGAACATCGACGCGGCCCTGGTCGCGGGCCAGGGGCACCTGGACCGGACCGAGGAGAAGCTGGTCGAGCTCACCAACGGCTGCATCTGCTGCACGCTGCGCGAGGACCTCATCGAATCGGTGGGCACGCTCGCCCGCGAGGGGCGCTTCGATCAGCTGGTCATCGAATCCACCGGCATCTCCGAGCCCATGCCGGTGGCCGCCACCTTCGAGTGGGAGTTCGAGGACGGCTTCCGGCTCGGCGAACTCGCGCGACTGGACACCATGGTGACCGTCGTCGACTGCTCCACCTTCCTCGCCGAAGTCGTCAAGGGGCAGGCGCTGGCGGAACGGAATCTCGAGGCGGGTGAGGGCGATGCGCGCACCATCGCCGACCTGCTCATCGAACAGGTCGAGTTCGCGAATGTGCTGGTACTCAACAAGACCGACCTGGTGAGCGCGAACGCGGTGGGCACGGTGGAGGCGACCGTGCGGCGACTGAATCCGGGTGCGCGCATCGTGCGGTCCGCGCGCGGCGTGGTCGATCTCGCCGAGGTGCTCGACACCGGGCGCTACAACCCGGACCTGGCGGCCCAATTCGACGGCTGGACGGAGGAATTGGCGGGCGGGCACACCCCCGAGACCGAGGAGTACGGCATCGGCAGCCTCACCTTCACCGCCGATCGGCCCTTCCATCCGCAGCGTCTCGGCGCGGCCCTCTCCCAGCTGGAACGACTGCTGCGCAGCAAGGGCTTCTTCTGGCTGGCCAGCCGTCCGGATCTGGCGGCGATCTGGTCGCAGGCCGGTCCGAATCTCACGTTCGAGCCGGGCGCGCACTGGGACGCGCTGGATCTGGCTCCGGGACAGGAGATCGTGTTCATCGGTGTGAAGCTCGACCGGCCGCACGTGCGGGACCTGCTGACGGCCGCGCTGCTCACCGACGCCGAGTGGGAAGCCGGGCCGCGGGCGTGGCTGCGGTACCCGGATCCCTTCCCGTCCTGGGGTGACATGCACGAGCACGCCTGACCTGATCAGTGCGAAATGCCCGGCGTACGACGCACATACGAGGTGTCGTCGAGCTGCTCGACCAGGAACCCGGCCACGTCGGCGCGCGAGATCTTCAGCTTCAGACCGGATTCCGTGCCCGGGAAGCCGCGGCGGTAGTCGCCGGTGGCCGGGCCGTCGGTGAAGGCGCTGGGCCGCACGATGGTCCAGTCCAGATCGCTGGCCAGCACGTACTCCTCCTGCCGCACGTGGTCGGCGAAGGCCGGGCGCAGCAGCATGCCGAACATGATGTACTTCCAGACGAAGTTCAGGTTGCCCGCGCTGTCGCCGACGCCGAGCGAGGACTGGCAGATCAGCCGCTTCACCCCGGTCCGGTTCATGGCCTCGATGACGTGGCGGGTGCCCTCGGCGCGCACCACGCCCTTGCGGCCCGCGCCGAGCGCGACGATCACCGCGTCCTGTCCGATGACGGCCCGCTCGACGGCGGCCGGGTCCAGGACGTCACCGGTGACGACCCGCAGTCGCTCGTGGGTGACGGTCAGTTTGGCCGGATCGCGGACCAGGACGGTGACCTGATGTCCGGCCGCGAGGGCCTGGGTGACCGCGTGGCGGCCGACGGTTCCGGTGGCTCCGAAAAGGGCGATGTTCATGTCTCTCACCTCGGGTTATTCGTTGTTGCGAAGGTGAATCAAGTACATCAACGGGAGCCGTCGGGGAACATCGCCGCGCGTCTCGCGAACATGCGGGAGGGTCCAGGCATGCGACGGGCCCGCACCCTGAGGGTGCGGGCCCGTCGCATGCGAATCAGCGCAAACCGGCGAAGAATCCACGGATGTCGGCGACCAGCACGTCGGTCGCCTCGTGCGCGGCGTAGTGCCCGGCGGCGTCATTGGCGCTCGTCGACGTGGACGAATTCACGTCGTACGCATGCCAGCTCACGATGTTCTTGTGATCCCGCTCGGCGAAGCGGCGAATGGACTGGAAGTCACCCTTGAACATGGCCAGCCCGGTGGGCACCGTGGTCGGGCCCTGCGGCTGCTCGGCGTGCGCGTCCTCGTAGTAGAAGCGCAGCGACGACCCGGCGGTGCCGGTCAGCCAGTAGATGGCCGTGTTGCCGATGACGAAGTCATCGTCCAGGCCCTCGCTGAACAGCTGCGCGTTCCAACCCAGCAGGCCCACCGGCGAATCCGCGAGCGCGAACGCGATGGTCTGCGGCTGCTGGCTGTGCAGGGTGTTGAAGGCCATCTTGTTCTCGTAGAACCACTGCAGATGCGCCAGCGCCGCCATGTCCTCCTCGGACAGGTCGGCCATTTCGGCCGGATCGCCGGACGGGAACGAGAACAGTTGCGTCACATGGACTCCGACCACCTGATCGGGGGCGATGCGGCCGATCTCGGGGGAGACCATCGAGCCGCCGTCATTGCCGATCGCGCCGAAACGCTCGTACCCGAGCCGGTTCATCAGCTCCACCCAGGCGCCGGCGGTGCGGTAGCGGCTCCAGCCGGCGGACCGGGTCGGGCCGGAGAAGCCGAAGCCCGGCAGCGAGGGGATGACCACGTGGAAGGCGGGCGCCTCGGCGTCCTCGGGCTCGGTGAGCGGGGTGATCACGTCCAGGTACTCCAGGACCGAGCCGGGCCAGCCGTGGGTGAGGATGACCGGGGTGGCGTCCGCCCGCGAGGACCGCACGTGCAGGAAGTGGATGTCCTCGCCCTCGATCTCGGTCGTGAACTGCGGGTAGGCGTTGAGCTTGGCTTCCAGCGCCCGCCAGTCGAACTCCTCCAGCCAGTACGTCGCCAGCCCGCGCACCCGGTCGTTGGTGACGCCGTAGGCGTCGGCGACGCCGGGGAGCTCGTTCGGCCACAGGGTCTTGCGCAGGCGGTCGGCCAGCTCGTCCAGCTGGGCCTGGGGGACGTCGATGCGGAACGGGCGGATGGCGGTGGTGGGCTGGGTGTTCATCATTCTCTCCTTTATGGAACGGAATGCTTCGTTCTGTTTAAACCATAACGGAACGGATCATTCCGTTCAAGTGGTATTCTCGATTCATGTCGAAAACAGCCGAAAGCACAGCTCAGCGGGCCCTGTCCGGCCGCAAGGCCCAGGCCGCGCGCAATGACGAACTCATCCTGGCCGCCGCCCGCGACGTGTTCCTCGCCGAACCCAAGGCCCCGATCTCGGCCGTCGCCGAGCGTGCGGGCGTCGGCATCAGCGCCCTGTACCGCCGTTATCCGAGCAAGGAGGACCTGCTGCGCACCCTCTGCTACAGCGGGTTGCGTCGCTACAACGCGGAAGCCGAAGCGGCCCTGGAGAATCCGGACGGCTGGGCGGCGCTGGTGGAGTTCCTGCGCAGTGTCGTCGACGCCGACGTCCACTCGCTGGCGGTGCACCTGGCCGGCACCTTCACCGCCGACGACTCGATCCTTCCCGCTGTGCTGCGCAGCGCCGAGCTCAATGACGAACTCCTGCGCCGCGCACGGGAATCCGGCACCTTGCGCCCGGAGGTCACCGTCGCCGATCTGGGCCTGATCCTCGAGGCCTGCGCCGCCGTCACGCTGCCGGATACCGAACGCACCGCCCAGCTGCGCCGCCGGGTGCTGGCCCTGCTCGTCGACGGCCTCACCGCCACCGGCGACCTGCCCGGCCCGCCGCCCGCCCCGGGCGAATTCGCGCACCGCTGGCAGCGTCGTGACCAGTGACCGGTAGTGCCGTGACCAGTGAACGGTAGCGTTGGCGGGGTTCTCGCCGACATTCGTTTGTCCCCGTAATCAATTCGAGGAGTCGCGATGCGCTGGATCCGTCCCCTGTTCGCCCTGCCGCTCGCCGCGGCCGCGCTGTTCGCGGCCACCGGCACCGCCGCCGCCGACCCGGTCACCACCTTCACCCCCGCCTACACCGCCGGATCGGGGGCCTTCCCCTGCTTCGGCCAGATCCAGGCGTTCCACGATCCCCAGAACACCTACTACGGCAAGCAAACCGTCTGGGTGCGCGCCGAATTCACGTTCCTGCCCATCCCGAACCCGGGCTGCGGCGCGACGGCGACCCTGAGCTGGCGCAATCTCGATACCGGCGCCAGCGGCAGCTTCCCGCCGGTTCCGCTGGGCGACGGCACGCCGTTCGGGCCGAGCAACGCGCTGTGGGTGCCGGAGACGCTGCCGACCGGTCCCGGGCGGGTCGAGGTCACCATCGACACCGACCTCCCCCACATCGCGGGCAAGGGCACGTTCTACTCGCCGGAGTGACCCCCGCGGGCGATACACCTGGGTAGCGTTCACGATGATTTCCGTGCTGTCGCTCCGACTACTGGGAGAAACACTCGATTCGGAAGGATCCGCCGTGAATTGGACACTCGAAGTGGTCATCGTCCCGGTGTCGGACGTGGACCGCGCCAAGGACTTCTACGCCCGCAAGCTGGGGTTCCATGTCGACCACGACACCCAGCCGGCGCCGGGGATCCGGATCTGCCAGCTGACGCCGCCGGGGTCGGGGTGCTCGATCGTGATCGGCGAGGGCGCGGTCCCGAAGATGGAGCCGGGCAGCATCAAGGGACTGCAATTGGTGGTCAACGATCTGAAGCGTGCGCACGCCGAACTGGTCGAGCGAGGCGTCGAGGTGAGTGACATCCAGGTGCTGCCGGGGCCGGTCACCGAGGGGGATCCGTTGAACAACAGCGGGTTCGTGTTCTTCGACGACCCGGACGGCAACAGCTGGGCCGTCCAGCAGATCACGAATCGCCCCTGAGACGAGCCGGGGCGGGTAGCTCGAAAGCCACCCGCCCCGACTCGAATTCGATCGTTACGACACGACCGGCAGGTACACCTTGTTGCCCGCCTCGGCGAATTCGGCGGACTTCTCGGCCATTCCGGCCTCGATGGCGTTCACGTCGGTGAGGCCGTGCTTCTCGGCGTAGTCGCGCACGTCCTGCGAGATGCGCATGGAGCAGAACTTCGGACCGCACATGGAGCAGAAGTGGGCGGTCTTGGCGGGCTCGGCCGGCATGGTCTCGTCGTGGTACTCCCGCGCGGTGTCGGGGTCCAGCGCCAGGTTGAACTGGTCGGTCCAGCGGAACTCGAAGCGCGCCTTGGACAGCGCGTTGTCGCGGTCCTGGGCTCGCGGGTGCTGCTTGGCCAGGTCGGCGGAGTGGGCGGCGATCTTGTAGGTGATCACGCCGACCTTCACGTCGTCGCGGTTCGGCAGACCCAGGTGCTCCTTCGGGGTCACGTAACACAGCATCGCGGTACCGGCCTGGGCGATGATCGCCGCGCCGATGGCCGAGGTGATGTGGTCGTAGGCGGGCGCGATATCGGTCGCCAGCGGGCCGAGGGTGTAGAACGGAGCCTCCTCGCAGAGCTCCTCCTCCAGCCGCACGTTCTCCACGATCTTGTGCATCGGCACGTGGCCGGGGCCCTCGATCATCACCTGCACGCCATAGGATTTCGCGATCTTGGTGAGCTCACCCAGGGTGCGCAGCTCCGCGAACTGGGCCTCGTCATTGGCGTCCGCGATGGAACCCGGACGCAGGCCGTCACCCAGCGAGAAGGTGATGTCGTACTTCGCCAGGATCTCGCACAGCTCACGGAAGTTGGTGTACAGGAACGATTCCTGGTGATGCGCCAGGCACCACGCGGCCATGATCGACCCGCCGCGGGACACGATGCCGGTGACGCGCTTGGCGGCCAGCGGCACGTAGCGCAGCAGCACGCCCGCGTGCACCGTCATGTAGTCGACGCCCTGCTCGGCCTGCTCGATCACGGTGTCGCGGTAGATCTCCCAGGTGAGCTTGGTGGGATCGCCGTTCACCTTCTCCAGGGCCTGGTAGATCGGCACGGTGCCGATCGGGACCGGGGAGTTGCGCAGGATCCACTCGCGGGTCTCGTGAATGTTCTTGCCGGTGGACAGGTCCATGATGGTGTCGGCGCCCCAGCGGCTGGCCCACACCATCTTCTCGACCTCCTCGGCGATGGAGGAGCTCACGGCCGAGTTGCCGATATTCGCGTTGATCTTCACCGCGAACTTCTTGCCGATGATCATCGGCTCGGACTCGGGGTGCTTGTGGTTGGCGGGGATCACCGCGCGACCGGCGGCCACCTCGTCGCGCACCAGCTCGGGCGAAACGCCTTCGCGGGCGGCGATGTAGTGCATCTCGCTGGTGACGACGCCCTGGCGCGCCCAGTTCAGCTGGGTCGGCGGGCCGTCGACCCGCGGCTTGTCCCAGCTGTCGCGCAGCTTGGGCAGACCCGCCTCGAGATCGATGGTGGCGGTGTCGTCGGTGTACGGACCGGAGGTGTCGTACACGTCGAAGTGCTCGCCATTGGTGAGGTTGATGCGCCGCACCGGAACCCGCAGCGTCGTGCCGTCGGCCTCGACCTGCTCGTAGTGCTTGACGCTGCCCTGGATGGGGCCGGTGGTCACGGTGTCGACCGGGGCGGCCGAGCTGGAGACACGACTCGATGACATTGCAGATCCTCCCTACGCCGGCATTACCCGGTCAGGTTCATACGGTCGACGGCCCATCAGCCGTCCTCTCAGCCCGCTGGTGCGAGCCCCCGTTGGCAAACTTTTTCCGAGCCGACCATACCCGGCCCCGGGGCACGGCAACCCCGGGACCGTGGAATATACGATTCGGTCTGCTCCGCGCGGGTGTCCCGCCGCTCAGTTCTCCCCGCGGCCCGATCGGCCGGCCCCGCGCGCCGAAGACGGCGTTCAACGGGATCTCGGTCTGCGTCACGAGCGCGTCCGGACCGTCTTGATCGACCGGAAGCGGTTGTGCGGCGGCGGTTCCTGAATTCGATCGCCACTCGCCGTTCCCTTCCTCGACGTGACAGCGGTTACAGCACGGGCCCGGGTTATCAACAAGATGTCGTTCTGAAACGGGCTTGGCTATCGTTTAGGTATGTCCCGCAGCAAATCTGCCGCGTCGACCGGCGCGCCCCCCGTCCGGCGTCGCATCCGCGGCCTCGACGCCGGCGAGCGCAGCGCCCAGCGCCGCCGTCAGCTCCTCACCGCCGCCACCGAACTCTTTGCCCGGCAAAGCTATTCGGGCACCTCCATCGAACAGATCTGCCAGCACGCCTTCGTCGGCACCAAGGGCTTCTACGACCACTTCGACAGCAAAGAGGCGTGCTACACCGCCCTGCTGGAACAGATCACCACCGGTATCCAGCAACGCGTCGCCGAGGTGGCCGTCGAGACCGCCGACGCCGACTGGCCCACCCGCCGCGCCACCGTCCTCGCGGCCTTCGTCCACGCCATCGCCGACGACCCCCGCCTCGCGAAGGTCACCTTCGGCGAAGCGGGCGGCATCTCGCCCGCCGTCGAGGGCATGCGCCGTACCAATCGCCGGTGGTCCGCCGAATTCCTGAAACACCAATGGCTGCAAGCCGACCCGCACGAGGAACACCGCTTGCCGGCCCTGGCCCTGGCCACCATCGGCGGCATGTTCGAGCTCGTCGCCGACTGGCTGCACCACCACGACGACGGCGGCGCCCCCGAATCCGTCGACACCCTGATCTCGGATCTGGAGAACTTCGTCGCCGTCGTCGACGCGGGCCGCGCCGCCCGCCGCTAGCGGGCCAGCGCGACCTCGCGGTCCTCGTCGCCGGCCGCCGCCGCGCCCGGCTCCTCCTCCAGCCCGATCCGCTTGTGCAGGGCGGCAAGGGGTTTGGGAGCCCACCAGTTGGCGGTGGACATCAGGCGCATGAGGGCCGGGGCCAGCAGGCCGCGGATGACGGTGGCGTCGGAGACGACGGCCAGTGCCAGGCCGATGCCGAACAGCTTCATGGGGGCCACCTCGGACGTGGCCACCGCCAGCAGCACCACCGCCATCAGGCCCGCGGCGGCGGTGAAGATGCGGCCGGTGCGGGCCACGCCCAGCGCCACCGAACGGGTGTTGGCCCCGGGCGAACGGTCGGAGGCCAGCCACTCCTCGCGGATGCGGGAGAGCAGGAAGACCTCGTAGTCCATGGACATGCCGAAGGCCAGGCAGATCATCAGGATCGGCATGAACAGGTCGATGCTGCCGGTGGAGGTGAAGCCCAGCAGGCTCGCGCCGTGCCCCTGCTCGAAGACCCAGATCATGGCGCCGAAGGTGGCGGTCAGCGACAGCAGGTTCAGCAGGAGCGCCTTCACCGGGAGCACCACGCTGCCGGTGAACAGGAACAGCAGGATCAGGGTGATGATCGCGATGATCGCGCCCGCCAAGGGCAGCCGGGTGATCACCGAATCCATGGTGTCCTCGTTCAGGGCGGCCGCGCCGCCGAAGAGGACGTCGCCGGGGGCGGGCACCGCGCGGAGATCGGCGAGCTGCTGCTTGCCCTCCGCGGAGTACGGGGCGATCCGGGTGCCGACCGACAAATACGCGCCGTCGGGCCCGGCCATCTGCTGGACGCCGGGAGCCATCTTCGCGCCGTTCACGTAGACGCCGTCACTGGACAGCACCGCCGGAACCCCCGGCACCTGCGACAGGCGGGCGGCGTACGCGCCGATCTCCTTGGTGTCGCCGTGGAATCCGGGCAGCGCCACCACCGCGCTGGAGGCCATATCGGCACCGAAGTCGTGCCGCAGCGCGTCACCGACCTGACGGCTGGAGGCGAAGGTGCCGATCACCCGGTCGTCCGGCGTACCGAAATGCGCCTTCAGGAACGGGGATCCGAGCGCGAGCAGCACCGCCGCGGTGACCACGGCGACCGGCAGCGCCCGCCGCATGACACCGGTGACCAGCTTGTACCAGAAGGTCTCCTCCGGCTGCTTCGGCGCGGGCTCACCGCGACCCAGCAAGCGGCGCACCGGCTTCCGCAGATCCCAGGCATTGACGCGATCGCCGAGCAGCATCAGCGCGGCGGGCAACAGCAGCACCGACGCACCCACGGCCGCGACCACCACGGCGACACCGGCGTAGGCGAAGGACTTGAAGAACGGCTGCGGGAACACCGCCAGCGCCGCCAGCGCCAGCGCGACGGTCAGGCCGGAGAACACCACGGTCCGCCCGGCCGTCTGCACCGACCGCAGGATCGCCGCCCGGGTATCGCGCCCATTGGCCAGCTCCTCCCGGTACCGGCTGACGATGAACAGGCTGTAGTCGATGGCCAGCGCCAGGCCCAGCGCGCTGGTCATGTTCAACGCGAAGATCGACACGTCCATGAACGTGGTCATGGCGCGCAGGATGCCGAGGGTGGCGGCGATCGCGAACAGCCCCACGCCCACCGGCAGCAGGGCCGCGATCACGCTGCCGAACACCAGCACCAGCAGCAGCGCCGACACCGGCACCGCGATGGCCTCGGCCAGCAGCAGATCCTTCTCGACCTGGTGATTGA
The DNA here is from genome assembly GCF_050956485.1 of Nocardia sp. CA-145437. NCBI lineage: Bacteria > Bacillati > Actinomycetota > Actinomycetes > Mycobacteriales > Nocardiaceae > Nocardia > Nocardia sp. CA-145437. The sequence goes on along the minus strand of NZ_CP191204.1, from coordinate 6,930,057 downwards.
TATCGGCGAACGATCCGGCCATACCGCCCACCCGCACCTGGACGCCGTCGCGGTCGCCATTGAGCTCGGTGGACAGGTCCGCGGCCCGGTTCTGCACCTCGGTGTCGGTGCCGGTCACCGTGGCCATGATCAGCCCGCGTCGCCCGTCCTTGCTCTTCAGCGCGGCGGCCAGGTCGGGCCGGGCCGCGCTGTTGGCCCAATAGGACTGGACGCCGGTGACCGTCGAGTCGTGGCTCAACGTGTCGGTGATGCGCTGCGCCTCCGCGCGCACCTGCGGACTGTTGACGCCGCCGTCACCGCTCACCATGACGATGAGGTTCGGATTGCCGCCGGGGAAGCTCTTCGTGATGAAGTCGTTGGCCCGCACCGACTCCAGCGAGCCGGTCAGATATCCGCCGCCGACCATGTGCGATTTGACGGTGGCCCCGAAGCCGCCGCACACCAGCATCAGCAGCAGCGCGGCCACCAGCACGGCGCGCGGGCGCGCCATGGCGAACCGGGCAGAAGTGGTCAACATCGACGCCGCCCTCCGAAAGTCGCAAACTTTCGGAACGGTACTTTCCCTGATCGACCGACCGGTAGGTTCAGTGACCATGCTCATGGCCATACGAGCTGGCTATTACTCGGCTTTCGCGATCCGCCCGCGGACTTCGCCCAGCTCCAGCCGCCCGCCGCCGACCGCCGGGGCGGTTGCCGTGAGCACCACCTCATCGCCGTCCTGCAGGAACGTCCGTTGCGCGCCGTTCAATTCGAGGGGCTCGGCGCCACCCCAGCTGATCTCCATCAGCGACCCGCGCTCGCCGCGATCCGCGCCCGAGATCGTGCCGGACGCGAACAGGTCCCCGGTGCGGGTCGAGGCCCCGTTCGCCGTCAGGTGCGCCAGCATCTGCGCCGGTGACCAGTACATGCGCCGGTACGGGGGAGTGGAGACCAGCTGCCCGTTCCAGGCCACCCGAACCGCGATGTCCAGACCCCAGGCCGCGGCGTCACGCAGATACGGCAGCGGCTCGGGATGCTGCGGCGGCAGCGGAATGCGGGCCGCGGCCAGGGCGTCGAGCGGGGTCACCCACGCCGACAGGCTGGTTGCGAAGGACTTGCCCAGGAACGGGCCCAGCGGCTGACCCTCCCACGCCTGGATATCGCGCGCCGACCAATCGTTGACCAGAGCCACCCCGAAAACGTGGTCGGCGAACTCGCCGGTACCGATCGGCGTGCCGAGCGCCGAGCCCGCGCCCACCACGAAACCCAGTTCGGCCTCGATGTCGAGGCGGCGGCTCGGGCCGAAATCCGGTGTGCCGGAGTCGGTCCGGCGCTGCCCGTGCGGCCGGATGACATCGGTGCCCGACACCACCACGGTGCCCGCGCGGCCGTGATAGCCCACCGGCAGATGCCGCCAATTCGGCAGCAGCGGTTCACCGTCCGGGCGCAGCATGCGGCCCAGGGCGGTGGCGTGATCGAGGCTGGCGTAGAAGTCGACGTAGTCACCGATCTCGATCGGCAGATCCAGGCGGACCGCGCGCACCTCGTGCGCGGCGGCCGCGGGGAGTTCCGCCTCGGCGGCGGTCCGCACCCGCTCCCGGATCTCGCGCCAGCACCGCGGCCCCTGGGTCATGAAAGCGTTCAAGCTGGGCTGATGGAACATCGGATCATCGAGTGCCACCGCCAGATCGATCACGGTGTCGCCCAGCCGGGCGCCCACCCGGGGTTCCCGGCCGGAGGGTCGGAATACGCAGTACGGCAGGTGGTCCAGGCCGAAACCGGAATCCGCGGCGACCTCGATACGTACCCGGCTGCTCAATTCAGATCCATTCCGACGGCCCCTTACCCGACCAGGTCCACGCGTAGCGCGGGTCCTCGCACGCCAGCGCGCCCTCACCCAGCTGCAACGGATGGAAGGTGTCCACCATGACCGCCAGTTCGTCGAAGAAGTCGATTCCGATGCTGCGCTCGTAGGCTCCCGGCTGCGGACCGTGCGCGTACCCGCCCGGATGCACCGACACCGAACCCTGGCCGATCCCGGATCCCTTGCGCGCCTCGTAATTTCCGCCGCAGTAGAACATGATCTCGTCGGAGTCCACGTTCGAGTGGTAATAGGGCACCGGGATCGAGAGCGGGTGGTAGTCCACCTTGCGCGGCACGAAATCGCAGATCACGAAGTTCTGGCCCTCGAACGCCTGATGCACCGGCGGCGGCTGGTGCACCCGGCCGGTGATCGGCTCGAAATCGGCGATATCGAAGGCGAACGGGTACAGGCAGCCGTCCCAGCCCACCACATCGAAGGGATGGGTGGCGTAAACCATGCTGGTGCCGACGATCTCACCGGCGGGACGGTGCTTGACCAGTACCTCCACATTCTCGCCGTCGACCTGGACCGGCTCGGTCGGCGCGTGGAGATCGCGCTCGCAGTAGGGCGAACTCTCCAGGAACTGACCGTATTTCGAGAGATACCGCTTCGGCGGGGTGATATGGCCGGAGCCCTCGATGATGTAGGCGCGCAACGGTTCCGGGCCGTCCGGAACCCAGCGGTGGGTGGTGGCGCGCGGCAGCAGCACCTGATGACCCTGCCGCACCGGCAGCGTGCCGAACACGGTTTCCACTCGCCCCGAACCGGATTCGATATAGGCCAGCTCGTCGCCGATGGCATTGCGGTACAGCGCCGATTCGCGCAGCGCCGCCACATAGGAGATGCGCACGTCGGCATTGCCGAGCAGCAACCGCCGCCCGGTCACCACATCACTGTCGCCCGGTTTGTCGCCCAGGAACAGTTCGTGCAGTTTCAGATGCCGATGCCGCAGTGGATGATTCGGGAACAGCCGCTGCTGCGGCAGCACCCACACCGACGAATCCACGATGGCCGGGGGTAGTCCGCGGTGATAGAGCAGCGAGGAATCGCCGGAGAAGCCCTCTTCTCCCATCAGCTCTTCGTAATAGAGCCGGCCGCTCTCATCTCGATGCTGCGTGTGCCGCTTGGGCGGCACCGAACCAACCTGCCGATAGAACGTCATGGCGTCCTCCCGCTGACCGATGGTCGATTTCCATCGTAGTCAGGCGTGACGCAGGGCGCGGTAGACCGCCGCGCCGACGAACTCTCCGAGAGTGTCGGGATTCCAGTCGCCCGGCTCGGTCAGCAGCGTGCGGACCGCGCCCTCACCGGCCGACACCCACAACTCGACCAGGGCCGGAAGCTTGTGTTCGGCGTCGGCGGTGCCCCAGGCCGCCAGGGTCGGGCGTAGTCGCCGGGTGCAGCGTTCCACCGCCAGCAGCCGGCCCTTGCCGAACGAATCCGCCACGGCCGGATCGGGATTGCCGTACAGCAGCCGCCAGGTGTCGGGGCGCCGGGAGACGGTGTGCAGCAGGGCGCGGAAGCCCTCCACGAACACCGCCTCGTCGGCTTCCACCCGGCGGCGGGGCAGCGTTTCCAGCACACCCTGCACCAGGTAGTCCTCCTCGCGCCGGATGAGCGCCTCGAGCAGCTCGACCCGATCGGCGAAGCAGGCGTAGACGACGGGGCGGGTGACCTTCATGCGGTCGGCCACCGCGGCGACGGTGACCGCCGCGATGCCGTCGGCGACGGCGATCTCCAGAGCGGTGTCGAGGACCTGCGGGCGACGGCGTTCGGGACCCAGATGCCGCGCGCGCTGGCGTGGTCGTGTCGCCGAATCGGTGCCCATGCGCACCGACGATAGCAGCGGCCCTGGCGAGCCTTTCCTACAGCCACGAACAAAAATGCTACATTCACGAATGAAAGCACCCGGCGGAGCCGGGCGAGCCCACGGCCGGAGGAGACGAAGACCGATGAGTCAGACCCTGTTCAACCCGAAGACCTGCGAATTCGCCGAATTCGACGCGGAGACCCGGCGACTGCTGCGGGCCACCGTCGACTACTTCGAGGCGTTCGGCAAGGTCCGGCTGCTGGCCGAGAACCGCGACCGCGTCTGGTACGCCGACTTCCTCGACTTCATCAAGCGCGAACGGGTCTTCGCCACCTTCCTGACCCCGGCCGCGCAGGCCGGCGGCGACCCGCACAAGCGCTGGGACACCGCCCGCATCGCCATGATGAGCAAGATCCTCGGCTTCTACGGCATGCAGTACTGGTACGTCTGGCAGGTGACGATCCTGGGCCTGGGCCCGATCTGGCAGAGCGCCAACGCCGAGGCCAAGGCCCGCGCCGCGGGACTGCTGGAATCCGGCGAGATCTTCGCCTTCGGCCTCTCCGAACGCGACCACGGCGCCGACATCTACGCCACCGACATGGTGCTCGAGCCGACACCGGGCGGCGGCTACACCGCCACCGGCGGCAAGTACTACATCGGCAACGGCAACCTCGCCGGCATGGTGTCGGTCTTCGGTCGCCGCGCCGACAAACCGATCATCGACTCGTCCGACTTCCTGCGGAAGATGAGCGACGAGGAGTACTCCGGCTACCTGTTCTTCGCCGCCGACTCCCGGCACAAGAACTACAAGCTGCGCAAGAACGTCGTCGACTCCCAGATGTACGTCGCCGCCTTCGATCTCGACGAGTACCCGGTCGCCGAATCCGACATCCTGCACACCGGCCGCGCCGCCTTCGACGCCGCCATGAACACCGTCAACGTCGGCAAGTTCAACCTCGGCTTCGGCGCGGTCGGGGCGTGCGAGCACGCCATGTTCGAGGCGGTCACCCACGCCGAGAACCGAATCCTGTTCGGGCACCGCGTGACCGAGTTCCCGCAGGTGAAATCGCTGCTCGCGGACAGCTACGCGCGCCTGATCGGCATGAAGCTCTACAGCGAGCGCGCCATCGACTACCTGCGCTCCGCGGACGAGAACGACCGGCGCTACCTGCTGTTCAACGCCATCGAGAAGATGTCGGTCACCCGCCACGGCCAGCAGCTGTACGAGGACCTCGCCGACGTGATCGCCGCCCGCGGATTCGAGAACGACATGTACTTCCCCATGGCCATGGTCGGCATGTTCGGGCTGCCGCGGCTCGAAGGCACCGTGCACGTGAACATGGCGCTGTCGCTGAAGTTCCTGCCCAACTACATGTTCCATCCCGCCGACGCGGGCCTGGCCGCGCTGCGGTACCTGCCCGGCGCGGGCCTCGCCCCCAAGGGCGCGGTGCGCGCGGTGTCCGGCGCGCTGAGCTGGACCAGCCGCCGTGCCACCGGTCCGGCCGCCAAGGCCGTGCCCGCGCTGAAGACCGAATTCGCCCGCGCCGCACACGCTCCCGTGCCCACCCGCCGCGATGCCGCCGACGACGAATTCCTGTTCCGGCAGGGCCCGAGCAGCGGGCTGGGCAAAATCCGCTTCGCCGACTGGCGGCCGGTGTTCGAGAAGTTCGCGCACATCCCGAATGTCGCGGTCTTCCTCGAGCAGGCCCTGGCCCTCCAAACCCTGCTGGCCGCGGCGACTCCGACCGCCGAACAGCAGCAGGACGTCGACTTCCTCTTCGGCCTCGGCGAGCTGTTCACCACCCTCCCGTACGCGCAGCTCATCCTCGAACAGGCCGAGATCGCGGGCGCCGACGAGGCCGTCCTCGACCAGCTCTTCGACCTGTTCGTGCGCGAATTCTCCAAGCACGCACTGACTTTGCACACCAAGCCGACCGCCACCAAGGCCCAGCAGGTCCGCGCCCTGGACCTGGTCCGCCGCCCGGTCGCCGACCCGGCCCGCTTCGAGAACGTTCTCACCCAGGTCCGCGCCCTGGCCGGAGCCTACGAGATGACCCCCTGATCCGACACCGCACCGAAACCGCACTCGCCGCGGCATGCGCTACCGGCTGTTCACTCCGCGTGACAAGGGCGTGAAGCTCTGGGCGGGCAGCCGGCTGGTGGCCCCGGCTGCCGTCGCCACGCTGCCCGGTGGATGCGGGAGACCGGCCGCCGTCGGGCTGCCATGACCGCCTTGCGGAGGGACCGGCTGGAACTGCGGGTGGCCAAGAACTTCATCGGGCCCACGACGGGCCGGCTGCTCGAGGAGCATATGCGAGCCGGGGTTCCCGTGAATCCCGTCACCGTCACTCCGCAGCAGGCCAAGGAGTTGTACGGTCGCAGTTCCAGCTCGAGCGCATAACGGCGCGGTTAACTTATCGCGATCGGGCCGGGTTGTCGGGGGCCCGGCCGGTTAAGACGTCTGCCTACGGTTGCGTAAGGGGACAGGCGTACGGCAGCCTTCGGCTTGATCTCAGATTCTGATCTCAGAACCGCGTCGCACACTTCAGCCGAGGAGGCCCTTCCGTGTCCCATTACAAGGCGAACCTACGAGACATCGAGTTCAACTTGTTCGAAGTACTGGGGATCGGGGAATTGCTGGACAGCGGCGCCTACGGCGACCTCGACGGCGACACCGCGCGGGAGATGCTCGCCGAGGCCAAGCGCCTCGCGGAAGGCCCGATCGCGGACTCCTTCGCCGACGCCGACCGCAACCCGGTCGAGTTCCTGCCCGACCAGCACACCATCACGGTGCCCGAATCGCTGAAGAAGACCGTGGCCGCGGTCAACGAGGCCGGCTACTCCGGTCTGGGCATGGCCGAGGAGATGGGCGGCGTGGCCGCCCCCAACGCGCTCATCTGGGCCATCCAGGAAATGCTGGTCGCCGCCAACAACTCGGCCTCCTTCTTCAACATGGGCCCGCTCATGCACAAGGTCCTCTTCGACGAGGGCACCGACGAACAGAAGCGCTGGGCCGCGCACGCCTGGGAGAACCGCTGGGGCGGCACCATGGTGCTCACCGAGCCCGACGCCGGCTCCGACGTCGGCATGGGCCGCACCAAGGCCATCGAACAGGCCGACGGCACCTGGCACGTCGAGGGCGTGAAGCGCTTCATCTCCGGCGGCGACGTCGGCGACACCGCCGACAACATCTTCCACCTGGTGCTGGCCCGCCCCGAGGGCGCCGGACCCGGCACCAAGGGCCTGTCGCTGTTCATGGTGCCGCGCTTCCTGTTCGACTCGGAGACCATGGAACTCGGCGCCAAGAACGGCGCGCTGGTCACCGGCGTCGAGCACAAGATGGGCATCAAGTCCTCGCCCACCTGTGAGATCACCTTCGGCGGCGACATCCCCGCCGTCGGCTACCTGGTCGGCGGGGCGCACAACGGCATCGCGCAGATGTTCAAGGTCATCGAGAACGCCCGCATGATGGTGGGCACCAAGGCCACCGGCGCGCTGTCCACGGGCTACCTCAACGCCCTCGAGTACGCCAAGCAGCGCGTCCAGGGCGCGGACCTGACCCAGATGACCGACAAGGCCGCCCCGCGCGTCACCATCACCCACCACCCGGACGTGCGCCGCTCGCTGGCCACCCAGAAGGCGTACGCGGAGGGCCTGCGCGCGCTCTACATGTACTGCGCCTCCTACCAGAACGCCGATGTGGCGCAGGCCAATTACGGCGCCGACGCCGAACTGGCCGAGCGGGTCAACGACCTGCTGCTGCCGATCGTGAAGGGCTGCGGCTCCGACCGCGCCTACGAGTCGCTGACCGAATCGCTGCAGACCCTCGGCGGCTCCGGCTACCTGCAGGACTACCCGATCGAGCAGTACATCCGCGACTGCAAGATCGACTCGCTGTACGAGGGCACCACCGCCATCCAGGCGCAGGACTTCTTCTTCCGCAAGATCATTCGTGACAAGGGCGTGGCGCTCGGACACGTCGCGGGCCTGATCCAGCAGTTCGTCGACGGCGGCCCCGACCAGTTCAAGATCGAGCGCGGACTGCTCGGCGCGGCCCTGGCCGATGTGCAGGCCATGGCGGCCGCGCTCACCGGCTTCCTGATGGCCTCGCAGCAGCAGGTCGACGAGCTCTACAAGGTCGGCCTCGGCTCGGTCCGATTCCTGTACGCCGTGGGCGATCTCGTCATCTCGTGGCGACTGCTCGAGCACGCCGCCATCGCCCAGGCGGCGCTGGACGCGGGCGCGGCCGAGAAGGACAAGAACTTCTACACCGGCAAGGTCGGCGTGGCGTCCTGGTTCGCCAAGAACAAGCTACCGCTGCTCAGCGCCTCGCGTTCGGTGATCGAGAACCTCGACAACGACATCATGAAGCTGGACGAAGCGGCCTTCTGATTCGCACGCGAACTCCGGCCCCGCACCCGTGGTGCGGGGCCGGATCTCGTTGGGGGATCAGGTGACACACCGTCATGACACGCACACTTCATTGCTGACCCGCCGATACGTGTCGTGCCGAACGGGTACAACTACGGCATGGTCTTCCCGGTTACCTTCGGCTGGATCCAGATGGTGCTGTTGGTGCTGGGCATCGCGGCCATCGGACTACTGGTCTCGGCCGTGCTGAAAGCCCGCACGGTCGGCTGGCGTGTGCTGGTCGGACGCGGCATGGGCGCGGCGGGTCTGGCGTTCGTCGCGGTGGTGATCCTGTGGATCACCACGCTCCTGCAGGCCTTCCTCGGACTCACCGGCGAAGTGAAGGCCGCGCATGTCGAGGTCAAACCCGTTGCGGGGCAGGAACACCTGCTGGATGTGAACCTCACCCTCTACGGCGACGAGGGCCACGGCGACCAGCACAAGACCTACCAGGTCGAGGGCGACATGTGGGTGCTGCAGGCCAATATCGTGGAACTCGAGGCGTGGGTGAACGCGCTCGGCTTCAATGCCGGATACAAGGTGACCCGGCTCTACGGCCAGCGTCTCGACGGCGTCGCCACCAAACAGAACCAGATCTTCCTCAACGGCAGCGACGCCGACTTCTTCCAGGACATGAAGGACAAGACCTGGTACACCAGGCCTTTCGTGCGCTCGACCAACGGCAATGCCGTCATCGCCGTCCCGGGCACCTACGACGTCTTCATCTCCCGCGACGCCATCAAGGCCCGGCCGGTCTGAAGCCGGGCCCGGCCGAACTAGTCCGCGAGGACGGCCGTCACGGGCGCGTGATCGCTGGCGCCCTTGCCCTTTCGCTCCTCCCGGTCCACGTTCGCGTCGGTCACGCGCGCGGCCAGGGCGGGGGAGGCCAGGATGAAGTCGATGCGCATGCCCTCCTTGCGGGGGAAGCGCAGCTGCGTGTAGTCCCAGTAGGTGTAGACGCCGGGGCCCGGGTGGAAGGGCCGCATGACGTCGGTGAAACCGGTCTCGCCGAACGCGTCGAAGGCATCCCGTTCCGGTTCGGACACATGGGTTTTGCCCTCGAAGAACTCCGGCGACCACACATCCAGATCGGTCGGCGCGATATTCCAGTCACCCACCAGCGCGATCTGCGCGTCCGGATCCTCCGACAGCCACTTGGCGCCCGCGGACCGCAGCGCCGCCAGCCACTCCAGCTTGTAGGCGTAGTGCGGGTCGTCGAGCGCGCGGCCGTTCGGCACGTACAGGCTCCACACCCGCACCCCGCCGCAGGTCGCGCCGATCGCGCGGGCCTCCACCACCGGTGCGCTCAACAGGGATTCGCCCGCGTCCTTGTCGAAACCGGGCTGATCCGGGAAGTGGATCTCGACATCGTCCAGGCCCACCCGGGAGGCGATGGCCACGCCGTTCCACTGATTCAGGCCCACGTGCGCGACCTCGTACCCGGCCGCCTCGAACGCCTCGAACGGGAACTGCTCGTCCTTGCACTTGGTTTCCTGCATGGCCAGCACGTCGATATCGGCGCGGTCCAGCCACGCCAGCACCCGATCCTGCCGGGTGCGGATCGAGTTCACATTCCAGGTGGCGATACGCACAGCGGTAAACCTTTCGGAACTAGTGTCTTACGCGAGCGGGCGGCGCGCGATCAGGGCGCGGCGTACCGGTAGCTGTGATGCTCGACGAAGCCCATCTCCTGGTACAACGCCAGCGCCGCGTCATTCTCGTCCGACACCTGAACATAGGCGTGGGTGGCCCCGTGCGTGCGGCCCCAGCGGATCATCTCCGCGCACACCAGCGCGCCCAGCCCGTGCCGCCGATGCCCGGACGCCACCGTCACACAGGTCAGGCCCACCCAGCGGCGGCCGTCGGGAGCCGTGGTCACCGCGGCCCGGCCGATGGCGATCGGCGCGGGCAAACCCAGTGTGGCGAAGGTGAGCTCACCGTCGCGGACCGCGGTCAGCACGTCCACCACCGGGCTCGAGCCGACATCGGTGTCCCCGCCCCGATGCCGGTGCATGGACAGCCACGCCCCGTCCGGTTCGGGCGTGAATCGCACCATGGACGGGCCCGACGGCAGCGGCATGGTCTCGATGTCGACCGCCAGCACCCGGGTCTCGTGCCAGGTCCGCCACTCCGCGGGCCGGGTCGCCAGCCGATCGGGCAGCTGCAGTTGCAGCGGCAGGCCGTGCGCGGTGTACCACTCGCCGATGCGGTGCAGGGTCTCGGTGTTCATCAGCGCCGGTCCGTCCGTACCGCCCAGCGGCACCGCGGAATTCGCGCGATAGGTGTAGCCGTCCCCGGCCCGCAGCAGCCAGCCGTCGATCCAGGATCGCATCAGGCCCGGCCAGCCGTCCGCGGCCGCCGCTTCCAGGGACCGGATCTCACTGGTCCGAATGGGTCTGGGGCCGAGCGGTTTCCAGGCCACCACCTGATCCCGGGCGACCGACACCACCTGGCCGTCGGCGGTGCGCACGGTCAGCGGGTCGGCGGCGATCAGCTCGCCGATCACATCCGTCAACGGCTGTGGATAACCCGCGGGCAGCCGGTAGCGCACCACCACCCGCTTGCCGAGCGGCGGGAGCGCCCCGGCGCCGTCGGGGCCGGGCTCGGAGTCGGTCATGACCGATCAGTCGTCGAGATCGTCGTCGTCGTGTCCGAAGGGGTCCGGCACGGTGCCCGGGACCCAGTTCAATCCCGGCTTGCCCCAGCCGTTTCGCTTGATCGCCTTCTTCGCGGCGCGGGCATTGCGGCCGATCAGCACGTCCACGTAGAGGAAGCCGTCCAGGTGGCCGGTCTCGTGCTGCAGCATGCGGGCGAAGAAGCCGTGGCCCTCCAGCTCGACCGGCTCGCCGTGCTCGTCGGTGCCGGTGACCTTGGCCCAGTCGGCGCGGCCGGTCGGGAACTGCTCGCCGGGGACCGACAGGCAGCCCTCCTCGTCATCGTCGGGATCCGGCATGGATTCGGGGATCTCGGAGGTCTCCAGCACCGGATTCACCACGCAGCCGCGGCGGCGGACGGTCTTGCCGCCCTCGGTCTCGTCCGGGCAGTCGTAGACGAAGACGCGCGGCGACAGCTCGTCCTCGTCGGCGATGATCACCTGATTGGCGGCCAGACCCACCCCGTGCGCGGCGTCCATCGTCTCGTACATGTCCGCGATCAGCTGCGCCAGCTCTTCCGGGGTCTGCGTGACCGGAGTGGTCGCGCGGTGCAGAACCGGGTCGCCGACAATGCGAATCGGGAGAATAGCCATGCTCAGCACCCTATAGTGCGGTGTTTACCGGGGTGATCACACCCTGGGGACGTGTCCGGATCGCTGCCCGGAACCCCCGACACGCCGGGGCTCACGTCACAAAACACGCCGATCGGTACGCATCGCGTTGTCTGCGGCGCGTGGTTGAATGGCACCGACGCACAAGCACCATATTCGTCTGGTGACCACTCGGCGAGGGAGCACTATGGACAGCGCAGCGGCACGCGACATGCCCGCAAGCGAGGACGGTCCTTCCGACGAGGATGGCGCGCACGGGCTTTCCCGCCGTGAGCTCGAGATTCTCGACTTCGAGCGCAAATGGTGGAAGTACGCCGGTGCGAAGGAAGAAGCCATCCGCGAACTGTTCGACCTCTCGGCAACCCGCTACTACCAGGTCCTGAACGCGGTCGTCGACAAGCCCGAAGCGCTGGCGGCGGACCCGATGCTGGTCAAGCGCCTGCGGCGGCTGCGCGCCAGCCGCCAGAAGACCAGGGCCGCACGCCGTCTCGGTTTCCAGGTGTGAGCCGCGCCGCGACCGTGAGCCAGGTCTCCACCCGGCCCGCGTCCGCGCTTGATCCCGCGCGGGCGGCCCTGCACCCATTAGGCTCGACGCCGTGAGCAACCCGAATTCGCCGGCCGGCGGTCCGCCGCTGCGGGCCCTGGCGATGGTCCTGATCGCGCTGGCCATCGTGTTCGCCGGGATCGGCGCGATGTCCCTGTCGAGTTCGGACTCCTCGGACAGCAGCGCCGGATCGACCTCCGAGGCCGCCACCACCACTGCGGCGCAGCAGAATTCGACCGCGGCGGGCACCCCGTCGGTGGTGCCCGGCTCCATCGCACCCACGACCACCACAACCGCGCCCACCACGCCCGCCGCGCCGACCACCTCCGGTGCCGCGGGCATCGACAAGTCCCTCCCGGTCCGGGTCTACAACAACGGCACCGTCGCCGGACTGGCCAAGAAGACCGGCGACCAGCTCAGCGGTGAGGGCTACAACATCACCGAGGTCGGCAACTATCCCGGCGGCGTTATCCCGAAAACCACCGTGTACTACGGCAGTTCGCCCAAGGAGCAGGCGCTGGCCAAGGCCATCGCCGCGGAACTGGGCTGCGCCGCCGAACCCCGCTTCCCCGGGATCTCGGATTCGCCCACCGGTGTCATCGTCATCGTCACCGGCAACTGATCGCTGTTCGTCGACAGCCCGGCCGACGCCCGAAAGAAACCGTGCGGCCCCTCCACGGGACACGGGCACGGCTCTGGCATCATCTTGTCCGGTACGAAGTATGTCCACCCTGCTTTCCCGATAAACTCGGACTCGTAAAGGAGTTCCCCGATGGCCTCGTCCTCAACTCGTCGCCCGTCCTGGTGGACTGTTGCTCCGGTGCTCGCGGTCGCGGCCCTGGGGCTCACCGCCTGCTCCAACAGCCAGGAATCGAGTGACGTCAAGGGGACGACCCCGCCGGTGTTCACCAGCTCGCCCGCTCCCGCGGGCGGAGCGACCGGCCACGGCACCGAGGGCGACACCAACGCCCCCCGGGAGTCCACCGCCGTCACCCTGAAGGACCCCAGCGGTGGCACCGTCGGCACCGCGTCCATCGTGAAGGTGGGCAACCACCTCGAGATCACCGTCGAAGCCCACGGCCTCAAGCCCGGCTTCCACGGCCTGCACATCCACCAGTTCGGCAAGTGCGAGACCAACTCCACCGCCCCCTCCGGCGGCGCGCCCGGCGACTTCCTGTCCGCCGGCGGCCACCTGCAGGTCGGTGAGCAGAACGCGCACCCCGCCAGCGGCGACCTGGACTCGCTCCAGGTGCTCAAGGACGGCACCGCCAAGCTGGTCACCACCACCGACGCCGTCACCCTGGAGGAGATCAAGGGCAAGGCCCTGATCATCCACGCCGGCGCCGACAACTTCGGCAACATTCCCACCCGGTACGCGCCCGCACCGGATGCGGACACCCTCGCGACCGGCGACGCGGGTGCACGGGTCGCCTGCGGCGTCGTCGCCTGAACCCCTTGAGGTGAGCATGGCCGGGGCAGGCATTTCGAAGGTCCCCTTCAATTCATCGCCCCGGCCCACGCTCGGCGTGGAATGGGAGGTCGCGCTCGTCGACAAGACGACGCGTGACCTGTCCAATACCGCCGCCGCCGTTTTCGAAGCCTGCGGTGATCTGCGCGCCTGGGACGGCACCCCGCAGATCACCAAGGAACTCCTGAAGAACACCGTCGAACTCGTCTCAGGCAAGCACGACACCGTGAGCGAGGTCGTCGACGAACTGCGCGCCACCCAGGACGCCGTGCGCCGCGCCGCCGACCAGGTCGGCGTCGACCTGTTCTGCGCGGGCACCCACCCGTTCGCGCAATGGTCCACCCAACAGCTCACGCGCAGTGCGCATTACGACGAACTCATCGAGCGCACCCAATGGTGGGGCCGCCAGATGCTGATCTGGGGCGTGCACGTGCACGTGGGAATCTCGCACCCGGACAAGGTCTTCCCGATCCTCAACGCCATGCTGCCGTCGTACCCGCACCTGCTGGCGCTGTCCGCCTCCTCACCCATGTGGGCGGGCGTCGACACCGGCTACGCCAGCAACCGGGCGCTCATGTTCCAGCAGCTACCCACCGCCGGACTGCCCTTCCAATTCGACAATTGGGGCCAGTTCGAGGGTTTCGTGCACGACCAGATGAAAACCGGTGTGATCGAACAGATCGGCGGCATGCACTGGGACATCCGGCCCGCACCCAAATGGGGCACCATCGAGGTGCGCATCTGCGACGGCATCCCCACCAAGGCGGAACTGGCCGCCATCGTGGCCCTGATCCACTCCCTCGTGGTCGATCTCGACCGGCGGGTGGAGAACGGCGAAGCCCTGCCCGCCATCCTGCCGCCCTGGCACGTGCAGGAGAACAAGTGGCGCGCAGCGCGATACGGGCTCGACGCCATCATCATCACCGACGCCGACAGCAATGAGCGGCTCGTCACCGACGACCTCATGGACCTGCTCAACCGGCTCGAGCCGACCGCCAAGAGCCTCGGCTGCGAGAACGAGCTCGCCATGGTCGCCGACATCCCCAAGCGCGGCGCGTCCTATCAGCGACAGCGCCGGGTGGCCGCGGCCGCGCAGGGCGATCTGGTGTCGGTGGTCGACTCGCTGGTCCACGAACTCGAGCAGTGACGGCGGGGCCGGTACGGCTCACCGGCGCGAGTTCCCTTGCTGTGATTTCAGTTACGCGATTCTGCGGCCGCTGTACGCCGTGGCCAGCGGCGATACCACGCTGACCGGGGGCTGTTCATCCGGGGTGGGATGCGGCGTTCAACTGGGTATGGGGTCGGCGTTCACACGGCGTTTACTATGGCTGGATGTTGCTCGACGATCCGCGTTCCCAGACCGGCGGCGCAGCACGCCGATCAGGGATGCGGATGCCGTCGCCGCGCGTCCGGATGACGGCCGTGCTGACCGTCGGCGCACTCGCGCTCCTCACCCTGCAGGTCGTCGCCTCCCAGCACCACTTCACCGGTCCGCTGGAGAGCATCCGGGACGACTTCGTCGGCAACGCCAAATCTTTCACCGTGCCGTGGGCCGGACTCGGGCTCGCGCTCATCGGACTGGACTGGCGGCGGCGCTGCGTGGCCGTCGGCACGGCGCTCGGCATCGACGTCGCCTACCAGTCGATTCGCAGCCTCTCCGGCGGTCCGCTGGCCATGGGCAACGGGCCGGTGCTGGTGCTGCTCGGCATCCTCGGGCTCGCCCTCTGGCGGTGGCAGGGCAAGGATCGCTCCAACGCGCTGCACGCCGCCGCGCTCGGCATCCTGCTGGTGCTGTCCAGCAAGGTCGCCGACGTCTGGCTCGGCATCACCGTGCTCGCCGGACCCCGCGTCCTCGACGAGCACATCGTGCTGGTGGACCACGCCCTCGGCGACCCCTCCTGGATGGCCGGGCAACTGCTCGAGTGGCTGGGACCGGTGGCTTCCGCTGTCCTGCACTGGGTTTACATCGAACTGCCCGTCGGCGCGATGATCGTGACCATCTGGCAGCTGCGCAACGTCGTGAAGACCGGGGTGTGGCCGGGGCACTACCTGGTGCGGACCTTCCTGGTGATCGGGCTGATCGGACCGCTCTTCTACGTCATCTTCCCGGTCGTCGGACCGATCTTCGCCTACGGCACGGAAGGACACGCCTTCTCGCTCGGCAACTACTGGCCGAATGTGGTGCCGACGGTGGACCTCACGCCCGGCTCGATCGCCTTCGACCGATTCGCCCCGCGCAACTGCATGCCGTCGCTGCACACCGCGTGGGCGCTGTCGATCTTCGTCCACTCCCGCCGCGACCCGCTGACCGGCGCGCCCGCACCGACCTGGCTGCGCTGGGGCGGAACCTTCTGGCTGCTCGCCACCATCGGGGCCACGCTGGGCTTCGGGTACCACTACGGCGCGGACCTGGTGGCGGGCGCGGTGCTGTGCCTGGCCATCGAATCGGCGCTGCGCGCGCCCGAACGCGGCTGGGACCGCGCTCGCGTCCAGCTGGTCGGCGCGGGGGCCGCGCTGTTCACCGGACTCCTGCTGTCCTACCGGTACCTGTCGGTCGAATTCGCCGAGCACCCGGTCCCGGCGGGCGTCCTCGTGATCGGCCTGTCCGCCGCCTACGTGACGGCCTTCTACCGGACCTGGTTCGCCGAACCCGCCACCGCTCCGGCCGCGGAACTGGACCTCGCCGCCCGCGCCTGACCGTTCCCCGGTCTAGCCGGCGGCGCCCCCGTTCGACGATCCCTCGGGCGGGGTGGCCGCCGCCGCGGACGGCACCGGCAGCGGCCGCAACCGCCGCAGCAGGAACATGCCCGCCAGACACCCGCCCGCCACCAGCACCGAGGTCCAGCCGGGCGTCGCCGTGGAACCCGAGCTGACCGTGCACATCCCCGAATTGCCCGACTGCATCGCGTAATCGCCGCGCGCGACGAAATCCCGCATGCCCAGCACCGCCGACGGCACGAACAACATGGCGGTCCCCAGCACCCGGCTCGGCACATACCGCGGCCGGGCCGCCAGCAGGCCGAACCCGATCAGCCAGGACACCAGCGCCGCGCCGCCCACGATCAGCCACGCCTTGGCGGTGTCACCGGTGAGCGCCGTCGACACCCCGACCAGCATGGACAGCCACAGGGCCGGCATCGGCGCGGACACCTGACTGCCCGCCCACATGCCGAACGCGCTCACCGCCACCAGCAGCGGAATCGTCCAGGCCGGCATCTCCGCCGCGATGGTGGCCGCGCCCACCGCGCCGACGCCCACCGCGACCAGCACGACCTCGCCGTCCCGCCCCGGCAGCAGCATGGACGCGATCATGGCGGTGCCGACCGAGGTCACCACGGCGAGCACGATGCCCGCCACGCTGCCGCCGTGCCGGGCCAGCCACTCCGCGCTGAACAAGGTGATCAGCACCATCAGCGTGCCCGCCAGGATGGGGGCCAGCGGCAGCTCGATGGACAGCCGCTGCGCGGCCGGTCCCTTCCGATTGATCAGTAGCGAGAACACGGCCAGCGCGAAGGCCAGCAGCACCATCCACATGGGCGGGATGTCGGAGGCGTGCCAGTGGTCCCGCAGGTTGTCGGTGATGCTGCCGCCCACCCGCGGCACCGGATTCACCGAACCCAGCAGCAGACTGATCAGAACGCCCAGCGTCCAGGCGAAGGCGGGCAGCCTGTGATGCAGCACCGCCGCCCCGAGCGCGCCCAGGATCACGCCGCCCGACAGCGAGTCGATGAAGTTCATGGTCGACAGCGAGGCATTCGGGTCGCCCGCGTGCCCCAGCGTGTGATTGGCGACCAGCACCAGCAGCCCGCCCACCGTGGTCGACCAGGCCACCGACGGGCTGCCCATGGTGGTGATCAGCACCGCCACGATCATGGCGATGAGCACGCCGGCCGCGATGGCGCGGGGCAGGCTGTAGGCGAGCAGATCCAGTTGCAGGGCGGAACTTTGCGAGGTCCAGCCGAAGTCGATGGGCAAGGTCAGCGCGAGGCCAGCAACCAGTGCTGCGACCAGCGCGGTGATCGTTTCGGTAGCGACCTTGTACGACCTCACCTGCGCAAAAGTACCGGCCCACGGCGTGTCGATCGGTCCGACTCGCTTACTTTGTAGATTTTTGGCGAACTTACGGCCACATTCGGGCGTAGGCGGAGGAATCAGACCGGGCGCATCAAATCGGACATGGCCCGACTCGATCAGACATAGCCCGACGGGTCGCCCGGCGGACCCGACATCTCCCGCTTCGCCGCGAACAAGCGCAACGACTCCACCTGTACCGGATCCAGCGACGGCCGCACCGCCTTGCGCGCGGACGCCACATCCGACGCCGTCACCTCCCCGGCCTCCACATCGCGGCGCATGGCGGCCAGCGCCGCCTCCCGCAACAGGGCCGAACAGTCCGCCGCCGAGTAGCCGTCCAGCTCACGGGCCAGCCGCCGCAGATTCACGTCCTTGGCCAGCGGCACCGACTTGGCCGCGGTGCGCAGGATCTCGGCTCGGGCGTCGGCGTCCGGCGGCGGCACGAACACCAGCCGCTCCAACCGGCCCGGCCGGGTCAGCGCCGTGTCGATCAGATCCGGGCGGTTGGTCGCGCCGACCACCACCACGTCCCGCAGCGGCTCCACCCCGTCCAACTCGGTGAGCAGCGCCGCCACCACCCGATCCGACACCCCGGAATCCGAGGACTGCCCGCGCTGCGGTGCCAGCGCGTCCACCTCGTCGAGGAAGATCAGCGACGGCGCGGAATCGCGTGCGCGCTGGAACAACTCGCGGACCGCCCGTTCCGAGGAGCCGACCCACTTGTCCATCAGCTCCGCGCCCTTCACCGCGTGCACGCTCAACTGCCCGGACCCGGCCAGCGCCCGCACCAGGAAGGTCTTGCCGCAGCCCGGCGGCCCGTAGAGCAGCACCCCGCGCGGCGGCTCGATCCCCAGGCGCGCGAACGAATCCGGATGCTTCAGCGGCCACAGCACCGCCTCGGTCAACGACTGCTTGGTCTCCACCATGTCGCCGACATCGTCGAGACTCAGGTTGCCGATGGACAATTCCTCCGACCCGGACCGCGACAACGGGCGGATCACCTCCAGCGCCCCGGCCAGATCCTCCTGCCGCAGTACCGGATCCACGTCCTGACCGCTGTCGTGGTGTTCGCGGCTGGCCCGGGCCGCCGCCCGCAGCGCCGCCTCACGGACCAGCGCCGCCAGATCCGACACCACGAATCCCGGTGTCCGCAGCGCGATCTCGTCGACCGCGAGGCCCTCGGTCGGGGCCTTGCGCAACAACTGCTCGAGCAGCGCGGCCCGCACCGCGGCGGTCGGCAGCGGCAGCGACACCTGCCGATCG
This sequence comes from Nocardia sp. CA-145437, assembly GCF_050956485.1. Taxonomy (NCBI): domain Bacteria; kingdom Bacillati; phylum Actinomycetota; class Actinomycetes; order Mycobacteriales; family Nocardiaceae; genus Nocardia; species Nocardia sp. CA-145437. Next base: position 6,911,380 of record NZ_CP191204.1, on the reverse strand, counting down.
AACAGGTCGGGACCGCGCAGCCGCGCGTCCAGGCCCAGTGGATTCGAGGTGGTCGCCAGCACCGCCACCGCGGGCACCGCGATCACCCGGCGCAGCTGATCCAGGATCATGGTGGCCACCGGCTCGGCCTCGGCCGGCAGCAGCGCGTCGATATCGGTGATCAGCAGGACTCCGCCCGCGCCGGAACCGATCTCCTGCATCTTGTCGCCGACATCGCGGAAACGCTTGCCGCTCTCGGTCGCGCCGACCGCCGGGCCGTCCAGTTCCACCAGCCGCCGCGACCCCACCACCGCCCGCGCCAGCGTCGCCTTGCCGACGCCCGCCGGGCCCGTGATCAGCACGCCCAGCTGCGAACTCGCGCCCAGCGCCTTCAACAGCTCGGGCTCGTCCAACGCCAGGTTCAGCCACTCCCGCAGCTTCGCGGCCTGGGCCTGCACCCCGGCCAGATCGGCGACCGCTACCGCCGAGGTCGGGGCGGCCGTCACCGGGCGCTCGGCGGCGACGAGCGGCGAACCGTCGAGGGGGACGTCGTCGAGCAGGCCGAGCGGGGCGTCGGTCGAGCCGAAGGTCGTGCCCAGCGTCACCGCCGTGCTCGGCAGGATGGTGACCGGGCCCGGGTACGGCTCGGTGGCCACCACCGTCAGCACCTCGGAGGTCCAGGCGATCCCCAAGCCCTTCAATGCCTTCCGGGCCGCGGCCGGATTGTCGCTGGGCAGCAGGTCACGCGGCAGCAGGGTGACGGTGTCGCCGACGGTGACGATCTTCCCCAGCAGCGCCTGCCGCAGCGTCGACTCCGGAATCGCGGCCATGGCCAGCGATGAACCCGTCACCGAGACGCGGCGGGCGTCGGTCTCGGTGGCCGGGGCGATGGTGACGTCACCGCCGTCGCGCACTTTCGCGTTCGACAGCGTCACCTCGTCGAGCAGGGCGACGCCGGTGCCGAAGCCCTGCGACGGCTTGAACGTCCCCACCACGGCCGTGGTGCGCCGCCCGCCGGTCAGGGTGACTCCCTGCCCCTGATGCAGGGCCAGCGCCATCAGGACTTCGGGGTGCAGGCGCACCAGCCCCCAGCGGGCGTCGCCGCCCGAGGAGTTGCGTTGCGCGGTCAGCGTGAATTCCGGCACCCGTCAATTCTGCCCGCGGGAACCGGCCGCCGGTGACTATCCGCGCGGGCCGGTCATTCGCGCTGGCCCGGACGGCGCAGCCGCAGCCGCGCCGTCGACACCCGAGGCACCCGTCCGGCCAGCGGTCGCTCGCGGCGCTGGGCCTTGCGCTGGGCGCGGCGCTCGGCGGGCTTGTGGTTCCAGGTCTCCGGCCGGGCGGCCACCCAGCGCGCGGAGTGCACCGCGAACGGGATGTGGCCCAGGTACAGCACCACCAGCGCCATCATCAGGATCAGCGGATAGGTGACCAGCAGCGCGGCCGCCAGGGCGACCAGCACCAGCAGGATCGGCGCGGTCCGCGGGGCCACCGACACGGACTTGACGGCCAGCGTCGGCAGCGTGCTCACGCACAGCAGACCCGTCAGCACGGTCCACACCGCCACCATCGGGAAGCTCACCCACCAGCCGTCGCCGAACTGCTCCGACAGCGCGATGGGCGTCAGCACGATCAAGGCGCCCGCGGGCGCGGGCACCCCGACGAAGTACTCCCGCTGCCAGTCCGGCCGGTTGTCGTCGTCCATCAGGGTGTTGAACCGGGCCAGGCGCAACACCATGCAGACCGCGAACATCAAGGCCAGCACCCAGCCGATGCTGTCGGCGTGCAGGAAGGTCACGTACAGCACCAGGGCGGGCGTGACGCCGAACGCGATGGCGTCCGACAGCGAATCCAGTTCCGCGCCCATCTTGGAGGTGGCGTCCAGCATGCGGGCGATTCGGCCGTCCAGCATGTCGAACACCGCGGCCGCGCCGACCAGCGCCAGCGCGAACCCCAGCTGCCCCTGGATGGCGAACTTCACCGCCGACAGGCCCGAGCACAGGCCGAGCACGGTGACCATGCTGGGCAGCAGCCGGATGGTGCGGTTGCGGCGGCGCGCAGACGGCGCGGGCGCGAGTTGCTCCATCATGAATCCAGTTCGGCCAGTACCGTTTCCGCACCGATGGTGCGCTGCCCGGGGGTGACCAACGGCTTGGTCCCGGCCGGGAAGTAGGTGTCGACGCGCGATCCGAACCGGATCAGGCCGTACGTGTCGCCGATGCTCAGCTTGTCACCGGCCTTGGCCTCGCACACGATGCGGCGCGCCAGCAGACCGGCGATCTGCACGACCACGATCCGCTGCCCCGACTCGGTCTCGATGACCATGCTGTTGCGTTCGTTGCGGTCGCTGGCCTCGGGCAGGTCGGCCGAGAGGAAGTGGCCCTTCTGGTAGGCGATCTGCTCCACCAGGCCGCTCACCGGCACCCGCTGCACGTGTACGTCCAGCACCGACAGGAAGATGCTCACCCGCGGCAGCGGGGCGTCGCCCAGGCCGAGCTCGGCCGGCGGCACCGCGGTGTCGACCAGGGCGACCTCACCGTCGGCGGGCGCGACCACCACGCCGGGGCGGTTCGGCGGCACCCGGTGCGGGTGCCGGAAGAAGGTGGCACAGGCCGCGGCGGCGGCCAGTCCGGTGCGCCGCACCCACTTCCGGCGGAAGCCCAGCGCGGCCACCGCCAGCGGCGCCGCCACGAACGGCAGGCCGGCCGGGTGCAGCGGTGGAATGGAGGATCGGACCAGGTCGGCCACGTGACCGAGTCCGGTCGTTTCCGGGGTGCCGGGCGGGGTGGGGCGACGGGCCACGAGCTCCTCTTTCATGCGCGGATGGTTGCGGTCATAGACCGCGTCACACACTACGGGAAGCGCGTCGGACGCTCGCGTTCTCGGTTGCCCAAGGCCTCGGCGAACGATCTTCCGGCGGTATGTGAAGCACTGGTCACCGTATGCGCAATTGTGAGCGGAAGCACATACATGAGAAGCTGTCCGGATTAAGCTGAGGGAGCCTCATGTATGCGGCATTCCGGCCGCGGGGTGGGAACTCGATGAAGGTCACGTTCGACGCGCAGTACGCAGTACATAAGGGAGAACCAATGTCTGCTCGAATTGCCTCGATCAGCGGGGCAGAGCACACGGCAATGCTCGGGCTCGGCGTGTACCGGCCGGAGCGAATCGTCACCAATGACGAGGTGGCGGGGCCGATAGATTCCAGCGACGAATGGATCCGGACCCGGTCCGGCATCCGTACCCGGCGCTTCGCCTCCCCCGAGGAGACGATCATCAGCATGAGCGCCGCGGCCGCCCGCGACGCCATCGACGCCGCGGAAGTCGATCCCGCCACGATCGACTGTGTCATCGTCGCGACCTCTACCTGGCTCTTGCTGACGCCTGCCGCGGCTCCGCAGATCGCCACCGAACTCGGCCTGCAGAATGTGGCCGCCTTCGACGTCTCGGCCGGGTGTGCGGGCTTCTGCCACGCGGTCGCGTTGGCCTCGGATCTGGTCAAGGGCGGTACCGCCCGCAATGCCCTGGTCATCGGCGTGGAGAAGCTCACCACCACGGTCAACCCGAAGGACCGTGGCACGGCTTTCCTGTTCGCCGACGGCGCGGGCGCCGTGGTGATCGGCCCGTCCGACGAAGCCGGGATCGGGCCCACCGTGTGGGGCTCGGACGGCACCCAGCACCGCGCCATCCGTCAGGACAAGGACTGGATGGAGTTCTTCGCCGAGATCGAGGAACGCGGTCTCGATGCCGTCCGGCCCTATCTCGCCATGGAGGGTACGGCCGTGTTCCGCTGGGCCGCACACTCTTTGGAGAAGGTCTGCCGCGACGCCATCGAAGTGGCCGGGCTGACCCCGGCCGATCTGGACGCCATGGTTCCGCACCAGGCCAACGGCCGGATCATCGAGATCATGGCCCGGGTGCTGAAGCTTCCGAAGGACTGCGCCCTGGCCAATGACATCGAGGAGGCCGGCAACACCTCCGCCGCCTCGATTCCGCTGGCCATGGAGGCCATGATGCGCAAGGGCGACGCCAAACCCGGCGGCACCGCCCTGCTCATCGCCTTCGGCGCGGGCCTGTCCTACGCGGCCCAGGTGGTCCAGCTGCCGAACTGGAAGTAGCCGGTCAGTCCATATCCCAGGCGGCGGTCACGGTGAACGTGACCGTCTGCTGGCCTGGCTCGAGGTTGATGGTGGGCGCGGCCCCGGAGGGCAGGGCGTCCTTGTACATCGGCGTCGGAGTGGGCCCGCTGCCGTTCTCGCTGATGGTCTTGACCTTCTTCAGCTTCAGCCCGGACAGGTCCGCGTACTGCTGGGCGCGGCTCTTGGCGTCGTCGAAGGCCCGGGCGCGGGCGTCGGCCAGCAGCTTGGTGTTGTCCTCGAGTCCGAAGGCGACCGAGCTGATGCGGGTGTCGTTGCCGCCCGCCTGCACCGCGGCCGACAGGATGCCGGATGCCTTGGGCAGGTCGCGCACGGCCACATGCATGGTGTTGGTGGCGCGATAGCCGGTGATGGTGCGTCCCTCCGGCCCGTAAGAGGGCTGGACGGACAGGTCGCTGGTCTTGATGTCCTCGCGCTTGGCGCCCGCGGTGACCATGGCGTCGGTGATGGCCTTCGCCTTGGCATTGGCCTGATCGACCGCCGCGGACACGTCGGTCGCGCTGACCTCGGTGCCGAGGTCGGCATTGAGCACGTCCGGGGTGCCCTGGACCTTGCCGGTGCCGGTGACCGTCACGGTGCGGTCGCCCGAGTCCGAGCTACCGCATCCGGTCGCCAGAATCGCGACACCGGCGGCCGCGGCGCAGATCGCTGTGAGTCGTCGCATGGGCCGAACCTACGCTCAGCGCTCCAGAAGTTCCTTGATCCGGCCGAGGGTTTCGTTCATGCCGTCGACCAGCCCGCCCTCGAAGGCCGCCTCGCCGCCGAAGACCTTGTCGACGGTCAACTGCAGCCAGCCCGGCAGCTTGCCCTTGGGCACGTCGCGGCGCTGGATCAGCTTGGTGCCGCCGTTCGCGGTGGGTTCGAGGGTGTAGCTCCAGACGGTGCCGTTCTCGTTCATCCGGAACGCCAGCGCGTGGTTCGGCTCGAAGCGCACGATCCGCGACGTGCTCGGGTACACGTAGCCCTCGGCCTTGTTGAGGTTCACCGTCCAGGTGCCGGTGCGGACCGTGCGGCCCAGCGGCTGCATGCGCAGGGTGTTGGGGCTGAACTCGCGGATCCGCTGCAGGTCGGAGACGACGCTCCAGACCTGGTCCGGCGCGGCCGCGATGTCGATGCTGGCTTCGAGGGTGTTCGGCAACGCTGCCTCCGGGGACGTGACGGTCGGTTACGGGCATCCTAGTTCGCGTGGCCTGGGTCACCGGGCGGCCGTGGCGTGGATCACCAGCCCCGACCTGGGCGTATGAAATGCGACCTCGGGGTCGTTCCCGGCGACCAGATCGCTTGGGTCACATTGTTGGGGTGTTGATGTCCGAAATGTAATGACTGGCGCACAATATGAGATAAACGAAGTTACAGACACAGCCACCTGCTTCCGATTGGGAAACGTGAGGTGATCGGCCGTGAACCTGCGTTCGCTTCTGCATCTGGAGAGCAAGACCGTCCCGCTCCTCCCCGCCGACGAGTCCGGAACCGATGCGGATTCCGCCGAGTCCAATCCACCCGGCACGTCTGGCCGCAAGGCGAATCGGGCGCTCGAGGAACGCCTCGAGCGATTACTGACCCCGACCGAGATGGATCTCATTCAGCATCACCGAATTTGAGTCCGCGATACTGGTCAGGTGACTTCACCCTCTGCCGTCAAGCCGGCCATTCTCAGCGTCGACGACGACCCCGGCGTCTCGCGGGCGGTCGTGCGCGATCTGCGCCGCCGGTACGGGGCGGATTACCGGATTCTGCGGGCGGAGTCCGGCGCGGACGCCCTCGATGCCCTGCGTGAGATGAAACTGCGCGGCCAGCCGGCCGCGGTGCTGATCGCCGACTACCGGATGCCCGGGATGAACGGCGTCGAATTTCTCGAACAAGCCATGGACCTGCACCCCTACGCCCGCCGGGTGCTGCTCACCGCCTACGCGGACACCAATGCCGCCATCGAGGCCATCAATGTGGTGGACCTCGACCACTACCTGCTCAAACCGTGGGACCCGCCGGAGGAGAAGCTCTACCCGGTCGTCGACGCCCTGCTGGAGGCCTGGCGCGGCGACGAGCACAAGCCCGTGACCGAGACCAAGGTGGTGGGCCACCGCTGGTCGGCCCGCTGCTCGGAGGTGCGGGAGTTCCTGGCGCGCAACCAGTTGCCGTATCGCTGGTACCAGGTCGACGAGCCGGAGGGCGCGCGCCTGCTGACCGCGGCGAACGCCACCGAGGACCAGTGCCCGGTCATCATCAACCCCAGCGGCGACGTGCTGATCATGCCGACCGACGCGCAGCTGGCCGAGGGCGTCGGCCTCAATACCGACGCCTCCAGCGACTTCTACGACCTGATCGTGGTCGGCGGCGGGCCCGCCGGGCTGGGCGCGGCCGTCTACGGCGCCTCCGAGGGCCTGCGCACGGTGCTCGTCGAACGCACCGCCACCGGCGGCCAGGCCGGGCAGAGCTCCCGCATCGAGAACTACCTCGGCTTCCCCGACGGCCTGTCCGGCGCCCAGCTCGCCGACCGCGCCCGCCGCCAGGCCGTGAAGTTCGGGGCCGAACTGATCACCGCCCGCGAGGTGGTGGCGCTGGAGGCCTGCGGTTCGGCGCGCGTGGTGAAGTTCGCCGACGGCGGCAGCGTCGCCGCGCATTCGGTGCTGATCGCCACCGGCGTCAACTACCGCCACCACCCGGCCCCCGGCGTCGACGAGTACACCGGCCGCGGCGTCTACTACGGCTCCGCCATGACCGAGGCCAGCGACTGCGCCGGCAAGGACGTCTACATCGTGGGCGGCGCGAACTCGGCGGGTCAGGCCGCGGTGTTCCTGTCCCGGCGCGCCCGCACCGTGCACATCCTGGTGCGCGGTGAATCGCTCGAAGCGTCCATGTCGCACTACCTGATCCAGCAGATCGCGCAGATCCCGAACATCAAGGTGCACACCCGCACCGAGGTGGTGTCCGCCGACGGCGATGACCACCTGGAGCGGATCGTGCTGCGCGACAACGCCTCCGGGACGGAAGAAAAGGTGGACGCCGAACGGTTGTTCCTGTTCATCGGCGCCGCACCGGAAACCGACTGGCTCGACGGCATCGTCAAACGCGACGACGCCGGCTACGTGCTGGCCGGACCCGATCTCATGGTGGACGGCGAACGGCCCGCGGGCTGGGAACTGCCGCGTCCCCCACAGCATCTGGAGACCAGCGTGCCCGGCGTCTTCGTCGCCGGTGACGTGCGTTCGGAATCGGCCAAGCGGGTGGCCTCCGCGGTCGGCGAGGGCGCGATGGCCGTCATGCTGGTCCACCGCTGGCTCGCGAAACAGTAGGAGTAGGCGTACATGGGGAACACCCGATTGATCTGCGACCCGAACGAACTGCGGCACCTGTTCCTGTTCGAGAAGCTCGACGACGAGCAGCTGGCCTGGCTGTGCCGCGACGGCCGCGTCGAGATGTTCGAGCCCGGACTGGTTTTCCGCGAGGGCGACCCGGCCACCTGCTTCTACGTCCTCATGGACGGTGAGGTCCGGCTGACCAAGATGTCGGGCGGCGAGGAGATCGAACTCGTCCGCACCGAGCATGTCGGCTCGTACTCGGGCGCGTGGACCGCCTACATGGGCGACAAGGTCGAGCAGACCTACACGGCGTCGTTCTACGTGACCCGGCCGTCGAAGTTCTTCGTCCTCGACGCGGGCACCTTCGCGAAGATGATGCAGGACTGGTTCCCGATGGCGCTGCACCTGCTGGAGGGCGTCTTCTTCGGCAACCGCAATGCCAATGAGCGCATCGGCCAGCGGGAACGGCTGCTGGCGCTGGGCTCGCTGTCGGCGGGCCTGACCCACGAGCTGAACAATCCGGCCGCCGCCGCCGTGCGCGCCACCTCCTCACTGCGCGAGCGGGTGGCCGGGATGCGGCACAAGCTGAAGATGATGGCGCACGGCAAGTTCAACTCCGAGACCCTCGAGGCGTTGGCCCAGTTGCAGGAGGAGGCGGCCGCACAGGTCGCCAAGGCCCCGGTGCTGACGCCGCTGGAGGCCGCCGACCGCGAGGACGAGCTGGGCGACTGGCTCGAGGACCACGGGGTCGGCAACAGCTGGGACATCGCGCCCAACTTCGTGCAGGCCGGTTTCGATGTGGACTGGATGGAGAAGGTGCACGGCACCCTGTCCGGTTGCGGCGGTGACGTTTTCGAGGCGGCCATGCGCTGGCTCAACTACACCGTCGAGACCGAGTTGCTGATGAACGAGATCACCGACTCGACCAACCGGATCTCCTCGCTGGTGCACGCGGCCAAGCAGTACTCGCAGATGGACCGGGCCCCGTTCCAGGTGGTGGATCTGCACGAACTGCTGGACAGCACGCTGGTCATGCTGGCCCGCAAGATCGGCGACGACATCACGGTGGTCAAGGAGTACGACCCGGCGCTGCCGCCGGTGCCGTGCTACGCGGCCGAACTCAACCAGGTGTGGACGAATCTGATCGACAACGCCGTGTCCGCGATGGGCGGGCGCGGTACGCTCACCGTCCGTACCTATCGCGAGAACGAGTGCGCGGCAGTGGAAATCAGCGATACCGGGCCGGGTGTGCCGGACGAGATCCGTACCCGGATCTTCGAACCGTTCTTCACCACCAAACCGGTCGGCGAGGGCACGGGGCTGGGCCTGGACATCTCCTTCCGGATCGTGGTGAACAAGCATCACGGCGATATCCGGGTCGAATCCGAGCCCGGGAACACGCGTTTCATCGTGCGGCTGCCGCTGGAGGTGGCGAACCCGGCCTCGGCGGAGGCCGACGCGGAACCGGCTACGACAGGAGGCAACTGATGACCGAGCAGATCAAGGGCATCGATCCGAGCGTTCCGCCCAGTGGGGCGGGCTGTCTGGAATGCGACGCCGCGGGCGGCTGGTGGTTCCATCTGCGGCGCTGCGCGGAGTGCGGCCATATCGGTTGTTGTGACAACTCGCCGAGTCAGCACGGCACCAAGCACTTCCGGGAGACCGGGCATCCCTTCATCCAGAGCTACGAGCCCGGTGAGGACTGGTTCTACAACTTCGAGACCGAGGACATGTACAGCGGCGGTCCCGACCTGGCGGGCCCGACCTCGCATCCGGCCGATCAGGGCGTGCCGGGTCCGCGCGAGCGGGTGCCCGCGGACTGGCAGCAGCGTCTGAACTGACCCGCTCTCCGGCCGGTAAAACCCGGCCGACCAGACTTTTCCTTTCCGGCTCCGGCGGAGCCGGGTACGCTGCTGCGAGCGCCGGGCCGGTCCGGCGCTTCGGCACTCTCGGGAAAGTTCGGAAAGCAGGGTATGAAGCGTCTTTCGATGGTCGCCCTCACCGCAGGTGCGATGGCCCTCACCTTGGGCGCGGCTCTCACCGGCTGTGGTTCGGACAAAGCCGGTGGCAGTAATGGCCTGAAACAGGCCGAGACCACCACCGCGGCGGCCAGAACCACCGGCGCCGCCCCGACCACGGCCGCGATCCCGGCCGAGTCGCCCGTCGACGCCCCCGCCGCGGTCCCCACCGCCGCGACGGTGGCCAAGAAGACCAGTGCCCCCAACGGCGCGCAGACCACCTGCGCCGACTTCCGCGACCTCACCGAGGACGCCGAACGGCAGGTCATCCAGCAGGTACTGGCCGCGCACCCGGGGTCCTTCCTGGACGGCAGCCCCAATGCCGCGCTGAGTACGGCGAAACTCGCCTGCATGTCCGGAAGTTACGCCAACACCCCGGTCGCCGTCGCGATCCGGGTGGCGCCCAAGTAGTCTCACGGGAGAATTTCCGGGAGGCGGCACACGTGGTGGAATTCGAACGGCACCGGCCGCGTCTCTTCGCGCTCGCGTACCGCATGCTCGGATCCGCCGCCGAGGCCGAGGACGCCGTCCAGGAGACCTACCTGCGCTGGCACGGCACCGATCGCACCGACATCCGTTCGGTCGAAGCCTGGCTGACCACCATCCTCGTGAATCTCTGCCGCAGCTGGCTGGATTCGGCCCGCGCCCGCCGCGAGACCTACGTCGGGCCCTGGCTGCCCGAACCGGTCCCCACCGGCCACGGCCAACTCGGCCCACTGGAATCGGCGGAACAGCGGGAACTGGTGTCGATGGCGTTCCTGGCGCTGGCCGAACGGCTCAGCCCCACCGAACGCGCGGTCTTCGTGCTGCGCGAGGCCTTCGGCTACGCGCACCGCGAGATCGCCGACATGCTCGGTCTCACCGAATCCAATGCGCAACAGGTGTATCGCCGCGCCGCGCACCGGGTGCACGAGGAGAAGCCGCGCTTCGAATCGGCCCCGGCGCACGCGCGGGAACTGGTCGAAAAGTTCCTCAGCGCAGCGCAATCCGGTGATCTCGCCGCGCTCGAGTCCATGTTCACCGCCGATATCGTGGCGCTGGCCGACGGCGGTTCGAAGGTCAATGCCGCGAAGCGGCCGATCGTCGGCGCGGAGAAGGTGGCCCGCTACCTGCTGGGTCTGTTCGGCAAGATCCCGAGTTTCGGCGCCGACATCAGCGTCGTGATCGAAGAGGTCAATGCCGCGCCCGCCTTCGTGGTGCGCGCGGACGGGGCCGTGCTCGGCACCATCTCCGTCGGCTTCGACGGCGACTCGATCGCCTCGGTCCAGCTCGTGGTGAACCCGGACAAGCTGACCTATTTCGCGTCGCACGATCGCGTGTGACGCAGGACACACCCGGATTCTGTCAGGGATCGCGGGGCTGTCCGGTCTAGAGGGTGTCGGCTACCGAGCGGGGCCGACTGTGTACCTGAAGTGAAAAGGAGCACTCTCATGACCGGGCAGCATCGAATCGTCGTTCTGGGCGCGGGCTACGCGGGACTGGCCGCGGCGCGGGAAGCGATCAAGGCCAAGGGCGCGCACGTCACCGTCATCGACCTGCACACCGAATTCGTGGACCGGGTGCGGCTGCACCAGGTCGCCGCCGGGCAGGACGTGGCCCGTTGGGAACTGCGGAAGACCTTGGCGGCCAAGGGGATCGAGTTCGTCAACGGCCGCGCCGAGCACATCGACACCGAGGCTCGCCGCGTCGAACTGGCCACCGGCGAGGCGGTCGCGTACGACTCGCTGATCTACGCCCTGGGCAGCCGCGCCGATCTCTCGATGGTGCCCGGCGCGGCCGAATTCGCGCACACCGTGGCCACCTCGGAGGATGTGCGCCGGATTCCCGCCCTCGCCGGCCGGGTCGCCGTGGTCGGCGGCGGTGCGACCGGCCTCGAGACCGCCACCGAACTGGCCGAGAGCAACCCCGGCCTCGAGGTGGTGCTGGTCAGCTCGGACGAGCCGGGCGGCTGGCTGATCCCCAAGGCCGTCGCGCACATTCGCGCCGTCCTGGATCGGCTCGGCGTCCAGGTGCGGGTCGCGAAGGTAGCGGCGGTGACCGACACCGGCCTCGACTTGGTGGACGGCGACCACGTCGACGCCGACATCGTGCTCTGGACAACGGGTTTCACGGTGCCCGAGGTGGCTGCCCGCTCGGGTCTGCCGGTGGACGGACGCGAACGGGTGCTGGTCGACGACCGGCTGCGGGTGCGCGGGCTCGCCGATGTGTACGCGGTCGGTGACGCGGCGGTGATGATCGGGCACAACGGCCGCGAGGCCCGGATGTCGTGCCAGGCCGCGCAGCCCGCGGGCAAGTACCTGGGTGCGGCCGTCGCGGCCCGGCTGCGCGGCAGGCAGCCGGGGCCCTTCACCCCGCGCTTCGTCCTGACCTGCATGAGCCTGGGCCGACGCGACGGTCTGGTCCAGTTCATGAAGGCCGACGACTCGAACGGCAGCATCGCGCTGACCGGCCGTACGGCGGCGTGGATCAAGGAGCAGATCGTGGGCGCGGTGGGCCGGGCGGCGAAGCTCTGACCGACGCGCCGATGAGTCGTCAACCAATGGTTGACCAAGCTAGCTTGGTCAACCTAAAGTTGACGCATGACGAACTCGATCCGCCTCGACGACCTGATCGACGGCATCAAGAAGGCCCGCCCCGACGACGTGCTCGAGCAGCTCTCCGACGCCGTGGTGCTGGGCAACCACATCGGCGAGGTGGCCGACCATCTGATCGGCCACTTCGTCGACCAGGCCCGCCGCTCCGGCGCGTCCTGGACCGATATCGGCCAGAGCATGGGCGTCACCAAGCAGGCCGCCCAGAAGCGCTTCGTCCCCAAGACCCCCGCCGACGCCGGACAGGCGGCGGCTCTCGACCCCAATGCCGGTTTCGCTCGCTTCACCCCGCGCGCGCGGCAGGTGGTGATGGCCGCCCAGGAGGAGGCCCGGGCCGTCGGCAATCTGGAAACCCGCCCCGAACACCTGATCCTCGGCCTGCTCTCGGAGTCGGAATCGCTCGCGGTCAAGGTGATCGAGGCCAAGGGCATCTCCGCCGACGCCGTCCGCCGGGTGGCCACCGCCGCGCTGCCCGCTGCCACCGGTGACCCGGTCCCGCCGCTCATCCCCTTCGACGCGCAGGCCCGCAAGGCCCTCGAGCTGACCTTCCGTGAGGCGCTGCGGCTCGGCCACAACTACGTCGGCACCGAGCACCTGCTGCTCGCCCTGCTCGATCTGGAACACGGCGTGGGCATCCTGTCCGGTCTGGGCCTGGACAAGGACGCGGTCCAGGCCGACGTCGCGGGCCTGCTGGCGTCGCTGACCGCGCCCGCCGCACCGGCGGGCACCGAGGACACGCAGTAGTCCGCGTGTCGTTCCGCCCCGCTGCCGACCTGGTGATGTAAGTCCCGGGACCGGTGTCCTCGGGCCGGATCCCCTGGGGAGCATGTTGCGGCAGATACGATTGTGGAATGGCGGACGACGAGGGTTCCGACCTAGTTGCGGGGGAGCAGCGCGCTGACCTGCTGCGCGCGCTCAGCTATGTCTCCACAGAGGACACGCCCGACGGCGGCTACATCGTGAACGGAGACCTCCCACCCGAGGTCGCTCCTCCGTTCATTCGGGCGATCATGCGTATCGAAGCCGAACTCCTGCTGCAGGACGCCGAACTCGTCACCATCGAGCACGGCGAGCCCCGCACTCCCGAGGAGCGCCGCACCGATGCGCTGATCGCCCTGCTGCTGCGGGTCGACGACCGCTCGCACTTCTCGTAGTGCCGGGCGGGCGACCGAACCGCACGAGGCGACTCGTGCGGTCTTCCGCGCGTTTCGGGGCCCGGCCCCAACCTTGCAGTCGCAAGGGGTGAGTGCTAGAAATGGGTTTGGCACTCCATACCTGTGAGTGCTAGGTCGGGGCGGTGAGGCCGGGCTGGTTAACAAGCTCCTCGGTCGTCCGTCGCGGGCACCATGCCTGGCCAGAACACTGTCAATCCCCAGATCTGGAGGATCTCAACGCAATGGCCAAGACAATTGCGTACGACGAAGAGGCTCGCCGCGGTCTCGAGCGTGGTCTGAACGCCCTCGCTGACGCCGTCAAGGTGACCCTGGGCCCGAAGGGCCGCAACGTCGTGCTGGAGAAGAAGTGGGGCGCCCCCACCATCACCAACGACGGTGTCTCCATCGCGAAGGAAATCGAGCTCGAGGACCCGTACGAGAAGATCGGCGCGGAGCTCGTCAAGGAAGTTGCGAAGAAGACCGACGACGTCGCGGGTGACGGCACCACCACCGCCACCGTGCTGGCCCAGGCGCTGGTCCGTGAGGGCCTGCGCAACGTGGCCGCCGGCGCCAACCCGCTCGGCCTGAAGCGCGGCATCGAGAAGGCCGTCGAGGCCGTCACCGCCAAGCTGCTCGACACCGCCAAGGAGGTCGAGACCAAGGAGCAGATCGCCGCCACCGCCGGTATCTCGGCCGGCGACTCGTCCATCGGTGAGCTGATCGCCGAGGCCATGGACAAGGTCGGCAAGGAAGGCGTCATCACCGTCGAGGAGAGCAACACCTTCGGTCTCCAGCTGGAGCTCACCGAGGGCATGCGCTTCGACAAGGGCTACATCTCCGGTTACTTCGTGACCGACCCGGAGCGTCAGGAAGCGGTCCTCGAGGACCCGTACATCCTGCTCGTCGGCTCGAAGATCTCGACCGTCAAGGACCTGCTGCCGCTGCTGGAGAAGGTCATCCAGGCCGGCAAGCCGCTGCTGATCATCGCCGAGGACGTCGAGGGCGAGGCCCTGTCGACCCTGGTCGTGAACAAGATCCGCGGCACCTTCAAGTCCATCGCCGTCAAGGCCCCGGGCTTCGGTGACCGTCGCAAGGCCATGCTGGCCGACATCGCCATCCTGACCGGTGGCGAGGTCATCAGCGAAGAGGTCGGCCTCTCGCTGGAGACCGCCGGCCTCGAGCTGCTGGGCCAGGCCCGCAAGGTCGTCATCACCAAGGACGAGACCACCATCGTCGAGGGCGCGGGCGACGCGGAGGCCATCAAGGGCCGCGTGCAGCAGATCCGCACCGAGATCGAGAACTCGGACTCGGACTACGACCGTGAGAAGCTGCAGGAGCGTCTGGCCAAGCTGGCCGGCGGTGTCGCGGTCATCAAGGCGGGCGCGGCCACCGAGGTCGAGCTCAAGGAGCGCAAGCACCGCATCGAGGACGCCGTCCGCAACGCGAAGGCCGCCGTCGAAGAGGGCATCGTCGCCGGTGGTGGCGTGGCCCTGCTGCAGTCGGCTCCGGCCCTGGAAGCGCTGACCCTGTCGGGTGACGAGGCCACCGGTGCGAACATCGTTCGCGTCGCGCTGTCCGCGCCGCTGAAGCAGATCGCCTTCAACGCGGGCCTGGAGCCCGGCGTCGTCGCCGAGAAGGTCTCGAACCTCCCCGACGGCCACGGCCTGAACGCCGACTCCGGCGAGTACGTCGACCTGCTGGCCGCCGGCGTTGCCGACCCGGTCAAGGTCACCCGCTCGGCCCTGCAGAACGCGGCCTCCATCGCGGCCCTGTTCCTGACCACCGAGGCCGTCGTCGCCGACAAGCCGGAGAAGGCCGCCCCCGCGGGCGACCCGACCGGCGGCATGGGCGGCATGGACTTCTAGTCCGCCGTTCCGGCAACGGAATTTGATCGAGCTGAGCCCGGTCACCTCATGGTGACCGGGCTCAGTGCTGTGTGTGGTG
This sequence comes from Nocardia sp. CA-145437, assembly GCF_050956485.1. Classification (NCBI taxonomy): domain Bacteria; kingdom Bacillati; phylum Actinomycetota; class Actinomycetes; order Mycobacteriales; family Nocardiaceae; genus Nocardia; species Nocardia sp. CA-145437. The sequence continues at coordinate 6,896,238 of NZ_CP191204.1, read as the reverse complement.
AGGTTCGGCGCCGAAAACACTCTGACCCTGGGCCCAGGTCCGGGCGGTCGTCCACGCCGGTGTTGAACTGGAGATCGTCGGGTGTGGGCCGAGATCGTCGGGTGGCGGGCCGAGGCCGGTCGGGTGGCGGGTTGGAGTCAGTCGGTCGTGGGGAGGCCGACGAGATCGGCCATCAGATTCATGTGGTGGTGGAAGTAGTCGGCGACGGCTTCGATGGTGCCGTCGAGGCGGCCGAAGATCTCGAAGGTGACCAGGCCGAAAAGCTGTGTCCAGCCGACGAATACGCGATCGAGGGCCTCTTCGGGCAGGTCGGCGGACTGTTGTTCGATGAGGGCGTGGAGGTCCGCGCGGACGGGGGCCGGTAGGGGAGTGGGCAGGGTGGCGGGGGTGAGTTGGCCGGCGGCGGCGGCCCGGGTGGCGATGCCCGCGAGCAGCAGGACGACGGTGGCGGCGGGGCCGACGGTGTCCTTCGGCGCGTCGTAGCCGGGGATGGGACTGCCGTAGAGCAGGCCGTATTCGGTGGGGTTGGCGAGAGCCCAGTCGCGGACGGCGGTGCAGACCGAAAGCCATTGCGCGCGTGAGTTATTCGCATCAGCAGCGTCGTGGGCGGCGGTGGCGGCCGCGCCGAGGGAGCGGTAGCCGTCCAGGATGAGCGCGGTGAGCAGGTCGTCGCGGCTGGGGAAGTAGCGGTACAGCGCGGAGGCGACGATGCCGAGGTCGCGGGCGACGCCGCGCAGCGACAGATTGGCGCCGTCGGTGGCCAGCCGCGTGCGGGCGGTGGCCTTGATCTCCTCGATCATCTCGGTGCGGACGCGGGCGCGCAGGGATCCGGCGGACATGGTCGCAGTGTAGAGAACAGCAAACCGTTGAGAGAACGGCAGGCGACTGAGAGAACGGTGTTCTTGACAGGAAACGGTGTGCACTCCTACCGTCGATAGCGCGAGAACAGTGTTCTCGGAATACCCATCCGACAGGATCGAGGACCTCATGTCCCTGCACGTCGTCATAGGAGCGGGTCCGGTGGGCACGGCCACCGCGCGGCTGCTCGCCGCCCGGGGCGACCACGTCCGCATCGTCACCCGCAGCGGCTCCGGCCCCGAGCACCCGAACATCGACCGGATCACCGCCGACGCCACCGACCCGCGGGCGCTGCTCATCCACTGCCAGGGCGCGGCGACCCTCTACCAGTGCGCCCAGCCCGCCTATCACCGCTGGTCACAGGATTTCCCGACCCTGCACCACGCCGTCCTGACGGTGGCCGAACGCTCCGGCGCGCCCCTGATCACTGTCGGAAACCTGTACGCCTACGGCGAATTCGACGGCCCGGTGTCCGAGTCCCACCCGCTGCGCCCGAACTCGGTGAAGGGCCGGGTGCGCGCGGACATGTGGTCCGAGCAATTGGCCGCCCACCGATCCGAGCGCATCCGCACCGCCGAGGTCCGCGGCTCGGACTACCTCGGCCCGGCCGCGACCTCGGCTTTCACCGTCATGGTGTTGCCCGCCGTGCTCGCGGGCAAGCGGGCCCTGGCCCCCGCGGACCTGGATGCCCCGCACAGCTGGACCGCGACCGCGGACGTCGCCCGCCTGCTGGTCGCGGTCGCCGGCGACGAAACCGCCTGGGGCCGAGCTTGGCACGTGCCCACCGCGCCGCCGCTGTCGATCCGAGCCCTCGCCGACCTGACCGCGTCGGTGGCCGGCGCGCCGCCCGCCCGCATCGGCCACCTGCCCGCCGCACTGCTCTGGGCGGCAGGCGTGTTCAACCGCGACGCCCGCGAAATGCGTGAGCTGCGCTATCAGTTCGACCGCCCCTTCGTCCTGGACTCCTCCGCCGCCACCAGCCGTTTCGGGCTCGCGCCGACGCCACTCGAGGACACCCTGCGCGCCACGCTCGACGGACTTCCCGGCGGCGTTCCCGCCCATACCGCCGCGGGAAGGTAGTCCCCGCCATGTCTCCGATGCGCGATTCCGTCTCGCCCGGCGCTCCCGACCCGACGAGCACCTCTGCGTCCGCCACCGCCCGGATCGCGAGCACTGACGGTGTGCCCACCACCGCCCGGATCGCCAGCCCTGACGGTGTGCCCGCCACGGCCCAGGTCTGCGGCGCGGATGGTGTGCCCGTGGCGGCCGAAGCCGCACGCGTGGACGCCGTGCTCGTCTCCCGCCCGGGTCGCGCAGTCGTGAACGCTGTGGCGCCGACCGGTTCCGATCGGCGGCGGGCCGGCATCGCAGGGACGCTGACCGTGCCCGCCCAGGTTCCGAGCGCGGGCGGCGCCTCCGTTGCCGCCGAGTTCGGCAGCGCGGGCGGCGTATCCGCGGCAGCCGAAATCACCGGCGTGGAAGGTGTCCCGACCGCCGGTAGCGGCGGCGCGGTCGTGAACGCTGTGGCACCAACTGGTTCCGGCCGGCGAGCGTCTCGCTCTGCGAGGGTGCTGATCGTGCCCGCGTTGATCGTGGCGGCGGTGGTGTCCATGAACGCCGGGTTCGGCGGTCTGGGCGCGGTCTTCGATTACCCGCGGGTGTTGTCCCGTCCGGGCGCGGAGGTGCTGGCGTCGTTCCGGATGCACGAGTCCGCGGTGGTCGCCTGGTTCTCGGTGCTCGTGGTCGGCGCGCTGCTGTTCGTTCCGATCGCGCTGGGGGTGGGCCGTCGCACGGATTCGCCGCGCATGCGCTGGGCGGTGCGTATCGGGGTGGCGGCGGGGGTGGTGCAGGCGATCGGCCTGTCGCGCTGGCCGCTGCTGGTACCGGGGCTCGCCGCTCATGCGGCTTCCGAGGTCGGGAGTTCCCCGGTGGTCACGGAATTCGAGTTCTGGAACAGGCTGTTGGGTTCGTTCCTCGGTGAGACGCTCGGCTACTCGTTCACCGCCGCTTGGACGGTGCTGGTGGTCTCGGTCCTGCGGCGTGAGGGCTTCCCGCGCTGGTTCGCGGTCCTCGGCACGATGTCGGCGGCACTGATCCTGCTCGGTGTGGCCGCCCCGTGGCAGGTGGCGGGTGCGCAGCAGGCGAACTTCGCCGGGTACGTGCTGTGGAGCGGGTGGATGCTGGGGCTGGCCGTGTTGTGGGGCCGCCGTCGCGGGTGACGGCGGCCGGGTTCACATGCCTTGGCGGAAGCGGGCGTTGCGAATGGTGTCGGCGCGTTCGGGGAGAACGCTGTCGATGAGCGCGGCGACCCGGCCCATGACCGGGGCCAGCCGGCGGGGGCGGTCGATGATGGCGTCGCAGATGATCCGACCGCCTTCGTCCGCGGTGAGCGCGTTGGCGGTGGCCTGCTGGTAGACGGGGTTGGCGGTGATCATGTCGGTGCGGACGAGGGGGAGGTAGATCGAGGTGAAACGGAGGTTCTCGGTCTGAGTCTCGGCTTGCAGATTGGTGCTGAGCGAGTCGAGGGCCGCCTTGGACGCGACATACGCGGCATAGCCGGGGCCGCCGTAGAGGTTGGCGAGCGACAGGATGTTGATGATCTGCCCGTCGCGGCGGTCCCGCATGGCGGGGGCGAAGGCGAGGATGAGGCGGACCGCCGCGAAGTAGTTGAGCCGCATGGTGCGCTCGTAGTCGTGGAAGCGGTCGTAGGACTCGTCGAGCCGGCGGCGAATGGAGCGCCCGGCATTGTTGACGAGGATGTCCACCCGGCCGTGGTCGGCGAGCACCTTCGCGGTCATGGCGTCGAGCGCCTCGAAGTCATTGAGGTCGCAGGGGTAGGCGGCGGCCCGCCCGCCCGCGGCCTCGATCTCGGAGACCGCGTCCGAGAGCTCGTCCGCGCGGCGCGCGACCAGGAGAACGGTGGCCCCGGCCGCGCCGAGCCGCACGGCGGCGACTCGTCCGATGCCCGAGGAAGCCCCGGTGATGAGCACGGTCCGGCCCGCGACGGCGTCGGCGAGGGTGCGGTCGCGCCGCAGCCGGGACAGGCTGACCTGGGTGTCGAGGCCGTGGCGGATCTTGTGCAGCAGCCCACTGATGTCGTGCATGCCCAGTGATGCTAAGTGCCGCACCGGGATTCGGTGGGGGTTCGGATTCGTGCCCCGGTCAGCGCCGGGGATGACGTTCGGAGAGCACGGCGGCGGCATCGATGGCACGGATACCGAGGAGTGCGGCGGCGGCCGCGATGGTCGCGTGCGTGGCGGGATCATTCGGATGCGCGGGGCCGAGGAGGAGTTCCACCAATTCCATGGCGGCGATCGCTTGTTCACGGGTGACGAGGCGGCCGGGCAGCCAACTAACGCGCCAGTCGGTTTCCTTATTGCCGGGGAGTCTTTCCGCGAACTCATCGGCAATGCCACTCGTAATCGACCAAGCACACACGTACACCCGCGAATTATGCCTCTGACCAGCCGATTTGACTTCTGTTCGTAGCAACACGTAACTTAGTCCAGGTCAGAGCGACACGGACACCGACCCGGAGCCCCAAGGGCCTGGGAAACGAGGTTGGACGAGGAGCGCCTGACGATCACACTAGTTCCACCTGACCAGCGGATTTGGTTCCGCTGATACGGCTGGGCTAAGCTGTAAAAGTTGCCTCACGATCGAGCGGGACTAAGAGCCCGGGAGATCGTTTGTGCGTGTGTTCTTTGAGAACTCAATAGTGTGTCGATGAATGTCAGTGCCAAATAATATATTTGGTTCCAATCATTCTCACCCCCGTGAGGGTGGTTGGACATTTAAGTCGGTCATTTTCCGACCGACTAATTTTGCTAGGTTTTCGGACTCTGGTTCGAGATACTTCTGATTCGCTCTTCGGAGCGTGTCTAGAGTCTTCAACGGAGAGTTTGATCCTGGCTCAGGACGAACGCTAGCGGCGTGCTTAACACATGCAAGTCGAGCGGTAAGGCCCTTCGGGGTACACGAGCGGCGAACGGGTGAGTAACACGTGGGTGATCTGCCTCGCACTCTGGGATAAGCCTGGGAAACTGGGTCTAATACCGGATATGAGCAGCCTCTGCATGGGGGTTGTTGGAAAGGTTTACTGGTGCGAGATGGGCCCGCGGCCTATCAGCTTGTTGGTGGGGTAACGGCCCACCAAGGCGACGACGGGTAGCCGACCTGAGAGGGTGACCGGCCACACTGGGACTGAGACACGGCCCAGACTCCTACGGGAGGCAGCAGTGGGGAATATTGCACAATGGGCGAAAGCCTGATGCAGCGACGCCGCGTGAGGGATGACGGCCTTCGGGTTGTAAACCTCTTTTGACAGGGACGAAGCGCAAGTGACGGTACCTGTAGAAGAAGCACCGGCCAACTACGTGCCAGCAGCCGCGGTAATACGTAGGGTGCGAGCGTTGTCCGGAATTACTGGGCGTAAAGAGCTTGTAGGCGGTCTGTCACGTCGATTGTGAAAACTTGCAGCTCAACTGCAAGCTTGCAGTCGATACGGGCAGACTAGAGTACTTCAGGGGAGACTGGAATTCCTGGTGTAGCGGTGAAATGCGCAGATATCAGGAGGAACACCGGTGGCGAAGGCGGGTCTCTGGGAAGTAACTGACGCTGAGAAGCGAAAGCGTGGGTAGCGAACAGGATTAGATACCCTGGTAGTCCACGCCGTAAACGGTGGGTACTAGGTGTGGGTTTCCTTCCACGGGATCCGTGCCGTAGCTAACGCATTAAGTACCCCGCCTGGGGAGTACGGCCGCAAGGCTAAAACTCAAAGGAATTGACGGGGGCCCGCACAAGCGGCGGAGCATGTGGATTAATTCGATGCAACGCGAAGAACCTTACCTGGGTTTGACATACACCGGAAAGCCATAGAGATATGGCCCCCCTTGTGGTCGGTGTACAGGTGGTGCATGGCTGTCGTCAGCTCGTGTCGTGAGATGTTGGGTTAAGTCCCGCAACGAGCGCAACCCTTATCTTATGTTGCCAGCGCGTAATGGCGGGGACTCGTGAGAGACTGCCGGGGTCAACTCGGAGGAAGGTGGGGACGACGTCAAGTCATCATGCCCCTTATGTCCAGGGCTTCACACATGCTACAATGGCCGGTACAGAGGGCTGCGATACCGTGAGGTGGAGCGAATCCCTTAAAGCCGGTCTCAGTTCGGATCGGGGTCTGCAACTCGACCCCGTGAAGTTGGAGTCGCTAGTAATCGCAGATCAGCAACGCTGCGGTGAATACGTTCCCGGGCCTTGTACACACCGCCCGTCACGTCATGAAAGTCGGTAACACCCGAAGCCAGTGGCCTAACCCTTGTGGAGGGAGCTGTCGAAGGTGGGATTGGCGATTGGGACGAAGTCGTAACAAGGTAGCCGTACCGGAAGGTGCGGCTGGATCACCTCCTTTCTAAGGAGCACTTCTCCACGACGCTTCACACAGGTGAATGTGGTTGTGGCAGAGACCGTTTGAGTCCCCAATCGTGGGACCGCGGAAGCTCATGGGTGGAACACTGACAACCTCTTCTCATCAAGTTCGGTCCCATGTGGCCGGCAGAGCAGATATATCGACACACTGTTGGGTCCTGAAAGAACAGACGTTCTTTCCAGGCAAAAAACGACGAGACTGGTTCTTCAGTCATACCGCGGAACATGGGTTCCGGCTGGTGCTGAGATACAGAATCAATCTTGTGTGTTGTTTGAGAACTGCACAGTGGACGCGAGCATCTTTGTTAGTAAGTGTGTAAGAGCGTACGGTGGATGCCTTGGCACCAGGAGCCGATGAAGGACGTAGTAGGCTGCGATAAGCCTCGGGGAGCTGTCAAACGAGCTGAGATCCGAGGATTTCCGAATGGGGAAACCCAGCACGAGTGATGTCGTGTTACCCGCGCCTGAATATATAGGGCGTGTGGAGGGAACGTGGGGAAGTGAAACATCTCAGTACCCACAGGAAGAGAAAACAACAGTGATTCCGTGAGTAGTGGCGAGCGAAAGCGGAAGAGGCTAAACCGGTTGTGTGTGATAGACGGCAGTCGTTGCATAGCCGGGGTTGTGGGACCTACTTTCTTGTCTCTGCCGAGACAAGCAACAGTCAGAAAAGATCGCGTTAGTCGAATTGGTCTGGGATGGCCAACCGTAGACGGTGAGAGTCCGGTAGACGAAAACGTGTTCTCTGTTGTAGTAGGCACCCGAGTAGCAGCGGGCCCGTGAAATCTGCTGTGAATCTGTCGGGACCACCCGATAAGCCTGAATACTACCTGGTGACCGATAGCGGACTAGTACCGTGAGGGAAAGGTGAAAAGTACCCCGGGAGGGGAGTGAAATAGTACCTGAAACCGTGCGCTTACAATCCGTCAGAGCTGTAATAGGTGATGGCGTGCCTTTTGAAGAATGAGCCTGCGAGTCATCGGTGTGTGGCAAGGTTAACCCGTGTGGGGGAGCCGTAGCGAAAGCGAGTCCGAATAGGGCGCCCTGAGTCGCACACTATGGACCCGAAGCGGAGTGATCTACCCATGGCCAGGGTGAAGCGACGGTAAGACGTCGTGGAGGCCCGAACCCACTTAGGTTGAAAACTGAGGGGATGAGCTGTGGGTAGGGGTGAAAGGCCAATCAAACTCCGTGATAGCTGGTTCTCCCCGAAATGCATTTAGGTGCAGCGTCGCGTGTTTCTCACCGGAGGTAGAGCTACTGGATGGCCTAGGGGGCCCACAAGCTTACCGAAGTCAGCCAAACTCCGAATGCCGGTGAGTGAGAGCGCGGCAGTGAGACTGTGGGGGATAAGCTTCATAGTCGAGAGGGAAACAGCCCAGATCGCCGGCTAAGGCCCCTAAGCGTGTACTAAGTGGAAAAGGATGTGGAGTCGCGAAGACAACCAGGAGGTTGGCTTAGAAGCAGCCACCCTTGAAAGAGTGCGTAATAGCTCACTGGTCAAGTGATTCTGCGCCGACAATGTAGCGGGGCTCAAGTACACCGCCGAAGCCGCGGCACTCAGACATTATCCCGCTTTCGAGCCAGGAGTCTGGGTGGGTAGGGGAGCGTCGTATGGCCAGGGAAGCGGCGGAGTGATCCAGCCGTGGAGGCCATGCGAGTGAGAATGCAGGCATGAGTAGCGAAAGACGAGTGAGAAACTCGTCCGCCGAATGACCAAGGGTTCCTGGGCCAGGTTAATCCGCCCAGGGTGAGTCGGGACCTAAGGCGAGGCCGACAGGCGTAGTCGATGGACAACGGGTTGATATTCCCGTACCCGTGTATCCGCGCCAAATATCGAATCAGTTGTGCTAAGTGCCCAAATGCGGTCTTATCGAGCCTTCGGGCGAGAGGGAACGCGGCTGCGCATGACCCTGGCTGTAGTAGGTAAGCGATGGGGTGACGCAGGAAGGTAGCTGGGCCAGGTGATGGAATACCTGGTGTAAGCCTGTAGGGCGTCTGGTAGGCAAATCCGCCAGACATATAGCCTGAGAGGTGATGCGTAGCCGATTGAGGCGAATTCAGTGATCCTATGCTGCCGAGAAAAGCCTCTAGTGAGTTGGTACACGGCCCGTACCCCAAACCGACACAGGTGGTCAGGTAGAGAATACTAAGGCGATCGAGATAACTGTGGTTAAGGAACTCGGCAAAATACCTCCGTAACTTCGGGAGAAGGAGGGCCCGGTCTGGTGAACACCCTTGCGGTGGGAGCTGGGTTGGGTCGCAGAGACCAGTGAGAAGCGACTGTTTACTAAAAACACAGGTCCGTGCGAAGTCGTAAGACGATGTATACGGACTGACGCCTGCCCGGTGCCGGAAGGTTAAGAGGACCGGTTAGCTCTTCGGAGCGAAGCTGAGAATTTAAGCCCCGGTAAACGGCGGTGGTAACTATAACCATCCTAAGGTAGCGAAATTCCTTGTCGGGTAAGTTCCGACCTGCACGAATGGCGTAACGACTTCTCAGCTGTCTCAACCACAGACTCGGCGAAATTGCAGTACGAGTAAAGATGCTCGTTACGCGCGGCAGGACGAAAAGACCCCGGGACCTTCACTATAGCTTGGTATTGGTGTTCGGTACGGTTTGTGTAGGATAGGTGGGAGACTGTGAAGCGGGCACGCCAGTGTTCGTGGAGTCATCGTTGAAATACCACTCTGATCGTATTGGACCTCTAACCTCGGACCCTGATCGGGTTCAGGGACAGTGCCTGGTGGGTAGTTTAACTGGGGCGGTTGCCTCCCAAAATGTAACGGAGGCGCCCAAAGGTTCCCTCAGCCTGGTTGGCAATCAGGTGTTGAGTGCAAGTGCACAAGGGAGCTTGACTGTGAGACCGACAGGTCGAGCAGGGACGAAAGTCGGGACTAGTGATCCGGCACCGGCAAGTGGAAGCGGTGTCGCTCAACGGATAAAAGGTACCCCGGGGATAACAGGCTGATCTTCCCCAAGAGTCCATATCGACGGGATGGTTTGGCACCTCGATGTCGGCTCGTCGCATCCTGGGGCTGGAGTAGGTCCCAAGGGTTGGGCTGTTCGCCCATTAAAGCGGCACGCGAGCTGGGTTTAGAACGTCGTGAGACAGTTCGGTCTCTATCCGCCGCGCGCGTTAGAAACTTGAGGAAGGCTGTCCCTAGTACGAGAGGACCGGGACGGACGAACCTCTGGTGTGCCAGTTGTTCCGCCAGGAGCACGGCTGGTTGGCCACGTTCGGAAGGGATAACCGCTGAAAGCATCTAAGCGGGAAGCCTGTTCCAAGATGAGGTTTCTCACCCCCTCGAGGGGGTAAGGCCCCCAACAGACCATTGGGTTGATAGGCCAGAACTGGAAGTGCGGTAACGCATGGAGGTGACTGGTACTAATAGGCCGAGGACTTACCAACAAAGAAGCTACGCGTCCACTGTGCAGTATCTGAAACAACACACGACCGTGTGTTGGAGAAGGATTTTCTAGGGGGGTTTCCCCCTAGGACCCCCACTTGTTTGGGTGTTCGAGGGGTTGCCTCTCGAAAATCTTCTCTGGCACATGGAATGTGACAGTTTCATAGAGTTACGGCGGCTATAGCGGTGGGGAAACGCCCGGTCCCATTCCGAACCCGGAAGCTAAGGCCACCTGCGCCGATGGTACTGCACTCGACAGGGTGTGGGAGAGTAGGACACCGCCGGAACATCATTCGCGAAGACCCCCAGCTTATTAGCTGGGGGTCTTCGGCGTTTTTTGGGAAGATCCTCGGGTGAGTTGGGATCTTGAAGAGCTCGTCGTCAGCCGTACATTGCGACTGCCCGGTATCGAGGGGCCTGGCGGGGACGGCGTGGTCGCCACGCGGCAGTTCGATGCGATATTGATGTCCGTGGGGTTCAAGCTCTCCGGGGAACTCGTCGCGAGACTGTCGGGATCGGCCGCGGGGGCGGTGATCGATGTGGCGGTGCGAGTGTTGCCGATCGTGCGCCGGATGGTCGGCGCGCATGTCGAGCACAATGTGTATTTCAAGGACTTTCCGGCGAATGTGCCTGACTCCGTGGAGTTCTGGACCGACCGCCTGCTGGCCGCGCTCGGCGATGATTCGGCGGCCGTCGCGGTGTCCGAGGGTTTGGCGCAGGGCGTGTTGAACCTGCTCGCTCTTCCCGAATACGGGAGGTATCAGTACGGCTATGCCGAAATGGTTGCGGCTCATGATGAGTTGATCGAGTCCGTGCGGGATCGGGTGACCGTGCTGCACCTCGGGCGGTCGCTCGAGGACGAGGTGTCCGCGCTCTACCTGTCTCTGGCCGGACGGGCCACGCCGCTCGGCGAGGAGGATCTGGCGATTCTTCGGGAGTTGGCGCTTCACTGTGCGTCCGGCCCGCAACCGGAGTCGATTCCGGTGCGTGAGCACCGGGCGATCATCAACGAGGTCCGGCTCGCGGAGGGTGAGAAGCTGTTGGCCGACACGGTCACCGATGTGCTGCGCCTGGCGTGCCTGCTGTCGGAGGGCGATGTGTCGCTGTCGACTCCTACGCGGTTCCGTTCGCTGTCGCGGCGTTCGCGCCGTGGTCTGCTGGTGGCATTGGATGCGGTGATCGCGGATCAGCCGGCCAAGCTGGGCGATGTGGCCGCGCACCGGGAGGCGTGGAAGCGACTGGGTGAGCGCCTGCATCCGCACGAGTTCCCGCGGTGGGAGCATGCCGCAATGGTTTTCGAGGTCGCGCGGGGTGAGCGGCGCGCCCGGTCGTTCATGTCGCGGTTCGAGGCGTTGTTGGCGGTCGATGATGTCGTGGGCGCCGCACAGCTGTTGCGGGCCGCGCCCGGGTTGTTGTTCCGCTCGCTCGATCGCCTGTTGCGGACGGCCACAACGGATGCCGAGCAGGAAGCGGTGCTGACGGTGGTCGAATCGACGATCGGCATGGTGTCGGCCCGCGTGATCCTGTCCGTCCGTGAGCATGTGGACAACCGCGACGGTGTCGCGCAGCGGGTGTTCGCGAACCGTCTGGGCCGTGGCCGGGTACAGCCGGATGGCCGGGACCCGATCGACGCGAAGGTCCTCGACCGCTTGCGCGTATTACTGGACGGAGAACTGAAGCGCCGCCTGCCCGCACCGTCCCGGCTGGTGATCGATCCCGACGCCGTCGATATCGCTCTCCCCCTGAGCGGTAAGGCGATCAGCGGTGGCCTGGGTGTGCTGCCGCGCGGTTCGGTGTCGCCGGTGTACGGCGAGCGACTCCGGTTCTTCGTCTACTGGCGAGAACGGTCCGCGTCCACGGACTTCGATCTTTCCGCGCTACTGCTCGATCAGGATTACGAGCTGGATGGCCGGCTGTCCTACACCAACCTGACCGACGTGGGTGGTGTGCACTCCGGCGATATCACCGCGGCCCCCGAGGGCGCGTCGGAGTTCATCGAGCTGGATCTGGACAAGGTGGTGGCGCACGCGATCGCGCCGCAGGTGAATGTCTACTCCGGCGAGGGCTTCGACGAGGTGGCCGAGTCCTTCTTCGGCTTCATGCTCCGGGATGGTGACCAGCGGGGCCTGCCCTACGAGCCGCGCACCGTGCGCATGAAGTCGGACCTGCGCGGTGCGGGGCGCGTCGCGTTGCCGCTGGTCTTCTTCCGTGCGCAGTCCGGCGAGTGGCGGGTGAAGTGGCTGCACCTGAATCTACGAGGTGCGCCGGGTTTCAATGCCGTGGAGAACAACCAGGTTTCGGCGTCGGCGCTCGCGCGCGCTGTGATCGATCGCCGCTACCTGACCCTCGCCTACCTCGCCCGCCTCATGGTCGAGGAGGTAACCCTGTGGGACGGGCGGTCTTTCGATGAGCCGGTCATGTTCATCGGCCTGACGCGCCCGGAGGGCTTGCCGGAGGGGTCGCGGGTGTTCACGCCGGAAAATCTGAGTGACCTGATCCCGGCTTGACTGCTACCGTGATGTCCGGCGAGGCCATGGGGGAGCTTCCTTCTAATCGAATTCAGCTCTTCCGCTTTCCTTGCCGCCCGAGGCCCCCGGTTTACCGCCGGGGGCCTCGGCATTTCGCCCCCTGGACACCAACGAGAGCGGTGCTCTTGACTTGGATCGCCGTATAGATGATCATTGCTCAAAACAAAGAGCACTGATCTCGGAGTCGCTATGATCGCCACTGTCTGGTCCACCCTCAACTTCACTCTCGCCTTCGTCTTCGAGCTGGTTGCTGTTGGCGCACTGGCCTATTGGGGCGTGCGTACCGGCCGCGGCCGCATCGCGAAGATTCTTCGGGGGGCCGGCACGGCTGTCGCGGCCATGGTGCTGTGGGGGCTGTTCGCGGCGCCGGAGGCGAGCTTCTCGGTACCGGTGGCCGCGGTGGCGACCAAGGTGCTCGTCTTCGGTGGCGCGGCCGCGGGGCTCTGGCAGTTGGGGTATCGGAAGGTCGCGGTGGTCTTCCCGCTGGTGGTGATCGCGAATCTGGCGGTGATCCACTTCGGGCAGCTGTCGCTGTGAGGACCGAAGTGAAAATTGAGGCGACACAAGGGTTGTCGGGTGGATACGGTCGCAGCATGATTTCTTTGCCGACTCGGTGTCGGCTGCGCGGCCGTATCGAGTAGCCCGGGAGCGGTGTCTCCGTCCGGGGGAATCGCGCTGTTCTTTTCCCGATCAGCACGAAGGACTGAAGACCGTGCGTACCAATGTTTCTCGACCCGACCTGTCCGTTGTTCGCAATCTGGGGATTCTCGCGCATGTGGATGCCGGGAAGACCACGGTGACCGAGCGAATGCTGTTCCTCACCGGGAGCATCCACAAGCGCGGCGAGGTGCACGACGGGACCACCGTCACCGATTTCGATCCGCAGGAGCGGGATCGGGGCATCACCATCTTCGCGGCGGCCGTGAGCTGTGCGTGGGCCGGGCATCGGTTCACTGTCATCGATACTCCGGGGCACGTGGACTTCTCCGATGAGGTCGAGCGGTCGTTGCGGGTGTTGGACGGCGCTGTCGCGGTGTTCGATGCCGTCGCGGGAGTCGAGCCGCAGAGTGAGTCGGTGTGGCGGCGGGCTGACCGGTACGGGGTGCCTCGGATCGCGTTCGTCAACAAGATGGATCGGGCCGGGGCGGACCTGACGGCCGCCGTGGCCTCGATCCGGGAACGGCTGCATCCGGCTCCGTTGCTCGTGCAGTTGCCGGTGTACTCCGGTGAGGTGTTCACCGGTGTGGTGGACCTGGTCGGGCTGCGTGCGCTCAGGTGGGAGGACGGATTCGCGGAGACCGCGATCCCGGACCACATGGCGGATGCGGTGGCGCAGGCTCGCAAGGCGCTGGAAGAGGCTGTGGCGGAGCGGAGTTCGGCGGCGCTCGAGGAGTTCGTCGAGCGCTCCGCGCTGTCGGCGGATATCTTGGCCGCCGCGCTGCGGGAGCTGACGCTCTCCGGTGAGGTGGTCCCGGTGCTGTGCGGTGCGGCGTACCGCGATATCGGTATCGAGCCGCTGCTCGACGCGGTGGCCGCCTACCTGCCGTCGCCGCTGGACCGGCCGGCGGTGGGTGACGGTGCGGGCGTGCGGGCCGCGGATCCGGCGGAACCGCTGGCGGCCTTGGCGTTCAAGGTGCATGCCACGCCGACGGGTCGGCTGACGTTCGTCCGCGTCTACTCGGGTGTCCTCCGCAAGGGCGACACCGTGCTGGACGCGGGCAGTGGTCGGCGCGAGCGGGTTTCGCGCATCCTGCGGGTGCAGGCGGACCGGCACGCCGAGGTGGAGTCCGCGCCCGCGGGCGACATCGTCGCGCTGGTCGGCCCGAAGGCCGTGCGGGTGGGCGCGACCCTGTGCACTCCGGATGCCCCGGTGCTGCTGGAGCCGCCGGCTCCGACCGAGCCGGTGGTGTCGGTGGCGGTGGAGGCGCGGACCAGCGCCGAGACCGAGAAGCTGGCGGTGGCGCTGGCCCGGCTGGCCGAGGAGGACCCGTCGCTGACGGTGCGGACCGATCCGGAGTCGGGGCAGACGCTGCTGGCCGGGTTGGGTGAACTGCACCTGGAGGTCGTGGTGGAGAAGTTGCGCCGCGACCGGGGGCTGAGCGTGACGGTCGGCCGGCCGCAGGTGGCGTATCGCGAGACCGTGGTGCGCGGCGTGCGGGGCTTCACCTACCGGCACGCCAAGCAGGACGGCGGTTCGGGGCAGTGGGCGCACATCGTGTTCGACGTGCGGCCGCTGCGCGAATCCGAGCCCGGGGCCACGGGTTTCGAGTTCGAGTCCACGGTGGTGGGCGGCCGGGTGCCGGCGGAGTTCGTGCGCGCGGTCGAGGCCGGGTGCCGGGATGCCCTGGCGGAGGGCCCGCTGGCGGGTCATCCGGTCACGGGTCTGCGGGTCACGCTCGCCGACGGCGCGACGCACACCAAGGACTCGTCGGAGCTGGCCTTCCGCACCGCGGGCCGCCTGGGCCTGCGGGAAGCCTTGCGCGCCAGTGTCATGGCGGTGCTGGAGCCGCTGGTGGAGCTCATCGCCACGGTGCCGGAGGACTATGTCGGCGCGGTGCTCGGTGATCTCGCCGCCCGGCGGGGCCGGGTGACGGGGTCGGTGACCCGCATCGGCACGGTGGTCGTGACGGCCACTGTCCCGCTGGCCGAATTATTCGGCTACGCAACGCGTTTGCGGAGCCGGACGCAGGGCCGGGGCACGTTCACGACGCGCCCGCTGGGTTACGCGCCGGTTCCGTAGCGGTCGGACGCCCGGTGGCGGCGGCACATGGTGTCGCCGTCATCGGGCCCTTCCATCGATCGGAGGTCGACGGAAGGGCTTGATTGTTGTCGCGACTACGTTTACTGTTGTCGCAACAACATATTTTCCCGATTGGAGACGACGATGATGTACTCGTTCACCGAAGAGGCCGTGATCACCGGCGACCTGGACCGCATCTGGGCGGTCGCCACCGATGTCGACCGCTGGTCGGAATGGGACCCGCACGAGGAGAAGTCCCGGATCGACGGTGAGTTCGCGGCCGGGACCACAGGGTGGGTGAAGCCGAAGGGCGCGCCGGCCGGGCCGTTCACTATCGTGGCCGTGGAGCCGGGACATTCGTGGACCAGTGAGGCGGGCATCCCGTTCGGGAAGCTGCGCGGTCACCGCACCTACGTCCCGCTCGGCGACGGCCGCGTGCGGGTGGCCGAGCACGTCGAGGTGCACGGGCCGATGGGCCCGCTGTTCAAGCTCGTCTGGGAGAAGGGCATGCGCGCGGACATGCCGCTGACCTTCGTCGCATTGGAACAGGAGGCACGACGGCGTGGCTGAACCACGGGGACCGCTCATGAGTCCGGGCTTCTGGCTGCACCACGCCGCCCTGGAGTGGCGGGCGACGCTGGAACGCAATCTGCGTCCGCTCGGACTCACGCCGACCCAGTTCAATCTGCTGGCCTCGGCCGGGTGGTTGGGCCGGGCGGGGGAGCTGCCGACCCAGCAGCAGGTGGCCGACATGTCGGGCGCGGATCGGATGATGGCGTCCAAGGTGATTCGCGGCCTGGAGGAGCGTGGCCTGCTGGCGCGGTGCGCCGACCCGGCCGACGCTCGCGCGCTGCGCATCGAACTCACGGCGGAAGGCCGGGAATTGGCGAGCCGGGGCGTGCGGATCGCCGTCGACACCGACGAGCAGCTCTTCGGCATAAACGGCGACCTACTGCGCGAGCAGCTGAAACCGATTGCCGCGCACCGGCTCCCGAACTGACGCCGCCGCTCTCGGATGGCGCCCACCACGGCAGATCTCGGTAGCGGGGCAAAGAACCGCGGAGTGCTGACGCGGTGCTGGAGGACCTCGAGCACGAGTTCGGCGATCCTTCGCCGCGCGCGGAAGCCATCCGCGCGAGCCAGCGATACGGCTGTACTCGGGCGGTCAGCCCTTGACCAGGATGGCCCGGGTGTAGAGCAGCGCGAAGCCTTGGCGCTGGACGTTCTGCTGAGATTTGGAGCCGGGCTGGGTGGTGACCACCGCCATGTCGCAGCCGGCGGCGGCTGCCTCGGCGAGGCGGGCCGACAGCAGCGACGATTGCACGCCGTGCCGCCGATGCGCGGGATGGGTTGCCGCGCCGGTGAGTTGGGCGATGCCGTCGGACATACGCAGGCTGGCGCCGCCCGCCACGCGGCCGTCACGCCGGGCGAGATACCTCTGGACACCCGCCGCGCCGGTCAGGTCGCGCATGGCGTTGGCGATGATCTCGGCGGGGAATTCCTCGTGCGAGGCGACGCCCTGGGTGTCGGGGTGGGCGAAGCCGTCCGCGACCACGGTGAGCCAGATGTCGAATTCGTCTTCGCCGCTGGGCATCACCTCGACGCCCGGCGCGACGTCCGCCGTCCGGGGCGCGCCCAGTTCGCGGCCGAGCACGTTCTCGAACGACACCAGCCGGTACCCGCGGCCGGTGAGCAGTTCTCCGATGCCGGGGTCGCCGAGTTGGGAGACCTCGGCCTGCACGGGCGTCTCGCGGGCCGCGAACAGCCGCTCGATCTCGTCGAGTTCGGCCTCGTCGGGAATCCCCGCGAAGCCGAGTCCGGCGATCTTGTTCAGCGGTGACCCGTCCTCGGCGAAGGACGCGACCCCGCCCGCGAGGGGGATCACGAAGCCGGTGTCCGGTTCGAGCCGGGCCGCGGCGGCCGCGCTGCCCTTGGCGATCAGCTCGGTCTCCACCCGCTCGACGCGGGCGGCCAGCTCGCTCCCGCAGAACAGCGTTCCCTCATCGCTCGGCATGGGGTCGAGCCTAGGTCGCGGATCGGTGGCCGCGCCGCTGATTTTCGCGGTGCCGCCCGCCGCGGTGGGCGGTTGCCGGGGTCACATCGTGGCGGTCGAGGCGCGGGGCGGGGACGGGCGGGCCGTAGGGTCGGAGCGTGGCTGTTGATGATTCGAGCGGTTCCGCCGGTGGTCTGGTGGTCGGGTTCGACCTGGATATGACGCTGATCGATTCGCGGCCGGGGATCGCCGCGGTGTGGGACGCGGTAGCCGCCAGGACCGGGGTGGTTATCGATTCGGAGCTGGTGGTGTCGCGGCTGGGTCCGCCGCTGGCGCACGAGGCGGCGCAATGGTTCCCGGAGCACGAGGTGCCGGGCGTGGTGGCCATGTACCGGGAGATGTATCCGGAGCTGGCGGTGCACGCGTCGGACCATCTGCCGGGCGTGGTGGACGCGCTGGCGGCGGTGCACGAGGCCGGGGGCCGGGTGCTGGTGATCACCGCCAAGAACGGCCCGCACGCGCAGCTGCATCTGGACCATCTGGGGCTGGCGGTCGACGAACTGGTCGGCGGCGCGTGGGCGGAGGAGAAGGGGGAGGTGCTGCTCCAGCGCGGCGCCTCGATCTATGTGGGCGACCATCTCGGTGATGTGCGCGCGGCCAAGGTGGCGGACGCGACCTCGGTGGCGGTGACCACCGGACCGTATGCGGCCGAGGAGTTGTCGGCGGCCGGCGCGGACGTGGTGCTGCGGGACCTGACCGAGTTCCCGGCCTGGCTGACCGCGCATCTGACGTAGGGGTTGGTGGCCGCATCAGCGGGGCGATGCGGCCGCCGGGGTAATTCGCGGGGGCTACAGGGGAATTCCCGGCGGTGGGGCCGGGTGGCGTTTGGCATCAGGGTGATTCGAACGGTGTCGGCCGCCGGTTGTCACGGCTACCTTTCTGGACACGGTCACGAGTATCAGCGTTTTTCGAGCCCCGGCTCGCTGATCGGCAACCCTCGCGTGGGCGGTGGGGTGCCCCGGGTGACGACCAGGTGATGTCCGCCGGGCATCGCAAGCGCCAGACCGCGCCCTTCGCGTCGCGGTCGTGTCCCCATGCCCGGCCGCGTGCCGGTGCGCGAATGTAGAGGTAGCAATGAGCAGGATCTGGTCCCGGTCGCGTGTTCTCCGGGTCGCGGTGGGTGTCGGTGCGGCGGCTCTGGTCGTGGGATCGGCGACGGCCTGCGGCGGCCGCGACGCGCCCGGAAGTGGTTCGGACACAGTGTATTTCGGAGTGTCCGGCCCGAAGACGGGCGGCTCGGCCGAGTACGGCCGGCTCTGGCAGCAGGGGTTCGACCTGGCGCTGGACGAGATCAACGCCGCGGGCGGGATCGACGGCAAGAAGGTCGCGCTGAAGTGGGAGGATTCGCAGTCGGATCCGAAACAGACGGTGCCGATCGCAACCAAGTTCGTCGGCGACCAGTCGATCATCGCCGAGCTGGGCGACTTCTCCTCGCCCGCCTCCATCGCCGCCTCGCCGGTGTACAACCGCGGCAAACTGGTGCAGTACGGATTCACCAACTCCTCGGTGGATTTCACCAAGGGCGGCGACTATTCGTGGAGCCCGTCGATCACCTTGGACGTGTTCCAGGAGCGCAATGCCGAATGGGTGAAGTCCAAGGCCAAGAAGGTATCGGTGGTGTATCTCGAAACCGACTGGGGTAAGCAGGCTTTCAAGTTCTTCGAGCAGTTCGCCAAGGAGAAGGGCATCGAGATCGCCTATTCCTCGCCGATTCTGCCGGACTCGCAGGACTTCCGGCCGGTGCTGATCAAGGGCCGCGACGCCAACCCGGACGCCTTCGTACACCTGGGTTACGGGCCGGACGGCGCACTGGTGGTCAAGCAGCTGCGTGACGTCGGGTTCACCGGACAGTTCTTCGGTGGCCAGAACACGCCGCAGTTCATCGATCTGGCGGGCAGCGCGGCCGAGGGCGACATCGTGAACGGCGTGTTCACCCCGTCGGATCCGAGCCCGAAGATCCAGAGCTTCGTCACCAAGTTCAAGGCCAAGTTCAACACCGACCCGGGCGACTTCAATGTCTACGCCTACGACGCCCTCAACGTGCTGGTGAAGGCCGCCAAGGCCGGCGGGGCGACCCGCGAGGGCGTGCTGAAGGGCCTGCGTGAGGTCAAGGACTTCGACGGCATCGGTCTGGGCACCTTCGCCTTCGATCAGCAGACCCGCCGCCCGAGCGGTGTGAAGCCGATCGAACTGGTGCTGCAGAACGGCAAATTCGTGCCGGTCGGAAGCAAGAAGTAGATGTTCGACACGCTCATCGCGGGCTTGGTCCACGGCAATGCGTACGCCCTCATCGCCGTGGGCATCACCCTGATCTTCGGGGTCAGCAATGTCATCAACTTCGCGCACGGCGCGATCTTCGCGTTCGGTTCGGTGCTGGGCTGGTGGCTGATCGCCCAGCACGGGGTGCCGTGGTGGGCGGCGCTGGTCGTGGTGGTGGCGGTGACGGCGCTGGTCGGCGTCGCCATCGATGTGCTGGCGGTGCGGCCGCTGCGCCGCGCCCCGGCCATCGCCGCGCTGCTGGCGACGGTGGCGGTGGGGCTGATCATCGAGAACGTGGTCGCCCTGGTGTTCGGTCCGGACACCCGGCCGTTCCCGCAGGTGCTGTCCACCAATAATTTTCAGGTGGGCGGGGTGCGGTTCGGCACCTCGGACGTGGTCATGTTCGCCAGCACTCTCATCGTGATGGCGGGGCTGTGGGGGTTCCTACGGTTCAGCCGCCACGGCCTGGCCATTCGCGCCACCGCGCAGGATCCGGACGCCGCCGCGCAGATGGGCATCGGGGTCGGCCGGGTGCAGTCGCTGGCCTTCGCCATCGCCTCCGGGCTGGGTGGCCTGGCGGGCATCTTCGTCGGCCTCTACAACTCGAACATCTCACCGACCAGCGGCGGCATCGTCGGCATGACCGGGTTCGTGGCCGCCACCATCGGTGGGCTGGGCTCGATTCCAGGCGCGGTCGTCGGCGGTTTCGTGCTCGGCCTGGTGGAGGCGTTCGGCATCTACTGGTTCGGTGACGGCTATCGGGATCTGATCACCTTCGGCCTGCTGGTGATCTTCCTGGTGCTGCGGCCGGGCGGCCTGCTGGCCCGCCCGCCCGCCATCGAATCCGAGCCGATGACCGGCACGTTCCTCGGCTCCGGCCGGGAACCGCGGGTGCGCTGGTGGCATGCGCTGATCGCGTTCGCCGTTGCGGGCGTGGCGATTCCGCTCGTCGCGGACGACTACGGCATCTCGGTGGGCACCCAGATCCTGGCCTACGCCATCATCGCGGTCTCGATGACGCTGGTGGCCGGGTCGGCCGGGCAGCTGGCCATCGGGCAGGCGGGGCCGATCGCCATCGGCGCGTACACCTCGGCGGTGCTGACGGTGTCGCACGGCTGGGCCTTCCTGCCGGCCATCGTGGCCGCGGGGATCGTCGCCGCGGTGGCGTCCTCGGTGCTGGCCGCGCCGCTGTGGCGGCTGGGCGGTCACTATGTGGCCATCGCGACGCTGGGCATCGGCATCGTGACGGTGGCGATCATTCGCAATTGGGAGCCGGTGACCCGCGGCAGTTACGGCATCTTCGGGATCCCCGCGCCCAGCCTGTTCGGCTACGAATTCACCACGCACACCCAGATTTTCCGGCTGGAGCTGGCAGTGCTGGCCGTCGTGGTGGCGGTCATCGTCGGCGTGCAGCGGTCCCGCCTCGGCACGGCCATCCGGGCCATCGGGGCCGACGAGGTGGCGGCGCGCTCGGCGGGTGTGCCGGTGCGCGATTACAAGGCGCTGGCCTTCGCGGTGGCGGCGTTCTTCTCCGGCATCGGCGGTGCGCTGCTCGCGCACCAGTACTCCTACATCGATCCGACCGTGTTCAACCTGCCGATGTCGCTGCTGGTGGTGACCATCCTGGTGCTGGGCGGCACGGCGTCGCCGTACGGCGCGGTGCTGGGCGCGGCGGTGCTGATCGGGGTGCCGGAGGTGCTGCGGCTCGCGCCGTCGTGGCGAATCGTGTTGTACGGCTTGGTGTTGCTGCTGGTGGTGCGGTTCCGGCCGCAGGGAATTCTGGTGAGGAGGGATCGTGTCGTCGGAAACGAACAGAGCTCTGGCAACAAGCCCAGCCCGGTCGGTGCCTGACTCGGCCGAGGCGGTGCTCACCGTCACCGGCCTGCGGCGGGCCTTCGGTGGCGTGCAGGCCGTGAACGGGGTCGAATTCTCGATCGCGCCCGGCGAATTCGTCTCGATCATCGGGCCCAACGGGTCCGGCAAGTCGACGACGGTCAACCTGATCTCGGGCGTGCTGAGACCGGATGCCGGGGAAGTTCTGGTGCGTGGCAGGCGGATTCGTCCGGGTCGCCCGGAGGCGGCAGCCGCGGCGGGCATCGCGCGCACCTTCCAGAACGGCCGGGTGTTCGGCAATATGACGGTCCGCGAGAATGTCGACGTCGGTCTCCAGCCGACCTTGCGCGCCACCCGCCCGCTGCGCGCGCTGGCCGGTATTCCGGTGCTCGAGTGGATTTCACTGCTGGCCGAGCTGGGGGTGGCCCTGGTGCCGACTCCGGCGGCGCGC
The DNA here is from genome assembly GCF_050956485.1 of Nocardia sp. CA-145437. NCBI lineage: Bacteria > Bacillati > Actinomycetota > Actinomycetes > Mycobacteriales > Nocardiaceae > Nocardia > Nocardia sp. CA-145437. The sequence goes on along the minus strand of NZ_CP191204.1, from coordinate 6,874,681 downwards.
GCCGAACGACGCGCGTCGGCGGCCCGCATCGACGCCCAGCTGGCACGTTTCGAGGAACGGCTGGTCCCGCGCGCCGACCATCCCGCCTACACCCTGTCCTACGCCAATCGCCGCCGCACCGAGATCGCTCGGGCGCTGGCGTCCGAGCCGGATCTGCTGTTGCTGGACGAACCGGCCGCGGGCATGAACCAGACCGAGACCGCGGAAATCGGCCGGCAGCTGGCCGAATTGAAGGCGCAGGGCCAGACCGTGCTGTTGGTCGAACACAAGATGGACCTGGTCCACGAGCTCTCCGACCGGGTGCTGGTGCTGGACGAGGGCCGGATCATCGCGTCGGGCACGCCCGACGAGGTGCTCTCCGATCCCCGTGTCATCGAGGCGTACCTGGGCCGCAGCCGGGCCGGGGGAAAGGTGGCCGTCGATGTCTGAGTTCGACGAGAACGCCACGCCGATCCTGGAATTCGATCGCGTGGTGGTGCATTACGGGGCGTCCCGGGCCCTCGACGAGGTGTCGCTGACGGTCCGCCCCGGCGAGATCGTGTCCCTGCTCGGCGGTAATGCCTCCGGCAAGTCGACCACCATGAAAACCGCTCTCGGACTGTTGCATCCGAGTTCCGGTGCGGTCCGGATCGACGGCGTCGACGTGAGCGGCACCCCCGCAGCCACCCGGATCCGGGCCGGGCTGGCCTCGGTGCCGGAGGCGCGACGCGTGTTCCCCGCCATGACCGTCGAGGAGAACCTCTTCGTCGGCGGCTACATCCGCAAGGAGCGTCGCGCGGTGCTGGCCGCGCGGGCCGCCGAGCTGTTCGAGCATTTCCCGCGGCTGGCCGAGCGCCGGCCGCAGCGGGCGGGGACCCTGTCCGGCGGCGAGCAACAGATGCTGGCCTTCGCCCGCGCGCTCATGAGCAAACCCCGGCTGATCTGCATGGACGAGCCGACAATGGGACTGTCGCCGTTGTTCGTGGATCGGGTGCTGTCGGAGATCGCCCGGCTCAATCGGGAACTGGGCCTGGCCATCCTGATCGTGGAACAGCAGGCGGAGCTGGCCCTGAGCATCGCGCATACCGCCAATGTGCTGCGCACGGGGCGGATCGTCCTGCACGGCCCGGCCGCGGACCTGGTCGGCGATCCGGCCGTTCGCGATGCCTACCTGGGAAAGGTGACGACATGACCGCACGACGCCTGGGCTTCTTCACCCGCCTGGTCCGCACCGACCCGGCCGAGGACGCGGCCGGCGTGTACCGGCAGGCCCTGGACCAGATCGAACTGGCCGAACGGCTCGGCTACGACACCGCCTGGGTGGCGCAGCACCACCTGGATCCGGCGGAGGGCGGGCTGCCGTCGCCGTTCGTGTTCCTGGCGCACGCGGCCGCCCGGTTCCCGCGGATCCGGGTCGGGACCGCCATCGTGACGCTGGCGCTGGAGGACCCGATCCGGGTCGCCGAGGACGCGGCCGTGCTGGACGAGCTGTCGGGCGGGCGGCTGGAACTCGGCTTCGGCGCGGGCGGCTCCCGGCACGCCTTCGAACTGTTCGAGGCGGCCGATCTCGACCGGCAGCGGCTGTACGCGGACAAACTCGCCAAGGTCACCGCCGCCCTGGCGGGAACGCCGTTGATCGGGGATCGGGGGCTCAATCCGCCCGCGCCCGGACTGCGGGACCGGCTGTGGCAGGCCACCTTCTCGGCCGCCGGCGCGGCGCGCGCCGGCCGCGCGGGTGACGGACTGCTGCTGTCGAAGGCGCAGCCGCGGGATCCGGCCGCGCCCGCGGCCACCCTGTGGGAGATCCAGCAGCCGCTGGTCGACGCCTATCTCGACGCGCTGCCGCCGGGTGCGAAACCGCGAATCGGCGCGTCCCGGGGCGTTTTCGTGGCCGACGACCACGCCGAGGCCCGGGCCCTGGCCGAGCGCGGCGCGGCCCGGTTCCTGGATCAGCTGGGTCGCAACGGCGGGCCGGAGGTGGCCGATTCGGTCGCCGAGGTGCTGCGCGACATCTACGTCGGCACGCCCGACGAGGTGGTGGAGCAGCTCGCCGCCGACGTGGCGCTGCGGCACGCCACCGACTTCATCGTGCAGGTCCACCCGGTCGACCCGGGCCATGCCGCCACCCTGCGCTCCATCGAACTCATCGCCACCAAGGTTGCCCCGCAACTGGGTTGGCGACCCGACGAAAGGACTTCCTCGTGACCGAAGCGACCGCCGCCGTCGAGGCGGCGCCACTCGCCCCGGCCGAACCGGAGGCGGACCGGTCCGCCGATGTCATCGATGCCGTACTCGGCCCACGCGCGGACGCGGTTCGGGCGCTGCGGGCGACGCGCCCGGCGGTGATCGCGCATACGCAGGGGGTTTACGAGGCGTTGCTGAACGGTCCGGCGGCCGCGACCGTCGGGCGGGACCGGCTGATCGCGGCGGCCGTGGCGGTGGCGGAGCTGGCGGGCGCGCCCGAGCTGGCCGCGCATTACGCCGGGCTGGGAACGGCTCCGGCCGAGGGGGATCCGGTGCTCGCCGCCATCCTGCGGCACGCCGCGCGGGTCACGACCGCGCCCGCCGCCATCACCTGCGCGGATATCGATGCCCTGGGCGCGGCCGGGCTGTCCGAGCGCGACATCGTCACGGTGGCGCAGCTCATCGGATTCGTGCATTTCCAGGTCCGGCTGCTGGCCGGTCTCACACTGATCGGAGCGGACCATGGGTGAGCGGGGCGCGAGCGAGGTGCGCAGCGTCGAAAACGGACGCAGGCCAACGGGATTCACGCAGGACCAGCTGGACTGGGTGCCGTGGGTGGAACCCATCCGGCTGGCCGATGCCGATGAGTTGCAGAAACCCCTGCTGGAGGGCGATCGCGGGATCGGGCCGTACTTCCGGCTACTTGCGCGCAACCCGGAGGTGCTGGCGCATCGCAGTGGCAACGACAAAGAGATCTTCTACGGTCGAGGGGGACTGACCCGCGCGGAGCGCGAACTCGCGGCGACCGTTACCTCCCGGCACAACGGGTGCGAGTACTGCGCCTCCGTTCATTCACGTTTCACATCTGCTTTGTCCAAGCGGCCCGGGGATGTTCAGCGGTTGCTGGACGAAGGCAACGACGTGCGGATCGACGAAAGGTGGGACGCGGTCATCGATTTCGTGGACGCCCTCGCCGCGAATCCGCCCCGGGCTACCACCGGCCATCTGAACCGCTTGCGGCAGTTGGGTTTCGATGCCGCCGAGCTGCACGATCTGGTGTTGTCGGCGGCCTCGTTCTCGTGGGCCAACCGATTGATGCTCACCCTCGGGGAACCGGAGGTGCCCGCATAATCCAGTGCTGTATCGAGTTGGTTCTAGAAAGTTCATCCGTCATCTTCCCTCCGGGGGCGTCGGCTCGGTATCGTCGCGAGGGCAAACAGTCAGTGACAACACTGGCAATCGTTCGGATCGGAGCACCACCATGGCGAACTTCCTTTCGGATGTTCTTTCTCAGACCCTGTTCAAGCTGCTGGCTACCGGTTCGGCGAGCCTTTCGGCCAAGTAGCCACGCGAGCGCCATCTTTCGGCAACTGAACGGGTGTCGGAGCGATGCGGAAGGGCCCTCCCGCGCTTGTGGGGATCGGGCCCTTTTTCGTGTCCGGATTATCCGGCTTCGGCAGGGGGTACTCCGCCCCTGCGCCAGGCTCCGGTGCTGGTCCGGCGGCGCGTCGCGAGGGACGCTCAAATAAAACCTAAAAAGTTCCTCGAAAAGTATTCCGTCCAGTTCGCCTGCTCTGTATCGTGATGAACGGCAAACGATCAGTGACTTTCGGGTCAATGCGACATCGGGCCGCGAGTCTCTCCCCCCGGACCCGCGTACCGAACTTGGGACGGTTCCCCTGCCTATACCCACCGTCCCGGGTGCGTCGCCTGGCCCGACGTTGCTGAGCCAACTTTCGGCTAACGCGCGGTAAGTCGAAGGTTCAAACGAAGGGCCCGATCCATGACGAGGGGATCGGGCCCTTCGGTATTGTCTGGCGCAATGTCACAGGAAACGAACGCGGGAAGAATGTACGCCGGGCAGCCCGTAGAAGACCGGCAGCGGCAGCGTCGTGCGCGTTTTCTGGAGTCCGGGCTCACGGTGTTCGCGCGCGATGGATACGCCAATAGTTCCGTCGGAGCCATCTGCAAGGACGCCGGACTCTCCTCCAGACAGTTCTACGAGGAGTTCACCGGTCGCGAATCGCTGTTGCTCGAGCTCTACGAGCACATCGATCGCGAGTCGCGGGAAGCCGTGGCGGCCACCATCGCCGAGCACTCCGACGCCAGCGCCATCGACATCATCGACGCGGCGGTCCGCGCCTACATCGAGTCCATCGGACGAGATCCGCGCAAGGCCAGAGTCGCGCTCGTCGAGGTCGTCGGCGCGGGCCCCAAGGTGGAGAAATTCCGCCTGGAGCTGCGCCGCGCCTGGGGCGCACTGCTGGCCAGCGCCGCCGAGGACGCGGCCCTGCACGGCGAGATCCCGCCCGGCGACTACGAAATGCGCGTGCTCGCCATCATCGGCGCGGTGAACTACGTGGTCGACGCCTGGAGCGGCTCCGATCCGCGCCAGCCGCTCGACGACGTCATCCAGGTGCTGCGCCGCATCATCATGGGCGCGGTCAGCGCCTGACCCGAAAACCCACCTTCCGACGCTCTTTCGCGCCCGTCCGCCTCGCGGACGGGCGCGAACTTTACGGGTAGCGTGCCGATCATGGAGACGGTGCCGATCCAGCTGCCCGACGGAACCACGATCCCGGTGCGGCTGATCCCGGCGAAGGGCTCGCACCGGCATCCGATCACCGCCGACACGCCGCGGCCGGTCGTGGTGATCGCCCCCGGCCTCGGCGTGCCGGGGGAGTACTACTCGCTGTTCGGAATGCCGTTGGCGGCCAGGGGTTTCGATGTGGCGCTGCTGGAGATCCGCGGCAACGGCGGCGGACCCGCGACCGGACCGTCCCGCTACGGCTATCAGGACTTGGTGGCGGTGGACTTCCCGGCCATGTTCGAGGCCGTGCGCCTGCGCTTCCCCGACAGCACCCCGTACCTGCTCGGCCACAGCATGGGCGGCCAGCTGGGCGCCATGTACGCGTCCCGGATCCGGGGGCGGCTGGGCGGGCTCATCCTCATCGCGTCCGGCACACCGCATTTCCGCGGGTACTCGGGGCTGGCCGCGGTCGGCAGCGCGGCGCTGTCGCTGACGGCCAATCTGGCCGGGTTCTGGCCGGGCGACATGGTCACGGCGGGCGGCTTCGGGCGGCAGTCCAAGGCGCTCATCGCCGATTGGGCGCGATTGGCCCGCACCGGCAGGTTCGAACCCGCCGGAGCCGATATCGACTACGAGGAGCGGATCGGGCGGCTGAAACTGCCGGTCCTGTCGATCACCCTGACCGGCGATGAGCTGACCCCGCGCGGATCGGCCCGGCACCTGCTCGCGAAAATGCCGCAGGCCGACATCACCACCTGGCACAACCCGGCCCCGCTCGGGCACAACGGCTGGATCAGCGATCCCGGCTCCACCATCGACTATGTCGAAAAGTGGCTGCGGGACCGCTGATTCGTCAGCGGATCGGGGGCGCTCAGAGCCGCCGCGAGCGCGGCGCGGTCATCTTCTCGGGGCTGAGCAGGTCGTCGAGTTCGGCCTTGGTCATGGCTCCGCGCTCGAGCACCAGGTCGTAGACACTGCCGCCGGACTCCAGCGCCTCCTTGGCGATGGCCGCCGACTGCTCGTAGCCCAGCGTCGGCACCAGCGCGGTCACCAGTCCGATGCTGTGCGCCACCAGATCCCGGCAGTGCTCCCGGTTGGCGGTGATGCCGGTGATGCAGCGGCTGGTCAGGGTGACCGCGGCATTGCGCAGCATCATGGTGCCCATCATGAGGTCGTGGGCCATGATCGGCTCGGCCATATTGAGTTCCAGCTGGCTGGCCTCGGCGGCCATGGTGACGGTCATGTCGTAGCCGATGAGCTGGAAACAGACCTGGCTGACCACCTCCGGGATGACCGGGTTGACCTTGCCCGGCATGATCGACGAACCCGGTTGCATGGCGGGCAGATTGATCTCGCCCAGGCCCGCGCGCGGACCGCTGGACAGCAGCCGCAGGTCGTTGCAGATCTTGGACAGCTGCACCGCGGCGCGTTTGAGGGTGGCCGACACCGCCACGAAATCGCCGGAGTCCTGGGTGGCCTCGACCAGGTTCTCGGCCTGCACGATGGGCAATCCAGTTATTTCCGCGAGCTTGACGGTGACCAGGTCCGCGTAGCCGGGCGGGCTGGTGATGCCGGTGCCGATGGCGGTCGCGCCCATGTTCACCGCCAGCAGGTCACCGCCGATGCGCTGCAGATGGTTGATGGCCTCGCCGATCATGACCGCGTACGCGCCGAATTCCTGGCCCAGGGTCATCGGGACCGCGTCCTGCAGCTGGGTGCGGCCCATCTTGATCACGTCGGCGAATTCGACGGCCTTGGCGCGCAGCGCGTTCTGCAGTTCGCCCAGCGCCGCGGAGGCGTCCTGCAGGGACAGATAGACGCCCAGTTTCACCGAGGTGGGGTAGACGTCATTGGTGGACTGCGAGCGGTTCACGTCGTCGTTGGGGTGCAGGTATCGGTATTCGCCCTTGCGGTGGCCCATGAGCTCCAGGCCGCGGTTGGCGATCACCTCGTTGGCGTTCATGTTGGTGGAGGTGCCCGCGCCGCCCTGCACCATGTCGACGACGAAGTTCTCGCGCAGACGGCCGGTGAGCAGTTCGTCGCAGGCCGCGACGATGGCGTCGGCCTTGGGCTGGGCGAGCGCGCCGAGTTCCGCGTTGGCCAGGGCCGCAGCCTTTTTCACGTGGGCCAGGGCATTGACCAGGTGCCCGAACTTGCGCAGCTCGATGCCGGAGATCTGGAAGTTCTCGACCGCGCGCAGGGTCTGCACCCCGTAGTACGCGTCGGCCGGCAGTTCCCGGGTGCCGAGCGAATCGTGTTCGGTGCGAATGCCGCCCAGCGGCTGCTGGGCCGCGATGGCGGCCGACAGCTGCGCGGAGACCGCGCGCATGCGGTGCGCGACCAGCTGGGCGACCCGGGAGACCATGCGGTAGTAGCGATCCGGGTGCAGGACGGCCAGTTCCCGCAGGGTCGCCCGGGGCACGGTGAGCACGACCGCGCCGGTGACGCTGCGCCCGGTGGCGGTGTGGGGAGTGTCGTCGACCAGCGCGATCTCCGAGATCAGGCTGCCGGGCCCGAGCAGGGCGAGCTCGACCACGTGGCCGGTGAGGCCGGAGGTGATCCGGATCTCGCCCTCCACCACGATGCCCGCCCACTCGCGCGGCGTGGATTCGTGGAACAGCACCGCCCCGGCCGGGTATTCGCGCCGCTCGGCGGTGGCGGCGAAGGCGCGGACGTCCTCCGGATCGAGTCCGGTGGCCGCGGCGGTGCTACTGATCAGCTCGTCCAGTTCGGCCACGTCGACTCCTCGCTCGGTGGGAAAACCCCACATCGGCACCCGAGTCCGATCTTTCCGAAACGGGCGGATCTTTCAAGCGCGACGTGGCCGTTCACCGTCCATCAGTTGCTGGAGGAAGAACTCGTAGACCAATGCGGCCTGGAACGCGGACTGCTTGTTGTCCGCGGCGCCGCCGTGGCCGCCCTCGATGTTCTCGTAGTACCAGACCTCATGGCCCTCGGATGCCAAGCGCGCGGCCATCTTCCGGGCGTGGCCGGGGTGCACCCGATCGTCGCGGGTGGAGGTGGCGAGCAGGATCGGCGGATAGGTCTGCTCGGCGCTGGTGTTCTGGTACGGCGAGTACTTGGCGATGTACTCCCACTCCTCGGGCTTGTCCGGGTCGCCGTACTCGGCCATCCAGGACGCGCCCGCCAGCAGCAGGTGGTAGCGCTTCATGTCCAGCAGCGGCACCTGGCACACGATGGCCCCGAACAGCTCCGGGTAGCGGGTCAGCATGACGCCCATGAGCAGGCCGCCGTTGCTGCCGCCCACCGCGCCCAGCTGGTCGTGGGTGGTGATGCCGCGCGCCACCAGGTCGCGGGCGATGGCCGCGAAATCCTCGTAGGCCTTGTGCCGGTTGGCCTTCAGCACCGAGGTGTGCCATTCCGGGCCGTATTCGCCGCCGCCGCGGATATTGGTCATGACGTAGGTGCCGCCGCGTTCCAGCCAGCCCATGCCGACCGCGCCGCTGTAGGCCGGGCGGCGCGACACCTCGAAGCCGCCGTAGCCGGACATGACGGTCGGTCCGGGGGTGCCCCGCAGATCACGGTGGCGGATCACGAAATACGGGATCTCGGTGCCGTCGTCGGAACGCGCGAAGAACTGCTCGGTCTCCATACCGTCGGCGTCGAAGAACGCGGGCTCCTGCTTCAGCACCTCCACCGCGCCGCCCACCGAACTCGACATGAGCGTGGCCGGGCTGGTGAAACTGCTGGTGGAGAGCATGAATTCGTCGCCGCCCTCGAGCCGGTCGAGGTTCATCACGCTGGTGGTGGACATGGCCGGCGCGTCGGCCAGCGGCGCGCGGGTCCAGCCGTCCGGGCCGGGGGTGAGCACGTGCAGTTCGGTCTGCACATCGTGCAGGGTGGCCAGTAGCAGGTGATTCTCGGTCCAGCTGTAGCCGTGCAGGGCCGTGTGCGGGTCGGGGGTGAAGAGCACCTCGAAATCGCGTGCGCCGGAGAGGAATTCCTCGAAGTCGGCGGCCAGCAGCGCACCCGCCGGATAGGTCGAGCCGTTCACCTCCCACGGGGTCTTCGGCCGCACCAGCAGCCACTCCTTGTTCCAGGAGACGTCGGCGTCGGTGGGGGCCTCGATGAGCCGCAAGGTGTCGTCGGACTCGAGCAGGTAGACCTCTTCGTTGAAGAAGTCGGTGGCGCGGCTCAGGTAGTGCCGTTCGTAGCCGGGGGTGCGGTCGTAGCCCGCCGAGACGGCCACGTCGGTGGACAGGCCCTCGTACACGAATTCGGCCTCGGCCAAGGGGGTTCCGCGCCGCCAGCGCTTCACCACCCGGGGATAGCCGGAGTCGGTGAGGGAACCGGGGCCGAAGTCCGTGCCCACGTAGATGGTGTCGTGATCGATCCAGGCGTAGTCGGACTTGGCCTCGGGTAGGTGGAAGCCGCCGTCCGCCGGGTCGATGAAAGTCTTCGCCTCGATATCGAATTCGCGGATCACCTTGGCGTCCGCGCCGCCGCGCGACAGGCTGATCAGCGCGCGCCGCTGCTCCGGGCGCTTCACCGCCGCGCCGCCCCACACCCAGTTCTCGCCTTCGGCCGCGGCCAGTGCGTCCAGGTCGATGAGGATCTCCCAGTCCGGCTCGGCCTTGGCGTATTCGGCGAAGGTGGTGCGCCGCCACAGGCCCTTGGGGTGCTCACGGTCGCGCCAGTAGTTGTAGAGCCACGGGCCGCGCCGGCTCGGATAGGCGATGCGGGTGTCGGTGTCGAGCATGGCGAGCACACGCGCCTCGAGTTCGCCGAAACGCTCGGTCGAGGCGAAACGCTCCTTCGACACCACGTTCCGTTCCTCGGCCCACGCCAGCGCGCGGTCGCTCTCGACTTCTTCGAGCCACAGGTAGGGATCGGTCACACCCTGTCCAACACCGGTCATGCCCTCATTGTTGCCCAGGGGCGCGTTCGCCGGTCGCGAACGTGTTGCCGAGCACGGTGGCAATGACAGTCGGGCGCGGGTGGCGCTGACCGCATCGTCCGGTCAGTAGGATTGCCGGGTGTCGCATGAGCCCCGGCTGTGGGAACAGCACTGCTGCCTGCCATTACTGCCGACCGCGGACGTCACCGAGCTGATTCGGTACCCGATGGGCTCGTATCTCTCGGTGAACATCGGATATTCGCCGCAGACCACCCGCGACTCGCTGGAACTGGTCACCCAGCTGCGGCGGGATGCCTTGACCGACGGCCGTTTCCGGCTGGTGCACGACATCGAGGACGCCTGGCCGGGCACACCGACCGCGGAGACCGAGTCCACCATCGCGCTGGCCTTCGACCTCGAGGACGCCGGGCCGCTGGACGGCGATCTCGACAATGTCGAGCTGTTCCACGAACTGGGGCTGCGCTCGCTGCTGCCCACCTACAACCACGCCAATGCCGCCGGCTGCGGCTGCCTCGATACCGAGGACACCGGGCTCACCGCCTACGGACGCGACCTGATCCGCACCCTCAACGAGGTGGGCGTGTTCGCCGACGGGTCGCACTGCTCGCGCCGCACCGGCCTCGACATCGCGGAGGTCACCAGCGTCCCGATGATCTACAGCCACTCGAATTTCGCGGCACTGTGGGAACATCCGCGCAATATCGCCGACGAGCAGGCCAAGGCGTGCGCGGCCACCGGCGGGGTGATCGGTGTCAATGGGGTCGGCATCTTCCTGGGCCGCAACGAGCCCGCCGATCGGGCCGGGCGGGTGGAGGCCATGGCCGACCACATCGCCTACGGGGCGGAACTGGTCGGTATCGAGCACGTCGGGGTGGGCTCGGACTACTCCTTCGACGCCGACGATTTCAATCGGGAGCTGGCCGAGAATCCGGAGAGCTATTCCCAGGAGTACCTCCGCTACGGCCAATTGCAGTGGACGCCACCGGAAGATCTGCTCGGCACGGCGGGGGTGCGCGGCCTGGACGCGGCGCTGGCCGACCGCGGCTTCTCCGTCGCGGACCGGGCGGCCGTCTTCGGCGGCAACTTCGCGCGCGTCGCCCGGCAGGTGTGGCGCGGCTGATTCCGCCTGCATAGCGAACTGATCGGTCGTTTCCATGATGTGGGAGTGACCGCTCTCACGTGCTCCCGGTCTCACCCGGGCGGGGGATGGCTGAGTGAGCACCCGGCAACAGGTCTAGTCTCGAAGCCGTGACTTCCCACTACGATGTCGTCGTTCTCGGCGCTGGTCCCGGCGGTTACGTCGCCGCGATTCGTGCCGCTCAACTCGGCCTGCGAACAGCGATCGTCGAGCAGAAATACTGGGGTGGCGTGTGCCTGAACGTGGGCTGCATTCCGTCCAAGGCACTGCTGCGCAACGCGGAGCTGGCTCATATCTTCACCAAGGAAGCGAAGACCTTCGGTATCTCGGGTAACGCGACCTTCGACTTCGGCGCGGCGTTCGACCGCAGCCGCAAGGTCGCGGACGGCCGGGTCAAGGGCGTCCACTTCCTGATGAAGAAGAACAAGATCGACGAGTTCGACGGCAAGGGCGCCTTCACCGGCCCGAAGTCGCTCTCGGTCGCGCTCACCAAGGGCGGCACCGAGGACATCACGTTCGACAACGTGATCATCGCCGCCGGCACCGAGACCAAGCTGCTGCCGGGCACCTCGCTGTCGGCCAACGTGGTCACCTACGAGGAGCAGATCCTCACCCGCGACCTGCCGGGCTCCATCCTCATCGTGGGTGCGGGCGCCATCGGCATGGAGTTCGGCTACGTCCTCAAGAACTACGGCGTGGACGTGCGCATCGTCGAATTCCTGGACCGCGCCCTGCCGAACGAGGACGCCGATATCTCCAAGGAGATCACCAAGGCGTACAAGAAGCTCGGCATCACCATCACCACCGGTGCGGCCGTGCAGTCCATGGAAGACGACGGCTCCAAGGTCACCGTCGCGATCAAGGACAACAAGACCGGCGCCATCGAGACCGTCACCGTCGACAAGGTGCTGCAGGCCGTCGGCTTCGCGCCGCGCGTGCAGGGCTACGGCCTGGAGAACACCGGCGTCGCGCTCACCGACCGCGGCGCCATCGCCATCGACGACTACATGCGCACCAACGTCCCCGGCATCTACGCCATCGGTGACGTCACCGCCAAGCTGCAGCTCGCGCACGTCGCCGAGGCGCAGGGCGTGGTCGCCGCCGAGACCATCGCGGGCGCGGAGACCCAGGCGCTGGGCGACTACCGCATGATGCCGCGCGCCACCTTCTGCCAGCCGCAGGTCGCCTCCTTCGGCCTCACCGAGCAGCAGGCCAAGGACGAGGGCTACGACGTCAAGGTCGCCACCTTCCCGTTCACCGCGAACGGCAAGGCGCACGGCCTCGGCGACGCGCAGGGCTTCGTCAAGCTGATCTCCGACGCCAAGTACGGGGAACTGCTCGGCGGCCACCTGATCGGCCCGGACGTCTCCGAGCTGCTGCCGGAACTGACCCTGGCCCAGAAGTGGGACCTCACCGTCAACGAGGTCGCCCGCAACGTCCACACCCACCCGACCCTGTCGGAAGCCATTCAGGAAGCGATCCACGGCCTCGCCGGCCACATGATCAACTTCTGACTGGCGCAGCGCAAAGCATGAGAGCCCGTTGTCGGAGTGCAATCCGACAGTGGGCTCTTTTTGGCTCATGGTCGTATCCATTCCGATTTAGGTAAGCACTTTCCCCTTGGTCTGTCGCAATACAGCCGCTAGACTCATTCGTATGTCCCTTGAGTCGGAGATAATTGAATACCGGCGGCAGATAGCCACCGATGCTTATCCCATGTCCATTGGTGAGCTCGTTAATCTGTATCGCGACGGAGAAATTGACGTCCATCCGGAGTTTCAGCGTATCTTTCGGTGGACCGACACGCAGAAGTCGCGACTCATCGAAAGTATCCTTTTAGGGATTCCTCTTCCCAGCATCTTTGTCGCTCAGAATGAGAAAGGCGTTTGGGATGTTGTCGATGGCGTCCAACGGCTCTCTACGATCTTTCAGTTCATGGGTGTTCTGCGGGATGATGAGGGGCGGATGATCAAACCTTTCGTTTGCTCAGCTGGGCCTTTTTTGAAGAGCTTGGAGGGGACATCATTCGAGCCAATCGAGGAGGCGCCGTATTGCCTGGACGCTAGTCAGCGGCTGGACTTCAAGAGAGCCCGAATTGATGTAAAGATAATCAAGCGGGAAAGTGATAATAGAGCAAAGTATGATCTATTCCAACGTTTGAACTCATACGGTAGTATCGCAAGCCCTCAAGAGCTGAGAAATTGCCTGTTGGTTAGTATGAGTCAGAACCATTACAAGTGGCTGGTCGATCTCGCTGAGTCGGACGATTTCCGGTATGTACTCAATCTTCCCGATCGGCTCCTTGACGAGCGATACCATATGGAATTAGCGTTGCGATTCATTTCGCTAAGGCGTGTACCCGAGGATCGGCTCTCAACGATTGGAAATATCGGAGATTTCCTGACCGAGGAGATTGTTCCGTTGGTGGATTTGGACAGTGTCAATTTGCAACGGGAGAAGGAAGTCTTCGAGAAGACCTTCCGAATCCTGCGGGAAGGGGCAGGTGGCGAGGCTATGAGGAAGTGGAATCTTGCCAAGGGGCGAGCGGAAGGGCCGTTCTCTCTGACTGCCTTTGAAGCCCTTGCTCTCGGTATTGGATTCGCCTTGGATAACCGCGAAGTAGAATCCTCGGAAATTGAGGACAAGCAACAGGAGCTCTGGTCGGAGGAGCAATTTGCCTCCGGGTATGCGACAGGCCTAAGGGCGGATACGCGAATGCGGAAGACGATTCCATACGGTCGTCAGTTGTTTCTTGGGTGATATTTCGATTCGCTTAGGTCTCAAATGAATCCTGAAGATTTCGCCGAGCGGTTGCACGGTGGACTGGCTAAGCGTAAGCGCGAACTTACTCGGTTGCGGTTTATGATCGACACAGATCGTGTGAATGTGGATCGCCTCAGTTGCATTAACAGGGCTGCCGTAATGTTGTCTTATGCTCACTGGGAGGGCTTCATAAAAGAAGCTGGCACTCGATATATTAAGTACATTAATGGACAGGAGTTGAATGCATCGGAACTGAAGCTTCCGCTTCAAGCCGCGTGTATGTCATCTCATTTCAAGCGTGCGGGTTCAAGTGATAAGGCGCGGTATCTGGCTACAGTTCTCAAGGAAATGGACACCTGTAGAAGCCAGGTGTTCAATTTAAGTCCTGATAAGATCATCAAAACCGAGAGTAACCTCTCGTCAAGAGTATTTCAAGATCTTGTGGTTGGGCTGGGCCTTGATTTCCTGGATATTTATCAGACGCGTATGGCTTTCGTAGATGCCAAGCTGTTGGATGCGCGAAATAAGGTTGCCCATGGAGAGCTCGTATCGTATGAGGCGGATGAGGTCATTGAGCGGATTGACGGCGTGGTAGTGCTAATGGATTATTTTGCGAATCAGCTGATAGATAGCGTTGCTGATTCTCTGTTTCTGCTCAACGGTGATCTGGCTGATTCGACCTAAGTGAATGTGTATCACTTCGGCGATTGGCTTGGTGCATACGCCGCCCCGCAATTGTTGGGGCGGCCTTGGTAAGGCTCAGTCGGCCAGGTGCAGGCGGCGGTGGAGGGCGTAGACGCGGTCGGTGAGTTCCGGGAAGGGGCCCGAGACCGGGATGGACGGGGCCACCTCCTGGATGGCGAGGGGGCGGATCGGGCCCGCGGGGACGCCGAACTCGTCGAGCCACTCGGTGAGCTGGGCGGTGGAGGCGGCGTAGACGATCGGGCCCAGGCCGACCCAGGCGTGGGCGGCCGAGCACATGGCGCAGTGTTCGCCGGAGGTGTAGACGGTGGCGGTGGCGCGCTGCTCGGGGGTGAGGTGGTCGGCGGCCCAGCGGGCCAGCTCGAATTCGGGGTGGCGGGTGGCGTCGCCGCCGGAGACCCGGTTGCGGTCCTCGGCCAGGACCTTGCCCTCCGCGTCGACCAGCAGTGATCCGAACGGCTCGTCGCCCGCGTCGAGGGCCTCGGCGGCCAGCTCCACGCAGCGTTCCAGGTACTGCAGATCGGTGTCGGCGGACATTCGGCTCCTTACGGGCGGTGGTAGGCGGACTGCGCCGCTTCGATGGTCGCGAGATTGGACTCGAGGATGTCGATGAGGCCGACGAGCTGGTCGGCGACCCGCGCGCCGAGGTCGGTGAGGGTGTACTCGACCACCGGCGGGATGGACTGCTGGACTTCGCGATTGACCATGCCGTCGCGTTCCAGGGTCTGCAGGGTCTGGGAAAGCATGCGCTCGGAGATGCCGTCGACCCGGCGGCGCAGCGCCGAGAAGCGGTAGGGGCCCTCGCGCAGGGCGGCCAGGGCGAGCACGCCCCAGCGGCTGGCGACGTCCTGCAGGACCGGGCGGGAGGCGCAGTTGCGGGCGAAGACGTCGGCTTCCAGGGTCGGGTCGTCCGTGAAGGACTGGTCGGAAGGCCGGGCGTTCATGAGATTCAGGTTACCTGCCATTCGGGTAGCGGTTCAGGAATAGCATGTGCTTACTATTAGTTAGTACATGTCGAGCGTGCAGTTCATTCCATCGAACCTGGAGGTAGTCATGACCGTCGCAGTCACCGGAGCCAGTGGTCAGCTGGGTCGCCTGGTCGTCGAGGCGTTGCTGAAGGACGGTTCGCAGCCCGTCGTCGCCGTGGTCCGCGATCCCGCCAAGGTGGCCGACCTGGCCGAGCGCGGCGTCGAGGTGCGGGTCGCGAGCTTCGACGATCCGGCGGCGCTGGAACGCGCCTTCCAGGGCGTCGACCGCGTGCTGCTGGTCTCCGGCAACGAGTTCGGCAAGCGCGTCGCCCAGCACACCAATGTGCTGCGCGCCGCCGAGGCCGCGGGCGTGAAACTGCTGGCCTACACCAGCATTCCGCAGGCCGACCGCAATCCGCTGATCCTCGCCCAGGAGCACATCGGCACCGAGGCGGTGCTGGCCGGGGCGAGCATCCCGACCACCCTGCTGCGCAACGGCTGGTACTGGGAGAACTACGCCGGCGGTCTGGGCCACGCCGTCGCGAGCGGCGTGCTGCACGGCGCGGCCGGGGGCGGCAGGGTATCCGGCGCGGCGCGGGCCGACTACGCCGAGGCGGCCGCCCGGGTGCTCACCACCGATGGGCACGAGGGCAAGGTCTACGAGCTCGGCGGCGACGAGACCCTCTCGTACGCCGAACTGGCGCAGGTGATCTCGGAGGTCTCCGGCAAGCCGGTGCGTTACGAGGATCTGCCGCAGCAGGATTACGCGGCCGCGCTGCAGGGTGCGGGCCTGGACGCCGGATACGCGGCGGTGCTGGCCGATGCCGACGCCGGGATCGCGGGCGGCATCCTGGCTGTCGACTCCGGCGACCTGCAGCGGCTGCTGGGCCGCCCGACCACCCCGGTGGCCGAGGTGTTCCGGGCGGCGCTCAACTGATCGAGGGCTCGGGCTGGACCGATCGAGCGGACGGGCAGGCTCAGTACCAGTTGTGGGCCTGCCAGAACGCCCACGCGTTGTTGGGGCTGCCGTAGCGTTCGACCATGTAGCGGTAGGCCCAGCGCAATTGGGTGAGCGGGTTGAACATCCAGTCCGGGCCCTCGCTGAACATCTTGTGCGCGGGGAGGGCCTGGGGCAGCCCGTACGCGCCCGAGGTCGGGTTGATCGCGAACACCTGCCAGTCGCTCTCGCGGGTGATGATGTGGTTGAACGAATCCCACTGGTCGAACGGGACCATGAAGCGGGACATGGTCTGCAGGGCGGGCTTCGAATAGCGCTGGGCCGAGCCGACCAGTTGCAGCAGCGAGGCCGGATCGAGGGGAAGCGCGACCGGGACGCCGGTGGCGGAGACGGGGTTGGCGATCTCGGTGCGAGCGTCGGCGTGCGTGACGCCGACCGTCAAGGGCGCGATGGCCGCCGCCAGCAGTCCGAGTACCGCGACTCGGATCGGGCGCCGGCGGGCGGTGTTCTCGTGGGAAGCGGGCAACGCCTGGTCCTTCCGTGTCGTTCACGAAAAAACAGACCCCATGTGTCTTCCAATCAGAAACCGACCGTACGCCCTTGAACTTCGGTGACGGGGTGAGCGACACGCGGGGAACTCCCTGATCGGCGCTGACGCGCTGGTCAGCGCGCCCGCCCGCGCAGCAGTTCGCGCTCGCTGTCATTGGCGGTGAGTTCGGCCGCCCGCTCGAATGCCGCCCGCGCCTCGGCGGTCCGGCCCAGCCGTTCCAAGAGATCCCCGCGCACGGCGTGCAGCAGGTGATAGCCGTCCAGATCCGCTGCGACCGCGTCGATCAACTCCAGGCCCGCCGCGGGCCCGTGCACCATCGCCACCGCCACGGCGCGGTTCAACTCCACGACCGGTGACGGAAATCGTTGCGCGAGCACGGCATACAGTCCGGCAATGCGCCGCCAATCGGTGTCGGCGGCGGCCGGGGTCACCGCGTGCACCGAGGCGATGGCGGCCTGCAGGGCGTAGCGGCCGGGCGGGAGTTCCCGCGTCCGGTTCAGGGTGTGGGCGCGGGCCAGGGCGGCCAGTCCGCGTTCGATGTACAGGCGGTTCCAGCGGGAACGGTCCTGATCGGGCAGCAGGATCGGGCCGCCGCCGGAATCGCTGCGGGCCGTGGTGCGTGAGGCCTGTAATTCCAGCAGGGCCGCCAGGCCGTGCGCCTCCGGTTCCCCGGGCAGCAGTCCGGTGAGGATGCGGGCCAGGCGCAGCGCGTCCTCGCACAGTTCGGCGCGCACCCAGCGTTCGCCGGAGGTGGCCGCGTAGCCCTCGTTGAAGATCAGGTAGATCACTTCGAGCACCGAGTCCAGTCGCGCGGTCAGCTCCGCGCCCTCCGGTACCTCGAAGGGGATCGCTTTGGCGGCGATGGTGCGTTTGGCGCGCACGATCCGTTGCGCCACCGTCGATTCCGGGACCAGATAGGCGCGCGCGATCTCGGTGGTGGTCAGCCCGCCCACCATGCGCAGGGTGAGCGCCGCCCGCGCCGGGGGCGTGAGCACCGGATGGCAGGCGGTGAAGATCATGCGCAGCAGGTCGTCGGCGATCACCGGGTCCGGTTCGCCCACCGGCGCTTCCGCGGTGATCGCCTCCCGGCCCAGCAGTTCCAGCTTCCGGGCGAAGTTCGCGTCGCGCCGGATGCGGTCCACCGCCCGGTGTTTGGCGGTGAGCATGAGCCAGCCGCCGGGATTCGGCGGGACGCCCGCGGACGGCCACTGTTCCAGTGCCGCCACATGGACGTCCTGCGCGAGTTCCTCGGCGGTGGCGATATCCCCGACCAGGCGGGTCAATCCCGCCACCAGCCGCGGCCATTCGATGCGCCAGGCCGCTTCCACGGCCCGGCGCGCCCGCTCCTCCCGCGGAGTCAGTGCTGGCCTTCCAGCTGCCGCACCTCGACCTCGATCTCCCATTCGGGTCCGTGCACGCGCAGGAACCGGGAGGCCCATTCGGCCGCCTCCTCGGGGGAGCGCGTCTGCAGCAGCAGGTAGCCGCCGATGATCTCCTTGGATTCGGTGAACGGACCGTCCATGACGGTCTGCGTGCCGCCGGACTGCCGGATCCGGGTGCCCTCCTCGGGCGGGCGCAGGCCCGCGGTGTCGAGCAGCACGCCCGCCTTGGTCATCTCCTCGATGATCTCGTTGACCCGCGCGATCAGGTCGTCGCCGGGACCGTCGGGGGCCTGGGCGGGGTCCAGGCGAATCAGCACCAGGTGTCGCATAGTCGAATCCTCCTTCGTGTGGGGATCGTGGTCCGACCCTCGCCTACTCCTCGAACGGGGTGGGGCGGAATCGACATCCGGATCAGACCCACCGCACCATCAGACCCGCCGCACCGTCAGACCCACTGCACCGTCAGACCCACTGCACCAGCTGGATGATGATGCCGTTGGGGTCCAGCGCCTGGAAGTAGCGCTCGCCCCACGGCTCGGTCTCGATGGGCGTCACGATCGGCACGCCCTCGCCCTGCACGCGAGCGTATTCGGCATCGATGTCATCCACCACGAAGACCACCAGCAGACCCTGGCCGGCGCTGCCCGCGATGCGGTCCGGCTTGAAGCTGCCGAGGCCGGTGCGCAGGTAGATGACGTCGAAGCCGGCGTCGGGCCGGGTCAGGTTGACGAAACCGTCGGCCGACATCTTCTCGGTGAAGCCGAAGTGGTCGATGAGGAACTGCGCGGAGGCGGTCTCGTCGGGCACGTTCAGGGAGATCGCGGATGCGGTGACGTTCAAGGGTCCTCCTAGGTGGCGCCGGTTAACTCTGTACTAAGTACGCTATACTTTGTACGGACATTCCCGGCGGGATGCAAAGTGATGACCGTCACATGGATACGATCGGCGGCGGAGGTGACGCGAATGGCCGCGAAAGGCGGGGAGCGCAGCAGCGCGGGAGACCCGGTGCGAACGCTGGAACTGCTCTGGCGCGAGCCCGGCGCGGGCGGGTCGGCGCGCGGGCCCAAACAGCGCACCACCGTGGACGCCGTCGTCGCGGCCGCGCTCGGGATCGCCGATACCCAGGGCCTGGCCGCGCTCACCATGCGCTCGGTCGCGGCCGCGCTCGGCATCACGCCGATGGCCACCTACACCTATGTGCCGGGCAAGGCGGAACTGCTGGATCTCATGCTCGACACGGTCTACCAGCGCATGGAGCGCCACGACCTGAGCGGAATGGGCTGGCGGGACCGGGTTTCCACGATCGCCGCCGAGAACCGCGTCATGCTCGCGGCGCACCCGTGGGTGGCGTACCTGCCCACCACGCGCCCGCCGCTGGGGCCCGGCGTGGCGGCGAAGTACGACCACGAACTGCGGGCCTTCGACGGCCTCGGCCTCGGCGACCTCGATATGGACGCGGCGCTCACGTACGTGCTGGGGTTCGTGACCGCCACCGCGCAGCTCGCGATCGACGCCGCCGGGGCGGCCGCGGAAAGCGGGCAATCCGACCATGATTGGTGGGAGCGCGCGGCTCCGCTGCTGGCCCGGGTGTTCGACGCCGAGCGCTACCCCTTGGCGGCGCGGGTCGGCGAGGCGGCCGGGCAGGCGCACGACAGCGCCTACAGCGCCGACCACGCCTACGAATTCGGTCTCGCTCGGGTCCTCGACGGGCTGGCGGGCCTGATCGAGAGTCCCGAACACTGATCGAGAACCCCTGAGCGCCTCTGTCTCTTCCGCGAACCTGGCACAGACCGACCGGGACGATGGTCTCAATATCGCCGCACGGAGCGGCGGGTGGCGGCAGAATTTCAGCTATGCCCCGATCGGCCCCGGAAATCGTTGCCGCCGAAACCTTCACCAGGGCAGCGCAGCCGGTGCTTCCCGTGGGGGAGGGACTGGTCCTGCGGCCGTGGCTGCGGCGCGACGGCCCCGAGGTGTACGCGGCATTCCAGGATCCAGCTATCGCCCGCTGGCACGTGCGCACCGCCGACACCGTCGAGGAGGTCGGGGACTGGGTGGACTCGTGGGCGCGGTCGTGGAGCGGTGGCGCGGCGGCGAATTGGGCCGTGGCGGACAGTCGCAGCGGCCGGCTGATGGGCCGCGCCTCACTGCATCACATGGAGCTGTGGCACGGCGAGGCGGAGATCGCGTACTGGGTGATCCCGGCGGCCCGCGGTCGCGGCATCGCGCCGCGGGCGGTGGAAGCGCTGGTCGGCTGGGCCTTCGAGGTGGCCGGATTCCACCGCCTCGAATTACGTCATTCCGTGCACAACGCCCAATCCTGCCGGGTGGCCGGCAAATCCGGCTTCATCCTCGAGGGCATCAATCGCAGCGCGGGTCTGCACACCGACGGCTGGCACGATATGCACCTGCACGCCCGCATCCAGCCCGCCCGCCCCGCCGAACCGGCCCTCCCGTACGAGGCCGCCACCCAGCCGGTCTTCCGCCTGCGCCGCTAGGGCTTCCGGTCAGTGGTCGGTCTCGATGCGCAGCGCGGTGATGGTGCTGGCCAGGCCCTCGTACTGATTGGTGAGCAGCACGATCTCGATGAGCCGCTGCTCGTCGTAGTGCGCGGCCAGCGCCTGCCAGGTGGCGTCGTCGAGGTCGCGGGTGGTGACCAGCTGGTCGACGGCGGTGAGCAGGGCGCGTTCCTTGTCGGTCCAGCCCGCGGCGGCGGGCCCCTCGCGCAGCCGGTCCAGAATCTCGGGGGTGACGCCCGCGCGCCGTCCCAGCCGGATGTGGTGGTCGGTCTCGTATTCGCATTCGCGCAGGTGCGCGACGCGGAGAATGACCAGTTCGGATTCGTAGCGCCGCAGCTTGCCGCCGGGCATCAGCCGCCCGGAGAAGTGCAGCCAGCCACGGAACAGGCCGCCGGTGCGGCCCAGCGTGCTGAACAGGTGGGCGTCGTCCGTCCCGGCGGCGCGGGAAAGCGCCTGCCAGACAACCCAGTTGACCGGTCCGAGCTCCCGCAGACGGCCGGGAGCGATGCGTGGCTTCGTCGACACCATGGCTCCAGTCAACACCCTGTCTGGGCCACCCGCCAGACCGTGGCGGGGCGCGCCGCCGTGCCCGGTGCGTCGCGACGCGTCCGCGCACCGGCCGGTCGGTGGCGGCTCGGTCGGTTCATTCCCGGACCGCGCGGGCGAGTCTGGTGAGTTCCACGGCGCGGCGAGCTCTGGTCAGGACGTGGGCGCGGGAGCTGGCCAAGTGGGCGAGCAGGGCGCGCAGGGCGGCGTCGAGGTCGTCCGCGAGCAGGTGTTCGGCGATGGCGATGTGGTCCTCGGCCATGGCGGCGATGCGGCCCGGGGTGGGGATGTCCAGGGCGCGCACGGGGCGCACGCGGGCCTGGACCGCCGAGAGTGCCTCGGCGAGCGCGGCATTGCCCGCGGCCAGCAGGACGGTGGTGTGGAAACGCTCGTCGGCGGTGATGAGGTCGGTGTCGGGTGCGGGCGGCTGGTCGCGCAGGTCCTTCCAGAATTCGAGTTCCCGCCGGACCGCGGCCGAGTCGAGTAGCACGCGGCCGTGTGATGGGGGCGCGGCGATGATGGTTCGCGACGCCGCCGGCGATGCCGAGGCGGCGGGGTCGGTCGCGACCGGTTCATCAGGTCCGGCCGGTTGGGCGGGCAGGGCGTCGGGGCAGCCGGACGCCGTGGTCTGCAGCCGCTGGATACCCCTGGCTTCCAGCACGATTCGGAGTTCGTAGAGGTCTCCCAGGTCGTCGACGCGGGGCCGGTACGGGTACAGGCCGTCGGGGTGACGTTCCAGCAGGCCGTCGGACAGCAGCCGGGCCAGCGCCTCCCGGACGGGGGTGCGGGAGACGCCGTACGCCTCGGCGAGTCGTTCCTCGCCGAGCCGCTCGGTGGGCACCAGCACCCCGGCCGCGAGATCCTGCTGGAGCGCGCGGTAGACCCGCTCCGACAACGGAATGCGCCCCCTGCGCGCGTTCACGCCGCTGTCCGATCAGATCGCCATGGCCAGGCGCACAGCGGATTCCGCGCCCGCACCGCCCTCCCCGGAGGACGTGACGCGGCCCGAGCGCAGCACGTAGAACTGCTGCGCGGCTTGCAGGGCGAAACCGATGTGCTGTTCCACCAGGAGCACGCTCAGGCCGCCGCGGGCGGTGAGATCGATAATGGTGCGCTCGATCTCGGCGACCACCGACGGCTGGATGCCTTCGGTCGGCTCGTCCAGGATCAGCAGCTTCGGCTCGGTGATGAGGGCACGGGCGATGGCCAGCTGCTGGCGCTGACCGCCGGAGAGCAGTCCGGCCTTACGGGTCAACAGTTCCCGCAGCGCCGGGAACAGGTCCAGGGCTTCGGCGATGAGTTCCTTGCCCTTGGCCCGGCCGTCGGCCACCACCTGCAGGTTCTCCATTGTGGACAACTGTGGAAAACTCTGCTGCCCCTGCGGCACGTAGGCGATGCCGCGCTTGACCCGCCGCGACGGCGACATCTTGGTGATGTCCTCGCCGCCGAAGCGGATCTTCCCGGACTTGGCGGGCAGCAGTCCGACCGCCGCGCGCAGCAGCGAGGTCTTGCCGGCCCCGTTGTGGCCCATGATGGCGGCCACGCCGTTGTCCGGAACCGTCAGGGACACACCGTGAATCACTTCGGTCCGGCCGTAGCCGGTGTGTAGGTCAACGAGTTCCAGCATTCGTGGCCTCCTTCGCCTCGTCCGATTCCTGCTCTGTGCCGGCGGCGGTGTGCTCCTCGGCGGGCGGCAGCTCACCGGCCGCGGCGGTGCCGAGGTAGACCTCCTGCACCTTCGGATCGGCCTGCACCTGCTCCACCGTGCCCTCGCTGAGTACCCGGCCGCCCGCGAGCACGGTCACCGAACTGGCGAACGCGCGCATGAAGTCCATGTCGTGCTCGACCACGATGACCACCCGCTCACCGCCGATGCGGCGCAACAGGTTTCCGGTCTCCTCGCGTTCCTCGGCGCTCATGCCCGCCACCGGTTCGTCCAGCAGCAGCACCGACGCGTTCTGCACCAGCAGCATGCCGATCTCGAGCCACTGCTTCTGGCCGTGCGCGAGCACGCCGGCGGGCTTGTCGCGCAGCGCGGTGAGCCCGGTCGTCTCCAGCGCCTGCTCGATGGCGGGCAGCACCGACTTGCGCCGTCGCAGCATGGTGAGCGCCGACCGTCCCGCGCCCGCCGCGATATCGAGGTTCTGCAGCACGGTGAGCTGTTCGAACACGCTCGCGGTCTGGAAGGTGCGGCCGACGCCCAGGCGCGCGATCTGATGCACCTTGCGGCCGATGAGCTCGGCGCCGGTCTTCTGCGCCGAACCGGTCGCGGGGACCAGTCCGGTGATGGCGTCGATGAGGGTGGTCTTGCCCGCGCCATTGGGTCCGATGAGGAACCGCAGGTCGCCCTGCAGGACGGTGAGGTCCACGTCGGAGACGGCTTTGAAGCCGTCGAAACTGACCGAGAGGCCGCGGATCTCGAGGTATTCGCTGTCCATGCCGGCGTTGCCGCCGAGCTTCGGTGCGGGTGTGGTCATCGGGCTTCCACCTTCTGCTCGGCGGCGGGCTCGGCCTCGGCATGCGGCTGGGTGTCGGCCGCGGTGTCGGCGGCGGGTTCGGGTTCGGCGGGCGCCGGGGCGGTGTCGGCGGCCCCGGCAGGTCGCCACCGCTCCAGCAGCCGCTTGGCCATCGGCCCGAATCCGGCCAGCCCGGCCGGAATGAAACCGACCACCACGATGAACAGCGCACCCTGGAAGTAGGTCCACGCCGAGGGGAAGTTCTCGGAGAACGTGGTCTGCGCCCAGGCCACGCCGATCGCGCCCAGCACCGGCCCGAGCAGGGTGGTGCGGCCGCCGATGGCGACGCCGATCAGGAACGCGATGGACGGGACCACGCCGATGTCGGCGGGGGAGATGATCCCGACGATCGGGGTGAACAGCGCGCCCGCGATACCCGCGAAGAACGCGGCCACCACATAGGCGACGATCTTGATATTGGCCGGGTCGTAGCCGAGGAAACGAACCCGCTCCTCCTGATCACGCACGGCGACGAGGAGTTCGCCGTACCGGCTGTGCATCAGCTGCCGCGCCACCGCCACCACCGCGAGCAGCGTGGCCGCCGCGATGAAGAACAGCATGCGCCGGTTCACCGGATCGTCGAGGCGGAAGCCGAAGAACGAGCGGAAGTCGCTCAAACCGGTGAACCCGCCGATGGTCTGCTGCCCGGTGAGCAGGATCGCCAGCGCCGCCGCCAGCGCCTGGCTCAGGATCGCGAAGTACGCGCCCTTGACCCGGCGCTTGAAGACGCCGAAGCCGAGCACCGCCGCCAGCGCGGCCGGCAGCACCGCGATGGCCAGGATCGCCACCGGCGCGGATTCGAAAGGCCGCCAGTACGACGGCAGTTCGGGCACGCCGGCGATGACCATGAACTCCGGTACGTCCTCGTGCGCCTTGGCGGCGTCGGCCATCTGCAGGTGCATGGCCATGATGTACGCGCCGAGCCCGAAGAACACGCCCTGGCCGAGGGTGAGCATGCCGCCGCGGCCCCACGCCAGGCCGATGCCGACCGCGACGATGGCGAAGCACAGGAACTTGGCGAGCAGGCTCAGCCGGAAATCGCTGAGCAGCGCGGGCGCGAGCCCGAACAGCACGATGGCGGCGATGGCGAAGCCGCCCAGGGCTTTCAGCGAAGAGTGGGCGCTCAGGCGCTGGATGGTTGTCATGCCAGACTCCTCGTCCGGACGGTGAACAGACCCTGCGGGCGGACCTGCAGGAAGATCACGACCACGATGAAGACGATCACCTTCGCGACCGTCGCCGTGGTCGAGTACTCGATGAACGAGTTCAGCAACCCCATACCGAAGGCCGCGATCACGGTGCCCTTGATCTGTCCCAGGCCGCCGATCACGACCACCAGGAACGCGTCCACCAGATACGACTGCCCGATGGTGGGGCTGGTGGAGCCGATCAGGGTCAGGGCGACACCGGCCACGGCAGCCAGTCCCGACCCGATGAAGAAGGTGCTGATGTCGGTGAGACGGGAAGAGACGCCGGAGGTTTCGGCCAGACTGCGGTTCTGCACCACCGCCCGGATGCGCCGACCCAGCGGGGTCGTCTTGAGCGCGGTGGCCAGCGCGATCACCGCCACCACGGCCAGCACCATGATGAAGATGCGGGTCTTGGGCACCACGGTGCCCGCGATCCCGATGCCGCCGGTCAGCCATTCGGGCGCGACCACGTTCTTGGCGGGGGCGCCGAAGATGTCGCGCACCGCCTGCTGCAACACCAGCCCGACACCGAAGGTGACCAGCAGGGTGTCCAGCGGGCGGTCGTACATCCAGCGGATGAGCCCCATTTCCAGGGCGGCGCCGAGCAGGCCGCCGACCAGGAAACCGGCGAACAATGACACGATCAGCGCCACGCCGGTCGCCGAGACCAGTTGCTCCACAACATAAGTGGTGTAACAACCGGCCATGATGAATTCGCCGTGCGCCATATTGATGACGCCCATCTGACCGAAGGTCAGTGACAGGCCCAGCGCGGCGAGCAGCAGGATCGAGCCCAGGCTCAGGCCCGTGAACAGCTGTCCGACAACGGCTGTGTTCAATGTGCCCTCCGCTTCGCTCCGGGCGGGTTCGCGGCCCTGGAGGTCTCGTTCTTCCCTCCCTCCGCTCCTCCGCTTCGCTCCCCCGCTCCGCTCAGTCCAGAACGAGACGGGCCGCGAACCATCGGGGCGGTGGACAGGGACTCTTTGGCGTTGTAATGCATGTTTTTTTTCAGCTTCTCTATCGGCCGCCGTACGGCTGGTGCGGTTTTCGAACCGCACCAGCCGCCCCTCATCGGCGGTAGCCGAGCTACTTCAAGCCCTTGGCCCAGTCGTAGTTCTTCAGGTACGGGTCCGGCGCGATGGCCTTGCCCGAGTCCCACACGGTGTAGATGAGCCCGTCGGGGCGGATCTCGCCGATGCGGGCGGTCTTGGTGATGTGGTGGTTGGACCCGTCGATGGTGACGGTGCCCTCCGGGGCGTCGAAGCTGACACCGTCGGCGGCCTTCTGAATGTCGGCCACCGCGAACGACTTCGCCTTCTCGACGGTGTTCTTCCACAGGAAGACCGAGGTGTAGGCGGCCTCCATCGGGTCGGAGGTGGGCTTGTTGGCGCCGAACGCGGCCTTGTACGCGGAGACGAACGCCTTGTTCTGCGGGGTGTCGACGGTCTGGTAGTAGTTCCAGGCGGTCAGCTGGCCCGCGACGTTCTGCACGCCGACGCCGCCGACCTCCTCCTCGGCGATGGACACCGAGACCACCGGCATCTCGGCGGCTTTCAGGCCCGCGTTCGCGTACTCGCGGAAGAAGGCCACATTGGAGTCGCCGTTGAGGGTGTTGAACACCGCGCCCGCCTTGGCGCTGCGCACCTTGTTGACGATTGTGGAGAAATCGGTGGAGCCCAGCGGCGCGTAGTCCTCGCCCTTGATCTCGATGCCGTTGGCCTTGGCGTAGGCCTTGATCTCCCGGTTGGCGGTCTGCGGGAAGACGTAGTCCGAACCCACCAGGTAGAGGGAGGTGACGCCCTTCTGCTTCAGGTAGTCCAGCGCGGGGATGATCTGCTGGTTGGTGGTGGCGCCGGTGTAGAAGATGTTCTTCGAGTCCTCGAGGCCCTCGTACTGAACCGGGTAGTACAGCAGGGAGTTCAGCGATTCGAACTTGGGCTTCATGGCCTTGCGGGACGCGGAGGTCCAGCCGCCGAACACCGCGGCGACACAGTCGGAGCTGACCAGCTTCTCGGCCTTCTCGGCGAAGGTCTTCGGGTCCGACGCGCCGTCCTCGAGCACCACCTCGACCTTCTTGCCGAGCACCCCGCCCGCCGCGTTGATCTGATCCACCGCCAGCTTGGTGGCATTGGCGACGGTGACCTCGCTGATCGCCATGGTGCCGGTCAGCGAATGCAGCGAACCGATCTTGATGGTGTCCTTCGAGGTGTCCACGCAGGACTTGGCATTGGATCCGGACGCGGTGTCGCTGTCACGCGATCCACAGCCGGCGACCATGACGGCGGACAGCGCCAACGCGGTCGGAATGGTGATCGCCTTCATCAGGCGGGAAGCCCTGTCCCGGCGGGAAGAGTCGTGCATGGGGCGGATCCTTCGGTTCACATGTTCGGCGACGTCGGCTGCGCCGCTTGCGAATACCGCCGCGTATACAGCGGCTGTATTCGTGGAACGAAAGGTAAACGTGAAGTGTTGCGCCGGAATGACTCTCGATTAATGTCCGATTTCCCATGTTGCACGGGCATGAAATTCTGCTCACCGCACCGTGATTCGGATCGTGCGGACGAGTCATCGACGCAGCTCACACATGGTTTCGGTCGTCTGTCCGAGTATTTTGACAGCTGGCACCGGCGCGATGTGAGCAGTGAGGCGGCCTCGGGCGGCGGCCCTACTGAATGATGTACGGGGATATGGAACTTCGGTGTTCGCTGATGTCCAGGGATTTGCCGAGGGGTGGGAAGGCGCGCTGGGGGCAGTTGGAGCGTTCGCATACCCGGCAGCCGGCGCCGATCGGAGTTGCCTTGGGCTCGTTGAGGTCCAGGCCGTCGGCGTAGACGGTACGGCCGGCGTGGCGGAGTTCGCAGCCGAGGCCGATAGCGAAGGTTTTGCTGGGTTCGCCGTAGCGGGTGGCGCGGCGTTCCACGGTGCGGGCCACCCAGAGGTACTTGCGGCCGTCGGGCATCTGGGCGATCTGGGTCATGATCTTCGCGGGGTAGGCGAAGGTCTCGTAGACGTTCCACAGGGGGCAGGTGCCGCCGCTGGAGGAGAAGTGGAAGCCGGTCGCGGACTGGCGTTTCGACATGTTGCCGGCGCGGTCCACGCGGACGAAGGAGAACGGGACGCCGCGGAGTTTGGGGCGCTGCAGGGTGGACAGGCGGTGGCAGATGGTCTCGTAGCTCTGCGTGAAGAAGGCCGACAGGCGTTCGATGTCGTAGCGGAAGTCCTCGGCCACCTCGTGGAAATGGGTGTACGGCAGGACGGTCGCGGCCGCGAAATAGTTGGCCAGGCCCAATTTCGCCAGCACGATCGACTCCTGGCTGGAGAAATTGCCCTCGGCCACCAGCTTTTCGATGAGGTCGCCGCATTCCAGATAGGCGAGTTCGGCGGCGAGTTTGAAGACGCGCTGGCCGCCGGAGAGGTGGGGGGCGATCTCGAGGCGGCGGGCGATCGGGTCGAAGCGATGCAGGACGCCGTCGCCGAGGTCGATGCGTTCGACGATCTGGACACCGTGGGCGTCGGAGAGGCGGCGCGGGATCTCACGTTTCAGGTCGCCGCCGTGGAAACGCATGCGATGCGTGAGTTCCTCGGCGGCGGTGTCCAATTCGTGAATGTAGTTCTGGCGCTGATAGAAGTAGTCGCGGACTTCCTCGTGCGGTTTCGAGATGGCGGCCGAACCGCTGCCGTCGGCGAACCGGTCCTCGGTGGCCGCGGCCAGCTGGGCGGTGGTGTTCCGATAGCGGCGGTGCATGTTCACCATGGCGCGCGCCAAACCCGGATGCGCGGACACCATTTCGGCGATCTCCTGCGCGTCGGCCTCCACCCCGAGTTCCTGATCCATCACGACCTCCTGGAGTTCGGCGATGAGCCGGGTGTCGTCCTGGGAGGAGAAGAAGCCGGCGTCGACGCCGAAGACTTCGCTAATGCGCAGCAATACCGGTACGGTGAGCGGGCGCACGTCGTGTTCGATCTGATTGAGATAGCTAGCCGAGATCTCGAGCTTCTTGGCCAGCGAGACCTGACTCAAACCGCGCTCGGTGCGCAGCTGCCGCAGCCGCGCTCCGACGTAAGTCTTGGCCATGCGCCCAGTTTATTGGCGAATTCACATCCCTGCCAATCGCAGGATTAGCAGACCCGCTGAGCAATGCATCACACCGATGTCGGTAGCCCGGGATACCGTCGGGAAATGCTCTTGTCCGAAGTGGTCGAAGCATCAGCCGCCGTGCGGGCGACATCGTCCCGCAAGAACAAGATCAATATCTTCGCCGAGCTGCTGAAACGGGCCGAGGCGGGGGAGTTGGCGCAGGTCGTGGCATGGTTGTCCGGCGAGCTGACCCAGGGCCGGATCGGCACCGGATGGCGAACGCTGACCGGGCTCGAGGTGGAGTCCGCGACCGTCCCCACCCTGGCCGTGGAAACTGTGGACAACTTCTTCGAGCAGCTTTCCGGGGTGAGCGGCTCCGGGTCGGCCGCCCGGCGGCAGAAGCTGCTGGCCACCCTGTTCGGGGCCGCCGTGCGGGACGAGCACGACTTCCTGATCCGCCTGCTCACCGGGGAGATGCGGCAGGGGGCGCTGACCGCCATCGTCGCCGAAGCCGTGGCCGTCGCCTTCGACGTGCCGATCGCCGCGGTGCGGCGGGCGCACATGCTGTCCGGGCAGCTGCCGGTGACCGCGGTCGCGGCCCGCACCGGCGGGGCGGCGGCCCTGGAGGCGTTCCGGCTCCAGGTGGGGCGGGCCATCCAGCCGATGCTGGCCTCGCCCGGCGCCAGCCTCGAGGAGGCGGTGGCCGAATTCGACGGGCAGGTCAGTGTCGAGCACAAGATGGACGGCGCGCGCATCCAGGTGCACCGCGACGGCGACCAGGTGTGGGTGTTCACCCGGACCCTGCGCGATATCACCGCGAGCGTTCCCGAATTGGTGGAACTGGTGCGGAAATTGGATTGCACCAGTGTCGTGCTCGACGGAGAAACCCTGGCGCTCAACGATTCCGGGCGGCCGCGGCCGTTCCAGGAGACCATGAGCCGCTTCGGCGCGACCGTCGCCCAGGAACTGCTGCTGCACCCGTATTTCTTCGACTGCCTGCATCTGAACGGGGAGGATCTGCTCGACGCGCCGTTGCGGGATCGCCGCCGGGCGCTCACCGAGGTGGCCGGGGGTCTCGGCATCCCGGCGCTCATCGCCCCCGATCCCGAACGCGCCGCCGAGTATTTCGACGGTGCGCTCGCCGCGGGGCACGAAGGCATCATGATCAAATCCCTGGACGCGCCGTATGCGGCGGGCCGTCGTGGGCGGGCCTGGCAGAAGATCAAGCCCACTCACACCCTCGACCTGATCGTGCTGGGCGCGGAATGGGGCTACGGCCGCCGCACCGGCTATCTGTCGAATCTTCATCTGGGCGCGCGGGATCCGCAGGGCGGGCCGCCGATCATGGTCGGCAAGACGTTCAAGGGCCTCACCGATGCCCTGCTGCAATGGCAGACCAGTGAATTCCCCCGCCATGAACGCGATCGCGACGCGAATACCGTCTATCTCCATCCGGAACTGGTGGTCGAGATCGCGTTGGACGGAGTGCAGAACAGCCCCCGCTATTCCGGCGGAGTCGCCCTCCGCTTCGCCCGGGTCGTTCGTTATCGCCCCGACAAGGAACCCCGCCAGGCCGACACCATCGACACCATTCGGGCCCTGCTACCCGAGGCGAAATAGGGGCTTTCCCCGAGAATCCCGAGAGCCGGTCCTCTCACAGGGGATTCACAGCTGAAACCTGGGTCGCTCCGAGATTCGTATCGCACGATTCGGTGGTCGAGCTTCGGCGGACGGTTGTCAGGTGACGGGTCGTCGCAGGAACTGCCACCGCATCTCCCACGCGGAATTCCCTGCACGCCCCGTGCCATCCGCCGACTCGACGGTGGATTGCGCATGGTCCACCTTGTGGCCGGTGGTGCCCCGCCCCCTCGCCGGGCACCGCCGGCCGCGGTCATCTCTCGCGGCGGTCAGGATTCGTAGTCGTGGGTGCCGGTGAGGTTCGGCAGCCGGCGGCGGCCCGCCGCGAGTTCGCCCGCGAGATCCTCGTAGGCGATGGCCAATTCGGTGAGCCGCTGGGCGGCGTCGAGCGTGGCGGCGTCGGGCGACATGGCGAGGGACAGGTAGGCCAGCGCGGAGAACTGGGCCAGCCGGTCCACCACGGTGCCGACGGTCTCGGTGTGCAGGTGCGCGTCGCGGGCGGCCTTGGGCATCTCGGCCGCCACCCAGCAGTCGATGTCGTGCACCAGCCGGGCCCGGTCATGGTCGATGCGGTTGGTGCCATCGGCGGAGGTGAGCCGACGCTCGTGCAGGTCCGCGAGTAATCCGGCGCAGCGCAGTACCGGATGGTTGTCGGGGGGCAGGCCGCGGCAGGCCTGCAGCAGGAGGTGTTTCGGCGGGAGCGGATGCACGGCCGACATCCTGCCCCTCGAATGTCTCCGAACGGCAACGACATTCGGTGCCACATTGCCGTCCAGGGGTTGCATCCGGTGCCGTGACGTGCCGTGATGGTGGAGTGATCGTCACCGTGACCATGAACCCCGCCTACGACATGACCTACCGGGTGGAGCATTTCGAGCGTGGTCGCGCGCATCGGGTGCACTCGGTGGACCAGCGGCTGGGCGGGCGTGGCATCAATGTCACGCGGGTGCTCAACCAGCTCGGCAAGTACGCCCGCGCCACCGGATTCTCGGATCACTCCTTCGCGGCCGCGGCGGAACTCGAGATGCCGGTGGACTTCGTGCACGCGCTGCCGTGGGTGCGGCGCACCGTGGTGATCAGTGAGTCCGACGACGGCACCGCGACCGCGCTGTGGGAGCCGGGGCCGCGGGTCACCGAGCCGCGCGCGGTGGATCAGTTGCGGGTGCGGGTGGCGGGGCTGCTGTCGGACATGAGCGGGCTGGTCATCTCCGGGTCGCTGCCGGGCGGGGTGAGCGCGGGGCTGCCCGCCGAGCTGGCCCGGACCGCCATCGCCCGGGGCGTGCCCACGGTCTGCGATTGTGACGGTCAGACACTGGAATTGGCGGCGCGGGTGCCGGGCATCGTGCTCACCCCGAATGTCGAGGAGCTGGAACGGCTGACCGGCCGCCCGGCGGGCACCGTTCCGGAGATCCTGGGGGCCGTGGATCCGCTGATCGCGGACGGTGTGGGCGCGGTGGTGGTGACCCGCGGCGGCGACGGCATGGTGGCGGTGACCCCGACCCGGGCCTGGACGGCCGCGCTGCCGAAGCCGCTGGCGGGCAACCCCACCGGGGCGGGGGACGCGGCGGTGGCGGCCATCATCGCGGCGCTGGCCGCCGAGGCCGCCCCCGACTGGCCGGCACTGCTCGCCGACGCGGTCGCCACCTCGGCCGCGGCGGTGGTGATCCCGGTCGCGGGCGAGATCGACCGGGTGCTGCGGGACCGGCTGCTGCCCACCGTGCGGGTGCGGGAACTGGAGACGGTCGCGGTCCGGCCGTAGATCGCACCGTGCTCAACCACGGGCGGCGACGGCCGCGGCCGGGAAAACAGACCCGGCGGCGTGGTGGCCCGATCGGGGGATGACTCGGGGTTACGTTGGGGGAGTGTCGGACCTGGAGACTCAACCCGATCGAGGGTCGGGTGTCGGGAATGGATATCGCATGCCGCGGGTGGTGCGCGCGGCGCAGGTGCTCGCCGTGGGCATGGGCGTGCTGGGCGTGCTGTGCGTGGCGGCCTCGGGCTGGTTGATGGGTGCGAAGGCGGCCATCGTGACCGGGGTGCCGTTCGTCCCGGCGCTGCTGCTCGGGCTGGTGGGGTTGACCTTCCATTCCGAGGGCCAGGCGATCCGGGTCGGCGCGATCCTGGTGGCGGTTCTGAACATGTTCTGGACGGTGCCGTCGATCCTGGACGGTCGGCCGCCGGGTCCGCTGGGTCCGCTGGTGTCGCTGGCGGTGATCGTGCTGCTGTTCCGCCGCGAGGCGCGGGACTGGTTCGAGCCGTCGAGCTTCTGGTGAACGATCCGGCCGCACCGTAACAAGTCGGTCATCTCGTCCGTTCATTCGCAATCCGCCCGCAATTGCGGGCACCTACCGTGGCCTTATGAGTTCGGAAGTGGCCGCGGGGACGGGCATTCACATCAGCGGGCTGAGCAAGACCTTCCGGTCGGGGCGGCGGACGGTGGCCGCCCTGGACGCGGTGGATCTGCACACCGAACAGGGCGCGTTCCTGTCGCTGCTGGGGCCCTCGGGCTGCGGCAAGTCCACGATCCTGCGCATCCTCGCGGATCTGGAGTCGCCGTCGGCGGGGACGGCGCGGATCAATGGCGAGACCCCGGCCGAGCTGCGGCGGCGGCATCAGTTCGGGATCGCCTTCCAGGATTCGGCGCTGTTGCCGTGGCGCAGTGTGGAATCCAATATCAAGCTGCCATTGCAGGTGGCGGGCCTGCCGGTGGACCGGGAGCTGATCGCGGACCTGATCGCGCTGGTCGGGCTGGAGGGCTTCGAGAAGAGCAAGCCCGCGCAGCTGTCCGGCGGTATGCGGCAACGGGTTTCGATCGCGCGCGCCCTGGTGGTGAAACCGACCATCCTGCTGCTCGACGAACCGTTCGGCGCGCTCGACGACATGACCCGGCAGCGGCTGAACCTGGAACTGCTGCGCATCTGGACCGAGAAGCCCGCCACCACCCTGATGGTCACGCACGGCATCGCCGAGGCCGTCTTCCTCTCCGACGTGGTCGCGGTGATGAGCCCGCGGCCGGGCCGGGTGGTGGAGATCGTCGAGATCGATCTGCCGCGGCCGCGCACCCCGGAGATGATGCGCACCCCCGAATTCCACAAGCTGCACGACTATCTGTCGGAGCTGCTGTTCGGGCGCAGCGGGCACGGAGGGGTGGCGACGGAATGAACCGCCTGTCCCGAATCGGCGGCGCGGCGGGCATTCTCGCGCTGCTCCTGCTGTGGACCCTGCTGGCCGAGCTGCGCGTCGCGGGCGGCACGGTGCCCAGCCCGTGGACGGTGCTGCACACCATGTACACCGATGGCTGGGCGCTCTACGGGCCGAACTTCCGGATCACCGCGTGGGGCGCGCTGCAGGGCTTCGCGTGGGGGAACGGGCTGGCCATCGTGCTGGCGGTGCTGGTGGTGCTGATCCCGCCGATCGAAATGCTGGTCACCCAGCTGGCCATCCTCAGCTACTGCACGCCGCTGCTGGCGCTGGGGCCGATCATCCTGGTGGTGTTCGGCGGCCGCACACCCACGGTGTTCCTGGCGGCCATGTACTGCTTCTTCACCACCATGGTCGGGACGGTGTCGGGCCTGCGCTCGGCCGATCCCACCGGACTGGATCTGGTGCGCGCCTATGGCGGCGGACGCTGGCAGCGACTGTGGCGGGTGCAGCTGATCGCGGCGCTGCCGAACACCTTGGCGGCCTTGAAGATCGCCGCGCCGTCCGCGGTGCTGGGCGCGATCATCGGCGAGTACCTGGGCGGCGTGGACAGCGGCATCGGAGTGGCGCTGACCGCCGCGCAGACCGCCTACAACGTGCCGCGCACCTGGGGCATGGCGCTGGCCGCGGCCGCGCTGGCCGGGCTCGGCTACGCGATCGTGGCGCTGGCGGCCCGCATCGCGGTGCCGTGGACTCGGGCGGAGGCGTGATGCGGACGGCGACCGGAGGCGTGATGAGAACCCTGAACGTGCTGCGGCCGATCGGCAGATTCCTGTTGCCGCTGCTGGTCTCGCTGATCCTGCTGGTGGCGCTGTGGTACGGCTTCCTGAAGCTGTATCCGCAGGTCGGGCTGGTCGGCAAGAGTCCGGGCGAGGTGTGGCGGTACCTGGTCACCGGGCCCACCTCCGAGTCCGCCCGCAAGGTCATCGTCGGTGAACTGCGGATCACGCTGCGGGACGCGGCGATCGGGTTCGGTTCGGGGATGGGTGCGGCGCTGCTGGTGGCCGCGGTGTTCGTGGGCGTCCCGGCGGTGGCGCAGGCGTTCATGCCGGTGGCCATGCTGCTGCGGTCGGTGCCGCTGGTCGCGATCACCCCGATCATCGTGCTGGTGTTCGGCCGCGGGCTGCTGGGCGTGACCGTCATGGCGGCGATCGTGGTGTTCTTCCCGGCGCTGGTGATGATCATGACCGGCTTGCGGTCCGCGCCCCGGCAGGCCACCGAACTCGTGGTGGCCTACGGGGGCTCGCATTGGACGGCCTTGCGCATGGTGGCGCTGCCCGCCGCGCTGCCGTCGGTGTTCGCGGCGGCGCGAATCTCGGTGCCGGGCGCGCTCATCGGGGCACTGCTCGGCGAATGGCTGGGCAGTGGAACAGGTTTGGGCGCGGGCCTGATCCGTGCGATTCCCACGTTCCAGTACAACCGGTTGTGGGCCTCGATCGCGCTGGTCACGGTGGTGTCGGTGGTGGCCTACGCGGTGGTCGGCGTAGTGGAGAACCTGGTGCTGGCGCGGTTCTCGCCGCGCACCGGACGGGATTGAGCACACGAGTTAACGCGGCGCATACAAATACGTTGGTCAAAGCAAAAAATCGGAAATCGAAACCGCCTACATTCGCCGCATGAGTGGTTTGTTCCGGCCGGTTCCGGTCGCGCAGTTGTCCATGGGCCGTCGCTCCTTCTTCCGCTACGCCGGGCTGGCCGGTGCGGCGGTGAGCGGGGCCGGGGTGCTCGCCGCCTGCGGAAAGGACTCGTCGGGCGGCGGGAACGGCAGTGTCGCCGACGGTTCCAAGTTCGGGACCGTGGCGGTGCAGTTGTCCTGGCTGAAGAACATCGAATTCGCGGGGGAGTATTTCGCCGATTCCA
This sequence comes from Nocardia sp. CA-145437, assembly GCF_050956485.1. Classification (NCBI taxonomy): domain Bacteria; kingdom Bacillati; phylum Actinomycetota; class Actinomycetes; order Mycobacteriales; family Nocardiaceae; genus Nocardia; species Nocardia sp. CA-145437. Next base: position 6,839,100 of record NZ_CP191204.1, on the reverse strand, counting down.
AGGGCTATTACAAGGACGCCGGATTCGGGTCGGTGAATCTGATCGCGGGCGGCGCGGCCAGCACCTCGGTGGAGGCCGGGCTCGGCACCGGCAAGATCTGGATCGGCATGTCCGCGCCGCAGACCACCGCGCCCGCGATTCTGGAAGGTCTGCCCGCCAAGATCGTCGGCACCACGTATCAGAAGAACCCCTTCTGCATCGTGAGCGCCGCGAACAAGCCGATCCGCAGCCCGCAGGACATGAAGGGCCGCAAGATCGGGGTGCAGGACACCAATCAGCTCATCTTCAACGCGCTGCTCGCCGCCAACAACATGTCACCGGGCGACGTCACCGTGGTGCCCGCGCAATACGATCCGACGCCGCTGGCCAACGGCGAGGTGGACGGGTGGGTCAGCTACGCCACCAACGAGCCGATCACGCTGGCGTCCAAGGGTTTCCAGAACATCAACTTCCTGTTCGCCGACTTCGGGCTGCCGCTGGTCGCCGAGACTCTCACCGTGCACCAGAAGACCATCGACACCGAACGCGACAAGCTGAAGGCGTTCCTGATGGCGGAGGTGAAGGGCTGGAAGGACGCCGTCGCCAACCCGGGCGAGGGGGCGCGGCTGGCCGTCGAGGTGTACGGCAAGGACCAGCGCCTGGAATTGAAGGAACAATCACTGGAGGCGATGGCGCAGAACGATCTCGTGGTCTCCGCGAACACCAAGGCCAACGGCCTGTTCACCATGACCGACGAGCTCATCGCGCAGAACATCGCGGCGCTCGGCAAGTCGAAGATCGACATCAAGGCCGACCAGCTGTTCGACCTGTCGGTGCTGAAGGAGATGTTCGCCGAGCACCCGGAACTGAAGCAGTAGACCGGGATCGGGGGTCAGCGCGCCAGTTGCACGTGCCGCCGGCCCCCACCCGGCGAGGCGGACAGCGGCTCCGCCGACCTGCCGTTGCGCACCGCCAGCAGTTCCGCGGCGATCGAGACGGCGGTCTCGGCCGGGGTGCGCGCCCCCACGTCCAGGCCCGCCGGGGAGTGCAGGCGGGACAGGGTCTCGTCGCTGAAACCGCCCGCCTGCAGGGCCTCCAGTCGATGCCCGTGCGACGCCGAGGTACCCAGGGCGGCCAGATACCCCAGCTCGGGTAGTCGCAAAGCGACGGTGAGCAAAGGGATTTCGAATTTCGGGTCGTGCGAGAGCACCACCATGGCGGTGTCGCGATCGATCTCACCGGCCGAGGCCAGGGTGTTGAGATAGCGGTGCGGCCAGTCGACCACCACCTCGCAGCCGGGATAGGCGGTCGAGTTGGCGAAGGTCGGGCGGGCGTCGACGATGGTGATCCGGTAGCCGAGCAGCCGGGCCTGGGTGGCCAGCGCGCTCGCGAAAGCATTGGCCCCCACCAGGATCAGGTGCGGCGGGCGGGCGAACGAGGACACGAACACGTCGGAGTCGGGGAGCGAGACCAGCTCGGTGCCGTGCTTGCGATCGGTGATGAGGTGCTGCCCGATCACATCCGGATCGGAGTGCCAGACCACGGTGAACAGGGTGACCTGACGCTGCGCGTCGATATCCGCCGCGATATCCGGGAATTCCGGAAAGTGCCTGCGCGAGAACGGTTCCGTGAAGACGTCGAGGGTGCCGACACAGTCCATCTGGGCATCCAGACCGCTGCCCGGACCGAACCGCTGCAGCCCGCGCCGACCGGTGCGCGCCGATTCCGCGGCAGCCTCGTACGCGGCGGCCTCGGCGCAGCCCGCCGAGATGGATCCGAAGGCCCGGCCGTCGGCGTCCACCACCATGGCCGAACCGATCGGCACCGGTGTCGCGCCCTGCGCCCGAACGAGAGTGGCCAACCCTCCGGTTCGCCCGCTGTGCCACACCCGAAGAAGGTCGTCGATGATTTCCCGCATCACATGCTCCCGCTCACAGTGCGCTGCCCGCCGGATAATCCCGATCGATCCCCGTAGCGAGGTCATCGCACGTGACGCACACCATATCCGCTCGTTCCCGTAAATAAGTGCCCGCCCCTGAATTTCCCTCCGCGCTCGCGCGGACCCCGGCCCAGTGCGCGCGCCCCAGCACCACCGGATGACCCGGGACCGACCCGAAGAACGCTCGCGCCACACGGCTCTCGCTCGTTCGCGCCGCCGCGATCACCCGCGCCACCACCTCGGGGCCGACGTCCGGCGTGTCCACCGGCATGATGGCCACGAACTCGGCGGGGGAGTGGGCCGCGCCGGCATCGGCGTTCCCCGCCGCGACAGTCCGCGCCGCAACTGTTGAATCTGCGGGCTGACCTGCTGTTGTCGTGGATTCGCCGGTCCCGGTGAAGCGTGTGGTGATCCCGGGCGTGGCTGCCGCCGCCAGGCCCGCGCGGGTCGACGCACTCAGCCCGAGGTCCCAGTCCTCGGCCCAAATAGGTTGCACGCCTTCGGGTATCGCTATGCCCGAGGTTTGCGACACCAGCCAGCCGCCGTTCGCTGCCCGATACGCGGGCCCGGTCGCGCCCAGCACCACGACGATCCGTTCGCAGCCGCCGTCCCGCAGCGCCCGCACCGCCCCGCGCAGCCACGCGCCACCCTCGGCCAGCACTTTCGGCATGCCATATCGCCGACCGGCACCGGCCGCGAGCAGAATTCCATCGCAGCGTTCGGGACTCACGCGAGCAGGGTAATCCGGCCCGCGCAGGTTCGCTGGCCAAGTGACCAGAAGGGTAGCCCGACCGGCCCGCCGCACATCGGACCAGATGGGACGGTGCGGGCCGCACCGATGGGCCGCGCGGTCACGAGCCGAGCGCGGTCAGCGTCTGCTGGACCTTCAGCAGGCGGGCGGGGTCGATGCCCTCGCAGAGCGTGCGGGCCTTCTCCAGATAGACCTGTGCCAGGGCCGGGTTGTCGGCGCGGCGTTCGAGCTCGCCGAGCGCCCACCACGCGGCCGCCTCGCCGCCCGCGTCGGACATGCCGCGGGTGAGGGCGCGCGACTCCTCGTATTTGATGCGGGCGGCGTCGAATTCGCCGCGATTGCGGTGGATGTGGCCGAAACCGCGCAGGGTGTCGATCTGGAGCAGGGTGTCCGGGATCTCCTTGCTGATCCGGTACGCCTCCTCGAACAGCGTCCAGGCTTCGTCCAGATCGCCGCGCAGACCCGCGATCCCGCCCAGTCCCCACACCGACCAGCCCTCGCAGTAGCCGTCCCCGATCCGCAGCGCGATGGCGTGCGCCCGGTGGTAGTACTCGTCGCCGGCGGCGTATCGCTCGCTGAGCCGCTCGATATGGCCGAGCTCGCGCAGGGCGTCGCACTCCAGGTGCAGGTCACCGAGCGAATGCGCGATGCGCAGGACCTGCCGGACCGCGTCGCGGGCGGCATCGCGGCGATCCTGGTGCCGTAGCGCGGCGGCATGCCAGAGCAGGGCGCGGGCGGTGCGGGCATGATCGCCGATGTCCTCGGCCAGCCGCCGGGCATGTTCGAAACACACTGCCGCCCTGGAGTATTCGCGCACCGTCTTGAGCAGGTGGCCGAGGCCGTACCAGGCGTCGCATTCCGCGGTCCGATCGCCGATGGCGTGATTGATCGAGGTGGCGAGCTCGAACATGCTGCGGCTCTCGGCCAGATAGCCCAGGGTGGCGAGCTGCCCGGCCAGCAGATCGGCGAACCGCGCGGTGTCCGAGGTGCGTTCGGCGGTGCGGGCGCACGCCAGCATCGTGCCCAGCCGCTCCTCGAACCACAGCCGGGCCTGCATGACGGCCATGTTCGGATTCCGGAAGTCGCGGCCCGCGTGCGGATGCACGGTGTCGAACGGACGCGGTTTGCCGATACCGCTCGCCGTCTCCAGATAGTGCCCGAGCAGGCGGCCCAGCGCGGCCCCGTGCTCGCCGGGCAGGCTCTCCGCGTCGGCACGGCAGCGGGCGTAGAGGTGCAGCAGATTGTGCATCCGATACCGCTGATGACCCGGACGGCTGGCGAGCTGATCGATCATCCCGTCCTCGAAGACCCGCTGCAGCAGGCGTTTCGCGGCCGAGTCCTCGGCCTGCGCCATGGCCGCGAAATCATCGGAGGACACCGTCGAACTCGGGAACCAGCCGAGCAGCCGCACCGCGCGACGCGCCTCCTCGTCGCGGAGCCGGGCGTACGAGAGGGCGAAGGCGTCGCGCATGGACTCGTCCTCGGCGGAGAACTTGTCGAGGATCAGCTCCGCCGGGCACATACCCACGCTCGGCCCGGCCGCGGGCAGCGTCACCAGGGTGCTCAGGGCGTCGAGGTCGTCACGCAGGTCCGCCAATAGTCCGGGCCGGCGGCTGATCCGGCCCGCCACCAAGCGGATCGGCAGCGGCAGCCCGCCCGCCACCTCCACGATCCGGCGGGCCGCTGCGGAGTCGTAGCCCGCGCCCAGATTGCCCAGCGTGGCCAGCATCTCCTCGGCCTCGTCCGGGCCCAGCGGCTCCAGCTCCAGCTGATTGACCCGCACCATGCCGGTCAGCGGCCGCCGGCTGGTGATCACCACGAAGCAGCTCGGCGACTGCGGCAGCAGCGGCCGGATCTGCTTGCTCTCCAGCACATCGTCGAACACCACGAGCAGCCGTCGCCCCGCGGTCTCCCGCCGCCACAGCTGCGCCAACCGGCCCTGATCGGCCCGCAGCGGCGGCCGCACCCCCAACTGACTCAGGCCCGCCGCCAGCAGGCGGGACGCGCTGGCCGCGCCCGCGTCCCGATCGTGACTGCGCATCCCCAGCCACACCGCGCCGTCCGGGAAGCGGTCCGCGAACTTGGCGACCAGCTGCCGGGTGAAGGCGGTCTTGCCCACCCCGGCGACACCCGTGATCAACTGCGCGCGGGAGTCGCCCAGGAAGTGCAGGTCCACCCGGCGGCGCATCTCCTCCAGGGGATGGCGGCGCCCGATGAAGGTCGTCGAATCCGCCGTCGGCACGTACAACTGCCCGGCCCCGGTCCGGTTGAGCCCCAGGCGTTCCCGCGCGGCCTGGTAGGCGCGGCGATCACCCGGCGACAGATGCGCCAGATCCTCGATGTCGACCAGCCGATCCCAGGTGGTGTTGTACACCAGCGCGAGCAACTCCAGCGTGTGCAGCGCGGGCGCCCGATAGCCGTACCCCTCCGGTGTGCGGGCCGGCCACTTCTCGATCTCGCACAGACGGCTGTTCTTCATCCGCGGCTCCCGGTGGCCGTCCGGATCCACCAGGGGCGCGAGCTGATTGAACCGCTCTGCGGCCTGCCGTTGATTGAGGCCGTTGGCCTTGCGCCACGCCGCCCGCGGCCGCAGCCCCCGCCGCATCAGCTCGACGGCCAGCGGCTCCACCAGGGTCTGCTCGCTCAGACCGAGCGCCCGCAGCGAACGGCCGAGCCGGGCGATCTCCTGCGAGGAAGCGGCGGTCGACTCCATCGGGGCACCTCCTCGCCCGCCCGCCATCGCCCGGCAATCGGTGCACCGGGCGTATTCGCTTGGCGGACAGCTGTATTCGCTATCGACGGTAGCGAAGAAATCCGGGGCCGGGCGGGAAACTTCCGGGCCGGGGCCCACGCTCGGCGCAGGTCGGAGCCGGACCGGGCCGGGAAGAAACGGCGGGACAACGCGGTACGGGGACGGCGGCTCGCGGACGGTCCAATGGAAGCGTCGGGCAATGCCGGAACGGGGCGGGTCCGAATGGAACGGAGGATCGGATCGATGGCCGTAGTGGAGTACGAGTGGCTGATCACCTCGGACGTCGCCCACGAGGTGGCGTTCCGGGTGGATGTGCCCGAGCGGGGACGGGGACGGTGGGTGCTCTCCTACCTGCCCACGACCCGGCGACTGACCAGGGAACAGGCCCTGGCCGGTGTCCGGCTCGCGGAGTTGATACTGCTCGGATTTCCCGGGCCCACAGCGGAATTCGACGCCGAAGCGGCGAGCCTGCACGCCGCGCTGATCGGGCTCGGCCTCACCGAGGCCATGTGTCTGCTCGCCCTGCGCGACACCGGCGGCGACGCGGAGGCGGAGTCGCGCGAGGAAGGCGAGACGCGGGCGCGGCGGCCGATCGAGCGATGCCATCCCCGACCCTCGGGGTCCCGCGAGGCGGCCACCGGTGTCCGGACCCGGCCTGAGCAGGAAGCGATCCGATGATCATCTACGTCGGCGGGCTCGGCATGTACGTGCCGTTCCCGCGCCGGATCCATGCCGGATGGTTCGCCATCGGGTGCGCTGCGGTACTGACGTTCGCCGTCACGGTCATGCTCGTGGTGGCGGCCGGCTGCGGGACCCGGGTGTCCACCGAACCCGGCCCGCCGCCGACCCCGCCGCCCGTGGCGCTCGTCGAGCCGGCGACGGGCTGAGGGGTGCCCGCCGGAAACCCGAGGCCCCGCACCGGATTCGGTGCGGGGCCTCGGGGATGCCGGGTGGGGCGACGGTCAGAACAGGGCCAGAGCGGCGATCAGGCCGGACAGGGCGACGGTCTGCAGGGCGACCCGCGCATTGAGGATGCTGTCCCACTTGTCCTGCAGCGCACGGGCATCGGCGGGGATGACGCCGGTCCGCGCGGCCGCGGTCTGCGCGGTGTTGATCGGCTTGGCGATGAGGACGTAGCAGGCCAGCCAGGTGAGCAGGGCCGCGAGCGCGAGTCCGGCGGCGACCGCGGCGGCGGCCTGCCCGCCGGCGATCGCGCAGCCGAGGGCGAGGACGGCGGTGATGATGCCGCCGGCGCCGAAGATCGGCATGCGCTTGTCGCCGTAGTAGTGACCCCAGCCGGCGCTGATCGTCACGGTCGCGTCGTCGAGGTGGTCGCGGTAGACGGACCGGGTAATGAGGGCGACGGACCAGTCGGTTCCGTAGACGACGGCATTGGCGAGGATCGCGAGGGCGGCGAGGATCTGGCCGGTCAGGATGAACATCGGGGGCCTCTTTCGGCTGAAATCTAGCGGCGCTAGGAACTGAAGCAACGATAACAACACTCTGGCTAGATTGTCTAGCGATGCTAGAAATTTGGTTCTCGGTCGACCGAACGGTCTGGAATTCGGACCCCGGTGGCGTGCCTCACAACCACCAAGATCAGACTGTGCTGTGAAGGTGCTCACATCTCGACGGCCGTCGGCGCGTCACGCACCGGTGGCCCGCATCACCCAAACAGTACGGGCGTTATGCAAAACTGCACGTCAGCGCTACTGGCAAGTAGATTCCACCGCTGCTATTAACAGGCAAATTTTGCAGGCTTAGCAAGATGCCGGTGAAAGCTAGCGGGGATTCACACTTGCAACAGGTAGACGGACATTTTTTCCTGTGCCATCGTGTGGAAGTACACCTCGCGGGCCTAGCAAGTCTGCAAATTGCCGCTCCAGCAGTGGTCGAACATCCGCCTCGGAGTTCGACTCGCGGGGCTACCGAGACCGAACGAAGAAGTGGAGTCAGAGATGTCGAAGGTCGGCACCCCGAAGACCGCTGCGGAACTTCAGCAGGATTGGGACACCAACCCCCGCTGGAAGGGCGTCACCCGCAACTACACCGCCGAGCAGGTCGTGAAGCTGCAGGGCACCGTCGTCGAGGAGCACACCCTCGCTCGCCGTGGTGCCGAGATCCTCTGGGATCTCGTCAACAACGAGGACTACATCAACTCGCTGGGCGCCCTCACCGGCAACCAGGCCGTGCAGCAGGTTCGCGCCGGCCTGAAGGCCATCTACCTGTCCGGTTGGCAGGTCGCCGGTGACGCCAACCTGTCCGGCCACACCTACCCGGACCAGTCGCTGTACCCGGCCAACTCGGTTCCGGCCGTGGTGCGTCGCATCAACAACGCGCTGCTGCGCGCCGACGAGATCGCCAAGGTCGAGGGTGACACCTCGGTCGCCAACTGGCTGGCCCCGATCGTCGCCGACGCCGAGGCCGGCTTCGGTGGCGCGCTGAACGCCTACGAGCTGCAGAAGGCCATGATCGCCTCCGGCGCGGCCGGCGTGCACTGGGAGGACCAGCTGGCCTCCGAGAAGAAGTGTGGCCACCTGGGCGGCAAGGTGCTGATCCCCACCCAGCAGCACATCCGCACCCTGACCTCCGCGCGTCTGGCCGCCGATGTCGCCGACGTGCCGTCGGTGATCATCGCCCGCACCGACGCCGAGGCCGCCACCCTCATCACCTCCGATGTGGACGAGCGCGACCGCGAGTTCCTGGACGGCACCCGCACCGCCGAGGGCTTCTTCGGCACCAAGAACGGCATCGAGCCCTGCATCGCGCGTGCCAAGGCCTACGCCCCCTACGCCGACCTCATCTGGATGGAGACCGGCGTGCCGGACCTCGAGGTCGCGCGCAAGTTCGCCGAGGCCGTCCGCAGCGAGTTCCCGGACCAGCTGCTGGCCTACAACTGCTCGCCGTCCTTCAACTGGAAGGCGCACCTGGACGACGCCACCATCGCGAAGTTCCAGCGTGAGCTGGGCGCCATGGGCTTCAAGTTCCAGTTCATCACCCTGGCCGGCTTCCACTCGCTGAACTACGGCATGTTCGACCTGGCGCACGGCTACGCCCGCGAGGGCATGACCGCGTTCGTCGACCTGCAGGAGCGCGAGTTCAAGGCCGCCGCCGAGCGTGGCTTCACCGCCGTCAAGCACCAGCGTGAGGTCGGCGCCGGCTACTTCGACACCATCGCCACCACCGTGGACCCGAACACCTCCACCGCGGCGCTGAAGGGCTCCACCGAAGAGGGTCAGTTCCACTGAGCCACAACAGGTCCTGAGGACCTGTACCCGGGGCGGTAGTCGCATCACAACCTCCGCCGCCCCGGGAACCTCGAACTCCCGCCGGGAGAGATGGCAAGCCTCTCCCGGCGGGGTGTTCACCCGCCCTTCCCGTCGACAGCCCCGGCGGGGAGGGCATTTTCCTATAGCGTTTTTTGCAAGTCCGTTTTTTCGAGACCTTAAGAAGGCGCAGGGTCGTTCGGTACGACGCCTTCATCCACAGCCACGACGGCCAAACAGCAGGAGCGGGACGTGAGCAGCGAAAAGATTCAGCGCGTCGGCATTATCGGTGCCGGACAGATGGGCGCGGGCATCGCAGAGGTCTGCGCCCGAGCACACGTCGATGTGCTCGTCTTCGAACAGACCCGTGAACTGGCTGCCGCCGGTCGCGCCCGCATCCTGCGGTCGCTGGACCGCGGGGTGTCCAGCGGCAAGATCACCGAGCGCGAGCGCGAGCAGGCCGCCTGGCGGCTGCGCTTCACCAGCGACCTCGGCGACTTCGCCGACCGCCAGCTGGTGGTCGAGGCCGTCGTGGAGAACGAGGACGTGAAGACCGCGATCTTCAGCGAACTCGACAAGGTCGTCACCGACCCCAACGCGGTGCTGGCCTCCAACACCTCCTCCATTCCGATCATGAAGATCGCCGTGGCGACCAACAACCCGGAGCGGGTGGTCGGCATGCATTTCTTCAACCCGGTGCCGGTGCTGCCGCTCGTCGAGCTGGTCACCACCCTCAAGACCACCGAGACCGTCACCAAGCGCGCCGAGCAGTTCGCCGCCGACGTGCTGGGCAAGCAGGTCGTGCGCTCCGCCGACCGCTCCGGTTTCGTGGTCAACGCGCTGCTGGTGCCCTACCTGCTCTCGGCCATCCGGATGGTCGAATCCGGTTTCGCCACCAAGGAAGACGTCGACAAGGCCATGGTGCTGGGCTGTGCCCACCCGATGGGCCCGCTGGCGCTGACCGACCTGGTCGGCCTCGACACCGTGAAGTCCATCGCCGACTCCATGTACTCGGAGTTCAAGGAGCCGCTCTACAGCGCGCCGCCGCTGCTGATGCGCATGGTCGAAGCGGGTCTCCTCGGTAAGAAGGCCGGAGCGGGCTTCTACCAGTACAACCGAGGCTAGAAGCAGCAGGCTAGAAGCAGCCAAACGATGAGTCGCCCGGTTCTTTGTTGCGGGTAACGTGACAACTGATTTCGTAAGAATCGGGTAACTCGTCGGGTACGTCCAAAATTGGCGCTGCACCTGACCGCCGGCCGCGTGTGCATTGGCTACGGCTCTTAGTCTGGCCTGAAGGCGCGGAGAGGCGGGTTAGCCCGCAGCTCGGAAGGAGTGTCCTTCTCATGGTCAACGTCGCCGACGGATTCGGGTCCAGCATTCTGGGTTACCCGCGGATCGGGCAACACCGCGAACTCAAGCGTGCACTCGAGTCGTATTGGCACGGCACGCTTTCCCGTGACGAACTGCTCGCGGTCGGGCGCGAGATTCAGGAGAGTCAGTATCTGGAGCTGGCCGCCACCGGGTTGACCCAGGTCCCCGGCAACACCTTCTCCTACTACGACCACATTCTCGACAACGCGCTGCTGTTCGGCGCGGTCCCGCAGCGGTTCGAGCCCTTCCGGGACAGCCTGGACCCGTTGGACTTCTACTTCCTGATGGCTCGCGGCCGGCCCGATCTGCCGCCGCTCGAGCTGGTCAAGCTGCTGAACACGCCGTACCACTACCGGCAGCCGGAACTCGAGACCGACACCGAGTTCTCACTGCACCCCGAAGCGCTGCTCGACGAATTCGACCGCGCCAAGGCCGCGGGCATCGAGCTGCGTCCGGTGGTGCTCGGCCCGCTGTCGCTGCTGCTGCTGTCCAAGACCGGACACGTGCCCGGCGAGACCGAATTCGACAAGCTGGTGCTGCTCGACAAGCTGCTACCGGTGTACGAGGAACTGTTCGAGGTGCTCGCCAAGCGGGGCGCGACCTGCGTGCAGCTCGACGAGCCCTGTTTCACCAGCGACCGCTCGCCCTCCACCATGGAGCTGTTCGAGAAGACCTACCAGCGGCTGTCCAAGGCCCCGCTGCGCCCGCGCATGCTGGTCACCGGTTCGTACGGCGATTTCGGTGAGGCCACCGAAATCCTGTGCCGCACTGCGGTCGAGGCCATCGGCCTGGACCTGGCCAGCTACCGGGTCCGGCCCGAGGACCTGGCCGCCATCCCCGGCATCAAGCGCAAGCGGCTCTACGCCGGCGTCATCAGCGGCACCAATGTGTGGCGCGCCGACCGGTACGTGACGCTGGAATACCTCAACGCGCTCGCCCAGGTCTGCCCCGACATGGTGGTGTCCACCGGCGCCTCGCTGCTGCACGTGCCCTACGACGTGCTGCGCGAATACGAGCTGGAGGGCAATGTCGCCGACCGTCTCGCCTTCGCCAAGCAGAAGGTGCTGGAAGTGGTCTCGCTGGCCAAGGCGCTGACCGAGGGCCCTTCCGAGAAGTGGCGCAAGAAGCCGACCTCGGTGCACTTCAAGCAGAAGCACGCGGTGCGCCAGCGCGTCTACGCCGTGACCCCGCAGATGCGGGTGCGCGAACCGTACGAGACGCGAAAGCTGGCGCAGCAGGCCAAACTTCAGCTGCCGCTGGTGCCCGCCACCACGCTGGGCTCGTTCCCGCAGAGCGCGACCGCCCGGCAGGCGCGGCACGACCTCGGTCAGGGCCGTTTGTCATTCGACGAGTACCGCAAGCGCATCGAAGCCGAGATCGAGTCCACCATCCGGTTGCAGGAGGACATCGGCCTGGATGTGCTGGTGCACGGCGAGCACGAGCGCAACGACATGATCCAGTTCTTCGCCGAACAGCTGGACGGCATGGCCACCACCCACTTCGGCTGGGTGCAGGTGTACGGCTCCCGCTGTGTGCGCCCGCCGATCGTGTACGGCGACGTGGCCCGCCCCGAACCCATGTCGGTGTCGTGGACCGCGTACGCGCAATCGCTCACCGACAAGCCGGTCAAGGGCATGGTCACCGGTCCGGTCACCATGCTCGCCCGCTCCTTCGTGCGTCAGGACCAGCCGCTCTACGAGACCGCCGACCAGGTGGCGCTGGCCATCCGCGACGAGGTCGTGGACCTGGAGAAGGCGGGCATCGCCATCATCCAGGTGGACGAGCCGTCCATCCGCGAGCTGCTGCCGCTGCGCAAGAAGGGACAGGCCGAGTACCTGCGCTGGGCGGTCGGCGCGTTCAAGCTGGCCACCTCCGGCATCAAGCCCGAGACCCAGATCCACACGCACATCGGCTATTCCAGCCGCGGCGACGTGGTGGCGGCCATCGAGGAACTCGACGCCGACGTCACCGCCATCGTCGCCACCCGCTCCATCGAATGGGTGCTGGAGGCGTTGAAGGAGGACTGCGCCGAGGGACGCGGCCTCACCCACGGCGTCGGGCCCGGCGTCTACGAATCGCGGTCCGCGCGGATCCCGGACATCGACGAACTGGACGAGCTGCTCACCGCGGCCGCCGAGGCGGTCAGCCCGGAACGACTGTGGGCCAACCCGGACGGCGGTCTCAAGACCCGTCACCACTGGCAGCTGGATCCGTCGCTGCGCAATATGGTGGCCGCCGCCCGTCGCGTCCGCCGCCGCGCGGAAGCGGCTGCGGGCGAAACCGCCTGAGGCCGTAGCGTTCTCACCCCGGAACCCCGGTTCGATCCGCCGATCGGACCGGGGTTCCGCGCGTTCGCTGTCACGAATCGGTCATGAACCCGCGATTGGCGCACCCACGACCGGAAGGGCGATCAGATACCGCCGGACCAGCGGGGGAAGTGGGTCCGCGGACTCCCGGAAATGTCGGTGGGCCTCGCTACGGTGTGGGCGTGAACCGCACGGACCGGCTCTACGCGATCGTCGAGGAGTTGCGGGCGGTGTCGCCGCGCCTGCGCACCGCACGGGAACTCGCCGCGCGGCACGGGGTGAGCGTGCGCACGGTCGAGCGGGATATCAGCGCGCTCCAGCAGTCGGGTGTCCCCATCTACGCCGATGTGGGGCGGCGGGGCGGGTACGCGCTGGAGAAGAGCATGTCGCTGCCGCCGCTCAACTTCACCGCGGCCGAGGCGGTGGCGCTGGCCGTCGCGGTGGCGCGCGCCGACGGCGGTCCGTTCGCCGATGCGGGGCGCAGCGCGCTGCGCAAGATCCTGGCCGCCATGTCCGCCCAGAATGCCGCCGCGGCACGGCAATTGGCGCTGCGGGTGCGGCTGCTCGAATCACCGGAGGCGGTCGCGCCCATGCCGGTGCCGCCCGAGGTGGAGCAGGCCGTGGTGGCGCGGCGGGTGCTGCGCATCGAATACCTGGATCGGGCAGGCGTGCACAGTGAGCGCGAGGTGGAACCGGTGGCCTTGCTGCACGGCGGCCGGGGCTGGTACCTGCTGGGCTGGTGCCTGCTGCGCGACGAACCGCGCAATTTCCGGCTCGACCGGATGAAGGCGATCGAGCTGACCGAGCGGATCGGGGCGGAGCGGTCCATCGAGACGTGCAGCCCGGCCGAGCCGGTGCACGAGATCCGGATGATCTCGCTCGGCTAGGTCCGGAAAACACCGACAAAAGATCGGGAAACACCGACAGGGGGTTGTCGCCGGGCGGCGAGATCGTGGTGGGGCACAAGAAATCCATGACGACCGCACAGGAGACAGCCATGACCACCCCGCCCTTCAACACCGTCGCCTGGTTCCAGGTCGGCAGCGACCAGCCCGACTCGGTGAAGACCTTCTACAACGGCCTGTTCGGCTGGAACTTCGCGCAGGACCCGGACCAGGACAGCGGCTACGACCTCATCACCTACCCGGGCAATGAGATGCCCGCCGGCGGCCTCGCGCACGTCGACGACGCCTCGGCCAACCACGCCATCTTCTACGTGCTGGTCCAGGACGTCGCCGCGACCCTGGCCGCGGCCGAGAAGCAGGGCGGCAAGGTGTTCCTGCAGCCCATGACCGCCAAGAACGGCCTGGTCTTCGCCGAACTGCTCGACACCTCCGGCAACCGCTTCGGCGTCTTCAGCCCGCCGCCCGCGAACTGAGCGGCGGCGGTCCCGCCCGTCGCGCGGAGATAGCCTGTCCTGGACGTTGTTTCGAGACAGGAGTGGATCGTGGGCATGTTCGATCAGTTGAAGGACGCGGCGGGCAAGGCGGCGGAGCTGGCGGGTCAGCACGCCGACAAGCTGGAGCCGTTGATCGACAAGGCCGGCGACGCGCTGGACCAGCAGACCGACGGCAAGTTCGCCGGCGCGGTGGACAAGGTGCAGGACGCCGCCAAGCAGGCCCTGCGCGAGCAGTCGGGCCAGTAGCCGTCGGTGCAGGACGTGCGGCGCGGGGTATTTCGCGGCGGCCGGTGCGAAATACCCCGTGGCGTCACATGGTGGCGGCGTCGATGACGAAGCGGTAGCGCACGTCGGAGGCGATCACGCGCTCGTAGGCGTCGTCGATGCGGTCGGCGGGGATGACCTCGATCTCCGCGCCGATGCCGTGCTCGGCGCAGAAGTCCAGCATCTCCTGGGTCTGCGCGATACCGCCGATCATCGAGCCGGACAGCGAGCGCCGGAAACCGGCCAGCGCCGAGACCCGCACGCTGTAGGGCTTGTCGGGCAGGCCGAGCGCCACCAGGCTGCCGTCCAGGCGCAGCAGCTTGAGGTAGTCCTCGATCGGCAGGTCCGCGGACACGGTGTTGATGATCAGGTCGAAGCTGCCGCGCAGCTGCTTGAAGGTGGCGCGGTCACCGGTGGCGTAGTAGTGGTGCGCGCCGAATCGGCGGCCATCGTCCTGCTTGGACAGCGAGTGGCTGAGCACGGTCACCTCCGCGCCCATGGCCGCGGCGATCTTCACGCCGATGTGCCCGAGCCCGCCCATGCCGATGATGGCGACCCGCTTGCCCGGCCCGGCGTTCCAGTGCCGCAGCGGCGAGAACAGGGTGATGCCCGCGCACAGCAGCGGCGCGGCCGCATCCAGCCCGATGCCCTCGGGAATGGCGAGCACGAAGCCCTCGGTCACCACGATCTGTGTGGAGTAGCCGCCCAGGGTGCGCCCACCCGCCTGCTGTTCGGCGGGTACGGGGGAGTTGTAGGTCCAGACCGCGGCCCGGGTGCAGTACTGCTGTTCCCCGGCCACGCAGGGCTCGCATTCGCCGCACGAGTCGACCAGACAGCCCACGCCGACCCGGTCGCCGACCTTGTGCCGGGTCACTTCGGAGCCGACGGCGGCCACGATTCCGGCGATCTCGTGGCCGGGCACACACGGGTAGGCGGTGCTGTGCCATTCGTTGCGGGCGGTGTGGATGTCGGAGTGGCAGATGCCCGCGTACTTCACGTCGATCAGCACGTCGTGGGGGCCGAGTTCGCGGCGCTCGATGGCGACCTTCTCGAAGGACCCGTCCGGGGCGTTCACGGCATAGGCGGTAGCGGTGCTCATGAAGTCATGCCTACCCCCGCATCCCCCGGAGCTCAAACCTTTCGTCCCTTTTCCCACCCCGGCGTGCCGTGCCGATGGGCCCGCAATCGGTCGGCATGCTGGCGGAATGGCGATTCTGCTGTCGTTCCTGTCGTTCTGCTCGACCTTGGTGGGCGGGCTGCTGGCGGTGCGCATCGGCGAGCGCAAGCGACTGGTACTGGGGCTGGCCGCGGGCGTCATGCTCGGGGTGGTGGCTTTCGATCTGATGCCCGAGGCCCTCGAACTGGACGACACCGAGGCGCTCGGCGTTCCGGTGCCGCTGCTGGCCGCGGTGGTCGGTTTCTTCACGGTTCACGTGATCGAGCGGTCGATGGCCATCCACACCGGCCACGAGGAAGAATTCGTGGCGCACCAGCACAACCACGACTTCAGTTCGCTGGGTTTGCTGGCCGCGGGCGGGCTGGTGTTCCACAGCACCCTCGACGGCCTCAGTATCGGTTTCGGTTTCCAGGCGGGGGCGGCGACGGGTGTGGCGGTGGCCATCGCGGTGATCTGCCACGACTTCGCGGACGGATTCAACACTTTCACGCTGGCCACGCTGTACGGCAATGCCCGCAAGCGTGGCCTGATCATGCTCGGGCTCGATGCGGTGGCGCCGGTGATCGGTGCGGTGATCGGCACGGTGGTCAAGGTTCCGTCCGGACTGGTCGGACTGTTCTTGGGTTATTTCGCGGGCTTCCTGCTCTACCTCGCCACGGCCGATATCCTGCCCGAGGCGCACGCGGGCAAACCCGCCCGCGGACCGCTGGTATGCACACTGGCCGGTGTGCTTTTCATGTTGGGCGTTGTGGCGCTGAGCCATTGAAATGCTGGTACACCGGTAGAGAGACGCTTGCTCGAGCCGGCGGGCGAACCGCAATCGGGAGGGTCCGTGGACAGCGACAGACGCGGTGGCGGCGGCCGGGTGTTCGCGCTGTTCGTCGTGGTCGTGCTCGGCATCACCGGATTCCTCGGCTACCGCGGCGAACTGCCCCGCTGGCCCTTCGGCGACACCTACGTCACCGCCGGTCTGACCGGCCCGCCGCTGCCTCCGCTGGACGTCACGCTGGTGGCGCGGGTCGCGGAACCGGCGCTGGTGAACATCACCGCGGGCATCCGCCCCTACGGCATGGGCGCGGCCGGGTCCGGCATCGTGCTCAGCGCCGAGGGGGAGGTGCTGACCAGCCATCACGTCATCAAAGGCGCTGACACCGTGACGGTCTCGGATGTCGGCACCGGCGCGGTCTACACCGCCACCGTGGCCGGCTACGACGCCATGGCCGATATCGCCCTGCTGGATCTGCAGGGCGCGGGCGGCCTCCCGGCCGCCCGGATCGGCAGTTCCGCCCCGCTGCACGTGGGCGACGACGTGCTGGCCATCGGCAATGCCGGCGGCACCGGATCGCCGACCGCGGTGGGCGGGCCCATCACCAATCTGGATTCGTCCATCGTGGCGCGTAATTCGGCCGACCTGACGCGGAAGTCGTTGCGCGGCATGATCGAGGTCGCGGCCGCGGTCGCCGCCGGGCAGTCCGGCGGTGCGCTGGTGGACCGCTACGGCTCGGTGATCGGGGTCGTCACCGCCGCCTCCGGCGAGGCGGCGAAGGCGGTGGGCAAGGGGCCCAACGGCTACGCGGTGCCCATCGACACCGCCATGGGCGTGGTCCGCCAGATCCGTTCCGGCACACCGACCGACACCGTGCACATCGGCCCCACCGCCACGCTCGGGATCCTCACCTCCGACGCGCAGCCGTCCGCGCAGTCGGGGGCGCCCGCGGGCGCGCGCATCGACGTCGCCATCTACGGACTGCCCGCCTACGAGGCCGGGCTCGCCGACGGAGAGGTCATCACCGCCCTCGACGACCGGCCCATCACGGGCTCACAAATGCTGAAAGCCGCACTCAACGCCCATAAACCGGACGATGTGGTGCGGCTCGAGATCAGCGAACCGGGCGGGGCGCGCCGGACGGTGAGCGTGTCCCTCACCGTCGGCCCGCCGAACTAGTCCCGGCCGATCAGAACTTGCTGTTCCAGTACGACTGGAACTGGACGTACACGATCAGGATGACCACCGCGTAGAACACGGCGACCAGCGTCCACCGCCACTCCGCGATGATCAGCGCGACGCCGCGGGACCGGCCGAACAGCAGTCCGGTCACGATGGCGAACATGGCCGGGGTCACCGCCCACACCACCATGCACCACGGGCACAGCGCGTGGATCTGGAAGGTGGCGTCCCAGACCAGCCAGCCGATGGCCGCCACGCCCGCCAGCAGACCGGCCCACATGCCGCCGACGAACCAGCGCGGCAACGAGATTCCGCAGACCAGCAGCACCCCGATGGTCACGAACACCGAGAACCCCACCACGCCGATGATCGGATTGGGGAATCCGAACATCGACGCCGTCTTGTCCGCCATCACCGTGGTGCACGACAGCGTCGAGTCGATCGTGCACGACGGCCGATAGCCGGGTTCGGTGAGCGACTTGAACTTCTCGACCAGCAGCGTGACCGAGGCCCCCCAGCCGATCAGCGCGGCCAGCAGCAGCGGCCACGCCGATCGGGGTCCAGCGGAGATCATCACTTGCTCGCGTTCTCGATCACCGAGGTCATGCCGCCGGGCGACATGAGGGCCTGGGAATCGGACACCTGGGCGCCGTTCACGTACACCGTCGGGGTGGACTTCACGCCGGTGGCGAAGACCTTGTCGGTCTGCTGCTTCACCCAGGTGGTGTACTTGCCGTCCTTGATGGCCTGGGCCACGGCCGGATCGGTGTACCCGGCGTCCTTGGCGATCTTGATGAGCTGGTCGTCGCTCATGCCGTTGCCGCCCTCCTTGGGCTGGTGCTCGTACATGGCGGACAGCCAGCCCTGGAACTTCGACGGGTCGGCCTCGTACATCACGTAGGCGGCCGAGGACCCGCGGGTGGAGAACTGATTGCCGTTGGAGGCGCGATCGAGGAAGGTGATGATGTTGTAGTCCACCACCGCCTGGCCGCTCTGCACGGCCTTGGCCAGCGCGTCGGCATTGGCCTTCTCGAACATGTTGCACGCGGGGCACTGCACGTCGGCGACCACGCGCACGGACGCCTTCTGCTTGCCCGCGGGCGCGGGTGCGGCGGTGTTGTCGATCCGGATCGCGCCCTCGGGGGTGAGGTTCGGCGGCACCAGCGCGGCCTGCTCGGCATTCCAGTGGAACGTGTTCGAGCCCTCGGCGGCCTTGTCGTCGTTGTGCTTGCGCGTCGCCAGGGTGATGCCGATGCCGGCGATCAGGCCGAGCAGGACGACGGCCACCGCCACTTGAATGAGGATCCTGCGGTTGCGGTCGGCCTTGGCCGCCTGCGCCAGCGGGTTCCGACCCGGTTTGTTGCTCACCTCTGCGCTCACCACACCTTCCGTAGTCACGACATGTGCGGGCCCATCTTCACCCGCGAACCTGAGAGAAACCAGCAAGCGGGCGGGCGGGGGACGGGGATCACGCCCGGGCGAGGCGTTTCTTCTGCTCCTCGATATCGAAGCCGGCGGGCGGCCAGTCGAGTTTCAGGCCCTGCAGCGCGTCGATGAGCAGTTCGGTGACGGCCAGCCGGGCGTACCACTTGGAGTCGCAGGGCAGCACGTACCAGGGGGCGTAGTCGGTATTGGTGCGGTCCAGGACCGCCTGGTACGCCTCTTGGTACTGCGGCCAGTAGCCGCGCTCGTCGATGTCTGCGGGGTTGAACTTCCAGTACTTGTCGGGGCGTTCCAGCCGCTGCATGAGCCGCTTCTTCTGTTCGTCGAGGGAGACGAACATGGCGACCTTCACCACGGTGGTGCCGTCGTCGACCAGTTTGCGCTCGAACTTGTTGATCTCGTCGTAGCGCTTGCCCCACACCTCCGGCGGGACCAGCTCGTGCACCCGGACCACCAGCACGTCCTCGTAGTGCGAGCGGTCGAACACGCCGAGCTGCCCGCCGCGCGGCAGCTGCTTGCGGATCCGCCACAGGTAGTGGTGTTTGCGTTCCTCGGCGGTCGGCACCCCGAAGGCCGCGTGGTCCACGCCCTGCGGGTCGACCGAGCCGATCACGTGCCGGACGATGCCGCCCTTGCCCGCGGTGTCCATGCCCTGCAGCACCAGCAGCACACTGCGGGTGTCGCCGGAGCGGCCGTTGGCGTAGAGCTTCTCCTGCAGATCCGACAGCACCGCGCGGCGCTCCTCCAGCAGGGCCTCACCGGCACGCTTGTCGCCCTTGAAGCCCGGAGTCGTGGACGGATTCAGGTCCGCGACCGAGATGCCGTCGGCGCGTAGCGCCTTGGTGACCGGTTTGGACCAGGATGTCGCCTTCGCCATTCGTCATGCGTAGCACGCGGCGTGGTTTCCCGCAGGCAACCGCGCCGAATCAGACCCGGGCCAGGTGCACCAGCTGGGCGGCCAGTTCCTCGTCGGTGACCGGGGTCAACGTGAGATCGGCGGCCGTGGTGAGCAGGTAGCGGCCGTCGCCGGAGAAGTCGAGCCAGGTGCGGTGCCGGGTCGGCGGCGAGAGCGGATTCGCCGGTTCCACCGAGACGGTGATGAAGCCGCGCCCGTCCACGGGCTCGCGCAGCTTGCGGCGGAAGCGATCCGCTTCCTCCCCGGCTCCGGCGGCGTCGGGATACAGCACGGACTGCTGGGGTTCGCGCAGTGTTTCCAGCCGTCCGGGCGGCGCGGACCCGATGATCTCCACCAGTTCCCGGCCCAGATGCTCGGCGGGACACAGGGATACGGTCACCGCGTCCGGCATCGAGACCAGGATCCCGGCCCGCTGCTGGCCCACCGCCGCGAAGGCGAGGATGCGCCGGGCGCCGGGCCGGGCGGTGCGTTCGCCGTAGAGGGTGACGGTCGTGGTGTCGGTGCGGGCGCACAGCGCCAGGGCGGCGGCCAGGTCCGGGTCGGTGCGACGCAGGTGGCGCGGCATCGGCGCGCCCAGCGCCAGCGGGCCGAATCGCGATGCGCCGCCGGGGTTCTCGGTTGCCGCGGGACTCGTGTCGAGCGGGTAGGGACGGCGTTCCAGATCGGTTTCGCGGGTCCAGATGATCGCGAACTCGTCCGGGGTCAGGATCCATTTCACGTGGCCGACCCCCTTTCTCGGTAACCACCTCCGTCCCGCCCGCGACCCTACCGGAGAGATTCTGCGGGTGCTGGCCGTCACGCTCGAGCGCAGTTCGTGACCTGTCGCATCCGGGCGGAGGATTTCTATCGGACCGGCGGCCCCGCGAACGGCAGCACGACCGTGCAGGACACCGGCTGAGCGTGTTCGGGATCGAGGGCATTGAGAACCACCCGCACCGCCACCGGATCCGCGGGCAGTTCGAAGTGCTCGGTGTAGTCGGTCGCGCACAGGTCCTGCAGCACCACACTGTCGACGTTCGGGCCGTCGAGCAGGCCGGTGGTCCAGGGAGTGGCGATCTCGTCGTAGCGGGACACGACCGTGGTGAACCGGATCGCCGGGGCGATGGCCGGGTCCGGGTTCAGGTCCACCGCGACCCGTGCACCGGGCGACAGCTGGCAGGGACCGCACTGCGCCGCCAATTCCCTTCCGGGTGCGGTGGATTCGAGCAGCGGTTGCAGATTCGCCAGACCGCTCACCGTCGAGCCGTGCAGCGGCGCGGCCAGCGCCACGTAGTGGTCGATCTTCGGAGCCGTGCCGAGATGGTTCAGGGCGTAGAAGGGGACCGCGCCGCCCATCGAATGGCCGACGAGATCGACCTTGTCCGAACCGGTTTCGGCGCGTACCCGGTCGATGAAGTCGGAGATCTGCCGGGCGCTGGTCTCGACCGGCGTCACCGCGCCCATGATCGGTCCGAGCGCGCCCGTGCCGTAGGTCGTGGTGAACACGCAGTACCCGGCGTTCACGAGCACCGGCGAGAGGGTGTTCCAGCCGACGGTGTCATTGCCCAATCCGTGCAGCAGGACGACCGGATTCGGGTGCGCCGCGGTCGGTGTGCAGGACCAGTCGTTCGCGCCGGGCGGCGGGTGCCCCGGCGCGGTGAGCTCGGCGGCCAGCCCGCCGAAATAGCTGTAGGACGGATCGGGCTGGTCGGCGGCGGCCGGGCCCGTGAGGGCGGCGGCGCACAGGCCCGCGGTGAACAAGGCGGCGAGGGTGAGACGGCCGGCGGCCGATCGCGACATGGGTGCTCCCGGTGTTCGTGGCGGTCGTACGCCCGGCGCCCCCAGCGCGCCGGGCATGACCGACCGGTCGGTCATAGGCTAGCCCGCGATGTACCCTCGGGGAAAGCCTCGGCCCAGGAAAGGATTTCGGCCATGCCACGACCAGCGGAACCCGGCCGCAACGCCCTGCTCGACGCGGGGGCCGACGTGGCCGCCCGTACGGGCCTGGCCGGACTGTCCGTGAACGCTGTCGTGCAGGCGGCGGGGATGGCGAAAGGCACCTTCTACCACCACTTCCCGGACCGCCGCAGCTACGTGGTGGCTCTGCACCGCCGCTACCACGACGAGCTGACCGCCCTGGTCCTCGCCGCCATCGGTGACCTGGAGCCGGGCCCGGCCCGCCTCCACGCCGGCCTCGCCGCGTACCTGGACGCCTGCCTCGCGACTCGCGGCACGAAAGCCTTCCTGGCCCAATCCCGTACCGACGCCGACCTGCTCGACGAGGTGACGGCCCGCAATCACCTCGTGGCCGTCATGATCGCGCCCGATATCGAAACGCTGGGCTGGGGAAACCCGCCCGCGGTGGCGCACCTGGTGATCGCCATGGTCGCCGAAATCGCACTGTCCGAACTGTATTCCGGCGCGGCCCGTCCCGACCTCCGCGCCGCGCTCACCGCACTGATCGACCGCGTCCCGGGCTGACCCGGCTCACCGCTCGCTGCCGGCGAGCCCCGTCACGGCCGCATCGAATCCGTCGGTGGCCGCTCGAATCGCCATGGCCCGCACCGTCTCCGGAGCCGCGCCGGCCAGGATGGCTCGGCGGATCTCGGCGTGCAGTGCGCGATCGAGACCCGCGAGAGCGGCCGCGACGAGCCGCGGAACCGGGTCGTCCGCCTCGGCGCCGGTGGCCTCGGCCAGCGCCTCGGCGAGCGCGTTCTCCGTCTGCTCGCCGAGCCGCCGCAAGCGGGCTTGCAGTGCCGGGCTGTCGTCGATCAGCTGCCAGAAGGTGGTGGCGGCGGGCGCGAGGCCGAGCGTCGGATCGTCCCGGCGCACCCGGTCGAGGAAGGAACGCCGAACCGCCGCCGCGGCCGACTCGCCCGGTTCGCGATCGCGCACCGCCGCCGCGAGCCGGTTCACGACCTCGTCCTGACGGTCGAAGAACAGGTCCTCCTTGGTCGGGAAGTAGTTGAACGCGGTATTGACCGACACGTTCGCGGCCCGCGCGACCTCGGCGACGGTGACCCTGTCGAACCCCTTCTCCACGAACAGCGCCATGGCCGCGTCGGCCAGTGCGGTCCGGGTGGCGCGCTTCTTCTCCTCGCGCAGTGCCAACGATCGCTCCTTCCGGTCGCGGCCAGTATAGGTGTGACCCTAAAAATGGTGTGACACCAAAATTCGAGGTACGGTCGGACCATGACTCTCGGATTCGGCATCTACCCGGGCGGGCTCGGCGGCGACCAGTACGGCAACGTCACCCCCGGCCCGCCGGAACGGGCCGACCGCATCGCGGCCGCCCTCGACGAACTGCACGGCGAGCACCCGTTCGTGGTGCGCGGATACGTCCTGTACAGCGATGCGCGCGGCGGGTTCCAGGAGGCCCCGCCGCGGCCGTGGCAGTACGCCGGGGCGCGTCGCACTCTCGATCTGGTGGTGTGCTTCCACGAGCCCGGCGACGACCTCACCGGCTGGCTCGCGTTCCTGCGCAAGCAGATTCGCGAGCACGGGCCGGTGCTGTCCACGCTGCAGATCGCGCAGGAGCCCAACCACGCCGGCCCCGGCGGCAACGGCGACTTTCCGCAGGTCCGGCGGGCCGTGGTCGAAGGGGTGCGGGCCGCTCGCGCGGAGGTGGATCGGCTCGGCCTCGCGGTGCGGATCGGCTGCAACGCGGCGCCGGCCTTCGATCCGGCCCAGGAGTACTGGACCGACCTGGGCCGCCTGGGCGGGCCGGAATTCGCCGACGCGCTGGACTACGTCGGGCTGGACTTCTTCCCCGATGTCTTCCGGCCGCTACCGGCCGCGGAGCTGGAAGCCGCCGCCACCGCGGTGCTGACCGGCTTCCGCCGCGACAGCCTCGCCGCCGCGGGCATACCCGCCGCGACACCCATCCACATCAGCGAAAACGGCTGGGCCACCGGGCCGGGACGGTCCTACGCGCGGCAGGCCGAGGTGCTCGAGACCATGGTCGAACTCGTCGACGGCCTGGCCGACGAGCTCAACATCACCACCTACGAGCACTTCGGCCTCCGCGATTCGGCCAGCGATCAGGGCGACATGAACCTCGAATTCGGGCTCCTGCGTTCGGATTACACGCCGAAGCCCGCCTTCGAGAAATATCGCGAGCTGATCGTGAAGTACAGCACCCCGGCGTGACCGCCGAGCCTGGTCAGGCGGGAGTGACCTCGATGGTGATGTCGGCGGCGCGCAGCCGCTCGGTCAGCGCGTCACCCATGGCCGAGGCGGGGGTGAGGATGCCCGCCAGCTCCGGCAGGTCGTCGAAGGCCAGGCAGAGTCCGGCCTGGCCGAGCATGACCGAGGTGGCCTGGTAGCCGGGGTCGCCCTTGCCCGCGAAGGTGCACTCGTACTTGGCGCCCGAGGTGGTGTGAGCGAAGGTACGCATGGTGAACCAGCCACTGCGGCGGGCCTTCTCGCTCGGACCGGTGCCCGGCGCGGGCACGATGCGGTCGAGCAGCTTGCGGCCCAGCGCCACCCGCGACAACACCGCGCCTGTCGCCATGGTGGCCACGATGCCGCCCGCGATACCGGCGGCGACCAGCGGCGAGGTGGCGGACGAGCCCGCGCTCATCACCTCGCGGTAGCGGAAGTTCTTGCCGTACGGCCAGCCCAGCAGGCCATTCGAGCGGCGCACCACCTTGCTGTTGTGCGCGCCCATGATGAATGTCGCCACCCAGCCGTTCAGGCTCGGGTCGATGTCGGAGGCCCGGGACCACGCCTGGTCGGACTGGCGGCCGACATCGGGTTCCATGGACTTGTCGGGGCTCAGCGAATACGGGTGCGACATCACCGACGCCTTGGCTGGATCCTCGGCGATGGCCTCCATCATGGCGCGCCCGGAATCGATGGTGCCGCCGCTCATTCCGCCCTTGAGCCACGCCACCAGGGTGACGTCGGTGAGCTCACCGGCATTGTCGGCGACGCTGCGCTGGTACAGCTGGTACACGCTCAGATCCGACGGGATCGAGTCGTAGCCGCAGGAATTCACGATCTTCGCGCCGGTCTCGGCGGCCTTGTCGCCGAACCGGTCGATGCACTCGCGGATGAACAGCGGCTCGCCGGTCAGGTCGGCGTAGTGTGTGCCGTTCTCCGCGCACGCCTGGACCAACGGGAACCCGTAGCGCAGGTACGGACCCACGGTGGTGACGACCACCTTGGTCCGCGCCGCCAGCGCGTTCAAGCTCTCCTGGTCCGTCGAATCCGCCTGGACCAGCGGCCATTCCGCGGCGAGCGGGCCGAGTTCCGAGCGGACGGCGGCCAGCTTCTCCAGCGAACGGCCCGCCAGCGCGATACGCGCGCCCGCGGGCGCCGCCTCCACGAGATACTGCGCGGTCAGCTTGCCCACGAAGCCGGTCGCCCCGAATAACGCGATGTCGAATTCCCTTGCGGCCACAGGTCTCACCAATCCGTTTCGTTGGTTCGGGGGCGAAGGACCGAGGCCCGAGCCCCGAGAGTCG
This sequence comes from Nocardia sp. CA-145437, assembly GCF_050956485.1. Lineage (NCBI taxonomy): Bacteria > Bacillati > Actinomycetota > Actinomycetes > Mycobacteriales > Nocardiaceae > Nocardia > Nocardia sp. CA-145437. Next base: position 6,814,142 of record NZ_CP191204.1, on the reverse strand, counting down.
GGTTTGTCACGCCTTGGCGGCGCGCTTGCGGGGCTTCTTGGTGGGTGCCCCGGTGGTGGGCGTGGGAGCCGGTCGGCTCGCCAGCCATTCGTGATGGGCGCGGCCGAGTTCGGTGACCGGTTCGTCCCCGTACAGCCACTCCCGCGCGATGCGGTGCCAGTTGCCGGTCGCTTCCAGCTGCCCGAGCATGCCGAAGGTCAGGAAGTCGGCACGGCGGGAGAACAGGTGTTCGGGCGGCAGATTTTGCTGTTTCATGCCCTCGAAGTCGGTGGCCCGCGGGTCCACCGCGAGGACGAAGGCTCCGGAGGCCAGTTCGGGGGTGATGGTGAGTTCCTCGTCCACCAGCGCCCATTCACACGCGGCGAGCACGTATTCCAGGCATTCCTCGGGCGTGATCTCCTCTGGCGATTCGATGACGCCGCGCTGCACCATGAGGTCGCGCAGGTCCTCGGCCCGCTCCTCGGCGGCCGCGCGGATGCAGACGGCCTCGAAGCGCACGTGTTCGGGATCCATCCGGTTGTAGAGCCCGAAGTCCAGGAACGCGACCCGGCCGTCGGAACCGAGCAGCAGGTTGCCGGGGTGTGGGTCGCCGCAGAACTCGTTGAAGGTGAACAGCGAGCCCACGTAGAACCGGTAGATGATCTCGCCGATCCGATTCCGTTCGGCCGCGGGCATTTCCCGGATCTCCTCGAAGCCGCGGCCGGGGAAGTACTCGCTGACCAGCACGCGGGTGGTGGACAGTTCCGGGTAGGTGGTGGGCACCACGATGAACGGGTGCCCGGCGAACAGGTCCGAGATCTGCTTCTGGGTAGTGGCCTCGGCAACGTAGTCGAGTTCGCTCTCCAGGTTCAGCCGCAGCTCGTCGAGCACGGCCGGGGTCACCCACGGCATGGCGGATTGCAGGATGCGGCGGAACATGGCCAGGTTCTTCAGGTCCGCGCGGACGGCGGTGTCGATGCCCGGGTACTGCACCTTCACCGCGACCTCGCGGCCGTCGTGCAGGGTCGCCTGGTAGACCTGCCCGATCGAGGCGGCGGCGACGGGTTCCGGATCGAATTCGGTGAACACCTGCTCCAGCGGCTGCCCGAAGTCCTCCTCGATGACCGCCCGCATCACCTCGAACGACACCGAGGGCGCGCTGTCGCGCAGCACCGCGAGCCGCCGCTGGAACCGCTCCCGATGCTCGGGCGGCACCAGGTCCAGGTCCAGCACCGACAGCATCTGCCCGAGCTTCATGGCGACGCCCTTCATGGTGCCGAGCACCATGACCATCTGTTCGGTGGCCCGGATCATGGATTCCTCGGCCATCCGGGCGCGCACCGCCTCGGATCTGCCGCGCATGGAACGCCGGGTCTTCTGGGCGCGCAAGGCATTACCGGCTACAGCGATTCCCAGCTTCGTCCCCCGCGCGAGCCTGGATGTGGGCAGCTCTTTCGCCATCAGTGACCCTCCATGGGAGCCAACACCCCCGTTGGTGCCGACATGGCGGAAACCCTGTGATGTGAGCGTCTCAGAGGGTGCGCTCCGCCGACCTCAGACTAACCACACTGGGAACTCCAGTGCTAGCCGTCAGCTAGCACTGTTTGGGGTGTTCTCCGCATCGGGAAGCACGTGGGGGCGCGAGTTGAAGTAATGGCGGTCGCCGCCCGCGCGGACCATGCCCTCGATGGCGCTCCAGGCCATCATGGTGAGGTAGTCGAGCATTTCCTCGCTGGACATGGTGCGGTTGGAGATCCACCAGTCCGTCGCCAGCTGCACGCCGCCGACCAGCACGTAGGACCACAGCATGGCGCCTTCGGTCTGCAGGCCGCGGTCGAAGGACTTGTCGATGATGACCGCGGAGACCACCTGCGCGAACAACTTCTCGAAGTCGGCGAGGGTGGAGGTGTCGGTCGCCGCGCCGTTGCCCATGATGAACCGGTACACGTCGGTGTCCGAATCCACGGTGTGCACATACGCCGCCAGCGTGTTGCGGACCAATTGGTATTCGTCGAGGTCGTCGCTGATGGCGCCGTAGATGCGCGGCATCAGGGTGGTCTCGATGAACCGTTCCATGGTGGCGCGGGTCAAATCCTGCTTGTCCGAGAAGTACCGGTACAGCACGGTTTTGGAGACGCCGATCTCGGCGGCGATCTCGTCCATTCCGGCATCGCCGCCGCGCTTACGGATGGCGGCGAGGGTGCCGTCCACCAGTTCTTCGCGTCGGTCGATCTTGTGCTGCTGCCAGCGGCGTTTGCGGCCGTCCACACGACCCCCGCGTGGACCGGTGGCCGCCTCGACGGCTGCACTCACGCTGCCTTTGGTGGTCACGCTGCGTTGGCTCCTTGTTCGCGTCCTGGGCCTGGGCCTATTCAGCTTAAGCCTCCCATGCTGTGGATCGCCGCCGTTCGGGAAGGGCCCGGTGGCGGGGAGTTCGTCACATCACGCGCCAGAATGGAAGTCATGGAGCAACCTGCCGGCAGTGCCGGGGTACTCGCGCAGACCGAGCCGAAGCCGATGAAGACCGTTCCCACCGGCGGCGGAGCGTTCGCCGATCTCCTGGACGAAGAGGGTAAGAAGCGCGAGCTGTGGCGTATGAAGGCCATCGCGACGGGCTTCCTGGCCGTGGCCACCGTCATCTACATCGTCTGCGCGTGGATCAGTTCCCGCGGCGGGGGCGGGGAGTGGGTGGGCTACGTCAAGGCCGCTTCCGAGGCGGGCATGGTGGGCGCGCTGGCCGACTGGTTCGCCGTCACCGCCCTGTTCCGGCATCCGCTGGGTCTGCCGATCCCGCACACCGCGATCATCCGCAAGAAGAAGGATCAGGTGGGGGAGGGCCTCGGTGACTTCGTGCGCACCAATTTCCTCTCGCCCGACGCCGTCGCCGTGAAGGTGAATTCCGCGCAGATTCCGTTGCGGCTGGGCCGGTGGATGGCAGAACCGGCGAACGCGGAACGGATCTCCGACGAGAGCGCGACGATTCTGCGCGCGGTGATCGGCGTGCTGCGCGACGAGGACGTCGAGCAGATCATCGACCAGACCATCGTGAAGCGGATCGCGGAACCGCTGTGGGGCCCGCCCATCGGCAAGGTCCTCAACGAGTTGATCGCCGACAACCGGCAGGCTCCGCTGCTGGACCTGCTGGCCGAGCGCGCGCACCAGTGGGCGCTGGACTCGCAGGAGACCCTCGACCGCATCGTGAACCGGGACGCTCCCTCGTGGGCGCCCAAATTCGTGAATTCGCTCCTGGCCGAACGCATTTATCGAGAGCTGGTGGAATTCACCTGGAAGGTGCGGACCCAGCCCGATCACGAGGTGCGGCTGGCCGCGAACCGCTTCCTCGAGGAATTCGCCCACGATCTGCAATTCGACGAGGCGATGATCGAGAAGGCGGAAAAGATCAAGACCGAGCTGATGGGCCGGCGCGAGGTCACCGGGATGGCGCAGGCCACCTGGCGGGCGGCCAAGCGGGTGATCCTGGAATCGGCCGACGATCCGAATTCGACCTTGCGGCGCAAGGTGTCGGAGAACGTATTGCAGTTGGGTGAGCGGTTGTCCTCGGACCCGGCGATGCGCGATCAGGTGGACGGCTGGCTGGAGCGGGGCGTCCGTTACCTGGTCGCCAACTACGGCGCCGAGTTCGCGGGTCTGGTCAGCGACACGGTGGCGCGCTGGGATGCCGAGGAGGCTTCGCGCAAGATCGAATTGGCGGCGGGCAAGGACCTGCAATTCATCCGCATCAACGGCACGGTCGTGGGTTCGCTTGCGGGCCTTGTGATCTACACCGTTTCGCATTTGCTGTTCAATGGCTGAACAATTGACCAATTAGCGCTTCGGTTGAAGCGCTGAGTGTTTGCCGACCTGGCATCGATAGGGCGTGCTAACAGAGCGCTTGCAAGAGTTAGCACCCCGTCCTAGAATTGGCCCCACAACCGCCGGAAGGTGAGTGATGAAGCACGATCCCGAGGTTCCCGAACCGATCGAAGGCGACGCGGCGGAGACGTCCGCCGCCGGAGACCGGTCGGGCCGCGTAGCCAACGCGGCTCACGACATCGGGGGCTTCATCCGGTCGCAACGCGAGGCCGCCCAGGTCTCGCTGCGGCAGCTCGCACAACTGGCGGGGGTGAGCAATCCGTACTTGAGTCAGATCGAGCGCGGGCTGCGGAACCCGTCCGCCGAGGTACTCGCGCAGATCGCCAAGGGTCTGCGGGTCTCCTCGGAGGTCTTGTACATGCGGGCCGGGTACCTCGAGCAGAGGCCGCACGGCCCGGTCCGGGATGCCTTGCTCGCCGACAACGGACTGACCGAACGTCAGAAGCAGGTCCTCCTGGACATCTATGAATCGTTTTGCCGGGAGAACCAGGCTAACGAGGACAGAGGGGACGCAACGGAGCTAATGGGGGGCGTTCCCGGGGGAAACAGGGACAACGAAGTTCCGCACCGCACAACCGAAGTTCCGCCACGCCAGGAGAGCGAACCATCATGACCGAATCGAATCTGACCGCCACCGTCACCAAGCCGATCTACGCCACCGTCGGTGCCGGCGACGCCCTCTACGCCGTTGTGACCGACGCCGTCTCGCAGATCCGTGAGCGTGCCAACTCCGCGGACGTGCAGGGTCGCATCGAAGAGGCCCGCGAGCGCTTCGCCAACCTTCCGGCCGACCTGCAGGAGCAGGCCGAGACGCTGCGCCAGCGCGTGCAGGCGCTGCCGTCCGAGCTGCCCGAGGACCTGGCCGAGCTGCGCGAGAAGGCCACCCCCGAAGAGCTGCGCAAGCTGGTCGACCAGTACTACCACCAGCTGCTGGACTTCTACGCCGACCTGGCCGCCCGCGGCGAGGAGACCGTCGAGAAGCTGCGCGCGAACCCGGCCTTCGAGGACCGCTTCGAGCTCGTCGAGTCCCGCTACAACGACCTGCGGGCCCAGACCCAGGACGTGCTGGGCAAGGTCACCGACCAGGTCGGTCCGTACCTCGGCTTCACCGCCAAGGAAGAGGAGGCCCCGGCCGACGAGACCGTCGACGCCGAGGTCGTGGACGTGACCACCGAGACCGCTCCGGTCGAGGACGAGGCCCCCGCCGCCAAGAAGGCCGCCCCGGCCAAGAAGGCTCCGGCCAAGAAGGCCGCGCCCGCCAAGAAGGCCGCCCCGGCCAAGAAGTAGGTCTTCGCGTTTCGCGAAAGAGCTTGTCGCCCCCGCGCACTCCGGTGCGCGGGGGCGACGCTCGTTTCGGGGGCCGCGCGGATTCGTGTCGTGCCCGGAAGTCGCGGTGGCCGGGTCTTCGCTCCGTATGATGGTGGCGTGATGGGAATACCCGGACTGATTCTGTGGGTCTTGTGGCTGGCCGCGATGGGCATGACCGTGTTCGCCCTCGTGCACGCGATTCGTCAGCGTCCGGATGCCTTCACGGCCGTGGACAAGCTGACCAAGCCGGTGTGGATCGCCATTCTGCTGGCGTCGCTGGGCGGGTTGCTGCTGGGGCAGACCGCGGTCGGGTTCCTCGGTATCGCGGCGGTGGTCGCGACCGGTGTCTACCTGGCCGATGTGCGACCCAAGGTCGATGAGATCCAGCGCGGGCCACGCTGGTAGTCGGGCCCGAGAACGTCGGCCGCCACCCGGATCACCGGGTGGCGGCCTCTTTTTTGTGTCCGGCACGGTGTGCGGTGGATTCCGACCGGGGAACTTTTCGGGTGCTTGCACTAGCTAGCACCCGGTACTCCGAGTTACTGTATCTATCAGTAACACAAAGGAGTGTCCTATGCGGGCAACGTTGCCTCACCCTGCGGACCTCGGCCGGAAGGTCCGTGACCTGGTGCTCGCGCACCGGGCCGACCTGCGCACCCGGACCTACGGCACCGCGGATCTGAATCCGCCCGCCGGACCCTACGAGGTCCTGCCGGTCACCGCCTCCGACGGCGCCCGGCTGCGGGTGCACGCCTACGGTCCCGCCGACGGCGATGTGATCGTGCTGGTGCACGGCTGGACCTGCTGCCTCGAATACTGGAATCCCCAGATCAACGCCTTCGCCGGGGAATACCGCGTGATCGCCTACGACGTGCGCGGGCACGGGGAGAGCGACGAGGGCAGCGCCCCGCTCACCACCGACCAGCTCGCCGACGATCTGGCCGAGGTCCTCGACGCGGCGCTGCGGCCGGGTCAGCGGGCCGTACTGGTGGGACACAGCCTGGGCGGCATGACGATTCAGGCCTGGGCGGGCCGCTACCCGCAGCGGGTGCGGAAGCAGCTGCTCGCGGTGCTGCTCACCAATACCGCGGCCGGCGGCCTGATCGCCGAGACCACCGTGGTCCCGTTCTTCAATCGCGGCGCGGCCGCGCTGCCGTTCCGGATGGGGCTGCTCGGGCTGAGCGCGCGGATCGTGTTCCCGCCGGTCTCGCCGGTGCGGTGGGTGTTCCGCCGGCAGGTCATGAGCCTGGCGTCGGTCGGCGACATCGCGGACTTCAGCCTCAATATCGTGCGGTCCTGCCCGGCGCGGGTGCGGGGGCGCTTCGGGACCCTGTTGTCCTATTTGGATGTCGGGCGCGGCGCGGCCAACCTGACGGTGCCGACCACCGTCATCGCGGGTTCGGCCGACGACCTGACCCCGCCGGTGCACGCGGAGCGGATCGTGGAGATGCTCACCGAGACCGGCAGCCTGGACTCCTATCGGGTGCTGTCGACCGGGCACCTCGGCAATGTGGAGGCCTATAGGGAGTTCAATGCCGAACTCGCACGGGTCGCCCAGGACGCTTTCGGGGTTACGGCGAAGGTGGTGGGCGCCTGAGGGGTGAGCTCGCTCACCCCTGGGGGACCTTATTCGCGAGGCCGTACACCGCGAACATTGTTGTATAGCAAGAAGATATATACCCGCTTGCTGTTGCAAGCACCCCGGTTAGCGCGATACTGTGGTCTGGAACACAAAGGAGTGCTCATGCTGGTGAAACTGCCAGAGGCGGGTGTCGGCGTCGACGCGCTCACCGCGCCCTTCCGTTCCGGGCTGCGGAACCGGGCCTACCGGACCGCATCGCTCAACTCCCCGCGGCCCACCGAGGTCCTCCCCGTCACCACGCGGGACGGCGCGAAGCTGCGTGTCCACGCCTACGGACCGGCCGACGGTGACGTGATCGTGCTGGCGCACGGCTGGTCCTGTGCCATCGAATACTGGAACCCGCAGATCAACGCCTTCGCGGGCGAGTACCGGGTGATCGCCTTCGATCAGCGCGGCCACGGCGAAAGCGAGAGCGGCACACGCCTTTTCAGCGCCGATCAGCTCGCGGACGACTTCTCCGACCTGCTCGACGCGGTGCTGGCCCCGGGCCGGCGCGCGGTGCTGGTCGGGCACAGCATGGGCGGCATGACCATTCAGGCGTGGGCCGAACGCTATCCGCACCAGGTCCGGCATCGGGCCTCGGCGGTGCTGCTCGCCACCACCGCCGCGCGGCAGATTCCCAACCGCGCCACCGTGATTCCGCTGCTCAATGACGTGATCCCGGGGCCGGACTGGCTGGCGCTGGCGTTGTTCGGCACCCCGGTGCCGCTGCCCGGCGGGCCCGCGGTCAACATGATCGCCAAGCATCGGCTGATGACTCCGGAAGCCACCCGCGACCAGATCCTCTTCGGCACCTCGATCGTCCGGTCCTGCCGCCCGTCGGTGCGCGCTGCCGTGGCCCGGGGCCTGCTCGAACTCGATCTGCACGGCGCCGCGGCGCATTTGACGGTTCCGACCACGGTGGTCGCGGGTTCGCACGATCGGCTACTGCCGGAGGTGCATTCGCGCGAGATCGCCGACACCCTCGCCGTTGCCGGACATCTCGACCGGTACACCATCCTGCCCACCGGGCATCTGGTGAACATCGAGGCCGAGAAGGCGTTCAACGTGGAGCTGCACCGCGTCATCCGCCGGTCGCGCCGCGACCCGGTCGCCGTCGCCGGCTGAGCCGGACGAACGAACGACAACGCCCGCCCCGGGAAAGCCGGGGCGGGCGTTGGCTTTTCGAGGTTCTATTCGAAGACGACCGTGCGGCGGCCGTGTACCAGCACCCGGCCCTCCAGATGCCAGCGCAGACCGCGGGCCAGCACCACGCGCTCGATGTCGCGACCCTGCCGGACCATGTCGCGCACGGTGTCGGAGTGGTCGATGCGGGTGACGTCCTGCTCGATGATCGGGCCCGCGTCCAGTTCGGCGGTCACGTAGTGGCAGGTCGCGCCGATCAGCTTCACGCCGCGCGCGAACGCCTGGTGGTACGGGCGCGCGCCGACGAAGGACGGCAGGAAGCTGTGGTGGATATTGATGGCCTTGCCCGCCCAGTGCTCGCACAGTTCGGCGGGCAGCACCTGCATGAAGCGGGCCAGCACCACCGCGTGCGGGTCGTGGGCGTCGACCAGGTCCCGCATCTGCTCGAAGGCGGGACCGCGTTCGGCCGGATCCTTCGGGAACGGGATGTAGTGGAATTTGATGCCGTGCGCCTCGGTCATCCCGGCCAGGTCGGGGTGGTTGCCGATGACGGCCTCGATGGTGGCGGGCAGCTCGCCGGAGGCGGCCCGGCCCAGCAGGTCGTGCAGGCAGTGGCCGTCCTTGGAGACCAGCAGCACCGCGCGGCGGCGTTCCCCGGAGTCGTGCAGCTGCCAGTCGGTCTCCGGGCCCAGCTCGGCGGCGACGGTGGTGAACCGGTCGCGCAGCTCGTCCAGGTCGAACGGCACGGTGGCGGCCTTGATGGCCTGCCGGGTGAAGAACCACCCGGTCTCCAGGTCGGAGTGGTAACCCGCCTCCACGATCGACCCGCCGAAATCGGCGATGAACGAGGTGATGCGGGCGATGATGCCGGGACGGTCCGGGCAGCCCAGGGTGAGCACGTAGCGACGGTCGTCCAGGGTGGAACTCATGAGGGACATACTCCCAGCAACCGCCCGGCTCGCGGCACAGGGGTGAAGCACGCCCCGGTCAGAGCGCGTAGAACGCCTCGGCGTAGTGGAAGTCGCCCTTGATCTCGAGTTCGTAGGCGGTGAGGGTGCGGACCTGGAAGTGGGTGGCCCAGTCCGGCTGGTCCGGAATGACGCCCACCCGGGTGCCGGGTACGAAGCCGAAGCGCGGGTAGTACTCGAGGCTGCCCAGCAGGCCCACGAGGGGCTCGTCGAGGGCGTCCGCGGCCCCGAGGGCGGAGTGCATGAGGGCCGAGCCGATGCCCGCGGCCTGATGGTTCGGGAGCACCCCGAGCGGCCCCAGCGCCAGCACCGGGAACGGGCCCACCGTCGCGCGGGTGAGACAGACGTGGCCGACCACCTGATCGTGGACCTCCGCGACCAGCGACAGGGTCGGGACCCAGACGGCCGCGTCGTCGCGCAGCGTGTGCACCAGGCCCACTTCGACGGGGTCGCCGGAGGCGTGGGAGGAAGGGGAATCGCCGTCGGCAGCCGCGGGGCGATCGGGGCTCGCACCGAAAGCGCCGCGGTGTACCGCGTCGATCGCGGCGGCATCGCCGGTACGTTCACGACGGATCAGCACGCCTACAAGTCTGCGTGACAGCGGCGGCGGCCCGCAACAAAGATGTGCCAAACTCGGTGCTCATGCCGAAGATTTCCCGCTCTGACGTGGCGGAGATGATCGATCACACACTTCTGTCACCCGATGCCACCCCCGCGGACGTGACCGCGCTGGTGGCCGAGGCGCGTGAATTGGGGGTGTTCGCGATCTGCGTGTCGCCGTCCATGTTGCCGGTGCGCGCGCCCGGTCTGGTGGTGGCCACGGTCGCGGGTTTCCCTTCCGGCAAACATCATTCGCTGGTGAAGGGGGCCGAGGCGCGGCTCGCGGTGGAGCAGGGTGCGGCCGAGGTGGACATGGTCATCGACGTCGGCGCGGCGCGCGCGGGCGAGTACGGCGCCGTGCTCTCCGACATCGTCACCGTGCGGGAGGCGGTAGGAGATCGCGCCCTGCTCAAGGTGATCATCGAAGCGGCGGCGTTGAGCGATGACGCCATCGTGGAGGTGTGCCGGGCCGCGGAACGCGCGGGCGCGGATTTCGTGAAGACCTCCACCGGTTTTCATCCCGCGGGCGGTGCGAGCGCACATGCGGTGCGGCTCATGGCCGAGACGGTCGGCGGGCGGCTGGGGGTGAAGGCCAGCGGCGGGATCCGGGACGCGGCGCAGGCGGCGGAGTTGATCGCCGCCGGCGCCACCCGGCTGGGTCTGTCCCGGTCTCGCGCAGTGCTGGAAGGTTTTCCGGTCTGACGGCGGTCGGTCAGCAGAGGATGGGCTGCTGCTGGGCGTTCGGATCCGCCTGCAGCACGGTGTTTCCGCCCTGCAGCGTGATGTGCAGGCCCTCCTTGGTGACCTCGACCTTGTTGGGGGTCAACCCCATCGGGTAGGTCTGCAGGCTCTCGGTCATGAGCTGGACGATGCCCGACACCAGGTCGGTGGGCAGCCCGAAGCCGAGCAGCGACGCCTGCACCGTCTCGACCTCGATCTTGCCGTCCACGATCTTCGGCTTGACCTGCAGTTGGGCCAGGCCGCCCAGCACCGCGAAGCTCAGTGTGCCGGTGGCGGGATCGGAGGCGGTGGCCGAGACCAGACCGGCCATCGTCTGGGTGATGCCGTCATTGCTCCAGGTGACGTCGGCGTTGGAGCTGCCGACGCTGGCCTGCTTGCCGCCGTCCTTGGTCTCGACGTCGTGGAAGGTCGCGTGCACGACCATGCCCTGGGCCGGGCCGAACTTGGAATCGTCGCTCTGCACGGTGACCTCGCCGACCTTGTGGTCGATCATGGTGAGCAGCAGCGGTTTCCAGCCGAACGAGACGTCGATCTTGGAGCCCATCTGGGCCTCGAACTGCGAGCTGATGCACTTCTGGACCTTGTGGCGGGCCCAGGCTTCGCCGCCGGCGAGTCCGCCCGCGACCAGCAGCGCGGCCACCAGGGTGACGATCAGCAGGGTCTTCTTGCGGCTGCGCCGCGGACCGGACGAACCGGTCTGTCCGCCACCGGCTTTCGCCGGGGGCGGCGGGGTGCCCGGTGGCACCCGCATACCGCCGGATTGGGTGATCGGACCCGAAGGTCCTGCCGGATAACCGGGTCCGCCCGGCAGAACCGCGGTCGGGCCGGTGCCGTTCGCGAGTTTCGCGGTGTCGGCGGTCGGCGTCGAGCCGGTGCCGGGATGGCCGGTCGCGCCCGCCGCGTAGGCGGCCTCGCCGGGGTGCAGGACCCGGGTGGGCTCGTCGGGATCGGGGGTGGCCGGGGCGCCGGTGTGGGCGGGATCGTTCCACCAGTCGGTGGCCGCGTCCTGTCTCGCACCTAGGACCTCGGTGGGCGTGGCGTCCGGTTTATCGAGGTCAACCGGCTGCGCTGTGGAGTCGCCGGGCCGCACGGTGGGGTCGACCGGCTGCGCGGCGGAGGTGTCGCGCGTGGTTGCGTCGTCCGAGGTGGGTTCCGAACTCATGGGGGCGATTCTTCCCGAGCTTTCTGTGTGAGCTCTGTGCATCCTGTGAGGTGTCGGCACACAGCCGCGGATTGTGACATAACACACATGGGTCCGGCTTATCCTGAGTGCCATGGCTGGGAACGCGGCACCGGGGGATCCGGAACACGGATGGGACGCGTTGCGGGAGCAGGCCGGGCGGCACGCGGGATACTTCACCACCCGGCAGGTACTGCGCACCGGATGTGAGGTCCGGATCCGCGACGGATTACGCGACGGCAGCGTGCTGCGGTCGGGGGTGGGGCTGCTGCGGCTGGCCGACTGGCCCGACGGGCCGCTCGACGAGTACGCCATGTGGTCGGCCTGGTTCGACGGGGCGGCCGCCGTCTCCCACCACAGCGCCGCCGAACTGCACGGGCTGGGCCGGTTGCGGCCGCGGTTCGTGCACCTGTCGGCGCGGGTCGGGCGGTTCCCGTTGTCGCCGCGACTGGTGGTGCTGCGGCGCAGTTTCGCGCGCAAGGACGTGGAATCGGCGGGCGCGTTCCTGGTGACGACGCCGCTGCGCACCGTCATGGATCTGGCCGAGGCCGGAATCGGGCAGGTCGCCCTGGACGAGGTGGTGTCCGACGCCGTCGCCATCCATCGCTGCGCCCGGGCCGAGATCCGTTCCGCCAGTGCGGCTCTGGACCCGGCCTCCGCGGCCCGGCTGCATCGCGCGCTGGCTCGCGCGCAGGAAGATCACCGCTAGCGTTCGCCGGACGGCATTCCGCGGAGCGCGGGGTGCGGGTTTCGAGTTTTGCGGGCGCGCGATTCGTGGCAGGGTGACTGGTATGGGGACCGGTGCTGGCGTGTGGGATCTGGTGTTTCCGCCGGGCCCGCCCGAACGGATCGCGGACATGTTCTCGGCCGCCGTCGTCGCCGACGCGATCCGGCCCTACGACGCCGACCTGGCGCAATCCGTGGAGACCTGCCGCGACTGGCGGCACGGCTACCACCGCGTCTTCCGGGGGATGACGGCGCTGGCGATCAGCGCGCCCGAGATCTCGATCGGCATGGCCGAGGCCGGACTGGGCTCGGTGCGGCACATGCTGCGGTTCACCGTCGGCCGCACGGTCGCGGCCCTGGACACCGTCGACATGGACGCCGAGGCCGCTGGCGCCGGGCTGGAGACCGCCGCGGTGGCCGGTGAGGCCGCGGCGGCGAAGCGGCTCGAGGTGCCGTGGCGCGGACTGTTGCTGGCCGAGGACGCGCTGCGGCTGCGCCTGGCCGAATGGCAGACCCACGGCATCCTGGAAGCCGATTTCGTGGCCGCGATCGAGCGGGTCATCGACCATCCGGAGTGGCTGGCGCTACCCGGTTTCCAGGTCACCGTGACCGGGGCGGGCGCGGAACTCGGTCCGCTGCGGCCGCTGCTGAACTGGGGCGCGGAAGTGCTCGCGGTCGATCGGCCGGGGCGGGTGCGCTGGGAGCGGCTGCGGGCGGCCGCCAAGTCCGGCGCGGGAGTCATGCGCTACCCCGTCGCGGACGGCGAACCCGGCGTCGACATCTCCCGAGGCTTTCCGGCCCTGGCGCAATGGATCACCGCGCACAGTGACGCGCGGCCGGTGCTCGGGCTCTACGCCGGGCTGCCCGGTGCTGCCGGGGTGCGGCTGGCGGTGGCCTCCGATGTGCTCGCCGACGCGGTGCTGCGGCATCACCCCGACGCGGCGCTGGCCATGCTGGGCTCGCCGACCGACACCTACGCGGTCCCGGCGTCGGTGGTGGCGGCCGCCCGGGATCACCTGGCGCAGCGCGGTTTCCGCGGCAATGCGCAGGATCTGCTGCACCGGGTGGCGCCGCACTCGCTGTACCGGCTCAACTACACCCGCCCGATCTTCGACACCGAGGGCGGCGCGTGGGGGCTGTTCGACAACCTGCCCGCGTTGGCCGGACCGGATTACGCACTGGCGCAACGGTTGCCGCGCTGGCGGGCGGTGCTGGCCGCCGCGGCGGGCTGCCCCGTGTCGTTCACGGTGGCCCCGCCGGCCTGGACCCGCGGTCTCGCCCGCGAGAACGGCTGGCGCGCGGCCGCGTACCGGGCGTCCTCCCGCTTCGGCATCGAGATCTTCGACCCCGCCACCGCCCGGACCCTGCTCGCCGCGAAGCTGGTCGCCGACCTGTACGCGCCCGGCGAGCCGCGAATATCCAACCCGGAAGCGCTGTTCGCGGCGGGCGCCGCCCACGGCGGTCTGTGGCGGCAGCCCTTCGCGCCGCGGTCGCTGCTCGCTCCGGCCGCGATCTCCGGCACGGTGCGGGACCTGCTCCACAAGCTCCACTGATCCGCGCGTGGGTGCCCGCGGATCAGTGCGGCCTGCGGTCGGCCACTGGCGCCCCGTCGGGGGCCGGAGTGTGGGGACCGTAGGGGGACAGGGTAACTCGCGAGACCGCTCAGGGCAGGGGCGCGACGGCGGACCACGGCACCGTCAGGATGTTGTCGCGCAGGCGGCGGCGGTAGGCGCGGAGCGGAAAACCCTGCTCGCGCAGCAGGTTCGCGGCGTGGCGCCAGCGGACGCGGGGGCCGTAGGGGGCCAGCGGCGCGGCGACGGACCAGGCGCGGTCGGCGGCGGTCAGCAGGGTGTGGATGGGTTCGCCGGGGATATTGCGGTGGATGAGGGCCTTGGGGAGGCGTTCGGCGATGTCGGAGGGCGTGTCGACGGTGAAGGGGTCCCAGGCCAGGGTGAGGGACAGGGGGCGGGTGCGGTCCAGGAGGACCCAGGCGCAGCGGCGGCCGAGTTCGTCGCAGGTGCCGTCGAGGAGCAGGCCGTCGGGGGTCAGACCGGACTGGATGGTCGACCAGGCTTCGGGGACGGCGGATTCCGGATACTGGCGCAGCACGTTGAAGGCGCGCACCAGGGTCGGCCGCAGACCCGCGAGTTCGAAACCGCCGCGGGCGAACACCACTCCGTCCCGGCCCGGGACCACCCGTTCGGGATCGATCTCCAGGCCGACCACGCGGAGATCGGGCCGCACGGTCCGCAGCCGGGCCGCCAGCTCCAGCGTGGTGACCGGGCTGGCCCCGTAACCGAGATCCACCACCAGTGGATCCGCGGCGTCCAGCAATCTTCCGGTGACGAGCGGGTCGTGCATCATCCACCGGTCCCCGCGGCGCAGCCGGTTGATCCCGGTGGTGCCGCGGGTGATCGTGCCGATGGGTTTGGTTACCCGACGGGGTGCTGCTGATCCAGCCAAACCTTCGTCACCTCGGCTTCGGCGCGGAACAGGTCCACCAGATTCACCAGCATGAGCTGTTCGAGCCTGCGCCCGAGGAACGGAACATTGACCTGGGCCCGCGAGGAGGTGCGCAGGGTGCAGCCGGTCTCGGTGGGGAACAGCCGCATGCTGCCGCCGAGAGTGCCAGGGCTGCCGGGGATTTCGGCGGTGTAGGCGCCGGTCACCTCGGGACCGTACGGCCCGTAGGTTTCCCGTCGGGTGATGACCATGTCCCGGTGCACCACCATCTGCGCCATCTCGGGCAGGGTGTCGCGGGGCAGCACGTGACGTAGTTCGACCGTGATGCCGTCGTCGCCGGACTCCAGGCTGACGATGTCGTTCGGGGAGTGCTTGCGCAGTTCCTCGATGCGGGCGTCCCAGTGCTCACGGTTCGTCATCGCCGCGTACACCTGGTGGGTGGTGTGCAGCGAATACCGCGCGGAATAGTCGAGTCGGCGGGCCACGATCGCTCAGGTTACTGCCGGGCGACCTCGGTCAGTGAGAACTCAGCCAATTGTCGGTGAACTCGGCCTCGCGCTCCAGCAGTTCGGTGAGGTGCTGCTGGATGGCCGCCTCGATCTTCTTGCCGAACAACGGGATCTTCACCTCGATGGTCGCGTCGACCACGAAGGTGGAGCCGGCGCCGTCCTCGGTGACGGTGAGGCTGCCCGTGATGGTCGCGGGCGCGCCGTCCACGTGTGCCTCGACGGTGCCGCCGTTGCCGTGCCAGATCTCGGTGCGCGGAATCGTCAGGCCGTCGGGCTTGATCGCGGTGATCTGGGCGGGCAGTTCCGCGGCCGGGATGGTCTGGACCATGTCGACACGCACCTGGTCACCATTGATGGCGAGGCTCTCGATGCGGGCGTTGGGGCCGCCGACCGCCTCGATGCGGTCCTTCCAGTACTGCTCGTTCGCGAACGCAGCGCGCACCGCGGCCATGGGATGTGTCGAGTGCCCAGTGAAGGCCAGAGGTGTCGCCATGGTCGGACAGGCTACCGTCTGTGCCTGTGCGTACTTCTCGGGTGGTGTCGTTCGACGACCTGCGGGACCTGCTGGCCGCGACCGGTGCGCGGCTGCGTGCCGGGGTCCCGCTGGCGGAACTGACGACCCTGCGGGTCGGCGGCCCGGCCACCGTGGCCGACTGCGAGACCACCGAAGCACTGGTGGCCACGGTCCGGGAACTGGACGCCGCCGGGATTCCGGTGCTGCTGGTCGCGGGCGGCTCCAACCTGCTCATCGGTGACGACGGCTTCGACGGGGTCGTGGTGCGGATCGCCACCGACGGGGTGGAGATCGGCGCGGACTCGGTGCTCGCCGAGGCGGGCGCGAACTGGGACGCGGTGGTGGCGGCCACGGTGGCGGCGGGACTGGGCGGCCTGGAATGTCTGTCCGGCATCCCGGGTTCCGCGGGCGCCACGCCGGTGCAGAATGTCGGCGCCTACGGCGTCGAGGTGGCGAGTTTGCTGCGCCGGGTGCGTTTGCTGGACCGGGCCACCGGGGAGATCCGCTGGGTCGCGCCCGGGGAGCTCGGATTCGGGTACCGCACTTCGATTCTCAAGCACAGTTCCGCCGCGGTGGTGCTGGCCGTCGAATTCGCGCTGCGCGCGGACGGTTCCAGCGCGCCGCTGGGGTACCGGGAACTGGCCGGCGCGCTGGGCGCGGCCGAGGGCGAGTCCCGGCCCGCCGCCGATGTGCGCGAGGTGGTGCTGCGGTTGCGGGCGGGGAAGGGCATGGTGCTGGACCCGGCCGATCACGACACCTGGAGTGCCGGTTCGTTTTTCACCAACCCTGTCATTCCGGATGAGCGGGTGGAGGCTGTGCGCGCCGCGATCGCCGCACATCTCGGCGCGGATGTCACCGTGCCCACCTACCCGGCCGAGGGCGGGGTAAAATTCTCGGCGGGCTGGCTCATCGAGCGCGCCGGCTTCGCCAAGGGCTTTCCGGGCGACGGGTCTCCGGCGCGGTTGTCGACCAAACACACGCTGGCGCTGACCAATCGGGGCGCGGCTACCGCGACCGATCTGGCGACCCTCGCCCGCACGGTTCGCGAAGGGGTTGCCGAGCGCTTCGGCATCGAGCTGGAACCCGAACCCGTGACCGTGGGAGTGAGCCTGTAGCGGGTGGTGTCCACCACTAGAACAGCGTCCGGGATACACGGTTTGCGGGGGTAGGGTCGAACAAGTGAGTAATCGAGGACTGTCCCGCCGGTCGGCCATGCGTGCCGCACTGGTGGCGTCGACAGCGGTCATCGCGGCGGCCTGCTCGTCGTCGAACAAGAACGGCGGCACGGCCAAACCTGCCGAACCCGTCGCCACCGTGAAATTGGAACCGGCCGCCGGCGCCGAGCAGGTCAACCCGACCACGCCGGTCACCGTCACCGTCACCAACGGGCGGATCGACCAGCTGGCGCTGGCCAATGCCAATGGCAAACAGGTAACCGGCACATTCGATGCCACTCGCAGCAAATTCACGGTGAACGAGCCGCTCGGCTACGGCGCCACCTACACCTGGTCCGGCACCGCCATCGGCACCGACAACAAGCCGGTCGCGATCGACGGCAAGTTCAGCACCGTCAACCCCAAGAAGACCGCTCCCGCCACCGTCAATATCGGCGACGGGCAGGAGGTCGGCATCGCCGCGTCGATCATGCTCCAGTTCAAGGGGCACGTCGAGAACAAGGCGGCCGTCGAGAAGGCGCTCACCGTCACCGCCACCCCGGCCACCGAGGGCTCCTGGGCCTGGCTGCAGGACGACAACGGCGGCTCGCGCGCGCACTGGCGCCCCCGCGAGTACTGGCAGCCCGGCACCACCGTGCACCTCGGCGCCAAGCTGTACGGCCTGGACATGGGCGGCGGCCTGTACGGCGACTCCGATCTCACCTCCGACTTCCGCATCGGCCGCGCCCAGATCGTGAAGGCCTCCGCGCCCAGCCACCGCGTCCAGGTGGTGCGGGACGGCGCGACCATCTTCGACTTCGCGTGCAGCTACGGCGAGGGCAACGAGGACCGCAATGTCACTCGCTCCGGCATTCACGTGGTGACGGAGAAGTACGAGGACTTCATGATGTCGAATCCGCCGTTCTACACGAACGTGCGGGAACGCTGGGCCGTGCGCATCTCGAACAATGGCGAGTTCATTCACGCCAATCCGCAATCGGCGTCCGCCCAGGGCAATTCGAACGTCACCAACGGCTGCATCAACCTCAGCACCGCCGATGCCCAGGCCTACTTCCCGACCGCGCTCTACGGCGACCCGGTCGAGGTCACCGGCACCCGCATCCAGCTGTCGGCGGCCGACGGCGACATCTACGACTGGACCATCGACTGGGAGACCTGGAAGGGCCTGTCCGCCCTGCAGGGCGAACCGCACAACCAGATCTCGGCCACCCCGCTCCCGCCCCAGCCGGTCGGCGGTCGCTGACCACTCGAATCGCGCGCCCGCGACCGCCGGGTTAAGGTCCTCGCCGAGTAACGCCGTGGTGAGGAGTGTCCATGGTCGCGGGCCGGAAGGGAACGGCGGCAACGGATTCCGGGCGCGCCCTGAGTCCTTCGGAGCGATGGTTCTGGATCATCGACCGGATGTCGCCGGCCAACTGCACCGCGCGTGTTCGCGTCGACGGGCGGATTCCGGTCGAGCGGCTGGAATCCGCGGCGGCGATCCTGGTCGCGGAATATCCGCTACTGCGGATGGGTATTTCGGACAATGTTGGCAGTGATCCATGGTTGCGCCCACGACCCGCACCACGAATTCCGGTGCGGCGGATCCAATCCCGTGATTCCGGGGACTGGGTGCGCGTGGTCGACGCCGAAATCGCCGAACCCATCGACATCGCGAACGGCTTGGCGCGCATCACCGATATCGTCGCCGGGGCGGATTCCGACGGCGAAAGCCACGACATCGTTCTGACGATCTCCCACATCATCGCCGACGGCCGCTCCCTGCTGGCGTTGCTGCGCAAGCTGATCGACTACGCGGCGGATCTGCCCGGGCCGGTAGCCACGCGGCCTCCGGTCCCGGCCGCTGACGACCTGATTCCCCGTGGCGCGCGCGGCTTCCGGCGCTGGGCGCACACCACCCTGGCCGATCAGATCGGCGCGCTGGTGCGGCGACCGCGACGGCTGACCGGCACGGTGGCGGCGTTGTCCGAGCGGCGGACCCGGGTCGTGCACCGGGTGCTCGGCCGGGAAGCGCTGGCCGCCTTGATCATCGATTGCCGCCGAGCCGGGGTGACCGTGCACGTGGCCCTGGCGGCCGCGGTCGCCGATGTGATCGGCGCGGGGGAATCCGGGTTGATCGACGGCGAGGCGCCCCGGGAGATCCCGACTGCGGCTGCGGAGGCGCCGGGGGGTGCGGAGCTTTCAGGAGGCCGGTGCGCGACGTCCGGGCCGGGCGCGAGGACAGCGGCGCGTCGGGTCTCGAGGTTCGGACCTCGCGAGGGCCTGGCGATCGGCGCGCGGGGCGCCGGGGCGGCCCGCGGACGCGGTGCCGTGGGAGTCGGGTCGCCGGTGGATTTCCGGGAATCGCTCGGTCCGCGGGTGGATGCGGAGGAGCTGGGGGTGTACGCGCCGGTGCTGGTCGGGTTCGTGCCGTTCGGGCGCGGTGTTTCGCTGTGGGAGGCGGCGCGGGCGGTGAAGCGGCAGTTGGATCGTGGCGTGCGGCAGGGGCGGCATCTGGCGACGGTGGCCGGGATGCGGTTCGGGACGCCGCGCACACTGGAATCCGGGCGGCGGCTGGCGGAACTGGTGGATCGGCGTGCGCCGTGGAATGTGTCGGTCACGAATCTGGGGCGGGTCGAGTTTCCGGAAAGGGCCGGGGCGTGGCGGCTTTCGGGGTTGCGGGTGGCCGCGTCGAATTCGTGCGTGAGCGTCATGACGGTCGCGGTGACGACGGCGCATGCGGAGATGCACCTCGGGTTCTGCCATGCCGAACCGGCGTTGCCCGCGGCGCGGGCGGAGGCTTTCGCGGACGCGGTGCTGGCCGTGCTGGCGCGGCGGCCGGATCCGTCAGCGGCGTTGCAGGCGGGCGCGTAGTTCGGCGCGGTCGGGCTTGCTGGTGCGGCCGGTCACGGGGATCTCGTCGACCAGGACGATGTCGTCGGGCAGGGCGGAAACGTCGATGAGGGCGGGTAATTCGCGGCGGAGACGGGCCGCGAGGTCGGTGGCGTGCAGGTCGGCGACGACGGCCAGGACGACGCGCTCGTCGCCGATCTCGTCGGGGATGCCGATCATGACGGCCTCGCGGACGCCCTCGACGCCCACGATGGCCGGTTCGTACAGGCCCGGATAGATATTGGTCTTGCCGCGGATCATCATGTCCTTCTTGCGGCCCATCAGGACCAGGGTGCCGCCGTCGAAGCGGGCCAGGTCGCCGGTGGCGATCTCCTTCAGCGGGGGTTCGCCGAGGTAACCGCGGCACAGGTTGGGGCCGGCGAGGATGAGTTCGCCGTCGTCGGCGATGCGCGCGTCCACGCCGTCGCACGGGAAGCCGAGCGGGTCGCCCGCGCCCTCGAAGGCGAGTTTGTCGGCGCCGGAAGTGATTGCCACCGGCAGGATCTCGGTCATGCCGTAGACCGCCAGGAATTCGGTGCCGGGGAGGGCGGCGCGGGCGCGGCGCAGCAGCGCGGTGGTGACGGGCGCGCCGCCGAGGGAGATCTCCTCGAGGTGGGCCGGTGCGGTCAGCCGCCCGGCGTCGACGGCGTCGAGGATCACCACCAGGTCGGCGGGGGTGAGGAAGGCGTGGGTGGCGCTGTCCGGGCCGCCCGCCGGGCCGAGCGTGCGGGCGAAGCCGAGCGGATCGACATGGGTGCTGAAGCGGGGATAGCGCGGCATGGACCAGCGCGCCCCCTCCAGCACCGCGGGTAAGCCCATCATCAGCTGCTCGGTGTGCAGGTGCGAGCCGGGCATCAGGGTGGTGGCGCCCGCCACGGCCGCCAGGCCCGCGCCCAGTGAACCGCGGGTGTGCACCACGGCTTTCGGGTCCGCGGTGGTGCCGGAGGTGAAGACGATGAGTGCCTCGGCGTCGGGATCCTCGATCGGCGCGTCCACGGTGGCGCCGGTGGCGGGGCCGGACCAGCCGGGTTCGGAGCCGATCAGGTGGCCGAGCGGGATGGAGCCGCGCGGCGTCCCGGGGAGGCGCGGGCCGCTGTGGATGTGGCGCACCGGTAGCTGTCCGAATTCCGGTAGCGAGAGGCCGAGCCGGCGGCCGTACTTCTGGAGCGGCCCGCTCAGCAGGTAGAGCAGTGATTCGGTGGCGGCCCAGCCGGGTTTCACCAATTCCAGTCGGCGCGCGAACAATTCGGGCCCGACACCGGGGTCCACGAACACGATGCTGCCGCCCGCCGCGATGGTCCCGAACACCAGCACCACCGCGTCCACGCAGGGCCGGATGGAGAACAGCATCCGGTCACCGGGCTCGAAGCCCTTGCTGTGCAGGCGTTTCACCACCAGGCGGATGCGGGCGTCGAGTTCGGCGAAGCTCAGCGGCTGTTCGCCGATCATGCCGAGGGCGGGGGCGTCGGGGGTGCGCAGCACCTGCTCACGCAGCAGCGCGACGAAATCCTCGCCCGCTGACGGGTATCCAGACGTCACCGGATGTCCACCTGCTCCGGTTTGTAGCGGTGGTCGGCGTACCAGGCGAGGGTCTTGCGCACACCCCAGGCTTTCACGCGCCGGTTGGACCCGTACACCCGCACGTCGCGCCGCAGCCCGTAGTCGGTGGTGAGCGTGCGGACCGCGTTCACCAGCGCCCGGTCCTCGTGCAGTTCCTCGATGGCGGTGCGCGGGAAACCGCCGGCGGCCTCGTACAGTTCGGCCGTGATGGCCATATTGCAGCCGGGTGTCATGACGTACGGGCCCAGGTAGCGCGGATCCTGGTTGCCGGGCCGGAGTTTCCCGAACTGCGAGGCCACCTCGAGGGCGACCCGGACGACGGTGCGGTCCAGCAGGCTCACGCCCTCGTCGGTGCGGGGGATGAGCTGACCGCTGACCAGGCGCAGCCCGGAGTCGAAGGCGGCCCGGATCCGCGCGATCCAGTCGGGGGCGGGCAGGCAGTCGGCGTCGGTGCGGGCCAGGCGGGTGGCCCCGGCCGCGATGGCGTGGCGCATGCCGGTGTCGGCGGCCGCGCCGGTGCCCTTGCGTTCCTCGGTGACGATCTCGATCCGCGGCTCCGGATGCGCGAGGGCGAAGTCGCGCACCACCTTCACGGTGGCGTCGGTGGAGTTGTTGTCCACCACCAGGACGGTGAAGTCCCGGTCCCGCTGCCCGGCGAGTGCCGCCAGGGTGGCGGTGATGCCGTGTTCCTCGTTGTAGGCGGGCACGATCACCCACAGCTCGTTCATGGCCCCTCCCGGAGGAATTGCTTACCGCGACTTACGGTTTCGGCAGGCGGTACGCGATGGCGGCGGCCGACGGGCCCGCCCCGGCGGCCACGAACAAGGCTACGTCGGCATGGTCGAGACCGCCGCTGTCGCGGGCCGCCAGGAACGCGACGGGCAAGGCCGAGGTGTGGGCGTCGCCGTCGGTGTCGTCGGCGCTGACCGCTCCGGGGGCGAGGCCCAAGCGCTCGGCGAGCCGGGCCGGGAAGTCGGGGGTGGGTCGCCCGCAGATCAGCATCGTGCGGTCCAGGGGCGCGTCGGCCACCTCGAGGGCTTCGGTCGCGGCCGAGACCGCGTGGTGCAGGAGCGCTTCGACGTCGGCGGGGCGGTGCACCGTGATGGAGGACCGACCGGTCGTCCCCATCTCCGGGAGCCGCACGAATCCCTCCGATCCGGGCCGCCCGTCGGTGGCGCTGATGTGCAGCGCCCCGAATCCGGCCGGGCCCGCGGCCTTCTCCAGCAGCATGGCCGCACCGACCGGCTTGATCGGGAAACCCGGCTGCGGCCGCGGCGATGTCGACGGGTGCGCGTCGCCGGACACCAGCAGCACCCGGTGCACGGTCGGTGACTCCAGCAGCGCCTGACTGACCTGGATGGCATTGAGAATGCCGCAGGCCCCGTTCATCAGGTCGAAGGACAGGCAGGGCACATCGCCGCTGCGATACTCCAGGCCGATGCCCACCTGCTGCTGGATCAGCGCGGACATAGCCGGTTCCACCATGTTGGAGTCGCGGTAGACGCCGGTATTGATCAGCGCGTCGATCCGCGCGGGCGTGCTGCCCGCCTCCGCGATGGCCCGGCGCGCGGCGGCCGCCGCCTGCTCGATCGAACTGCCGCCACCGATTTCGGTGACGATGGAAGAAATCACGATTCCCATACCGCATCACACCCGCAGGTCGCCGAGCGTCACCGACAGAAACCCGGCAACGACGCCGGAAGCCGCGGGGACCATCAGTACTTTCGCCCCGGACGCTATCCGCTGTTGTTTGAGCGCGTCATGTAAAACCACGAAATGCGAGGTGGACGCGGTGTTGCCGTACCGGTCCAGCACCATGAGCGCGGGCGGTATCGGGGCGTCGAATTCGCGTTCGGCGATCTTGGACACCAATTCCACCGCGGGCGCGCTGAATTGATGGTGGATCACGTGGTCGTAGCCCTCCGCCGCGAAATCGCTGCCCCGCGCGGCCAGGAAATCCCGCTGCCGGGTGGTCCACAGCAGATAGCGGGCCTCGTTGTGCATGGCCCGGTTGTCGGTGTAGAGCGCGATACCGGAACTGCGGTCGCTGGGCATGCCCAGGCACAACTGCGCGAATCCGGCGCTGGTATTGAGTTCGACGTAGTCGATGCCCTCGTCGGCGGTGCCGTCGCCGTCCAGCACCACCGCGGCCGCGCCGTCGCCGACGGTGAGCGACGCGAACTGCGGATCGTATTTCTCCGACATCTCGCGCACCGCGGTATCGGAGATCGGGGTGATGTACTCGCCGGAGACCACCAGGCCGCGCCGCACCATTCCCGCGCGAATCATCCGGTCCAGCACCAGAACTCCGCTCATCATGCCCGCGCAGGCATTGGAGACGTCGAAATGGATGGCCCCGGTCGCGCCGAGTTCGTTGCGCAGCATGAGCGCGAACGAGGGTTCCACGCAGAATTCGTCGCCGCGAATGCGCGTGATGGAGCAGGAGATGACGACATCCAGATCGGCGGCGTCGTAGCGGGAATTGTCGAGGGCGGTCCGGGCCGCGGCCATCGCCACGGTGAAGGAGTCCTCGTCCTCGGCGCAGCGGCGGCGGTGCCGCACGCCGCTGATCCGCTCCAGGTCGATGGGGGAGTCGACGGCCAGCTGGGCCAGCAGCTCCGCGGTCGATATCTCGGTGGCGGGCAGGTACGACCCGACCGCCTCGATGCGTGATCTCACCATGTTTCGCTCCAAGCCGCCCTCGGTTGCGGGGGACGCTAGCAGCGGGCGGCGCGCGGATTCCGATTTTGAAGAATCCGTGATTCAGATCATGGGGCCGTGAACTGCGATGCGGCGCAACACAACTACGCCGCGCCGCGCGCCGCGGTCAGGAACGACGCGCGAAACGCCCCGGCCCGGCCTGATCCCGCGGCGTCACCGTGATGGTGTCCAGATTGACGTGCGGCGGGCGGGACGCCACGAAACCCACCACCTCCGCGATGTCCTGCGCCACCAGCGGATCGATGCCCTGATACACACTCGCCGCACGCTCGGCGTCACCCGCGAACCGCACCAGCGAGAACTCCGTCTCCACCGCGCCCGGCGCGATCTCGGTCAGCCGCACCGGCTGCCCGAGCAGCTCACCGCGCAGCGTCCGGTGCAGCACCGCCTGCGCGTGCTTGGCCGAGGTGTACCCGGACCCGTTGTCATAGGCGTGGAAGGCGGCGATCGAGGTGATCGTGACGATCAGGCCGTCCCCGGAGGCGATCAGCTTGGGCAGCAGCGCCTTGGTCAGCCGCAGCGTGCCCAGCACGTTGGTCTCCCACATCCAGCGCCAGTCGTCCAGATCGGCCTCGAGCACCGGGGCCAGTCCCTTCGCGCCACCGGCATTGTTGACCAGCACGTCGCATCGCTCGACCGCCTCGGTGAAGGCGCGTACCGACTCCTCGTCGGTCACATCCAGGGCCAGCGGGGTGCCGCCGATCTCCTCGGCCAGCTTCTCCAGCCGCTCGACCCGGCGTGCGCCCACGTACACGTGGTACCCCTGCTTGGCGAGTTCGCGGGCGGTTGCCTCGCCGATACCCGAACTGGCTCCGGTCACCACAGCGGTACGAGTGCTCATGCCTCCGAGCTTAGGCAGGAACCCTGGCCTGCCCCTTCTCGGCCCGCGCCCGCCGCCGGTGCCGCGGCGGGCGCGAGATCCCGGCAGCGCTGCCGGTTAGCCTCACTCCTATGGCGATTCGGGAAGCAGTGAGCGCGGACGGCACGACCATCGTTTACCAGGTGACGGGTCCGGAAGGGGCGCGGCCGCTGGTGCTGCTGCACGGCTGGTCGGGGAATCTGCGCTGCTGGGGACGCTCGGCCGACCTGCTCGCGGAGCAGTTCCGGGTGATCGCGGTGGACCTGCGCGGGCACGGCTACTCCGACGCCCCCGCGACCGGCTACGACGATCCGAAGAACTGGGCCGCCGATATCGCCGCTGTGTTCGCGGCCGAGGACATCACCTCCGGTGCGCTGCTGCTGGGCTGGTCGTACGGCGGCATCGTCGCCTCCGACTACCTCACCGCGCACGGCACCGCGGCCCTCGCGGGCGTCGTCTACACCGGCTCGCAGGCCAATATCGGCCGCGGCGTGCCCGGCGCGGAGACCGGGCCCGGCATGGCCAAGGCCATCCCCGACGTGTTCGACGAGAGCGCGGGCAAGGCCATGCGCGGTTTCGCCGCCTTCGGCAATGCCAATACCGGCCCCGGCCGGGACAAGGGCGTGGACGCCCAGCGGCTGTTCGGCGGCAGCATCGCCACCCTGCCCCGGGTCCGCAAGGCGCTGTTCTACCGGACGGTCGACAACACCGACACCCTGCGCGGCCTCGACATCCCCGTCCTGGTGCTGCACGGCACCGCTGACCCGGTGGTTCCCATCGAGAACGGCCGCCACATCGCCGCCTCCGCGCCCGATGTGCGGACCTCGTACTGGGAGGGCGCCCAGCACGGTCTGTTCATCGAGGATCCGGAGCGATTCGCCGCCGAAATCGCTGCTTTCGCGCGAGACCTGCGGTGATAGCGGTATTGCATTCACGTTGACGAATATCCTTGTGAGTCAGGTCACTTGGGAAGGTAACCCGTGCATGGGGCGTTGTAACCCCCGTGCACACTGGAGTGGTGAGTCAACGCCCGGAGCTACGGCCCAATCGGATTGCCGTGCTATCGGTGCATACGTCACCCTTGGCGCAGCCCGGAACCGGCGACGCGGGCGGCATGAACGTCTACGTTCTGCAGACCGCCCTCGAACTGGCCCGCCGCGGCACCGAGGTGGAGATCTTCACCCGCGCCACCTCCTCCAATGACGAACCCGTCGTCGAGGCCGCGCCCGGCGTGCTGGTCCGCAATGTGGTCGCCGGGCCCTTCGAGGGGCTCGACAAGTTCGACCTGCCGACCCAGCTGTGCCCCTTCGCCGCGGAGGTGCTGCGCACCGAGGCGCGCAACCTGCCCGGCCACTACGACCTGATCCACTCGCACTACTGGCTGTCCGGCCAGGTCGGATGGCTCGCGCGGGACCGCTGGCGGGTGCCGATGGTGCACACCGCGCACACCCTGGCCGCGGTCAAGAACGCCTTCCTGGCCGAGGGCGACTGCCCCGAGCCCGCGGTCCGTGAGATCGGTGAGAAGCAGATCGTCGCCGAGGCCGACCGGCTGGTCGCCAACACCGGCGAAGAGGCCCGCCAGCTCGTGGAGCTGTACGGCGCCGACCCCGAGCACATCGACGTGGTGCTGCCCGGCGCCGACCTGAGCCGCTACCACCCCGGCGACAAGCTCGCCGCCCGCGCCGAGCTCGGCCTGCGTGCCGACGAGCGGATCGTCGCCTTCATCGGCCGCATCCAGCCGCTCAAGGCCCCCGACGTGCTGGTTCGCGCCGCGGCGCACCTGCTCGCCGAGGAGGCCGCGCAGCCGGTGCCGCCCGCGCGGCCGCTGCGCGTGGTGATCGTGGGCGGACCCTCCGGCAGCGGGCTGGAACGGCCCAACGCGCTCATCGAACTCGCTGCGGCCCTGGGCATCTCGGATCGCGTCACCTTCCTGCCGCCGCAGCCCGCGCACCGGCTGGTGCAGGTGTACCGCGCCGCCGACCTGGTCGCGGTGCCCAGCTACAACGAGTCTTTCGGCCTGGTCGCCATCGAAGCGCAGGCCAGCGGCACCCCGGTGCTGGCCGCCGACGTGGGCGGGCTCGGCACCGCCGTCCGCGACGGCGTCTCCGGCCTGCTGGTTCCCGGCCACCAGACACCGGACTGGGCGGCCGCGCTGCGCAGCATGCTCGAGGACCCGGTCCGGCTCGAACTCATGGGCGCGGCGGCCGTCGAGCACGCGGCCAACTTCTCCTGGGCGCACACCGCCGACGGGCTGCTGGACAGCTACTCGGCCGCGTTGTCGCAGGCTCGGGGCAATCGGGTGCGCGGTAGTCTGCATACTGATCGCGCAAGAGCACTGACACGGCTGGCTGTCAGCCCGAGGTCGGCACGCGGGGAGGCTGACCTGGCATGGCGGCGGCGGACGGGAGCGGTACGCAGATGAGTGAGGTCGAGCGCGACTGGACGCCGCGCCCGCATGCCAGCAGCGGTGGTTTGAACGACGAAACCGCCCGGGCCGCGGCACAACTCATCGACGACACGCTCCGCGACCGCGAGATCGAGTACTCGCGCGAGGCGCCCGACCTGTTCGCGGTGGTGCTGCCCGGCGAGCGCAAACTCAAGACCGTCATCGGCGTCGGCGTCGGCAAGCACGGCGTGCGGATGGAATCCTTCGTCTGCCGCAAGCCCGACGAGAACTTCGAGGGCGTCTACAAATTCCTGCTGCGCCGGAATCGCCGCCTCTACGGCGTGGCCTACACCATCGACCGGGTCGGCGACATCTACCTGGTCGGGCGCATGTCCAACGACCGCGTCACCTCCGACGAACTGGACCGCTGGTTCGGCCAGATCCTCGAGGCCGTCGACGCCGACTTCAACACCCTGCTCGAACTCGGCTTCGCCGAATCCATTCGCAAGGAATGGAAATGGCGGGTCTCGCGCGGCGAATCGCTGAAGAATCTACGCGCCTTCGAACACCTCATCGAGGACGCCGACACGCTGCCCCGTATGCCAGGGTGAGAACTGATTTCGTGCCGGTCAGGGTAACTTGTCGGGGACGTCCACAATAGGTTCGGCTCACCACCGCGGGCACGCAATGCCAACTCGGACGAATCTGAGCCGTGCGCTGAAGTCTCGGAGAGGCGGGGGAGCCATGGTGGCGCTTGCGCTGGATATCGGAGCGACCAAATTCGCGGCCGCACTGGTCGATTCGACGGGTGCGCCCGAGAAACCCCAACGTGTCGCTGTCCCCGAGTCCGGGGTGTGGGCGGCCTGCCGTGAATTACTGAGCACCGTGGCCGCCGGGGAAATGGTGACCGCGGTCGGGATCGGGTCCGCGGGACCGGTGGACGTCACCGCCGGGGTGTGCGGCCCGCTCAACATTCCGGAATGGGCCGACGGCTTCCCCGTGGTCGGCGCGGTGCGGAAAGTGTTCCCCGAGGCCGAGATTCGCTTCGCCCTCGACGGGGCCTGCCTGGCGCTGGCCGAACACCGGCTCGGCGCGGCGCGCGGCGCGAACAACGCGCTCTGCCTGACCGTGTCCTCGGGCATCGGCGGCGGGATCATCAGTGACGGCCGGGTCGTCATGGGCCGCACCGGCAATGCCGGACACGTCGGCCACATCGTGGTGCCCGGCAACGAAGAGCCCTGCGCCTGCGGCGGATTCGGCTGCGTGGAGGCCGTCGGCAGCGGCAAGTCCGCGGTGCGCTGGGCCAAGCGGCAGGGGTGGGAGGGCAGGACCGGGGTGGAACTGGCGCAGGCCGCGCGCGACGGGGAGCCGCTCGCCATGGAAGCGCTCGCCCGGGCCGGCACCGCCATCGGGACGGCGGTCGCCTCCGCGGCCGCGTTGCTCGACACCGATCTGGTCGTCATCGGCGGCGGCTTCGCGCAGTCCGGGGAGCCGCTGTGGCAGCCGCTGCGCGCGGCGGCGCTCGGCCACGCCCGCCTGCGCTTCCTGCGGGAACTGCGGGTCGTTCCCTCCGAACTCACTGATCAGGCCACCCTGCGGGGCGCGGCGCTGCTCGTGGGAGGATGACCCCATGACGTACACCCTCGTTTTGCTGCGCCACGGCGAGAGCGAATGGAATGCCCTCAACCTGTTCACCGGCTGGGTGGATGTTCGCCTCACCGACAAGGGTGTCGCGGAAGGCAAGCGCGCCGGCGAGCTGCTCGCCGAGCACGGGATTCTGCCGGACATCGTCTACACGTCGCTGCTGCGCCGCGCGATCAGCACCGCCAACAACGCTCTCGACGCCTGCGACCGCCACTGGATTCCGGTGGTCCGCGACTGGCGTCTGAACGAGCGCCACTACGGCGCCCTGCAGGGCAAGAACAAGGCGGAGATCAAGGAGCAGTACGGCGAGGACCAGTTCATGCTGTGGCGCCGCAGCTACGACACCCCGCCGCCGCCGATCGAGGTCGACAGCGAGTACAGCCAGGACGGCGACCCGCGCTACGCGGGCATCGAGGTCCCCGCGACCGAGTGCCTCAAGGACGTCGTCGCCCGCATGGTCCCGTACTGGGAGGACACCATCGCGACCGATGTGCGTGCCGGCAAGACCGTTCTGGTTGCCGCGCACGGTAATTCGCTGCGCGCGCTGGTGAAGCACCTGGAGAACATCTCCGACGAGGACATCGCCGGGCTGAACATTCCGACCGGCATTCCGCTGAAGTACGAGCTCGACGAGAACCTGCGCCCGCTCGGCGCCGGTGTCTACCTCGACCCGGAGGCCGCCGCGGCCGGCGCCGCCGCCGTCGCGAACCAGGGCGGGAAATAGTCTCACCCTGAAACACTCGAAATAATGCCCCGGCCAATCGGATTGGCCGGGGCATTATTGTCTTATGATTCGACTGTGATACCCATCACGCTACGTGACCGTAGGGTATTCCGGTGTCGCGCAAAAGAATTTGCCGGGGGTTCGTGCATTCAAATCAGTACCTGTAACCGGGGTTTGCAACTTACTTTCTGGTAGATATGCTGCTGGGCGTTCGACCACCTGCGAGAGGTAGATCACGTTCGATGAAGCACGCGCTACAGGCCATGGTTTTAGCCGCCACGGCCGCTCTGCTCCTGCCTTTGACCGGCATCACCGCCGATGCCATCATCCCGACCGGACCCGATGGCGGCGCCGCCGGCGCCGCCTGGACCGCCGCCGAGGACGGGCCGCAGCAGTACCCCAACGTCTTCATCGAATGGGACGTCCCGATCACCATGAGTGACGGCACCGTCCTCAAGGGCAACGTCTACCACCCGGCCGACGCCGCGGGCCGACCCATCGACACCCCGACGCCGACCGTGCTGAACATGACGCCCTACACCAAGCTGGTGTCGAACGTCGCCGACAGCGCCTTCTCGATTCCGGGCCTGTCCGATGCGCTCCTGAACATCTTCCGCGACATCCACCTCGACGGCACTCCGCTCACCGGCTTCGGTGAACTGCTGAACGCGGCGGGCAACGGCGAACTCCGCAACTTCTCCGTCGACCGCCAGCTCATCAAGTCCGGGTACACGCAGGTCGTCGTGGACGTGCGTGGCACCGGATTCTCGCAGGGCGAATGGGACATGCTGCGCGGCCGCGAACAGCAGGACACCGTCGAGACCATCGACTGGGCGTCCAAGCAGCGCTGGTCCAACGGCCGCATCGGCATGAGCGGGCTGTCCTACAGCGCCATCAACCAGGTGCAGGCCGCCGAGAAGCAGCCGCCCGCGTTGAAGGCCATCTTCCCGATCGTGCCCGGCAGCGACCTCATCGACGACGTGCTCGCGCCCGGCGGCGGCTTCGGCTTCAACTTCATCCCGCTGTGGCTGAGCGCCATCAACGGCCTCAAGTGGGTGCCGGACCTGGCCTCCATCGCCGCGGGCACCTTCGACTTCAAGTGGCTGCAGGATCGTGTCAACGATCCCTTCGGCTACCTCGACGTGCTGATGTCGGCCTACACCTCCACCACCATGGACAGTCTCGACCCGCGCGTGAAGGACATGCTCAACGGGTTCACCCAGGACCGCCAGGACTGGCTCGGCGACCCCAGCCGCATCCAGATCCCGACCTTCGTCACCGGCGGCTGGCACGACCTGTTCACCTACTCGGAATCCAAGATCTACAACCAGATTCCGCTGCCGCCCGGCCAGAAGCAGCTGCTCATGGGCAACACCTACCACGTCACCTCCGGTGCGGACGTCAACCGCGTCGGCGCCCCGCCGCGCCTGGACGTGCTGCAGCGCGCCTGGTTCGACAAGTGGCTCAAGGGCATCGACAACGGCATCGACGCCTACGGTCCGGTAACCCTCAAGACGCAGGGCGGCGGCTGGAACACCCAGGGCGGATTCGGGCCCACCGCACCGGCTTCCGAGGCCGCCGACTACCGGCGCATGTACTTCTCCGCGCAGCCCTCCGGCACCGCGAACAGCCTGCACGACGGCTCGCTCACCGCGGCCGCCAACGGCGACGGTGACCGGCTCACCGTCGCGCCCGGCCTGTCCACCGTCTGCTCCAACGACGCCGCCCAGGCCACCGCGGGCATCCTCAACCTGATCGACGGCTGCTCCAAGGACTCCCGCGTCGCCGAGACCAACGCGCTCACCTTCACCAGCGCGCCGGTCGCCGAGGCCATCACCATCTCGGGCCCGATCGCGGTGCACCTCAACACCGTTCAGGACGCCGCCGACGGCTACTGGACCGTCACCGTCAACGACGTCGCCCCCGACGGCCAGTCCACCGTGCTGACCTCCGGCGAGCTCATGGCCTCGCTGCGCCAGGTCGACGAGGACCGCAGCAGCCGCTCCCCGAACGGCGACTACACCGACCCGCGCGCCTTCACCTCGCTGGACAAGCGCCAGGAGACCGTGCCCGGCGAGGCCACCACCCTCGACATCGCCCTCGGCGGCACACAGGCCGTCCTGCAGCCGGGCCACCGCCTGCGCGTGGACGTGTTCGCGGGCAACTTCCCCAAGGGCCTGCCCATCCTCCCGATGCTCATCGACACCGGTCTCAGGCCGCAGCACCTGCAGCTCGACCCGGACCGTCCGAGCTTCGTGAACATCCCGGTCCGCGGTAACACCGGCTGGTGACACCGCCCACCCGGGATCGAATCCCCGAGCGTGCACAACGGCGTGCACGCCCGGGGCTTTTTTCTTTCCGGCCGCATGCGGGCAGGCGGCTCAGGACTCGGGGTCGGCGACGATCACGACTTTGCCGGTGACGGTGCCGGATTCGGCGAGGGCGAGTGCCCGGGCGGCCTCCCGCAACGGGATTCGGGCCGCGATCTGCGGGTGCAGCGCGCCGCGCTCGGCGAGGTCGAGGACCGCGCCCAGGTCCGTCGCGAGGCGCGCCTGGAACCGGGAACGCCGGCGGCGGCCCGCCCAGATGTTGTAGAAGGACGCGCTCCGGTTGTTGGGCAGCGCATTCCACCACAGCAGGCGGGCGAACAGCTTCAGCACCGGCAGCCGGGAATTGCCCTCCTCGTCCTTGGTGGCGGCGCTGCCGTAGGAGACGAGGGTGCCGCCGGGCGCGAGCAGCGCGAACGAGTCCACGATGCCGGGGCCGCCGACATGATCGAAGACGGCGTCCACCCCGCCCGGAGCCAGCGCCCGCACCTGGGCGGCCACATCCCCGCGATAGTCCACCGGCAGAGCGCCGAGCTCGGCCACCGCGTCCGCATTGCGCGCCGACGCGGTCCCGATCACCCGGATCCCCGCCGCGCGCGCCAGCTGCACGAGCGTCGACCCGACGCCGCCGTTCGCGCCGTGCACCAGGATGGTCTGCCCCGCACGGGCTTTCGCCTTCCCGTGCAGCATCTGCCAGGCGGTGATGCCGTTCACGACGAAGGTCTCCGCGGCGTCCGCCGCCAGGCCATCCGGCACCGGCACCAGATCATCCGCGGGCACCGCGAGATGGCTGCTCCAGCCGCCGATCTTGGTCAGCGCCGCGACCCGGCGGCCGATCAGGGCCGGATCGACCCCGGCCCCGACCGCCGTCACCACGCCGACGACGTCGTAGCCGGGCACGAACGGAAACGCGGGCTGGTCATAGTATTTGCCGCGCCGCATCTGCTGCTCGGCGAAGGAAACCCCGGTCGCCTCCATACGGACCAGCGCCTTGCCGGGGCCGGGCTGCGGCAATACGCGCGTGGTGACGGTCAGGCCCTCCGGCTCGACGCGTCCGGGCAGCACTACTTCGGTGGCGATGATGTTCGACATGGGTCGATCCCTTCCAGGTGTGTGATCGGTCAATCACTCTTGAGGTGAAGAAAACGCCCTCGTCCGAGGGCGTGCGCGGTCAGTCGAAGTGGCGGATGCCCGCGGTCAGGGTGGCGGCCCAGGCGCCTTCGCCGGCATCCAGGCCGAGGGTCGTGATCAGGTGGCACAACTGCCCGTAGGCCATGAACCGCTGCACCTGGGGGCCGGTCGCGCCGGAACGGGTTTCGGCGAACTCGGTGACCCGCCGCAGGCCGCGGCGCACGGCCTCGGCGATATCGGGCACGTCGGCCGCCGAGAGGGCGTGCACCTGCAGCATGAGCAGGCTCTTGTCGGCGATCAATTCGGCGTAGGCCCCGCCCATCTCGTACAGGACCTGTTCCGGATCGCCGCCCGGGGTCCGGGCGGCGCCGGTCGCCAGGGCGCCCTCGACCCGTTCGAAACAGCGGTCCAGGGCGGCGACGAACAACTCCACCTTGCTGGGGAAGAGCTTGAACACGTACGCGGGTGAGATTCCGGCCGCGGCGGCGACCGTATTGATCGGCGTCCCATGGAATCCCGTCTTGGCGAACTCGGTGATCGCCGCATCCAGCACGGCATCTCGTCGAACGTCCGAAGTCGAGAGTGCGATCCCGCGTCTGCTCATGTGAGTGACTGTACACTCACTCTCGGGATCTCCGCTAGCCCTCCGACTCGTCGGGAACGGCGAAGGCCGCTTCCAGCGGCGGGAACAGGGCACGGGCGTCACGACCGGTGAACCAGAGGCCCACCACGAAAGCCGCGGTGGCCTCCAGATATCGGGCCCGGGACAGGCCGCCCGCGGGGATCGGGCGCAGCTTCAGGTCCTCGGCGAGGCCGGAGACGAGCGCGATCGCCGCCTCGTCATCGCCGCACAGCGGCACCGTCACCGGGCGGCCGTCGAACTCGCGATCAGGGCCCGCCCACACCTCGGCGGCCAGCAGATTGAACGCCTTCACGACCTTGGCGCCGGGCGCCGCGGCCGAGATGCGTTCGGCCACCGCGGGTTCGGAGAGACCGAAGCCGCCGGTGTCCGGGGCGAACGCATTGGTGCAGTCGATCAGAGTGCGCCCGGTGAGGGCCTCACGCTGGTCGGTGAGGATGTCCGTCAACGCGGCCACCGGCACGGCCAGCAGGGTGGCGTCGCCGAAATTCGCCGCCTCGGACACGGTGGCGGGGCGGGCGCCGGACCCGATCGCGGCGGCGGCCTCCGCCGCTCGCGTGGAAGTCCGTGCGCCGACCACGATCTCGTGCCCGGCCGCGGCCCAGCCGGCGCCGAGAGCGCGGGCCATCTGCCCGGCCCCGATGATTCCGATTCGCATGTCATCTCCTTGGTGTGGCGTGTGATGACGACGCTAGGAATTCCGAAGCGCACTCCCGGGTGCCCAATGGCGGTGGCAGGGTGGAGGCATGACGGTCGAGAGCACCGAACCGGTGCGGTTCGCCGAATACGGCGGCCGCGAATCGGACTGCCCCGCGCGGCTGGCGGTAGACGTATTCGGCAATTCATGGCTGACAGTGATCGTTTACACACTTCGCGAGGGCCCGATGCGCCCCGTGGAATTGCGCCGCGCCATCGGCGGCATCAGTCAGAAGATGCTCACCCAGACCCTGCGGCGGATGCAGGCGATGGGGTTGCTGGAACATCGCCGATACGCGGAAGCGCCACCGCGCGTTGAGTATTCGCTGACCCCCGCGGGTCGTGATCTGCTGATTCCGATCTTCGCGCTGGGGGAGTGGGCCGACCGCCACGGCGACACCGTGCGCACCGCCCTCTACGGCGATCCCGAGGACTGAACCGCCGCGGCGAAAGCGGTTGCCACAAGGGCGCTCACCGGCCACGACACGCAGACCGAACATCGCGTGAACACCCGGCTAACGAGGGTGGAAGGACCTATGACCTGCGTGAAACTTCCTGCACCCGGGGTTTGACCCCGCGTCGGCGACCGTACGATTCAAAGTGTGAGCGTTCCACAGGCCGTGCTTTTGGCAGTCCTGGCGGCCGTAGTAGGACTGGCCGTCGGCGGACTGCTCATTCCGTATGTGAACGCTCGCCAGGAGCGGATGCGTGCCGCCACCGACACCGGGCTGACCATGTCCCAGGTGCTGGACCTGATCGTGCTCGCCTCCGAATCCGGCATCGCCGTCGTCGACCAGTACCGGGACGTGGTCCTGGTCAACCCGCGGGCCGAGGAGCTGGGCGTGGTCCACGACCGCCTGCTCGACGAGCGCGCGTGGGCGGCGGTCGAGCAGGTGCTGGCCGGGGGCCAGGACGTCGAGTTCGAGCTGACCGCCAAGATTCCCATGCCCGGCCGCGCCCGCCTCGCTGTCCGAGGAGTTGCCCGGCCGCTCTCGCAGGAGAATCCGAACTTCGTGGTCCTGTTCGCGGACGACGACTCCGAACAGGCCCGCATGGAGGCCACCCGCCGCGACTTCGTCGCCAATGTGAGCCACGAACTCAAGACCCCCGTCGGGGCCATGAGCCTGTTGGCCGAGGCGTTGCTGGAATCCGCGGACGATCCCGACTCGGTCCGGCACTTCGGTGAACGCCTGCACGGCGAGGCCCGACGCATGGGCAAGATGGTCACCGAGCTGATCGCGCTGTCGCGGCTGCAGGGCGCCGAACGGCTGCCCGAACTCGAGGCCGTCGACGTCGACACCGTGGTCACCCAGGCCATCGAACGCTCCCGCACCACCGCCGAGGCCGCGGGCATCACCGTGTCCACCGACGCGGGCAGCGGCCTCGAGGTGCTCGGCGACCAGACCCTGCTGGTGACCGCGTTGTCCAACCTGGTCGAGAACGCCATCGCGTACTCCCCGCGCGGCTCCCACGTGTCGGTGAGCCGGGCGCTGCGCGGCGGCTACATCAATATCGCCGTCACCGACCGCGGCATCGGCATCTCCAAGGAAGACCAGGAACGCGTCTTCGAACGCTTCTTCCGGGCCGACAAGGCGCGCTCGCGTGCCACCGGCGGTACCGGCCTCGGGCTGGCTATCGTCAAGCATGTGGCCGCCAACCACAACGGTGAGATCACCCTGTGGAGCAAACTGGGCACCGGATCGACGTTCACCCTGCGCATCCCGGCCCACCCTGCCGATTCCCACGGGCAGGTCGACAAGAGACTTGCCACCGGTGTTCCGGTGGCCAAGAAGGAAAACGGCACGCGCCCCCTCGGGCGGGCCAGAACCAACGGTGTGGAGGCAACCCGATGACGAGTGTGCTGATCGTCGAGGACGAGGAGTCGCTGGCCGATCCGCTCGCGTTCCTGCTGCGCAAGGAGGGGTTCGAGGTCACCGTGGTGGGCGACGGCCCGTCCGCGCTGGCCGAGTTCGACCGCTCGGGCGCGGACATCGTCTTGCTCGACCTCATGCTCCCCGGCATGAGCGGCACCGACGTGTGCAAGCAGCTGCGAGTGCGCGGCAGCGTCCCGGTCATCATGGTGACCGCGCGCGACAGCGAGATCGACAAGGTGGTCGGCCTGGAACTGGGCGCCGACGACTACGTCACCAAGCCCTACTCCTCGCGCGAGCTGATCGCCCGCATCCGGGCCGTGCTGCGCCGCGGCGCCGGCGAGGAGCCCGACAACGGCAGCGAGACCGCGGTGCTCGAGGCCGGCCCGGTGCGCATGGACGTGGACCGCCACACCGTTCAGGTGAACGGCAAGGCGGTGACGCTGCCGCTCAAGGAATTCGACCTGCTCGAATACCTGCTGCGCAATTCCGGGCGCGTGCTCACCCGCGGCCAGCTCATCGACCGCGTCTGGGGCGCCGATTACGTCGGCGACACCAAGACCCTCGATGTGCACGTGAAGCGCCTGCGCTCGAAGATCGAAGCCGATCCGGCCAAGCCCGAACACCTGGTCACGGTGCGCGGCCTGGGCTACAAGCTGGAAGCCTAGAACCGCCCCGAACGCAGAACCCGCCCGCTTCGAATTCACGAAGCGGGCGGGTTTCGTCTTTCTCCCCGACCAGTTTCCGGGCTTACCCGTTCGGCCGGTGCACTACGCGTTGGGGTCGGACTTCATGGTGTAGACCCACGCCGGGCCGAGGCCGGGCAGTTCCTGCTTCTCCAGGATGATCCAGCCCAGGCCGGGGTTGTCCTGCTGCATGCAGTCGTACCACGCGACGTCCGCGCCGTTGCCGCGGCAGGCGATGGTGTGGCTGGTGCCGTAGGGGCTGACCACGATCTGCTTGCCGGAGTCCTTCGCGCCCAGCACGGCCGGGTCGTTGTACACGACGAAATCGGCGGTGCGATCGGAGTACGCGGTCGGATCGGTGTTATCGGCGAACGCCTGCGGGGCAATGGCGATAACCGCACCGGCGGTCAGGGCGGAGACGGCGAGGATTTTCTTGATCATGGCCACGATGTCTAACACGTTCCGGTGAATTCGCAATAGCGGATCGATGTCGTGGGCACTTCCGACTATTCACAACGCGAGGTCATCGGACCGGCGGTTATGCGAAATATACTTCTGTGCAGCCTGATTGGATTGTCTCCGACCTGCACCGTTTGTTCACCTTCCGGACACTATGACGCGCGCCGCACCGTCGAGACCCACGCCACAAACGAGCACGGGCGTGCCGGGTTCCGCAGAACCCGGCACGCCCGATCGCGTCAGGCGATTCGCTAGCTGCTGCCGAAGAGGCCGCTCAGCAGACCGCCCACCAGCTTGCCCGCGCTACCGGTCGCACTGCCGGAGCCGATGCTGCCACCGCCGCCGGTCGACGGCTTGGTGGTGGTCGGAGCCGTCGTGGTCGGCGGCGCGGTGGTGGTCGGCGGGGTCGTGGTGGTCGGCGGGGTGGTGGTGCCGCCCGACACGTTCACGATCAGGGTCTGCGTGCTGCTGCCCTGCGAGGCCGTGATGATGTGCTGGCCCGGCGTGGTGGGCTTCCAGGTGACGCTCGAGTGGTACGCCGGCCACGGGATGATGCCGACGCCGTCGGTGAGGCTCACGCCGTTGTCGTTCCAGTTCACCAGCAGGCCGAACGACGCACCGGAGAGATCGGCGCTGAGGGTGTAGGTACCCCCGACCGTCGGCGCGTTGTCGGACACGGTGATCACGTCGACGGTGGCGTTCGCCCCTGGGGCCAGGGCGACCGCGACCGCGGCGGCGGACGCGACGGTGAGACCGGCCATCCCCGCTCTGATCGACCGGCCCGAAGACTTGCTCTGCATTACTACTCCTCTGTGATGTCCAGCGCTGTGCCCCAAGGGAACTGGGGAAGATCGGTCAGAGACCGAAGGGCAGGCCGTTGGCGCTGCCCGTGCCGCCACCGCTCGGCGCGGTGGTGGTCGTGGTCGGCGGCACCGTGGTCGTCGGGACCGTGGTGGTCGTCGTCGGGTCGGTCGTGGTGGTGGTCGGCGGGACCGTGGTGGTCGTGGTCGGCGGGACCGTGGTGGTGGTGGTCGGTGGCACCGTGGTGGTGGTCGTCGGCGGGACCGTGGTCGTGGTGGTCGGCGGGGCCGTCGTGGTGGTGGTTCCGCTGCTCACGTTCACGACCAGGGATTTGGTCGAGCTGCCCTGGGACAGGGTGATGACGTGCTGGCCCGCGCTGGACGGCGTCCAGTCGGTGCTCGAGTGGTACGGAGGCCACGGCACCTTGGAGGCCGGGCTGGTGATCGGGTTGCCGTTGTCTTCCCAGTAGACGAGGAGCCCGAAGGACGCGCCGGAGAGGTCGGCGCTGAGGGTGTAGGTCTGGCCGACGGTCCAGTTCGAACCCGAGATGGTGATCGAGTCGACCGTGGCGTGGGCCTCGGGGGCCTGATGGGTGGCCAGGGCCAGGGACCCGCCGGTGACGATGGCGAGGCCCGCCAGCCCGGCGCCGAGACGGCGAACGGTGGTCGTGCGCATGCGTACTCCTGTGTGTACCAAAGGAATTCGGAGAGAAAGAACTCGGAGAACGATCAGAGACCGAAGGGCAGGCCGTTGGCGCTACCGGTGCCGCCACCGCTGGGCGCGGGGGTGGTCGTGGTCGGCGGCGTCGTCGTGGTGGTCGGCGGGACCGTGGTGGTCGTCGTCGGGTCGGTCGTGGTCGTCGGCGGGACCGTGGTCGTGGTCGTCGGCGGTTCGGTCGTCGTGGTCGGCGGCACCGTCGTCGTCGGAGGAACCGTCGTGGTGGTGGGCGGTTCCGTGGTGGTGACCGGAGGCACCGTGGTGGTGGTGGGCGGTTCCGTGGTGGTGACCGGAGGCACCGTGGTGGTGGTGGGCGGTTCCGTGGTGGTGACCGGAGGCACCGTGGTGGTGGTCGGCGGTTCCGTGGTGGTGACCGGAGGCACCGTGGTGGTGGTCGGCGGTTCGGTCGTTGTGACCGGCGGCACCGTGGTGGTGGTCGGCGGCACGGTGGTCGTGGTGGTCGGCGGGGCCGTCGTGGTGGTGACGCCGCTGCTCACGTTCACGACCAGAGACTTGGTCGAGCTGCCCTGCTTCAGGGTGATGTTGTGCTGGCCCGGCGTGGTCGGGGTCCAGTCGGTGCTCGAGTGGTAGGGCGGCCACGGCACCTTGGAGGCCGGGCTGGTGATGGGATGGCCGTTGTCTTCCCAGTAGACGAGGAGCCCGAAGGATGCGCCGGAGAGGTCGGCGCTGAGGGTGTAGGTCTGGCCGACGGTCCAGTTCGAACCCGAGATGGTGATCGAGTCGACGGTCGCGTGGGCTTCGGGGGCCTCGTGCGTGACCAGGACCGAGACGGCGCCGGTCGCGATGGCCAGAGCGGCCAGTCCGGCGCCGATGTGACGGCCGCCCAAGGGGATTGTGCTCACTATGCGTACTCCTGTGCTGCGACCCCCGAGGTAGGTAGGGGTCCGAGGCACAGTAAGCGAGCAGCTATGTGAAATACGGTGTTTTCAGAAAGTTACTGGCAAGTATTCCGCTACTTCTTCGCGGACCGAGCCTTCTTCGGCGCGTTCGCGCTGGTCACCGGCTTGGCCGCGGCGGCCGCCGCCTTCTCCTCCGCGATGGCCGTCGCCGGGTGCACCGCGACGATGCCGAGGCCCTGCCGCCGACGGCAGTGCGCGGCCAGTTCGTCGTACGCGGGCTTGCCGATCAGCTCGATCAGCTCCGGCGCGTAAGCCTCCCATACCGGCCGGGTGCCGACGTGCGCATCCGGGGAACCGGTGCAGTACCAGTTCAGGTCCAGTCCGCCCGGACCCCAGCCGCGGCGGTCGTACTCGCCGATCGCGGTGCGCAGGATCTCCACGCCGTCGGGCCGCTCCACCCACTCCTGGGTCCGGCGGATCGGCAGCTGCCAGCACACCTCCGGCTTCACGGTGAGCGGTTCCAGGCCCTTGCGCAGCGCCATGGTGTGCAGCGCGCAGCCGATGCCCTCGCTGAAACCGGGCCGGTTGAGGAAGATGCACGCGCCGTCGACGCGCCGGGTGCGCAGCGCGGGTTCGTCGTCGAGGTCGTCCTCTTCGAGGTACAGCTTCTTGCGGACGCGGCCCTGGTCGTCGGTCGCCTCGCCCATGAGCTGCCAATCCTCGGGTGTGAGCATTTTCACAGCCTTGTGCAGCTTCTTGCCGTCCTCTTCGTCGGAGAGGAACGCGCCGTGCGAGCAGCAGCCGTCGTTCTCGCGGCCGTCGATGATGCCCTGACATGCCGGTGTGCCGAAAACGCAGGTCCAGCGCGAAAGCAGCCAGGTCAGATCCGCCGCGATCAAATGCTCGTCATTTGCTGGATCGACGAATTCGATCCACTCGCGCGGGAAGTCGAGTTCTACTTCGGGCGTCGGGTCGATCTTCGCCGCTGGTCGCAGCCCGGTCGGTCCGCTCGCCGATGCCCCTGTCGTCACAGTGCGGAACGCTAACAGCTCAGTCGCCTGGCCAGAAGTCCTGACGCACCCAGTACCGTGTTCATGTGCGGCTCGGTGTACTCGATGTGGGAAGCAATACCGTCCACCTGCTCGTGGTGGACGCGCATCGTGGTGGACACCCGATGCCGATGAGTTCGACGAAGTCGGCCCTGCGACTGTCGGAGAGCATGGACGACCACGGGCGGATCACGCCAGCGGGGGCCGCCAAGCTGACCGCCACCGTAACCGAATTCGCAAGTATCGCAAAGACTTCCGGCTGTGTGGAGCTGATGGCCTTCGCCACCTCCGCGGTCCGCGAGGCCACCAACTCCGATGAGGTGCTGGCCCGGGTCCGCGCCGAGACCGGCGTCAAACTGCAGGTGCTCTCCGGTGTCGATGAGGCTCGACACACCTTTCTCGCGGTGCGCCGCTGGTACGGCTGGAGCCCCGGGCGGATCCTCAATCTGGATATCGGCGGCGGCTCGCTCGAGATGAGCAACGGCGCGGACGAGGACCCGGACATGGCCCTGTCGCTGCAACTGGGCGCCGGTCGCCTCACCCGGGACTGGCTGCGCAACGACCCGCCCGGCAAGCGCCGGGTCGCGGTACTGCGGGACTGGCTCGACGCCGAGCTGGTGCTGCCCAGCAAGCAACTGCTCGAGGTGGGCCGCCCGGATCTGGCCGTCGGCACCTCCAAGACCTTCCGCTCGCTGGCCCGGCTGACCGGTGCCGCCCCCTCTGTTGCGGGACCCCGAGTGCGGCGTACCCTGACCAGTTCCGGCCTGCGGCAGCTGATTGCGTTCATATCGAGAATGACAGCCGCCGACCGGGCAGAATTGGAAGGCGTAAGTTCTGACCGGTCACAACAGCTCGTGGCCGGTGCGCTGGTCGCGGAGGCGAGTATGCGGGCACTGTCCCTGGACACGCTCGACATCTGTCCCTGGGCGCTGCGAGAGGGATTGATCTTGCGCAAATTGGATACCGACCTTGATAGCGAACCGATAGCCGGCGGCCCCGACAGCGGCCTGACGGGCCCGATCGAAACGGTGTCTCGATGACCGAGGATTCAAGTCAGCTGTCCGTCGCCGAGCTACTGGCGCGGAACGGGCAGCAAAGCGGCGGCTCCGCGAGCGGCGGGGGTCGCAGACGCCGAAGCGGCCGGGGCATTTCCGTCGCCGAATTGACCGGTGACATTCCGATCGTGCCCGGATCGTCCTCCCACGCCGCGCCGGACGAGGAAGCCGCCGCCGAGCCCGAGCCCGCCGCCACGGAATCGGACTATTCCAACTATTCGAACTTCTCGAATTACGCTGATTCCTCGAACTATTCGGATTACTCCGACTTCTCCACTCCCGCGGCCCCGCCCCAACCGGACTATTCGTCCTATTCGGTAGCAGAGCCCGAACCCGCCTATTCGCCGCTGTCCGGGCCCATCTCGTATTACGACCCGCTGGCCCCCGCCCCGCAGCCGCCGTCCCTACCCGAGCCGTCCGGCCAGAGCTGGTCCGCCGGTCTGGACTGGCCCCCCACCGAGACCCCGGCCCCGGCCCCCGTCGAGCCCCGCTCCGGCCGCCGCCGCAAGCCCGATCCGCTGGACTCCGACTTCGCGCTCGACGGCCTGGGCGCCGAACCGCCCGCCGCGCCCGCGCCCCGTGAGGGCGGTCGCCGCCGCCGCTACGACCCCGAGGACGACACCACCGACGAGGTGCGCCCCTTCCGCGGCGACAGCGGCTCCCGAGCCGACAGCGGTGTCCTGGGCGACAACGGCGCGACCCGCGACGCCGCCTCGGACGCCATGCGCGACATCGCCGCCCGCGCCGAGCGCGACTCGCGCACCCAGTTCAACCCGGCGGTGGCCCGCCCACCCTTCGAGGACCACACCCAGTTCAACCAGGCCGCCCCCGCGTGGTCGCCGCCGCCGGGGCCCGAGCCGCTGCCGCGCGCTCCGCATCAGGACCGTCCCGCCTTCGAACCGCCGCAGGCCGCGGCCGCCCCGCCGATGTCGCGCTCGGCCCGCCGGCACGCCGAGGCCCAGTCGCAGCGTCAGCCGGCCCCCGAACCGCAGCCCGCCCCGCCGTTCGGGGATCGCCGCGGCGGTGTCGATCACGGCGCGGCCACCGGGCTGCCGGAGTGGTCGGCGCGAAGACGACCGGGACCCGACGCCGAACCGGACCGTGGTGATCAGGCCGCGGTGCCGACCGCCGCGTGGTCCTCGCTCGCCGACGACGATCAGCAACTGCTGTCGGGTCAGTCGGTCGCCGGAGATCTGCTGCGCGACGCCCAGCAGCGCGAGGACGAGCGCGCCGAGCGGAATGCGCGCAACGCGGGCAACGCGGGCAAACGCCGCGGCTTCGGTTCCCGGGGCCGCGGGGCGGTCGCGCCGGAGCCGGAACCCGACGACCACCTCACCGACTTCTACGAGCCGCTCGACGAGGACGACTACGACGACTACGACGACGAGCCCGCGTCGTCGATGGGCGCGCGGTTCTCCGCGCTCACCCGGAAGGCGGGCGCCCTCACCCGCAAGGCCGGTCGCGGCACGGCCGCTCGGCCCGCGCGGTCGCGGGCCGCGGGCGCGCGGTCGGCGGGCCGGTCGGACGAGGACGAGAACCGCCGGCAGTGGCTGGTGATCGCGGGTCAGAGCGTGGGCGCCGCGGTCGCGGGCATGTTGCTGTTCAAGGGCTTCGAACGCATGTGGGAAGTGCTCCCGTGGGTTGCCCTGGCCCTGGCCATGGTCGTGATCCTCGGCCTGGTCGCGTTGGTCCGAGTGCTGCGCCGCACCGATGACATTTTCAGCACTGTGATTGCCGTCGTCGTAGGCGTCTTCGTGACGCTCGGACCGCTAGCCTTTCTACTCAGTACGAACTGAGCAGGGAGCGGCAGTGGGGAATATCGTGCAAGCGCAGGGGGCGAGCACCGAGGGCCGGGCGGGGCGCGGGGAAGTCCGGGTCGGGTTGTCGACGGCGTCGGTGTATCCGGAGAACACCGAGGCGGCGTTCCGGTACGCGGCCGAACTCGGTTACGACGGTGTCGAGCTCATGGTCTGGGCGGAACCGGCCAGCCAGTCCATTTCCACCGTGCAGCATTTCGCGCACAAATACGACGTGCCGGTGCTGGCCGTGCACGCCCCGTGTCTGCTGATCTCGCAACGGGTCTGGGGGTCGGACCCGATCGCGAAACTGACCCGCAGCGTGCACACCGCCGAGGCGCTGGGCGCGGCCACCGTGGTGGTGCATCCGCCCTTCCGCTGGCAGCGCCGCTACGCCGAGGGATTCGCGAAACAGGTTGCGGAACTGGAGAATTCGTCGCCGGTGGCGGTCGCGGTGGAGAACATGTTCCCGATGCGCGCCGACACCCTGCTGCGCGGCAGCTCGATCGACCGGCTGCGCCGCCGGGGCGGGCCCGGGCCGTCGATCACCACCTTCAGCCCCTCCTACGACCCGACCGAGACCGGCTACCGCCACTACACCCTGGACACCTCGCACACCGCGACCGCGGGCGTGGATCCGCTGGTGCTGGCGCAGCGCATGGGCTCGGGTCTGACCCATCTGCACCTCGCCGACGGCCGCGGCGCCGCCACCGACGAGCATCTGATCCCGGGGGAGGGCACCCAGCCGGTGGCCGAACTCTGTGACATGTTGATGCGCAACGGTTTCGACGGTCAGGCGGTGATCG
Organism: Nocardia sp. CA-145437; assembly: GCF_050956485.1. Classification (NCBI taxonomy): domain Bacteria; kingdom Bacillati; phylum Actinomycetota; class Actinomycetes; order Mycobacteriales; family Nocardiaceae; genus Nocardia; species Nocardia sp. CA-145437. The sequence goes on along the minus strand of NZ_CP191204.1, from coordinate 6,769,680 downwards.
AGGTGAACACCCAGATGGCTCGCACCACGATGGATCGGGCGGCCATGCTGGATCGGGCGCTGTCGTTCGCGCGCGAGCATCTGAACGGATTCTCGCCCGCCCCGACGCCGGAGCCGACGGCCGCGCATCGCGGCTGAGTTGTCATTCGGCGCGGTTGCCGGGGTGATTCATCCCACCACCCGTCCGGAATTTTCACCGGGTCCATTTACGCTGTACAAAACCCAGTGGAAGGACAGCGGATGACAACGGAGCTGACCGTCGACCCGGCGTCGACGAGCGAATTGGCCGACACGCCGTTCAGTCGCGTCTGCACGCTGACCGAGCTCGACGCGACCACCCCCGGCGCCGGCCGCTTCGCGGGATCCATCGAGTCCACCTGGACCATCGGCGACAAACTGCACGGCGGCACCATGGTCGCGGGCAGCGCCGCCGCGGCCACCGAATGGCTGCGCCGCACGGCCCCCGAACAGGCCGCCATGTTCCCCATCTCGGCCAGCACCGACTTCCTCGGCGCGCCCGTCCCCGGCGCGGTCGAGTACGAGGTCCGGACCCGCAAGCTGGGCCGCCAGATCGCCCTCGTCGACGCGAGCCTGATCCAGGACGGCCGCACCCTGGTGCACACCGCTCTCACGTTCAGCCACCTTGACGACGGGGATCCGCAGTACGCCGCCGACCACGTCGGCGACATGCCCGCGGAACCGCCCGCCGACGCGCTCTTCTACGACGACCGCAACCCCATGGGCAAGATCGTGCACGTGGCCCGGGGCTCCTCGGTCGCCCTCGATCCGGCCTGGGCCCGCTTCCTCGCCGGCGAGAAGTCCGAACCCCGCCTGCGCCTGTGGATCCGCCCCTTCGCGGGTGACGAGCAGGATCCGGACGTGTCCGCCTTCTTCGCGCTCATGTCCGCCGACATGAGCCCGCCGGTCCCGATGAACCTCGGCCACTTCGGCTGGGCCCCCACGGTCCAGCTCACCACCTACCTGCGCCGCCGCCCGGCCCCGGGCTGGCTGCGTGTCATCGCGCACGCCCGCGAGGTCGGCAATCGCATGTTCGACGAGGACCAGCTCGTCGTCGACTCCACGGGCGCGATCGTGGCCCAGAGCCGCCAGCTGGCCTTGATCCCCCAAGCACGCTGACGCCGGCGCCAACGGCTCTCAGCCGCGCGCTGAAGGCTCGGGGAGGCGGGATAGCCTTGAATGCTATGACGAGGATTGCGGTAATCGGTGGGGGTCGGATCGGGGAGGCGCTGATCGCGGGCCTGCTCGAGTCCGGGCGGGCGAACAAGGATCTGGTGGTGGTCGAGCCGGTGCCGGCGCGCGCCGAGGCGCTGGCGGACCGGTTCGGGATCCGTGCCACCGACGACATCGCCGATGCCGGCAAGTCGGCCGATCTCATCGTGATCGCGGTGAAGCCCAACGATGTGGACGCGGTCCTGACCGAGCTGGGCAAGGCCGAGCTCGGCGCGGCGGACCACGATCAGGTGCTGGTGTCGCTGGCGGCCGGGGTGACGACCGCGCGCATGGAATCCAAGCTGCCCGCCGGCTTCCCGGTCGTGCGGGTCATGTCGAACACCCCGATGCTGGTCGGCCAGGGCATGAGCGCCATCGCCCCCGGCCGCTACGCCCGCAAGGAACAGCTGGGCCTGGTCACCGAGATGCTGGAGTCGGTGGGCAAGGCGGTGACCGTCTCCGAGGCGCAGATGGACGCCGTCACCGCGGTGTCCGGTTCGGGTCCGGCGTACTTCTTCCTGATCGTCGAGGCGATGATCGACGGCGCGGTGGGCCTGGGCCTGACCCGCGACGTGGCCACCCAGTTGGTCACGCAGACGATGCTCGGTTCGGCCGCGCTGCTGGAGGAGTCGGGCCAGTCTGCCGTGGAATTGCGCGCGGCCGTCACCTCGCCGGCGGGGACCACCGCGGCGGGCCTGCGGGAGTTGGAGCGGGGTGCGGTGCGATCGGCTTTCCACGATGCGTTGCACGCGGCAAAACGTCGTTCCGCCGAACTCGGCGCGATCGCGGACTAACGTTGACAGTGGGTGAGTGTGCTCCCCACTTTCCAATACTGCTCGGTTGCTAGTTTGCTGCCGTAGGCCGACTCGCCACAGCAAAGGCTGATTTCTCACACCCGTCGCAGCAATCCCACTGGTCCCGCTAAGCTTCAAGGAGCACGTGCGTGTCTGTTCCGCCGGTGGGGAAGCCGGCGGCGCGGACGTGCCGGAGGTCAGTGGCGCAATGATGTCTGGAAACAGCCAAGCGAGGTCCGGAAACAGCCCAATCACCGCGGGATCCGTCATCGGAGGGGGAACGCAGTTCCTCACCGTTGCCGAGGTCGCGAATCTGATGCGGGTTTCCAAAATGACGGTGTACCGGTTGGTGCATTCGGGAGAGCTGCCCGCGGTGCGGGTGGGGCGTTCCTTCCGGGTGCACGCCAAGGCGGTGCACGACTATCTGGAGACGTCCTACTTCGATGCGGGGTAGTACGGCCCGATAACCGATCGGCCCCACCCGTTTCGTTCGCCCGAGAGTGGCCCGGTAGCATGAACCGGCATCCTGTACGTGCCGGTGGTGCCGCCGGGTCCATCTCGGCCCGTATCGGGTAGGGACTGTGCAGGGTCAGACAGTGTGCACCCCGCGGAAGCGGGGATGACCCGAGAGAACGCGAGGAACAACCCTATGGGTTCTGTGATCAAGAAGCGCCGCAAGCGCATGTCGAAGAAGAAGCACCGCAAGCTGCTTCGCCGCACGCGCGTGCAGCGCAGAAAACTCGGCAAGTAAGCCGCTGCGTCGTAGCTGGAAGCCCGTCACCGTCGGTGGCGGGCTTTCGTTCTTCACTGGTGATCGAACTCATCGTTAGATCCTGGTTAATACTCTTCGAATGCCCCCTACTCGCCGGTTACCCTGGGAGCGGGAAAAACGCCCGATGACAATTCAAGGCATGGGGGCCAGGTGGGATCCGGAGTGGCAGGGACTCGGGACGGGCAACCGCCCAAGGTGGTGATGGTGACCGGTGCGAGCCGGTTCTTCGGCGGCAATGTGGTGGCCCGGTTGGCGGCCGACCCGGCCGTCGAACGCATCATCGCCGTGGACGCCAAACAGCCCAGCCGTGAGCTGCTGCGTCGTATGGGCCGCGCCGAATTCGTGCGCGCCGATATTCGTAATCCGTTGATCCGCAAGGTTATCGACGGAAATCAGGTCGATACGGTGGTGCATCCCGCCGCGTTGTCGCGCCCGCCCTCCGGTGGCGGCCGGGCCGCCATGAAGGACATGAACGTCCTGGGCGCCATGCAGCTGTTCGCGGTGTGTCGCAAGGCTTCCAGCGTGCGGCGAGTGGTGGTGCGTTCCTCCTCCGCCGTCTACGGGTGCAGCGCCAAGGACCCGGTGAAGTTCACCGAGGAGATGAGCGCCCGCACCCCGCCGCGCGGCTGGTTCGCGCGGGACATGATCGAGGTGGAGGGCTTCGTGCGCGGGCTGGCCCGGCGGCGGCCCGACATCTCGGCGGCCATCCTGCGGTTCCCGCCGATCGTGGGCCCGCAGCTGGCCAAGCGGGGCGTGCAGTACTTCCGCTCGCCGATCACGCCGACCATTCTGGGCCGGGATCCGCGTATGCAGCTGCTGCACGAGGAGGACGGCATCGCCGCCCTGGTGCACGGGGCCATGACGGCCCCCGGCGGCACCTACAATGTGGCTGGGGACGGCGCGATGGCGCTGTCGCAGGCGATCCGGCGGGCCGGGCGGGTCGAACTGCCTGTCCCGTACTCGGTGTTCCGCAGTGTCGGGCGCACCGTGATGGGCCCGGTGATGCGGGAGTTCACCGCCGAGCAGATCGACTATTTCCATTTCGGTTGTGGCCTGGACACCACCCGGATGCGGACCGAACTGGGCTTCGGCCCGCGCTGGACCACGGTGCAGGCCTTCGACGACTTCATAGGGGGCGCAGCGTTGCGGCCCGTGATCGATCCCGCGTGGATCGACGCCGCAGAAAACAAACTTCTCGGCCTGCTCGGGGCCGGGACGGGAGCACACCAATGAGTGATGTAGCGAAGGTGATTCGACTTCACGACGTGGATTTCGAGGCGCGGCACAATCGCCCGTCACGGGTGTGGCCGGCGGGGGAACCGGCGCTCACCCCGGTGACCTCGCTGACCGATCGGCTCGCCGAAGTCGAAGCGCGTCAGCCCAAGTCGCTGGGGGAGATGATCCGGGGAACCGTGGCCGACGGGGTCCGCTACACGGCCGACTTCGCCCGCCGCCGCCTCACCGGCGACTACCAGGTCGACGAGTTCGGCCTGGACGAGCACCTGCTGGAATCGGTGATCCTGCCGATGCTGCGGCCGCTGTCGGACCTGTGGTTCCGGGTCGAGGTGTCGGGTATCGAGAACATTCCCGAGGTGGGCGGCGCGCTGATCGTGGCCAACCACGCGGGCACGGTGCCGCTGGACGGGCTGATGCTGCAGCTGGCCGTGCACGACCGGCATCCCAAGCAGCGCGCGCTGCGCCTGCTGGCCGCCGACCTGATCTTCGAGACGCCGCTGCTGGGCGGACTGGCTCGCAAGGCCGGGCACACCCTGGCCTGTCCCGCGGACGCCGAAAGGCTGTTGCGTGCGGGCGAAGTCGCCGGTGTTTTCCCCGAGGGTTACAAGGGCATCGGAAAGCCGTATTCGGACCGGTACAAGTTGCAGCGTTTCGGCCGTGGCGGTTTCGTGTCGGCGGCGGTGCGCACCGGGGTGCCGATCATTCCGTGCTCGATCGTGGGTTCGGAGGAGATCTATCCGAAGCTGGCCGATATCAAGCCTTTGGCGCGGCTGCTCGGTATTCCGTATTTCCCTGTGACGCCGCTGTTTCCGCATCTGGGTCCGCTCGGCGCGATTCCGTTCCCGTCGAAGTGGTACATCCAATTCGGCGAGCCGATTTCCACCGCCGGATACGAGCCCGCGGACGCCGATGATCCGATGACGATGTTCGAAATCACCGATCAGGTCCGCGAAACCATTCAGGGCTCGCTGTACAAGAATCTGATCAAGCGCCGGAATCCGTTCACCGGCTAGATAATTGGTACGGACCAGCGACCGGCCCGCCCCGAATGGGAGCGGGCCGGTCGCTTTTCGCGCTAGCTGGCCTTGGCTTCGCGTTTCCGGGACAGCACGGCCGCGGCCGCGCCGCCCGCCGCGCCGAGCGCGAGGGCCGTGGGCACACCGACTTTCGCGGCTTTGCGCCCGGTGCGGAAGTCCCGCACTTCCCAGCCGCGATTCTTGGCGACCTCGCGCAGATCCGCGTCCGGGTTGATGGCCACCGCGGTGCCGACCAGCGAGAGCATCGGCACGTCGTTGTGGCTGTCGGAGTACGCCGTGCAGCGCTTCAGGTTCAGGCCCTCACGAATGGCGAGGGTGCGCACCGCGTGCGCCTTGCCGAGTCCGTGCAGGATGTCGCCGACCAGGCGGCCGGTGAACACGCCGTCCTCGCTCTCGGCGACCGTGCCCAGCGCCCCGGTCAGACCGAGCCGCTTGGCGATCACCTGCGCGAGTTCCACCGGCGTGGCGGTGACCAGCCAGACCTGCTGGCCCGCGTCCAGGTGCATCTGGGCCAGCGCCCGGGTGCCGGGCCAGATCTTGTCGGCGATGATCTCGTCGTAGATCTCTTCGCCGAGCGCGGCGAGTTCGGCGGTCGGGCGGCCCGCGATGAAGGACAGCGCCTTCTCCTTGCCGGACGCCATGTCCGAGTGGCTCTCCTTGCCGGTGACCCGGAACTTGACCTGCTTCCAGGCCATGTCGACCAGGTCGGAGGTCTTGAAGTACTTGCGCGAGGCCAGCCCGCGCGCGAAGTGCACGATCGACGCGCCCTGCACCATGGTGTTGTCGACGTCGAAGAAGGCCGCGGCGGTGAGGTCGCGGGCGATCGTGGGCGTCGGCGTGTCGCCGAGGTCGCGCAGCGCCAGCTCGGCGTCGTGGAGGGCGATCGCGGCGTCGGCGCTGGCCTCGCCGGCCAGGTTGGCGCGGACCTCTTCCTCGGTCGGACCGAAGGGGCTGCGGGTGATGCGGGTGAACTGATCCTGCAGGTCAGCCAGTCCCTGACCCCAGCGCGCCGGGAATTCACCGAATCGTCCCGCGATGAAGCCCGTTCCCTGCTCTTTCGAACGTTCCGGCACCAGTACCTCCGCCTGTTAGCGCGAACAACTCAACAGTAACGCCCGGGAGTGGCCGCAACGTAGACGGTGAACGACATATCGGGAAGTTGTTAGATGGTGGCCATGAGCGATTCGCCACATGCTGTGACGCTGTTGACCCGGGACGGGTGCGGGCTGTGCCACACCGCACTCGAACAATTGCGCCCGATCTGCGCCGAGTTCGGCGTCGAGGTGACCACGGTGGACGTGGACGCGGCCGCCGCCACCGATCCGGGCCTGCGCGCCGAATACGGGGACCGGCTGCCGGTGGTGCTGCTGGACGGCCGGGAGCACAGCTATTTCGACGTGGACGAGCCGCGGCTGCGCGCCGACCTCGCGAAATAACCGGATCTACCTCGCGAAACCGGGCGTTATAGGGGATTTTCCGGGCTTTCCGCCGGGGTCCCCCTCCGTCTGTCCCGTCCGGTGTGTTGCGTAGCGGGTTCGCGCTGATGAGGGTTGAATGAACCCGGGGCCGGAGCCCGCCGCAAAGTGACTGAATTCACCGACTTTGTGCAGGGCTTCACAAGCGGTTACGGTGGTGGCACGCGACCCGCCTTCTCGGGCAGCGGAAGCGACCCCCTGAACCTGACTCGACCTCGCCTGCAAGGACCGCGACGGTCTCCCGGCGTCGGGTCGACAAAAGAACCCGGACACTCACCCCCGGCCGGACGAGGAGCGCAAGCGACGTGACAGAGCAGCAAGAGACGCCGCCGACTGGCGTCTCCAAGGCTCTGCAGAAGGACATCCCGCAGGCCACGGTGGCCCGGCTGGCCACGTACCTCCGGGTGCTCGCCGTACTCGCCGACGACGCTGTAGCCATCGTATCGAGTGAGGAACTGGCTGTCGCGGCGGGTGTCGGTTCGGCCAAGTTGCGCAAGGATCTCTCCTTCCTCGGACCCAACGGCGTGCGTGGTGTCGGTTACGACGTGATCAAGCTGCGCGACCGCATCGAGGATGTGCTCGGTCTCTCCGAGGGACACCGGGTGGTGCTGGTCGGAGCCGGTCACCTGGGGCGCGCGCTGGTCGGCTACGGCGGTTTCCGCCGCCGCGGTTTCGCCATGGTCGGGCTGTTCGACAACGATCCCGCGGTCATCGGGACCACCGTCGGCGGACTCGTCGTCCGCGACGTGGCCGAGCTGACCGACGCCGTGGCCACGCTGGAACCCACCATCGCCGTGCTCACCGTGCCCGACGCCGCCGCGCAGGGCGTGTGCGATCTGCTGGTCGAGGCCGGTCTGCAGTGCGTGCTGAGCTTCTCGGCCCTGGCTCTCGAGGCCCCGGCCACCGTCGAGGTGCGACGGGTGGATCTCGCGGTGGAGATGCAGCTGCTGTCGTTCGAGCGGGCCCGCAACGCGGAATCGGCCGCCGAGGACGCGATGAGCGCCGCCGCGGCCGTGGTCGGCTCCGCCGACGCGAACGTGGTGTCCACCCCGATCCGCCGGGTGACGACGATCCAGACCGCGGACACAACCAGCAAGGGAGCGGTGGTCCAGCCATGAGCGTGCTTCTCGTCGGCATCTCACATCGCAGCGCACCGGTGGCGGTGCTGGAGAAGATCGCCATCACCGAGACCGACCGGCCCAAGCTGACCGACAAGATGCTGGCCTCCACGCACGTGTCCGAGGCGATGATCGTCTCCACCTGCAACCGCATCGAGGTCTACGCGGTCGTCGACGCCTTCCACCCCGCACTCGGCGAGATCGGCGAACTGCTCACCAAGCATTCCGGGCTGCCGCTGCCCGAACTCACCAAGCACGCCTATGTGCGCTACGCCGAGGCCGCGGCCGAGCACCTGTTCGCGGTGTCCTCGGGCCTGGATTCCATGGTGGTCGGCGAGCAGCAGATCCTCAGCCAGATCCGGGCCGCCTACGCCGCCGCCGACGCCCAGCAGGCCGCCGGGCGCACCCTGCACGAGCTGGCCCAGCACGCGCTGCGGGTCGGCAAGCGGGTGCACTCCGAGACCGGGATCGACCGCGCGGGCGCGTCGGTGGTGTCGGTGGCGCTGGATCGCGCGGCCGCCGTGCAGGGCCCGCTGGCCGGGCGCACCGCACTGGTGCTGGGCGCCGGCGCGATGGGCGGGCTCGCGGTGGCGCAGCTGGCGCGCGGCGGGGCCGCGAAGGTCATCGTGGTGAACCGGACCCTGGAGAAGGCGCAGCGGCTGGCCAACACGGCCACCACCATGCACGGCGTCGAGGCCGAGGCCATCGAGATGGACCGGCTGGCCGAGGCCATGGCCGCCGCCGACGTGGTGATCACCTGTACCGGCGCGGTGGGCACCGTGGTCACCCTCGCCGATGTGCACCGGGCGCTGTCGGCCAAGCCGGGCGCCGAGGAACTGGTCATCTGCGACCTGGGCCTGCCCCGGGACGTGGACCACGCGGTCGCCGGACTGCCCGGGGTCACCGTCATCGACATCGAGACGCTGCAGCGCGACCCGTCGGCCGGTGCGGCCGCCGACGACACCGCCGCCGCGCGCACCATCGTCGCCGACGAACTCTCCAAATACCTTGCCGGACAGCGCATGGCCGAGGTCACCCCGACCGTGGCCGCGCTGCGCCAGATGGCCGCGGACGTGGTCGAGGCCGAGCTACTGCGCCTGGACTCCCGACTACCGGGACTCGAATCCACCGAACGCGACGAGGTGGCCCGTACCGTGCGACGGGTGGTCGACAAACTGCTGCACGCGCCGACGGTGCGGGTCAAGCAGCTGGCCTCCACACCCGGCGGGGACAGCTACGCCGAGGCGTTGCGCGAGCTGTTCGAACTCAAACCCGGTGCGGCGCAAGCGGTTGCCGCGCCGATGGAGATCTCCGCCCTGCAGGGCGAACTGGCCGATGATTTCACCGCCGCCCACCCGGGGGACGAACAGGGGCACATCGCATGACCGGAGCAATGGTGCACGAGAACGACATAACCGCTCCCTCTGCGGAGCAGGCCTATGGTCGCGGAACGGTCGACGCCCCGTGGCGCATCGGCACCCGCGGCAGTCTGCTGGCCCTCACCCAGGCCGGGCACGTGCGTGACGCCTTGATCGCCAACGGCCAGCAGGCCGAGCTGGTCATCGTGAAGACCGCCGGCGACCAGAACGCCACCGATCCCGTGCAGAAGATCGGCGTGGGCGTGTTCACCGCCGCGCTGCGCGAGGAATTGGCCGCGGGCACGGTCGATATCGCCGTCCACTCGTACAAGGATCTGCCGACCGCGCAGGATCCGCGCTTCGACATCGCCGCTATCCCGCCCCGGCAGGATCCGCGCGACGCGCTGGTGGCGCGCGACGGCCTGGTGCTGGGTGAGCTGCCCGCGGGCGCGAAGGTCGGCACCTCCGCGCCGCGGCGCGCCGCACAGCTGAAGGCGCTGGGCCTGGGCATCGAGATCGTGCCGCTGCGCGGCAATCTCGACACCCGGATCGGCAAGGTCTCCTCCGGTGAACTGGATGCCGTGGTGGTGGCGCGGGCCGGGCTGGCTCGCATCGACCGCCTGGACGTCGTCACCGAATCGCTCGAACCGGTGCAGATGCTGCCCGCCCCGTCGCAGGGTGCGCTGGCCGTCGAATGCCGCAGCGAGGACACCGAACTCGTGACCATCCTGTCCGCCCTCGACGATCCCGGCACCCGTGCCGCGATCACCGCGGAACGGGCGTTGCTGGCCGACTTGGAGGCCGGTTGTACCGCGCCGATCGGCGCGCTGGCGGAGGTCGTCGAATCGCTCGACGACGACGGCCGGGTGGTGGAGGAGTTGTCGCTGCGCGCCTGCGCGGCGGCGATCGACGGCTCGGATGTGATCCGGGCTTCAGTGGTCGGACCGGTCGCGGATGCCGCGGACCTGGGGCGGGCACTGGCGCGCGAGCTCTTGGAGCTGGGGGCGCGCGAACTGCTCAGCGTCACAGAGGAATCCGCTGAGCTCACCGACGACAGCAATCCCAGCCCAATGGAGAACAGCCGATGAGCCGAGTGACGAAGAAGAATCCCGGTCGGATCCTTTTCGTGGGGTCAGGGCCCGGTGACCCGGCGCTGTTGACCGTGCGGGCCCGCGAGGTGCTCGGCCGGGCGACGCTGGCCTTCACCGATCCCGACGTCGACAAGGGCGTGCTCGCCCTGATCGGCATCGCGGTCGAGGAGAGCGCCGACGGGACCCGCCCGGTGGACGTGCGCCCCGCCCTGGGCGACGCCGCCGAAGTGGCCAAGACCCTGATCGCGGAGGCCCGCGGCGGCTCCGACGTGGTGCGCCTGGTCTCCGGCGACCCGATGACCACCGACTCGGTCATCCAGGAGATCAACGCCGTCACCCGCTCGCATCTGAGCTTCGAGGTGCTGCCGGGTCTCTCGGCCGGCACCACCGTGCCCGCCTACGCGGGTATCGAACTCGGCTCCAGCCACACCGTGGTGGACGTCCGCGGCGAGGTGGACTGGGCGGCCGTCGCGGCCGCGCCCGGCCCGCTGGTGCTGCACGCCACCTCCGGCCACCTGGCCGAGACCGCCTCGGCGCTGGTGGAACACGGCCTGGCGCCGCAGACGCCCGTCGCGGTGACGGTGCGCGGCACCACCCGCCAGCAGCGCACCATCGACGCCACCCTGGCGACCCTGAACAACGCCGCCTCCGAGCTGGTCGGCCCGCTGGTGGTCACGGTCGGCAAGGAAGTGGACAAGCGCGCCAAGACCTCCTGGTGGGAGTCCCGCGCTCTCTACGGCTGGACCGTGCTGGTGCCGCGCACCAAGGAGCAGGCCGGCGAGATGAGCGAGAAGCTCGTCAACCACGGCGCCATCCCCATGGAGGTCCCGACCATCGCGGTCGAGCCGCCGCGCAGCCCCGCCCAGATGGAGCGCGCGGTCAAGGGCCTGGTCGACGGCCGCTACCAGTGGGTCGTCTTCACCTCCACCAACGCGGTGCGCGCGGTGTGGGAGAAGTTCGGCGAATTCGGCCTGGACGCCCGCGCGTTCAGCGGCGTGAAGATCGCCTGCGTCGGCGAGGCCACCGCGGAGAAGGTGCGCTCCTTCGGCATCAACCCCGAGCTGGTGCCGTCCGGTGAGCAGTCCTCCGAGGGTCTGCTGGCCGACTTCCCGCCTTACGACGACGTTTTCGACCCGGTCAACCGGGTGCTGCTGCCGCGCGCGGACATCGCCACCGAGACCCTCGCCGAGGGCCTGCGCGACCGCGGCTGGGAGATCGACGACGTCACCGCCTACCGCACCGTGCGCGCGTCCCCGCCGCCCGCGGAGACCCGCGAGATGATCAAGACCGGCGGCTTCGACGCCGTGCTGTTCACCTCGTCCTCCACGGTCCGCAACCTGGTCGGCATCGCCGGCAAGCCGCACGCCCGCACCATCGTGGCCTGCATCGGACCCAAGACCGCCGAGACGGCCATCGAATTCGGTCTGCGCGTGGACGTGCAGCCCGAGGTGGCCCAGGTCGGCCCGCTCGTCGAGGCGCTCGCCGAGCACGCCGCCCACCTGCGCGCCGAGGGTCTGCTGCCGCCGCCGCGCAAGAAGAGCCGCCGCAGCCGCTAGCTTCGGCACGATGAACGGCCACCCCGGCCCCGCGTCACGATGACGCGGGGCCGGGGTCGTTCTCACGCCCGGCACGGTCGGGACCTGTGACGGCGCGGAGTGGTTCGGCTCGGCCCGGAGACCGATTCCGGCGCGGCGCGGCGTGCGTGTCATCGATCGGCCCGGTCGCGAACAACGGGTCCGCGGCAGGACCTCCGGCCCGGGCGAGCATGTCGGCCTCGCCGATTCGCTGGGTGGATGCCCAAGGAACTGTCGTCGTTTCATCCGGAAGCGAAATGCTTACGCTGCATTCGGTATTCGATCTTCGAGAGGTGAACATTCATGAAGCGTGTTTCAGTCGGCCTGATCGCGATGTGTGGACTCGCGCTGGGCGCGGGTCTGTCCCCGGCGGCGGCTCTCGCCGAGGCCCCGAGCGTGGCGGCGCCGGTCGCCGATGCGCCGGGGGTCAGCTCGTCCGGCATTCCCGCCGTGACCGTCCTGCAGACGCTGTTGAAGTGCCTGACCAGCGGTTCGAGCAATCCCGGCACGCCGGGATCGACCCAGACCGGCTGCCTGAACTCCTAGCGCCCGCACGGGCGTGGGAGGCGCACCGACGTCCGGTCGTGGGGACGTCGGCGCGCCTCCGCCGCGTTCAGCGGAGCCGCGTGGCGGTCAGCGCTGGGCCGCCATCAGGCGGCGGACCATGCGGCAGGTCGCGTCCGAGGGCTGGTGCACGCCGATGACTTCGGCTGTCTCCCTGATCTTTTCGTTGGTGGCCTGGTCGGGCCCGAAGGACCCGGAATCCAGGAGCGCGATGGCCAGCCGCATGGCCTTCAATCGCCGGTTGTGCGAGACGTACCACGTGCGCGGCCGCCCCGCCGGCAGCGGCTGCTTGGCCAGCGGCCGCCACGCGTGATCGATGACCTCCCCCTTCTTCGGAACCCCGGCGCCCCGGTTCACCTTGCCGGACATGCTGGTAACGGCTGCGAGCACGGCCAATCCTCCCGTCGCGATCCGGGATCGCGCCTTCGAATGCGGCGCGATCCCTTCGAACACATCTTCGATTCTACTCGGACCCACCGACAAAAACGGCTGCTCACAATGACTTTGGACGTCGACCGGGCCCGGCGCCGGAGGCGCGCGCACCCCGGTCACGAGCCGGGCATATCATGCGAGCATGACCGGAATGGACCGCCCTCGGCGGTTGCGCCGCACTCCCGCCATGCGTCGGCTCGTCGCCGAGACCAGCCTGGAGCCGCGGCACCTGATTCTGCCCATGTTCGTCGCCGACGGTATCGGCGAACCGCGTGAGATCTCCTCCATGCCAGGCGTTTTCCAGCATTCGATGGACTCGCTGCGCAAGGCGGCCGCCGAAGCCGTGGCCGCGGGCGTGGGCGGCCTCATGCTCTTCGGCGTTCCGAAGCCCGAGGACAAGGACGCCCAGGGAAGCGGGGCCAGCGACCCGGACGGGATCCTGAACCGCGGCCTGTCCGCACTGGTGTCGGAGGTCGGTGACTCGACGGTCGTCATGGCCGACACCTGCCTCGACGAATTCACCGACCACGGCCACTGCGGCGTGCTCGACGAGCACGGCGCGGTCGACAACGACGCCACCCTCACCCGCTACGTCGAGATGGCGCTGGCGCAGGCCGCGACCGGCGCCGACCTGCTCGGCACCAGCGGCATGATGGACGGCCAGGTGGGCGCGATCCGCGCGGGCCTGGACGCCGCCGGATACACCGACACCGGCATCCTCGCCTACGCGGCCAAGTACGCCTCCGCGTTCTACGGGCCGTTCCGCGAGGCCGTCGGCTCCTCGCTGCAGGGTGATCGGCGCACCTACCAGCAGGATCCGGCCAACCGCCGGGAGGCGATCCGTGAGCTGGAACTGGATCTGCTCGAGGGCGCGGACATCGTCATGGTGAAGCCCGCCATGTCGTACCTGGACATCCTGCGCGAGGTCTCGGACCGGTCCACGGTGCCGGTGGCGGCCTACCAGATCTCCGGCGAGTACGCGATGATCACCGCCGCCGCCGAGCGCGGCTGGATCGACCGCAACGGCGCGATCCTGGAATCGCTGCTCGGGATCCGGCGGGCGGGCGCGGACATGGTGCTCACCTACTGGGCCACCGAGGCCGCGCACTGGCTGGCCTGAACCGGAACGAGTAGCTCTGATCGTGAATCCCATGGTCCCGCCGAACGATCCGGCGCGTCCGGCGCCCGAGGACGTCGGCACCGCCTGTCAGCTCTGGTACGCCGCGCTCGGGGTCGGGCTGGTGCAGTTGATCGCCTCGCTGATCGCGCAGTTCGGGCAGCGGAACGAATTGGCGCAGCAGATGTTCGACCAGGTGAAGGAGCAGCAACCGGCGGTCACCCTGGCGCAGGTGGAGGTCTGGGCCGCCGTCGTGTTCGTGCTGGTCGCGGTGTTCTGGCTGGTGCTGTCCGGAGCCGGGGTGGCGGTGGTGTGGCAGCTGGGGCGCGGAAAGAACTGGGCCCGAGCGGTTCTCACCGGTTTCGGCATCTTCCTGGTGCTCGGCGCGGCGGGCACGCTGTTCGGCGTCGGCGCCAAGGAGAGCGGCGTGGCCGCGCTGATCGCCGGCGGCGCGGGCATCGTGCAGGCGGTGCTCGCGGGCGGGGCCGTATTCCTCTGCTACCGAAGCGAATCCGACGCCTACTTCCGGCCCGGACCGCGCTAGGTTACCGCCGAGTTTGTTACGGGGGTGACAACGCGTTATGGTGAGGGCTGTCACAACTATTTCGGGAACCGGAAGTCGGCCGTCGCGCGTTACGTCATGCGCCTCGAGCCCCCCGGGAAGGCGGAGCAACGATGCGAGTGGTGATCCAGCAGCCGCACAGCCTGCGGCGCGATATCGCGGTGCTGAGCCTGTTGTTCCTCTTCGGCTTGCTGACCCTCGCCGTACTCCTGATTCCGGGCCTGGCCCACTGAGTCGTTCCGCGATCTTTACGCTCGACCTATGAGTGAGGCCATCAACGCCCCCGGGGCCGTGCTGTTCTCCGAACCCGGCGCGCGCTGGCGGACCATCGCCTACGGACCCGCGCTGTGCGCGATCATCCTGGTCATCGAGCTGTTCCGGGGCGGCGACATCCACCGGTTCGGGCTCGTCTTCTGCGGCGTGCTGCTGGCCGGGTTCGTCTGGTTGCAGGTGATCGCGGGCAAGCGGCACATCAGTGTCGAGCTGACCGCGGAACAGCTGCGCGAGGGCACCGAGGTGGTGCCGTTGCGCGACATCGCCGAGGTGCTGCCCGAAGACGACGAGGAGTCCTGGGATTATGAGGACTGGCAGTCCGCGCGGGCGCTGGGCGAGCTGACCGGAGTACCGCGGCGGCGCAAGGGAATCGGCTTGAAGCTGACCGACGGTCGCCTGGTGCAGGCGTGGGCGCGTGACCATGTCACGCTGCGCGCGGCGCTGACCGAGGCCCTGGGCCACCCGCGCGGGACCGACGACGAGCCTCGGGAGGCGCTGTGATGCGGTGGCTGACGATAGCGGCCGAGATCGTGCTGGTTCCGGTGCTGGCCGTCGCGGCGGTGTGGTGCTGGCGGCACGGGGTGCAGACCACGGTGTTCAAGGCGCAGGGTGAGGCGCCGTCGTTCAGTGCGACCCGCTATGTCGGGCCGTGGCTGGCGGGGTCCGCGGCGCTGGTGATCATGGCCGGACTGTCGCTGATCGACGGGGCCACGCGGGCGGTTCGGCTCACCCGCTGACGTTTTGTCCGATTCGACGGTTCGCGCTCGGCGAGCCCGGTCCGACACACCGATTTGAGGGGTGCGAAGTCGGGTTTCGCCTTGTCGCCCTCGGACCGGCGCGGAGAATCATCCGCATGAAGCGCGCAGAACTCGTGAAACGCATCGCCCCCGCGGTGCTGGCCGCGGGGCTCGTCGGCGCTGTGGTCGCGGCTCCGGCCGCCGCGGCCCCGGTCGATACCGTCCCGGATTACCGGTCACCGTTGGTGGCGATGTCCTGGCAAGACCTACTACCGCCCCAGCTGAACTGCCTGCTGTCCACCGGATGGGCGGCGTTCTGCCTGGGGATTCCGCTCCCGTAGCGGGGGGGTGCGGCGGCGCGACCGCAGACCGCGCCGCCGTCTCCGCCTCAGTTCCAGTTCTGGTAAACATCCAGCACGCGACCGCCCTTGGTGCCGGGCAGGTTCACGAACAGGGTCACCGTGCCGTCGGGATGATCGGCGGCCTCCATCATCACCTGGCGCAGGGAGGCGTGCACGCCGCCCTTGTCGTCCTTGTAGATGGTGGTGTCGGGCTCCAGGCCCGCGCCCATCCGGCTCAACGGCACGAACATGCTGACCACCGCGGGTAAAGGCCCGTCGGCGATGGCGGCCGTCTCTTGATGCGACAGCGCCACCCCCACCCGCCCCTGGTCGATCTGCACCAGCGGCACCGCGGCCTGCGCCACCCCCGGCGCGGCGGCCAGCCCGGCCGCCACCGCGATGATCCCTACCCCGAACCGAACGACCCGCATACGTCCCGCCCTCTCTCAGAAGCCGTTTCCTACGTCGAGACATTACGCATCAGCTATCTAGTAGCGAATTACGTTGTCCGAATCTCACTTCGGCGTGTTGCTCGGATCCGCGTCATCGAAGACCCGCTCGCCGGCTCCCATGATCTCAGCCGTCGGCCTTCGGGATGCGCGCTTCGATCCAGGGTGCGAAGATGACGGGTTGGCTGTGGGAAGAGCCACTCGACTACACCCTGTCGTCGACGGGGGCGGGGGCGGCTGAGAGACTGGGTGCCGTGAGTTCTTCTCCGCGTGTGAGCCAGGCGTCGGTCCCGGTCTCAGCCCACCTTTTCGAACGCGCCGCGGCGGTCATTCCCGGCGGCGTGAATTCGCCGGTGCGGGCGTTCAATTCCGTGGGCGGCACGCCGCGGTTCATCGCCTCCGCGCGCGGGTGCACGCTGACCGACGCCGACGGCAACGACTACGTGGACCTCGTGTGCTCGTGGGGCCCGATGATCCTCGGGCACGCGCATCCGGTGGTCGTCGAGGCCGTGCAGCGGGCCGCCACCGGCGGTCTGTCCTTCGGCGCGCCGACCGAGGCCGAGATCGAACTCGCCGAGGCCATCGCGGCCCGGGTCGCTCCGGTCGACCGGGTGCGCCTGGTGAACTCGGGCACCGAGGCCACCATGAGCGCGGTCCGGCTGGCCCGCGGCTTCACCGGCCGCACCAAGATCGTGAAGTTCAGCGGCTGCTACCACGGGCACGTGGACGCGCTGCTGGCCGACGCCGGCTCCGGCGTCGCCACCCTGGGCTTGCCCACCTCGCCCGGCGTCACCGGCGCCCAGGCCGCCGACACCCTGGTGCTGCCCTACAACGACCTCGAGGCCGTGGCCGCCGCCTTCGCCGCCCACCCGGGCGAGATCGCGTGTGTCATCACCGAGGCCGCCGCGGGCAATATGGGCGCGGTCGCGCCGGTCCCCGGTTTCAACGAGGGCCTGCGCCGGCTCACCACCGAGCACGGCGCGCTGCTGATCATGGACGAGGTCATGACCGGTTTCCGAGTCAGCCACTCCGGCTGGTTCGGCATCGACGGCGTGGCCGGCGACCTGTACACCTTCGGCAAGGTGATGAGCGGCGGCCTGCCCGCCGCCGCGTTCGGTGGGCGCGCCGACATCATGAATCACCTGGCCCCGCTGGGCCCGGTCTACCAGGCGGGCACCCTGTCCGGGAACCCGGTCGCGGTGGCCGCGGGTCTGGCCACGCTGCGCACCGCCGACGAGTCGGTGTACGCCACCCTGAACAAGAACTCCGAGCGCCTGGGCGGCCTGCTCACCGAGGCGCTGACCGCCGAAGGCGTCGCGCACCGGGTGCAATTCGCGGGCAATATGGTGAGCGTGTTCTTCGCCGAGAACCCGGTCACCGACTACGCCGCCGCCAAGGCCGCCGAGACCTGGCGTTTCCCAGCCTTCTTCCACGCGCTGCTGGATGCCGGTGTGTACGCGCCCCCGAGCGCCTTCGAAGCCTGGTTCGTCTCGGCCGCTCTCGACGAGGACGCGTTCGACCGCATCGCCGCCGCCCTCCCCGCCGCCGCGCGCGCCGCGGCGGCCGCCACTCCAGAAGGATCCGCCGCGTGAGCTCCGTCCACCCCGACTCGGGCGTCCCCGCCCCCGCCCAGCACGAGGCTCCTCTCTCCGCCGAAGAGGCCACCCGCCTCCTGGATTCCATCCGCCAAGCCGAGGACGAACTCGCCGAGACCGGTGAGAACATCGCTGTCGCCCCGGCGGGCGACGTGACCGTCGCACCGGGGGCAGAGGCCGAACCCGAGCCCGCCGCAACGGAATCCGACGATTCCGGCGTGGTCGTGACCGAGGACCCCGAGCCGGTCTTCGAGGCCGCCGTCGCCGCGGCCGAGCGGTTCGCCGCCCCCGCCCGGGCCGAGGAGACCGCCGAGCCGGCGGACTCCGCGCCCGCCGAGGCTGTCGAGCCCGCGCCCGCCGAGGCCGCGCATCCTGCCCCCGGCGAGGCCACGGAGCATGCCCTCAGCGAGGCCACGGAGCTCGCCCCCGCCGAGGCCGTGGAATCCGCCCCCGCCGCGTTCTCGTCCGAGATCGTTGTCGAGGTCGATCCCCAGACCGACGAGTCTGCCGTCTCGGAAGCCGACCTCACGGTCGCCGACACCGAGGCTCCGGCCCCGGTCTCCGGCACCGGTGGCGGCCTGATTCTCCCCGGTGACGTGGCCAGTGACGTCGAGACGATCGTCCACGTCATGCGCCACGGCGAGGTCCACAATCCGAACGGTGTCCTCTACGGCCGCCTGGCCGGTTTCCAGCTGTCGGTGACCGGCCGCGCGCAGGCCCAGGCCGTGGCGCGTTCGCTGTCCGATCACGACATCGCGCTGGTGGTGGCCTCGCCGCTGCAGCGCGCGCAGGAGACCGCGGATCCGATCGCCAAGGGCCACGGCCTGATCATCCGCACCGACGACAATCTGATCGAGGCGGGCAACACCTTCGAGGGCCTGCGGGTCTCGGCGAGCGACGGTGCGCTGCGCAAGCCCCGCCACTGGTGGAAGTTGCGCGACCCGTTCACCCCGTCCTGGGGCGAGCCGTATCTGCAGATCGCGCACCGCATGCTGGCCGCGGTGAACAAGGCGCGGGTGGAGGCCGCCGGTCGCGAGGCCGTGCTGGTGTCGCATCAGCTGCCGGTGTGGACGCTGCGCCGTTTCCTGCAGGGTCAGCGCCTCTGGCACGACCCGCGGAACCGGCAGTGCTCGCTGGCGTCGCTGACTTCCCTGGTCTACCAGGGCGATACGTTGATCGACATCGTCTACTCGGAGCCCGCCGGCGCCTCCGATCCCACGGTGACCGGGGCATGAGCGGGTCAGGCCCGGAGGCGGTCGCGTGCGTAACCACGCAGGCCCCTCGCTCATGCCTGGAGGGCGCAGCATGAGCCGCGCCATCGCGTCCCGGCCCGCGTTCGTCCGTCACCCGCTGCGGCGGGTGGCGGGCCTGCTGGCGGGGCTGACCGTGGTGGCCCTGCTCACCGGGTGCACGACGGCGGGCAAGGACGCGGTGGCCCAGGGCGGCACCTTCGATTTCGTCTCGCCGGGCGGCAAGACGGAGATCTTCTACGATCCGCCGTCCGCGCGCGGCACCATCGGCAAGCTGTCCGGCCCGGATCTGATGCACGACGGCAAGACCACGTCGGTGGACGATTTCCCCGGCAAGGTCGTGGTGCTCAACATCTGGGGCCAGTGGTGTGGCCCGTGCCGCGCGGAAGTCGGTGCGCTGGAACAGGTTTACGAGGCGACCAAGGACAATGGCGTCGCCTTCCTGGGTATCAACGTGCGCGACAACCAGAAGGACAAGGCCCAGGATTTCGTGACCGACAACAAGGTCGGTTACCCCTCCGTCTACGACCCGGCCATGCGCAGCCTGCTCGCGCTCGGCGGCAAGTTCCCGACCAGCGTCATCCCCACCACCATCGTGCTGGACAAGCAGCATCGGGTGGCGGCGGTGTTCTTGCGCAGCCTGCTGGCCGAGGACCTGCGGCCGGTGGTGGATCGACTGGCGGCCGAGCAGTGAATCACGTGACCTACCTGGCGAGCGTGGGGGATTCGTTCCAGCAGACCGCCGCCTCCGGACCGCTGCTGCTCGCGCTGGGCGCGTGCCTGCTGGCGGGCCTGGTGTCGTTCGCCTCGCCGTGCGTGGTGCCCTTGGTTCCCGGCTACCTGTCGTATCTGGCGGGCGTGGTCGGCGCGGAGGCCCCGCCGGTGACGGTGGAGTCGGCGCGGAGCGCGAAGACCGCGGTGGCGGGCCGCAATTCGGCGCGCCTGCGCGTGGCGGGCGCGGCGGCGCTGTTCGTGGCGGGCTTCACCGTCGTGTTCGTGCTGGCCGCCACCACCGTGTTCGGCACCATGCAGGCGCTGACCCTCAATCGTGAACTGCTGCAACGGGTCGGCGGCGTGGTGACCATCGTGATGGGTCTGGCCTTCATCGGCCTGATCCCGATGCTGCAGCGCGACACCCGCATGGAGCCGCGCCGTTTCACCGGCATCGTCGGGGCCCCGCTGCTGGGCGCGGTGTTCGCGCTCGGCTGGACCCCATGCCTCGGCCCGACGCTGTCGGGTGTGATGGCGGTGTCGGCGGGCACCGAGGGCACTACCGCGGTGCGCGGCGTGGCGCTGATCGTGGCGTACTGCCTCGGCCTGGGGCTGCCGTTCATCGTCCTGGCCTTCGGTTCGGCGACCGCGCTGCGGGCCGTCGGCTGGCTGCGCCGTAATTCCCGCACCATCCAGGTGACCGGCGGGCTGCTGTTGGTGGCCGTCGGCATCGCCCTGGTGACCGGATCGTGGGACGTGTTCGTCTCCTGGGTCCGCGACGCCTTCGTCTCGAATGTGACCCTGCCGATCTGACATGACTGCCACCATCGAAACCCCCAGCGCCCTCGCCCGTCCGCCGCGTCAGTCGCCGCTGCGCCGCGGCTTCGGTCTGCTCCGCAACACCTGGCGCGGCCTGACCAGCATGCGCACCGCGCTCATGCTGCTGTTCCTGCTGGCCCTGGCCGCCATTCCGGGCGCGCTGCTGCCGCAGCGCAGTCTCAACGCGGGCAAGGTCGACGACTACATCCGCAATCGCGCGACCCTGGGTCCGTGGATGGACCGGTTGCAGCTGTTCGACGTGTTCTCCAGCTTCTGGTTCACGGCCGTCTACGTGCTGCTGTTCGTCTCGCTGGTGGGTTGCATCCTGCCGCGCTGCGTGGACCACTACCGGGCCTTGCGCGCGCCGCTGACCAAGGCCCCGCGCAACCTGTCCCGCCTGCCGCACCACTGGTCCGGCACCGACGCGGAGACCCCGGAGCAGGTGCTGGACCGGGCCCGCGGCCAGATGCGGGGCTGGCGCGCGGTGGTGCAGCCGGGCGATCGGGACGGGGAGCTGACCCTGTCCGCGGAGAAGGGCTACACCCGCGAACTCGGCAACCTGGTCTTCCACCTCGCGCTGGTGGGCCTGCTGGCGGCGATCGCGATCGGCAAGCTGTTCGGCTACGAGGGCAATGTCGTGGTGCTCGCCAATGACGGCCCCGGCTTCTGCACCACCTCGCCCGCGGTGTTCGACTCGTTCCGCGCGGGCAATGTCAACGACGGCACCGGGCTGACCCCGATGTGCGTGCGGGTCAAGGACTTCAAGGCCGACTACCTGAAGAACGGTCAGGCGGCGATGTTCACCTCGAACATCCAGTACCAGACCGGCGCCGACCTGGCCTCCGGACAGTGGAACGACACCACCATCCAGGTGAACCATCCGCTGCGCGTCGCCGGGGACCGGGTGTACCTGCAGGGCCACGGTTTCGCGCCCAAGTTCACGGTGACCTTCCCGAACGGGCAGACCCGCACCGAGGCCATCCAGTGGAAGCCGGACGACGCCACCACCTTCCTGTCCTCGGGCGTGCTGCGCATCGACCCGCCGGGCGGCATGTATCCGAGCGAGGAGGAGCGCCGCAAGCATCAGGTGGCGATCCAGGGCTTGTTCGCGCCGACCGCGCTCATGCACGGCCAGCTGCTCACCTCCCGGTATCCGGCGATGAACGATCCCGCGGTGGCCATCGACATCTACAAGGGCGACACCGGTCTGGACACCGGCCGCGCGCAGTCGCTGTTCGCGTTGGATCCGGAGATGATCAAGCAGGGCCGGCTGGTGAAGGAACAGCGGGTGAACCTGAAGCCGGGGGAGACTTCGACCCTGTCCGATGGCACCAAGGTGACCTTCGACGGCGCGGAAGAGTTCGTGAACCTGCAGGTCTCGCACGATCCGGCGCAGCAGTGGGTGCTGGTGACGGCATTGACCATGATGGCGGGCCTGTTGGTGTCGCTGCTGGTGAAGCGCCGTCGCATCTGGTTGCGGGTGTACCCCGGCGAGGCGTCCGACGGTGTACGACGTACCGTAGTAGAAATGGGTGGTTTGGCCCGCACCGACCAGGCCGGCTGGGGCGGCGAGTTCGACCGCCTGCGTGAGCGGCTGCTGACGGGAGAGAAGTAATGCCGATCGACGAGAATCTCGCCTCCTACAGCGATCTCGGATTCAAATCGGCCATCGTGATCTACGCGCTGGTCTGGATCATGCTGGTCTGGCAGTTCGCCCTCACTCGCACGGTGCCGACCACCACCCGCGAATTGGTCACCGCCGGTGGCGGTTCCGAACCGGTCGCCGAGCCGCCCGCGCCGAACGTGCCCGGCAAGGTGGAGTCGCGCGGCGCCGGTCGCCCGTTCTCCGAGCGTCTCGGCAACATGGGCTTCGCGGTCCTGTTCGTCGGCTTCGGCGTGCACGTGGCCTCGATCGTCTTGCGCGGCTTCGCGACCCACCGTTTCCCGCTGGGCAATATGTTCGAGTTCATCTCGATGGCCTGTGCCGCCGCGGTCCTGCTCGGCCTGGTCCTGCTGAACGACCAGCGCTACCGCGGCATGTGGTCGTTCCTGCTGACCCCGGTCCTGATCCTGCTGTTCCTGGCGGGCACCAAGCTGCACGTGGACGCGGCTCCCGTCGTCCCCGCCCTGAAGTCCTACTGGCTCCCGATCCACGTCACCGTGATCTCGATCGGTTCGGGCGTCTTCCTGGTCTCGGGTATCGCGAGCCTGCTGTTCCTGTTCCGCATCTGGCAGCCCGCAGGCGCGGAGGCCGACAACATCTGGGGCCAGCTGGCCCGCCGCCTCCCCGACGCCCAGCTCCTGGACCGTCTGGCCTACCGCACCACCATCATCGGCTTCCCCATCTTCGGCGCGGGCGTCATCCTGGGCGCGATCTGGGCCGAGGCCGCCTGGGGCCGCTTCTGGGGCTGGGACCCGAAGGAGACCTGCTCCTTCATCGCGTGGGTTCTCTACGCCGCCTACCTGCACGCCCGCGCCACCTCCGGCTGGCGCGACACCAAGGCCGCCTGGATCAACATCGCCGGTTTCGTGGCCATGCTCTTCAACCTCTTCATCATCAACATCGTGGTCAGCGGCCTGCACTCGTATGCCGGACTGAACTGATCCAGCTGTTCTCGAAGGCCCCGGCACATCCGTGCCGGGGCCTTCTTCGTGCTGGCACTACCCCTGAGTGCTGTTGCGCTGTACGGTATTAAGCGACAGTGATTAGAACATGTTCTAGTTTTAGTGAAGGGGTGCTCGAGATGGCAGTGACGCCGGAGGGCCGGGTTCGCAAGGTGCGCGAGATCGATGTGGGCGAGGCGCCGACGCGGTACGCGCGGGGATGGCACTGCCTCGGACTGGCCGGCGCGTTCCGCGACGGTAAGCCGCACCAGGTTTCGGCCTTCGGGACCAAGCTGGTGATCTTCGCCGACAGCAAGAACGAACTGCACGTGCTCGACTCGTACTGCCGTCACCTCGGCGGCGATCTGAGCATGGGTGAGGTCAAGGGCGACTCCATCGCGTGCCCGTTCCACGACTGGCGCTGGGGCGGCAACGGCAAGTGCACCGGCATCCCGTATGCCCGCCGGGTGCCGCCGCTGGCGCGCACGCGCTCGTGGATCACCTTGGAGCGCAACGGACAACTGTTCGTGTGGCACGACCACGAGGGCAACCCGCCCACCGACGAGGTGACCATCCCCTACATCGAGGGTCCGTTCACCGACGCCGAGGGCAACGGCCTGGAGACGATCGGGGACGGCTGGACCGACTGGACCTGGGAGTCCATGATCATCGAGGGCTCCAACTGCCGCGAGATCATCGACAACGTGGTCGACATGGCCCACTTCTTCTACATCCACTACGCGTACCCGACGTACTTCAAGAACGTCTTCGAGGGCCACATCGCGACCCAGTACCTGGACTCCACGGCCCGCCCGGACAAGGGCATGGCCACCCAGTACGGCGGCGACTCCACCCTGAAGTCGGTGGCCTCGTACTTCGGCCCGTCGTACATGGTCAATCCGCTGGTCAACAACTACAGCGGCTTCGAGCTCGAGACCGTGCTGATCAACTGCCACTACCCGATCTCGCAGGACGCGTTCGTGCTGCAGTACGGCATGTCGGTGCGCAAGCCGCAGGGTGTGGACGACGCCCAGGCGGACAAGATCGCCAAGAAGATGACCAAGGGCATCGGCGACGGCTTCCTGCAGGACGTCGAGATCTGGAAGCACAAGTCCAAGATCGAGAACCCGCTGCTGACCGAGGAGGACGGCCCGGTCTACCAGCTGCGCCGTTGGTACGACCAGTTCTACGTGGACGTCGCCGACATCGACCCGAAGTCGGTGCAGCGCTTCGAGTTCGAGGTCGACACCACCAAGGCGAACGAGGCCTGGGAGGCCGAGGTGGCCGAGAACCTGCGCCGCAAGGCGGAGGAGGACGCCCTCAGCCACTGAGGGTTTGCTCAGCCGTGCTCGTACTCGCCTAGTTCGACGTCGGTCATACGCACCTGACCCCGAGTCAGCGGCTCGTAGTCCGCGCCCGATTCCTCACGGATCAGGTGCATGTCCGATAGTTGCCCGTGTCGCTCGGCCCGCCGTGCGGCGGCTCGTTCGTCCCCGGCTTTGCGCCGGGCGTCCTGCGACAGGTTCTGTTCACGCTCCATCAGGCACCTCCGGATGGGCCCCGCTGTGGAACCGGACTGCCCCAGTATGCGCGCGTCGGGCGCGGACCAGACCAGGAAAAAAACGACGATCCCCCGTGGGCTGCGCCGAAGCGGTTCCACGGGGGACGGTCACATATATCGCTATGGCTACTTCATTGGCGGAACTTCGGTAAATCAGGTGGATTCGCCGTCGCGATGCTCCCGGGAGAGCTTGGCGAGGAAATCCGGATCGTCTTCGGGACCGATAACGCGGTTGCGCCGAGCGGGTGCTGGGCCGGTGCCGGCCGATCGCTGGGGTCCGAAGGCCTTCCAGCACAGCATCGCGACGGTCACTACCGCGATGAGTGCCAACAGGTACGCCACGTCGCTCACCTCCTGACTTCGAGGGTAATCCGAGCGCGTACCCGCGGCACGTGAAGCGGGCGGTAATCCGTGAATATCGGTGCTACACGCGGGCCTCGGTGGTGAGGGACCGCAGGAGTTGCAGAACTTCGGACTCCCGGAACCGGCGGTGACCGCCCGGAGTCCGCAGGGAGCCGAGCCGACCCGCGTGAGCCCACCGGGTCACGGTCTTCGGATCGACATGGAACATGGCAGCGACTTGGCCTGGGGTGAGCAGGGTGTCCTGACCGGTGACGGAACCCAATGCGCGGCTCGCCGCGGTGAACGCAGTCATTCGCAAACCTTTCCGTTTCGACAGATCCCTCATCAGTAGCGACATCGTTGCACTGCACCCCCTGGGTGTTCGAACGGTCTCGCTTTGGTAAAGAGGAAGTAATAGACAAAACGGATATCCGTTATGTGTTTACGGTCACGTTTGGCCGCGCTGTAGCGAACGGCCAGCGACATACAGACCGGTTGGCCTGTCTGACCTGGGCGGACGAGGGTCGCGGCCGTTTCCCGATCCGCCGTCCCCTAGTCTGGACCGCGTGAGTGAAGCAACCCGACCCGACGGTGCGGGCCGTAGCCTGGCGCGCAATCTGGCCCTCTACACGGTGGCCCGGCTCGGGCTGGTCGCCGTCATCACCGCGATCATCGTGGGCGTCGCCGCCGCGGTGAAGGTGTCCATTCCCCTCATCGTCGCCCTGCTGTTCGCGCTGCTCATCGCCATGCCGCTGTCGCTGGTGCTGTTCAAGAAGCTGCGGACCCAGGTGAACCGGGACATCGCCGCCGTGGACGCCAAGCGCCGCGCCGACCGCGACCAGCTGCGCTCGAGGCTGCAGGGCAAGGGCGAGCAGTGAAACGCTGCGATCGCAGCGCACCCCGGGCCTGGGTGGACAATGCCGTCCGGCTCATCGACGCGGACTCCCAGCGCAGCGCGGACACGCATTTGCTGCGCTACCCGCTGCCCCCGGAGTGGGGCGTTCAGCTGTATCTGAAGGACGAATCCACCCATCCGACGGGCAGCCTCAAGCACCGGCTGGCGAGATCACTGTTCCTCTACGCCATTTGCAACGGCTGGGTCACCGAGGGCACCACGGTGGTGGAGGCTTCGTCAGGATCGACCGCGATCAGCGAGGCCTATTTCGCCAAGATGCTGGGCCTGGACTTCGTGGCCGTGGTCCCGGCGAAGACGTCTCCGGAGAAGCTGGCCCTCATCGAGGCCCAGGGCGGACGCTGTCACCTGGTGGAACGCGCCTCCGACATCTATGCCGAGGCGGCGCGATTGGCGGCCGAGACCGGCGGCCACTACATGGACCAGTTCACCAATGCCGAGCGCGCCACCGACTGGCGCGGCAACAACAACATCGCGGAGTCCATCTTCCAGCAGATGACCCTGGAGACCCATCCCGTGCCGGCGTGGGTGGTGGTGGGCGCGGGGACCGGCGGTACCGGCGCGACCATCGGCCGCTACCTGCGCTACAAGCGGCACGAGACCCGGCTGGCCGTGGTGGATCCGGAGAACTCGGCGTTCTATGGCGGTTACGAGCTCGATGACCTGGGTTATCAGACCGGTATGCCGTCTCGGATCGAGGGCATCGGCAGGCCGCGGGTGGAACCGTCGTTCATTCCGACCGTGGTGGATTGCATGATCGAGGTGCCCGACGCGGCCTCGGTGGCGACCACGCGGCACGCGAGCACGGTGCTGGGCCGACGCGTGGGCGGCTCCACGGGTACCAATCTGTGGGGGGCCTTTGCCCTGATTGCCGAGATGATCGCCGCGAACCGTACCGGCAGTGTGGTGACGCTGCTCTGTGACGGCGGAGACCGTTATGCCGGAACCTATTTCAATGACGTATGGGTTGCCGACCAGGGGCTGAGCTTGGCCGAGCCGACCGCGGTGCTGACCGAATTCATCGCTACCGGTACTTGGTCGGGCTAGTTTTCGCACGGCACGACAGGTCGGCCGATATCGGTTGGTCACCCATCGGCAAGTTTGCTATCGAGTTGCTGCAACGGGGTCGTGGGCATCGGATCCTTACCTGGCGCAACGTTTTTCGCGCGTCTCGACGGGGTAACGCCACCCTCTGAGGTGTTAATAGCCCTTGACGTTTCGGGGCGCTGCCGCATCACCGGACGGGTCACCGCGGTGGGTCGATCGACCACCGTGCCCATCACCAGAAGCCACGAATGCAACGTGGATTGGGTGCGCCACATATTGATCCGCATCTCGGTAATGGCCAGGGTGCGCGGATCCCGCACCAACTTGGTGAGATCCCCGCGCTCGACCGCGACCGTGTCCGAATGCCACAGCAGTGCGAAGTCCGGATCGGCCAGGCACTGGTCGAGGATCTGGGCGCCGCGCTCCTCCTCGCAGGTGCGGGCCAGCTGCATGCGGAAGCGGCTGACCGCCATGCGAACCTCGTTGTCCCAGTTCACCATGACGGTCCGGGAGATCGGATTGAAGATCAGCCATTCCAGGTAGTTGGATCCGGCCACCAGTTCCGGGAAGAACTCCTGGTGCGCGGCGTTGACGGCGAGGATGTCCCACAGTCCGCTGACGTACGCGCCGATGCCCGGGTTCAACAGGTCCAGGTAGTCCAGGTCGGCCGGGGTCGGCAGGTCGGGTTCGATGCGCGGCAGCGGTCCCTCGGCGAGCACGAGCGCGTACTCGAAGTCGACCGGCGTCAGTTTGAGCGCGGTCGCCAGGGATTCGATGACCCGTCGGGAGGGGTTGGCGCCGCCTTCGATCTTGGTCAGGTAGGGCACCGAGAGGTTGGCCAGCCAGGCCAGTTGGGGACGCGTGAGATTCGCGGTGGTGCGGCGCTGGCGAATGTACTCGCCGAACGTAGGTACTCCATCCATTTACTTAGGCAGACCTTACTTGTATGGCCGTCAGTTACACGCGCGGTTGCCGACGGATACCCGTGTGGTTCCCGCTGGACGAGGGTTCGGGCAGTCCGTTCTGCTCCAATAGTTTGAAACAACAACAAATGGGGAGTCGAGTTGGGGCAGCAACCGCGGTCGGCCGGAGATGTGAATGTCACATTCGGGCCATGGGTGATCTCATCGGCGCGCGGCAGCGCCATCACCACGCAGGGCGGCACGAAGATCAACGCCTGGGAGCCGTCCGCGTTCGGGCTCTACAAGGATCGCGACGGCGATCTGTGGGAGAAGGTGCCCGGCGGCTGGCGACTGCGGCTCCAGAACGGCATCCCGACCGACCCGGACGAGCTGTGGGACTGGACCGACGGCTGCGTGCGCGACTACGCCCCCTTCGTCCCCTTCTGCTGACGGCGAACGCCCCCTTTCTGGTGTCAATTTTCGTTGACGCGCCGTGGATGTCAACGTAAATTGACAGTCATGAGTGAAGCAACGACTCTGGCGGCCGCCGCCGGCAGCCCCGACCCTCAGGTCGGGCTCCGCGCGGTGCTCGCACTGCGCCGGTTGCTCGAGCGACTCGAGGCCATCCAGGTCACCAATGCCCGCACGCAGGGCTGGTCCTGGCAGGCCATCGCCGACGCGCTCGAGGTCAGCCGGCAGGCGGTCCACCAGAAGTACAACCGGAAGGGCGGTATCCGCTGATGTTCGAACGATTCGCCAAACCCGCCCGCACCGCGGTCGTCCTGGCCCAGGAGGAAGCGCGCGACCTGTGCTCCTCGACCATCGAGGTCGAGCACATGCTGCTCGGACTGCTGGTCTGCCCCGACGGCGGCCTGCGGGAAATCCTTGCGGCGCACGGCCTCACCGCCGACGACGTGCGAGAGGCGCTGGCCCGCAAGCGGACCGGGGAACCGCTCGGCGCCGAGGACGCGGAGGCCCTGCGCTCCATCGGCATCGATCTCGACGCCGTCCGGGAGAGCCTCGAGGCGACCTTCGGCGAGAACGCCCTCGACGAGGCGGCCGTTCCTCCCGAGGGATCGCGCTGGCGCAAGTACTGGGGGGCGGAAGGCGGCCCGCGCGGCCACATTCCCTTCACCTCGGATTCGAAGAAGATCGTCGAGCTGTCGCTGCGGGAGGCGTTGGCCCGCAAGGCCGACCGCATCGAGGCCGGGCACATGGTGCTGGCCGTGCTGCGCGCGCCCAACCCGGTCACCCGCCGCCTGCTCGGCGACGACGACGCGGTCCGCACCCTGCGGGACGCGGTGACCGGGTACCTGGATCGCGCGGCCTGACCGGTGCCACCGTCCGGCCGGTACGCGATATCCGGCCGCCGCGCCGATCTCGCCCTACGATCGGGGCATGACGCTACTGATACGTCTGCTGATCAACGGGGTGGCCATCTGGCTGGCCGCCGCCTGGGTGACCGGCATCGAGATCAAGACCCCCGAAGACACCACCCAGAGCAAGATCCTGGTGATCGCGGCCATCACGGTCGTGTTCGCGATCGTGAACGCACTCGTGAAACCGATCGTGAAGGTGCTCTCGTTCCCCTTCATCGTCGTGTCGCTGGGCCTGTTCCTGCTGGTGATCAACGCGCTCATGCTGTGGCTGACCGCGAAGATCACCGAGACCACGGAGTACGGCCTGCGGGTGGACGGATTCTGGGCCGCGGTGCTCGGCGGCATCATCATCTCGCTGGTGAACTGGGTGCTCGGCGTCCTGGTCCCCGACGAGGACTGAGCGCCGCGGACCGTCCGCGCGGGTCAGCCGATGGCCAGCGCGGCGGCCACCACGATCGACCAGATCAGCATCGCCTGACCGGTCCCGGCGAGGGCGGGAATCAGACCCGGCCCGTTCGCGCCGGACCGGACCGGCTCATTGGCCTTCACCGCCGCCGGCAACGCGACCAGCGCGGCCAGGGTCCAGGGACTTCTCCAGGCCAGCAGGGCCAGTGCCAGGAACGGGACCAGGATCAGCACCTGGTGCAGGGTGCGGGTGCGGGCGTCGCCCAGCCGCACGGCCAGGGTGAGCTTGCCCGACTCGGTGTCGGTGGGGATGTCGCGCAGATTATTGGTGACCAGCACCGCGCTGGAGAAGGCGCCGACCGACACCGCGCACACCAGCCCCGCCCAGTCGACCCGCCCGGCCTGCACGAACTCGGTGCCCAGCACCGCCACCAGGCCGAAGAACACGAACACCGCGATCTCACCGAAGCCGCTGTACCCGTACGGGTTCCGGCCGCCGGTGTAGAACCACGCCCCGGCCAGGCAGGCCGCGCCGACCAGGATCAGCCACCAGGCGGTGGTGAACACCAGCACCAGCCCGATGATCGCGCCGATCGTGAGGCAGGCGATGGCGGCATTGCGCACCGCGGCCGGACTCGCGAGCTTGGAGCCGACCAGCCGCAGCGGGCCGACCCGCTCGTCGTCGGTGCCGCGAATGCCGTCGGAGTAGTCGTTGGCGTAGTTGACGCCGATGATGAGCGCCACCGAAAGCAGCAGGCACAGCACCGCTTTCCACCACACGAACCCGCCGATCGAGGCCGCGGCGCCGGTGCCCGCCAGCACCGGGGCGATGGCGTTCGGAAGGGTGCGCGGCCGCGCGCCCTCGATCCACTGTGCTGCTGTAGCCATGCACCGCAGCCTAATGCGAGGTGCGCGGGCCGTGCCCGCCCAGTTCGACGGCGGTGTGGCTCAGGCCTCGGCGGCGGCCTTGAGCTGGGCCAGGCCCTTCTCGAAGTCCTTGCCCACCAGGCGATCCATCGGCATCAGTTTGCCGACGAGGGCCATGAGGCCGTTCTGCTCGCCGCGCATGCGCCAGGTCACGGCGGTGGTGTCACCCTGCGGGCGGAATTCGAAGGTGACCTGGTTGGTGGCCTTGAACGGCTTCTCGAAGTGCAGTCTGATGCCGATGGCGTCGGCGGTGGCGGAGGTGATCTCCATGTCGCCGCGCCCGGCCTTGCGGTTGCCGTTCCAGAAGTAGCGGGCCCCGATACCGCGGTCGGCCCCGCTGTAGGTGCGTTCCATGGCGGGGTCGGCGTCCTCCCACGGCGACCACTTGCGCCACTGGTGGAAGTCGTCGACGAGCGCCTGAACCTGAGCGGGATCGGCCTTGATGACCGTTTCCCGCTGTATGTCGAATTCGGCCATGCCCAGAGCCTAGGTGCTGCCGCCGGCCGCCGGCCGACCCTCGGCAAAACCGGTGGCCGCGAGTCCGGTCGCTCGGGTAAGCCGGTACCCGCGTTCGCGGCCCGGCGCGTCCGGCGGCAGCGGGATCGCTCACCTACGATTGGTTGGGAATGAATTCGGAAAAAGGCAGTTCGAGCGGCGCGGGCAGCGCGCGGGTGGCGGATGTGGGCGACTCGATCCTGGTGGCACTGCTGGGTGAGATCGCCCTGCGCCGCGACGGCGCGCTCACCGCTGTACCCGGAGCCCGGGCCCGGCTGCTGGTGGCGGCCCTGGCCGTGCACCCCGGCCGCAGCCGCAGCGCCCAGGCCTTGATCGACGAGGTGTGGGGTGAGGATCCGCCGCGTGCGCCGATGAACGCCCTGCACACCCAGGTCTCGCGGCTGCGTTCGGCGCTGCCCGACGGCGTGCTCGAGATCGGCCCGGCCGGATACCGGCTCATGCTGACCGCCGACCAGGTCGACCTGAGTCTGGCGCGGTCTCTCGAAAGGCAAGCCCGCCAAGCCCATACCGCCGGCGACCACGCCGCCTGCCTGGAACTGCTGGCCGCCGCCCGCGCGCTGTGGCGCGGCGAACCCGGCGCGGACCTGCCGCCCGGACCGGTCGCCGAGGACCTGGCCGCTCAGGCCACGACCCGCCGCCGCGCCCTGGACACCCTGGAACTGACCGCCCGCGAGGCGATCGGCGATCTGCCCGCCGCCATCGAACTGGCCCAGCACGCCGTGGCCGCCGACCCGTTCGACGAGCCCGCGCACGCCACCCTCATGCGTCTGCTGGCGACGTCGGGCCGCGTCAACGAGGCCCTCGACGTCTTCGCCACCCTGCGCACCCGCCTGGTCGACCAGCTCGGCGCGGACCCGGGCCCCGCGCTGGTGGCGCTGAACACCGCCATCCTGCGCGGCGAACCGCTCCCCGGCGCGCCCGCCGCCCCGAGGAGCGCGACTCCGGACCACGGCGGCGCGGGCACGAGGATCATCGCGGTCCCGGGCTACCCGGTGGCGGACAGCGATCCGGCAGGCCTGCGTGGGCCGGGTGGTCAGGATTATTCGGCGAGCCAGGGCGACGCGGGCGAAGGTCGTCCTGAGGGACCGGGTTCCGCGGCGAGTGGGGCCGTCGATCCCGCGGACCCGGTTCGGGGCGCTCGCCGGAACGGCCATGGCGGCGGGCCGATCGCGATTCGCGCACAGGCGGATTCGCCTGGCGCGCCGTTGTCCGACGCGCCCGTGACCGCCGGACAGGTGCGTTCCCTGCGCCGGGTGCTGGGCGCACAGCACGCGGCGGGCGCGCGGGAACCGGTGGGGGAGACCGCTATCGGCCTGCGGGTCGCGCCGAATCCCTTGCTGGGCCGCGAATCCGATCTGGAGCGGCTCGAGCAGCTGGTCCGGACCTCCCGGGTGACCACGGTGCTCGGCCCGGGCGGCACCGGCAAGACCCGCGTCGCCAATGAGCTGGGCGCGCGCCTGTCCCACGACACCGCGGTGGCGCTGGTGGAGTTGGCCTCGCTGCGCGCCGATGCGGCGGGCGCGGCCGACACCCGCGCCGAGATCGAAGTCGCCATCGCGGCCACCCTCGGCGTCGCCGACTGGGAGACGAACATGCTGCTCCAGCAGCGCCGCCGTGATATCGGCCAGCGGCTGCGGGACGCGCTGGCGGTGCGGCCGACCCTGCTCATACTCGACAACTGCGAGCACCTGATCGAGCAGGTGGCCGAACTGGTGGCCGACCTCGTCGGCGCCAGCGAGCAGCTGACCGTGCTCACCACCAGCCGCGCGCCGCTGGAGATCACGGCCGAGGCCGTCTACCCGTTGCCGCCGTTGACAATCGACTCCGCCGGCTCGCCCGCCACCGAACTGTTCGAGGCCCGCGCCCGCTCGGTGCGGCCGTCGGTGCGGTTGGACCCGGAGGTGGTGGCCCGGCTGTGCCGCACCCTGGACGGTCTGCCGCTGGCCATCGAATTGGCGGCGGCGCGGGTGCGCACCATGAGCGTGGAGGAGATCGACTCCCGCCTCGATCACCGATTCACCCTGCTGCGCAGCGGCGATCGCAGTTCGCCGCAGCGGCACCGCACCCTGTACGCGGTGATCGAGTGGAGCTGGAACCTGCTCGACGAGCCGCAGCGCATCGCCCTGCGCCGGCTGTGCCGATTTCCTGCGGGGTTCACCCTCGCCGCGGCCGAGACCGTGCTGTCCGGACCCGAGATCGGCGATGTCCCCACTGCGGTCGACGGTCTGGTGAGCCAGTCCCTGCTGACGGTGCTGGAGGACGAACAGGGCGGCACCCGCTACCGGATGCTGGAAACGGTTCGGGAATTCGGCGACGAGCAGCTCGCCCTCACCGGTGAGGCCGGTCCGCTGATGGACCGGATGTCGGAGTGGGCCAGGGCTTTCGCGGTGGAGACGGTGGCCGGTTATCAATCGCCCGAACAGATCTCCACCGTGCTGACCCTGTCCGATGAACAGGACAACCTGGTCGCGGTGCTGCGGCACGCCGTCGAGCGCCGGGACGCGGCCGTGGTGCACACGGTGTTCCCGGTGCTGGCGGGATTGTGGGTGCTGCGCGGGGCGCACATGGAGTTGATCAGCTGGTCGCGGCGGATCATGACGGTGCCGGCCCGCGTCCGCCCGCCGGTCACCGCGGAGACCGATCTGCAGGTGCTGGGCAATCTGATGTTGGGCCTGCACATGCTGTTCGGCAATCCCGAGCTGCGCGAGGTGGCGACGGTCCGCAGTTGGGTCCGCCGCACCCTGAGCTCCGGCGCTCCGATGAGCCCGGTGTTCCGTTTTCTCGGCGAACTGGTGACGCGGTCGTACACCACCGTGCAGCTGGCCAGGCGACTGGCCTACGGCACGCGGTCGAGCGATCAGCAGATCCAGGTCACGGCATTGTTGTTGCGCGCCAACCTGTGTGAGAACAATGGCATCGTGTACGGCTCGATCCGCGACGCCGAGACCGCCATGCGCATCAATGCCGATCGTGACATCTGGAACTCGGCGATGACCTCCCAGCACCTGGGCAGCTTGCACGGCCAGTCGGGCCGGTACCCGGCGGCGGTCGGCTACTACCGCCGGACCGTCGAGCTCATGGAGGAGTTCCGGGCCTGGGACGAGAGCGTCGAGATGCGCAGCTATCTGGCTGTGGCGCTGGCGGGTTCGGGCGAACCGGCGGCGGCGCGGCGGGCATTGGAGCCGGTGCTGGGCTCCTACGGCGGCATTCCCGCGGTCGATGCCCCCGTGACCCAGCCGAATCACCGGCTGGCCGTGGTGGCGGCCGCGCTCGCGGAAATCGAACTCGTCGAAGGTGACACCGACACCGGGTTACGCCGGTTCCGGCAGGTGCTGCCCTTGCTGGACTGGCCGGCGAGCGTCACCGTGCCCGGCCCCGGCGACATGATCCTGGCCGCGGTGACCATCGACGCCCATGTCCTGCACGGCCGCGCGGACCTGGTCCGCCGGGTGGCCGCCGAGTTGACCGACATCGCGGTCCGCAAGCTGGGCCAGTACTGGGATCTGCCGCAGCTGGGTTCGGTGGCGTGCGCGGTCGGCAGTTGCCTGCTGGCCACCGGCTCGGAGGTCGATCGCGGTCTGGAGCTGCTGGCGTTGTCGCAGCGGGTCTTCGGTCGCCAGGACTATCCGTCCATGCGCTGGACCCGGCACCTCGACCTGCACCGCTCGACACTGGGCGACGAGCGGCTGGACGCCGCGCTGCACGCGGTCGCGGGGCTGGGCCGCCGCAAGGCTGCCGAGCGCATCATCGAGCTCCTGGGCGAGCTCGACGGCGTGCTCTGATCCCGGACGCACGAAAAACGCCCGCCCACCGGAGTTTCCGGTGGGCGGGCGTGTGTTCGGAGCGGGTCAGGCGCGGCGCATGTAGGCCCGCACCGCGAGCGGCGCGAAGACCAGGATGACCACGACCGAGCCGATGAGCGACCAGGCCAGGTTGGCGCTGTAGACGTTGCCGTTCATCAGTTCACGGGCGGACTCGACCATGTAGTAGACCGGGTTGGCCTTGTTGATGCCCTGCAGCCAGCCGGGCATGGTGGACACCTGGGCGAAGGCGCCGGACATGAAGGTCAGCGGGAACATGATCATCATGGACATGCCCTGGACCGCGGGGGCGCTCTTGCCGGTGATGCCGATCAGCGCCCAGATCCAGCTGATCGCGAAGGAGCAGAACACCACGACCAGTCCGGCGACCACGACACCGGCCACGCCGCCGGCGGGACGGTAGCCGAGGATCAGGCCCATGCCGATGGTCAGCGTGGTGGCCAGCCCGTAGCGGACCATGTCGGCGATGAGCGCGCCGGCCAGCGCCGAGATGCGGGCGATGGGCAGGGATTTGAAGCGGTCGAACACGCCCTTGTCCATGTCCTCGCGCAGCTGGGTGCCGGTGACGACGGAGGTCAGCACCACGGTCTGGACCAGGATGCCGGGGATCAGGATGGGCAGGTAGTCGTGCACGTTGCCGCCGATGGCGCCGCCGAAGATGTAGGCGAACAGGGCGGTGAACAGGATCGGCTGGACGGTGACGTCGAACAGCTGCTCGGGATTGTGCTTGATCTTGACGATCCCGCGGTAGGCCATGGTGAGCGAGTTCGCCACGGTCTGCTTGAACGGGATGTGGTTGGAGACTTCGGGGATGGGGGCGGCCGTGGCCGCGCGCCGCCCGGTGGGGGCGGTGAGAGTCGTGGTCATGCCGCGCTCCGTTCGGTGTCGTTGTCGGTCTCGTCCTCGGCGCCGTGTCCGGTGAGGGCGAAGAAGACCTCGTCCAGGCTGGGCTTGGCGACATTGATCTCGTCGATGCGGATGTCGTTCTCGCGCAACCGGATCAGGACGTCGGTGGTGATGGAGGGGTCGGGCAGGGGCGCGGTGACGCGGCCCGCCTCGGGGGTGATGGTGGCCTCGACGGCGCGGCCCGCGGCGCGGGACAGGAACTCGCCCACCAGGATCCGGGCCTCGTCGATGCGGTCGCGGTCGGCGAGGGTGAGTTGCAGGGTGGACAGGCCGACCGAGGACTTGAGCTGGTCGGAGGTGCCGTCGGCGATGACCTTGCCGCGGTCGATGACCGCGATCCGGTCGGCGAGCTGATCGGCCTCGTCCAGGTACTGCGTGGTGAGCAGCACCGTGGAGCCGTCGCGCACCAGCCGCCGGATGGTGTCCCACATCTGGGCGCGGGTGCGCGGGTCCAGGCCGGTGGTCGGTTCGTCGAGGAACAGCAGCGGCGGCCGGGCGATCAGGCTGGCGGCCAGGTCGAGGCGGCGCCGCATGCCGCCGGAGAAGTTCTCCAGCGCCTTGTCGGAGGCCTCGGTCAGGCCGAATTCCTCGAGCAGTTCGGCGGACTTGCGCCGCGACTCGGCCCGGGACAGGCCGAGCAGTCGCGAGAAGATCACCAGATTCTCGGTGGCCGTGAGCTTTTCGTCGACGGACGCGTACTGGCCGGTCACGCCGATCAGGGAGCGGACCGCGGTCGGTTCGGCCACCACGTCGCGGCCGAAGATGCGGGCGCTGCCGCCGTCCGGGCGGAGCAGGGTGGCGAGCATGCGGATGGTCGTGGTCTTGCCGGCGCCGTTCGGGCCCAGCACGCCGTAGACGGCCCCCCGCGGCACCGCGAGACTGACGCCGTCGACGGCCCGCTGCTCCCCGAAGACCTTGACCAGGCCGTCCGCCTCGATGGCGAGCGTCTCAGCAGGTGTGTAAGAAGTCATGGCTACACCTTGCGGACCGCGCCTTGCACCCCGCTTGCATGGCGATTGCACGCGCACGCAAGGGCGTCGCGAGCCGACGCAAGGGCCGCTTGCGCGGGGTTCCGGGGGTGCCCTGAGCAGCGAAAAGGCCCGTCCATCGGCGGATGGGCGGGCCCGGATCGATCGAGCGTCAGCTGGGGGAGGCGGCCAGCAGGAGCCGGCGGAGCGCGGCGCGGTCGGGCTTGCCGGGCCCGCGCAGCGGCAGTTCGTCGAGCACCGCCAGCTCGCGCGGGGCGGCGATGGCATCGAGTTCGGCGACCACGTGGTCGCGCAGTTCGTCGAGGGTGGGGGCGTCGGCCCCGGCAGCTGGGACGATGGCGGTGGCCACTCGCTGGCCGAGCCGGTCGTCGGGCAGGCCGAGGACCACGCATTCGGAGACCGCGGGGTGGGTGATCAGCACGGCCTCGACGACCTGCGGGATGACCAGCAGCCCGCCGGTCATGATGGCCTCGTCGAGGCGGCCGGTGATGGTGAGCACGCCGTCCTCGACGAATCCCGCGTCCTCGGTGCGGAACCAGCCGGGTTCGGCGAAGGCGGGGTGGTCGGGGATATTGCGGTAGCCCTGGGCGATCATGTCGCCGCCGAGCAGCACCCGCCCGTCCTCGATGCGTACCTCGGTGCCCGTCAGCGGTACTCCCTCGTACACACACCCGCCGCAGGTCTCGCTCATGCCGTAGGTGCGGAAGACGGTGATGCCCGCGGCGCGGGCGCGGTCCAGCACGGGTTTCGGGGTGGCGGCCCCGCCGACCAGCACGCCGTCGAGTCCGGCCAGGGCGGCGGTGGCGGCGGGCTCGTCGAGGGCCTTGATCAGCTGGGTGGGGACCAGGGAGGTGTAGCGGCGCGGGCCGCGCATGCCGGCGATCGCGCCGACCAGGGCCTCGGGCAGGAAGCCGCCGGAGACATCGAGCACGGTCGGTTCGGTCCCGGCCAGGATGCTGCGCAGCAGCACCTGGATGCCCGCGATGTGATGGGTGGGCAGCGCCAGCAGCCACTGTCCGGGACCGCCCAGGCGCTCGTGGGTGGCGTCGCCGCTGGCCCGCAGATTGGCGGCGCTGAGCATGGCGCCCTTGGGGTTTCCGGTGGTGCCGGAGGTGGTGACCACCAGGGCCACTTCCTCGTCGATGGCCTCGCCGGGCCGCAGGCTGGAAC
Organism: Nocardia sp. CA-145437; assembly: GCF_050956485.1. Taxonomy (NCBI): domain Bacteria; kingdom Bacillati; phylum Actinomycetota; class Actinomycetes; order Mycobacteriales; family Nocardiaceae; genus Nocardia; species Nocardia sp. CA-145437. Next base: position 6,731,664 of record NZ_CP191204.1, on the reverse strand, counting down.
TCAGGCGCTGGGTCTCACGGCGGTCGGCGGTGGGAACGGGCAGCCAGGCCGGGCCGTTGCCCTCCAAGGCTTCTCGCAGATGCGGCAATACTTCGCCCACCGCTGCGCCGGTGGGCATGGGAAGGATTCGGAGGGTATTGCTCACGTTCGCGATCGTGTCATTCCGTCTAGTGCGGTCAGTCGGACGTCGGTGTCGCCAGCGGCCAACCGCCGGCTGCGAGCCTGGAGGCCACCCGAGCGATATCGTCCTCGCCGGGCTGCTCCTTGGCAACTCGGGCGATGGCCGCCTCGATGTCGGCGCGCTCGATGTCCTCGCGATCCATGTCCGGGGTCGCGACCCGGTCCCGGACCAGCCGCTCCACCACCAGGTGCACTTCGTAGTCGGTGAGCCGCCGGTGCAGGACGGCCAGCAACGCCACGTAATCGGACTGCGGGATGCCCTGCGGATATCCGGCTTTGAGCCAGTCCAGCACCTTCTGCAGCACGTTCTGGCGCGGCGGCGCGGCGGGAGCCGGGTCGGCGGCGGGCGGGGTCGGCTGTTCGGGGGTACTCACGAGCGTGCCTTTCGATGAGGCGGCGTCACGCGCCGAGCAGGTGAATTCCGAGTCGGGTGGCGAGGAAGCCGCGTGCGATGAAGAGCACACCGACCACCACCGCGATCATGACCACCGCGAAGCAGACGGTGGAGGCGACCAGCGCGGCGGTGCGGGTGACCCCGGTCGCGCCGTCGTCCACATGGGCCCGGCAGCGGATGCCGACGGCGAAGACGGTGGGCAGCCCGGCCCCGAAGAGCATGGCGGCGAGCACGACTCGCCACAGGTCGGAGAGGTTGGAGAGCAGGGTGTGCATCGCGGTCTCCTAGCCGATTCCGACGGTGTCGTCATTGCGGTGGGGCTGCGCCGGCGCCGCGGGGGCGGCCGGAGCGGGCTCGCCCTCCCAGTCGGCGGTGACGTTGTGCGAGTTCACCACGGCGCGCTTGGAGCGGTACCAGATCAGCGCGGCCATGGCGATCAGCAGCCCGAACACCACCAGCACGCCGACCGTGCCACCGATGCCGTGCAGGACGGCCCAGCAGATCGCGCCGACCACACCGGCCAGCGGCAGCGTCAGCACCCAGGCGACCACCATGCGGCCGAGCACGTTCCAGCGCACCTCCGCGCCGGGCCGTCCGATGCCGGAGCCGAGGATGGATCCGGTCACCACCTGCGTGGTGGACAGCGGCAGGCCGAAGTGGGCCGAGGTGAGAATGATCGCCGCGCTGGTGGATTCGGCGGCGAAGCCCTGCGGCGGCGCGATGTCGACCAGGCCCTTGCCCAGGGTGCGGATGATGCGCCAGCCGCCCAGGCAGGTGCCCGCGGCCATGGCGACGGCACACGACACGATGACCCACAGCGGCAGCGGATCGGTGGCTTTGGCCGAACCGTGCGCGATCAGCGCCAGGAAGATGATGCCCATGGTCTTCTGCGCGTCATTGGTGCCGTGCGCGAGCGAGACCAGCGACGAGGTGCCGATCTGTCCCCAGCGGAAACCGCGGGACACGGTCTTCTCGTTGCTGCCGCTGGTGATCCGGTACACCAGCCAGGAGGCGGCCGAGGCGACCAGCGCGGCCACGACGGGGGAGAGCACCGCCGGGATGATGATCTTGGCGATGACGCCTTTGCTGCCCGCGGTCCAGATCACGCCGTGCAGGCCCAGGGCGGCCAGTGTCGAGCCGATGATGCCGCCGAACAGGGCGTGCGAGGAACTGGACGGCAAACCCAACAGCCAGGTGAACAGATTCCACAGAATGCCGCCGACCAGACCCGCGAAGACGATGTCGAGCAGGGCCCGTCCGCTCACCTCCGACAGGTCGACGATGCCCGAGGCCACCGTCGCCGCGACGGCCACACTGAGGAAAGCCCCGATGAGATTCAGCGCCCCGGACAGGAGTACGGCGGTACGCGGCCGCAACGCCCCGGTGGCGATGGAGGTAGCCATCGCGTTCGCGGTGTCATGGAATCCGTTGGTGAAGTCGAACGCCAAGGCTGTGCAAACAACGATCAGCAGAACGAGCAGTTCGGCAGACACACCGATCAGTTTGCGTCATGGTCTTTACGGTCTGTTAACCGGTGCCCCGGACGTGTTTCACAGTTACCTTCGTGCTAAGGCCCGCGGGCCTCAGTCGTCGCCCCGGATGTCTCGCCGGATCGGATGATCGGCCGGGATCTCCACGAGCACCAGCGGCACGTCGTCGGGGTCCCGGAGCCACATCTCGATCAGTCCCCAGGGTTCGCGCACGGGCGCGCGGTCGATGGCGATCCCGCGCAGCGCGAGTTCCGCGGCGGCGTCCGCGCAGTCACGCACCTGCAACCAGATCGCCCCCGCGAACCCGCTCGGCGCGTCGCCCGCGCGCCCGTGCCCGGCCACCTCGAGCAGTCCCTGCCCGGCGAAGAAGACCGTCCCGCCCGGATATTCGCGAGCGATGGCCAGCCCCAGCGCATCCCGATAGAAGGCCAGGGTCCGCTCGTAATCGCTCGGCCGGAGAATGACCCGACTGCTCAGTATCTCCATGAGTGCAGCATGACAGCTCGTCGTTTGCCGCGCCCGAAGGTTCGAGGCGAAGGCCCCGCGAGTTCCGGAGCGTCAGAAGTAGTAGGGGTACGGCGTCCAGTCCGGGTCGCGCTTCTCGAGGAACGCGTCACGGCCCTCGACCGCCTCGTCGGTCATGTAGGCCAGCCGCGTCGCCTCGCCCGCGAAGAGCTGCTGACCGACCAGTCCGTCGTCCTGAAGGTTGAACGCGTACTTCAGCATCCGGATGGCCTGGGGCGACTTGCCCAGGATGTCGGCCGTCCACTCCAGCGCGACGTCTTCGAGCTGCTCGTGATCCACGACCGCGTTGACCGCGCCCATGGCGTGCATCTCCTCGGCGGTGTACGGCCGACCCAGGAAGAAGATCTCGCGAGCGAACTTCTGTCCCACCATCTTCGCCAGGTAGGCGCTGCCGTATCCGCCGTCGAAGCTGCCCACGTCGGCGTCGGTCTGCTTGAACCGGGCGTGCTCGCGGGAGGCCAGGGTGAGGTCGCAGACCACGTGCAGGCTGTGCCCGCCGCCCGCGGCCCAGCCGTTGACCAGGGCGATGACCACCTTGGGCATGAAGCGGATGAGCCGCTGCACCTCGAGGATGTGCAGGCGTCCGGCGCGGGCGGCGTCCACGGTGTCGGCGGTCTCGCCGGAGGCGTACTGGTAGCCGCTGCGGCCGCGGATGCGCTGGTCGCCGCCGGAGCAGAAGGCCCAGCCGCCGTCCTTGGGGCTGGGGCCGTTCCCGGTGAGCAGGACCGCGCCGACGTCGGAGGTCATCCGGGCGTGGTCGAGGGTGCGATAGAGCTCGTCGACGGTGTGCGGCCGGAAGGCGTTGCGGACTTCGGGGCGATCGAAGGCGATCCGGACCGTGCCCTGCTCGACGTGCCGGTGGTACGTGATGTCGGTGAGGTTCTCGAATCCCGGAACGGGCCGCCACAGCGTCGCATTGAAGGTCACGGGAGTGAACATACTGTTCCGGTTCTCGCCGTGGTGAAGACCCACCGCAGTTCGGCGCGGTGTTTCGCAGGTCACCCGGAATCGCGGCGGCGGAATTCGGCCATCCGACAAGGGCGCTGCTCGTTAGCCGATGGACCGTCCGAAGGCCAAAGCGGTCACTTGTTACCCGTGGGGAAATGAACGACCGGGGAACAGTCGCCGAAAGTGAAACGCTGCCAATCGATTGCGGGTGCTTTACAGTGCTGTTGCTGCTGTGGCAGTAGCAGCGCATTGGCATCGTGTGCGCGGGGACACCGGTGCGTATAGTTGCGTGCGCTCGTTCATCGAAAAACTATCCGGAGGAACCTGAAAGTGGTTGCAGCACTGTCTGAATCCCTGCTCGATGACGCCAAGCGTCCCGCCTTCATCGCGGATGCGGAGAAGGTTCTGGACGAGGAGGTGTCGGACAAGGGCGGCGCGTCGGGCCTCGTCGTCAAGGGCGGCTACGCCGCGATCAAGAAGGTCAGCCCCTCGATCGTGGGTGACGCGCTGGAGTCCTTCGTGCCCAAGTTCGTCGAGCAGCTCGAGCCGTACTGGGCCGAGTACCAGAACGGTGGCGCGGGTTCGTTCGCCGATCTGCTGGTGTCCAAGCAGGACGAGGTCGCCGACGCGCTCCTGTCGGTCACCGACGCGCGGGCCGAGGCCTCGTCGCGTCCGGCGCTGACCAAGGTCTACAACTCCATGCGCTCGTCGGCGAAGAAGCATGTCGCCGAGGCTCTTCCGCGTCTGGGTGACCTGGTTCAGCGTCACGCTGGTTAATCAACCGACCGGTTCGCGGCCCGGCGAGGGGCCGCGAACGGGGTCCGTCCGAGGTCGTGTGCGAATGCCCGCGAGGTGGTTCGGGGGCACTCGCGACCGATTCATCCCTGGGACTTGCCGACCCGCCAGTAGCCGGTGAAGGTGATGTCCGCCTTCGGGATCGCGCGCTCCTGCGCGAGATGCCGCCGCACGCCGGCGGCCAGCTTCTGCTCGCCCGCCACGAAGGCGTAGACGCCGGCGCCGGGAATCTCGGCCTGCCGCACCGCCTCTGCGGCCAGCACCCCGACCTCGCCGTGCGCGTCGGTGCGGACCAGCCAGTTCACCGTGACGCCCGCGGGCTCGCCCAGTTCCTGCTTGTCCTCGGCGGACGGGATCTCGATGTAGGCCGCGCCCTTCGCCTCACGCGGCAGTGAGCGCAGCACGCCGGCGATGCCGGGCAGCGCGCTCTCGTCGCCCACCAGCAGCGTCCACTCGCAGTGGTCGGGGGCCTGGTAGGTGATGCCCTCGTCCAGCAGTCCGGCCTTGCAGCCGGGGGTGACGGTGTTCGCCCACGCGGAGGCGGGGGTGTCGTCGCCGTGGATGGCGAAGTCGATGTCGATCTCGGCGGTGCTGCCGTATTCGCCGAATCCGGCGGCCCGGTAGTCGCGGACGGTGTAGTTGCGGGCGAGCGGCCGGTGTTCCTTGCCCATCATCAGGTATTGCGCGTACCAGCCGAGGTTGCTGGCCGAGGTGGGCAGGCGGAGGTCGCCGTCGCGGCCCGGCATGAACAGCCGGAACCACTGGTCGAAGCCCATGGCGGTGAAGCCCGTCAGGCCGGGTCCGCCCAGGGTGACCCGCACGAAATGCGGGCTGATCCGTTTGCTGGCCAGTACTTCGGCGGTGAGGATTTCCCGGTGCTCGGGCTTGACATGCTTGCTGCGCTTCGCCATTCGATTAGGTTAGCAAACCCTAACTTTTCGGTATAGGTGTGATCGGGCCGACGCAGCGCCCGGCCGGGCTGTCTGAGAGGCTGGAGGCGTGAATCCATCGACAGCACAGGCGCACGTCGTCGTCGACGAGCTCGCGCGCGGCGGAGTGCGAGACGTGGTCCTGTGCCCGGGATCGCGAAACGCGCCGCTGGCCTTCGCCTTACAGGCCGCTGACCAGGCCGGGAAGATCCGGCTGCATATGCGCATCGACGAGCGCAGCGCCGGATTCCTCGCCGTCGGCCTGGCCGTGGCGAGCGGCCGCCCGGTGCCCGTCGTCATGACCTCCGGCACCGCCGTCGCCAATCTCGGGCCCGCTGTGCTCGAGGCCAACTACGCCCGCGTCCCGCTGATCGTGCTCAGCGCCAACCGGCCCTACGAGATGCTCGGCACCGGCGCGAATCAGACGGTGGAGCAGTTCGGCCTGTTCGGTAGCCAGGTGCGCGCCGCCATCAGCCTCGGACTGGCCGAGGACGAGCCCGGCGCCGAGCTCTACCCGAAGCAGAACAGCGTGTGGCGCTCGGCGGTGTGCCGGGTGCTGGCCGCCGCCCGCGGCACCCGCTCCGGCAATGCCGGGCCCGTGCACTTCGACATCCCGCTGCGCGAACCGCTGGTCCCGGACCTGGCCGCCGGCGACTCGCTGCCCGCCGGCCGGGACGGCGAACAGCCCTGGACCGCAACCCAATACGCGACCCTGGACGTGCCGCTCGACATCGACCTGACCCCGGACACCGTGGTCATCTCCGGCCACGGCGCGGGCCATCGCCCCGAGCTCGCGGCGCTGCCGACCGTGGCCGAGCCGACCGCGCCCATGCACGGCCCGGCCCTGCATCCGCTGGCCCTGCCGCTGCTGAAGCCGAAGCAGGCCATCATCACCGGCCGGCCGACCCTGCACCGGCAGGTGTCCAAGGTCCTCGCCGACCCGGAGGTCACCGTGTTCGCGCTGACCACGGGCCCGCGCTGGCCCGATGTATCCGGCAATGTGGTGGGCACCGGCACCCGCGCGGTGACGCACGGCGCGCCCCGGCCGGAATGGCTGGAGCTGTGCCGGGAGCTGAACGAGAAGGCCGTGTCGGTGGTGCGGTCCGAGCTGGCCGGGCACCCGAAGCCGACCGGTCTGCACGTCGCGGCGGTGGTGCTCGGCGCCCTGCGCGACGGCGACCAGCTGCTGCTCGGCGCGTCCAATCCGGTCCGCGACGCGGCCCTGGTCGCGCACCCGCGCCCCGGCATTCGGGTGCTGTCCAATCGCGGTGTGGCCGGCATCGACGGCACCGTCTCGGCGGCGGTCGGCGCGGCGCTCACCCATCCCGGCCGCACCATCGCGCTGATGGGCGACCTGACCTTCCTGCACGACGCGTCCGGCCTGCTCATCGGCCCCGGCGAGCCGCGGCCGGAGGATCTCACCATCGTGGTCGCCAATGACGACGGCGGCGGCATCTTCGAACTGCTCGAACAGGGCGACCCGCAGTACGCGGGCGTGTTCGAGCGGGTCTTCGGCACCCCGCACGGCATGGATCTGGCGGCGTTGTGCGCCGCCTACCGGATTCCGCACCGCCAGGTCGACCCGTCCCAGCTGGCCGACGAGCTGGTCGGGCGTGCGCACGGCATCCGTGTGCTCGAGGTCGCGACCGAGCGGTCGAGCCTGCGGGAACTGCACGCCACCGTGCGCGCGGGAGTGTCGAACTAGCCGGGCAGGTCCCAGTCGTCCCCCATCGGGACGGGGATCGCCTGCTCGACGAGGTCACCCTCGGACGCGGTCCAGCCGTTGTCGTCGGCGGGCAGCGGGGTGATCTCGGTATCGGAGTCGACGACCCGCTCGGCGCGCACGTCGCGGTCCGGGTAGGCGTCGGCATCGGGGTAGGGCTCGTCCGCCGGGTAGGCGGCGATGTGCTGTTCGACGTAGTCGGCCTCGGGCACCGCGTCGATTCGATCGATCATCGCTGGCTCCTCTCTGCCGGTGGGGTCGTGCAGGCGGCCACCTTCGAGAATGCCCCTGCTCACGGCGATCGGCAACCGCCGCCGGGCGTCACTCGCCGGGGTGGGGGCTGTCGTCGGCGGGATACTCGACCAGGGCGAGTACCCGCCCGGCCATGAAGCGGGCCGTGCGTACCGGTCCCCCGGTTCTGGTCACCTCACTGACTTCGACAATCCCGCGCGCGATGCGGGTTTCGATGCGGCGGCCCGCTCTGGTGGCCACGATTTCGTAGTTCCGAGACCCGTCGCCGGTGTCGACGACGATCTCCACACGATCACCCTTCATCTATCAATTCTCCTCCCCACCAGGGCTTTTCGCCGCTGATCGCACCTAACGAACCGGTTGCGACGCGGCGGTGCAAGCGCATTCGCGCGCCCGGCGATGAATTCCGCGGCCCCGCCCCGTCCTTATGACCGACCGGGCCGCACCGGCGGTTCGGCATGCCTCCGGGAGGAACCATGACCACTCCGGAATTCGATCTGGAAGCCGCCGCGGGTGGGCTGGAGGCGGTGGTCGCCGCCGTCTCCGCCGCCGACCTCGAGCGCCGCACGCCGTCCGGGATCAGCGTTCGCGACATGCTGGTCCACGTGCTCGGCTTCACCGAGGGCTTCCGTCAGGGCGCCACCAAGGAGATGATCGGCCGCTCGCAGCCGCCCGAGCCCGGTGCCGGGACCCTGCCCGGGGACTGGCGGGACCGCATTCCGGCGCAGTTGAAGTCGCTGGTGGCGGCCTGGCGCGAACCGGCCGCGTGGTCGGGGGAGACCGAGGTCGGCGGCATCCTCGCCCCCGCAGCGACGATGGCCGAGTTCGCGCTGGACGAGCTGATCGTGCACGGCTGGGACCTGGCCCGCGCGACGGAGCGACCCTACGATCCGGCCGGCGCGGATCTCGCGGTGCTGCTGGGCATGCTGCGCGACACCCCGAGGGATGGCATCCCGGGACTCTTCGGGCCGGTGGTCGACATTCCGGCCGAGGCGCCGCTGCTGGACCGCGTCCTGGGACTGACCGGCCGCGATCCGGCCTGGACCCGGGACTGATCAGGGCTCGGAGCCGGGGCGCGGGCGCGGCGAGGGGTCGCGCCCACGCCCCGGGACGGCAGACTCAGGGCGCGGATCGCCCTGTGCCGGAGACGAATACGCCCTGTTCGGCGGCGAGGGCGGCGGCCGTCGCCGCGGCGGTGATCGTGGCCTCGTCGACCGGGTCGCCGCTGGCCAGCAGGCGGTAGTAGAGCGGGGCGGAGACGGCGGAAAGCACGGCGCGCGGGTCGGTTCCGGCCGGAACCTCGCCGCGTGCGGCGGCGGCTTCGACGCACGGCGACCATTCGGTGAGCCGGGTGTCGTAGAAGGCGCGCAGCGCCGCGGCCGCGGTGTCGTCGCTGGTGGCGGCGGCGATGACGGCCCGGAACAGGCGGCCCTGCCGGGGGTCGGTGAGGGTCTTCCCGACCAGCCGCGCATTGGCGACCAGGTCGCCGCGCAGGGTGCCGGTATCGCTGTGGGGGAGTGAGGTTTCGGCCATCTCGGCGAGCAGGTCGGAGACCAGTCCGGCGGGGGTGCGCCAGCGGCGGTAGACGGTGGTCTTGCCGACCTCGGCGCGGGTCGCGACCTCGGCCAGATCGAGGGTGGCGTAGCCGCGTTCGGCCAGCAGGTCGCCCGCGGCGCGCAGCACGGATTCGCGGACGCGCGCGGTGCGTCCACCGGGGCGGACCGAGCCGGGGCTCGCTGTGTCCTGGTTCATAACGGGTCTCCAGTTCCGTTTGCGGCGAGACGAGTGTAGCGTCCTCGGTGTTAATGAAACTATGGTTCCGTTAGGAGTGGTGATCATGGAATACCGTCGGCTCGGCGCGTCCGGTCTGCTGGTTCCGGCCCTGAGTTTCGGCGCGGGCACCTTCGGCGGCCGCGGCGAACTCTTCTCGGCCTGGGGCGACACCGACGCGGCCCAGGCCCGCCGCCTGGTGGACATCAGCCTGGACGCGGGCGTCACCCTGTTCGACACCGCCGACGTCTACTCGGACGGCGCGTCGGAAGAGGTACTGGGCGAGGCGATCCGGGGCCGCCGCGACCACGTGCTGATCTCGACCAAGGCCACCCTGCCCACCGGGCCGGGCCCGGCCGACGCGGGATCCGGTCGCGCCCGGCTGATCTCGGCGGTCGAGGGCTCGCTGCGCCGGCTCGGTGTCGAGCACATCGACCTGTTCCAGCTGCACGCCTTCGACGCGGGCACGCCCGTCGAGGAAGTGCTCTCGGCCCTCGACTCGCTGGTGCGCTCCGGCAAGATCCGCTACGTCGGCGCCTCCAACTTCGCGGGCTGGCAGCTGATGAAATCCCTGGCAGCCGCGGACCGGCACGGCTTCCCGCGCTATGTCGCGCACCAGGTGTACTACTCGCTCGCCGGGCGCGACTACGAATGGGAGCTCATGCCGCTGGGCCTGGACCAAGGTGTCGGCGCGGTGGTCTGGAGTCCGCTCGGCTGGGGGCGGCTCACCGGGAAGATCCGTCGCGGCCAACCGCTTCCGCCCGGCAGCCGCCTGCACAAGACCGCCGAGGCCGGGCCGCCTGTCGACGACGAGCTGCTCTACGACGTGGTCGACGTGCTCGACGAGATCGCCGCCGAAACCGGCCGCACCGTCCCGCAGATCGCCCTGAACTGGCTGTTGCGCCGCCCGACCGTGGCCACCGTCATCGTCGGCGCGCGCGACGAGGAGCAGTTGCGCCAGAATCTGGGCGCGGTGGGCTGGAGCCTGGACGCCGAGCAGATCGCCCGGCTGGACAAGGTGAGCGCGGTGACGCCGCCCTACCCCTACTACCCGTACTACCGGCTGGGGGACTTCGCGCGCGTCAATCCGCCTGTCGTGTAGGCGGTTACGCGGGCGGGAACAGACCCTGCGCGAGCACCGGCCACGACGCCTTCAGGTCGTCCTGCCAGTAGCCCCAGATGTGGGTGCCGCTGCTGCGGAATTCGAAGGTCGCCGGAATGCGCATGGATTCCAGGCGCTTCTGCAGGATCACCGTGGACAGTTCGCAATTGGCCTCGATGAGCGAGCCCAGCGCGACCGTTTTGGCGGTGTCCTCGGGCTTCTCCATGCGGCCGCGCGCCCCGGGCATGTCGAACGCGCCCGGGATGCCGTTGCCGGTGGAGATGAAAAGGTTGGTGCCGCGCAGTTTCTCGGCGTTCAGGGTGGGGTCGTTGGCCGCCCACATCGGGCCGCCCTCGGGGCCCCACATGTTCTCGACCTTGCCGCCGCCGTAGAGCTCGGTGACCATCTTGATGGCCTCGCGGGCCAGTGGCGTGGTGGTCTGGAAGAAGCCGCTGTAGACGGCGGCGCTCTTGAACAGGCCGGGGTTGAAGATCACCGAATTCAGCACGGGCAGACCGGCCATGGAGATCCCGGCGATGGCGTTGTTGCCGGTGCTGCCCAGCGCCGCGTCCATCAGCGGCGGCAGTTCCTTGCCGAGGTAGGTGGACCACTTGTTCACGCCGAGCGACTTGTCGGCCTGCATCCAGTCGGTGTACCAGCTGAACGCGCCGCCGATAATCTGCACGACATTGGCGTTCTTGTCGGACAGGAAATCCAGTGCGTCGGTGCGCAATTGCCAGGTCGCCGCGTCCACGCCGCCGCCCGCGCCGTTGAGCAGATACAGCGTGGGCGCGGGTTCGGAGGTGTCGGCCGGGCGCTGGACATCGACCGGGAAGGTCTGGTTCATGGCCGCGGAGTAGACGGTGAAGACAACATGGCGGCTGTCAAGGGCCGCGACGCTCTTGATGTAGGAGCCGTCCTCGGTCTTGAAGTCGGGGACGCTGACGCCGGGGGCGACGGGGGCTGCGGTGGGGTCCGCGCCGGCGGGCACGCAGCCCAGGCTCAGGGTCGCGGCGGCCGCGAGGGCCGCCACCGCGATTCGTCCGGTGATTCGACTGATCCGACCGTTCACGCTCCCGGCCCTTCGTGCTGCTGGCAGCCGTCGCGGGACGGCTCGCCCGCCGGTGAGACTGGACGGGCGAGTTACAAATACCACAGTTTCACATTTGAGGTGCCGGAATCGAACCAGTCAGTACACGTCGCGCACGTACCGCTTCTCCGCCACCAGCTGCTTCTTGAACGCCAGCGCGCCGTCCTCGCTCAGCTTGCCGTGAATGCGCGCGATCCTCAGCAGGGTGTCGTCCACGTCCTTCGCCATTCGCGCCGCGTCACCGCACACGTAGAAATGCCCGCCCTCACGCAGCCACGCCCACAACTCCGCGCCGTGCTCGATCATGCGGTGCTGCACGTAGATCCGCTCCCGCTGATCGCGCGAGAACGCCAGATCCAGCCGGGTCAGGAAACCGGAGCGGAACATGTCCTCGAGCTCGGCCCGGTAATAGAAATTGTCCTTCGCGTACTGATCGCCGAAGAACAGCCAGTTGCGGCCCGTGCACCCCAGCGCCCGGCGCTCCTGCAGGAAGCCGCGGAACGGCGCGATGCCGGTGCCCGGGCCCACCATGATCATCGGCGCGGTCGGGTCCAGCGGCGGCCGGAAGTGCGGGGCCCGCTGCAGGAAGATCGGCACCTCGGCATGCGCGCGATCGGCCAGGAAGGTCGAGCTCACGCCGCCGCGCCGGGCCGCCGACCCGATGGCCGCCGGATCGCCGTAGCGCACCACGCCGACCGTCAGCTGCACCTCGTCCGGGCTCACCAGCGGACTCGACGAGATCGAATACTGGCGCGGCTGTAGCTTCTTCAGCGCGCCCAGCCACTCGACCAGATCGGCCCGCACCGGGAAATCGCGCAGCACGTCCACCGCCTGCCGGTCCCACAGATATCCGTCCAGCTCATTGCGATTGTCCCGGCGCAACAGCTTGGCCAGGCGTGGATTGGCGTTGTGCTCGGCCACGAACGACAACAGATCCGCACTCACCCGCGTGATGTCGTAATGCGTGCGCAGCGCCTCGGCCAGCGGTAGCTCGCCATTGTCGATCTCGATCAGCCGATGGCCGTCGAGACCTGTCGCCGCCAGCCATTCCCGCACCAGTGACTCGCAATTCGCGGGCCGAATGCCCAGCGAATCCCCGACCTCGTAGGTGGTCTCCGGATCACTCAGATCGAACCCGAACTGCCGCACCTCTTTCCCGGAACCTTCGCGGGAAAGCAATTCATTGCGAACCAGTTTCGAGAGCACCGGAGAATTCCGGGTGAATGGCGCGGCGGCGCCGGTCCGAACCGGAGCGACAGCCGTTGCGCCCCGGGCGCTTCCGGGGCCGCCGGCACCGTGTCCGAGCGGGCTCGAAGCGCCCGCGCCGCCACGACCGGCAGCGTTCCAGGTGGGCGTGCCGCCGACGGACGCGCCGCCGGAACCCCGGCCGCCCGGAGCGCCGAAGGGCGGCGTGGAATGTCCGCCCCGCGGTCCCGCACCGGACCCGCCTCGGTTCCCGCCGCCGATGGCCGCGTCGCCCGCTGCGTCCGCGAGCACGCCGGTCACGGCGTCGAACCAGGCCGCGGACACGTCCTCGTGGTCGGGCTCGCTGTCCACGCGCGGCAGCAGCCGGGTCGCGCCGCGCTGGGCGAGCAGTTCGTCCAGCTTGCGGCCGTGGCCGCAGAAGTCGTCGTAGGAGGAGTCGCCGAGCGCGAACACCGCGAAGCGCATCCCGGTCAGCCGGATCGCGCTGTCGTTCAATCGTTCCCAGAAGTCCGCGCCATTGTCCGGTGGCCCGCCGTCGCCGAAGGTGCTGCTGATGACCAGCACATCCCCGGTGAGATCGGACAGTTCGGCCGAGTCCATGTCCAGGAGCCGCGGCGCGAAGCCCGACTCCACGAGATGAGTCGTCAGGGCCGCGGCCAGATCCTCCGCGGTTCCGGTCTGCGAGGCCCACAGGATCGTGACGGTCCGCGCCGGAGCCTCCGCGCTCTCGCCGCCGTCGGACCGGCCGGTGAATCCGGCGCCCACGTCCGCCGCGAATCCGATCGACACCTCCGCGACCCCGGCCGAGAGCGGCTGCGCGCCACGGGAGTACATCCCGCCCAGCAGGCCGTCGATCCACGCCCGGCTGCGGTCGGAGATGGGCGCGGTGGTCGGCAGCACCGGTACCCCGCTGACCGGCAGGCTCTGCAGCGCCGCGAGATACCCGCCCAGGTAGATGCGCTCGACCTCGCTGAGCGTGGGCGCGGTGGCGGTCTCCAGTCCGAGCATGACCGCCAGCGGATGCGGGCCGCCGAGATCCACGCCGCCGACCGCGGGCACGGGTGCGCCGCCGAGCTCGGGTGTGGCCGGAATCCGTCCGGCGGCGTCCGTTTCCGTCTCGGGGTCGCCGGTCGTCGCCGTGCTCAGGGCCGCGACCTTGCGCAGGCGCACCGCGCAGACCTTGAACTCCGGTTGCAGCGAGATCGGGTCCACCGCGTCGGTGGTGACGGCGTTGATGGTCAGGTATTCGCCCTGTTCGTCGTTCCAGTGGAAGGGCGCGAAGCAGGTGCCGGGCAGGACGCGGTCGCTGAGCAGGGCGGGCAGCACGGCGCGGCCGCGGCGCGAGGCGATCTCGAGCTGGTCGCCGTCGCGGACCTCGAGGCGGGCGGCGTCGTCGGGGTGCACTTCCAGGAACGGCTTGCCGTTGAGCTTGTTCAGTTTCGCCACCTTCCCGGTCTTGGTCATGGTGTGCCACTGGTGTTGCAGGCGGCCGGTATTGAGGACGAACGGGTGGTCCTCGTCGGGCATCTCGGCGGGCAGCAGGTGCGGGCGCGGCCAGAACACGGCCTTGCGGCTCGCGGTGGCGAAGGCCAGGCGGGGCGTGTTCCCGTCCGCGTCGGTGAAGAGGGCCTGGCTGACGCCGTCGTTCACATAGCGAATCGGGTTGCGCCGCTGGGCCGGATCGGGGCACGGCCATTGCGCGGGTCCGGCGCGCAGCAGGTCGTAGTCGATGCCGCGCAGGTCGTATCCGGTGGCCGGGTTGGCGAAGCGGCGGATCTCGTCGAAGATCTCGGCGCTGGAGGCGTAGTCGAAGCCGGGGAAGCCGAGCGCCGTCGCCATCTGCGCGATGAGCTGCCAGTCCGGCCGGGCGTCGCCGATCGGCTCGACCGAGCGCTGCAGCAGGGTCAGGTTGCGTTCCGAATTCACCTGCACGCCATCGGCCTCCGCCCACAGCGTGGCGGGCAGCAGCAGGTCGGCGTAGGCGTTGGTGGCGGTGTCGGTGTACACGTCCTGGGCGATCACCAGGTCGGCGGCCTCCAGCCCGGCGATCACGGTGCGCCGGTTGGCCATGGAGGCGACCGGATTGCTGCACATGATCCAGCAGGCCTTGATCCGCCCGTCGGCCAGACCGCGGAACATCTCGATCGACCCGGGCCCGGGCTCGGCGCGAATGGTGCCGGGTTCCAGTCCCCATTCGGCTTCCACGAAGGCCCGGTCGGCGTCGGCGAGCACGCTGCGCTGGCCCGGCAGTCCCGGTCCCATGTAACCCATTTCGCGCCCGCCCATGGCGTTGGGCTGCCCGGTGAGGGAGAACGACCCGCTGCCGGTGCGGCAGATGGCGCCGGTGGCCAGGTGCAGGTTGATGATGGTGTTGGTGGCCCAGGTGCCGTGCGTGGACTGGTTGATCCCCATGGTCCACAGCGACATCCATTCGCCGGCCGCGCCGATCCACTCGGCGGCGGTGCGGATGTCGGCCTCGGCGAGCCCGGTGACCTGGGCGACCAGGTCCGGGGTGTAGGCGTCCAGGAAGTCGGGCAGGTCCTCCCAGCCCTCGGTGTGCTCGGCGATGAAGTCGGCGTCGATGTCGCCGTTCTCGACCAGCAGGTGCAGCAGCCCGTTCAGCAGTGCCAGATCGGTGCCCGGCTTGATCTGCAGGAACAGGTCGGCGCGCGCGGCGGTGTCGGTGCGCCGCGGGTCCACCACGATGAGTTTCGCTCCCGCCTTGAGCCGATCGGCCATGCGCAGGAACAGGATCGGGTGGCAGTCGGCCATGTTCGCGCCGATCACGAAGAACAGGTCGGCGTGGTCGAGGTCGTCGTAGGAGCCGGGCGGCCCGTCCGCGCCCAGCGACAGCTTGTAACCGCTGGCCGCGCTGGCCATGCACAGCCGCGAATTGGCTTCCATGTGCACGGTGCGCAGGTGGCCCTTGGCGAGTTTGGTGGCCAGGTACTGGGCCTCGATCGACAGCTGGCCGGACACGTACAGCGCGATGGCGTCGGGTCCATCCGTGTCGAGGATCACGCGAAGTCGTTGGGCGGCTTCGTGAACGGCCTCGTCGACCGGCATGGGAACGGGCGGCTGGCCGCGTTCGGGGCGGCGGTACGCGGTCTCCATGCGGCCGGGCGCGGCCATCATCTCGGCGTGGGTGTTGCCTTTGGTGCACAGTCGACCGGCATTGACCGGGTGTTCCTTGTCGCCCTTGACCTTGGCGATCACCGGCAGCCCGAGCGGGCCGGTGGTGGTTTCCACCGTGATGCCGCAGCCCACCCCGCAGTACGAGCACGCGGTCCGGGTGCTCGTCGGGGGCGTCGGCTGTTCGGGCATGGTTCCGAGTTAAGCCACCCCGAGTTGCGGGGGATTTACCGAAAGTTATCGGCAGATGACAATCCACCTCACAGCCATTTTTCGCGGCTGTGAGGTGGGGGCCGATCTCGCTATCGTGAGCAACGCCACAGGTCGGAGGCGGTCGTCAGCCCAGTTTGTAGCCGCGGTGCAGCGCCACGATGCCGCCGGTGAGATTGCGCCACTTCACCGCCGACCAGCCCGCGTCCGCGATCCGCATGGCCAGCTGCGGCTGGTTGGGCCAGGCCCGGATGGACTCGGCCAGGTACACGTAGGCGTCCGGGTTGGAGCTGACCGCGCTGGCCACCTGCGGCAGCGCCTTCATCAGGTACTCCATGTAGACCGTCCGGAACGGCGGGAGGGTGGGGGTGGAGAACTCGGCCACCACGAGCCGCCCGCCGGGCTTGGTCACCCGCAGCATCTCGCGCAGCGCCAGGTCCGGGTCGGACACATTGCGCAGCCCGTAGGAGATCGTGACGGCGTCGAAGGAGTCGTCGGCGAAGGGCAGGGCCATGGCGTCACCGGCGACCATGGGCACATTGCGCCAGCGTCCGGCCGCGAGCATGCCCTGGGAGAAGTCGGCGGCCAGGCACCAGGCTCCGGATTTGGCCAGTTCCACGGTCGAGACGCCGGTTCCGGCGGCCAGATCCAGCACCCGCTCGCCGGGCCGCAGCGCCAGGGCTTTCCGGGTCGCCATCCGCCAGTACCGGTCGATGCCGCCGGTCATCACCGTGTTGGTGATGTCGTACCTTTTCGCGACCCCGTCGAACATCGACGCGACCTCGTTCGGCTGCTTGTCCAGCTGGGCCCGAAACGACTCCCGCTGCCTGATTTTCGCCACGGTGCTTATTTTGCCCTCCGCTTCGCTCCGGGCGGGTTCGCGGCCCTGGAGGTCTCGTTCTTCCCTCCCTCCGCTCCTCCGCTTCGCTCCTCCGCTCCGCTCAGTCCAGAACGAGACGGGCCGCGAACCTTTGGGCGAATGTCGGGACTGTCTATTGTCGCAGCCTAGTTCGCACGCGGGCCCGCAGTGCGCCGAGCCAGCGGGTCGGGGGCGAGCCGAGCAGCCAGAGGGCGGGGATGGCGATGGCCCAGGCGACCACGATGACCGACAGTGCGGGGATGACGGCGACACGGGCATCGCGACCCGCCACCCGGACCAGATCGGGATCGCTGCGCCGATATTCGACATTGATGCGCTCGCCGGCGGTC
The DNA here is from genome assembly GCF_050956485.1 of Nocardia sp. CA-145437. NCBI lineage: Bacteria > Bacillati > Actinomycetota > Actinomycetes > Mycobacteriales > Nocardiaceae > Nocardia > Nocardia sp. CA-145437. The sequence goes on along the minus strand of NZ_CP191204.1, from coordinate 6,714,709 downwards.
AGTTTGGTCGGGTACAGCACGCCGGTCTTCGGGTTGTGGGTCTCGCCGTCGGGGGTGACGAAGATGACCGCGGACCGCAGCGTGCCCGCCGAGAGCACTTCGGCGCTGGTCACGCCCCGATCGCTATTGATGAGATGGTCGTCGCGCCAGGCCGCGAGCACCAGCAGCACGGCCAGGAAGCTGACCGTCGCCGCGGCGATGACGATCCCGAGCCGAGCCCGCCGCCACCGAACCGCCTGCCGCTGTTCAGTCCTGGGAGACTGGCTAGTTTCCGACACTTCAGCAGGCTATTCCATCGCTGGGCTACGGTCGTCGCCATGTCCCGAAAATTCAGCTTCACCGTGCAGTACAGCATCCCGGTCGAAGAGCTTCACCGGGCACTCACCAATGACGAGATGTGGCAGTCCCGCTTCGCGGCGGCGCCGACCGCCACGCTGGAGCTCACCCACCCGGACGGGCCCGGCACGATTCGGATCCAGATGACCGAAAAGGCCCCCGAGGACCAGATTCCCGGCATCGTCAAGAAGGTCCTCAAGAGCGAGCTCATGCTGGAGCGCACCGACGCCTGGGGTCCGCTGACCGACGGCGTCGCGCGGGGCAGCTTCAGCGGCCGCTCCGGTGGCATCACCACCGAGATGGCGGGCGCGTTCGAATTGCGGCCCACCGCCGAGGGTTCCGAGATCGAGGCCACCGGCACGGTCGACGTGAAGGTCCCGCTGGTCGGCGGGGCTATCGAACCGCTGGTCGAGAACCTGCTCAAGAAGGTCATGAACAGCGAACGCAAGTCCGTCGAAACCTGGTTCGCCGCACAGAACGCCTGATCCCGGGAATGTGGATGCGGGGGTGGTCCCGCATCCACGGGCCCGGTCGCTACTGCCCGAAGTTCGGATCGAACTCCCGTGGCTCGGTGAGGACCAGCCAGTTGCCGGAGTTGTCGCGGATGATGGCCTCGACGCCGTAGGGGCGCTCCGCGGGCGGCTGCACGAACTCCACGCCTTTGGCGGTGAGCTCGTCGAAAGTCTTCTGGCAGTTGTCGGTTCGCAGGCCCAGCGCGCCGTGCGTGCCGTTGGCCAGTGACCGGCGGATGGCCTCGGCGAGATTGTCGTCCAGCGGGGGACCCGGGATCATCAGCGTCACCTCCAGCTCCGGATGATCCGGATGCGCCACCGTCACCCAGCGGAAGCCGTTGTCGCCCATGGTGACATCGCTGCCCTCGACGAAACCCAGTTTGTCGATGTACCAGGTCTTGGCGGCCGACTGGTCGGTCACGTAGACGGTCACGAGCGAGACATTGGTAATGGTCGTCATGGTTTCCAGGCTATGGACGAGCCCCCGCCGCCGGCTTCTCCGAAATTGCGCGATTCACGCCCGGATTGCTGAGTTCACACACTCGGAACCTCAGTGAGGTCGCCGTAACAGCCGTGCAATCGTCCGGAAAGCCAAGATCAACAATCGCTGACCACCCTCGAATCGGAAAACAGCTCGCGACGAGCCCGAACGAGGAGTGCCGGTGGTTCAAGTCGAAACCCCCACGGCGAACGCGGTGGCCGCGTCCAAGGAGACGCTGGAGGATTACACGCTGCGGTTCGCGCCCCGCAGCTACCGGAAATGGAGTCCGGCGGTGGTCGGCGTCTCGGCGCTCGGCGGCATCGCCTACCTGGCCGACTTCTCCATCGGCGCGAACATCGGCATCGCCAACGGCACCGGCAACGCGCTGCTGGGCATCGGCATCTTCGCGATCATCATCATGATCACCGGCTTCCCGCTGGCCTACTACGCGGCCCGCTACAACGTCGACCTGGACCTGATCACCCGCGGCAGCGGCTTCGGGTACTACGGCTCGGTGGTGACGAACATCGTGTTCGCCTCCTTCACCTTCATCTTCTTCGCCCTCGAGGGCTCGATCATGGCGCAGGGCCTGCAACTCGGCCTGCACGTGCCGCTCCCGATCGGCTACCTGGTGTCCACGGTGATGATCTTCCCGCTGGTCATCTACGGCATGAACACCCTCGCCAAACTGCAGGTGTGGACCACCCCGCTGTGGCTGATCCTGATGGTGCTGCCGTTCGGCTTCCTGCTGGTCCGCCACCCCGACTCGGTGGGAGCCTTCCTGTCCTACGGCGGTCAGGACGGCAAGGGCGTCAGCCTGTCCGGCGCGCTGCTCGCCGCCGGCGTCTGCCTCTCGCTCATCGCCCAGATCGCCGAGCAGATCGACTACCTGCGCTTCATGCCGCCCCGGACACCCGAGAACGCCCGAAAGTGGTGGGGCTGGATGCTGCTGGCCGGACCCGGCTGGGTGCTGTTCGGCGCCATCAAGCAGGTCGTCGGCCTCTTCTTGGCGGTCTACCTGATCGCCAACCTGCCCGGCGCGCAGGACATCGCCAACCAGCCGGTGCACCAGTTCCTCGAGATCTACCGCGACATGATGCCGTCCTGGCTGGCCATGACCCTGGCCGTGGTGCTGGTCGTGATCAGCCAGATCAAAATCAATGTGACCAACGCGTATTCGGGTTCGCTGGCGTGGACCAACTCCTTCACCCGCGTCACCAAGAACTACCCGGGCCGGATCGTGTTCCTCGGCCTGAACCTGGCCATCGCGCTGATCCTGATGGAAGCCAACATGTTCGACTTCCTCAACAACATCCTCGGCTTCTACGCCAACTGCGGTATCGCCTGGATCGTCACCGTCGCAACGGATATCGCGATCAACAAGTACCTCCTGAAGCTCTCGCCCAAGGAACCGGAGTTCCGCCGCGGCATGCTCTACGACTTCAACCCGGTCGGCCTGGTCGGCTTCGGCCTGTCGGCGGCGCTGTCGATCATGACCTTCTTCGGGATCTTCGGCGAGACCCTGAAGCCGTACTCGCCCATCGTGGCCGTGCTGGTCTCGTTCCTGGCCACCCCGCTCACCGCCTTCCTCACCAAGGGCAAGTACTACCTGCGCCGCGACCACGACGGCATCGACCTGCCCATGTTCGACGAGCACGGCAACCCGTCGGGGGAGACGCTGACCTGCGTCGTCACCGGCATGGAGTTCGAGCGACCCGACATGATCGCGTCCGCGGTGCCGGGACCGGAGGGCGAGATCCAGTACATCAGCTCGCTGGCCCTCTCCACCGACAAGACCGGAATCCACGTGCTGCCGTCTCGATGAGACCCGCGCCCAGCTGAATTCACCCCGCGACCCCGTGGCCTCGCCACGGGGTCGCGTCAGTCCGCGCGTTTCCGATCCGAGAGACCGTGCATGAAGACGTAGCAACCGGGAATATGGGGTGCCCCCTCGGCAGCGAACTTCGCTTGATACTCCGAGGGCGACATCCCCACCAGGTCGGTGAATTTACGACTGAACGACCCGAGGCTGCTGTAGCCCACCAGCATGCAGGCCTCGGTCACCGTCACATTGGTGGCGCGCAGCAGATCCTGCGCCCGCTCGATCCGCCGCTCGGCGAGATACAGGGCGGGCGTCTTGCCGTAGGTGGCCGCGAAACACCGCAGGAAGTGGTACTTCGACACCCCCGCGGCCGCCGCCAGACTGTCCAGGTCCAGCGGCTCCGCGTAATTCCGGTCGGCCAGATCCCGCGCTCGCCGCAGATGCGGCAGCAGCTCCTCGGGAACCGGCCGGGCGTTCACGAGAACGGCTGCAGCTTGTCGATCCGCATCGAGGCCCGCCCCGCGCCCCGCCACAGGCGGGCGGTCAGATCCAGGTCCTCGTCGGTCACCAGATTGCCCATCACTCGGACCGCGGTGCGCTGCAACAGCTTCGACCGCATCAGCGGCGGCCCGCCCAGCGGCACCGTGCGCGGATGCGTGGCCAGTCCGGCCAGTCGCCGCGCCACCGAATAGGTGCGGCCGTAGCGCTCCCGCAGCAGGTCCGGCCAGATATGGGTGAGGTCCGGCTGGTCCAGCAGCCCGGCCAGCATGTGCCCGCCCTCCAGGCCGTAGTCGATGCCCTCGCCGTTGAGCGGGTTCACGCAGCCCGCGGCGTCGCCGACCAGCGCCCAGTTGCGCCCGGCCAGGTTCGACACCGCGCCCCCCATCGGCAGCAGCGCCGACGCCACCGCCCGCGCCTCGCCCTCGAAACCCCATTCCGCGCGCCGCTGCGACACATAGTGCTGAAGCAACGGCTTCAACGCGATATGCGAGGGCCGCTTTTCGGTGGCCAGCGAACCGACGCCGATATTCACCTCGCCATTGCCGAGCGGGAAGACCCAGCCGTAACCGGGAATCAATTCATTGTTCGCATCACGCAATTCGAGATGTGAGGTGATCCACTCGTCGTCACTGCGCTCGGATTTGATGTACGCCCGCGCCGCGGTCCCGTACGCGTACTGGCGGTGCCAGGTGCGGCCCAGCATCTTGCCGACGGGGGAGCGCACCCCGTCCGCCACGATCAGCGTCTTGCAGGACACCGCGCGCAGCCCGCCGTCGGTCTTGATGGTCACGCCGGTGACCCGGTCGCCCTCGCGGGCCACCTCGACCACCTTGGCGCCGTCCACCATCCGCGCCCCCGCCTTGACCGCGGTCTCGCGCAGTTTGTCGTCGAGTTCGGTTCGCGGAACGGCACTTCCGTAGGTGGGGAAGGACCCGTTGGGCCAGGGCAGCAGGGCCTCGCGCCCGAACCCGGCCATCCGCAGGCCCCGGTTCACGGTGTGCGCCCGCACCCAGTCGCCGAGCCCCAGATGCTCCAGTTCGGCCGTGGCGCGCGGGGTGAGCCCGTCGCCGCAGGTCTTGTCGCGGGGGAACAGCGCCGAATCGGTCATCAGCACGTCCCGTCCCGCGCGCGCCGCCCACGCGGCCGCGGCGGACCCGGCGGGACCAGCGCCGACGACCAGAATATCGGCGTGCGCCGGCAGAACATCCGACGATTTCCCCTGCTCGGGCGCGACTTCCGATGAACCCATGCGACCAATACTCGCAGCACATCACCGCGCGCGCATATTTGCCCCGGGGTTCGCCGCCGGGCGTTTCGATTCGCGTGGCGGGTGTTTCGTTGGTCGCACTACGGTGGTGTCCATAGGGGGTGATCGACGCACACGCTAGGTTCTTTGGCGTGGGGTCGGACGCGGCACTGGGAGAAGAAATGAGCGCATCAGCTGTGAGCGATGAGAGCACCGTGGTCGCGGGGGTGGATCTTGGCGATCCCGAGCTCGCCGCCACAGTGCGCAAGGGCCTGATCGAGGTCGAGGACCTGCTCATCACCGAGCTGTCCGACGGCGAGGAATTCCTGCAGGAAGCGGCGCTGCACCTGGCCAAGGCCGGCGGCAAGCGCTTCCGCCCGCTGTTCACCATCCTCACCGGCCAGCTCGGCCCCAACCCCACCAGCCCCGACCTGGTCGTCGCGGGCACCGTGGTGGAACTGGTGCACCTGGCCACCCTGTACCACGACGACGTCATGGACGAGGCCTCCATGCGCCGCGGCGCCCCCAGCGTGAACTCCCGCTGGGGCAACTCCGTCGCCATCCTCGCGGGCGACTACCTGTTCGCGCACGCCTCCCGCCTGGTCTCGACCCTCGGCCCGGACGCGGTCCGGATCATCGCCGAGACCTTCGCCGAGCTGGTCACCGGCCAGATGCGTGAGACCATCGGCGCCCGGCAGTCCCAGGACCCGGTCGAGCACTACCTGCGCGTGGTGTGGGAGAAGACCGGCTCGCTGATCGCCGCCGCCGGACGCTTCGGCGGCACCTTCTCCGGCGCGAGCCTGGACCACGTGGAACGCCTGGCCCGCCTCGGCGACGCCGTGGGCACCGCCTTCCAGATCGCCGACGACATCATCGACATCTCCTCGGCGTCCGAGCAGTCCGGCAAGACCCCCGGCACCGACCTGCGCGAGGGCGTGCACACCCTGCCCGTCCTCTACGCGCTGCGCGACGAGGGCGCCGAGGGTGACCGTCTGCGCAAGCTGCTGGCCACCCCGCCGCAGACCGACGCCGACGTGGAGGAGGCCCTCTACCTGCTGTCGCGTTCGCGCGGCCTGGTGCTGGCCAAGGAGAAGCTGCATGGCTACGCCGACATCGCCCACGCCGAACTCTCGGCCCTGCCCGGCGGCCCGGCCAACGACGCGCTCGAGCAGCTGGTCCGCTACACCATCGAACGGGTCGGCTGACGCTCCCGGGGGAACCTGTTCCCGGCCCGTATCGTTGACCAGGTGTAACGACCCGTATGGGCGCCACTTGGTGGTTCGCGGCCCGTCTCGTTCCGGACCGAGCGGAGGGAGGGAAGAACGAGACCTCCAGGGCCGCGAACCCGCCCGGAGCGAAGCGGAGGGCAAGAATTGCACAGTCACGGGTATGCGAACGGGTTGAAGACGTTCGGACTCTTGGTCGGGATGTCGGCGCTGATCGTGTTCGTGGGAGCGCTCTTCCGCAGCCCCACGATCCTGATCCTGTCGATCGTGCTGGCGGTGGGCATGAATGCCTACGCCTACTTCAACAGCGACAAGCTGGCGTTGAAGGCGATGCACGCGCAGCCGGTCACCGAGCTGGAAGCCCCCGCCATGTACCGCATCGTGCGCGAATTGGCCACGGCCGCCCGCCAGCCCATGCCGCGCCTGTACATCAGCCCCACCAACGCGCCCAATGCCTTTGCCACCGGCCGTAATCCGCGCAATGCCGCGGTCTGCTGCACCACCGGAATCCTGCAGATCCTCGACGAACGGGAGCTGCGCGCGGTGCTGGGGCACGAGCTGTCCCACGTCTACAACCGCGACATCCTGATCTCGTCGGTCGCGGGCGCGCTCGCCTCGGTCATCTCCGGCCTGGCCAACCTGGCCTTCTTCGCGGGCGCCTTCGGCGGCGGCAACCGCAATGGCGAGGGTCCGAATGTCATTGCGCTGCTGTTGGTTTCACTGCTGGGACCGATCGCGGCCACGCTCATCAAACTGGCCGTCTCCCGCTCCCGCGAATACCAGGCCGACCAGGACGGTGCGGAACTCACCGGCGACCCCCTGGCGCTCGCCTCGGCCCTGCGCAAACTGGAACGCGGCACCCAGGCCGCCCCGCTGCCCCCCGAACCGCAGCTGACCGCCCAGTCCCATCTGATGATCGCCAACCCCTTCCGGGCCGGCGACAAGATGGCCCGCTGGTTCTCCACCCACCCCCCGATGGCGGACCGCATCGCCCGCCTCGAGGAGTTGGCGGGCGGCCCCCGCCAGTGAGGAGGCCGGGGGCCATGCCCCCGGGATCCCTTCTTCGGGGGTGTGGGGGCGAAGCCCCCAACCTGTCCCACCGCTCCTAGCGGTAGTTCACGAACTGCAGGGCGATCTCGAAGTCGCTGCCCTTGAGCAGGGAGATGACCGACTGGAGGTCGTCGCGGCTCTTGCTGCTGACGCGCAATTCCTCGCCCTGGATCTGCGCCTTCACGCTCTTGGGGCCCTCGTCACGGATCTTCTTGGCGATCTTCTTCGCGTTCTCCGTGGTGATGCCCTGGACCAGGGTGCCTGTGATTTTGTACACCTTGCCGGAGGCCTGCGGATCGCCCGCGTCGAACGCCTTGAGCGAGATGTCGCGGCGGATCAGCTTCTCCTTGAACACGTCCAGGGCCGCCTTCACGCGGTCCTCGGACTCGGCGCTGAGGATGATCTTCTCCTCGCCCGACCATTCGATGCTCGCCCCGGTGCCGCGGAAGTCGTAGCGCTGGCTCAGCTCCTTGGCAGCCTGGTTCAGGGCGTTGTCCACCTCCTGGCGATCGATCTTGCTGACCACATCGAACGACGAATCCGCCACACTCTTCTCCTGTCCGAGACCGGATATTCGGGATGTTCCAACACCGACGCTAGCCGCTCCGGCATGGCTGTATCCAGCCGGTTTGCATTCCGGGCGTGGGTTCAGGGTATTCTGCTGAAGCGCTGGAAGGCGTACCCCGGCGGATTGCCCGAGCGGCCAAAGGGAGCTGACTGTAAATCAGCCGCGTAATGCTTCGGAGGTTCAAATCCTTCATCCGCCACTGCAAGAGCCCCGCAGACAGAAGTCTGCGGGGCTCTTTGCGTTTCGCGGGTCGGGGCGCGCCGCGCCGGACGGGCTAGGCGCGTAGTCCACGGCAGGCCGTCCGTCCTGCGGCCTGGGGCATCTACCCGGTCTCGAAAACGGTCGATGACCAGGCGGTTTGGAGAGTGCGCGGGGATGTGTGTAATCTCGTTCAAGTCGTCAGCGCCCCGGTCCAGACCGGAGCAAGACAGACACGCCCCCTTAGCTCAGTCGGCAGAGCGTTTCCATGGTAAGGAAAAGGTCAACGGTTCGATTCCGTTAGGGGGCTCGCCGGATTGCCGGTGGTGAACGGCTCGGCTTCTCCTAGCAGGACCCGGGACCTCCCCGCCGTCAAGTACCGACACCAGATGGCGGTGTAGCTCAGTCGGTAGAGCAAACGACTCATAATCGTTGTGTCGCCGGTTCAAGTCCGGCCATCGCTACATACTGATATCCCAATCAGGCTGACCGGAAAGAAGGCAATCGTGGCCGCGAAGTCCACTGATATCCGGCCAAAGATCACCTTGGCCTGCGAGCAGTGCAAGCACCGCAACTACATCACCAAGAAGAATCGGCGTAACGACCCGGACCGTCTCGAGCTGAAGAAGTTCTGCCCGAACTGCGGTACCCACCGGGCGCATCGCGAGTCTCGCTAACTTAATCCCGCGCGAATCGACCGCGTGGACAGAGTGCCGGATCGGTAAGTCACTTCGTCTCTTAGAAAGGGACAAGGGACCCGGTCCGGCACTTGGCGTATATACCGGTGGTTCTGCGCTCTCGCCCGTTCCCGTTTCCTGGGAGCAGATAGGGACTTCCTGCCGTGACGATCAACACTGAGATTGATATCGAGGCCGATATGGTCGAATCCGAGCTCTTCGACCCTGCCGCGCACGCCGCCGCCATGGTCGGCCACCACTACCGGGTGGAGGACTACTACGAGGTCGGCCGCGAGAAAGTACGCGAGTACGCCCGCGCGGTGCAGGATTACCACCCGGTGCACTGGGACGAGGACGCCGCCGCCGCGCACGGTCACGACGGCCTGGTCGCCCCCCTCACCTTCATCTCGCTGGTCGGAATCCTGGCCCAGCGCAAGCTCTTCGAGCAGATCGTCACCGGCTACGACCTGAGCCAGATCATGCAGACGGACCAGATCCTGGAGTTCCACCGTCCGATCAGGGCCGGGGACCAGCTGTCCTGCGTCGTCTACCTGCACTCGTTCCGCCAGGCCTTCGGCGGCGACATCATCGTCACCCGCAATGACGTGCTGGCCCAGAACGACGAACTGGTGCTCACCACCTACACCACCCTGATCGGCCGCAGCGGCGGTGACATCGACCCCAATATCGGTGACGCCGTGCGCAATGTGCTCATGCATGGGGTCGGCCCGGACGCCGCCGACGCGGGCGAGCCCATCGAGGTCGACACCCCCGACCAGTCCGTGGCGGCGCTGCCGGCCAGCACCGTGGTGGCCAGCGCGCAGACCCGCCGCTTCGAGGATGTCGCCGCCGGTGACGAACTGCCCGCCCGCACCGTGCTGCTGACCCGCGGCGACCTGGTGAACTACGCCGGCGTCTCCGGCGACGCCAACCCGATCCACTGGAGCGACGACGTCGTGAAGCTGGTCGGCCTGGAAAACGTTGTCGCGCACGGCATGCTGACCATGGGCCTGGGCGGCGGCTTCGTCACCTCATGGCTGGGCGACCCGGGTTCGGTCAAGGAGTACAACGTCCGCTTCACCAGCCCCGTGTACGTCCCGGTCGACCGTCCCGCGGAGATCGAGTACACCGGCAAGGTGAAGTCGGTGGACCCCGAGACCCGCACCGCGGTGATCGCCATCGTGGCGAAGTCGGAGGGCCGCAAGATCTTCGGTCGCGCCACCGCGACGGTGCAGCTCGGCTGACCGGAAACCCGGGTAGGCCGCGACACCCCGATTGGCGATCGTCAGTCGGGGTAACGTACACTCGAAAATCTGGGGTCACCAGCCGATGCGCGCTGCTCCGAGGAGCGGCGCGTGTTGTATGAAATGACCCTGTAGTACAACTGAAAAGAACAGTGGCTGGAAGCAACCCCGTCCAGCCGAAGGGGCGTAGCTCAACTGGCAGAGCAGCGGTCTCCAAAACCGCAGGTTGCAGGTTCAAGTCCTGTCGCCCCTGCCCTGGATGCCGACTTAGAGAGGATCGACGTGAGCGACGAGCGGGACACTCGCCACGAAGATGGCGACGACACCGCCGCGGTGGCTCGTCCGAGCGGCAAGCGGTCCGCCCGGCGCACCCGCGCCGCGTCGTCCAGCGCCGTCGCGACGATCGAACGACCGTCGGATTCGGCCAAGGCAGCCACCAAGCAGTCCGGCAAAGGCAAGAAGGCCGGGCAGAGCGGTTCGGGCAATCCGTTCAAGAGCCTGATGAAGTTCCTCAAGGAAGTCATCGCGGAACTTCGCAAGGTCATCTGGCCCAACCGCAAGCAGATGGTCACCTATACGAGCGTTGTCCTGGTGTTCGTGATTTTCATCATCGCGTACATCAGCGGTTTGGATGTGGCGTTCATCAAGGGTGTCAACTGGCTCTTCGGCTAGGCGGCACGGTGACCGCGTCTGACCGTCGCGGCCGGTGACCGGCCCCCGGGCAGAGGCGGGGAGCGGGAACATCCGCCGGGCTATGCCTTGCCCCGGCGCGCAGAGGATTACGTGACGACTAAGGAAGCGAGTGCCCCAGTGAGCACCCCGGAGAACGGCACAACCGAGGAATTCCCGGTGGATGACGTGGTGATCGAAGAGACCACCGCGGACGTCGAGGACGCTGAGGGCTTCGCCGACGCCGACGAGTTCGCGGCGGACGCCGAAGAGGCCGAGCCCGCGCAGCCCGCGGCCGAGATCTCCGACGAGCCCGCCGACCCGGTCGCCGAGATGACCGCCGCGCTGCGTCGCGCGCCCGGTGACTGGTACGTCGTGCACTCCTACGCCGGGTACGAGAACAAGGTGAAGACCAATCTCGAGACCCGTGTGCAGAACCTCGGTCTCGAGGACTACATCTTCCAGGTCGAGGTGCCGACCGAAGAGGTCACCGAGATCAAGAACGGCCAGAAGAAGAACGTCAACCGCAAGGTGCTGCCGGGCTACATCCTGGTCCGCATGGAGCTGAACGACGAGTCGTGGGGCGCGGTGCGCAACACCCCCGGTGTCACCGGTTTCGTCGGCGCCACCTCGCGTCCCTCGCCGCTGACCATCCCGGACGTGGTGAAGTTCCTGGTCCCGGCCGCGCAGCAGAAGAAGGCCGCCGCGCCGGCCGCCGCCGCTGCCGCCGCCACGACCGGTGGCGACACCGCCGTCGCGAAGCCGATCATCGAGGTCGACTTCGAGGTCGGCGAGTCGGTGACCGTCATGGACGGCCCGTTCGCGACCCTGCCGGCCAGCATCTCCGAGGTCAACGCCGAGCAGCAGAAGCTCAAGGTGCTGGTCTCGATCTTCGGCCGCGAGACTCCGGTCGAACTGGCGTTCACGCAGGTCGCCAAGATTTAGTCGCAGGGAGGCGGTGGCCCGGGTTTCACCCGGTGTCACCGCCTTTTTCGCGTTCACGTAGACTTGCCGGGTTGTGCCTAGGGCCTGATCTCGAGCTGCCCTGGGCGCAAGTCCCGGAAAAGGCTTACGGGTGATCCGTAAGGAACCTAACCAAGGAAGAAAGATGCCCCCGAAGAAGAAGAAGGTCGCTGGGCTCATCAAGCTCCAGATCCAGGCCGGCCAGGCCAACCCGGCTCCGCCGGTGGGTCCGGCGCTGGGTCAGCACGGCGTCAACATCATGGAGTTCTGCAAGGCGTACAACGCGGCGACCGAGTCGCAGCGTGGCAACGTCATCCCGGTCGAGATCACGGTCTACGAAGACCGCACGTTCGACTTCAAGCTGAAGACGCCGCCCGCCGCGCGTCTGCTGCTGAAGGCCGCCGGTGTGCAGAAGGGCTCCGCCGAGCCGCACCGCACCAAGGTCGCGCAGATCACCATGGACCAGGTCCGTGAGATCGCCAAGACCAAGCAGGAAGACCTGAACGCCAACGACATCGACGCCGCGGCGAAGATCATCGCTGGTACTGCCCGCTCGATGGGTATCACCATCGCGGAGTAAGAGCCTTCCGGCTCGGTGGGAGGGACCGCCTGTCCCGCACCACTTCTGACTTAGACAAGGACAGATCAACATGGCAAAACGAAGCAAGGCTTATCTCGAGGCGGCCGCCAAGGTCGACCGCGCTGCTCTCTACGCTCCGCTGGCCGCCGCGCGGCTCGCGAAGGAGACCGCCACCACCAAGACCGACGCGACCGTCGAGGTTGCCGTCCGTCTGGGTGTCGACCCGCGTAAGGCCGACCAGATGGTCCGCGGCACCGTCAACCTGCCGCACGGCACCGGTAAGACCGCCCGCGTCATCGTGTTCGCCGTCGGTGACAAGGCCGCCGAGGCCGAGGCCGCCGGTGCCGACGCCGTGGGCGCCGAGGACCTGATCGAGCGCATCCAGGGCGGCTGGCTGGAGTTCGACGCCGCGATCGCCACCCCGGACCAGATGGCCAAGGTCGGTCGTATCGCTCGCGTGCTGGGCCCGCGTGGCCTGATGCCGAACCCGAAGACCGGCACGGTCACCCCCGATGTCACCAAGGCTGTCAACGACATCAAGGGCGGTAAGATCAACTTCCGCGTCGACAAGCAGGCCAACCTGCACTTCGTGATCGGCAAGGCTTCCTTCGACGAGAAGAAGCTGGCCGAGAACTACGGCGCCGCCCTCGACGAGATCCTGCGTGTCAAGCCCTCCACCGCGAAGGGCCGCTACGTCAAGAAGGTGACGTTCTCGACGAACACCGGACCGGGCATCCCGGTGGATCCGAACCGCACCCGCAACTTCGCCGAAGAGGACTGAGTCCCTTCCGCGTAGCGTAGCGACGCAAGAACACCCAAGGGCCGGCACGAGAAATCGTGCCGGCCCTTGGTGTTGGCGGGGTGCCCCGAGCGTCACAGGTCGTGGAGGCCGCAGATCGGGTCGCCGGTGCTCATGGTGCACAGGGATCGGATGAGCGTTCCCACGATCGGGGTGACGATGGCGGCCGATCCGGTCTGGAGCAGGGCGGATCCGGCGTCGACGCCCGCCGATCCGGTCGTGCGCGGGGGCAACGTGACATCGGCGTTCGCCGGAGCCGCGGCGAGGCCCGCGATCGCGGTGGAAAGCGCCACGGCGGCAAGGACTTTCGAGACCGTTCTGGTCATTGCTTCCTCCTGGAACCAGTTGCGCCGACACTATCCGAGATCAGCCATTTTGAAATACCCCATTTTTACAGTCTGTCGCGTCCGGAAATTCGATGACAGGGTGCGCACATGCGCCGCCTCGCCTTGACTCTCACCGCATCCGCTCTCCTCGCCGGACTGCTGGCCGCCCCAGCCGCCGTTGCCGAGCCTGTCACGCTGGTGCCCGCGCCGGTCGCCGATTCCGGATCCGCCATCCCCACGAACTGGGGCGACGGGTCCCTGCTGTACCTGCTGCCAGGGGCGGTGCTGGTGGGGATTCCATTCCTGGGATCCGCCGAGCTGCTGGGCTGCGGATACTGGGACGCTCCTCGCTCCACCACACCGCAATGTCAGCTGATGTACGCCTTCTTCTCGGGCAGCAGCACCCTGAGCGGGGTGCGCTGACATGCGCCGACTCGTTTTCGCCCTGACCGCCGCCACGGTGGCGGCGGGCGCGATCGCGGCGCCCGTCGCATCCGCCCAGCCCCTCGAACCGCCGACCGCCATCGCCGACAGCGGTTCGCTGGCCGACGGCTCCGGCCCGCTGGGCACCCTGCCCTTGATCGTGCTCTTCTTCCCCTACGCCGGATCGGCGATCGCGCTGGGCTGCCCGCTCGGCTCGGGGTCGGGCACCGGCCAGGGCACTCAGGACCCCAACCGTCCCGAACACTGCAAGATGCTGGACAACCTCTACTTCGGCAGTGCGTAGCAGCGCACGGCGATCGAGCGGGCCTGCGCTGCTCTCCGCACCCCGTTTTGGCGTATCGATGCTGGTCCGCTATATTGGACGACGGTCATCGACATGCTCTCCGGAGTTTCGGTGATCACCCCACATCGTTCTACCGAAGACCGTTGGTTGCTGCCGTCAGGCGGCTGAAGGTCCGGCGATATTGCCGGCGACCCACGCAGGGAGAACCGAGGTCGGGAAACCCGCGAGAGATCGCGATCGTTTCTTGTACGCCCCGGGTTCGCTCTGCGACCGGGGCGTTAGCTTTGTCGCCGGCCCCTGTTGGCGGAACTCGGTAGTTCATACGAGAACCGACCATCCAGAGAGGAGGCGAAGTATGGCGAATTCTGAGAAGGTCACCGCGGTCGCGGAGATCACCGAGCAGTTCAAGGCGTCCACCGCGACGGTTGTCACGGAGTACCGCGGTCTGTCGGTCAGCAAGATCACCGAGCTGCGTCGTGCGCTCGGCGCGAACGCTACTTACTCCGTCGCCAAGAACACCCTGGTCAAGCGCGCTGCCGCCGAGGCGGGCGTGGCTGGCCTGGATGACTTGTTCGTCGGTCCGACCGCTATCACCTTCATCACCGGCGAGCCGGTCGAGGCCGCCAAGGCGCTGAAGGCGTTCGCCAAGGACAACAAGGCGCTCATCATCAAGGGCGGCTACATGGACGGCGCTGCGCTGTCCGTGGCCGAGGTCGAGCGCATCGCCGACCTCGAGTCGCGCGAGGTGCTGCTGGCCAAGCTGGCCGGCGCCATGAAGGGCAACCTGTCGAAGGCTGCCGGCCTGTTCGCCGCCCCCGGCAACCAGGTCGCGCGCCTCATGGCCGCGCTGCAGGAGAAGAAGCAGGCCGAGGGTGGCGCTGCCGCTCCGGCCGCCGACGCTGCTGCCGACGCCGAATAAGTCACTACCCCAAACCTATTCGTCGCCGCGGCGCGGTGACGGAACTACCGAAAGGAAATATCAATGGCCAACGTTGATGAGCTGCTCGAGACCTTCGCCGGCATGACCCTGCTGGAGCTGTCCGAGTTCGTGAAGGCGTTCGAGGACAAGTTCGAGGTCACCGCTGCCGCTCCGGTCGCCGTCGCCGTCGCCGGTGGCGCCGCTGCTCCGGCCGACGCCGCCGAGGAGCAGGACGAGTTCGACGTCATCCTCGAGGGTGCCGGCGACAAGAAGATCCAGGTCATCAAGGTCGTGCGTGAGATCGTCTCCGGCCTGGGCCTGAAGGAAGCCAAGGACCTGGTCGAGGGCGCCCCGAAGCCGATCCTGGAGAAGGTCGCCAAGGACGCCGCCGAGGCTGCCAAGGCGAAGCTCGAAGAGGCCGGCGCCAAGATCACCATCAAGTAAGACGGTGTGTCTCACCGGGGTCGCAACCCCGGTGGCGCGGTAATTGTGAAAAGGGCGGTTCCCATTGTGGGACCGCCCTTTTCGCGTATTCTGCTGCCGTGATTGGCGCGTGATCGGTACCGCAATGCGAATGTTGCTACCGACCGGTCAGGTCCCGGTGTCCGAGACGGTATATATGCGATACAGTGACCGGACCTACTGTGACGCGCCACACCGCGCGAAATTTGTGGCGGAACGTCCCACATGTAGGGCGCTCGTCGGAGAAAGTGGAGGTTGGCGTGGGCGTCGAGGTCAGGACCGAAGGCATCACGAAGTCGTTCGGATCCCAGCGTATTTGGCAGGACGTCTCGCTGACGCTGCCGTCGGGGGAAGTAAGCGCTCTGCTCGGCCCTTCGGGTACCGGTAAGTCCGTCTTCCTGAAGTCGTTGATCGGTCTGCTCCGTCCGGAGAAGGGCTCGATCTATATCGACGGCACCGACATCACCACCTGCTCGAACAAGGAGCTCTACGAGATCCGCAAGCTGTTCGGCGTCCTCTTCCAGGACGGCGCGCTGTTCGGATCGATGAACCTGTTCGACAACACGGCCTTCCCGTTGCGCGAGCACACCAAGAAGAGCGAATCCGAGATCAAGAAGATCGTCATGGAGAAGCTCGAGCTGACCGGTCTGCTCGGCGCCGAGGGCAAGCTGCCCGGCGAGATCTCCGGCGGTATGCGCAAGCGTGCCGGCCTGGCCCGCGCGCTGGTGCTGGACCCGCAGATCATCCTCGTCGACGAGCCGGACTCCGGTCTGGATCCCGTTCGCACCACGTACCTCTCGCAGCTGTTGATCGACATCAACGCGCAGATCGACGCGACGATCCTGATCGTCACACACAACATCAACCTGGCCCGTACGGTGCCGGACAACATCGGCATGCTGTTCCGCCGCAACCTGGTCATGTTCGGCCCCCGCGAGGTGCTGCTCACCTCCGATGAGCCGGTGGTCAAGCAGTTCCTCAACGGCCGCATGCAGGGCCCCATCGGTATGTCCGAGGAGAAGGACGAAGCCCAGATGGCCCGCGAGCAGGCCATGTTCGACTCGGGTCACCACGCCGGTGGCGCCGAGGAGATCGAGGGCATCATCCCGCAGATGCGGGCGCAGCCGGGCATGCCGGTGCGTGGCGCGGTGGGCCGTCGCCGTGAGCGGGTCCGCCAGATCATGCACACCCTGCCGCCCGCCGCGCAGGAGGCGATCCGGGAGTCGATGGCCGAGAACGGCGATGCCGACACGCAGGTGATGCCCGCGTACCAGGGTGGCTACGACTCCACGGTTCGACAGAACCTAACTAACGGGTAACATACCGCCCGTGAACCCCTCCTCGACGCGACTGCGCACCTCGGTCGAGTCGGGACTTGCCCAGGCCGGCAATGTTTTCGGACTCTTTCTCGACGTGTTCCGGAAGACGTTCCGCCGGCCTTTCCAGTGGCGGGAGTTCATCGAGCAATCGTGGTTCATCGCGAGTGTCTCGATCCTCCCCGCCGCACTGGTGGCAATCCCGTTCGGCGCCGTGGTGGCCCTGCAGACCGGCTCGCTCATCAAGCAGCTGGGGGCGGAGAACTTCACCGGCGCGACCAGCGTGCTGGCCACGGTCCAGCAGGCCGCACCGGTGGTGACCGCATTGATCATCGCCGGAGCCGCGGGCTCCGCCGTAGCCGCCGATCTCGGCTCGCGCACCATTCGCGAGGAGATCGACGCCATGGAAGTGCTCGGCATCGATCCCATTCAGCGCCTGGTGGTTCCACGCGTGCTGGGCATGATGCTGGTCGCCTTCCTGCTCAACGGCATGGTTTCGGTCGTCGGCATCTGCGGCGGCTACTTCTTCAACGTGGGGCTGCAGGGCGGCACCCCGGGCGCGTACCTGGCGTCCTTCTCCGCCCTCGCGCAAATCCCCGACCTGGTGATCGGTGAGATCAAGGCACTGATCTTCGGTGTGGTGGCGGGCGTCATCGCCGCCTACAAGGGCTTACATCCCAAGGGCGGACCCAAGGGCGTGGGCGACGCGGTGAACCAGTCGGTGGTCATCACGTTCCTCGTGCTCTTCTTCCTGAACCTCATCCTCACCCTGATCTATCTTCAGGTCGTACCCGCAAAGGGCGCGTGACAATGGTCGTTTCGCAGCGCTCCACCGTTTTCTCCCGGTCGGCGCGCCGGGTCAAGCCCGCGCTCATGGCTCCGGTCAACATGGTCGACAAGGCCGGCGACCAGATGTCGTTCTACTCGCGGGCGATCGGCGCCATCCCGCGGACCATCGTGCACTTCCGCAAGGAGGTCACCCGGCTGCTGGCCGAGGTGACCTTCGGGTCGGGCGCGCTGGCGGTCATCGGCGGCACCATCGGCGTCATCGTGTTCATGTCGGCCTCGGTCGGTGTGGTGGTGGGCCTGCAGGGCTTCAAGGCGCTCGACGCGCTGGGCTCGGGCGTGCTCACCGGCTTCCTCACCGGGTACATCAACACCCGTGAGCTCGCGCCCCTGGTTGCGGCGCTGGCACTTTCGGCGACGGTCGGCTGTGGGTTCACCGCGCAGCTGGGCGCCATGCGGATCTCCGAGGAGATCGACGCGCTCGAGGTGATGGCGGTGCCGTCGGTGCCGTTCCTGGTGACCACCCGCGCCATCGCGGGCTTCCTCGCCGTGATCCCGCTGTACGTGGTCGGCCTGCTGGGCACCTACCTGGCCTCGCGGTTGATCAGCATCTACTTCAACGGGCAGTCGAGCGGCTCCTACGACCACTACTTCGCGTTGTTCCTGCCACCCGAGGACGTGCTCTATTCGTTCGTGAAGGTGCTGGTCTTCGCGTTCGTGATCATCCTCGTGCACTGCTACTACGGCTACAACGCCACCGGCGGTCCCGCGGGCGTCGGCGTGGCCGTGGGCCGCGCCGTGCGCGCCGCGATCGTGCTGATCAACGTGCTGGACTTCTTCCTGTCCCTGGCGATCTGGGGCACGACGACGACGGTGCGGGTGGCGGGATGAACGGTCAGCGGCCGGAGGAGGCAGCTTGCGTAACCACGCAGGCCGCCCGCTCATCCCGGATGGAGTCAGCATGAGCAACCCGGAGCGCGGGCAGACGCTGAAGAAGCGGACCCTGGGCGTGCTGTTCTTCGCGCTGGTGGCGCTGTTCCTGTGGACCACCATCGCCGTCTACAACAAGCAGTTCGTGGATACGGTGCGGGTCAACCTGGTCACCGACACCGTCGGCAACGCGCTGACCCGCAACGCGGACGTGAAGGTCCGCGGCGTGACCGTCGGCGAGCTGCGCTCGAGCAGCTACGACGGCAAGAACGTGCACCTGGACCTCGCCATCGACCCCGCCAAGGCGGACAAGATCCCGTCCAACGTGACCGCGCGGCTGCTGCCCAAGACGCTGTTCGGTGAGCGCTACATCGACCTGGTGTGGCCGGACAGCCCGCAGGGCCACCTCACCGAGGGCCTCACCCTGCACCAGGACACCTCCGGCAACGCCGTCGAGGTGAGCCAGCTGCTGGACCACATCCTGCCGCTGCTGCAGGCGATTCCGCCGCAGTACCTGTCCTCCACGCTGGGCGCGCTGTCCAACGCGCTGCAGGGGCAGGGCGAGGAGCTGGGCAAGACCATCGACCGGCTCGACGACATCGTCACCCAGGTGAACGGCGTGATGCCGACCCTGCAGGACGATCTGAAGAGCCTGGCCGACGTGGCCACCACCTACTCCGACGCCGCGCCGCAGCTGGTGTCCGCGCTGGACAACCTGCGCACCACCAACGCGACCGTGGTGCAGAAGAAGTCGCAGATCGACACGTTGCTGGCGACGCTCACCCCGAGCGCCACCACCACCGCCGACTTCCTGCTGCTCAACCGCGACAACATCATCGACGTGGCCGCGGACTCGCGGCCCGCGCTGGAGCAGCTGGCCAAGTACTCGCCCAGCTACAGCTGCGCGCTGGCCGGTTTCGCCGAGCTGAAGCCGCGCATCGACACGCTCTTCGGCAAGGGCACCGACATGCCGGGTTCGCGGGTGAGCGTCTCGATCGTGAACCCGCGCGGGCGCTACGTTCCCAACCAGGACGAGCCGCGCTGGTTCGATTCGCGCGGCCCGCTCTGCATTCCGATGTACCCGCCCTTCACCGATCCGGGTCAGTACACCGACGGTTCCGCCAATGACGGCTCCTACCAGCCGCCCAGCCGGAACCCGGGTGACCAGAACATCGGCCGGATGCAGGCGCCGCAGTACAAGGTGTACGGGCCCCAGACGCCGACGACCGCGTACTCGCCGCAGGAGTCCCAGGCGCTGGGCACGATCTACGGTGCCGCCCACGGCGTTTCGCCCGAGGAGGTGCCCAGCTGGGTCACCAAGATCGCCGCGCCCGCCTTCCGCGGCAGTGAGGTGAGCGTCAAGTGAAGGATCTGTTGCGTGGCCTCGGGCCGACGCTGACCAAACTGATCGCCTTCATTCTCGTCACGGTCTTCCTGACGGGCGTGCTGGCGCTCACCATCGCCAACTACGGTGGCGGCGGCACCAAGTTCAATGCCCGCTTCACCGACGTGACCTCCCTGAACAAGGGCGACGAGGTCCGGGTCGCGGGTGTCCGCGTCGGCAAGGTGACCAATGTGGCCATCGTGGACAAGCGCCTGGCCAATGTGGAATTCGAACTGACCGACCGGGATTGGCTGCCCGCCTCGACCACGGCGACCATCAAGTACCGGAACCTGGTGGGCCAGCGCTACATCGCGCTGGAGCAGGGGACCGGGCAGCAGGGCCGCAAGCTGAACAAGGGCGCGACGATCCCGCTGGAGCGCACCAAGCCCGCGGTCAATCTGACCGAGCTGTTCAACGGCTTCCGCCCGCTGTTCCAGACCCTCACCCCCGAGGACGTCAACAAGCTGTCCTACGAGATCATCCAGGTCTTCCAGGGCGAGTCCGGCACCATCGCGGACCTGGTGGCCAACACCGCCTCGCTGACCAACAAGATCGCCGACAAGGACGCGGTGATCGGTGAGCTGATCAAGAACCTGAATCTGGTGCTGGACAGCATCAATTCGCGCGGCGACCAGCTCGACCAGTTGATCGTGAACACCGAGGCGCTGGTCTCCGGCCTGAACGCCGAGCGCGGCACCATCGGTTCCGCGGTCTCCTCGCTGGGCGGTCTGGCCCAGGCGACCGCCGACCTGCTGGTACCGGTGCGGCCGAACCTGCAGGGCGCGATCGCGGGCCTGAACCAGCTGACCGGAACCCTCAACGACCGCAAGGACGAGGTCGAAGAGGGCCTGACCAACCTGCCCATCAAGATGGAGAAGCTGGGCCGCGCCGCCTCCTACGGCTCCTGGTTCCAGTTCTATCTGTGCGGCATCGACATCGTCGCGGGGCCGGGCACCAAGGACGCGCCGCAGCTGAACTTCCCGCCCGCGCTCCAGAATCTGCCGACGGTGAATCAGCCGATCTACACGAACCCGGCGCCGCGCTGCCACGGGAAGGGAGGCCGCTGATGGATGACCGCATTGTCATGGGCAAGCGCAGTCCGGCATTCATGGGCGGGCTGGGCCTGATCCTGGTGCTGCTGGTGACCTTGTCCGCGTTCAACCTGGACAAGCTGCCGCTGATCGGGGCGGGCACCAAGTACACCGCCGAGTTCTCCGAGGCCGCGGGCCTGAAGAAGGGCAACGAGGTCCGCATCGCCGGCGTGAAGGTCGGCGCGGTCTCCGATGTCCGCCTCGACGGCGACAAGGTGCTGGTCGACTTCCGCACCCAGGACGCCTGGATCGGCAACGAGACCAGCGCGTCCATCCAGATCAAGACGCTGCTGGGCCAGAAGTACCTGGCGCTCGACCCCAAGGGCGACCGCACCGCGAACCCGCGTGACCGGATTCCGTTGTCGCGCACCGTGTCTCCCTACGATGTGGTGGACGCCTTCAGCGATGCCGCCAAGAACATCGAGGAGACCAACACCGGGCAGCTCGCGCAGAGTTTCCAGGTGCTCTCGGACGCCTTCTCCGCGACCCCGCCGCAGCTGCGCGGGTCCATCGACGGCGTGGCCCGGCTCTCGGAGTCGCTGGCCAAGCGCGACGACCAGCTCAAGAAGCTGTTCGCCGCCACCCGGACCACCTCGAAGGTGCTGGCCGACCGCAATCAGGAGTTCGAGCGGCTGCTCGCCAACGGCGGCCAGCTGATCGCGGAACTCAATGTCCGCCAGCAGGCCATCCACCAGTTGCTGGCCGGCGCGAAAACCGTTGCGGCGGAACTGACCGCGCTGGTCAAGGACAACGAGGAGCAGATCGGCCCGGCGCTGACCAACCTCGAGAAGACGATCGACCTGCTCAACGACCACCAGGCCGACCTGTCCAAGACGCTCACGCTGGCGGCGCCCTTCTACGGGCTGTACTCCAACGTGCTGGGCACCGGCCGCTGGTTCGACGCGGTCATCACGAACCTGATTCCGCCCGCGCTGCCCGATATTCCGGGCAACCGCGATCCGATTCGCAAGTTGGGAGGGTAACTCGTGGCGAAGAATCCGCTGACCGCGTTGAGCGGCACCAGCCGTAAGAACAAGATCATCGCCCTGGTGGCCGTCCTGGCGGTCGCACTCGCGGGCGTCGCGTGGTGGAGCTACGACCGGCTCGAAACCACCAAGATCACCGCGTATTTCGACAAGTCGATCGGCATCTACAAGGGCTCCGACGTCCGGGTCCTGGGCGTGCCGGTGGGCCACGTGGACTCGGTGACCCCCAAGGGCGACGTGGTCGAGGTCGTCATGAAGGTCGACCGTAAGTACGACATCCCCGCCGACGCCAAGGCCGCCCAGATCACCCCCTCGGTGGTGTCGGACCGGTACATCCAGCTCGCGCCCGCCTACAAGGGCGGACCCAAGATGGGCCGCAACGCCACCATCCCCAAGGAGCGCACCGCGACCCCGGTCGAGGTGGACCGCCTCTACAAGAGCATCACCGAACTGTCCGAGGCGCTCGGCCCCAACGGCGCCAACAAGGACGGCGCGCTGAACCAGCTGGCCCGCACCGGCGCCGAGAACCTGGCCGGCAACGGTGACGCGCTGGGCAACAGCTTCACCCAGCTCTCCAGGGCCGCGCACGCGCTCTCCGACTCGCGCACCGACATCTTCGACACGGTCAAGAACCTGCAGACCTTCGTGCAGACCCTGGCCGACAACGACGCGCAGGTCCGGACCTTCAACACCCAGCTGGCCTCGCTGGCCGGGTTCCTGTCCGACGAGCGCCAAACCCTCGGCGACGCGCTGAGCCTGCTCTCGGTCGCGCTCGGCGACGTGGCCCGGTTCATCGACAACAACCGGGAACTGGTGCAGTCCAACGCGGACGCGCTGACCAAGGTCACCCAGACCCTCGCCGATCAGCGCGACGATCTGGCCAAGGCGCTGCCGCTCATCCCGACCGCGCTGAGCAACCTGATCAACGTGCACAACGGTGAGACCGGCACGCTCGACATGCGCCCCAACTTCACCGATCTGCAGGACCCGTTCGGCGTCGTCTGCAAGATGCTGGACCTGGGCAAGCTGCGTCCCGGCGACCCCAAGTTCGAGGCCATCTCGCGGCAGCTCGGCCCAATCCTGAACAACTGCAAGCTGATCACCGACCAGCTCACCGCGGGCGTGAAGACGCCGTCGCTGGTGCTGCCCTTCGGCATCCTCAGCGGCGAGAACGAACAGCGCAACGCGGTGCCCGGCTCGGTGCCCGGCAATCCGTCCGACCAGCTGCCGCCGTCGCAGCAGGAAGGTGGACAGCGATGAGCGCCAACCGGATCCGGCGCGCGGCGCTGGTCGCCACCTCGCTCGGCGCGGTGACGCTGGTGGCGGCGGGCTGTGGCGCGGAGAGCATTCCGCTGCCCGGCGGCCCGAACATCGGCAAGCATCCGCTGCACCTCGACATCCGCTTCGCCGACGTGCTGGACCTGGTCCCGCAGTCCACGGTGAAGGTGGACGGCGTGGCCGTGGGCCGGGTCGACAAGATCCGCATCGCCCCCGACAACGCGTGGGAAGCCAGCGTGCAGGTGCTGGTCAACGATGACGTCAACCTGCCCGCCAATGCCCGGGCCGAGGTCAAGCAGACCAACCTGCTGGGCGAGAAGTACATCGAGCTGTCCGCGCCCGCCAAGGACGCCGACTCCGCGCGCCTGAAGGACGGGGCTCGCATCCCCGTCGAGAACACCCGCACCGCCACCGAGGTGGAGCAGGTGCTCGGCGCGCTGTCGCTGCTGCTCAACGGCGGCGGCGTGGCGCAGCTGCAGCCGATCATCGTGGAGCTCAACAAGACTCTGGACGGCCGCGAGGGCAAGGTCCGGGACCTGTTGAACCAGGCCAACACCCTGATCAAGGGCCTCGACGACCAGGTCGGCAACATCACCCGCGCGCTGGACAGCCTGAACACGCTGAGCAGCCGGGTGAGCACCCAGACCACCCAGATCACCAAGATCCTCGACGAGCTGCCCGCGGGCATCAAGATCCTCAATGAGCAACGGCCGCAACTGATCCAGCTGCTGACCCAGCTGGACCGGGTCGGCCAGGCCGGGATCGACGTGCTGGACAAGTCCAAGGAGAACCTGATCACCGACCTGTCCTCGCTGCGGCCCACGCTGCAGGCGCTGGGCGCGTCGGCCGGTGACCTGGTGACCGCGTTCCCGCTCATCCCCACCTATCCGTTCCCGGACGAGGCCATCAAGTCCGCGTTCGGCGGCCAGGTCAACACCTGGCTCTCGGTGGACCTGCAGATCGGCGGCCTGCTGTCGAATCTCGGTGTGGGCAAGCCGGATCCGCAGTACCTGCCGCCCGCGGGCCGTCAGGTCAACGTGGATCCGACCAACCCGTACTACAACGGCAACGGGCCGCGCGGCGGCTGGCCGACCGTCTCGCTGCTGCCCCTGCCGCCCACCGTGGCGCGGCCCACCGGGCAGCCGGGACCGACCGATCCGCTCGGATCGATCCTCGAGCAGCTGGGAGTGGGTGGTCCGCGATGACTCGTCTGGTGCGTAATCAGCTGATCGCCTTCGCGATCATCGCCGTGCTCGGCGTCGTCTTCGTCGGCGCCAAATACGTGCGGCTGGACAATATGCTCGGCTTCGGGCTGTACAAGGTGAAGGTGCAGGCCACCGAGACCGGCAACCTGTCCAAGGGCGCGGAGGTCACCTACCGCGGTGTCCCCGTCGGCCGGGTCGGCGACCTCGACATCACCCCCGACGGCGTGCTCATCACCCTGGAGATGAACTCCTCCAAGCCCAAGGTCCCCGCCAACGCCAAGGCCGTGGTCGCCGACCGCTCCGCCATCGGCGAACAGTTCGTGGACCTGCTGCCCTCCAGCGACGGCGGGCCGTACCTGAAGGACGGCTCGGTCATCACCGGCGCGCAGCTGCCCATCCACGTGGAGGACCTGCTCACCAGCGTCGACACCTTCGCCGGCACCACCGACCTGAAGGCGTTGTCCACCACCATCACCGAGCTCGGCAAGGCCTTCGACGGCAAGGGCGACGACCTCAAGATCCTGATCGACTCGCTCAACAAGTTCACCGCCACCGCGAGCGGCGACAACCTGCAGCAGACCCTGGCCCTGATCCGGTCCGCCCACACCGTGCTGGGCACCCAGGCCGAACAGTCCCCGGCGATCCTGCAGTTCAGCGACGGCCTCGACAAGCTCACCGCGCAGCTGAAGTCCAGCGACCCGGACGTCCGCCGCCTCATCGGCACCGGCACCGACGCGGGCTCCTCGATCAACCGCCTGCTGCAGGAGAGCGGTCCGGCCCTCACCAAGGACCTCACCAACCTGCGGGTCCTGTTGCAGGCCATCTCGCCGAAGTTCTACGCCATCGGCCCCGTGCTGGCCATGCTGCCGCTGCTGCCGCTCGGTGGCTCCTCCACCGCGCCCGGTGACGGCACCACCCACTTCGGCCTGGTGCTCGAGACCAACAACCCGCCCGCCTGCACGGTGGGATACGAAGGCACGCAACGGATTCTGGACCAGATGAAGGCCCAGAACCCCAACTTCGACGACACCCGCGACGACTTCCCGCTCAACACCGCGGCCACCTGTGCGGTGCCGCAGGGCAGCGAGACCGCCGTCCGCGGCGGGGCCCGCGCCGAACTGGCCGACCCCAATGTCGCGCAGCCGTGGGACGACAAGCCCAAGTACGACCCGGAGAAGCTCAACCTGAACCCGGTGGCCACCCAGCTGTCCACCCTCATGGGCATCACTCCCAAGCACTGACCGGCAGGAGAGGAAAGTATGGTGGCGGCGTGAGCCAGGACAAGGACAGCGAATCGGGGGCGAACCTCGAGAAGCCGGCGGTCGAGCCGGTTCCCGACACGACCCCGGACGCGTCCCGGGCCGACGCCGTCACCACCGAACCTCGCGATCCGCGCACCCTGGCCCGGATCGGCGCGGCCGGTCTGCTGGCCGTCTCGGTCGTCGCCGCCGCTGTCATCGGGTTCCTGTGGATCGGGGACAGCAAGGACGAGTCCCGGGCCGAGGCCCGCGACGCCGCCCTCACCGATGCCCGCCAGGCCGCGGTCAACCTCATGTCGATCAATCCCGACGACATCGACGGGTCGCTGGCGAACATCCGGTCATCGATGACGGGGGACCTGCTGAAGCAGCAGGAGGACGGGCAGGAACAGCTCAAGCAGACCGCCCAGGAGTCCAAGACCCGGATCGAGTCCGCGGTCGAGGGCATCACGCTCACCTCGCTCAACAGTGAACGCGACCACGCCTCGGCCTTCGCGGTCCTGAAGATCACCCGCAGCTGGCCCGGCGGCCAGCCCGCCTCCTTCCGCCAGCTGTGGACCCTCGACCTGGTCAAGCAGGGCAGCACCTGGAAGGCCGAGAAGGCGCAGAACCTGGGCGAACCGGTGCCGCTGGGCTCCGGACAGCCCGCCCAGCAGCCGACCACGGCGCCCAAGCCGGGCAACTAGGAGGGAGTGACCATGGCCAACCGGAAACGACCTGTCAATCGCGTCACCCCGCGCCGCCCGGCCGCCCAGCGCGGCACCGCGTCGCGGACCACCGCCGCGGACGTGAGCGCCCGGTCCACCACCGAGCGTTCCGAGAACACCGCCTCGCGCGCCACCCCGCGCGGTCGGGTCCGGGCCGGTATCCGCGGCCGGGGCCCGGCCAAAGACCGTGCCTCGCAACAGTATTCCAAGCTGACCGGACAGGGCGGGTTTTGGCCCAACTGGGGCATCGCGACCGTCTGCGCGGCGCTGTCGGCCCTGCTGCTGGCCTTCGCGATCGTGGGTGCGGTGAACCACTGGGTGAGCAAGCCCAACTCCGGCTCCGGCAATCTCGCCTACGTCGACAACGCGGCCACCGACGAGGTCAAGGCCGCCGCCGACCACGCCCTGACCACGCTCTACGGCTACAAGGCCGCCGAGATCGACAAGTGGAAGGGTTCGGTCAACTCGGTCCTCACCGAGAAGATGCAGAAGGACTTCGCCAAGTTCGTCGACACCACGGTCGACACCATCAAGCAGACCCAGACCGACACCACGGTCAAGACCGACCCGATCGGCGTGACGCTGCTCACCGGCGACCGGGCCGAGCTGCTGGTGAATCTGAACATCTCCGCCGTCAAGGACGGCAAGCCCGAGCCCCTCGCGTCGGGCCCGATCGTGCTGCGGATGCAGAAGACCGACGGCCACTGGCTGGCCTCGGAGATCACCGACAAGTAGGCCGTGGAGATCCCCGGCGGGAGTCGGGGATCACCGGTAAGTCGGTCGTCACATCGCCTGCTCGCCGCCGTCTTTCCGGCATTGCGCGACGTCGGAGGGTGATCTTGCTCTGCGACAGGCGATCTCGCGTTTTGTCAACTCGGCCCGCCACTTGACGACTTTCGTCCTAGCCGTCACGCTATTCACAACAGCGGCGGCTGTCACAGGAGACAACTCGCCGGCGTGGGCACTGTGAACGCAGCCAGCGGACTCTGAGGCCCGGCCGGACACTTGTGAAGACCGCCACTCGGCTGTGGCGGTATCGGCGATCTGAACGCCGGGAATATCGACACAGACACACCGGGGCGAAGTTGACGCCCACGGATCGCCACGGGTGGTACTTTGACACCCCCGTAGGTTTGGGTGTAGTTTTGGACGTTGCGCTGGCTGCCTCCTGTCCATACCTCGATCGCATCACGAAAGTTTCGCCTTCCGGTGTTACTTCCGCTGTCTGCTGTTCGGGTTTCGTTCGGGTCGTAACCAGCGGAATTCGTAGCAGACAAGCGACGGTCGCGGACCACCACGCGACGCGCGTTAGGTGCTGGAAGGACGCATCTTGGCAGTCTCCACCCAGACCAAGGCCGGTATCCCCGGAGCCCCGAAGCGGGTGTCTTTCGCGAAGATTCGTGAACCCCTGGAGGTTCCCGGACTTCTCGATCTACAAACCGAATCGTTCGCCTGGCTGGTCGGTTCAGCAGACTGGCGTGAGCGTGCCACCGCGCGCGGCGACGTCACCAACCCCACCGGGGGCCTCGAGGAGGTGCTCGAGGAGCTGTCTCCGATCGAGGACTTCTCCGGCTCCATGTCGCTGTCCTTCTCCGACCCGCGCTTCGAAGAGGTCAAGGCCTCCATCGAGGAGTGCAAGGACAAGGACATGACCTATGCGGCTCCGCTGTTCGTGACCGCGGAGTTCATCAACAACAACACCGGTGAGATCAAGTCTCAGACGGTCTTCATGGGTGACTTCCCGATGATGACCGACAAGGGCACGTTCATCATCAACGGCACCGAGCGCGTCGTCGTGTCGCAGCTCGTCCGTTCGCCGGGTGTGTACTTCGACTCCTCCATCGACAAGTCGACCGAGAAGACGCTGCACTCCGTGCGCGTCATCCCGTCGCGCGGCGCGTGGCTGGAGTTCGACGTCGACAAGCGCGACACCGTCGGTGTCCGCATCGACCGCAAGCGTCGTCAGCCGGTCACCGTGCTGCTCAAGGCGCTGGGTCTGACCACCGAGGAGATCACCGAGCGCTTCGGTTTCTCCGAGATCATGATGTCCACCCTCGAGAAGGACTCCACCCCGGGTCAGGACGAGGCGCTGCTCGACATCTACCGCAAGCTGCGTCCGGGCGAGCCGCCGACCAAGGAGTCCGCGCAGACCCTGCTGGAGAACCTGTTCTTCAAGGAGAAGCGCTACGACCTGGCGCGCGTCGGTCGCTACAAGATCAACAAGAAGCTGGGCCTGAACCTGGACCAGCCGGTCACCGGCTCGACGCTGACCAAGGAAGACATCGTCGCGACGATCGAGTACCTGGTCCGTCTGCACCAGGGCGATCGCCTCATGACCGCCCCCGGCGGCTCCGAGGTCCCGGTCGACGTCGACGACATCGACCACTTCGGCAACCGTCGTCTGCGGACGGTTGGCGAGCTGATCC
Source organism: Nocardia sp. CA-145437 (assembly GCF_050956485.1). Classification (NCBI taxonomy): domain Bacteria; kingdom Bacillati; phylum Actinomycetota; class Actinomycetes; order Mycobacteriales; family Nocardiaceae; genus Nocardia; species Nocardia sp. CA-145437. The sequence goes on along the minus strand of NZ_CP191204.1, from coordinate 6,686,035 downwards.
AGAACCAGATCCGCGTGGGTCTCTCGCGTATGGAGCGCGTCGTGCGTGAGCGCATGACCACCCAGGACGTCGAGGCCATCACCCCGCAGACCCTGATCAACATCCGTCCCGTCGTGGCGGCGATCAAGGAGTTCTTCGGCACCTCGCAGCTGTCGCAGTTCATGGACCAGAACAACCCGCTCTCGGGTCTGACCCACAAGCGTCGTCTGTCGGCGCTGGGCCCGGGTGGTCTGTCCCGTGAGCGCGCCGGCCTGGAAGTCCGTGACGTCCACCCGTCGCACTACGGCCGCATGTGCCCGATCGAGACCCCGGAAGGCCCGAACATCGGCCTGATCGGTTCGCTCTCGGTCTACGCGCGGGTCAACCCGTTCGGTTTCATCGAGACCCCGTACCGCAAGGTCGTCGACGGCCGCGTCACCGATGAGGTCAAGTACCTCACCGCCGACGAAGAGGACCGCCACATCCGCGCCCAGGCGAACTCGCCGGTCGACGCGGACGGCCGCTTCCTCGAGGACCGCGTCCTCGCCCGCCACGGCAACGAGGAAATGGAATACGTCGACGCCAGCGCGGTCGACTACATGGACGTCTCGCCGCGCCAGATGGTGTCGGTCGCGACCGCCATGATCCCGTTCCTCGAGCACGACGACGCCAACCGTGCCCTCATGGGCGCGAACATGCAGCGTCAGGCCGTGCCGCTGATCCGTTCCGAGTCGCCGCTGGTCGGCACCGGTATGGAGCTGCGTGCCGCGGTCGACGCCGGTGACGTGGTCGTGAACCAGAAGGCCGGCGTGGTGGAAGAGGTCTCGGCCGACTTCATCACCGTCATGCACGACGACGGCACCCGTCGTTCGTACCGCCTGCGCAAGTTCGAGCGTTCCAACCAGGGCACCTGCGCCAACCAGCGTCCGATCGTGGACGAGGGCACCCGCGTGGAGGCCGGGCACGTGCTCGCCGATGGTCCGTGCACCGAGAACGGTGAGATGGCCCTGGGCAAGAACCTGCTCGTGGCGATCATGCCGTGGGAAGGCCACAACTACGAGGATGCGATCATCCTGTCGCAGCGCCTCGTGGAGGACGACGTGCTCACCTCGATCCACATCGAGGAGCACGAGATCGACGCTCGCGACACCAAGCTCGGCGCCGAGGAGATCACCCGGGACATCCCGAACGTCTCCGACGAGGTCCTGGCGGACCTGGACGAGCGCGGCATCGTGCGCATCGGCGCGGAGGTCCGTGACGGCGACATCCTGGTCGGCAAGGTCACCCCGAAGGGTGAGACCGAGCTGACCCCCGAGGAGCGCCTGCTGCGCGCCATCTTCGGTGAGAAGGCCCGCGAGGTCCGCGACACCTCCCTGAAGGTGCCCCACGGTGAGTCCGGCAAGGTCATCGGCGTGCGCGTGTTCTCGCGTGACGACGACGACGATCTGCCCCCGGGCGTCAACGAGCTGGTCCGTGTCTACGTCGCGCAGAAGCGCAAGATCCAGGACGGCGACAAGCTCGCCGGTCGCCACGGCAACAAGGGCGTCATCGGCAAGATCCTCCCGCAGGAGGACATGCCGTTCCTGCCGGACGGCACCCCGGTCGACATCATCCTGAACACCCACGGTGTGCCGCGTCGTATGAACATCGGTCAGGTGCTGGAAACCCACCTGGGTTACATCGCCAAGACCGGTTGGCAGGTCGAGGGTTCTCCCGATTGGGCGAAGAACCTGCCGGCCGAGATGATCGGTCAGCCCGCCGACACGAACATCGCCACCCCGGTGTTCGACGGTGCGCGCGAGGAGGAGCTGACCGGCCTGCTCGGTTCGACTCTGCCGAACCGCGACGGCGAGAAGATGATCAACGACGACGGCAAGGCGATCCTGCTGGACGGCCGCTCCGGTGAGCCGTTCCCGTACCCGGTGTCCGTCGGCTACATGTACATCCTGAAGCTGCACCACCTGGTGGACGACAAGATCCACGCGCGTTCGACCGGTCCGTACTCGATGATCACGCAGCAGCCGCTGGGTGGTAAGGCGCAGTTCGGTGGTCAGCGCTTCGGTGAAATGGAATGTTGGGCCATGCAGGCGTACGGCGCGGCCTACACCCTGCAGGAGCTGCTCACCATCAAGTCGGACGACGTGGTCGGCCGCGTGAAGGTGTACGAGGCGATCGTCAAGGGCGAGAACATTCCGGAGCCGGGTATCCCGGAGTCGTTCAAGGTTCTGCTCAAGGAACTCCAGTCGCTCTGCCTCAACGTGGAGGTGCTGTCCTCGGACGGCGCCGCCATCGAGATGCGGGACGGCGACGACGAGGACCTGGAGCGCGCCGCGGCGAACCTGGGTATCAACCTGTCCCGCAACGAGGCTGCGACGGTCGACGACCTGGCGCAGTGAGCGAACGGTCCGGGAAGGCCGATCGGATTCGAGAAGCCTTCCCGGGCAACGGATTTAGCGAACTTTTGCTCATACTCAACCCGAACAGGGGAAAGGAAGTTACGTGCTAGACGTCAACTTCTTCGATGAACTCCGGATCGGCCTGGCGACCGCCGAAGACATTCGTAACTGGTCTTTCGGTGAGGTCAAGAAGCCGGAGACCATCAACTACCGCACGCTGAAGCCGGAGAAGGACGGCCTCTTCTGCGAGAAGATCTTCGGTCCCACCCGGGACTGGGAGTGCTACTGCGGTAAGTACAAGCGCGTCCGCTTCAAGGGCATCATCTGCGAGCGCTGTGGTGTCGAGGTGACTCGCGCCAAGGTGCGTCGTGAGCGCATGGGCCACATCGAGCTGGCCGCTCCGGTCACCCACATCTGGTACTTCAAGGGTGTCCCGTCGCGTCTGGGCTACCTGCTCGACCTCGCGCCGAAGGATCTGGAAAAGATCATCTACTTCGCCGCGTACGTCATCACCTCGGTGGACGACGAGCTGCGTCACAACGAGCTCTCCACGCTCGAGGCGGAGATGGAGGTCGAGAAGAAGACCGTCGCCGACCAGCGTGACGCCGACCTCGAGGCCCGCGCCCAGAAGCTGGAAGCCGACCTGGCCGAGCTGGAGGCCGAGGGCGCCAAGTCCGACGTCCGCCGCAAGGTCAAGGACGGCGGCGAGCGCGAGATGCGTCAGCTGCGCGACCGCGCCCAGCGTGAGCTGGACCGGCTCGACGAGATCTGGACCACCTTCACCAAGCTGGCCAAGAAGCAGCTGATCATCGACGAGGTGATCTACCGCGAGCTGCAGGACCGCTACGGCGAGTACTTCACCGGCGCCATGGGCGCCGAGGCGATCCAGAAGCTCATGGAGACCTTCGACATCGCCGCGGAGGCCGAGAACCTGCGCGAGACCATTCGCACGGGCAAGGGCCAGAAGAAGCTGCGCGCGCTGAAGCGTCTGAAGGTCGTGGCCGCGTTCCAGACCAACGGCAACTCGCCGATGGGCATGGTCCTCGACGCCGTTCCGGTGATCCCGCCGGAGCTGCGCCCGATGGTGCAGCTCGACGGTGGCCGCTTCGCGACCTCCGACCTGAACGACCTGTACCGCCGCGTCATCAACCGCAACAACCGTTTGAAGCGACTGATCGATCTGGGTGCGCCCGAGATCATCGTGAACAACGAGAAGCGCATGCTTCAGGAGTCGGTGGACGCGCTGTTCGACAACGGCCGTCGTGGCCGTCCGGTCACCGGTCCGGGTAACCGCCCGCTGAAGTCCCTGAGCGATCTGCTCAAGGGCAAGCAGGGTCGTTTCCGTCAGAACCTGCTCGGTAAGCGTGTCGACTACTCCGGCCGTTCGGTCATCGTGGTCGGTCCGCAGCTGAAGCTGCACCAGTGCGGTCTGCCCAAGCTGATGGCGCTCGAGCTGTTCAAGCCGTTCGTCATGAAGCGTCTGGTCGACCTGAACCACGCGCAGAACATCAAGTCCGCCAAGCGGATGGTCGAGCGTCAGCGTCCCCAGGTGTGGGATGTCCTCGAAGAGGTCATCTCCGAGCACCCGGTGCTGCTGAACCGTGCGCCCACCCTGCACCGCCTGGGTATCCAGGCCTTCGAGCCGCTGCTGGTCGAAGGTAAGGCCATCCAGCTGCACCCGCTCGTGTGTGAGGCGTTCAACGCCGACTTCGACGGTGACCAGATGGCCGTGCACCTCCCGCTGTCCGCGGAGGCGCAGGCCGAGGCCCGCATCCTGATGCTGTCCTCGAACAACATCCTGTCGCCGGCCTCGGGTCGTCCGCTCGCCATGCCGCGTCTGGACATGGTGACCGGCCTGTTCTACCTGACCCGTCTGGAAGAGGGCGCGGTCGGCGAGTACCGGGCCGCCACCAAGGACGAGGCCGAGTTCGGCGTCTACTCCTCGCCCGCCGAGGCGCAGATGGCCGTGGACCGCGGCGACCTGACCGTGCGTTCGCTGATCAAGGTCCGCCTGACCGATCAGCGTCCGCCGAAGGATGTCGAGGCCGAGCTGTTCCCGGACGGCTGGCAGCGTGGCGACGCGTGGACCTGCAAGACCACCCTGGGTCGCGTGCTCTTCAACGATCTGCTCCCGGCGGACTACGCGTTCATCGACGAGCCGATGCCGAAGAAGCGTCAGGCGGCGATCATCAACGATCTCGCCGAGCGCTACCCGATGATCGTGGTCGCGCAGACCGTCGACAAGCTCAAGGACGCCGGCTTCTACTGGGCCACGCGTTCGGGTGTCACCGTCTCCATGTCGGACGTGCTCGTTCCGCCGGAGAAGGCGGAGATCATGGCGCGCTACGACGCGCAGGCCGACCAGATCGAGAAGAAGTACCAGCGTGGTGCTCTCGACCACCAGGAGCGCAACAACGCCCTGGTCAAGATCTGGCAGGAAGCGACCGAAGAGGTCGGTAAGGCGCTGCGTGCGCACTACCCGGCCGACAACCCGATCATCACGATCGTCGACTCGGGCGCCACGGGTAACTTCACCCAGACTCGTACCCTCGCGGGCATGAAGGGTCTGGTGACCAACCCGAAGGGTGAGTTCATCCCGCAGCCGATCAAGTCCTCCTTCCGTGAGGGTCTGACGGTTCTGGAGTACTTCATCAACACCCACGGTGCGCGAAAGGGTCTGGCCGACACCGCGCTTCGTACCGCCGACTCGGGTTACCTGACCCGTCGTCTGGTGGACGTGTCGCAGGACGTCATCGTGCGCGAGACCGACTGTGGCACCGAGCGCGGCATCGTGGTGCCGATCGCGGAGAAGCAGGCCGACGGCTCCGTCATCCGTGACGCGCACGTCGAGACCAGCACCTACGCTCGCACCCTGGCGACCGACGCGATCGACGCCAACGGCAATGTCGTCGTCGAGAAGGGCCACGACCTGGGCGACCCCGCCCTGGAGGCGCTGCTCGAGGCCGGCATCACCGAGGTGAAGGTCCGCTCCGTGCTGACCTGCACCACCGGCACCGGCGTCTGCGCCACCTGCTACGGCCGCTCGATGGCGACCGGCAAGCTGGTGGACATCGGTGAGGCCGTCGGTATCGTCGCCGCCCAGTCCATCGGTGAGCCCGGTACCCAGCTGACCATGCGTACCTTCCACCAGGGTGGTGTCGCGGGTGACGACATCACGGGTGGTCTGCCCCGCGTGCAGGAGCTCTTCGAGGCTCGTGTGCCCAAGGGCAAGGCCCCCATCGCCGAGGTGTCGGGTCGCGTGCGGCTCGAGGACGACGACCGCTTCTACAAGATCACGATCATCCCGGACGACGGGTCGGACGAGGTCCTGTACGACAAGCTGTCGAAGCGTCAGCGTCTGCGGGTGTTCAAGCACGAGGACGGCTCCGAGCGTCTCCTGGCCGACGGTGACCACGTCGAGGTCGGTCAGCAGCTGCTCGAGGGCTCGGCAGATCCGCACGAGGTGCTGCGCGTGATGGGCCCGCGTCAGGTGCAGGTCCACCTGGTCCACGAGGTCCAGGAGGTGTACCGCTCGCAGGGTGTGTCCATCCACGACAAGCACATCGAGGTGATCGTCCGCCAGATGCTGCGCCGCGTCACCATCATCGATTCGGGTGCGACCGAGTTCCTCCCGGGTTCGCTGGTGGAGCGCGCCGAGTTCGAGTCCGCCAACCGCCGCGTGGTCGCGGAGGGTGGCGAGCCCGCCTCGGGTCGTCCGGTGCTCATGGGTATCACCAAGGCGTCGCTCGCGACCGATTCGTGGCTGTCGGCGGCCTCCTTCCAGGAGACCACCCGCGTGCTCACGGACGCCGCGATCAACTGCCGCTCCGACAAGCTGATCGGCCTGAAGGAGAACGTGATCATCGGTAAGCTGATCCCGGCCGGTACCGGTATCAACCGCTACCGCAACATCCAGGTGCAGCCGACCGAAGAGGCCCGCCAGGCGGCGTACGCTGTCCCGTCCTACGACGACAGCTACTACAGCCCGGACGGCTTCGGCACCTCCACCGGTGCCGCGGTTCCGCTGGACGACTACGGCTTCAGCGATTACCGCTAAGCGTGTAGCCAGGCAATAGGATTCGGCCCCCGCTCCCTGTCGGAGCGGGGGCCGAACTCTTTTCCCGCTCGAGCGCGGTGCGCGGGTCTATGCTGTTTGCGACGAAGTAACCGGCCCCCGTTGCAGGGGAGGAGCTGACGTGTTCGCTCGTAGTGCTCTCGTTTCGGCCGTCTGCTGTGGAGCGGCCCTGTCGCTGTCCTTGCCGCTCTCACTGTCGCTACCGCTCGCCGCCGCCGATCCCGGTGGCGCACTGGGCGGCTGCCGCCACGGCGGCGTCCTCACCGGCGCGCTGATTCCGGGGACCGGCAGCGTAGGCCAGAGCGTCCACCGGGAGGCGGACGTCTGGGCCTGCGCTAGTCCGCTGCTGCCCGGTATCGAATCCGGCCACTTCACCGCCGAATTGCCGTTCAATGCCCTCGATTCGCCGTCGCTGGGCCGATTCGACTGGACCGACGGCAGCGTCAGTCAGGTGATCGGCCAGCCCAACGGCCTGTGGACGATCGTGGACGGCCCCGGCAACGGGCACACCTTCCGTTTCGACCTCGCACACGAGATGAACGTGTGGTGGTACCACTGGAACAACAGCATGCCGGTGGAGTCGGTCAGCTTCCTGGCGTGAATCCCGGTGGGGGAGGCGTCAGTTGGCGGGCGGGGGAGTCGGGATAGCGGCGAAGGCGGGCCGGAAGATGTTCGACGCGCCGGGAGCCAGGGTGTCGACGTAGGCGAGCGCGGCCTCGGAGGCCTCGTGGCCGCCGGACATCTGCAGGCCGATGGCCCCGCCGACCACGCCGCCGACCACCGCGAGCAGCGGGGCGGTGATGAAGTCCAGGACGAACAGGCCGAGCGGGAAGCCCGCGATGAAGCCGATGGTGGCGCCGATCGCCGCGCCGGTGGCGACCGCGGGCATATTGGCCTGGACCACGTCGAAGAAGTGCTGCTGGGCGTCGACAGCGCGCAGCTCGGTGTCGGACGCGGCGACCGGGGTGAGGGTGAGGCGGCGGTTGCTCTGGTCGATGACCGGGGTGAATTCCGCTGTCTTGCCATCGATGTCGTACTTCAGGGGCACGGTGGAGACCAAGGTGCCCTTGTCGTCGGTGACGATGACGGCCTCGCCGTCCCAGGTGGCGAGGAACTGCCCGGCCTGCAGGGTGCTGACCGCGGAGCGGTGGTCCGAGGAGAGCGCGACGTCGTAGCCGATGCTGTGATCGGTGCCCTTGATCTGCAGGGCGGGTTGCGCGGGGGCCTGCTCGGGCGCGGCGGTGGCCGTGCCGGCGACGGTGGTCGCGGTCAAGCAAAGCAAGGCAGGCGCAACGTATTTGGTCATACCCATGGTGGCTGGTCCTCGAGTTTGCGATAGGTTTCCCGACCTTTGCGACAAACTACCGTTATCAACTCGAGATGTGAAGCGTTATGGCGCATTCGTGTCGTCGGGTTCCCCGAGTCGCACGACCACGACGCCGATGAGAATCAAAGCGCCGCCGAACAATTGGATCGGCGCGGGCGTCTGGCCCAGGAGCGTCCAGGAGAACAGGATGGCGGCCAGGACCTCGGCGAGCGCCGCGAAGGACGCCAGGCGTGACCCGAGCAGCCGGGTGGCGGCGATACCGGTGACATAGGAGATGGCGGCCGTGATCACGCCGAGCGCGAGCAGCGGCGCCCACCAGTCCACGGTGAACCCCTGGAAGGCAACGGGAGTGGTGGTGGCGTGCAGCGGGACGACGCCGAGCAGGCCCGCCGCCAGGATGCCGAGTCCGCCGACCAGCAGTCCGCTGGTGGCCAGCACGGTGCCGGGCACCGCGTCCCCGGCGTGCGCGCTCAGGATGAAATAGGCGGCCGCGCCGACCATCGCGCCCAGGGCCCACGCGATGCCGACCCAGCTGGTGCTGGTGCCCGATCGCAGATCGAGCACCAGCACCAGCCCGGTCACCCCGATGATCGCGCCGAGAACGGTTGCGCGATTGGGCTTCTGACTGTGGCGCAGCCACAACCAGACCACCACGGCGATCGGCGCGGTGTATTCGATGAGCAGCGCGACCCCGACATCCATGTGGGCGACGGCATTGAAATACGACAGCTGCGCGGTGGCGACGGCGAGCAGCCCGTATCCCGCGAGCAGGGAGATATTGCGCCGCAGCAGGTCCCAGTCGCCGCGCAATCGCACGACGGCGGCGGGCAGCAGCACGACCGCGCCGAGGAGGACGCGGACGATGACGACGGCGGCGGGGCTCCAGCCCGCGTCGATGAGTCCGCGGGCCAGCGGCCCGGAGAGCCCGAACGCGGCGGCCGACAGGGCGGCGCAGATCAGCCCGGAGCGGATCCGGTGCGACACCACCGTCCTGTCATGAGTCAAAGTCGCCATGACAAATGACGCTAAAGGTCACGTGTGTAATCTGTCAATGTGCTTTTCGCTGATGACACGGTGGCCTCCATGGCCGCGGCGGTCGAGCTGGTGAACTCGGCCGAGGAGCCGGACACCCTGACCGAGATCGCCCAGCTGGACGCCTTCTTCGAGAAGCACCGCTACACCGGGGCGCATGCCGGGACCGCCGCCGAACTCGCGGCGGTTCGCGCCCAGCGCGCGCCGCTGCGCCGCCTGCTCACCGCCGACCGCGACACCGCCGTCGCTATGGTGAACGCCATCCTCGCCGAGCATCGCGCGGTCCCCGAACTGGTCCGCCACGACGGCCTCGACTACCACATCCACGCGGTCCCGCCCCAGGCTCCGCTGCAGGTCCGGATCGCCGTGGAGACGGCCATGGCGATGATCGACCTGATCCGCGCCGACGAGCTCTCCCGCCTGTCGATCTGCGCCGACGACTCCTGCGCGGGCATCGTGCTGGACCTGTCCCGCAACCGTTCCCGTCGTTACTGTTCGACGGCCTGCACCAATCGCAACGCGGTCGCCGCGTACCGGGCCCGCAAGTCCGCGAATTGAGTGTTCCCCGCCCTCCGCGTGCGCTGAGAGCGCTTCGGCATTAGTGTTCTCGAGGCCGCCCTGGCGGGCCGGTCGTTGGCGCCGGCACGCCCGCTGTACGAATTCAATCGGGGTTCCAGGTAATGACGATGAGAACACAACTGCCGCTACGTCCCTACGACGTCGTGCTGATCGGCGGCGGCATCATGAGCGCGACGCTCGCGGTGCTGATCAAGCATCTGGAACCCAGCTGGACCATCGGGGTCTACGAGCGATTGCCGGAGGTCGGCGCCGAGGCGTCGGCGGCCTGGAACAATTCGGGCACCGGGCACGCGGGCCTGTGCGAACTCGATTACACCGGTGAGAATCCCGATGGCTCCATCGATATCGAGCCGGCGCTCGCGCTGAATGAACAGTTCCAGCTGACCCGGCAATTGTGGGCGTCGCTGGTGGGCTCGGGGATTCTGCGCAATCCGGAGACCTTCATCAATCCGGTCCCGCATATGACGCTGGCGCGCGGCAAGACCGAGGTGGATTTCCTGCGCCGCCGCCACGAAACCATGTCCGCGCATCACCTTTTCGCGAATATGAAGTTCAGTGACGATCCCGCGGTGATCGGCGAATGGGCCCCGCTGCTCACCGCCGGCCGTGACCACGGCGAGCCGATCGCCGCCACCCGCGATATCACCGGCAGTGATGTCGATTTCGGTGAGCTGACCCGTCAGCTGTTCCATTGGCTGCGCTGGCAGGACGTGGAGATCCACCGCAATTGCGAGGTGCGCGGACTGCGCCGCAACAATGACGGCACCTGGCAGCTGCGGGTGGACTGGCGCACCGACAACGACCGGCTCACCCGGAAGGCCGACGCCCGCTTCGTCTTCGCGGGCGCGGGCGGGTGGGCGTTGAAGATCCTGCAGAAGGCCGGGATTCCCGAGGCGGACGGCTACGGGCTGCTGCCGGTCAGCGGCCGGTTCCTGCGCTGCGACAATCCCGAGGTGGCGGCCGGGCACGACGCCAAGGTGTACGGGAAGGCGCTGTCGGGAGCGCCGTCGATCGCCATGCCGCACTTGGACACTCGCATCGTGAACGGGGAACGCGCCCTGCTGTTCGGGCCGTACGCGGGCGCGAATCCCCGCTTCCTGAAACAGGGTTCGCTGCTCGACGCTCCCGCCTCGCTGCGGGCGGGCAATGCCGGGTCCATCGCGGCCATGTTGAAGGCGAATACCGAGTTGCTGCGGTTGCTGGCCGGGCAGCTGGCCTCGACCCGGAAGAAGAAATTGGCCGCACTGCGCGAGTTCGTGCCCGAGGCGCGCGCCGAGGACTGGTCGCTGATCACCGCCGGGCAGCGCGCCCAGCTGGTGAAGCCGGACGCCGAACGCGGCGGGGTGCTCGAGTTCGGCACCGAGGTGGTGGCCGCACAGGACGGGTCGATCGCCGCGGTGCTGGGGGCGAGCCCGGGCGCGTCGACGGCGCCGGTGGTGCTGCTCGAGGTGCTGCAGCGCTGCTTCCCGCGCTACGCCCGGATCTGGGAGCCGCGGCTGCGGGAGTTGATGCCGACGCTGGGCCACAGTCTGGCCGATGACGCGCGGCTGGCCCGGCAGACCATGGCCCGGACCGCGGAGGCGCTGGGTCTGGCGGGCCGGGTGGTGGGCTGATTCTTCAGGGAGTCGTGGGCTGATCCGGCAGGAAACTGCCGGGCCTCGGTCGCGGACCGCCGTGGACAAAGGCGCTGCCCGCCCGGTATGAAATTGGAACAGGTTTCAATTCTGATCGGCGGGAGACGCGATGGACAGCGCGAATGCGACCATGGGCGACATGGTGATGGCGGGCTTCAAGAAGCTCGGCTTCATCCAGTTCACGGGCATCGAGAGCGTCGAATACGGCCCGGGCCGCAGCGTGGTCAGCATGGCCGCGCGCCCCGAGCACTTCAACCACAATGGCGACATCCACGCGGCTCTGCTGTTCGGCCTGGCCGAGACCGCCGCCATGGGCGCGTCCATCTCCGGCATCGTGGACCTGCTCGGCGACACCTTCATCGTGGCCCGCGACGGCCGCATCGAATACCTGGCCCGCGCCAAGGGCCAGGAGGGCCCGTTCACCGGCACCGCCGAACTGACGCCCGAGACCATCGCCGAGACCCGCGCGAACATCGAGTCCCGCACCGAGATCGAGCTGGAGGTGCCGGTGATCATCGCCGATATCACCGGCAAGCCCGTGGCCCGCGCCGCGTTCACCGCCGTCATCCGGCCGCGCCGCACATAGTCTCAGCGCTCGCTGTCGAGCATGGCCATCTGTGCCGGGGCGTAGCGCCCGCCCGCCACCCGGTCGGCGGGCACCGCGGCCTCGATGGTGGCCAGCTCGTCCTCGGACAGCCGGATATCCACCGCCGCAACGGCTTCGGCCCAGCGCTCCGGCTTCCGCGCGCCGATCAGCGGCACGATGTCGGCGCCGCGCGACAGCGCCCACGCGATGGCCAGCTGGGCCACGCTCACCTCGCGCTCGGCCGCGATCTTGCCCAGCGCGTCCACCAGCAGCAGGTTGGCGTCGAGGTTCTCGCCCTGGAAGCGCGGGCTGTGGGCGCGGAAGTCGCTGGGCGCGAACTGCGCTCCGCCTCCCCGCGCTTGCCCGGCCCGCACCGAATCGCTGAGCAGGCCGCGCGAGAGCACCCCGTACGCCGTGATGCCGATCCCGAGTTCCCGTGCGACGGGCAGGATCTCGGCCTCGATGCCGCGCGAGATCAGCGAGTACTCGATCTGCAGATCCGCGATCGGATGCACGGCCGCGGCCCGGCGCAGCGTCTCCGCGCCCACCTCGGACAGGCCGATGTGGCGGATGTACCCGGCCTGGACCAGCTCGGCCAGCCCGCCGATGGTCTCCTCGATCGGGACATTCGGGTCCAGCCGCGCGGGCCGGTAGATGTCGACGTAGTCGGTGCCGAGGCGCCGCAGCGAGTAGGCCAGGAAGTTCTTGGTGGCCGCCGGCCGGGTGTCGACGCCGCCGAAGCTGTTGTCCGGGCCGCGCAGCGCCCCGTATTTCACGCTGAGCAGGACGTCCTCCCGCTTGCGGTCGGCCAGCGCCCGCCGGATGAGCAGTTCGTTGTGGCCCATGCCGTAGAAGTCGCCGGTGTCGATGAGGTTCGCGCCGGAATCGAGGGCCGCGTGCACGGTGGCGATCGAGACGGCGTCGTCGGCCGCCCCGTACATGCCCGACATCCCCATGGCGCCCAGGGCGATACGGGAGACGGCGGGCCCGGTCTTGCCGAGCTGGACGGTGCTGAGGTTCGTGGTCATGGGAACAACACTGCGCCCGATCCCGGGAGCGCGGGAGAGGAGCGCTGATCCAGGGATCGGCGATCCCTGGTTACCGGGCCGGGCTGTGGACGGCTGTGGATGAATCCGCGCGCCCAGGCTGGGACTGCCGATACCTGGTTACCGGGCCGGGGACGGGGGACAGTGGTGAGGTGGATCGAACCGAGCTGGCCGACTTCCTGCGCCGACGCCGTGAGCAGCTGCAACCGCAGACCGTGGGATTGCCGCCGGGCGCCCGCCGCCGCACGCCCGGTCTGCGCCGCGACGAGGTGGCCCTGCTCGCGGGCATGTCGACCGACTACTACACCCGCCTCGAGCAGGGGCGCGGGCCGCGGCCCTCGGTGCAGGTGCTGGCCGCGCTGGCGCGGGCGCTGCGACTGACCGACAGCGAACGCGACCACCTCTTCCATCTGTCCGGACATCAGGCCCCGGCCCGCGGCGGCGACAGCCACGTGGGGCCCGGCATCCTGCACGTGCTGTCAAAACTGGACGACACCCCGGCCGTGGTCATCTCCGACCTGGGCGAGGTGCTGGTGCAGAACCGCATGCACACCCTGCTGTCCGGGGATTACTCGCGGCGGCGCGGCCTGGACCGCTGCATTCCGTGGCGCTGGTTCACCGAGCCGGGCTCACGCGCCATCTTCCCGCCGGAGGACTGGGAAGTCATGAGCCACAAGCACGTCGCCGACCTGCGCGCGGTCTCCGCCCGCCGCGCGGGCGACGCCGACGTGACCGAATTGGTGGCCCGGCTGCGCGCCGCCAGCCCGGAATTCGAGCGGCTGTGGCACGAACACGAGGTCGGCACCGGCACCGGGCTCGTCAAACGCATGATCCACCCGGAAGTCGGTGTGCTGGAACTGATCTGCGAGCCGCTACTCACCCCCAGCGCCACCCGGCACGTGCTGATCTACTACCCCGCGCCGGGTACCGACACCCAGGACAAGCTGGATCTGTTGCGGGTCATCGGAACCCAGTCGATGACCGGCAGCTGATTCCTACTCGTGGGGGACGCCGCAGCGCCGCTTGCGGGGTTTGAGATGCAGTCCCGGCAGCGGGGGAGCGGGAATCCGCTGTTCGGGCGTGTGGCCCGCGATCTCGGCGAACCGGCCGACATCCTGCTTCTCCCAGTCGTTGCGGGCCTGCTCGATCTCCTCGTGACTGCGGGCCACGAAGTTCCACCACATGACCAGGTCCTCGCCGAACGGTTCACCGCCGAGCAGCAGTATGTGCGCGCCCGCGGTGTCGTGCACGCGGATCGCGTCCCGGTCGCTGCCCAGGTAGAACAGGCTGCCCGGCTCGACCACCGTGCCGTCGAGGCTCAGCGCTCCCGCGATCACCAGCACCGCGTGCTCGAACGCCGGGTTCAGCGGCAGCGCGGTGTCGGCTCCGGCCGCGACGCGCAGGTCCGCGCCGACGATCGGGGTGTACGCGGTGGCCGGGGAGGTGACCCCGTCCAGCGTGCCGATCAGGACCGTGCCCTCGATCGACGGCGCCCGGAAGGCGGGCAGTTCCCGATGCTGCTCGAAATGCGGTGCGATATCCCGGGATTCACCCGGGAGCGCCACCCACAGCTGTAGTCCGTGCCCCGAGACATGGCCCGGCACCCGGTATTCCGAGTGCGCGATGCCGTGGCCCGAGGTCATGATGTTGAGCTGGCCGGGCGCGATCTCCACATCCGAGCCCACACTGTCGCGGTGCCGGATCCGCCCGTCCAGCGGCCAAGTGACGGTTTGCAATCCGATGTGCGGGTGCGGGTCGATGTCGTGGCCCTCGGGGTTGGCCTCCGACGCGCCGTCGAAGTGGTCCAGGAAGCACCACGCGCCGACCGTCGGCAGATCCCGCTGCGGCAGCGACCGGAACACGGTCACCCCGCGGACGCCGCCGAGCGGCACCTCCCGGGCCGGGAAGAACTCCGCCCGCGGTCCCGGACGGCCCGACGACTCGCACAGCGACTCCTCCGGCCGCGGCTCCAGATCACTCACACCCGCACCTCCCTAGCTCAGCTTTTCCGTTCGACGCGGCTCACCGATCCCGCTTGATGCCCTTGCCTACCACGTATTCGTCGAACTCCGGATGCTTGTCCAGCCAGCCCTTGATGAACGGGCAGCGCGCCACGATGGTGCGGCCACGGGCGATCACATCCTTGATCGCCTCCTGCGCGAGCAGATTCGCCAGGCCCTTGCCGCTGAATTCCTGATCCACCTCGGTGTGAATGAAGGTGGTGTCGTTGTCGTCGCGCTCGCGGTACTCGCTGAATCCGGCGAGCGAATTCCCGTACCACACCTCGTACCGGTGTTGCGCGTCATTACGAACGACTGTAGCCGCCACGGCCTGTTCGCTCATTGTTCAGTTCTCCTTCCGCACCCGCACCGGATGTTTGCTCACAATCGACGCTCGATTGAACGCGCCGATAGTGGTGGCAGCCCAGATGAGAACGGACATCTGGTCATCCGACAAATGTTGCCGCGCAGCAGCATACTCACGCCCCATGCTTTCCTCATCCGGCAACGAAGTGACGGTCTCGGCCACCGAGAGCGCCGCCTGCTGCAGTTCCGTGAACAGATACGGACTGCGTCGCCAGCCGGGGAGCACATCCAATTGCTGTTGCGTGACGCCGGCCTCGCGGGCCGCGCGGGTGTGCAGGTCGAGGCAGAACGGGCAACCGGTGAGCTGGGACACCCGCACGTTCACCAATTCCATGACGGCCCGGTCCAGATCGGCTGCCGCGGCGGCGTTCCGCACCGCGAGCGCGACACCGTTGAGCGCGTGGAAGATCTCGGGCGACTGCTTGTCGATCCACACTCGGTCATGTGTAACAGGTGACTGCATAGTGGCTGCATCGTAAGCCGAGAAGGTGAACCGTGCCTTCTCGTCTGAAAAATGGTCATTCCGGACCGCCGTGAAATAACCGGCCCGCATCCGTCGTTCACCAATCGACGACACGGTCCTCGGTCTCTGGAGCAATCAATGAGCAGCAGCCTCGCCGGCGTCCGCACCCGGGTGCGGATCCCGCTGGCCTTCGCCGACGGCTACTCGACCACCGCGCAGGCGGTCACCTTCGACGGTCTCGAGGACGGCCGCGAGCACGTCGCCCTCATCCTCGGCGAACCCGACCTCGACGCCGCCACGCCGCTGGTGCGGCTGCACTCGGAATGCCTCACCGGCGACGTCTTCGGCTCCGCCCGCTGCGACTGCGGGCCGCAGCTGCGCGAATCCGTGGAACGCATCGCCGAGACCGGCGGCGTCCTGCTCTACCTGCGCCAAGAGGGCCGCGACATCGGCCTCTACAACAAACTCGACGCCTACGCCCTGCAGGACGACGGCCTCGACACCTACCAGGCCAACACCGCCCTCGGCTTCGACGAGGACGCCCGCGACTACACCGCTGCCGCCCAGATGCTGACCGCGCTCGGCGTCGGCGAGCTGGACCTGCTCACCAACAACCCGGACAAGGTGCGGCAGCTCACCGCCCTCGGCGTCACCGTGCGCGACACCGTCCCGACCGGTGTCCACGCCAACCCCGGCAACCTCCGCTACCTGCGGGCGAAGGCCGAGCACACCGGCCACACCATCCGCCTCGTGGGCTGACCGGATCGGCTGGTCCGGAACGACCAGGGCCCCTCGCGTATGCGCGAGGGGCCCTGGTTCGTTTGCGTGGCGGGACTATTCGCGGCCGGCCGAGGCGAAGCTCATGTCCGCGTAGCGATTTCCGGCCACCCGATCCGCGATCGCGTCGAGCTCCGCGAGTTCGGCCGCGGTCAGCGTCACCGTCGCGGCCGCGACGTTCTCGGCGATCCGGGCGCGGCTGCGCGTGCCCGGAATCGGCACCACCGGCAGCTGGTGGACCTGCGCCCGGGCGTGCACCCAGGCCAGCGCCACCTGTGCGGGCGTGAGACCGCGGGCCGCGGCGATCACCCGCAGCGGGGTCAGCAATTCGGCGTTGCTCACCGCGTTCGCACCGGAGAAGCGCGGGTGCCGCCGCCGGAAATCCCCTTCCGCCAGCTCGCCGGTGGCGGGCAGGGCGCCCGACAGGAAGCCCCGTCCCAGCGGCGAATACGGCACGAACGAGATGCCGAGTTCGGCCGCCGCGGGCACCACGGTCCGCTCCACGTCCCGCGAGAACAGCGACCACTCCGATTGCACCGCCGCGATCGGGTGCACGCCGTGCGCGGCGCGCAGCTCCGCGCCGGTCACCTCGGACAGCCCCAGCTGCCGCACCTTGCCCGCCGCCACGAGTTCCGCCATCACGCCGACGGTCTCCTCGATCGGGACGCCGTCCTGCTTGCGGTGCATGTAGTACAGGTCGATCACGTCGATGCCGAGCCGCCCCAGGCTGGCGTCCACGGCCGCGCGGATGTACTCCGGCGAGTTGTTGATACCCCGGAAGCCGGGGTCGTCCGCGCGGCGCTCCAGGCCGAATTTCGTTGCCAGCACCACGGTCTCGCGGTGTGCGCGCACGAACTCGCCGACGAACTCCTCATTGTGGCCGCTGCCGTACATGTCGGCGGTGTCGAACAGCGTCACGCCCAGTTCGAGGGCCCGCTCCAGCGTGGCCCGGGCCTCGGCGGCGTCGGTCGGGCCGTAGAACTCGCTGATCCCCATGGCCCCGTAGCCCTGCGCGCCGACCCGGGTGGTCCCGAGCGCGGTGGTGGGCAGCGCCGTTGTGCTGGTCATCTCTCAATCCCCTTGGTTTGCACTGCTCTTCGCCCGGACCGGCGGTGGTGCGCAGACCGGGCCGCTCTGATAGAGCGCGATCTTGCGGTCGAGGACCACCAGCGTCGATCGGAGTTCCTCGATCTGCGCCAGCACCTCCTCGCGGGTCCGGCGGAACATGGCGAGGCGCTCCGGGAAGGTGTGGTCGCCCTCGCGCACCAGCTCGGCGTAGCGGACCATGTCGGCCACCGACATGCCGGTGCTGCGCAGCTTGCCGATGAACGCGAGCCACTGCAGGTCGCGGTCGCTGAAGCGGCGCTGACCGGAATGGTCGCGATCCACGTAGTCCATCAGCCCGATGCGCTCGTACCAGCGCAGCGTGTCGCGGGTGAGCCCGCTGTGCTCGGAGGCTTCGCCGATCGAATACCGCGGTCGCTCGAAGTCCACGGTGTCGCTCGCCGCCGGTGCTGCGTTCATCGGTCTCGCCCTCCTGTGCCGAACCCCGGTATCGACGCTACTGGGTTGGAGTGCACTCCAAGCAAGGGCTGGGCGCGCGAAGATTCGAACGGTCGGCGAATCGGCCGATTCCGGGCCTACCCTGGGGGCATGCCTGGAAAAGACATGGATCGGATCAGAGCGCGATCGGCTCTGGAGACGGCCAAGGAACAGCCGGTGATCACGGCCATCGCCGTCCTGCCGGTGGTGGCGGTGCTCGGTGTCGTGTGGGCGCTCGCGGGTTTCGGCTGGGCGCTGCTGCTCCTGCTGATCATGGCGGGAGTCGTGGTGTGGAAGGGCAAGCTATTCGGCTGAGCCCGAGCCCACCCGGCCCGGGCGGCTAACGCGGCACGTGGAAACGCACCAGCTCACCCGTGCCCGGGTCGGCGTCTGCCCACGGCCGGTCGAATTCGAGCACGGCCAGCGCCGAGGTGGGGAACTTCTCGCTCATCTCCCCGGCCGGACCGGAGTTCCGGTTGGCTGCCAATTCCCATGCGGTCCAGGGCATTCCGGGGGAGTGGCCGACCAGCAGCAGGGTCTCCACGCCCGGATCGGTGAGCTGCACCAGTTCGATCAGGGTGTGCGGGGACGCCTCGTAGATCGACGTCTCGTAGGACACCGGCGCGGTGACCTCGGTGGCCGCCAGCGTCTCCCGGGTCCGGGTCGCGGTCGAGCACAGCACGGCGTCGATCTCCGGCTGGGTGGCGCGCAGCCACTCGCCCGCCAGCGCCGCCTCGCGCCGCCCGCGCGGGGCCAGGGGGCGGTCGTGGTCGGCCACGCCCTCGGGGTATCCGGACTTGCCGTGCCGCATCAGGATGAGAGTCCGCACCATACGCACTACGGTAGGTGTCCTCGAGCGGAGCCCGGAGACCGGACTCACAGCGGTGCGTGCCAGGTGCCGCCGCGAGACACTGCTCACACTCGAGGCACACTGGTGGTTGGCGGCACACAGCTGTGCCGACACCCGTTGGAATGCCGCCTATATTAGAACGTGTTCTACCGACCCTGCTCGAACCCCGAGCGGAGTAGCACCACGCGACAGTTTCGAGGATCTGCGAGATATGGCCTATGTGATCACGCAGCGTTGTTGCAACGACGCCAGCTGCGTACCCGAGTGTCCGGTCGATTGCATTCGTCCCACGCCCGAGCAACGCGAGTTCGCGACGACGGAGCAGCTCTACATCGACCCGGATACCTGCATCGACTGCGGCGCCTGCGTCGACGCCTGCCCGGTCGACGCGATCTTCTCCGAGGACGATCTGCTCGCCTCGCTGGGGCGGTTCCGCGATATCAACGCCGCCTACTTCCAGCGCCACCCGCTGGAGTCCAACTTCGAGCCGCTGGTCGCCCCGACCCGCGCGCCCAAGGAGCTGGGCACGCTGCGCGTCGCCATCGTGGGCGCCGGCCCCGCGGCCTGCTACGCCGCCGAGGAGCTACTGCGCCGCGCCGACGTCGAGGTGGAGCTGTTCGACCGGCTGCCCACGCCGTACGGCCTGGTGCGCGCGGGCGTCGCGCCGGACCACCCGGGCACCAAGTCGGTGGCCAACCTGTTCGAGTCGGCCTTCCGGCGCGAGGCGCTGCAGTACCGGCTGAACGTGGAGGTCGGCAAGCACATCTCGCACGAGGAGCTGCTCGGCCACCACCACGCGGTGATCTACGCCGTGGGCGCGGCCACCGACCGCCGCCTCGGCGTCCCCGGTGAGGACCTGCCCGGCAGCCACTCCGCCACCGAGTTCGTGGCCTGGTACAACGGCCACCCGGACTTCGCCGACCGCGAGTTCGACCTGTCCGGCGAACGCGCCGTCATCGTCGGCAACGGCAACGTGGCGCTCGACGTGGCCCGCGTGCTGACCGTGAATCCCGACGAGCTGGCCAAGACCGACATCGCCGACCACGCCGTGGATGCGCTGCGCCGCAGCAACATCAAGGAGGTCGTGGTGCTGGGCCGCCGTGGCCCGCTGCAGGCCGCCTACACCTCGCCGGAGTTCCTGGCGCTGGCGCACCTGAAGGGCGTCGACATCATCGTCGACCCCGAGGACCTGGTCCTGGACCCGGCCTCGCAGGCCGAGCTGGACAGCCCCGAGGTCGAGCCCTCGCTGCAGCTCAAGTACACCCTCGCCCAGGAATACGCCGCCGGTGCCCGCAACCCGGACAACAAGCGCATCGTGTTCCGCTACCTGGTCTCGCCCACCGCCGTCACCGGTGAGGGCAAGGCCGAGGGCGTGGAGTACGTGCACAACGAGCTGGTCGAGGAGAACGGCCGCACCGTGGCCCGCGCCTCGGACCGCACCGGCAGCCTGGAGGCGTCGCTGGTGCTGCGCTCCATCGGCTACAGGGGCGAGCCGGTCGCGGACGTGCCGTTCGACGAGTCCAACGGCGTCATCCCGAACGACAAGGGCCGAGTCCTGGCCGACGGCAATCCCGTTCAGGGCGTGTATGTCTCCGGCTGGATCAAGCGCGGCCCGCGCGGCGTCATCGGCTCCAACCGGGTCGACTCGACCGAGACCGTCGATCAGATCATCGAGGACTACACCAACGGCAAGCTGGCCGCCCCGCAGGGCGACCGAGCCGCTCTGGACGCGCTGCTCGCCGAGCGTCAGCCCGACCAGATCGGCCGCGAGGGCTGGAAGGCCATCGACGCCGCCGAGAAGACCGCGGGCAAGGCCGCCGGTCGCCCCCGCGTGAAGTTCACCAGCGTCGAGGACCTGCTGAAGGCCGCCAAGGGGTAACCCAACTTTCGGGACTCCCAGGAGCTCCGCCCCCGAACCCCGAGGGATACCAGGGGTGCGCTCTCAGAGCATCGGTGGCCTCGCGCCATGACACTGCGGCCCCACCCGAATCGGGTGGGGCCGCAGTCGTTTTCGTGGGTACGGGTTCAGTTGCCGAGGTTGATGACCAGGCCATCCTTGGCGCACATGGACGGGACGGCGGGGTTGCCGGGGACGGCGTTGCAGGACCAGCCGTCAATGGTGGCCACATCGGTGTTGCTGACCTGCCGTACGTACTTGGTGGCCACGTTGATGGCCTCGGTGCAGCCGACCCGGCCGGCAGCGGTGCCGACGGCGATGACGGTGCGGGTGCCGCCGCCCGCGTCGGTCACGGTGCCGCAGTTGGCGTCCGCGATCGGGGCCTCGCTGGTGGTGGTCGGCGGGGGCGTGGTGGTCGGGGGCGCGGGCGGGTTGGGGGCCGCGCCGCCGCGCAGGCCGATCAGGAAGCCCTCCTTGAAGCAGAGGTGCGGGACCGCGGCGTCGGGCTGGGGCCGGCAGGTCCAGCCGTCCACCTGGGCGGCGTCGCCGGTGCGGGTGGCCTGCACGTAGCGGGTGGCGACGGTGATGGCTTCGGTGCAGCCGGGGACGCCGCCGGAGCTGGCGTAGGCGATCACGTTGGCGCTCTGGCCGTTTGCTCCGGTAACCGGTCCGCAATCGACATCGGCGGCGGTCTGGGTGGTGGGCACCGGCGGGTGCGTCGGGCCGGGACGCTCGGTGGTGGTGTCGCCCGGCGCGGTGGTGCTGCTTGCCGCGACAGTGGTCGACGTGGTGTTCTTCGACGAATCCTGGGAACTGCCACAGGCCGTCATCCCGACGACCAGCGCGGGCGCGGCCACGAGCAGCGCGATGTGAGCGAATCGCATGGCGAACGATCTCCTGTCCCCGATCACCACCCCTGGGCGATCGACCTGCCGCTCAGTGTCGCAGGCAAACGTTCAGCGAACGCATCGTGGCGCGGGGAATGTCGCCGGAGGTCAATCGATTTCGCAGTTGTGACACCGCGGCGCAGCTGCGCAACGCGCCCGCCGCCGGGGCCGGCTCAGGCGCCGGGCAGCGGTCCGATCCGCACCGCGGTGGTCGTCACCCCGCCCACCACGAACCACAGCCGCAGCGAGGCGGGATGCCCGGCCCGGTCGCCCGGCTCGTACCGGCTGCGCACGCTCACATGCTGGCGGGCCAGCACCGGCGCCACATACTCGATGACGGCGCGATGCGGCCCGGCCAGCAGCTTCGGGTAATCCACCAGGTACTGCTCCACCGCCTGCCAGTAGGCCGCGTTGTTCACGTGGTTGTACTGGTCGATATCGGTGGCGCGGACCGGGAACGGCAGGTCCACATTCGATTCCGGCGGGGTGGGGTCGGTGAGCCAGGGCCGCCAGCGCAGCCGGTGCTCATCGGTGGTGCGGGCGAGTTCGGCCAGGCCCTCGTCGCTGATCCGGGTCGGCATATTGGTGAACTCGTTGATATTGATCCAGAAGCCCTCGGTCTCGATCAGACCGCCGTTGTCGCTGGTGATGCGCACCCGCATATTGGTCCAGCGGGTCGACATGGCCGAGCACCAGCGGCGCAGCTCCACCCGGTCCGGCCAGTGCACGGGCCGGACCACGTCCACCACCGTGCGCCGCACGATCCAGGCCGGATCGGTGCGGTGGAAGAAGCCGGATTGCATTTCCTCCCAGGCGATGTCCTGGAGGTAGCGGGCCGTGGCGTCGAATCGCAGCCGCTGATACGGGTCCACATCGCCGGCTCGCACCGGCCACGCGGAAGCGAAGCCCATGCCCTCCTGGGGAAGCGGGGCGAGTGGCTCATCGAGTGACACTGGTGCTCCTCGCGCTGCACGGTGTGCCGCATGTCTATCCAGCGGCGCCGGGGGTGCGGCGCCTGCTGACCGAAGTCGGTGACATGACTCTACGGGGCTCGCGGTACCCGTTCGCGCCGAGTCGAAGGAATGCCGGTGCGCTGTTCGAAGGAATGACACCGGGCCGTGCGCCCCGTAGCCTTTCCAGGTGTATCTCCGGTGGGTTCCCGGAGTGCATCCGGCAGTAGGGAGGACGACGCGGGTGGCCGCAGGGGAGAGGGCTGGTTCGCGGTTCGGGCAGTACGAACTGCGGCGGCTGCTCGGGGTCGGCGGCATGGGCGAGGTCTACGAGGCCTACGACACCGTGCGCGACCGGGTGGTCGCCGTGAAACTGCTCGATGTGGACCTGGCCCGGCAGCCCACCTACGTCGAACGCTTCCGCCGGGAATCCCGCACCGCCGCCAAACTCCAGGAACCCCACGTCATTCCGGTGCACGACTGGGGTGAGGTGGACGGGGTCCTGTTCATCGACATGCGGCTGGTCCGCGGTCGCGACCTCAAGGCCTACCTGTTCGAGGAGGGCCCGCTGCCGCCCGAGCGCGCGGTCGCGGTGGTGGAGCAGATCGCCGCCGCCCTGGACTCCGCGCACGAGAGCGGCCTGGTGCACCGCGACGTCAAACCCGCCAACATCCTGCTCACCGGCGACTTGTTCGCCTACCTGGTGGATTTCGGCATCGCGCACACCGAATCCGACGTGCAGCTCACCCAGACCGGCAATGCCATCGGCTCCTTCGCCTACATGGCGCCGGAACGGTTCGAGCACAATGCCTCGGTCTCGCCGAGCGCCGACATCTACGCGCTGGCCTGCGTGCTCTACGAATGCCTGACCGGCGGCCCGCCCTTCCGGGTGACCGGCAATCTGGCCAATATCCGCGCCCACATGCTGACCCCGCCGCCGCGCCCCAGCGTCCGCACCGGCGTCCCGGTCGGCCTGGACCAGGTGGTCGCCATCGGCATGGCCAAGGAGCCCGGCCGCCGCTACGCCACCGCGGGCCAGCTCGCGCGGGCCGCCCGGGCCGCGCTGATGCGCGCCGCGCACGGCGAACCGACCCGCACGACGGTGCCGCCCGCTCCGCCGACCATCGGCAATCCGGCGGTCCCGCCCGGGCATTCGGAACCGCACTACCTCGAGAATCCTTCGGGCCCGGCCGATCCCGCACGCCAGATGAATCCGCCGGTCGGCGGCCCCGCGCGGAGCGCCGACCCGTCCGGTCCCGCGCGGAGCGCCGACCGGTCCGGTCCCGTGCGGAGCGCCGACCCGTCCGGTCCGGTGCGGCATCCGTCCGGACCGCAGCCGCACCCGTCTGTGCCTGTGGACAATTCGCGTGCCGCACACGCGTTCCCGGCGGGGCCTGTGGATCACTCCCGTGGGATGCCTGTGGACAACTCTCGGGTCGGCCCTTCGGCCGGTCCGGTGGATTACTCGCGCGGAGACCAGGTCCCGGGGCAGCCGTCTCCGGTCGCGCCGGGCAACGTCGATCCGACGGTGCTACGGCAGACCGTCGCCGGACAGTCCGGGTACCTCCCCGGGTTCGTCGATCAGTCCGTGCCGCGCGAACATCCTTCCGCACCATTGCCGTTGCCGGCCAAGGACCGCGGTTCGCTGCCGCTGGTGGTGGGCGCCCTGCTCGGCGTGGTCCTGGTGCTGGGGTCGGTACTGGCCTGGGTACTGTTGTCCGGCAACGACTCCGGTGACAGCAAGGACTCCGCCACCGTCACCACGACTCACGCGGGAAACAGCGCGGGTACCTACACGTCGCCGACGATGGCCCCGACCACCACGCTGGTCCCGCTCAGCGCGAACGTATCCAACTCGGACGCACAGGGTTTCGACTCGAGCCCGCGTTGCGGTTCGAGCGATCCCGCCATGGTCATCGGCCGTACGGAGCGTTCGCGCCTGGTCGTATGCCGCAACGCCGCCGGCCGCTACTACTACAAGGGCCTGCGCATCAGTGATGGCGCGACCATCCAGATCAACGATCCGGTGCCCGACGGCAACGGCGGCTTCACCGTCACCAACCCGACGGACGGCACCCAGTACCGCATCACCGCGTACGGCCTGGTCATCACCAAGGACGGTCAGGTCGCGGCCAACGAATCCATGATCGAGTACGCCCACCGCTGAGCGAACCGGCTTGTGAAGTACGCGGTGGCCAACGGCTTCCAGCCACCGGATGTATGGTGGCGATGCGCGACGTGACGACTGATTTCGTGGCGCTTGGGGTAACTCCCCGGGTACGTCCAGAACCAGGTTCGCACCCGACGCAAGTACGGATGCAGGACAGCCGACGGCGCTCAGCCGCCCGCTGAAGGTACGGAGAGGCGGTGGAGTTCGCGAATGCGCGCAGCCGTGGTGAGCAAGCTGGAAGGCCCGGAAGTGATCGAGGTTCTCGATATCCCGGAGCCGGTCGCCTACCCGGGCGGTGTCGTCATCGACGTGCACGCCGCCGGGATCGCCTTCCCCGACGTCCTCATGACTCGCGGGCTGTACCAGATGAAGCCGCCGCTGCCCTATGTCGTGGGCTGCGAGGTCGGCGGCATCGTGCGTGAGGCTCCCGAGGGCTCGCATGTCCAGGCCGGGGATCGGGTGATCGCGCTGACGCTGCTGGGCAATGCCGCCGCCGAGGTCGCCATCGCTCCGAACGACATGGTCTTCAAACTGCCCGACAACGTCTCCCTGGAGTCCGGTGCGGGCGTGCTGTTCAACGACCTGACCGTGCACTTCTGCCTGCGCAACCGCGGCCGCCTGGCCCCGGGCGAGACCGTGCTGGTGCACGGCGCGGCGGGCGGTATCGGCACCTCCACGCTGCGCATGGCGCAGGCGCTGGGCGCGGGCCGGGTGATCGCGGTGGTCAGCACCGAGGAGAAGGCCGAGGTCGCGCGCGCCAACGGGGCCACCGACGTGGTGCTCACCGACGGCTGGCTGGCCGCGGTCAAGGAACTGACCGGCGGCCGCGGCGTCGACATCGTGCTGGACCCGGTGGGCGGCGACCGCTTCACCGACAGCATCCGCTCGCTGGCCTCGGGCGGCCGCGTCCTGGTGGTCGGCTTCACCGCCGGCGACATCCCCACCGTGAAGGTGAATCGCCTGCTGCTCAAGAACGTCGAGGTGATCGGCGCGGCCTGGGGCGAATGGGTCATGACCCACCCGGGCTACCTGCGCGAGCAGTGGGAGGAGGTGGCGCCGTTGCTGGCGAACGGCAAGATCACCCCGCCGGAGCCGCAGATCTATACCCTCGCGCACACCGCCGAAGCCGTCTCCGCGCTGGACAAGCGCACCGCCACCGGCAAGGTCGTCGTCACCCTGCGCTGAGCGGGGACGGCACCCTCGTGCAGGACGAGGGCCTCACCTCCGTGTGGACGCGAGGCCCGCAGCGTGGTGGACGCGAGTTCCCCGCGCGCTGACGTGGGCGTCGTCCGGTGCGGGCGTGACAGGTTCGGGTCGCGTAGCGTCACGAAACGTGAAGCTGTCCAATCGGGTTCTGAATCGCACCTTGCTCGAACGCCAGCACCTGCTGGAGCGGTCCACGCTCGGCGTGCACGAACTGTGCGATCACCTCGTTGGCCTGCAGGCGCAGGACATGCTGCCGCCGTTCGTCGCCCTGTGGAGCCGCGCAACCGATTTCGACCCGGCCGCGGTATCGGCGGCGCTCGACGACCGCTCCCTGGTGCGAATCACCTTGATGCGCGGCACCATTCACCTGGTCACCCCGCGGGACGCGCTGCGCATCGCCCCGCACATCCAGCCGGAGCTGGAGAAGATCCCGTTCCGCAAGGGCTTCAACTACGGCGCCCTGGTCGGCCTGGACCCGGAAGAGGTTCGCGCCCACGGCGAATCGGTGCTGGGCGACGACCCGACTCCCGCCGCCACCCTGCGCGAGCACGCCGCCGCGCGCTATCCCGACCGCGATCCGGGCGCGATCGTCCAGGCCTGGCTCTACCAACTGCCCGTCCTCCAGACCCCGCCCCGCGGCCGCTGGGGCGACAGCAGCCGTCCGGTCTGGTCCCGCGTCCAGCCGTGGCTCGGCGCACCCCTCGACCCCGGCTACCCCCTGGAAGAACTGCTCCTCCGCTACCTGCGCGCCTTCGGCCCGGCCACCACCATGGACATGCAGACCTGGTCCAAGCTGACCGGCATGAAAGCCGCCGTCGCGAAACTGGGCGACCGCGTCCGCACCTACACCGACGACCGCGGCCGCACCCTCTACGACGCCGCCGACGCCACCCTGGCCGACCCGGACACCCCCGCCCCCGTCCGCCTGCTCGGCTGGTACGACAACGCCCTGCTGTCCCACCAGGACCGCACCCGCATCGTCCCCGACGGCAACGCCCCGCCGCTGCGCGCGTTCGCCAACCAGGTCTCCCCGATCCTGGTCGACGGCTTCCTCTCCGGCGTCTACAAGGTCTTCACCAAGGGCGACACCGCGGCTGTGCGGATCAGCCCGCGCGCGGCGTGGTCCAACGCGGACCGTGCCGCGGTGGAGGCGGAAGCCGGTGCCCTGCTGGCCTTCTCGGAGCCGGATCGCACCCCGGCCGTCGAGATCCTCGATCCCGGAGCCGACCTGCGCCCGTGATCAGTGCGCGGCTCGGTAGGCCGGGGCCTTGCTCGACCCCGTCGGCGTGAGCGTCCGCAGCAGCGGCAGCGTGCGGTGGGGGACCACCGTGGACAACACCACCACGCTGTGCGACCGCACCACCGAACTGGTCCGGTCGATGCTCAGCAGCACCGCCTGCAACCCGGCGTGCGAGTCCGCGCCGATCCGGCACAGCACGTCCCCGGAACCGGTGGTCGCGTAGGCCTCGAGCACCCCCGGAATGGCCTCGAGGTCGATGGCGACCGCGTCCAGCGCGCCCTGCGCGATCTCCAGGGTGACGAAGGCCTGCACGTCGAAACCGGCCGCGGTGACGTCGATCTGCGGGTCGTAGGAGGAGATCACCCCCGCCTCCTCCATGCGCGCGATGCGGGACTGCACGGTGGCGCGGGCGACCCGGGTGCGGCGGGAGAGTTCCAGGATGCCCGCCTTCTGGTACTCGTGCATGGCGGTGAGGATGGCCAGGTCGAGTTCATCCAGCCGGGCGGGCGTGCGGGACATCGCGGAGCCTCCACTCATGGGGTCGAGCGGAGCCTCCGCTCGTGAGTTCGCTGCTATTCAAATTGTCCAGCACCGGGCAGCGGATGGTGGTGCGATTCACCACAGTGTTCAGTGAATTTCGGCGATATTGCCTAGTGGCGACCGGTGGGCTTTTCCTGATCACATGAGCATCGACGCAGGACACCAGCGCCCGCGGTCCGGCGACCTGCCCGGCGACGACGAACTGCGCCGCCTGGTCGGCCTGATCGACCACGACGCCGCCGCGGACCCCTTCCCCGTGCTGGGCTGGGACGCGCTGGTGTGGGTGGTCGGCAATGCCACCCAGACCGCGCACTACCTGCAGTCCGCGTTCGGCATGCGGCTGGAGGCCTACTCCGGGCCCGAGACCGGCAATCGTGACCACAAGGCGTTCGTGCTGCGCAGCGGCGGCGCCCGCTTCGTGGTGCGGGGCGCGGTGGACCCGGCCAGTCCGCTTGTCGCGCACCATGATCGGCACGGGGACGGGGTGGTGGACATCGCGCTCGAGGTGCCGGACGTGGACCGCTGCATCCGGCGCGCCCGCGCCCAGGGCGCGACCGTCCTGGTCGAACCGCACGACGAGGGCGACGAATACGGGGTCGTCCGCTCCGCCGCCATCGCCACCTACGGCGACACCCGGCACAGCCTCATCGACCGCTCCCGCTACTACGGCCCCTACCTGCCGGGCTATCAGCCCCGCCGATCCGGGTACGCCCCGCGCCCCGGGCAGCCGGCGCGCATCTTCCAGGCCATCGACCACGTGGTCGGCAATGTGGAACTCGGGCGGATGGACCAGTGGGTCGAGTTCTACCGGCGCGTCATGGGATTCGAGAACATGGCCGAATTCGTCGGCGACGACATCGCCACCGACTACTCGGCGCTGATGAGCAAGGTCGTGGCGAACGGCAATCACCGGGTCAAGTTCCCGCTCAACGAACCCGCCCCGAGCCGCAAGCGCTCCCAGATCGACGAGTACCTCGAGTTCTATCGCGGCCCCGGCGTCCAGCACATCGCCCTGGCCACCGGCGACATCCTCACCGCGGTCGACGTGCTGCGCCGCGAGGGCATCGAATTCCTCGACACCCCCGACAGCTACTACGAGGATCCGGAACTGCGCGCCCGCATCGGCCACGTCCGGGTCCCGGTCGCCGAACTCCAGCGCCGCGGCATCCTGGTCGACCGCGACGAGGACGGCTACCTGCTCCAGATCTTCTGCAAGCCCGTCACCGACCGCCCGACCGTGTTCTTCGAGCTGATCGAACGCCACGGCTCCCTCGGTTTCGGGAAGGGAAACTTCAAGGCCCTGTTCCAGGCGATAGAGCGTGAACAGGACGCGCGCGGAAACCTCTGAACAGCAAAGCAACACGACCGCAAACCCTGGCGACGAGCCGGACCCGGCAAAACCAGTAGAGTTCAGGCCATGCGAATGGCGTCAGCGATCGTCGCGGGGTCGGTCCTCGCCTTGCTGCTGTCGGCGTGTGGGGGAGCCAAGGATTCCGAGGACGCTCCGGGGTTGCGCACGCCGCCCAAGGTGGCGACGCTGGGCCCGTTCGTGGGGGAGTGCGGTCACCTCACCGACGACGAGGTCCGGGACCTGGGTGGTCTGGGCAGCCTCACCACCGTCTTCAAGAACTCCACCGGCTGCAATTGGCAGGCGGGTGGAATCAGTTCCTCCAGCGTGACTTTCGCCTCGTACCGCGGCAGTCCCATCGATCGTGAGAAGGCGTGGGTGGCCAGCGTCGGCCGCACCCCCGCCAGCATCGAGGTCGGCGGGCGCAAGGGCTTCCAGGCGCTGGACCCCAGCAACGCGGTCTGCGATCTCGCGGTGCAGCTCGACGACGACTTCTTCGAATGGTCCATCTCCTACGGCGCGTTCGGCAGCGGCAATCTCGGCAACCCCTGCGATCGCACCCGCAAGATGGCCGAACTGACCGTGCAGCGGCTCGGATGAGGGGGACCGCCATGCCGCGTCGCAGCAAGCTGGCCGTCGCCGCGTCCGTGCTCGCCCTGACCGCGGCCCTGGCGGGCTGCGGCAAGACCGTGCCGGGCACCGCGCTGCCCGCGGGCGGCACCACCGGTACCGGCGGCGCGCCCCGCATCAACACCAACTTCGACAAGCTGCTGCGCGAATGCCAGGTGGTCGCGGTCGACGACATCGGCAAGGCGGTCGGCGACAACATGTATGTGGAGCCGTCGTTCAACGGCGCGGTCTGCATGTGGAATCTGACGGGCGGCGCCGCGGGCAGCGGCATGGTCACGCTCAGCTGGTACGAGCTCGGTTCGCTGGCCAACGAGAAGGCCAACAACGACCGCCTGAAGTATGTGACCAACGACATCACCGTGCAGGGCCGGCGCTCGCTCGAGACGCACCGCCCGAACGATCCGGACTCGTGCGGTGTGAGCGCACCGGCCGCGGATACCGGCATCGTCGGCTGGTGGGTCAACTACCGCAACGGATCTCGGCACGCGGACCCCTGTGAAGCGGCTCGCAAGCTGGTGGAGTTGACGTTGAATCTGGCCCGATAAGGGCTCTACCAGCCCCGGCGGGGGGACCCTCTTTTGCCCCCCATGGAGCCCGCGGGTATCGTGGACCGCTGTGCCCGGAAGCATTCGGGCAAGTTGATGCGCAGTACGTAGGCCAGCGAGAGCGGCTGACCTTTTCAGCGTGCCTTGAAAAGGGCTCCGAGCTGCGTACGACACGCCCGACCCCGTGGCGGCGAAATGCCGCGGGAACTGGGCGGAAAGCTCGAATGACAAAGACATGAAGTTCCAGACACCTGGTTACTAATAAGGAAAGCCGGTCTATGCCAACCATCAACCAGCTGGTCCGCAAGGGTCGCCGCGACAAGGTCGCCAAGACCAAGACTGCGGCCCTCAAGGGGAGCCCGCAGCGTCGTGGCGTGTGCACCCGCGTGTACACCACGACCCCGAAGAAGCCGAACTCCGCGCTCCGTAAGGTCGCGCGTGTTCGCCTGACCAGCGCGGTCGAGGTCACGGCCTACATCCCCGGTGAGGGCCACAACCTCCAGGAGCACTCGATGGTGCTCGTGCGCGGCGGTCGTGTGAAGGACCTCCCGGGTGTGCGCTACAAGATCATCCGCGGCTCGCTCGACACCCAGGGTGTCAAGAACCGCAAGCAGGCCCGCAGCCGCTACGGCGCCAAGAAGGAGAAGAGCTAATGCCGCGTAAGGGTCCCGCTCCCAAGCGTCCCCTGATCAACGACCCGGTCTACGGCTCGCCCCTGGTGACGCAGCTGGTCAACAAGATCCTGCTGGACGGCAAGAAGTCCACCGCCGAGCGCATCGTCTACGGCGCCCTCGAGCAGGCTCGCGAGAAGACCGGCACCGACCCGGTCGTGACCCTCAAGCGCGCGCTGGACAACGTCAAGCCCGCCCTCGAGGTCAAGCCCCGTCGTGTCGGTGGCGCCACCTACCAGGTGCCGGTCGAGGTCCGTCCGGGCCGCGCCAACACCCTGGCGCTGCGCTGGCTGGTCAATTACTCCCGCGCCCGTCGCGAGAAGACCATGGTCGAGCGTCTGGCCAACGAGCTGCTGGACGCCAGCAACGGCCTGGGCGCTTCGGTGAAGCGTCGTGAGGACACCCACAAGATGGCCGAGTCGAACCGGGCCTTCGCGCACTACCGCTGGTGACCTGTGGCCCGGCCCTCCGTTCGGAAGTGCCGGGAGACGAGTCACATGTCGGGCGCGACAGCCGAGCTGTTCGCAAGCGAGGCACTTACGCGTCGCGCCCGACGTTGACACCGAGGGCTCAGGGAAAAACTCCCTGGCTCATCCCGTTGAATCCCAACTAGCTACGAGCGGGGAAGATTTCCGTGGCACAGGAAGTGCTCACCGACCTGAACAAGGTCCGCAACATCGGCATCATGGCCCACATCGATGCGGGCAAGACCACCACCACCGAACGCATCCTGTTCTACACCGGTATCACGTACAAGATCGGTGAAGTTCACGATGGCGCCGCCACCATGGACTGGATGGCGCAGGAGCAGGAACGCGGCATCACGATCACGTCCGCCGCGACGACCTGTTACTGGAACGACAACCAGATCAACATCATCGACACCCCCGGCCACGTCGACTTCACCGTCGAGGTGGAGCGTTCGCTGCGCGTGCTCGATGGCGCCGTCGCCGTGTTCGACGGCAAGGAAGGCGTCGAGCCGCAGTCCGAGCAGGTGTGGCGTCAGGCCGACAAGTACGACGTGCCGCGTATCTGCTTCGTCAACAAGATGGACAAGCTGGGCGCTGACTTCTACTTCACCGTTCAGACCATCAAGGACCGCCTGGGCGCGAAGCCGCTGGTCATCCAGCTGCCGATCGGCGCCGAGGACACCTTCGAGGGCATCGTCGACCTGGTCGAGATGAACGCCAAGGTCTGGAAGGGCGAGACCAAGCTCGGCGAGCAGTACGAGGTCGTCGAGATCCCGGCCGATCTCGCGGAGAAGGCCGAGCAGTACCGCCAGGAGCTGCTCGAGACCGTCGCCGAGTCCGATGAGGCCCTGCTGGAGAAGTTCTTCGGCGGCGAGGAGCTCTCGGTCGAGGAGATCAAGGGCGCCATCCGCAAGATGACCGTCAACTCCGAGCTCTACCCGGTGCTGTGCGGTTCCGCGTTCAAGAACAAGGGCGTTCAGCCCATGCTCGACGCGGTCGTCGACTACCTGCCGTCGCCGCTGAACGTCGAGTCCGTGCAGGGTCACGTGCCCGGCAAGGAGGACGAGGTCCTGACCCGGAAGCCGTCCTCGGACGAGCCTTTCGCGGCCCTCGCGTTCAAGATCGCGACCCACCCGTTCTTCGGCAAGCTGACCTACGTCCGTGTGTACTCCGGCAAGGTCGACTCCGGCGCCCAGGTCATCAACGCGACCAAGGGCAAGAAGGAGCGTCTGGGCAAGCTGTTCCAGATGCACTCCAACAAGGAGAACCCGGTTCCCGAGGCCGTGGCCGGCCACATCTACGCGGTCATCGGTCTGAAGGACACCACCACGGGTGACACCCTGTGCGATCCGCAGAACCAGATCGTGCTGGAGTCCATGACCTTCCCGGACCCGGTCATCGAGGTGGCCATCGAGCCGAAGACGAAGGCCGACCAGGAGAAGCTGGGCACCGCGATCCAGAAGTTCGCGGAGGAGGACCCCACCTTCAACGTGAAGCTGGACCAGGAGACCGGCCAGACCGTCATCGGCGGTATGGGTGAGCTCCAGCTCGACATCTACGTCGACCGCATGAAGCGCGAGTTCAAGGTCGAGGCCAACATCGGTAAGCCGCAGGTGGCCTACCGTGAGACCCTGACCAAGACGGTGGACAAGTACGAGTACACCCACAAGAAGCAGACCGGTGGTTCGGGTCAGTTCGCCCGTGTCATCATCGCGCTTGCTCCGCTGGTCGACGCCGAGGACGGCGCCACTTACGAGTTCGAGAACAAGGTCACCGGTGGCCGCGTTCCTCGTGAGTACATCCCCTCGGTCGACGCCGGTATCCAGGACGCCATGCAGTACGGCGTGCTCGCCGGCTTCCCGCTGGTGAACGTGAAGGCTTCGCTGCTCGACGGCGCCTACCACGAGGTCGACTCCTCGGAAATGGCGTTCAAGATCGCCGGCGCGATGGCCCTCAAGGAAGCGGCCCGCAAGGCCGGTCCGGTGATCCTCGAGCCGCTGATGGCGGTGGAGGTCACCACGCCCGAGGACTACATGGGCGAAGTGATCGGCGACCTGAACTCCCGCCGTGGCCAGATCCAGGCCATGGAGGAACGCAGTGGTGCCCGTGTCGTCAAGGCGCTGGTTCCGCTCTCGGAGATGTTCGGCTACATCGGTGACCTGCGGTCGAAGACCCAGGGCCGGGCGAACTTCTCGATGGTGTTCAATTCGTACGCGGAGGTTCCGGCCAACGTGTCGAAGGAGATCATCGCCAAGGCGACCGGCGAGTAATTCGCTGTCGGGGCGGATTCTCGAGAGTCCGCCCCGCGTGGTCGTCGAACGACCCCCTGTAATACAAACCGCACTGCTGCAAAAAAGCACGCACTAACTAGTCCAGGAGGACCACAGTGGCGAAGGCGAAGTTCGAGCGGACGAAGCCCCACGTCAACATCGGCACCATCGGTCACGTCGACCACGGCAAGACCACGCTGACTGCCGCGATCACCAAGGTGCTGGCTGACACCTACCCGGACGTGAACGCCGCGTTCGCGTTCGACCAGATCGACAAGGCGCCGGAGGAGAAGGCTCGTGGTATCACGATCAACATCTCCCACGTCGAGTACCAGACCGAGAAGCGCCACTACGCGCACGTCGACGCCCCCGGTCACGCGGACTACATCAAGAACATGATCACCGGTGCCGCCCAGATGGACGGCGCGATCCTGGTCGTGGCCGCCACCGACGGCCCGATGCCGCAGACCCGTGAGCACGTGCTGCTCGCCCGCCAGGTCGGCGTGCCCTACATCCTGGTCGCGCTGAACAAGTCCGACATGGTCGACGACGAGGAAATCCTCGAGCTCGTCGAGATGGAGGTCCGCGAGCTGCTGGCTTCGCAGGAGTTCGACGAGGATGCCCCCGTCGTGCGCGTCTCCGGCCTGAAGGCGCTCGAGGGCGACCCGAAGTGGACCGCGTCCGTGCTGGAGCTCATGAACGCCGTCGACGAGTCGATCCCGGACCCGGTCCGTGAGACCGACAAGCCGTTCCTGATGCCGATCGAGGACGTCTTCACGATCACCGGTCGTGGCACCGTCGTCACCGGTCGTATCGAGCGCGGTGTGATCAACGTGAACGAGGAAGTCGAGATCGTCGGCATCCGCGAGAAGTCGCAGAAGACCACCATCACCGGTGTCGAGATGTTCCGCAAGCTGCTGGACCAGGGCCAGGCGGGCGACAACGTCGGTCTGCTGGTTCGTGGTCTGAAGCGTGACGACGTCGAGCGTGGTCAGGTCGTCGTGAAGCCGGGCACCACCACCCCGCACACCGAGTTCGAGGGCCAGGCGTACATCCTGTCGAAGGACGAGGGCGGCCGCCACACCCCGTTCTTCAACAACTACCGCCCGCAGTTCTACTTCCGTACCACGGACGTGACCGGCGTCGTGACCCTCCCCGAGGGCACCGAGATGGTCATGCCCGGCGACAACACCGAGATGAGCGTCAAGCTGATCCAGCCGGTCGCCATGGACGAGGGCCTGCGTTTCGCGATCCGTGAGGGTGGCCGCACCGTCGGTGCCGGTCGCGTCACCAAGATCATCAAGTGATTCGCTGAATCATCTGGTGATTCCTTGAATCGCTGACAGACGGCGTCGCTCCGAAAGGGGCGGCGCCGTTTGCCTTTTCGGCGTCTCCCGAGTCGCCGCATGCGAAAGGGCCGCTTCCCTCGGGGGGAGCGGCCCTTTCGTGTGTCCGGGAGTGGTCAGGAGGCGGTGAGCCGGTCCTCGCAGGTCGCGCCGAGCAGGCGGCCGGATTCGAAAGCCGCTGCGGCGGAGGGCAGTCGGGCCGGACGCCCGGAGGCCAGGATGCGGACGGCGCCCGCTCCCGCGGTGGGCCGTCCGAGCGCGTCCAGGCGGCGCAGGGTCTGCCCGGCCACGGCCTCGGCGCTGTCGAAGACGCGCACCCCGGCGGGCAGCGCGGCGAGGATGTCGTCGAGGACGAGCGGGTAGTGGGTGCAGCCGAGCACGATGCCCTCGGTGTCGGCGGGGGTGCGGGCGGCGGCGTCGGCGATGGCCTCGGCGATGACCGGGAGGTCGCCGCGGTCGATGGCGTCGGCGAGCCCGTGGCAGGCGACCCCGGTGACCTCGGCGTCACCGCCGAACTGCGCGATCAGCCCGGCCTGGTAGGCGCTGCCGGTGGTGGCGGCGGTCGCCCAGACGGCGACCTTCGCGCAGGCGGCCGCGGCGGGCTTGATGGCGGGCACGGTGCCGATCACCGGCACCTCGGGCCCGACCATGGCGCGGACGTGTTCGAGCGCGGTGACGCTGGCCGTATTGCAGGGCAGCACAATGACTTCCGCGCCCTCGCGCAGGGCGAGGCGTGCGGTGTCCAGCACCCGGTCGATGACCCATTGCTCGGGCTTGGGGCCCCAGGGCGCGCCGTCGGGGTCGTTGAGCAGCAGCAGGTCGAGATCGGGCCGCAGCTTCCGCAACCAGGCGGCCGTGGGCAGCAGCCCCAGTCCGGAGTCGATGAGCGCGACGATCACACCATGCACGGTAGTGAAGGCACCGGCCTGATCGCGAACCGCGGGTCGGAATGTCGTGGTCGTCCGGGTGTAGCCGAACGGTTCCCGGCTCCGGTTCAGCCCGCGGTAGCCACCGGCTGCAGGTTCGCGGCGAGTTCGCCGCGGGCCTTCATGACCTTGCCCGCCATGCTCGCGCCGACCACGGCGACCAGCGTGCCCGCGCGGCGGTAGTGGGCCAGGAACTTGCGGCCCTTGTCCTCCACGATCTCGATCTCGTCGGCCAGCGCCGGGATGCCGAGCACCTGGATCTTCATGTCGTACTGGTCGCTCCACACGTACGGCACCTGGATCTCGGCCGGGGCCTCGCCCAGCAGCGCGGCGGCCAGCACCTGCGCCTGCTCACCGGCATTGGTCCAGTGCTCGACGCGCTTGTTGCGGCCGATGGCGTGCGGCCAGGCGGCCACGTCGCCGAGCGCCCAGACGCCGGGGATCGCGGTGCGCCCGGTCTCGTCGGCGAGCACGCCGCCGCCGTCGGCGGGCGCGGCCAGCGGAATGCCGGAGCCGTCGAGCCACTCGGTGACGGGCGCCGAGCCGATGCCGATGACCACCAGGTCGGCGTCGACGACGCTGCCGTCGGCGAGCCGGACCCCGCTCACCGAGTCGCCCTCGGTGACAAGCGTTTCCACCCCGACACCACAGCGCAGCTCGACGCCTTCGGCCTCGTGCAGCCGGGCCACCAGCGCGCCGACCCTCTCACCGAGCGCGGCGTGGAGGGGAGTGGGCTGCGGTTCGACGATGGTGACGTCGAGCTCGCGCGCCCGGAAGGCGGCCGCGAGTTCGCAGCCGATGAAGCCGGCGCCCACGATGACGGCCTTGCGGGCCGAGCCCAGGTGTTCGCGCATCGCCGCGGCGTCGTCGTGCGAGCGCAGCACGTGCACGCCGGAGACCTCGGGCAGTCCGGGGATGCGGCGCGGCCGCAGCCCGGTGGCGATGACCAGGGCGTCGTAGGCGGCTTCGGTGCCGTCGGAGAGCCGGACCCGGCGCGCGTCGGTGTCGACGCCGGTGGCGGTGACGCCCAGGCGCAGCCGGATGTCCTGTTCGGCGTAGAACTCGGCGGGCCGCAGCGCGGTGTCGTCGGTTTCGCCGCGCATGTACTGCTTGGACAGCGGCGGCCGGTCGTACGGGGCGTGGTTCTCGTCGCTCAGCAGGGTCAGTTCACCGGTGTAACCGGCACGTCGGAGCTCCTCTGCGGTGCGCAATCCCGCGAGTCCACCACCGACAATTAGAACCTGTTCTACCGAGTGCGACATGTGCCCACCTTAGCGGTTCCCCGAGGCCCGCACCGACGTGTCGGCCGTCACACCCGAGATGCGGCCCAATCGTATCCGGGGATTTATTGATCGGGCGGTCAATCAGGATTACAACGGGATCAGAACATATTTCCTGGCCTTTCAAAGGAGGCATTCCATGTTCACCGTGAGTCGCGCGGAGCACGCCTTGACGTTCGTGCTCGGCGTAGTAGCCGCGCTGTCCCCGATCTGGGTGGCGCACAGCGATCGCGCACTGTGGACCCTCGTCGTGCTCGGTGTGCTGATCGCACTCGCGGGCCTGGCGCAGTTGCGCGATATGGGTACCGCGATGACGGGCCGAGCGCTCGGCGTCCTCGGTGTCCTGATGTTCATCTCCCCGTGGGTGATGAACTTCCACTCCTACAGCAACGCCTCCTGGGTCGCATGGATCGTGGGCGCGTTGACGGTCGTGGTCGCGTTGGCCGAGATGCCGGAGGTTGCGGGCCGATTCGGCACCGCGGCGCACCACTGACCGGGTCGCGGCGCGCCGGCCTCGTTCTCCTGTGAAGGGCGGGAGACCTCACGAGGCCGGCGCGTCCTTCCGGTGTTCCAACCGCGCGATATGCTTGTTCCCTACGTCCGCCCGACCGGTGGCGGCCGCCTCCGCTTCGAAGCGTGAGGAGGAAGTCGAGCAGTGCCTGCACCACGGAAGCGTCGCAGCAAGAAGGTCGACGGGGACGCTCGCCAGCTCATCCTCGACGCGGCGGAGAAGCTGTTCGCGGCCAATGGTTTCGACGCCACGGCCACCGCGGCCATCGCCGAGGCCGCCGGGGTGCCCAAGGGCCTCGTCTTCTACTACTTCCCGACCAAGGACGCGATTCTGTCGGCGCTGATGGCCGAGCGCGTCCCGCCGGAGCCGATCGACGACATCTATTCGGTGGTGGTGCCGGGTGATCCGGCCAAGAGTCTGGTCAATATGGATGCCGCGCTGAATCTGCGCGATCATCATTCCTCGGTATTGCGCGTCATCATGTGGCGCGAGGCCGATACCCATCCGGATGTGCGCAAGCAGTTGCGCCGCATGCGGGATCAGCTGCTGGACGCGACCGCGCGGGTGCTGGCGGCGAGTGCGCCGGGCCCCGTGCAGCCCGGGACCCTGCGGGCCTGCGCGGCGGCGTGGGTGTCGGCGATGCTGGCGATCGCGAGCACGGATCGGTTGCACGCGCTGGACGGGCTGCCGTTGCCGACGGCCGACGAGATCCTGAATGTGGCGAACGTGGTGGCCGCGGGCATGACCCAGATGGGTTGAGTTCGCCGCGACAGCATGTTTGCTGGCGTGTCGCTATTTCTTCTCCAACCTTCGCAAACCACACTCGTTGTGGGGCAGGCATGCGATTCTCACTGCGAAGTTCGTGGAGGAACTGGTGAAAGCCAAGCTGTTGCTGCGTATTTTCGGATTGTTCTCGGCGGGTCTGGCTCTCGCGGCGATGGCGCCCGCGGCGTACGCGGATCCGATCTATCCCGCGCCCGACCCGGATCCGTTCTACGCGCAACCGGCCGATATCGCCGACCACGCGCCGGGTGACGTGCTGGCGACGCGGCCCATGCCGCCGCTGCTGATGTTCCCCGGCACCACGGTCACCATGGTGAAATTCCGGTCCACCGGTTCCGAGGGCGGCCCCATCGCCGCGGTCACCACGGTGCTCACACCGCAGGAGCATCAGCCGGGCGGGCCGCTGCTGTCCTATCAGCACATCATCAACGGCCTCGGCGCGCAGTGCGCGGTATCGCGGGTGCTGTACACCAGCGATCCGAATCTGTATGTGAAGGAAGCCGTCGCCCTGAACGTGGCGCTGCGGCGCGGCTGGTCGGTAGCGCTGCCGGACCACCTCGGACCGAACTTCGCTTACGGCGCGGCCAAATTGGGCGGCCAGATCACCCTGGACGGGATTCGCGCGGCCAAGCGGACACCGGAACTGGGCCTGGGCGAGAGCCGGGTCGCGATGGCCGGATACTCCGGCGGCGGCATGGCCACCGCGTGGGCGGCGGCGCTGGCCCCGCACTACGCGCCGGAACTGGATATCGCGGGCGCGGCCACCGGC
Source organism: Nocardia sp. CA-145437 (assembly GCF_050956485.1). Lineage (NCBI taxonomy): Bacteria > Bacillati > Actinomycetota > Actinomycetes > Mycobacteriales > Nocardiaceae > Nocardia > Nocardia sp. CA-145437. Next base: position 6,646,944 of record NZ_CP191204.1, on the reverse strand, counting down.
GGCGTGCCGATGAACCTGGAGAAGATGGTGCGCCAGCTGGGCTTCCAGCCGCATCCGGCGTTCGGGCTGGCCATGGCGGCGGCCATCGGCCTGGAGCGGGAGTATCCGGACCGGCTGCCGATCAGCACCCAGATGAACGCCGCGGGCCTGTCCGCCCGCAATGCCATGGCCAATGGCTGCACCAACGAGATCATGGCCATCGGCGCGGGCCACAGCGCGCGCGAGTTCGCGGCCAGCACTTCGCTGATCGACGATCCGACGGTGATATCGGTGCTGCAGGAGAACAGTCTGGAGCTGTACGACGGTGTGCCGAATACGCCGATCTTCGAATGGCATTCACCGACCGATCCGCTGATCCCGGTGGACGCCATCGTGAATACCGACCGCCGGTACTGCGCGGCGGGGGTGCCGGTCGAGGTCAATCTGAACTCGTCGCCCGAACACCTGTCCGCGGCGGTGCTGGGCCTGCCCGCGGCGCTGGACTGGGTGGACGCCCGGTTGCGCGGCGAACCGGCTCCGACCACCTGCTGAGCCGACCCGCCGCCGGGTGGCGCATGCGTCAATGCCCCAATACCGTTGGTCGTGAGCCGGTTTCGTGGTGACCGGGCGTACGGCCGGACCGTAGCCCGACTCGCACCCGCCGCCACCGCCCGGTAAGAATGGCGGCCATGGATGCCGATTTCACCACCGGCCCGGGGGATTCGCGTTCCGCGCGTCAGCCGGGTTACCGCCTCACCCACCCGGACGCGCCGGGCACCTCGCCGAATCCGGTGCTGACCGGCATCGATACCGGCGGGCACGCCGGGTTGTCCCACAACGGTCACGACGGTCTGAGCCGCAACGGTCACGACGGTCTGTCTCGCAACGGGCACGACGGGCTGGGCCGGAACGGCCACGACCAGCAGGTGCAGTGGTCCTCGGCGCCCGTAACCCTGCGCAGCACACCGGAATCGGAGGCCCTGTCGCGCCGGATCGCGCCCGATCTGCCGCAGCGCTCCGCTGACCAGCCGCAGCGCAACTTCGACCTGACCCAGCGCGCGCCGGAGTTGCCGCAGCGCGCTCCGGAACTGCCGCAGCGCGCTCCGGAACTGCCGCAGCGCAGCCCCGAACTGCCGCAGCGCACCTCGGACCCGGAGGCCGTGGCCGCCCGGCTGGCCGCGGACGAGCCGTTCTCGGCCCGCATCACCACCGACAGTGAGCCGTTCGCGGTCCCGGCCAACGGTGAGCCGTTCGGAACGCGTCCCGCCGCCAACGGTTCGCCGTTCGCCCGTTCGATCAATGACAGCGGTCCGCTGACCCGTCCCGCCGACAGCGGGCAGTTCACCCGTTCCGCCCCGGAGAGTGAGCCTTTCGCGGCGTCGTCCGCCATGGACAGCGACACGCTGGGTCTGCGTCCCGCCCCCGAGGTTCAGTCCTTCGCCCTGCCGGCCGAACCGCGGGACAGCGGCTTCGGCGCGAGCCCCGCCGTCGAATTCGAGGCTCCGGTGTCGCGCCGCTACGCGCCGGACCCCGAGCCGCCCGTCCGGTACGAGATCCCGGAGCGGCTGGAAACCCCTGAGCGCCTGGAAATCCCGGAGCGCCTGGAAATCCCGGAGCGACTGGAGGCTCCGGCCCGCCTCGAGAGCCTGGCGGCCCCGGCCGGTCTGGAGAGTATGGAGGCGGTCGCCGCATCCCTGCGGGAGAGCGTGCACGAGGCGCCCCGCGAGTCCACCCGCCCGGCGGGCGCTCCCTCGCGTCGTCGCGCCGCACCGGAACCCGTTGTCGAGCACCAGGTTTCGAGCGTGCCCGATCCGATCGCCGCGCTGTCCGAGCCCGTGGCCGCGCTGTCCGAGCCTGTGGCTGTGCTGTCCGAGCCTGTGGCTGTGCCTTCCGGCACCGTGGCCGCGCTGCCCGAGCCGGCGCACGCGCTGACGGAGCCGACGCCCGTCGTGACCGAGTCGACGTTGATCGCGACGGAGTCGACGGTCGTCGCGCCGGTGTCGACCGCCGCGGCGCCGGAGCCCAAGGCCGCCGCCGCGTTCCGCACCAGCGACGCCGCCATCGACCTGCACCACATCATGAGCCTGCTGGTCGCCAGCCACGATCTGGAAGTGGCCGCCACCGCCGCGGAATCCGGCGAGGCGGATATCGCGCAGCTGGCCGACGCCGCGCACCGGACCCGTTCGGCGGCCGTGGAATTGGTCGCCGCCTGGTACGGAGGGGCGGACCACATGCGAAATTTTGGCGAGGTCCTCTTACGAGCCGCGGCGGACACACGGTAAAGCTCGAGGACGTCCCCGGCGGGTTACCCGGACCGTTATGGGAGCAGGCGTCACTTTAGGATTCGTTCGAGAGGGCCTCGGATCACTGACTCGGGAGGCGCGATGAGCGGTACCGGTGCGGCGTCGAATGGATTGACCGCCGATGCGGTGCGCGAGGATTTGGCGGCGCTCGCCGATCCGGCCGACGCGGTGCATCTGCAGCGCTTTTTCAAGACCGGGCCGGGCGAGTACGGCGAAGGGGATGTATTCATCGGCGTCCGGGTTCCGCTGACCCGGAAGGCGGTGAAACGGTTTGCCGGGATGCCGCTTTCGGAGATCGACGTTCTGCTCGACAGTCCGGTGCACGAGCATCGGCTGGCGGCGCTGGTGATTCTGAATGGCGAGATGGCGAAGGCGTCGCGCAAGCGCGGGGGCGATGCGGCGCGGCAGCGCGAGATTGTCGAGTTGTATCTGGCGGCGGTGCGCCGGGGCCGGGTGAACAACTGGGATCTGGTGGACGCCTCGGCGGAGTTCATTCTCGGCCCGTGGTTGCTGGAGCGCCCGCGCGATCTGCTCGAGAAATTCGCGGCGGGGGATTCGCTGTGGGAGCGGCGGGTGGCGTTGCTGACCACGTTCGCGTTCATCAAACAGGGCGATACCGTGACGACCCTGGAATTGTGTGAGCAGCTGCTCGATGATCGCCGCGATCTCATTCAGAAGGCGGTGGGCTGGATGCTGCGGGAGATCGGGAAGCGGGTGGATCCGGTGATTCTCACCGGATTTCTGGACGCGCACGCGGCGGCGATGGGCCGCACGGCGTTGAGTTACGCGACCGAGCACCTCGCCCCGGAGCGGCGGGCGCACTACCGCGCCCAGCGGTGACCGCGGCGGCGTAGCCCACGCTGTCGGGTTGCTGTGACGCATTGCTCGGTGGATTCGCACCGATTGTTCACCTTGGGTTAAGTTTACGTTCATTTGTCGAGACCACTCTGTGATCAGTCGATGACGACCGATACCAGCTCGAAACGAGTTGGAGCCCCACACGCGGAGACCGCCGCACCTTCGGCGAGAGCGTGAACGAACGGTGATAGCTGGGAAATCTCCCGAATCCCGTTCCGCCACCTTGCACATCACAATCCATGCAGTGCGTCGGCAGGCTCCCCAGGGAGACCCGCCGTGGTCAGCGCTGCGCCAGTGAGAATCGCCATGCATAAGTTCTTCGCTCAGCCCGTCAAAACCGTCACCGGCCTGGCCGCTATCGCGCTCGCCGCGTCGGCCGTGATCACCGCCGGCGCCGCCTCCGCGGACGTCAACGGTGTGCCGCCCGAGTTCCAGGCCACCGCCCAGCAGGTGCAGCAGCAGGCCGTCGGCCTGAACGCGTCGCTCCCGCCGGCGCAGCAGGACCAGGTCCGCGCGGCCGTGCAGGGCCTGCCCGCGCCCTTGAATCAGGTACTGCCCCCCGCCTTCAGCAACGATCTCGACGGCTGGATCCGCAATGCCCTGTACGTCCTGAACCAGCACGGCATCCCGGGCAGCTACGACGGCATCTTCCGCAATATTCAGCGGGAGTCCGGCGGTAACCCGCAGGCCATCAACCTCTACGACTCGAACGCCGCCGCGGGCATCCCGTCCAAGGGTCTGCTCCAGGTGATCGATCCGACCTTCCAGGCGTACCACGTCGACGGCACCTCGTGGGACATCTACGACCCGGTCGCCAACATCACGGCCGCCTGCAATTACGCGGCGCACCGCTACGGCTCGATCGACAACGTCTTCTCGGCGTACTGAGCCATACGGGCACAATAGAATTCGGCCGCCGCGTGTATCACGCGGCGGCCGACCCGTTTCGAGTGTTAGCTCAGAACTGGATCTTCAGGCGGTCCGTCACCGGCCGGGCCTGGCAGCCCAGGATGTAGCCGTTGGCGATGTCCTCGGGGTCGAGGATCTCCGCGTTCTCCATCTCCACCTCGCCCTCCAGGACGGTGCAGGCGCAGGAGCCGCATTCGCCCTCGAGGCAGGAGTAGGGCACGTCCAGGCCCTTGGAGAGCATGATGTCGACCAGGGTCTGGCTGCGCGGCCAGGTCATCTCGTGGGTCTCGCCGTCGAGTTCGACCTCGACGCTGGCGGCGTCGGCGGCTTCCTCGGCGCTGATCTCGGCCGGGGCGACATCGGCGAACGGGTCGCCGGAGAGCGAGTTGAAGACCTCGGCGTGGGTGCGGTTGCGCGGTACGCCGAGCTGGCCGAGGGCGTCGTGGACCCGGTCCATGAACGGCTTGGGGCCGCACATGAACGCCTCGTGGGCGGTGTAGGGCGAGACCAGGGCGGCGAAGGCGTCGGCGGTCGGCAGGCCCTGGAGGGCTTCGAGCCAGTGGATGACGACGACCCGCTGCGGGTTCTTGTCGGCAAGTTCGCGCAGCTCGTTGGCGAAGATGACCGACTCGTGGTCGCGGTTGGCGTAGACCACCACGATGCGGCCGTTGCCGCGGGCGAGCGCCGACTTGAGGATGGACATCACCGGGGTGATGCCGCTGCCGGCCGCGAACAGCAGCAGGTCCTCGTCGAGGTTCTTGGGGGTGAAGACGCCGGACGGCGGCAGCACCTCGATGGAGTCGCCGGCTTTCACGTTGTCGCACACCCAGTTCGACGCGTAGCCGTCGACGGTGCGCTTGATGGTCACCTTCGGCTTGTCGTCGGTGTGCGGCGAGCTGGCCAGCGAGTAGCAGCGGGCCACGGACCCGGTCAGGTCGCTGGGGATGCGCAGGGTCAGGAACTGGCCCGGCGTGTAGGCGAAGCGCTCGCTGAGTTCCTCGGGCACGTCGAAGACCAGCGAGCAGGAGTCGGCCGTCTCGTTGATGACCGCGGAGACCCGCAGCACGGCCGATCGCGAGCTGTGCGGTACGTCGACGGTGGTCATAGTGTCCTCTCGAACCCGGCAGTGATGGTCAGCCGGAGCAGTCTACCCAAACTAGAACGTGTTCTAGTTTGACTATACGTGGCTGTCGCGCTGCCGGACAAGCTGAGCTTCCAGACCGGCGATCAGCACGTCCATCGAGAAGTCGTAGGAGAACTTGCCACGCAGATCCGCCAGGTGTTTGGTGGCGCGTTCCACCGCCTCGGGCAGCACCCGGTCCAGCAGCGACGAACGGTCGCGCGGGTTCACCTTGGAACGACCGAACAGATAGGTGTGGATGGTGGCGTAGGCGGAGAGCACATTGCGCTCGTCGAAACCGGCGTCGAAGAGGATTTCCATCACGGCCGCGATCAGGTCGAGCTGTTTGCCGAGCATCTGCTCGATCAGGACGTCGCCGAGACCCGGGTGCTTGCGCAATTTCTCGTCGATCTGGTCGATGAGATCCCGCAAACGCATTTGCCACGTGCCGAATTCGGGTGGCGGCTTGCGGACGCCGGTCAGCGCCGCGGTCGCCACCAAGTCGAGTAGCTCCCGCTTGTCGGCGACGTAGTAATAGGGGGCCATCGGCGAAACTCCGAGTTCGCGGGAGAGCCGTCGCATGGACAGCTTCTCCACGCCGTCCTGCCGGACCACCCGCAGGGCGGCCTCGACGATCTCGGATTCCGAGAGGGTGTTACCGCCCCCGCCTGTCTGCATGCGCCCGACTCCCATACCGCCTCGACCACCACGGGCACGGATACCCGTCCCCTACCTGTTCAACTGCCGATTTTCCTCCCGGCAGTCTAGAGCGCCCACGACCGCACCCGTCGAGCTACCACCAGATGCGCGAGACACCGAATACGCCTCCTCCCTTGCGGAATGTCGCCTCAGTGTTCGCGGCCGTCCCGATTCTGGACTGCGGCTCGATAGACCTCCGCCTTGGAGCGGGGGAGCGAAGCGGAGGAGCGGAGGAGGGAAGAATCGGGACCAGGGGGCCGCGAACCCGCCCGTAGCGAAGCGGAGGGCAGATAACACCGCGTGGCAATCATCATTGCCAGTGGTGTGCTGACTTAGCATTCGGGAATGCGCCATGATCGCCTTCCCGATGGTTTCGGGGTGCGAATCGATCCCAAGGTGCGCACTTATTCCGGTGGACGGCTACTGGTCGGCGGCACGCCGACGAAGTTGCTACGGCTCGCTCCGGAAGCTGCGGCCTTGATCGGTGACGGGTACCTCGAGGTGACCGACCCGGCGTCGGCGCGGGTTGCCAGACGTCTTCTCGATTCCGGTGTCGCGAATCCGCGTCCGCGGCTGTTGCCGTCGCTGGAGGACGTGACCGTGATCGTGCCGGTGCACAACAACACTCCCGAGCTGTCGCGGCTGTTGTCGGCGCTGCGTGGCCACACGGTGATCGTGGTGGACGACGGTTCGGACCAGCCGGTGCGGATTCCGGAGGCACGCAGCCGATGCCGGATCACCGTGCTGCGCCGTGATCGCCGGCACGGCGCGGCCGCGGCCCGCAATTTCGGATTGCGTTCCGCGTCAACCGAATTCGTGGCCTTCCTGGATCCGGAGGTGGTGCCCCGGACCGGTTGGCTGGAGGTCATGCTGGGCCATTTCAGCGATCCCAAGGTGGCGCTGGTGGCCCCGCGCATCCTGGCCATGGATCCCGATTCCACGGTGCTGGCCCGCTACGAGCACACCCGCGGTTCGGTGCATCGCGGCCGCCGCGAGTCGGCGGTGCAGGCGCACGGCCCGGTGCCGTACGTGCCGAGTTCGGCGGTGCTGGTGCGCCGGCTGGCCCTGCTGGGCGAGGGCGGTTTCGACGAGTCCATGGGCGCGGGCGGCGATGTCGACCTGTGCTGGCGGCTGGACCGCGCGGGCTGGCGGCTGCGCTACGAGCCCGCGGCCCGGGTGGCGCACAGCAATCCGGTGTCGCTGCGAAAGTGGTTCGCCCACAAGGTCACCCATGGGACGGGTGTGGCGCCGCTGGCGCAGCGGCACAGGGGGATGGCCGCGCCGCTGTCGCTGCCGATCTGGACGGCGGTGTCGGCGGGCCTGCTGAGCACCGCGTCGGGCTGGGGCATCTTCGGCGGGGTGCTGACCCTGGGCGCGACCCTGGTCCGATTACGCCGGGTGTTCGCCGGGCTCGACAATCCGACCCGGGTGGCCGCCATCTATATGACGCGCGGTTTCGGCGGTGCGGTGTGGCGGCTGGCGTCGGCCATGTGCCGGCACTATTGGCCGGTGACGCTGCTGGGCATGTTGTGCTCGCGCCGGATCCGGCACATCGCGATCACCCTGGCCATGGCGGAGGGCTTGGCCGACTGGTTCACCCATCGGGAGCCCGGCAGCCTGGATCCGATCCGCTACGTGTTCTGCCGGCGGCTGGACGATGTGGCCTACGGGACGGGCGTGTGGTGGGGCGCGGCTCGGACCCGCAGCGCGGCGGCGCTGAAACCGACGCTCCCGTCCAGTTGATCAGCGGTAGTAGATCTCCAGTGTGGTGATGCGCCCGTCAGGGCCGAGACCGAAGACGTCGATCGCGTAGGTGCGGTTGCCGGGCTTGCCGAGCGGGCTGGTCGCCTCGAGCTGTGCGACTTCGACTGCCGGGCCCGGGATTACCCGCGTGATCTCGGTCCGCGCCCGGCCCGCGAACACGACATCCCGATAGAACCCGGCGATTTCGTCGTGACCGGTGAAAACGCCTCGCGGATTGCGCAGTTCGGCCCCGGGCGCGAAGAGCGCCAGCAGCGCGGGCTCGTCGGCGGCGTTGACCGCCCGCACGTAATCGTCCGAAATGCTCATCTACTCCTCCTCCCCGCGCGCCCGCAGCCGGACCGGCATGTGCCGGACGCCGGTGTGCTTGTTGCTGCGCGTGTATTCGACGGCCCCGGTGAGTTCGGCGATCTCGACCCGGTCGAGCAGTGCGTCGAACACCACCCGCATCTCCATGCGGGCCAGGTTGGATCCGAGGCAGAAGTGCCCGCCGCGTCCGAAGGCGAGGTGCGGGTTGGGCCGCCGGGTGATGTCGAAGGTGTGCGGGTCGGTGAACACGGCCTCGTCCCGGTTCGCGGAGGTCCACCACAGGGTGACCTTGTCCCCGGCCTTGATTCGCTGACCGCCGAGTTCGGTGTCGCGGGTGGCGGTGCGCCGGTTGTAGGAGGTGGAGGAGGCCCACCGCAGCATTTCGTCGACGGCCCCGTCCAGTTGGGACCGGTCCTCGCGCAGGCTGCGCCAGACCTGGGGCCGTTCGATGAGCGCCAGCATCCCGACGGCGATGGAGTTGCGGGTGGTCTCGCTGCCCGCCGCGATGAGCAGGCTGAACAGCATGGCCTTCTCCATATCGGTGAGCGGCTGCCCGTCGATGGTGGCGTGCGCGGCCAGGGAGAGCAGGTCGTCGGCGGGCGCGGCGGTCTTGGCGGCGAGCAGTTCCCGCCCGTAGGCCCGGGTTTCGGCGACGGCCCGCTGGGTGCGCGCGGTGGCCTCGCCGAGGTCGCGATCGTCGTAGTCCAGGGCGACGTTGGCCCAGCCGAAGAGCCGGTGCCGGTCCTCCTGTGGCACCCCGAGCAGTTGGGCGACGGCCTGCAGCGGCAGTTCGGCGGCGAGGTCGAGGAGAAAATCGCACTCGCCCTTGGCCAGTGCCGCGTCGACCAGGTCGGCGGCGCGTCGCCGCAGGTCGTCCTCGATGAGTTTCAGGGTGCGCGGCGCGACGCTGGGCATGAGCAGTTTCCGCACGCCCGCGTGCCGGGGGTCGTCCATCATGTTGAGCAGCACGCCGACGGCCCAGTCCACGGGCAGGTCCTCGATGAGGGTGCCGCCGCCGCGCCGTTCCCCGCCGCTCTCGGAGGAATAGGTGACCGAATCCCCGGCTACGGCAACGATGTCGGCGTACCGGCTGACCACCCAGAACCCTTCCCCGTCGGGGGTGTGCGGGGTGGGCGGATGCCACCGGACCGGCGCGTCGGCCCGCAGCCGGTCGAAGACCGCGTGCGGGAAGCCGTGCGCGAAGCGGTCGAGATCGGTCAGGTCGATGTCCTCCACCCCACCCACCCTCGCACAGTGCCCGAGCCGGGGCGGTACATTCGGTGAACCGTGTTAACCGAAAACCTGGCCGCCGCAAGGATTTCGGGGCGGGGTGCGCGGTCGTGATCCGGTCAGCGGCGCCACCGCAACCTCGGCAAGTCCCTCGCGACGCGCGGATCGCGCGGAGTGACTGAACACGGCGTGTTTAACAAGATGCTGCGTAGCTCACATTTCCGTAGGGCACGGTTGCTGTGTGACCTGTCGGACAAACGTCCTGCTTCCGCCTTGGGCTCTCAGGTCCGCCGGTACCCTTTGGGTGCGGAAAGAAAGGCAAATGGTCAGCAATCTTGCGGGTGGGGGAAACCCTAACCACGGCGCCGAACCGGGCAGTCAACTCGGTGCGCTCGAAACATATGCCGCCCAGGCTCACGGATATCTCAGCCTGGGTGGAGAACAGCTGGGGCAACTGCCCGGCTTGTTACGTCCCATGGTCCTGGAATCGTGGCTGCGCAGCGTGCGCGGCGGCGTGGACCCGATGGACGATGGGGACGGTCGCGGCCTGCGTGGCGCGGACCTCGAGCGCTATCGCGACGCGCATCCGATCGCCGCGGTGATGCCGCTGGTGGACAAGCTGTTGCTGCGGGACGCGACCAGTACCGGTTTGATCGTGGTGGTGGCCGACCAGTTCGGCCGCGTGCTCTCGGTGCACGGCAATGCCGACCGGGTGCAGCCGGCCGCCGAGGCGGGATTGCGGGAGGGCAACGACCTGAGCGAGCGCCGGGTCGGCACCAACGCGGTGGGCCTGGTGGTGCGCACCGGCCGCGCGGCCTGGATCCACGGCCCCGAGCATTTCCTGCACCGCATGCACCAGATCACGGGAGCGGCTGCGCCGGTGCACGATCCGGACGGCCGCCTGGTGGGCGTGCTGATGATCGCCGGCGGTGTGCGGGTGGCGCGCCCCGAGATCCTGGCCCTGGTGAAGGCGGCGGCCACGGCCGCGGAGATGGATCTACTGCTGGCCGCGGTGCGTTCGGGTCAGGACCGGCGTTCGCACGCCGACGCGCCCGCGCCGGAACGCCTGGGCCTGGAGGTGCTCGGACTCGGGCAGCCGCAGTTGACCGTGGCGGGGGAGCGGGTCCCGTTGTCGCAGCGGCACGCGGAGATCCTGTTGCTGCTCGCCGAGCATTCCGAGGGGTTGTCGGCCGATCACCTGGCCCTGCTGCTCGATGACGCCGATCTGGACAACGCCACGATTCGCGCCGCCATGTCGCGGCTGCGCTCGGTGGTCGGTTCGAACGTCTTCGGCTCGCGCCCGTACCGGTTGCGCGTGCCGATCGCCACGGACGTGGAGGCGCTGCGCGCCGCCCTGGATTCCGGGGATGTGGACGCCGCCGTGCGGCTGTACGCGGGCCCGGTGTTGCCGCGCTCGACCGCTCCGGGAGTTATAGACATTCGCGATGAATTGCGGGTGCGCTTGAGAACGGCTGTATTACGTTCCGGCGACGCTTCGGTCTTGAGTCGGTGGACCGCGGGCGCCGAAGGGCGTGACGACGCGGCGGCGTGGGCGGCCTATCGGGCCACCGTGGACCGCGAGTCTCCGCTGTATGCGCAGATCGAGGCCAAGATCCGGGTGCTGGATCGGCGCCTGGGCGCCGATGCAACGCAGTTGCAACGTTTCGACTCCTAATCTCCACATCCGAAAGTGCGGTCGGTCACACCGCCGCCTTGTTATGTGGTCTGACCCACATTCATCGCGATCTTCGCGCCGGATCGGCTGCCAACTAGACGCTCGTCCAACTTTTTTTCAGGAAAAAGTTCCTTTTTATTGTGTAAACGCCTAGTGTCCACAGGCATGAACGGCATCCCTGTGATGCAGGTGACAGTTGGAGGAGATCGGCAGTAGGACAGTCCGGATGCGGTGACCCGGAGGCAACCGCATCCCGGCCGGCGAGCCAGTAAGCCCGGCCGCTTCGAGCACTAGTTGGATCACGCGCGGATTCGCCGCGCATTCGTCGAAAAACCCAGGGCGATGCGATAACTCGCGGCCTGGTGCGCTCTCGTCAGCCGAGCGCACTCAGGTCTATTTCGTGATGCCCCGAAACCGTTGGTCGACATAGCAATTCGCCATGACAAGGGAGGCTCTGGTGCAGGGTACGGACTCGAGTGGTCTCGGACCGAGTGAAGTTCCGACGTCGACTGAATTGTCTGCGCCGTTCCCGCTCGGACCCGCGCAGATCGGGCTGTGGTACGCCCAGTTGCTGGCTCCCGAAGTGCCCCTCAACCTGGTCCAGTACGTCGACATCGAGGGTGACTTCGACGTCGACCTGCTGCTGCGCGTCGCCGAGGACGGCGTCCCGATCTGGCGCTCCTCCCAGCTGCGTTTCACCGAGATCGACGGACAGCCCCACCAGTACATCGACCCGACCGCGGGTCACAACACCGAGCTGATGGACCTGCGCTCGGAAGCCGATCCCATCGCCGCCGCGCACGAGTGGATGCAGGTCCAGATCCTCGAGCCGATCGACCTGCTCACCGGCAAGCTGTTCTCGCCCACTCTGATCCGGGTCGCCGACCAGCGCTGGTTCTGGTTCTTCGTCGGTCACCACATCGTGGGCGACGGCTACGCCGCCCTGAACACCATGCAGTGGACGGCCCGTCGCTACACCGCGCTGCAGCGCGGCCTGGAGCCGGAGACGGTGAAGGTCGGCACGCTGCGCGAGCTGGTCGAATCCGAACTGGCCTACCGCGAGAGCAGCCGCTTCCGCACCGACCGCGCCTACTGGCAGGAGCGCACCGCGGGCCTGGACGGCACCATGTCGCTCAAGGGCCGCACCGCCCCGCCGCGCTCGGACAACCTGCGCCGTGGCGTGGTGCTGCCGGAGGACCTGGTCCGCCGCATGGAAGAGTGTGGCGCGCAGCATGATTCGGGTCTGGCGGGCGTGATCATCGCCGCCTTCGCGGCCTACATGGCCAAGCTGACCGGCCAGGACGAGGCCGTGCTGAGCCTGCCGGTCACCGCCCGCACCACCGCGGTCATGCGCCGCTCGACCGGCATGCTGTCCAACATCGTGCCGCTGCGGATGGCGGCCGGGCCGGACACCACCTGGCTGGAGCTGCTCACCGCGGCTCGCCTGGAGATCTCCGGCGCGCTGCGCCACCAGCGCTACCGGCACGAGGACATCCGCCGGGACGCGGCCGAACTGCAGGGCGCTCCGGCGTCGCGGGCGCTGTACGGCCCGATGGTCAACATCATGCTGTTCCACCCGCAGCTGGACTTCGGCGACATCCAGGGCCGGCTCAACCTGCTGTCCACCAGCCCGGTCGAGGACATGAGCCTCAACGCCTTCTACGGCGAGAACGACCGGGTGCGCCTGGACCTCGAGGTGAACCCGAACCTGTACACGGCCGACGAGATCGACCGCCACATCGAGCGTTTCGTGGCGTTCGTCGAGCGGCTGGTGGAGCTGGACCCGGCGGCCCCGCTGTCCGCGGTCGAGGTCATCACCGAGCGGGAGCGCGAGGTGGTGCTGCGCGAGTGGAACGACACCGCGTTCACCGTGGACCCCGAGGCGACGCTGGTGTCGATGTTCGAGGCGCAGGCCGCCCGGACGCCGCAGTCGCTCGCGGTGCGTTTCGGCGGGACCCCCGCCTGCGATCTCACCTACGCCGAGTTCGCCGGACGGGTGAATCGGCTCGCCCGCTATCTGATCTCGCGCGGCATCGGCCCGGAGTCGCTGGTCGCGCTGCATCTGCGCCGTTCGCCGGAGCTGCTGGTCGCCGTGTACGCGGTGCAGGCCGCCGGTGGCGCCTACGTGCCGCTGGACCCCGATCACCCGGCCGACCGGATCGCGCACATCCTGGACACCGCCGCGCCCGCGCTGGTGCTGACCACCGCCGCCGACCGTCCCGCCACCGCCGCCGCCGTGCTGGACATCGCCGACCTGACCGAGGCCGCGCTGGCCGAGTTCTCGGCCGCCACGGTGACCGATGTGGACCGGCTGTCCCCGCTGCGTCCGGCGAACACCGCCTACGTCATCTTCACCTCGGGTTCCACCGGCCGCCCCAAGGGCGTGGCGGTGAGCCACCGCTCCATCGTCAACCGCATGGTCTGGATGCGCGAGACCTTCGCGCTGTCCGCCTCGGACGTGATGCTGCAGAAGACGCCGATGACCTTCGACGTCTCGGTGCCGGAGCTGTTCTTCGCGCTGCAGATCGGCGCGACCCTGGTGCTGGCCCAGCCCGACGGCCACCGCGATCCGGCCTACCTGCGCGCGGTGATCGACGAATTCGGCGTCACGGTGGTGCATTTCGTGCCGTCGATGATGGATCCGTTCGTGGCCGAACTGGAGGCCGCCGCGGCCGCGGGTACACCGCCGCTGCGGATCCGGCAGCTGTTCGCCTCGGGCGAGGCGCTGCCGGGCCCCATCGCGCAGCGGCTGCGCGCCCTGACCGGCGCCCCGCTCCACAATCTCTATGGCCCCACCGAAGCTGCGGTCGAGGTCACCTCGCACGAGGTGACCGCCGCGGACATCACCGCCGTGCCGATCGGCGCGCCGGTGTTCAATACCCGGCTGTACGTGCTCGACGCACGCCTGCGGCCGGTCCCCATGGGGACTCCGGGTGAGCTGTATCTGTCGGGGGTTCAGCTCGCCCGGGGTTACATGGCGCGTCCGGGTCTGACGGCGGAGCGGTTCGTCGCCGACCCGTTCGCGGCTCCGGGTGAACTCATGTACCGCACCGGTGATCTGGTCTGCTGGACCGAGTCGGGTGAGATCGAGTACTTGGGGCGCACCGACTTCCAGGTGAAGGTGCGCGGCCTGCGCATCGAGCTGGGTGAGATCGAGACCGTGCTCGGCGATGTCGAGGGCGTGTCCCGCGCGGTGGTGATCGTGCGCGACGACCAGTTGGTCGCCTACGCGGTCGCGACCGACGAGGTGGACGCGATCAAGCTCAAGGCCGCTGCCGCGCGGGCGCTGCCCGCCTACATGGTGCCGAGCGCGTTCGTGCTGCTGGAGGCGTTGCCGGTCAACGCTTCCGGCAAGCTGGACCGGGCCGCGCTGCCGGATCCGGTCCGGGTCGCGGTGGTGCACGAGGCGCCGGTGACGGTGACCGAGCGGGCCGTGGCCGCCATGTTCGCCGAGGTGCTGGGCACCGACCAGGTCGGCCGTACCGACGACTTCTTCGCCCTGGGCGGCAACAGCCTGATCGCCACCCAGGTGGCGGCGCGGCTGAACGCCGAGCTGGGCTGCCGCCTCACGGTGCGCGAGATGTTCTCCGCCACCGGCGTGGCCGAGCTGGCAGCGGTGATCGACGCCCAGTTCGTCGACGCCGACGCCGAGTCCGGCAGCGCGGTCGCCCTGGTGCGCCGCGACCGGCCGGAGGCGCTGCCGCTGTCCCCGGCGCAGCAGCGCATCTGGTTCCTGAACCGTTTCGACACCGCGAGCGCCGGCTACAACATGCCGTTCGTGGTGCGCCTGCGCGGCGAGGCCGATCCGGAGGTCATGCGGGCCGCGCTGGCCGACGTGCTGGGCCGCCACGAGGTGCTGCGCACCGTGTTCCCCACCACCGCGGCGGGTTTCGCGCAGCAGCAGGTGCTGCCGGTGGCGGTGGCGACCGAGCCGGTGGCGCAGGAGTCCTGTGACGCCGACGAACTGGACGCCCGCCTGCGGGCCTTCGCCGCGCAGGGTTTCGACCTGGAGCGCGAGATCCCGTTCCGTGCACGACTGTTCACCGTTACCGGAGCCGTCGCGTCCGATTGCGGACTGGGCGGTCCGGTGCTGGTCGACGCCGCGGATCTCGACGTCCCCGAGTACGCGGTCGCCATCGTGCTGCACCACATCGCCGCCGACGGCCTCTCGCTGCCCATCCTGGCCCGCGACCTGATCACCGCCTACCTGGCCCGCACCGGCGGCCAGGCGCCCGCCTGGGAGCCGCTCGCGGTGCAGTACGCCGATTACACGCTGTGGCAGCGGGATCGGCTCGGCGCGGCCGACGACCCGGAGTCGCTGCTCTCCCGGCAGCTGGACTTCTGGCGCGGCACCCTGTCGGGCGCGCCGGACGTGCTCGAGCTCCCGGCAGACCGTCCCCGGCCCGCCGTCGCGACCGGTCGCGGCGGCAAGCTCGACGTCGAGCTCACCGCGGAGTTGCACGCCGCCATTTCGGAAACGGCTCGGGCCGAGGGCATCTCGACCTTCATGCTGATGCACACCGCGCTGGCGGTGCTGCTGTCCCGCCTTTCCGGCGAATCGGACATCGTCATCGGCACCCCGGTCGGCGGCCGCGGCGCGCGCGAACTCGACGACCTGATCGGCATGTTCGTCAACACGCTGCCGCTGCGCACCGAGATCGACGGCGAGCTCAGCTTCCGCGACCTCGCGCACCGGGTCCGTGACATCGATCTTGCCGCGTTCGCGCACGCCGACGTCCCCTTCGAACAGCTCGTCGAGACCCTGAATCCGGTGCGGTCGGCGGCCCGGCATCCGCTGTTCCAGGTGGCCCTGTCGTTCACCGCCGCCGGAGACATCAGTCTCGAACTGCCCGGATTGCTTGCCACGACGAGTACCCTGGACACCGAGGTGACCAAATTCGACCTGTCGGTCGCGGTCACCGAAAGCTTCGCCGGTGCCGGTCCCGGGGAAGGTCCGGCACCGGCGGGGATCCACGCGGAGTTCGAATTCGCGGTGGATCTCTACGATCCCGCCACCATCGAGGTCTTCGCGCGCCGCTATGTGCGCCTGCTCGAGGCGATCACCATCGATCCGGCCGTGGTCGTGAACGCGCTGCCGGTGCTGTCCGAGGCCGAATACGCCGATCTGACAACCCGTTCCGGCGGGGCCGTGGACGCGGTCCGCCTGCTGCCGGAGATCATGGCCGCGGCCGTGGCGTCGGCCCCGGACCGAATCGCCTTGATCGAGCGCGATGTCCAGTTCACCTACGCCGAACTGGACGCCCTCTCGAATCGCTTGGCGCGCCTGCTGATCGAGCGCGGCCTGGGCCCGGAGCAGCTGGTGGCCGTGAGCCTGCCGCGGTCGATCGAGTACATCGTCGCCGTGTGGGCCATCGCCAAGACCGGCGCCGCCTGGGTGCCGGTGGACCCCGCCTTCCCGGCCGACCGCATCGAGTACATCGTCCGCGACGCGGGCGCGGTGCTCGGCCTGACCGTGGCGTCGGTGCGCGGCGCGCTGCCCGGCACGCTGCCCTGGCTGCTGCTCGACGACGCCGAATTCACCAGCGCCCGCACGGCCTTCCCGGCCGATCCGATCACCGACGCCGACCGGGTGCGGCCGCTGCGCGCCGCCAATGTCGTGTACTCCATCTACACCTCCGGCTCGACCGGCCTGCCCAAGGGCGTCGTGGTCACCCACTCGGGTCTGGCGGGTCTGTCCGAGGCGCAGTACGAGCGCTTCAGCGGTTCCGCCGAGGCGCGGGTGCTGCACGTGACCAGCTCCTCGTTCGACGTCTCGGTCGGCGAGCTGCTGCTGGCCCTGCGGTCGGCCGCCACCCTGGTGGTCGCCCCGACCGGCGCGCACATCGGCGACGAGCTGGCGGAAGTCATTCGGGCGCACGGGGTCACCCACGTCTTCATGACGCCCTCGGGCGCGAGCACCATCGATCCGGCCGACGTCCCCACCCTGCGCCACGTCGCGGTCGGCGGCGAGGCGCTGTCGCCGGAGATGGTGCGGCGCTGGGCCGAGGCCGGACGCGACATGATCAACGCCTACGGCCCCACCGAGGCCACCGTGGTCGTGAACATCACCGGCGCGCTGGCGGCGGGCGAGACCGTCACCATCGGCCACCTGGTGCCGGGTGCGCGCGAGTGGATCCTGGACCAGCGGCTGCGGCCGGTGCCGGTCGGCGCGATCGGCGAGCTGTACCTGGGCGGCCTGCCGGTCACCCGCGGCTACCGCAATCGTGCGGAGCTCACCGTGAGCCGGTTCGTGGCCTGCCCGTGGGCGCCCGGTGAACGCATGTACCGCACCGGCGACCTGGTGCGCTGGACGGCCGACGGCCAGGTGGAGTACCTGGGCCGCAACGACTCCCAGGTGAAGCTGCGCGGCTTCCGCATCGAACTCGGCGAGATCGAGGCCGCGCTGGCGGCGCTGCCGCAGGTGCGCCGGGCCGTGGTGGTCCTGCACCACGACGCGGCGCGCGGCGACCAGCTGGTGGCCTACCTGGTGGCGGCCGCCGGCGGCGTGGACGTGGCCGAGATCAAGACCGCGCTGGCGGATCGCCTGACGGCGTACATGATTCCGTCGGCCTTCATGGTGCTCGACGCCATGCCGATGACCGTCAACGGCAAGCTCGACTACCGCGCCCTGCCCGCCCCGGTCTTCGCGGCCCGCGAATTCCGCGCCCCCGCGACGCCGATCGAACTGCTGGTGGCCGAGGTCTTCGCCGAGGTGCTGGGCCTCGCGCCCGCCGCCGACATCACGCCGGTGGACGCGGCCCTCACCGCGGCCGTGGCCGTCGCCGACTCCGCGCTCGGCTCGAATGCTCCGGTGGCGCACCTGGATTCGGTCGTCGAGGCCGACGCGCCCGCCGCCGGTGTCGGCGCGGACGACGACTTCTTCGAGCTCGGCGGCAACTCGCTGATCGCCACCCAGGTGGTGGCGCGCCTCGGCGCGGCCCTGGACACCACCGTCCCGGTGCGCCTGCTGTTCGAGGCGTCCAGTGTCGCCGAACTGGCGGCCCGGCTGGCCGACCTGGCCGGTACCGGCGGCCGCGCGCCGCTGGTGGCGGGGGAGCGGCCCGAGGTGGTGCCGCTGTCCTACGCGCAGCAGCGCATGTGGTTCCTGAACCGCTTCGACAACAGCTCGATCGCCGACAACCTGGTCGCGGCCATCCGCCTGGACGGCCCGCTGGACGCGGACGCGCTGGCCGCCGCGGTCACCGACGTGGTGGCGCGGCACGAGACGCTGCGCACCGTGTACCCGGCCGTGGACGGCGTGGGCCGTCAGCTGGTGCTGCCGGTCGAGCAGTCCGGTGTCGCACTGGTTTCGGAGCAGGTGCGTGCCGAGGATCTGGAGAACCGGATCTTCGAGCTCGCGGTGCTGCCGTTCGCGGTGGACGAGCGGGCCCCGGCCCGGCTCACCCTGCTGCGGGTGGCGCCCGAGACCCACGTGCTGGTGCTCGCCGTGCACCACATCGCCGCCGACGGCTGGTCCATCGCGCCGCTGACCCGGGATCTCATGCTGGCCTACGCGTCCCGCACCGCGGGCGCGGCCCCGGCGTGGACGCCGCTGCCGGTCCAGTACGCCGACTACACGCTGTGGCAGCGTGACCTGCTGGGCGCCGAGGACGACCCGGAATCCCTGCTGGCGGATCAGGTTCGCTTCTGGCGCGCCGAATTGTCCGGGCAGCCCGACACTCTGGAGCTGCCCGGCGACCGGCCGCGCCCGGCCGTGGCGACCCGCCACGGCGCGCAGTACCGCTTCGCCATCTCCGCCGAGCGGCACGCCCGCCTGCGCGAGCTGGCCGAGGGCGATCGCGCCACCCTGTTCATGGCGCTGCACGCGGCCTACGCCACGCTGCTGGCGAAACTGTCCGGCGCCGCGGACATCTCGATCGGCTCCGTCGTCGCCGGCCGCGGCGAGCAGGCGCTCGACGACCTGGTCGGCATGTTCGTCAACACCCTGGTGCTGCGCACCGAGGTGGCTCCGGACCGTTCGTTCCGGGAGCTGCTGGCCCAGGTGCGTGAGACCGATCTGCGCGCCTTCGCGCACGCGGACGTCCCGTTCGAGCGCCTGGTCGAGGTGCTCAGCCCGATGCGCTCGCAGGCCCGCCACCCGCTGTTCCAGGTGGCCCTGGATCTGCAGAACACCACGCAGACCAGCCTCGAGCTGAACGGCCTGACCGCTTCGCGGGTCGAGCTGGACCCGGGCATCGCCAAGTTCGATCTGCAGCTGTCGCTGGTCGAGGATCGTGCGGCGGCCGGGCTGGACGCCGTGTTCACCTACGCCACCGACATTTTCGACGAGGCCACCGTCGCGGCCTTCGCCCGTCGCCTGGACGTGGTGCTGGACGCGGTCACCGCCACCCCGGACCGCCCGGTCGGCGATATCGACCTGCTCACCGACGCCGAGCGCGCCCAGGTGCTGACCGGCTGGAACGACACCGCCCACGACATCCGCTCGGCGCTGCCGGTCGGCGCGTGGGGCGAGACCACCCCCGCGACCCTGGTCGCCCTGTTCGAGTCGCGGGCTCTGACCTGCCCGAACGCCCCGGCCGTCGAATTCGGGGGAACAGCTCTGTCCTACGGCGAGTTCTCCGGCCGCGTACACCGCCTGGCCCGCAAGCTGGTCGAGTCCGGCGTCGGCCCGGAATCCCGGGTGGCGCTGGCGATCCGCCGTTCCCACGATCTGCTGGTCGGCATGTACGCGATCCTGGCCGCTGGCGGCGCGTACGTCCCCGTCGATCCGGATCAGCCCGAGCAGCGCACCGACTACGTGCTGGACGCGGCGGGCCCGGTGCTCGTGCTGACCACCGCCCGCGACGGTTTCACCACCGCCCGCGACATCCCGGTGCTGGCCGTCGACACCGTCGATCTGGCCGGGTACGCCGCGACCCCGCTGACCGACGCCGATCGTCTCGCGCCGCTGCGGGAGTCGAACGCCTGCTACGTCATCTTCACCTCCGGTTCCACCGGCCGCCCCAAGGGTGTCGCGGTCTCGCACGCCGCCGTGGTGAACCGCCTGGTGTGGGGGCAGGACCGCTACCGGCTGACCGCCGACGACGTGGTGCTGCAGAAGACCCCCTTCACCTTCGACGTGTCGGTGTGGGAGTTCTTCTGGCCCTTGCAGATCGGCGCCAAGCTGGTCGTGGCCGCCCCCGACGGCCACCGCGACCCGAAGTATCTGGCCGAGTTGATCATTCGCGCGGGCATCACCCACGCGCACTTCGTGCCGTCCATGATGGCGGTCTTCGTGACCGAGCCGGCCGCTGCCCACTGCACCGGTCTGCGCCAGGTGTTCGCCTCCGGTGAGGGCCTGCCCGTCGGCACCGCCGCCCGCATGCGCGAGCTGACCGGCGCGCGCGTGCACAACCTGTACGGCCCCACCGAGGCCGCGGTCGAGGTGACCCACCACGAGGTCGCCGACACCGATGTCGCGTTCGTGCCCATGGGCCGTCCGGTCTGGAACACCCAGACCTATGTGCTGGACGGCCGCCTGAACCCGGTCGCGCCCGGCGTCGCCGGTGAGCTGTACCTCGCGGGCGATCAGCTGGCCCGCGGCTACCTGGGCCGTCCGGATCTGTCCGCGGATCGCTTCGTGGCGAACCCCTTCGGCGACGGCGCGCGCATGTACCGCACCGGTGACCTGGTCACCTGGACCGCCGAGGGTGAGCTGATCTACCTGGGCCGCACCGACTTCCAGGTGAAGCTGCGCGGCCTGCGCATCGAGCTGGGGGAGATCGAGGCCGCGCTGCTGGCGCAGCCGGGTGTCAACCAGGCGGTCGTGCTGGTGCGCTCGGACGACCGCGCGGGCGATCAGCTGGCGGGCTACCTGCAGCGCGAGCCCGGCCACGCCATCGACCTGGACGCGGTCAAGGCGGCGCTGGGCGGCCTGCTGCCCGCGTACATGGTTCCGGCCGCGTTCGTGGTGCTGGACGCCTTCCCGGTCAATGCCTCCGGCAAGCTGGATCGCGCCGCGCTGCCCGCCCCGGTCTTCGAGACCGCGGCCTACCGCGCACCCGAGACCGTGGCCGAGGATGTGGTGGCCGGGGTCTTCGCGGATCTGCTCGGCGTCGACCGGATCGGCGCGAACGACGACTTCTTCGCGCTCGGCGGCAGCTCGCTGCTGGCCGCGCGCGTGGTGGCCCGGGTCGGCGCGGCGCTGGACGCCGAACTGTCGGTGCGCGACCTGTTCGACGCCCCGAGCGTCGCCGGTCTGGCCGCGGTCGCCGAATCCCGTTCGGGCAGCGGCACGCTGGTGCCGCTGACCGCGCGCCCGCGCCCGGCGCTGGTGCCGCTGTCGGACGCGCAGCGCCGCATGTGGTTCCTCAACCGCTACCACGCCGACGCGACCGGGGTCGGCCCCGGCGCGGCGGCTGACAACATCCCCATGGTGCTGCGGGTGACCGGCCCGCTGGCCGCGGCCGCCCTGCACGCCGCGCTGCGGGATGTGGTGGCGCGCCACGAGACCCTGCGCACCGTCTACCCCGACGGCCCGGACGGTCCCGTGCAGCGGGTGCTGGCCGAGGGCGATGCCCGGCTGGTCACCGCGCCGATCACCGCGGACGAACTGACCGCCCGGGTGGCCGAGGTCGTCGCCCGCCCGTTCGACCTGACCACCGAAACCCCGGTGCGCGCGGCCGTTTTCAGCCTGTCGCCGACCGATCACGTGCTGGTGCTGGTGGTTCACCACATCAGCTCGGACGGTTTCTCGATGGGCCCGCTGGCCGCGGACTTCATGACCGCGTACCAGGCCCACCGCGCCGGGGTGGCGCCCGCCTGGGCCCCGCTGCCGGTGCAGTACGCCGATTACACCCTGTGGCAGGCCGAGCGCCGGGGTGACGAGACCGATCCGGCCTCGCTCGCGCACCGGCAGCTGGCGTTCTGGCAGCAGCGCCTGTCCGGGCTGCCCGAACAGCTGGAGCTGCCCGTGGACCGCCCGCGTCCGGCGGTGGCCTCGCTGCGCGGCGGCACCCACCGCATGCGCGTGGACGCCGAATTGCACGGCGGCCTGGTGGATCTGGCGCGCGCCCACGGCACCACCCTGTTCAGCACCGTGCACGCGGCGCTGGCCGTGTTGCTGGCCCGGATCTCGGGCAGCACCGACATCGCGATCGGCACCCCGGTCGCGGGCCGCGGCGAGCAGCAGCTCGACGCCCTGGTCGGCATGTTCGTCAACACCCTGGTGCTGCGCAGCGAGATCGACCCGCGCGCCGGCTTCGACACCGTGCTGAACGCGGTGCGCGCCGACGACATCGCGGCCCTCTCGCACGCCGAGGTGCCCTTCGAGCGCCTGGTCGAGGTGCTGTCCCCGGCCCGCTCGCAGGCCCGCCACCCGCTGTTCCAGGTGGCGCTGACCTTCCACAACTACGCGCTGCCCGCGGTGGAGCTGCCGGAGCTGACGGTGCGCCCGGAGGCCCTGGACGCCGGGGTGTCGAAGTTCGATCTCCAGTTCACCGTGCTCGAGCAGCACGGCCCGGACGGCCGCCCGAACGGCATGGACATCGAGATCAGCTACGCCAGTGAGCTGTTCGACGCCGACACCATCGCCGCCCTGGCCGGTCGCTTCGACCGGGTGCTGGCGTCGGTGGCCGCCGACGACACCGTGGTGGTCGGCGACATCCCGCTGCTGACCATCGAGGAGAGCGCCCGCGTTCTCCACGAGTGGGCCGGCACCGGACCCGATATCGCCGAATTCACCACGCTGGCAGACCGTTTCGCCACCGCGGCGGCCATCGACCCGGCCGCGCCGGCGGTGCGTTCCGGCCACGTCACGCTCAGCTACGCCGAGCTCGACGCGCGCTCCAACCGCCTGGCCCGTTGCCTGATCGCGGCCGGCGTCGGCCCGGAATCCCTGGTGGCCGTGGCCCTGCCGCGCACCGAGGAGCTGGCGGTGGCGTTGCTGGCCGTGGTCAAGGCGGGCGGCGGCTACCTGCCGATCGACCCCAACTACCCGGCCGACCGCATCGAGTACGTGATCGACGACGCCCGCCCGGTGTGCGCGATCAGCAGCGGCGCGGCCCAGCTGCCCGCCGGCTGGTTCGGCGGCCCGGTGGTCTGCCTCGACACCATCGACCTGGACGGTTACGACGCCGCCCCGGTCACAGACCGCGACCGGCGCGCCCCGCTGCGCCCGGCCGACATCGCCTACGTCATCTACACCTCGGGCTCCACCGGCCGCCCCAAGGGCGTGGTGATCCCGCACCGCAATGTGATCCGGCTGTTCGACAATGCCCAGGGCCACTACGGTTTCGGGCCCGCCGACGTGTGGACCATGTTCCACTCCTACGCCTTCGACTTCTCGGTGTGGGAGCTGTGGGGCGCGCTGCTGTACGGCGGCAGCGTGGTGGTGGTCGACTACTTCACCTCGCGGTCGCCGCAGCAGTTCCGGGAACTGCTGTCCACCGCGGGCGTGACCGTGCTGAACCAGACCCCGTCGGCCTTCTACCAGCTGATCACCGCCGACGCCGAGAGCGACTCCGAGCTCGCGCTGCGCTACGTGATCTTCGGTGGTGAAGCGCTGGAGCCGCAGCGGCTCTCGGGCTGGTTCGCCCGGCACCCGCAGGGCCCGGCCCTGATCAACATGTACGGCATCACCGAGACCACGGTGCACGTGTCCTACCGCCCGATCACCCCGGACACCGGTTCGGCCAGCGTGATCGGCGGCGCGCTGCCGGGTCTGACCGTGCGCGTGCTGGATTCGCGGCTGCGTCCGGTCCCGGTCGGCGTGCCCGGCGAGATCTACGTCTCCGGCGGTCAGCTGGCGCGCGGCTACCTCGAGCGCCCGGCGCTCACCTCCGGCCGCTTCGTGGCCGACCCGTACGGCGCCCCCGGCGAATCCGCCTACCGCACCGGCGATCTGGCGCGCTGGACCCCCACGGGCGATCTGGAGTACCTGGGCCGCATCGACCAGCAGGTGAACCTGCACGGCTTCCGCGTGGAGCTGGGCGAGATCGAGGCGGCGCTGCTGCTGGATTCGCGGGTCCGCGAGGCCGCGGTCATCGTGCGCCACGACGAGGCGGCGGACGTCTCCCGCATCATCGGCTACGTGGTCCCGGCGGCGGGCGCGGTGGTGCCCACCACCGAGCTGCGCACCGCCGTCGCCCGCGAACTACCCGAGCACATGGTTCCGGCGGCCCTGGTGGTCGTGGACCGGATCCCGTTGACCGTCAACGGCAAACTGGACCGCGCGGCGCTGCCCGCACCGGTCTTCGAGGGCACCGAGTACCGCCAGCCCGCCACCGTGGCCGAGGAGCTCATCGCCAACGTGTACGCGGACCTGCTGGGCATCGAGCGGGTCGGCGCGGACGACGACTTCTTCGCCCTGGGCGGCAGCTCGCTGCTCGCGGCCAAGGCGGTCGCCCGCATCGGCGCGCTGTTCGACACCACCGTCGGCGTGCGCGCGCTGTTCGAGGCCCCGACCGTGACCGCGCTGGCGGCGCGGGTGCAGGCCGAGGCCGACGGCCCGAAGCGGCCGGTGCTGGCCGCGGGCGCCCGTCCCGAGCACCTGCCGCTCTCGCCCGCCCAGCAGCGCATGTGGTTCCTGAACCGCTTCGACCGCTCGTCGACGGCCTACAACATCCCGGTGGCGCTGCGCCTGACCGGCGAACTGGACGCCCCGGCGCTGGAGGCCGCGTTCGCGGCGGTGATCGAACGCCACGAGACCCTGCGCACCGTCTACCCGGAGCTGGCCGAGGGCCCCGCGCAGGTGATCCTGCCCGCCGCGGACGTGATCGCCGAGCTCAAGCCGGTCGACCTCACCGAGGCCGAACTGGTCGGCAAGGTCACCGAATTCGCCATGACCACCTTCGACGTGACGGTGGACGTGCCGGTGCGGGTGCTGCTGCTGCGCATCGTGGACGCGGACGGCGTGCCGACCGGCGACCACGTGCTCGCCGGTGTGCTGCACCACATCTCGGCCGACGGCTCCTCGGTGGTGCCGTTCGTGCGCGACCTGATGATCGCCTACAACGCCTGCCTGGGCGGCGCCAAGCCGTCCTGGACGCCGCTGGTCGTGCAGTACGCCGACTACGCGCTGTGGCAGCGCGCGCTGCTGGGCTCGGAGGACGATCCGGAGTCGGTGGCCGCGGGCCAGCTCGCCTACTGGCGCGAGACCCTGGCCGGGCTGCCCGACCAGCTGGACCTGCCCGCCGACCACCCGCGTCCGGCGCGACAGAGCCTGCGCGGCAGCTACATCCGGCTCCCGCTGGACGCCGAGCTGCACGCCGGCCTGACCGAACTGGGCCGCCGCCACGGCGCGACCTTGTTCATGGTGGTGCACGCGGCCTGGGCCGCCCTGCTGTCACGGCTGTCGGGCACCTCCGACATCGCGGTCGGCACCCCGATCGCGGGCCGCGGCGACGCCGCCCTCGACGACGTGATCGGCATGTTCGTCAACACCCTGGTGCTGCGCACCGGAACCGATGGCGCCGAGTCGTTCACCGATCTGCTGGCCCGGGTCCGCACGGGCGACATCGCCGCCTTCGGCAATGCCGACGTGCCGTTCGAGCGCCTGGTCGAGGTGCTCAACCCGGCCCGGTCCACCGCCCGGCACCCGCTGGTCCAGGTGGGCCTGTCCTTCCAGAACCACGAGCGCGCCGGCCTCGAACTGCCCGGCCTGACCGTGTCGGAAGTCGAATTCGACACCCACGTCGCGCAATTCGATCTGCACCTGTTCGCGGTGGACCACTACGCCGAGTCCGGCGCGCCCGCCGGACTGGAGCTGACCCTCGGCTACGCCCACGACCTGTTCACCGAGGCCACCGCGCAGCGCTTCTCCGCCGCGCTGGCCCGGCTGCTGGAAACCGTGGTGGCGCAGCCGGAGACGGCCATCGGCGAGGTCGACCTGCTGGGCGCGGGCCTGCGGCAGCGCATCCTGCACGACTGGAACGCCACCGCGCGCCAGCTGGCCCCGGCCACCCTGGCCGACCTGGTGGACGAGCAGGCGGCCGCCGCCCCCGGCGCGGTCGCGCTGCTGGACGACGCCGGAACCTCGCTCACCTACGGCGAATTCGACGCCCGGGTGAACCGCCTGTCGCGTCGCCTGATCGCCGCGGGCGTCGGACCCGAGACCGGTGTGGTGCTGGCCATGCGCCGCGGCATCGACCTGGTGGTCGCCATGTACGCGGTGGTGAAGGCAGGCGGCGCGTACGTGCCGATCGACCCCGACCACCCGGCCGACCGCATCGCCTACATCGTCGAGACCGCCGCTCCCGCAGTGGTTCTCACCACCTCGGCCGACGGCGTGTCGTTCCCCACCGAGGTGCCGGTGTTCGAGGTGGACCGGCTCGACCTGTCCGCGCTGTCCGCCGCCCCGGTCACCGACGCCGAGCGAGTGCGCCCGCTGCGCGAGCAGCACCCGGCGTACGTCATCTTCACCTCCGGTTCGACCGGCCTGCCCAAGGGCGTGGCGGTGCCGCACGCGGCCATCGTCAACCAGTTGCGCTGGCTGCGGGCCACGTTCGAGCTGGGCGCGGGCGACCGCGCGCTGCTGAAGACCCCCGCCACCTTCGACCTGTCGGTGTGGGAGTTCTGGTCCACCCTGACCACCGGCGGCAGCCTGCTGGTCTCGGCCGCGGGCGAGGAGCGCGATCCGGACCGCCTGCGCGCCCTGATCGAGGGTCACGGCGTCACCGTCCTGCACCCGGTGCCCTCCCTGCTGGGCATGCTGCTGGCCGGCGGCCCGCTGCCCGGGTCGGTGCGCGCGGTGCTGGCCATCGGTGAGGCGCTGCCCGCCGCCACGGCCGCCGAGTTCCTCGACCACCACGCCGGGAACGACTCCGGCGCACGGCTGTTCAACCTGTACGGCCCGACCGAGGCGGCCGTCTCGATCACCGCCTTCGAGGTGACCGAGCGCCACCGGCAGGCCGTGCCGATCGGCTCGCCCGCCTGGAACAGCCGCGTGTACGTGCTCGACGCCCGGCTCTCCCCGGTCCCGGTCGGCGTGCCCGGCGAGCTGTACCTCTCGGGTGCGCAGCTGGCCCGCGGCTACTTCGGCCGCCCGGCCCTGACCGCCGACCGCTTCGTGGCCGACCCGTTCGCCGGCGGCCGCATGTACCGCACCGGCGACATCGTCCGCTGGCGCGAGGACGGGGCGCTCGAGTACATCGACCGCGCCGACTTCCAGGTCAAGATCGGCGGTTTCCGGATCGAGCTCGGCGAGGTGGAGACCGCGCTGCGCCGCCAGCCCGGCGTCACCGCCGCGGTCGCGGTCGCCCGCACCGCGGGTGACGCGGGGTCGCGCCTGGTCGCCTACGCCGCGGTGCCCGGCACCGCCGCCGAGAGCCGCGACGAGGTGTCGGCCGCGCTGCGCGCCGCCCTGGGCGCGGAGCTGCCGAAGTACATGGTCCCGGCCGCGCTGATGGTCCTGGACGCCCTGCCGTTGAACGCCAACGGCAAGGTGGACCGGGCCCAGCTGCCGGAGCCGGTCTTCACGGTGGCCGCCTACCGCGAGCCGACCACGGCCGTCGAGCAGGCGGTGGCGGCGGGCTTTGCCGAGGTGATCGGCGCGGCCGAGGACGTCCTCATCGGCCTGGACACCGATTTCTTCGCCCTCGGCGGCAACTCGCTGATGGCGACCCGCCTGGCCGCCCGGCTCGGCGCGGATCTCGGTGTGCGGGTGCCGGTCTCGGCCCTGTTCGAGGCGCCGACCGTGGACGGCCTGGCGACCTGGATCGCCACCGCCGACCACGCCGACGCGCTGCCGCCGCTGGTGCGCCGCACCGACGCGGGCCCGGCCCCGCTGTCGCTGGCGCAGCAGCGGATGTGGGTGCTCAACCGCCTGCACCCGGAGTCGGGCGCCTACAACGTGCCGACCGCCATCCGGCTCACCGGCCACCTCGACCGGGCCGCGCTGACGGCGGCCCTGCGGGATGTGCTGGAGCGCCACGAGATCCTGCGCACCCGCTACCCCGAGGTGGACGGCGAGGCCGTGCAGGTGGTGCTCGAGGTCGGCGAGCTCGACGGCGAGCTGACCCCGGTTCCGGTGTCGGAGAACGACCTTCAGGCCACGCTCGTCGAGGTGGCCGCGGCGGGCTTCGACGTGACCGTGGCCCCGCCCGTGCGGGTCGTGCTGTTCGAACTGGCTCCGGACGAGCACGTCCTCATGGTGGTGCTGCACCACATCAGCGCCGACGGCTACTCGGTGCTGCCCATGACCCGGGACCTGGTGCTGGCGTACACCTCCCGTACGTCCGGCGCCGCTCCCGCCTGGACCCCGCTCGAGGTCCAGTACGGCGATTACGCCGCCTGGCAACGCACTGTGCTCGGCTCCGACGCCGATCCGCAGAGCCTGCTCTCGCGCCGGCTGGCCTTCTGGGTGGACGAACTGTCCTCCGCCCCGGACCAGCTGGAGCTGCCCACCGACCGGCCCCGGCCGGCACGGCGGGACATGCTGGGCAAGACGATCGATTTCGCGGTGGACTCCGACACCGTCGAACGACTGTCGACCCTGGCCCGCGCGCACGGCGCCACCCTGTTCGGGGTCGTGCACGCCGCCTTCACCGTGTTGCTGGCCAAACTGTCCGGCCAGCGCGACATCTCGATCGGCGTTCCCGTCGCCGGTCGCGGTGAGCGGGCACTGGACGACCTGATCGGCATGTTCGTCAACACCGTGGTGCTGCGCACCGAGGTGGACGGCAAGCTGACCTTCACCGACCTGCTGAAGCAGGTGCGCGATCGCGATCTGGCCGCGTTCGATCACGGTGACGTCCCGTTCGAGCGGGTGGTGGAGGCCGTGCTGGCCGCCACCGGCCGAGGCCGTTCGGCCTCGGTGAACCCGTTGTTCCAGGTGGCTTTCGCCTTCCAGAACATGGCGCCGGTGTCGGTCGAACTGCCCGGGCTGACCGTGGCGGCGCTCGAGCCCGAGCTGATCGAGGCCAAGTTCGACCTCCAGCTCACCGGCATCGAGCAGCACGACGCGGCCGGGAAGGTCACCGGTCTGGACATGCGATTCGGGTACGCGACCGACATTTTCGAGGCCGACTCCGTGCGTCTGCTGGCTCAGCGCCTGCGGTCGGTCCTCGACACCGTCGTCGCGAATCCGGACGTGTCGTTGCGCGCCATCGACATCCGGACCGAGGCGGAGCGCAACCGCCGCCCCGGCACCGGTGCGCCGAAGGCCGAATCGGTCGCGCCGCAGCAGAATTCCTCCACCTCTGCCGCGGCCGACCTGCCCACCCTGATCGCCGCCGCCGCGGCCGCCGCTCCCGCAGCGGTCGCGGTCACGCACGGCGAGCACACGGTGACGTACCGGGATCTCGCCGAGAAGATCGCCGTCACCGCCCGCGCCATGGGCGCCGCCGCGAAGTCGGAGGCGCTGGTCAACGTGGCACTCGCCGGGCTGGTGCCCGGCATTCTGGCCGCCCTCGGCGCGGCCGGACTCCGTCAGGTCCTGAGCACGCTCACCGCGGACGCGCAGGCCCTGGTCCTCAGCACGGAAAGCACGTCGGAAGGAAGCCTCTGATGCACTACGCAGAGTCGATCGCCACCAACCGGACCGGACGGGTCACGGCCTTGCGCCGGGCCTACGGCGTGGGCGACCTACCATGTCTGATCGCCGTCGTGGCCGAGCTGGACGCCGACCGCGTCGCGCTGCGCTACGCGGGCGACACCGTCGCCTACGGTGTCCTGGCCGCCGAGATCGCCATGCTGAGCGAGGCCATGGGCGGCGCGCTCGAGCCCGAGGCGCTGATCCAGGTGGTGGTCTCCGGCCAGCTGCCCGGCCTCATGGACGGCGAGGCCGGCGGCCTGACCGCGGCACTCGAGGCCCTGGTCGACGACGCCGTGCTCGCGGCGTCCGACGTCCTGGACCCCAAGCTGGCCCCGGTCGAGACGCTCAGCACCCAGTTCCGGGCGCAGGTCCAGCGCACCCCGGACGCCATCGCCATGGACTACGAGGGCGAGACCCTCACCTACGCCGAATTCGCCACGCGCGTCACCGTTCTCGCGCGCCACCTGCGCACCCTGGGCGTCGGCCCGGACGTGCTGGTGGGCCTGGCGGTGCGCCGCTCCTTCGAACTGCTGGTCGGCATGTTCGCCATCCTGGAGGCGGGCGGCGCGTACGTGCCGATCGATCCGGATCACCCGGCCGAGCGCACTTCCTACGTGCTCGAGGTGGCCCAGCCCGCGGTGGTGCTCACCACCACCGCCGACCAGCCGCCGTTCGAGATCGCCGCCCCGGTGCTGCGCATCGACGAGTTCGAGGACAACGCACGGGAACTGGGCATCCACGGCGACCGGCTGCTGTCCCCGGCCGACGACCCGGAGCTGCCCCAGCCGGGCCCGGACAACCTGGCCTACGTCATCTTCACCTCCGGGTCCACCGGCCGCCCCAAGGGCGTGGCCATTCCGCACCGCGCGGTGATCGCGTTCCTGCGCTGGCAGCAGCGGCAGTTCCGGCTCACCGACCAGGACGCGCTGCTGTTCAAGACCTCCACCACCTTCGACGCCTCGGTGTGGGAGATCTTCTGGCCCCTGACCACCGGCGCGCGGATCGCGATGACCCGCCCCGACGGCCATCTGGACCCGGCCTACCTGGTGCGGGTGATCCGCGAATCCCGGGTCACCACCGCGTTCTTCGTGACCTCCATGCTGGCCGCGCTGGTGGGCGAGGTGATGCGCAGCGGCGAGGAGATGCCCGATTCGCTGCGCTACCTGCTCACCGGTGGCGAGACCGTCCCTGTCGGAACCGCCGCTGACTTCCGCAGCGTCAGTGGCGCGACCCTCTTCGACGTGTACGGCCCGACCGAGTCCACCGTGCTGGCCACCTCGCACGAGGTCACCGCCGCCGACGTCGACTCCATCCCGATCGGCAGCCCCGGCGACGACGTGGAAGTGCTGGTCCTGGACGAGGATCTGCGTCCCGTGCCGGTCGGCGTGGTCGGCGAGCTCTACATCGCCGGCCCGCAGCTGGCCCGCGGCTACGCCGGTCGCTCCGGCCTGACCGCCGAGCGTTTCGTGGCCAACCCGGAGGGCCCCTCCGGCGACCGCATGTACCGCACCGGCGACCTGGTGCGCTGGGTGTCCAACCCCGACAACGGCCCCGACGAGCTGGAGTACGTGGGCCGCAGCGACTTCCAGGTGAAGATGCGCGGCCTGCGCATCGAGCTGGGGGAGGTCGAGACCGCGCTGCGCCGCGACGCCGCCGTCGCCCAGGCGGCGGTGCTCATGCACACCCGCGCCAACGGCGAACAGAACCTGGTCGGCTACGTGGTGGCCGCCGACGGTCACGAGATCGACAGCGCCGCCGTGCTTTCCACCGTGCGCACCCACGTGCCCGAGTACATGGTGCCGTCGCTGCTGGTGCCGATGGCGCAGCTGCCGCTCAACGTGAACGGCAAGGTGGATCGCCGGGCGCTGCCCGAACCGGACTTCGCCGACGCCGTCACCTCGTACCGCGCGCCGGAGACCGCCGCCGAGGAGGCGGTCGCCGCCATCTTCGCCGACCTGCTCGACCTCGAGGTGGTCGGCGCGGACGACGACTTCTTCACCATCGGCGGCAACTCGCTGATCGCCACCCGCGCCATCGCCCGCATTCGCGAGACCCTCGGCGTCACCGTGGACGTGCGCGACTTCTTCGAGCGGCCGACGGTGTCCGCGCTGGCCGCGCTGGGCGACAACGCGGGCCCGGCCCGGCCGCCGCTGACCGCGGGCCCGCGCCCGGACCACATCCCGCTCTCGCCCGCCCAGCAGCGCATGTGGTTCCTCAACCACTACGCGCGCAGCGAATACGATCCGGCCGCCGACGAATTCGATCCGGCCGCGGTGGACAACATGCCGTTCGCGCTGCGGCTGCGCGGCGACCTCGACACCGCGGCGCTGGCGGCCGCGTTCGCCGACGTGGTGGAGCGGCACGAGTCGCTGCGCACCTACTACCCGGCCGCCGAGCAGGGCCCGGCCCAGATGGTGCTGCCCGCCGCCGCGGTCGACCTGACCCCGCGCGACGTGCCCGAGGACCAGCTGGTCGGCACCGTACTCGGTTTGGCCG
Organism: Nocardia sp. CA-145437; assembly: GCF_050956485.1. NCBI lineage: Bacteria > Bacillati > Actinomycetota > Actinomycetes > Mycobacteriales > Nocardiaceae > Nocardia > Nocardia sp. CA-145437. The sequence continues at coordinate 6,615,133 of NZ_CP191204.1, read as the reverse complement.
CACAGGGTTTCGACGTCACCGCCGAGGTGCCGCTGCGCGCCCGGCTGCTGCGCTCGGGCCCCGGCGACCACACCCTGGTCGTGGTGGCCCACCACATCGCCGCCGACGGCGCCTCCATCGGCCCGCTGGTGCGCGACCTGGTGATGGCGTACGTGGCCCGCCAGGCCGGGCAGCGCCCGCAGTTCGCGCCGCTGGCCGTGCAGTACGCCGACTACGCGCTGTGGCAGCGCGCCTGGATGGGCGACGAGTCCGACCCGGATTCGGTGTCCGCCCGCCAGATCGCCTTCTGGGCCGACGAACTCGCCGAGCTGCCCGCCCAGCTGGACCTGCCCGCCGACCGCCCGCGGCCCGCCGCGTCCAGCGGCCGCGGCGCGACCTTCGAGACCGTGCTGGACGCCGACCTGCGGGCCGCGGTGGACAAGCTGGCCGCCGCGCACCGCGCCACCCCGTTCATGGTGCTGCACGCCGCGCTGGCCGCCGTGCTGGCCCGGCTGTCCAACACCACCGACATCGCGATCGGCACCCCGGTGGCCGGGCGCGGCGATCAGGCCCTCGACGACCTGGTCGGCATGTTCGTCAACACCCTGGTGCTGCGCACCGAGGTGCGCGGCGCGGACTCCTTCGGCGACCTCATCGCCCATGTGCGCGACCGCGATCTGCGCGCCTTCGCCCACCGCGACGTGCCGTTCGAGCGCCTGGTCGAGGTGCTCAACCCGCCGCGCGCCCGCAACCGCCACCCGCTGTTCCAGGTGGCCCTGTTCATGCAGAACCTGGGCGAGCTGACCGCCGGGCTGCCCGGCCTCGCGGCCGAGGAACTGGACTTCGATCCGGGCATCGCCAAGTTCGACCTGCAGCTCACCGTGAACACCGCCGGTGACGGCTATCGGGTCGAATACACCTACGCCACCGACCTTTTCGACGACCACACGGTGCGCGAGCTGGCCGCCAAGTTCACCCGGCTGCTGGCCGCCGCCACCGCGGACGCCACGGTCGCCGTCGGCGATATCGAACTGCTCGACGCCGGGGAGTACGACTACGTCACCTCCAGCTGGAACGCCACCGGCTCCCGGGTTCTGGATCTGTTCCTGCACCAGGGTTTCGACGCACAGGTCGCCCGCAGCCCGAAGGTCCGCGCCCTGGTCTTCGGCGACACCGAACTGACCTACGCCGAGTTCTCCGAGCGGGCCAACCGCCTGGCGCGGCACCTCATCGCCGCCGGCGTCGGCCCGGAATCGCTGGTCGTGCTCGCCATGGCGCGCTCGGTGGAGCTGGTCGTGGCCATGTACGCCGTGCTGCGCGCGGGCGGCGCGTACGTGCCGGTGGACCCGTCGCACCCGGCCGAGCGGATCGGCCACATCCTGGCCACCGCGGGCCCGCACTCGGTGCTCACCACCCGCCGGGACGGTTTCGCGCTGCCCGAGACCATCGACGTGCCCCTGCACCACCTCGACGAGTTGAACCTCGAGGACTACTCCGCCGCCAAGATCGGCGACAAGGAGCGGCACGGGGTCCTGCACCCCGACCACCCCGCCTACGTGCTGTTCACCTCCGGCTCCACCGGCAAGCCCAAGGGCGTCGCGGTCACCCACCGCGCCATCGCCAACCAGCTGGCCTGGATGCAGGCCGAGTACGGCGTCCGCGCCCAGGACGTCTACCTGCAGAAGACCGCCACCACCTTCGACGTCTCGCTGTGGGGCTACTTCCTGCCGCTGCGCGCGGGCGCGACCCTGGTGGTCGCCACCCCCGACGGCCACCGCGACCCCCGCTACATCGCGGAAACCATTGCCCGGCACCAGGTCACGCTGACCGACTTCGTGCCGTCCATGCTGTCGGTGTTCGCCGCGCACGCCGAGCCGGGCGAACTCGACTCGCTGCGCGACATCTTCGTCATCGGCGAGGCGCTGCCGCCCGAGACCGTGACCGCCTTCTGGGCGGTCAGCGATGCCGGTGTGCACAACCTGTACGGCCCCACCGAGGCCGCGGTGTCCATCACCTTCCGGGAGGCGCACCGCTCCGACACCCTCGCCGTCCCGATCGGCGAGCCGGAGTGGAACTCCCAGGTGTTCGTGCTGGACTCGCGCCTGCACCCGGTCGCCATCGGCGTGCCCGGCGAGCTGTACCTGGCCGGCACCCAGCTGGCCCGCGGCTACCACGGCCGCTTCGACCTCACCTCGGATCGCTTCGTGGCCAACCCCTTCGGCCTGGGCGGGTCCGGGGGCGGCAACGGGTCGCGGATGTACCGCACCGGCGACCTGGTGAAGTGGACCGAGGACGGCGAGCTGGTCTACCTCGAGCGCCTCGACTTCCAGATCAAGTTCCGCGGCCAGCGCATCGAACTGGCCGAGATCGAGAGCGCCCTGCTGCTGGCCGCCGAGGTGGCCCAGGCCGCGGTGCGCCTGGTCACCGCCGAATCCGGCGACTTCCTGGCCGGATACGTGGTCCCCGCCCCCGGCGTCGAGCTGGATCCGGAGTCCCTGCGCGAGGGCCTGACCCGGGTGCTGCCGCCCTACATGGTGCCCACCGCCCTGATGGCGCTGCCCGAGCTGCCGCTCAACTCCAGCGGCAAGCTGGACCGCAAGGCGCTACCCGTTCCGGAACTGCGCGCCAAGGCTTTCCGCGAGCCGGTCGACCCGGCCCAGCGCCTGGTGGCGGCGGTGTTCGCCGAGGTGCTGACCGTCGAGCGCGTCGGCCTCGACGACGATTTCTTCGCCTTGGGCGGCAGCTCCCTGGACGCCGCCCGGGTCACCTCCCGCATCGGCGCCGAGCTCGGCTCCCGGGTGGCGGTGCGGCTGCTGTTCGAGTTCTCCACCGTCGAGGGCCTGGCCGCCGCGCTGGTCGCCGCCAACCCCGACGCCGCCCGCCCCGCGCTGGCCGCGCGCCCGCGCCCGAAGCGCATTCCGCTCTCGCCCGCCCAGCAGCGCTTGTGGTTCCTCAACCGCATCGAGGCCGAGGACGGCGAGCACAGCGTCTACAACCTGCCGATCGTGCTGCGCCTGCGCGGCAACCTGGACATCGCCGCCCTCGAACAGGCCACCCTGGACGTGCTGGCCCGCCACGAGTCGCTGCGCACCAGCTACCCGGACTCGGAAGCCGGTCCGTACCAGCACATCCTGGACGTCGAGGACATCGGCCTGAGCCTGAGCCCGGTGCCCGTCACCGCGGCCGAGGTGGCCGGGGCGATCACCGCCTTCGCGTCCGCCGGTTTCGACGTCACCACCGAACTGCCGTCGCGCATCGGTCTTTTCATCGTCGATGAGCACAGCGTGATCGACGACGAGGCCGCGCCGGCCGCCGAGTACGTGCTGGCCGTGGTCGTGCACCACATCGCCGCCGACGCGCTGTCGCTGCAGCCGCTCATCGGCGATCTGATGCGCGCCTACCTGGCCCGGACCGCGGGGCAGCAGCCCGGCTTCGAACCGCTGGCCGTGCAGTACGCCGACTACGCCCTGTGGCAGCACGAACTGCTCGGCGACGCCGGCGAACCCGGCACCGTCGCCCACCAGCAGATCGAGTTCTGGCGCGAGACCCTGGCGGGCCTGCCGCCGCAGCTGAGCCTCCCGGCCGACCGCCCCCGCCCGGCGGTCGCCACCAATGCCGGTGCCGCCGTGCCGTTCTCGGTCGACGAGACCGTCGCCGCCGGACTGCGCGAGCTGGCCCGCGCCCACGGCGTCACCCTGTTCATGGTCGTGCACGCCGCCTTCGCGGCCCTGCTGGCCCGCAGCTCCGGCACCGCCGACATCCCGGTCGCCTCCCCGATCGGTGGCCGTGGCGAACGCGAACTCGACGCCCTGATCGGCATGTTCGTCAACACCCTGGTGCTGCGCACCCAGGTCGAGGCCGACCGGCCCTTCACCGATCTGCTGGGCACGGTGCGCACCGCCGACCTGGCCGCCTTCGGCCACGCCGAGCTGCCCTTCGAGCGCATCGTGGACGCGCTGGCCGTGGACCGCACCACTGGCGCGCCGCCGCTGGCCCAGGTCATGCTGTCGTTCAACGACGCCCGCATGAGCGGCGGCACCGGCACCTTCGAACTGCCCGAACTGGCCGTCACCCCCGTCGAGATCGACGACCCCACGGTCAAATTCGACCTGCACCTGGTGGTCGGCGAACTCGGCGAGCAGGCCGGGCTGACCGGCAACCTGCGCTACGCCACCGAGATGTTCGACGCCGCCACCGCGGCCTCGCTCACCGAGCAGTTCGGCCGCCTGCTGGCCGCCGTGGCCGCCGACGCCTCCATCCTGGTCGGCGACATCGACCTGCTCGGCGACGCCGAGCGCGAACTCGTGGTGCGGGGCTGGAACGCCACCGCCTTCGACGTGGACGCCGCGCTGGGCCTGACCCCGGCCGCCGCCGCTGACGCCAAGACCCTGATCGCGCTGTTCGAGGAGCAGGTCGCCCGCACCCCGGACGCGATCGCCCTCACCGTCGAGCACGCCGATACCTCCCAACCGGCTACGAGTCTGTCCTACGCCGAGTTCGCGAGCCGCGTCCGTCAGCTCGCGCGCTGGCTGATCAGCGAGGGCGTCGGCCCGGAATCCCTGGTCGCACTGGGCATGCGCCGCTCCCTGGACCTGGTGATCGGCATGTACGCGGTGTCCGCCGCCGGTGCCGGCTACCTGCCGCTGGACCCCGACCACCCGGGCGAGCGCCTCGAGTACATCCTCGAGACCGCCGACCCGGTCACCGTGCTGACCTCCGGCGTGGATCTGCCGCTCGACACCGCCCAGGTGCGCATCGACCTGCTCGACCTGACCGGCATCGCCGACGCGCCGATCACCGACGCGGATCGCATCGCCCCGCTGCGGGATTCCAACACCGCCTACGTCATTTTCACCTCCGGGTCCACCGGCCGCCCCAAGGGCGTCGCGGTCAGCCACGCCGCGATCGTCAACCGCCTGGTCTGGGGCCGCTCGGCGCACGGCCTGACCGCCGACGACGTGGTGCTGCAGAAGACCCCGATGACCTTCGACGTGTCGGTCCCGGAGTTCTTCCTGCCCTTGCAGATCGGCGCGCGCCTGGTGATCGCCAAGCCCGAGGGCCACAGCGATCCGGTGTACCTCGCCGAACTCATCGCCCGCGAGGGCATCACGGCCGCGCACTTCGTGCCGTCCATGATGACCGTCTTCGTCGCCGAGGAGGCCGCCGCGCGGTGCACCTCGCTGCGGATCGTCTTCGCCTCCGGTGAGGCGCTGTCCTCGAAGCCCGCGCACCAGCTGCGCGCGCTGACCGGCGCGGAACTGCACAACCTCTACGGCCCGACCGAAGCCGCCGTCGAGGTGGCCTACCACCAGGTCACCGATGCCGACGTAGACGCCGTGCCGATCGGCCGCCCGACCTTCAACACCGAGCTCTACGTGCTGGACGCGCGCCTGCGCCCGGTCCCGGTGGGCGTCGCGGGCGAGCTGTACCTCGCCGGCGACCAGCTGGCGGTCGGCTACGTGGCCCGCCCGGGTCTGACCGCGGATCGTTTCGTGGCCAATCCGTTCGGTGCGTCCGAGCGCATGTACCGCACCGGTGACCTGGTCAAGTGGAACCGCGACGGTGAGCTGGAGTACCTGGGCCGCACCGACTTCCAGGTGAAGCTGCGCGGTCTGCGCATCGAACTGGGGGAGATCGAGGCCGCGCTGACCGCGCACCCCGGGGTCGCCCAGTCCGTGGTCGTGGTGCACGGCTCCGGCGCCGACGCGCAGCTGGTCGGCTACGTGGTGCCCGCCGCGGGCGCGGAGATCTCGGTGGGTGCGCTGAAAGCCGAACTGGCGCAGCGACTACCGGTCTACATGGTGCCCGCCGTCCTGATGGCCCTGGAGTCCTTCCCGGTCAACAGCTCCGGCAAGCTGGACCGCGGCGCGCTGCCCGCCCCGGCCGCCGCCACCACCGCCTTCCGCGCGGCCACCGGCCCCGAGGAGCGGATCGTCGCGGAGGTCTTCGCCGCCCTGCTCGGCGCCGCGCGAGTCGGCGCGGACGACGACTTCTTCTCCCTCGGCGGCAACTCACTCATCGCCACGCAGCTGGTGGCGCGCCTGGGTAAGGCCGCGGGCGTGCGGATTCCGCTGCGCGCGGTGTTCGAGGACGCGACCGTCGCGGGCCTGGCCGCCAAGATCCGTGCGGCCGACGCCGAGACGCTGGTCGAGCTGCCGCCCGTGGTCGCGCAGGAACGCGGCGACCACATCCCGCTGTCCATCGCCCAGCAGCGGCTGTGGTTCCTCAACCGCTTCGACATCCGCGACGGCTACACCATTCCGTTCGCGCTGCGCCTCACCGGCGCGCTCAATGTCGAGGCGCTGCGTGCCGCGGTCGCCGACGTGGTGGACCGCCACGAGACCCTGCGCACCATCTACCCCGAGCACGACGGCCAGGCGAGCCAGCTGATCCTGCCCACCGGCACCCGGCTCAGCGACCTGACCCCCGAGCCCGTCACCTCCGCCGACCTGCCCGGACTGGTGGAATCGGTGGCGCGCACCGCCTTCGACGTGACCGCCGAGGTGCCGTTCCGCATCCGGCTGCTCGAACTCACCGACGAGCCGGGCGTCCACCTGCTGGTCCTGGTGGTGCACCACATCGCCGCCGACGGCTGGTCCTTCGGCCCGCTCACCCGCGATATCGCCACCGCCTACGTGGCCCGGTGCGCCGGTGAGGTCCCCAATCTGGCGCCGCTGCCGGTGCAGTACGCCGACTTCGCGCTGTGGCAGCGCGCCGCCCTGGGCGGTCCCGAGGACTCCGAATCGGTGCTGGCTCAGCAGCTCACGCATTGGACCCGCCGCCTGCACGGCGTCCCGGACGTGCTGCCGCTGCCCACCGACCGTCCCCGGCCCGCCGTGGCCAGTGGTCGCGGCGCGGGCTTCAGCGGCCGCTTCGACGCCGAATTGCATTCGGCTGTCCTGGCTTTCGCGGCCGAGCGCCGGGTCACCCCGTTCATGGTGCTGCACACCGCGCTGTCGGTGACGCTGGCCCGCCTGTCCGGCACCGCCGACATCGTGATCGGCACCCCGGTCGCGGGCCGCGGCGACGAGGCCCTCGACGACCTGGTCGGCATGTTCGTCAACACCCTGGTGCTGCGCACCGAGGTGCGCCCGGACGCCGCCCTGGCCGAGCTGCTCACCCAGGTGCGCGACACCGACCTGACCGCCTTCGACCACGCCGTGGTGCCCTTCGAGATGCTGGTCGACGCGGTGAATCCGGTGCGCTCCCAGGCGCACGCGCCGCTGGCCCAGGTGACGCTGACCCTGCAGAACCACGCCCGGCCCAGCATCAAGCTGAACCGCCTGGCCATCGAGGCGCTCACCGTGGACGCCACCGCCACCCAGTTCGACCTGGACTGGACGCTGGCCGAGACCACCGGCGCCGACGGCGCGCCCGGCGGCATCGACGTCTACATCACCTACGCCACCGACCTCTTCGACGCCGCCACCATCGGCGGCTTCCAGGAGACCTTCGAACGCGTGCTGCGGGCGCTGCTCGCCGATCCGCGCGTCGCCGTCGGTGACGTGGAGATCATGTCGCGCGCCGAACGCGGTGCGCTGCTGGTGGATCGCAATGCCACCACCCGGCCGCTGCCGGTCGAGACCCTGGCCGCGCTGCTCGACGCGCGCGCCGCGCTGGATCCCGACGTGGACGCGCTCGTCTTCGAGGGCGAGCGGGTCGGCTACGCGGACCTGGCCCGGCGCGTGAATCGCCTGGGCCGCCTGCTGATCGCGGAGGGCGTCGGCCCGGACGCGATCGTCGGCGTCACCGCCCAGCGGTCCGTCGACATGGTGGTCGCGCTGTACGCGGTGGTGGCGGCCGGAGCCGCCTACGTGCCGGTCGACCCGTCCCACCCGGCCGACCGCATCGCGCATGTGCTCGGCACCTCGGACAGCACCCTGGTGCTGACCGTCGGCGGGGCCACGCTGCCCGAACTCGCGGGCGTGCGCGTGCTCGACCTCGCCGAACTGGCGGAATCCGGTGCACTGGAAGAGTTCTCGGACGCGCCGATCACCGAAGCGGACCGGCTCGGCGTCCTGCACCCGGACAACCTCGCCTACGTGCTGTACACCTCCGGCTCCACCGGCCTGCCCAAGGGCGTGGCCACCAGCCACCGCGCCATCATGAACCAGCTGCGCTGGCTCGAGGAGCGCTACGGCGTCACCCGCGAGGACAGCATCATGCAGCGGGCCCCGCTGGCCTTCGACGTCTCGGTGTGGGAGTGCTTCCTGCCCGCCATGGTCGGTGCGCCCCTGGTGATTCCGCGTCAGGGCCCGCTGGACCTGGACTACCTGGCCGGCCTGATGCGCGAATTCGGCGTCACCATCGCCGAACACGTGCCGTCGGTGCTGGCCGCGCTGATCGCCGAGGGCCACGGCGACGCCCTGAAGTCGTTCCGCCACCTGCACACCGGTGGTGAGGCGCTGCCCGTCGAACTGCTCGGCCGGCTGCGTGAGCTGGTCGGCGGTTCGGTGCACAATGCCTACGGTCCGACCGAGGCCGCGATCTCGACCATCTACCACGAGTTCTCCGACGCCGACCCGGATTTCGAGGTCGCCATCGGCCGCCCGAACTGGAACACCCGCGCCTACGTGCTCGACGCCCGCATGCGCCCGGTGCCGATGGGCGTCATCGGCGAGCTCTACCTGGCCGGCGCCCAGCTGGCCCGCGGCTACCAGGGCCGCGGCGCGCTGACCGCCGACCGGTTCGTGGCCGACCCGTTCGGCGTACCCGGCGCGCGCATGTACCGCACCGGCGACCTGGTGCGCTGGAACCGGGCCGGCGACCTGGTCTACATGGGCCGCAACGACTTCCAGATCAAGCTGCGCGGTCAGCGCATCGAGCTCGGCGAGATCGAGGCCGCCCTGCTGTCCGCGCCCGGCGTGGCCAACGCGGTGGTGCTGCTGGCCGAGGACACCACCGGGGCGGACTGCCTGGTCGGCTACGTCTCCGGCGAGCAGCTCGACGCCGAGGCGGTGCTGGCCCACGCCCGCACCCAGCTGCCCTCCTACATGGTGCCCGCGCACGTGGCGGTCCTGGACGCCATGCCGCTCACCACCGTCGGCAAGCTCGACCGGGCGGCCCTGCCCGCCATCGAGTTCACCGCGACCACGGTCGCCTTCCGGGAGACCGCGCCCGGCGCGGAGGCCACCCTGGCCGCCCTCGCCGGGGACCTGCTCGGCGGCGTCACCCTCGGCGCGGACGACGACTTCTTCGCCCGCGGCGGCAACTCGCTGCTCGGCATGCGCCTGATCGCCCGCGCCAACGCGGCTCTCGGCGTGGAACTCAGCGTGCGTCAGCTGTTCGAGGCCCCGACGGTCGCGGGCCTGGCCGCGCTGGCCACCGCGGCGGGCACCGGCCTGCCGCTGCGGCGCATGGTCCGGCCGGAGCGAATCCCATTGTCCCCGGTGCAGACCCGCATGTGGCTGCTCAACCGGCTGGACCCGGAATCCGCGGCCTATAACCTGCCCTCGGCGGTCCGGATCACCGGCGAGATCGACACCAGCGTCCTGCTGGCGGCCTTCGGCGACGTGGTCACCCGCCACGAGGCGCTGCGCACCATCTACCCGTCGGACGCGGACGGCGTCGGCTACCAGCTGATCCTGCCCGCCGAGACCGCGCCGCTCCCGCTCGAGATCCACACCGGCGAGAACGCCGCCGACCCCGCCTGGATCGCGGCCTTCGCGAACACCGGATTCGACGTCACCACCACCGTGCCGATCCGCGCCGCGCTGCTGCGCGAATCCGAGGACAGCCATGTGCTGGCCGTGGTGCAGCACCACATCGCGGGCGACGGCCAGTCGATGAACCCGCTGCTGCGCGACACCGTCACCGCCTACCTGTCCCGGGCGGCCGGACACGCGCCGGAGTGGACCGACCTGCCCGTGCAGTACGCCGACTTCGCGCTCTGGCAGCGGGCCACCCTCGAGCTCATCGGAGACCGCGAACTCGGGTTCTGGACCGAGACGCTGCGCGACCTGCCCGAGGAACTGTCCCTGCCCACCGACCGGCCCCGCCCGGAGGTGGCGTCCGGCCGCGGCGCGTACCTGCACACCAAGGTCGACGGCGAGCTGGCCGACGCGATCAAGCGAATCGCGGAGGCGCACAACGTCACCCCGTTCATGGTGTGGCACGCCGCGCTGTCGCTGCTGCTGGCCCGCCTGTCGGCGAGCACCGACATCGCCATCGGCACCCCGATCGAGGGCCGCGGCAATGCCGCCCTCGACGACCTGGTCGGCATGTTCGTCAACACTCTGGTGCTGCGCACCCAGCCGGAACTCGGCCGCGGTTTCGACGCGCTGCTGGCGCAGACCCGCGACGCCGACCTGGCCGCGTTCGACCACGCGACCGTGCCCTTCGATCAGGTCGTGGACGCGCTCGGGGTGTCCCGCACGCAGGCGCGGAACCCGCTGTTCACCGTGGCCCTGGCGTACATGAACCTGGACACCCCGACCTACTCGGCGCCCGGCCTGACCCTGGCCGGCGTCGACTACGAGGCCCCGGTGTCCCGCTTCGACCTCCAGGTCACCGTCTCCGACGAGCCGGACGCCGAAGGGCGGCTGGCCATCGAATGGAACTACGCCACCGACCTTTTCGACGCCGAGACCATCGCGTCCTTCGCCGAACGCCTGGAGCGGGTGCTGCGCGCCGTGGCCGCCGACGCGACCGCGCCGATCGGTGACATCGAGCTGATGGAGGCGGCCGAGCGCCGCGATGTGCTCGAGCTGTGGAGCGATCCGGGCGCGGGCATCGGCGAGACCGGCGACACCATCACGAGCCTGTTCGAGAACGCGGTGGCACGCCACCCCGAGCGGATCGCCGTCGGTTTCGGCGACGAGCAGCTCACCTACGCCGAACTGGATCGGCGCGCGAACATGCTGGCGCGCAGGCTGATCAGCCACGGCGCGGGCCCGGAATCCCTGGTCGCGGTGCTGCTGCCGCGCACCGCGGAGCTGGTCGTCGCCCTGCTGGCCGTGCTCAAGGCCGGTGCGGGCTACGTGCCGCTGGACCCGGCCTACCCGGCCGACCGCATCGGCTACGTGCTCGAGCACGCGAAGCCGACCAGCGTCATCACCGACTCCACCGTCGGCGTCGAACAAGCGCTGGGAGACGCCGCGACCGCCGCACTGAACATCATTCGCCTGGACGAGGATTCGCAGGACTGGCCGGGCACGCCGGTCACCGATGCCGACCGTCCCGCCCCGCTGCACCCGGACAACCTGGCCTACGTGCTCTACACCTCCGGCTCCACCGGCCGCCCCAAGGGCGTCGGCGTGACGCACCGCAACGTGGTGCAGCTCATGGAGAACATCGTTCCCGAGTTCGAGTTCAGCCAGGACGATGTGTGGGTTCTGTTCCACTCCTACGCCTTCGACTTCTCGGTGTGGGAGCTGTGGGGCCCGCTCTTCCACGGCGGCAAGGTCGTGGTGGTCGACTTCCTGCTCTCGCGCTCCCCGGAGCAGTTCCTCGAACTGCTCAGCCGGGAGCGGGTCACCGTGCTCAACCAGACCCCCTCGGCCTTCTACCAGCTCGACGAGGCGGATCGGCTCGCGGCGGCGGCCGGTACCGCGCACGACCTGTCGCTGCGATACCTGATCCTCGCCGGTGAGGCCCTGGAACTGCGCCGCCTCTCGGATTGGGTCGCCCGCCGCGGCGACGCAGAGCCGCGACTGGTGAACATCTACGGCATCACCGAGACCACGGTGCACGTCACCCACCGGTCCCTGGACGCCGGAACCATCGCCGCCGCCACCGGTTCGGTGATCGGCGAGGCCATCCGCGGGCTGCGCACCTACGTCCTCGACGAGCGCCTGCACCCGGTACCGGTCGGCGTCTCCGGCGAGCTCTACGTGGCCGGTGCGCAGCTGGCGCGCGGCTACATGAACCGCCCGGACCTGTCCGCGGCCCGCTTCGTGGCCAGCCCCTTCTGCGCGCCCGGCGAGCGGCTCTACCGCTCCGGTGACGTGGCCCGCTGGAACCGCGACGGCGAACTCGAGTACCTGGGCCGCGCCGATGATCAGGTCCAGGTGCGCGGCTTCCGCATCGAACTCGGCGAGATCGAAGCGGCCGTGCTCGCACAGCCGGGCGTCGCGCAGGCGGCGGTCATCGTGCGCGAGGACCAGCCGGGCGATCAGCGCATCGTGGCCTACCTGGTGCCGGACGCGGCGAGCCGCGACATGGAGCCCGGCGGCGTCTCCGTCACGATCGACGCCGTCCGCGACGGGGCCGCCGAGCGGCTGCCGTCCTACATGATCCCGTCGGCCTTCGTGGTGGTGGACGGAATCCCGTTGACCGTCAACGGCAAACTGGACCGTCGCGCCCTGCCCAAACCAGAACTCCGCACCGCCGAGTTCGTCGCCCCGCGCACCGACGCCGAGCGCACCGTCGCCGGCATCGTGGCCGCGGTGCTGGGCATCGAGGACGCGGAGCGGGTCGGTCTGGCCGACGACTTCTTCGCCCTCGGCGGCAACTCGCTGACCGCCACCCAGGTGGCCGTGCGGCTGTCCGCCGCGTTCGGTGCGCAGGTGCCGGTGCGCGCGGTGTTCGAGGCCCCGAACCTGGAGGCGCTGGCCGCCGCCGCGGTCGCGACCGACCTGAACGCCGCGGTCCGCCCGCCGCTGCTGCCCCGCACGGCGGGCGGCCCCGCGCCGGTTTCGCCTGCCCAGCAGCGCATCTGGTTCCTCAACCGCCTGGATCCGGATTCGACCGCCTACAACATCCCGCTGCCCATCCGCCTGACCGGACCCCTGGACGTGGCGGCGCTGCAGGCCGCGATCGCCGATGTGGTGGTCCGGCACGAGGTGCTGCGCACGGTCTACCCGGAGACGGCGACCGGTCCGGTGCAGGTCGTGCTGCCCGCCACCGCGGTGTCGGAACTGCCCGCGCTGGAAGCGATTCCGGTCACCGAGGCGACCGTCGTCGCGGCGGTCACCGAGCTGATCGGTCAGGGCTTCGACGTCACCGCGTCGGTGCCGCTGCGGGCCGCGCTGTACGAGCTGGCCCCCGAGGACCACGTCTTCGTGGTGGTCATGCACCACATCGCCGGTGACGGCGCCTCGCTGGCCCCGCTGGCCGCGGACGTCATGACCGCCTACGCGGCCCGCAAGTCCGGCGTCGCCCCGGCGTGGACGCCGCTGCCGGTGCAGTACTCGGACTTCGCGGTCTGGCAGCGCGATCTGCTGGGCGCCGAGGACGATCCGGACTCGCTGATCTCCCGTCAGCTGGGCTTCTGGACCGAGCGCCTGGCCGGGCTGCCGCCGCAGCTCGAGCTGCCCACCGACCGGCCGCGCCCGGTGGTGCTGGAGACCGCGGGTCGGCGCGTCGACTTCACCGTCGACGCCGAAACCCACACCGCGCTCACCGATCTGGGCCGCGCGAACGGGGCCACCCTGTTCATGACGGTGCACGCCGCGTTCGCGACCCTGCTGTCGCGGCTCACCGGGTCGGCCGACATCGCGGTCGGCACCCCGATCGCGGGCCGCGAGGACGCCGCGCTCGACAACCTGGTCGGCATGTTCGTCAATACGCTGGTGCTGCGCACCGGCGTCGACCCGGCCGAGGGCTTCGACGCGCTGCTGCGCCGGGTCAAGACCGACGACGTCGCCGCCTTCGGCAACCCGGACGTGCCGTTCGAGCGTCTGGTCGAGGTGCTGAAGCCGGAGCGCTCGACCGCGCGCCACCCGCTGGTGCAGGTCGGTTTCTCCTTCAACAACCAGCGTCCGGCCGCCTTCGACCTGGACGGGCTCACCGTCGCCGCCGTCGAATTCGACAGTGACGTCACGCAGTTCGACCTGCACCTGGTGATCGTGGACAGCTACGACGCCGACGGAACTCCCGCCGGACTGACCGCCACCATGACCTACGCGACCGCCCTGTTCGACGCCGTCACCGTGGAGTCGTTCGTGCGCCGCTTCCAGCGGGTGCTCGACGCGGTCATCGCCGACGCGTCGGTGCGGACCGGTGACATCGACCTCCTCGACGCGGACGAGCGCACGCTCATCCTCGAGGAGTGGAACGACTCGGCGGCGGTCTTCGGGGTCGAACCCGAACCCACCCTGGTCTCGCTGTTCGACGCGGCCGTGGCCGCCAACCCCTGGAACATCGCCTTGGTGGCCGAGGGCCTGGCGCTCACCTACGCCGACCTGGACGCGCGGGTGAACCGCCTGGCGCGCTTCCTGATCGAGCACGGCGTCGGCGCCCACGACACCGTGGCCCTGGCGCTGCCGCGCTCCGCCGACCTGGTCGTGGCCATCTACGCGGTGATCAAGACCGGCGCCGCCTACGTGCCCGTCGACCCGGCCCAGCCGGGGGAGCGGATCGCCCACATCCTCGACACCGCGCGGCCCGTCCTGGTGCTGACCGCCGCGGATCTCGAACTGGACGAGGCGATTCCGGCCGTGCGACTCGACCGGCTCGAGCTCGGCGGCTATCCGTCCGAGCCGATCACCGCGCGGGAACGCCGGCACGGCCTGGTCGCGGGAAACACCGCGTACGTCATCTTCACCTCCGGCTCCACCGGCCGCCCCAAGGGTGTGGCGGTGTCGCACCAGGCGATCGTCAACCGCCTGGTGTGGATGCAGTCCGAGTACCGGCTCACCGCCGCGGACGTGGTGCTGCAGAAGACGCCGGCCACCTTCGACGTGTCGGTGTGGGAGTTCTTCTGGCCCTTGCAGGTCGGCGCGCGCCTCGTCGTGGCCGCCCCCGAAGGCCACCGCGACCCGGCCTACCTGGCCCGTGTCATCGACGCCGAGGGGGTCACCACCGCCCACTTCGTGCCCTCGATGCTGGCGGCTTTCGTGGCCGAGCCGGCCGCGGCCGGATGCATCGGGCTGCGCCAGGTGTTCGCCTCCGGTGAGGCGCTGCCCGGTGGCGTGGCCCAGCGGCTGCGAGCGCTCACGGGCGCGGAGCTGCACAACCTGTACGGCCCCACCGAGGCCGCCGTCGACGTCACCTACCACCAGGTCGTCGACGCCGACGTGGACACCGTCCCGATCGGCCGCCCGGTGTTCAACACCCGGGTCTACGTGCTGGATTCGCGCCTGCGGCCGGTTCCGGCGGGTGTCGCCGGTGAGCTGTACCTGGCCGGTGACCAGCTCGCCACCGGGTACGTGGAACGGCCCGGCCTGACCGCGGATCGCTTCGTGGCCAACCCGTTCGGGACGTCGGAGCGGATGTACCGCACCGGTGACCTGGTCAAGTGGAACCGCGACGGTGAGCTGGAGTACCTGGGCCGCACCGACTTCCAGGTGAAGCTGCGCGGTCTGCGCATCGAGCTCGGCGAGATCGAGACGGCGCTGACCGCGCTGCCCGAGATCGACCAGGCCGTGGTCGTGGTCTGGCCGGGTCAGGACAGCGGCGGCGAGCACCTGGTCGCCTACCTGGTGCCGGCGGGCTCCGGCGCCCCGGACGCCGACGCCGTCCGCCGCGTGCTGGCGCAGCGCCTGCCGTCGTACATGGTGCCCTCGGCCTTCGTGACCTTGGACGCTCTGCCGCTCAACACCTCCGGCAAGCTCGACCGCCGGGCGCTCCCGGCTCCCGAGTTCGCCGCCCGCGAGTTCCGGGCTCCGGCAACGGAGCTGGAGACCACCGTGTGCGCCGCCTTCGCCGAGGTGCTCGGCGTCGAGCGGGTCGGCCTGGACGACAGCTTCTTCGAGCTCGGCGGCACCTCGCTGGTCGCGGCCCGGCTGGCGTCGCGGCTGGGCGAACTGCTCGGCACCACGGTCCCGGTGCTGCTGCTGTTCACCGCGTTCACCCCGGGCGAGCTGGCCCGGGAACTGGAGGCGGCGAGCGGCGCCGATCCGGAGGCCGCGCTGGACGTGCTGTTGCCGCTGCGCCGCGAGGGCAGCGTGGAACCGCTGTTCTGCATCCACCCGGTCGGCGGCATCTCCTGGTCCTTCGCGGGCCTGGCCGCCCACCTGAACTCCGACCGCCCGATCTACGGTCTGCAGTCACCGGCCCTGAAAGCCGATGGCGTGCTGCCGGATTCGATCGAGGACTGGGCCGCCGAATACGTGGCCGCGATCCGGTCGGTACAGCCGTCCGGGCCGTACCACCTGCTCGGCTGGTCGCTCGGCGGTGTCCTCGCCCACGCGGTCGCGGTGCGACTGCAGGGCGAGGGCGAGCAGGTCGCCACACTGGCCATGCTCGACAGCCACCTGGCCCCCGCCGGGGCCGGGCCGGTGTCCACCGACGCCGCCCTGGCCGAGGTGCGGGAACTGCTGGGCAGCCTGCTCGGTGACCGCGCCGGCGACCTGGACCTCGAGGCCGTCACCACGCCCGCCGACCTCGCGGCCCGCCTGGTCGCGTTGCCGGATCAGGGCGACGGCTGGGGTCCGGCCTCGCTCGGCGAGGACCGGATCGCCCGCATCCTCGCGTCGAGCCTGCGCTCGATGGAGCTGGCCCAGGCCTACCGTCCCGGCCGTTTCCACGGCGACCTCACGTATTTCACCGCAGCCCTGGAGGAACCGGCCGCGGCCGGCGCCGCCGGGTGGACCGCCGCCGTCGACGGCGCGGTGCGCGATCACGCGGTACCCGAAACCCATTGGCAGATGACATCGCCGACGGCGCTCGCGCTCATCGCGCGGTCGCTGAACGCACTGTGGCACTGAATTCCCAGGTGAGAAAGGCTGATCCACCATGAGCAATCCATTCGATGACGAGAATGCCCAGTTCTACGTGCTCGTCAACGAGGAGGCCCAGCACTCGCTGTGGCCGGTGTTCGCCGCCATCCCCGGCGGCTGGACCGCCGCGCACGGTCCGGCCCTGCGGCAGAGCTGCCTGGACTATGTCGAGGCGCATTGGACCGATATGCGGCCGGCGTCGCTGGTCCAGGCCATGGCGGTCGAGCCCGAATAGACCCGCGGAACACCGAGTTCCGCATCCACAGACCCGGGGTCAAACGACCTCGTGCGGCGGTCCCGAGAACAAACACACATCGAGGGGGTCTGTCCGCGTCGTGAAAGAAAGGGAATCACCATGACCACCACTCCTCCGGATCCGGGCACCGCGCCCTCGGTCGACATCGGCGCCGTCGTCTCCCAGGTCCTGAAGTTCCTGGGCGCCGGTTCCACCGCGAGCTACAACCCCAAGGGCCCGAAGCTCAAGAAGCACAGCGCGAAGTAATTCGCGCCGGATACACGAAATTCTCGAAAGGAAATCGCGATGGATTTCTACACTGGCAGCGGTATGACCGACCTGCTCATCGCAATTGCCAAGGTGGTCGGCTCCGGCTCCTCGACCTCGGTCACCCAGCCGGGTGGCGGCACCACTACCCCGACTCCGGTCGTCTAGGAGGCGTGCATGTTCAGCGGTAGTGCTGTGAACGACTTTCTCAGCTTCCTGGCGAAGTCGCTGGGCACCGGCTCCTCCTTCACCTGGCCGCCGGCGACTACGTAGCAGCTTTCGGGCAGGTGTGTGAAGGCCGCCAGGACAACCCGTCCTGGCGGCCCCCCGGGGCTCAGCGCCGCAATCGATCCAGGACCCAGCCCGCGGTCTCGGCGCTGGATCGGATCAGCGAGTGGTCCACCGGCGCCGCGTCCGGGAACAGGTCCTCGTAGACCGCGTTCTCGACGCCCGGTTCGTCGAGGGTCGAGCACAGCGGCGCGGGCGTGGCGAGCTGATCCCGGCGCGTCGCGATCACCGAATAGGTGACCCCGGGCTGGGTGACCCGCGTGTCGAAAATCGCCTTGTACACCGGCGAATCCGGTGTCATCTGCAGGGCCGTGGCCAGCTCCGGCGAGGCCGCGGCCAGCAGGGCGCCCAGCACGGGCAGCTCGTGCAGCAGTTGCACGGGGGTGATGGGCGGATTCTGGATGCCGAGGACACCCGCGCCGTCGCAGCCGCGCACCTCGGGCGTGATGAACACGGCGTGGCTCACCGTCGGCGCTCCGCCCAGCAGCTTCAGGTAATAGTTCGACACGATGGTCCCCGCCGAGTGTGCCACGATCTCGACCTTCTCGGCCCCGGTGGTCTCCCGCACCTTCTCGATGAAATCCGCGATCTGCCCGGCCTCGGCGGGCATGTCGCCGTTCCACCGCTTCCCGTTCACCACACCGCCCTGGAACAGCAGCGCGCAGTATCCGGCCCCGCGCAGTGCGCCGACCATGGTCTCCCACTGCGCGGCGGTCTGATCCGTGGTGCCGTCTCCGCCGGGCAGTACCACCACGGGATACGGATGCGCGGCGGTCGGCCCGCAGTCGATGGCCGGTTCGATGGTGTCCCCGACCGGCAATGGCCGATCCGCGGACCCGGTTTCCGGCGCGGCCTGCGCCGGCGCGGCCGACCACAGGACGGCGGCGCTCAGCGCTATCGCGACCGTGCTGATGATTCTCATGGGCAACAACGCCTTTCGGCCCTCGTCGTGCAGTCCTCCCCGACCATGCGCTGTGCACGATACCGGCCGGCCGCGGGAATTCGGTGAAGCGAATTCGACTCGCGCACGCAGCTTCGTGGATGAGCGAACGATTGGCAAATATATTTGCTCAGAACATAAATAACTCTCACCACGAAAGTGTCCCGGAGCGCCCGAACTCGCGCAATCGCTGAAGATTAGCTATGAGAGGGAGATATGAGCCGGCCCGAGCCCCTGGAACCACACGTGATCGGTCTCTACTGGGACCGGGACGGCGATATCTGGCAGCGGGAGGACGGCGGCTGGCGGCTCATCCTGCAGAGCGGCGTGGCCGTGGACCCGGTCTCGCTGTGGGAGTGGGACAACGGGCACGTCTGCGACTACGCGCCGTTCGTCCCACTGACCGCGCTGAAGGCCTAGCGCTCAGCGGCTCGGCGCGTCGGCGCCGAACAGGGTGACCTCCATCAGCCGGATCACCCTGGGCGGCGGGCAGATCGACGGGTGACCGCCGAACTCCCGTCCCAGATCCACCACCAGACCGAAGCCGGCCTGCACCAGGATGCGCGCCTCGCTCTCGGACAGTTCCGGGCGCACCGCCACCAGCAGCCGCACCCACTCGGCCACGATGAGCCGCTGCACATTGCGCAGCATCGTGCGCTCCTCGGCCGAGACATGGCCGAACTCGGCGTAGTACACGAAGGTCAGCTCGCGCTCGGCGAACGATCCCGCGACATACAGATCCACCAGTTTGCGCAGCGCCTCGGCCGGACTCGACGAGGTCGCCACCGCCGGGCCGATCGCCCCGGACACCCGGTCCGCCGCCCGGCGGAACGCGGCGGCCAGCAGATCGCCCTTGCTGCGGTAGTACCGGTACACCGCCGAGGCCGCCGACAGATCGGCCGCCGCCGCGATGTCCTCCACGCTCACATTGGGATAGCCGCGCTGGTGGAACAGCTCCACCGCCTTCTTCAACAGCAGCTCGTGCTTGAAACTGCGCGGGATCTCCACCGCCCGCGGCGGCTCCGCCGCGGTGCCCTCCGGCGGCAGCTCGGTGTCGAGGATGGCGTCGCAGGCCGAATGCAGCAGGGCCGTCAGCGATTTCGCGGGCAGGGTGGCGTGGTGGTCGCCGATGCTGGAGATGACGCTGAGCATCGACACCGCCCGCACCGCGCGATCGTGCCCGTCGAGTTCGGGCCGCACGTCCGCGATGAGCGCGCGCAACGTGGTCAGTGCCACGATGAACTGCTCCTCCAGGATCTGCCGATCGGTGTCGTCGAGATAGCGGCGCTCCCAGCGCACCAGGGTGACGGTGGCGCGGTTGGCGATGGTCTCGGCGATCATCCGATCCAGCACCCGGTTCAACCGGGCGCGCGGGGCCAGGCCCTCGGACTCGTCGGGCAGCGTGGCCGCCTCGGCGGTGAGCCGCGACAGACGGAGCAATTCCTCCCGGAACAGCGCGTACTTGCTCGGATAGTGCCGGTACAGGGCGGCCGAGGAGATACCGAGCCGGGTGGCGATGTCCTCCATGCTCACGCCGTGGTAGCCGAGTGATCCGAAGGCGGCGGCCGAAGTGGCGGCGATCTGCGCGCGCCGATTCTTCGGGCGGCGGCGGATCACGCGCTGCGGCTGCTCCTCGACGGTCATATCGCAATGGTAATCACCAGGCATTTCGGCCGACGTCCCGCCGCCGATCTCGGTAGTCTGCCGGGATGCGCACGGTTGACGTCGAACGCACCATCGCCGCCCCGCCCGCGGATGTCTTCGACTGGCTCACCGATGTCGCGAATTATCAACGGGTTCCGTTCGTCCGCCGCGTCACCCTGGTCCGTCCGGGCAACACCGCGGGCAACGGCGTGGGCGCGGTGCGGCTGGTGGTGACCCCGCTCATGCGGCTCACCCAGGAGATCACCGAATACGATCCGCCCCGGCTGATGCGGTATCGCGGGCTGAAATCCGTTCCGCGCCTGCGGCATCAGGAGGGTTGGATCAGCTGCGAGCCGGTCGAGGGCGGCACGCTGGTGCGCTGGTCGACGACCTTCGAGGTCGCCGCGCCCGTGCTCGCGTCGCTGTGGACCTTCCTGTCGGCCCCGGTGGTGAGCCTCAGCTTCGACATGGTGCTGCGGACCGCAGCGCGCGAACTGCGCGGTGCGTGAACGCGGCGCCCCGCGCGCCGTTACCATCTGGGGCCATGGCCGAGATCAAGGTGGAGCGCCGGGACTCCGTGGCGCTGGTGACGGTGCACGACCCCGACAAGCGGAATGCGTTGACGCTGGATCTATCCGCCGATCTCGCGGACGCGGTGGCGGACGCCGAGGCCGACGCGTCGGTGCACGCCCTGGTGGTCACCGGCACGCCCCCCGCCTTCTGCGCGGGCGCCAACCTGACCGCCCTGGGCGAGGCGAAGGAAGAGGGCCTGCGGGCCATCTACGAAGGCTTCCTGGCGGTGGCGCGCTGCACACTGCCGACCATCGCCGCCGTCGGCGGGCAGGCCGTGGGCGCGGGCCTGAACCTGGCCCTGGCCGCGGACCTGCGCTTCGCGAATACCAACGCCCGCTTCGACGCTCGCTTCCTGCGCCTGGGCATCCACCCCGGCGGCGGAATGACCTGGATGCTGCAGCGCGCGGTGGGCCCGCAGCAGGCGACGGCCATGACGTTGTTCGGTGAGGTGCTCGACGCGCACGACGCGGCCGCGGCCGGACTGGTGCACCGGGTCGTCGACGGCGACCACGCCGCCCTGGTCGCCGCCGCCGTCGAATTCGCCTCCGCGACAGCGGAAGTCCCGCGCGAGCTGCTCATCACCACCAAGCGCACCATGCGCGCCACCCGCGCCCTGCCCACCCACGCCGAAGCGGTCAGCACCGAGGTGGTCCCGCAGCTCGCCTCGCTCGAATCGCCGGAGTTCGCCGCCCGCCTGGCCGCGGCGCAGACCCGGATCAGCGGGTCGTCCGCGAATTGAGCTCGATCGAACGGTGAAACAGCCTGTGGCGTGAACGGATTCGATGCCGTCCGCGCCATGGCGCGTTTCGGGGGGATGGTGGGGAGTCAGTCCAGGGCGGCGAGCGCCATGCGCCGCAGGACCGGCCTTGCCTTGGTGGCGCTGGCCGGTGCGCTGTGCGGGGTCGAGTTGATCAGTCCGAAGGTGGCGTGCGCTTGAACGCGCGCGGCCTGCTCGGGTAGCTCGGGCCGTAGTTCGCGCAGCACCGTCACCCACACCTCCACGTACTGCCGCTGGGTGCGCCGCACCTGGCGGCGGGCCGACTCCGGCAGATTCTCCAGGTCGCGATCCTGGATGCGGATCAGCTCGGGCTCGCCGAGGGCGAAGTCGAGGTGGAAATCCACCAGTCCGTGCAGCGCCTCGCGCGGCGAGCCCGCCGCGTGCGCCACCGCCCGGCCGCCGTCGAGCAGCCGCTGACTGATCCCGACCAGCAGCTCGACCAGCAGCGCCTCCTTGTTGGGGAAGTGCCGGTACACGGCGGGCCCGCTGATGCCGGCCGCCGCGCCCAGATCGTCGAGCCGCATCCCGAGGAATCCGCGGTCCGCGATGAGCCGCGCGCCCGCCTCCAGCAGCTGCTCCCGACGCTGCGCCTTGAGCTGCTCGCGCCGGGTCAGCCCCACGGATTCCGTCGCACTGTTCACCGTGGCTCCTTTCAGCGGTGCTGGACAACTCAGTTAGTGAAGATTATCTTATTTTCCAGTTATTGGTGACTAACCGAGCGGACCGGATCGGTCGCACGGGGAGGCGGAGCGGATGACGCTGAGCGAACAGACGCGGACCGGGAACCGGGACGCGCACCTGGCGTTGGTCGACGAGCTGCGGGAGCGATTGGCCGTCAGCGCGCTGGGCGGGCCCGAGAAGTCCCGGGAACGGCACCTGGCCCGCGGCAAGCTGCTGCCGCGCCAGCGGGTGGACCAGCTGCTCGACACCGGCAGCCCGTTCCTGGAGCTGTCGCCGCTGGCGGCCAACGGCATGTACGACGACGAATGCCCCGGTGCGGGCGTGATCGGCGGCATCGGCCGGGTCTCCGGGCGCGAATGCGTGATCCTCGCCAACGACGCGACGGTCAAGGGCGGCACCTACTACCCGATGTCGGTCAAGAAGCACCTGCGTGCTCAGGAAGTCGCGCTGCAGAACAATCTGCCGTGCGTCTACCTGGTCGATTCCGGCGGCGCGTACCTGCCGCGTCAGGACGAGGTGTTCCCCGACCGCGAGCACTTCGGCCGCATCTTCTTCAACCAGGCCACCATGAGCGCCAAGGGGATCGCGCAGATCTCCGCGGTCATGGGCTCGTGCACCGCGGGCGGCGCGTACGTCCCCGCCATGAGCGACGAGACCGTCATCGTGCGCAATCAGGGCACCATCTTCCTGGGCGGTCCGCCGCTGGTGAAGGCGGCCACCGGCGAGGTCGTCACCGCCGAGGAGCTGGGCGGCGGCGACCTGCACTCGCGCACCTCCGGCGTCACCGACCACCTGGCCGAGAGCGATCAGGACGCGCTGCGCATCGTGCGCAATATCGTGGCCACGCTCGGCCCGAAGACGCCGACGCCGTGGGATGTCGCGCCGACCGTGGACCCGATCGCGCCGCAGGACGAGCTGTACGACGTGGTCCCGGTGGACCTGCGTACCCCCTACGACGTCCGCGAGGTCATCACCCGCATCGTCGACGGCGGCGAATTCCAGGAATTCAAGGCCGAATACGGCAAGACCCTGGTCACCGGTTTCGCCCGGATCCACGGCCACCCGGTCGGCATCGTCGCCAACAACGGCGTGCTGTTCGCCGAATCCGCCATGAAGGGCGCGCATTTCATCGAACTGTGCGACAAGCGCAAGATCCCGCTGCTGTTCCTGCAGAACATCACCGGCTTCATGGTCGGGCGCGACTACGAGGCGGGCGGCATCGCCAAGCACGGCGCGAAGATGGTGACCGCGGTCGCGTGCGCCCGGGTGCCGAAGCTGACCGTGGTGATCGGCGGCTCCTACGGCGCGGGCAACTACTCCATGTGCGGGCGCGCGTATTCGCCGCGCTTCCTGTGGATGTGGCCCAATGCCCGGATCTCCGTCATGGGCGGCGAGCAGGCGGCCTCGGTGCTGGCCACCGTGCGCGGCGACCAGTCGGAGGAGGATCTGGAGAAGTTCAAGGCCCCGATCCGTGAGCAGTACGAGGCCCAGGGCAATCCGTACTACTCCACCGCCCGCCTCTGGGACGATGGCGTCATCGACCCGGCGGACACCAGAACCGTTGTCGGCCTGGCCCTCTCCGCCTGCGCGCAGGCCCCGCTCGAGCCCGTTTCCTACGGCGTCTTCCGGATGTGATGACCATGATGAACAAGGCAACCCCCGTCGTCTTCGACACCGTGCTGGTCGCCAATCGCGGCGAGATCGCGGTCCGGGTCATTCGCACCCTGCGCGACATGGGAATTCGATCGGTCGCGATCTACAGCGACGCCGACGCCGACGCCCGCCACGTGCGCGAGGCCGACACCGCGGTCCGCCTCGGCCCGGCCGCCGCGCGCGAGTCCTACCTGAACATCGACAAGGTGGTCGCCGCCGCCGTGCGCTCCGGCGCGCAGGCCGTGCATCCGGGATACGGCTTCCTGTCCGAGAATTCGGCCTTCGCGGCCGCGCTCGAGGCGGCGGGCATCGCCTTCCTGGGCCCGTCCGCCCGCGCCATCGAGATCATGGGCGACAAGATCACCGCCAAGAACGCGGTCGCCGAATACGGCGTGCCCGTGGTGCCCGGCATCGCCAAGCCCGGTCTCACCGACGCCGAATTGATCGCCGCCGCGACCGAGATCGGCTACCCGGTGCTGGTCAAGCCGTCCGCCGGTGGCGGCGGCAAGGGCATGCGCCGCGTCGACGATCCCGCCGACCTGCCCGCGGCCCTGGTCAGCGCCCGCCGCGAGGCCGGCGCCGCGTTCGGTGACGACACCCTGTTCCTGGAACGCTTCGTCACCAAGCCGCGCCACATCGAGGTGCAGATCCTGGCCGACCAGTTCGGTCACGTGCTGCACCTGGGCGAACGCGAATGCAGCCTGCAGCGCCGCCATCAGAAGGTGATCGAGGAAGCCCCCTCGCCGCTGCTGGACGCGCGCACCCGGGCCCGGATCGGCGCGGCCGCCTGCAATACCGCGCGCAGTGTCGACTACGTCGGCGCGGGCACCGTCGAGTTCATCGTCTCCGCGGACCAGCCGGACGAGTTCTTCTTCATGGAGATGAACACCCGGCTGCAGGTGGAACATCCGGTTACCGAACTGGTCACCGGCGTCGACCTGGTGGAATGCCAGGTCCGCATCGCGGCCGGGCAGAAGCTGTCCGCCGCGCAGGAGGATGTCCGGCTCACCGGGCACGCCATCGAGGCGCGCGTGTACGCCGAGGATCCGGGCCGCGACTTCCTGCCCACCGGCGGCACCGTGCTCGCCCTGTCCGAGCCGGAAGGCCCGGGCGTGCGGGTGGATTCGGGTCTGCGCACCGGCACCGTCGTCGGCTCCGACTACGACCCGATGCTGTCGAAGGTCATCGCCCACGCCGCCGACCGCGGCGCGGCTATCGCGAAACTCGATGCGGCCCTGCGGGACACGCAGATCCTCGGCGTACGCACCAACACCGATTTCGCGCGCTTCCTGCTCGCCGACCCGGACGTCCTCGCCGGACAGCTCGACACCGGCCTGCTGGACCGCCGCGCCGCCGACTTCGCCCCCGCCGCCGTCACCGATGAGCAGTTCATCGCGGCCGCCGCGCGGCTGTGGCTGCGGCACTGGCCGGACGGTCCGGTGGATCCGTGGCAGCTGCCCACCGGCTGGCGGGTCGGCGCGCACGCGCCCTTCGGTATCCGCCTGATCGGCGGCGACCGCACCGCGCACGTGTTCTTCTCCGGCACGCCGGACCGGGCCACCACCTGGATCGAGGACGGCGAGCGGCGCACCCTCACCGTCGATTCCGACGGGGACACGCTCACCCTCGCCATCGACGGTCTGCGCGGCCGCTACCGGGTCGCCACCGCGCCCGGCCACCTCTGGGTCGCTGACCGCACCGGCACCGCCCTGCTGCGCGAGGTCGCCGAGGCCGATGTCCGCGTCGGCGACGCCCACGTCGGCGACGCCGAGATCCAGAGCCCCATGCCGGGTTCGGTCATCGCCACCCCCGCCGCCGACGGCGATGTCGTCGCGGCGGGCACCCCCATCGTGGTCGTGGAGGCCATGAAGATGGAACACACCCTCACCGCCCCCATCGCCGGCCGCGTCGAACTGCTGGTCGAGCCGGGCGCGCAGGTGAAACTCGAACAGCCGCTGGCTCGCATCATCGCCGAGGAGAACACCCAGTCATGACCGATTTCCTGTCCACCGGAACGCTTCCGGACGAGTACCGCGAACTCGCCCTCACCGTCCGCGACTTCGCCAACCAGGTGGTGGCCCCGGTCGCCGCCAAGCACGACGCCGAGCACAGCTTCCCGTACGAGGTCATCTCCGGCATGGCCGACATGGGCCTGTTCGGCCTGCCGTTCCCCGAGGAGTTCGGCGGCATGGGCGGCGACTACTTCGCGCTCTGCCTGGCGCTCGAGGAGCTCGGCAAGGTCGACCAGAGCGTCGCCATCACCCTGGAGGCAGGAGTCTCGCTGGGTGCCATGCCGATCTACCGCTTCGGCAACGACAAGCAGAAGGCGGAGTGGCTGCCGCTGCTGGCCAGCGGGCGCGCGCTGGGCGCGTTCGGCCTCACCGAGCCGGGCGCCGGCAGTGACGCGGGCGGCACCCGCACCACCGCGGTGCTCGACGGCGACAGCTGGATCATCAACGGCTCCAAGCAGTTCATCACCAACTCGGGTACCGACATCACCCGGCTGGTGACGGTCACCGCGGTCACCGGGGCGGTGGACGGCAAGAAGGAGATCTCCACGATCATCGTTCCCGCCGACACCCCGGGCTTCACCGCCGAGCCCGCCTACAACAAGGTCGGCTGGAACGCCTCCGACACCCACCCGCTCAGCTTCGTCGACGTCCGGGTGCCGGAGGAGAACCTGCTCGGCGAGCGCGGCCGCGGCTACGCCAACTTCCTGCGCATCCTCGACGAGGGCCGGATCGCCATCGCCGCGCTGTCGGTCGGCGCGGCCCAGGGCTGCGTGGACGAGAGCGTCCGCTACGCCAAGGAGCGCGAGGCCTTCGGCCGCCCGATCGGCAGCAACCAGGCCATCGCCTTCAAGATCGCCCGCATGGAGACGCGCGCCCACATGGCCCGCACCGCCTACTACGACGCGGCCGCGCTCATGCTGTCCGGCAAGCCGTTCAAGAAGCAGGCCGCCATCGCCAAGCTGGTCGCCAGCGAGGCCGCCATGGACAATGCCCGCGACGCCACGCAGATCTTCGGCGGCTACGGGTTCATGAACGAATATGCTGTGGCCCGGCACTATCGCGACAGCAAGATCCTGGAAATCGGTGAGGGCACCACGGAGGTGCAGTTGATGCTGATCGGTCGGGAGCTCGGCCTGTGACCGAGGTGAAGCGGGTCGTCCAGCGCGGTCTGTGGTTCGACGAGTTCGAGATCGGTGTGGTCTATGAGCACCGGCCGGGTCGAACCATCACCGAGGCCGACAATGTGCTGTTCACGACGCTGACCATGAACACCCAGGCCCTGCACCTGGACGCCGCGTTCTCCGATGCGCTGCCGCCGTTCCACCAGCGGCTGGTGAACTCCATGTTCACGCTGTCCACGCTGGTGGGTCTGTCGGTCGCGCAGCTGACCCAGGGCACCATCGTGGCCAACCTCGGCTTCTCCGACATCGCCTTTCCCAAGCCGCTCTTCCACGGGGACACGCTGTACGCGGAGACCGTGGTGACCGACCTGCGGGAATCCAAGAGCCGTCCGGGCGAGGGCATCGTGACCTTCGCCCACACCGGACGCAATCAGCACGGTGAGATCGTGGCCACCGCCGTCCGTAAGACCCTCGTCAGACGCAATCCACTGTCCAGCACGCAGGGAGAACCCGCATGAGTTGGGAAATGCCCGGTCCCGCGTGGCTTTTCTGCCCAGCGGACCGGCCCGAGCGGTACGGCAAGGCCCTGGCCGCCGCAGACGTCGTCATCATCGACCTCGAGGACGGCGTCGCCGAGGCCGACAAGGCGTCCGCTCGTGAGGCGCTGATCGCCAACCCGCTGGATCCGGAGCGCACCGTCGTCCGCGTCAACGCCGCGGGCACCCTCGAGCACATGCTCGACCTGGACGCCCTGGTGCGCACCGAATACCGCCGCATCATGCTGCCCAAATGCGAATCGGCCGAGCAGATCACGCGGCTCGCCGACTACGAGGTGATCGCGCTCATCGAATCGCCGCTGGGCGCGCTCGCCGTCGGCCGGGCGGTCATGGTGCGCAATGCCATCGGCGTCATGTGGGGCGCGGAGGACCTGGTCGCCGCGCTCGGCGGCAATTCCAGCCGGCACGCGGACGGCGGCTACCGGGACGTGGCCCGGCACGTGCGGTCGCAGTCGCTGCTGGCGGCCAAGGCGTACGGCAAGTTCGCGCTGGACTCGGTGTATCTCGACATTCCGGATCTGACCGGGCTGGGCGCCGAGTCCGAGGACGCGGTGGCCATCGGCTTCGACGCCAAGGTGGCCATCCACCCCAGTCAGCTGCCGGTCATCAGGACCGCCTACGCGCCCGCCGCCACGGAGGTCGACTGGGCGCAAAGGCTTTTGGTGGAAGCACCCAACCATCGGGGTGTCTTCACCTTCGAAGGGCGCATGGTGGATATGCCGGTCATCCGGCACGCCGAGCGCATCGTGCAGCGGGCCGACGCGGCCGGCAGCGCGGGATACGCGTCGTAGGAGGTATGGCGGTGGAACCACAGTGGGTGCCGAGCGACGACGATCTCGCCCAGGCCCAGGTGACCAGTTTCGCGCTGTTCGTCGAGAAGCGCACGGGACAGTCCTTCCCGGACTATCAGGCGTTGTGGCAGTGGTCGATCGACGACCTGGAAGGGTTCTGGGGCGCGCTCTGGGACTACTTCGACCTCGGCGAGCGGGCCGGCGAGGTGCTCGGCTCCGTGGACATGCCTGGCGCGCAGTGGTTCCCGGGAGCGCGGCTGAACTATGTCGAGCAGGTGCTGCGGCAGGTTCGTGACGACCGGCCCGCCATCCTGTCGGTCGACGAGACCGGTGAGATCACCGAGATCTCCTGGGCCGCGCTGGTCGCCACCGCCGCGGCGTTCGCGCGCACTCTGCGCGAACTGGGCGTCGGCCCCGGCGACCGGGTCGCCGGGTACCTGCCGAACATCGCCGAAGCCGTCATCGCGTTTCTGGCCACGGCCGGCATCGGAGCCATCTGGAGCGCTTGCGGCCAGGACTATTCCGCGCAGGCCGCCCTCGACCGGCTCGGCCAGCTCGAGCCGAAGGTGCTGGTCACGGCCGACGGGTACCGCTTCGGCGGCAAGGTGCACGACAAGACCGCCGATATCGCGGCGCTGCGCGCGGGCCTGACCTCGCTGGCCGGGACCGTCGTGGTGTCGCGCATCGGCGCGGCCGTGCCGGACGCGATCACCTGGGAGAACGTCGACCCGGGCGACGCGGACGTGGACTTCGACATCGAAGCCGTGGACTTCGCGCACCCGCTGTGGGTGCTGTACTCCTCGGGCACCACCGGCAAGCCCAAGGGCATCGTGCACGGACACGGCGGCGTGCTGCTGGAGCATCTGAAAGCCGTTGCCCTGCAATCCGATATCGGGCCCGACGACACGTTCTTCTGGTACACCAGCCCCAGCTGGATGATGTGGAACTTCCAGGTCGCCGGACTGCTGGTCGGCGCCACCATCGTCTGCTACGACGGCAGCCCGGCCGCGCCCACCCCGGACGCGCTGTGGCAGCTGGCCGCTCGCACCCGCGCCACCGTCCTCGGCACCAGCCCCGGCTATGTGCTGGCCTGCGCCAAGGCCGGATCCGTGCCGCGCGGCGACCACGACCTGTCCGCGCTGCGGCTGGTCGGCATCACCGGCTCGTCGCTGCCGCCGTCCTCCTCACTGTGGCTGCGCGACAATGTCGGCGAGCGGGTGCCGGTGGCCTCGATCAGCGGCGGCACCGACGTGGTGTCGGCGTTCATCGGCGGCGTCCGCACCGTGCCGGTGTGGCCGGGCGAACTGTCGGCCCCGTATCTCGGCGTGGCCCTGGACGCCTGGGACGAACAGGGCAATCCGGTTCGGGACGAGGTCGGCGAGCTGGTCATCACCAAGCCGATGCCGTCCATGCCGGTGTCGTTCTGGAACGACGCCGACGGCTCCCGCTACCGCGACGCGTACTTCGAGATGTTCCCCGGCGTCTGGCGGCACGGCGACTGGATCACCATCACCGGCCACGGCAGCATCGTCGTGCACGGGCGCTCGGATTCCACCCTGAACCGGCAGGGCATCCGCATGGGCAGCGCCGACATCTACCAGGCGGTGGAACGTATTCCGGAGATCGCCGAAGCGCTGGTCATCGGTGCCGAACAACCGGACGGCGGCTATTGGATGCCCTTGTTCGTGGTGCTCACCCCCGGCGTCGAATTGACCGACGAATTGCGCGGCCGGATCAATGCGACCATTCGCGCGGAGGTGTCCCCGCGGCATGTCCCCGACGAAATCATCGCCGCCCCCGGCATTCCGCACACCCGCACCGGCAAGAAGCTGGAAGTGCCGATCAAGAAGCTCTTCCAGGGCGCGGAAGCCGCCACCGTGGTGGCCCCCACCGCCGTCGACGTGCCCGAGCTGCTCGAGTGGTACGCCGCCCAGAAGCCGCGCGGATAACCGGAAGCCCGCAGGACGAGCGGAGTTTCTCAGTGTGCGCCGGGCAGGCGTCGCCGCCCGGTGCACACCTCCGACGCCAAATCCTCGTAGCCGACGGCCAATTCGGCCAGGTGCTCCCAGGCCACGGTGAGATCCCGGCCGGATTCGCGCGCCAAGGCGGCATAGGCGGCGGCGGTGAGCCGGGCCAGCCGGTCGATGACCGCGCCGAGCGTCTCGGTGTGCACGCGGGCCGCGCCGTGCGACGGCGGCAATTGCGCTGTCACCCAGCAGTCGATCTCGTGCACCAAATTCGAACGGCGCGTGTCGAGTTCGGTGAGCTGCTCCGGCCGGGCACTGAGCAGACTCTCGTGAAGTCCGGTCAGATCGTGCGCGGCGCGCAATAGTGGATGTCCGGGAAAACCTGTCCCACGGCAAGCCTGAAGGACTTGGTTCTTGGATGGCAGTGTGTCCCTCATCGCTACTGCTCCTAATACCGCTACCTGCGAATTCCAAGCACAGTAGTCAGCGCAGATGACAGGGACGTGTCTGCCGGTTCAACAGCCCACTGCCATTCCGCTAGGGGAACCTCGCCATATCCGGAGATCAATCGGTGAGCTGTCCTATGTGGAACGATCAGTCTCGAATCCGGCCGGTCGTGAAAACTGTGGATGAATCGGAAATCCGTTCAGCCGAGCACGGATACAGCCGTCCGCGCGGCATCACGCAGGCGCGCAGCGGAATCCGGCGTTCGCTCGAGAACTCGGACACCCTGGAGGAAAACCAGGAGGAATCGGGCAAGTGAACGCGGATCCGAATCCGCGGCCAGTTCCCCCTGCGCGCGAGCCCGCAGCAACGCCGAAGTCAGCGTCGTTTCCAGGTGTGCCCAGCTCGACTCCACCAGCCGCGCCACCGCCTCGTCGGTGCGAGCCCGTTCGACCGCGCTGTTCACCACCATGCAACCCAGATGCGAATCGGGACTGGAGGCTTCGCGCACGAACCGCTCGACCAGACCGCGCACCGCGGGCAGTACCGGACCCGGTTGCGACAGCTCCGCCATGATGGCCGGATCGGTGGTCTCGAGATAGCGCCGCAGGGCCTTCAGATAGAGGTCGCGCTTACCGCCGAAGGTGCCGTAGATGCTCGCCTTGGCAATCCCAAGATGCTCAACCAGATCCGCCATCGACGTCGCCTCGTAGCCGTGCTCCCAGAACAATTCGAGAGCGCGGCGCAAGGCGGTGCCGGGGTCGAACTCCTTGGTCCTCGCCATGACGAGCACCCTACGTCTTTCGGGACCGTCCGGTCCGCTAACGCTGCCGTGACACGAGGTCGAAGAAGGTCTGGATATCGGCCGTGTGCGCCCGGGGCACGTCCATGGCGAGGAAATGGTTACCGGTGTTGCCCTCTGGCCAGTACGCGATGGTGTTGTCGCGTTCCGCGAGGCGGCGCATGAGCGGCGAACCGCCGGAATACACGCCGATCGGGACCAGTTTCTGGCCCGCCGGCCAGGCGAATCCGTCGTCGCCGAGGCCGTTGTACATGGGCCACGACGAGGTGGCGGCGGTGTTGGTGAACCAGAAGACGCTGGCGTTGGCCAGCAGCTGGTCGCGGTCCACCGCCTGCTCGGGGTGGTCCGCCAGCGGCGAGAACTCGGTGAACTTGTGCACCAGCCAGCCCAGCAGCCCGACCGGCGAATCGGTCCACCCGTGCGCGAAGGTCTGGGGCGCCTGCCGCAACAGCACATGGTGGTTCACCCCGGACTGCCACTTCTGCATGAGATCCCATTCGGCGCGCTCCTCGGCCGTCATGGTGGGCACATCCGCCGCGGTCGGCATCCCGATACCGCCGTCGATGTGCACGCCGATCAGATGATCCGGATCGGCGATCGCCATCTCCTGCACCACGTACGCGCCCAGATCCCCGCCCTGCGCGCCGTACCGGTCGTAACCGAGGCGCGCCATCAGCTCCACCCACATGCGGGCGACCCGGCGCGGCTTCATCCCCGGCTCGCGCGGCCCCTCGGAGAACCCGAACCCGGGTACCGACGGAATCACCACATGGAACGCCTGCGTCGATTCCATGCCGTGCGCCCGGGGATTCGTCAGCAGCGGAATGGTTTTCGTGAACTCCACGAAACTGTTCGGCCACCCGTGCGTGAGAATCAGCGGCACGGCCTCCGGATCCTCGGAACGCACATGCAGGAAATGCACATCCAGCCCATCGATCTCGGTCCGGAACTGCGGGAATTCATCGAGTGCCGCTTCCTGTGCACGCCAGTCGAATTCGGTGCGCCAGTACTCGGCCAGCTCGCGCAGATAATCCACCGGCACACCACGCTCCCAGCCCTGCCCCGGCAGCTGCCCGCTCCACCGGGCCCGCGCCAGGCGGTCGTGGAGGTCGTCGAGCTCGGACTGCGGCACGGCGATGCGGAACGGGCGGATCTCGGCGCTGGTCATCATGGCTCCTCGTGGTCTTCGGTCGGCGGTTCACCGACCAGATTACGAAGGATGTAGGACTATTCTTGTCCTACTTCGAGCGCAGGATGGAATTCATGAGCGATACGTCGGCGCGGCTGCTTCGTTTGCTGTCCCTCCTGCAGACCCCGCGCGAATGGCCCGGCAGCGAACTGGCGGACCGCTTGGGCGTCACCGACCGCACGGTGCGCCGCGATATCGACCGGCTCCGCGACCTCGGCTACCCGGTCGAGGCCACCATGGGGGCGACCGGCGGCTATCGCCTGGTGGCCGGTGCCGCCATGCCGCCGCTGCTCCTCGACGACGACGAGGCCGTGGCCATCGCCGTCGGCCTGCGTGGCGCCGCGGGATCCGCCATCTCCGGAATCGAGGAGGCCTCGGTCCGTGCGCTCGCCAAACTCGAACAGGTCCTGCCCGCGAAGCTGCGCCGCCGAGTGCGGGTGCTGGGTGCCGCCACCATCGCCCCGGGCGCGGGCGCGAATACCGTGGACCCGGAACTGCTCACCGCACTCGCGGCCGCCATCTCCAATACCGAACGCGTCCGTTTCGCCTACGAGGCGGCGGATGGCGCGGAGACCCGTCGCAATGTCGAGCCGGTCGGCCTCGTGCCCTATCGGCACCGCTGGTACCTGGTCGGGTTCGATCTCGACCGCGGCGACTGGCGGAGCTTTCGAGCCGACCGGGTCAGCCGGGTGCTCGCCACAGGCGCTCGGTTCGTGCCCCGAGAGCTTCCCGCCGCCGACCCCGCCGCGTATGTCACCGGGGATCGAACCGACTGGGGTACGCCGTCTTTGCACTTCCAGGTGGACATCGCCGCTCCGGCCGCGGCGGTGATCGGCCGGCTGGGGGAGGGGCCGGGCGATATCGTGGCGCGCGGGCCGGAGGCTTGTGCACTGGATATGCGGCGAGACGATCTGCCGGAGTGGGTGGCGCATCGCTTGCTGCAGTTGGGGGTCGAGATCAGGGTGCATGGTCCGGCCGAGTTGGTGGAGGAGATGCGGAAGATCCGTGATCGCGCGGGGCGGGCGGCATCACTGTGACGACCCCCCGATCCTTCATGCGGCGATTGCTGATTTCCGCTGTGTAAGAACACCATCCACCATCTGGTAAACGCTATCCATCTGATCCAGATGCGAAAGATCGTGCGTGACGAGAAGGGTGGACGCACCGTGCTCGCGCACGATCCCGACGATCAGATCGATGATCGCGGCGCCACGCTCCTGATCCAACGCACTGGTCGGTTCATCGATAACCAGCAGCGACGGATCATTCATCAGTGCCCGGGCGATATTGACGCGCTGCCGCTGCCCGCCCGAGAGCTGAGCGGGCCGCTTGTTCTCGTGGCCGCTCAACCCCACCGCGTGCAGCAGATCCCGCGCCCGCGCCCGAACCTCACGCCGCTTGCCGGGCGAAACGAACCAGCTCTGCCCCAGATGCACCATCGCCTCGAGCTGCTCGATGGTGGTCAGCGCGGGAATCAGATTGGACTGCTGGAACACGATCCCGATCGAGTTCCGGCGCATGGTCGCGGCATCGCGGCGGCTCAGCTCGGCGAGATCGAGGGTCCCCGAGGCGGTTTCGAGTTCGACCCGTCCCGAGTCCGGCCGCAGCAGCGTCGACACCGTGGCCAGCAGCGTGGACTTGCCGGACCCCGACGGCCCGGTGATGGCGGCGATCTCGCCACCACCCACGCGCAGGTTCACGTGGTCGAGCGCGGTGATGCGGTCCGCGCCGTCCGGAAAGGTGAGGGTGAGGTCGGAGACGGTCAGTGTGTTGGTCATCGCGATGCTCCTGGGAGACAAGGGGATTGTGGTCATCAGCGGGCCTGGTTGAGCGCGGTCAGCGGATCGGTGGTGACGAGGAAGCGCAGCGCGAACGCGGCGCCCAGCAGGCCGAGCGCGATCAGAGCGGCCGCGGGGAAGAGCGTGGTGCTCGCGCTGAGGATGAACGGCACCGCGCCGCCCATGAACAGTCCGGCCACGACCGTGATTCCGACACCCACGCCGACACCGAGCAACAGCACGATCAGGGCCTGGCTCAGGGCATCCCGGATCAGCGATCCGGTGGTCGCGCCCAGGGCCTTCAGAGTCGCGATATCGGGCTGCCGCTGCACGGTCCACACCGTGAAGAACGCGCCGATCACGAGCGCCGAGATGGCGAACAGCATGACGGTCATCAGCGTCAGCGAGCCGTTCTCGGCCTGGTAGGAGGCCATGGCCGACAGCGAGTCCTCGGTGCTCGTCGTGGTGGTGTGGGCGCTGGCGTCGAGAGCCTGCTGTTCGCTCACCCCCGACACCGCGAGGATGGTGGCCGCGCCCGAATGCGGGTTCAGCGCCTGCCAGTCCGACAGGGTCATCCACACCACCGGGGTGTGCGCGTACCAGTCGTCGTCGGTCACGCCCGCCACGCTGTAGCGCGCCGAGCCCAGCTCGACCGTGTCGCCGGTCTTCGCGTCGAGGTTCTTGGCGGCCGCCTTGGACAGGATCACCGTGCCCGGCTCGGTAGCTGTGCGCTTGCCAAAGGGGGTGCCCTGTACGCCGAACAGCGCGACCTGGGTCGGGGACACGCCGTTGACGGTGGCGCGGGTGCGGCTGATGCCGATCGGGTCGACGGTGCCGCCCGCGCGCTCCCAGGTCTGCACCTGTTCGGTGCTCAGCGTGGAGGCGTCGAAGGAGGGGGCGGAGCCGGTGTCGGAGAACACGACGGTGTCGGTCTTCAGCGATTCGATGGCGGAGATGTTCTGGTGCGCCAGACCGGCCGTGAGACCGCTGAGAAAGCTGACCAGCAGCGCGACCAGCGTGACCACCAGGGTAATCAGGAGGAAGCGGCCGCGGGCCGCCCGCAGATCTCTGAATGCGACGAACATACTTACACCCTCTCCGGGAAAGGCGTTCCGGCCATCGCGCCGCGGAACGAATCCCGGTCCGCCAACGGCAGGGCGGCGTTTCCTACTTTCGATGGATGCCCGGGTAATTGCCGGGCATAAGCTGGTCGCGTGCACCGGTCCCCCCTGACTCCCGTCTTCTCCGCCCTGCAGCTCGGGCTGCATGTGCTGGTCGTGGCGTTGACCGTGGTGGTGGCGGTGCAGGAGGTCTTCTCCGGAGCGCATCGGGTACTGGTGGTGGTGCTGGCCG
This sequence comes from Nocardia sp. CA-145437, assembly GCF_050956485.1. Lineage (NCBI taxonomy): Bacteria > Bacillati > Actinomycetota > Actinomycetes > Mycobacteriales > Nocardiaceae > Nocardia > Nocardia sp. CA-145437. The sequence continues at coordinate 6,579,480 of NZ_CP191204.1, read as the reverse complement.
GGGTCTTCCTGGGGGTCTATTTCATCGGCGGCCGGTACCGGCGCAACCTGGTCGGCGCGCGGGTGTGGCTGGGAGTGCTGACGCTGCTCTGGCTGGCACTCGTTCTCGTCGCCCCCTTGGCCGTCTACCTGGTCTTCGGGCTCTTCTTCCTCTATCTGCATCTGCTGCCGCGCTATTGGGGCGTGGTGGCGGTGATCGCCGCGACCGTGGTCGCCGTCGTCGGGTTCGCCGCGCACCGCGGGTGGACGGTCGCCGGTGTGATCGGCCCGCTGCTGGGCGCGCTGGTCGCGGTCGCCATCGGGCTCGGCTACGAAGCCCTGTTCCGGGAGGCCGCGGAACGGCAGCGGCTCATCGACGAATTGCTCGCCACCCGAGAGACTCTCGCCGAACAGGAACGCACCGCGGGCAAGATGGCCGAACGCGAGCGGCTGGCGCAGGAGATCCACGACACCGTCGCGCAGGGGCTCAGCAGTATTCAGCTGCTGCTGCACGCGGTCGAGCGGGCCGCCCCCGATCATCCGGCGCTGGAACGGATTCGGCTGGCCCGGGAGACCGCCGCCGACAGTCTCGTCGAAACCCGCCATCTCATCGCCGAACTCACGCCGGCCGCGCTGGAGGGTCAGTCCCTCGCGGGCGCGCTCACCCGGATCGCGGAGCGGGCCGCCGCACCCGGACTGGACGCGCAGGTGCTCGTCGAGGGCGATCCGCAGGCGCTGCCCATGCCGATCGAGGCCGCGCTGGTCCGTATCGCGCAGGGCGCGGTGTCGAATGTGGTGCGGCACGCGCAGGCTCAGCGGATGCGGGTCACCCTCACCTACGGCGATGACGCCGTGCACCTCGACGTGGTCGATGACGGGGTGGGCATCGATCCGGCCGTACTGGCCGAATCCCCGTCGGGCAGCTTCGGTTTGAACGCCATGCGCAATCGCGTGGAGCAGCAGGGCGGCACCATGGATGTCGAATCCGAACCCGGCCACACCGCGGTCACCGTCTACTTCCCCCTGGAGGACCAATGATCCGCATCCTCCTCGCCGACGACCACGCCATCGTCCGCGCGGGCCTGCGCGCCCTCCTCGACTCCAGCGTCGCCGAAACCGATTCCGACGACATCGAAGTCGTCGGGGAGGTCGCCACCGCCGAGGATTCGGTGGCCTTCTGCTCCACCACCCAGGTCGACCTGGTCCTGATGGACCTCCGCTTCGGCCCCGGCAAGTCCGGCGCCGACGCCACCGCCGCCCTGCGAGGCCTCGCGAACCCGCCGAATGTCCTGGTGGTCACCAACTACGACACCGACGCCGACATTCTCGGCGCCATCGAGGCGGGCGCGGTCGGCTACATCCTCAAGGACACCCCGCCCGCCGAACTCCTCGCGGCCGTCCGCTCCGCCGCCGAAGGCGAGAGCGTGCTCTCCCCGTCGGTCGCCTCCCGCCTCATGACCCGGGTCCGCAAACCCGACACCACCCTGAGTCCCCGCGAGATCGAGGTGCTGCGCCTGGTCGCCGACGGCCACTCCAACCGCGAGATCGGCAAACGCCTCTTCCTCTCCGAGACCACCGTCAAATCCCACCTGGTCCACATCTATTCGAAGCTCGGCGTGAAATCCCGAACCTCCGCCGTGGCCAGGGCCCGCGAGCGCGGAGCGATCTGACCGCGCGGAACAGCCGACCTCAGTGGGCGGCAGGCGTGGCGGCCAGCAGCGCGGGCCAATCCTGGGCCGAGGCCCAGTCGGCGAAGGAATGCCAGGCGATCTCGGGGTAGTCGCGGCGCAGACCGGCGACATCGACATCCAGACCGACGGTCGAGAAGTACTCGAACATGGCGGCCAGATCGGTGGAACGGGAGCGCACGTACGCGAGCGGGACCTCCCGGTGCGCGATCGGCGCGTCGATGGCGGCGGCCAAGGTCGCGGCGATCTGCGCGGGCGTGAGCTCGTCCGCGGCGATATCGATACGGCGACCGGCGAATTCGGCGCGGCGGTCCAGGGCGAGGGCGGCGAAGGCGCCGATATCGGTGGCGCTGATGAGGGTCAACGGCTGCTCGGCGGGCATGGGCCAGGAGAAGGTCTGCTCGCGCAGGCCGTCCAGGGTCCAGCCGGTGGCGTAGTTGTCCATGAAGGCGGCCGGAGCGATGACGGTCCAGGGCACGCCCGAGGCGGACAGTCGGCGTTCGATCGCGAATTTGCTCTCGTAGTGCGGCACACCGGTGTCGCGGTCGGCGTGCGCGACGGAGGTGAAGACGAGGTGGCCGAGGTGAGCGGCGACGGCGGCCTCGACGAGGTTCTCGCCGTGCCGGACCTCGACGGTGGTGTCGGTGTCGAACGGGGTGGTGACCGCGAACAGCGAATCCGCCCCGGCGAGTGCGGCATCCAGCGATGCGCGATCGTCGAAGTCGGCCCGGCGGATCTCCGCGCCGAGCGCGCGCAGCTGCTCGGCGGCGGGGGAGTCGGGGAAACGGGTGAGGGCACGGACGTGGTGGCCCCGATCGAGCAGGGCGTGGGCGGTGGCTCCGCCCTGGGCGCCGGTGGCTCCGGTGACCGCGATGGTGAGCATGGTTCCTCCACAAGGTAGTATCTGCTGCGTGACGCATTAACTGCGTCACGCAGCAATCTAGACAATATTGCTGCGCCGCGCAGCTATTCGGGAGTGTGATCCGGATGACATCCCAGCGTCGCCGGGCGTTGTACGACGAGCTCTCCGGCGAATCGCGCCGGTACATGGCCGCGTACACGCTGTTCAACCAGGCCATCGCGGACAAACTCGGACTGCATCCCACCGACCTGCAATGCCTGAGCCTGCTCACCGCGGAATCGCAGCCGCTGACGGTCAAGCAGATCGCCGACATGACGGGCTTGACCACCGGCTCCGCCACTCGTCTGGTCGACCGCATGGAACGCGGCGGCTATGTCACCCGCGAAGCCGATCCCGAGGACCGCCGCCGCGTGCTGGTCACCCCGGTCCCCGAAGCGGTCGCCCGCATCACCGCGACCTGGGACGACCTGGGCGAGGGGTGGGAGGCCATGCTGAACGATCACACCGACGCCGAACTCGAGGCGATCATCCTGCATATGCGAAAGGCTCAGGAGCTCAGCAAAACCCAGATCGCCCGCCTCCGGGGCACGCACGGCTGAGCGTCGTACGGTGTCCGCTATGGCCTCACTCTCCGATTCCCGAGTACGCGAGTTTCTGAGCGCGGGCACCCGCACCGGCAAGCTGGCCTTCGTGGCCGCCGACGGCCGCCCCCTGGTCGCCCCGATCTGGTTCGTCCTCGACGGCGACGTCATCGTCTTCAATACCGGCAAGGCCACCGCCAAGGGTCGCTCGATCCTGCGTGACGGCCGCGTCACTCTCTGTGTCGACATAGCCGAGCCCCCATACTCTTTCGTCCAGGTGCAGGGCGTGACCGAGGTGTCCGAGGATCCCGGCGACCTGATCCGCACCGCCACCGATATCGCCGCCCGCTACATGGGCGCGGACCGCGCCGAGGAGTTCGGCAAGCGCAACGGCGTCCCCGGGGAGCTCGTCGTCCGGCTCTTCCCCACCAGGGTGCTCGCCGATTTCAAGGTCAGCGGCTGAAACCTCCGATTGCGGAACCGTGAGTTCCGTTATGTGCAGGACGTGGCGACGCGGGCCGGGGTGGGCAAGGCCGCGCTGTATCGGCGCTGGCCGTCGAAAGCCGCGCTCGCACTGCATCATCTGATCGGGGACCTGCGGCCGCGCGAGTATCGCGATACCGGCGGTCTGCACGGTGATCTGCGCGAGGTCGCGGCCGACTTCGTCGAGCGCATGGGCAATCCGAGGGTGCGGGCGGTGCTGCCCGAGCTCATGGCGGATCTGATGCGCGACGGAACCCTGCAGACCGTGTTCGAGGACGTCTGCCTGCTGCCCGAGCGCGCGCTCATCCGGGCGGTCGCCGAGCGGGCGGTCGAACGCGGGGATCTGGCCGGGCTGCCCGACTTGGATTGGGCGCACGCGCAATTCGCGGGACCGGTCTTCCTCTGGCTCACCATGCTCGGCGGGCAGGGGGATCGGGCGCTGATCGACCGGGTCGCGGATTCCGTTGCCGCGAGCTGGATGTACGACAAGGAGAAGGACCAATGAACACCTGGCTGTGGATCGGGCAGATCGTGCTCGCGGCGTCGTTCGTGCTCGGGGGCGTCGCGAAGGCGGCGATCGAGAAGGACAAGCTGCGCGGCGGGATGCCGTGGGTGGACGACCTGTCGCAGAACGCGGTGCGGGGGATCGGGATCGTGGAGATCCTGGGCGGCCTGGGGGTGGTGCTGCCGTGGGCCACGGGGATCGCGAAGGTGCTGACGCCGGTCGCCGCGGTGGGGCTGGCCCTGGTGATGGTCGGGGGATTCGTGACCCACGTGCGGCGCGGGGAGTACGGGCGGTCGCTGTCGAACGTGGTGCTGTTCGTGGTGGCGGTGCTGGTGGCGGTCGGACGGTTCGCCTGAGCGGGTGTGCGAGACTCGCCCGATGACAGTGCACTTCATCGGGGCCGGGCCCGGGGCGGCGGATCTGCTGACCGTGCGTGCGGTCGAACTGCTGCGCCGATCCCCGGTGTGCCTGTACGCGGGGACCTATCTGGACCCGGAAGTGCTGGCGTACTGCGCGCCCGACGCCGAGCTGATCGATACGCAGAAGCTGGATCTGGACGAGATCGTGGCGCACTGCGCGCGGGCGCACGCCGAGGGCAAGGATGTCGCGCGGCTGTGCTCGGGCGACCCCTCCCTCTATTCGGCCCTCACCGAACAGAAGCGACGCCTCGATGCGCTGGGGATTCCGTGGGACGTGACGCCCGGGGTCCCCGCGTACGCGGCCGCCGCGGCCTTGCTCGGGGCGGAACTGACTGTGCCCGAACAGGTGCAGTCGGTGGTGTTGACTCGGACACACGCGCGCTCGACGGCTATGCCCGATTCGGAGGCCCTGGCCAACTTCGCCCGCACCCGGGCCACGCTGGTGCTGCACCTGGCCATCACCCGGATCCGCACTCTCGCGCAGGAGCTGACCGCCGACTACGGCAGTGCCTGCCCGGTGGCCGTGGTCTACCGCGCGACCCAGCCCGAGCAGCGGATTCTCCGGGGCACCCTGACCGATATCGCGGATCGGGTGGAGGCGGCCGGATTGCGGCAGGCGGCGGTCATCCTGGTGGGTCCGGCGCTGGCCGAAAGTATCGATTGTGCCCAGTCCCACTTGTACGACCCTGGTCGCGATAGGTCGCATATCACTGGGTGAAACAGCGAAATGGGACGATAGCCGACGGCTATGGCCCTTTCTGGTTGTGGCTTGCACGCTGACGGTAGATTGGACCGAGTGTCCGTCACCAAGATTGCGTCTTCGACCCGGCAATGGCCGGGGGGTGTGGTCGCGCCCATGTAACAAGATCGGCCAGCTGGGGGGATACCTCCCAGGGAGTCTCAATACGGTGAAGTAAGCCCCGAACGCCGGACGCCACGCTCACAGCAGCGGTGGCGTCCTGTTCGGGTTTTTCGGCGGGGAACGCTGCGGTCGTGGTGTTCCGGAAGCGAGGTTTGGGTTGGACCGGCTGGATTTCGGCGGCATCGGCGAAGCTGGCAGCGAAATCGCACCGGGATCGGGCGAACTTTTCCCGCTGTCGCCGGCGCAGCTCGGCATCTGGTATGCCCAGCACCTGGACCCGCAGGTTCCGATCAATATCGCCCAGTTCGTGGAGCTGCGCGGGGAACTCGACATGGCGCTGCTCGAGGCCGCCATGGTGCGCGGCTCGGAGGAGTTCGGTTCCGGCTTCCTGCGCATCGTCGAGCGTGACGGCGAGCCCATGCAGATGGTGGACCACTCGCTGGACCGCACCATCTACCACGTCGATCTGAGCGCCGAGGCCGATCCGGCCGCCGCCGCCCACGCCTGGATGCGCGCCGACTACAGCGCGCCCCTGGAGCTCACCCGCGACCGCCTCATCCGCACCTGCATGCTGAAACTGGCCGACGGCCATTACTACTGGTATGCGCGCATCCACCACATCGTGCTGGACGGTCTCGGCGCGGTGACCTACATGACCCGGGTCGCCGAGGTCTACACCGCGTTCGTCAATGACGTCGAGCCCCCGCCCCACAAGCTGACCGACCTGCCCACCCTGGTCGAGCAGGAGTTCGCCTACCGCGACTCGAGCCGCTTCAAGTCCGACAAGGAGTACTGGGCCGAGCGGATCGCCGGGGTCGAGGACGGCACCAGCCTGGCCGGACGTTCCGCGCCGCCGGCCGCGATCAACCGGATCGCCACGGCCGCGCTCACCGAGGACCAGACCTCGCTGCTGGATCAGGCCGTGGCCCGCCACGAGTCCTCGCCCGCGGGACTGCTGATCGCCGGTTTCGCCGCCTACCTCGCGCAGTGGACCGGCAGCCAGGACGTCGTCCTGAGCCTCCCGGTGACCGCGCGCACCACCGCGATCATGCGCCGCTCCGGTGGCGCGGCCTCGAACATCGTGCCGCTGCGCCTGCAGGTCGGCCACGACTCGACGGTGACCGATCTGCTCGCGCAGGTGACGGTGGCCGTCTCGGGCGCCCTGCGCCACCAGCGCTACCGCGCCGAGGACATCAAGCGCGACAGCTCCTCCGGTGACTTCTCCGGGGGCGAGGTCGGTTCGCAGTTCTTCGGCCCGTGGGTCAACATCATGTTGTTCCACAACGAGGTCGTGCTCGGCGACATCACCGGCGAGTACAGCGTGCTGTCCACCGGTTCCATCGAGGACCTGGGCGTCAACTTCTACCAGTCGGTGAAGGGCACCCGGAACCACATCGACTTCGAGACCAACCCCAACCTGTACTCCGACCACGAGACCCGCAGCCACCACGCGCGTTTCCTGGAGTTCTTCGACCGCTTCCTGGCGGCGGAGGCGGAGCAGCCGGTGTGGGGCCTGCCCATCACCACCGCGGCCGAGCGCACCCGCACCCTGGTGGAGTGGAACTCCGCCGCGCACGAGGTGCCGGTCACCACGCTGCCCGCGTTGCTGGACAAGCAGATTCCGCTGACCCCGGACAATGTGGCCGTCGAGTTCGAGGGCGAGCAGCTCACCTACGCCGAGTTCGGCGAGCGGGTCAACCGCCTGGCCCGCTTCCTGATCGAGGACGGCGTCGGCCCGGAATCGCTGGTCGCCCTGGGCATGCGGCGTTCGCTGGAGCTGGTCGTGGGCATGCACGCGGTGCTGCGCGCCGGTGGCGCGTACGTGCCGATCGACCCGGACCACCCGGCCGATCGCACCGCCTACATCCTCGAGTCCGCGGCACCGGTCTGCGTGCTGACCACCGCCCGTGACGAGCTCGAACTGCCGGAGTCCGTGCGGCGCTTGGAGATCGACACCCTCGACGTCTCCGGGTTCTCCGCCGAGCCGGTGACCGACGCGGACCGCCGCGCCCCGCTGCGCCCGGACAACACCGCCTACGTCATCTACACCTCGGGTTCCACCGGCCGCCCCAAGGGCGTCGCGGTCACCCACCACGCCATCGTCAACCAGGAACTGTGGATGCTCGACGAGTATCCGATGACCGAAGACGATGTGTACCTGCAGAAGACGGCCACCACCTTCGACGTGTCGCTGTGGGGCTACTTCATGCCGCTGCTGGTCGGCGCGAAGCTGATCGTGGCCACCCCGGACGGTCACCGCGATCCGCTGTACGTGGCGGAGATGATCGAGCGCCACGGCGTCACGGTCACCGACTTCGTGCCGTCCATGCTGACGGTGTTCGTCGCGCACGCCACCCGCGCCCAGTGCGCCACGCTGAAGTACGTCTTCGTGATCGGTGAGGCGCTGCCGCCGGAGACCGGCGCGGGCTTCCGCGAGATCACCTCGGCCGGCCTGCACAACCTGTACGGCCCGACCGAGGCCGCGGTCTCGGTCACCTACTGGGAGAACACCGCCGCCGACACCGTCACGGTGCCGATCGGTGTGCCCGAGTGGAATGTCGAAGTCTACGTTCTGGATTCGCATCTGCGGCCGGCCGCCATCGGCGCCGCGGGTGAGCTCTACCTGGCGGGCCGCCAGCTGGCGCGCGGCTACAAGGGTCGTCCGGATCTGACCTCGGACCGCTTCGTCGCGAATCCGTTGTCGCTCACCGGCGAGCGCATGTACCGCACCGGTGACCTGGTGCGCTGGAATGGTTCCGGTGCCCTGGAGTACATCGGCCGCACCGACTTCCAGGTGAAGTTCCGTGGTCAGCGCATCGAGCTCGGCGAGATCGAGACCGACCTGCTGGCTCACCCGTCGGTGAGCCAGGCCGCCGTGCTGGTGATGGACACGGCCACCGGTCAGCAGCTGGTCGCCTATGTGGTGCCGGTGCCGGGCCAGTCCATCGACCCGGCCGAGCTGACCCGATTCGCCGCCGAGAAGCTGCCGACCTACATGGTCCCGGCCTCGATCATGGTGCTGGAGGCGTTCCCGCTCAACACGTCCGGCAAGCTGGACCGCAAGGCCCTGCCGGAGCCGGTGTTCAGCGTGGACGCCGCGGGGTACCGGGCCCCGCGCACCGCCGCCGAGGAGATCGTGGCGGGCGTGTTCGCCGATGTGCTCGGTCACGGCCGGGTCGGCGTGGACGACAACTTCTTCGATCTGGGCGGCAACTCGCTGGTCGCCACCCAGGTGGTGGCCCGCATCTCGGCCGCGTTCAGCACCCGCCTGGGTGTGCGCGCGCTGTTCGAGACCCCGACCGTGGCCGGGCTGGCCGCGCGCGTGGAAGCCGCTGGGCCTTCCGATGTCTCGCGTCCGCCGCTGGTGGCGCAGCCGCGTCCGGATCGGGTGCCGCTGTCGCTGGCGCAGCAGCGGATGTGGTTCCTCAACCAGTTCGACCCGAATGTCCCGACCTACAACCTGCCGTTCGTGGTGCGGTTGCGCGGTCAGGTCGACATCGAGGCGCTGCAGCTGGCGCTGACCGACGTGGTGGCGCGCCAGGAGTCGCTGCGCACCATCTTCCCCGAGTCCGGTGACGGCGGCTTCCAGCAGGTGCTGCCGATGGACGAGGTGGATCTCGGCATCGAGGTGCACGATATCGCCGAGAGCGAATTGCGCACCGCGCTGGCGCAGTTCGCGTCCGCGGGCTTCGACGTCTCCACCCAGCTGCCGATCCGCGTGCGGGTGTACCGGGTCGGCGCCGAGACCGGCCGCCACTCCGCCGCCGATGACAGCGAGCTGGATCTCGCGGTCGCGTTCGTGGTGCACCACATCGCCGCCGACGGTTTCTCGTTCGGTCCGCTCTCGCGCGACATGACCGCCGCCTACCTGGCCCGGGTCGCCGGGCAGGAGCCCGCGTGGGCGCCGCTGCCGGTGCAGTACCAGGACTTCAGCATCTGGCAGCGGGAGCTGCTCGGCTCGGAATCCGACGCCGACTCCATGGCCGCGCGCCAGAACGACTACTGGCGGACGGCGCTGGCCGGGCTGCCGGATCAGCTGGACCTGCCCGCGGATCGCCCGCGGCCGCCGGTACAGAGCTTCCACGGCTCCCGCGTCACCTTCGAGATCCCGGCCGAGCTGCATGTCCGGCTCGCGGGATTGGCTCGCGCCCAGGGCGTCTCGCTGTTCATGGTCATGCACAGCGCGCTGGCCGTGCTGCTGGCCCGCCTGTCGGGCACCAGCGACATCGCCATCGGCACCCCGGTCGCCGGTCGCGGCGAGCAGGCGCTCGACGACCTGATCGGCATGTTCGTCAACACCCTGGTGCTGCGCTCGGAAGTGGATGGGGCGGAACGCTTCACCGATTTCCTGGCCCGCACCCGGGAGACCGACCTGGCGGCCTTCGCCAATACCGATGTCCCGTTCGAGCGACTGGTCGAGGTGCTCAACCCGACCCGTTCGCAGGCCCGGCACCCGCTGTTCCAGGTCATGCTGTCGTTCCAGGAGATGTCGCACGGCTCCATGGAGCTGCCCGGCCTAACCGTCTCCGCGGACGAGCTCGAGGTCGACATCGCCAAGTTCGACCTGCAGTGGACGCTGACCGAGCAGCGCGGTCTGGGCGGCGAGCCCGGCGGGCTGTCGGTGATCCTGTCCTACGCCACCGACCTGTTCGACGCGTCGACCGTCGCCGAATTCGGGCAGCGCTACCTGCGCGTGCTCGAGACCGCCGTGGCCGCCCCGGACACCGTGGTCCGCGATATCGACGTCCTCGACGCCGGTGAGCGCGAGACCGTCCTGCACGCCTGGAACCGCACCGCGCGTGAACTGCGCGGCGCGGCAACGGTTCTCGATCTTTTCGAGCAGCAGGTCCGGATCCGGCCGAACGCCACCGCCCTGATCTTCGATCCGGGCGAGCGCAGCGGCAGCATGTTCGGCCCCGCCGAGGAGCTGACCTACGCCGAGTTCTCCGCGCGAGTGAATCGCCTGGCGCGCAAGCTCATCGACGAAGGTGTGGGCCCGGAGTCCCTGGTGGCGGTGGGCATCCGCCGCTCGGTGGACATGCTGGTCGCCATCTACGCCACCCTGACCGCGGGCGGCGGCTACGTGCCGATCGATCCGGACCACCCGGCCGAGCGCACCGACTACGTGCTGCGCACCGCCGACCCGGTGGTGCTGCTCACCACCGTCGACGACGCCGTGGAATCCACGGATTGCCCGGTGCTGCAACTGGATTCGCTGGATCTCGACGAGTACGGCGACGCCCCGGTCACCGACGCGGACCGGCTCGCGCCGCTGCGCCCGGACAATGCCGCCTACGTGCTGTTCACCTCCGGCTCGACCGGCCGCCCCAAGGGCGTGGCCATCCCGCACGCCGCGGTGCTGAACCAGATCGCCTGGATCACCGCCGAATACGGCATCGACGACACCGATGTGATCCTGCAGAAGACGCCGGTCACCTTCGACGTGTCGGTGTGGGAGCTGTTCGGTTCGCTGGCCGTGGGCGCACAGCAGGTCATCGCCGCGCCGGACGGCCACCGCGATCCGATGTACCTCTCGGAGGTCATCGGACGCCACCGGGTCACCATGACCTCGTTCGTGCCGTCCATGCTGAGCGTGTTCGCCTCGACCGCGTCGGCGTCCGAATGCCTGTCCCTGCGTGCGGTTCTGGTCGCCGGTGAGGCGCTGCCGCCGGCCACGGTGACCGCGTTCCGCCGCTTCTCCACCGCGGCCGTGCACAACCTGTACGGCCCGACCGAGTTCACCGTGCACGCCACCGCCGCCGCCATCGACGCGCCGGTGGTCACCTCGGTGCCGATCGGCCGCCCCGTGTGGAACGCGCAGACCTATGTGCTCGACGAGGGCCTGCGCCCGGTGCCCGCGGGCGTCCCGGGTGAGCTGTACCTCGGCGGTGTGCAGGTGGCGCGCGGCTACTTCGGCCGCCCGGACCTGAGCGCCGAGCGTTTCGTCGCCAACCCCTACGGCGAGCCGGGTTCGCGGCTCTACCGCACCGGCGACCTGGTGCGCTGGAACCATGGGCGCTCCGCGGGCTCCGCGCCCGCGGGCGGAATCGACCACGGCATTCTCGAATACATCGGCCGCACCGACTTCCAGGTGAAGTTCCGCGGTCAGCGCATCGAGCTCGGTGAGATCGAGACCGCGCTGCTGGACCACCCCAAGGTGCAGCAGGCCGTGGTGCTGGTCATCGACACCGTGGCCGGCGATCAGCTGGTCGCCTACATCGTGGCCGGCGGCCCGGTGGACCTGGACGGGGTCAAGACCTCGTTGCAGCGCACCCTGCCCGCGTACATGGTGCCGGGCTCGATCATGGTGCTCGACGCGTTCCCGCTCAACGCCTCCGGCAAGCTGGATCGCAAGGCGCTGCCGACGCCGCGGTTCGAGGTGCGCGAATTCCGCGCTCCGACAACACCGATCGAGGAGATCATCGCCCAGATCTTCGGCGAGGTGCTGGGCATCGCCCGCGTCGGCGTCGACGACGACTTCTTCGAGCTGGGCGGCAACTCGCTGATCGCGACCCAGGTGGCGACCCGCCTGGGCACCGCCCTCGACACCCGCGTGCCGGTACGCATGCTGTTCGAGGCGGCCACCGTGGAGGCCCTCGCGGCCCGGGTGGAATCGCATGTCGGCGACGGCGGCCGCAAGGCGCTGGTCGCTCGCGAGCGGCCCGCCGAGGTTCCGCTTTCCCTCGCGCAGCAGCGCATGTGGTTCCTGAACCGCTTCGACACCGCCTCGGCGGTCAACAACATCCCGGTCGCCATCCGGCTGTCCGGTGAGCTGGACATCGCGGCGCTGCAGGTCGCGGTCATCGACGTGATCGACCGCCACGAGTCGCTGCGCACCGTCTTCCCGGAGACCGCGCACGGCCCGGTGCAGCGGGTGCTCGACGCCGCGCAGATCGTGCCGGACCTGACCCCGGTGCCGGTCACCGAGTCCAATCTGATCGACCACCTGGTCGAACTGGCTACCATGGCCTTCGACGTCACCGGCGAAGTGCCTTTGCACGCGGCGCTTTTCGAGATCAGCGACACCGAGTACATCCTCGGCATGGTGGTCCACCACATCAGCGCCGACGGCTGGTCCATGGGCCCGCTGGCCCGCGACGTGATGGTCGCCTACGCGGCCCGCACCTCGTGGGAGGCCCCGGCCTGGGCGGAACTGCCGGTGCAATACGCCGATTACGCGCTGTGGCAGCGCGAGGTGCTCGGCTCCGAGGACGATCCGGACGCGCTGATCTCCAAGCAGATCCGCTACTGGACCGAGGCCCTGGCCGATCTGCCCGACGAGCTGGTGCTGCCCTCCGACCGGCAGCGTCCGGCCGTGGCCAGCTACCAGGGTGGCACCTACCCGTTCGCCATCTCCGCCGAAACCCAGCAGGCGCTGGTGGATCTGGGCCGCCGGCACAACGCCTCGCTGTTCATGGTCATGCACTCGGCGCTGGCGGTGCTGCTGGCCCGCCTGTCGGGCACCTCCGACATCGCGATCGGCACCCCGGTGCACGGCCGCGGTGAGGCCGCCCTCGATGACCTGATCGGCATGTTCGTCAACACTCTGGTGCTGCGCACCGAGGTGGACGGCAGCGAGACCTTCGCCGACCTGCTGGCCCGCTCCCGCGACACCGACCTGCACGCCTTCGCCCACGCGGACGTGCCGTTCGAGCGCCTGGTCGAGGTCATCAACCCGGCGCGTTCGCAGGCCCGCCACCCGCTGTTCCAGGTCATGCTGACCTTCCAGAACACCCGGCAGGCCAGCCTGGAGCTGCCCGGCCTCTCGGTCAACGGCATCGACTACGACGCCCGCCTGGCCAAGTTCGACCTGCAGCTCACGTTGCAGGAGGCGCAGGACGACCACGGCGAGCACGCCGGTATGTCCGCCGAGATCTCCTACGCGCTGGACCTTTTCGACGAGCCCACCATCGCGGCCTTCGCGCACCGCCTGGATCTGATCCTGGCCGCCGTCGTCGCGGACCCGGAGCGGCCGCTCGGCGATATCGACCTGCTGGTCGCCGACGAGCGCGAGCGGGTGCTCGACGACTGGAACGACACCGCATTCAACCTGGCGCGGGTGCTGCCCGCGCTGCCGGAGGGCGAGGCGGCGACGCTGGTGTCGCTCTTCGAGGCACAGGCTCTGACCAGCCCCGATGCCCCTGCCGTGGAATTCGAGGGGACAACTCTGTCCTACGCCGAGTTCTCCGCGCGGGTGCACAAGCTGGCCCGCAAGCTGATCGCCCAGGGCGTCGGCGCGGAATCGCATGTGGCCCTGGCCATCCGGCGTTCGCTGGATCTGGTCGTGGCCATGTACGCGGTGCTGGAGGCGGGTGGCGCGTACGTGCCGCTGGACCCGGACCAGCCGATGGACCGCATCGACTACGTGCTCGACACCGCGCGGCCGGTCGCCATCCTGACCACCGGCCGCGACGACTTCGTCACCGGCCGCAACGTGCCGGTGCTGGAAGTCGACACCCTCAACCTGGACGCCTACTCCGACGCTCCGATCACGGATGCCGAACGGGGACAGGCGATCCGGCCCGAGCACACCGCCTACGTGATCTTCACGTCCGGTTCGACCGGTCGCCCCAAGGGCGTGGCCGTCGAGCACGGCGCGATCGTGAACCGCCTGCTGTGGATGCAGCACGAGTACCCGATCGACGCGAACGACGCGGTGCTGCAGAAGACCCCGGCCACCTTCGACGTGTCGGTATGGGAGTTCTTCTGGCCCTTGCAGACCGGTGCGCGCCTGGTGGTCGCCAAGCCCGACGGCCACCGCGACCCGGTCTACCTTGCCCAGGTGATCGCCGAAACCGGCATCACCACCGCGCATTTCGTGCCGTCGATGCTATCGGTGTTCGTGTCGGCACTGGACGCTCAATCCTCGGAGGTTCGGGGCGCGTCTCGTTCTGGACTGAGTGGAGCGGGGGAGCGAAGCGGAGGAGCGGAGGGAGGGAAGAACGAGACTTCCAGCGCCCCGAACCAGCCCCGGAGCGGAGCGGAGGGGCAAATTGGATACAGCCTGCGGCAGGTGTTCGCCTCCGGCGAGGCGCTGCCCGCGCCGACCGCGCAGAAGCTGCGCGAGCTGACCGGCGCGCGTCTGCACAACCTGTACGGCCCGACCGAGGCGGCCGTCGACGTCACCTACCACGAGGTCGTGGACGCCGACACCGTGTTCGTGCCGATCGGCCGCCCGGTGTGGAACACCGAGACCTACGTCCTCGACGCCCGCCTGCACCCGGTCGCGCCGGGTGTCGCGGGTGAGCTCTACCTCGCGGGCGATCAGCTCGCGCGCGGCTACCTGGGCCGCCCGGACCTGTCCGCGGACCGTTTCGTGGCTAACCCGTTCGTTCAGGGTGGGACCGGGGGTGCAGGTGGAGCCCGTATGTACCGCACCGGCGACCTGGTCTCCTGGACTGCCGACGGTGAACTGAACTACCTGGGCCGCACCGACTTCCAGGTGAAGCTGCGCGGTCTGCGCATCGAGCTGGGCGAGATCGAGGCGGCGCTGCTGGCGCAGCCGACCATCGCGCAGTCCGTCGTGGTGGTCCGCACCGACGCGCACGCGGGCGATCAGCTCGTGGGTTACGTGGTCCGCGAGCCCGACGCCGTGGTCGACGTCGACGGCGTGAAGGCCGCGCTGAGCGCCTCGTTGCCCGCCTACATGGTTCCGGCCGCGCTCGTGGTGCTGGACGCCTTCCCGGTCAACGCCTCCGGCAAGCTGGATCGCAAGGCGCTGCCCGCGCCGGTGTTCGAGGCCAAGCGTTTCCGCGCCCCCTCGACGCCGATCGAGGAGATCATCGCGCAGATCTTCGCCGACCTGCTGGGCATCTCCGGAACGGAGAACGGCCCCGAGCGCGTCGGCGTGGACGACGACTTCTTCGAACTGGGCGGCAACTCGCTGGTCGCCACCCAGGTGGTGGCCCGCCTGTCGGCCGCGTTGAACGCCGAGATCGGTGTGCGCGTGCTGTTCGAGGCCCCGACCGTGGCCGCGCTGGCCGCGCGGGTGGAGTCGCACGCGGGAACCGGTGTGCGCCAGGCGCTCACGGTCCGCACCCGCCCCGAGTACCCGCCGCTGTCGCTCGCCCAGCAGCGCATGTGGTTCCTCAACCGGTTCGATCCGGAATCGGCGGCCAACAACATCCCGGCGGCCGTACGGCTCACCGGCGCACTGGATCTCGACGCCATGCGCGGCGCGATCGCCGACGTGATGGCGCGCCACGAGTCGCTGCGCACCCTGTACCCGTCGCACGAGGGCGTCGCCTACCAGAAGGTGCTGCCCACCGGCCGCGCCATTCCGGAGCTGGATGTCATGGACGTGACCGAGGGCGAGCTGTTCGCCGCGGTCTACGCGTTCGCGGCGCAGGGCTTCGACGTCACCACCGAGACGGCGGTGCGCCTGCGCGCCTACCGCCTCGCGGCCGACGAGCACGTGCTGGTCCTGGTGGCCCACCACATCGCCGCCGACGGCTTCTCCATGACGCCGCTGGTCCGCGACCTGATGACCGCCTACATCGCGCGCAGCCAGGGCGAGACCCCGGGCTGGACCGAACTGCCGGTGCAGTACGCGGATTACGCGCTGTGGCAGCGCGAGACCCTGGGCTCGGAAGAAGACCCGCGCTCGCTCATCACCGAGCAGCTGGACTACTGGCGCGACACCCTGTCCGGCCTGCCGGACGAGCTGCGCCTGTCCACCACGCCGCGCCCGGCCGTCGCCTCCTACGACGCGGGCACCCACCGGTTCCAGGTGCCGGGCGAGCTGATCGCCGGGCTGAACCGGGTGGCGCAGGCCAGTGGCACGACCCTGTTCATGGTGGTGCACAGCGCTTTCGCCGCGCTGCTGGCCCGCCTGAGCGGCACCGACGACATCGCGGTCGGCATCCCGGTCGCGGGCCGTGGCGAGCAGGCGCTCGACGACCTGGTCGGCATGTTCGTCAACACCCTGGTGCTGCGGTCGCCGGTGGACACCGGCGCGAGCTTCACCGACCTGCTGAAGACCGTGCGCGAGCGCGACCTGCAGGCCTTCGCCCACGCGGACGTGCCGTTCGAGCGCCTGGTCGAGGTGCTCAACCCGGCCCGCTCGCAGGCGCGGCACCCGCTGTTCCAGGTGATGCTGTCGTTCCAGAACCTGGGGCGTGCCTCGCTGGAGCTACCGGGCCTGAGCGTCGCCGAGCTGGCCATCGACCAGCAGTCGGCCAAGTTCGATCTGCAGATGACCCTCAGTGAGGTCGTCGACGGTGACTCGGCTATGGATGCCGAACTCGTCTACGCGACGGACCTTTTCGACGCCGCGTATGCCGACGTGTTCGCGCAGCGCTTCGTCGCCATGCTCGCCGCCGTGGCCGCGAACCCGGCCCAGCTGGTCGGCGAGGTCGAGCTGCTGAGCGAGGCCGAGCGCCGTCAGCTGCTGGTCGGTTGGAACGAGACCGCGTTCGAGCTGCACACCGCTCTGCCGGAGATCTCCGAAGGCGCTGCGGCGACGCTGGTTTCGCTGTTCGAGGCGCAGGTCGCGCTGACTCCCGACGCGACCGCTGTCACGTTCGAGGGGACACCCGGGCGGAGCCCGGAAAATGGGACACAGTTGTCCTACGCCGAGTTCGCGGCCCGCGTGCGCAAGCTGGCGCGCTGGCTGATCGCCGAGGGCGTCGGACCGGAATCGTTCGTGGCGCTGGGCATGCGCCGCTCCATCGACCTGGTGGCGGGCATGTACGCCGTGGCCGTCGCCGGCGGCGCGTACGTGCCGCTGGACCCGGATCACCCGGCCGAGCGCACCCAGTACATCCTCGAGACCGCGCAGCCGGTCTGCGTGCTCACCTCCGGTGACGACCTGGAAGGCATTGAGGGCCACCAGGTTCGGATCGACGAGCTGGATTTGTCCGGCTTCGACGATGCCCCCGTCGCGGACTCCGAGCGCCGCTCGCCGCTGCGCCCGGGCAACACCGCCTACGTGATCTTCACGTCCGGCTCCACCGGCCGCCCCAAGGGTGTGGCGGTGAGCCACGCGGCCATCGTCAACCGCCTGGTGTGGATGCACGCCCAGTACGGCCTGGCCGCCTACGACGTGGTGCTGCAGAAGACCCCGGCGACCTTCGACGTGTCGGTGTGGGAGTTCTTCTGGCCCTTGCAGGTCGGCGCGCGCCTGGTGGTCGCCAAGCCGGACGGCCACCGCGACCCGGCCTACCTGGCCGAGATCATCGTCCGCGAGGGCGTGACGGTCACCCACTTCGTGCCGTCCATGCTGGCGGTCTTCGTGGCCGAACCGGCCGCGGCCGACTGCGTCAGCCTGACCAATGTCTTCGCCTCCGGTGAGGGCCTGCCCGCGCCGACCGCGCAGAAGCTGCGCCGGCTGACCGGGGCGCGCCTGCACAACCTGTACGGCCCGACCGAGGCCGCGGTCGACGTCACCTTCCACGAGGTCGTCGACGCCGACATCGCCTCGGTGCCGATCGGCGCGCCGGTCTTCAACACCCAGGTGTACGTCCTCGACGCGCGTCTGAACCCGGTTCCGGTGGGTGTCGCGGGTGAGCTCTATCTCGCGGGTGACCAGCTGGCCACCGGCTATGTGGCCCGCCCCGACCTGACCGCGGACCGCTTCGTGGCCAACCCGTTCGGTGACGGTGCGCGCATGTACCGCACCGGTGACCTCGTCACCTGGACCGGCCACGGCGAGCTGGAATACCTGGGCCGCACCGACTTCCAGGTGAAGCTGCGCGGTCTGCGCATCGAGCTCGGCGAGATCGAGTCGGCGCTCACCGCGCTGCCCGCGGTCGCGCAGGCCGTGGTCGTGGTCCGCCACGACGAGCGCACCGGCGATCAGCTGGTCGCCTACCTGATCGCCGCCGACGGCCACCTCGACCTCGACGCCGTGAAGGATGTTCTCTCCGAACAGCTTCCGGCCTACATGGTCCCGGCCGCCTTCATGGTGCTGGACGCCTTCCCGCTCAACGCCTCCGGCAAGCTGGACCGCAAGCAGCTGCCCGCGCCGACCTTCGCCGCCAAGACCTTCCGCGCCCCGGCCACCCCGGTGCAGCAGACGGTCGCCGGCGTCATCGCCGACGTGCTCGGCCTGGACCGGGTCGGCCTGGACGACGACTTCTTCGAGCTCGGCGGCAACTCGCTGATCGCCACCCAGGTGATCGCGCGCCTGTCCGCGGCGCTCGACGCCGACATCCCGCTGCGCGCCCTGTTCGAGGCCTCCACCGTGGCCTCGCTCGCCGCACAGCTGGAATCGCGCGTCGGCACCGGCGCGCGCGCCGCCCTGGTCGCCCAGGAGCGTCCGGAGTTGGTGCCGCTGTCGCTGGCGCAGCAGCGCATGTGGTTCCTGAACCGCTTCGACAACCGCACCGCGGTCAACAACATCCCGGTGGCGCTGAAGCTCACCGGCGCGATCGACCCGGCCGCCTTCACCGCCGCCCTGGGCGACGTGCTGGCCCGGCACGAGTCGCTGCGCACCGTCTACCCCGAGATCGAGGGCGACGGCTTCCAGCGCGTCCTGCCGCTGTCCGAGATCGACTTCGAGGTCCGGACCGAGTCCGTCACCCCGGCCGACCTGACCGCGCGCATCACGCAGCTCGCGAGCGTCTTCTTCGACGTCACCCGCGAACTGCCGTTCCGCGCCACGGTGCTGAGCCTCAGCGAGACCGAACACGTGCTGGTGCTGGTGCTGCACCACATCAGCGCCGACGGCGCCTCGCTGCGCCCGCTGCTGCGTGACGTGGTGGCCGCCTACCTGTCCCGCGCCGCGGGCGAGGCCCCGGCCTGGTCGCCGCTGCCAGTGCAGTACGCCGACTACACGCTGTGGCAGCGCGAGATCCTCGGCGCGGAGACCGATCCCGAGTCGATCGCCGCCCAGCAGATCGCCTACTGGACCACCCAGCTGGCCGACCTGCCCGAGCAGCTGGAGCTGCCCGCCGACCGGCCGCGGCCCGAGGTCGCCACCAATGCCGGTGGCATGCACGACTTCTCGATCGACGCCGACTTGCACCGCGCTCTCACGAGCGTGGCCCGCGAACACGACGTCACCCTGTTCATGCTGGTCCACGCGGCGCTCGCGGCCTGGTCCGCGCGCCTGTCCCGGGCCACCGACATCGCCATCGGCACCCCGATCGCGGGCCGCGGCGAACGCGCGCTCGACGACGTGGTCGGCATGTTCGTCAACACCCTGGTGTTGCGCAGCGAGGTCAAGCCGGACGCCGCCTTCCGTGATCTGCTCGCCCAGGTGCGCCGCACCGACCTGGCCGCCTTCGCGCACGCCGACGTGCCGTTCGAGCGGCTGGTGGACGTGCTCAGCCCGGTCCGCTCGCAGGCTCACCACCCGCTGTTCCAGGTGGCGTTGACCTTCGAGGCCGCCGGCGCCAAGGACGCGGCCGCGGTCGAGCTGCCGGACCTGGCCCTCGAGGTCGTCGAATTCGATCCGGGCACCGCCAAGTTCGACGTGCAGCTCACCGTGAGCGAGCACGCCGACGGGTCGCTGGGCCTGTCCTGGAACTACGCCACCGATCTGTTCGACGCCGAGACCGTCATCTCCTTCGCCGAGCGCCTGGTCCGCATCCTGCGCGCCGTCGCCGAGGACCCGTCGGCCCTGATCGGTGATATCGACCTGCTGGGCGAGGGCGAACGCCACGACGTGGCCGAGTACTGGGTCTCCGCGGGCGAGGACATCGTCGAGCTGGCCGAGACCGCGCGCGCCGCCGTCGCCGAGGCCGAACTGGCTGTCGCCGAAGGGATCTCGGGCATCGCGCCCGAGGTCGCGGCGCTGGCCGCGCTGGGCGGGGCCGCCGAGCGCCTGTCCAACCCCCTGGCCGCGCTGGCGAGCCCGTTCGCCGCGTCCGAGGCCACCATCTCGGGCCTGTTCGACCTGGCCGTGGCCGCTCACCCGGAGCGGGTCGCGGTGCGGTTCGGCGACGAGGAGCTCACCTATTTCGAGCTGGATCGCCGCGCGAACGTGCTGGCGCGCAGGCTGATCGGGGAGGGCGCGGGTCCGGAGTCGCTGGTCGCGGTGCTGCTGCCGCGTTCGGCCGATCTGGTCGTGGCGCTGCTGGCCGTGATCAAGACCGGTGCGGGTTACGTGCCGATCGATCCGTCCTACCCGGCCGACCGTATCGCCTTCGTGCTGTCGGACGCGAAGCCGACCAGCGTGATCACCGACTCGACCGTGCAGGTCGAGCTGCCCGCCGACCTGAACACCGTTCTGCTGGACGGCTTCTCGCTGGAGGCCGGGAACATCGTGGACGCGGCCGACGGCCCCGTCACCGATGCCGACCGCCGCGCGGCGCTGAACCCCGATCACGTCGCCTACGTCATCTACACCTCCGGTTCGACCGGCCGCCCCAAGGGCGTCGCGGTCGCGCACCGGAACGTGGTGCGCCTGATGGCGAACACCGATCGCGAGTTCGGTTTCGGACCCGACGACGTGTGGACCCTGTTCCACTCCTACGCCTTCGACTTCTCGGTCTGGGAGCTGTGGGGCCCGTTGCTCTACGGCGGCAAGCTGGTCGTCGTCGACTACTACGTGTCGCGCTCGCCGGAGCAGTTCCTGGAACTGCTGCGCCGCGAGCGGGTCACGGTGCTCAACCAGACGCCGTCGGCGTTCTACCAGCTGGCCGAGGCCGACCGCATCGCGGCCGCCGCCGGTGACCAGCAGGAGCTGGCCCTGCGCTACGTCGTCTTCGGCGGTGAGGCGCTGGAGCTGCGCCGCCTCTCGGATTGGGTTGCCCGCCACGGGGATTCCACCCCGTACCTGGTGAACATGTACGGCATCACCGAGACCACGGTCCACGTGTCGGTGCGGGTGCTCGACGCCGACACCATCGCCGCCGCCACCGGTTCGGTGGTCGGCCGGGCCATCGCCGGTCTGCGCGTGTACGTCCTCGACGACCGCCTGCACCCGGTGCCGGTCGGCGTCGCGGGTGAGATGTACGTCGCCGGTGCGCAACTGGCGCGCGGCTACCTGGGTCGCCCGGACCTGTCCGCGGCCCGCTTCGTGGCCAGCCCCTTCGGCGCGCCGGGCGCCCGCCTGTACCGCTCCGGTGACGTGGCCCGCTGGAACCGCTTCGGCGAGCTCGAATACCTGGGCCGCGCCGACGATCAGGTCAAGGTTCGCGGCTTCCGCATCGAGCTCGGCGAGATCGAGTCCGCGGTGCTGGCACAGGCCGGGGTCGCGCAGACCGCGGTCATCGTGCGCGAGGACCTGCCGGGCGATCAGCGCATCGTCGCCTACGTGGTGCCGCAGGACGGTGTCGCGCCCGCCGTGGACGCCGTCCGCGACGGCGCGGCCGAACTGCTGCCCGCCTACATGGTCCCGTCCGCCGTCGTGGTCCTGGACCGGATTCCGCTGACCGTCAACGGCAAGCTCGATCGTCGCGCCCTGCCGGCCCCGGCCGCGCAGGCTCGCGCCTTCCGCGCGCCGGAGACCCCGACCCAGGAGACGGTGGCCGCCGTCTTCGCCGAGGTCCTCGGGCTGGAACGAGTCGGCCTGGACGACGACTTCTTCGATCTGGGCGGCAACTCGCTCATCGCCACCCGCGTCGTGTCGCGCATCGGCGCGGCCCTCGACACCACGGTCGCGGTGCGCACCCTGTTCGAGGCGACCACGGTCGAGGCCCTCGCGGCCCGCATCGAATCGCACGCCGACGGCGCCTCGCGCGCCAAGCTGACCGCCCGCACCCGGATTCAGGGCGAGCTGGTGCCGCTGTCGTTCGCGCAGCAGCGCATGTGGTTCCTGAACCAGTACGACACCTCGTCGGCGGCCTACAATCTGCCGCTGGCCATCCGCCTCACCGGTGAACTCGACACCGCGGCACTGGAACTCGCGGTCGCCGATGTGGTCCGCCGCCACGAGTCGCTGCGCACCAAGTACCCCGAGCACGGCGGCACCCCGATGCAGGTGGTCGTCCCGGCCGAGGAGATCGCCCTCGACCTGCGGCCGGTCACGGTCGCGGCGGCCGAGCTCACCGCCACGGTGACCGCGTTCGCCACACTGGGCTTCAATGTGGCCGAGCAGGTTCCGCTGCGCGCCCGCCTGTTCCGGGCGGGCGGTGAGGACGCCACCGAGCACGTGCTCGTGGTGGTCGTGCACCACATCGCCGGTGACGGTTTCTCGATGTCCCCGCTGGCCCGCGACGTCATGGTCGCCTACACCGCGCGCACCCAGGGCGCGGTGCCCGGCTGGGCCCCGCTGGCCGTGCAGTACGCCGACTTCGCGCTGTGGCAGCGCGATGTGCTGGGCTCGGAAGAGGATTCGTCCTCGATCATGGCCCGCCAGGTCGCCTACTGGCAGCGCGTGCTCGGCGGCGTGCCCGACGAGCTGGCCCTGCCCACCGACCGCCCGCGGCCGGCCATCGCCTCGCACCGCGGCGCGACCCTGCAACGGACGCTGTCGCCCGAGCTGATCGCGGCGCTGGAAGACGTTGCCCGCCAGCGCGGTTCATCGCTGTTCATGGTGATGCACAGCGCCCTCGCGGTGCTGCTGGCCCGCCTGTCCGGTGGCGACGACATCGCGGTCGGCACCCCGGTCGCCGGTCGCGGTGAGGCCGCGCTCGACGACCTGGTCGGCATGTTCGTCAACACGCTGGTGCTGCGCACCGGCATCGAGCCCGGCGAGTCGTTCACCGACCTGCTGGACCGCGTGCGCCACACCGACCTCGACGCCTTCGGCAATGCCGACGTGCCGTTCGAGCGGCTGGTGGAACTGCTGGCGCCCGAGCGCTCGCAGGCCCGCAACCCGCTGTTCCAGGTCATGCTGGCCTTCCAGAACCTGGACCGCACCAGCATCGAACTGCCGGGTCTGACGGTCTCCACGCTGGATCTCGACGAGAACATCTCCCGCTTCGACCTGCAGTTCACGCTGTCGGAGCAGGACTCCGGCATGGCGCTGGCCCTGACCTACGCCACCGATCTGTTCGACGCGGCCACCGCGGCCGGGTTCGCGCAGCGCTGGGTGCGGGTGCTCGAGGCCGTCGCCGCGAACCCGGAGATCGGTGTCGGCGCGATCGACATCCTGGACTCCGGCGAGCGCGCCGATCTGGTGGCCCGGTTCGGCCTGCCCGCCGTCCCGGCGCGCACCCTGCCCGAGCTGATCGCCGACGCCGTCGCCATCGACCCCGCCGCGCCCGCGGTGGTGTTCGAGGGCCGGAGTCTGTCCTACGGCGAGCTGGATGCCCGCTCGAACCGCCTGGCGCGCTTGCTCATCGAGCGCGGCATCGGCGCCGAGGACCTGGTCGCCGTCGCCGTCCCGCGATCGGACGACTCCTACTTCGCCGAGTGGGCGGTGTCCAAGATCGGTGCGGCCTTCGTGCCGGTGGACCCGAACTACCCGGCCGACCGCATCGCCCACATGGTCACCGACTCCGGTTCGCCGGTCGGCCTCACCGTGGCGTCGGTGCGCGCGGACATGCCGGACTCGGTCGAGTGGCTGGTACTGGACGAGCTCGACCTGAATGCCTTCGCGGACACCGCGATCGCCGCCGACGAGCGGGTCCGCCCGCTGCGCCCGGAGCACCCGGCCTACGTCATCTACACCTCCGGCTCCACCGGTGTGCCCAAGGGCGTCGTGGTCAGCCACGCCGGTCTGGCCAACTTCACCGTCGAGCAGGCCGAGCGGTACGCGCTCGACTCCTCCTCGCGCGCACTGCATTTCGCGTCGCCGTCGTTCGACGCGTCGATGCTGGAATTCCTGCTCGCCATCGGCAAGGGCGGCACCCTGGTGGTCGTCCCGCCGGGCACCTACGGCGGCGAGGAGCTCGCCGAGCTGATCCGCCGCGAGCGCGCCACCCACGCGTTCATCACCCCGGCCGCGCTGTCCACCTTCGGACCGGCGGGCCTGGACTCGCTGCGCGTGCTGGTCGCCGGTGGTGAAGCCGTCCCGGCCGACCTGGTCGAGAAGTGGGCGGTTCCGTTGGCGGACGGCACGATGCGTGCCTTCCACAACGGTTACGGCCCCACCGAGACCACCATCATGACCAACATCAGCGACGCGCTGGTTCCGGGTGACCTGGTCACCATCGGCGGTCCCATCCGGGGCATGCAGTCGCTGATCCTCGACAACCGCCTGCGCCCCGTGCCGGTCGGTGTCGCGGGTGAGCTGTACCTGTCGGGCATCCAGCTGGCGCGCGGCTACCACGCGCGTCCGGGCCTGACCGCCGACCGCTTCGTCGCGAACCCGTACGTGGACGGCGCGCGGATGTACCGCACCGGTGACGTGGTGCGCTGGACCCCGGACGGCCTGGTCGAGTACGTCGGCCGCTCCGACTTCCAGGTCAAGGTGCGCGGTTTCCGCATCGAGCTCGGTGAGATCGACGCGGCGCTGGCCTCGCACGAGACCGTCGACTTCGCGGTCACCGTGGGCCACAAGAACGCCGCGGGCGCGACCTCGCTGGTGTCGTACGTGGTTGCCACGCCGGGTCATTCGATCGATGTGGCGACCGTGACCGCGCACGTCGAGCAGCGTCTGCCCGCGTACATGGTGCCGTCCTCGGTCATGATCATCGACCGGGTGCCGCTGACCCCGGTCGGCAAGCTGGACCGCCGGGCGCTGCCCGAGCCGGTCTTCGCCACCGAGGTGGTCTTCCGGGCCGCGCGCAATGCCCTCGAGCAGACCATCGCCGAGGTGTTCGCCGAGGTGCTGGGCCTGGAGCGGGTCGGCATCGACGACTCGTTCTTCGCGCTCGGCGGTGACTCCATCGTCTCCATCCAGCTGGTGTCGCGGGCCAAGGCGCGCGGCGTGGTGTTCTCGCCGCGCGATGTGTTCGAGCAGCGCACCGTGTCCGGTCTGGCCGCCATCGCGGAAGCCTCGGACGGCCAGAGCGATTCGGCCCCGCAGCTGACCGAGCTGCCCGGCGGCGGCGTGGGTGTCATGCCGCTGACCCCGGTGGTCCGGTTCATGGCGGGCCGGCCGGGCGAGTTCGGCCGCTTCAACCAGACCATGGCCCTGGAACTCCCGCACGGCATCGACCGCGCGGGCATCGCCGCCACCGTCGGCGCGGTCATCGACCGCCACGACATGCTGCGGGCGCGTCTGCGCCGGGTGCCGGACGCGGACTGGATCGTCGAGACCGCCGCGCCCGGAACCATCGACGCGGACTCGCTGATCGACCGCACCGGGTTCGACGCCGCCGTCACCGACGAGCGGCTGTTCGAGATCGCCGCGGCCGCACTGGATGCCACGCTCGACAAGCTGGATCCGGCCGCGGGCCAGGTCATCCGGTTCGTGTGGCTGGAGCCCTCGGACGACAGCCGCGCCGGACGCCTGATCGTCGCCGGTCACCACCTGGTGGTCGACGGCGTCACCTGGCGAATCCTGGTGCCGGACTTCGTCGCCGCCTGGGGCCAGCTGTCCGCCGGGCAGACCCCCGAGCTGGTCGCCCCCGCCACCAGCATGCGCACCTGGGCGCACGCCCTCGAGCGGGAAGCCGCCACCGAGGAGCGCGTCGCCGAGCTCGCGTTCTGGCGCGACGTCGTCGAGAGCCCGGACCCGCTGCTCACCGAGCGCGCCATGGACCCGGCCGTCGACGTCACCGCGACCATCGTCAAGCACCGCGTCGAGCTGTCGGCCGAGGCCACCCGCTCGTTGCTGACCACCGTGCCCGCCCTGTTCCACGGCGGCGTGAACGACGGTCTGCTGACCGCGCTCGCCTTGGCGGTGGCCAAGTTCCGCGCCGGCAAGGGCCTGGGGGAGAAGGCCGGGGAGCAGAACACAGCCCTCGTCCGCCTGGAAGGCCACGGTCGCGAGGAAGAGGTCGTGCCCGGCGCCGACCTGTCCCGCACGGTCGGCTGGTTCACCGCCATCTTCCCGGTGCGCTTCGACCTGTCCGGCATCGATGTGGACGCCGCCCTCACCGGCGGCGCGGCCATGGGCCGGGCCCTCAAGACGGTCAAGGAACAGCTGCTCGCGGTGCCCGACAAGGGCATCGGTTACGGCCTGCTGCGATACATGAACTCCGACACCGCCGCCCAGCTGCCCAAGCAGCTGCCGGGCCAGGTCAGCTTCAACTACCTGGGCCGGGTCAACGAGGGCGACGTGCCCGAGGCGCTGCGCGGCTTCGGCTGGATCCCGGCGGCCGACCTGGCCGACCTGGCGGGCTCCTACGACGCCGATATGCCCGCCATGGCCCCGATCGACATCAACGCCATCGTCGCGGGCGACAAGCTGACCGCGCAGATCGGCTACCCGAGCACGCTGATCTCCGCCACGGAGATCGCCGAGTTCGCCGCCCTGTGGGTGTCGGCTCTGGAAGCCGTTGCCGCGCACGCTGATTCGGCCAAGGGCGGGCACACCCCGTCCGACTTCGGCCTGGTCCGCGTCACCCAGCGCGACATCGACGGCTGGGAGAAGCGCTACGGCTCCCTGCACCAGGTGTGGCCGCTGTCCGCGCTGCAGGCCGGTCTGCTCTTCCACGCCCAGCTGGCCGCCACCTCGGTGGACGTGTACACCGCGCAGGCGGTGCTCACCCTCGAGGGCCGCGTCGACGCCGACCGGCTGCGGTCGGCCGCGCAGGCGCTCATCGAGCGTCACGAGATCCTGCGCACCGCTTACGTGAACGACGCGTCCGGCGTGCCGGTGCAGGTCGTCATCGACGGCGTGCGGGTGGCGTGGACCAACCACGACCTCACCGATATCGCCGACGCCGACGCCCGCGCGGCCCGGGCGGCGGAGATCATCGCCGAGGACCGCGTCCAGCGCTTCGACCTGACCGCGCCGCCGCTCATCCGCTACACGCTGGTGCGTACCGACGCCCACAGCTACCAGCTGGCCGTGGCCAACCACCACATCCTGCTCGACGGCTGGTCCATGCCGCTGCTCATGCAGGACCTGCTGGTGCTCTACGCTACGCACTCCGACACCGCGGTGCTGCCGCCGGTGCGGTCCTACCGCTACTTCCTGGAATGGGTTGCGCAGCAGGATCGTTCGGCGTCGCTGGCGGCCTGGCAGAAGTCGCTGCTCGGCGTCTCCGAGCCGACCCTGCTCACCCGCCCCGACACCGGCCGCGAGATCACCGCGCTGTCCGGCGAGTACTTCTTCGACCTGGACGAGGCCGCGACCGCGCGCCTGACCGGGCTCGCCGCCGAACTCGGCGTCACCCCGAACACCGTGCTCCAGGTCGCCTGGGGCATCCTGCTCGGCCGCCTCACCGGCCGCGACGACGTGCTGTTCGGCACCACGGTGTCCGGTCGCCCGGCGCAGCTCTCGGGCGTCGAGTCCATGGTGGGTCTGTTCATCAACACGGTGCCGGTGCGGGTCGCCTTCGACCCGGCCGAGGCGGCGAGCACGCTGCTCACCCGCACCCAGGGCGAGCAGGCCGACCTGCTCGACCACCACTACGTGGGTCTGGCCGACATCCAGTCGGTCGCCGGCATCGGCGGACTCTTCGACACCCTGGTCGTGTTCGAGTCCTACCCTGTCGACGCCGACGGCATCCGGTCCCAGGCCGCGGACATCGACGGCATGGCCGTCACCGGCCTGGACGCCGCGGACGCCACCCACTATCCGCTCACCCTCATCGCCCAGCTCGACACCCGTCTGCGCATCCGCGCGGGCTACCTGCGCGACCTGTTCGACGAGGCCACCGTCGAGCGCATCGCGGACCGCCTGATCCGGGTCCTCACCGCGATCACCACCGATCCCGCTGCCGCCGTGGGCGATATCGAGCTGGTCGACGCCGCCGAGCGCACCCAGGTCGTCGAGACCTGGAACGAGACCGCGTTCGATGTCGAAGCCGTGCTCACCGAGCACAAGGCCGAAGCGGCGACCCTGGTCGCCATGTTCGAGGCGCAGGCCGAGCGGACCCCCGACGCGATCGCCGTCGCGTTCGAGGGGACAGCTCTGTCCTACGCCGAGTTCTCGGAGCGCGTACACCGCCTGGCCCGCTGGCTCGTCGAGCGCGGCGTGGGCGCGGAATCGTTCGTGGCGCTGGGCATGCGGCGCTCGCTGGACCTGGTCGTCGGTATGTACGCCGTCGCCGTCACCGGCGCCGCGTACGTGCCGCTGGACCCGGACCACCCGGCCGAGCGCACCGAGTACATCCTCGAGACCGCCGACCCGGTGACCGTGCTGACCTCCGGCGAGGACCTCGCGGTCGACACCGCGCAGGTGCGCATCGACAAGCTGGACCTGTCCAGCTACTCGGCCGCGCCGCTCACCGACGCGGATCGCCGGGCGCCGTTGCGGGATTCGAACACCGCGTACGTGATCTTCACGTCGGGTTCGACCGGTCGTCCGAAGGGTGTGGCCGTGCCGCATGCGGCGATCGTGAACCGTCTGGTGTGGATGCAGGCCGAGTACGGTCTGACCGCCGAGGACGTCGTCCTGCAGAAGACCCCGGCCACGTTCGACGTGTCGGTGTGGGAGTTCTTCTGGCCCTTGCAGATCGGCGCGAAGCTGGTCGTCGCGAAGCCCGAGGGCCACCGCGATCCGGCCTACCTCGCCGACCTCATCGCCCGCGAAGGCGTCACGGTCACCCACTTCGTGCCGTCCATGCTGGCGGTCTTCGTGGCCGAGGAATCGGCCGCGCGGTGCACCAGCCTGCGCATGGTCTTCGCCTCCGGTGAGGCGCTGTCGCCGAAACCGTCACACAAGCTGCGCGAACTGACGGGCTCGGCCCTGCACAACCTGTACGGCCCGACCGAGGCCGCGGTCGACGTCACCTACCACCAGGTCGTGGACGCCGACACCGAGACCGTGCCGATCGGCCGCCCGGTGTTCAACACCCAGGTGTACGTGCTGGATTCGCGCCTGCGCCCGGTTCCGGTCGGCGTCGCGGGCGAGCTGTACCTCGCCGGCGACCAGCTGGCCCGCGGCTACGTGGCGCGACCGGACCTGTCCTCGGATCGCTTCGTCGCCAACCCCTTCGGCGACTCCGCACGCATGTACCGCACCGGTGACCTGGTCACCTGGACCGCGGACGGCGAGCTGGAGTACATCGGCCGCACCGACTTCCAGGTGAAGCTGCGCGGTCTGCGCATCGAGCTCGGCGAGATCGAATCCGCGCTCACCGCACTGGATTCCATCGCGCAGTCGGTGGTCGTGGTGCGCCACGACCCGCACGCCGGTGACCAGCTGGTCGGCTACGTCATCGCCGCGGCGGGCCGCAGCGTGGACGTGGAGGCCGTGCGCGCCGAGATCGGCGAGAGCGTGCCGTCCTACATGGTGCCGTCGATCCTGATGGTGCTGGACGAGTTCCCGCTCAACGCCTCCGGCAAGCTGGACCGCAAGGCGCTGCCCGCGCCGGTGTTCGAGGCCGCGGTGTTCCGCGCCCCCGTCACCCCGGTCGAGCAGATCGTGGCCGGTGTGTTCGCCGAGATCCTCGGCCTGGAGCGAGTCGGTCTCGACGACGACTTCTTCGCCCTGGGCGGCAACTCGCTCATCGCCACCCAGGTGGCGGCGCGCCTGTCCGCAGCGCTGGACAAAGCGCGGGGAGGCGGAGCGCAGCTGGGTGTGCGTGAGATCTTCGAGTCCTCGACCGTGGCCGCGCTGGCCGCCAAGGCCGAAACCCATTCCGGTTCCGGCACCCGCCTGGCGCTGGTCGCGCAGGAGCGGCCCGAGCGGCTGCCGCTGTCGCTGGCCCAGCAGCGCATGTGGTTCCTCAACCGGTTCGATCCCGAATCGGCCGTGGACAACATTCCGGCGGCCGTGCGGCTGTCCGGTCTGGTGGATCGCCAGGCCCTGCAGATCGCCGTCGCCGACGTGCTGGCGCGGCACGAGTCGCTGCGCACCCGCTACCCCGAGATCGACGGGCACGCGTACCAGGAGATCGTCCCGACCAGCCAGGTCATCCCGGACCTGACCCCGGTCGAGGTCTCCGAGGCCGCGCTGCCGCAGGCGCTCTCGGAACTGGTGCTGACCGGCTTCGACGTCACCGTGGACGTGCCGTTCCGGGCCCGCCTGTTCGAGGTCAGCCCCACCGAGCACGTGCTCGCGCTGGTGGTGCACCACATCTCGGCCGACGGTTTCTCCATGGGCCCGCTCACCCGGGACGTCATGACCGCCTACGGCGCGCGCGTCGAGGGTGGCGAACCCGGCTGGCAGGTGCTCGACGTCCAGTACGCCGACTACGCACTGTGGCAGCGCGAGGTGCTCGGTGACGAGCGCGACGCCGAATCGGTGATCTCCCAGCAGATCTCGTACTGGCGGGAGTCGCTGCGCGGCCTGCCCGACCAGCTGGACCTGCCTTCCGACCGGCCGCGTCCGGCCGTGGCCTCGGGCCGCGGCGCCACCCACGTGTTCGACATCGACGCCGAAACCCACGGCGCGCTGGCCGAACTCGCCCGCACCCGCGGCACCACGCTGTTCATGGTCATGCACTCGGCGCTGGCCGTGCTGCTGTCGCGCCTGTCCGGCGAGTCCGACATCGCCATCGGCACCCCGGTCGCCGGTCGTGGTGAACGCGCCCTCGACGACCTCATCGGCATGTTCGTCAACACCCTGGTGCTGCGCACCGAGGTGGACGGCGGCGCCGGCTTCACCGAACTGCTGGACGCGGTGCGCGGCACCGACATCCAGGCCTTCGGCCACGCCGATCTGCCGTTCGAGCGCCTGGTGGAGATCCTCAACCCGGCCCGTTCGCAGGCCAGGCACCCGCTGTTCCAGGTCATGCTGTCGTTCCAGAACACCGGCATCACCGAACTGGAACTGCCCGGCCTGACCGTCAGCGCCGTCGAACTGCCGATCGACACCGCCAAGTTCGACCTGCAGCTGGTGCTCACCGAGAACGCCGCCGCCCCGCGGTCCGGCATCACCGCCGAACTCATCTACGCCACCGACCTGTTCGACGCGGCCACCATGGCGCGCTTCGCCGACCGGTTCGACCTGCTGCTGAAGGCCGTCGCGGCCAAGCCGGAGCGGGCCGTGGGCGATATCGACCTGCTGGTCGGCGGCGAGCGCACCCGCGTGCTGCGCGACTGGAACCGCACCACCGCCGACGTCGTGTCCGTGGTCGCGGAACTGACCTCGGGCACCCTGTCGGCCGAGGACACCCCCGCGGGCGAGACCGTGCGCAGCGCCTCCGGCGACGCGGGCGAGACGCTGGTCGCGCTGTTCGAGGCCCAGGCCGAGCGGACCCCCGAAGCGACCGCGGTCGCGTTCGAGGGCACAGCTCTGTCCTACGCCGAGTTCGCGGGCCGCGTGCACCAGCTGGCCCGCAAGCTCATCGAGGCCGGCGTCGGCCCGGAGAGCATGGTGGCCCTGGGCATTCGCCGCTCGCTGGACCTGGTGGTCGCCATGTACGCGATCGTCGAGGCCGGTGGCGCGTACGTGCCGCTGGACCTGGACCAGCCCGCCGACCGCATCGACTACGTGCTCGAGACGGCCCGGCCGGTGTGCGTGCTCACCACCGAGCGCGACGGGTTCACCCACGCCACCGTGCCGACCCTCGCCGTGGACACCGCGGACCTGTCGGGTTACTCCGACGCCGCGCTGACCGACGCGGATCGCTCCGCGCCGCTGGATGCTTCGAACACCGCGTACGTGATCTTCACGTCCGGTTCGACCGGTCGCCCGAAGGGTGTGGCCGTGCCGCACTCGGCGATCGTGAACCGCCTGGTGTGGATGCAGGCCGAATACGGCCTGACCGCCGACGACGTGGTGCTGCAGAAGACCCCGGCCACGTTCGACGTGTCGGTGTGGGAGTTCTTCTGGCCCCTGCAGATCGGCGCGAAGCTGGTCGTGGCCAAGCCGGACGGACACCGCGACCCGGTGTACCTGGCGGAAACCATTGCCCGCGAAGGCGTCACGACCGCGCACTTCGTGCCGTCGATGATGGCCGTGTTCGTGGCCGAGCCCGCCGCCGCGCGGTGCACCGGCCTGCGTCTGGTGTTCGCCTCCGGTGAGGCGCTGCCCGCGACCACCGCTCAGCAGCTGCGCCGGGTCACCGGCTCGGCCCTGCACAACCTGTACGGCCCGACCGAGGCCGCGGTCGACGTCACCTACCACCAGGTCGTGGACGCCGACACCGAGACCGTGCCGATCGGCCGCCCGGTGTTCAACACCCAGGTGTACGTGCTGGATTCGCGCCTGCACCCGGTCGCTCCCGGCATGGCGGGCGAGCTCTACCTGGCCGGTGTGCAGCTGGCGCGCGGCTACGTGGCCCGCCCCGACCTGTCGGCGGACCGCTTCGTCGCCAACCCCTTCACTCCGGGCAAGCGCATGTACCGCACCGGTGACCTGGTCACCTGGACCGCAGACGGCGAGCTGGAGTACATCGGCCGCACCGACTTCCAGGTGAAGCTGCGCGGTCTGCGCATCGAGCTCGGCGAGATCGAGGCCGCGCTCACCGCGCACCCCGCGGTCGCTCAGTCCGTGGTGGTGCTGCGCTCCGACGCCCGCACCGGCGACCAGCTGGTCGCCTACGTGGTCCCGGCCGACGCCGCGACCAGCGAGCCGATCGCGCTCGACGCCGACGCCATCGATGTGGAAGCCCTGCGCGCCCACCTCGGCGAGCAGCTGCCCTCATACATGGTTCCGGCCGCCTTCGTGGCCCTGGGCGGATTCCCGCTCAGCGCCAACGGCAAGCTGGACCGCCGCGCCCTGCCGGAGCCGGAATTCGCCGCCCGCGCATTCCGCGCCGCCGCGACCCGGGCCGAGGAGATCGTGGCCGAGGTCTTCGCCGAGGTGCTCGGACTCGAGTCCCCGGTCGGCGCCGACGACGACTTCTTCGAACTCGGCGGCAACTCGCTGATCGCCACCCAGGTCGTCGCCCGCGTGGGCGCGGCCCTCGACACCCGGATCCCCGTCCGAGCCCTGTTCGACGCCCCGACCGTGGCCGCCCTCGCGGCCCGGGTCGAGGCGCAGGCGGGCACCGGCAGCCGCCGCGCCCTGGTGGCGCAGGCCCGCCCGGACGAGATCCCGCTGTCGCTGGCCCAGCAGCGCATGTGGTTCCTCAACCGCTTCGACACCGCCTCGGCCGTCAACAACATCCCGCTCGCGGTGCGCCTGACCGGCGACCTCGACACGGATGCGCTGCTGGCCGCCGTCGGCGACGTGCTCGAGCGCCACGAGGTGCTGCGCACGGTCTACCCGGAGAACGCCGAAGGCCGTGGCGTGCAGGTGATCCTGCCCGCCGACCAGGTCCGCCTCGATTCGGCCGCCGACGCCGGAATCCACGGCGGCGGCACCGGGCTCGGCGCGATCGACGTGGCCGAGGCCGACCTGCGCGAGCGGATCGCCGAACTGGTGCTCACCGGCTTCGACGTCACCGCCGCCGCGCCGGTGCGCGCCGGACTGTTCCGGGTCCCGGATGCCGGAGTGCCCACGCACGTCCTGGTTTTCGTGGTCCACCACATCTCCGGCGACGGCTGGTCGGTGCGCCCGCTGGCCCGCGACGTCATGCTCGCCTACGCCGCGCGCGCCAATGGCGAAGCGCCGCAGTGGGCTCCGCTGCTCGTCCAGTACGCCGACTTCGCGCTCTGGCAGCGCGAGACCCTCGGCTCCGAGGACGACGCCGACTCGCTGATCTCGCAGCAGGTGGCCTACTGGAGCAACGACCTGGCGGGCCTGCCCGACCAGATCGACCTGCCCTCCGACCGCCCGCGCCCGGCCGTGGCCTCCAATGCCGGTGGCGTGCACGAGTTCGCCATCGACGCCGAGCTGCTGGCCGGACTCGAGGCCCTGGCGCGCCAGCACGGCGCCTCGCTGTTCATGGTCGTGCACGCGGCCTTCGCGGCCCTGCTGGCCCGGCTGTCCGGCGGCGACGACATCGCCATCGGCACCGCGGTCGCCGGTCGCGGTGAGCAGGTGCTCGACGACGCCATCGGCATGTTCGTCAACACCCTGGTGCTGCGCACCGGCGTCGACTCGGGGGAGAAGTTCACCGAGCTGCTGGCCCGCACCAAGGACAGCGACCTGGCCGCCTTCGGCCACGCCGACCTGCCGTTCGAGCGCCTGGTGGAGATCCTCAACCCGGCCCGCTCGCAGGCCCGCCACCCGCTGTTCCAGGTCATGCTGTCGTTCCAGAACACCGGTGAGGCGACCTTCGCCCTGCCGGGCCTGGAAGTGGCCGGCGTGCCGCTGGACGTGGTCACCGCCAAGTTCGACCTGCACCTCAACCTGACCGAGCGTCCCGGCAGCGACGGCATGATCGCCGAATTCGCCTACGCCACCGACATGTTCGACGCGGCCACCATCGCCGGGTTCGGTGAGCGCCTGGTGCGCTTGCTGTCGGCCGTGGTCGCCGAGCCGACCGCGCTGGTCGGCGACATCGAGCTGCTGAACGCGGCCGAGCGCCGCCAGGTGCTGCGGTCCTGGAACGCCACCGAATACGACGTCAAGCGCGTCGCCTTGGGCGGCAAGAAGATCGTCGCAGAGGTCACCCTCGCGTCGATGTTCGAGAACCAGGCCAAGAACACTCCGAATCTCACCGCCTTGGTGTTCGAGGGGACGAGTCTGTCCTACGGTGAGTTCGCGGGCCGCGTGCACAAGCTGGCCCGCCACCTCATCGCCGAGGGCGTCGGCCCGGATTCCTATGTGGCCCTGGGCATGCGCCGCTCCTTCGACCTGCTGATCGGCATGTACGCCGTCACGGTCGCCGGTGGCGCGTACGTGCCGCTGGACCCCGACCACCCGGCCGAGCGCAACCAGTACGTGCTCGACACCGCACAGCCGGTGTGCGTGCTCAGCACCGCGCGCGACGAGTTCGAAACCACCACGCGCGCACTGCTGATCGACGAGCTGGACCTGTCCGGCTACTCCGACGCTCCGATCACCGACGCCGACCGCATCGCCCCGCTGCGCGGTGACGACGTCGCGTACGTGATCTTCACGTCGGGTTCGACCGGCCGCCCGAAGGGTGTGGCCGTGAGCCACACCGCCATCGTCAACCGCCTGGTCTGGATGCAGACCGAGTACGGCCTGTTCGACGACGACGTGGTGCTGCAGAAGACCCCGGCCACCTTCGACGTGTCGGTGTGGGAGTTCTTCTGGCCCTTGCAGATCGGCGCGTCGCTGGTCATCGCCAAGCCGGACGGCCACCGCGATCCCGGCTACCTGGCCGACCTGATCACCGAGACCGGTGTCACCACCGCGCACTTCGTGCCGTCGATGATGTCGGTGTTCGTGGCCACCCTGGCCGGCCAGGAATTGGATACCGAGAAGGCCTCCGCACGTAGTTCGCTGCATCAGGTCTTCGCCTCGGGTGAGGCGCTGCCCGCGCCGACCGCGCAGAAGCTGCGCGAGCTCACCGGGGCCCGCCTGCACAACCTGTACGGCCCGACCGAAGCGGCCGTCGACGTCACCTACCACGAGGTGGACGACGCCGACACGCTGTCGGTGCCGATCGGCGCGCCGGTCTTCAACACCCGGGTGTACGTGCTGGATTCGCGTCTGCACCCGGTCGCGCCGGGCGTCGCGGGTGAGCTGTACCTCGCGGGCGTGCAGCTGGCGCGCGGCTACGTCGCCCGCCCCGAGCTGACCGCCGACCGCTTCGTCGCGGACCCGTTCCACGACGGCGAGCGCATGTACCGCACCGGCGACCTGGTGAAGTGGACGCCGCGCGGCGAGCTGGAATACCTGGGCCGCACCGACTTCCAGGTGAAGCTGCGCGGTCTGCGCATCGAGCTCGGCGAGATCGAGGCCGCGCTCACCGCCATCGACTCCATCGCCCAGTCCGTGGTGGTGGTCCGCGCCGACGACCGCCTCGGCGAGCAGCTGGTCGGCTACGTCATCCCCACCACCGGCCACACCGTCGACCTCGACGCCGTGCGCGCCGAACTGCAGGACGGCCTGCCCGGCTACATGGTCCCGGCCGCCTTCGTGGTGCTGGACGCCTTCCCGCTCAACGCCTCCGGCAAGCTGGATCGCAAGCAGCTGCCCGCGCCGGTGTTCGAGGCCAAGGTCTTCCGCGCGCCGTCCACCCCGATCGAGGAGATCGTGGCGGGCACCTTCTCCGACGTCCTGGGCGTCGGACGGGTCGGCGTCGACGACGACTTCTTCGAACTCGGCGGCAACTCGCTGATCGCCACCCAGGTCACCGCCCGCCTCGGCGCGGCCCTGGACACCCAACTGGCCGTGCGCGATCTGTTCGAGGCGTCCACGGTCGCGGCGCTGGCCGCGCGGGTGGAACGCAATGCCGGTTCGGGCCGGCGCCCGAGCCTGGTCGCGGGGGAACGGCCCGCGCACCTGCCGCTGTCGCCGGCGCAGCAGCGCTACTGGTTCCTCAACCAGTTCGACACCAGCACTTCGGCGGTCGACAACATTCCGCTCGCGGTCCGCTTCACCGGTGCGCTCGACCTGTACGCCATGAAGCAGGCCATCGGCGATGTGATCGCCCGCCACGAGGTGCTGCGGACCGTGTACCCGCGGTCGGCCGAGGGCCCGCACCAGGTGATCCTGGCCGCCGCGCAGACCGATCTGACCTTGGTGCCGGAGCCGGTGACCGAGGCCGAACTGCTCGGCAAGATCATCGAATTCGCCATGACCACCTTCGACGTGACCGTCGAGGTGCCGCTGGCGGTCAAGATGTTCGAGATCACCGACAGTGAGACCACCCAGCATGTGCTGGCCTTCACCGTCCACCACGTCTCCGCCGACGGCTCCTCCATGGGCCCGATGGCGCGCGACATCATGGCCGCCTACGTGGCCCGGGTGAACGGCGATGTGCCGCAGTGGCAGCCGCTGCCGGTGCAGTACGCCGACTACGCGCTGTGGCAGCGCGAGGTGCTCGGCCGCGAGGACGACGCCGAATCGCTGGCCGCCCAGCAGGTCTCGTACTGGACTCGCGCGCTGGCCGAGCTGCCGGACCAGCTGGAGCTGCCCACCGACCGGCCGCGTCCCCCGGCGCAGTCGTTCCACGGCAAGGCGCTGCGCTTCGACATCGACGCCGAACGCCACGCCAAGCTGCACGAACTGGCCCGCGCCAACAACGCCTCGCTGTTCATGGTCGTGCACGCCGCCCTCGCGGTGCTGCTCGCCCGCCTGTCGGGCACCGACGACATCGCGGTCGGCACCCCGATCGCGGGCCGCGGTGAACGCGAACTCGACGACCTGATCGGCATGTTCGTGAACACCCTGGTGTTCCGCACCCAGGTCGACGGCAACGCGAGCTTCGCCGACCTGCTCTCCGAGGTCCGCGAACGCGACCTGGAGGCCTTCGCCAACGCCGACGTGCCGTTCGAGCGCCTCGTCGAGGTGCTCAACCCGGTCCGCTCCACCGCGCGCAACCCGCTGTTCCAGGTGGGCCTCTCGTTCCAGAACCTGGCCGAGACCGCCTTCGAACTGCCGGGCCTGCACGTGGCCGCGGTCGAATTCGACTCGCAGCTGGCCAAGACCGACCTGCACGTCACGCTGTACGACCGCTACACCGAGGACGGCACCCCGGCCGAGATCCTCACCGAATTCGGTTACGCCGTCGACCTGTTCGACGAATCGACCGTGCGCGCGTTCGCCGACCGGTTCGTGCGGGTGCTGGACGCCATCCTGGCCGACACCACCGTCGCCGTCGGCGACATCGACCTGCTCGACGAGGACGAGAACACCCGGATCCTGCGCCGGTGGAACAACACCGCGCAGGATGTGAACGCGGTGTTCGACGGCGGCTCCGAGGCCACTCTGGTCTCGCTGCTCGACCGTGCGGTGGCCGACGACGCGAAGGCCGTGGCCATCGTCGCCGACACCGCGGACGGTGTGGAGAACCTCACCTACGCCGAACTCGACACGCGGGTGAACCAGCTGGCCCGTGAGCTCATCGCGCGCGGCATCGGCACCGAAGACCGGGTGGCCCTGGCCATTCGACGGTCCACCGACCTGGTCGTCGCCATGTACGCGGTCGCCAAGGCCGGCGCCGCCTACGTGCCGATCGATCCGGATCAGCCCGCCGAGCGCGTCGGCTACGTCCTGGAGACGGCCGCGCCGAAGGCCGTACTCACCACGGCCGCGGTCGGTTTCGAGACCGAGCTGGCCGAGGTGCTGCGCATCGACGAGCTGGACCTGTCCGCCCATTCGGCCAAGCCGATCGCCGACTCCGACCGGGTGCGGATGCTGACCGCCGCCAACACGGCGTACGTCATCTTCACCTCCGGTTCCACCGGCCGCCCCAAGGGTGTGGCGCTGCCGCACGGCGCGGTCGTGAACCAGCTGCTGTGGAAGGTCACCGAATTCGGCCTCGACCCGGCCGACGCGGTGCTGCTCAAGACCGCCGCCACCTTCGACCTCTCGGTCTGGGAGTTCTGGTCCGCCGCGGCCTGCGGTGGCCGCCTGGTCATCGCCGCGCCCGACGGGCACAAGGATCCGGCGTACCTGAACGAGCTCATGGCCCGCGAATGGGTGACCACCCTGCACGTGGTGCCGTCCATGCTGGACGCGCTGCTCACCGACGGGCTGCCGGACTCGCTGTGGCGCATCCTGGCCATCGGTGAGGCGCTGCCCGGCCCGCTGGCGCAGCGCGTGCTGCGGGAGCGTCCGCGCACCGAGCTGTTCAACCTGTACGGCCCGACCGAGGCCGCGGTGTCCATCACCAACCACCGGGTCACCGAACGCGACGAGCTGTCGGTGTCCATCGGCTCGCCCGAATGGAACTCCCAGGTGTTCGTGCTGGATTCGCGTCTGCGGCCGGTGCCGGTGGGCGTCTCCGGCGAGCTGTACCTGGCCGGTACCCAGCTGGCGCGCGGCTACTTCGGCCGCCCGGACCTCACCGCGGACCGCTTCGTGGCGAACCCGTTCGCTGACAACGGTTCCCGCATGTACCGCACCGGTGACCTGGTGGCCTGGCAGGCGAACGGCGAACTCGAGTACCGGGGCCGCACCGACTTCCAGGTGAAGATCCGCGGCTTCCGCATCGAGCTCGGCGATATCGAATCCGCGCTGCTGCGCCTGGATTCCATCGCCTCCGCCGCCGTGGTCGCGCACACCGACCCGGTGCTCGGCGACCGTTTGGTGGCCTACGTGGTCGGCGCCGACGGCGATCCGGACAAGCAGGCGCTCCAGTCGGCGCTGGCCGCCGAGCTGCCGTCGTACATGATCCCGTCGGTCTTCATGCCGCTGAACGCGTTGCCGCTCAACGCCAACGGCAAGCTGGACCGCAAGGAACTGCCCGAGCCCACCTTCGAGAAGGCGGTCTTCCGCGCCCCCGTCAGCCCGATCGAGCAGATCGTGGCGGGCGTGTTCGCGGAGGTGCTGCGCGTCGAATCCGGCCGTATCGGCCTGGACGACGACTTCTTCCAGTGGGGCGGCAACTCGCTGCTGGCCACCCAGGTCGCCGCGCGCCTCGGCGAGGCGCTCAACACCCGGGTGCCGGTGCGACTGCTGTTCGAGGCGTCCACGGTGGCCGCGCTCGCGGCCCGCGTGGAACGCGACGCCGGGGCCGGTGGCCGCAAGGCGCTGACCGCCGCACCGCGACCGGAGAACATCCCGCTGTCGCTGGCCCAGCAGCGCATGTGGTTCCTCAACCGCTTCGACACCGCCTCGGCGGCCTACAACGTGCCGGTCGCGGTGCGCCTGTCCGGCGCGCTCGACGAGGACGCGCTGCGCGCCGCCATCGCGGATGTGGTTGCCCGCCACGAGATCCTGCGCACCATCTACCCGCAGACCGAGCAGGGTCCGGTGCAGGTCATCCTGCCGCCGGCGCAGGCCGTGCCCGAGCTCGCGGTGCGCACCGTGACGACCGACGAGGTCGTCGGCGCGGTGGTGGAGCTGACCTCCACCAGCTTCGACGTCACCGTCGAGGTGCCGATCAAGGTGGCGCTGTTCAGGATCGAGGATGACGCGGCGGCTCCGGTCGTCGAGTCCGAGGCGGCCGCGCACGCGGCGGCCTACACCTTCGACTTCGCCGACATCGCCCCGACCGGCCAGTACCCGGCCGTGGACCCGAACGCCCCGGTGAGCGCGGAATACGTACTCGCCCTGGTCATTCACCACATCTCCGGTGACGGCTCCTCGGTGGCCCCGCTGACCCGCGACCTGATGACCGCGTACGCGGCGCGCTCCCTCGAGCAGGATCCGGGCTGGACCCCGCTCGCGGTGCAGTACGCGGACTACTCCATCT
The DNA here is from genome assembly GCF_050956485.1 of Nocardia sp. CA-145437. Taxonomy (NCBI): domain Bacteria; kingdom Bacillati; phylum Actinomycetota; class Actinomycetes; order Mycobacteriales; family Nocardiaceae; genus Nocardia; species Nocardia sp. CA-145437. The sequence goes on along the minus strand of NZ_CP191204.1, from coordinate 6,539,159 downwards.
GGCAGCGCGAACTGCTCGGTGACGAGAACGACGCGGACTCGCTGGCCGCCAAGCAGGTCGCCTACTGGCAGCAGGCGCTGGCCGGGCTGCCCGACCAGCTGGACCTGCCGGCCGACCGGCCGCGTCCGGCGGTGCAGTCCTTCGCCGGTGGCAAGATCGACATCCGCATCGACGCCGAATTGCACTCGGGGCTGGTCGATCTGGCCCGCGCCGAGGGCGCGACGCTGTTCATGGTCGTGCACACCGCGCTCGCCGTGCTGCTCGCGCGTCTGTCGGGCTCCAGCGACATCGCCATCGGTACGCCGATGGCCGGACGTGGCGAGGCCGTCCTCGACGACCTCATCGGCATGTTCGTCAACACCCTGGTGTTCCGCACCGAGGTCGACGGCGGCGAACCGTTCGACGCCCTGCTGGCGCGGCAGCGCGAGACCGACATCCAGGCCTACGCCAATGCGGACGTGCCGTTCGAGCGCCTCGTCGAGGTGCTCAACCCGGCCCGCTCCACCGCGCGGCACCCGCTGTTCCAGGTGGGTCTGTCCTTCCAGAACCTGACCCGCTCCACCCTGGAACTCCCGGGCCTGAGCGTGTCCGGTCTGGACGTGGACACCGAGCTGTCGCAGTTCGACCTGCACCTGATCGTCTCCGACCTGTACGGCGACGACGGCGCGGCCGACGGCATCACCGGCATCCTGACCTACGCGACGGACATCTTCGACCGGGAGACCGTGGTCGGCTTCGCCGATCGCTTCGTGGCCCTGCTGCGCGAGATCGTGGCCGCGCCGCGGATCGCGGTCGGCGAGATCGAGATCCTGGCCGCCGCCGAGCGGGCCGAGATCCTGGACCGCCGCAATGACACCGCGCACCAGGTCGATGCGAGCGCGACGCTGGCGTCGATGCTCGCCGCGACCGTGGCGGCCAAGCCGACCGCCATCGCCCTCATCGGCCCCGACGGCGAGACGCTGACCTACGGCGAACTCGGCGCGCGGGTCAACGGCCTCGCCAGGCACCTGATTTCGATGGGCGTCGGCCCGGAGGCGCGGGTCGCGCTGGCGTTGCGGCGCTCGATCGACCTGATCGTGGCCATGTACGCGGTCTCGGTCGCCGGTGGCGCTTACGTGCCGGTCGACCCCGACCAGCCCGCCGAGCGGACCGGGTACATCCTGGAAACCGCCGCGCCCGTGTGCGTGCTGACCAATGCCGCGGCCGAGTTCTCGACCGATATCGCGCCGCTGGTGCGGATGGACGAGCTGACGCTGTCCGGTGCGAACCTCGCTCCGGTCACCGACGCCGAGCGGGTCGCCCCGCTGCGTCCGGACCACACCGCCTACGTCATCTTCACGTCCGGTTCGACCGGCCGCCCGAAGGGCGTGGCGCTGCCGCACGCGGCCATCGCCAACCAGTTGCAGTGGAAGAGCGCGGAATTCGGGCTCGGCCCGGACGACGCGGTGCTGCTCAAGACCGCCGCCACCTTCGACCTCTCGGTCTGGGAGTTCTGGTCGGCCGCCGTCACCGGTGGCCGCCTGGTGATCGCCGCGGCCGATGGCCACCGCGATCCGGCGTACCTGAACGAGCTGATGGCGCGCGAGCGGGTCACCACCCTGCACGTGGTGCCGTCCATGCTCGACGCACTGCTCACCGCGGGCGACGGCACCATGAACGACGCGCTGCGCCGGGTGCTGGCCATCGGTGAGGCGCTGCCCGCCGCCGTGGCCCAGCGCTTCCGCGCCGGGAACCCGGATGCCGGGCTGTTCAACCTGTACGGCCCGACCGAGGCCGCGGTGTCCATCACCAGCCACCAGGTCACCGACGCCGACCGGGGTTCGGTGTCCATCGGTGCGCCGGAGTGGAACTCGCGGGTCTACGTGCTCGACGCGCGCCTGAACCCGGTGCCCGACGGCGTGTCCGGTGAGCTCTACCTCGCCGGCGCCCAGCTGGCTCGCGGCTACTTCGCGCGACCGGACCTGACCGCGGATCGCTTCGTGGCCAACCCGTTCGCCGTCGGCGAGCGCATGTACCGCACCGGTGACCTGGTCGCCTGGCAGGCGAACGGCGAACTCGAGTACCGTGGCCGCACCGACTTCCAGGTGAAGATCCGCGGCTTCCGTATCGAGCTCGGCGAGATCGAGGCCGCGCTGCTGGCGTTGCCGGAGATCGCGCAGACCGCGGTGCTGGCCAAGCAGGACGCCAAGACCGGTGACCGCCTGGTCGCCTACCTGGTGCCGTCCGGCTCGGGTGTGGATGTGCCGCTGGTGAAGTCGGCGCTGTCGGCGGGTCTGCCGTCGTACATGGTGCCGTCGGCCTTCGTGGTGCTCGACGCCCTGCCGCTCAATGTGAACGGCAAGCTGGACCGGAAGGCGTTGCCGGAGCCCGAGTTCGAGACCACCGCCTTCCGCGCGCCCTCCACCCCGATCGAGGAGATCGTGGCGGGCGTCATCGCCGAGGTGCTCGGTGTCGAGCGGGTCGGCGCGGACGACGACTTCTTCGCCCTCGGCGGCAACTCGCTGCTCGCCACCCAGGTCGCCGCGCGCATCGGCGCGGCCCTGGACGCGCGGGTGCCGGTGCGCGCCGTGTTCGAGGCGTCGACCGTCGCCGGGCTGGCCGCCAAGGTCGAGCAGCACGCCGGAGCGGGAGATCGCAAGGCGCTCACCGCCGGACCGCGACCGGAGACCGTGCCGCTGTCGCTGGCACAGCAGCGCATGTGGTTCCTCAACCAGTTCGACACCGCGTCGGCCGCGTACAACGTGCCCGTCGCCGTGCGCCTGACCGGCGCGCTGGATGTGGACGCGCTGCGCGAGGCCGTGTCCGACGTGATCGGCCGCCACGAGACGCTGCGCACCATCTACCCGCAGGTCGACGGCGCTGCCGCACAGGTGATCGTGACCGCCGCGCAGGCCATGCCGGATCTGCGTCCGGTCACCGTCACAGCCGAATCGGTGACCGAGCGGATCGCCGCTCTGATCACCACAGGCTTCGACGTCACCACCGAAGTTCCGTTGCACGCCAAGCTGTTCCGGGTCGAGGATGCGCCTGCTGAGTCCGCTGACGGCACCGCCGTCGTCGAGCACGTGCTCGTCTTCGTGACGCACCACATCGCCGCCGACGGCTGGTCCATGGGCCCGCTCACCCGCGACGTCATGGTGGCCTACGCCGCCCGCGCCGCCGGCGTGCAGCCCGGCTGGGCCCCGCTGCCGGTGCAGTACGCGGACTTCTCGATCTGGCAGCGCGAGGTGCTGGGCTCCGAGGACGACGCCACCAGCCTGATCTCGGCCCAGGCCGAATTCTGGCGCACCGCGCTGGCCGACCTGCCCGACGAGCTGAACCTGCCCTCGGATCGCCCGCGCCCCACCGCGCAGACCTTCCGCGGCGGCCGGGTGCTGTTCCCGATCTCCAACGACCTGCACCGCGGCCTGCAGCAGATCGCGCGCACCAACAACGCGACCATGTTCATGGTCGTGCACACCGCCCTCGCGGTGTTCCTGGCGCGTCTGTCCGGCACCAGCGACATCGCAATCGGCGCGCCCATCGCGGGCCGTGGCGAAGCCGAGCTGGACGATCTGATCGGCATGTTCGTCAACACCCTGGTGCTGCGCACCGAGGTGAGCGGCCAGACCGGCTTCACCGAGCTGCTCGCCGCGAACAAGGACAGCGACCTGGCGGCGTTCGCGCACGCCGACATTCCGTTCGAGCGGCTCGTCGAGCTGCTCAACCCGGAACGCTCCACCGCGCGGCACCCGCTGTTCCAGGTGGCGCTGTCGTTCGAGAACCTGCCCGGCGGCTCCTTCGAGCTGCCCGGCCTGAAGGCCGCCGCGGTCGACTTCGAGAACGAGATCGCCAAGTTCGACCTCATGCTCACCCTGACCGAGGCCCCGGCCGACGCGGACGCGGGCATGTACGCCGAATTCGGTTTCGCCCGTGACCTGTTCGACCAGGAGACCGTCGAGGGCTTCGCGGAGCGGTTCGTCCGCCTGCTGTCCGAGATCGTCGCCGCGCCCCGCAAGGCGGTCGGCGACCTGGAGATCCTGGCCGCCGACGAGCGCGCCGACCTGATCGCCCGCACCGGCGGACCGGCCATCGCGCCGCGCACGCTGCCCGAGCTGCTGGCCGACGCCGTCGCCAACAACCCGGTCGGCGAGGCCGTCGCCTTCGACGGCCAGGCCCTGGGCTACGCCGAACTCGACGCGGCCTCCTCGCGTCTGGCGCGGGTGCTCATCGAGCGCGGCGCCGGACCGGAAACCCGTGTCGCCGTGGCCATCCGGCGCTCGTTCGAATCGGTGCTGGCCATCTGGGCCGTCGCCAAGTCGGGCGCGGCGTTCGTGCCGGTCGATCCGTCCTACCCGGCGGACCGCATCGCGCACATGGTCGACGACTCCGGCGCGGTGCTCGGCCTGACCATCGACGCCGAACTCGAGGGGCTGCCGCCGGTCGCCAGCCTGGCGGGCTGGATCTCGCTCGACGACCCGATGGTGCACGCCGAGATCGCCTCGCACTCGGCCGAACCCGTCACCGACGCCGAGCGGTGGGGCGTGGTCCGGCCCGAGCACGTCGCGTACGTGATCTACACCTCCGGCACCACGGGCATGCCCAAGGGCGTCGTGGTGACGCACGCCGGTCTGGCCAACTTCGCCACCGAGCAGATCGTGCGCTACCACCTCGACTCCGGTTCGCGCGCACTGCACTTCGCGTCGCCGTCGTTCGACGCGTCGGTGCTGGAGTACCTGCTCGCCATCGGCGCGGGCGGCACCCTCGTGGTGGTTCCGCCGGGCGTCTACGGCGGCGAGGAGCTCGCCGAGCTGATCAAGCGCGAGCGGGCCACCCACGCGTTCATCACCCCGGCCGCGCTCGCCACCCTCGACCCGAAGGGTCTGGACTCGCTGCGGGTGCTGGTCGCCGGTGGTGAGGCCGTCCCGGCCGATCTGGTCGAGAAGTGGGCGGTGCCCATCGGAGAGGGGGCGCAGCAGAACCGCACGATTCGTGCGTTCCACAACGGTTACGGCCCCACCGAGACCACGATCATGACCAACATCAGCGACGCGCTGGTTCCGGGTGATCTGGTCACCATCGGTGGTCCGATCCGCGGCATGCAGGCGCTGATCCTGGACGCGCGACTGCGGCCGGTGCCGGTCGGCGTCGCCGGTGAGCTGTACCTGTCGGGTATCCAGCTCTCGCGGGGCTACCACGACCGCCCGGGTCTGAGTGCCGAGCGGTTCGTCGCCAACCCGTTCGTGGCGGGCGAGCGCATGTACCGTTCCGGTGACGTGGTCCGCTGGACCCCGGACGGCCTGGTCGAATACGTGGGCCGCAACGACTTCCAGGTGAAGGTCCGCGGTTTCCGTATCGAGCTCGGTGAGATCGACGCGGCGCTGGCCTCGCACGAGACGGTCGACTTCGCGGTCACCGTGGGCCACAAGACCGAGGCGGGGGCCACCATCCTGGCGGCCTACGTGCTCCCGGTCGCGGGCCGCAGCATCGACATTCCGGCGCTGACCGAGCACGTCTCGGGCCGCCTGCCGGAATACATGGTCCCGACCGCCATCACCGTCCTGGACGCCATCCCGCTGACCCCGGTCGGCAAGCTGGATCGCCGGGCGCTGCCCGAGCCGGTGTTCACCGCGCGCGACTTCCGCGCTCCGGTCACCGAACTCGAGGCGACGCTCGCCGAGGTCTTCGCCGACGTGCTCGGCGTGGAACAGGTGGGTGCGGACGACTCGTTCTTCGCCCTCGGCGGCGACTCGATCCTGTCCATCCAGCTGGTCTCGCGGGCCAAGGCGCGCGGCATCAAGTTCTCGCCGCGCGACGTGTTCGAACAGCGGACCGTCGCGGGCCTGGCCGAAGTGGCCACGCTGGGCGACGACACCGCGCAGGAGAAGCTGGCCGAACTGCCCGGCGGTGGGGTCGGCGACATCCCGCTGACGCCGATCATGCACGCCATCCTGTCGAGCGGTTCGTCCTACGAGCGGTTCTCGCAGACCATGCCGCTGCGCCTGCCGGACGGCATCACGCGACCGGTGCTCGTCGGGGCCATCTCGGCCCTGTTCGACCACCACGACGTGCTGCGCTCGCGCCTGCGTGGAAACGCCTCGGACGGGTTCGAATTCGAGGCGCTGCCGCGCGGGGCCGTCGACGTCGACGCGCTGGTGCACCGGGTCGAACTGGCCGCGGACATCTCCGACGAGGAGCTGACCCGCGTCGGCAGCGTCGAATTCGACGCGGCCCTGGGCCGTTTGGATCCGGCGAACGCCGCCATGGTGCAGTTCGTCTGGTTCGCCTTCGCCCCCGAGGGTTCCGACGAGGCGCGCGTCCGCCGCGACGTGCTGCTCATCGTCGCGCACCACATGGTGGTGGACGGCGTCTCCTGGCGCATCCTGATCCCGGACCTGGGTCTGGCCTGGTCGCAGGTGGCCTTCGAGCAGCCGATCGCGCTGCCCGAGACCGGCACCTCGCTGCGCCGCTGGGCGCACGCCCTGGTCGAGGAATCGCGCAGCGAGGCGCGGGTCGCGGAACTGCCGTTCTGGCAGCGGGTCACGGAAACCCCGGACCCGCAGCTGGGTTCGCGGGCCTTCGACCCGAAGGTCGACACCTTCGACACCGTCGAGCGGATCGAGGTCAGCGTTCCGGCCGAGGTCACCGACGCCGTACTCACCGCCGTCCCCGGCCTGTACCGCGGCGGCGTGAACGACGGCCTGCTCTCGGCGCTGGCCATGGCCGTCGCGCGCTGGCGCGGCGAGACCACCGGCGGCTCGGCGCTGATCAAGCTCGAGGGCCACGGCCGTGAAGAGGAGATCGTTCCGGGCGCGGACCTCTCGCGCACGGTCGGCTGGTTCACCGCCGCCTTCCCGGTCCGCCTGGACCTGAACGGCGCGAACCTCGACGACGCGTTCGCGGGTGGAAACGCCCTGGGCGACATCGTGAAATCGGTCAAGGAACAGCTGCTCGCCATGCCCGACAAGGGTCTGGGCTGGGGTCTGCTGCGGCACCTCAACCCCGACACCGCCCCGCAGCTGCGGGACGTCGGCCAGATCAGCTTCAACTACCTGGGCCGCATGTCCGCGGGCGAAGCGCCCGAGGGCATGGCCGAGATCGGCTGGGTGCCGGTCGACGACCTGGGCCGCCTGGACGGCGACATGGACGCCGACATGCCCGCCAACGCCACCCTCGACATCAACGCCATCGTCACCGACGGCGAGGACGGCCCGCAGCTGGGCGCGGCCTTCTCCTACCCGCGCGGCCTGCTGGAGCGCGAGCGGGTGCAGGAGTTCGCCGACCTGTTCGTGGCGGCGCTGACCGCGCTGGCCGCGCACGCCCAGCGGCCGGAGGCGGGCGGTCTCACGCCGTCCGACCTGCCGCTGGTCCGGGTCGCGCAGTCCGACATCGAAGTCTGGGAACGGAACTACCCCGCCCTGGGCGACGTGTGGCCGCTCTCGCCGCTGCAGTCCGGTCTGCTGTTCCACGCGTTGCTCACCCAGAACACGGTGGACGTCTACACCATTCAGACCGTGCTCGACCTGAGCGGTGTGGTGGACGTGGACCGTTTGAAGGTGGCCGCGCAGGCCATCCTCGACCGGTACCCGAGCCTGCGGACCGCGTTCGTCACCGACGCCGACGGTCAGGCCCACCAGGTCGTGCTGGATCGCGTGGAAGCGCCGTTCCAGGTCATCGACCTGACGGATCTGCCCGAGGCCGAACGCAATCCGCGCATGCGGGAGATGATCGAGGCCGATCGCGCCGATCACTTCGATCTGTCCGCGGCGCCGCTCATGCGGTTCACCGTGTTCCGGATCAGCGACGACCTGGTGCACCTGGTCATCACCACCCACCACATCCTGGTGGACGGCTGGTCCATGCCGCTGCTCATGCAGGACCTGCTGGTGCTGTACGCGGTGCGCGGTGACGCGTCGGTGCTGCCCCGGGTGCCGTCGTTCCGGAACTACCTGGCCTGGCTGGCCGGACGGAACCGGGACGAATCGATCGAGGCGTGGAAGCGCGCCCTGGCCGGGGTCAGCGAGCCCACCCAGCTCGCGCCGGCCGCCACCCGCGACGAGAACTACGAGATCGGCCGCTACACCGTCGATATCGACGCCGACCGCACCCGCGCGCTCACCAAGCGCGCCGGGGAACTCGACGTCACGCTGAACACGCTGATCCAGACCTCCTGGGCGGTGCTGATCGGCCGCCTCACCGGGCGCAGCGACGTGGTGTTCGGCGCCACCGTCTCCGGCCGCCCCGGCGACCTGCCGGGCGTCGAAGCCATGGTGGGTCTGTTCATCAACACGGTGCCGGTGCGCATCCGGGTCGACGATCGCCTGACCATCGGCGGGCTGCTGCAGCGCGTCCAGAGCGATCAGGCCGACCTGCTCGAGCACCACCACATCGGGCTCACCGAGATCCTGCAATTGGCCGGCGCCGGAGCGGAATTCGACACCATGATGGCGTTCGAGTCCTACCCGGTGGACAAGGACGCGATCGCGGCCGCCAGCTCCATCGACGGCATGTCGGTCAGTGGTGTCGGTATCAACGACAACACCCACTACCCGATGAGCCTGGTCATCATGGCGGGCGAGACCATCGACATCTCCATGCGCTACCTGGGCAGCCGGTTCACCGCCGACGAGGTCGTCATCCTCGCCGCGCGCTTCAACCGGATCCTGGACGCGCTGGTCGGCGATGCCGACGGCCTGGTCGGTGACATCGACATCCTCGATGCCACCGAACGCGCCCGCATCCTCGCCGAAAGCGCCGTCACCCCGGCCGATTCCGCGGCCGACGCGGCGCGGGTGGGCACGGCGACCGTGGCCAACGTGCTGGCCGAGGTCGTCGAGGAGGACCCGCAGGCGCCCGCCCTGCTGTCCGGCGGCGAGGAGATCGCGTACCACGTCCTGGACCGCCGCAGCTCCCAGCTGGCGCGTCTGCTCATCGACCGCGGCGCGGGCCCCGGCGACGTCGTCGCCGTCGCCCTACCGCACTCGGTCGACGCGGTCGTGGCGGTCTGGGCCATCCAGAAGGCCGGTGCCGCGGCACTGTTCGCCGACACCCTCTCCTTCGGTGACATCCTCGCCGCCGGAGCCGGTTTCGGCATCGCCCTGGAACCCGCCGCCAGCTCGGTCCGCTGGCTGGTCCCCTCGGACCCCAAGGTCCAGGCCGACCTGACCGCCCGCCCGGCGCACCCGGTCTCCTACACCGACCGAGTCCGCCCGCTCTCCGAAACCGACCCGGCCTTCATCTACCGCCACGCCGACACCTGGGCCACCCTCACCCAGTCCGAGGCCCTCGACCGCGCGGCCACCCTGCGCGCCGACCACGAGATCGACTACGAGTCGACCACGTACACCACCGCCTCCACCGGCACCGCGGCCATCGACGAGTTCCTGTCGTCGTCGACCGCGGGCGCGCTCTCGGTCCTCCCCACCGGCGACATCCCCGCCGACCTGGAAGACGGCGAAGTGACCCACTGGTTCACCACCGAGACCGACCCGGCGGGCGAAGCGGGCGACGAAATCCGCGTCATCCCCAGCTAGTGGCAACTCGCCGGTGACGAACGAACAAATGTTCGTCACCGGCGAGTCGTTCGTCGGACCGCGCTAGCCTCGACCGCGTCGGCGGTGGATTCGACTTCAGCTGCGAATCAGGGGGTGTTTGCCTCGGCGATGCCACTACCCGAGCTGGTCGTCATGCGGCGGCCCTTCGAAATCGCTTTCGACACAGCGAGACTCTTGCCCCAGCCCCGGTCCGGGGTGGGTTCGTTGCGCCATGAGAGCCGTTCGCGATAACTCGTTGAACAGCGGGTTCGGACGTATCGTGGGCAAAGCGCCGTGGGGGCGCGCGCGAAGGAGGGGCTTGTGACGACCAATGGGCAGATGGCGCTCGAGCTGAGCGGGCTGTACAGGAGATTCGGCGGGCCCTGGGTGGTCGAGGGCGTGAGCCTGGCGGTGCCGCCCGGGTCGTTCTTCGGGCTGGTGGGGCCCAATGGCGCGGGGAAGACGACCACCCTGTCGATGGCGGTGGGGTTGTTGCGGCCGGACCAGGGGCTGGCGCGGATCTTCGGGCACGACGTGTGGGCGGACCCGGTCGCCGCGAAGGCCGTGGTCGGGGTGCTGCCCGACGGGATGGCCTTGCCGGAGCGGCTGACCGGGCGCGAGCTGTTGAACTTCACCGGGCTGCTGCGCGGGATGGACAAGGCGACCGTGGTCGGCCGGGCGGACGAGCTGCTGCACGTGCTGGAGCTCGACGGCGCGGAAAACACTGTGGTCGTGGACTATTCGGCCGGTATGCGGAAGAAGATCGGGCTGGCCACGGCGCTGCTGCACGCGCCGAAACTGCTGGTGTTGGACGAGCCGTTCGAAGCCGTGGATCCGGTGTCGGCGGGGACCATCCGGACGATCCTGCAACGGTTCGTGGCCGCCGGGGGATCGGTGGTCCTGTCCAGTCACGTGATGGCCCTGGTGGAATCGATCTGTGATCGGGTGGCCGTGATCAACCGGGGCCGCGTGGTCGCGGGCGGCACCCTCGCCGAGGTCCGTGGCGACGGGACCCTGGAGGAGGCGTTCGTGCGGCTCGTCGGCGGGCGGGTCGGCGGCGAGGAGGGGCTGTCGTGGTTGGCGTCCTGATCCGGATGCGGCTGCGCATCATCGGACGCGGCCTGCGCGAGACCCGGTCGGCGCTGAACTTCGTGCTGGGCAGCATCTTCGGACTGCTCGCGGCCCTGTTCACGGCGCTCATCATCGCCACGGGACACGAGAGCGTACACGGCGGCGTGACCATCGCCGCGGCGTTGTACGGGGCCTGGACCCTGGGCTGGATCTGCGGCCCGGTGGTCACCGGAACCAGCGACGAAACCCTGCAACCCGAGCAGTTCCGGTTGCTGCCGTTGACGACTCGCGAACTCGCCTACGGACTCGGGGCCGCCGCGTTCGTGGGACCCGCGCCCATCGTCAACCTCATCGCCTTCGGCGGGCTGGTCCTGCTGGGCGCTCAGATCGGCTGGGCCGCAGCCGGAATCGCGGCGCTCGGCGCGGTCCTGCACCTCGTGTTCGTGGTGCTGCTGGCCCGCGTGGTGGTGGCCTGGCTGGGCGCGGCCATGCGCTCCCGGCGCGGCAAGGACCTGGGCGTGCTGTTCGCGGCGCTCATCGGGCTGGCGTACTACCCGCTGAACCTGCTCATCACCACGGCCGGGCCGAAACTCGACGGCGACCGGGGCGCCCTGTCCATCCTGCTGCGCTCGGTCCCGTCGGGCTGGGCCCCGTACGCCGTCGAGGCCGCCTCCCGCGACGACTACTTGCTCGCGCTGCTGGCACTGCTGGGTCTGGCCCTGCTGTCGCTGGTGCTGTGGCAGTCGTGGGCGGTGCTGCTGGAGCGCCGGCTCACCACCCCGCCCGCACCCAAGGCCCAGATGGTCGACACCGGCGGCGGCCTGCTCGACCGCTTCCTGCCCACCACTCCGGTCGGCGCGGTGGTCGCCAAGGAACTGCGCACCTGGTGGCGGGACGGCCGCCGGCGCGCGGCCCTGATCCCGCTGCTGATCATCGGTTTCGTGCTGCCGATCTTCCTGTCGGTCCGCAACGGCGGTAGCGGGACCATCGCGTTCTCGGGCGCATTCGTGGTGTGGCTGGCCACCATGTCCTCTACCAACCTGTACGGATTCGACGGCACGGCGGTCTGGCAAACGCTGGTGACGCCGGACGCGGCCCGGGCGGACGTGCGCGGCCGGGCCTACGCCCGGGCTCTGCTGGTCGGGCCGGTCGCCGTGATCTCCACGCTCGTCCTGCCCGGCGCGCTCGGGCTGGCCCACCTGTATCCGTGGGCGCTGTCCACGCTGCCGGTGCTGTTCGGCGTGGGTGTGGGGGCCGTCGTGTACCTGTCCACCCACGCCGCCTTCGCGCTGCCGCCGCAGCGCGGAAATCCGTTCGCGGGCACCGGGAACCCCGGCTGTATGAAGATGCTCATGCAGTTGGCGGTGGGCGTGGTGCAGGTGCTGGCCGCCGCTCCCGCCCTGGCCATGCTGGGAATCGGCGCCTACCTGCACAATTCGCTCGTGCAATGGTCCGCCCTGCCGGTCGGTGTACTGCTCGGCGTACTCGCCGCGCTGCTCGGAATCCGCTTGGCGACCACCCGATTGGAGGATCGGGGTCCGGAACTGCTGGCCGAGGTGAAACCGCGCTGACCGCCGCTACTCACCCCGCCGCCGATCATCGGCCCGGAATCGGGTAGCGCACTACTGCCGACATTCCGGGCCGATCCGGCGACGCTGGTCCCACTGCTCGAAACATTGGGAGACAGCGAAAGTGGATCAGATCCTGTATTGGAACGCGGTGGCGCTGGAGTCGGACCGCATGGCGCACACCGACACCGGCGGTTCCCGTGCCCTGGCCGTCGTACACCTGGCCATGCACGATGCCATCTTCAGCATTTTCGGTGCACCGCACGGCACCTGGCTGACCGCACCACCCGTGGCGGCCCCGGGCGCCGCGCCCGAAGCCGCCATCGCGGTGGCCGCCCACACCACCCTGTCGGCGCTCTATCCGGAGCGGATCACGCGGTTCGACAAGGCCCTGCGGGAAGCGGGATTGCGGGGGCCGGGCACCCGCCGGGGCGGCCAGCAGGGACAGGCCGTCGCCCACGCCATCCTGAAGGCCCGCGCGGACGACCCGGTCGACCCGGAATCGGGTCGCGATACACCGCATCACGGTTCCGCCGACGCCCCGACCCGCTTCTGCAATCTGATGACCCGCGAGATCGCCATCGTCCAGGGCAATGACGTGGAACAGAACGCCCGCCTGTTCGCCCTGGTCAACGCCGCCCTCGCGGGAACCGTGATCCGGTGCGGGGACGACGCCGCCTGCGTGGGCACGACCTTCCGGACCATCGTCGGCTACTACTACGCCGCCGCCGACGGCTTCGAAAGCCTCACCGACGATCTGTGGGCCGCCGGGTTGCGGCAGGATCAGGCGGCCGGACCGCGCGTGCCCTGAAAAGCGGGCGGCAGCACGGTGAGATCCACCGTCTCCGCCATCGCCCGGGCTCCCGCGTCATTGAGGTGCATGCCGTCGCCGCCGTCGAGGTCGGGGCGGATGAAGTCCGGCCGGGCCGGATCCTCCACCGCCGCGGCCACATCGAAGACGGCGTCGAACACGTCGGTGCCGCGCAGCCACTCGTTGACCACGTTCCGGACCGGAATGCCGTCCGCCAGCGAGAGGCCGGGGTAGATCGCCCCCGCGAACGGCCCGATGGTGTTGGCGTACACCGGAAGTCCGGCCGCGTGGGCTCGCTCGGCCAGCGCGGTGAACCCGGCGATGAGCGCCTCGGCGGTGGCGGTCCCGGCCAGGATGAGGTCGTTGATGCCGAAGTTGGCCCACACGGCCGTCACCCCGGGCACCGACAGCACGTCCCGCTCGAACCGGGCCAGGCCGTGCTCGCCGATCTCGTCGGTGAGCAGCCGGTTGCCGCTGATGCCCTGGTTCACCGCCCACCCGGCGGCCAGTCGCTCGTTGAGGACATCCACCGAGCGCCGGTTGGCGGCGTGGGTGGACCCGACGCCCTCGAACCAGGAGTCGCCGAAGGCCACCAGCACCGGCACGTCGGCATCGACAGCGACGTCGATGCCGGTGAGGAAGAACCGCAGCGCGGTCTCCTCGGCATCGGACGGTGCGGCGTCGCCCGTCCGATCGCCGGCGCTGATCCAGCTCGAATCCATCGGGAACTGGGCGAACGCGGGCCGGGTCGGCTCCGGGAGGTACACGCTGACCGCCAGTTCGGCGCCCGCCTCCACCGGCAGCTCGACCGGATCGCTGACCAGATCGGCCCCGGCCGGGATCCGCGTCGATGCGGACCCCGCGAACCGCACCTCGGTATCGGTCTCCGCCACGATCTCGCCGCCCGCCTTGCGGAGCGCGACCCGGGCCGCCCCGATCACCAGGTCCTCGGTTCCGTACCGATTGGTCAGCCGCACCCGCAGGCTCGTCCCGCCGCCGGCCACCCGCACCACCTGGCGGACCGTCTCGTCGGCGAAGTCCCGCGGCTCGGCCAGTTTGATCTCCTCGGCCGGATTCACCAGCGGCGCACGGAATCCCGCTGCCCAGCGCTGTGTCGTCATGAGAACCTCCATTTAGTTGCTGTGCGGAATATTGCGCTGACAACAAGATAGCGCATTTGTTCCGCGTGTCAACTATCCCCAGCGAAATCATCTGGTTTACGCTGGTCGGCGTGGATCCCAAGCATCTCTTCGACGACCCCCGGCTGACCGCCGTCGGCCTGCTCTATGAGGCCCACGAGGGGCTCATCGCCCGGCTCGAGGAGACCTGGAAGAGCAATGGACTCTCCGGTCTCGACCTCAATGCCCTGATGCGCTTGAGTCGCTCACCGGGCCGCCGGCTGCGCATGACCGACCTGGCCACCCAGACCGGTTTGTCCACCAGCGGCGTCACCCGCCTGGTGGACCGCCTGGAACGCAACGGCTTCGTGCGCCGCGAACCCGACCCCGCCGACCGCCGCAGCTCCTATGCGGTCCTCACCGCCGCCGGGGCCACGCGCGTCGCCCGCGTGCTGCCCGCCTACCTGGACGGCATCGACCGCTGGTTCACCAGCCTGCTCACCCCCGCCCAGCTCGACGACCTCACCGCGAGCCTGCGCGTGATCCGGGACGCCACCAATGCCGCGGCCACCCAGATCTCGGAATGAGCCGACATTCCGCACAACCGCCGCGACGGGCGCGCAGCCGGTAACTTGCGAACCGCAGGGTGTGTGTTCTTCGTGGTGAGAAAGTGGGACGGAATGACGACCGAACGTGCGCTGGTCATCGGCGGCGGTGGTGTGGCGGGGATTTCCTGGGCGACCGGCATCGTCGCCGGGCTCGCCGACGCGGGGGTGGATGTGACGGGGGCCGACCTGCTACTCGGGACGTCGGCGGGGTCGAACGTGACCGCGCAGCTCGGCAGCGGGACCGAGCTCGCGGAACTGGTACGGCGGCAGGTGGATCCGGCGGTGCAGAGCCGCGAGATCGTGCCGTCCATGGAGAAGTTCGCCGGGCTCTGGGAGACCATGGCGGCGATCATCGAAGAGACGCAGGGGGATTCGCCCGAGCGGCGGCAGCGGATCGGGGCGCTCGCGTTGACCGCGGAGACCGTCCCCGAGGCGGACCGCCGGGCCGTGATCGAGACCCGGCTGCCGGTGCACGAGTGGCCCGCCCGCGACCTGCGCATCGTCGCGGTCAACGCCGAGACCGGGGAACCTCGGGTCTTCGACAAGGACTCCGGGGTCGCGCTGGTCGACGCCGTGCTGGCCAGTTCGGCGGTGCCCATGGTGTGGCCGTGCGCCACCATCGACGGGGTGCGCTACACCGACGGGGGTGTCCGGACCTCGGTGAACGCCGACTTCGCCACCGGCTACGCCCGGGTGCTGGTGATCGCGCCGATGCCCGATGAGGAGCTCGAGGCGCAGGTCGCGGGACTGGTCGCGGCCGGGGCGCGGGTCGAGGTGATCGCGCCCGACGAGGCGGCCACCACCGCCTTCGGACTCAATCCCCTCGACACCGCCACCCGGGTCCCGGCACTGGAAGCCGGTCGCGCCCAGGGCAAGTCGGACGCGGCGCGGATCGCCGCGCTCTGGCAGGACTGATCCGAGAAGGACGGCCTCAGCCGACGGCGCCGGCCGCCAGCGCCGCCTTCCAGCCGCCGTATTCGCTGATGTCCTTCGCGGATTCGGCGGCCGCACCGGCGCAGCCGAAACCGGTGTGCCAGGTGCCGTCGGCCAGCTCGACGGCACCGAGCTGCATCGGGGCGGGCAGCTTCGCGAGGAAACGGCCGAGCGCGGCGGGGGAGAGCAGCCAGCGCTCCCCGGCCACCGCGACGCCGGATTCGGTTGCGGCGACGCGAGTTACGGCCGGTTTGGGCGGGGCCGTGTCGAGCGCACCGAGGCGGTAGTGCGGGGCGGTGTCGACCGGGCCGCCCCAGCGGGCGCCCAGCTCGATCAGCTGGTGTTCGAGGGGCTGACCACGCAGGTGCGCGCCGAAGACGATCAGGTCCTGCACGGGCGCGACGGCCGTCGGCCAGCACCGGTCGAGCGGCGTGCCGGTGATCAGGGCGGCGATATCGATCGCGACGGCGTCCTCGAACGCGCGGGCCAGCACCGTCACCCCGAAGTGCGGCTCCTCGGTGGGGACCGCCACCGCGCACAGGTCGAAGAGGTTGCAGAAGTTCGTGTACGTGCCCAGCCGGGAGTTGACGCCGATCGGGTCGGCGGCGACCTCGGCGATGGTCGGGTGGATCGGCACGGTCGGCGTCAGCAGCACGTCCGCGCCCGCGAGACTCGCCATGGCGGCGGCGCGCAGGCGTTCCAGCGCGGCGAGATCGGTGACCAGCCGGTGCGCGGGCAGGTCGCGGGCGGCCCGGACGATGGAACCGACTGTGGGATCGACGGATTCGGGATGCGCGTCGACGAACTCCCCGACCGCGGCGTAGCGTTCCGCGACCAGCGCGCCCTCGTAGAGGAGCTTCGCGGCGGCCAGGAACGGCGTCGGATCGATCTCGACAATGGTCGCGCCCGCAGCGCGCAGCGCCGCGACGGTGCGCTCGAACGCGGTGTGCCACCGCGGATCCAGGTCCGGCAGCGTGCCGAAGACGGCCACCACGGGCTCGGGCGGAGCGGCCAGGCGGGTGTCGGCGGGCCACGGGCGGCCCGCGGCACCAGCGGCCATCACTCCCATGGCGCGGTCGGCCAGGCCCAGGTCGGCGGCGAAGATCGTCACGCAGTCGTAGGACCGGCACGCGGGCACCACGCCCTCGGTCGAGATCACGCCCACCGTCGGCTTGATGCCGACCAGGCCGTGCAACGCGGCGGGGACGCGTCCCGAGCCCGCGGTATCGGTGCCGATGGCGATGTCCGCCTCGCCCGTGGCCACCGCCACCGCCGAGCCGGAACTCGAACCGCCCGAGACGTATCCGGGTCGGAGCGTGTTCTCGACGACCCCGTACGGCGAGCGGGTACCGACCAGGCCGGTGGCGAACTGATCGAGATTGGTCTTGCCGACCACGACCGCGCCCGCCGCCCGCAGCGCCGCCACCGCGGGCGCGTCCCGCTCCGGGGTGTAGGCGAAGTCGGGGCAGGCCGCGGTGGTCGGCAGTCCCGCCACGTCCACATTGTCCTTGACGGCCAGTCGCAGCCCCGCCAGAACTCCTGCGGCGGCGGCGATGTCGGCGGCCACCTCGGCCTCGTCGCGGCGGTGAATCCACGTCGTCATTCGTGCTCCCGGATCAGGTCGGAGTGGTGGGATCAGGTCAGGGCGTTTCGGCGAGTTCGCCCGCCTCGCGCCAGGAGTTGCGTTCGGCGGCGAAGGCGTCGGCCTGCCGGTCGCGGAAGTCCGCGATGGAGGCGGCGTTGTCGGCCAGGAACTTCCGGTAGTCGACGAGCCGGAACTCGCCGTCCTCGGCCAGCAGTCGCCCCCGCCCGGCGGCGGTGTCGGCGCGCAGGTCGAGCAGTTCCTCGGCGCTCACCGGATACCAGCTGATCCGGTCGAAATAGCGCAGCAGCCACGGGTCTTCGCCGATCCCGCTGGAGCGGTGGTTCCACACCTGGGTGGTGCGGCCGACGAACTGGTAGCCGCCGGGACCCTCCATGCCGTAGATGCACAGGTACGCGCCGCCGATGCCGACCGCGTTCTCCGGCGTCCAGGTGCGGGCCGGGTTGTACTTGGTGGTGACCAGCCGGTGCCGGGGGTCGGTGGGGGTGGCGACCGGTGCGCCCAGGTAGACGTCGCCGAGGCCCAGCACCAGGTATTCGGCGGCGAAGACGGTGTCGAAAACCTCGTCCACGGAGGCCAGTCCGTTCATCCGGCGGATGAACTCGATATTCCACGGGCACCACGGGGCGTCGGCGCGGACGCCGTGCATGTACCGGGTGATGGCCTCCCGGGTGGACGGGTCGTCCCAGGACAGCGGCAGGCGCACCGTGCGGCTCGGGACCACCAGCCGGTCGGCGGAGGGCAGGTCGGCCTCCACCTCGGCCAGCAGGTCCAGCAGCTTGCGGGTGGGCAGACGATCGGGATCATTGCGCACCTGCAGTGACCGGACGCCCGGGGTCAGCTCGGTGATGCCCGGTTCGGCGCGTTCCAGCAGCGCCTGGTGCAGGGCGTGCACGCGGGCGCGCAGCTCCAGATCCAGTGTCATATCGCCGTATTCGACGAGCAGGCCGTCATTGCCCGCACGGCGGTAGGTGACGGCGGTGTCCGCGCCGTCGCGGCGGGCCAGCACGCCGTCGTCACCGTCACCGCCGGTGGACAGCACCACCGGCCAGGCGGCGCGGCGCTCGGCTCCCAGTTCCCGCAGCGACGCCGCGCGTTCGGCGCGCACCGGCACGAAGCGCACGCTGTCACCCGGGGTGAGCTGGCCCAGCTTCCAGCGGTCGGCGGCGACCACGGTGACCGGGCAGACGAACCCGCCCAGACTGGGGCCGTCCGGGCCGAGCAGGATCGGGGTGTCGCCGGTGAAGTCCAGCGCGCCGATGGAATACGCGGTGTCGTGGATATTGGAGGGGTGCAGGCCCGCCTCGCCGCCGTCCAGGCGCGCCCACTGCGGCTTCGGCCCGATCAGCCGGACACCGGTCCGGTCGGAGTTGAAGTGCACCTCGTAGTCGGTGCCGATGATGGTGTCGAAGTCGGCGCGGGTGAAGAACTCCGGCGCACCGTGCGGGCCCTCGGTGACCGCCAGCTCCCACCGCCGGGTCAGCACCGGCTGATCGTCGCCGGGCACCCCGGCCGTCACCCGGCCCGCCGGGCCGAGCTCGAACCCGTCCTCGGCCGCCAGCGCGCGCCCGGTGCCGCCGCCGAACTTGCCGAGCGTGAAAGTCGAACGGCTGCCCAGGTATTCGGGCACCTCGATGCCACCGGCCACCAGGACGTAGCACCGCATGCCCGGCCCGCGCACCATGCCGACATCCAGCACCCCGCCCGCGGGCACCAGCACGCTGCGCCACTGCCGGACCGCGCGGCCGTTCACCGTGACCGGCACCGGCGCGCCCGTCACACACACCCAGGTGTCGGTGTCGAAGCGCAACGCCGGGCCGCCGAGCGTGCACTCCAAACCCGCCGCGCCCTCGGGATTCCCGAGCGCCCGATTGCCCAGCCGGAACGACAGATCGTCCATCGGGCCCGACGGCGGCACTCCCACGTGCCAGTAGCCGACCCGGGCGGGCCAGTCCTGCACCGTCGTCTGCATGCCCGGGCGGACGACCCGGAAAGCCGGTGCGGGGGAGGGGTTCTCGGTCACGGCGAGATCGGGGAGCACGGCCGTCATCGGGTCACCACCATGCGGACGGGCGTCGGGTCGAAACCGTTGCAGGGATTGTTGATCTGCGGGCAGTTGGAGACCAGCACCAGGGTGTCGATCTCGGCGCGCAGGGTGATGGTCTTGCCGGGCGCGGACAGGCCGTCCACGATGCCCAGCGTCCCGTCCGCCTCGACCGGAACGTTCATGAACCAGTTGATGTTCGAGACCAGATCCCGTTTGCCCAGCCCCCACTTCAGGCCCTCGGCCAGGAAGTTCTCCACGCAGGCGTGCTGATGGCGGGTGTGGTGGCCGTAGCGCAGGGTGTTGGACTCCTGCGAGCACGCGCCCGCCACGGTGTCGTGATTGCCGACCTCGTCGGCGGTCACCGTCATCAGCGGGGTGCCCGCCTCGGTGAGCAGCACGCTGCCGGTGGTGAGGAAGATATTGCGCTGCGCGGTCACGGTGGCCTGGGCGCTGTAGCGGTCGGCGTGGTCGGCGGCGTTGTAGAGCAGGCAGTCCACGGCCTGATTGCCGTGCAGGTCGATGATCTCCAGCTGCTCCCCGGCCCGGACGACGGCCGACCAGGGGGCGCGGGCGGGGACGGTCTCGTCGAGGACCACGGTGCGGTCGGTGGTGATGATCATGCGCGGGCCTCCAGAGTGCGTGCGTGCCAGTCCTGTTCGGTGTTCTCCACCGCGCGCAGGTATTCCGGGTCGGAGTCGGGGGCCGGGGCCAGGGCGGCGGGCGCGGCCCAGGCCACGACCTCGAGCGAGGTCACCGGCGTGGGATCGAGGGGGTGTTCGGCATTGGCGATCAGCAGCGTCACCGGCAGGTGGATCAGCAGGTCGACCGCCGCGCCCGCGCCCGCGCCGCCGGTGACGGTCAGCGCGCCGTCGGGTGCCACGCGCACGCCCCGGAAGAACGACACCGTCGGACCGATGTCGCGGGGGTCCAGTCCTTGTTTGACCCCGGCCATCCTCAAGCCCTGGCGTGCGGCGGGCGAAGGACCGCAGAGGGTGTCGTGCTGCCCCGAGGTATCCGTGAGAACGGTGGCCAGCACCCGGCCCTGATCCGACAGCAGCGGATGGCCGGCGCCCAGGTACGCCTGCCACGGCACCTTCACCGTGTCCGCGACATTCAGCCGCTCCCACGGTGATTCGGCCCGCAGCAGCAGGACGTGCGCGCACGCCCCGCCCTCCGGGTCGGACAACCGCACCCGGGTGCCGCGGGCCAGCACGACATTCGCGTAGCCGCCGGCCGGAATGCGCTGGGCGAAGGTGACGGTCGCGGCATCGATGTCGGCGGGCAGACTCGGTCCGTGGCAGGCGGCGGCCGCCGCCTGCGCGCGGGCGTGATCCCGCGCTCCGGTCGTATTCGCTGTGGTCATTACTACTCCGTTCCTCGGGGGTCGCCGGAATCCCGGCCGTGGTCGGCGCGCCTGTCGCGCCACCGGCGGTAAGCCCGGCGCAGCAGGTCGTCGAGCACCATGGCCAGTTCCGGGCGACCGTGCAGACGTGGGTCGGGTTCCGGCGAGATCATCGGGATGGCGTGCGGGTCAGGCGATCTGGACGGCCGGCTCGGCGTCCGGTACGCGGGCTGGTGTCACCAGCCGGTGCACCACCGCCCCCACCCCCAGTGTGGCCAGGACGAACAGCGGTGCGGCCCAGAGCATCCACCAGCCGCCGCCGTTCGGGGTGTAGACGGCGCTGCGCGGCCAGGCCAGGTTCACCGCCATGGCGACGCCCCAGACGACGGCCAGCGCGTTGATCGCGATGCCGTAGCGGCCCAGCGCGAAGAGCTCGGTGCCCGCGGCGTCACCGGCCACGTCGGCGGGCCAGCCCTTGATCCGGCGCATCAGCAGCGGCACCGTCACCAGCAGGTAGGCGAGGTAGAGCATGACGATGCAGACACTGGCCAGGGTCGCGAAGATGGCCGCGTTGCCCAGGTTCAGCAGCAGCAGGCCGATGCCGAGCACGCCGATCGCCACCGCGGGCCACACCGGGGTGCCGAAGCGGGGGTGCACGGTCGCCAGCTGCTTGGAGAACGGGAGCCGCTCGTCGCGGGCCATGGAGAACAGCAGTCGCGAGCCCGCCGTCTGGATCGCCAAGGTGCACACCGTGATAGCGCAGGCCACGCACGCCAGCACCACCTTGCCGGGTGTGGTGTCCAGCTTGGCCTCGATCACGTACGCCAGCCCGCCGCTCGCCAGTGAGCCGTCGGTCAGGCTCGGGGCGGCCATCAGCGCGCCCAGCAGGATGAGTCCGCCGCCCAGCGCCGACACCGCCAGTGCGGACAGGATGGTGCGCGGCGCCACCTGACGGGGGTTCTTGGTCTCCTCGGAAAGCTCACCGGCGGAGTCGAATCCGACCATCACGTAGGCGGCCATCAGCCCCGAGGCCAGGAACGCGGCCCAATAGGGCCCTGCCGCCGCCTGATCGGTGTGGGTGACCACGCCCGGGCCACGATCGGTGTGGGTGAAGAAGACCGCGATCACCGCGAGCACGCCGATGATCTCGATGGTGACGCCGAGCGAGTTGATCCGCGCCATCCAGTCGATGCCGATCACATTGATCAGCGTGGTGAGCGCCAGCAGCGCGCTGCCCAGCAGCACCGCGTTCGAGGCCCCGTCGCGGGAGGTGAGAGCGGTGTCGGTGCCGATCAGCTGGAAGCCGGACCAGATGGTCGGCAGCACCACCTGCAACGCGATGGCGGCGGCCGCGGCGGTCACGATCTGCGCGATGATCATCATCCAGCCCGCGAACCAGCCCACCACCTCCCCGGCCAGACGACGCGACCACTGATAGATGCAGCCCGAGATCGGGTAGCGGGCGGCCAGTTCCGCGAAGTTCAACGCCACCAGGAACTGGCCGGCGAAGACGATCGGCCAGGTCCAGAAGAAGGCCGCGCCTCCGAAGGAGTACCCGAAACCGAAGAATTGGAAGATCGTGGTCAGGATGGAGACGAAGGAGAAGCCGGCCGCGAAGGAGGCGTAGCGGCCGAGCTTGCGGTGCAGCACCGGCTGATAGCCGAAACGCGCCAGATCGGTGCTGTCGGCGCTGGTATCGGGACCGGTCGGAGAGCCCGGGGTGAGGGCTTCGGCGGAGGCAACCATGGGCGGTGAGTCTTTCCCGAGGCGAATATCTATCGATTGAAAGGTTTCCATTCGCGATCGCCGCTCCGGTGACGCCGATGTATCGGGTGTGTGGCCCGCCGTAACTTCTGCGTTGCCGGTATTTCTATCAAATGACAGGAACCTCACCTGCCAGGTCGCGGCGACGGTAGGACAGAATGAAAAGGTGACCCAACTCGGACCCGGCCGGCCCAGGCTCGAACCGCGTCGGCGCGCGGGCCAGACGCCACGCGCCGAAATCCTCGACGCCGCCGCCGAATTGTTCACCAGCCACGGGTACGGAAACACCTCCACCCGGGCGGTCGCCGACGCCGTCGGCATCCGGCAGGCCTCGCTGTACCACCACTTCGCCGCCAAGGACGACATCCTCGACGCGCTGCTCGCCGAAACGGTCACCGCACCACTGGAATTGGCGGGCACCCTCGCCGAACGTCCCGAACCCGCTGCCGTGCGGCTCTACGCGCTGGCCTGGTTCGACGTCAGTCAGTTGTGCGCCGGCCGCTGGAACCTCGGCGCGCTGTACCTGCTACCCGAGCTGCGCAGCGAACGCTTCGCCCGCTTCCGCGAACGCCGCGACGAACTGCGCGGCCATTACGAGACCCTGGCCGCCGCCGTCATCGCCGAGGCCGGGACGGGCGCGGTCGCCGGCGCCGAACGACTGCCGTTCCGGCTGGTCGAATCGGTGATCAATATGCGCTCCGACGAGGGCGCGGCGCCCGAGTACGCCGAACAACTCATCCCCGACGCCATCCTGCGGCTGCTCTGCTGGACCGGCCCGCTCGCCGAGAACCGGCTCGCCGCACTCGAATTGGCGCGCGAACTGCGCCCGGCGGTGCACCGGGCGCCGTCGAACTGAGCCGGTCGGCTCAGGACTTGCCCTTGGAGGTGCCCCACTTCAGGCCCCAGCCGTAGGCCTGGTCGACCGCCATCTTGCCCCAGAACTTGCGGCCCTCCGGCGGTCGGATGAACCGGCCCTCGCGGCGCACCACCAGCTCGCCGCCGATGTTCTCGATCAGCGCCAGCACCATCTCGCGCGAATCGTCCTGGCAGCCGCCCACTTCCATCTCGATCGGCGGGGCGTCGCGCGGGAACAGGGTCGCGGTGGCGTGCACGCCACGGAAATCCTGGGCGCCCTCGTAGATCGAGGCGAACACCAGGATGCGGCGGAAGGCCGCGGTCTGGTCCAGATTGATGGCCAGGTTCTCACCCGCCGCGCTGCCGCCGGTGCGGTCGTCCTGATCCAGCGCGATGAACGGCGGCTTGGTGAGATTGCCGAACGTGTCCAGCGCGCTGACACAGCCGCGCGAACCGTCCGTCAGCTCCCAGAAGGCGCACAGGTCCAGATCCAGGCCGCCCTGCGCGCGTTTGCGCCCGAACAGACCGCCCGAACTCGGGACCGACCAGTTCAGGTTGACCCGCATGATGCCGCCGGTCGCGCCCGCCTTGGTCAGCGAGACCGCGGGGGCCTCCTTGGTCAGCGAGATCTTGGCCAGGTTCACCCGCGGCGCGGGCGCGGGCGGCTGCCCGGGAGCGAACTGCGGTGGCGGCGGCGCTGGCGCGAACTGTTGTGGCGGCGGTGGGGGTGCGAATTGCTGCGGTGGCGGCGCGGGTGCGAATTGCTGCGGTGCGGGCGGGGGTGCGAACTGCTGCTGCGCGGGCGGCGGCGTGAACGGTTGCGGCGGCGGTGGCGGCGCGAACTGCTGCGGCGTGAACGGTTGCGGGGAAGCGAGCGGCTGCGGCGGAATCGGCTGCGGGGCGGGCGCGTCGTCGACGGTGATGCCGTAATCGGTTGCGAGTCCGGCGAGTCCGGAGGCGTAGCCCTGGCCGACCGCGCGGAACTTCCAGCCCCCGTCGCGGCGGTACAGCTCACCCAGCACGAACGCGGTCTCGGAGGTGGCGTCGGCGCTGTCGAACCGGGCCAGCTCCACCCCGCGGGCATCCACCAAACGCACGTGCAGGCCCCGGAATTGGGCGAAGGTGCCGCCGTCCGCGGAGGCGGCCAGCACGATGCTGTCGATCTGCGGCTCCACGCGCGGCAGATCCACCGACAGCGCGTCGACCACCACGGGTCCGGGCTGCTTGCCCCGGTGGTGCACGGCGCCGGAGGCGTGCGCGGGCTGGTTGTAGAACACGAAATCGGCGTCCGAGCGGACCCGCCCACCGGCCAGCAGCAGCGCGGAGGCGTCGGCGTCGGGGACCCCGGGTCCCGATTCCCAGCCCAGTTCGATCCGAACTTCGGAGGCCGCCACCGGAACGTTGGAACCCTTCATCATCGACACGATTTCCAAGTTATCCGATTCCGGCATGCACTGTTTCCCCTTTCCGACCGGCTAATGTTCGGCTGTCCAATGACCTCGGCCTACACTGATCAACGGACATTTCGCGCATAGATGGCTAACTGAAACATCGGCGTCCACGGACAACTGTTCAGCGGCGGGAGCGACGGATGACGGAAACTCGGCCCGATCTGGGGCGCAGGAAATGGATCACCCTCGGAGTCTTGGCGCTGGGCCTGGGCATGGTGGTGCTCGACGGCACCATCGTCTCGGTCTCACTGCCGGTCCTCATCGACGAGCTCGGGCTGAATTTCACTCAGGCGCAATGGATCAACAGCATCTACGCGGTGGTCCTGGCCGCGCTGCTGATCACCAGCGGCCGACTCGGCGACCGGCTCGGACGGCGCACCATGTTCGCCGCCGGCGTCATCGTCTTCCTGCTCGGCAGTCTGCTCGCCGCGCGGGCGCACAGCGCGGGACCCCTCATCCTCGGACGCGTCATCCAGGGCATCGGCGCGGCGGGCGTCATGCCCGGCACGCTGGCCACCGTGAACGCGCTGTTCCGCGGCCGCGACCGGGCCATCGCCTTCGCCGTGTGGGGCTCGGTCATCTCCGGTGTCGCCGCCATCGGGCCGCTGCTCGGCGGTTGGCTCACCACCTACTTCACCTGGCCCTGGATCTTCCTGGTGAACATCCCGCTGGGCATCGTGGTGCTGATCGGGCTGGTGCTGTTCGTGCCCGAGACCCGCACCGGCAAGAACGCGCCCGGCCTGGACGTGGACGGATTCCTGCTCAGCGCAATGGGTTTCGCGCTGCTGGTGTTCGCGCTCATCGAGGGCCAGACCTACGGCTGGTGGAAACCGCTGCGGGAGTTCCCGATCGCCGGATGGAAATGGCCGGTCAGCGCGCCCCTCTCACCGATCCCGGTGCTGCTGGTGCTGGGCGTGCTGGCGCTGTACCTGTTCGTGAAGTGGGAACAGCATCGCCATCTGATCGGACGCTCCGCGCTGCTGGATCCCGCGCTGTTCCGGATCCCCAGCTTCCGCTGGGGCAATATCACCGCGTTCCTGGTGGCGCTGGGCGAATTCGGCCTGCTGTTCGTGCTGCCGCTGTTCATGGTGAACGTGCTCGGGCTGTCCACCCTCGGCGCGGGCTACGTCCTGGCCGCCATGGCCGTCGGGGCGTTCCTGGCCGCGGGGATCGCCGAAGGGCTGGTGCGGCGCTACGGGCCGGTGCGGGTGGTGCAGCTGGGCCTCGCCTTCGAGGTCGTCGCGGTGGCCCTGGCCGCGCTGTTCGTCACCCCGCACATCTCCGGCTGGTGGCTGGCCGTGCTGCTGATCGGGTACGGCATCGGACTCGGCATGGCCTCCGCCCAATTGACCGGGACGGTGCTCGCCGATGTGCCGCCGCGCAATTCAGGTCAGGGCTCGGCCACCCAGAGCACGGTGCGGCAGGTCGGTTCGGCCTTCGGTACCGCGGTCGTCGGTGCGTTGCTGTCCGCGGCACTGGCGCACGATCTGCCGAGCCGCCTCTCGGCGGTCAAGGATCTGCCGCCGAACGTCGCCGACACCCTCGCCACCGCCACCCGGGAATCCGCGGGTGGCGCCATCCCCGGGGTGCGCGAGCACGGAGGCGGCGCGGCCATCGCGGACGCGCTGAGCCGGGCCTTCACCGACTCCACCCGCACCACCCTGCTGGCCGCCGCGCTGTTCCTGCTGGTGGGCCTGGCCGCGGCCACCCGCATCCCGAACCGGCCCTACTCGGGGACCGTCGACAACGTGCCGCCCGACGACTCGCGGGCATTGTCCGACGGCACCGGGGACGGTGAGAGCAGCTGACCGTCCCGGCACCGGCCGGACGATCGGGCTGACGTCTTCGGTCGCGTCACAACGGTTCCCGGATCAGTCGATCAGACCGAGGGCGTGCAGGTGCTGGAAGACCAGCAGCGAACCGGGAGCGACCTCGTCCATGGCGGCGTACTCGGCGAGGGTGAACCAGCGCAGTTCGGCGATCTCGCCCGAGGGCCGCGGCTCCTCGGTGAGCTCGCCCAGGAAGCAGGTCATGTGCAGGCGGGTGCCCGGCGCGTGCCCGTACGCCTCGGCTTCGAACACGCCCAGCTCGCTCACCCCGGCCGTGCCGACCCCGAGCTCCTCGTGAATCTCCCTGTGCAGGGCCATCTCCGGGGTCTCGCCCGGATCGATCTTGCCGCCCGCCATGTAGAAGACGGTCTTGCCGTCGGACCGGGTCTGCAGCATGCGGCGGTCCCGGATGTGCGCCAGTGCCGCGGTACGAATCACGGCACCCACCCTAACCGGGCGCCGATGCGGGCTCGCCGGCGATCACCGCGTGGGCGGGGCGATCTTCCAGTGCTCCTGCAACGCCTCGGCGATCTCCGGCAGGATGGTCACCGGAATCCGGCGCTGCCGCAACATGGTTCGGATCTCGGTGACCTGCTCGCGCTTGCGCTGGTCGTAGGCGCCGGCCACCGGGCGGTGCACCGGCGGGATGGACAGCAGCACCAGCTCCCGATGCGGCTCGTCGCCGTCGGTCAGGTCCAGCGCCAGCGTCCAGCGGCCGTGCTCGTCGAGCGCGAACCGCGCCGCCACCACCCGATCCCACGCCACCGTCGAGGTGCCCCACGGCGTCCGGCGCACGATCGCCGCCTCGGTCAGTTCCACCCCGTCCCGCCCGAACAGCAGGATCAACAGCCCCACCGCGGCGGCCGCCCCGAAGAACAACCCCGTGAACACCCGATTCAGCCCGAAGACCCCGATCGTCCCGGCGCAGACCACCGCGACCAGGAACACGCCCGCCGCCGCGTAACCGGCAATCCGGCGTCCCGGCACCACGCCCGCCCGCACCATCGCTCATCGCCTCCCGCAACCGACTGCGCGTCACCGTACCCGTCCCCGGTCCCGGCTGCCCGGCGATCTCGACACCGGCGCCGTCGCCGACCTAACCTACGGTGCCCACTCCTACCGCCTCCGGCGGTGTGGGTCAGCATTACCCGAAGGAGCGACCCATGGTGCCAGCCGTCGATCTCGAACGCCGGTTGGGCGACCTGATCGAGGAGTACGGGGTACCCGGCGCGCAGGTCGCGGTCCTGTCCGGCGGCCGGATCACCGACGCGGCCGCCGGGGTCCTCAACACCGCGACCGGTGTTGCGGCGACCACGGATTCGGTGTTCCAGATCGGCTCGATCACCAAGCCGTGGACCGCGACCCTGATCATGCAGGCCGTCGTCGAGGGCCTGCTCGACCTCGACGCCCCGGTCCGGCGCTACCTGCCCGAATTCCGGGTGCGCGACGCGGCCGCGGCCGCCGCCATCACCGTCCGGCAGCTGCTCGGTCACACCTCCGGCATCGACGGTGACCTGTTCCTCGACACCGGGCGCGGCGCGGACGCGGTCGCCAACTTCGTGCCCGCCATCGCCGACGCCGGGCAGGTGCACCGGCCCGGCGCCATGTTCTCCTACTGCAACAGCGGGTACGTGCTGCTCGGCCGCATCCTGGAAGTGTTGCGCGGCAAGCCCTTCGACACGCTGCTGCGGGAACGGCTGGTGACCCCGCTCGGACTGACCCGGGTGGCCACCGACGCCGACGAGGCCATCCTGTTCCGGGCCGCGGTCGGGCACACCGGATTCGAGCCCGGGACCGGTCCGCTGCCCGCGCCGGTGTGGGCGCTCCCGGCCTCCAACGCCCCGGCCGGAGCCCGGCTGGCCATGTCCGCGCGCGACCTGCTGGGATTCGCCCGGCTGCACCTGTCCGGCGGGCGCGCCCCGGACGGAACCGCCGTGCTCCCGGAATCCGCGGTCCGGGACATGACCCGGCCGCACATCGAGGTGCCCGATATCG
The DNA here is from genome assembly GCF_050956485.1 of Nocardia sp. CA-145437. Classification (NCBI taxonomy): domain Bacteria; kingdom Bacillati; phylum Actinomycetota; class Actinomycetes; order Mycobacteriales; family Nocardiaceae; genus Nocardia; species Nocardia sp. CA-145437. The sequence goes on along the minus strand of NZ_CP191204.1, from coordinate 6,510,652 downwards.
GCTACGGCACCCACTGGGGACTGGGCTGGCAGCTGTTCGACGCCGCGTCGGGGCTGTTCGGGCACGACGGCAGCACCCTCGGCCAGAACGCCTTCCTGCGCATCGCGCCCGCCCCCGGCGTCGCGATCGCCTTGCTGGCCAATGGCGGAAGCGCGTTCGCGCTCTATCGGGACCTGGTCGAGGACCTGCTGTGGGAACACGCGGGCATCCGGCTGCCCGCCCGCCCGGTGCCCCCGGCCCGCCCCGAACCGGTCGATGCCGCGCACGTCAGCGGCCGCTACCGCTCCGCCATGTACGAGCACGCCATCGACGTGGACCCCGACGGACGCGCCTGGCTCTCCACCAAACCCCTCACCGCGGAGGCCGCCTTGGTCGCGGTCCCCGACCGCATCGAAGTGCTGCACCTGCGGCCCGACGCGCTCATCGCCGCCCACCCGATCCGCGGCCGCCACACCGTCTACGGCCTGATCAACGGTGACGGGCACGCCGGGACGCGCTACCTGCACACCAGCCGCGCGATGCCCCGCCAGCCCTGACCCGAGGGGCGGTCAATTCAGCTCGGAGCCGGAGGCGACCACGACACCGTAGAGGTCGGCGATGGTGGCCAGCGCGCTCTCGTGCAACTGGGCGGCGCCGACCTCACCGGCGGCCGACCGCAGGGGACGGGTGGCGGACGCGTCGGCCACGACCGTGGGGCGATTGCCGCGCAGGAACGCGCCCTCGGTGGTGAAGGTGACGCACATGTGGGTCATGAAACCGGCGATCACGACGTTCTCGTGGCCTGCCGCGTCCACGTGCGCGGCCAGGTCCGTGCCGACGAAGGCGTTCGGAACCGTCTTCACGACAACGGGTTCGCCGTCGATCGGGGCCACCCGGGGATGGATGCGGCCGATCTCGTCGGTGATGTCGTAGGGCGTGCCCGGACCGCCGTCGTTCACGATGTGGATGACCGCCGCACCGGCGGCCCGGGCCCGGGCCAGCAGATCGGCGGCGGCGTCGAGGGCGGGTTCCCAGCCGGTCAGCTCCATCACGCCGCGGGTATAGGTGTTCTGGTAGTCGACCAGGATCAGGGTGGCGTCGGGCAGGGTGGCGGGGGTCTGATCGAAGCCGCTGAGGTCGCGCAGGGTCTGGGCGGACATGGGAATTCCTCCGGTCGTGTGTCGTCCGCGCCGCCTGGTGCGGGGGACGTCGTCCACGCTATGAGCCCGCGGGCGTGTCGGAAATGTCATGTAACCTGCAAATCCGGACATTGCCGGATCGGGCGGACGGAGGACCGTGGGCACCATCGAACGATTCGTGGTCATCGTGCTGTTCGACCGCGTCGACCTGCTCGACGTGACCGGACCACCCGAGGTCTTCGCGCTGCTGGGGCGAGAGATGAACGGGGAGACCGGATATCGCGTCGCGCTCGCCGCGGAGACCCTCGACCCGGTGACCACCTCCGCGGGCGTGCGGGTGCTGCCCGACATCACCTTCGCCGAGATCGGCGACCGCGGTATCGACACCCTGGTCGTGCCCGGCGCCGTCGACGTGGACGCGGACGGCCGGGTTCGGGCGCTCAGCGACCCGGCCGTGGTCGAGTGGGTGCGCAGACTCGCCGGACAGACCCGGCGGGTCGCCTCGGTGTGCGTGGGCGCGCACATCCTCGCCGACGCCGGACTCCTGGACGGCAGACGCGCCACCACGCACTGGTCCACCGCCACCCAGCTCGCCGCCGAGCACCCGGCCGTCGAGGTCGACGCCGACCCGATCTTCATCCGCGACGAGAACGTCTGGACCGGAGCGGGACTCACCGCCTGCCTCGACCTGGCGCTCGCCCTGGTCGCCGACGACTTCGGCGACGCCCTCGCACTGCGGGTGGCCCGGCAGCTGGTCATGTTCCTGAAAAGGCCCAGCGGGCAGAGCCAGTTCAGCGTGTCACTCGAACCCATCTCGACCACGCGGCGCATCGACGACCTGCGGCACTACATCACCCGCCACCTCGGCGACCAGCTCACCGTCGCCGACCTCGCCGCCGAGGCGCATGTCAGCGAACGGCAGCTGACCCGCGTCTTCAAGACCGACCTCGGCACCACCCCGGCCGCCTACATCGAGTCCGCGCGCGTGGAATTCGCGCGCAACCAGCTCGAGACGACCGATCACACCCTGGAACGGGTGGCGACGCTGAGCGGCTTCAACACCACCGACACCCTCACCCGGGCCTTCCGGCGCACGCTGGACACGACGCCGACGGAGTATCGAAACCGCTTCCGCATCACCTGATCACGCTTCGAGCGCGACCGCCGCCTCGGCCGTGTACACCAGGAACGTCAGGCTCTCCTGGAAGTACAGCTGCACCGTCTCCGCGTCGTGGGACAGATAGCCGATCGACAGGTCCTGGCCCAGCTGCAGATCGAAATCGCCACCGCGCGTGGACAGTACGAACGCGCCGTCGATGGCCGGCGCCCAGATGATCTCGCCGTCGATGAGCCGCTCGATGTGCGTGCGGATCGGGTGACCGTGATCGGAGGTCTCGCTGACCGCGGTGTACAGGTCTGCCGACAACAGCACCGAATACGGGCCGTCCACACCGGCCAGCCGCAGCTTGCTCAGGGCCTGCGCGACCGCTTCGGGCGCCAGGCGCGCGTCACCGGGCAGCTTCACCGGCTCGCACGAGGTGGCGGCCCGGATGCCCTGGATCTCCGCCGCCGGATAGCCCTCGAAGATCGCGCGGTCCTCCGCGAACGCGATCTTCTTGGCGGCCGCCTTCACCGGGTCCAGGTCGGCGTCCTGGGCTCCGCGTTCCACATTGTCGAGCTCGGTGCGCGAGAGCGTGAACGGCACCCGCAACTCGATCAGCGGCACCACCGCGCGCTGCCGCGCCTGTACCCCGTCGCCCGGGGATTCGATCGCCGTGGTGCGGCCCGTACCGACCGCGGAATAGTCGACACCGTGCGGTCCCGACAGATCGACCACGCGGCGACCCGCGATGTGCCGCTTGAAGGTTCGCGTCGCCTCCTCCTCGATGGCCTTCCATGCCTCCGAGGTGATCGGCGCCAGTTCGCGATGCAGGTTGTTCATACGTCAGCTCCTTGTCGGTTCGACGATTTCGTAGCTACTCAACGATTTCGCAGCGTCCCGATTCCCAGCGACCCGTCAGGGGATCCCGCGCCATTGGATTCCGGCGCGGCGACCGCGGCCGCCACCGGCGCGGGCGCGTCGGGAAGAGCGTCGAAGAACGCCGCGTGCGGGGCGAAGAACGAGGTGCCGGTGATGGCGGTGGAGAAATCCAGGATGCGGTCGTACGCCGCCTCGTCGCTGCCCAGGAACATGCGGGTCAGCATGGCTTCCGGCACCGCCGGATCGTCGGCGTAGGCGATGTAGTACGTGCCGTATTCGCCGTCCTGGACCGAGCCGAACGGCATATTGGCGCGCACGATATTGCCGGAGACGTCCTGATCATTCACGGCCACATGGGAATCCGCGGGCTGATCGTCCTCGGAGAGCTCGAAGTCGTCGAGTTTGGTTCGCCCGATGACCCTTTCCTGCTCGGTGGTTGAGAGCGCCTTCCAGGCGGCCATATCGTGGAGGTACTTCTGCACGATCACGTAACTGCCACCGGCGAATTCGGGGTCCTCGTCACCCACCAGCGCGGCGGTCACCGCGAGCTGGCCCTCCGGATTCTCGGTGCCGTCCACGAAACCGAGCAGATCGCGCTGTTCGAAATAGCGGAAACCCACCGTCTGATCCACGATCGTGCCCGCCCCCGCGAGCCGTTCGGCGAGCTTCATCGCCAATTCGAAACAGGCGTCCTGGACCTCGGCCCGGATATGGAACAGCAGGTCACCCGGCGTGACCGGGGCCTGGTGCTGCTCCCCGACGTAACCCGGAAACTCGTGCAGCTGTGCGGGTTTCGGCCCGGCGAACAGACGGTCCCAGGCCGCGGACCCGATGCTGGTGATGCAGGCCAGGCCCGAACCCGGCAGTCGGAAACCGACGGAGCGGCGCAACCCGGGCAGATCGGCGAGCAAATCCCGCGTCACCGCCTCGCCTCCCTCGTCGATGGTCACCACGAGGAAGAGTGCGGCCGGGGTGAGCGGGTCGATGATCGGCTGTGGCTCACGCATGAGCACCAGCCTAGGCCCTGCCCTCCACCGCCGAACGGTCCGGTCCGTCCGTGTCGGGGCGCCCTACTTGGCCACGGTCAGCAGAAACGCCACGTCATCGATGGCTTTCACACTGTGCCGGGCATTCGGGATCACGATCAGATCGCCGGCCGAGCCCTTCCACTCGTTGGCGCCGCTGATCAGCACCAGCACCCCGCTGATCACCATGAGCGTCGCCTCGCCCGGATTCTCGTGCTCGGCCAGTGTCTGTCCGGCCGTCAACGCGATCACCGTCTGCCGCAGCGAATGCGCGTGGCCGCCGTAGATCGTCGACGAACTACGCCCGCTCGAGGCCGTGGCGGCCAGCTTCAGCTGCTGGCGAGCAACCGCGGTCAGCGACTTCTTGTCCATGGACTGCCTTTCGCCGGAGTATCGCTGAGTATGCCGGACACACCCGGGGCGCTCGGCGGTTTCGACGCGGTGTGTGCGGGAATTGCCGGACGAGGAATCCGACCGTTATCCGCGCGGGCGGGTATAACGACGGAATCGATAGCGCAGACCCGTCGACGACTCACGCCAATCGGCCGCCTCGGCCCGCCACTGCCGGTCGATCGCCGGCGCGACAGTGTCGCCGTCGATGTCCGCGTCGATCTCGGTGACCATCAGCTCGGTCGCGAAAGGCATTGCCGCTCGGTAGATCTCACCGCCGCCCATGATCCACACCGACTTGTCGCCGGTCATCTCCAGCGCCTCGGCCAGCGAACCCGCGCGCTCCGCGCCGTCCACCGCCCACTCCGGCTGCCGGGTCACGACGATATTGCGGCGGCCGTCCAGCGGACGGAAACGCGCGGGCAGCGAATCCCAGGTCTTGCGGCCCATCACCACCGGATGACCGAAGGTGACGTCCTTGAAATGCGCCATGTCCTCGGGCACCCGCCACGGAATCGTGTTGTCCCGCCCGATGATTCCCCGCGTCGTCTGCGCCCAGATCAGGCCGACGGTTCTGCTCACACCGCCACCGGCGCCTTGATGGCCGGATGATGCTGGTAGCCCTCGATTTCCACGTCCTCGTATTCGTAGTCGAACAGCGAGGGAGCGGGACGCAGGTGCAATGCCGGGAACGGGTACGGCTCACGGGTCAGCTGCTCGCGCACCTGCTCCACGTGATTGTCGTAGATGTGGACGTCGCCGCCGGTCCAGATGAACTCGCCGGGCTGCAGTTCGGTCTGCTGCGCCACCATCAGGGTCAGCAGCGCGTAGCTGGCGATATTGAACGGCACGCCCAGGAACAGGTCCGCGCTGCGCTGATACAGCTGGCACGACAGCTTGCCGTCGGCCACGTAGAACTGGAAGAACGCGTGGCAGGGGGCCAGGGCCATCTTGTCCAGCTCGGCCACGTTCCAGGCCGACACGATAATGCGGCGCGAGTCCGGGTCGGTGCGCAGCGTCTGCAGCACCTGCGAGATCTGGTCGATGTGGGTGCCGTCCGGGCTCGGCCACGACCGCCACTGCACGCCGTAGACCGGGCCCAATTCGCCCTGCTTGTCGGCCCATTCGTCCCAGATGGTGACGCCGTGCTCGCGCAGCCAGCTCACGTTCGAGTCGCCGCGCAGGAACCACAGCAACTCGTAGACGATCGACTTGAGATGCACCTTCTTGGTGGTGATCAGCGGGAAGCCCTGCGACAGGTCGTAGCGCAGCTGATGCCCGAAGATGCTGCGGGTGCCGGTGCCGGTGCGATCCGCCTTCGGGGTGCCGGACTCCAGCACCAGTCGGAGCAGGTCCTCGTACTGGGTATCTCGGGCGCTCTCCACGCCTGGCAAGCTTACGCACCGTGCGAAAGTTGTTTGTGATCGGAATCGGGGCGGGGGACCCGGACCAGGTGACGGTGCAGGCCGTCAAGGCGATGCGCCAGGTGGACGTGTTCTTCCTCATCGGCAAGGGAGCCGAGAAACAGGAGCTCACGGACGTGCGCGCGGCGATCCTGGCCGAACACGTCCAGCATCCGCACACGGTCGTGGAGATCACCGACCCGCCGCGCGATCGCAGCGTGCCCGCGCGTGGCGCCGATGCCGCCTACCAGGGCGTGGTCGCCGACTGGCACGAGGCGCGCGCCGAACTCCTGGAACAGGCCTTCGCCGGAACCGAGGGCGTCGGCGGCATTCTCGTCTGGGGCGACCCGTCCCTCTACGACAGCACGCTGCGCATCGTCGAACGCGTCCTCGACCGTGGCCGCATCCAATTCGACTACGAGGTCATTCCCGGCATCACCAGCGTGCAGGCCCTCGCCGCGGCCCACCGCACCGTCCTGCACGAGATCGGCGAACCCCTCCACATCACCACCGGCCGCCGACTGCGGGACAAGGGGCTGGCCGACGGTCAATCCACCCTGGTCATGCTCGACGGCGAATGCTCGTTCACCCAGCTGCCCGGCGACGACATCTACATCTGGTGGGGCGCCTACCTCGGCATGCCCGACGAGGTCGTCATCGAAGGCCCGCTGCGGGTCGTCGAATCCCGCATCACCCGCCGCCGCGCGGCGCTGCGGGAGGCCAAGGGCTGGATCATGGACATCTACCTCCTGCGCCGCTCCCTCTGACGGATCCGGCGCGGCTGTTGACTCTTACTGGCGGAGCGTCAATAGTCGGAGCGACGGTGTAGCGGGGGTCACAGTCCGGGGTTGGACAACGGGCTGGGACCCCCTCGCGTGTGGAGGTACGGCATGACGACCCCGATCCAGCGGGCCCTGGAACTACGTGACGAGTACGGGGCCGCCGACGCCTGTGCGGCCGAGCTGCTGTGCGACCGGCATCCCGGCGACGCGGTGGCGTTCACCTTCGTGCAGCCGGACCTGTCGAGTGTCGACGTGACGTTCGGTGAACTGCGCGAGAAGTCCCGGCGAGCCGCCGCGGCGCTCGCGGAACTCGGTGTGGCGGAAGGTGATCGGGTCGCCACCCTGATGGGCAAATCGCAGGAATTGGTGATCGCCCTGCTGGCCGTCTGGCGACTCGGGGCCGTGCACGTGCCGCTGTTCACCGCCTTCGCTCCCGGCGCGATCGCTCTGCGCGTCACCGGGAACGGCACCACATTCGTCATCACCGACGGCGACCAGCGGGCCAAACTCGCGCCGAGCGCGGAGCTCCCGGCCGAACGCGACTGGCGGGTCATCACCACGGGCGTGCCCGAAGGCGACGACGTCGCCTTCGCCGATCTGCTCGAGAACACCGGGCCCGCACCGGAATCCGTGGCCATCGGCGGTGACGGCGTACTCGTGGAACTGTTCACCTCCGGCACCACCGGCAAACCCAAGGCCGTCCCGATGCGGCTGGGCGGCATGGCCGGGGTGGTCATGTACCTCGAATACGGCATCGACTACGCCGACGGCGACGTGTTCTGGAACATCGCCGACCCCGGCTGGGCGTACGGGCTCTACATCGCCATCCTCGCGCCCATGGCGACCGGCAGACGCAGCATGCTGGTCTGCTCGGCCTTCGACCCGGCCCTCACCTGGCGGGTGCTGGACCACTTCGGCGTCACCAACTTCGCCGCCGCGCCCACGGTGTACCGCGCGCTGCGCAACAGCCCCGTGCCCGACGGCGTGCGGTTGCGCCGCCTGTCCTCGGCCGGAGAGCCGCTCACCCCCGACGTCATCACCTGGTCGAAACAGGTACTGGGACTGGAGATCCGCGACCACTACGGGCAGACCGAGACCGGCATGACCGTCGTCAACGCCTGGCACCCCGACCTGGTGGCCGACATCAAGATCGGGTCCATGGGCCACCCCATGCCCGGCTACACCGTCGAGATCCTCGGCCTGGACTCCGACGAGCCGGCGCCGGTCGGGCAGCCCGGCCGGGTGGCCATCGCGACCTCCAGTCCACTGCTGCTGTTCCGTGAGTACCGCGACGCCCCCGAGGCCAGCGCCGCCCGGTTCACCGCCGACGGCCGGTGGTACCTCACCGGCGACGTCGCCTCCCGCGACGCCGACGGCTACCTCACGTTCGCTTCGCGTGACGACGACGTCATCCTGATGGCGGGCTACCGTATCGGCCCCTTCGAGGTGGAAAGCGTCCTCACCGAGCACGATTCGATCTCCGAGGCCGCGGTCATCGGCGTCCCCGACGAACTGCGCGGCGAGGTGCTCATCGCGGTCGCGGTCGCCACCCCCGGAATCGACCCCGACGACACCCTCACCACCGACCTCCAGCACCTGGTCAAACGGAAACTGGCCGCCCACGTCTACCCCCGCCGCATCCACTACGTCCCCGAACTCCCCAAGACCCCGAGCGGCAAGGTCCAGCGCTACCTGCTGCGTCAGCAGTTCCGCGACTGAGGGCGAACCGCTGGCCGCGCTGAATCCCGGGGGTGTCGGCGGGGACGGCTAGGGTGGGAGACGATCATCCGGGTCGGCAGACCCGGAGATGCCTCGGGGATTGGAGGAGATCCGTTGCCCGAACTACCGGAGATAGTGGCGCTCGAGCAGTTTCTGGCCGAGCATGCGGTGGGGGCGGTGGTCGGCCGGGTTGACGTGGCCGCGCTGAGCGTGCTCAAGACCTTCGATCCGCCGGTGACGGCGCTGTCGGGGCGCGATGTCACCGGGGTGGGGCACTGGGGCAAGCACCTCGGAATGGATTGCGACGGGCTGTGGTTGATCACCCACCTGTCCCGGGGCGGCTGGCTGCGGTGGATCGACGAACCGGGAGCCAATCCACCCAAGCCCGGCAAAGGCCCGCTCGCCCTGCGTGTGCACTTCTTCACCCCCGAAGGGGCCACTCCCGCCTTCGATCTCACCGAGGCGGGCACCAAGAAACGGCTGGCCGTATGGATTACGGCCGACCCGCTCTCGGTGCCCGGCATCGCCCGCCTGGGACCGGATGCCCTCGCGGTGAGCGAACCCGAATTCGCCGAGATCCTCGGCGGCACCTCCCAACGGGTCAAGAACGCCCTCACCGACCAAACCCTCATGGCGGGCATCGGCAACGCCTACTCCGACGAAATCCTGCACACCGCAAAGATTTCCCCCTTCGCCAACTCCGGCACGCTCAACCCCCGGCAGCTGGCCGCCCTCTACTCCGCCATGCGCGCCACCCTCTCCGACGCCATCCTGCGCTCGGTAGGCCAGGACGCCGCCCGCCTCAAGGGCGAGAAACGCTCCGGCTTCCAGGTCCACGCCCGCACCGGCCTCCCCTGCCCGGTCTGCGGCGACACCGTCCGCGAAGTCTCCTACGCCGACAAGTCCTTCCAGTACTGCCCCACCTGCCAGACCTCCGGCAAGATCCTCGCCGACCGCCGCATGTCCCGCCTGCTGAAATAGCGGGGCTAGACCGCCGCCGTCTCGGTGCAGCGGTCCAGTACGTGCGCCGGAATCTCCACTCCCGCTTCCAGATCGGCGGCGGGAATCGGGGCGTCGAAGACCTGGCGGAGGGGGAGGACGCCTGCCCAGACGCCGCCGGTAGCGATGTCCTCGGGGGTGTCGCGGGGGCCGCCGGTGCGGATCTTGACCGAGGCTTCGGTGAGGTCGACGGCCAGGACCAGGGTCGCGGCCATCTCCTTCTTGTCGGGAGAGCGCACCGAGTCCCACGCGCCGGGGGCGGCCTGGTCGACGATGACGCGGAGGGCGTGCATGCGTTCTTCCGGGTCGGTGAGTTCGGTTGGCCGGGCGTGGATTACGGCCGATCGGTAGTTCATGGAGAAGTGCATGGCGGAGCGGGCGTAGACGATGCCGTCGACGTGGGTGACGGTCAGGGAGACGTCGCCGGTCATGGCGGCGCGCAGGTTGCCGGCGCCGGTGGAGCCGTGCAGGTAGAGGGTGTCGCCGTCGCGGCCGTAGATGGTGGGAATGACCACCGGGGCGCCGTGCAGCAGGACGCCGAGGTGGCAGAGCAGGCCGGTGTCGAGAATGGCGTCCAGGTCGGCGCGGTCGGTGCTGCCCCGCTCCTTGGACCGGGTGAGGCTGCTGCGCGGGGTGGGTGACAATGAGGTCCGGGTCGTCGCTGTCTCACTCATATGACCAGTTTCGGCGGGGAATTGGCATTGTTGAATAGCCAATTCTTCGGAAGATTCGCAGACCACTTGTGGCCTCGTGCTGTTGGGTTCATTCGTGGCTGCCGTCGGCTCGCAGGTGCTGAGGTGTCGAGTGGCATCCTGATATCTACTGTTCGCCGAGATATCAGGAGGCCACTTGCGGGGGAATCGCCTGGTTGACGATGATCTGCCGTTCGCCATCGAGCGGGAGGGGCGGGAGCCGCTGGCCGTGCAGGTGGCCGATGGGCTGCGGCGGGCCGCGACCAGCGGGGCGCTGCGCGGGGGTGATCGGCTGCCGTCCTCGCGGGAGCTGGCTGCTCGGTTGGGGGTGAGCCGGACGGTGGTGACGGCCGCCTATGACCAGTTGCACGCGGAGGGGTGGCTGGACGGCCGGCACGGGTCGGGGACGTATCTGACGGCCACGCCGCCGCGGGTGGACGCGCAGGCCGATGGGCCGCAGCGGGTCGACCCGCTGGCCGGGCTGCTGGATCTGGGTGCGGGAGCGCCGTCGATCGAGGCCATCGATGCCGCGGCGTGGCGTCGCGCGTGGCGGGCCGCGTCGGATCGGCCGCCGGTGATCCGGCGGGATCGGCGCGGGGAGGCCGCGTATCGCGAAGCCGTGGCGGAACACCTGCTGCGGCATCGAGGATTGGGTGCGGGCAGCGGGGCGACCGTGCTCGCCACCGCCGGAACCAGTGCAGCGGCAGGCGAACTCGCGGCCGCGCTGCTGCGGCCCGGCGATGTGGTGGCGATCGAGGATCCGGGGTATCAGCGGGCGGGCGGCGCGTTCCGGGCGGCGGGCGCGCGCCTGGTGCCGGTGCCGGTCGACGCCGACGGGCTGCGCGTCGAGCTGCTCCCCGAGAACGCGCGCATGGTGTATTGCACTCCAGCGCACCAGTTTCCGCTCGGCGCGCGCATGCCCGCGGCGCGGCGGGTACAGCTCATCGAATTCGCGCGCCGCGCCGGAGCACTGGTGATCGAGGACGACTACGACGGCGAATTGCGGTACGACACCGCGCCGCTGCCCCTGCTGGCCACCCTCGCCCCGGACGTGGTCGTGCACCTCGGCACCACCAGCAAGATCCTCACCCCGACGCTCGGAACCGGCTGGCTGGTGGCCGATCCCGCCGTCACCGAGGCCGTGCTCGCCCATCGCGAACTCACCGGCGCCAGCCCCTCACCCGCCGGACAGCAGGTGGTGGCCGAACTCGCCCGCGCGGGAGACCTCGCCCGGCATCTGCGCCGCCTGCGCCGCGACATGCCCGCCCGCCGCGCGCTCGTCCTGGAAGAACTGCGCCGCCACGGTCTGGAGGTGCGCGGCGACGACGCGGGTTCGCACGTCTACGTCCCCCTCGCGAGCGCGGAGCAGGAGGATCGCGCGATCACCGCGTCCCGGGCGAACGGCGTCTACCTCGACGGCCTGGCCCGCCACCACGTCGGCCCCCGGCACACCTTCGGCATAGCCCTCGGATACGCCGCCCTGCCCGCGGCAGACCTGCCCGGTGCGGTCCGGTTGGCCGGAAACGCGCTGGCCCGGGTCGTACAGTGGACCGCATGACCGAAAAGGACATCCACGCGCGCATCAAGGAACTCGTGGATCGTGAGCACGAGCTGCGCGCCCAGACCACCGGCGGCGAACTCGACCCGGAGGCCGAACGCCGCCAGCTCGCCGAGATCGAGGTCCAGCTCGACCAGTGCTGGGACCTGCTCCGCCAGCGTCGCGCCCGCTTGGACCAGGGCCGCAATCCCGACGAGGCCCAGCCCAACTCCGCCCGCCAGGTCGAGGGCTACCTCCAGTAGCGGAAGCCCCGCGCCTCCGGGGCCACCTCGGGAGCGGTCCTGGACCCGCGTCCGGCCCCAGGTCGACCAGCGTGATCTCGTCGCGCGCCGCCTGCCAGGTAGGTCTCGGCTTCCTGAACCGGCCGGTGTCGTCCGCCCTCGGACAAGAGGCGGGATCTCCGTCAAGGAGTAGCGGGAGCCGTCCGCCTTGGACAAGCGGAGCCTCCGTCCCGCAGCGGTTGGAGCTGCGGCCACTCCTAGGCGGGCGCTGCGCGCCCCGGGTGGCGGGAGTCGCCAAATATGGGGTCCCCACGCGTAGGCCCTGGGAGCGCCCGACCGTTGGGTCTACGCTTTTCAAATGGTGGCAACCACAGACATCACGACCGCGGACGGGGTGGTTCGCGGAATCCGGGGCCGCCGCGTCTCACGCTGGCGGTCCATTCCCTTCGCCGCGCCGGCGGTCGGCGACTTGCGCTTTCGGGCGCCGCAGCCGGTGCGACCCTGGACCGGGGTGCGGGACGCGACCGACTTCGGCTATGCCGCAATGCAACACCGTGACGGTGCGCGGATCGGGCCGCGGCAGGCGCAGGCGACGGGGGAGGACTGCCTCACCCTGAATGTGGCGGCGCCGAACTCGCCGTCGGGGACGCCGCGGCCGGTGCTGGTGTTCATCCACGGCGGCGGCTACATGATCGGAACCTCCGCGCTGCGACTGTATTCCGGTGCGCGGCTGGCCGCCCGCGGCGATGTCATCGTCGTGTCGGTCAACTACCGGCTGGGCGCGTTCGGGTACGTCGATTTCGGTGAATACTCCACGCCCGACCGGCAATTCGACTCCAATCTGGGTCTGCGGGACCAGGTCGCGGCCCTGGAGTGGGTGCAGCGCAATATCGCGGCGTTCGGCGGTGACCTCGGCAACGTCACCATCTTCGGTGAATCCGCGGGCGCGCACGCGGTGCTGTCGCTCATGGCGACCCCCGCCGCGGCCGGACTGTTCCATCGCGGCATCGCGCAGAGCGCGCCCGCCGACTGGGCGCCGAGCCAGGCCGAGGCCCGCCTCTTCGCCCGCCGCTGCCTCGACGAACTCGGCATCGACCCCGCCGACGCCGCCCAGGCCCTGAGCACCGCCGGGGCCAATGACATTCGCAAGGGCGTCGACCGCGCGCTGGCCCGGGTCATGCACGAGCAGCCGGGCCTGTTCCCGGTCGCCCCGGTGGTGGACGGCGAATTCCTGCCCGCCGCACCGGTCGCCGCGTTCGCCCACGGCACCGCGCACCGGGTGCCGCTGATCCTCGGCACCAACCGCGACGAGGCCACCCTGTTCGTGCGCCTCGACGACACCCTGCCCACCACCCCCGACCGCATGCGCTGGCTGCTGCGCCACGTCGACCAGGCCCTCGAGGCCGACGGTGAGGGCCCCATCTTCACCAAACTCGGCCGGACCATGCCGACCTCGGAGGAACGCCTGCACGACGCGCTGTCCGAATACGACGCGGCCGTCGAATCCCGGGTCGCCGCCGCCTATCCCGGCTTCCCGGGCAAGAAGGCCACCATCCGGATGGGCGGCGACTTCACCTTCTGGCGGCCCTCGGTCCGGGTCATGGAGGCGCACAGCCGATTCGCGCCGACCTACGCCTACCGCTACGACTTCGCCCCGCGCGCAGTCCAGGTGAGCGGGTTCGGCGCGACCCACGCCCTCGATTTGATCCCCGTGTTCGGCGCGGTCGACACGGGCATCGGGCGGGCCATGACCGCCCTGGGCGGGCATCGCGGATTCCAATCGGTGTCCAAGCAGTTCCAGGACAATTGGCTGTCCTTCGCCCGCACCGGCGCCCCGCTCCCCGCCTGGCCCGCCTACACCGAGGACCAGCGCGCCACCCTCATCATCGATGCACCGAGCCGGGTCGAATTCGACCCGGACCGCACCAAACGCCTGGCCTGGCAAGGGGTCCGGATTCCGGCGCTCACCTGAGCGGCGTCACCAGCGGGTGGACGGCAGGCCGAGCGCGGACAGTTGCGCGTCGGCCAGCGCCGTGAGCGCCGCGGCCGTGGGGATAGCATCGGGGTCCAGGCTCACCAGCGACAGCGTGTAGGTGTCGGCGATCCGGGTCAGGTACCCGGACAGCCGGGTGCGGGGCAGGGCGTCGAGCCGCAACCCGGGGTGGATGGCGCGCGCCGCCACGCCGGTGCAGGCGTGCGGCCCCAGCGCCAGTAGCGATTCGGGCAGATTGCCGATATTGGAGCACAGGATGTCCCGCTCGCCCGCGCCCTTGGCCAGCCGGTACGCCCAGCGGTCGGGGATGACCTGGAGCAGTTCCTCGGGAATGCCGCCGGGGCTGGTCATGCGGTGCTCGTAGGCCCGGCGGGCCTGCTGCCGCAAGGAGGCCGGGGTGTCGTCGCGGGTGATGGCGATCTCGGTCATGGACATGTCGTTGTCCACGCGCGGTTCGTCGCGGGTGTCGACGGGAAGGCTCGCCGCGATGGTGTCGGGCTGGAATCCGCCGGCCCACAGCATTTTCGCGATCACGTAGACGAACAGGCTGTTGGCCGTCCCCGCGTGTGCGACGGCGACGCGATTCCAGTCGCGGGCCGGAATCTGCAGCACGGTCGCGCGGGTGGCCGGTCGGTCACCGGATTTCCCGCCGCCCGATACCGTCTCGCGGTCGGCGTTCGGGACCGGTCGCGCCGGGATGCCGCGGCGCAGCGCGCGAGCGGTTCCGCCCAGCACGGTCGCCCACATGCCGCGCGCGTCGGCCCAATCCGAATGCCCCGCAACGGGAGCCGCGAGCGGAATGCCCGACAGCGCGTTGTCGATGGCCAGGGTCAGTGCCCGCCCGTCGGCCAGGGCGTGCGAGCAGGTCAGCGCGACCAGGCAGCCGCCGTCGTCGAGCCGCGCCGCCGAGAGCCGCCAGCCGGGCCCGGTCTCCGGGTTCAGGTCCTCGCCCTGCCGGTCGGCCCACTCCAGGATCGCGGCGACCGGGATCGGCTCGCTAGTCATGGTGAACGGGTGGGCGGACTCGTTGGGCTGCCAGCGCGGCCGCGCCCCGGGCACCCGGGAGCGGACCACGCGCCGGCCCAGCGGCCCGGTGCGCAGATCGCGGTGCACCCGCCACAGCAGGGCCGGATGCACGGGTTCGGCGGTACGCCAGAGTCCCTGCAGGACGATCGGGGTGCCCAGACCCCGATGCGACCGCAGGAAGATCTCGTCCAGCACGCTCAGCCGATTCATCGAACGGCTAGCGTACCGATCGGTCCGGCAGGGCGCTGCCGGGCGTATACGGGGCTTCCGCGAGGCGGCCCGCCGTGCCGAGCCGGGCTGCCACCCCACCGCTCGCACGGTCGCTCCGACGGCCCCGATTCGCGCTGCGGCTGCGCTGACTACGCGCTGTTGCCGTGCCGTCCGGCGCCCGCGGCGAAACGCTGGGCGCCGTCGAGCGCGCCGTCCATGAGGGCCTTCGTGCCGTGCCGCAGTTCGTTGGAGATCGCCGCCGGCTCCTCGAGCCCGTCCTGCTCCAGCACCGACATCCGGTCCGAGCGCAGGCAGGTCTGCGGCAGCGCCGCCAGTTCGAGCGCGAGTTCCTCGGCGGCGCGCCGGGATTCGCCGTTCGGCACCACCCGGTTCACGAGGCCGATCTGCAGCGCCTCGGGGGCCCCGACGGCGCGGCCGGTGAGGATCAGATCCATGGCGCGGCCCTCGCCGATGATGCGCGGCAGCCGCACCGTGCCGCCGTCGATGAGCGGCACGCCCCAGCGGCGGCAGAAGACGCCGAAAGTGCTGTCCTGCTCCGCGATTCGCAGATCGCACCACAGCGCCAGCTCGATGCCGCCCGCGACCGCGTAGCCGGAGACCGCGGCGATGACCGGCTTGGACAGTTTCATGCGGGTGGGGCCCATGGGCCCGTCGCCGTCCTCGGTGACTTGGTTGGAGCGTTCGGTGCCCAGCGCCTTGAGGTCGGCGCCGGCGCAGAAGGTGCCGCCGTCGCCCCACAGCACGGCGACCGCGGCGGTGGGGTCGGCGTCGAACTCGCGGAAGGCGTCGGCCAGGGCTTTCGCGGTCGGGCCGTCCACCGCGTTGCGGGCCTGGGGGCGGTGCAGGATCACGGTGTAGACGGGGCCGTTGCGCTCCACTCGTACTGTCACGCGGCCGACGTTACGCCGTAAACCCGGGGTTGCGTCAAGAAATGAATCGATGGTTCACTTCTTGCATGGCCTATCGGAGAACACCCGCTGTCCAGGCTCGACTGGACGCTCAGGCGGGGTCGATCGTGCGCGCGGCCATGACCGTCCTCTCCCGCGACGGCTTCGCCGGACTGTCCATGGCCGCCGTCGCCGCCGAGGCCGGCGTCGCCACCGGCACCGTCTACAAGAACTTCAGCGGCAAGTCCGAACTCGTCACCGCCGTCTTCCGTGAGGTCGTCACCCGCGAGGTCGATGCCGTCGCCGAAGCGGGCGCGGCGGGGGCGGGCCGCACCGCCTCCGACCGGGTCACCGCGGCCGTCGAGACCTTCGCGGGCCGCGCCCTCAAGAACCCCAAACTCGCCTACGTGCTGCTCGCCGAGCCCGTGGACACCGCCGTCGACGCCGAACGCCTGCGCTTCCGCCGGGCCTTCGCCGAGACCTACGTGGCCGCCATCGCCGACGGCATCGCCCATGGCCAACTGCCGCCTCAGGATCCGGCGACCTCCGCCACCGCGCTGGTCGGCGCGATCGGCGAGGTGCTGGTCGGCCCGCTCTCCCAGCAGCTCCAGAGTGAGTCGGTGCTGCCGGAACTGGTCGCCTTCGCCCTGCGCGCCCTCGGCGTCCCCGCCGAAGCCCGCGGCGTCCCCCACGAATAGGAGTCACCCGTCATGCACACCCACGACGTCTTCAACCAGGTGCCGCCCATCTCCCCGTTCGACAACTCCCGCAACCCCGCGCTGATCGAGGGCCTGCACCGGGAGGGCGCGGGCTGGGCCGAGGCCGAGGTGCGGGAACTGGGCGCGCTCGCGGGCGGGGTCGAGGCGCAAGAGTGGGGCCGGGTCGCCAACGAGTACCCGCCGGTCCTGCACACCCACGACCGCTACGGCCACCGCATCGACGAGGTGGAATTCCACCCGTACTGGCACAACCTGATGGATGTCGCGGTCACCCATGGCCTGCACGGCGCGCCGTGGCGCGACGACCGGCCGGGCGCGCACACCGCCCGCGCCGCCAAATTCTTCACCTGGGGCATCGCCGACGCCGGGCACATGTGCCCGATCTCCATGACCTACGCGGTGGTGCCCGCGCTGCGCCACAATCCGGAACTCGCCGCCGAGTATGAGCCGTTGCTCGCCTCGCGCACGTACGATTTCGGCCTGCGCGAGCCGTCCACCAAGGCCGGTCTCATCGCGGGCATGTCCATGACCGAGAAGCAGGGCGGCTCCGACGTCCGCGCCAACACCACCACCGCCACCCCGCTGCCCGACGGCAGCTACCGCATCGTCGGCCACAAGTGGTTCACCTCGCACCCCATGGGCGACCTGTTCCTCACCCTGGCCCAGGCTCCCGGCGGCCTGTCCTGCTTCCTGCTGCCCCGGGTGCTGCCCGACGGCACCCGCAACGCGCTGCGCATCCAGCGGCTGAAGGACAAGCTGGGCAACAAGTCCAACGCCTCCTCCGAACTCGAGTACGAGAACGCCATCGGCTGGCTGGTCGGCGCGGAGGGCGCGGGCGTCAAGACCATCATCGAGATGGTCAATATGACCCGCCTGGACTGCGTGATCGGCTCGGCCACCGGCATGCGCGCCGGAGTCGTCTTCGCCACCCACCACGCCCGCCACCGGGAGGTGTTCGGCAAGAAGCTCATCGACCAGCCCGCCATGCGAAACGTGCTGGCGGACCTGGTGATCGAATCCGACGCTGCCACCACCGTCATGATGCGCCTGGCCGGGGCCACCGACCGCGCCGACGCCGATCCGGCCGAGGCCGCGCTGCGCCGCATCGCGCTGGCGGTCACCAAGTACTGGGTGTGCAAGCGAGCCCCCGCGCACGCGGCCGAGGCGCTGGAATGCTTCGGCGGCAACGGCTACGCCGAGGAATCCGGCATGCCGCGGCTGTACCGGGAAGCCCCGCTCATGTCCATCTGGGAGGGCTCGGGCAATGTGGCGGCGCTGGACGCGTTGCGCGCCATGGGGCGTCAACCCGAGACCGTCGAGGCGTTCTTCAACGAGGTCAACCTGGCCCGCGGCGGCAACCGCCACCTGGACGAGGCCATCGACCGCATCGGCAAGGAGCTCACCGACTTCGCCGACATCGAATACCGGGCCCGCCGCGTGGTCGAGCTGATGGCGCTGGTGCTGCAGGGTGCGCAGTTGGTGCGGCACGGCCACCCGGCCGTCGCGGACGCCTTCTGCGAGACCAGGTTCGGCGGCGACTGGGGCATCGCGTTCGGCACCCTGCCCGGGGGCGTGGACGTCGAATCGATCATCCAGCGCGGCTACGTGGACTGACCTCTCAGCCGAAGGCGAGGCCCCGCGCGACCAGGGCCTCGCGCAACACCCGAATCGCCTTCGGTCCCATGTCATCATGGGAGCGCGCACAGCTGTTGGTGCTGAAAGCGAAGCAGGACAACGGGAGTCGAGGATGAAACTCCGGGCACGCACCGGTGACGGGGATTACGGACTGCTGGTGGCCGTTGCCACCGCGTACGACATGCGGTCCGCACGCCATGTGCGGCAACTGCTGAACAGCCACGGGGTGCGCGCCACGCTGGGGCCGGCGCGCATCCACCGGTGGCGGAACCTGAAGGACCACTTCCGGATTCTGGTGTTCCCCGAGGACGCCGTGCGCGCCTACGACGTCCTCAGCCGCCTCGGCTGATCAGAGCTTGGTCAGGGTCCGGCTGTAGGACGGGATCAGCCGGATCTTGCCCGCGGTGCCGAAGTCGATGGTGACGGTGGCCAGCGCACCGAAACCCTCCGCCGCGATGACCCGGCCCAGACCGTACTTGTCGTCATTGACGCGATCGCCGACCGCCAGCACCAGGCCGGTGTTGTTGCGCTTCACCCCGGCCGCCGCCGGAGCGGGCCGGCCCTCGCCGCGACCGCGCAGACCGGGACGAGAGTCCGACCAACCGTCGCCGCGCGTCCAATCCCGTTCCAGGCCGTCGTCCTCGCCGCGGCGGCGGAAACCGCGCGACTGCGACTGCGAGGGCGTCGGCTCCAGCCGCTGCCAATCCATCAGATGACCCGGAATCTCCTGCAGGAAGCGGGATTCCGGATTCGACACCGGCTGCCCCCAGCCCGAACGCACCACCGCGCGGGTCAGATACAGGCGCTTGCGGGCCCGGGTGATGCCGACGTAGGCGATGCGGCGCTCCTCCTGCAACTCCGCCGGATCGCCCAGCGCGCGCATGTGCGGGAACTGGCCGTCCTCCCAGCCGGTCACGAACACCACCGGGAACTCCAGGCCCTTGGCGGTGTGCAGGGTCATCAGGGTGACCACGCCCGAGCCCTCCTCGGGAATCTGGTCCGCGTCGGCCACCAGCGAGACCCGCTCCAGGAACGCCGCCAGCGACCCCGGCTCCGGCTCGCCCTCGGCCTGCTCGGGCACCAGGCCCTCGTCCCGCGCGGCCTCCACATTGTTGCGCGCCTCGGAACTGAATTCCCGTGCGACGCTCACCAATTCGTTGAGGTTGTCCAGCCGCGCGCCGTCCTGCGGATCGTCGGAGGCCTCCAGCTCGGCCCGGTATCCGGTGCGATCCAGTACGGCCTCGACGATCGAACCCACGTCGGGGAAGTCCACGGCGGCGGTGCCGCCAGTGTGCTCGGCGGCCGCGCCGCCAGTGTGCTCAGCGACCTGCGTTCCGGCCGCCCGGATCTCCTCCAGCAGCTCCAGGAACCCCGAAATCGCCTTCTGCGACCGGGAATTGAGCAGCGCGACCTTGCCCGCGGCGGCATCCCGCAACGCCTGCGCGAAACCGATATTCCGCTGCTCGGCGTGCACGGCCACACACGCCTCCGCGCGATCACCGATCCCGCGCCGCGGGGTGTTGAGCACCCGGCGCAAGCTCACCGCGTCGTTCGGATTCTCCAGCACCCGCAGGTAGGCCACGATGTCGCGGACCTCCTTGCGCTCGTAGAAGCGGACGCCGCCGACCACCTTGTAGGGCAGGCCCATCCGGATGAAGATCTCCTCCAGGGCGCGCGAATTGTTGTTGGTGCGGTAGAAGACCGCCACATCCGCGTAGTTGGCGTCGCCCTGATCCACCAGCCGGTCGATCTCGCGGGCCACGAACGAGGCCTCGTCGTGCTCGTTGTCGGCCACGTACCCGACGATCAGATCGCCGTCGCCCTGATCGGTCCACAGCTTCTTGTCGCGGCGGCCCTCGTTGCGGGCGATGACCGCGTTGGCGGCGGTCAGGATGTGCTGGGTGGAACGGTAGTTCTGTTCCAGCAGAATGGTTTCCGCGTCCGGGAAATCGCGTTCGAATTCCTCGATATTGCGGATGGTCGCGCCGCGGAAGGCGTAGATCGACTGGTCCGCGTCACCCACCACGCACAGTTCCGACGGCGGCACCCGATGCTCGGAGCCGGTGTCCGGGTCGTCGCCCCACGCCCCGCCGCGGTGATGGCCGACCAGCTCGCGCACCAGCACGTACTGGGCGTGGTTGGTGTCCTGGTACTCGTCGACCAGCACGTGCCGGAAGCGGCGGCGGTAGTACTCGGCCACCTGCGGATGCCGCTGCAGCACCGACACCGTCTCGCCGATCAGATCGTCGAAGTCGAAGGCGTTGGCCGCGCGCAGCCGCCGCTGGTACTCGCCGTAGACCCGGGCCACGATGCGCGGCAGCTCGGCCTCCTCGGTCTCGGCGTCGGCCGCGGCCTGGGCGGCGTCGATGAGCTCGTTCTTGAGGTTCGAGATGGCGGTGGCCAGCAGGCGCGGCGTGTACTTCTTCGGGTCGATCTCGAAATCGCGGATGATCATGCCCAGCAGCCGCCGGGAGTCGTCGGCGTCGTAGATGGAGAAGTTGGAGTTCATCCCCGTCAGCAGCGAGGCCTGGGTGCGCAGGATGCGCACGCAGGAGGAGTGGAACGTCGATACCCACATACCGGCCGCGCGCGGGCCGACCAGCCCGGCGACGCGTTCACGCATCTCGGCGGCGGCCTTGTTGGTGAAGGTGATGGCCAGGATCTCGCTCGGCCGCACCCCGCGGGCGTCGAGGAGATAGGCGATACGACGGGTCAGGACCGCGGTCTTTCCAGAACCGGCCCCGGCCACGATCAGCAGCGGGGTGCCGGTGTGTATCACCGCGGCGCGCTGTTGTGGATTCAACCCTTCGAGCAACACTCCGCCACCCCGCGCTTGCTGGGGCTTCTGCTCGTCCTGTGCCACCGTCGTATTCATCGCCCATCCACGCTACCGGCGCGCACCGACAGCCGTCGGGCGGGATCGCACAGGTGTCCGATTAGTGCCGGTCCGGCGAACTTCTGGTGAACCGTGTGACAGGAGGAAACTCAGGAGATTCACAAACGTACCCGTTTTGCATGGGTACCTCTCCGTGGCAGACTCGTCCTATGACCGGCTCGACCGCGGTGCGACACACCTGCTCACCGAGGGCGCGGTGCACCTGAGCCCGATCCTGGGGAGACAATGATTTTCCAGGGGGGACAATGTATGGCCGACAGGTCAGATTCTTGGTGAAGAACCGATCGGTAACAGGATGGGTCCACCCGCCGATCCACGTTCTGGACCACGAGGAGTTGAAAGTATGAGCATCTCGACGACGGGACATTCCGAGTCTGCCACCGGCTCGGACTCCGCCCCGCTGCCCTCCGAAGCGGAGATCGAAAAGCTGCGCCTGGAGATCGACAAGCTGGACGCCGAGATCCTCGCGGCCATCAAGCGCCGCACCGAGGTCTCGCGCATCATCGGACGGACCAGAATGGCGAACGGCGGGCCCAAGCTCGTCCACTCCCGCGAGATGAAGGTACTCGAGCGATTCAGCGAGCTGGGTCAGGAGGGGCACACCCTCGCCATGCTCCTGCTGCGTCTGGGCCGCGGCCGGCTGGGCCATTAACAACTCTCGTAACTCTCAGGGGCTGCGCCCCTGAACCCCGGACCCTTCCGACTCGGGAAGGTCCGTTAACGCTGAGCGTCGCCCGGCTCGATACAACAGGCGGTGCGTCGCGAATCGCGGGCACACACAAGCCACGCTGCATGCGGAGCCACGGATGCAGCACCCCCAGGCCGCCCCGGGTGTCTCGACCCCGGGGCGGTTCTTCGTCTTCCTAGGGCAGGGCGATGTACTTGGTGTCGAGGTACTCCTCGATGCCCTCGTAGCCGCCCTCCCGGCCGAAGCCGGATTCCTTCACGCCGCCGAAGGGCGCGGCCGGGTCGGAGATGACGCCGCGGTTGACGCCGACCATGCCGGTCTCCAGGCCCTCGGCGACCCGCAGCGCCCGGTCCAGGCTGCGCGTGTAAACGTATGCGACCAGGCCGAATTCGGTGTTGTTCGCCGCCGCCAGGCCCTCGGCCTCGGTGTCGAAGCCGACGATCGGGGCGACCGGGCCGAACACCTCCTCCCGCAGGATGCGGGCCTGGGACGGGATGTCGGTGAGCACGGTGGCCGGGTAGAACCAGCCCGCCCCGCCCGGGGCCTTGCCGCCCAGCTGCACCTGCGCGCCCGCCGACACCGCGTCGTCCACCAGATCGCTCACGGTGTCGAGCTGGTCCTCGTTGATCAGCGGGCCCAGGGTGGTGTCCGGGTCCACGCCATTGCCCAGCCGGTATTCGGCCATGGCCGCCACCAGCTTGTCGGTGAATTCCTGGCGAACCGAATTCTGGACGTGGAAGCGGTTGGCCGCGGTGCACGCCTCACCGCCGTTGCGCAGTTTGGCCAGCACCGCGCCCTGTACGGCCGCGTCCAGGTCGGCGTCGTCGAAGACCACGAAGGGGGCATTGCCGCCCAGCTCCATGGAGGTGCGCAGCAGACCGTGCGTCGACTGCTCGACCAGCTTCTTGCCGACCGGGGTGGACCCGGTGAAGGTCAGCTTGCGCAGGCGCGGGTCGTTCAGCAGGGGAGCGGTGACCGCGCCCGACCGCGAGGTGGTGATCACCGACAGCACGCCGTCCGGCAGCCCGGCCTCGCTGCACAGCCGAGCCAGCAGCAGCATGGTCAGCGGGGTCTCGCCCGCCGGCTTCACGATCATGGTGCAACCCGCCGCCAGCGCCGGGCCGATCTTGCGAGTTCCCATGGCCAGCGGGAAGTTCCACGGCGTGATGGCCAGGCAGGGCCCGACGGGCTGCTTGTGCACCAGGATTCGACCGGTCCCGCCCGGGGCGGCCTGGTAGCGGCCGTGCACCCGGACCGCCTCCTCGGAGAACCAGCGGAAGAACTCGGCGCCGTAGCGGACCTCATTGCGGCTCTCCGGCAGGGCTTTACCCATTTCCAGGGTCATCAGCAGCGCGAACTCGTCGGCCCGCGCGGTGATCGCCTCGAAGACCTTGCGCAGGATCTCCCCGCGCTCGCGGGCCGGGGTCGCGGCCCACTCGGCCTGCACCGCGGCCGCCGCGTCGAGCGCGCGCACCGCGTCCTCGGGGGTCGCGTCGGCCACCTGGGCGATGACCTCACCCGTGGCCGGATTGTGGACGGGGAAGGTCGCGCCGCCGGTGGCGTCCACCGGCCCCCCGATCCAGAGCTGTGTGGGAATGGATGAAAGAAGCTCAGTCTCAGACACCATGTCCTCAGGGTAGGACCGCATGCAAAGCCTCGCCCCGCCCGTAGCGAAGCGGAGGGCAAATTTGGCACCGTGGTTGTAACCTGCCGAGAGTGAGCAGCGACATCACCGCGTCGGCGGTCTGGCGGAAACTGCACGATCATCACTCCTCTCTGGCCTCGCGGCACCTGCGCGAGTTCTTCGCCGAGGACCCCGAGCGCGGCCGGGAGTTGATCGTGCGGGTCGGTGACCTGCATATCGATTACTCCAAGCACCGCGTCACCCGCGAAACCCTGGATCTGCTGGTCGAATTGGCGGAGACGGCCGGGGTCGAGCGGCGTCGCGACGCCATGTTCGCGGGGGAGCGGATCAACACCTCCGAGGACCGCGCGGTCGGGCACGTCGCGCTGCGGGTCCCCGCGGGCGGCCACATCGACATGGACGGCGAGGACGTCGTCCCCGAGGTGCAGGACGTGCTGGAGCGGATGGGCGCGTTCACCGACGCCGTGCGCTCTGGGGAGTGGCGCGGCGCGACCGGCGAACGCATCACCACCGTGGTGAACATCGGCATCGGCGGCTCCGATCTGGGCCCGGCCATGGTGTACCTGGCGCTGCGGCACTACGCCGACGCCGGCATCGCCGCCCGCTTCGTCTCGAATGTCGATCCGGCGGACCTGGTTTCGAAGCTCGACGGCCTGGACCCGGCCACCACGCTGTTCATCGTCGCCTCCAAGACCTTCTCGACCCTGGAGACGCTCACCAATGCCACCGCGGCCCGCCGCTGGCTGGTGGCGGCGCTCGGCGAGGACGCGGTCGCCAAGCACTTCGTGGCGGTGTCCACGCACGCGCAGCGGGTGTCGGACTTCGGCATCGACACCGCCAACATGTTCGGCTTCTGGGACTGGGTCGGCGGCCGCTACTCGGTGGACTCGGCCATCGGACTGTCGGTGATGGCGGTGGTCGGCAAGGAGCGCTTCGCCGAATTCCTGGCCGGAATGCACACCGTGGACGAGCATTTCAGGAACGCGCCCCTGGCTGAGAACGCGCCGGTCCTGCTCGGTCTGCTCGGCGTCTGGTACTCGAACTTCTTCGGCGCCCAGTCCCGCGCGGTGCTGCCGTACTCCAACGACCTGGCCCGCTTCCCGGCCTACCTGCAGCAGCTGACCATGGAGTCCAACGGCAAATCGGTGCGCGCCGACGGCTCCCCGGTCACCACCTCCACCGGCGAGATCTTCTGGGGCGAGCCCGGCACCAACGGCCAGCACGCCTTCTACCAGCTGCTGCACCAGGGCACCCGGCTGGTGCCCGCCGACTTCATCGGATTCGCCCGCCCCACCGACGATCTGCCCACCATGGACGGCACGGGCAGCATGCACGACATCCTGATGAGCAACCTGTTCGCCCAGACCAAGGTGCTGGCCTTCGGCAAGACCGCCGAGGAGATCGCCGCCGAGGGCACCGCCCCGAACCTGGTGCCGCACAAGGTGATGCCCGGGAACCGGCCCTCCACGGCCATTCTCGCGCCCCAGCTGACCCCGTCGGTGCTCGGACAGCTCATCGCCCTGTACGAGCACCAGGTCTTCACCGAGGGCGCCATCTGGGGCATCGACAGCTTCGACCAGTGGGGTGTGGAGCTCGGCAAGCAGCAGGCGCTGGCGCTGGCGCCGTTGCTCACCGCCGCGGAAGATCCACAGCCGCAGGCGGACTCCTCCACGGACGCGCTGATCGGCTGGTACCGCGCGAACCGGCGCTGACCGGACCGAGGGCGCCGACCCGGCGAGATACGAGAAAGGCGCGTCCCGCAGGACGCGCCTTTTCGCTGTTCCGGGGGCCGGTCAGTCCCTTTCGGGGCCCAGGGAGATGCCGCGGGAGGCCAGCCAGGGCAGCGGGTCGATCTTGTCGACACCGTTGAGCCAGACCTCGAAGTGGCAGTGCGGGCCGGTGGAGAACCCGCGGTTGCCGACCGTGGCGATCTGATCGCCGGCCATCACGCGCTGGCCCTGCGAGACCGTCGCGGTGTCGATGTGGCCGTAGATGGTGACCGTGCCGTCGTCGTGCAGCAGGCGGACCCACATTCCGAAACCCGAAGCGGGCCCGGCCTCGAGCACGGTGCCGTCGGCGACCGCGTAGATCGGGGTGCCGATCGGGGCGGCGATGTCCACACCCTGGTGGGCGACGCCCCAGCGGATGCCGAAGCCGGAGGTGAAGGTGCCCGCGGCGGTGAACTTGGTCCACAGCGGCCGGTACTTCGAGGCCTCCTGGTTGGCCATGTCGGCGGCGAACTGCTTGCCCTTGGCCAGAATGTCGTTGAACTGGTCCAGGTTCGCGGGCGCGTTCGGGTTCAGCACCTGCGGGGAGCCCGCGGTGGTATCGGAACCGCCGACCACGGAGGTCGCGGCGACCTCCTTAACCTGGTTGGCCGCCTGGTAGTCGACATTGCTGCTGTCGCTGGCCGAGGCTTCGATGGTGGCCTGGCCGGCCGCCACGACCGCACCGGCCGCGACCGCGACCACGGCCGCCCGGCCCTTGAGGGCGGTCGGCGGGGCGGGTAGGCGGTGCGAGCCGCCGGCGCGGCGCTTGCCGCCGGTCCGGGCCGGACGCGGCTCGTCGGCCGAATAGTCGTCGAGCGCACCGTGATCGACGCGGGCGCCGTCGCCGGAGAACTGGAGCTTCTCACCGGACGCGGTCTTGAAGCTGTAGACCGGTCGGTAGTTGTCGGAGGGGGTCGGGTCCGCGGTCTGATCCCAGTTGGTCCGCGACTGCGGCGCCCAATCGGTGGGATTCGGTGCGGCCCAGCCGTTCACCGTGGTCTGGGCGTTGTAGTCCCAGTTCGGTTCGGCCTGCCAGTCGTCGGATTCGGCCTGCTGCCACTGCGGGGCCTCGTCCCACTGCTGCTGGGGGTCCCACTGCTGCTGGGGGTCCCACTGCTGCTGGGGGTCACCCCACTGCGCGCCGCCGTTCCAGTCGGCGTCGGACTGCCACTGCGCCTGCGGATCCCACTGGGCCTGCTGGTTCCACTGCTGCGCGGGCTGCTCCCACGGCTGGGCGGGCTGCTCCCACTGGGCGCCGCCGTTCCAGGCCTGGGTCGCGTCCCACTCGCCGTGGGCGACCGCGCTGTGGGTACTGACAGGAGAATCGAATGTCGTTGCGCCGCCGGAATGATCCGCGTCCTCGCGATAGCGGTGGCCGCGGCGGGGCCGGTGCTGCGAAGGGAACGAGCTGTCGCTCAAAGCCTGCCGTCCTCCTGTCCGTGACCGGGTTGTGACATCGACCGCAACGACGGTAACGAAACGATTGCGGCTCAGCAAGCGATGGGACTGCTTCGACACACTGCTGTGACATTCATCACTCGTTTATCCGGAATGTGCTCACTGTGCCTTGGGTAACCGCGTGAGGTTTGTCAACTACGCCACGTAGTAGCCAGTGTCACGCTCCGGGATTCGCTGGCTCCACCTGGCACCGGGTCAACAAGCTACCCGTCAGTAGCATTGACGAGGGGTTTTCCACTCCCGGAGACAATCCCGTGACCTGCGCCACTTAGGCTGTATGCGGCTGATTTCCGCTCCATGTGACTGATTAGAGTCCGAGCCGACCCGCCTCCGACGACGGGCCGCCAACCAAGACGTTGTCACAACAACGCAGACGAGACGGTGAGTACATGGATCTCTTCGAATATCAGGCGAAGGAACTCTTCGTGAAGCACGGAGTGCCTTCGTCGGAGGGCCGCGTCACGGACTCGGCCGAGGACGCCCGTGCGATCGCGGAAGAAATCGGCAAGCCGGTGATGATCAAGTCGCAGGTCAAAGTCGGTGGCCGCGGCAAGGCCGGTGGCGTGAAGTACGCCGCCACCCCGGACGACGCCTTCACCCACGCGACCAACATCCTGGGCCTGGACATCAAGGGCCACATCACCAAGAAGGTCCTGGTCGCCGAGGCCAAGGACATCGCGGCGGAGTACTACATCTCCTTCCTGCTGGACCGCTCCAACCGCACCTACCTGGCCATGTGCTCGGTCGAGGGCGGCATGGAGATCGAAGAGGTCGCCGCCACCAAGCCGGATCGTCTGGCCAAGGTGCCGGTCGACGCGGTCAAGGGCGTGGACCTGGCCTTCGCGCGCAGCATTGCCGAGCAGGGCCACCTGCCGGCCGACATCCTGGATGCCGCGGCGGTCACCATCCAGAAGCTGTGGGAAGTCTTCATCAAGGAAGACGCCACCCTGGTCGAGGTCAACCCGCTGGTGCGCACCCCCAACGACGAGATCCTGGCCCTCGACGGCAAGGTCACCCTGGACGAGAACGCCGAGTTCCGCCACGCCGACCACGCCGAGTTCGCGGACATCGACGCCACCGACCCGCTCGAGCTCAAGGCCAAGGAGAACGACCTCAACTACGTCAAGCTCGACGGTGAGGTCGGCATCATCGGCAACGGCGCGGGTCTGGTCATGTCGACCCTCGACGTCGTCGCGTACGCCGGTGAGAACCACGGCGGCGTGAAGCCCGCCAACTTCCTCGACATCGGTGGCGGCGCCTCGGCTGCCGTCATGGCCGCCGGCCTCGACGTCATCCTGGGCGACGCCCAGGTCAAGTCCGTGTTCGTGAACGTCTTCGGTGGCATCACCGCCTGTGACGCGGTCGCGAACGGCATCGTCGGCGCGCTGAACACCCTGGGCGCCGAGGCCAACAAGCCGCTGGTCGTGCGCCTCGACGGCAACAAGGTCGAGGAGGGTCGCAAGATCCTCGCCGACTTCAACCACCCGCTGGTGACTCTCGCTCAGACCATGGACGAAGGCGCCGACAAGGCCGCCGAACTGGCCGCCGCCAAGTAAGGACACGAACCCACATGTCTATCTTCCTGAACAAGGACAACAAGGTCATCGTCCAGGGCATCACCGGCGGTGAGGGCACCAAGCACACCGCTCTGATGCTGAAGGCGGGCACCAACGTGGTCGGCGGTGTCAACGCCCGCAAGGCCGGCACCACCGTGTCGCACGTGGACAAGGACGGCAACACCGTCGAGCTCCCCGTGTTCGCTTCCGTGGCCGAGGCCATGGAGAAGACCGGCGCCGACACCTCCATCGCGTTCGTTCCCCCGGCCTTCTCGAAGGACGCCATCATCGAGGCCATCGACGCGGAGATCCCGCTGCTCGTGGTCATCACCGAGGGCATCCCGGTGCAGGACACCGCGTACGCGTGGGCCTACAACGTCGAGAAGGGTCAGAAGACCCGCATCATCGGCCCGAACTGCCCCGGCATCATCACCCCGGGTGAGTCGCTGGTCGGCATCACCCCGGCCAACATCGCGGGCAAGGGCCCGATCGGCCTGGTCTCCAAGTCGGGCACCCTGACCTACCAGATGATGTACGAGCTGCGGGACTTCGGTTTCTCCACCGCCATCGGCATCGGCGGCGACCCGGTCATCGGCACCACCCACATCGACGCCATCGAGGCGTTCGAGAAGGACCCGGAGACCAAGCTCATCGTCATGATCGGCGAGATCGGCGGCGACGCCGAGGAGCGGGCCGCGGCCTATATCCAGGCCAACGTCACCAAGCCGGTCGTCGGCTACGTCGCGGGCTTCACCGCCCCGGAGGGCAAGACCATGGGCCACGCCGGCGCCATCGTCTCCGGCTCCGCCGGTACCGCCCAGGCCAAGAAGGACGCCCTCGAGGCCGCGGGCGTGAAGGTCGGCAAGACCCCGTCCGAGACCGCCGCCCTCGCGCGCGAGATCCTGGAGAAGGCTTCCATCAGCGCTTGATGGTTCTCGTGCCCCGCTGATGCCGATGCGGGCCGCAGGCCCACCTGCTCCCCATGGCTGATACGAAGGCCGCCTGTCGAATTCGACAGGCGGCCTTCGTGATTCGCGGGAGTGTGAGCAACGCGTCGTGCGCCGGGCGTTTGGGGACGCGCGGGGGCGGGTACTGCCGTCGGGTACTGCGCCGAATCGGCTATTGCGGTAGAGGCACGGGTGGTGGTAGATGCTGCCACCGGCCGCTGCGTGCAGTAGCGTCGGTGGAAGTTCGTGAACGACTCGATAGGAGACGACGACATGGCTTACCCGACCGGGGGCTCGGGATACAACGCGCCCCAGCCGACGCCTTCCTCCGGTTCCGGATTCGGCGCGGGCGCTCCCGCGGCCGGTTCGGGAACCTCGCCTGTTGCGGGCAAGGGGCTGCCTTTCTTCCTGACCGTCGGCGTCGCCGCGCTCGGCGTCCTCAACTTCCTGCTGGGCTTCGCGCCCTATGTCGGCACCAAGGCCGTCGAGATCGGCAACACCCGGGTCGGCGGTGACACCACCTTCAGCCTGTTCGAGAGCGCGGGCTCCGCGGCGCTGGTGACGCTCCTGCTGATCGCCGGCCTGGTGGCCGGGCTGTCCCTGCTGCCCAAGCAGAGCGGCAACACCGGTCTGGCGGCGGCGGCCTCGCTGGGTGCGTTCCTGGGAATCCTGTTCGGCTCCTTCAACCTCGGCGACAGTATGACGCTGAAGTGGGGCGGCTGGGTGATCCTGTTCCTGTCGTTCGTGCAGGCCGTGGTCGCGGTGCTGGCGCTGCTGTTCGAGGCCGGCATCGTCAAGGCGCCGGAGCCGAAACCGGCCGCGCCGCAGGGTGGTTTCGGTCAGCAGCCGCAGCAGCCGTTCAGCCAGACCGGCCCGCAGTCCTACCAGCAGCCGTCGTACGGTCAGCAGGGCGGTTTCGGCCAGCAGCCGCAGCAGTCCTTCGGCCAGCCCGCCCAGCCCGCCTACGGTCAGCAGCCGTCGTACGGTCAGCAGGCCGGGTACGGTCAGCAGCCCGCGGGCTACGGCACCGGTTCGCAGCCGACCTACGGTCAGCAGCAGCCCGGGTACGGTCAGCAGCCGCAGCAGTCCTTCGGCCAGCAGCCGTCCTACGGCGCGCAGCAGCAGCCCGCGGGCAGCGCGGACGCGACCCAGCACTTCGGCGGTCAGCAGCAGCAGCGCCCGGCGCAGCCGTTCGGTGGCGAGCAGGCGGCCGATCCGGCCGCGGACGCCACCCGCGCCTTCCGTCCGGGCCAGGACGACAAGTAGTTTTCCGCGTCAAAGGTGCGGCCTCCGGTATCCGACCGGGGGCCGTTCTCTTTGCCCGCGCGCCGCTCGCCCGGCGCGCCTGACCCTACGGTTTCCGAGATGCTGCCACGCTGGTTGTCCATGAGTGCCCCGAGAACTGCCCTGGCTCGCCTGAGCGACCCCGACCTGCGGGCGCCGCGGCGGCCGCGGGTGCAGCGGGGTGGGGGCGACGGCGGGGGATTCGGTTCGCTCACCCCGGAATTCGCGCGGGTCCTGATGCTGGTGGCGGCGCGGGCGTCGGCCATCACGCTGCTGATCATCTTCATCCTGGTGTACGCCACGTTGTTCGCGTCCGGCGGCGGCATGGGCGGCTCGTCCGGGGCGATCGCCGCGAGCTGGCTTGCGGTGCACCAGGTTCCGCTGGTCATCGGCAAGACCGGGATCGGCCTGTGGCCGCTGCTGCCGACCTTCCTGATGCTGTGGCTGGTGGCCCGCGACAGCGCCCAGGCCGCCGACTCCGACTGCGAGATCCGCGATCTGGGTTGGGTGCTGGGCGCGGCCGTCGGCGGTCCGCTGCTGATCACCGCGGTCTGCCTGGCGGTGGCCGAGGACGCGGCGGCCCTGGTGCCGCTGCAACCGCCGGACACCCTGGCCGCGTTCGCCTGGGTCGCCTGGCTGAATCTGCTGGCCGCCATGGCCGGTATCGGTTCGCGCCGGTGGCGCGAGTTCGCGGAACTGCTGCCGATTCCGCTGCCGGACTGGGTGGTTCCCGGCGCCCGGGCGGGTGCGCTGGCCGCCGGCCGGCTGCTGGCGGCCGCTGCCGTGCTGACCGTGGTGTCGTTCCTGGCGCACTGGTCCCGGATCGGCGACACCTATCACGCGGCCGCCGGAAGCGTCTCCGGCGCACTGGGTTTGACGCTGCTGTCGCTGGCCTACCTGCCGAATATCGCGGTCGACGGGGTGAGCCTGCTGGTCGGCGGGCAGGTGCGGATCGGCCCGGGATCGTTGAGCCTGTTCGCGATCGACGGTGCGCCGGTGCCCGCGGTGCCGGTGGCGGCCGCGGTGCCGTCGGGTCCGGTGGCGCTGTGGTGGCTGGTGCTCTTGCTGGCGCCCGCGGCGATCGGCGTGCTGTCGGGGCTGGAATGCGGTCGCACCTCCCGGGATCGGGCGACCGCGCCGTGGGCGACGCTGACCGCCGCCGGGGTCGCGGCCGTGGGCATGGCGCTGCTGGGCGCGCTGGCCGGCGGCGAGCTCGGCACCTTCGGCCGGATCGGCCCGGCCGCGCTGAGCGCGGTGCTGGTGTTCGTGTGGTTCGCGGTGGCCGGATACGTGGGCCTGCTCGGTGCGCGCTGGTTCGGCGGCCCGGCCACTGCGCCCGCCGTCGCCGACGACGAGTACGCGGATGACGAGTACGACGACTACGCGGACGACGGCTACGAGTACGCGGACGACGAGTACGAGGACGACTACGCCGACGACGACTACGCCGAAGGCGAGTATGCCGACGACGACTACGACGACGAGTACGACGACTACGGCGACGAACTCGGGGAGGACGCCCCCGCCCCCGCCTCGGCGCCCGGTACCGGCCACCACGCCGAGAGCGGCTGGTACGACGACGAGGATCTCGACGACGCCCTGGACGCCGAACTGGTCGACGACCAGGACGACGACGGGTCCGCCGCCGGTGTGAAATCCGCCGACAACCCCGACATCGTCGACGCGGAAGTGGTAGAGGGAGACCTGCCGGACAAGTAGCCGGTGCACGGTCGTTAGGCTGTTGGTCGGCGGATAGCTTCCCGCTGTCCCTTCCCCGCCCCGATCGACAGGGAGTAGTGCGCTGACGTCCACGCCCGCCCCGATGTTGCCGCCGACCGCACCCGCGTCCGTCGTGGTGCTCGCCTCCGGCACCGGGTCCCTGCTGCGTTCCCTGTTGGAAGCGACCCGGCAGCCGGGCTACCCGGCGCGGGTGGTCGCCGTGGGCGTGGATCGCGACTGCGCCGCCCTGGAGCACGCCGAGGCGTTCGACGTCTCCTCGTTCAAGGTCGCGCTGGGCGAGTTCGCCGACCGTGCCGAATGGGATCGGGCGCTGACCGAGATCGTGGCCGCCTTCGCACCGGATCTGGTGGTGTCGGCGGGCTTCATGAAGATCCTGGGTCCGGCTTTCATGGACCGTTTCGGCGGTCGCATCATCAATACCCATCCCGCGCTGCTGCCCGCGTTCCCGGGTGCGCACGGCGTGCGGGACGCGCTCGCCTACGGCGTGCGGGTGACCGGTTCGACCGTGCACCTGGTCGATTCGGGCATCGACACCGGGCCGATCCTGGCGCAGGAGGCGGTCACCGTGCTGCCCGATGACGACGAGGCGACCCTGCACGAGCGCATCAAGGTCGTGGAGCGCCGGCTGCTGGCGGAGACCGTCGCCGCCGTCGCTACCCGAGGCATTGTCTCCGATGGACGAAAGGCAGTTATCCCAGATGAGCGAGTTCTCCGGTGAGTGAACGCAAGCCGATCAAGCGGGCCCTCGTAAGCGTCTACGACAAGACCGGGCTGATCGAACTGGCTACCGGTCTGCACCAGGCGGGCGTGGAGCTGGTCTCCACCGGTTCGACCGCCGGCAAGATCGCCGACGCCGGCATTCCGGTCACCAAAGTCGAAGACCTGACCGGTTTCCCGGAGACCCTGGACGGCCGGGTCAAGACACTGCACCCCCGCGTGCACGCCGGCATCCTGGCCGACACCCGCAAGGAAGAGCACGTCGACCAGCTGGTCGAGCTCGGTGTCGAGGCCTTCCAGCTCGTCGTGGTGAACCTGTACCCGTTCACCCAGACCGTGGCCTCGGGCGCGAGCGTCGACGAGTGCGTGGAGCAGATCGACATCGGCGGCCCGTCCATGGTGCGCGCCGCCGCCAAGAACCACCCGTCGGTCGCGGTGGTCGTCAACACCGGTGACTACGCCGAGGTGATCGCCGCCGTGGCGCAGGGTGGTTTCACCCTCGCCGAGCGGACCGCCCTGGCGGCCAAGGCTTTCCAGCACACCGCCACCTACGACGTGGCCGTCGCCAGCTGGATGACCAGTGTCGCGGTTCCGGCCGTGGCGCCGGAATCGGCTGCCGCGCAGCAGTTCCCGGAGTGGATCGGCGGCACCTGGCAGCGCGAGGACGTGCTGCGTTACGGCGAGAACCCGCATCAGGCGGCCGCGCTGTACACCAGCCAGGGCGGCCCGCGCGGGCTGGCGCAGGCGCGGCAGTTGCACGGCAAGGAGATGTCGTACAACAACTACACCGACGCGGACGCCGCCTGGCGCGCCGCCTACGACTTCGACGCTCCGGCCGTGGCGGTCATCAAGCACGCCAACCCGTGCGGCATCGCGGTCGGCGCGGATATCGCCGAGGCGCATCGCAAGGCGCACGCCACCGACCCGGTCTCCGCCTACGGCGGCGTGATCGCGGCCAACCGTGAGGTCTCGGTCGAGATGGCCGAGCAGGTCGCCGAGATCTTCACCGAGGTCGTGGTGGCCCCGTCCTATGCCGACGGCGCGGTGGAGGTGCTGGCGCGCAAGAAGAACGTGCGCGTGCTGGTGGCCGACCCGGCCCAGCGCAAGGGCGCGGAGCTGCGTCCGGTCAGCGGCGGCGCGCTGCTGCAGGACCGTGACATCCTCGACGCCGAAGGCGACAGCGCCGCCAACTGGACTCTCGCCGCGGGCGAGGCGGCCGACGAGGCCACCCTGCGTGACCTCGAATTCGCTTGGCGCGCTTGCCGTGCCGTGAAGTCCAACGCCATCCTGCTGGCCGACGACGGCGCGGCCGTGGGCGTCGGCATGGGCCAGGTCAACCGGGTCGACTCCTGCAAGCTGGCGGTGGAGCGGGCCGGGGAGCGGGCCAAGGGTTCGGTGGCCGCGTCCGACGCGTTCTTCCCGTTCTCGGACGGCCCGCAGATCCTGGTGGCGGCCGGCGTGCGCGCCATCGTGCACCCGGGCGGTTCCATCCGCGACAAGGACACCATCGACCTGTGCCGTGAGGCCGGAGTCACCTTGTACCTCACCGGATCTCGTCACTTCGCGCACTGAGCGTGAGTCGGCGGTGACGCGGTAGCGGTACCACGAGATCGGGACAGGGCCCGGATCGCCTATGCGGTCCGGGCCCTGTCGCGTATGCGGGATTACGTGGCGCTCAATACTTTCCGATCGCCGAGTGGGGACTTCAGTGGCACCTCGAGGGTGCCGAAGACGGCGATCATGGTGCACATCTTGCCGACCGCGTCGGCGCGGGTGCCCGAGCGCAGGTCCACGGTGACGGTGGACGAGGTCTCGGTGACGCTCGCGTCCACGCCGTAGCATTCGGGGGAGCCGGTCTGGAAGTTGACGGCGATCTTGTCGGGGGCGACGCGGGTCCAGCTGTCGAACGGAATGCCGTGCGGGCTCACGATGGTCGGGTCGGCGGTGAACTCGCGTCCGATCTGTCCGCTCGTGGCTTCGGTGGGCGTGGCGGCGGTGGTGGTCGCGCCGGTGCTGCTGGAGGTGGTGCCGCCGTTGCCGGAGTTCCCGCAGGCGGTGAGGCTGAGCCCGATCAGAGTGGCTGCGGCGGCAGCGATCAGGCGGCGTGCCCGTATCCCGTACATGGCTGACACCCTAATGTCCCGCCACCGCACGACCGGTCCGGAGCGCCGTGTAAGCCCAGCCGGCGAATTTCTGGCGAAGACACGCCGAAATCTTCGCAGAACCGGCGCGTAACGATGCGGTGACGGGGGCGGAGTCGGTACTGTCGTCCCCAGATGTGCGAATGCAGTTCCGCGACATCGTCTTATCTCATGTTCCCCCCTCCCGAAAGGACGCACCGTGGGCGACTCGTTGAAGGTTGGCGAAGAACTCGGTCGTGGTCAGTCGCTGCAAGGCGGCGCGTACACCCTGACTCTGCAAGATGATGGCAACCTGGTGCTGTCCGACCCGAGTGGCAAGGTCGAATGGGCTTCCGGCACCAACGGTCAGGGCGTCGTGAAGGCGACCCTGCAGGATGACGGCAACTTCGTCCTCTACAAGGAGGACGGCGCCGCCTGGTCCACCGAGACCAATGGCAAGAGCGCGGAGCGCCTGGTCGTGCAGGCCGACCGCAATGTGGTGCTGTACGGCTCCGACGGCGGCTCGCTGTGGTCGTCGGGCACCAACACCGACAACCCGCTCCCCGCTCCGGAGCCGGTCCAGACCCAGGCCGCCGCGGTCGAGGATGTCCCCCCGCCGCCGCCCGCCGCCCAGACCTACACCGTCGAGCCGGGTGACACCCTGTGGGCCATCGCCGAGCGCTTCTACGGCGACGGCAACCGCTACCAGGAGATCGCCAACGCGTCGGGTGTCGACAACCCCGACCTGATTCAGCCCGGCCAGGTGCTGACCATCCCGTAAATCGCGGCTCCGCCACGTGAACGAGAACGAGGCCCCCGAGTGCAAAAAGCACTCGGGGGCCTCGGATTTGGGGTGGACGGGCCGTGCCGTCGCTCCCGCTCACGCCTCTGCCGGGGTTTCAGGGAGTACCCCCTGAGCGTCCGAGAGTTGTTCCCATTCCTGGGCTTTCGCTCCGCGGGCTATCGGCTCGTGAAGGGCAGCAAGGCCATTTCGCGGGCATTCTTCACGGCCACCGCCACCTGGCGCTGCTGCTGCGGGGTCAGTCCCGTCACGCGGCGGCTGCGGATCTTGCCGCGGTCGGAGATGAACGTGCGGAGCAGGTTCACGTCCTTGTAGTCGACGGTCTCGATGCCGGCCGCGATGAGGGGGTTCTTCTTCGGACGGCGGGCCTGCTCGGCCCGCATCTTCTTCGACGGTGCTCGCTTCACTGCCATGTCAGCGGTTCCTCACTCACGCGGTGTCGTTGTCAACGAATGGTGGATGCTTACCAGCTCGATTTGTGCACACCGGGCAGCTCTCCTCGATGAGCCATCGCGCGAACCCGCACACGCGAGAGGCCGAACTTGCGGAGATGGCCGCGGGGGCGTCCGTCCGCGGCGTCCCGATTGCGCAATCGTACCGGACTGGCATCGCGCGGCAGCTGCTGTAAGGCGGACTGCGCGGCCGCCCGCTGGGCGTCGCTGCTGGTCGGTTTGCGGATGATCTCCTTGAGCTCCGCGCGCCGCCCGGCCCAGCGTTCCACGATCAGTTTGCGCTCTTCGTTTTTGGCGATCTTGGACTTCTTCGCCATATCACCGGTCCTCGCGGAAGTCGACGTGCCGGCGGACGACCGGGTCGTACTTCTTCAGGACCAGCCGGTCGGGGTCGTTGCGCCGGTTCTTGCGCGTGACGTAGGTGTAGCCGGTCCCGGCGGTGGACTTCAGCTTGATGACGGGCCGGATGTCAGTCGATTTCGATGCCATCGTCTTCCTTTCAGATCTTCTCGCCGGCGGCGCGCAGGCGAGCGACGACCGCTTCGATGCCGTCGCGGTCGATGACCTTGATGCCCTTGGCCGAGACCCGCAGCGTGATGCGGCGGTCCTCGCTGGGCAGGTAGTAGGTCTTGCGCTGGATGTTGGGGTCCCAGCGCCGGTTGGTCCGCGTGTGCGAGTGCGATACGGACTTGCCGAAGCCCGGCTTGCGGCCGGTGACCTGGCAGATGGCCGACATGGGCACTCCCTTCGGGGTAGACGATATTGACAATCGTTTTCGACAACGAACTTATTCCACGGTACATTGACTCCCCAGTAATTGAAAATCATTGTCGAAAGGGGGACCGGTGGCGTCCCAACGCAAGCCTGTGCTCGTCCTCGCGGGACTCCCCGGACGCGCGGCCGACGGTGTCGAGCAGGCCGCGCGCCTGCTGGGCGCCGAGCCCGGCACCGTCGTGGTCCGGCACGACCTGAGCGAACTGCGTGAGGGTGTGGTGCGCCGGACGGTTCGTCTCGACGGGCGCGAGACCGTCACCGTGCTGGAACTCGCGCACGGTTGCGTCTCCTGCACCCTGCGCGCCGACCTGCTGCCCTACCTGTGTCAGCTCGCCGAACGGGATTCGGTGCGGCGCATCGTGCTCGCGCTGGATCCGGCCTTCGAAGCCGAAGCGGTGTGCCAGGCCGTCAATGACGTGGTGGTGACCGGTGTGCTCGGTCGCGTCGACGGCCCGGCCGCCCGCAGCGTCCGCATCGATACCGTCCTCACCTGCGTCGACGCCCGCGACTGGCTGGCCGACGCCACCGGCGACGAGACCCTCGCCGAGCGCGGCCATGTCACCGCGGAGGACGAGCGCACCGTGGCGCAGCTGGCCGTCGGCCAGGCCGAGTTCGCCGATGCCCTGCTGGTTTTCGACTCCGGAGCCGACCTGCTCGACCGGGAGCGCACGACCGCCGTGCTGGCCCGGCTGTCCCCGCGCGCCCCGATCAGCTGGGTAGCCGACCCCGCCACCCTCGACGTCGACGATCTGACCTGGCTATTGCGCCGGGTGCCCGACGACGCGCGCCGCGGCGCGGCCTTCGATCCGCACGCCCCGCTGCTGGCGGGCGCACCGCCGTTGGAGCCGGATTGTGGTGTGGCGCTGCTGGAATTCGCCACCGACCGCCCCTTTCACCCCGATCGACTGCATTCGGCCATCGATGTGCTGCTGGAGGGCGTGGTGAGCGCGCGGGGCCGGGCCTGGCTGGCCACCCAGCCCGACGAGGTGGTGTGGCTGGAATCGGCGGGCGGCGGGCTGCGCGTCGGCGGCGCCGGAAAGTGGCTCGCGGCCATGACATCCCGCGAGCTGGGCGAGGTGGACCCGGAACGCCGCGTGCTGGCCTCGCTGCGCTGGCACGAGCACTTCGGCGACCGCCACACCTCGCTGGTGATCCTGGTCGCCGACGCCGACGCCGACGAGATCCGGAACGCGCTGCATTGGGCGCTGGTGGACGAGGACGAACTGCGGCAGGTGCGCTTCGCCCCGGAACGGGTCGCGCTGTGGGTCGACCCGTTCGGCGATCAGCACGAGGAGCCGTGCGACACCACCCGCTCGACACCCGCCGGCGACGGCAAGACCCGCAACAACGAAAGGTGAAGTGATGAAACAGGGAATCCACCCCGACTACCACCCGGTGGTCTTCCAGGACGTGGGCACCGGCAAATGCTTCCTGACCCGTTCCACCGCGGTCTCCACCCGCACCATCGAGTGGTCGGACGGTAATACCTACCCGCTGCTGGTGGTGGACGTGACCGCCGATTCCCACCCGTTCTGGACCGGGAATCAGCGCGTCCTGGACACCGCGGGCCGCGTGGAGAAGTTCGAGCGCCGCTACGGCAAACGCGTTCGAGGAAACCGTGATTCGATCACCGGAGAGGAGAACGCCTGATGGCCGTTCCGAAGCGCAGGATGTCGCGCGCGAACACCCACAGCCGCCGTTCGCAGTGGAAGGCGAGCCCGCCGGATCTGGTGCCGGTCACGGTCGGGGGAGTGGTGCGTAGGGTGCCGCGGCGGCTGCTGCGAGCCGTCGAACGCGGGCTGATCGATCCCGGGAAACTCTGAGTTCGAGAAGACCGCGGGTCGTGGGGGTTCGGGGGCTTGGCCCCCCGAACCTCCCCACTGCTGCGGGTCCGGGGTTCCCCCGGGGCCCGTCAGCCCTCCTTCGCGGCCAGGTCCACCAGGGTGGCGGCGAGACGGAAGTACTTGTTCTTGCCGAGGTCGGCGATGGTCTTCACACCGAGCGCCTCGAGCAGCTGGGCGTCGTGCTTCTCGGTGAGTCCGGCGAGCGCCGACGGCGGCGCGGCCAGGATGTCGTCGAGAGACTTGGATTCGTAGGCCTTGTCGAGAGCTTTGTCGAGTACCACGTTGACGGCCACGAGAGCCTCCTTCGTCTGGAACTGGAGCAAGAGAACGGACGAGCCCGACAATAGCGTTGAAGTTGCTGTCCCACCAGTGATCTGCTCAGGTGTTGCGGAGGCCCCGGTCACGGGTGGACTTTTCGCGAGGGTGCGAAAAAGTCTTCCTAAAGTTGTGAAGTCGTGGCCTGGTGACGGTATTCTCGTGCCTTGAGGGCGGGTTCTTCTGATTACAGGAGAACCCGCTCATCGCCACTTCAGAGGCCGTTTCGGGTTCTTCCCTCGACGGGGAGAATCCGACAATTCACCCAATCTAACTGTCGGATAAGGCTTTCGGTGCGGAACTCGCCGAGGCTGATCCATTCGCGGCCTTATCACCGGAATGTCCGTTCGGTCCGGTTCCCCAGCCCGGCAACGGCACATCCGGCAGCAACTGCTCGAGCTTTGCCAGCTGATCGGCGAACGCGGTGGCCGGACCCTCGACGAGCGAGAACGGGAAGGGCCAGTGCCCCTTGCCCGCCACCCGCGCCAGTTCCTCCTTCAACTCGGCGGTGGTGGCTTCGAGTTCGCTGATCTCGGTGCGCAGTTCGTCGATCCGCGTGAGCGCGGCCGCCAGCCCGTCCACCACCGTCCGGTTGCGGCCCTGGGCATCGGTGCCCAGCTGCGGCCAGCCGTTGAGGCCGGGTCCGCGCAGCTGGATCTGGATGTCGTGCAATGCCGCGTCCTGTTCGGGTGTCAAGTCGGGTTCCTCCGTTTCCACATCCCACTGGCCGAAATCGATTCGGTCGGTTTGATTCACATCGCATTCCACGCCGTCGACGATCACCTGCTCGCCGTTCTGGTAGATCGCGATCCGCGGATCCACCCGCCCGCCCGACCACGCCACCGTCTGCCACGCCCAGGTCGCCGTCCCGGCGTCCAGCGCCCGGCTCACCGGCCAATACCCGCCGTAGATACCGACATTCGAGCGTCCGAGGACACTCGCCGCGCCGTCCAGGTAGGCGTCGATCGGCACCTGCTGTTGCGGGGTGGCGTCGAAATCCGCGGAGAAGTAGATCGGCCGATCCGTCCGCCCGCCGCAGCGCAGCATCTGCGCCAGCGCGGCGCGCGCGTCGGTGACGCCCGCGCCGTAGCCGTCCAGCATGCGGGCGGCGGTGGTCTCCCAGTTCGCGACGATGGAAATCCCGTGTGCGCGCAGGTCATCCGCTTCGGCGGGGGTGAGCAGCTTGCCCGGCAGCGAGGGGCCGCCCTCGGACAGGTAGCGAACCACGAAGTCGTAGCCGTTGGCCGTGATGGCACTCGGCGCGGGCCGACCTGCGGCGTAGTCCAGCCCGAAACGCATGACTCCCACTGTAATTCGACGGCGGCGCCGCCGGGAGCCGAATCCGAACCATCGCGGCGATCGATCGAGAGTGGTTGACTGGGGACGCTTTGTGAGGTGCGTCACTGATGAGTGGGAACGGAGATTCGTAAATGCCTGTACGCGACGAGGCGTGGCCGCCCGGAACACCGTGCTGGGTCGACTGTCAGGTCGACGATCCGGCCAAGGCCGGCGAGTTCTACGCCGGACTGTTCGGCTGGGACATGCAAGGCGGCGGGGAGGAGTCGGGCGGCTACCTGATGGCGCTGCGGGACGGCCGCGCGGTGGCGGGCATCGGGCCCAAACCCGAGGCCGGGGTGCCCTCGGCGTGGACCACGTACTTCGCGGTGGCCGACGCCGACGCGTGCGCGCGGCAGGTGACCGCGGCGGGCGGCCGCCTGCTGGTTCCCGCCTTCGACGTGATGGAGTTCGGCCGCATGTTCGTGGCCGCCGACGCCTCCGGCGCGCCCTTCGCGGTGTGGGAGGCCCGCGCCCACGACGGCGCGGCCGTGTACAACGAGCACGGCGCCTATGTCTGGAACGACTTGCACACCGGCGATTTCGCGGCCGCGAAGTCCTTCTACGCGGCGGTCTTCGGCTTCAACTTCGCCGAATTCGACGACGAGACAACGCGATACGCCACCTTCACTCCGCCCGGCGAGACCGGCTCGGTCGGCGGCATCAACGACGACAGCGTGAACGGCGTCGCCCCCGCCCAGCCCTACTGGCTGACCTGGTTCCAGTCCGAGGACATCGATTCCGGCCTTACCCGCGCCGTGGAACTGGGCGCGACCGTGCTCATGTCCGCCACCGACGGACCGTTCGGCCGGATGGCCATCATGGCCGCGCCCCAGGGCGAGCTGTTCGGTCTGCTCGATCCCCGGGACGTGCCGCGCTAGTGCGGATCAGAGCATCGATTCCGGTCGGCGCGCACCCTGCTGCTGCGACGCCGCGGCGTGCTGCGAGGCCGCCTGCAGCGACGTGCTGTGCGCGACCGCCGGATCGGGGGCCGCCATCGGGGCGCGGGCCTCGCGCCGGTCCGGGGCGACCAGGATGGCGGTGATCGGAATCGCCAGCGACAGCGTGCCGATGATGAAGAACGGCACGAAGAAGGTGAACAGCACATTCCCCTGCGGCGCGGGCGCGTTCGGGTCCACGTGCACCTGCAGCCCGGTCAGTCCGGCGTAATGCATGCTG
Source organism: Nocardia sp. CA-145437 (assembly GCF_050956485.1). Classification (NCBI taxonomy): domain Bacteria; kingdom Bacillati; phylum Actinomycetota; class Actinomycetes; order Mycobacteriales; family Nocardiaceae; genus Nocardia; species Nocardia sp. CA-145437. The sequence goes on along the minus strand of NZ_CP191204.1, from coordinate 6,468,752 downwards.
GTCACGAGGACCGCGTACACCACCGCGCCGGCCAGCACCATCGGCACCGAACCGACCCACAGGCTGAACCACAGGGTGAGCGCCGAGAGCACGAACGCGATCGCGTACACCGCGACGGTGGACACCAGGCCGCGGTCCGCGGTGCCCTGGATCCGGATGGCGCCCAGCAGCAGCTGGTGCACGTCGCCGATCCCGAAGGCCATCACGGCCGCCGCGACCAGCAGCCGCCACCACACCAGCGTCTTGCCGGTGATCAGCAGCGCCAGGAACACGGTGATCGCCGACAGCACCGAGAACAGCGTGATCGACAGGTTGTCGTAGCGCAGCTGGGTGCCGCGCACATCGAAACCGAGCATGGAGACGAACACCGGCATGGCGACCCCGACGCCGCCGATCGACACCGCCGCCACGAAAAGCCATACGATCCGGAACTTCTGGGTCACCGACTTGGTGGACTGCCGAATGCACGCCAGCCCGCAGGCCGCCCCCGCGAACGACACGATCACCGCCAGCGCGAGCACCCAGTAGCCCATCGAGAAGTAGATCATCCAGACACCCCTGTCCTTCGTAAGCCCGAACCCGGATGGGCGAACGTCAGCCGCGCTGCGCGGTCTCGCGCTGCGCCACCATCAACCGTTCGATCGCGTATTCGGTGACCGCGGCCAGCGACCGCCGCACCTCGACCGGGTCGCGCGCGTCGATGTCCACGATCGGCACGCCCTCGCGGACACTGAGCGCTTCGCGCAGCTCGGCGACCGGGAAGCGCGGCGCGTCCGGGAAGCGGTTGACCGCGATCAGGAACGGCAGCGACTTGGCCTCGAAGAAGTCCACGGCCGCGAAGCTGTCCTCGATGCGGCGGGTGTCGACCAGCACGACCGCGCCGATGGCGCCCTTGATCAGGTCGTCCCACATGAACCAGAACCGCCGCTGTCCGGGCGTGCCGAACAGGTACAGCACCAGGTTGCCGGGCAGGATGATGCGCCCGAAATCCATGGCCACGGTGGTGGTTTCCTTGCCGGGCGTGGCGGCGAGGTCATCGACCCCGTCCGAATAGCCGGTCACCATGGCCTCGGTGCGCAGCGGCACGATCTCGGAGACCGCGCCGACGAAGGTGGTCTTGCCCGCGCCGAATCCGCCCGCCACGACGATCTTGGTCGACGCGGTGCGCGACTCCTCGCCCGGCCGCGGCGGATACTGCAGTCCCGGGTTCGGGAACTGCCCGGTGGTGTACGCCGGCCCCCCGTGCGGGCCGGCGGGGTAGCCTCCGCCGTTATAGGGCGCGGAGTCCATGCAGGGTCCTCTCCATCAGGGAGCGGCGCTCGTCGAAGGTCGCCTGATCGCTCAAAGTCGAATGCACACGCAGGGTTCCGGCGACCACCAGATCGCCGATGACGACCCGGACCATGCCCAGCGGACGGCCCAGGTGCGCCGCGATCTCGGCGACCGAGAGCCGGGCCGTGCCCAGCCGCAGGATCTCGGTGCGCACGTCGCCGGCGGGCCAGTCGAAGTGGGCGGTGTAGGACAGGGTCTCGACGACCGCTTCCAGCGGTAGCTCGACCGCCGGCTCGGTACGGCCGGAGGTCAACGCGTAGGGACGAACTCGGGTGGTCGGTGGCCGGTTACCGCCACCGCCATGAGGATTGGTCATTTGCGGCTCATCTAGGCAGTGTTCGACTCATCTAGGCAGTGCGGGCGGTGGCCGAGACGACGGAGCCGACCCGGTCGACCAGGAGGGCCATCTCGTAGCCGATGCGGCCGATGTCGTGCTGCTTGTTGGCCAGCACCGCCAGGTGCGAGCCATTGCCGACACTCATGACCAGCAGGTAGCCGCGCTGCATCTCCACGATGGACTGCATCACCTTGCCGCCCTCGAAAAGCTGTGCGGCGCCGGCGGACAGGCTGGCCAGACCGGCCGTCACCGCGGCCAGCTGCTCGCCGCGGTCGGACGGCAGGTGCGGGCTGGTGGCCTGCAGCAGACCGTCCGCGGAGACCAGCACGGCGTGCGAGACCCCGGGCACCTCCTTGGTGAAGCGGGTGACCAGCCAGTTCAGATTCTCATCCGTTGTGGTGCTCTGGGTGTCGGTCATGCATGCCCTCCGTCGTTGTACTGGGAGTCGGCCCGCCCGGAGTGGACGCCGCTGAGATGCCTGCTGAGGCTGTTGCGGATCTCTTCCGGGTCGCGGCCGGTACCGTCGTCCTCCTGGGCGACCGCGCCCGGCACCAGCTGGGCGCCGGGCCGCCGAATCGGCAGGCCGCCTTCGGTACGACTGGTTGTGGTCGGGTTGGCCGCGTCCTCGGCCGCGGCCCAGCCGACGTCCGAAGTCGACGACCAGGCGGCGCCGGTCTGCTGCCCGTCGGCCGGTTCCACCAGCCACTCGGAGACCATGCGCTGGTAGATCGGGGTCGGAGCGCCCTCGACCGGACGCAGGCCGGTCTGCGGCGCGGCCGGCCGCGATCCGGCGGGTGCGGCCTCGTTGCCGCGCGCGGCGTCATTGCCGCGAATAGCGTTGTCGGCACCTCGAACAGCGGCGCCGCCGATATCGCCGCCGGTCACGCTGCCGGGGACGGCGGTGGGCGGGAGCGTGGGGCGGTCGTTGTCGCCGAAGGCACTGAAACCGTTGCCGAAATAGCTGCCGGTGTCCGGGCCGTTGGGGTTCTCGACGTAGCCGCTGCCGCCGTTGCGGGTGCTGGTGATCGGCGCGGTCGGAGCGGGCGGCGGTGCGAAGGACCCGGCCGGTGTGAAGGGCTCCCGCGCCGGGGGCGTGAAGGGCTCGGCCCCCGGGGGCGTGAAGGGCTCGGGCGCCGGTGTGAAGGGCTCGGGCGCCTGCGCCACGGGCTCGGGTGCCGGAACGAGGCGCTCGGGCACCTGGGCGACCCGCTGCGGCATCGGCGTGACCTGCTGGGGCGCGACCCGCTGGGGGAGCGGGGCGACCGTTTCCGCGGCCGGGGCGATCGGCTCCGGCGCGTAACCGGCCGGTTCCTCCGAGTCCGGCCCGGACCCGGCGGCCTGCTCGGAAACCGTATTGTGCTCGGCAGATTCCGTGGACTCGGCGGCCTCGCCCCAGAAGCTCATGGGGGCGGGGCCCTGCGGCGCCGCGGGTTCGGGCCGGACAGCGCTCGCGCCGTAGGCCCGGGCGTCGTCGGGGGTGAAGGCGTCGGTGAATCCGTCGGAGAAGCGATCGGCCTGCTGCTGCGGCGGTTCCGGGAACGCGGGGACGATCGGGTGCTCACCGGTATCGGTGCCCGGCTTGCGCTGCGGCAGGCCGGAACTGGTGGTCGGGAAGCGGCCGGTGGGCGGTTCGGGCAGATTCGGCACCGGCGTCAGCCGCGGCGGGTTGACCACGGGGTTCGGTCCGGTGATCGGCCCGACGGGCGGCGGAATCTGACCCGGCGCCGCCGGAATCGGCCCGGAGGCGGCCGGAATCGGGCCCGAGACGAGGGCCGCGGCCGGGATCGGCCCGGAGGCCAGGGCCGACGGGGGCATGGGCAGCGCCGTGGCCACCGGGTATTGACCGGTCGGGTCGCCGACGCGTTCCGGCGCGGGCGAGACCAGGCTGCCCGGCAGGTGCACGCTGGCGGTGATGCCCGGCTGCTGCACCATGGCGGAGGTGCGGCGCAGGCTCACCGTGATGTGGTGCCGCTTGGCCAGGCGGCCGACGACGAAAAGACCCATGCGGCGCGCGGTCTCGACATTGACCTCGCCACCGGAGGCGAGGCGGTCGTTGATGCCCTGCAGGTCGTCGGCGTTCATGCCGAGGCCGCGGTCGGTGATCTCGATCAGGTAGCCGCCGTCCACCGCGCGCGCCACCGACACCGCGACCGGGGTGGTGGGCGGGGAGTAGCGCAGCGCGTTGTCGATCAGCTCGGCGAGCAGGTGCTCGATGTCGACCGCGGGCTCGCCGGCGACGATGCCGTCGGGCACGGTGCCGATCTCGACGCGCTGGTAGTCCTCCACCTGGGAGACCGAGGACCACAGCATGTCCGACAGCGGCACCGGCGCGAGATGGCCACGGCGCAGCGCGGTTCCGGCCAGCACCAGCAGGTTGTCGCCGTTGCGGCGCATGCGGGTGGCGAGGTGGTCGAGGCGGAACAGCGACTGCAGGCGCTCGGAGTCGTCCTCGTCGCGCTCGAGTTCCTCGATCAGCGACAGCTGCTGCTCCACGAGGGATTGGCTGCGGCGCGAGAGGGTTTCGAACATGTTGCCGATCTGCAGGCGCAGTCGCGCCTGTTCGGCGGCCAGGTGGAGGGCCTGGGAGTGGATGTCGTCGACGGCTCGGGCCAGCTGCCCGATCTCCTCGGTGGTGTGCACGTCGACCGGCGAGATCTCCGGGGTCGCGCCGCCGGCGCGCACCACCTCGAGCTCCTGCGGCAGGTCGATGTGGGCCACCTGCAAGGCGTCTCGCCGCAGGCGGCGGACCGGCACGACCAGCGAGCGGGCCACCACCAGCGCCAGCGCGAGACCGGCCAGCAGCATGCCGATCACGACCGAGGTGTCACGCAGCACGTTGTTGCGCGCCTCGGTGGTGAGCTCGGACAGCTTGGCGCCCATGGTGCCCGCGACGGTGGCGACCTCGGAGGCGTAGGCGTCCGCGCTGCCGCGCAGCGAGTCCTGCATGGCGGGCAGGGTGCCCGGGTCGGGCACGTTCTGCATCAGGATGCCGACACGGGCGCCGGCGTTGTCCTTCAGCGTGTTCGCGTTCTGCGCCGATTCCGGCGCCATGCCGCGGTACACCTCGATCATGGTGATCTCGGCGCCGATGGCGGTGAGCAGCTTGGTCCGCAGCGCGGGGTTGGCCCCGGCGCCCGGCACCGCGAGCATGACGCGCTCCTGGGTGAGCAGGCGCGAGGCGGTCAGGGCGGCGCCGAACTGCAGGAAGGACTGCTGCACCCGGAGGTCGCCGACGGTGGGCGCGCCCGCGAGCGAGTTCTGCGCCCGGGTCTGCACCTCGTCGGCCTGATCGCCGATGGTCTGGGGGGAGCTGGTGCGCAGACTGTTGCGCATGGTCTTCGCGACCGCGATGGCGGTGCCGAGTTCCTTCACGACGCCGGGGTCGGCGTTGGAGGACTTGAGCGCGGTCTCCAGTTCGGCCTGGGCCTGGTCGAACTTGGCGGTGGCGGCGTCGAGGTCGGCGTCCACGTCCTGGTTGCCGCCGACGATGGCGGCGACCGCGAGTTCATTGGTGCTGGTGAGGAATTTGACCGTGGGGCGGAGCACGTCCATCTGCTCCGAGGCCGCGCTCAGTTTGGAGATGGTCTGCAATTCGCTGTTGATGCGCAGTACCGCGAAGGTCGCGGCGAGAAGCACCGGGAGCACCAGCACGATGCCGACCTTGCGGGTAACGGGCCAGTTGGACAGGCTGAATTGCCACGACCGGGGTGCTGCTTCCATCCCGCTTCCGTCGCCTCCGCTTTCACGATTGACCCCCGGGTACGTATGCGGTTGTACGGCTTTGGGGTCGAGCCCGCGCAGAACCAACTAAGGGTCTTCTTTTCCGGCCTGCAACATACCGCGTGAGCTGAGTAACGGCAATTCGGAAGACGTAGTGTATAAGCCTCCGAATGCGGGCTTGCCGCAACGGCTTTCGCGTCGAATTGGGTGACATTGCAACCACTCGGCATCGGCCGTTCGTAAAACACGCAGGTCATCTGCCTCACCCATCCGGCGTGTCGGAAGGGCCCTTCTCAGTGGACTCTCAGTCGTTGTGGGCAGACTGGTTGCCATGCGCATTCTGGTAGTCGACGACGACCGCGCGGTTCGTGAATCGCTGCGTCGCTCGCTGACCTTCAACGGGTACACCGTCGACCTCGCCGTCGACGGTCTGGACGCCTTGGAGAAGACCGCCAGTCAGCGACCCGACGCCCTGGTCCTGGACGTCATGATGCCCCGGCTGGACGGGCTCGAGGTGTGCCGCCGGCTGCGCAGCACCGGCGACGATCTGCCGATTCTGGTACTCACCGCACGGGATTCGGTGTCCGAGCGGGTCGCCGGGCTGGACGCCGGCGCCGACGACTACCTACCCAAGCCCTTCGCGCTGGAGGAACTGCTGGCCCGGCTGCGCGCCCTGCTGCGCCGCACCGCCGGCGACCCGGTCGACGCCGCCTCCGAGGCCATGTCCTTCGCCGACCTCTCGCTCGACCCCGTCACCCGCGAGGTCACCCGCGGCGAACGGCCGATCAGCCTCACCCGCACCGAGTTCTCCCTGCTGGAAATGCTGATGGCCAACCCGCGCCGGGTGCTCACCCGCAGCCGCATCCTGGAGGAGGTGTGGGGCTACGACTTCCCCACCTCCGGCAACGCGCTCGAGGTGTACATCGGCTACCTGCGCCGCAAGACCGAAGCCGACGGTGAGCCGCGGCTCATCCACACCGTGCGCGGCGTCGGCTACGTGCTGCGCGAGACTCCTCCGTAGGCAGGCGCTCGTGGGTAGAAGCGTTCCCCGGCGGACGGTGGTCGCCGGACTCGGATCGCGGACGGAGCACGACGGGCTGCGGCCGCCGATGCCGCTGACCCGTTCGGTGTCGCTGCGCTGGCGGGTGACACTGCTGGCCGCCTCGGTGGTCGCCGTCGCCGTCGCCTTCACCTCCATCGCCGCCTACGCCATGGTGGCCCGGTCGCTGTACGCCGACGTGGACTCGCAGCTGCGGGCCCGCGCCTCGGTGATGATCGACAACAACCTCGACAGCCTCGGCTTCCAGTCGCTGGTGTTCGCGGGGCTGTACTCCAGCGATGTCGGGGTGGCGCTGGTGTTCGCGGACCAGTCGCAGTACGTGCCGCCGCAGACCACGATTCCGCCGATCGGCAATCAGGAGCGGCAGGTGGCCCGCGGCGAGATCGGGTTCTCACTGCGCACCGTCGACGACCAGCGGGTGCTGGCCCGCCGCACCCACTCCGGATCCACGCTGGTGGTGTCACAGCGGCTGCAACCCACCAAGGAAGTCCTCGACCGGCTGGCCTGGCTGTTGTTCGTGGTCGGCGGCTGCGGGGTCATCGTCGCCGCGGCGGCCGGAACCACCGTGGGCCGCACCGGGTTGCGACCCATCGCCCGGCTCACCGCCGCCACCGAACGCATCGCCCGCACCGACGACCTGACCCCCATCCCGGTCACCGGCGACGACGAACTGGCCCGGCTCACCGAGAGTTTCAACACCATGCTGCGCGCCCTCGGCGAATCCCGGGAACGGCAGCGCCGCCTGGTGGCCGACGCCGGCCATGAGCTGAAGACGCCACTGACCTCTTTGCGCACCAATATGGAACTGCTCATCGCCTCCTCCCGGCCGGGCGCGCCCCGCATCCCCGACGAGGACATGGCCGAACTGCGCTCGGACGTGATGGCCCAGATCGAGGAGTTGTCCACGCTGGTCGGCGATCTCGTCGATCTGGCCCGCGAGGACGCCCCGGAAACCGTGTACGAGCGCATCGACCTCGGCGAGATCGCCGAACGCGCGCTGGAGCGAGTCCGGCGGCGGCGCACCGGAATCGATTTCGAGGCCCAGCTGCGGCCCTGGTTCGTCTACGGCGACGAACCCGGCCTGGAACGCGCCCTGCTCAATGTCCTCGACAACGCCGCCAAGTGGAGTCCGGAGGGCGCGCAGGTGTTCGTCACCATGCGCGAGAACGGGCGCGGACTGCTCGAGTTCGCCGTCGACGACGCCGGGCCCGGCATCCCGCCCGCCGAACGCGAGCTGGTGTTCGAGCGCTTCTACCGCACCACGGCCTCGCGCTCCATGCCCGGCTCCGGGCTCGGCCTGGCCATCGTCAAGCAGGTGGTGACCAAGCACGGTGGCACCATCAACATCGACACTTCCGACCGAGGGGGCGCGTTGATCCGTATCGTTCTGCCTGGAGAAAGCGCACCGCCCCTGCCCGCCGAGGCGGACAACTGAACCCGGAAAGCTCGGCGAAAAGCAAGCACGGTCTCAGTCCACTCTCAGTCGTTCCCGCCAGGCTTGGCGACGAGACTCGAGGAGAAAACGAGAAATGACCGAGGATTCGAACCAGCGGGGCACCGAGCCCGAAGGCCAGGCCGCCGACCACGCCGCCGCGGCCGGCGCACCCTCCGGGCCCGCCGGCGCGCAGCCCGCCCCCGGCGGCCAGGCCCCCGGTTCCGACCGCCCGGCCTCCGGCTCCGACACCACCGCGTCCGGCCTGCCGAAGCGGGACCCCGCGGGCGCTCCCGCGGCCGACTCCTTCAACGGCTTCGCGGCCGCCACCCCGGGTTCGGCTCCGGCGCCCGGCGCGTTCCCGTCCCCGGCGCAGCCCGGCCATCCCGGAGCGCCCGCGGCGGGTCCCGCGTCGAGCGCTCCCGGTACGCCCGGCGCGCCCGGTTTCGGTGCGGCGCAATCGTTCTCCGGCGGGATGCCCCAGGCTCAGGGCAGCGATCCGCGGGCCGATCAGCCCGCTGCGGGCGCGCAGCCGCCCGCTGGTTCGGCGCCGGCCTTCGGTGGTCCGGGCGGGACGGCGTACGGCGTTGCGGGGCAACCGGGTTCGGGTGCGGTCGATCCGGCCACCCAGGTGCTGCCCGGTGCGGCGCACCCGGGTTTCGGCGCGCCGCAGGGTGGCCCCGCCTACGGGGCGGCTTTCGGTGGCGCACAGCCTTATTCGCAGCAGTACGGTGGTGGGAATCCGCCGACCGGGGAGATTCCGGGCGGGGGTTACGGGCAGGCGTACGCGGCGTCGGGGGCCGGGTACGCGGCCGGGCAGCAGCCCACGCCCGCTACCGGACAGCCGCCGACTGCCGGGACAGGACAGCGGGCTGCCGCCGGGGCGGGGCAATCGCCCTACGCCACGGGCCAGCAGCCCACGTACGCCACGGGCCAGCAGCCCGCGTACGTGACGGGGCAGCAGTCGGCGTATTCGACGGGGCAGCTTCCGGCTTATGCGGCGGGTCCGCATCCGACGCAGGTGATTCCGGCCGTGCCCGGTGGTCCGGGTGGGCCCGGGATGCCGGGTGAACCGGGTCTGGCGTACGGCGGCGCGCCGGGGCCGAAGCGGTCCGGCCGCACCGGTCTGGTCGCCGGCGCGGTCGTGCTGGCGCTGCTCAGCGGCGGTATCGGTGGCGCGGTGGGCGCGTTGGCCACCCACAGCAGCGATCACGGCACGGTGAGCAATGCGCTGGATCAGCCCGCGGGCAACGGCAAGGCCGCGCCCGCGCCGGAGGGTTCGGTGCAGGCGGTGGCGCAGAAGGTGCTCGCGAGCGTCGTCATGATCCGGGTCGCGGGCGCGCGGGCCGAGGGCGAGGGCTCCGGGGTGATCCTGTCCTCGGACGGGCTGATCCTCACCAACAATCACGTGGTCAGCGGCGCGGGCCAGAACGCCAAGATGGATGTGGCGTTCAATGACGGCTCGACCGCTCCGGCCACCGTGGTGGGCGCGGACCCGGTCTCCGACATCGCGGTCATCCGGGTGACCGGCAAGTCGGATCTGAAGCCGATCGAGCTGGGGCAGTCCGGCAATCTGCAGGTGGGTCAGGGCGTGGTGGCGATCGGTTCGCCGCTGGGCCTGGCGGGCACGGTGACCAGCGGTATCGTCTCCTCGCTGAACCGTCCGGTCTCCACCAGCGGCGAGCCGGGTTCGCAGGGCACGGTCATCGACGCCATCCAGACCGACGCGGCCATCAACCCGGGCAATTCCGGCGGTGCGCTGGTCGATATGAACGGCAAGCTGGTCGGCATCAATACCGCCATCGCCACCATGGGCACCGCCGAGTCGGCGGGCGCGCAGAGCGGCTCGATCGGCCTGGGCTTCGCGATCCCGGTGGACACCGCGCGCCGCGTCGCCGACGAGCTGATCAAGAACGGCAAGGCCACCTACGCCCAGATCGGTGTGACCGTGCGGGCGCAGGACGATGTGAACGGCGCGCGTGTGATGGACGTGTCGCCCGACGGCCCGGCCGCCAAGGCGGGCATCCCGAAGAACGCGATCATCACCAAGATCGACGACCAGATCGTGGACTCGGGCAATTCACTGATCGCCGGGGTGCGCTCGCACCGGCCCGGTGACAAGGTCAAGGTGACCTACACCGACGATCAGGGCAAGAACCCCAAGACTGTCGAGGTCACCCTCGGCGAAGCAGCCGCGGAGGGCGGACGATGAGCAACCGTGTCAATGGCAGGGAACCGGTACCGGCGATCCGTGTCACCTCCGACGGGGGATGGGAGCTGTTGTCGGACAAGGGCGCTACGGTGAGCACCATGGAAATCGATGCCGCTGTGGCGGGCCGTGCTCTTGTCGTGGTCGTCGACGATCGAACCGCCCATGGCGGAGTGGACTCGCTGGGTCCGCTGGTCACCGAGCTACTCACCGAGGCCGGGTTCCTGGTGGACGCCTCGGTGTCGGTGTCGGCCGATGAGGTGGAGATCCGCAATGCCCTCAATACCGCGGTGATCGGTGGTGTCGACCTGGTCATCTCGGTCGGCGGCACCGGTATGTCCCCGCGTGACGTGACGCCGGAAGCCACCGAGGAGGTGCTGGACCGGGTGCTGCCCGGGATCAGCGAGGCCCTGCGGGCGTCGGGTCTGGCCTCGGGGTCGCTGGACGCCGGCCTGTCGCGCGGTCTGGCCGGGGTGTCGGGCAGCACGCTGGTGGTGAACCTGCCGGGTTCACGCGCCGCGGTCCGGGATGGCATGGCCACTCTGGGCCCGCTGGCGAGCAAAGTCATCGATGAATTGTCCGGTCTGTCGGAATGACCGACGCCGACACACCTGATTCACCCGAGTCGCCCCGTCCGGCCGAGCGCCGGGCGGGGTCTCGTCGTCTGACCCCCGCCGAACGCGCCCGGCTCGCGCGCGTCTTCGGCGACGAACTGCCGTCCACGACCAAGGACGAGCGCACTCCCGAGCCGGATTCCGTTCAGTCCTCCGATGATTGGCTGCGCGCGCAGAAGCCGCCCCATCACGGTTGAGATTCGCTTACATCACGGCTGCCGGGAATTAGCCATCTCTCGAAGGCCGTGATTTGACGCGCCGTTATCAATTTGTTGCCAAACAGTAGCTGTTGTGGCTAAAATCTCCTCTGGGTCAACAAAGCTACGGTTGTAAAGAAAATGAGCAGCGCGCTTGATAGTTGCTCTTGCCGAGTTCTGTGCCGTAGTGGCTCTCTTCAGCCCCGGTGGTCGGGGTTGTCCGCAAAAAAACTGATGAGGGAACAATGAGCGAGAACCGGACTGCCGGTTTGCGTTGGACCGCGCGTGCCGCGGGCATCGGCGCAGCCGCCTCCGTGGCTTTCGGCCTGCTGTCGACCGGCGCCGCCAACGCCGACACCTTCGTACCGTTGCCGGACGGTCAGAAGGTCGGACCGGGCGTGACCATCAACCGTCTCGGCGAGCACGCCGTCATCTCGCCGTCGCTGTCGGCGAACGGCGCGGGGCGCACCGCCTGGCTCTCGGGCAAGGTCGTCGCCGACGTCACCGAGACCCCCGCGGGCACGGTCGGCCCGAACAACGGCCCCACCAACGGTCCGGGCACCAACAACTCCTCCACGCACGGCGCCTCGCAGGTCAACACCGGCTACATCATCGGCTGCCAGGTGAACATCGCCGACAACGCCATCTCCGCCGGTGTCTCCGGTGGCGTGAGCCTGACCGGCGCGAACGCGGGCGGTTCCATCGGCGTGAACCTCGGCCCCGGCCAGGTGACCTTCCTTCAGATCAACTCCAAGGACATCCTCGACGCGGGTCGCTACTCCATCGACTACAAGGATGTGCCGGTCGACGTGCAGGGCTGCGCGGGTTACGCCCAGGCGCGCGCCTACACCGTGGTCGAGATCATCGGTGACCACTACTCGAAGACCACCCTCTACGGGCAGCCGTTCAGCCTCGGCTGACGTGTGGTCAGACAACCGATTCATCTCTCGCACAAGCGAATTCGACCCTAGAGGGAAACCATCATGAACGTTCGCAAAACCATGGCGCGGGCCGCCGGGATCGGCGCCGTCGCCACCGCCGCCCTGGGCCTGTTCTCCACGGGTGCGGCCAACGCCGACACCTTCGTGCCGCTGCCGGGCGGTTCCATCACCGAGACCATGGACGACGGCACCGTCGTCACCATCTCCATGACCGGCGAGTCGGCCAACATCAACCCGTCGCTGGGCTCGACCCCGCTGCACCGCAACGCCTGGGTCTCGGGCAGCGCGCGCGTCGAGCTGTCGGGCACGCACGGCGATGCCGGCGGCAAGATCGTCCCCGGTTACGTGGTCGGCTGCCAGGTCAACATCTCCGGCGGCGGCGCCAACGGCGGCCCGAGCGCGGGCGCAAACTACGACGGCTCGAGCCCGTCGGCCGGTGCGAATGTCGGCGGCAACCTGACCCTGGGCCCCGGCCAGTCGCAGGCGTTCTACGTCCTGGATCAGGAAGCGCCCGACGATTTCGGCAGCGAGGCGCACTACAAGCGCAACAAGTTCTCGGGTAACTCCGGTTCGGTGACGTGGTCGGATGAGACCATCAACCTGAACGGCTGCGGCGGTTACGCGCAGGCGCGCTCGTTCATCGCGGTTCAGGTCGAGACCGACCATGTGATCACCGCCTACACGCTGTGGGGTCAGCCCTTCAGCCTCGGCTGATCAGTTTCCGCTCAGCGGAATGCCAAGGGGCCCGGTGCGATTAGCACCGGGCCCCTTTTGCTATCCACGACTTTCTCTGGATACCTGCGGGTTTGTGTCGGCGAGTGGTCGATCCTGTTCGCTCACGTCTCAGAGCTCACAGCTGTGATGTAAAGTGCCCTCCGTCGCTACGGGAAAAGAATTCGTAACGAGTAACACAGTGGCAACAATGTGGCGACAAACTCAATCGGGGATTCGCAAGAGTCCCATTTCAACCTCGGTGGTCGAGGTTGACCGCAAGAAACCTGATGAGGGGAAGTATGAGCGAGAAGCGCTCCCACGGTCTGCGTACCGCGGCCCGTTTCGCGGGCATCGGCGCGGCTGCTGCCGTGGCCATCGGCCTTTTTTCCACTGGTGCCGCTAACGCTGACACCTTCGTGCCGTTGCCGGACGGCCAGAAGGTGAACCCGGCGGGCACCGTCACCATTACCCGGACGGGCGAGCACGCCATCGTGTCGCCGTCGCTCGCTGCCAACGGTGCCGGCCGTGTGGTGTGGGTGAGCGGCGCCGCCTCCGCGGTGGTCACCGAAACCCCCGAGGGCACAGTCGGTCCGAACAACGGCCCGGTCGGTATCCCCGGCAGCAACAACTCGTCCACCCACGGCACCTCGCAGATCAACACCGGCTACATCGTCGGCTGCCAGATCTCCATCGGTGAGGACGCGATCTCGGCCGGTGTCTCCGGCAGCATCAACCTCGACAGCGCGAGCATCGGTGGTTCGATCGGCGTCAACCTCGGCCCCGGCGAGGTGGCGTTCGTCCAGATCGACTACAAGGACATCACCAAGGCGGGCACCTACTCGGTCGAGTACCGCGACGCCGAGATCCAGATCCAGGGCTGCGCGGGCTACGCCCAGGCGCGTGCGTACACGGTCGTCGAGGTCATCGGCGATCACTACTCCAAGACCACCCTCTACGGCCAGCCGTTCAGCATCGGCTAAGTGGTCTCCGCCCGCCAAATCCTTTCTCGCGCAAGCGAACCAAATCTGAGGGACAACCAGATATGAACATCCGTAAGACAATGGCGCGGGTGGCCGGTGTCGGTGCCGTCGCCACCGCGGCCCTTGGCCTGTTCTCCACCGGTGCGGCCAATGCCGACACCTTCGTGCCGCTGCCGGGCGGCGAGCTCACCCAGACCCTGTCCGACGGCACCGTGGTCACGGTGAAGCTGGTCGGCGAGTCCGCCAACATCAGCCCGTCGCTGGGCGCCACCCCGGTGCACCGCAACGCCTGGGTCTCGGCGTCGGCGCAGGTCAACATCTCCGGCGACACCACCGCGACCGGCGGCAAGATCTACCCCGGCTATGTCGTGGGTTGCCAGGTCACCATCGACGGCGGCGGCGTCAGCGGTGGTGCGGAAGGCGGTGCGAGCTGGGACAGCAGTGGCAACGCCACCCCGACCGGCGGCGTGAACTCCGGCGCCAACCTGACCCTGGGTCCGGGCCAGGCCAAGTCGTTCTACATCCTCGACCTGGAGATGCCGGACGACTTCGGCCACGAAATCCACAAGAAGCGCAACGCTTTCAGCGGCACCAGCGGTTCGGTCACCTGGTCGGACGAGACCATCGGCCTGAACGGCTGTGGTGGTTACGCCCAGGCGCGCGCCTTCGTGAGCGTCGAGGTCGAGACCGACAACGTGATCAGCTGGGTCACCCTGTGGGGCCAGCCCTTCAGCCTCGGCTGATCTACACCCCGGTGTAATCCGAACGGGCCCGGCGCTTTTCGCGCCGGGCCCGTTTTGCCTTGTGATGCAGGGGAGTTCGCGCCGCGGGTCAGAGTTCGTGCCGCCCGCCCGCGCTGCGCTCCGCGAGCAGGTCCCGGATCTCGTGCAGCAGTTCGTTGTCGGTGAGCACGTCGTCCGCCTTGGCGCCCCACCTCTTCTTGGCCTTGGTGGCCGGGACCACCAGGATGAAGTAGAGCAGGGCCGCGATGATGACGAAATCGATGGCCGCGGTGATGATCGGCCCGATCGCGATGAAGGTGGCGGGCTTGTCGGCCACCAGCTGGAAGCCCAGCCCGAGCTGATTGGTGCCGCCGAAGACCGCCAGCAGCGGTGTCACGATGCCGTCGGTGAAGGCGGTGACGACCGCGACGAAGGCCGTACCCATGACGACGGCCACGGCCAGGTCGATGACATTGCCGCGCATCAGAAAATCTTTGAAACCCTTGAGCATTGCCGAAACTCCTCTACCTGAGGGATCGAACGCAGAATGATGGGGTTGTGAGGCGATGCTAGTTCACCGATGCGCCGGTTCAGTGGAACACGACCGTGAGCGCCGTCCGCAGCGAGGCGGCTGCCACCGCGGTGGCGCGTCGGGAATCCAAGGCGACCAGCACCACCCGGTCCGTGCGCCCGCGGGTTCCGTCGGCCTGCGGCACCAGCACCACGGCGGCGTCGGCGGCCAATAGCCGTGCGGGACGGCCGGTCCCGCCGGTGTCCTCGCCCGCCACCACGTCCACCCGGTCGCCGGTGCGCAGGATCTCGGCAACGGCGTTGTCCGCCAGGCGGATCGGGACGATGCGCGCATCGGGGGAGCCCGCCGCCACGGCGGCCAGTCGCGGGCTCAGCACCCGCACCTCGGTGAGGATCTCCCCGGCTGTGAGTGCGGCGGCGAGGGTGGCCCCGCGCACCCGCGCGGCGTCGCGCACGGCTCCGGCGGGCAGGGTCGCGGTCTCCCGGTCGGCGGTGCGCAGATCGCCGTCGCCGAGCACCTGCCCGGGCGGCAGCTCCCGCGCGGCGACCAGGACGGGTGTCCGGTCCGCGGATGGATCCGGGCGTACGGCCAGGAAGGCCGCCGCCATGAGCAACGCGACCGCCCCGGCCCGCCGCAGTAGCACCGAGTCCGCCCAGGTCAGGCGGCTACGGAACTCGTGCGGGAAAGCTCGATACGGTCGCGTCACGGGGGCAGCGTACGGTCGCCCCGACACCGGCACGCCCGGGCCGGACCCGGGCTGTGGATAACGAAGAGCCTGTGGAGAAAGCTGCGATCAGGCCGCGGAGGTGCTGGAACCGCTGGACGACGAGGTCGAGGTGCTCGACGTGGACGCGCTCGACGCGGTGGAGCTCGACCCGCCGTTGTCCGACGAAGAGGACGACGGCTTGGCCAGTTCGGAGGAGGTGGAGCCGTTACGGCTGTCGGTGCGGTAGAAGCCGCTGCCCTTGAAGACGATGCCGACCGAGTTGAACAGCTTGCGGAGCTTGCCGTTGCAACGGTCACACGTGGTCAGTGCGTCATCGGAGAAGGACTGCACGATGTCGAACTTGTTGTCGCACTCGGTGCATGCATACGAGTAAGTAGGCATCGGGAAACCTCCACGCTCTTCGTCGAATTAGCACTCTACAGCTGGCAGTGCCAACGCTGCCAATCGGGTGTCAATTCCCGGCTCGATCTCCGAGGCGGCGCAGCCCGCCGAACGGGGTCAGTGCCCACCCCATTCGATGGTCGTGTGACTCCTCCGGCAAACGGTCCACGAGTTCGTCGTCGCGCACCACGGCGATCAATCGCGCGTCGGCGCGCGCGGCGTTCAGACTTCGATCGTAATAACCGGCTCCGCGTCCCAATCGGACCCCGCGCCGATCCACCGCGAGCGCCGGAATCAGAATCGTCGAGGCCGTCGAGATTCCGTCCGCGACCGGGTCTCCGTCCGGTTCGCGCAGCCCGAACCGGCCGCGGCGCAGCCCGTCGGGCCCGGTGTATTCGGCCCAGGCGAGCGGCCCGGGTTCGCCGGTGACCGGGAGCAGCACCCGGGCGCCGGCGGCCCGCAGCGCGTCGAGCAGGGCCACCGAGCCGGGTTCGCCGCCCACGGGCACGTAGGCGCAGACCCAGCCGCTGTCCGCGAGCCGTCCGGCCGCGGCGGCCAGCGCCGCGGCCTCGCGCTCGCGGACCTCGGCGGGCAGGGCCTTGCGGCGCGCGAGGATCTCCGCGCGCCACGCCGTCTTGTCCCGCTCGTCCGTCACGCTTCCACCCTAGGGCGGCCGCTCTGGGCGATCCGCGCCCGCCGCGCTCAGCGGTCCGCGCGCGGCCGGGTCAGGGTGAAGGTGTCGACGGCCTTCAGCTCGCTGGTCGGCCCGGTGAGGGCGTAGTAGGTGCCCTTGATGGTGGTGTTCCCGCCGGGTGTGCCGGGGTCGACGTCGAAAGCGCAGAAGCCGTAGGGATGTTCGGCGTCCTTGAACGCCGACCAGGGCGCGTCCTCCAGCACATACGTCGGGACCTTCTTGCCGGTCGCCGGATCCGCGTTCCCGACGGCGGTGATGACCCGGCACCTGTCGCCCGGGAAGAACAGGTGATTGGACGGCACCGAGGTGCCACCCCCGCCGATCACCAGGTGCACGGTGCCCTTCCCGGTGTCGACGACGTCCTTGCGGGTGTCGGCGGGCTTGGGGGTGAGGGTCTCGGACCCGGTCGTCCCGCGCACGGGATGCGAACGCTCGTAATGGTGTTCGTGCCCGCACAACACCAGGTCGACCTGATATTTGTCGAACAGCGGCAGCCATTCGGCGCGGATGCCCAGGTCCGCGCCGTTGGCCTTGTCGGCCGAGGAGATGGCGACCTGGTGCATGAACACCACCACCCAGTCGATGCCCTGGTCGGCGCGCGCCCCGGCCAGTTCGCTTTCCAGCCAGCGTTTCTGGGCTCCGCCGGAGTAGCCCTTGACGTAGCTGTTGCCGCCGTCCTGCAGGCAGACGTCGTCGTTGGCGACCGCGATCACCCGCATGCCACCGACGGTGAACGAGTACCACAGTCCCTGGGCGTGTTCCTCGCTCCCGGCGTCGGGGACGGTGAAGTAGGTCTGGAACGCCTGGTAGCCGATGGGCCCGTTGCCGAGTTCGTTCTCGTGGTTGCCGGGGGCGGGCATCCAGGGCCGGTAGCGGGCCGAGCGAGAGTTGTTGGCCCACCAGTCGTTCCAGGTGCGGATGCGGTCGGTGGACAGATTGGCGTAGCAGAGGTCGCCGTTGACCAGGTTGAACAGCGGGGCCAGTGATTCCACCGCGGAGGTGATGTCGCCGGCGTACTGGGAGCCGAGGTTGTCGTTGAGGGCCTTGCCGTCGACGATCTTGCCGACGGTGGGTGTGCCCTGGTCGCCGAAGCTGGTGAACCGGAACTTGGCGCGCCCGACGGGCGCGGTGCGGATGGTGCCCAGTTCCGGCGGCGCGCCGTCGTGCCCGGCGGCGTAGACGTAGTCGGTGTCGGGGGACAGGCCGGTGAGCCGGGCGTGGTGGGCCTGGATCTCGATGCCGGACTTGGCATCCCGGTAGGTGCGGGTCCGCGCGGAAACCGCCGTGCCGAATCCGGAGTCGGCGGTGCCGTAGCGCACGGTGGGCGCGCTGACCGATCCGAGGGTGTGCCAGGTGACCACGACCTCGCGGGCCGCGTCGGCCCCGAACTGGAGGTGCAGCCCGGAGACCCGGGGCGCGGCGGCGCGGTCGGGGGTGGTGACGAGTTCGGCGGAGCGAGGCCAGGCGGCGGCGGTGGATCCGGAGCTCTTCAGCGCGACCGCGCCGCCCGCGCCGACGGCCAGTCCGGCCAGGCCCGCGACGGCGGAGGCGCCGAACAATCGGCGGCGGCTGACCGCCCGGGTGGTGTCAGGGGTGCTGACAGTAGGTGTGTCGGGGTTGTCCGGCGTGGAATCGGGGTTGTGGGAATCCTCACGATCGGTCATGGGTGTCAGTCAACAACCAGTGGGTACGAGGGAGGTCACAGTGCGACGAACGCCAAATGAAAAGAACGGGTCGGTCGGTGAGAACGCCCTCGGTCCGGCGTTCGGTGCGCTCCTGCCGTCCTCGCCCCTTAGGCTCTCGGGGATATCGAGGCGGCCACGAGCCACTCTCGGGCATATGACGGATGGATAGGGTGAAATTCATGACAGCTACTGGCGGCGGAACCGAGTCGTGCTTCCGCACCGCGGTGGTCCCCGCGGCCGGGCTCGGCACCAGGTTCCTGCCCGCGACCAAGACGGTTCCCAAGGAGTTGCTGCCGGTGGTCGACACCCCGGGCATCGAATTGGTCGCCGCCGAGGCCGCGGAATCCGGCGCCAATCGGCTGGTGATCGTGACCTCGCCCGGAAAAGACGGTGTGGTCGCGCATTTCGTCGAGGACCTGGTGCTGGAGAGCACCCTCGCCGAGCGCGGCAAGTTCCATCTGCTGGAGAAGGTGCGCAAGGCCCCCGCCCTGCTCGACGTCACCTCGGTGGTGCAGGAGGAGCCGCTGGGCCTGGGTCACGCGGTGGCGCAGGCGGAATCGGTGCTCGACGCCGACGAGACCGCCATCGCGGTGCTGCTGCCCGACGACCTGGTGCTGCCCGGCGGCGTGCTGGAGCTGATGGCCGACGTGCGGAACACCTACGGCGGTTCGGTGCTGTGCGCCATCGACGTGCCCAAGGAAGAGGTCAGCGCCTACGGCGTCTTCGACGTCGAGGAACTGCCCGACGGCCCGTGTGACGTGCTCAAGGTCAACGGCATGGTGGAGAAGCCCGCCGTGCACGAGGCGCCCTCCACCTTCACCGCGGCCGGGCGATACCTGTTGGACCGCGCCATCTTCGACGCGCTGCGTCGCATCACCCCCGGTGCGGGCGGCGAACTGCAGCTGACCGACGCCATCGCGCTGCTGATCGCGGAAGGCCACCCGGTTCATGTCGTAGTGCATCGTGGGTCGCGGCACGATCTGGGCAACCCTGGCGGTTATCTTCGTGCTGCGGTCGATTTCGCTCTGGAACGCGAGGAATACGGTCCCGCTCTGCGCGAGTGGCTCGAGCAGCGGCTCGGTCCGGACTGGAATCCGCAGCTGACCACGTGCGAATGAGGCGACGAGCAGGCGCGACAACGGAAGGGCGGCATGCGCTCGGTTGAGGATCAGCAGATCAAGGTGACCGCCGCGGCCGTGGCCCCACGGCCGGTCCGGGTCGCGATCAGCGAGGCACAGGGTTTGCTGTGCGCCGAGGATGTGGTCACCGAGCGCCCGCTGCCGGGCTTCGACCAGGCCGCCATCGACGGATACGCCGTGCGCAGTGTGGATGTGGCCGGCGCGGGCGCGAATATCCGTGACGAGGACGGCAATTCGGTGCTCCTGAGCCTGCCGGTGGTGGGCGAGGTGGCGGCCGGTTCCCGCCAGCCGATCCGCCTGCAGCCCCGCCAGACCGTACGCGTGGACACCGGCGCGCCGCTGCCCACCCTCGCCGATGCCGTGCTGCCGCTGGAGAACACCGACGGCGGCCGCGCCCGGGTCAAGGTCTACGAGGCGGTCCGCTCCGGGGACTACGTGCGCCGCATCGGCGACGACGTGCAGCCCGGCGATCTGGCCGTGCGCGCCGGCACCATCATCGGCCCGGCCCAGGTGGGCCTGCTGGCCGCGGTCGGCAAGGACAAGGTGCTGGTGCATCCGCGGCCCCGGCTGTCGGTGCTGTCGGTGGGCGGCGAGCTGGTCGACATCGACCGCACGCCCGGACCCGGCCAGGTCTACGACGTGAACTCCTACGCCCTGGCCGCCGCCGCGCGCGACGCGGGCGCGGACGTGAACCGGGTCGGCATCGTGAGTGCTGATCCGAAGCGGCTGCGGGACGTGGTGGAGGGCCAGCTGGTCCGCTCCGAGGTGGTCGTGATCGCGGGTGCGGTCGGCGGCTGGGCGTCGGAGCAGGTGCGCGAGGCCCTCGAGGGGCTCGGCGAGCTGGAGATCACCCGGGTCGGCATGCATCCCGGGTCGGTGCAGGGTTTCGGCCTGCTCGGCCGCGACGAGGTGCCGACCTTCCTGCTACCCGCGAATCCCGTTGGCGCGCTGGTGGTTTTCGAGGTCATGGTGCGGCCGTTGATCCGGATCGCGCTGGGCCGTCGTCACCCCATGCGGCGCATGGTGCGGGCGCGCACCATCCTGCCGATCGCCTCGATCCCGGGCCGCCGCGGCTATCTGCGCGCGCAGCTCATGCGCGACGAGCAGACCGGCGACTACCTGGTGCAGCCGCTGGGCGGCCCGAACGGGGCGTCCTCGCATCTGCTGGCCACCATGGCCGAGGCCAACAGCCTGATCGTGATCGACCCCGAGACCACCGAGGTGCGTACCGGTGACGAGGTCCAGGTCGCGTTCCTGGCTCAGCGTGGGTGAGGCCCGACATGATCGGTCAGGGCCCGAAGGCGTCGCTCCTCCACCCAGCGCTTGGTCGCGTCACCACGCAGGGCACCCGAGCATGGCGAATGGATTCAGCGTGAACGTCTTCCGTTCGGCCCAGCATCCGGGCTGGCCAGCGCATCTGGGTCCGGTGCGGGTCGCGGCGGGCACGGTCACGCTGCGGCCGATCCGCCTGCGGGACGCGTCCGCGTGGGGCCGGATCCGGGTCCGGGACAAGGATTATCTGGAGAAGTGGGAGCCCACCGGCCGCGGTCCGTGGGAGGCGCGTAACCACTCCAGCAATTGGCCCGCGCTGTGGTCGGCACTGAAGGCCGAGGCGCGGCGCGGCGCCATGATTCCGCTCGTCATCGAGGTGGACGGCCAGTTCAGCGGTCAGCTCACGGTGGGCAATATCGTGCGCGGCGCGCTGCGGTCGGCGTGGATCGGCTACTGGGTGTCGAGCGAGCTGGCCGGGCAGGGCGTGGCCACCGCGGCGCTGGCCCTGGGCCTGGACCACTGCTTCGGCGAGGTGGGCCTGCACCGGGTGGAGGCCACGGTGCGGCCGGAAAACCTTGCCAGTCAGGCGGTTCTGCGCAATGTCGGTTTCCGCGAGGAGGGCATGCTGCAGCGCTACCTCGACGTGGACGGCGCGTGGCGGGATCATCTGCTGGTCGGCATGACGGTCGAGGAGGTTTCGGGGACCGTGGTGGACAGGCTGATTCGTGCGGGGCGCGCCAGCAAAGCCTGATAACTCGCTGAGCGCGGCGTGTGAGAGTTTTCGCGACCGAATTCGTGTGACTAGTGTTGCGTGTGTGGTCGGCGCGCCTGAGGGGAATACCCACGGCGTGGAATTAACCTACGCACGTCGGTGGTGCGTCTGTTTTCCGATCAGAAGGGACAGACAACAGGGCGGGACGGAGGTGTAAGGGCCAATGCCGAATTCGATCTTGTGGATCGGGTTGGTGGTGCTCTGGGTCTTCGTGCTCTTCCCGATGCTGGCCAATCGCCATCCCCGCATCCGGCAGCACACCGACGCCGCCCTCTCGACACGAGTGTTGCATCGCGGTGGTGCCAAGCGACGCACCAGGAAAGGTCCGGCGACCGGACATGACACCGACCCGGACTACGTGCCGGTTCGCAGAAAGCTTCACCCGAATGAGGATCCGGAGGATCGGATGACCAGATCGGACGACAGCCCCGCCGAACCGGAAGCCCTCACCGCCGCCGCCGCGGCCGCGACGGCAGCAACCGTAGCCGAGAAGGACGAGGTCGTCGCCGCGGTGAGCGCCGAACTGCCGGAGCCCGAGACGGATTCGACCGACCCGGAGGGCGCCGACGACGCGGACGAGGACGCCGCCGAATCCGAGCCCGCCGCAGCGGAATCCGAGACCTACCCCGAAACCGCCACGGATGAGACAGAATCCGAGATCGTGGATGCCGCGGCCGAGACCGACGACGCTGAGCCGGAAGCCGCCGTGGCCGAGGTGTCGGCGGCCGAGCCCCGCAAGCGGGTCTCCCGCGCCCCCGCGCTGCGTGACCCCGAGCCGGAGCCGGAGCCGGAATCCGACGACGAGGACGAGGATTTCGTGCCGTCCCGGCGCGGACGCGGCGGATTCGACCCCGAGGCCGACGCCGCCGCCCGCGCGGCCCGCTACACCTTCCGCCAGCGCGCCGTCCTGGGCCTGGTGCTCGCCGGCCTGCTGTTCGCCGCCTCCGGCGTGGCCATCTCCTCGATCCTGTGGTGGCTCGCGGCGCTGTCCGGCACCGTGCTGGTCGCCTACCTCGCCTACCTACGCAAGCAGGTTCGCATCGAGGAGGACATCCGCCGCCGCCGCGCCGCCCGCGCGTCCCGCACGCAGACCGAGTCCGACGCCGACGCCGAGGAGGAGCGCCGCACCCGCGAACGCCCCCGCCCCGACCGCGACGAGACCCGCACCCAGCTGCGCCGTGCCGTTCTGGTCGAACCCGACGACGAGGACCCGTTCTTCGAGCACCTCGACCTCTTCGACGCCGCTGAGGCGCGCGCCACCCGCCAGCGAGCCGCCGGCGCCCGCGAACGCCGCGCCGTAGGCGAATAGCCACAACGCACCGAGAAGGGCTCCCCGTTCAACGGGGAGCCCTTCTCGCATATCAGGGGTCGTCAATAGGCGGTGCGGGCGAGGAGCCGCGCCACGGCTGTGCGGGTGAGGCCCTGAGCCATGGGTGATGCGAGTGAAGCGCTGAGCCGACTGGCGTTCCGAGTGACGCCGAGAGTTCGCACGGGGGTGAGGCCGAGAGTTCATCGGGGGCGGGGCGGGGGTGGGTCGTGATTCATTGGGCGCGCGCGGGCATGAGCCTGCCGATGACTGCCGGTTGATACGCGACGACCGCGCCTACGGTGAGCGTCGCTCCGAGTCGTCTGGAGTTCGGGTGTGAGGCTGCGGGTTTCCGTGGGTTCGGGGGCGTAGCCACTGAGAGGTTCGAGAGGTGTCTCTCGCGAAATTGAATAGGCTTTTGCTATTACAGCGAAAGGGCCCGGCTTTCGGCCGGGCCCTTTCGGCGGGTGCTGTCGCGAGCTAATCGACGTCCGGCATTCGGCCGGTTGCCGGAATCTGCCGCTCGATGAGTTCGGCCAGCGTCCGGAGTTTGGCCGCGAATTCGCGCGCGGCCACCGGATGCTCCCCGGACCCCTTCACCACCTTCTGGGTGAGTGCGGTGAGCCGGGATTCGACCGCGCTGAACACGTCGGAGGTGGCGGGCTGCTCCTCGGTGAGGTCCCCGCGCAGCCACGCGCGCAGCCGCTGCACGACCGCGCCCTCGTCGTAGTCGTCGGGCAGGACGGCGACGGCTTCGCGGAGTTTGCCCGCGGTGACCTTCACGTCGGCGGCCAGCGTGGTGTACACGGTGACCGCCGCGTCCTCGCCGTAGGCCGCGGCCACCGGCAGCAGCTCGCGGATCTGGCCCTCGTTGAGGGCGGGCGCGACCGGGTGCAGGCGCGCGGCGAGCGGCCAGGCCCGGATCAGCTTGTGCGCGTAGGACCGTTGCATGTCCCAGCGCTTCTCCACGTACTCGTCGAAGGTGGCGTGGTCGGCGCGGTAGAGCCGGCCGTCGCGCACGATCTGCAGGGCGCGCCCGGCGGTCCAGAAGGCCACCCGCAGCGCGTCGATGGAGGACTCGCACACCTCGAGCTGATCGGACTCGCTGCGGCTGAGCGGTCCTTCGCCACCCGTCGTGGGCAGCGGCAGATCCAGCACGCCGGGCGTGCTCTCGGCCGCCGCCGGGGTGGCCTCGCGCGCCACCGGCTTCGGCGCCGGAGCCTTCGGTGCGGCCGAGATCTTCGGTGCCGCCGGGATCTTCGGCGCGGGCGTGACCGGTTGCGCCGCCACGGGTTCGGCCGCCACCGTCTCGGGCGTCAGGGTGGCGGTCGCGGTGGCGGCGGGCGCCGCCGCCGCTTCCGCCGGGGCCGCCGCGGGCGCGGCCGGCGCCATGAGGACGGTAGTGGCGGCCGGTGAGAGTTTCGGTGTGCGCGGCCATTTGGCGTCGCGCAGCGGGGACACCGGGGGAGTGTGCTCGGCCTCGTCGGAGAGCGGGTTGCGGCCCAGGCCGCCGCCGATGGAGGTCTTTCTCCGCTGGGGTGGCATCAGGCCGACACCTCCGCCGGCACGCACGACTCGATGTAGTCGCGCACCAGCTCGTCGCCGACGGCCCGGTATTCGCCGAGATCCTCGATCGGGTTCTCGGCGCCGTCACCGACTTCGCCGTCGGCGGCCTCTCGATACCACTTCCAGGCGCTGACGTAGGAGTCGAAGACCTCGTAGCCCGCGTCCTCGAGATTGCCGCGCTGCGTGCGGTATTCGGTGGATACGTTGACGCCGTTCTTCATGGTGACCGGAACCTTGGTCATGAGCACACGCACGCGAACGGCCTTCTCGTGCTCGGCGGCCGCTTCCTCGGCGGCGCGGTAGGTACTGGGGACGCGTTTGACTTCCGAGGGGCTGACGCTGGTGACGAGGATGAGTTCGTCGCTGACGGGGACGGCGGCCTTGAAGATGTCGGCCGATTCACCGCCGGCGTCGACGATGATCACGTCGTAGTTCGCGGAATTGTCGGTGATGCAGTCATTCACGTGCCGCGAGGGGAAGGCGAGCAATTCGAAGGGAATGTCGACCTCGGCCTTCTGTAGTCGCCGATACCAGGAGTACCCGGTCTGGCTCAGCGGGTCGGCGTCGATCACCAGTACTCGAAGTTCGTGCGCGGTAGTG
Organism: Nocardia sp. CA-145437; assembly: GCF_050956485.1. Classification (NCBI taxonomy): domain Bacteria; kingdom Bacillati; phylum Actinomycetota; class Actinomycetes; order Mycobacteriales; family Nocardiaceae; genus Nocardia; species Nocardia sp. CA-145437. The sequence continues at coordinate 6,443,820 of NZ_CP191204.1, read as the reverse complement.
AAATACGAGGCGAGGAAGAAGGCGGATGTCGTCTTGCCCACGCCTCCTTTGAGATTCCCGAGCGTGATCACCAGTGGCTCGGGAAGGTTGCCTAGCGCAGGGGATTTGGTCATCGATCAACCTCCTGTTGATGGGGAGGGCAGCTTCCTCGATCAGTCTCACACGCGCGCGGGACGCGCCCGTGAAGGCTCGCTCGGGGGTGTCGAATTGGTTGGAAACCGGCTGTGTCCAATTGGACACAGCCGTCAATGGTTACCGTTTCGTAATGAATAACACGCATGTCATTCATTGCCACCTCCGACGTTCCGGCGAAATATGCATTCTCGGATCTGCTGGCAGTACCGAAGAATTTCGCGTGATGGACGGAAACCGGATAGCTCTCACGGCTTGATCGGAGGACGACCGCTCATGGAAACCAACGGTGATAGACAGAAGGTTCGATTACTTCCGCGGCTGAGCCTGCGGACCCTGGTGACAGGAGTCCTCGGAGCTGCAGCCATAGGAGCCGCCCTGTTCTTCGCGGCGGGCCAGGCGCAGGCGGCGCCGGTGACGATCCCCGGTATCGGGGCGATCGACATCCCGGACGAGATCGCCGCCCCGCTCGGCCGGGTGACCCCCGCGATCGGCATTCTGCCCCCCGCGGCCGGAACCACTTCTCCCACGCCGGAATCGGCGATCGGCGAGCCGGACGCCCCCCGGATGACGGTGGCGCCGCAGCACATCGTCATCGCCCCGGCCGACACGATGCCCGACCCGGCGCCGGTGCAGTCACTGCTCCCGGAGTCGCTGCGCCCGGCCATCGTGCCCCCGGCGATCGGCACCCCTGCCGTCGCCATTCCTGCCGTCGCCGCCCCGACCGGTGTGATCCAGGCCCCCGCGCCGGTATCGCGCACGGTATCGGTGGCCGGTCTCGGCACCTTCGCGGTGCCCGCCGCCCTGCCCCCGCTGACCGGAATCCCCGGCGTGACCGATTCCGCGGCCACCCGCACCACGGTGCCCGCGGCGATGCCGAAGACGGCGGGCGAGCGCGCGGTCGAGGCGGCCCGCACCAAACTCGGCGCGAACTACAGCATGGGCGGGAGCGGCCCGGACTCCTTCGACTGCTCCGGTTTCGTGCAGTGGTCGTATCGAGAGGCGGGCGTGGAACTGCCGCGCACGAGTTATTCACAGCTCGCCGCGGGAACCCCGGTCGGGATCGACGAATTGGAGCCGGGCGATCTGGTCTCCTACTACGGTGGTGGCCATTCGGCGATGTACCTCGGCGATGGAAAGATCATTCACGCCAGTGACTATGGTTCCGGGGTGAAGGTCTCACCGCTGTCGAATATGCCGGTGACCGGAGCGCGTCGCTTCCAGTGAACCGATCGACATCGGCGGACGTGATTCCCCCGAATTCTTGATCAATTGACCGATAGTGCGAGGTAGGGCATGGGTGCAAGGAAAACGGTGGCACTGACTCTCGCCACGCTCGCGGCCGCGGCCTGGTCGACTCTCGCCGAGACTCCCGCGAATGCCGCACCGGTGTGCGCGAGCGCGGGCGGGCCGACCGTCACCGTGGCGAATCTGCCGGGGACCGCGCTGGAAGGCATCACCGTCGACCCGGCCGGGCGCGCGTTCGTCACCGATCTGGTGAGCGGGCGGGTCTTCCGGATCGACGCCCCGGGCGCACCGGCGGTGCCGATCGCGCGGGTGCCCTCCGGCGGGGCGGGTGCGCTGGCCTGGCTCCCGGACGGCCGGCTGCTGGTCGGATACGGCGCGGATCCCCGTGTCCTCGTGGGTGATTCGCTGCGGCAGGCGGGCATCGTGACCGTCGACCCGGACACCGGGGCGGTGGCTCCGTTCGCGGCCGGGTTGTCGGCGGGCGACGGTATGGACGTGGCGGCGGACGGAACCGTCTACGCGACCAATGATTTCGGCTCGCTGGTGGGCCGGGTGAATCCGAACGGCGTGGTGCAGGCCGACTGGGGCAGTCTGCCCAGCGCCAATGGCGCCGTGCTGAACCGGGATGGCTCCTACCTGTACGTGTCGCGGACTTTCGCCAATCCGGGCGTGAGTCGCATACCCACCGATGCCCCGTGGGCTCCGCAGTCGTTGCTGGACCTGTCCGGCGGTGACGCCCTCGCGGCCGCGGATGGGCTCACCCTGGATTCGGCGGAGCGCCCGGTGCTGCCGTTCAATCTGTCGGGTGAGGTCGTGCGGATCGACGCTCCGGGCCGGTACTGCGTGCTCGGCGCCGGCCCGCGGCTGACCAGCGCGGTGCAGTACGGCCGTGGCGCGCAAGGCTTCTCGGCGGGCCGGCTCTTCGGCATCACCTTCGGCGGTGTGGTCTACGAGGTGCCGGGCGGCTTCGATCCGGACGCCCGGACGGCGGCCCCCTGACCGGGGTGGTTCACCGGTTCACTGAGTAGTCCGACGATCATGGCGATGATGCTGTCGCGCACCTCGTCGCGTTCGATCTCGGTGGGCAGCACGTACCGCTCGTAGTCGGCGAGCAGGGCGAACATGACCGTGGTCATGGCCTGCAGCCGGTACCGGCGTTGCGCCGGAGTCAGTTCCGCCAGTGCATGATACAGCCTGGCGACGAGCACTCGTGTTGTCTGCCAACGCTTTTCGTTGAGATTGGGTCCGGTGACCGCCGGATGGGCGCGGGCCTGCTCCAGGAACCGCGCGTAATGCGTCGAGCCCTCGGCGTAGGGCACGTCGAACATGGGCCGCACCAGAATGGCGACCAGCGCGGCGACGCTGTCCGGGGCGCCCGAGGACTCGTGCTCGGCGAGCAGTTCGGTCCGGCGGGATTCCAATGCGGGCTGATGGCGTTCGATAATGGCGGCGATGAGTCCGTCCCGGGAACCGAAGTGATAGTGGACCGCGGAGTTGTTGCGTTGTCCCGCCGCCACCGCGATATCGCGCAGGGCCACATGCGGCCCGCGTTCGGCGATGGTGCGCTCACCGGCGAGCAACATGAGCTCGCGCGCGTCAGGACTGTTCACGGTGCTATCGTGCCCCTTCGTCTCGCACCGCGTGGTCCCGGGTGGACGCGCGGGCGGATCCGTGGGCATTCGGACGGCGGTGATGATCGATGACGCCACGTGCGGCCCGGTCGCGCCGGGCGACGGTGGACCTGGCCCTGGTCGTCCCGATGAGCGGTTCGGCCGGCATCTTCGGGCCCTCCTGCGAGGCGTGCGCCGCGCTGGCCGTCGAGGACATCAATGCGATGGGCGGGATCCTGGGCCGCCCGGTTCGGCTGCATCCGGTGGACGCGGGCGCGCCGCTGCCGGTGCTGGCCGCGCGGATCGACCGGATGGTGAGCCGCGGCATGATCGACGGCGTGGTCGGCTGGCACCTGTCGAACGCGCGCAAGGCCATCACCCCGTACACCGCGGGCCGGGTGCCCTACATCTACACCACCTTCTACGAGGGCGGCGAGGACTCCGACGGCGTCTACATGGTGGGGGAGACCCCGGATCAGCAGTTGTTCCCCGCGCTGCGCTGGTTCCGTGCCGAGCTGGGGGTGCGCCGCTGGTGCATCGTCGGCAACGACTATGTCTGGCCGCGTGAAACAGCAAGGGTTACTTGGGAATTCGCTGACACGAGCGATATCGACGTGGTCGGTGAGGTTTTCGTGCCGTTGGGCAGCCGGGATTTCGCCGCGGCGCTGGACCTCATCCGCAGTTCGCCCGCCGAGGGTGTGCTGCTCTTCATGGTCGGCGCGGATTGCGCGGCGTTCAATCAGGCTTTCGCGGCGGCCGGGCTGGACGAGAGCCGCCTGCGGCTGAGCATGATGATCGGCGAGGACGTGCTCTACGCGGGCGGTCCGGACAGCGCGCGCGGATTGTTCACCGCCAGTGGCTATTTCGAGAGCCTGGTGTCGCGTGAGGCGATGGCCTTCGGCAGCCGCTACACCTCCCGTTTCGGTCAGCTGGCGCCGGCGCTGAACAATATCGGCGAATCCTGTTACGAGGGTCTGCTGTTGTTCGCCTCGCTGGCGGAGGCGGCGCACAGCCTGGACGTGCGGCTCATCGAGCGTGGCGCGGCGCGGGTGAGCTACGGCGGCCCGCGCGGTGAGGTGCGGGTGCGCGGGGCGCACACCACGCAGCCGGTGTACCTGGCGGGCGCGGACATCATGGACTTCACGGTGCTGGCCGACCTGACCGGATTGTGAAGCGCTGGCTGTTCGACTGATGGCGAACGCTACGTTGCGTTCCCAACCGGGGTGAAGACCGAATGCCGTCACGAACAGGATAATGCAAGTGTGCCAAGGGTTTTCGATTGTCATGATGATCATTTGCGGCGCCCACCGGGCGGTTTTCGTGTTGCAATAGGGTGATGCCGCGCCGCCTCGGCGGCATGTGATGAAGGAGCCGCTCCGTGCCCGGAGGAAGACTCAGCCCCGATGATCGCCGCCTCATCGCCGCCGGTCTGGCCCGGGGCCTCGGCTACGCCGAGATCGCCCGTCGCCTGTCCCGGCCGACCTCCACCGTGAGCCGTGAGGTGACCCGCAACGGCGGTCCGGGCCGCTACCGCGCGGAGCTGGCGCAGGCCGCCACCGCGGTGCGGTCGCGCCGCCGCACGCCGCGCCCCAAACCCGTCGAGAAGCCTTCCGGCGTCGACGAATACGGCCGCGATCCGGTGCTGCTGACCGAGGTCAGCGACCGCTTCGCGCTGCTGTTCGCGCAGTTCGGGATGCCGCGCATGGCCGCCGCGGTGCTGGCCCGGCTGTACGCCGCGGACTCGGGCAGTCTCACCGCCGCCGAGCTGGCGGCCCAGTTGCGGGTGAGCCCCGCGACGGTGTCCGCGGCGGTGGGGCGGCTCGAGGAGCGGGCGCTGATCCGCCGCGACCGGGACCCGGGCACCCGCCGCGACCGCTACGTGATCGACGAGTCCGCTTGGTACCGAGCCACTCTCGCCGGGGCGCAGGTCAACGAGCGGCTGGCGGCCCAGGCCCGGCACGGCGCGGACGCGCTCGGTGTGGCCACGCCCGCCGGGCTGCGGCTGCTGGGCATGGGGGACTATCTCGAGCGGGTGGGCCTGGACATGGTCCGTTCCGCCGAACGCTGGCGGCCGCGGCTCGATCAATGAGCGACGGCGATGCCGGGAAATCTGCGGTGAATGCGATCGACATACTTGCGCACCGTGGAAAGTTCGGCCGAGATCGTTTGCCGGGCTTCCGCGGTGGGTGCGGTGTGTAATCGCCGCGTCAGTTTGACTACATGCCTTTCCAATTCGTCCAGGAAGATGCGGGCCTGAGCTAACTCGGGATCCTCGCCGACATCGGGATTACCGAATCCCCTGTACTGCATATCGCCGAAGTATTCCACGCTGCCGGACGCCGCGCCGCGCAATTGGATTGCTTCCGGTAGCCTCGCCAGGCGAGCTGCCCCGGCGCCATCGGGGTGTTCGGGTCCCCGCACCACCGCCCGACAGGAATTCGAATGGCCATCAGTTACCTGGAGTCGATCGTCGTCGGCGCGCTGCAAGGGGTGAGCGAGCTGTTCCCGGTCTCCAGCCTGGGCCATAGCATCCTGCTGCCGGCCTGGGTGGGCGGGCAGTGGGCCGACGATCTGAGCATGTCCGCCAAGGATTCCCCGTACCTGGCGTTGCTGGTGGCCATGCACGTCGCCACCGCGCTGGCCCTGGTGATCTTCTTCCGGCGGGAGTGGGTGCGCATCCTGCGCGGCCTGTGGGATGTGGCGCTGACCCGCGAGATCCGCACGCCCGAAGCGCGATTGGGCGTGCTGCTGGTGGTGGCGACGATTCCGGTCGGCCTCGCCGGACTGCTGTTGGAGAAGATCGTCCGCAACTATCTCGGCACTCCCGTGCCCACCTCGATCTTCCTGGCGATCAACGGTTTCGTGCTGCTGTCCGCGGAGATCATGCGCAAGCGTGAGCCCGAGGCCGACTTCGTGCTCGCCGGCCCGACCGGCCGCCGGGACGTGTCCATGGAGGACACCATCGTGCTGCCGATGACCGACCCGGACCGCGCCTCGGACGTGCGCCTGTCCCGCCTGACCATGCGCGACGCCACCCTGATCGGATCGGCCCAGATCGCCGCGCTCTTCCCGGGCATCAGCCGTTCCGGCAGCACCATCGTGGCGGGCCTGTTCAAGGACATGCGCCACGAGGACGCCGCCCGCTTCGCGTTCCTGCTGGCCACCCCGGTCATCCTGGCGGCCGGCGTGCTGAAGACGCCGGAGCTGTTCAAGCCCGAGAACCACGCCATCCTCGGTCCGGCCGTGGCGGGCAGTGTGGTCGCGGGCGTGCTGTCCTATATCTCGGTCAAGTTCCTGACCGCGTACTTCGAGACCAAGACCCTGACCCCCTTCGCCGTCTACTGCCTGATCGCGGGGCTGGGCAGCCTGGTCTGGTTCACCATTCGCTGACCCGTCTCCCCGGGTGACGAAACCAGAACGCGCCCGGCATCCGAGGGATGCCGGGCGCGTTGCTGCGCTGTCAGTTCGTGGGCGTGGTAGTAGGCGCCGCGGTGGTGGTGGTGACGACAGGTGTCGTCGTCGGGACGGTGGTGGTCACCTGGGGCGTGGTGGTGACCGGCGCGGTGGTGGTGTCCGGGGCGACCGTCGTGGTGGCCGGAGGCGTCGTGGTGGTGACGGCCGGGGCCGGGGTGGTGGTGGTCGTCGTGGTTCCGGTCGCCGGTGTGGTGGTGGCGGCCTCGCCGGACTTCGGGGCGGCGGCCAGCGCGGCCGGGGCCTTCGAGGTGGTGGTCGGGGTCGGCGTGGTGGTCAGCGTCTTCGGGTCGAGCTGGTGGGCCTGGGCCTGCTTCGCCAGTTCGGTGAGCCAGGCGGCGGCGTACTCGGCGGAGCTGACGGGCTTGCCGTTGTCCGGGTTGGAGTCGTGCCAGTAGTCGAAGTGGTGGCCGGTGCCGTTCGGGCCCAGGGTCAGGTTGTACGGGTCGTTCATGATCACCGGGATGGTGTTCTGATTGGTGGTGATCAGCCCGATGACCTCGTTGAACACCTTCTGCGGCAGGTACGCCAGCGGCGACATGTTCTCGGCGGCGATATTGTCCGCGGCCACCGGGGTCGCGTTCTGCTGGTTCGCCTGGTAGCCGGGCTGCGACACCTTGAGCAGCACGTCGAGGAAGGTCTCCTTGCTGGTCCACCAGCCCGGGTTGTGCGCGATGTCGGCGAAGGCGTCGCCCGCGATCTTGCCGAGCACGACGGCGACGTCGATGCCGGTGGTCGGGTTGAGGCCCTCGTTCTGCATCTGGTCGGCATTGATCTGGCGGCCGACATTGATGGCGAGCTGCAGCAGCGAGATGTTCTTCGGCGCCGCGCAGGTGAGGTCGCCGTCGGAGCAGAAGGACGCGATGCGGCCGTTCAGCGCGCCGAAGTCACCGGCCTGGTCGGGCAGCGCGCCCTGTCCGCCCGCGACCTGCTTGCCGGTCTGGTAGCTCTGGTTGAAGTTGTCCGGACGGCTCGGGTCCTTCGCGCCCGGGAACGGACCTTCCCCGGCGGTGCGGCCCGCGTCGGCGAGGATCACCACGCCCGCGACATTGCCGGGATCCACGATCCCGTATTTGCCGTCCGCGCCCGCGCTCTGGTGGCCGATCTGCATGGCCACCCGCCGCACCACGTCCGCGCCCTCGGAATAGCCGACGATCGCGTATTTGGTGTTCGGGCAGGCCGCGGAAATATCCCGCATGACCTGCTCGGTATTGGCGACACCGGTATTGACGGCGTCCTCGTAGCTGTTCAGGTTCGCGGGATAGGAGATGTAGACGGCCGAATACGAATTGGAGTCGACCGAGCCGCCGGGGGCGTTGACCACCGGGTCCACCCAGTGGCTCTGGTAGTCGTCGGACAGGGCGGCGGGCAGTTCGTTGCCGTTCGCGTCGACGAGCATCTTGGTGGTCCCGGACTGCGGCGAGTCGTTGCGTCCGGCCACCGAGATGGTCACCATGTCATGGCATTCGGTGACCGACGAAGTCAGCGCCGGATCGGCCTGCTTCGAATCCGGCCCCGTCAGCGCGTAGGTGGCCGCTATCGCGGCCGCCACACCCAGCACCGCGGGAGCGGCGACCGCCGATGCGATCTTATGTCGTTTCGCGAACCCGCGAATATCCATGCCCGAATCCCCATTTCACCCCGACAAGTGAACTGTCAGGCCCAGCGACTGAGCGGGCCGTCTTCACACGGAGACGTCGTAACCGGAGATCCGAGTGTTACTTATGCGAATGAGTCGTTACCGCACCCTGACCCGAACCCGCTGATCAGGCGCCGATCGGTTTGCCGAAGAATGAGGCGAAGGTCTCACCCAGCGTCTCGCCCAGGGACTGCAGCTCACCGGGGGTGCCGAGCATGGACGGCATGTCGGTGGTGGAGCAGCCCGGTTGCGCGCCAATACCGTTCAAGCGATCGAACAGCCACAGCAGCGCGGCCGGTCCGCCGGAGACCTCGCCGATGACATGCTCGCTGGCCCAGTCCCGGGTGTAGGTGACCTGTGCTCCGGGCTGCGCGCAGTAGGTGTCGACCAGCTTGTCGGCCGCGGGTAACGGCAGGATCTCGTCCCAGCGCGAGTGCCACACGAACAGCGGCATGTCCGGCAGGCTCTTGCCCAGGCGGGTGTCCTCGAGCATGGCCTGAACAGCGGGTTCGGCGAGCGGGTCGGGGGAGTTGATCATGCCGGTGATATTGAGGAACGGCAGCAGCGCGGTCTGGTACTGCACGCAGAACGGCGCTTTCACCGTGCGCAGCAGCTGGCCGAGCGGGTTGAGCTTCTGGTCCAGCAGCGCGCTGAAGTCCGGGTACTCCCGCGAGAGCCCGAGGACCGCTCCCAGCACCAGGCCCGCGGTGGCCTGATTGTTGGCCATGAGCAGTGCCGCGCCGAGGTCCGCGCCGGTGCCGCCGGAGGCCGCGCCCACGATATTCAGTTCCGGCGCATAGGTTTTGCGCATCTCGGCGGCGTGCATGGTGGGCATCGACCCGCCCGAGTAGCCGTACAGCGCGGTCGGCGCGCCCGCGCCGACGCCGAGCGGCGCGAACGAGGTGGCGGCGCGAATGCCGTCGAGGGTGATGCGCCCTGCCAGCGGCCCGGCGGCGTACGCCGAATTCGGGCCCTCATGATCGGGGATCACGACCGCGAACCCCTTCTGCAGCGCGGCCTGCGCGAAGAGGAATTCGGCGGGCGCGACGATCTGCCCGAGGAACGGCGCGGCCGAAAGGTGTTGCAGCGCATAGGAGGGACTGCAATATCCCTGCGTGGAGTCCTCGGCGATCTGCACCGAGAGCAGCTTGCGCGGCGCGGGCGCGGTGCCGCGCGGCTTGATCAGGGTGGCGACCGCTCCGATGGCCTCATCGCGACTGTTGTTGGAGCGGTAGGAGACCTGCCAGGCGTCCACGTTCAGCGGGATCAGCCCGAAGTTGCCGAGATTGACCTGCCGGGCCGCGATGATCTCGCCGGGCGCGGCGGCGGCGATCACGTCGGCGGGCGGGTTGTAGAAGCCGGGATCGAGTTCCGGCGGCAGTGGCAGCACCTGTGCCGGCGCGATCGAGGGCGGCGTCGGCGCGGCCGGATCGGCGTGCGCCGGTCCCACCGTGAATGCCGCCGCCACCAGCGTCGTGATGGACACCGTCCCGAAGCGTACGAGCCGCCCGGTCAGTCGCCTGGTCTTCATCGACCCACTTCCTCACCCTGAATCCCCAAGTTGTGAGACTAACTAGTCTCAATATTGCGGGGCTCACTCTGCCACAGCTGTGACCGGGCTCGCAATATGCGCGAGCGGCGGAATCGGGGATTGGGCGGATTCGGCCTATCGACGCCGGTGGCGTGGCTCGACGGGCCGGGATGCGAGGTCGTGGGGCAATTTCGGCAAGAGCCCTTCCCGGTGGCGGGGATCACTGCTAGTTTCACACTTACTGAACGCTCAACAAGTAAGTTTGCGAGGTCTCGATGCGCGTTGCCGTCAACCCCAGGCTCTATGACCCGCTACCGGACGATCCGGTGCTGCTCGGCTGCGAATGCGAGGCGTGCGGCCGGGTGTACTTCCCGCCGATCGGGCTCGGCTGCGAGATGTGCGGCGCGGGGGAGGGGCGGCTGCGTGCGCGGCCCCTGCGCGCGGAAGGCGTGGTGTTCGCGGTCGCGGAGGTGGCGGTCGACCCGCTCGGCGCGGCCCCGTTCACCGTCGCGGAGATCGTGCTCGACGAGGGGCCGCTGATCCGCGCGCTGACCCACCCCGACTCGCCCGCGCCGCGGATCGGCGATCGGGTCGCCGCGCGCTGGCGGGTCGTGCGGCGCGACGACGCCGAGATGGTCGAGCCCGCCTTCGCGGCGGTTCCGGCCGGGAGCGAGGTGCGGGCATGAGCACGGACCTGCGGCCGGTGTGGGTCATCGGCGTCGGCTTGCATCCCTATCGGAAGCCCGGCCGCACACCGTATCCGGAGCTCGGCGTCACCGCCGTCCGCGCGGCGCTCGCCGACGCGGGCCTGCGGTGGGATCAGGTGGACACCGCGTACACCGGAACCGCCACCACCTCGATGGCGTTGTCGCGCTTGATGTATCGGCATCTGGGTGCGACCGGCATCCCGATGGTGCAGGTCGAGAACGCCTCCGCGTCGGGGTCGAGCGCCTTCCGGCAGGCGTACCTCGATGTCGCCGCGGGCCTGCACGATGTGGCCATCGCGGTCGGCGTCGACAAGCCGCTGAACCTCACCATGCCCGCCCGCGCCGCCGGGCTGGAGGACCTGGTCGGGAATCGGCTGCTGCCGGTCTCGCACTTCGCGCTGCTGGCCTCGCGGTACATGTACGAGACGGGCGCGACGCCGGAACAGATCGCGCGGGTGGCGGTGAAGAACAGCCGCAATGCCGCGCTCAATCCGAACGCGCAGCGCCCCGGGGCCAGAACGCTCGAGGAGGTGCTGGCCCCGCCGGCCCTCAGCGGCGTGCTCACCCGCCTGCAGTGCTGTCCGATCGGGGAGGGCGCGGCCGCCGCCATCGTCGTCTCCGAACGGGCGATCACCGACCTCGGCCTCGACCGGGGTCGCGCGGTGCGGGTGCGGTCCTCGGCGCTGCGGTCGGAAACCTATTACGGCACCGAGAATTTCGACGCCGCCCTGACCGCGGAGACCACAGCCGAGGCGTTGCGGGCGGCCTGCGTGAGCATCGACGACGTGGATCTGATCGAGCTGCACGACGCCTTCACGGTGGAGGAGCTCGTCTATCTCGAGGCGATGCAGGTGTGCGAGCCCGGCCGGGCCGCGGCCGCCCTGGCCCGGGGTGATTTCGATATCGGCGGCAAGGTCGCGGTCAACACCTCCGGCGGGCTGCTGTCCATGGGACATCCGATCGGGCCGACCGGCGTCGGGCAGATCGCGGAGCTGGCTGTCCAGCTGCGCGGCGAAGCCGGGCCGCGGCAACACCCCGATGCGCGAATCGGCTTGGCGCACATGGTCGGAATCGGCGCGGTCTGCGCCGTACACGTGCTCGCACGCGAGGAGGAATGGTGAACACACCCGACATGGGATCCCCGGAGTTCTGGGCCGTCCATCGACCGGACGCACCCGCGGTGGTCAGCGGCGGCGCCGTGCTGACCTATCGGGAATGGAACGACGCGGCCGACCGGGTCGCGGAAGGCCTGGCCCGGTGCGGGCTGACCGGCGGCGATCGGATCGGCACGCGGTTCCGGCTCGCGCCGGAGTACTTCGTCGTCCAGCGCGCCCTGCAGAAGCTCGGCGTGGCCCAGGTGGCCGTGAACTGGCGGTTGACCCCGGACGAGGCGCTGTACATCCTGCGCGACAGCGGTGCGAAAGGGCTGGCCTGCAATGACATCGACGTCACCGGATGGGATCCGGACATGGTCGGCCTGCTGATCACCGTCGGCCAGACCGCGGGCGCGCCCGGGGTCCGCTACGAGGATCTGCTCGAAACACCGGACGCCCCGGCTCGTTTCGGTGCGGCTCGGCCCGCTCTCGTGCTCTACACCTCCGGCACCACCGGCCGCCCGCGCGGCGTCCCGCCGACCGACCCGGCCACCGTCACCGATCCCGAACGCCTGTACCGGTTCCTGACCTCGGTGGCCTCCGTCCCGCCCCTGCCCGACGCGGTGCGGGCACTGCTCACCATGCCGATCCATCACGGCGCCGGACCGGCGGTCACGGCGTCGGCGTGCGGGCGCGGCGGGACCGTGGTCACGCTGGATCCCTTCGACGCCGAGGCGGCGTTGCGGCTCATCCACGAGCATCGCATCCAGTCCTGGATCGCGGTGCCCACCATGCTGCTGCGCCTGCAGAAACTGCCCGGCGCGGTACTCGACCGCTACGACCTGTCCTCGGTGCGGCACCTCGGAACCGGGGCCGCACCGGTCCCGCAGTCGCTGAAGGAATGGGTGGTCGAGCGCTTCGGCGACGACGTGCTGTGGGAGAGCTACGGCGCCAGCGAACCCGGCATGATCAGCTACACCGCGCCGGAGCATCAGATCGCCAAGCCGGGCACCAGCGGCCTGCCGTTCGACGGGGTCGAGATCGCCATCGTCGACGCGGAGTGGAATCGGCTGCCCGCCGGGGAATCCGGGGAGATCGCGGTCAATACGCCGATCGTGTTGCGCAACTATCTCGGCGGTCCGCCGCTCGGCGAGGACGTGATCAAGGACGGCTTCTACCGCACCGGCGACGTCGGCTACCTCGACGCCGACGGCTTCCTGTTCATCACCGACCGGATCAAGGACATGATCGTCGCGGGCGGGGTCAACATCTATCCGGCCGAGATCGAGAAGGCCCTGGTCACGCACCCGCGGGTGATCGACGCCGCGGTGATCGGCATCCCCGACGACGATTTCGGCGAGAAGCCGCTGGCCTACATCGTCGCGACGCCGGGATCCGCGCCGACCGAGGCCGAACTGCTGGCCCACCTGGAAGGACGGCTGGCCGGGTACAAACGCCCCCGCCGCTTCGACTTCGTCACCGACCTGCCCCGCAACCCGGTCGGCAAGGTTATGAAACACGAACTGCGCCAACCATATTGGGAAGGACGTGAGCGCAATGTCTGACCGGCCCGATCTCATCGTGACCGACGTCGTCGACGAAGGGATCCTGCTCATCCGGATCGACCGGCCCGAACGCCGCAATGCCTTCGACGGCGCGACCGCCCGCGCCCTGGAGGCGGCCATCGACCGCTACGAGGCCGACGACGCGCTGCGCTGCGCGGTCCTCACCGGCTCCGACCTGGTGTTCTCCGCCGGACAGGATCTGATCGCCGCCGCGACCGGCGATATGGGCGTCACCGAACGCCGCGGCGGCTTCGGCATCATGGCCCGGCCGCCGGTCAAACCCATCATCGCCGCGGTGGAGGGCCACGCCCTCGCGGGCGGCCTCGAACTGTGCCTGGCCTGCGATCTGATCGTCTGCTCGCGCACCGCCACCCTGGGCCTGCCGGAGGCCGCGCGATCGCTGGTGGCCATGGGCGGCGGCTGTTTCCGGCTGCCCAAGCGGATTCCGTATCACCTGGCCATGGAGCTGATCCTGACCGGAAAGCCCTGGCACGCCACGATGTTCGCCGAACTCGGACTGATCAACCGGCTCACCGAACCGGGCGGGGCGGTCGACGGCGCGCTGGAGCTGGCCCGCGACATCTGCGCCGCCGGGCCGCTGGCGGTGCGGGCGAGCAAGCAGATCGTCGTCGACTCCCAGGGCTGGACCGACGAGGAAGCCTGGGCGAAGCAGATGCCCTATCTGACCGCACTCCAACAATCCGAGGACCTGCGAGAAGGCCTGCGCGCCTTCGCCGAGAAGCGGCCGCCGGTCTGGAAGGGACGCTGACCATGCTGACACCGAGCTTCGAGAGCGGTCTGCTGGACGGGCAGGTCGCGATCGTCACCGGTGGTTCCCGCGGAATCGGCGGCGCCACTTCGACATTGCTCGCGGCCAATGGGGCCAAGGTCGTCATCGCCGATGTGGACAAGGACAAGGCGGACGAGGCGGTGACCGCGATCAACGACGCCTACGGCGCGGGGTCGGCCGGCGCCTTCGTCGCAGACCTGGTGGCGCCGGGTGCGTGCGATGACCTGGTCGCCCACGCGATCGCCGAGTACGGCGCCCTCGACATCGTGGTCAACAATGCCGGATACGCGTGGGACGCCCGCGTGCACGCCATGACCGACGACCAGTTCCAGGCCATGCTCGACATCCACCTGATGGTGCCGTTCCGCCTGGCCCGGGCCTGCGCGCCGGTATTCCGCGCGGCCGACCGGGCCGACGCCGCCGAGGGGATCACGCGGCACCGCAAGACGGTGATGGTGTCCTCCATGGCCGGGCTGCTCGGGCTCGACGGCGCGGCCAACTACGCCTCGGCCAAGGCCGGTGTGCTCGGGCTGGCCCGCACCCTGGCCCAGGAGTGGGGGTCGATGCACGTGAACGTCAACGCGGTGGCGTTCGGGATCATCCAAACCCGTTTCGGGCAGCCGCAATCCGATCGCGAGGTCATCAACACCGGTGGCCGCGAGATCCGGGTCGGCATGCCCGCCAAGCAGGCGCGGCGGATGGGCATCACCGTGGATCCCGATGTCCCGCTCACCGATGCCGAGATCTACGCGGCGCGGCCGATGCCGTTCGTCTCGCTGGGCCGCACCGGCACCGTCGGGGAGGCGGCCGATGTCATCTTCTGGCTGTGCTCGCCGCTGTCGAACTACGTGACCGGGCAAGTGGTGCCCGTCAACGGTGGTTCACGACTGGGCTAGTTAGGGTTGCGCCATGGCGGGTCGCGCGGAGAGGTCCATGGCGGAGGCCACCGAGCAGTCGGTGGCGCGGGCGGCGAAGGGGAGCGACGCGGCCCCGCCCCCACGCCGCACCCAACGGGAACGGGCTGCTCAGGCCGGTCAGGCGCTGCTGGACGCGGCCGAGTCGCTGTTCTCCGAACGCGGTGTCGACCAGACGTCGCTCGCCGATGTCGGGCAACTCGCGGGCTACAGCCGCGGATTGGCCAACCATCACTTCGGCACCAAGGCGGCCCTGGTCGATCAACTCGCCCAGCGCATCCAGGCGCAGTTCGTCGGCGAGGCCGGTGTGGCCGAGCTCGAGGAGCCCGGATTCGATGCCGTCGCGGTGCTGTCGCGGCTGGCCGAGGACTACCTGACGGCCATGATCGGATACCCCCGGACCAGCCGCGCCTTCTTCGTGATGTGGGGCGCCGCAATGCCTTCCGAGGCGGCGCTGCGCCCGGTGTTCGCCACCGACGACGAACGCTTCCGGCACGGCGTCGAGCAGTTGCTGCGCGCCGGACAGCGCAATGGATCCGTGTCCGCCGACGTCGATCCGGCGTCCACCGCGACGGTGCTGACCGGCATGTTGCGCGGCGTGGCGGCCCAGTATCAGATCGCTCCCGACGCCGTGGATCTGCCCGCCGCCATCCGATCCTGCCAGCGATTCCTTGAGCGAGGACTTGCCACCGGATAGCTACGCCAACGACAAGACGGTGTACTTCGACATCATTCATACCCCCACCACCCACCCGGAACCGAAGTAACCGCGCGTCCCAGCGCCCGCGTCATCCCCGGATGGCGCGGGCGTCTTCTGTTTCGGCCGTGGCCCACCTCACAGGCTGGACGCTGTCACGCGGACGCGTTCTCCGGCGTCTTGTGGTCGTCCAATTCATCACCGCACGTGAGGATCACATGATGGAACCCCGAATCGACCTGAACACCAACGCGGTCGGCGCCAAGCTCGGCAAGCGGTTCGCCGGTGTCGGCCTGGCGATCACCCAGTCGGGCCTGCCGAAATCATTGATGGAGCTGGTGGAGTTGCGGGCCAGCCAGATCAACGGCTGCGGCTTCTGCGTCGACGGCCACACCAAGGAACTGGCCGCCGCGGGCGAATCCGCGACCCGCGTCAACCTGGTCGCCGTCTGGCGCGAATCGACCGTTTTCACCGAGCCCGAGCAGGCCGCCCTGGCCCTCACAGAGGAGGGCACCCGCCTCGCCGACACCGGTCACGGCGTCTCCGACGAGACGTGGGCGCTGGTCCGCAAACACTACGACGAGGACCAGGCCGCGGCGCTCGTCTACGTCATCGCGCTGATCAACGCGGCCAACCGGCTGGCGGTCATCACGAAGACCAAGGGCGGCTCCTACCAGGCGGGCACCTTCGAGGCGATCGCCGCCGACTGACGGGCACGCCCCGGTCCGGCCCGTCGGTCCAGGCCGCGGGCCGATCCGAGATCGAACGGCGCGGCGCGCGCCTATGCTCGCAGCATGGCGCGTGACGCTCGGGAGACGGGTGTTTCGCTGGCGGCACTGCTGGCAGCGTTCTCGTTCGCGATGGATCTCGGCCTGGGCCAGCCGATGGCGCACGTCCTGCGGTCCTGGCGGCTCGCCACGCGACTGGGGGAGCGGGTCGGGCTGACCGAGGGGGAGCGGTCCGACCTGTACTACACCGCGGTCCTGGCCTGGGCCGGATGTGTGGCCGACGCGCCCGAGGTTTCGGCGTGGTTCGGGGACGATATCGCGTTCCGGGCCGACAGCTACGGGACCGACCTGCGGGGGCTCGGCGGAGCGCGGTTCTTCCTCTCGCACGCGGGGGCTTCGGGGCCGTTCGCGCAGCGGGTGCGGAAGACGGTGGCGATCGCGGCGAAGGGCGGGCGCGATATCGAGCGCGGGCTCATGTCGCACTGCCTCACCACGTCGACCATGGCCGACCGGCTCGGGCTGGCCCCCGCGGTCGGGGATTCGCTGCGGCAGTTCTTCGCGCGGTGGGACGGCAAGGGCGTGCCGGTCGGTGTCGGCGGGGATCGAATCGGGTTGGGGATGCGTCTGTTCCATCTCGCCGACGTGGCCGAGGTGTTGCATCGGACTGCCGGAATCGAGGCCGCCGTCGAGGTCGCCCGGGCTCGGCGGGGCACCCAGTTCGATCCGGCCGTGGTGGACGAATTCTGTGCCTCGGCGCGGGACCTGCTGGCCGACAATGATTCCGATCCGGACTACGGGGAGCTCATCGCCGCCGATCCCGCGTTGCGCCGCAATCTAACCGGCGCCGAACTGGATACGGCCCTCGAGGTGATCGCCGACTTCACCGATCTGCGCTCGCCCTATCGGGCGGGCCACTCGCGCGGCGTGGCCGATCTCGCGGCCCGGGCCGGGGCCGCCGCCGGGCTCGCCGAACCCGATGTCACGGTGCTGCGTCGCGCCGCCCTGCTCCACGACATCGGGTTGCACGGTGTTCCCGCAACGATTCTCGACAAGCCCGGCCCCTTGAGTGTCACCGAGTTGGAGCGGCTGCGCATGAACTCGTACTACACCGAACGGGTCCTCGCCCGCCCCGCCGGACTGGCCCGGATCGGCGCCATCGCCGCCATGGCCTACGAGCGACTCGACGGCTCGGGCGCGCATCGCGGCCTGACCGGCCCGTCGATTCCGGTCTCGGCGCGGCTGCTGGCCGCCGCCGACACCTATCGCGCGATGAGCGAACCGCGCGCGTACCGGGAGGCTCTGCCGCCCAAGCGGATTCTCGCCGAACTCCGCTCCGAGATGCGCCGCGGACGGCTCGACGCGGGCGCGGTCGACGCCGTCCTCGCGGCGGCGGGACAGCCCCGTCAGCGCCGCCGCACCGGTCCGGACGGCCTCACCCCGCGGGAACTCGAGGTCCTGGCCCTCATCGCGCGCGGCGCGTCCACCCGCCAGGTCGCCCGCACCCTGGGCATCGCCCCGAAAACGGCGGGCACCCACATCGAACGCATCTACACCAAGACCGGTTCGTCGACCCGCTCGACGGTCACCCTCTACGCCGTCCAGCACGGTCTGCTCGACACACTGGCCACCGATTCGTAGGGAGAACGCCCGACGACACCCGGATTCGCCGCGCCTACCGTCGAATCATGTCGAAAGCCGTGATCAGCCTGACCACCGGGCTCGAAGACCCCGAGAAGGTCACCGTCGCGTTCCTGGTAGCCGTGGGCGCCGCCGAAACCGGGCGCGAGACCCTGATGTTCCTCACCAAGGAGGCGGTCCGGCTCGCGCTGGCCGACACCGCGGTCGGCGTCGCCTGCGACGGCTGCCCGCCCCTCCAGGAGCTGTGCAAACGCTACGAGGCGGCCGGCGGCCGCTACTTCGTGTGCCCGATCTGCTTCAACGCGAAGCAACTCGAGGCCGGCAACCTGGTCGGCAATGCCGAGCTGCAGGGCACCATTCCGATGTGGCAGTGGATCGGCGACGACCCGGCCACCACCTTCAGCTACTGACTCCCACCGGAGGTGACCCCATGCTCGATCTGGCCTCCCGGCTCACCGGCCTCCCCGAACACCGCGGCCAGGCGCCCTGGCCCGGCCACGAATACGTCAAGGGCTGGGGCGTTTTCGGCCTCCCCTTCGACAGCGGCCATGTGCTGGCGCTCCGCGTCTTCCCCGAAAACGATTTCGGCCCTTACAGAACCGTCTGGCATCGGGACCCCGAAGGCCGCTGGTCGATCTTCGTGGACGGCGAACGCCTGGATCACGCGTGCCCGCGTTACTACGGCCCCGCCTGCGACCACACCGGTTTCGCGTCGGTCAGCGCCGAATGGACGGGCCCGACGTCCCTGCACGTCACCGTCGACAAGCCCGCCCTGGATTGGACGCTGACCGTGACGGAAACCCCGGCCCTTCGCGCCCTCAACGCCGTCGGCGGCCACCTGCCACTCGCCACCTGGCGCTCCCGCACCCTCGTCCGCTCACGCGAAATGATGGCCACGGCACTGGGTCTGGGTCATCTGCAGATGGCGGGAACCATGCCCAGCGGACACACCGGCCTCCTCATGCCCGAACGCATGTACCTGGTCACCGACTCGACCGCGGTCCTCGACGGTCACGACCTCGGTCGCCCCGCCCACCTGGACGCCAACCCCCGGATCGGCGACGTCACCCTGCCCGCCCGCGGTGTGGTGGCGATCGGTCAGGCGATGTGGCAGATCCGGGACGACGTGGACTGACGCGTCAGCGCACGCTGGGCTCCACCCAGCGGCGCAGCGCGTCGATGGTGGTCTCCGGTGACGTGTTGAAGCAGAATCGAATTCCGGGAACCTCGTCCGCCAGCGTGTTGACCAGCCGCTCGAACAGCAGGGTGTGCTCGCCGGCCATCCGGACGCCCGCGCCGATCATGGCGGCCCGGAACGTCTGCCCCGCAATGCGTTCGCGCAGTGCCGCTTCCGCCGCATCGGGGTCGGCGGGCAGCTGACACGACACCAGATCGAACCCGGCCTCGCGCAAGGCGGCCTCGCCGGCCGTGATGCGCGCGGTCAGAATCTCCTCGGTCAACTGGGGGTAGTTGCTGTAATCCACAGCGCTGGGATGCAATCCGACCGACAGCACGGTCGAGCCGTTCGGGTTCTGCTGGTTCACGAGGTCCTCCGAGCCGGTTGTCGTCATGGACGGTACAAGCGCGCGATGCCGCCCGATCTTCCCGAACCGACAACCGGATCCGGACTAGCCGAGGAGGTCTCGCACCGACGGCCCGCGACCGTGCAGCACGGCGGTCTCGGACCAGAGCAGCATCGCGACCGGTCCGCAGACGAATAGGTCGGCGATCAAATGCTGGTGGGGCTGCGATGCGGACATCACGCGGCCCGCAGCGGTGTCGCGAAGGACTTGCGGAGCGAGGACGGGCCGATGAGGGGCAGCAGCGCGGCGAGGATCTTGCCTTTGAACGCCTGCGGGCTGCGGGTCAGCTCGACGTCCACCCGGCTGCCGGGCAGGTCGGGGGTGATGCGGAAGACCCAGCCGCCGCCCGCGCCGAAGAGTTTGGAATCGAGGGTGGTGATCGTGACGGTGTCGCCGGACGGGTCCCAGTCGTAGCGGGCGCGCTCCCAGGCGGCGGCGGTGCCCTCGGTGACCTCGGCCCAATTGTCGCCGCGAGCGTGGACGGCGAAGTGTTCGGCGTCGATGCTGGGCCAGGCGTCGGGGCGGGTCGGGCCGAAGTCGGTCAGCACGTGCATGACCTCGGCGGGGGACAGAGTGGACATCAGGTGGAATCGAACGGTAGCCATGGAAATACCTTCGCGGTCACGGCCGGGTCGCCGAATCTGTCAGATGACGCTGTCTTGACGTAATCGACGGTGGGTAGGGTCGCGGCGGGACCCACATCTTCCGTGCGGGCCCGGAGGAGGGTTCCGCACCATGCCGTTGTTCGGACGCGACACCGAACTGAAAGACCTGTCCGCCCTGGTGGACGGACCCGGCGAGCGCAGCGGCATCCTGATCGAGGGCGAGCCCGGCATCGGGAAGTCGACACTGGTCGAGCAAACCGTCGCCGCCGCCTCCGCCGCCGGTCACCGCGTGCTCCGAACCGCGGGCGTGGAAGCCGAACGCAATCTCGTCTACGCCGGGCTGCAACGGCTCCTGTATCCGCTGCGCCGCGAGTTCGGCGCCCTGCCCGCCCGGCAATTCGAGGCGCTGACAACCGCTCTGGGCATGTCGGAGAGCACCGACGAGCCGAGCATCCACCTGGTCGGGCTCGCCGCCCTGACCCTGCTCGCCGATTCGGCGGCCGAGCGCGCGGTGCTGGTCGTCGCCGAGGACGTGCACTGGCTCGACCTGGCCAGCGCCGAGGTGCTGGCCTTCGTCGCGCGCCGCATCGACTCCGAACCCGTTGCGCTGCTGGCGACCCGGCGCGACGGCGCGGCCTCGCCGTTGAGCGCCGCCGGGTTGACCGTCATGCGGCTCGGACCGCTGCCTGGCGATGACGCGAACGCGCTGCTCGACGCCATCGCACCGGATCTGCCCGCGCAGGTCCGGCGTCGCGTGCTGGCCGAATCGCACGGCAACCCGCTCGCCCTGACCGAGCTACCCACGACCGCAATGGATCTCACCGAGAGCGCCTCGGCTCTGCCGTTGACCGAGCGTCTGGAACAGGCCTTCTCGGCCCGGAGCGCCGCCCTGCCCGGCCCGACCCGCTCGGTCCTGCTCGTCGCCGCCCTGAACGACGGCGACGCGGTCGCCGAAACCCTGACCGCCGCCGGGATTCTCCTGGATTCCGCCGCCACCGCCGAGGATCTCGCCCCGGCGGTCGCGGCCCGGCTGGTCGACATCGGTTCCGGCACGGTCACTTTCCGCCATCCCCTGGTGCGGTCGGCCCTGGTGGCCGCGGCGACCGGCGCGGAACGCCGCCGCGCCCACCTGGCCCTCGCCGACGTGCTCGCCGAGTCGCCGGAGCGTCAGGTGTGGCATCGGGCGGCGGGCACGGCCGGCGCCGACGAGGACGTCGCCGCCGCGCTCGAAGCCGCCGCCGAACGGTCCCGGCACCGCGGCGGCGCGGTCGCCGCCATGGAACACGCCGCGGCTCTCACCGTCACCCCCGGCCGCCGCGCGGACCGCCTGCTGCGCGCCGCCGAACTGGCCGTCGACGCCGGTCGCCGCGACACCGTCGAACGGCTGGTGGACGCCGCGCGCATGCTGCCCCTCACGGCCGGACAGCAGGCCACCGCGGCCTGGCTGCTCAGCGGTTTCGAGGACGGCATGCGCGAAAGCCACACGCGCATCGGTGAACTGGCCGTGCTGGCGGCCGACGTCGCCGCCGACGGCTACCCGGATCCGGCGCTGCGGATCCTGTGGGCGGCGGCGGCCCGCTGCTTCTGGTCCGAACCCGGGCCCGACACCCGGCGCGCGGTGCTCGCGGTCGCCGACACCTTCGCCATTCCCGACGGCGATCCGGCCAAGCTGGCGATCGACTCGATTGTGGCCCCGTTCGAGCGGGGCGACGAGGTCCTCGGCCACCTGCGCACGCTGGCGGCCACCTCCGGTCGCGACACCGAGGTCGACCACTTTCTCAGCAGCGCCGCCTACCAGGTCGGCGCGTTCGATCTGGCGGCCCAGTTCGCCGCGGCCTCCGCACCCGGATTCCGTTCCGCCGGACGGCTGGGGCTGCTGACCCGGGCGCTCGCGATCCAGGCGTGGAGCCTGGCCCGGCTCGGCGATATCGCCACCGCCGCACCCATCGCGGCCGAGGCGGCGGCGTTCGCGCTCGAGACCGAGCAGCCGTTCATGCATGCGGTGATCGTGTCGGTACAGGCCGAAATCGCCGCGCTGCGTGGCGATTACACGCACGCCACCACCCTGGCGGCGGACGCCGAACGCACCGGACTGGCCGCGGGAGCCCGGCCTGTGCTCGCCACCGTGCAGCTCACCCGGGGGCTCACCGCGCTCGGGGAAGGCCGATTCGACGACGCTTTCACCGACCTGGCCCGCATCCACGATCCGCGCGATCCCTCGCATTCGCCGGCGCTGGCCGCGTACTTCCTCACCGAACTCGCCGAGGCCGCCGTCCGCGCCGGTCGGACCGACGCCATGACGGACCTGCTGCGTGGTCTCGAAGCGGCCGCCGCGTCCACGCCGTCACCGGCCCTGCACATCGGCCTGCGCTACGCCCGAGCGGTGCTCGCCGGCGACAAGGCCGCCGAGGCGTTCGCCGCCGCCCTGGCCGCGGATCTGACCGGCTGGCCGGCCGAACGCGGTCGCCTGCACCTGGCCTACGGCGAATGGCTGCGGCGGCAGCGCCGCGTGGTCGAGTCCCGCACCCACTTGCGCACGGCCCGTGAGATCTTCGATGCGCTCGGCTTCACCGCGTGGAGCGAACGGGCCCGCCTGGAACTGCGCAGCGCCGGTGAATCGAGCCCGAACCGCGACCCCGATGCCCGCGAGCGGCTCACGCCGCACGAACTGAGCATCGCGCAACTCGCGGCGCAGGGCCTGACCAACCGGGAGATCGGGCAGCGGCTCTACCTGTCGCACCGGACCGTCAGCACCCACCTGCACCGGATCTTCCCGAAGCTGGGCATCAGTTCGCGCGGGGATCTCGCGGCCCTGCTCCCCACCCTGGACGACACGGCCGGATGATCGGCCGGTCGCCGACGCGACCGATCGACACCGATTACGTCATCCGACGCACGCGGCGGCCCGGGTCCGCTGCCTAGCGTCGAAGGCATGAACTTCGACCGACGACGCCTCCTCGGCGCCACGCTGGCGGCGGGCCTGGCCGCGGCCACCCTCACCGCCTGCGCCACCGACTCCACCACCCCCGCGCCGGCTCCCGCGAGCGTGAACCTGCGGGCCGGATCGGGCGCGCACACCAGCCTGGGCCCGATCAAGAAGATCGACGCGGGCGTGCTGAACGTCGCCTACGCCGAATTCGGTCCCGCCACCGGGCAGCCCGTGATCCTGCTGCACGGCTGGCCCTACGACGCCTACAGCTTCGCCGATGTCGGCCCGCTGCTGGCCGACGCCGGGTACCGGGTCCTGGTGCCCTTCCTGCGCGGCTACGGCGAAACCACCTTCCGGTCCCCGCAGACCGTGCGCAACGGGCAGCAGTCGGCCATCGCGCGCGACATCGTCGACTTCATGGACGCCCTGCACATCGACAAGGCCGTACTCGGCGGATTCGACTGGGGCGCACGCACGGTCGACGTCATCGCCGCACTGTGGCCGCAACGCGTCAAGGCCATGGTCGCGGTGAGCGGCTACCTGATCACCCAGCAGGCCGCCCAGCAGCAGCCCTTGCCGCCCGAAGCGGAGCTCGGCTGGTGGTACCAGTACTACTTCGCCACCGAACGCGGCCGCGTCGGCTACGACCGCAATCGCCACGACTTCAACAAGCTCATCTGGCAACGCGCCTCTCCCGCCTGGACTTTCGACGACGCCACCTACGACCGCAGCGCCACCGCCTTCGACAATCCCGATCACGTCGACGTCGTCATCTCCAACTACCGGTGGCGGCTGAGCCTGGCTCCCGGCGAACCGCAGTACGACGGCTACGAACAGCAGCTCGCCGCCGGGCCGGTCATCTCGGTGCCCGCGATCACCGTGAGCAGCGATTTCGACGGTGCGGCCAAGGACGGCAAGGGGTATCGCGGCAAGTTCACCGGCAAGTACGAGCACCGCGTCCTCGACGGGATCGGCCACAACGTCCCGCAGGAAGCGCCCCAGTCGTTCGCGCGGGCGATCATCGACGCCGACCATCTCTGACGGTGGCGGAAGGTTGTGTGGATCCGGCTCCGAGCACCCGAAGGCGCCCGGAGCCGGAGGCATTCACAGGGAGCCGCGCTGCTGGATGCGGCCGCCCGGTTCGAGTTCCACCACGGTGTCGACCCCGATCCCGCGCAGGAAGGGATAGTCGTGGCTGACCACCAGGATCGCGCCGCGATAGTCGGCCAGCGCCTCGGTCAGCTGCTCGACGCTGGTGATATCGAGATTGTTGGTCGGCTCGTCCAGAATCAGCAGCTGCGCCGGCGGATCGGCGAACAACAGGCGGGCCAGCGACACCCGGAAGCGTTCACCGCCCGACAGTGTCGAGACCGGACGTTCGACACTGCTGCCGCGTAACAGCAAGCGGGCCAGATGATTACGGATCACGGCCGGGGTTGCCGTGGGTGCCGCGGCGTGCACGTTGTCGAGCGCGCTGGCGTCCTCGTCGAGGTTGTCCAGACGCTGTGGCAGATACCCCACCCGATCGGTGAGCAGACTGCCGCGTTCCGGATCGCGGCCCGTGAGCAGGTTCTCGATCAGCGTCGATTTTCCGGAGCCATTGGGGCCGACCAGCGCGACGCGTTCCGGGCCCTGAATGATGACCCGCCGATCACCGTCACTCAGTTCCGCGATCCGGCGGCTGCGCGGCACATCCGGATCCGGGAGATCGAGGTGGATGTGCTCCTCACGGCGGACCCGGGCCGACGCGTCGTCCAGCAGCTGTTGCGCGGCTTGGAGTTTCGCGTCCAGTGTGGTGCGCATGGCGCCCGCCGAGCCCTGGGCCCGGCTGGCCCGGTTGCCCGCGAGAATCCGTGGAATCCCGCCGTCCCGCTGTGTCGCGCGGGCGGTGCGCTCGCGGCGGGCCAGCTTGGTCTCGGCCTCGATCCGCTGCCGCTTCTCGACCTTCACGGCCTGTTCGGCGGTGCGGGCGGCCTGGACTGCCGCGGCCTGCTCCTGCTCGACAGCCGCCTTCCAGGCGCTGTAGGGCCCGCCGAAGACCGCCAGTTCCGCGCCGCGCAGCTCCGCGGTGGCGTCCATCCGCTCGAGCAGTTCGAGATCGTGACTCACCACGATCAGGGTTCCGGACCAGGAATCCACGAATCCAGCCAGCTTGGAACGGGTTTCGCGATCGAGGTTGTTGGTCGGTTCGTCGAGCAGGGTGATGGGGGTGCGCTGAACCCGCAGGCCGGTGATCGCGACCAGGACGGCCTCGCCGCCCGAGATCTCGCCGACCCGTCTGTTCAGATCGGCTGCGCTGAAACCGATGTCGTGGAGAGCCTCGTCGGCGCGGGCTTCGATGTCCCAGTCGTCGCCGATCGTCTCGAAATGCTCGTCGCTCGTCTCGCCGGACTCGATCGCGCGCAACGCCGCGAGCTTGCGCGCGATACCGAGCAAGTGGGCGATCGTCGCCTCACGGCCGAGGGTGAGGCTCTGCGGGAGATACCCGACCGCGCCGGTGGTTTCGACCCGCCCCGCCGTCGGGGTCAGGCTTCCGGCGATCAGCCGCAACAGCGTTGATTTCCCCGCGCCGTTGCGGCCGACCACACCGGTGCGCCCGGTGCCGAGGGTGCCGCTGAGCCCGGACAGCGCGATGCTGCCGTCGGGCCATTCGAAGGACAGATTCCGCAGGGTGACGGCGGAAGGCATGGATGTGGACATGGGTTGTCGACTCTTTCCTGCTCGCGAACGAGCGGCCGGACGTGATTCGGGAACGTCTCGGAGCCGGGCGAAGGCCAAGGGCGCTCGGCCGATGGGGCCGAGCGACAGGTGTGTGAGAAAGCGCCGCCTTCGACCGGGCGGCTAGATTCTGTCGACTTCCTCGATGAGCACGGGACCACCCTAGCAGCGACGTCAGACGGTGATCGTCTGGAATTCGGTGTACTGGCCCAGGCCGACCGCGCCGTATTCGCGGCCGATCCCGCTGGCCTTGAAGCCGCCGAACGGGCCGTCGAAGCCGACCGGCGCGCCATTGACGGTGACGGTCCCGGTCCGGATTCGCCGGGCCACGGACAGCGCCGCGTCGACGTCCGCCGACCACACGCCTCCGGAGAGCCCGTAGTCGGAGTCATTGGCGATGCGGACGGCGTCGTCGAGGTCGTCGTAGGCGAGGACGACCAGCACCGGGCCGAAGATCTCCTCCCGGGCGATCCGCATGGACGGGGTCACATCGGCGAAAACCGTTGGCGTGACATAGAAGCCGTCCCGCAGGCCCGGCGGCAGCTGCGGGCCGCCGCAGACCAGGCGCGCGCCCTCGGCGATGCCGAGCTCGATGTAGTCGCGGACCCGCTGTTGCTGATCGCCGCGAACCATCGGGCCGATGAAGGTCGCCGGGTCGCGTGGGTCACCGACCGGCAGGGATGCCACCAGCCCCGCCAGCGCCTCGACCACCTCCTCGTAGCGGGAGCGCGGCGCGATGATGCGCGTCTGGGCGATACAGGATTCGCCATTGTTCAGCAGCGAACCGAACTTCAAGCCGTTCACGACCGCGGTCAGATCGGCATCGGGCAGGATCACCGCCGCCGACTTGCCGCCCAGTTCCAGGCTGACCCGTTTGAGCTGCTCGCCCGCGATGGCCGCGATCCGGCGACCGGCCCCGGTCGAGCCGGTGAACGCGATCTTGTCCACCCCGGGATGGGAGATCAGGTACTCGCTCGTTTCCCGTTCCGCAGGCAGCACACTGATCACACCGCCGGGCAGGCCGATGCGATCCACCAGCTCGGCCAGCAGGCCCATACTGAGCGAGTTCTCCGGAGAAACCTTGAGCACCACGGAGTTTCCGGTCAGCAGCGCGGGCAGGATCTTCGACGTGGCGGACGAGAAGGGGGAGTTCCACGGGATCACCGCCGCCACCACGCCGACCGGCTCGCGCCGAACCACGCTGCGCACCGGGGAATCCGGGTCCGATGGGGTGAGGGTGCGCTCCCAGTCGAAACTCTCGGCGGCGATCAGATAGGCGTTGGCCTGCCGGGTCAGCGCGGCCTGACCCGCCCGGGTGAACCACGCCGCGGAGCCGTTCTCGGCGGTGATGAGCTCGGCGATCCGGTCGGCCTGCTCCTCGCGCAGTTCGTTGAACCTGCGCAGCACCGTGATTCGTTCGCTCGGCGGAGTGTCGCGCCACTCCCCGCTGTCGAACGCGGTGCGCGCCGCCGCGACCGCGCGGTCCACGTCGGCGGGTTGCGCCTGTGCCGCCGCGCCGATGAGTGATCCGTCGTGCGGGGACAGGATCTCCAGCAGCGCCGGTTCGGCGGGTTCGGTCCAGGCGCCGCCGACATAGAGCCGGTCATAGGTGATCATCCGTGTGCTCCTGCGTCGAGGGCGGGGCGAAAGATGCTGGTCATGGTGGTGACGCTAGGAGCCGTCGGGTGCGGGCCGCGAGCGTCAAATGACGTACTCGCTGACGGTCACGCTCCCACTCCTCGAGCACGATGCGCGGCGCTCCCCGGTCAGGGCTTCGCGCGCTGATCCCGGTAGGTCTCCAGCAGTCGCAGCCATACCTCGCTGATGGTGGGGAACGACGGCACCGCATGCCAGAGGCGGTCCACGGTGATCTCGCCGGTGATGGCGATGGTCGCCGAATGCAGCAGCTCCGCCACGCCCGGCCCGGCGAAGGTGGCCCCGACGATCACCCGGCGCTCCGGGTCGATGAGGATGCGGGCCCGGCCGCGATACTCCGGATCGTGCTGGATCGCGCCCGCGACCCGGCCGATCTCGTAGTCGACGACATCCACCGTGCGGTCCAGCCGCGCCGCCTCCTCGGTGGTGAGGCCGACCGCGGCGATCTCCGGATCGGTGAACACCACCTGCGGCACCGCGACCAGATCGGCGGTCCCGGCGTGCGCGCCCCACGGTGAACGGTCCAGCTCCCGACCGGCCGCCCGGTCCGCGATGACCTGCCCCGCGATCCGCGCCTGATACTTGCCCTGATGGGTGAGCAGCGCCCGGTGGTTGACATCGCCTACGGCGTACAGCCATTCGCCGTCGACCGCGGTCACGGTGAACGCGTCATCGGTGGCGAGCCAGTCGCCGGAGTCCACACCGACTGTCTCCAAGCCGATATCGTCGGTGCGCGGCGCCCGGCCCGTCGCGAACAGCAGCTCGTCGACGACGATCCGCTCACCGCCGGACAGACCGAGGTGGATGCCGTCGTCGGGTCCACCCGCCCGTTCCGCGGTCACGATGCCCGACCCGAACCGCAGGTCGACACCCGCCGCCCGCAGCCGGTCGGCGACCAGGTCCGCGGCGAACCCCTCGACGCGGGTGAGCAGCCGCGGTTCCCGCGCGATGAGCACGACCTCGGACCCCAGAGCCCGCCACGCCGTGGCCATTTCGACGGCGACCACTCCCGCGCCCACGATGCCGAGCCGGCGCGGCGCCTCGCGGGCACTGGTGGCCTCACGACTGGTCCACGGCCGCAACGCGTCCAAGCCCGGCAGCGGCGGCAAGGCCGCCCGGGTGCCCGTGCACACCGCGACCGCGTGCCGGGCCCGCAATCGCACGGTGCCGCCGCCGGGAGTCTCGACCGTCACCTCCCGCACCCCGTCGAGCCGCCCGTGACCGCGCACCAATTCGATGCCGGCCGACTCGAGCCATTCGACCTGCCCCCGATCGTCCCAATCGGCCGCCATCCGGTCGCGATGCTTCAGGACCGCGTCGGCGTCGAGGGAACCGGTGACCGCGTTCGCGACGCCCGGGAACCGCGCGGCCTCGCCGTACAGCAACGCGGGCCGCAGCAGCGCCTTGCTGGGTTCGCAAGCCCAGTACGAACATTCGCCGCCGACCAGCTCGGATTCGACGATGACGGTGCGGAGTCCCGCGGCGGCGGTGCGGTCGGCGACATTCTCGCCGACCGGCCCCGCCCCGAGGACGATGACGTCGTAGATCTGGATGTTCTCGTCGGACATGATCTGCTTTCGGTCCGGGTCAGCGGCCGGGTGCGCGCTGAGTGATTTCCTGCAGGAACCAGCTGTTGCCGTCGGGGTCGTCGAACGCCGCGAAGGAACCGTAGCTGCGGCGCTCCGGGTGCGTGCCGGCGACGCGAT
Source organism: Nocardia sp. CA-145437 (assembly GCF_050956485.1). Taxonomy (NCBI): domain Bacteria; kingdom Bacillati; phylum Actinomycetota; class Actinomycetes; order Mycobacteriales; family Nocardiaceae; genus Nocardia; species Nocardia sp. CA-145437. The sequence continues at coordinate 6,414,859 of NZ_CP191204.1, read as the reverse complement.
CGGTGGTGCCGGCGTGATGGAAGACGCCGGTCGAGTCCCGGAAGCCGAGCCGATCCACATAGAACGCCTTGGCGCGGTCGACATCCGATACGGGCAGCACGACGACTTCGAGTTTCATATCCATGATCGTGTTCTCCTGTGGTGTAAGGATTGTCGAGGTTCAGTGCGCGGCCGCGGCGGCCTGCTCGATCACGTCCGCGACCACATCCGGATGCGACACGGCCACCGAATGCGACGCCTTCACCTCGGTGACCGTCGCGTGCGCCCGCTCGGCCATGAACCGCTGCGCCTGCACCGGGATATTCAGATCCTCGGTGGTGACGATGTCCCAGCTGGGCTTGTCCTGCCACCCCGCGACGGTGGCCCGCTCCTCCAACGCCGCCTGCGCGATCGGCCGCTGCGCCGCCGCCGCGAGAGCCGCCTCGCCCTCGGGGACATCGGCCGCGAACTGGGCCCGGAACTTGTCCTGCTGAATGTAGAGATCGGTTTGCGCGACCCCGTCGACACCGGTGTACGCCACCGGATTCAGCGTGCCCGGCAGCGTCGACCCCGGGAACTTGTTGGTCAGTTCGAGCGCGTTCTCACCGACCGCGGGCAGAAACGCGGCCACATAGACCAGCCCCTTCACCTTGTCGTTCCCCGCGGCCGCCGCACTGATGACGGACCCGCCGTAGGAATGCCCGACCAGAACGACGGGCCCATCGATCTTGCTGATCAACCCCCGCAGTGAAGCGGCATCATTCGCCGGGCCCCGCAGCGGATTGGCCGCCGCCACCACGGGATACCGATCCTTCCGCAGCTTCTCGATCACCGCGTTCCAACTCGACCCGTCGGCGAACGCCCCGTGCTCCAGCACGATGGTCGGCCGCGGCGCATCATCCACGGGCCCGGCCTTGGTGACGGCCTCCGCACTGCACGCGACAACCAGACCGCCTCCGGCCACCCCCGCCACGACCGCGGTGGCAACCCGCGCCGTCCGCCGCCGCAGCCATCCATATCCATTGCCGACCATGAGTTTTCATCCTCCGAAGCAGTGAGATCCAACAACGTGATCCCACTGTCGCCCTCCGGCCCCCACCGCCACATCCGTCAGCTGACGCTACCGGCGACGTACACCCTCGGTACGTCGTCAGTCGAGGTCGGCGATCTCGACGCTGAAACGACAACCGCCCGTGACCTCTGTCGAGGTCACGGGCGGTGACTGCGGACTAAGGGTGGTAGATCTCGACGTAGGCATTTGTCGCCACAGCGAAGACGCCGGGACCCATTCCGGTGCACCCTGCCGAGATGGTTTGACCGGACGGTGTGAAGGGATAGCTGAGCACCTTGTAGGGCCCGACGGCATACAGCGGGAACGGCCCGCTGGCGTAAAGGCCGACACAGTCGAGATGGAGCACATAGTTGCTGCCGCCATCCGCCCCGCAGACCGCGGACGCGTCGAACACCCCTCGCGTCACGCTGCAGTCCTGTGGCGCGGCCTGCGCGCTACCCGACCCGGCCACCGCCCCGAAGCCCAATCCCGAAACACTCATGGCCGCAACCGTCGCGGCGATACCCAATGACTTGCCCATGAATCCCCTCGGTTCGTATCGCATGAAGAGCCAGGAGCCGACTCCCGATCGGACTACCCAACTCGAGGAACCAAACACCCGACAAACCAGGCCGGACGTTCCGAAGCGTATCGGGCAGATGCCCAGTTTCGTTTCGGCAGACACCTTCCGAATCCGCGCCTCGCCGAACATGCAACAGAGCCGCAGGTCATCGACCTGCGGCTCTGTGTTCTGTGGAGCTAAGGGGAATCGAACCCCTGACCTTCTCGATGCGAACGAGACGCGCTACCAACTGCGCTATAGCCCCGCGTCGGATCTTCCGATCCGCGCTCGGAGAACATTAGCAGGTGGGGTGGGGAGTCGGCGAATCGGCTGGTTGGGAGGGGTTTCTTGGGGTGGTGATGGGGAGGTGGGCGGGTGTTCCCGGCTGGGGAAGAGCGGTGGAAGGGGCTGCGCGGGGGATGTTGGAGGGGCCGGGTGGGCGCAGTTTGGAGGCGGGGAGGTGTTGGGTGTGGGGCTGGGCGGGTGGAGACGATTTGGGTGGTGGTGGAGAGCTTGGCGGGGGTGTGCGGGTTTCTGGTGGCGGGCTGGGGGGGACTGGGGGTGATGGAATGGGTACGCGGTGGAATTCGCGGCGGGGGTGGAGGTGGTTCGGGCGCAGGTGATTCCGTTGCTGCCGGGGGTGGGCGGGCTACGGTTGCTGGGTTTGTGGGATGAATTCCTGTCCGGCGAACGGAAATTCGAATCCGGGCCGGTGTTGATTCATGTTGATATGAGCATTGGTCATGTGCTCGGGGCGGGCGCTGGAGCGGAATTCGTTCGACGCGTACGGGAATGCGGCGGGGAGGCGTTGGGCGATCGGCTCGTTGTCGAACTTTGCTTCGGGGAGAAGTCCGATCGGGCGTTCGACATAGTGCACGCCATCGCTCACGATCTGCCCGAATTCCGGGAGAACGTGAGCGCATCGCGGGCCGCACAGGTCCGAACGGTCAGGCCGGTTCGCTGTAGGAGTCGAGGACTCGCAGGAACAGGTCGATCCGGTACTCGCGGACCGCGGGGTTGTCCGGCTCCAGCAGGCATTGGGCCAGGGTGCCGTCGTGTACGGCCACCAGCGCCCGGCCCAACGCGGCCGGATCGGGCACTCGCCGGGCATTGCGCCGCATGAGCGCCACCACCACCGGGGTGAGCGCCGCCGCGATCGCCTCCTCACGCGCCACCATCACCTGCCGCAGATCGGGATTGCGGAGGGCGTGCGCGGTGAACTCCGAGGTGATCCGAAACCACTTGTCGTCCACCGGAACCGCGGTGAGGACCTGTTCCACCGCTCGCCGGGGATCGTTCGCCACCGAGCCGGGCGCGTCGAGCACCGCCGCCGCCTCGGCCAGCATCAGCGCCGACCGCTGCTCCCACATGGCGAGGAACAGCTCCTCCAGCGAGGTGAAGTTCGAGTAGAACGCGCCCCGCGTGAACCCGGCCCGCTCACACACCTGCTCGACCGAGCACCGGCCGAAACCCTCCTCGGCGAACGCCTCGAACGCCGCGTCCAGCAGCCGCTGCCGGGTCTCGGCCCGCCGCGGCCGGACGCCGTTCCCGCCACCCCGGACGGTCGCGCCGCCCTGCCCGGATTCGTCATCGGCCCTGCTCACGACCGTATCCTAGCCGGTCCGCCCAACCTGCCCGGTTCGCCGAGTGGCACACCCTGGCGGGAGTTTCGGACAAAACCCCTCCGTCATGTGCCACTCGGCGGTTGGGGGAGGCCGGCGGCGTGTGCGGCGTCGCGGAGTACCTGCTGCAGCATTTCGGGGGTGAGGCGGCCGGTGAAGGTGTTTTGCTGGGATGGGTGGTAGGCGCCGAACAGGTGGATCGGGGATCGGGCGGGGGTGGCGCCGTTCAGTTCGATGTGCGCGCCGTGGCCGAAACGGGGCTTGGGTTTGGGTACCGCCCAGCCGGATTCGGATAGGGCGGGGAGCAGGGCCTGCCAACCCCAGCCGCCGAGCACCACGATCGCGCGCAAGGTCGGCGCCAGCAGCGTCAATTCGGTGGTGAGCCAGTGGCGGCAGGTGTCGCGTTCCAGGGGCGTCGGCTTGTTGTCGGGCGGCGCGCAGTGCACCGGCGCGGTCACGCGAGTTCCCAGCAAACGCAGACCGTCGTCCGCGGAGACACTGGTCGGCTGATTGGCCAGGCCGACCGCGTGCATGGCGGCGATGAGCACATCGCCGCTGCGGTCACCGGTGAACATGCGACCGGTGCGATTGCCGCCGTGCGCCGCGGGCGCCAGCCCCACCAGCAGCAGCCGGGCATCGGCCGGACCGAGCCCGGGAACCGGCTTGCCCCAGTAATTCTCGTCACTGAACGCGGCCCGTTTCTCGTGGGCGACCTGTTCGCGCCACGCCACCAGTCGCGGGCAGGCGCGACAGGCGGTCAGTTCCGCATCGAGCTGGGCAATTGTGCGGCACACCAGGCGACTCAATCACATTTCGGCCCGTACCGTGCGGCTGGGCGTCGGCACGGCGGACCGGGCATACTGAGCGCCGTTAGCGGAGAGTTAGCGACCCCAGGAAGGGAACCGGGCGTGCAATGAGTGATCTCGTCGAACTCGGCACCGCCGCCGACGCCGCGCAGAGCGCGGGAAACCTGATGGGAGTGTTCGCATTCGGTGTGTCGGGCGCGCTGCTCGCGGTGCGCCGCCGCTTCGACGTGGTCGGCATCGCGGCCTTGTCGGTGGCGACCGCGACCGGTGGCGGTGTGATCCGCGATCTGGTGATCGGCCGCACCCCGCCACGCGCCTTCGTCGACCTCTCCTACGCGGCGACGGCACTGCTGGCCGCGGTGCTGATCTTCTTCTGGCACCCGCCGGTCCGCCTGACTCGCACCCCGCTCAATGTCGCGGACGCGATCGGTCTCGGCATCTTCTGTGTGACCGGCACGGTCACCGCGTTCCAGCACGGCATGTCGGCGACCTCGGCCGCCGCGCTCGGTCTGGTGACCGCGGTCGGCGGCGGTGTGATCCGCGACGTGCTGGCCGGTGTCACACCGAGCGTCCTGAGTGACGGAGAGCTCTACGCGGTCCCCGCGCTGCTCGGATCCGCGGTGACCGCGACCCTGCTGCACTACGGCCAATACACCTACTGGACAGGCGCTTTGGCCGGTGCGGGCGCGGTCTCCCTGCGCCTGCTCGCGCTGTATCGGCACTGGCACGCACCCATGGCCCGCCCGCACCGCCGCCGCGAGGACGACCCCGCCGCCCGGTGAGACGAGCGCCTCTGTCGTGTCGCCCAGCACGGTTCCCGGCGATTGATAGCATGGCGAAGGCTTGGCCGACCGGCTGTGAATCACACCTCGAGAGAGTTCCTTCCCATGCAGTTCGAGATCGTCGAGCGGGACGAGACCTGGGTCGCCGGTTTACCGGTGCGCAGTCCCAAACGCGCCCTCGGTGAACTGCGCGATCACGACCTCGAGGTGGCCTGGGCCGCGGTCCTGCACCAGGACCTGGGCGGCCCCCTCGCCTCCGCCTACACCGACTACGCGGCCGAGCTGGGCACCTACAACACCCAGATCGTCGGCTACCAGTGCTCCTCCCTCGACGAGGTGACCCGCGGCCATCTGGTGGCCCGGCTCCCGCGCGGCACGTACGCCCGCTTCTCCTCGATCGGCAATTTCCCGCAGGTGATGACCGACCTGTGGACGCAGATCGCCTACGCCGAGGAGCACAACCAGATCAAGCGCATTCACACCGGTGATTTCGAGACCTACCCGCACGCGTACAAGATCGATCTGTACCTGGCGGTCGAGCCGTCATGACCTATTCGATCGTGGTCCGCCCCGGCGGCGTCTACGGCGGCCTGGTGGTTCCCCGGGTGCGCCCCAGCTTCAAGGTCTCCAACAGTGAGCTCATCGAGTTCCTGCGCGACCGCCTCCGCGACCGCGGCGCCACCCAGCGCCCCCTGGCCACGGTCTACGTCCCCGACCCCGCCGGCAACTACAACGTCCTGGTCTCCTACGAATACCCCGGCCCCGACGAAGCCCCCACCGGCGACATCCTCATCCGCGTCCCCAAGGGCGTCTACGCCCGCTTCAGCCCCAACGGCGACTACCACGACCCCGTCGAGGACGTCTGGGCCCAGGTCGACGACGCCACCGCCTCCGCCGAGATCACCCGCGCCTACCGCGAGGAGATCGAGATCTGGCACGGCCCGTCCGAACTGGAGCTGTTCATCTCCATCCTGGTCTGATAGCCGGTTGTTAACTGATTGAGAACCAACCGGTCTTGTCGCAGGTTTTCATGACTGATAGCAATGGTTTGACCTGGCGGGATTTCTTTACGACCATTCGGGTTTCGGAAGATTTGCCGGACGCCTGGACAATTTCTGCCCCCTGGCGGATACTCCCCTAGGCGCCTTCGTCCGTCGGTCGTGGATGCACGACCGTATCGGGCGAAGGCGCAGCAGTCGCGCGGGTCGTTTTTAGTGGAGTGGAACTGTATGGCAGTCGAACCGATCGAGCGCGTACCGGAGGGAAGTCCTGGTCACGGCATGCTTCGATTTCAGGAGTCGCGAACGGGATTCACGATCTTGGTCGGCCCTCCGGAGGCCGACCCGGATCTGTGGCGCCGAAACATGGACGGCGCGCTCGCGGCCTATCGGCGGTTCGGCTCCGAGGAAGCACTCGAGTACGACAAGGTGATCGACGGCGTCACCACATCGCTGTTCCTCGTGGCGCTCGATCCCGAGGGCCGGGTGGTCGCGGGAGTGCGGGCGGAGGGCCCGCACAAGCAGGTCGACGAGATGCGTGCTGTCGCGAGCTGGGAAGGGCTGGAAGGTGACTCGGCTTTCCGGCACCTGATCGCCGAGCAGATCCCCCGCGGTGTGATCGAGTGCAAGGCCGGCTGGGTGGACCGTGATTCCGAACACCGCCACGCGCTGGCCGATTGGATGTCGCGGGCCTGCGTTCATGCCGCGCTGCTACTCGGCGTCCGCTACATCGGTTCGCATTCTCCGGAGCACGCGTTGAATCTCTATCGCAGCAGCGGGGCGAATGTGGCGTGGTGGATTCCGCCGTCATCGTATCCGGATGATCGTTACCGGACCTTCGCGATCTGGTGGGATATGGATACATATGCTTCCGTGGCAACCGAATCGCAAGCGCGAATGATCGAGATCGAATTGTCCCAATTGCGGGAGAATGGTCTGTTGCCGCGCATTGACTGGGCGCCGGCCCAAGGGCTGGCGTAATCATGATCGAAAACGGCGGATCGGACGAGCATTATCGCCCGATACTGCTCGATGAATCCGATCCGGAGCAGGCCACCCGGCTTGCCGAGTTGTTGTCGGATTCGACGATCGAGGTCCGGGACCTGCGAGCCGGTCTGCGTGCCGAGTTCGCGAGTCTGGTTGCGCCGCCGAAAATATCCGATTCACCGGATTTGGAGCGGTGGGCGTATTACCCCTGGCGCCGTGCTGTCATCGCGCTGCCCGGTCCGGAACTGCTTCGCACCGTCCGGCTCGACCGGAATCGCAACAACCTGACTCGCGCGGAACAGGAGATCCTCGGCACCCAGGCCATCGGTGTGGTCGGGCAGAGCGTCGGTCACGCCGTGGCCCACGTACTCGCCATGGAAGGCACGTGCGGACTGCTGCGGCTGGCGGACTTCGACGCCGTCGAGCTCTCCAACTTGAACCGGCTCCCGGGCACCCTGTTCGACCTCGGAGCCAACAAGGCCGTGGTCGCCGCCCGCCGGCTCGCCGAGCTGGATCCCTACCTGCCCGTGGAGGTCTTCCCGACCGGGGTCGACGAGGAGAACATCGAAGCCTTTCTCGCCGGTCTGGACATCGTTGTGGAGGAATGCGATTCGTTCGACATGAAGCTCGCGGTGCGCGAGGGCGCCCGCCGCCTGAGGCTCCCGCTCGTGATGCATTCCAGCGATCGCGGGCTGCTCGATGTGGAGCGTTTCGACCTGGAACCGGAGCGGGAGCCGTTCCACGGCTTGTTGGGTGGCGTCACGGCCGCCGAACTGCGCGGACTGTCCACCCGCGACAAGACCCCGCTCATGGTCCGCGTTCTGGACGGCCGCAATCTGTCGGCCACGCTCGCGGCGAGCATGGTGGAGATCGGCGAGACTCTCAACAGTTGGCCACAATTGGCCTCCGACGTGCAGCTCGGCGGCTCCAATGTGGCCGCGGCGGTGCGCCGGATCGGACTGGGTCAGAAGCTGAGGTCCGGGCGCACGCGCGTCGACATCGAAAAGAGCCTCGACGAGATCGTCGAGCCCGAGTTCCGGGACGAACTGGTGTGGCCGGACGGACCGGACGAGCCGGGACCCCGGTCCGGCATCGAGGCCGTGCTCGAATGCGCGCAGCGGGCGCCCTCGGGTGGCAATGTCCAGCCGTGGACGCTTCGCGCCGACACGGCCGAGGTGACCATCGCCCTCGCGCCCGAGCGCTCCTCGATGATGGATATCGGCGGTCGGGGCAGTGCGCTCGCGGTCGGAGCCGCGCTGTTCAACGCGCGTGCTGCCGCTGCCGCGCAGGGGATGCTCGGCGAGAGCGAACTGCGGACCGGCGAAGCGGGACCGCTCACCGCCGTGATGCGGTTGGGCTCGGGTGCTGACCCGGAGTTGTCCCAGCACTATCGGGGGCTGCTCGATCGGCACACCAATCGTGGCGAGGGGACCGGCGCGCCGATCCCGGCCGAGGTCTTGGACGGACTCCGGGCCGTCGCGACCCGGGCGGGCGCGACGTTGCGCATGGTCACCGACCGCCACGGTATCGACTCCGCGGCGCGCATCCTGGCCGAATCCGAGCGGACGCGCTACCTGACCCGGGACATGCATGCCGAGATGACATCCGAGCTGCGATGGCCTGGCGACGATCTGCGAACCGGGATGGATCTGCGCACCCTGGGCCTTCGGCCGGACGGTTTGGCCAAGCTCGAGATCGCCATTCGCCCCGATGTGATGGCCCATCTGCGCTCCTGGTCGGGCGGTGCTGCCCTGGTGGAGGACACACTGACGAAGCTGCGATCCAGTTCGGCCGTCGCCGCGCTGACCTTCCCGCGCCCGGAATTGGACGGGCGATCCGAGCTCGTCGCATATGCCCAGGCAGGCGAGGCAATGCAGCGGGTATGGATTGCCGCCGAACGATCCGGACTCGCGGTTCAGCCGGTTTCGCCGGTATTCCTTTATGCCCGACGCCCCGGGGAACTACACGCGGTTTCCCCGGAGTTCGCCGATACACTAACGTCACTTCAGGGCAGCTTCCTGGAGCTGTTGGAAGTGCCTGGGCACGAAACGATGGCGCTGGTGCTGCGTCTCGGCTACGCGTCGGAACCTGCTGTTCGCAGCGGGCGACGTCCGATACCGAGTCTCGGCATGCGCGGCGAGTGAGATCGGAGACAAGGTGCCTCGGCGAACTCTCGACTCATTGGTGACCCAGGTCGCCTCGGAGTTGATGGCGGTCGATGCGTCCACGATGGCGGCCGCGAGTGAGCGTGTGCTGGCCTGGCTGGTGGAGCACTTCGATGTCGATTTCAGCTTCCTGCGTTTCACGGATGAGACCCGCGCGGCTTCGGTCCTGATCGCGGAGTGGCCGCATCGAACGATGCCCGCGGATATCGATCCCTTGCAGGTGGCCGACCTCGAGGATCCGACCGAGGCGTTGACACGGTTCGGCGAGACCGTCGAACCCATCATCATCAGGCCCATCCCCGAATTCGCCGACTATCAGCGACTGATTCACCAAGCCGCCGGAATCGAAGCCGTGTCTGCCGCCGCGGTGCCCCTGGTTTCCCGTGGCAAAGCGACCGGATTGCTCGGTTTCATCAAAGAGGGCGACCGCGAGTGGAGTACTCGCGAGCTCAATGTTCTCAAGGCGATCGCCGCCCTGTTCGCTCAGTTGCAGGCGCGCGTGGTGGCCGAGGAGCGGCTCAGATATATCGCCATGCACGACGATCTGACCGGGCTGGTGAACCGGCGCGCGCTGCTGGAGCACATGGAGGATCGGCTGCGGCCCGGTAATGCCGGGCCGGTGGCGACCTTCTTCCTCGATCTGGATCGGCTCAAGGCGCTCAACGACTTTTTGGGGCACACCGCGGGTGACAATTTCATCCGCTCGCTCTCGACCCGGTTACGCGAGAACCTGGATCCTGCCGACATGATCGCCCGCCTGGGCGGCGACGAGTTCGTGATCGTGCCCGCGAAGCCGATGGACGCGGAGTCGGCCGGGGCGGAGGCGACGCGGATTCAGCAGTTGATCGGGCGGCGGGTGACGGTGGGGGAGGAGACCGTCAGTCGCGGGGCGAGTGTGGGTGTGGCGCTGGGGATTCCGGGGGAGACCACGGTCGCCGATGTGCTGCGGCGGGCCGATCATGCCCTGTTGTCGGCGAAGTCCAGTGGCGGCAATGGGGTGGCTGTTTTCACCGATGCCATGCGGGCGCAGTTCGAGTTGCAGGACGACGTCGAGCTGAATTTGCGGAGCGCGGTGTCGGACGGGTCGCTGGTGCTGCACTATCAGCCCGAGGTGGATTTGCGGACGGGGCGGGTTGTCGCGTTGGAGGCGTTGGTGCGGTGGCAGCATCCGACGCGGGGGTTGTTGCCGCCGGGGGCGTTCGTGGGGGTGGCGGAGGCCACGAATCTGGCGGGGGAGCTGGGGCGGTGGGTGATCCGCACGGCCAGTGAGCAGTTCGCGTTGTGGCGGCGGCGGGGGCTGGCGTCGAATGTGGTGATCCGGATCAATGTGTCTCCGGTGCAGCTGGTTTCGCTGGACTTCGTGGAGACCATGGAGGGGATTCTGCGGCGGTACGGGATCGACGGGTCGTCGGTGTGCCTGGAGATCACCGAACATGTTGTGGTGCAGGATCTCGCGCGCACGCAGGTGACGTTGCGCGGGCTCAAGCGGATGGGCGTGCAGATCGCGATCGACGACTTCGGGACGGGGTATTCGTCGCTGTCGCATCTGAAGGCGCTGCCGGTGGACGCGGTGAAGATCGACCGCGGGTTCGTGCAGCGGCTGGGCGCCAGCGCGGATGATCTGGCTATCGTGAAATCGATTGTGGGGCTGGCTGGTTCGTTCGGTCTCGGCGTGGTCGGCGAGGGGGTGGAGACCACAGTGGCGGCGCGCACGCTGGTGGCGCTGGGCTGTTATCGGGCGCAGGGCTTCCTGATCGCGCGGCCGATGCCGGCCGAGGAGGTCGAGGAGCATCTGGCGGCGGGCCGGATCGCGCTGGATCTGGATCTGCCCGGTACCAGCCGGTCGGTCCTGCCGGGACCGTCCTGACCTGCCCGGAAATAATTCGAACCCCCGGGAAATCGGGGCGAAACCGGTACTCGTCCGACTCGCGAACACTATTGTTCGTGATGTAGCGTGCGGTTCTGACAGGGCTGTCGAAGTAAGGGATGGATCGGCGTGCGTGATCGTGGCCTGAGCGGCAAGAAGACTTTGATTACCGGCGCGGCGAGCGGCATCGGCCGGGCCACGGCGCTGGCGGCGGCCCGCAAGGGCGCCCGGCTGGTGCTCACCGACGTGAACGCCGAGGGGCTGGACGCCACCGTCGCATCCATCCGTTCCGGCGGCGGCGCCGTGGAGGTGGCCACCGCCCTCGACATCAGCGACTACGAGGCCGTCACCGCGTTCGCGGAGAAGGTGCACGGGCAGCTCGGCTCGCTCGACGTGGTGATGAACATCGCGGGCGTCTCCACCTGGGGCACCGTCGAGAACCTCGAGCACAAGCACTGGAAGCGCATGGTGGATGTGAACCTCATGGGTCCCATCCACGTGATCGAGAACTTCGTGCCGCCCATGGTCGAGGCCGGGCGGGGCGGGGCGCTGGTCAACGTGTCCTCCGCGGCCGGTCTGCTCGCGCTGCCCTGGCACGCCGCGTACAGCGCCGGCAAGTTCGGTCTGCGCGGCGTCTCGGAGGTGCTGCGCTTCGATCTGGCCCGCCACGACATCAATGTCCACCTGGTGGTGCCGGGCGCGGTCGACACTCCGCTGGTGCAGACCGTGGACATCGTCGGCGTCGACCGTGACGACCCGCGAATCCAGGCCTGGATCAAGCGCTTCCGCCGCCACGCCAAGTCGCCGGACGAGGTGGCCGAGACGATCCTGCGCGGCGTGGAGAAGGGCACCTACCTGATCCACACCCAGTTCGACATCCGCTTCGGCTACTGGTGGGCCCGCAAGTTCGCCTGGCCGTACGAGTTCGCCATGCGTCGCGCCAACGACCTGTTCACCACCTTCCTGCCCAGGCCGGAGTCGAAGTCCGGGCGGCAGGGCGAAGTGACGGGTGCGAACACGGCGGATTGACCGGCGGCGTCGGGCCGGGCGGTAGGCCGCACTCGCCGGACCCGGTGCGGCGGATCGGCCGACCGGGTCAGATCTGATCGGCGGTCGGCTCGCAGACGCCCGGCTTGGTGCAGTTCTCGGCCGCGTGCGTGTCGAGCACCCGCGCTCCCGGTCCCTCGTCGCCCAGGTGGTCGTGGGCATTGAAGATCTTGCACACGCCCAGCGACAGGCACCCGCAGCCGATGCATCCGGTGAGGTTGTCGCGCAGCCGCACCAGCTGTTCGATTCGGTCGTCGAGATCGGCGCGCCAGGTGGTGGACAGGGTCTCCCAGTCGCGACGGCTGGGGTTGCGCCCGTCGGGGAGGTTGTCGAGGGCGCGGCGGATCTCGGCGAGCGGTATGCCGACCCGCTGGGAGATGCGGATGAAGGCGACCCGGCGCAGGGTCTCGCGGGAGTAGCGGCGTTGGTTGCCGCTGGTCCGGCGGGCGCTGATCAGCCCTTCTCGTTCGTAGAAGTGCAAGGCGGACACCGATACTCCGGCTCGCTGGGCGAGCTGACCGGGGGTCAGCTCCTTCGCCTGCCACGACGCGGTCTGCATTCCTGAACATTACTCCAGGTTTCCGGCCGCGGCGACCCGGCGACCGGAGGATTCACCGGGGCGACTCGAGGTTTTCCCGGGTGCGAATTGCATGCCATCCGTGCCGCGGGCAACTACCGTCGTGTCATGGGAACAAAGGCCGCACCCACGGCGCGACCGTTTTCCGTGACCTCGGAGGTCGGCGCACTGCGCACGGTGCTGTTGCACCGCCCGGGCGACGAGCTGCGCAGGCTCACCCCGCGCAACAACGATCAGCTGTTGTTCGACGCCATTCCGTGGGTGGAGCGCGCCCAGCAGGAGCACGACATCTTCGCCGACGTGCTGCGTGGCCGCGGGGTCGAGGTGCTGCTGCTGGCCGATGTGCTCACCGAGACCATCCAGGGCAGCGGCGCCGCCCGGATCCAGGGTATTTCCGGGGCCGTGGACGCCCGCCGGCTCGGTCACGTGCTGGCCGACGAGCTGGCCGCCCACCTGCGCCGGGTGCCCGCCCCGGAGCTGGCGCAGATCCTGATGTCCGGCATGACATTCGACGAGCTGCCGTTCGGTCAGGACGCCACCTCGCTGGTGCGCCGCATGCATCACGGCCACGACTTCGTCATCGATCCGCTGCCGAACCTGCTGTTCACCCGGGACTCGTCGTTCTGGGTCGGCCCGCGCGTGGCGATCACCTCGCTGGCGCTGCCCGCGCGGGCCCGCGAAACCTCGCTCACCGACCTGATTTACGCCTTCCACCCCCGCTTCCTGGGTGTGCGCCGGGCCTACGAATCGCACACCGCCCCCATCGAGGGCGGCGACGTGCTGCTGCTGTCCCCGGGCGTGGTGGCGGTCGGGGTGGGTGAGCGAACCACCGCCGCGGGGGCGGAAGCGTTGGCGCGCAGTCTCTTCGAGGATGACCTGGCCCACACCGTGCTCGTCGTGCCGATCGCCCAGACCCGTGCGACCATGCATCTCGACACGGTCTGCACCATGGTCGACGTCGACGCCGTGGTCATGTATCCGGCGATCCAGGACGAATTGTGCGCCTTCACCATTCGTAAGGAGGAGGGTGGCGTGAGCATCTCCGGCCCCGACCCCTTCCTGCGGGTGGCGGCCGAGGCCATGGGCATCGGCAAGCTGCGGGTGGTCGACACCGGCCTGGACGGCGTCACCGCCGAACGGGAGCAGTGGGACGACGGCAACAACACCCTCGCCCTGGCCCCCGGCGTGGTGGTGGCCTACGAACGCAACGAGAACACGAACGCGCGGCTCGAAGACGCCGGAATCGAGGTGCTGCGCATCCCCGGCTCCGAGCTGGGTTCCGGCCGTGGCGGTCCGCGCTGCCTGTCCTGCCCGTTGTCGCGTGACGAGGTGTGATGAAGCCATGCTGGACATCCCGGTCGACCACCACTCGACGGTCCCGCCGTATGAGCAACTGCGCCAGGGCATCATCGCCCGGGTGCGCTCCGGTGAGCTCGCCGCGGGCACCAAGATCCCCACGGTCCGGGCGCTGGCGGCGACGCTGAAACTGGCCCCCAATACGGTGGCGCGCGCCTACCGCGAGCTGGAGCAGGACGGCATGCTCGAAACCCGCGGGCGGCTGGGCTCTTTCATCGCGTCCTCGGGCGACCCGACCCGCGACCTGGCGGGCCGCGCGGCCACCGAGTACGTGGCGGTGATCAGGCGACTAGGCCTGGACGACGATGCCGCTGAGCGCTATCTGCACGCCGCCCTCGGCGAAAACGACACGGCGCCATAGTTTCCGGCGGTCGACGCCGAGCGTCGGTCCTACCTCCAGCTGGGCAGCCACAGGTGGTCGTGCCAGTTGCCGGGTGTGATCGGCATACCGGTCAGGATCGGCCACAGCCAGATGAAATTGGCGATGACCAGCGCCAGGTACAGGCACACCAGCAGCAGCCCCAGCCCCTGTCGTTCACTGGGCGGGGTGAACATCTGCCAGCCCGGCGCGCCCGAGAGCCGCCGTCCGCTGGGCGGCGCGTGGCCGAGGATGTCGCCGAGCGCCAGCGCCACGCCCATGGCGAGGAACGGGGCCAGCGGCACCGCGTAGAAGAAGTACATCTGCCGGTCCAGGTCCAGGAACCAGGGCAGGATTCCCGCCCCGTACCCGACCAGGACGGCGGCGTAGCGCCAGTCGCGCCGCACGATGCTGCGCCACAGCGCCCACCCGAGCATGGGGAAGACCACCCACCACAGCGCGGGCGTGCCGATCGCCATGACCGCCTTGACGCAGGCGGCCTGCCCGCAGCCGCTGACATTGGTGTCGGCGTAGTAGTAGAGCATCGGCCGCAGTCCCATGGGCCAGGTCCACGGCTTGGATTCCCACGGATGGTGATTGCCCGCGGAGTTGGTGAGTTCCTTGTGGAAGTTGAGGACTTCGCCGCCGTAGTACCAGAGTCCGCGCAACGCGCCGGGCACCCACGAGAAGTCCCCGCCGCGACCGACCTTCGACCCGACCGCGTACCGGTCGTAGCTGGTCTCGCTGGCGAACCAGCCCCAGAAGGACATGAGGTAGACGAACACCGGTACGACCATCAGCGCGTAGACGGTGGGCCCGAGGTCGCGCCGGGCCACGCCCTCCCAGGGCTTCTTCACCCGATACCCGCGTCGCGCGGCCAGGTCGAACGCCAGTGACAGCGCCGCGAACCCGACGATCCAGTACGCGCCGGACCATTTGGTGCCGCAGGCCAGTCCGAGCATGAGGCCCGCGCCGAACCGCCACCAGCGCACGCCGAACCGCGGCCCGTATTCGGTGTCGTCGATGCGTCCCTCGGCGGCGACCAGCGCGATGCGGGCGCGGATGTCGTCGCGGTCCACCACCAGGCAGCCGAAGGCCGCGGTGACGAACAGCGCCTGGAAGATGTCGAGCATGCCGATGCGCGAGGACACGAAGGTGAGTCCGTCGCAGATCAGCACGATGCCCGCGAACGCGCCGATCAGGGTGGATCGGGTCATCCGCCGCACGATGCGGATCACCAGCAGCACCAGCAGCGTTCCGGAGACGGCGGCCGTGAACCGCCAGCCCCACGGCCCGTATCCGAAGATGGCCTCGCCGAGCGCGATCATCTGCTTGCCGACCGGCGGGTGCACCACCAGCCCGTAGGCCGGGTTGTCCTCGACGCCGCCGTTGGTGAGCACCTGCCAGCCTTGCGGCGCGTAGTGCTTCTCGTCGAAGACCGGCGTGTGCAGGTCGGTCGGATAGTTCAGCAGCAGGAACCGGGTGATGCCCGCGATCGCGGTGAGGAACAGCGTGACCACCCAGCCCCGTGCCCAGTCCGTGGGCCCGAAATCGGGTGAGGGCGCCAGCGGAGCGGGACTCGACAGCGCCGCCGTCTCCGCCTGAACCGCTGACGGTCGCACGTCGGTTACCTGGGTCACGCCGTCGATCGTAAGCGGTCGCGCCCCTCGAGTCGCCTTCCGGTGAGCCGCCGCCACTCCGGTGGCGGCCCCCGGCCGGGGTTCGCGCGCCCGCGCCGGTAGGTTCGGCGGGTGTCTCGGAGTGGAACAGCGGAACAGATGAGCGCCGGGTCCGGTGCGCCGGGCCGGCTGGTCCTGGCGGCGACGCCGATGGGCGATATCGGTGACGCCTCGCGGCGATTGCGGGACGCGCTCGCCACCGCCGACATCGTGGCGGCCGAGGACACCCGGCGGACGCGGTCGCTGGCGAAGGCGCTCGAGCTGGAGATCTCCGGCCGGGTGGTGAGCTTCTACGACCACGTGGAGACCGCGCGCATCCCGATGCTGCTCGAGGAGATCGAGTCCGGGAAGACGGTGCTGCTGGTCACCGACGCGGGCATGCCGTCGGTGAGCGATCCCGGTTATCGGATGGTGGCGGCGTGCGTGGAGCACGGCCTGCCGATCACCTGCCTGCCCGGGCCGTCCGCGGTCACCACCGCGCTGGCCCTGTCCGGCCTGCCCGTCGAACGCTTCTGTTTCGACGGGTTCCCGCCCCGCAAGTCCGGGCAGCGCAAGGAGTGGCTGCGCACGCTGACCTCGGAAGCCCGCGCGGTGGTGTTCTTCGAGGCCCCGCACCGGCTCGCCGACTGCCTGGCCGACGCGGTCGAGGTGCTCGGCCCGACCCGGCGCGCCGCGGTCTGCCGGGAGCTCACCAAGACCTACGAGGAGGTCGTGCGCGGCACGCTGGCGGAGCTGGCCGCCTGGGCCGTCGAGGGGGCGCGCGGTGAGATCACCGTGGTTCTCGAAGGCGCGCAGCCCGTTTCGGCCGAGCCCGCCGATCTGGTCGGCCAGGTCGAAGCCCTGATCGAGTCGGGGCTGCGGTTGAAGGACGCGTGCGCGGAGGTGTCCGCCGCCACCGGGGCGTCGCGTCGCGAGCTGTACGACGCGGTGCTGGCGTCTCGTTCCGCCGAATAGCACTGTGCGGGTCGGTGTTCGGACCGCGATTGTCTGGCCAGTGTGCCCACTGGAAGGGGTGCGCCGATGCCGCGCCCGGCCCGGCGGGCCGCTGTTACAGTCCCCGTTCATGGTGCATGAGACGGCCGCTCCGGCAAGTGAATTGGTGCTGGAACCGTTCGAGTTGAGCGACGATTTCTATCAGCGGCCGCACGACGCGTACGACCTGTTGCGGGCGCGCGGCGCGGCGCATTTCGTGCGCTTCCCCGACGGCGGGACCGGTTGGCTGGTCACCGATTACGAGGCGGCGAAGGCCGTCTTCCTGGATCCCGCCGTCAGCAAGGCCCTCACATCGCCGGGCGCGCAGGCCGCGCTCGGTGGTGATGCCGGCGGCGCGGCCATGTTCGGCGACATGATGCTGTTCTACGACCCGCCGGAGCACACCCGGCTGCGGGCGCTGGTGAATCGCGCGTTCAGTGGTCGCGCGGTGCGCGAACTGGCGCCGCGCATCACCGAATTGGCCGACGGTCTGCTGGCCGGGCTGGCCGAGGACGCCGCGACCGAGCAGGATCTGCTGGACCGCTACGCGTTCCCGCTGCCCATGCTGGTGATCTGTGAACTGCTGGGCGTGCCCAACGCGGACCGCGACAGCTTTCGCGCCTGGTCCACGACCCTGGTCTCCAATGACGAGACCCCCGAGGCCCGTGGCGCCGCCGTCGGCCAATTCCTCGGCTATATCGACGGATTGATCCGCGCCAAGCAGCAACTGCCCGCCGATGACCTGCTGTCCGAACTGATCTCGGCCAGTGAGGACGGCGACCGGCTCTCCCAACGCGAGCTGATCAGCATGGTGTTCCTGCTGCTGATCGCGGGTTTCGAGACCACCGTGAACCTGATCTCCAATGCCGTCGCGATCCTGTTGACCGACAACGGAGTCCGGGCCGCTCTCGCCGCGGACCCGGGCCGGATGGCGGATTTCGTGGAGGAAGTCCTGCGCTTCGAGTCCCCGGCCGGCGAGGGCACCTTCCGCTACACGACCGCCCCGGTCACCGTCGGCGGCATCGAAATCCCCGCGGGTCAGCGGGTTCTGGTGTCGATGGCCGCCGCCGACCGCGACCCGTCGCGCTTCGACGACCCGCACCGGGTGGACCTGGACCGCGCCGACAAGAACCATCTCGCCTTCGGCTACGGCGTCCACCGGTGCGTCGGCGCTCCGCTGGCGCGCATGGAGGGTGGGGTCGCGCTGACCCGCCTGCTCGCGGCCTACCCGGACCTGGTGCTCGCGACCGACGCCGAATTGTCCTGGCGCAAGTCGCTGATCGTGCGGGGACTCACCGCGCTGCCGGTCCGCCTCCGTCCCTGACCCGGGGTCCACCAGTTGGCGGGCCCCATCAGTTTCACCAGCGCCGGGACCAGCAGCATGCGGACCAGGGTGGCGTCGATGATCAGCGCGATCACCATGCCCAGGCCGAGGAACCGCATGGGCGTGAGCGGCGACAGCGTGAACGCGCCGGTGATGAGCACGAGCAGCGTCGCGGCGGCGGTGATCACGCGCGCGGTCCGCACGGTTCCGACGCGCACCGAGGTCTCGGTGTCCGCGCCCGCGTCGTGCGCTTCCACCATGCGCGACAGCAGGAACACCTCGTAGTCGGTGGAGAGCCCGAACACGACCGCGATGATGAGGACCATCATCCCCGCGGACAGCGGGCCGACGCTGACGTGCAGCGCACCCGCCAGATGCCCCTGATCGAAGATCCAGGTGAGCACGCCGAAGGTGGCGGCCAGGCTGAGGAAGGCCATGAGGACGGCCTTGAGCGGCAACACGATCGAGCGGAACGCCACCGCCAGCATGAGCAGCGTGACGGCCACCATGACCGCGATCATGAGCGGGAGCCGATCGAGCACCGCCGCGATGCTGTCGACCGTGGTGGCGCTCTCGCCGCCGACCCGCAGCTCGAGTCCGTCCGGATGCAGGTCCCGCAGGTCGCGCACGATGTCCTGGGCGCGCGGTGAGCGGTCCGGGGCGGCGAGCGCGGCGTGCACGATGACGGTGTCGTCGCGGGTATCGAGGGCCAGCGCCTGCCGGACTCCGGACACGCCGCCGATCTCCCGCAGCGCGCGGCTGACCACGGCCTGAGTCGGTGTGCCGCCGCCGGTTTCGCGGACCAGGATGGTGGCCCCGCTATTGGCGGCGGGGAAGTGCGCCGTCAGTTCCTCGACGGCGACCCGCGTTTCATTGCCCGCGGGCAGGGCGGTGTGGTCGATGTCGCCGAGCCGGACACCGGTCAGCGGCGCGGCCAGCACCAGCAGGATCGCGCCGACGGCGGGGGCGATCACGCCCGGCCGCCGCATGACCGCGGTGACGACGCCACCCCAGAACCGTTGCGCCCGAGCCTCGGAACGATCGAAGGCGTCCGCGCGCCAGCTCCACTTGCCGATCCGCGGACCGAGCAGCGCCAGTATGGCGGGCAGCGCGGTCACCGACAGCGCGGCGGCCAGCCCCACCGCCGCGATCGCCCCGATCCCGAGCGAACGCAGCACCGCCAGCGGGAAGACGAACGTCCCCGCGAACGCGCACATGAGCAGCAGCGCCGAGAACAGCACCGTGCGCCCGGCCGTGCCCAGCGTGCGGGTCACCGCCGCCTCCACGCCGGTTCCGCGCGCGAGTTCCTCCCGGAACCGTCCGACGATGAAAAGCCCGTAGTCGATGGCCAATCCGAGGCCCAGCAGCGACACCACGTTCATGGCGAACACGCTGACCTCGGTGAGCCTCGCGATCAGCCCGACCGCGCCCAGCGCCCCGATCACCGCCAGGGTGCCGATCGCCACCGGCAGCGCGGCGGCCACCACACCGCCGAACACCAGAACCAGCACCAACGCCGTCAAGGGGATCGAAATGGATTCGGCCAGTACCAGATCGTCCCGTGATTGCGTGCTGATCGTGTCGGCGAGCGCGCTGTACCCGGTCAGCTTGGTGTCGAGCCCGTCGACCCGCAGCGCGGCAGCGATTCTCGGATACTCGGCCACCCGCTGGTTGTCGTCGCCCGCCGAGAACACCACGGCGACCGCCTGCCGCCCGTCGGCCGACCGCAGATACTGCGATCGCGCACTGCTCCAATAGCTTTCGACGGGCCGCCGCAACAGCGCCGGGTCGATGGACGCGATGGCCGCCGTCACCCGTGGCCCGATATCCGCCAGCGACTGCCCTTCGGGCGCGGTGTACACGGCGATGACATCCGGATTCTGCGGCCCGAGCCGCTCGGTGACCCAGGCGTCCACCTCCGTGGATTCACTGCGCGGCACCACGAATCCCGCCGAACTCACCCGCTGCTGCAGTCCGGTCGCGAACACCCCGCAGGCCAGTGCGAACAACACCGCCACCACCAGCACGGTCTTCGGCCGGGCGACCACCACGCGCGCCCACGCGGCGACGAGACCGCCGACCGCCGCCTGATCACCGGATGCCACGCCACCGCGCGATTGTCCGCCGGCCGCCCCGGATTCGGTTGTGGCCGAGTAGTCGGTCGGCTGGGCGGGCCCGCCGGTGGCGCCGGGCGAGTCGCCCTCGATCCCAGCTCCGGTGGCCTCGGTGGAATTGCCGGTGGTGGTCATGGGCACTCCGATCCTGTTGTGCGCGAGCGGGTGAGCGCGGCGGGCCGGGCACTGTGGCCAGGCCGGACGCGCTCGGCGGCGTCGCCGCTACACCCCGGTGGGCTCGGTCCCTAGTTGTGAGCGGTCGACGGTTGCTGGGCGAGTTCGCTTTCCAGCGTCCGGACGATGCGGTCCAGTAGTGCGTCCAGGCGTTCGGGCACGCCGCGGCCGCTGCGCGCGGAGACGGTGAGCTCGGTGCGGCCGCCGCATTCGGTCATGCCGATGAGCAGTGGCATGGCGACGCTGTGCTGCGGCATCACCTTGATGGCGGTGGGTGCGAAACCGGGGACGGCGAGGGCGTCGAGGTCGTAGCGGCCCATGTGGGAGACGGTGGCGGAGGCCAGGTTCAGGCCCGTCCGCGAGCCCAGGGCGTTGAGGACGCGCAGCAGTCCGCGTCCGGCGGCCTGCGGCAGGTACTTCAGCCCGCCGTTGTCCATCTGGTTCAGTTCGCGGTTCTCCGCGAGCCCCGCGCGCTTGATCTCGTTGAGCTGCCGCCAGTCCATGCCCGGCCGCGCGTCCAGGAACAGCGGCAGCGCGAGATTCGCGGTCGACCGCAGCTCCGGGTCGTGGCGTCGGATGTCGACGGGGATCATGATCCGCGAGACGGGCCCGCCCTCATCGGCCAGCATGGCCGCCACCCGCATCAGCGTGCCCGGCCCGGTCGCGTGAATGGTCCTGGTGCGCAACAGATGCCGGTGCTCGCCACGCTCCTGGCGGCCGTGTCCGGTCGCCGACCGGAAGCGCGGCAGCATGAGGGTGGGCCGCCCGGGCGCGCCGATCCGCTTCACCAGTTCGGCGTCGGCGATCGGGTCGGCCGCGCCCACCGGCTCCTCGCCGCGCAGCGCCCGCAGCACGTCGGTGGTCCACATGACCATGCCCATGCCGTCCATGACGCCGTGGAACACCCGGAAGACCAGGGCGGTGGTCGTGCCGGTGAGCAGCAGCACCTCCACCGTGGCGTCCGGGGTCGGCCCGATCGGGCTGGTCAGCACCGGATCCGCTTCCAGCGCGGGGTAGCGCAGCGTGTGCTCGACCACGCGCACGCCGGGTGCGCGTCCGCTGTCCACCCAGTGGCGGCCGTCGCGCACCAGGCGCGCGCCCGGGTTCGCGGCGGCGGCGGTGGCGACCGCGCGCCGCAGCGTCTCCGGGTCGATGCTGCCCGTGCCCTCCACCACCAGTTGCATGAGGAACGGCGGAGCCAGATCCCGCATCGGGAAGTAGATGAGTTCGGTGGGGGAGATGGGACGGCGGAACATGGGTCTACCTGCCTGGATCGTCTCGATGCGTTAGATCTGCGCGTTCAATGCCACCGCGCCGCCCTGGCTTTCGAGCCAGGTCAGGAAACCGGCCAGGCCGGTCTCGCGGTCCACGATCGGCCGGTAGCCGAGATCGCGGGCGGCGGCGGAGGTGTCGTAGGTCGCGGTGCGGGTCATCAGCGCGACCACGTACCGGGACAGCGGCGGCGACCATCGGGTGGCGACGAACGGTACGCGCCAGACGGTTTCGATGGTGGCCACGATCGCGGCGAGGACCTTCGGATTCGGCTGCCGGGTCGGCTTCGGGTAGCCGAGACCGGTGGCCACCTCGCCGAGGAAGCCCCACACGTCGGTGCGTTCGGCGTCGGCGACGAAATACGCCTTGCCGCCGGCGTTCTCGCTGCGCGCGGCCAGCACGCAGGCCTCGGCGATATTGTCCACGTGACACAGCGAGGCGTACACGTGCCTGCCGTAGGACAGGTCCGGCAGCGACCCTTCGCCCGCCCGGCCCAGCAGCCGCACGATCGGCCCGGACCGGTCGCCCGCGCCCCAGATGGCGCGCGGCCGCAGCGCACACGTGGTGAACCCGTCCGTATTCGAGGCCAGGACCAGGCGTTCGGCCGCGGCCTTGGTCTCGGAGTAGTGGTTCAGGTAGCGGCTCGGGTACGGCACCGATTCGTCGATATCGACCTGATCGCCGCCGTCGCGGTCCATGAGCGCGCTCGGGCTGGACACGAACACGAACCGCGCAGCGCCATTGCGCTTCGCCGCCCGCAGCAGATTCTCGGTGGCCGTGACGTTCTCGGCGACGAACTGGTCGCGCGTGCCGCGATCGTCCACCCGTGCGGCGCTGTGGAAGACCACGTCCACGCCCTTGGTGGCGCGGTCCAGGGACCCCTGATCGGTGAGGTCGCCGGTGACGACCTCCACCCGATCCAGCACCTCCGACAGATCGCGCAGGTTGCTGGTCGGCCGGGCCAGAATGGCCACCTCGTAGTCGCCGTCGCGGACCAGGCGGCGCACCAGCGCCCCGCCCAGGAATCCGGAAGCGCCCGTCACCAATGCCTTCACGCCCTGTCCTTTCCGCGTGCCCGGGAGCGCTGCGTGGTCATGCACGCTGCCTGCTCCGCGCCTGACCCGGTCATGCGGCCTCCTGCGTCTTCCACCAGGTGATCCCGAAGATCTGGGTCATGGCCGCCGTCTTGACCGGCGAGTGCCCGCTGTCCGCGGTGGCGCGCAGGGCGGCCGGGATCTGGGCCGCGTGCACCACGACGCTCAGGAACGCGTCGATCCAGAACACCGCGCGCAACAGCCGGTTCTCCGGGGCGCGATCCCCCGCCGCGAGCAGCACGCCCACGGCGAGATACAGCCAGCCCAGCACCGGAATCGCCCGTAGTACCAGCACCTTCATCGTCGTTCGTCCTTTCCGAGCCGCTCCGCCGCCCAGACCGCGAGCTGCTCGCGGCCGATCTTGGCATTGTGTCGGATATCGACCGGGAACTTCGGGTGGAACAGGAACGTGGAAACCGCTGCGGTGACCGTGAATTCGGCCGCCCGCGCGCGCAGCCCGGCCGTCACGGCCGCGGGATCCGCGCCCGGTACGGTCTCGACGCACAGCACCGGCCGCTGCGCGCCCCGCTCGCCCACGCCGACCAGCGCGGTCCGGGCCACGCCGGGCACGGCGTTGAAGACCTGCTCCACCTGCACCGAGAACATGGGTCCCGCGGCGGTCTGCAGCCGCTGACTCTTGCGTCCGCAGAACCAGATCCGGCCCTCGCCGTCGATACGGGCCAGGTCGCCGGTGCGATGCCACACCGTCTCACCGTCCTGGATCTTGCCCGCCGCGTTCGCCGACTCCGGCCAGTAGTAGCGGGTGCTCACGTTCGGCCCGGCCACCACCAGTTCGCCGATGCCGCGGGTGGCGGCCAGCTCGGTCTCGCGGGCCTGCGCGTGCGCCCAGGTCGGGATCGGGTCGTCGGTGATGGCGACCAGCCGCGCGCGCACCCCTTCGGCGGGACGGCCCACACAGGTGCCCTCGCCGAGGCGGGCGCGATCGGCCGGACCGGCCAGCAGCTCGCGGGATTCGATGGTGGACATGGGCAGCGCCTCGGTGGAGCCATACCCGGCGTACACCTCCGCGTCCGCGGGCAGCACCCGGCGCAGCCCGGCGATGCAGGTGTCCGGGACGGGCGCGCCGCCGGAGAAGATGCTGTGCAGCGTCGGCACCGGCGTCCGGTGAGTCTCCAGGTGCCGCAGCAGCGGGATCAGCACGGCCGGGGAGGCGAACATGGTCTTCACCCCGAACCGGTTGATCGCGTCCACCACGTGCGCGGGATCGGTGGAACCGACCTTGCTGGGCACCAATGGCGGCAGCACACACCGGGATCCGAGGAGCATGTCGAGAATGCCGACCAGCGGCAGCGTGATCAGCGAGGTGCCCGGCTCCACCCGGCCGCGGGCGGCGTGCACCTGCTCGACCATGGCGCTGAGATTGCCGTGCGTCATCTCCACCGCCTTGGCGGGGCCGGTCGAGCCGGTCGTGTAGGCGATGAGCAGCACCTCGTCGGCGGGCGCGGGCACCCGCTCACGCAGGGTGAAGGCGTCGAACGGGGCGCGGTGCTCACCGGACGGCCGCCGCGAGTCGGCGACGGAGGCGAGCAGTTCCTCCAGTCGCGCAGCCACTTTCGCGCCGACCGGACCGGCGGCGTCGCTGCGGAACCGGGTGCCGAACCGGCTCGCCGTCACCGGGGCGTCCCAGCTGCGCAGGGTCGGCCCGCCCCAGAACCAGCGCGGGCCCACGGTCAGCGTCACCCGCACATTGCGGAAGTACTTGGCGAACAGCACCCGCGCCGCGTGCGCCTGCGGGATGCCGATGAACGCCTCCGCGTTCGCCGCGCGCAGGCAGTTGAGCATCTTGCGCACACCCATGCCCGGATCGATCACGACCGGGATGGCGCCGATCTTCAACAGCCCCAGCATGATCGCGTACAGCTCCGGACTGGGCAGCACCAGCACGATGGTGCGGGTGCCGCGGCCCACCCCGGCGGCGGCCAGGTGCAGGCCGATGGTGTCGGACCACTCGTCGAGCTCGCGGTAGGTGAGGTGGCGGTAGTCCGGCAGGCCGGAGGCGGTCTTCCCCGCGGGGTAGATCACCGCCTCACGGTCCGGATCGGCGGCCACCACCGCACGGAAGCGGTCGATGGCCTGCCAATAGGTCGCGGTGGTCACGCCGCGGCCCCGACCACGGCGGGTAGGCGGTACACGACGGCGGCCGCCGACGGGCCCGCGCCCGCCGCCACGAACAGCACATCGCGGTACCCGGTCAGCGATTCCGCCTGGGCGGCAGCGTGATACGCCAGCGACAGCGACGCGGTGTGCGGGTCGCCCTGGGACAGGTCCGGGAGGAACACCGCGTCCGGGGCGATGCCCAGCTCCTCGGCCAGGCGGGCCGGGAAGTCGTCGCTCGGGGTGGCGGCGATCAGGGCGGTGGTGGTCTCCTCCACGTCACCGCCCGCGAGGGCGGCGCGGGCGGCGTCGGCGGCGACCGTGAGCAGCCGGTCCAGGTAGTCCGGCTCACGGTCCACCGTCATCAGGCCGCGGCCGCGGTCGCCCATGGTCTCGGTGTCCACGTACGACTCCAGGCCGGGGGTGCCCGCGGCGGCCCGGGTGTGCACCTGGCCGAAGCCCTCGGGCTCGCCGGTCTGCTCCAGCAGGAGCGCGGCGCCGGCGGTGGCGTAGGGGAATTCGTCGTCGGCGGCCGCGCGGGTCATCGACGGGTGGGTGTCACCGGAGACGATCAGCACGTGCTCGGCGCTGCCGGTCGCCAGCACCGCCTGGGCCACCTGCACGGCATTGAGCACGCTGGTGCCGGCGTTCATCAGGTCGAAGGAGAAGGACCGGGGGTCCTCCTTCACGTAGTCGAGGCCGATGCCCGCGGCCTTCTGGATCAACGCCGAGACGGCGGGCTCGACGGTATTGCTGTCGCGGAAGATGCCCGCGTTGATCATGACCCCGACCTGTCCGGGCTCCACCCCGGCGCTCTCCATCGCCCGGCGCGCGGCCCGGCCGCTGAGCTCCACGATGCTGAAAGTGTCGGTGTCCCGGGCGATTCCGGTGGATTTGATGCGCACACCCATGGCGGTACCTCAGACCTTCAGCGACGAGATGGTGGTGGACAGGAATCCGCCGACGACGCCCGACGCCGCGGGAATCATCAGGATCTTCGATCCGGCGGCCAGGTTCTGCTGGCTCAGCTGATCGTGCAGCACGATGAAATGGGAAGTGCTGGAAGTGTTTCCGTACTTCTCGATGACATTCAGGTCCGGCGGCATGGGGTGGCCGAATTCGCGTTCGGCGATGGCGTTCATGAACGGGATCGCGGCCGCGCCGAACTGGTGGTGGATGATGTAGTCGAAGCCCTCGTCGGCGAAGGTGAAGCCCTGCGCCTCCATGAAATTGCGCTGGGTGTCGGTCCACAGCAGGAACCGGGCCTCGTTGTGCATCTTCCGGTTGTCGGTGTACAGCGCGACGCCGTTGGACTTGTCGCTCGGCATTCCCAGACAGAGGTGGGAGAACTCCGACGCGGTGGTGAGTTCGATGTAGTGGATCACGTCGTTGTCGTCGACGGCTTCGTCCAGCACCACGCACGCGCCGGAATCGCCGACGGTGAGCGAGGCGAATTGCAGATCGTATTTGCTGGAGATTTCATTGACCGCGGTTTCCGCGATCGGCGTGATGGCCTCACCGCTGACCACGATGCCGCGTTTCACGGCGCCGCTGCGAATCATGCGGTCGAGAATGTAGACGCCACTCATCATGCCGGCGCACGCATTCGAGAGATCGAATGCGATGACATCCTCGCGGGCGCCGATGGCGCGGGCGATCGTGCCGGCGAAGGACGGCTCCATGTACATCTTGGTGCCGTGCTTGCTGCGGGTGATGGAGGTGGAGATGATGATGTCGAGATCGCCCGCGGCGTACGACGACCTGGACAGGCAGTCCTCGACCGCCTTCATGGCGAGCGCGAAGGAATCCTCGCGGCTCTCCGGACGCGTGTCGCGGAAGCGGCGTTCCTTGACTCCCGTAATTCGTTCGAGATCGAATTCGGGAGCCTCCTTCAATCGCGCGACGAGTTCTGCTGTGGTGACCCGGTTCTCGGGCAGATAGGCGCCGATCGATTCGAATCGAGATTGCGGCACAGGGGACTCCTGAAACTGGGGAGGCTGAAAAGCGTTGGGGGGAAAGGTGATCGACTGTGATCGTCAAGCTCGGATGCGCTGAGGCTACCCGAGGGTAACCAGCTTGGGGAACTGTCGCGTTCCGTGTAACCGTCTGGGACGAAAGGTGAACAGTCGCTTACTGTTACCGGCGGTGACAGAAAAGCCCTCAGTGCAGCCAGCCTCGCCGAGGTCGCGCTGAAATGGGGGTTTGACCTTCTCCGGCAATGCAAGTGAACATCCGGCTATCCTCGGTCATGCGCCTTCGGCATGGTCCGGATATGGCAGGACGAGGCCCCCTGTTGTGAGTGAGTTCACGCGTCAGGCGCGTTCGGGCAGCCCCAATACCGCGTTCACGAATTCCACGAACAGCGGCGCCAATTCGGGCACCCGATGCGCCCCCTCGGCGACGATGACCCGCCGCGTGCGCTCCCCGATCGCGTCCGGGATCAGCGCGAACAGTTCGTTCGCGATCACCGGCAGGCTCGGATCGGTTACCCGTGCCTCGGCATAGAACGCGCGATACAGATCCGCGAACCGATCCACCGACAGATCCCGCAGCGCCACCGATTGCTGATCCACCTTGAACGCCTCGACCAGCATCAGCCGCGCGAAATCCGGCTCGGAGGCCACGGTTTCGCAGAATGTCACCACGATGGACTCGATCCGCTCGTGCGCCCCCGCATCGGTCGGCAACTGCCCCAGTTCATCGGCGATCCGAGTCGCGATGATGTCCGAAGCCGTCCGCACCGCCTCCACGAAACACTCTTCCTTATTGCTGAAGTGCTCGTAGAACGTACTGCGCGATACCCGGGCCCGCGCCACGATATCGCTCAATGTGACCGCGTAATACCCTTTCCCCTCAACGCATTCCACCATCGCCTCCAGCAACCGCCCCCGCTGCGAGGTGAGTACCGCCTCCCGGGCGGCCCGATGCCGCTGATCGAAGTCCGTGCGCTGCAACCCCGCGGCCGACCCACCCCAACCCCGCATCCAAACCTCCCTGACTGAACTGTCAACACTTCAGATCCCCATTATCGAGCCCCCGTCGAAGCCGCCCCACCCCGGTATTGACATCGCATGCCATCAGTCTCCTGCGGTTGTCCTCTCAACCGGGTCCCGCGTCACTGTGACCTGCACCGGACCGTAGGCTGACGGAAGATTTCCGGAAGGGTGGACGACAGGTGCTAGGAGTGTTCGACTCGATCCCCGAACAACCCTTGCTCGGGATCTACATGCGGTATCGGCGCGAGACGCTCGGCATCACCCAGGAGGAAACCGCCAAGCGCATGTTCGTCAGCCTCTCGCTGTACCGGAAGCTCGAGAGCGGGGAACGCGCGCTCACCGCCGAGCGGCTCTCGGACTGGTGCGCCGTCATGGACGCGCCGAGCTGGATGCTCGAGAAAATGGTCTCGCTCACGATGCCGAAGATCGCGACGGTGGCGCGGGGAGTGTGGCCGCCGGTGCTGCGTCGGGAAGACCTCGATCATCTCCACGCCCTGCCCTACCCGGCCTTCTACCATCGGTTCCCCGAATACGAGGTGCTGGCGGCCAATTCGGCGGCGACCGCCGTGTTTCCCTGGCTGGCCCCCGCGCCCGAGGGTTCCGAGCGCCCGGTGAACGTCATCGAACAGATGATGACCGTGCCCGAAGCGCGTGAGTCCCTGGTCAACTGGGACACCGTGGCGCACCGGCTGCTGTTCACCCTCCGCGTCCTCTCGCCCGGCGTCATCGCCCCCGAACGGCTCGCGCAGATCATCCGGACCTGCCACGCCGATCCGGAGTTCCAGCGCATGTGGAACAGCCCCATGGACGAGGACCTCTACACCGATTCGCTGATGCTGATCCGCGATCCGGAAGCCGGCGAGATCAGGCACTTCACCATGCGCGCCTACAACGCCTATCACCCCCAGGACTGCTCCTACCAGCTGTTCGTCCTCACGCCGCGAACCCCCGGCACCGCCACCGTCGACCCCTTCGCGCTCGCATGATGGACATCGAACCCGAACCGTCGCTGCTCGCGATGTACCTGCGCTACCGGCGCGAGACCCTCGGCATCACCCAGGAGGAGATCGCGCGGCGCATGTTCGTCTCGCTCTCCCTCTACCGGAAGCTGGAGAGCGGCGAGCGCGCGCTGACCCCGGAGCGGCTCGAGGACTGGTGCGTCGCCACCGAAGCGCCGATGTGGATGCTCGAGAAGATGGTCACTCTGGCGGTTCCGAAGATCATGACGATCGCCCGCGGGGCCTGGCCGCCCGAACTGCGTCAGGAAGACCTCGACCACCTGCGGGCCCTCCAGTACCCCGCGTACTTCCACCGCTTCCCGGAATACGAGGTGCTCGCGGCCAACGAGGCTGCGACGGCGGCGTTTCCGTGGCTGGCGCCCGCGGGTGCCGGCGCGGGGCGCCCGGTGAACGTCATCGAGCAGATGCTGACCGTCCCCGAGATGCGGGAACTGCTGGTCAACTGGGACACCATCGCGCATCGGCTGGTGTTCGGACTGCGTGTCCTCTCGCCCGGCATCATCGCCCCGGAGCGGCTCGCGCAGATCATCGAAACCTGCAGCGTGAACCCGGAGTTCGAGCGAATGTGGAACACCCCCATGGAGGAGTACGTGTTCAACGACTCCCTGGTGCAGGTCCGTCATCCCGAATCCGGCGAGATCATGTCCCTCACCATGCGCTCGTACAACCCGTCCCTCCCTCAGGACTGCTCCTACCAGCTGTTCATGCTCACGCCGCGCACGCCCGGCACCCCCACTGTCGATCCTTTCGCGATCGACTGACCCGCCCCGAGGAGGTGGACCGATGGTGTCCGGTGAGAGTCGGCCCGCGCCGGAGCAGCCCATGCTCGGCATGTTCATGCGCTACCGGCGCGAGCATCTGGGATTGACCCAGGACGACGTGGCGCGACGCATGTTCGTGAGCCTGTCCCTCTATCGCAAGCTCGAGAACGGTGAACGCCCCATGTCGCCGGAGCGGCTGGCGGACTGGTCCCGGGCCATGGACGCGCCCGCGTGGTTGTTGCGCAAAATGGCTTCGCTGGCGCTGCCGATGGCCTCCGCGGTGGAGGCGGGGGTGTGGCCGCCGGCGTTGCGGGCCGAGGATATCGAGCATTTGGAGGCTTTGCCGTTTCCGGCGTTCTATCACCGGACGCCCGAGTACGAGATCTTGGCGGCGAACCAGGCCGCGCGGGAGGCGTTTCCGTGGCTGCTTCCCACGCATGCGGAAGCCGAGCGGCCCGCGAATGTCATCGAGCAGATGATGACCGAGCCGATCGCGCGGGAGGTGCTGATCAACTGGGAGCTGATCGTGCATCGGCTGCTGTTCATCCTGCGGGTGAACGCGCCGGGGACCGTCGCTCCGGAGCGGCTCGCGCAGATTCTGGAAACCTGCCGGGTGAATCCGGAGTTCGAGCGATTCTGGACCACCGACCTCAGTGAAGAGCAGTTCAACGATTCACTGGTTCTGGTGCGGGACCCGGAGACCGGCGGGCAGATGGCGCTGACCATGCGCTCCTACAACGCCTGGCATCCCGACAACTGCCCGTACCAGTTGTTCATGCTCACGCCCCGGGCCGACCCGGCGCCGAGCGTGAGTGCCCCAATTCGTGCGACCTCTGCGGGTTGACCCTGCCGCGGCGGGGCCGGATGCTTGTTCGGCGAGATCAAACTGCTGCTGCCCGGTCCGAGCCCGTGCTTCGGATCGGGCAGTTTCGCGTTTTCTCGCGGCATTCCCGTTCCGGTGCCGGTGGAGTTCGGAGGGGAATCTCCACCCGTGGTGGATACGGGTGTGACGACTCGGTGACCGCCCGCCGAAGGGGGGCGGGCGGCACCGGATCTCGCATTACTTGGGGGTCACGTACTTCGGGAAGACGACTTCCGGCTCGGGGAGAGCCGTGCCCGGGACCAGCGGGGTGGAGACGTCGGCGAAGGTGCGGTCGGGAGCGGCCAGCAGGTCGAGGATCTTGCCTGCCGACGCGGGGATCACCGGCTGGACCAGGATCGAGACGATGCGCAGGACTTCCATGGTCACGTAGAGGATGGTGCCTTCGCGGGCGGTGTCCTCGGGGGTGCCGGCCTTGGCCAGGGTCCAGGGGGCCTGGGCGGAGAAGTAGCGGTTGGTCTCGCCGAGGGTGAGCCACAGCTGTTCCAGGCCGAGATGGATCTGCTGCTGGTCGAATTCGGCGCGGACCTTCTCGAGCAGGCCGTTGGCGCGGTCCAGCAGGGCCTTGTCGTCCTCGGTGAACTCACCGGGGGTCGGGACCACACCGGCGAAGTCGCGGCCGACCATCTTCAGGCAGCGCTGGGCCAGGTTGCCGTACTCGTTGGCCAGGTCGGAGTTGATCCGGCCGATGATCGCCTCTTCGCTGTAGGAGCCGTCCTGGCCGTAGGAGATCTCCCGCAGCAGGAAGAAGCGGACGGCGTCCAGGCCGAAGGTGTCGACCAGCTCCATCGGGTCGACCACATTGCCGACCGACTTGGACATCTTCTCGCCCTTGTAGTTGACGAAGCCGTGCACGAAAACCCGCTTCGGCAGCGCGATTCCGGCGCTCATCAGGAACGCGGGCCAGTACACGGTGTGGAACCGCGAGATGTCCTTGCCGATGATGTGCAGATCCGCGGGCCAATACTTCTGGAACGAGCCCGAGGAGGTGTCGGGGTAGCCCGCGCCGGTGAGGTAGTTGGTGAGCGCGTCCACCCACACGTACATGACGTGATCGGGGTGCCCGGGCACCGGAACGCCCCAGTCGAAGGTGGTGCGCGAGATCGACAGATCCTTCAGACCGGCCTTCACATACGAGACGATCTCGTTGCGCCGCGTCGCGGGCGCGATGAACTCCGGCTGCGTCTCGTACAGTTCGAGCAGCTTGTCCTGGTACTTGGACAGGCGGAAGAAGTAGTTCGACTCCTCGGTCCACTCCACCGGGGTCTTGGTGTCGGTGGAGATGCGGGTGCCGTCCTCGAGGACGGTGGTCTCCTCCTCGGTGTAGAACGCCTCGTCGCGCACCGAGTACCAGCCGGCGTAGGTGTCGAGGTAGATATCGCCCGCGGCGACCATCTGCTCCCAGATCGCGACCGACGCGGCGAGGTGGTCCTCGTCGGTGGTGCGGATGAAGCGGTCGAAGGAGATGTCGAGCGCCTTGTCCATGTTCTCGAAGACGTCGGAGTTGCGCGAGGCGTACTCCTGCTCCGAGAGCCCGGCGGCCTTGGCGGCCTGCTGCACCTTCTGGCCGTGCTCGTCGGTGCCGGTCATGTAGAACACATCGAAGCCGTCCAGCCGTTTGAAGCGGGCCAGGGCATCGGAGGAGATGTACTCGTAGGCGTGCCCGATGTGCGGTGCGCCGTTCGGGTACGCGATGGCCGTGGTGACGTAAAAGGCGGGGCGATCGGATGCGCTCATGGTGTGTCTACTCTATCTGCGTGTCCTACGTCGCTCGCGTGAATATCCCCGTCCATGAGTAGCCGCCGACCTGCGCCCGAGCCGCCGGAGCCGCTGTCGCCGCTGATCGACGCGCACACCCACATCGACGCCTGCGGGGCCACCGATCCGGAATCGGTTGCGGCGCTGGTGGACCGGGCCCGGGAGGTCGGCGTCCGGGAACTGGTGACGGTCGCCGACGACCTGGAGGCGGCCCGCTTCGCGGTGCGCGCCGCCCACTGGGACGACCGCGTGTACGCCGCCGTCGCGCTGCATCCGACCCGCGCCAACCACCTCGACGACGCCGCCAAGGCCGAGCTGGAGCAGCTGGCTGCCGATCCGCGCGTGGTCGCGGTCGGCGAGACCGGCCTGGACTACTACTGGCCGGGCAAACTGGAGGGCTGCGCCGATATCGAGGAGCAGGTCGAGGGCTTCCGCTGGCACATCGACCTGGCCAAACGGCTGGGCAAGCCGCTCATGATCCACAACCGCGAGGCCGATCACGACCTGCTGGCCGTGCTGATCGACGAGGGTGCGCCGGACGAGGTGATCTTCCACTGCTTCTCCTCGGACCCGAACATGGCGATGGCGTGCGTGGAACAGGGCTTCGTACTGAGTTTCTCGGGCACGGTCAGTTTCAAGAATGCGCACGAATTGCGGGAGGCCGCGAAACTGGTTCCGGACGAACTG
Organism: Nocardia sp. CA-145437; assembly: GCF_050956485.1. Taxonomy (NCBI): domain Bacteria; kingdom Bacillati; phylum Actinomycetota; class Actinomycetes; order Mycobacteriales; family Nocardiaceae; genus Nocardia; species Nocardia sp. CA-145437. The sequence continues at coordinate 6,381,857 of NZ_CP191204.1, read as the reverse complement.
ATTCTGGTGGAAACCGACGCGCCGTACCTGACGCCGCATCCGTTCCGGGGCGCGCCGAACGAGTCCTACATGCTGCCGTACACGCTGCGCGCGCTGGCGGAGCTGCGGGAGCAGGATCCGGCGCAGCTGGCCAAGATCACCACGGCGAACGCGCGCCGCGTCTACGGGATCTGACGCCCGCGTCTACGGGATCTGCGGGGGCCGCGGAAACGCGGCCACCGCACCTTTTTCGTCATCGCGCGATTCCCGCGTTGCCATCGGCACGAGTTGAATCGGTGTGGCTTGGCTCACTAAGATCTGCCGCGATCGTGATTCACCTGCGGTTCGATACCGGGTCGTGACCCTCGTTCCCGCAGCACTGCCGCGAGTGGTTGTGATTCACTGACCCCCTCGTTATCGTATTGTGACCATGCCGGGATTTCCGATGCACGCTTTGGCGAAGATCAACTCGTCGCGTTCCCCGATGTTGTACGGGGCGATCGCGGCGATGCTCGTCACGCTCATCGTCGGTGCGGGCGTCGCCATCATGAGCAAGAAACAGGTGACCTTCGTCGTCGACGGCAAGGATTTCGTCGTGTCCACCATGCGCGGCGATGTGCGCGGCGCGCTGGCGGACGCCGGCTACGGCATCTCCGGCCGCGACGACGTGTCCCCGTCGGCGGGTGCGCGCATCAGCGACGGCTCCACCATCACGCTGAACCGGGCCCGCGAGGTCGCGCTGATCGTGGACGGCACCCCGTCCAAGGCGTGGACCACCGCGCTCACCGTGGCCGAGGCCGTGGTGAAGCTGAATCTGCCCGGCGACGTCTACACCTCGCCCGCGCGCCCGACGCCGCTGCCGCTGCTGGGCGCGCAGCTGCTGATCACCAACCCGCGCACGGTCGAGCTGAGCGACAACGGTTTCGCCCCCGCCCTGGTCCGGCTGGCCGCGCCGACCGTCGGGGAACTGCTCCAGGTGCAGGGCCGCCCGCTGGTGAATCAGGATTTCGTGGTCCCGGCCGCGAACACCCCGCTCACCGAGGGCATGAAGATCACCGTCACCCGCAAGATCGTGCAGAACCGCACCGAGCGGGTGCCGCTGGATCCGCCGGAGAACACCATCGAGGATCAGTCGCTCAATATGAGCCGCACGATCGTCGAGAACGCGGGCGTACCGGGCACGCAGGACGTGACTTTCGCGGTCTCCATCGTGAACGGCCAAGAGGCGGGCAAGGATCCGATCAAGTCCACCGTGATCGTCCCCGCGCAACCCAAGACCGTGCGCCGCGGCGCCAAGCCCGGCACCGAGGTTCCGGAGGTCAAGGACGGCCGTACCTGGGACGCCCTGGCCAGCTGTGAATCCGGCGGCAACTGGGCGATCAATACGGGCAACGGCTATTTCGGCGGCATCCAGTTCGACCAGAGCACCTGGGAACGGCAGGGCGGCACCCGTTACGCGCCTCGCGCCGATATGGCCACGCGCGAGGAGCAGATCGCCATCGCCGAGGTGACCCGCGCCCGCCAGGGCTGGGGTGCGTGGCCCGCGTGCACGTCGCGGCTGGGAATCAGCTAGTCCGGACCCCTCATCGGCCCGGACAGCCACGGCGATCGGGTCGAACGGCTGTCCCGCGAGTGCGGACAGCGGACACTCACCGGGGATGTCGGTTCCGCGAATCAGGGTGTTACCGAAGATCTCTCCCGCGACATGGTCAGCGGAAAGTGGATTCGAGATAGGTCATCAGGTCCGCGATGTCGGCCGCGCGCCGGGCGTAGCCCAGGTACCCGTCGGGCCGGATGACGAAGGCCGACCGCCGCGCCGCCCGGTAGGCGCGCGCGAATTCGCCCGCGGTGTCGCGGATCAGCGGGAGGGTGGTCGCGTCCGCCACGGCGCCGGGGGTGGCGATCAGATAGACGTTCAGGTGGCAGCGGGCGGCGGCGATCGCGGTGGTGGCCAGCTCTTCCAGCGCGCGCAGGTCGGAGTCGGCGGTGGTGTCGTCCGCGTACAACAGCAGGGTGTGGCGGGTGCCGTCCAGCAAGGGGAGCAGCCGGAGGTCGAAGGCGACGGCGGCGCGGGTGAGGCCGCGGGCGTCGGGAGCGCGGGCCCCGGCGCGCGGCGCGGGTTCGTCGGCCGGGGAGGCCGCCACGATCGGGCTGCCCGCGTAGTCGATGAGTAGCTGGGCTTCGCGGCGCAGCACGTATTCGGGGTCGGTGGAGTCCGCGCCGATGCCTTCGCGGGCGCTGCGGACGGTGCGGCCCACGACCTCCTCGCCGACCGGGCGGCGTTCGGCGTCGTAGGAGCCGAGCAGGGCGGGGGAGGCGTCGCCGCGGACGGCCAGCGCCAGTTTCCACGCCAGGTTGTGCGCGTCCTGGATGCCGGTGTTCATGCCCTGCGCGCCGGTGGGCGGATGGATGTGGGCGGCGTCGCCGGCCACGAAAACCCTGCCGTGACCGTAGGAGTCGACGATCCGGTGGCTGATCCGGAAGACCGAGGACCAGCGCAGATGCGAGACCCGCGCCGGTTCGGGGGCGAGCCGGTCGACGACCGCTTGCAGGTCGTCGATTTCGGGCGTCCACCCGGTGGTGAAGCCGTGCTCGACGCTGTCGCCGGTCTGCTCGCCCGAGTGGCCGTCGGGCAGCAGCATGGAGATGCGGTACCGGTGCAGGCCGGGCAGCGGGATGCAGACCAGGACGTCGTCGACGACGCCGTCGGTCCGGTGGCTGGCGCGAATGTTGTAGCCGCGCGGCATGTTCCAGCCGAGTTCCACATCGCCGAGCATGTACTGCTCGGCGAACGCGGCCCCTTCGAACGACAATCCCAGCGCCTTGCGGACCGTGCTGTGCGCGCCGTCGCAGCCGACGAGATACCCCGCGCGCGTGGTCGCGGCGCCGCTCCCGTTCTCCGACGTGACCGTGACCCCGTCGGCGTCCTGTGCGAAAGCCGTTACCCGCGTACCGCGTTCGATGACGCCGCCGAGTCCGGTCAGCCGGTCCCGCAGGATCCGCTCGGTCTCGTACTGCGGCAGCCCGACGAATCCGAACGGCACGTCCGGCGGCAGCGTCAGCTCCATCCGCCCGTCCGGTTCGCCGTTGACATAGGCGAGTTGCCCGCGCAACGGTATTGCGGCGTCGAGGATTTCCCGCACGACCCCCATCTGCTCGAACACCTCCAGCGCGCGCGGCTGGATGCCGACGGCCTTCGCGTACTGCGGTGGTTCGAGCAGCGGGTCGAGGATCCGGCACGGTACGCCCCGGCGGCGCAGTTCGATGGCCGCGGTCAGGCCGACGGGTCCGGCTCCGGCGATGATTACCGCGGTGTCGTCGTCCACGGCGTCGACTCGGTAGGCGAGGCGGCGGTGGTGCTGGTACCGCTATCGCGTTGTGCCGGATCGTTTCCGGACAGGACGTTGGGGCCGTAGAAGGTCGGCAGCATGGCCTTCACCAGCACCAGGGCCGATCCATCGCCCGAGGGCACCGCCGCCAGGTTGGTGGCGACCACGATGGTGAGCTTGGAATCCGGGTCCGACGCCATGTAACTCATGAAGCCCGGGAGCTGGCCGTCGTGCCCGAACTGGTGTTCACCGAATCGCACCAGGCCCAGGCCGTATCCCGCCAATGCCGGAAGGTCCGGGTTGATCGGCTGGATGCTGTCCATCCGCATCTTCTGGAACTCGGCGTCGAGCAGCTTGCCCTCGACGAGCGCCTTGGTGAAGGTGGTCATGTCCTCCACCGTCGAGATCGCGGCCCCGGCGGCCCAGGCCCAGGAGGGGCTCGAGGTGGTCGAGTTGTTCGGTTGCAGGGTGCCCGCCAGCGCCGCCGCCCGCTGGTCCGGGGGCAGGGCGTAGGTGTCGATGGTGGAGACCATGGTGCCGAAGGTGTAGCCCTGCGGGTGCGGATCCGGGATCGAGGAGTCGGACACCGCCGGGAACGAGGTGTTCTTCAGCCCGAGCGGCTCGAAGATGCGCTGGCGTAGGGCATCCGCCAGCGGCATCTTCGCGACCTTCTCGATGACCAGACCGAGCAGGATGGTGTTGGTATTGCTGTATTCGAACTTCTCGCCCGGCGGGAATCGGACCGGGTGCGCGAAGGCGATGGCCAGCAGCTCCTCGGGGGTCCACACCTTCTGCGGGTCCTTGTCGACCTCGACGCTCAGGTCGCGGTCGAAGGTGTAGTTGTAGAGGCCGCTGCGCATTTCGGCGAGCTGGGCGAGGGTGATCTTGTCGCCGTTGGGCACTCCCGGCCAGTGCTTGTCGATCGGATCGTCGAGGGAGAGCTTGCCCTCCTGGGCGAGCTGCATGAGGACCGTGACGGTCATGGTCTTGGTATTGCTGCCGATCCGGAAATGGTCGTCCACTCTGATCGGGTCGTCCTCGCCGAGGGTCCCGGTCCCGAAGGCGGCCTTCCAGTTCCCTTCCTTGGGCGAGGTGATCATGACGACGGCGCCCGGAATGACGTTGTCCTTCATCAGTTTCGTGATGAGCGGGCGCAGCGTCGCGGCGTACGCCGGTTCCTTGGATCCATTCGATTCCGGGGACCCGCTGGTGGATTCCTTCGATCCACCCGAGTCCTTCGAGGACTCGCATCCCACCGCCGCTGTCAATCCCACGGTGGCGACAAGCACTCCGAAACTCCGCCGGTTTCCCATGACTCTCCGTCCGGGTCCGATGTTCGTGGCTAGGAAGTGCTTGCCAGCCTAACTCCGTACCGACTGGTCCCGATTGAAATCGGGCCCGCTACATCAGCGCGCCGCCGTCGACCCGCAGCTCGGTGCCGGTCATGTAGCGGCCGTCGTCGGAGGCGGCCATGGCGACCACGCCCGCGATGTCCTCCGGCTTGCCCAGCGCGCCGCCCTCGATCCAGCCGGGCAGCCGCGCCATGAGTGACCAGTCCGCGTCGGCGGGCAGCGCCAGACCGGAGGTGATGCCGGAGCTGATGCCGCCGGGCACGATATTGACCGCGCGCAGGCCCTTCTTCACGTATTCCAGCGCGATGGAGTGGGTCAGCGCGTTCACGCCCGCCTTGGACGCGGAGTACGCCGCCATATACGGGTTGGACCCGAACGCGGAGGTGGAGGAGAAGTTCACGATCACGCCGTGGCCGGATTCGATGAGCGCGGGCAGGGCGGACCGGATCATCAGGAAGGTACCGGTCAGATTGACCGAGATGACCTTGTTCCAGTCCTCGAGCGGCATCTCGTGGGTGTGCGCGGCGCGCAGGATGCCCGCGGCATTGACCAGAACGTCCAGGCCGCCGAGGAATTCGAGGGCCTCGGCGGTGACCGCGCGGACCGAGTCCTGGTCCGCGATGTCGATGGTGAGGGTGCGCAGGCGTTCGCGCTGCGCGGCGGGGGCGGCGTCGACGGTGGCGGCCAGTCCGGCCTCGTTCACATCCGCGGCGACCAGCTGGGCCCCCTCGGCGAGCAGGCGCAGGGCCACGCCCTGGCCGATGCCCGATCCCGCTCCGGTGACAATGACTCGACGACCTTCGTATCTGCTCGACATGGCGAGAAATTAGAACAAGTTTCAAAGCCCGTCAATGGGGTGTGCGCCGGATACTCGTCGGCTATTTGCCAGAGTGTTCACATATTTGAACGACAGTCCAGTAGATAAACTCCTTCGCCGTATGTGTTCGGGCAATGAGGGTCGGGATCTGATGGAGGATTCATGCGTTCGGTTGGTTGGCGTACTCGTGTGTGCACGACGGCTCTCGCGGCCGCCGGCGCCCTGCTGGTGATCCCCGGCGCTCCGGCACAGGCCTATCCCGGCACCGCCTTCGCCACCACGCCCGCGTCGGACGGCTTCCGCGGCCTGTCCGACGGCACCTTCATCGACTACTGGACCACCCGCTCCAACGGCGAACCGGTGAAAGCCAGTGGCGCGCTGTTCGTTCCGCCCGGCCCCGCGCCCGAGGGCGGCTGGCCGATCATGGCCTACGACCACGGCACCTCCGGCATGGGACCGGGCTGCGGCGGTCAGACCGACACCACCCACATCACCCGGGCCACCGAGGACAAATTCCTGCAGTACCTGGTGAACAAGGGCTTCGCCGTGGTCGCCCCCGACTACCTCGGCCTGGGCCGCTTCGACACCGGCCCGCACCCGTACCTCGAGATCAGCACCGAGGCCGGCTCGACCATCGACCTGCTGAAAGCCGCTCGCGCACTGAATCCCTCGCTGTCGCGCAGCTGGGCGGTCACCGGCTTCTCGCAGGGCGGCCAGGCGGCGCTGGGCACCGCGCACCTGCAGGCCGCCACCGCACCGGATCTGGACTTCCGCGGCACCATCACCGTCGACCCGGAATCGGATCTGGAGAAGATCACCCCGTTCGTCGGCCCGTGGATGCCGGAGATCCCGGGCCAGGCCGGAACCGCGGTCAACGGTTTCGTGGTCAGCATGCTGGCCGGCCTGCGCGCCACCCACCCGCAGGCGAACGTCGACAGCTTCCTCACCGAGCGCGGCCGCCAGGCGCTCGACGAGTCGCAGAGTCTGTGCTTCCTCGACATCATGAAGAAGGTCGAGGGCATGGGCATCGGCGACATGCTGTCGCGGCCGCTCAACGATCCCGCGTTCCAGGCCGCCATGAACCAGTACATGACCGTGCCGGTCACCGGCTACGACGCGCCGATCCTGTTGCTGGTCAACGCGACCGACACCACCGTGCCCTCCCCGCTGCACGCCGCGCTGGCCGCGCAGTTCGCCGCCAACGGGGTCGACTTCTCCACCGTGGTCGGCACCGGCAGCCACACCCAGCTGAACCCGGCCATGTGGGATGCGATCGGCGCCTTCACCGATCGCATCCTGTCCACCCCCACCCTGCCCTGAGCCGGGGCGGTCCGGCCCGGACCGGCTACTTCGGGAACCAGTTGTAGTCGGGCGCGCAGGTGATGTCCGTGTCCGGGCGGACGCCGGTGGCCAGGTAGGTGTTCACGGCATCGTTCACGCACGGGCTCAGATCGTCGCGGAACGACGCGTGAATTCTGGTGTCCGCCAGGGTGATCAGTCGCGACTTCGGGAGTTTCGCGTGCAGCGCCAGGCCCTCGGAGTAGGCGGTGCGGGTGTCGTGGACATTGGCCAGCATCAGCACCGGGGTGTCGTTGCCGATCTCGGTGGGCTGCTCCACCGGGTCCGGCCAGAAGGCGCAGGCGGTGATGTTGTTGGCGAACGCGCCGAACACCGGCTGCGACGCCCGGGTGGCCTCGACGTTCTTGTAGTACCAGGCGGGATCGCGCGGCGCGGCCTTGTCGCCGCACATGATGGCGGCCATGGCGGCGGCGTCCAGCGGCACCACCGAGAAGATCTTGGCCTGGAGGGCGTCCATGTCGATCGGGCCGCCCGCGACGCCGCTGGCCACCATGGTGAGGATCTCGGCGAGGTTCGGGTTGAACTGCGGATTGGGCAGCAGCGCAACCAGAATCATCGGGATGGTGTGCTCGTCGACGAGGAAGCCGCTGCCGTAGATCTCGTGGCCCGCGGACCGGCGGATCAGGTCCTCGACCCAGCCGCGCACCGCCTCGGGGGTGGTGCCGAAGTGGTAGAGGTCGTCGTGGCGGGCCGCCCAGGTCGCCCAGTCGTCGAGCGCCCATTCGTTGATCGCGCCCATGTCCTGGTAGAGGCCGATGTAGTAGCGGTCCGGGTCGATGGGGGAGTCGAGGACCATGCGGTCGACGCGGTCGCCGAACAGCTGGGTGTAGACCGCGCCCAGGTAGGTGCCGTAGGAGGCGCCGAAGAAGTTGATCTTCTGCTCGCTCAGCACGCTCCGGATGACATCCATGTCGCGGGCGGTGTTGCGGGTGGTGATGTGGCGGATCTTGCCGGGGTCGGTGGCCACGCAGGCGCTCGCCATGGCCGCGGCCACGGTGGCGTCGCGGGCGAAGCCGAGGACGTCGAAGCCCGCCGAGAACAGAATGGTGGGAATCGGGATCGTGCAGTTGACCTTGTCGGACCGGCCGATGCCGCGCGGGTCCATGCCGATGATGTCGTATTGGGCGCGCACGTCGTCGGACAGGTTCGTCAGGTAGTTGGCGGGCATGCGCAGGCCCTGGCCGCCCGGACCACCCGGATTGGTCAGCAGGATGCCGCGACGGCGCTCCGGATCGGTGGCCTGGACCCGGGAGATGCCCAGGGTCAGGGTGCGGCCGCCGGGATCGGCGTAGTCGAGCGGGACGACCACGCCCGCGCACTGCGCGCCCGCCTTGTCCAGGATCTTGTCATTGCATGCCTGCCAGTTCAGCGTCTGATGCGTGAACCGATCCGGCGCGACGGGCGCTTCCGCGTGCACCGGGCCCGCGGGCAGGGTGGCGGCCGCGGTCACCAGCGTCGCGCCCAGAACGAACCGTCGAATCCGCCGAGCGGGCATGCACTCTCCTCCAAGGTCGTGGTTGCCGGGTGGCGACGCTACCCGGGCATAGGGCGAAAAGCCCTGAGTGATGGGGTTTTTGGTCCGACGCGCGCGTCCGCCACGCCGTAGCGGCGCTGCGGCGGATGACCGCGGCGCCGGCCTCGGCGGGCTCACCGACCGCATCCGCGCCGCGCCGACCGTGTCCTGACCGGGGTGTCGGCGCGAGTGATCCGCCCAGCTTGATAGGTTTTCCAGAATGTCCGAACCCGAAGTCGCCGGTCGTGGAAAAGCAGCCCTGCTGGGCCCCGCCGAAGTGCGTGAGCTCGCCGAGCGATTCGGGGTCCGCCCGACCAAGCAGTTGGGGCAGAATTTCGTCCACGATGCCAATACGATGCGCCGCATCGTCGCCACCGCCGGCGTGACACGCGGAGACACCGTGCTCGAAGTCGGGCCCGGTCTCGGATCGCTGACACTCGCCCTGCTCGACGTGGTGGATCGCGTCATCGCCGTCGAAATCGATCCGACGCTGGCCACGCATCTGCCGCAGACCGTCGGGGCGCGCGCTCCCGAACTCGCGGACCGGCTCACCGTGGTGCCCATGGACGCCATGAAGGTCACCCACGCCGACCTGCCCGCCGAGCCGACCGCGCTGGTCGCCAACCTGCCCTACAACGTCGCGGTGCCGGTGCTGCTGCACCTGCTGGCCGAATTCCCGAGCATCCGGACCACGCTGGTCATGGTGCAGCTCGAGGTCGCGGATCGGCTGGCGGCCACGCCGGGCGGGCGCATCTACGGCGTGCCCAGCGTGAAGGCGGGCTTCTACGGCAGCGTGCGGCGCGCCGGAACCGTTGGCCGCCAGATCTTCTGGCCGGTGCCGCAGGTGGAATCCGGGCTGGTCCGCATCGACCGGTTCGACGACGCGCCCTGGCCGCAGGACGACGCCTTCCGGCAGCGGGTGTTCACCGTGGTCGACGCGGCCTTCGCGCAGCGCCGCAAGACCCTGCGCGCGGCCCTCGCGGGCTGGGCGGGCTCGGCCGCGGAGGCCGAGAATCGTCTCACCGCGGCCGGTATCGCGCCCACCGCGCGCGGTGAGACGCTCGATACCGCCGCTTTCGTTCGTCTGGCTCAACAAGGCTGACTCCCCGCAGCCGGCCGAGTCCGTGGACTCTCAGATTCCGCTGGGGAAGGTGAGGGTCTGCAGGCCCGGCCACACGTCGGCCCACGGGTGCTTGGGTTCGCGGCACACGTAGACGGTCATCAGGCGCTCCAGGCCGGGCAGGCCGTTCGGGTCGTTGATCTTGGTGACCTCGGTGGTGGAGTTGAACTGGGCCAGGAAGTCCTTGTCGCCCACGCCGTCCACCGACAGGTAGACGATGGTGCGGTAGGAGTCCGACGGCGGGCCGAAGTAGCCGAAGCCGCGGTTCGGGCTGAACACCGGCGGCAGGTTGTGGTCGCGGCCGAATTCCTCCAGCGCGCTGGCCTGCACGTAGGCGGCGGCGACCACGGCGGTGTTGTTGCGCTCGGCCTCCGGCAGTCCGGCCACCGCGTCGGCGACCGCCTTGGTGAAGGTCTCGTATCCGGCCGGGCCGGTGAGCGATTCACGCTGCCAGTACTGCGCCTGGTCGGTGATCGGCTTGTCGATGCCGGTGAAGTCGCGCGCCCACTCCCAGCTGTAGGGGACCGGGATCGAGGCCATCCACGCCGTGAACATGACCGCCGACAGCACCGCCACGGCATTGACCCACTTGCTGATCTGCTTTCGCGCCTCGACCGTGCTCAACGCGAACGCGCCCGCGCCGACCAGGGCGGGCCAGAAGCCCGCCACGTAGTAGGAGCGGCCGTTCTCCACCAGGACGATGATCAGCAGGCCCAGGCCCGCGATCAGCGCGAAACGGTAGGGGCGCAACGCCTCCAGCCGGGTGAGGCCCCACAGGCCGAAGATGCTGAGCAGGCCGCCGAGCAGACCGCACTGGACGGCGATCTCGATCGCGCAGATCAGCGGACCGGTATTGGCGGCGTACTGCTCCTGGGCGATGATCTCGGTCATCTGCGATTCCACCCAGCCGTGCTGCACCTGCCACACGATGCCGGGGACCATCGACAGCGTCAGGATCGCGGTCCCGACGTACAGCGCCGGGCGGCGCAGCAATTCGCGCGGGCCCGCGATCAGCACGCCCAGGCCGAGCAGCGCCCACACGCCGGGCATCATCCACTTCGCCTGGAACGCCAGCGCGGCGGCCACGCCCGCGACGATCAGCAGGTAGTCCTGCCGCGTGCGCACCCAGCGGATGAGCAGCCAGATGATGGCCGCCTGCAAGGGGATGTCGAAGGTCAGCGTGATCAGCTGCATCTGGTTGAACGCCAGCGGTGACACCGCGTACGCCGTCGCGGCCAGCACCTGATACCGCGCGCTCGCGCCCAGCTCCCGCGCGGTGGCGGCCGCGACGACCGCCGCGGCGGCCATCAGCAGCAGTGCCGGAATGCGCAGCGCCAGTACCGAACCCGGCGCGATCAGATCCATCACGTGCGCCACGAAAGGCGCCAGCGGACCCTGATCCGGGTAGGCCCACGCGAGCCGACGCCCAGCCGCCAAGAAGTACAGCTCGTCGCCGAAGTAATTGATCCGAGCCGCGGGGAGGCCGAGCACGGCGGCGAACCCCAGCGAAACCGCCAGGACGCCCTTCCACGCGAACGGATGCACCCGCCGATCGGCGACCGGTTCGACGGCGACCGGCTCCGGCGCCACTTCGGTGGTTGACACTATGCCCTCCCAGGGAACACAAAAACGCCCGGCGAAACCGAAAGTCGGCAAGGCCGGGCGTCGATCACGCAGCAGAATATCCGCAAACCCCCCGTGCAGTCGCCCCGAACTTTCAGGGGCTTGCCGCCCCCTCCGCAGCAACCCGCCGCCCGGCGCCCGGGTTTACCCCCTCCTCGCGGTGTCCCGGCAGGCCTTGTCGAACAGTTCTCAGCACCCCTCCAGCTACCCCTGTGAAGGGCCGCTGAACACCGTAAACGCGGCTACCGAGTCGGTGCTCTCGCGGGTTCCCGCCACGGGTGCGCACCCCCTGATCACGCGACAGTGACCGCGCTCATCTCGTGTGGATTTGTCTCAAATGAGACAAGTCGTATATGCGCCATTCGGGTGCGCCTGTGGGCGGAGCGATCTCGCCGCCCGGATTCGCGAGCGCGTCTCAAAAATGTCTCACGTTGCCGTCTCGGAGCCGTCGCCGGTGGGCGTGGCGAGATACCGATAGACGGTCGCGCGGGACACGCCCAGCTCGGCGGCGATCTCGTCGACGGTGTGGTCGCCCGCATCCCGCATGCGCTGGGCGGAGGCCACCATCGTCGAGGTCATCGCGCCGGGACGGCCCCGGGCCGGACGGCGGCGCGGTGTCTCGGGCGCTCGGGCGGGGGTGGTGGTGCGCCGGGGCGGCGGCGTGTTCAGGAGTTGTTGCGCGCCCGCGAGAATCGCGGCGCGCAGCTCCGGCTCGGGATGGTCGGCGAAGATGACCACCGGGTCGCTGAGCGCGGCGTACACCTGCGTGGCCCGCACCCGCTCGGCGAAGTCGGCCTCGGGTCCGGCGATCACCTCCTGGGCGGCCAGCGCGATGTCGCGCAGCCGGGCATAGGTCGCGTTGTCGGCGGACAGCGCCTCGTCGTGCAGCTGTATCCGCAGCACCCGCGCGTGCCGCAGCCAGGTGTCGATGAGTCCTTCCACCACGGCCCATCGCCGTTCGGCCGAGTCCGGGAGGGTCTGAATCGATTCGAGCAGGGCCTCGGTCTCGGCCAGCAAGGGCTCGACCAGGGCGGCGACGATGTCGCTCTTGCTCGGGAAATGGTAGAGCACGGCGGTTTTCGTCAGACCGACCTGCTCGGCGATCTCCCGCACCGACACCGCGTGATACCCGCGCTCGACGAACAGTGTGAGCGCGGTGCGAAGGATGCGGGCCCGTGAGTCGTCGGTCATGCCCCAGCACCCTACCCGTTGACTGACCATCGGTCAGTGGCCTACAGTCGAGACTGACCGTTGGTCAGTATTTTTGAGATAGGGGTAGTCATCATGTCGAGAGAGCGAATTCTGATTTCCGGCGCCGGGATCGCGGGCCAGGCTCTGGCGTATTGGCTCGCCCGCCACGGATTCCGGCCGACCGTGGTCGAGCGGGCGGCGCGGCTGCGGACCGGCGGCCAAGGCGTGGACATTCGCGACCAGGCGATCGAGGTCGCCGAGAAGATGGGCATCATGCCGCGGGTGCGCGAGGCGGCGGCCGATGTGGTCGGCATGCGGTTCGTCCGCGCCGACGGCCGCGAGATCTCCCGCATCGACATCGAGGGCATCAAGAACGAGAACGGCAGCGCCGAGGTCGAGATCATGCGCGGCGACCTGGTGCGGATGCTGCACGACATCACCTCCGGCGCAGTCGAATACCTCTTCGACGACGCCATCACGGCGCTGGATCAGGACGACGACGGCGTGACCGTCACCTTCGTGAACGGACCCGCCCGCCGCTTCGACCTGGTGGTCGGCGCGGACGGCTTGCACTCCACGGTCCGCACACTGGCCTTCGGGCCGGAATCGGACTACGTGCGCTTCCTGGACCACTACTTCGCCTTCGGCAATGCCGACGCGGAGCTGGGCCCCGACCGGTGGGTCACCCTGTTCAACACCCCCGGCCGCATGACCGGCGTCTACCGATCGGGCAACCACCCGCAGGCCAAGGCCTACTTCATGTTCCGCAGCCCCCGACGCGACATCGACCTGCGCGACCAGCAAGCGGCCCGCGCCCTGCTCTCGGCCGAGTTCGGCGACGAGAACGACTGGCGCGTACCGGGATTGCTCGCGGGCGTCCTCGCCGACCCGGACGCCTACATCGACGCGCTCGGTCAGGTCCGCATGGACTCGTGGTCCAGCGGGCGGGTCGTCCTCGTCGGCGACGCGGCCTACTGTGCCTCACCGGTCTCGGGGGCGGGTGCGGAGATCGCTCTGATCGGGGCCTACCGGCTCGCCGGGGAGCTGGCGGCCGCCGCCGGTGACCATCGCATCGCCTTCGACCGGTACGAGCGGTCGCACCGTCCCCTGATCACCCGCAAACAACAGGTCGGACCCAACCTTCGGCTGATGGTGCCGAAGACCCGGCTGGGCATGGCCGTGCGCAACGCCGTCACCCGCCTGCCGCTGCTCGAGTCGATGTCCGGCATGGAGCGCATCATGTCCCCGAAGGCCACCGACCGGCTCCCCGACTACGAGTCCGTAGCCGATCCGGCCCGGTGAAGGCCCCGCTCACCGGTCCTTGTGGCACACCGCTTCCAGCATGACGCCGTCGTACCCGCGCCAGAACGTGGCGTAGTACGGCGGCGGATACTGCGGGAAGGACTGGGGCGTATGGATGATCTCGTCGCCACGACCCGAGGCCCAGTCGTGGACCCGGTCGACGTCCGCGCGGGTGGGGACCATGAACGCGAGATGCTGAAGACCCGCGCGCTCGGGGGAGTAGCCCGGCTCCGGGGCCGGGTAGAAGAACAGATACGTGCCGACCTTGCCGCCCGCGGGCCAGTAGGCGAACTGCGTATCGTCGGCCAGCAGCTGGTCGTAGCCGATCAGCGGCATCAGCTGGTCGTAATACTGGCGTGCCGCAGCGAGATCGGTGACATTGACGCCGAGGTGTCCCAGGGGCATGGTCGGAATCTACGCGATGTTCTCCACACGATCCCCGTGATCGGTCCGGGGACATCCACATCGGGCCGATAGATTGCCGTCGGAGGAACGTGCCGGCGGAGGGAGCGATGTCGTCGGTGTCGATGGCCGGACGGGTATCGCCGCGATCCTGTCCCTGACTCGCCGGCCAATTCCCTTGCGGTAGTGGGCGATATCGCGTTCTGTCGGTAGGCCCTGCCATGCTGACCGGCATGACTTCGAGATTGTCGGTCGATGTGTCGAGCGAGCGCGTGTTCACCGCGGTCACCGGTTCGGGGATGCTCGCGCTGTGGGATCCGGCGGCGTTCACCCATGTTGTCGATTACGACAGCTGGGAGTTGGAGCTGCTGGATGACGAACCGATCATCGAGCACGTCCGCGCCGGTCGGCTGGTGCCGCTGAACATCCTGTCCGACGGGCGATTCGGAGTGCTGGTGCGGCAGGGCGCGGCGGGGGAGCTCACCGAGCGCGAGCGGCGGTACGCGCAGAACTCCTCCGAGCCGTACCTGTTCGTGTCCACGGGCGTCGCCAAGATCAGCGGCATCGAAGAGGTCGGCTCGTTCGATGAGGAAGAGTCGACGGTGGCCGACATGAAGCCGACCGACATCGACCTTCCGGCAGGCTCGTACGCCGTAACCGTCCACCTCCTGGACTGGGAAGCGGAACCCGGCGCGACGGACGACAAGGGCGACGCCACCGCCACCGCCCTGCCCGACTTCGTCGTCCTGATCGCACCCGCCGACGGAGGATCGTTCCGCACCGACATCGAGACCTTCGACGACCTCGACTGATCGGCGACCGCCGCGGACCTGTGGTTTGATGGCCGAGTGATGGTGATGACGCAGTCGTGGCGGCCGAGGTTTCGGCGGCTCTGACGTGCGTTCGTGTCGGCTGCCGGTGCGGTGGCCGACGCGTCTCGCGTCGCTCGGCTGACGCGTCGGTGGCCTCGAATCGAGAGGTCCGAATTCATGTCTCTGGAAGAAGTGCGCGGCGAGATCGATGCGATCGACGCGCAGATCATCGAATTGCTCGGCGCCCGGCAGCAATTGGTGATGCGCGCCGCCACCTTCAAACGCGACGAACACGAGGTCCGCGCCCCCGACCGGCGCGGCCGGATGATGGTCCGCCTCCGCAAACTGGCGGTGCGCCACGGCGTCGACCCGACATTGGTCGAGCGGGTCTACAACACCCTGATCGACGGATTCATCGAACTCGAGCAGCAGCGCCACCGCGCACTCACCGCCGGTGAGGTGGCCGGTTCAGCCGCGGCGCGCCCGGTAAAGGCGGCGTCCGGCGCGTAATGCGTACGGTGCGAGGAGGCCGGCCGCGATCCCGGCCAGAGGCAGGGCCACGCCGGTCCACCGGGCCGGGAGCGGGCGGTAATGGGCGGAGCCGTCCCGGATTTCGATGAATCCCAACGGCCGCATCTCCATTCCGCCGCCCGAACCCCCGCCGTCGACGACCTCGTCGGCGGCGGAACCGCGACCGGGCACGACACCGAACGCGAACCCCGCCCGGGCCACCGGCACGATCGTGACCCCGTCGCCGGTGATCGGATCCCCGAAAACCACTGACGCGCGCGCCTTCTCCCCGAGCCGATCGACCAGCTCCTCCATCAGCCGCGCGGTAGACCCGCCCGCATCCTCGAAATCCATACCGCCATTGTTCCGCCAACCGGACACGACCGCCGAGTCCGCCACCCTGACTGGTCTTTTCCTCCACAACCCTGCCGCGAATCATCGAATCGTCGCCAATTCATGAGCAGTAGTGGTGGTTCAGGGCAGTTCAGCGCTGCCGCACCGGCTGTCGGACCCGGCTGGATCAACGAAACCTACTCGCCTTCGAGGTCAGCGCTGCGCGGCCGCGCGGGGTGATCCGCCAGCGACCGCGCGGGTGACTGGGAACGATCAGACCACGGGATTCGAGATGGGCCAAGGCGTTGCGCGTACGCCAGGTAGTGAGAGTTGCGGCGAGCTGGACTTGGGCGGCGGTGAGAGTGCGGTCGGGGCTGAGTGCGGTGAGAACGGCCACCTCGGCGGGGGTCATGCCGCGAACCTTTGCGGCGTCCGGCGGAGATGCCTTGGGTGAGTGCGCATTGGTCGTGGTGCTCGGCGATGGCGTCCGGGATCTGCTTCGGGGCGGGGGACGTCGAGGTGGCCGCCGCCGATGACGGAGAGTCGTAGGACGGTGGGCTCTGGTGCGGGAGCGTCGTGGTGGAAGCCCCACCAGGACCAGAGGATCACGCTGCCGCAGAGGACTGCGATCGTCAGAAGTGCCCAGGTGTCCCACCGCATTATGGTCTCCTCTCGAACGCGGATCTCGGTCGCTCCCGGGCTCCCGGTGGGGTTTCGGAGTGGTTGGGGAACCGGGGATGCGTACATCGGACAGCAGAAACTGCGATCGAAGGACCGCGATTTCTGCGTGCGCAGGATTTCTGCGCGTTTCCCCAGCACGCCATCCGATTTCGGCGCACAATTGATTCGGGTTTCGGAGCCGACGCCAGGAGATGGTCATGTCGAAGCGCTCCAGCAATCTGCCTCGCCGCCAACTTGGGCGGTACTTGAGAGAACTGCGGCAGCAGTGTGGTCTGTCGATCGTGCAGGCGGCCAAGCTGGCCGAGCGAGGTACCGGCAGCCTGCAAAGGCTGGAAACCGGAGTGACCGAACGGATCCACCTGAGCGACATCGAAGAACTGTGCCGGATCTACGATGCGCCCGAATATGTGGAGCCGCTGAAAGGGCTTGCGCAGCAAGCCAATGTGAAATCGTGGTGGCACGAATACGGAGACCTGATTCCGGCTGGGTTCAACGTATACGTCGGGTTGGAGTCGGCGGCCGAGCGGATCACGATCTACCGGCCCGACATGGTGTCCGGCTTGTTCCAGACTCCGGAGTATGCGCGCACGCTGGACCACATCTACTTTCCGCATGAGTCGCCTACGGCCATCGAACGGCGGGTGCATCTTCGAATCAGGCGACAGTCCCTGATCACCAGGAAGCGCAAGCCCGCGACCACGCGCCTGGTCATCGACGAAGTCGCGCTGCAACGAGTGGTCGGTGGCCCGAAGGTCATGGCCGCCCAACTCCGGCACCTCGCGGCCATGCCGCCGAATGTGTCTGTTCGGATCCTGTCTGCCGCAGCGGGATTTCCCCTGGGCGTCTCGCCCGGCCCCTTCACGATCCTCGATTTCGCCGTGGACGATGACGGCGAGCCCGAGGAGCCAACTGTCGTCTATGTCGAGAGCTACACGGGCGCAATGTACTTCGAGCTGGATGGCACCGTCGACCAGTATCGTGCCGCGTTCGCCACCATCGAACGCGTAGCGTTGAACGAGGCCGACAGCAGAAACCTGCTGCGGCGGATGGCAAAGGAGTATTCAGCGTGAAAAATGAGCTGGCCCAAGCCGAATGGTTCAAAAGCAGCCGGAGCGCCGGGGGACAGGACTGCGTCGAGGTCGCATTCCTGAACCGGGGCGGGGTCGGGGTCCGTGATTCCAAGGACCCCGGTGGGCCCGCGTTGGTGTTCACCGGCGAGCAGTGGGATCGGTTTCTCGCCGGTGGGGTGTGGGAGCGGTAGCTACGCCGAGATGGACAGGCCCTGGAGGATGGCGGTGGGGGCGCTGCCGTCGCTGTCGTTGCGGGTGGTGATGGTGAGCTGGACCAGGTACTGGCCCTGGTCGGAGTCGACGATGATGTAGCGGTTGTAGGCCCACAGGGTGAGGTTCTGGACCTCGTAGGTGCCGGTGATGGCGGCCGAGGGGAGGCCGTCGTAGTCCGCGGTGTCGGTGTCGATGTCCTTCCACGCGGGGAGCTGGCGGGCATCGTCGAAGGCGTGGGTGAGGAGTTCGGCGGGGTCGACGGCGGGGGTGAAGGTCGCCACCAGGAGGACCGCGTTGTCGGCCCAGCCGTCGACGGGCGGCTGGGTCCAGACGCCGAAGGAGCCGGGGAACATCTGCGGCGGGACCTGCTGCCAGCCTTCGGGAACGCCGACGGTGACCTTCGGCGCGCCGGGGGCCGCGGGGTCGACCGGGGCGGCCTGGATCTGGGCGGAGGCCAGGTATTCGGCGATGGTGGTCAACGAAGCTCCTCGAGAGGGGGCGGCGGTGGACACCCGACATTCAACACGATGACAGCGAAGCGCAGGACGACGACCGCGACGGGCCGCCCGGATCGTGCGATCCGGGCGGCCCGTCGCCGTGACTCACCTGCCGCCGTGACTCACCTGCCGACGCGGTGTCGGCTCACCCGCGGAAGCGGCGCAGCCGCAGGCTGTTGCTGACCACGAACACGCTGGACAGCGCCATGGCGGCGCCCGCGAGCATCGGGTTCAGCAGGCCGGCGGCGGCCAGCGGGATGGCCGCCACGTTGTAGCCGAACGCCCAGAACAGGTTTCCCTTGATGGTGCGCAATGTGGCGCGGGACAGCTTGATCGAGGTGGGCACCGCCCGCAGGTCGTCGCGGACCAGGGTGAGGTCGGCGGCCTGGATGGCGACATCGGTGCCGGTGCCCATGGCCAGGCCCAGATCGGCCTGGGCCAGGGCGGCCGCGTCATTCACGCCGTCGCCGACCATGGCGACCACCTTGCCTTCGTCCTGCAGCTTCTTCACCACGTCCAGCTTGTCGCTGGGCAGCACCTCGGCGATGACCTCCGCGATGCCGACCTGATCCGCCACGGTGCGCGCAGTCGCGGCATTGTCGCCGGTCAGCAGCACGGGGGTGAGCCCGAGCGCCTTCATCTCCGAGATCGCCTGCGCGCTGGTCGGTTTCACGGCGTCGGCGATGACCAGCACGCCGCGCGCCTGTCCGTCCCAGGCCACCACGATGGCGGTCTGCCCGGCCTGCTCGGCGCGAGTCTTGGCGTCCGCCAGGACTTCCGGCACCGTGATCGACCAGTCCGCCATCAGCTCGGTGCGCCCGATGACCACGGCCCGCTCGCCGACCAGACCCTGCACGCCCTTACCGCCGTGGCTGACGAACTGCTCCACCTTTTCGGTGTCGAGTCCGCGCTCGGCGGCGCCGGCGACCACGGCCTTGGCGACCGGGTGCTCGGAGCCGTGCTCGACGGCCGCGGCCACCGACAGCAAGTCGTCGGCATCGACGCCGGCCGCCGGAATCGCTTCCGCCAGCGTCATCTTGCCGGTGGTGACGGTGCCGGTCTTGTCCAGCACCACGGTGTCGATCCGCCGGGTCGACTCCAGCACCTGCGGGCCCTTGATCAGGATGCCCAGCTGCGCGCCGCGCCCGGTGCCCACCAGCAGCGCGGTGGGCGTGGCCAAGCCGAGGGCGCACGGGCAGGCGATGATCAGCACCGCGACGGCCGCGCCGAACGCAGTCGCCACCGCCGCGCCGGTGCCGAGCCAGAAGCCCAGCGCCGCCACCGCGATCGCGATGACGATCGGCACGAACACGCCCGCCAACCGGTCGGCCAGCCGCTGCACCGGCGCCTTGCCGTTCTGCGCGTCCTCGACCAGCGAAGCCATCTGCGCCAGTTGGGTATCCGCGCCGACCCGGGTGGCGCGCACGGTCAGCAGGCCGCCGGCGTTCACGGTCGCGCCCACCACCTGATCGCCGGGGCCCGCCTCGACCGGCACCGATTCACCGGTCAGCATGCTCATGTCGAGCGCCGAATTGCCGCTCACCACAACACCGTCGGTGGCGACCTTCTCGCCGGGACGGACCAGGAACTCCTCGCCGACCCGCAGATCGCCGATGGGAATCCGGGTCTCGACGCCGCCGCGCAGCACCGACACGTCCTTCGCGCCCAGCTCCAGCAGCGCCCGCAGCGCGGACCCGGCCTTCTCCTTGGACCGCACCTCGAAATAGCGGCCCGCGAGAATGGCGGTGACCAGGGTGGCCGCCACCTCGAAGTACAGCGCCGAGGACGAATCGCCGCGCTCGATGACGAAACTGAACGGGTGCTTCATGCCGGGCATTCCGGCATTGCCCCAGAACAGGGCGTACACCGACCAGCTGAACGCCGCCAGCGTGCCCAGCGATATCAGCGTGTCCATGGTGGCCGCACCGTGCTTGGCGTTCACCCACGCGGCCCGGTGGAACTGGGACGCGCTCCACACCACGATGGGCGCGGTCAGGGTGAGGGAGAGCCATTGCCAGTTGGTGAACTGGAAGACCGGGAACATGCCCATGGCGACCACGGGGACCGCCAGCGCGAGCGTCACCAGCAGCTTGTGCCGCAACAGATCCGCCGCCGACGGGGCCGAATCGGTCTCGGCCGCCTCGGTTTTCACCGGTTCGGTGTGGTGCACGGCCGCCGTGTAGCCGGTGTCGATGACCTTGGCGATCAGGTCATCGGCGGTCACCGAGTCGGGGAAGCTGACCTTCGCCTTCTCGGTCGCGTAGTTGACCGACGCCGTGACGCCGTCCATCCGGTTGAGCTTCTTCTCGATCCGGGAAGCGCAGGAGGCGCAGGTCATTCCACCGATATCGAGTTCGATCGAACGCTCGGGAGCCGGGGCGCTCATGAGTGACCTCCTCCGTGTGATGCGGGCGCACCCGAAGCGGGTGCGGCGGTGGATGCGGTGCCGGTGAATTCCGCGGTGTGGACCGCGCCGCCGTGCTGGAAGTCCAGGTACAGGCGGTACTCGCCGCCGCTGGGCGCTTGCGCGTGGAAGGCGACGTCGGGGCCGGGAGCGGTCTTGCCGACCTCGCCCTCGGGGTGGACGTGCAGGTAGGCCAGGTCCGTGGCCCGCAGGGCTACCAGGTGCGCGTAGGCGCCGAGGTAGGGCTGCAGGTCGGTCACCGGCTTGCCGTCCCGGGTGACGCTGAAGGTCAGTTCGCTGCCCGCGGTGGTCAGATCACCGGCGAGGGTGACCCGGTACCCGTCCACGTCGGCGGTCTCGGAGACCGGCGGCAGCGGCTTGTCGGTCACATTGCCCGCGACCGCGACGGTGCGGCTCAGGACCAGTTCGCCGGGCCCGCCGGCGGGGGAGAAGTCGGCGAACACCCGGTAGCTGCCGGGCGCGGCCCACTTCCAGTCCAGCGACCAGGTGCCGTCGGCGGCCCGGGTGGGATGCACGTGCCGGAACTGGCTCGCGTCCGAGCGGACCACGATCAGGTGCAGGTCCTTGTCGTGGAGGTTGTCGTATCGGGTGACGGTGCCCTGCGGTCCGGTGATCCGGAAACGCAGCGCGCCTTGCTGATCGGGGGTAGCCGGGGCGCTGATCTCACCGAGGGTGTAGCCGGAGAGGCTGTCCTGCAGGCCGGTCGGCGCGGCGGTCTCGTGCTGGGAGTGGTCGGCGGCCTCGGCCGGGGCCGCGCCGGACCGGTCGCCCACCAGGGCGCCGATGCCGAGCGCGGCTCCGAACAAGACGACCAGTCCGCCACCGAAGGCGGCGAACTTCAGTCGATCGTTCACCTGGCCACCTCGTAACCCGCTTCGTCGACGGCGGCGATCACAGCGGCGTCGGCGAGCTCGGCGGCCGACTCGATGGTGACCAGACCGCTGGCGAGATCCACATCCACGCTGGTGACGCCGTCGATCTTGCCGATCTCCTTCTGGACCGAACCGACGCAGTGGCCGCAGGTCATGCCGGTGACGGTGTAGGTGCTGGTGGCCATGGTGGTCTCCTTCGCTCGCTTCTCATACGGTGAGGGGGTATCCCCGACATCGAGAAACATACCCCCCATGGGTACCTGACGCAAGCGGTTGGTCCGAGAAATTCAGTCGGGCCAGGCCAGCATGGCCAGCGCGGCCACTCGGCGCAGCTCACCCTCGTCCGCGCCGTCCCGCGCGGCCTGCGACATGCCCTGCATGACGGCCCCGGTGTAGCGGGCCAGGGCCCGGGCGTCGGTGTCGGCGGGCAGGCGTCCGGCGGCCACGTCCTCGCGGATCCGCCGCTCGAAGGCGTCGATATTGTCATTGCGCAGCGTCTGAAGCAGTTGCAGCACTTCATGATTGGTGGTGTTGGTGCCCGCGTGGATGACCAGGCAGCCGGGCGGCTGTCCGGGCCGGGCGTATTCGGCCGCGGCCTCCCGCAGGGTGCGCTCCGCGGCGGTGCGGGCGGTCGGCTCCTCGGCGAAGGCGCGCGCCGCGAAGCCGCCGTAACTCGTGCCGTAGGCGGTGAGGACCTCGTCGAACAGTTTCCGCTTGTCGCCGAACGCCGCGTACAGGCTGGGCGCTCCGATGCCTAGCGCCTTGGTCAGGTCGCTGACCGAGGTGGCCTCGTAGCCGCGTTCCCAGAACAGCCGCAGCGCCTGGTCGAGGGCGGCGTCGCGGTCGAACGAGCGGGGGCGACCCCGGGTGGTTGTGGCCATGTCAGCGATTTTATAACGACCGCTACACATGTGTTATCGTCGGTTTCTGTAACGGTCACTAGAGAATGTGGCCGACGAACGAAGGACGAGGTCATGGGCGCACTTTCCGGCAAGACGGCACTGGTCACCGGCGGCGGACGGGGAATCGGGCGCGCCATCGCGCGGCGCCTCGGCCGCGACGGCGCCCGGGTCGGCGTCCACTACAACGGCAACGCGGCCGCCGCCAAGGAGACCGTCGCGAGCATCGAGGCCGCGGGCGGCCAGGCCTTCGCCTTCGCCGCCACCCTCGGCGTGCCCGGCGACGCCGAAGCGCTGTGGACCGCCTTCGACGCCCACGCCGACGGCCTCGACATCCTGGTCAACAACGCCGGCACCGACGGCGTCCGGGAACCCATCGGGGGCACCTCGGAAGAGGCGTTCGACCGGGTCTTCGCCGTCAATACGAAATCCCCGTTCTTCGTCACCAAGCTGGGCCTGGACCGGCTGCGCGACAGCGGGCGCATCGTCAACGTCTCCACCGGGCTCACCCGCGGCGCGGGCATGCCGGAACTGCTCGCCTACACCATGACCAAGGGCGCGATCGACGCCTTCACCTCGGTGCTGGCCAAGGAGGTCGGCGCGCGCGGCATCACCGTCAACGCGGTGGCGCCGGGCGTGGTGGACACCGACATGAACGCCGACTGGCTGCGCAACGACGCGACCATGGCGGCGGTATCGGCGAAGTCACCACTGAATCGCGTGGCCGAGCCCGCCGAGATCGCGGATATCGTCGCGTTCCTGGCCTCGGACGACAGCCGCTGGGTCACCGGCCAATGGATCGACGCCACCGGCGGTGCGCTGCTCTGAGCACCATTAGGCTTGGCGCGTGCTGTCAGTTGTGCCGAGTCCCGTGATCGTGCGTGCCCCGTCGAAGGTGAATCTGCACCTCGGGGTGGGTGACCTGCGTGAAGACGGGTACCACGACCTCACCACCGTCTTCCAAGCCCTTTCGCTCAGTGACGATCTGAAGATCGCGCCGGCCGCCGCCATGCGGGTCAAGGTGACCGGCGAGGGCGCCGACGAGGTCCCCACCGACCGCACCAACCTGGTCTGGCAGGCGGCGGTCCGGCTCGCCGATCAGGCGGGCCGGGCGCCGCTGGTGGAAATCGGGATCACCAAGGGGATTCCGGTGGCCGGTGGGATGGCGGGCGGCAGCGCGGACTGCGCCGCGGCCCTGGTCGGGTTGAACGACCTGTGGGAGCTCGGCCTCAGCCGGGCTGAATTGTCCGATATCGCAGCCGAACTCGGCAGTGATGTCCCATTCTCCCTGCACGGCGGCACCGCGCTCGGGCGGGGCCGCGGCGAAAAGCTGCTCCCGGTGCTGTCCCGCAACACCTTTCACTGGGTGCTGGCCCTGGCCAAGGACGGCCTGTCCACTCCGGCCGTCTTCAAGGAACTCGACCGCCTGCGCGAGGCCGGTGACCCGCCGCGCCTCGGCAGCCCCGAGGACCTGCTCCAAGCCCTGGCCTCCGGCGACGCGACCCAGCTAGCCCCGCTGCTCGGCAATGACCTCCAGGCCGCCGCGCTGTCGCTGAAGCCAGACCTGCGCCGCACCCTGCGGGCCGGTGTCACCTCGGGAGCCCTGGCGGGCATCGTCTCGGGTTCCGGCCCGACCTGCGCCTTCCTGTGCGAGAGCGAGGAGGCCGCGGTCGCCGTCGCCGCCGAGCTCGCGGGCGCGGGCGTCGCCCGCAGCGTCCGCACCGCCCACGGCCCGGTCCCGGGCGCGCGCCGCATCGTGGGCGACAACTGATTTCGTGAGCTTCGGGGTAACTGGCCGGGGACGGGCCGAGTCTCTCCGAACGCGACCGCCGGTCCGCGACGGCGGGTGAGTAGGCTCTTACGGTTCGTCAAAAGACCCGGAGAGGCGGGACAGTTCCGTGGCCAACCTGATCAACCTGGAAACCGTCAGTAAGAGCTTCGGCGTCAAGCCGCTGCTCGACAAGGTGTCCCTCGGGGTTCAGGAAGGGGAGCGGATCGGTGTCGTCGGTCTGAACGGTGGCGGCAAGACCACGCTGCTCGAGGTGCTGACAGGTCTCGAAGAGCCCGATTCGGGCCGGGTCAGCCGGGCCGGATTCCTGCGCATGGCGGTCGTCACCCAGCGCGGCGTCCTCCCCGAGGACGCGACGGTCGGCGATGTCGTGCTCGCGGGCCTGGCCGAGGATCAGCGCACCGACGGCGTCGCCGAGCACGAATGGGCGGCCAACCCCCGTATCCGTTCCGTGGTCGAGGGCATCGGCATCGCCGATCTCGGCATGGACACCCCGGTCGCCAACCTCTCCGGTGGTGAGCGCCGCCGCACCGCGCTGGCCGCCGCCCTGGTTCGCGAGCTGGACCTGCTGGTGCTCGACGAGCCCACCAACCACCTCGACGTCGAGGGCGTGCAGTGGCTGGCCGAGCATCTGCTCGCCCGCCGCAGCGCGCTGGTGGTCGTCACCCACGACCGCTGGTTCCTCGACACCGTCGCCACCCGCACCTGGGAGGTGCAGGGCGGCAAGGTGGAGACCTACGACGGCGGCTACAACGACTGGATCTTCGCCCGCGCCGAACGCGTCCGCCAGGCCGACGCCAGCGAGGCTCGCCGCCAGAACCTGGCCCGCAAGGAACTGGCGTGGCTGCGCCGCGGCGCGCCCGCCCGCACCTCCAAACCGCGCTACCGGATCGAGGCCGCCGAGGCCCTGATCGCCAATGTCCCCGCCCCGCGCGACACCGTGGAACTGGCCTCCTTCGCGCGAAAGCGACTGGGCCGCGTGGTGGTCGAGCTCGAGGACGCCACCCTCGCCCTCCCGGACGGCCGGGAACTGGTGAAGGACCTGACCTGGCGGCTCGCGCCCGGCGAACGGGTCGGCCTGGTCGGCGTGAACGGCTCCGGCAAGACCAGCCTGCTGCGCGCGCTCGCGGGGGAGCGGGACCTGCAGTCCGGCAAGCGGATCCAGGGCCAGACCGTCAAGATCGGCTGGCTGCGCCAGGAACTCGACGACCTGCCGCTGGACATGCGCGTCCTGGAGGCCGTGCAGGACGTGGCGCAGCGAATGATGCTGGGCGACAAGGAGATCAGCGCCGGTCAGCTGGCCGAGCGGCTCGGCTTCACCCCGGCCAAACAGCGCACCCCGGTGCGCGACCTGTCCGGCGGCGAGCGCCGCCGCTTGCAGCTCACCCGCATCCTGATGGCCGAGCCGAACGTGCTGCTGCTCGACGAGCCCACCAACGACCTCGACATCGACACCCTGCAGCAGCTCGAGGACATGCTCGACGGCTGGGCCGGAACCATGGTGGTCATCTCCCACGACCGCTATCTGATCGAGCGCATCTGCGACACCACCTGGGCGCTGTTCGGCGACGGCAAACTCACCAACCTGCCCGGCGGCATCGAGGAATACCTGCGCAAACGCGCCGCGCTGAGCGGGGGCCCGGCCACCCCGGCCCGCTCCGCCGCCCCGGCCGCCGCCGCGAATTCCACGGCCCCGGCCACGGATTCGGCCGCCTACCGCGCCGCCCGCAAGGAACTGGCCAAGCTGGAACGCGCGCTCGAGAAGCTCACCGACCGCGAGGAGAAGCTGCACGCGGCGCTAGCCGAAGCGGCCACCGAGCCGGACAAGCTGGTGAAGCTGGGCGCCGAACTGAAGCAGGTGCAGGCCGAGAAGGAGACCACCGAAGAGCGCTGGCTGGAACTGGCCGAAGACGCCTGAGCTCCAACGACAATCGCCGTTCACCCTGGTGGTGGACGGCGATCGATTGTTCGTGAACACTGCCGGACATCCATCCGTGCGGTTCGAGAATCTATCCGTGCTGCTCGAGCATCTGCGGGTCGAGTGAGGGAACCGGCAGGCAGGTGCGGACGAAACCCGCACCGAAGGAGGTCAATTCGACGGTGCGATAGAGCACCTTGGTGCCGAAGCTCGCCCGCTTGAGCAGCCGCCGCACCTCCGGCATGGCCTCGAGCAGCTGGTACCGGTTGGGGTTGCCCAGCGCTTCGCGGGTCACGTCGAGCAGTCCGAGCCGGTCCAGATTGGCCAGGTACTCGTCGATCCGGTTCGGGTAGCGCAGGGCCGCGTCCTCGCCCAGCAGGTTGAACACGCCCCGGTAGGAGCTGCGTCCGGTCTTCACCTCGACCGCGGGCTGCGGCCCGTCCAGGTACAGGTGCCGCACGATGCGCGCCTCGTCGGGCGCGAGTTCGCCCAGGATGCGCGAGTAGGCGGTGTGATGGTGGGTGTCGTCCTCGGCGTGGAAGTCCGCGGACCGGCGCAGCAGTTCCGCGCCGCGGGCCCGCAGCAGCGCCGTGTGCCCGGAATCGGGTGCGGCGTCGAGGTCCTCGGGCACGGGCACGCCCAGCGCCTGCCGGACCGATTGCCGCACCTGCGCGCCGGCGTCGGAGAGGATCTCGCGCGGCGGCTGCCCGGCCATGCTGCCGCGCAGCACGACCGAGGTCACCCCGAGCGCGGTGTGCAGACTCCAGAAACTGGCCTCGACCGCCGCCGACATGGCCACCCGAACCACTCCCGTGGCGGCACGCACCGGTCCGGCCGAACCCCGCCGCTCACCCGAGTCCACCGGCACCGGCAGCGGCGCGGACTCGCGAACAGCGATGACGGTGGAGGGATCGGCGGGATCGTCCTCGCCAGAGGAGGATTCGGTCATATCCATGTGGTGGCGACTCCTGTTCCGAAGATCAGGAGGTGAGCGTAACCGGCGAAGAGCCCCAGCGCGCCGCCATGGACGAACAAAAGCCATTCATCCTGTTTGATGGCCGAACGCAGCATGTCCACGAACTCCGGCGGGGGCAGCGCCGACATTTGTTTGGCGATGTACTCCTGCACCTGCACGCCCTGCTGCACGTTGAACGCGGGGTCGGCGAAGGCGATGGGCGCGATGGTCATCGCCTCGTTGGTGAGGGTGTCCTGGAGGGTGTCGTATTCCCGGCTGCCCAGGGCGAACTTGACCACCGAGCGGGCCGGGCCGAGCGCGCGGTCGGCGGCCGGGCGCAGGGTGTCGGTGAGCATCTGCATGGTGCGATCGGCGCGCGGGCCGTTGAGCAGTTCGTCGCCGATATTGGCGACGGTCATGATCTCGCTGGCCACCAGCGCCGCGTAGCCCTCGGTGATCTCGTCCTGCCGCTTGATCAGCAGGCCCTGCCGCCACGGGCACCACCACTTGGGATAGGCGGGCTCGAAGATCAGGTTGATGCCGATCCAGTTGACCACCCAGCCGATGATCACCCCGCCGACCGGCAGCACGACCAGCGACGACCAGTGCGTCCAGTGCAGGATTCCGACCAGCACCAGACCCATGGGCGCGCCGAAGTAGAAGCCGAAGTTCTGCATGAATCGCAGTTCCTTGGCGCCGAGCACCTGGAACACGGAATTCAGCATCTGCGGCCGCGCCTGGAAGTAGCGGATGGTCATGGACTTGACGTCCAGCAGCTGATCGATGTTCTTGCCGAGTTCATCGGTGAGTTCCCGGAGAATATCCGGCAACTGTTCCCGCACGCGGTTGTGGACCATCTCCCGCACACCTGTCGGCAGGTTGTACCAGAGCTGTGGATGTTCGCGTTTGAGGATCTCCTCGACAATGCCGCGAATCTGAAGATCGGCAATTTCAACAAAATGTTCAGCGAGCTTGTCCGGTTCCAGTTCGCGATAGAAATCCGCGACACTCCCGAGTTTCGCCAGTCCTTTGTCGACGGCGATGCTGGCCATCTTGTCGGCGCGCGACGGCACGATCCCCTGCCAGCCGATCCGCCCGTCGTACTGCAACAGCGGCAGCACTTGAATCCGCTTGGGCAGCAAAGGAAACACCGCGGCCAAACCGGGCAGCCGGAATCCGTGGAACCGGATCGGCTTGAACAACATGAGCACGCCGGTCCAGTTGGTGATATAGCCGATCACGCCCGTGAACAGCGGAATCGTGATCAATTCCAATAGGAGGGTCGGACGCACCCCGAAGACACTCTCTAGCACGCGACACCCTCCTGCCGACCCGCAACGCACCGCCTTAGGCGTTGACTACCCCATCGGCGGTTCGGACCTTACTGGCTATTCCGGAAGCGAGTCCAGCGGCGGAGTGTCTGGGTCGGAGATCTCGGTCACACTGCCCGGGCTCGATGTTCCTCTCTCCCGATGGGACCACGAGAATGGCGGAGACCACAGCCATATCGTCCTTTGATCGTTCGTGTTGGGGGTCATGTGCGTCGTTACTCGGCGGACGTGGACTGGGGTAACCTTCGTCTGGCTCATGGGTTCAACGTGCCCGCAGGTCCGTCGGGGGCAATAATCTGTGGACGATTGTGTTCACCTGGCGATATTCGGAGATGGACGTGGCGGAAGACAGGATCCCGGGGCAGGACGTGACCCGTCCGGGACCTCGTGCCGTGGAACGCAGTTCCGATGTGGAGCAGCGGCAGATCAGCAATGAGGCCCGTCTGATCCGCGGGGTCTTCCGGGCCGCCGGGCTCGCGGCCGGCACCGCGGTGCGGGGGACCGAGTGGGCGGTCGGCACCAGCTTCGAGATCACCAAGCAGTTGACCCAGGCGGCGCTGGACGGCGAGTCCTCGGCCGATATCGCCGAGCGCACGGGGGCGGCGCTGCGGTCGATCGCGCGCAGCGCGCTCGGTGTCACCGAGGGCTCGGTGCGCGAGATCGTCAGCTACGTACCGACTCCCATGGGCGCCGCGCCGCAGCAGGCCATCGCCAACGGCGGCGGTCTGGTCCGCTCGGGCACCACCGAGGATCTGCGCCGCCGCGGCGACGCGCTGCTGGCCCGCTCGGCCGACGTCTACTTCACCGAGGACGTGCACCCGGCCTACGACCGCATCCTCGATCAACTCGCCCCCGACGAGGCCCGGATCCTGCGCTTCATGGCGTTGCAGGGCCCGCAGCCGTCGGTCGACGTGCGCACCAATCGGCCGCTGGGCATCGGGTCGGAGCTGGTCGCGGGGGATCTGACCTCGGTTCCGGAGCAGTCCGGCGTCCGCTACCCGGACCGCGCGCGGCACTACCTGATCAATCTGAGCCGTCTCGGTCTCACCATGACCTCGGAAGATCCGGTCGTTTTGTCGCGATACATGGTGCTGGAAGTGCAGCCCGTGGTCGAGCAGGCGCTGAAAAAGGCCGGTCGAGTCCCCAAGATCGTCCGAAAGAGCCTGCGCCTGACCGAATTCGGCGAGGACTTCTGCAACACCTGCTTCACCATCAACAACTGACTCGGTATCCGGCTGATAGCGATCCGGTACAAATCCGTGCCGATTTCCTCAGGTTTCCCGCACCTGATGGGATTGTGGAAGGTATGGATTCCGATGCCGTCGCGGCGATCAGCCGGCTGAAGTTCCGCTACCTGCGTGCGCTCGACACGAAGGCGTGGGAGGAGTTCGCCGACACCATGATTCCGGAGGCCACCGCCACCTACAGCGAGTACCTCCAGTTCGAATCGCGCGACGCCTTCCTCGCCTTCATGCGCAATACGCTGGGCCCGCACGTCATCACCGAACACCGCTGCGACCACCCGGAAATCGACGTCGACGGCGACGAGGCGACCGGCACCTGGTACCTGGCCGACACCGTGCTCATCCCCGGCCACAACATGCTCCTACGCGGCGCGGCGTTCTACACGGACAAATACGTGCGCTGCGAGGACGGGCAGTGGCGTATCGCGCACACCGGCTACGAACGCACCTACGAGGTCGTGCTCTCGCTCTCGGACCTGCCGAGTCTGCGCCTGACCTCCAGCCGTTGGGGCCTGATCGCCCGCGATCCCGCGGACACGCCCCGCGTCGAGCCCAGCTCGGACGGCTCGGGCACGATGGGCTGAACGCCCGCTCCGCCCGAAGCCGACCGGAGTCCTATTCCGTTCCGGCGACCAGTAGTTCGAGGGTCAGCTTCGGCATCTCCTTGGCGATGTACTGCAACCGCCACTTGTCGCTGAAGAGGGCCAGGATCGCGCCGTCGGTCCGCGTGAAGACCTCGACGCCGCGCTGCCGGCTGAGCTCCGCGGCCGATTCGGCATCGGTGCGCCGCGCCAGCTGGAACGGCAGATGGTCGAGCTGGGTCTCGACATTGAACTCGGATTGCATTCGCGCCGTGACGACTTCGAACTGCATGGGACCGACCGCGGCCAGCACCGGCGACTGCTCACCGCGGGCGTCGTTGCGCAGCACCTGCACCACACCCTCGGAGTCGAGCTGATCCATGGCCTTGCGGAACTGCTTGTACTTGTCCGCGGTCTTGGCGCGCAGCGAGGCGAAATGCTCGGGCGCGAAGGACGGGATCGGCGGGAACTCGACCTTCTTGTCCACGAAGAGCGTGTGCCCCGGGGCCAGCGCGGTCGCGTTGACCAGGCCGACCACGTCGCCCGGGTAGGCGGTGTCGACGGTGGTGCGTTCGCGGCCGAAGACGGTCAGCGCGTACTTGGTGGCGAAGGGCCGCCCGGTCTGGGCGTGGGTCACCACCATGCCACGCTCGAACTCGCCGGAGACGATGCGCATGAACGCCAGCCGGTCGCGGTGCGCGGTGTCCATGCCCGCCTGCACCTTGAAGATGACGGCGCTGAACGGCGCGGTGGTATCGCGCGGCTCGCCCTTGATGTCGGTGCGCCCGCGCGGCGGCGGCGCGAGCTCGACCAGGGTCTCGAGCAGTTGGCGCACACCGAAATTCAGCATGGCGGAGGCGTAGATGACCGGCGAGGTGTGCCCGGCCAGGAACAGTTCCTGATCGTGGTCCTGCCCGGCCGCCGAGAGCAGTTCGCTCTCCTCGGCGGCGGTGGTCCAGGCATCGCCCTCACGCTCGGCGGCCTGCTCGGGGCTGTAGCTCTCCTCCGGGGCGATGGTCGCGCCACCGGCGGTGCGGGTGAAGTGGATGTACTCGGTGGCCGCGCCCTCCTCGCCGCGGCGCAGCAGGCCGCGGAAGTCACCGGCGATGCCGACCGGGAGGAACAACGGGGTGGGGGTCAGGCCGATGCGGTCGACGATCTCGTCGAGCAGCTCCAGCGGCGCCTGGCCCGGGCGGTCCCACTTGTTGATGACCGTGATGACCGGGATGCCGCGGTCGCGCGCCACCTGGAAGAGCTTGAGCGTCTGCGGTTCCAGGCCCTTGGCGGCGTCGATGAGCATGACCGCGGCGTCGACCGCGGTGAGCACGCGGTAGGTGTCCTCCGAGAAGTCGGAGTGGCCGGGGGTGTCCACCAGGTTGATGACGCACTCGCCGTACTCGAACTGCAGGGCCGTGGAGCTGACGGAGATACCGCGCGCCTTCTCCATCTCCATCCAGTCGGAGACGGTGGACTTGCGGCCCGCCTTGCCGTGGATGGCGCCCGCCTCGGAGATCACCTTGGCGTGCAGGGCCAGCGCCTCGGTCAGGGTGGACTTACCCGCGTCCGGGTGGGAGATCACCGCGAAGGTGCGCCGCCGCGCCGCCTCACCGGCCAGCCGACCGGCGGTAGCTGAGGTCGCGCTGGCAGTCGGGGAACTCACGGGGGGACTCCTTATGTGCGGACGAGGCAACCGAACCAGGGTACGCGACCGGCCCCCCGCCCCGACCGGCCGGTCCGGCCCGATGTGGCCCTCGAACCGGAGGTCAGTCCGGGTCCGGGGCGAGATGCCGGGCCACGGCCCGTCCGACCAGCGCCTCGATATCGATGCCCGGCGCGATCGCCTCGATACTGCGGTTGGCGACCACCACCGCGATGCCGTGCAGCTGGGTCCACAGGCCGAGGGCCTGTTCGCCGGCCCGCTCGTCCGCGCCGGGGCCCGCGCAGTCGGCGACCAGCTGCCGCCAGCGGGCGAACAGGGGCAGTGACCAGGTGACCCGCAAGTTCCCGCCCGCGCCCTCGAGCAGGTCGTGGCGGAACATCAGGGTGAACATCTCCGGCCGCGCGGCGGCGAAGCGGATATAGGCGAGGCAGTTCCGGCGTACCCGTTCCTCGGGCGTATCCCCGCCCACCGCATCGATTTCCGCGCGCAGGTCCGCGTAGCCGCGGGCGGCGACCGCCGCCAGCAGCGCGTTGTGGGTGGGGAAGTGCCGCCGGGGCGCGCCGTGTGACACCCCCGCCTCCCGGGCGATCGCCCGCAGCCCGAGTTCGGCCGCGCCGACCTCCTCGAGCATGGCGACTCCGGCGGTGACGAGTCGTTCGCGCAGGGGCTCGGCGGTGGTCATATGTCACATTCTCCAGCATTCGTAGACAGTGTCTACTCGCATCCGGTAGAAAAGTACGGGTAGACACTGTCTACGAAGTGGTCGAAACGGCGAGAGTTGGGTGGACTCCATGTGGTACTGGCTCCTCAAGCACATCCTGGTGGGGCCGGTGCTGCGGCTGCTCGGGCGCCCGAAGATCGAAGGGCTGCACCATGTTCCGAAGGACGGGCCGCTGATCATCGCGGCCAACCATCTGGCCGTGGTGGATTCGCTCTACCTGTGCCTGGTGCTGCGCCGCCGGGTCACCTTCATCGCCAAGCAGGAGTACTTCACCGAGGGCGGGTTCCGCGGTCGACTCAACCGCTTCGTCATGAACGCCACCGGTCAGGTTCCGGTGGACCGCACCGGCGGCAGCGCGGGCTCGGATTCGCTCGCCGCGGCGGTGCGGGTGCTGGAGTCGGGCGGTATCTGGGGCATTCACCCGGAGGGCACGCGTTCGCCCGACGGCCGCGTCTACCGGGGCCGCACCGGCGTGATCCGGGTGGCCATGCAGACCGGCGCCCCGGTGATCCCGGTGGTGCTGTCGGGCACCGATCGGGTGAATCCGCGCGAGGGCCGCTTCCTGCGCCCGGCCAAGGTCAGCATCTCCTTCGGCCACCCGCGCTATTTCCTGCCCGCCGACCAGCGGGCCGTGCGCCGCGCCACCGACGAGCTCATGGCCGACATCGTCAGCCGCTCGGGCCGCCCGTATGTCGATTGCTACGCAACCACCTTCAAGCAGCAGGCCGCCTGAAACGACGACGGCCGGTTATCCAGGATCCGATCGGGACCCGGATAACCGGCCGTTGTACTGGTCGTCTCAGCTCACGCGCGCGTTCGCGCTGGAGCCGGTGATGCCGAGGGACTGGAGCAGGCCGGCGGCGCTGCCCGTGTCGAGGCCGGAGTTCTCGGCCGCGGCGGAGACGGTGATGTCGACCGGGCCGACGGTGGCGGACTGACCGGCGCCGTTGAGGGTGACCGTGATGTGGTGCGTGCCCGCCGACGCCGGGGTCCAGTTGATGGCGGCCGTGGTGGCGGTGCCGGTCGCCGGGGTCGCGGTGCCGACGGAGACCGTGTTCGACCCGGTGGTGTCGAAGACGTTCGCGCTGACGGTGGGCGAGCCGGTGACGATGGTGATGGTGTACGTCTTGCCCACCGTGTAGCCGCTACCCGACACGGTCAGACCGTTGACGGTGGTGTCCGCGGCGGCGAACGGAGCGGCGATGGCGACGGTTGCGGAGATGGCAGCGAGGCCCGCGACGCTGAGGCCGGCCTGGCGGATGTTCTTCATAGATCTCTGTTCCTCACTCGGGAGGCACGCTGATCAGCGTGCCGATCAAACTGCCTAGCATTGGAAAGGAATCCCCGTCCCCGAAACCGGGATAATCGCCTGCTGACGGTGCGGCCCGTCAGCTGACCGAAGCGCCGATGCCGTTGGAGTTGGCGGCGGAGCCGGTGCCCAGCGACTTGATGATCGAATCGAAGCCGCCGCCGCCCGTCGAGGGAGTGGTGGTCTTCGGCGGAGTGGTGGTGGTCGGCGGCGGAGTGGTGGTGCCCGGGCCGCAGTCGTTGTTGGTGGCCGAGGCGATCGGCGCGGTGAGCGCGATGGCGGCGGAGACTGCGGCGATGCCCGCGGCGCTGAAGCCGACCCGGCGGATGTTCTTCATCAAGCGTTTTCCTAACTTGGCAGACAAGCTCCTCGGCGTGCCCTCGAATGACCCGGGACCGGGTAGGAATGGGTTCGAGGGGTGGGCCGAGTGATGCGAAATACTAGTGTGTCAAATTGCCGGATACAAGGGTGGAAATCGCTGCCGCCGAGGGGGTGCGGCAAGTGCCTTCCGGCAGCGTGTTAGAGTCTTCAGGTTGTCTCGGCGAGGGTGTGGCACCTAGCTGCCCACCGTGATCGACGCGGCTCGGCCTATTCGGCCGTCCACGTTGGTCTTCGCCGACGAGCAGACCAACCACTTTGCCAGGGCGGCCCACGTCGCCTGGCGACACGCTGACATTACAGCCGGACGAGCCGTAGGGAGTAGACAGTCATGTCCGACGCCAACCTTCTCGAAGCCACCGTACGTACCGAGTTCGGCAAGGGTGCCGCCCGCCGTACCCGCCGCGACGGCAATGTCCCCGCCGTCCTGTACGGCCACAA
This sequence comes from Nocardia sp. CA-145437, assembly GCF_050956485.1. Classification (NCBI taxonomy): domain Bacteria; kingdom Bacillati; phylum Actinomycetota; class Actinomycetes; order Mycobacteriales; family Nocardiaceae; genus Nocardia; species Nocardia sp. CA-145437. The sequence continues at coordinate 6,347,231 of NZ_CP191204.1, read as the reverse complement.
CGAGGAGCCGCAGCACCTGGCCGTGAGCGCCCGGGCGTTCGCCGCCATCCTGCGTGAGCACGGCACCAACGCCGTCCTGAACCTGGACATCAACGGCAAGAAGCAGCTGGCGCTGACCAAGTCGGTCGTCGTCCACCCGATCCGCCGCTACATCGAGCACGCCGACCTGCTGATCGTGCGTCGTGGCGAGAAGGTCACCGCCGACGTGAACGTCGCCATCGTCGGCGATGCCGCCTCCGGCACCCTGGTCACCCAGGACGCCACCACCCTCTCCATCGAGGCCGAGGCCCTGCACATCCCCGAGTCCATCGAGGTCTCGATCGAGGGCGTCGAGGCCGGCACCCAGATCCTGGCCGGCGGCATCGAGCTGCCGAAGGGCGTCACCCTCGCCGGTGACCCGGAGGCCCTGATCGTCAACGTCATCGCCGCCCCGGCCGCCGCCGCCGAGGCCGAAGAGGCCGTCACCGAAGAGGCCGCCGCGGAGTAACTCCCTACTCCCGCAACGGTTCTCGATGACCGAGGCAACAGCCGGGCCCGCGCTCGTGGTCGGTCTGGGTAATCCCGGATCCGAGTACGAGCGCACCCGGCACAATGTCGGTTTCATGGTCGCCGACCTGCTCGCGGAGCGGGTCGGCGGTCGTTTCACCGTGCACAAGAAGTCCGGCGCGGATCTGCTCGAGGCCCGCCTGGACGGGCGGAAGGTGCTGCTGGCCAAGCCGCGTACCTACATGAACCTGTCCGGGCGGCCCGTCGCGGCGCTGGCCAAATTCTTCTCCGTGCCCGCCACCGAGGTGATCGTCGTCCACGACGAACTCGACCTCCCCTTCGGCCAGATCCGCCTCAAGCGCGGCGGCGGCGAGGGCGGGCACAACGGGCTGCGGTCGATCTCGCAGGCTCTCACCACCAAGGACTATCTGCGCGTCCGCTTCGGCATCGGCCGTCCGCCGGGCCGGCAGGATCCCGCGGATTACGTGCTGAAGCCGTTCTCCGCGTCGGAGCGCAAAGAGGTTCCGGTGATCGTCGAGCAGACCGCGGACGCGGTCGAGCTGCTGCTGCGCGTGGGTCTGGAGACCGCGCAGAACCAGCTGCACTGAGTGGTCAACTGCCGTACTGAGCGTCAACTACGTTGCGCCCCAGGGTAATTCGAGCCCGGGGCGCTTCGCGTCTCAGGACACGCTGGTGGCTGTCGCCGAGCGGCGCAGCTTGCCGGAGGAGGTCTTGGGCAGCGCGCCGGGTCCCAGCACGGTCACGCTGCGGGGGCGTACCCCCACCTCGGAGAACACCGCGTGCACGATGTCGTGCTCGATGCGGTGCACCTCCACCGGATTCTGGTAATCGTTGGATTCCACCACCACCGCGAAACTCTCGCGTTTCTGGCCCGCGTCGAGGCGCACCGCCACCGCGTTGCCGGGCCGAACTCCCTTGACGCGCAAGGCCGCTCGCTCGATGTCGGTGGGATAGATATTGCGGCCGCCCATGATGATGACGTCCTTGATCCGGCCGCAGACGACGATGTAGCCCTCCTCGGTGAAGTAGCCGACATCGCCGGTGTCGAGCCAGCCCTCGGCGTCCAGCGCGGGGCGGAAGCCTTCGACGGTGACATAGCCGGAAGTCACCGCCGGACCGCGCAATTCGATGACGCCGACACTGCGGGCGGGCAGCGGCTGACGCTCGGCATCGACCACCCGGCCCTCGAGATTGTCGACCAGGTAGCCCAGGGTGGGCAGGCGGCGCACGCCGCCGTGGTGATGGTCCGAATCGCGGACCGGCACCGCCTTGCCGAGCGCCTCGAGCAGATCGGCGTCGACGACGTCGAGGATCTGGCCGAGCCCCGGATCCGGGATGGAGACGGCCAGGGTGGTCTCGGCCATGCCGTAGACCGGGGTGAGGGCCGCGGGGTTGAGGCCGAAGCGCTGTCCGGCCACGGCGAGCGCCTCCATGGTGTCGGCGTCGACGGGTTCCGCGCCGTTCCACATGTAGCGCACGCTGCTCAGGTCCAGCGAGCCCTCGTCGGCGTTGCGTAATCGCCGGGCCAGCAGCGAGTACGCGAAATTCGGTGCGGCGGTGACTGTTCCGCGATATTTGGAGATCAGCTCGGCCCACAGGATGGGCCGGGCCAGGAAGTCCAGCGGGGTCACGCACACCACCTCGGCGCCGAACTGCATGGGCACGCTGAGGAATCCGACCATTCCCATGTCGTGGAACAGCGGCAGCCAGCTGACCATCACGTCGTCGTCGAGCTGGAACTTCACCCGATCGAACATGGCGTAGGCATTGACGAAGAAATTGCCGTGCGTGATCCGCACGGCCTTCGGCGAGCCGGTCGACCCGGAGGTCAACTGCTGCAACGCGATATCGTCCTCGCCGGTGGGCACCAGGTCGATCGGGTCGCCCGCGCGCATGGAGTCCAGGGTCACCACGGTGATACCGCGTTCGCGCAGTAGCGGTTCCGCGATCTCGAAGGGCGCGCCCAGGATGACCGCTCGCGCCTCGATCATGCCCAGCACCGTCTCGGTGTCGTGGGCCCACACCTCCAGATCGGTGCGCGGTGTGGGCTGATGCAGCATGGTGAGCGAGGCGCCACGCATCCACGCCGCCTGGCAGGCGGGCGCGATGTCGACCGGCATCCCGGCCAGCACGCCCACGGCGTCGCCGGGGCCGATGCCGGCGGCCGCCAGCCCGCCCGCCATGCGACGGGCGATGTCGTGGATCTCGGCCCATGTCTGACGCAGCGGTGCGTCGGGCTCTCCGGTCACCAGTCCGCGCTGGGAAACGCGGGCGGTGGCATACATTTCGTCGGTGAAGCGGCTCACGCAGAACACTCCTCGAATGCCGGACCAGCATTCAAATATCCCGCGTTCGAGGTGCGCTGTTAACCGTTTTCGGGTGATCCGGTCTGGTATGTGAGGGTTCTGAAGATCTACCCGAGAGCCCGGACGGCCCCGGCGAAGCGGTCCAGATCCTCGAAGCTCACGAAGCAGTGCGGGGAGGCCCGAACCACCGAGTTCAGTTCTCGCGCCGACATATCCAGCAAGGTGGAGCTGCGGTGGCTGACCGTGACGGTGATCGACTCCGCGGCCAGCCGGTCGCGCACCCGGACCGGTTCCAGCCCGTCCAGGGTGAATGACACGATGCCCGCGTGCTGGATGCCCCGGTCGCGCACGTCGACGCCGGGAATCTCGGACAGCGCCTTGCGCAGATACTCAGCGCGCTCGGCGATCGCGGCGTAGACGGCGGCCGGGCCGAGGTCGAGCAGGTACCGTACGGCCGCGCCCAGGCCCAGCCGGGCGGCGACCGAGTACTCCCAGAACTCGAAGCGCCCGGCGTCGGGGGAGAGCACGTAGTCGTCGGGGGCGGTCCATTCGGCGCTGTGCTGGTCGAGGCGGCCGGGTTCCAGGCTCAGCGCCAGTTCTGGACGCACGTACAGGAACCCGGTGCCACGCGGGCCGCGCAGCCATTTGCGGCCGGTGGCGGACAGGGCGTCCACATTCAGGGCCGCGACGTCGAGGGGTAGCTGACCGGCCGACTGGCAGGCGTCCAGCAGCACCAGCGCGCCGGACCGGTGCGCGATGCGGGTGGCCTCGGCGACCGGGTTCACCAGGCCGCCGTTGGTCGGAACGTGAACCAGCGATACCAGTTTCACGCGTTCGTCCATCATGGCGCTGAGCGCGTCCAGGTCGAGCTGGCCGCTGCTGTCGCTGGGGATCGCCTCGACGACCGCGCCGGTCTGCCGGGAGCGCTGCAGGGCGGCGATGGCATTGCTGCCGTACTCCGCGCCGGAGATCAGGATGCGGTCGCCGGGGGCCAGCGGGACCGAGTAGAAGAAGTCGCTCCAGGAGCGGCTGGCGCTGTCGCTGAGGGCCAGGGCGGCGGGGTCGGCGTTGATCAGTTCGCCGATCGCAGTTTTGACGGCGTACAGGTCATCGATGCGTTCGTTGGCCGCGCGGTAGCCACCGATCTCCGCTTCGCGGCGCAGGTGGGCGATGGTGGCGTCCACGACGGCCCGTGGGGGCAGCGAGGAGCCCGCGCTGTCGAGAAATACGTGATTTTCACATCCGGGGGTATCGGCCCGCAATCCAGCCATATCCAGCATGGAATCGACCATATAGGTTGCCGCGTTCTTCATTTCGTCAGATTTCTTGTCACAGTCGCTCGCTACTCTGGTTTGGGTCGTCGTTCCGATCCCCAGCGGCGACCGCATCAGACGGAGGTTGGCAATGGCTGTCACAGCGTCACCCGCCGATGTGCTGCGCAGTGGCCTGGATGTCTCGGAACCCGGCGGCGAATTCACCTCACGCGCCGCCGCTGAGGCGTATGTCGGAAAAGTCTGTTTCAAACAGGGCCCACCGCTGCTCATCGGCGCCGAACTGGAGTGGCTCACCGCGCAAGGTGAACTTTCGGCGACGAATTCGCGTCCGGACCTCACGGTCCTCGCGGACGCCCTCGGGCCGTATGCGCCGCGGTCCATCTCTCCCGATTCCCCGGCCGATCCGCTGCCGGGCGGCAGCCGGGTCACCCTCGAACCCGGCGGTCAGATCGAACTGTCCAGTGCCCCGTTCGGCACCGCCACCGAACTGTGCGAGCGCTTGCGGGCAGACACGACCAGCTTGCGGGAGCTGCTCGAATCCCGCGGTATCCGAACCATTTCCGGCGCCGCCGACGCGGTCCGGCTGCCCCTGCGCGTCCTGCGGCTGCCGCGCTACCGGGCCATGGAGGAGTCCTTCGCCGGCCTGGGCCCGTTCGGGGCGCTCATGATGTGCAATACCGCCGCCACCCAGGTCAGCGTGGACGCGGGCGCGGACCCCGCCGAGATCGCCGCCCGCTGGCGGGCGCTGTACGCCGTGGGCCCGGCCCTGCTGGCGGCCTTCGCCTGCTCACCGGGCCTGCACACCGCCCCGCCGGGGGCGTGGGCCTCGCAGCGCATGCGGGCCTGGCAGCGGCTCGATCAGCTCCGTACGCGGCCGCCCGTGCACGACTGGGCCGATCCCATCACCGGCTACGCGCGCTGGGCGCTGGACGTACCCTTGCTGTGCGTGCGCCCCGGCTCCGCTAACGGCACTTCCGGCTCTGCCGCCGGCACTTCCGGCTCTGCCGCCGGCACTTCCGGCTCTGCCAACGGCAGCTCTGGTTCCGCCGGAACAGAGGCCGACTGGTGCGCGCCGCCGGGAGCCACCTTCGCGGACTGGTTGTGCGGAGCGCTCGACGACGAGATCGGCCGCCGCCCGGACCGGTCGGATCTGGACTATCACCTCACCACCCTGTTCCCACCGGTCCGCGCGGCCGGTCACCTCGAGGTCCGCTATATCGACGCGCAGCCCGGGGACGGCTGGACGGTGCCGGTCCACGCCATCGGCGCGCTGCTGTCGTCGGCCGAGACCGTCAAGGAGGCAACGGCTCTGGCGGACCCCACAGCGAGCGCCTGGTCGGAGTCCGCGCGCCACGGACTGGCCGATCCCGAGTTGCGTGCCACCGCCGTCGCGCTGCTGGAGATGGCGACCGCACATGCCGAGACCCCCGAAGCCGCAGGAGAATTGGCCGCCGCCGCACTTCGATGTCGCCGCGGTGACATTCCCACCGGGGCCGAGTTCGGAGGCGGGGCATGACATCCGAACCCGGCGGTTTCGCATTGGGCCCGCGAACCGGTCTCCGCGGACGACCATCGGCCCGGCGGCGCCGTCGCCCGGTGCGGCGGCACTCGCGATCCCACCGGGGTCGTGCCGCGGGAAGCGGGTGGTGCGCCGCGGCCGACTCCGGCCGCCACCCGGGCCATTCGGCGTCGGTCCGCACCCTCGAGCGTCCGGCCGCCGCCCGCCGGGCGCACGCTGCCCGGCCGGTGGCGAAGGCCCGCCCGCCGCGCCTCATTCTCGAATCGGGAGTTCTCTCATGACTGTTCAGCATCTGCCCGGGTCGGACCACGCCGAGACCGAGGCCCTGCGCGGGCGGATCGCCGAGTCGCTCGAACGAGCGCGGCGGCGGACCATCGGGCTGACCGAGTGCCTCGACGAGGCCGAGCTGGTGGCACAGCATTCGCGATTGATGAGCCCGCTGGTGTGGGATCTCGCGCATATCGGCAACCAGGAAGAGCTGTGGCTGGTGCGCGATGTGGGCGGGCGCGAACCGGTGCGGAAGGACATCGACCACCTCTACGACGCGTTCAAGCACGCCCGCGCGGATCGGCCCGCCTTGCCGCTGCTGGATCCGGCACAGGCGCGCGACTATGTCGGCACCGTGCGCGACAAGGTGTGGGATGTGCTGGACCGCAGCCCGTTGCGCGGCCCGGACCTGGTGCGGGACGGGTTCGCGTTCGGCATGATCGCCCAGCACGAGCAGCAGCACGACGAGACCATGCTGGCCACCCACCAGCTGCGGACCGGTGCGGCGGTGCTGTCCGCGCCGCCGACTCCCGCCGTACGGGTGGCGGTCACCGGTGAAGTCGTGGTGCCCGCAGGCGAATTCACCATGGGCACCGATACCGACCCCTGGGCGCTGGACAATGAACGGCCCGCGCACCCGGTCCACGTCGACGGCTTCGCCATCGACGCCGCGCCGATCACCAATGAGCAGTACCTCGCCTTCGTCGACGACGGCGGATACGAGCGACCGGAACTGTGGTCCGAGCGCGGCTGGGCACACCGCGTGGAGGCCGGGCTGACCGCGCCGCAGTTCTGGGAGCAGGACGGCGGCGGACGCTGGTGGCGACGGGTTTTCGGCGTCATGCAGCCGCTGCGCGCGCATCAGCCGGTGGTGCACGTGTGCTGGTTCGAGGCCGAGGCGTACGCCCGCTGGGCCGGCAAGCGCCTGCCCACCGAGGCGGAATGGGAGAAGGCCGCGCGCTTCGACGCGAGCACCGGGCGTTCCCGCCGATTCCCCTGGGGCGATGGCGATCCCACCGAGGCGCTCGCGAATCTCGGTCAGCACCACCTGGAACCGGCCGCTGTCGGGGCCTACCCGGACGGCGCGTCGCCGGCCGGAGTGCATCAGCTGATCGGCGACGTGTGGGAGTGGACGTCCTCGGGTTTCGAGGCGTACCCGGGCTTCCGGGCGTTCCCGTACCGCGAATACTCCGAGGTCTTCTTCGGCGGCGACTACAAGGTGTTGCGCGGCGGCTCCTTCGGCGCGGACCAGGTCGCCTGCCGCGGCACCTTCCGCAACTGGGACCACCCCATCCGCCGTCAGATCTTCTCCGGTTTCCGGCTGGCCCGAGATCTGGGATCGGACGAGCGCTGATGTGCCGTCACCTGGCCTATCTGGGCCCGCCGACCCCGGTCGGCGCGCTGCTCACCCAGGGCCCGCACTCACTGCGCACCCAGTCCTGGGCGCCGCGTGAGATGCGCGGTGGCGGCATCATCAATGCCGACGGCTTCGGCGTCGCCTGGTGGCACCACCCCGACGCGGCGGCGCTCGACCACGGCCCCGGCGTCGTCTGGCACGGTGGCGCGACCGGCGATCCGGCGGACAACCCGCCGCCGATCGATCCGGTGGTCAGCCGCTACCGCAATCCCGTACCGATGTGGACCGATCCGGCCGTGGACGAGGTGCTGCCGCAGATCCGCTCGGCGGCGGTGCTGGCCGCGGTCCGCTCCGCGACCGTGGGCATGCCCGTGGAGCGGGCGGCCTGCGCGCCGTTCGTCCACGGCCGCTGGGCCTTCAGTCACAACGGGGCGATTCCCGACTGGCGCGCCGTGCTGACCGCCGTAGCCGCCGAATTCGGTTCGGGGTCCCTGCTCGACGCCGAGGCGCTGACGGATTCCGGTGTGCTCTGGGTGATCCTGCGCCACCTGCTCGAGGATGACGCGGAACCGGGTGCGGTGTTGCGGCGGGTGATGGCCGCGGTGCTGAAGCGATCGCCGCGGGCGCGTTTGAACCTGCTGCTGGGGAACGGGTCCGGAGTGTGGGCGACGACGTGGCATCACTCGTTGTCGCTGCTGTCGGGCGATGGGTTCGTGGTGGCGTCGTCGGAACCGTTCGACGACGATCCACGCTGGCGGGCGATCGAGGATCGGCGGCTGGTGCGGGCGCGGATCGGCGAAGTGACGGTGGAACCACTGGATATCGAGATCGGAAGGACTGGTTCATGACTGCGGCTACGGTGGAAATCCATCTGACGGACGAGGATTTGACGACCGCGTTGCGCGAGGACGTGCGGCGCGGGCTGACGGCGGAGCCGAAGTGGCTGCCGCCCAAGTGGTTCTACGACGCCCGCGGCAGCGAGCTGTTCGAGAAGATCACCGAACTGCCGGAGTATTACCCGACCCGCACCGAGCGGGCGCTGCTGGAGCGAGTGGTCGGGGAGATCGCGCGGATCGCCGGGGCCGAGGTGCTGGTCGAACTCGGCGCGGGTTCGGCGGCCAAGACCCGGCTGCTGCTGAACGCGCTCTCCGCGGCGGGGCCGTTGAAGAGCTATGTGCCCCAGGATGTCTCGGTCTCGGCGCTGCGGATGGCCGCGGACGAGGTGGCGGCGGAGTTCCCGGGCCTGGTCGTGCACGGCGTGGTCAGCGACTTCACCAACACCCTGGACAATCTGCCCGGCGGCGGCCGACGCATGGTCGCCTTCCTGGGCGGCACCATCGGCAATCTGGTTCCGGCCGAGCGCGCCGAATTCCTGGCGGGCATCCGGGATGTGCTCGAGCCCGGCGAGCAGCTGCTGCTCGGGGCGGGCCTGGTCATCGATCCGGCGGTGCTGGTCCCCGCCTACGACGATGCCGCCGGTGTCACCGCGGAATTCAATCGCAATGTGCTGCACGTCCTCAACGCCCGCCTGGGCGCGGACTTCGTGCCGGACAAGTTCGCGCACATCGCCCTCTGGGACGCCGAGAACGAGTGGATCGAGATGCGGCTCGAGGCCACCGAGGCCATGACCGTCCGCATTCCCGAACTCGACCTCACCGTCGATTTCGCGGCGGGCGAGCAGCTGCGCACCGAGATCTCCGCGAAGTTCCGCCGCGAGGTGCTCGAAAACGAGCTGGACACCGCCGGTTTCAGCACCGAGCACATCTGGACCGACCCGGACCGGCGGTTCGCCCTGGTGTTCGCCGAACGCCGGTAGGCGCGGCTACTTCTGCGCCGTCACGGCCGCCAGCCATTCGATGAGCGGCCGCAACTGCTCCCACGCCGCCCGGACCTCCCGGGCGGCGCGCGGGGTGGTCAGCCACTTCGGGGCGCCGAAATCCCTTCCGGCGGTGAGGGATTTGTGCCGCAGCAATTCGATGCGCGGATGGTCGATGTCGTAGCCCTTGGGCTTGGTGGCCAGCTTGTCCCCGCCGATGGCGTAGCCGTCCGCGATCAGCCGGGCGATCAGCGCCTCCAGTTCCGCGCCGCGCACCTCGTCGTCGATGGCGGCGCGCAGCGCGGTGAGCTGGGCGGCCTCGGCGGCGTACATGCCGCCGGCCACCCGCAGCCCGCCCGCGCCGATCTGCACGTACCAGCCGGAGTACTGCGCGCTGTAGACCACCGCGCCCTGATGGTTCTTGTACGGCGACTTGTCCTTGGCGAAACGCACGTCGCGGTAGGGACGGAAGATCTTGGCGGTGCCGAAGTCGGGTTCCAGCTCGGCGACCAGGGCTTTCATCGGATCCCGGACCGACTCTTCCCACACGGTCTTGTGGGCGGTCCAGAAGGCCTTGGAATTGTCGGCTTCCAGGTCCTCGTAGAAGTCGAGTCCGGCGAGCGGGAATCCCGTGAACGCGGTCATGGATCGAGTGTCCGTGATGCCCCGCGGCCGCGTGCGACCGCCCTAGTCCTCGAGCTCCTCGACGATGTCCATGGCGGCGACCTCCGCGGGGCGGTTGTCCTCGATCCCGAATTCCTCGCGCTGACGGCGGCGGGTCCACTCCTGGTCGAGTTCGTCGCCGATGCCGAGGCGGCCGTCGTCGTCGTTCTCGCGATTGCGGATGACCAGGTCGGAGGGCGGGTCGGCGATGTAGCGCTGGTACTCGCGGATCTCGTCTTCCTGGTCGTCGTCGCCGAGGTCGTAGTCGAGGTTGTCGACATCGCTGTCGTAGACCTGATCGGTGTCGAAGACCTCGTCCATCAGCCGGGCGTCGTCCTCGTCGGGCCGGTCGGCCATGCGGCACCACCTCTCCGCGCTGTCAGCGCACCAGTAGCAAACCGTACGTCCGACCCAACGCTACCGCCTGCCAGCCGAAACGAACACGCTTGTCGACCCCATTTCACGCAGAAGCGCCCCTCCCGCGAACAGGAGGGGCGCTCGGTTGGTGCTGGTCGGGGACGTGGCCCCGTCGTCTGTCAGGCGTTCCCGTTGAAAAGGCCGGTGACCGAGCCGTTCTCGAAGACCTCGCGGATCGTCTGCGCCAGCAGCGGCGCGATCGACAGCACGGTCAGGGTCGGGAACTTCTTGGCCTCGTCGATCGGCAGCGTGTTGGTGACCACGACCTCCTTGGCCCCGCAGTTGGCGAGACGCTCGGCGGCCGGGTCGGACAGGATGCCGTGGGTGGCGGCGATGACCACGTCACCCGCGCCGGCCGCCTTGAGCACCTTGACCGCGCCGGCGATGGTGCCACCGGTGTCGATCATGTCGTCGATCAGGATGCAGGTGCGGCCCTCGACCTCACCGACCACGCGGTTGGAGACGGTCTGGTTGGGGACCAGCGGGTCGCGGGTCTTGTGGATGAACGCCATCGGCGCGTCCGCCAGCGAGTTGGCCCACTTCTCGGCGACCTTCACCCGGCCGGCGTCGGGGGAGACGACCGTGATGTTGGACAGGTCGTAGTTGTTGCGGATGTGCTCGGCCAGCTGCACCTGCGCGTGCATGTGATCGACCGGGCCGTCGAAGAAGCCCTGGATCTGATCGGTATGCAGGTCGATGGTGATGATCCGGTCCGCGCCCGCGGTCTTGAGCAGGTCGGCGACCAGGCGGGCCGAGATGGGCTCGCGGCCGCGGTGCTTCTTGTCCTGGCGGGCGTAGGGGTAGAACGGCAGCACCGAGGTGATGCGCTTGGCCGAACCGCGCTTGAGCGCGTCGATCATGATCAGGTGCTCCATGACCCACTGGTTCAGCGGGGCCGGGAAGCTCTGCAGCACGAAGGCGTCGGAGCCGCGGACCGATTCCTCGAACCGGACGAAGGTCTCGCCGTTCGCGAAATCACGAGCGGTCTGGGGGGTGACGTGAACATTGAGTTCCTTCGCCACCGCCTCGGCGAGCTCGGGATGAGCGCGTCCCGAGAACAGCATCAGATTCTTCTGGTTATCGGTAGAGAACGCGGTCACTGACGTTCGCCATCCTTTTGCTCGTTGGTTTTCTCGGTGGTTCCCGCATCCTCCGGGTTCGAAGCGAGAGCCGCTTCGGCCGCGCGGGCGGCATCGGTACCGGGGCGATTGCGCTGTACCCAACCCTCGAGATTGCGCTGTGCTCCACCCGATACCGCGAGCGCCCCCGGAGGAACGTTTCTGCGCAGTACAGTACCCGCCGCCGAGTACGCGCCGTCACCCACGGTGACCGGGGCGACGAACATGGTGTCGCTACCGGTCCGCACATGCGATCCGACCGTGGTGTGGTGCTTCTTGACGCCGTCGTAGTTCACGAACACGCTGGATGCGCCGATATTGCTGTACTCGCCGATGGTTGCGTCACCCACATAGGTGAGATGCGGGACCTTGGAGTGCGCGCCGATGGTGGCGTTCTTGGTCTCGACGAAGCCGCCGATCTTGCCCTCCTCGCCGAGCGAGGTGCCGGGCCGCAGGTAGGCGAAGGGGCCGACATTCGCGCCGGCGCCGATGCTGGACTTCTCGCCGTGGGTGCGGACCACCTTGGCGCGGTCGCCGACGGTCACGTCGGTGAGCGTGCAGTCCGGGCCGATCTCGGCGTCCTCACCGATCACGGTGTCGCCCAACAGCTGAACGCCCGGGCGGATTACGGTGTCGCGGCCGATCACCACATTGCCGTCGATCCAAGTGCTGCCCGGATCGACGATGGTGACCCCGGCGCGCATGTGCCGCTCCAGGATGTAGCGGTTCAGCGTCTTGGCCGCACCGGCCAGCTGCACCCGGTCGTTCACGCCGGTGACCTTGGCGGAATCGACCAGCCGCGCGCCGTGCACCGGGTGCCCGGCCTCGCGGGCCAGTTTGAGCACGTCGGTCAGGTACAGCTCGTGGCGGGCGTTGGCGGTGTCGATGCGCGAGATCATGATTCGCAGCACGGCCGCGTCGAAGACGTAGACGCCGGAGTTGACCTCGGTGATCGCGGCCTGCTCCGGGGTGGCGTCGGCGTGCTCGACGATCTCCATGACCCGGCCCTCGTCATCGCGCACGATGCGGCCGTAGCCGTTCGGGTCCTCAGGCACGAAAGTCAGTACGGTGGCGGCGGATCCGTCGGAGTAGCTGCGGTGCTCGTCGAGCAGCGCGTGCAGGGTGTGGCCGTCCAGCAGCGGTACGTCGGCGTAGGTGACGAGGACATCGCCCGCGAAATCCTCGGGCAGCGAGGTGAGCGCGCACTGCACGGCGTGGCCGGTGCCGCGCTGCTCGTTCTGAACTGCCAGGGTGATCGGGCGGCCCAGTTCCGCTCCCACCTTGCCGACCGCGTCGCCGACCTGTTCGCGATCGTGGCCGATCACGGTGATGAGCGACGTCGGGTCGATCTCGTGCGCGGCATGCAACGCGTGCGCGAGCATGCTCCGGCCGGCCAGCGGGTGCAACACCTTGGGTGTCTTGGACCGCATTCGGGTTCCGGCTCCGGCTGCGAGAACGACGACGGCGGTCTCCTGTGGCATGGATCTCCCTCGGCTGCCAGTCATCGTGTGCTGAGTCAGGTTGTGCGGGGCCAACCATAGCGACCCTGCGCGCGAGCTCCGCCGCCAGGACTCGAACCTGGACAAACTGAACCAAAATCAGTTGTGCTGCCATTACACCACGGCGGATTGCAGCGTCATGCGGGTCTGATCCTCGCATGAAGTACGCCTCCACGTCGAACCGCTTACACAGTGTCCATCGTGTCTGTCGATAGGCTACCTACCGAACCGCGGTGGGCGCGGGGCGCGCGACCCCGTAAAGGTGCTCGCGGGCAGGGCGAAAGGGGCAGGTGGGCGATGACGGCTGGCGAAGGCCAACGGCCGGCGCGGGCGCGCATGACCGGCACCCAGCGCCGTCAGCAGCTCATCGAGATCGGGCGGGCGCTGTTCGCCGAGCGCGGCTACGACGCCACCTCGATCGAGGAGATCGCGGCGCGGGCGCAGGTCTCGAAACCGGTGGTGTACGAGCACTTCGGCGGCAAGGAGGGGCTCTACGCCGTCGTGGTCGACCGGGAGATGTCGACACTGCTCGAGATGATCACCTCCTCGCTCACCCAGAACCGTTCGCGGGTGCGGCTCGAGCAGGTGGCGCTGGCGTTGCTCACTTATATGGAGGAGCGCACCGACGGATTCCGGATCCTGATGCGGGATCAGCCGGTGTCGGCGGCCGAGGGCACCTATTCGAGTCTGCTCAACGAGGCCGTGAATCAGGTGGCCCATATTCTCGCCGGGGATTTCGAACGGCGTGGTCTGGATCCGACTCTGGCGACGCTGTACGGGCAGGCGCTGGTGGGAATGGTTGCGACGGCGGCGACCTGGTGGCTGGACGAGCGCCAGCCGTCGAAGGAAGTGGTGGCCGCGCACCTGGTGAATCTGTGCTGGAACGGACTCACGCATTTGGAGGCGGAACCGAAGCTGGCGTCGGAATGGCCGAGCGGCAAGGGGTTATAGAACCCTGCGGTCTGAATTTTGGTCTGATATGTCTGTCGTAGCGGGGCAGAACCGGACAGTTAACCAGCGAATTGCGAAGGAGGACGGGTCGAATGCTCGAATCGGCTGGCAGCACGCAGCCGGGTGGTACGGTTCACCCATCCTTCGAGTGCTGTTCGAACTGTGATGTCGGTCAACTTCGGGATGGCGGTCTACTTCAGGATGGCTGGTTTGATGACGGGCGGATCTGATGGCTAGGCAAGCGCGTGCGGAGATCACTCGCGATTCCGTGCTCGCGGGCGCTGCCGATGTCTTTCTCCGGCTGGGCTACGCGAACGCGTCCCTGTCCGAGATCATCGCGCAGTCGAATGTGACCAAGGGCGCCTTGTACTTTCACTTCGGCTCCAAGGAAGAACTGGCGCGCGCGGTCGTCGATCAGGGCAACGAGCGACTGATCAGCGCATGCCAGGGTTTCTTCGATCCGCGGGTGCCGGCGCTGGAGGCGTGCATCGGGATCACCTACGTGGTCGCCGATCTCACCATGAACGACCCCATGGTCGGCGCGATGCTCAAACTCACCCATCAGATCGGCGACTACCGCGGCGCGACCGGTGACAATATCGCCAAGACCTGGGGCGAGACGCACCGTTTGCTCGCCGAACGCGCGATCACCCAGGGCGATCTGGAGCCCGACCTCGACCCCGACACCATCGGCATGCTCCTGCAGGAGATGACCACCGGCGTCCACATCGTCGCGGTCAGCACCGAGTCGATCGATCAGATGGCGACCCGCATGGAACGCGCCTGGTACTTCCTCCTGCCCTCGATCGTGCCCCAGGAGAAGGTCGCCTACTTCCGCGAGTTCGCCGCCCGCCGCCTGCGCCGCTACGTGCAGTAACTATCTGCCCTGCCTGCCCTGCGCTCCCTCGCTCCGTCAGTCCGGACCGAGCCGGGCCGCGAACAGCGGGGTTGGTGGAGGTTGGGGGCTGCACGGCTTGTCACGGCCCCGCACTAGACTCGGTTGGTCGTTCTGAAACGCTGATCTGCGCCGAGGAGTCTCCGCATGACCACCGATCGTCCGCCTCTGTCGGGACTTGCTGCGGTGGCGGGTGCCGACGCCGCGTTGACGCAGGTCGCGAGCCTGATCGGGCGCGCGGAGGCCCGGTTGGTCGCGCCGTCGGCGGTGCGGCCGTTCGTGGCCTCGACCATCGCCGGGCAGCGGCCGCTGCTGGTGGTGACGGCCACCGGGCGCGAGGCCGATGATCTGACCGCCGAGCTGACCGAGATCCTGGGCGATACGGTCGCGCTGTTCCCGTCGTGGGAGACGCTGCCGCACGAGCGGCTCTCGCCGGGGGCCGACACCGTGGGCCGGCGGATGCAGGTATTGCGGCGGCTGGCGCATCCCGAGGATCCGGGGGTGACCGGTCCGCTGCGGGTGGTGGTGACCACGGTGCGCTCGCTCATGCAGCCGATGGCGGCGGGGCTGGGGGAGGTCGAGCCGATCGTGCTGCGACCCGGCGCCGAGTTCGACTTCGACGAATTGCTCACGCGGCTGGTGGAATTCGCCTATGAGCGGGTCGACATGGTCGGCAAGCGCGGCGAATTCGCGGTCCGCGGCGGCATTCTGGACCTTTTCCCGCCCACCGCGGATCATCCGGTGCGCGTGGAGTTCTGGGGTGACGAGGTCTCCGAACTGCGCGCCTTCTCGGTGCAGGACCAGCGTTCCATCCACGAGGTGCCGATCGATCTGGTGGTCGCGCCGCCGTGCCGCGAACTGCTGCTGACCGACGCCCTGCGCGAACGGGCCGCCCAGGTGGCCGCCGACAATCCGGCCGACGCCGCGCTGGTGGAGATGCTGGAGAAGATCGCCGAGGGCATCCCGGTGGAGGGCATGGAGGCGCTGCTGCCGGTGCTGCAGCCCGGCGAACTCCAGCTGCTCGTGGACGCGCTGCCCGCGGAAACCCATGTGCTGCTGTGCGATCCGGAGAAGGTTCGCACTCGCGCCGCCGACCTGGTGCGCACCGGGCAGGAATTCCTGGAGGCGTCCTGGACGGCGGCCTCCTTCGGCGGGGCCGCGCCGCTGGGCGCGCACGGCCTGGACCTGGCCGCCTCCGGCTATCGCGGCCTGGACGTGGTGCGCGCCGACGCCGACCGCCGCGGCCTGCCGTGGTGGACGCTGAGCCCGCTGGCCGCCGACGCCCCGGACGAGATCGTGCTGCCGGTGCTGGCGGCCGCCTCCGCGCGGGGTTCGGAGGAACTGGTCGCCACCATCTTCGCCTCGCTGCGCGCACACGTCGCCACCGGCGGCCGCGCGGTCATCGTGGTGGCGGGACACGGTACGGCGCAACGCATTCTGGAACGCCTCGCCGACGCCGAGGTGCCCGCCGCGGCGCTGGACGCCGGCGCCGAGCCGGTCCGCGGCCTGGTCGGCGTGCTGTGCGGTTCGCTGCACGACGGCATGGTGTTCGACGACGCCAAACTGGTGGTGATCGCCGAATCCGACCTCACCGGCAACCGGGTCACCGCGCCCGGCGAAGGCAAGAAGCTGCCCGCCCGCCGCCGCAACCAGGTCGATCCGCTGGCCCTGACCGCGGGCGACATGGTGGTGCACGATCAACACGGCATCGGCCGCTTCGTGGAGATGATCGAGCGCACCATCGGCGGCGCGCGCCGCGAGTACCTGGTCATCGAATACGCGCCCGGCAAGCGCGGCCAGCCCGGCGACCGGCTGTTCGTGCCGATGGACTCCCTCGACCAGCTGTCCCGCTATGTCGGCGGCGAGATGCCGTCGCTGTCCAAGCTGGGCGGTTCGGACTGGGCCAATACCAAACGCAAGGCGCGCAAGGCGGTTCGCGAGATCGCCACCGAGCTGGTGCAGCTCTACGCCGCCCGCCAGGCCGCGCCCGGTCACGCCTTCGCCCCGGATACCCCGTGGCAGCAGGAGATGGAGGACGCGTTCGCGTTCACCGAGACCGTCGACCAGCTCTCGGCCATCGCCGAGGTGAAGTCCGATATGGAGAAGGCGGTCCCGATGGACCGCGTCATCTGTGGTGACGTCGGCTACGGCAAGACCGAGATCGCGGTGCGCGCGGCCTTCAAGGCGGTGCAGGACGGCAAGCAGGTGGCGGTGCTGGTGCCGACCACGCTGCTGGCACAGCAGCATCTGCAGACCTTCACCGAGCGGATGGCCGGATTCCCGGTGGTGGTGAAGGGCCTGTCCCGGTTCACCGACGCCGCCGAATCGCGAGAGATCCTGGAGGGCATGACCACCAAGGATGTCGACATCGTGGTGGGCACGCATCGGCTGTTGCAGACGGGCGTGCGCTGGAAGGATCTCGGTCTGGTCATCGTCGACGAGGAGCAGCGTTTCGGCGTCGAGCACAAGGAGCACATCAAGGCGCTGCGCACACACGTGGACGTGCTGACCATGTCCGCGACGCCGATTCCGCGCACCCTGGAAATGTCGCTGGCGGGCATCCGCGAGATGTCGACCATCCTCACCCCGCCCGAGGAACGGCATCCCGTCCTCACCTATGTCGGCGCCTACAACGACAAGCAGGTGGCCGCCGCCATCCGCCGTGAACTGCTGCGCGACGGCCAGGTGTTCTACGTGCACAACCGGGTGTCGTCGATCGACAAGGCGGCCAAGAAGATTCGCGATCTGGTGCCGGAGGCCCGGGTGGTGGTCGCGCACGGGCAGATGAACGAGGACATGCTCGAGAAGACCGTGCAGGGCTTCTGGGAGCGGGAATTCGATGTGCTGGTGTGCACCACCATCATCGAGACCGGTCTGGACATCTCCAACGCCAACACCTTGCTGGTGGAACGCGCCGACGCCCTGGGCCTTTCGCAGCTGCACCAGTTGCGCGGCCGCGTCGGCCGATCCCGGGAACGCGGGTACGCCTACTTCCTGTACCCGCCGGAGAAGCCGCTCACCGAGACCGCCTACGACCGGCTCGCCACCATCTCGCAGAACTCGGATCTGGGCGCGGGCATGGCGGTGGCCATGAAGGACCTGGAGATTCGCGGCGCGGGCAACGTGCTGGGCGCCGAACAGTCCGGCCATGTCGCGGGCGTCGGCTTCGACCTCTACGTGCGCCTGGTCGGGGAGGCGGTGGAGGCGTATCGCGCCGCCGCCGACGGCCGCCCGATCTCGGTGGACGAGGAGGTCAAGGAGGTGCGCATCGACCTGCCCGTGGACGCGCACATTCCGCCGGACTACATCACCTCCGATCGCCTGCGTCTGGAGGCGTACCGCAAACTCGCCGCCGCCCAGGACGATTCGGGGCTGTCGGCCGTGGTCGAGGAGCTGGTGGACCGGTACGGGCCGCTGCCGGTGGAGGTGGGCCGCCTGGTGTCGGTGGCCAAGCTGCGGTTGCTGGCCCGCGCCTACTCGATCGCCGAGATCGGCGTCACCGGGACCACGGTGAAGGTGTCGCCGCTGCAGCTGCCGGACTCCAAGCAGCTGCGGCTCAAGCGGCTCTACCCGAACGCCACCTACCGCGCGGCCACCGGCATCGTCCAGCTGCCGCTACCGCGGGTGGAGGACAGTGTCGGCGCGGCCCGCGTCCGTGACGTCCAGGTGCTGCAGTTCGTGGCCGATCTGCTGCTCGCTCTGGACGGAAAGGCGCCCGGCGCCGTGGATGTCCGGGTTCCGGCAGAGGTGATGGCCGACCGATGACATCGGGGGAGGGCGTCGCCGCCGAGACCGCGGCCGATACCGCGCGCATGACCGAGGCGCTGGGCGAGGCTGTCGAGGTGATGGATCGGCTGTGGAATTTCGGCGGCTGGGAGGTGACGCAGACCCATGATTCGCTGCGCCCTTACCTGCTGGAGGAGACCTACGAGCTGCTCGACGCCATCCAGGACGAGGACGCCGAGACCATCAAGGAGGAACTCGGCGATCTGCTGCTGCAGGTGCTGTTCCACTCCCGGATCGCCGAGGCCGCAGGCGAATTCACGGTCGCGGAGGTGGCGGCGGCGCTGGTCGCCAAGCTGGTGCACCGCAGCCCGCACCTGAGCGACGCGCTCGACGCCTTCACCGTTCCCGGCGCGTCGGTGGCGGAGAAGATCGCGGCGCAGGAAAAGGCTTGGGAGGAGCGGAAATCCGCCGAGAAGGCGCGGCGCTCCTGCCTCGACGGGATCGCCATGGCGCAGCCCGCGCTCGCGCTGGCGGAGAAGGTGCGCTCGCGCGGCATCAAAGCGGGGCTACCGGAGGAGCTGATTCCCGCTGCCCTGCGGGTGGTGGAGCTCGGCGGGCCCGACAGCGCCGAAGAACGCCTGCGCAAGGCCACTCTCGATTTCGCCGCCACGGTGCGCGCCGCCGAGGACGCCGCGGAAATCGATCGAGGCACGCGCGACGCGCTGACCGCCGAGGATTGGCATCGGTACTGGCCGCACGGCTGACCCGCCGAGCGGACCGGCCTGGAATCATGGTGATTCCTGGCAAATTCGGCATAGCGGTGGCCATGCCGGGCGATAACGGCGGTGTTGCGCGAGGCCGGTTTCGGCTAGCGTCACAGGGGTGCATGCTTCGGGGCGCGAATCGATCACCGAGTACTACCCGCGGAGAACGGGTGCGATCGTCGCGCTGGTCTTCTTCCTGGTGATGACCGTGCTACCGGGTTTCGTGGTGTTCAACGACGCGGAACATCCGGTCATGCGGGTGGTGGCCGGGGTGCTCATGGCGGTGTTCGGTTTCGGCGTCTACACCATGGCCGACGATCTGTTCCGCCCGCAGCCGACGCTGCTGCTCAATGATCACGGCTTCACGTATCGCGGTTTCCCGCACGTGGCGTGGAGCGAGGTGGAGCGGATCCGGCTGGGCGTCGGCCGATTACGCAAGGGCGGGCGCACGGAACTCTTCGCCGAAGTGGTGCTGCGTGATCCGGAGGAGTTCCGGCACCGGGTCCGAGCGCTCGGCGATGTGATCGCCCGCCGCCAGGTCGACCGCCCGCTGTACATCGTCGCCGAGCGCCTACCCGTGCCGGTGCTCACGGTCGTGGAGGTCATGCGCGATCACTGTCCCGGCCTGGTGGTCAGAACCGTCGAGGACGCCCCCGGCGCCGCCCCCGAACCGCCCGCCGCCCCCCGCTCGGCCGATCGCGACATGGTGGAGACCGCCCTGGTCAGCGCCCTCACCGACGAGCTACCCACCGGCTGGACCCTTGCGGTGCTGTGGTTCTCCCTGGTCGGCGACGACGGCCACGCGGGACTCCAACTGGAGCTGTCCGGCGCCCCCGTCCCCGAGGTCCCCGAGTCCGGCGTCCCCTCCGAGGAGCTACAGCCCTCCGAGGAAGTCCTCATGCTGCTCAACCGCCTCAAGGAAGTCTGCTACGACCAGATGACCGGCACCTGGCTCAGCGGCCAGGTCCTGCTCCGCGCCGACTCCACCAAGGCCCAATTCACCTTGTCCTTCAAGGAAATCCCCGACTGGCTCCCCATTCCCGAGCCCGACGAATGCCGCCGCGAACTCGCCACCTACCCGCGAGCCGGCGACGAGATCCCCGCCTGGCTCCGCCAGCGCATCTCCTGACCGGAGCCGGCGCATCCGCTGACCGGATCAGTCCTCCGCGAGATACCGCTCGACGGTGTCGACCTTGGCTGTCATCGCGTCGTTGACGCCCGGGCGGATGTCGGCCTTGAGGACCAGGCTGCAGCGCGGGGCGACCGCGGTGATGGCGTCGGTGGCCTGTTTGACCACGGCCATGACCTCGTCCCATTCACCCTCGAGGGTGGTGAACATGGAGTTGGTTTCGTTGGGGAGGCCGCTGGCGCGCACGATGCGGACGGCCTCGGCGACGGCGCGGCCCACGTCCGCGCCGACGCCCAGGGGTGTCACCGAGAAGGCGACGATCATACGTTCACGCCGTAGTCGCGGGCGATGCCCGCCAGGCCGGAGGCGTAGCCCTGGCCGATGGCGCGGAACTTCCATTCGGGGCCGTGGCGGTAGAGCTCACCGAAGACCATGGCGGTTTCGGTGGACGCGTCCTCGCTGAGGTCGAAGCGGGCCAGTTCGGAGTTGGTGACCGCGTCGATGACGCGGATGTAGGCATTGCGGACCTGGCCGAAGGACTGGCGGCGGACGTCGGCCTCGTGGATGGAGACGGGGAAGAAGATATTGGTGATGGTCGGCGGCATGGCGGCCAGGTCGACATTGATCACCTCGTCGTCGCCGTCGCCCGCGCCCGTGAGGTTGTCGCCGGTGTGCTCGATGGTGCCTTCGGGGGAGCGCAGGTTGTTGTAGAAGATGAAGTGCGCGTCCGACAGCACCCGCTGATTGGATCCGCAGGCCATCGCGCTGGCGTCGAGGTCATAGTCGGCGCCGGTGGTGGTGCGCACATCCCAGCCCAGTGCCACCGCGACCTTGGTCAGATTCGGGGCCTGTTTGGACAGCGAGACATTTCCGCCCTTGGCCAAGCTGACAGACACACGATCTCCTTCGATCTCAGTTGCGGTCGGCCGCCATTGCTTCGAGGGTGGCGACCCGATTCTCCAGATAGCGTAGTTCGGTGTCGTCGATGACGGTGCGCTGAATTCCCGAGGCGACCGCGAAAGCCGACTGGCGGTGGTCGTCGATCACGTCGACGGTCAATTCCACCGCCACGTAATCGTCGGCGCCGGGCAGCGGATCCGCGATCACCTTGCCGGTGCCGCGGGCGCACAACGCCACATTGCCGCCGCCCAGGATGAGCAGCGCCAGCTCCGGCCGTTCCCGCAGCCGGGCCAGCGAGCCGCGATCGGACTTGAGGCTGAGCAGGATTCGCCGGTCGCCGGCGCGTACCGGCCAGGAGACGGGGATGGCGTGCGGGGCGGGATCGGTGGTCACCAGCACCGCGATGGTGTCCAGCGGCCACTCGGGTAGAACGTCCAGTTCGGGGTGGTCGGGTTGCGTGTCCGTCGAGGGCTCCTGACGTTCCCGGGCGTCGGCTACCATCTGTGTCCCCTCACCATCTGGGTCCGCACAGCGGGCTGGACTGTGCTGCCCGCAAGTGTATGCCGTTGCCGCACTGGACCGCTGGTCTCCGACGTGGAGCCCGAGCGCGCCAGATACGGGTGTTTCGTCCGTTACGACTGTGAAAACACCTCTGGACCTGCGGGGAAACAGATTGACGAGAAGCGATAACGGTTGCATCATTCGTTACAGTCCCTCGACCCAGCGAGGTCACGCGAGTAGCCGGCCGATGACCGCCCGGTGAAGATCGCCCGTGGAAACACACCCGAAGCACCGTCCGCTCCGTTCTTCTGACTGCACAACAGATTTCACGGCGTGTACCGGCCCGGGCGTGCCCCGGGCCGGTATGCGGCCCTGCCGGCGTGACGCCGCGAAGACGTGAGGTGAACAGCACGAAGAGAGCGGAGACGGCGATGGCGGATATGGGTGCGGGGCAGCAGCCGGAGATGGTGGAGATGGTGGGCAGCGCGACGGTCGCGAATCTGGTGGTGTCCCAACCGGTGATCGACGACCTGCGCTACCTGCGCGCCGAACTGGTCGCCGCGGATGTCCCCTACCTGCTGGTTCGCGATGCCGACCATCGGCTGGTGCTGGCCGTGGACAGTGGTCACCGAGCCGCGCTCAGACGGGTGCTGGGGGCGGCCATGGTCGCCGGATTCTCCTGCAATGAGAAGCCGCACAATGTCTTCCGGCTCGGCCGCGACCTGGATCCGGCGCATCACGTGGAACTGGAACTGTGGGAGTACCACGGCGACACCGTGGAATGCCCGCGCCCGAACGCCCTGACCCGCATGGTCTTCGACGTCGCCGACGTGGAGCCCTCGACCGTGCTCCTCTATGACGCCAGCTGGCCCACCCTGGCCGGCATGTTCACCCCCAACACCGCCGACGTCGGCTTCGACATCGACATCGTGTTCTCCTGGGTGGACGGCTCCGACCCCGAATTCCGGGCCCGCCGTGCGGGAATGCTGGCGCAGGTGGTGGTCGGCGAGGGGGACGAGGCCGACGCCCGCATCCGCCAGATCGACGAACTGCGCTACGCCCTGCGCTCGGTGCACAAGAACGCTCCGTGGATCCGCCGCATCTTCATCGCCACCGATTCCCGTGTCCCCGACTGGCTCGGCGACGACCCGAAGGTCACCATCGTCCGTGCCCTGGACCATTTCTCGGATATCAGCGGTCTGCCGATCTTCAATTCGCATGCGGTGGAATGCCAGTTGCAGCACATCGACGGCTTGTCGGAGCATTTCCTCTACTCCAATGACGACATGTTCTTCGCGCGCCCGGTGCGCCCCTCCATGTTCTTCACTCCCGCGGGCATCAGCCGCTACATCGAGGCGGGCACCCGCATCGGCCCGGGCGCGAACAATGAGCGGCGCAGCGGTTTCGAGAACGCGGCCCGCGTCAACCGAGCCCTGCTGTCCCAGCGCTTCGGCCACGTGATCACCCGCCACCTCGAGCACACCCCGGTTCCCTTGCGCCGCAGCGTCCTGCTGGAAATGGAGCAGGTCTTCGCCGAGGACTTCGCCCGCACCCGGGCCAGCCGCTTCCGCGCCGCCACCGACATCTCGGTCACCAATTCCCTCTACCACTACTACGCACTGCTCACCGGCCGCGCCGTCCCCCAGGAAGCCGCGAAGATGCGCTATGTCGACACCACCAGCTACACCGGCCTGGCCCTCCTCGACGGCCTCGCCAAACGCCGCAACGTCGACTTCTTCTGCCTCAACGACGGCAGCTTCCCGGAGGTCCCGGAAGCCGAACGCGTCCGCGCCGTCTCGGAATTCCTGGAAACCTACTTCCCCGAACCGGCGCCCTGGGAAAAGCCCGACACCATCGCGGGCACCATGACGGCCTTCGAATCCGGCGCGGCCTGACCCGCCGCGCGCTCCGCCCGGATTCCGGCCAATAGTGTTTGGTTGGAATCCGATTGGTGGCGGCTCCGACCATCGATGGCATGAACAAGAAATTCCTCGCCGCCGCTGTTCTCGCCGCCGCCACGACCACCGCCACCGTTCTCGGCACGGGTCCGGCCGCCGCGGACAGCGCGCATCAGATCCATTTCGCCAAGGGCACCGACAATGCCTTCGTCAGCGGCCACCTGCAGGGGTGGAGCAATGACACCTATCGGCTCGATGCCCGGGGTGGGCAGACGATGATCATCAGCGCCGCGCCGTACTGGTCGGACACCGTGGTCACCATCAAGGGCCCGACCGGGACGCTGGCCAACCAGCAGCAGTGGGCCAAGGTCACCTTGCCGGTGAACGGCTCCTACGAGCTGGTGGTGACCTCGGTCGGTCACAACACCCTCGACTACGGGCTGGGCGTCAAGATCGACTGAATTCCGTCCGATTCCAACCCATAGTCCTGAATTCGTGGAGCGCGCCCTCGGCGCGCTCCTTAATTCTTGTGGGACGCTGACCAGGAAACGTCTTTCCCGTCGTCACGGACCAGGAAGCGAGCGTGCGTCATGGTCGAATATCCGCCGATGCCGCCGGCCTCGATGCCGGTGCAGCCGATGCCGGAACCCAGTGTCGATCTCGACATCTTCCCGCCCGTGCAACAGCGCCGCTGGACCGTGCTGCTCCGCCTGATCCTGGCCATCCCGCACCTGTTCGTGCTGTTCATCCTGACGCTGGGCCAGATCGTGGTGGCGATCTGCGGCTGGTTCGGCGCTTTGTTCACCGGCGCCCTGCCGCAGTGGTGCGGCGACTACCTGCGCTGGACGCTGGCCTACACGGCCCGGGTCGAGGGCTACCTGTACCTGCTGGTCGACGAGTATCCGCCGTTCACCGTCGACACCGATGTGAATTACCCGGTGCGCGTGTTGTTCCCGGCCCCCACCCGCCTGAACCGCTGGGCCGTCTTGTTCCGCTTCATCCTGGGTTTCCCCATCCAGGTGCTGGCCACCTGGCTGTCCACCGGCTGGATGGTCATCTCCCCGATCGTCTGGCTGATCGTGCTGATCACCGGGCGCATGCCCGCCGCCCTCTTCCAAGCCACCGCGGCCGTCCTGCGCGTCCAGATCCGCACCGAGGCCTACTGGCTCATGCTCACCCCCACCTACCTCAAGCAGGTCTTCGGCGACGGCCCCCTCCCTGAACCGGAGGCCGCCCTCCCGCCCGGCTTCACCCCCGCCTCCCCGACCCGCCCGCTCCTGGTCTCCCAGGCCGGCAAGGTCCTGCTCTGGATCATCCTGGTCCTCGGCATCATCTGGGGCTTCTTCAACCCCAGCCCCGACTTCTCCACCGACGACGACGGCGGCCCGACTCACCCCACCCAGATCGAATGGCCTCGTCCGACTCCCTGATCGGTTTCGGGGTTCGGCTATCGGACGCTGAGCAGCTCGCCGAAATCCGAACCCGCCTCGCCGTATCGATCGTTCGACCCGTCGACGACGGCCGCCTTCAGCACGCGCGTGTCGACGTCTTCCACCCTGCGCGGCGAGGGGTTTCCCGGCGAATTCTCGTAGTTGAAGACGATCACGTCCAGGAACACCGGGCGTCGAAGTCGGTTGCCGTCCAACAGCTTCAGCAGCGCCTCGGCCATCGCCGGGTACGGCGTGAATTCGGGGTCGCCGAGCCAATCGGTCAGCTCGGCTTCCGGCACGCTGAAATCGATCCCGTCCGCCCCCAGCCGATCCAGCATCGTGGGGACCGGTTGAATCTGTGACGACATGATCTGTAGAAGTGCGCTGCGGCCCTCGGCCTCCAGGCCCGGCAGCTCGTCGAGCAGTCGCACCGCCTTGTCGAACCATCGCACGTCGGCCAGGCGCCGGAGCATCGGCGGCGTCCAGGGCGGATCGGGACTTGGTTTGCGGAACGGGGGCGGCGCGACGCGGTAGCGGTCGGCGATCCGCCGCAGGCAGTTGCCCAGGGCGTCGACGTCATCGGGGTGGATGCCGTCGAACCAGCCCAGGGCGCTGAAGGTGGCGCTCGCCGTGGCGCCGGCGCCGTCACCGGTGACGGTGACCGCGACCGGCGTTTCGTAGCGTTCCCCGCCCCGCGAGGTGAGTTGCAACTCGAACACCACGGGGTCGATGGTGTAGTCGATCGGGAAGGTCACGTCGCCGACGGGTACGTCGACCTTCCCGCTGGGTCCTGGCGCCGGCACGCCGCCCACCGTCCAGGAGACCGTCGCCGCCGGTGCGACGGGCTCTCCGACCCCGCCGAAACCTATTGTGCGCAGGCCGAACTGGTCGGTCGTCGCCGTCGCGAACGAGCCCTTCCGGATGGGGTCGCCGCAGGGGCTGTTCGACTGCTGGAGTTCGCCGATGACACCGACCATGTCGTCGGTGTGGTTTCCCCGCACGATGTCGACCCGGCGTCCGGTGCCGACGGTGACGGCCACGTCGACCCAGTGGTCGTCGACGTTGTCGGTACGGACGACCAGCGGGGTCATGGCGACGGTGACATCGCGGTCCACCGACACCGTCGGGATGCTGCCGCGATACCAGGCGCGCGGGCCGACATTCGGCTGATCGACGAGCGAGTGCACGACCACACCGGAGCGAGACAGGCTCGGGCCGACCGGATCCAATCCCGCGTCCCAGCCGTCCGGTATGCGGTACTCCACGTACACCCGGCCCGCGCCGCTGGGCGGCTCACCCGGCGGATGCAGGATGAGCAGGCACGTACCGGTGGAAGCCGAGGCAGGCACCAGCCGGGCCGTGACCGTCGCGCCCGGCTGTGGAAAGGCCTGCTCGACGATCCGGCCGGCCAGCGCATCGGGCAGGTGAAGGTGCAGGTTCGCCCGCGACAGATGCGGTCCCATGGAGAAGGCGCCGGGATTGGGCCAGCCCGCGATGGCCGGTCCGGCGAAGGTCGGCGAGGCCGAGTAGGTCGGCCCCGCGCCCAGCCAGCGGCTGCCGAACGACGCCGAGGACATCAGGTCGTAGGGGGAGCCGTATTCGGGGCCGACGATGATCGTGGCGTCGTTGGGGTCCCAGTCCGTGCCGTTGTTGTCCAGCCCGAAGGTGTGCGGGAAGCCGAGCACGTGACCGGTCTCGTGGCACATGAACGTGTGATTGCTGAAGCCGGCCGAGAGGACCGCGGTGGGCAAACCGGCAACGCCGGTGGCACCGGCGCCGAAACCGGCGGCTCCGGGATGGATCAGCACGATCAGGCCGTCCAGCCCGGCCAGCGGGTTGGGATCGGGGAACTTGGCGAGCAGCGCGTCCACGGCGGCCTTGGCCTGTGCCGCGCGGCTGGTGTCGGCGCCCAGCGTCACGTCCACCCACGGAAACATCGGTGAGTCGATGAAATCCAGATGTCCACGGGTGGTGTTGATCCAGTACTTCAGGACCGCGTGCTCACCGGTCATGAGCATGGCGATGCATGCGGCATCGGGGATGACCGGGACGGCGGAGTTGTGCCGAGCCCGGATGATGCCGAGGCGCACGTTCTTGGTCATGGCTGATCCTCGATCCTCACTCGATGGTCGTGCACGAGGGAAGCTCTGATCATCGTCGTCGGGTACCGGGGCAGCGCGAGTACTCGACTACTCGAATCGCGCCGCCGGTCGGTCGGACTCCGTCGGCGGTGGAGGCCCGGATCCGACGCTTTACCTTGTGCGTCGGATGCGGGCTCGGGGCTCAGAGGGCGTAAGGGTTGAAGGCGCAGACCAGGTTCGGGTGGCCGGACGGGTCGAGGGCGCGCAGCGCGATGGAGACCGCGCGCTTGGAATACATCATCGACAGGTGGTCGGAGAGGTCTATGCCGCAGCCGTCCTGGAGGGTCACGTTGTTCACGGTCGCGCCGGGGCCCGCGGTCAGGAAGGTGGCGGTGTACGGGGTGGAGATCTCGTCGTGGTTGGTGGCGACGCTGGTGTAGTGGACGCCGGGCACGGTGTCGCCGGAGGCGTTGAGGGTCGCGTAGAAGGTGGATCCGGCGACCTGTTCGATCAGGCCCTCACCGACCAGGAGCCGGCTGAATCCCAGTGCGTTGAAACCCATGTCGGTCAGATGCCGGCCCAGGGTGGCGATGCCGTCGAGGCTGGTGCCGTGGTGCGTCGCGCCGAAGGTGATGAGCTGGTCGACCTTGCTCGCGCCGCCGCCGAACTTCAGATACTGGTCGGCGACCGGGCCGCCCTGGGAGTGGCCGATGACGTCGACCTTGTGCGCGCCGGTCGACGCGAGCACCTTGTCGACGAAGGTCGCGACCTGCTTCGCCGAATCCTCCATGGGGGCAATGCCGTTGACGCCCGGCACCAGCGCGCTCAGGCCGCCCTGCTGGAGCAGGCCCTCCTGGCCGTAGTTCAGCGCGTACACGCAGAAACCGGCCTGCTTGATCTGGGGCGACAGGTAGGCGAAGCCGTCGTAGGCGTTCATCCACGACCCGTGCAACAGCACCACCGGTTCGGGGTGCGCGGCAGTGGGTTTGCAGTTCCAGTCGTTGGCGCCGGAGGGGGCCATGTTCGCATTGGCGAGGGAGAAGGTGAAGGCGGCGACGGCGTCGGTCATCTGGGGACCGTTGCCGGAGGGGATGGTCGAGTGCGGGGCGCTGGATACGCCGGTGTCCGCGAGCGCCTTGCCGGCGGTCTTCACGCCGGAATTGATGGCGTCGACGAGGTTCTGGATGGTGGGGGCGGCGGTATCGGCCTGGGCCCGAACGGTATTGACGCCGGCCAGCCCGGTCAGCGCCACCGCGCTCATGATCGCCGCGGCGACGCGCGCCCGCATCCGCTTGCTCGTGGTCATCTGTAGTCCTTCCTGCAGGTGCCGGGCTTCGCTGCCCGAACCTGGATGCCGAAGGTATTGCGATGACCGTGGATGTTCGCCCTGGTTGCAGCTGGATTCGCGGTTCCTACAATCGCACCGGACGATCGGTGTGAAAAGCGCCAACAGCGCTCGGGTTCAGACCGTCAGAGAACCGTCTCGCCGTCGGACTCGGAGGCCTCGGTCCGGCGGCGCAGGACGTGGGGGATGCGGGCCGCGGGCGGGATGACGATGCCGGCGTCGGCGAGACGGGCGGCCGCCTGTTCCGGATCGGCGGGCTTGCCGACGGTGGGGCCGTGGCCGATCGGGACCATTGAGTGGACGATGGTGTCGGGGTAGATGTGCACATAGTTGAAGGCCTGTGCGCCGTCGCGGCCGCGCTGGCCGCCCTCGGCGGCCGCCATGTCCTGGCTGTAGCAGGTGGCCGACGCGACCGAGACGGGGATGCCCGCGAAAGTGGCGTGGCTCGAAAGGTGCAGGTGGCCGGCCAGAATGGCGCGCACGTCGGTGCCGTCGAGGACGTCGGCGAGGCGGCGCTGGTCGCGTAGCTCCACCAGGACGGCCAGGTCCTGGACGCAGGGGATCGGCGGGTGGTGCATGGCGAGGATGGTGCCGAAGGGGGCGGGTTCGGCGAGAACGTCTCGCAACCAGGTCAATTGGGCTTCGGTGATCTCACCCCAGTGATGGCCCGGGACCGTGGTGTCGAGGGCGATGACGCGCAGGCCGTCGAACATGTGGACGACGTCGAACGGTGCGGCGGACGGCGTTTCGTCGAGCAGGTGCTCGCGCAGGGTGCCGCGTTCGTCGTGATTGCCCGCGACCCACACGACAGGCGCGCCGATGCGCTCGGCCCAGGGCTCGACCAGGTCCCGCAGCTTGCGGTACGCGCCGGGCTCGCCCTGGTCGGTGAGGTCGCCGGTGAAGACGATGGCGGTCGGCGCGATGCCGCTGGCCTCGGCCTGGCCGAGCAGGGTGGACAGCCGCGCCTCGGCGTCGACCGCACCGTAGAGCTCGGTGTCGGCGGCGATCAGATGGGTGTCGCTGAAGTGGAACAGGACATGATCGGCCCTGGCGTGTTCGGCGACTCGCGAGATGTGCACGGACATCCTCCCCGGCATTGGTGGTTTGCGCCCCTGACCGAATTCGTCGCCAGAATAGCGAAAGCCGTTTCTTCCAGGTTGCCCGTGCCCAGTGACGACATGCTTGCGGGAAGGTGAGATTTGGATGTCGGGCTAATGCCCGAGGCTACCGGCCAGCACTCGTGGATGTTCCTGCTCACGCGCGTGCAGCAGGGTGAAGTAGCGCCGCAGCATCAAGGCAGCGGTGGTGGCCAGCCCGGCCGTCAGCCCCCACCACACACCCGCCGCCTCCAGCCCGGCCGGGAAGGCAAGTAGCAGTGCAGTGGGCAATCCCACACCCCAGTACCCCACCAGCGAGAGCCGGAACCCGGCCTTGGTGTCCTTGAGCCCGCGCAGCAATCCCACCCCGATGTTCTGGGCGGCGTCGAAGAACTGCAGCACGATCGCGATCACCAGCAGGGTGTGCGCCAACCGCACGGTGGCGGAATCACTGTCGGCCAGGAACGGCCTCAACACCCGGTCCGGTGCGAGTACGTACGCCAGCCCGGTGAGCGCCGCGACCAGTCCCGCGTACCGCAGCGCCAGCCACGCCACCGAGCGCGCGTGCGGGTACTCGTCGCGCGCCACCGCCCGGCTGACCAGGATCGACGCCCCGTGCGAGAGTCCTATCGCCACCTGGAACACGATGTACACGATCTGGTAGACGACATTGTGCGCCGCCAGCGCCGCCGCCCCGAGACTCCCCATGACCAGCGCCAGCACCGAGAACATGCCCGCCTCGGACCCGTAGGTGAGCGCGATCGGCGTCCCCAGCCGCAGTTCCTCCCGCACCGTCGCCGAATGCACCGGCCACATCCGGACCGGCAGCGTCGCACGCAGTTTCGGATCCCGCCGCACCATCGCCCAGAACACCCCGAAGGTGATGAGGAAGACCAGCGAGGTCGCCACGCCGACCCCGGTCAACCCGAGCGCGGGCAGCCCGGCCCACCCGTGCATGAACGCCAGCGCCAGGACCAGATTCAGCGCCACCGACCCGAGCGTCACCAGCAGCAGCGCCTGCGGCCGCTGCATCCCGACCGTGTACTGCCGCAACACCTGGAACCACAGGCACGGCACCAGTCCCGGCGCGAGCGCCACCATCATCGGCCGCGCCTGCGCCAGCACGTCGGCGTCCTGCCCCAGCCATCGCAACGCCCACCCCAGCCCGATCAGCAGTGCGCCGCCGAGCAATCCGGCCACGGTGGCGATCAGGAAACTCGACCGCACCACCTCCCGGACCAGGGCCTCGGCCCGCCGCCCCTGTTTCTCGGCGCGACTCACCACGGTCGCCACCTGATTCCCGGTCCCGGTGATCAGCCCGACGCATATGGTCCGAATCTGGTTGAACAGCACCAGCGCCAGCCCGCCCGCGGCCACCTCGCGCACCCCGAGCGTCCCCATCAGCGCGATATTGGTGGTGGACACCGCGACCTGGGCGAGCTGGGTCAAGGCGATGGGGGCGGCCAGCGAAGCCAGTTGCCGCCCATCGGAATGCCGGTGTCGTCGATCGGAATATCCGAGCGCCCCGGTCATTTCGTGGCAGCCCCGTCCGTGGGTACGGGCGCACACGCGGTGGTGGGCACGGCGGTCGAACCGGTGGTGGGCACGGCGGTCGAACCGGTGGTGGGCACGGCGGTCGAATCGGCTGCGGGCACGGCGGTCGAACCGGCGGCGGGCACGGGACCGGTGGTGGAGCCGGGTGCCGAATCGGCGGCGGGTGCGGTGTCCGGCATCAGGATGGTGTGGGTGCCGGGCGGTACGGGCGCGGTGCCACGGAGTTTCGCGAGCAGTTGCGCGACCATGGCGGCCTGATCCTCGAGCCGCTGCCGGTACTTGTCGAGCGCGAGGCAGACCAGCCCGGAGTCGCCGGCGGCGAGCAGCTCGCCGATTTCGTGCGCGGGCATGTCGGCCAGTTCCAGCTGATGGATCAGGGTGGCCTCGGGGACCTTCTGGTCGGCGTAGTCGCGCAGCGGACGTCCGGTGAGGCCGCGTTCGACGGCGTAGTCGTCGGGCAACGCGTAGTGCAGGTGCCGCAGGGCCGCGCGCTCGCGCGGGTCGGGGCGGGCCGCGGGCCGGTGGGCGGCGAGCAGGGTGGTGACCGCGGCCTCGCGTTCGGTGTCGAGTAGGTCGCGGTCGGCCATCCATTCGTCGTCGAACACCGTGTCCAGGTACTTCTCGCCGTCGTCGTTGATGATCACGACAACGGTGGAGTGGCAGGGGAATTCGTCGATCCGGGTGAGCGCCGCGTACACCGAGCTGCCCGAGGACCCGCCGATCAGCAGCCCCAGGTGGGATGCCAGCGCGCGGGTGGTGGCGAAGGCGTCCACGTCGGACACCTTCACGCGGTCCCGCTCGTCGATCAGGTGCAGGTCCTGGTCCACGTGCACCCCGGGTTCGGCGCCGATCGGCGTCCCCGTGCCGGACTGCCAGTAGTCGTGCCCGGGCCCGCCGAAGGCGATGGACCCTTCCGGCTCGACACCGATCAGCCGCGGATCGCAGCCCTTCTCCCGCAGCCCTCGCGCCGTCCCGAACAGGGATCCGCCGGTCCCGACCGCCGCCACCAGCACGTCGACGTGCCCGAGGTCGGCCACCAATTCCCCGGCGAGCGCGACATATCCGACGCCATTGGCCGGATTGGCGTGCTGCGCCGGGAAGTACGCGCCGGTCTGCTCGGCCATCTCAGCCGCCCGCTCCTCCCGCGCGGAGGTGGACAGTCCGTCGTCACCCTCGTCGGAGACGAATTCGAGCGTCGCGCCCATGGCCCGCATGGCGTTCAGCTTGGCCTTGCACGCGTGATTGTCGACCACCGCGGTGAAGCGGTACCCGCGTTCGCGCGCGACCACCGCCAGCCCCAAACCCGTATTGCCGGAGGTCGATTCGATGATGTGCCCGCCCGGCCCCAACTGCCCGCGCCGCTCCGCGTCCAGCACCATGGCCCGGGCCATCCGGATCTTGGCGGTCCCGGTCGGGTTCATGGTCTCGAGTTTCAGGAACAGCCGTGTCCCGGTGGCCGGGCTGACGGCCAGCTCGAACAGCGGGGTCCGGCCGATCAGCTCGGACACTCGCCTGGCGATAACCGGCATCGAGTGTTTCTCCTCGGGAAGGTCGCTGGAGCGGGGCGCGGGGCGGTGACTGAAAACGGTTCAGAACGCGTCGAGAGCGGTATCGAGGCGCCAATTGAATTGTCGTCGATCCGGCGAGCTTCGCAAGACTACCTTCGGCGGAATGGGGAGCCCGTGAAATGAGGACTCGTTGCTGTCCATCTGATAACCGGCGGTATTCGGGTAAATGAGCAGATCATCGGTGGTGGCGGGCCGGGGGAGCGGGATCCGGCGCCAGCTCAGCATGTCATCTTCGAGGCAGGACGACCCGCCGACGCAGGTCGGGGTGAGATTTCCCGGGCGTTGCGGCCACAACACCGGGTCGGGCAGATATTCACTGTTGAACCATTGTTCGGAAAGGCTGAGGCTGGTCCCGTTGGCGGTGAGAATGTCGTACGGGACGCCGTGCGCGTACCGCGTTTTGACGCCCTGGATCCCGAATACGGTGCTGCCCGCGCGGTCCAGCAGCGCCCGCCCGGGTTCGATCGCCAGCCGAATGCCGGTGTCGCGCAGCGTGTCCGCGAGGTCGTCGGATCCGAGGATGGCGGCGAGCATGGCGGGCCCGGGCACGGGGCAGTGATACGGGTAGTAGGAGCCGGCGCCGGGGGCCCGGTCACCGTGGAACCACCGCGGATTGACGCCCTTGCGGAAGGTCTCCCAGTCGTCCCCGGAGACATAGTCCACGCCGAAGCCGCCGCCGATCGAGATGGTGCTGATCGGATGGTCGAGGACGCGGGCCTTGCGGCAGCGTTCGATCAGCGCGTGGGTGAGCGCCGCGCGCGGGGCCGCCTCGTAGCCGGAGAGATGAAAACTGAAGCCGTGCAGGTGCACAACGTTCCGATCGATCTCGGTGAGGGCGAGATCCAATTCCTGCTCGGTCAGCCCGAACCGGCTGGTGGAGCCCGGGGGCAGCACGCGCAGCAGGACCCGGCTCGGTTCCGGGAACCTGCTCAGCCGGGTGAGCTCGTCCAGGTCGTCGACCGCGATCAGCGCCCGCGCCCGGGTCGCGAGTTCGAGCAGCCGATCCGACTTCGCCGGTCCGGTGACCATCAGGTCGGTCCCGGGGATACCGCCCCGGGTGGCGTCGTTCAGTTCGTCGACGCTGGCGACATCGACGCCGCATCCGGCCTCGGCGCAGGCACGGACCACGCAGTCGGCCTTGTTGGCCTTCTTCCCGTAGTAGACGGAGCCCTGCACCCCGGCCCGGGCGAATACCCGCTGGAATCCTCGGATGTTCTCCACGACCTGGTCGGGATACATGACGTGGAACGGTCCGTCGATCTGCCCGGCGATTTGCCGCAGCGCCTCCGGGTGGTCGAGTAGCCCCTGTTCCCAGGCGTGTCGGTGCGCGGGCATCGGGCTGGCGGTAATGGTGGAGATACCGGGAGGGGCGACCACGGTCTCGGCGGAGGCGGACATTTTTCCTTTCGGGCGCGCGGGGCTGCCCCTCGGGCGCGGCGATAGCCAACATGCATGAGAGTGTCGTTCGAAACGTTAGACCCGAGCGGTTATCGATTGGATCAATGTCGCGAATAACCGTTTCGGGTGAATTTCTGAGGCGAATCCAGCCGGTCAATTCCGGCGATCAGTCCCAGAGCGAAACCTCGGTGCCCCGTCCCTCGGCAATGGCGCGATTGGCCAGCGCGTGCGCGACGGCGATATCGGTGAGCACCAGCCCGCTGTTGTACACGAAGATTCGTTCGTCATCGGAGATCCGGCCGACGGCGCGATGCCCCAGGATCTGGGGTAGCTCGGCGTCGACCCGGCGTAGTCGGCCGTCCGGGCCCGCCATATCGGTTCCGGTGAGCGCCATCTGCTCGGCGCTGGTGGCGATCACGCGATCGGCGTGCACCAGGGTGGAGGGGGCCAGGCCGTAGCCGACCAGCACCACGGTCGAGCCGGGCGCGAGATCCTCGGAGTCGATGGCGACCTCGGTACCCGGACCCGCGGTGGCGAGGACGACGTCCGCCTCCCGCGCCGCCGCGTTGGGGTCGTCGACGGTCTCCAGTTCCGCGTGCGGATGGTGGTGCAGCAGTTGCCGATACACGGCTTCCAGGCCTTCGGGGTGGGTGCCGTAGAGCATGAGCCGGTTCAGTTGCGGGTTCGCCGCCAGCAGGTGGGGCAGCGCGTTGCGCCCCTGGGTGCCGGTGCCGATCAGCAGCGCGCTGCGCGCACCCGGCCGGACGCATTCGCGTACCAGCAGAGCCGAGACCGCGGGTGTGCGCAGCGCGCCGACGCGGGCGCAATCCATCAGCGCGATGGGTGTTCCCGTGGAGTCGTCGTAGAGCGAGATGGTGGTGAAATACCGCTTGTTGGAGCGGTCGTGGTGCGGGTCGAACTTGTAGCTGGTTTTCATCGCCACCACCCGGCGGCGGCCGTCGCGGCCCAGCATGGCGTACGCGACCGACCAGCCGTCCGGGTGTGCCACGCTCAGCTTCCGCGGGTTGTCCGAATCGCCGCCCGCCAGTGCGAGATACGCGTCCTCGACCGCGCGGACCACCTCGGCGGGGCTGATCGGGACATCCGCCAGGTCGCTGCGGCTGAGAACCCGGAGCGGGGTGGGGCGATAGTTCACGGGTGCTGTCCTCTGGTCGTGCTGAAGGGGGCGACGACGCGCTGGCCGTAGCCGTCCTCCTCGGCTTCGGCGGCGGCGCGGCGGCGTTGGGGCAGACGGATATTCACCCGCTTGAGCCAGCGGTCGGTGCCGTCGTAACGCGGCGCGAAAGGCACCCTGCCGTGGACCACGGAATCATTGTCCACCAGCAATAGCTCGCCGGGAGCCAAAGCGACCGCGCGACTTACCCGGTGCAATTCGCCGGTCAAATGCTGGTAGGCGCAACGAAATTCGTCGTCGGCCTGGTCGAGCGGGGTGTACGCGGGGTCGAAACGCAGTGTCGGCCCGTCGGCGTCGGCCCCGACGGTGGGGATCGGCGGCGCGGTCTCCTCACCGAAGTCGGCGCCGTAGGAGACGTCGGGCAGGATCGGCAGCCGGGCGGCGCGCAGGATGTCCCATTGCGCCGCATCGAGTTCCACCTGACGGATCGAGGACACGGTGGTGGCGACCCGGTCGGGGTTGCGCAGGCAGCTCAGCATCAGCAGGTTGGCGCGCCGCGGGTGGAAGGCGTCCTCGGTGTGCGGGCTGAGCAGTGCCGTGCTGCTGGCCCCGGACTGCTCGTGCTCGTGCCCGGGAGTGGGCAGGATGTTGTTGACCAGTCGCCCGGCCTGCTGTCCCTGCCAGCCGAACGGCTCACCGGCGCACCGGGCCAGCAGCAGCAGGGCGATGTCGAGTTCGAACGAGGTGGACCGCCGCGACCGGTCTCCGGCCCAGGCCGCGGCCTCCTCCCAATTGAACGGGGTCGGGCCGAGCGCGTCCTCGTCGATCGGTAGCCGGCCGATGACCGCGACGCCCGCGGACGTGGTGGGCGGGCGCATGGCCTCGTGCACGACGTCGGGCAGCCTGCCGTATTTGGCGTCGATGTGGCGCAACAGGACCGGATGCGAGAGGGTGGCCGCAATCGCGGGGGTAGCGCCGACTGTGACGGCGATCTCAGCGGCGAGGTAGCGGATCGCGCGGGTCGCGGATTCCGGCAGGTCGCGCCGCTCGAATGGTTCGAGCTTTTCGGGGTGGAGCGGTTTACGTTCGGAGAGAACGCTTTTCACCAACGGAAGGGCCTTCCTGGCGTGGGCGGGGGCATGGTGATCTTGGCTCGACCGAAGACGGTATTGCCCCCGCGGAATTTTGGCAAGGCTTACCTAAGGGTGTGTCGTAGAAATAGCGAATAGGTATAGGATGCCCGCGCGGAGGGTAATCGAATCGGCCTCGTTCGGGCGAACCGCGTTGACGTTTCTCGCCTGCGCGCCGATCCATCTGGATGATGAACGGTGTGCGTATCCGAATGGCCGGCCTCCGAGCCCCGCTGACCCGCGCCGGCCTGGTGGGCGCGGCCGTCGCTCTCCTCGTGCTGACCGGTTGCGGGACAACCCATCTCACCCCGGTGCCCGACGACATGCCGCCCCGAGCAGGCGCACCGGTGCCCGCGATCGATCTGGATGCCCCGGGCCGCACCGCGATTCAGCTCCGCGACTGGGCGAAGGAACAGCGCGAATCGACCGGCATCCCGGTGCTCGCGCTCGAGGCGTACGGGTACGCGGCCGCGGTGCTGGCCCGCTCCAAGCCCGAATGCGGGATCGGCTGGACCACCCTGGCGGGCATCGCCAGCGTCGAGAGTCAGCACGGCACCCACGCCGGTTCCCGCATCGCCGACGACGGCACGGTGTCGCCCCCGATCCGCGGCCTGGCCCTGGACGGTTCGCCGGGCCGCGCCCGCATCCTCGATGTCGGCGCCACCGACGCGAACCCGGTCTACGCCCGCGCCATGGGCCCGTTCCAGTTCATCCCCGAGACCTGGAAGCGCTGGGGCGTGGACGCCAACGGCGACGGCAAGATCGATCCCGACAACATCGACGACGCCGCCCTCACCGCCGCCCGCTACCTCTGCGCCATGGGTGGCGACCTGACCGCCGCGCCCGGCTGGCAGCAGGCCCTGCTCACCTACAACCAATCCACCAGCTACATGAATACCGTCCGGTATCGCGCCGCCGCCTACAGCGTGGGCCGCACCGTCTGACACCTGGAGTTCGCGGCCCGTCTCGATTCCGGACTGCGGCTGGATAGACCTCCGCCTTGGAGCGGGGGAGCGAAGCGGAGGAGGGAAAAGTCGAGGCCGCAGGGGCCGCGAACCGGCCCCGGAGCGTAGCGGAGGGGCAAATTCAACACTGCTAGGCTTTTCGGCAGCACGGCGACAGCCGTGCGACCTGCCGAGTCAGCAGCCGAAGGAGTGTCGTTTCGTGGCCATCATCGAACAGGTCGGAGCTCGCGAGATCCTGGATTCTCGTGGCAACCCCACTGTCGAGGTCGAGATCGCTCTCGACGACGGCACCCTCACCCGTGCGGCCGTGCCCTCCGGCGCGTCCACCGGTGAGCACGAGGCCGTCGAGCTGCGTGACGGTGGCGACCGCTACCAGGGCAAGGGTGTGCAGAAGGCCGTCGAGGGCGTCCTCGACGAGATCGCCCCGGCCGTGATCGGTCTCGACGCCGTCGAACAGCGCACCGTCGACCAGACCCTGCTGGATCTGGATGGCACCCCGGACAAGTCCCGCCTGGGCGCCAACGCTCTGCTGGGCGTGTCGCTGGCCGTGGCCCGCGCCGCCGCCGAGTCCTCGGGCCTGGAGCTGTTCCGCTACGTCGGCGGCCCGAACGCCCACGTGCTGCCCGTCCCGATGATGAACATCCTCAACGGTGGCGCGCACGCCGACTCCGGCGTCGACGTCCAGGAGTTCATGATCGCCCCCATCGGCGCGCCGACCTTCAAGGAGTCGCTGCGCTGGGGTGCGGAGGTCTACCACACGCTGAAGTCGGTGCTGAAGGCTCAGGGCCTGTCCACCGGCCTGGGCGACGAGGGCGGTTTCGCGCCGTCGGTCGCCAACACCCGCGCCGCCCTGGACCTGATCGTCTCCGCGATCGAGAAGGCCGGTTTCAAGCTGGGCAGCGAGATCGCGCTGGCGCTCGACGTGGCCGCCACCGAGTTCTACACCACCGGTGAGGGTTACAAGTTCGAGGGCAAGCTGCACACCGCGGCCGAGATGTCGGACTTCTACGCCGGCCTGCTCGGCGCGTACCCGATCGTCTCGATCGAGGACCCGCTGTCCGAGGACGACTGGGACGGCTGGGTCGCGCTGACCGACCAGATCGGCGACAAGGTGCAGCTGGTCGGCGACGACCTGTTCGTCACCAACCCGGACCGCCTGGAAGAGGGCATCGCCAAGGGCGCGGCCAACGCGCTGCTGGTGAAGGTCAACCAGATCGGCACCCTGACCGAGACCCTGGACGCGGTCGAGCTGGCCCACCGCAACGGCTACAAGACGATGATGAGCCACCGGTCCGGCGAGACCGAGGACACCACCATCGCCGACCTGGCCGTGGCCGTCGGCTCCGGCCAGATCAAGACCGGCGCCCCGGCTCGCTCCGAGCGGGTCGCCAAGTACAACCAGCTGCTGCGTATCGAGGACGCCCTGGGCGACTCGGCGCGCTACGCCGGTGACGCGGCCTTCCCGCGTTTCGCGTTCGAAGGCTGACATAGTCGAAGGCTGAGAAGGCAATCGATCAGCTGACTTTCGAGGTGTGAGATGACGGAGCGACGGGCGCGCGGTACCAGTCCTGCGGGACGAAGTGACCGGCGCCCGTCGCGCTCCACCCGGTCCAAGACCGCCTCGGGCGGGAAGCGGACCGAAACCGCCACCGCGGCGTCCAAGTCGGGCGCGGTCCCCAAGACCGCGAGCAAGACCCGGACGGCGGCGGTGAAGGCCACGGCCAAGCGCCGCACCACGCCCGCCGCGAATTCCGAAC
The DNA here is from genome assembly GCF_050956485.1 of Nocardia sp. CA-145437. NCBI lineage: Bacteria > Bacillati > Actinomycetota > Actinomycetes > Mycobacteriales > Nocardiaceae > Nocardia > Nocardia sp. CA-145437. Next base: position 6,308,264 of record NZ_CP191204.1, on the reverse strand, counting down.
GGCACGAACGCAAGATCCTGGGCCTGTCCACGGGGCGCGCGGTCCTGCTGGCCGCGGTGCTGGCGGGCCTGGCGCTCACCCTGGCGGTCCCGCTGCGCACCTACTTCACCCAGCGCGCCGATGCCGCCGAACTGGCCACCCAGCACCGTCAGCTGGAAGAGGACGTCTCGGTCCTGCGTGATCGCCGTGCGCAGCAACAGGATCCGAACTACATCAAGGCCGAGGCCCGGGACCGCCTGCGCCTGGTGATGCCGGGGGACACCCCCTACATCGTGCAGATCCCCGAGATCGAGCAGCCGGCCATCCCGACCCAGCCCGCCAAGCCGCGGGAGCCCGACCCCTGGTACACGCAGGTGTGGCACAGCATCTCGTCGCCGCAACCGGTCGCCGCCCCCGCACCCACCACCACTCCGGCGCCGCCCCCGCCGCCCGTACCCTCCGAGGAAGGACAACCCAGGTGACCGCAGCCGAGAACGAACCCAGCGAGCGCGATCTCGCGATCGTCGCCGAGCAACTGGGCCGGGCTCCGCGCGGCGTGCTCGCCATCGCGTACCACACCCCGGACGGCCTGCCCGCGGTCGTGAAGACCGCGCCCAAATTGCCCGACGGCACGCCCTTCCCGACCCTGTACTACCTGACCGACCCGCGGCTGACCGCCGAAGCGAGCCGGCTCGAGACCACGGGCTTGATGCGCGACATGTCCGAACGCCTCACCCGCGATCCGGAACTGGCCGCCGCCTATCGCGCCGCGTACGACAGCTACCTGGCCGAACGCAATGCCATCGAGGACCTGGGCACCGACTTCGCCGGGGGTGGCATGCCCGACCGGGTGAAGTGCCTGCATGTCCTGATCGCGCATTCCTTGGCCAAGGGGCCGGGGCTCAATACGCTCGGTGACGAGGCCGTCGCCCTGGCGGCCGACCACGGCCTGCGCGGCACCGCCATCCCCGCCGACTGGCCGAAATACGACCAGTACCGCACCGATTCGGCCACCGGCGACGCCTGACCCGGCGCGTCCGCCGGAGTCGTTCGGCACCACTCGAATTCAGAGGTCACTGATGAGCAATGCGGAATTCGCCCAGAGCTCGGCGGCTGCCGGAGACACGGCGGCCGAAGGACACGGGCGGATCGCGGCGATCGACTGCGGCACCAATTCGATTCGTCTGCTGATCGCCGACGCCACCCGGGACGAGGCGGGCGCGCCGCACCTCACCGACGTGCACCGCGAGATGCGGATCGTGCGCTTGGGGCAGGGCGTCGACGCGACCGGCGCGCTGAATCCCGAAGCGATCGAACGGACCCGGGCCGCGCTGCGCGACTACGTGGACCTGATGCTGAAGCACGGGGTGACCCGGGTGCGGATGGTCGCCACCTCCGCCACCCGCGACGCCTCCAATCGCGAGGACTTCTTCGGCATGACCGGCGAGGAGCTGGGCCGGGTGGTGACCGGGGCACAGGCCGAGGTCATCACCGGTGACGAGGAGGCGCGGCTGTCGTTCGCGGGCGCGGTCGGGGAACTGTCCAGCGCCGCCGGGCCTTTCGTGGTGGTCGACCTCGGCGGCGGGTCCACCGAGGTGGTGCTCGGCGACGCCGCCGGTGTGCAGTCGGCGTATTCGGCCGACATCGGTTGCGTGCGGATCACCGAGCGGTGCCTGCACGGCAATCCGCCCACCCGCGAGGAGGTCGCGTCCGCGCGGTTCTTCGCCTCCGAGCGGCTGGCGCAGGCCTTCGGCGTGGTGCCGGTGGAACGCGCGCGCACCTGGGTGGGCGTGGCCGGGACCATGACCACGATCGCGGCGGTCGCGCTGGATCTGCCCGAATACGATTCGGAGCGAGTGCATCTCACCCGGATGCCGCTGTCGGAGCTGCGCCAGGTGTGCGATCGGCTGATCGGCATGAACCACGACGAGCGGGCCGCGCTCGGGCCCATGCACCCGGGCCGGGTGGATGTGATCGGCGGTGGCGCGGTGGTTGCTGAGGTGCTGGCCGATGAGCTGGCGCGGCGGGCCGGGATCTCCGAACTGATTGTCAGCGAGCACGATATCCTGGACGGCATCGCGCTTTCGATTGCCTGATAAGGCCATTCTTCAAGCGAATTCGAGGGCATTTATCCGATGCCGAGGTCGGGCCGACCTTCCCCTGGGAAAATGTGACGTAAGTTAACCCACGAGGTTGCTGTCAGATTGCCCCATATGGGAGGGTCTCGGTATGTCAGGAGTAGCACACGACGCGAAACCGGCCACTGAACGGACCCTGTTCGGCCATCCCATCGGTATCGCGAATTTGTTCGGCGTCGAGTTGTGGGAACGGTTCTCGTTCTACGGGATGCTCACCATTCTCGGCTACTACCTGTACTACTCGACCACCGACGGCGGCCTGGGCATGGCCGAGTCGACCGGGCTCGGCATCGTCGGCGCGTACGGCGGTCTGGTCTACCTGTCGACGGTGCTCGGCGCGTGGGTGGCCGACCGGCTGCTCGGTTCCGAGCGGACCGTCTTCTACGGCGGCGTCGTCGTCATGGCCGGTCACATCGCACTGGCGATCCTGCCCGGACTGGCCGGCGTCGGCGTCGGTCTGGTGCTGGTCGCGCTGGGTTCGGGTGGTCTGAAGGCCAACGCGTCCTCGTTGCTGGGCACCCTCTACGACAAGGACGACCCGCGCGCGGACGGCGGCTTCACCCTCTTCTATCTGGGCATCAACCTGGGCGCCTTCGCGGGCCCGCTGATCACCGGCCTGCTGCAGGACCACATCGGCTTCCACTACGGCTTCGGTGCGGCGGCGATCGGTATGGCGATCGGCCTCACCCAGTACGTCGTCTTCCGCAAGAACCTCGGCGAGCACGGCCGCGACGTCCCGAACCCGTTGCCGCGCACCGAGATCCCCAAGGTGATCGCCGTCCTGGCCGCCTTCGCCGTGATTGTCGCGATCGCCGCGGCCACCGGGCTGGTGACCCTGTCCAACCTGCCCAATGTCACCACCGGCGTCATCACCGCCGCCTCGATCGTCTACTTCGGCATCATGCTGACCAGTGCCAAGGTCACCCCCGTGGAGCGCACCCGAGTCCGCGCCTACATGCCTCTCTTCATCGCCAACGCCGTCTTCTGGTCGCTGTTCCAGCAGATCTTCACGGTCCTGTCGGCCTACTCCGACAAGCGCATGACCTGGTCCATCCTCGGCTGGACCGCTCCCTCCAACTGGATCGGCTCCATGGAACCGGTCTGGATCATCGCCCTGTCGCCGCTGTTCGCCGTCATGTGGACCCGCCTCGGCACGCGCGCCCCCAGTACCCCGCGCAAGTTCTCCCTCGGCGTCATCGGCATGGGCGCGGCGTTCCTCCTCTTCACCCTCTTCTCCGGCACCGAGGGCAAATCGGTGTCCTTCGTCATCGTCTTCTTCATCCTCGGTGCCTTCGCCGTCTCCGAGCTCATGCTCTCCCCGATCGGCCTCTCGGTCACAACGAAGCTGGCCCCCAACGCCTTCCGAGCCCAGATGATGGCCCTCTACTTCTTCTCGGTCGGCATCGGCACCTCCATGTCCGGCGTCCTCGCCAAGTACTACGACCCCTCCCACGAACTCGCCTACTTCGGCATCACCGGCCTGGTGGCCATCGCCGTCGGCATCGTCGTCTGGAGCCTGTCCCCGTGGATCAGCCGTCACATGGAAGGCGTGCACTGACCGGTCACATGCCGGGCATCGCCAGGAACTCGTAAACCTCGATGGTGCCGCCGGATTCGGTGTGCGGATGGTCCTTCAAGACGGCCTGGACGGATTCGCCGGACTCCGCCTGGAGGATCGAGAAGCCGCCGATGCCGCCGTCGGCGTTCACCGAACCGGGTCCCAGCGGGGAACCGAGGTCGACGAGTGCGTCTCCGGCGCGGGCGGCCCAGTCCATCCAGGCCCGCATTCCGGCCGCCATGTCCTCGGGGGAGCTCTGTGCCATCTGCTCCCGGGCGGACTGGTCAGATTTGTAGAGCACGAGGAATTTGGTCATCGGTGGCTCCTGAGTGTCGCCCGGCCGACTCCGGTTGACCGGGTCAATTCCCGATTGTTTGCTCATCGTATGCCGACCGTCCGATGGGTGGGCGGGAACGCGAAAGCGCCCGCGGCGGTCGGCCGCGGGCGCTGTCGGTGTGCCGGGAAGGTCAGTCCTTGACCAGCTGCGGGGCGTCGTCGAGCTCGTCCAGGGTGTCCGGGATCTGCTCGCCGTGCGCCGGGGCGTCGGAGCGGTTGGGGAGCAGGACCGCCATCACGATGACGATCAGCGCCAGGCCCGCCGAGACCAGGAAGGCCAGGCGCATGCCGTCGAGGTGGGCGTTGAGCGGGTTCTCGCCGCCGTCGACCAGGTGGGTGGCCCGGGAGGTCATGACCGTGATGACCAGGGCGGTGCCGAAGGCGGCGGCCACCTGCTGGAGGGTGCCGAGCATCGAGCTGCCGTGGGAGTACAGGTGCATGGGGAGCGCGCCCAGGCCCAGGGTGAAGACCGGGGTGAAGGCGGCGGCCAGGGACACCATCAGCAGGATGTGCAGGGCGACCAGGGCGGCGTAGGGGGTGGTGAGCGAGATCTGGGTGAAGCCGACCAGGGCGGCGGTGATGCCGATCGAGCCGGGGATCACCAGGACCCGTCCGCCGAAGCGGTCGAAGATCTTGCCCACGGTGGGACCGAGCAGACCCATGGCCAGGCCGCCGGGCATGACCAGCAGACCGGTCTGCAGCGGGGTGAGTTCCCGCAGGGTCTGCAGGTACAGCGGCAGCAGGATCATCGAGCCCATCATGGCCAGGAAGGCCACGGCCATCAGGACCAGCGCCTTGGCGTAGGTGCCCGACAGCAGGACACGCAGGTCCAGCAGCGGGGTGCCGTTGCGCTGCAGCGAGATCTGACGGACCACGAAGATGGCGACCAGGGCCAGACCGCCGGCCACGAACAGGGCCGGGGTGGCGACGCTGCCGGAACCGAACTTGCTCAGGCCGTACACCAGACCGCCGAAACCGAAGCCCGCGAACACCACACTGAACCAGTCGATCGAACCGGCCTGCGGCTCACCGACATTCTCCAGGTTGCGCAGACCGAACACGGTCACCGCACCGGCGATCGGCAGGACCAGCACGAACAGCCAGCGCCAGGAACCGTAATTGAGCACCGCGCCGGAGATGACCGGTCCCATGGCCGGGGCCACCGAGATGGCGAGGGTGACGTTGCCCATCACGCGGCCGCGATCCTGCTCGGGAACCACGGTCATCAGCGTGGTCATGAGCAGCGGCATCATGACGGCGGTGCCGCCGGCCTGGATGACGCGCGCGATCAGCAGCACGGCGAACGACGGCGCGACCGCGGCGAGCGCGGTGCCGACCAGGAAGACGCCCATGGCGATGGCGTACGCGCGGCGGGTGGAGACCCGCTGCAGGAACCAGCCGGTCACCGGAATGACCGCGGCCATGGTGAGCATGAAGACGGTGGACACCCACTGCGCGGACCGCTCGGTCACGTGGAGATCGGTCATGAGCCGCGGAATCGCGTTGATCATGATGGTCTCGTTGAGGATCACCGTGAAGGTCGCGAGCACCAGCAACCGGATGACCGTTGGTGTCCGCTGCTTGGTCGAGCTCGCGGATAGGTCGGCGGGCATCGGTAAACCTCCGGGGTGTTCGTGTACGAGGGGTGGGGTGGTCCGCGGAATCGGTGATCGCCGTCCGGGTGCCACATCGATGCAGACGGGTACTGATCGCTCAACTCATCGGTCGGCGACAAGTATTCCGGCGGGGTCCGACAGAATTCATCCGATTATCGGGTGTCTCACCGCTGAGCGGGATGCTGAATATGTGCTCTCACCAGTGCTTATGACTGCCCGAAAGATCGAAAGGTGAGGCAGGTCACGATTTTCCGCAGCCGCCGGGCCGGCGGCCCCCGTTCTGGGACCGGCCATGATGGACGGTGTGAGAACGACCGTGGCCGAACAACTTCCGCCGCTGCGTGGACGTGAGCGGGAGCAACAGGCGCTCGGCGCGCTGATCGACGGCGCGCGCGAGGGCCGCAGCGGGGTCCTGGTGTTGCGCGGCGAGGCCGGGATCGGCAAGACCGCGCTGCTGGAGGATGCCGCCGCGGGTGCGGAGGGATTGCGGGTGCTGCGCGGCACCGGCCTCGAGGCCGAGGCGGAATTGCCGTTCGCCGGTCTGCAATTACTCCTCACCCCCGCGCTGGACCGGCTACCCGCCCTCCCCGAACCCCAGCGCGACGCACTGTCCGCCGCCCTCGGACTCGGTCCCGGCGGCCGTGAGCCCATGCTCACCGGCCTGGCCGTGCTGTCCCTGCTCGCCGAGTACGCGGACGGCGCCGCGGTGCTGGTCGTCGTCGACGACGCCCAATGGCTCGACCGCGCCTCGCGGGACGCGCTGTTGTTCGCGGCGCGGCGGCTCCGAGCCGAGGGCGTGGTCCTGCTGTTCGGCGTCCGTGACGGCGAGGGTTCCTTCGAGGCGGCCGGCCTGCCCGAGCTGCGACTGACCGGTCTGTCACCCGAGGCCGCGGCCACCCTGCTCGACGAGCGCGCCTTCCGCGCCGCCGAGAATTCCTCCGGTGCCGACGGGCGTTCGTCCGGCGTGGACGGGCGTTCCTCGGGCGTGGATGGGCTACGGCTCAGTCCGGCGGTGCGGTACCGGCTGCTCGCGGAAGCGCGCGGCAATCCGCTGGCCCTGCGCGAACTGCCGTTGGCCATGACCACCGAAGCCGCCTCCGATCTCGCCGCGGGCGCGCTGCCGCTGACCGATCGCCTGCGCGTGGCTTTCCACGGCCGGATCAGCCGGCTGCCGGAGGCCACCCGGACGCTGCTCACGGTGCTCGCCACCGACGAATCCGGGGAACCTGGGATCGTCCTGCGCGCGGCGGCGAGTCTGGGCGCGGGTGTCGACGATCTCGCGCCCGCCGAGGCCGCGGATCTGCTGCGGCGCGACACCGGTGTCTCGATCACGTTCCGTCATCCCTTGATCCGCGCGGCCGTCTACCAACGTGCGCCGCTGGGACAGCGTTTGGCCGCGCACCGGGCCCTCGCCGATGCCCTGGACGCGCCCGAGCAGTCGGATCGGCGCGCCTGGCATCTGGCGGCCGCCGCCCTCGGCCCCGATGCCGAGGTGGCGGATGCTCTGGAGCGCACCGCCATGCGAGCCCGTGAGCGCGGCGGTCATACGGCCGCGGCCGCCGCCTACGATCGGGCGGCCCGGCTCAGCGACCGGCCGGAGGATCGCACGCGCCGGCAGACGCTGGCCGCTCAGGCGGCGCTGGAATCCGGCGATCTGGAGCGGGCCGGAGACCTGGCCCGGCGGACGGCCCGCGAGGTGAGTTCGGAGTCGTTGCGCGCCGGCCTCTCCCAGGTGCAGGCGCTGGCCAAGTTCTGGCAGGGCGAGTTCCCCGGCGCGCATCGGCTGTTGATCGACGCGGCCGCGAGCATCGCCGCCGACGATCCGGAGCAGGCCGCGGGAATGCTGGTGCAGGCCATCCACACCGGCTGGTACCTGGGCGAGCCGGAACTGGCCGACGTGCTGAAGCGCCTGGGCGACCTGCGCCTGACGGACGAGCCGGCCGTGACACCGGTCGTGCGGTTCCTCGGCAGACTGTTCGACACCGGCCCCGGCGCGCCACTGTCCCTCGCCGAAACTCTCGCCGAGATCCGTTCCCGTGGTGAGGTTTCCGACCAGGTGCTGCTGATCCTGTGTGGCGTGGCGCTGGCTCGTGGCCAGGACGGTCCCGCCTTCGACCTGGCTGTATCCCTGGCCGTCCGCCATCGCGCGGCGGGTGCGGCGGGCCGCTTGCCGACGGTGCTGTTCTTCGCCGCCGAGGCCGACATCTTCACCGGCCGCCTGACCGACGCACGCACCGCCACCGTCGAAGCCCGCGATCTCGCGCGCGATACCGGCCAACAGCAGTGGGTGCGCCAACTCAGCAGTGTGCTGGCGCATCTCGACGCCTTGCGCGGTGATGAAGCCGAGTGCCGTGCGCACGCCGAACTGGGCCTGGAAGGGAACACCCCCGGATCGATCGCCCCCGGCGCGCCCTGGGCGCACTGGTCGCTGGGTCTGCTCGACCTCGGCGCCGGTCGTGCCGAGTCCGCGCTCTCCCGCTTCGAGCGTTTGACGAAAGTCCCCTTCAGCCACCACATCTGCGCCACCCGCTCGATTCCCGACCTGGTCGAGGCCGCCGTCCGGCTCGGAGCCCCGGATCGCGCCGCCGCACCTGTCGCGAAGCTGGCGGGCTGGGCGGAATCGGTGGGCCAACCCTGGGCCGAGGCCCTGGTGCTGCGCTGCCGCGCCCTGCTCGACGACGACCACGCCGAGGACCTCTACACCCGGGCCCTGGCGATCCACGATCGCGAGGCCCGTCCCATCGAATTCGCCCGCACCGCACTGCTGTACGGCGAATGGCTGCGCCGAGCCCGCCGCAAGTCCGAGGCGCGCACCCACCTGACCGAGGCCCTCGAGGTCTTCGACCGCCTGGACCTGCGCCCGTGGGCCGGGCGAGCCCGCCACGAGCTGTCGGCGGCGGGAGCCCCCGCCGCCGATGCGGCCGGGGCGGTGTCGACCGCCACCGGCCTGACCCCGCAGGAGTTGCAGATCGTCCGCCTGGCCGCCGAGGGCCTGTCCAATCGCGATATCGCCGCCCAGCTGTTCCTGAGCCACCGCACCGTCGGCTACCACCTGTACAAGGCGTACCCGAAGCTCGGGGTGACCTCCCGTGGCGAATTGAAAGGTATTGCCGCGCAGCTGCGTTGATCGCGGTGCCGTCACGCCTTGACGAATTCGAGCAGGTCGGCGTTCACCTGGTCGGCGTGGCTGCGGTACAGCCCGTGCCCGGCGGTCGGGTACTCCTTCAGCACCGCCTCGGGGTAGAGCCGCACGGCCTGGTGGCTGCTGACCTCGATCGGAATGGACTGGTCGTGCAGGCCGTGCAGCAGCAGGGTGGGCACCGCCAGCGCGGCGACATCGGCGCGGTGGTCGGTGCGGGCCACCGCCTTCTGCACCTCGAGCGCCGCGATGGGGGAGCAGCTCATGCTGCGCTGCACCTCGGCCTCGATCGCCGCCGCGGACACCCGAGTGCCCAGGTGGGTGGCGAAGTAGCCCTGCGCCCGGTCGGCCAGCCATTGGGCGCGGTCGGCGCGCAGGTCGGCCGTGGAGGCGTCGATCATCGCGGCGGGGACGCCGACCGGGTTGTCCTCGGTCTGGAGCAGGTACGGAATCGCGGGTCCCAGCAAGGCGATTCGCGCTACCCGGTCCGCGCCGTGGCGGGCGAGGTAGCGGACGGCTTCCGCGGCGCCGGTGGAGTGCGCGATCAGGATCGCGTCCCGCAGGTCCAGGTGCTCGAGCAGCGCGGCGAGATCGTCGGCGCGGGTGTCGGTGTCGTAGCCGGACGACGGGCGGTCGGAACGCCCGTGGCCGCGGCGGTCGAGCAGGACACAGCGGTAGCCCTGCTCGAGGAAGAACGGCACCTGACACTCCCACATGTCGGTGGGCAGGGCCCAGCCGGAGATGAACACGAGCGGCGTGCCGGTGCCGTAGTCCTCGTAGGCGAGCGTGGTGCCGTCGGTGGGAGTGGTGAAGAACATGGGAATCCCCTTGTCGTACCGAAGTTTCGGTGGAGGGCCGGGCGGGGATCGCGCGCCGCCCGGCCGGTCGTGGGTCAGAGTCCGGCCGGGACCTGGTCGAGGAAGCCGTAGACGCGCTCGATGCGCCCGTCGGCGGCGAGGGCGGCCACGTCGAAGCCGATCACCAGCGGTTCCGCGCCGGGGGCGCCCAGGTGCCAGGTGAATCGGGCGATGTGGTGGTTGGCGTCCACGGCCCCGCCGAGGGTGAACTCGAGCCCGGCGAACTGCGCCTGCACGGCGGCGATGGTGGCGTCGAGTCCGGCGTGCCCGCGCACCGACACCAGCGGGTCGGTGTATTCGGCGTCCTCGGTGAAGAGTTCGGCGACCTGCGCCGCCCGCCGGGCGGCGTCGGTGGTGTTCCAGGCGGCCAGGTAGCGCTGCACGAGTTCGGTGATGTCACTCATTGTCGTTCTCCTCGGTTCGTGTGAACTTGATGAGGACAACGTTATGAAGATCGCGGCGACCGGGAATCTGTCGTCATTAGGTACTGACGACCGGTCTCGCTCAGCCGAGGTGTTCGATCCGCTTCTTGGTGGTGTTGACCGGCGAATTCAGCGTCAGGTCCAGCACGGTGACCGTCACGTCGGTGAGCGCCCCCGACTGGAACTTGGCCGATTCCCCGAACAGCTGGACCGGATTGACCGTGACGGTGGCCTGCTGCGGCTGCCCGGCGCACACGACCGGCGCGAGCGTGCTGCCATTGACCCCGGACCCCTGATAGGGCGTCGCCCGCACGGTCACCGACAGCGCGGCGGCCGGTCCGGTACACAAATACGAAATCGTGATCACGGCATTGCCATTGGTCTCTCGCGCGCTGTCGACGGCCAGCGCGGGAATGGCCTGCGCGTTACCGGCGGCCAGGGTGACGGCGGCGGCGAATGCGCCGAGGGCGGTGACGAGGCTGCGTGCGTGCACGGTTGTTTCCTTGCTGTTCCGGAACCGATTCACTGTTTCCTGCACCAGATTTCAGGAAGTCAGCGGCGCATCGCGGGTCAGGGTAGTGCATAACAAACCAACCATGCTGGACAATTGACAAGTTCGTGACCGTAATTCGTTCGCCCGCAGCCGGACACGAATCGGCCGCCCGCACTCCGGGTGCGGGCGGCCGAATTCGGGTGAATCAGTAGGTGTAGAAACCGCGGCCGGTCTTGCGGCCCAGGTAGCCCGCGTCGACCATACGGCGCAGCAGCACCGGCGGCGCGTACTGCGGCTCACCGAACTCGGCGAACAGCGACTCGGCGACCGCGAGGGTGACGTCCAAGCCGACGGTGTCGCACAGGCGCAGCGGGCCCATCGGGTGGGCGCAGCCGCTGACCATGCCCTCGTCGATGTCCTCGGCGCTGGCGAAGCCGGTCTCGAACATGCGGATCGCGCTGCACAGGTACGGGATCAGCAGGGCGTTGACGATGAAGCCCGCCTGGTCCTTGGACTCGATGGTGCGCTTGCCCAGCACGTCGCGGGCGTAGCCGGTGACCTTGTCGACCACCGCGCGGTCGGTCTTGAGGGTGACCACGATCTCGACCAGCGGCAGCACCGGCACCGGGTTGAAGAAGTGGACGCCGACCACGCGCTCCGGGTGGGCGGTGGCGTTGGCCAGCCGGATCACCGGGATGGAGGAGGTGTTGGTGGCCAGGATGGTCTCGGGGGAGACGATGCCGTCGAGCTTGGTGAAGAAGTCGGCCTTGAGCGACTCGATCTCCGGCGCGGCCTCGATCACCAGCTCCCGATCGGCGAAGTCGTCGATCGAGGTGGTCAGGGCGATGCGGGCGCGGGCCTCGTCGGCGGCGGCCTGCTCGAGCCGCCCGGACTTCACCGCGCGCGCCAGCGACTTCTCGATCCGCTCCACCGCGGCGTCCGCCGCCTGGGTGTCGCGCTCCAGGATCAGGACCGACCCGCCCGCGCGGGCCGCCACCTCGGCGATACCGGCACCCATGGTGCCGCCACCGATCACGCCAATGCGTTCCACGAAATCTCCTTGTACTCGAGTTACTCGGGCACCATCTTCCTGGACCGCCCGCACCCACTCTCAGCTGGGCGGACATTGTGAGGTACACCGCACACCCGGCGCCGGTCGTCAGAGCGGAGCGGTGATGGTGGTGAAGTACTGGACCGCCGCCAGGACCGCCACGGGCGCGGTCACCAGCATTTGGCCGGCGATGGTGCCCAGCGTCCCGATCGCGACCACACCGCCCAGGCATCCGACCACCGCGCCGGGCAGGAACGGGCCGAAGAGTCCGACAATGGTGGCCGCGGCGACCGTGGCGCCCACCGCCGCGCCCAGCACGCAACCGACCGCCGCCCCGCCGACACCGCCGACCAGGGTGCCCAGGACCGCGCCCATGCCGATGGTGCTGTTCATGCGATTCCAGGCGGCCTGCTCGCGTTGATAGGGCGTCTGGAATCCGGCGGAGTCCTCGAACGGCAGCGCGACCAGAGCGTAGACGGCGTGGGCGGGATCGAGGTCGGGGACCAGCGTCGCGGTCCGGTCGGTGAGGGAGGCCGCGATCGGGAAGACGAAATCGTCCACCCGGAAGGACATTTCGGCTCCGGCGAGCACGGCGCCGCCGGGCGCGGCGATGGTGAGCACCCCGTCCCGCAGGGCGAGGACGCCGTCCTCCACGGTGATGACCGCGGCATCGCCGACCTGGGCGGCGGTGACCGCCACCGCGTCATCGGATGCGGCGGAAGCGGTCGGCTGGGTCGCGCACACGCCCGCGGCCAGCAGGGGAGCGAGGGCGATCATGGTCATTCGCATGGGATGCCCTCACGCCATCGCCGCGAGCGCCGACACCACGGCCCGGGCGACGGCGACCTGACCCACGGGGGTGAGGTGCACGCCGTCCGGCTCGTAGAGCCGATGACCCGAGTCGGGGCGGGTGACGGTGAGCGTATCGATCACCGGTTCCGGCCGCTCGCGCAGCGACCGCGCGGTGTCCTCGTGATCGGCCGCGCGCCAGCTGATTCCGGCCTGCCGGAACGGCGGGAAGGACGCGATCAGCGACTCGTCGGCATCGGTCGGGGTGAGCCAGACCCAGCGTGCGCCGCTGAGCCGTACCCCTTCGTCGTGCAGGACGCCCAGATTGCGCGCCGTCTCCTCGGCGCTGACCACACGCGGCCCGTCGGGGCCGAGGCGCTGCGCGTCGTTCGCGCCGAGCTGGCACAGGACCCAGTCGGGGCGTTGAAACCCCAGCGCCGCAATGCTTTTCAGGGTGTTCGTGGTGGTGGCGCCGGTGACCGCCAGATTGAGCAGGGTGATCGCGTCTCCCGGCCGTCGTAGTTCGAGCAGGTGGCGCAGGATCTCGAACCAGGACAGTCGATCCGCGGTGCTGCTCTCACCGAGCGCTACCACACGGGCGCCGGGTGTGAACGGGAGCCGGTCGACCTGTTCGGCGACCGCGTCCTCGGTCAGCAGATCCGCCGCCGCGGCTCGCGCCCGCGTCGTGAATTCCTCGCGCAGCGACCGATATCCGTCGGATTCGAGGCCGAACAGCGCGGCCACGTGGGCGTCGTCGATGCCGTTCAGATAGGGGAGCGACAGCTCGGGCCGCTGGAACCGCACCAGTTTGGTGATCATCGGGGTGGTCATCCGGGGTTCTCCTGGAACTGTGAATTACGAACGGGGAATAAGGAATCCGGCGGCGATCAACCAGGCCATGCCGGTGAAGCGCGCGATCGGCAGCAGGAAGGCCGCCGCGGTGAGGGCCAGCGCCGCGGTGGTGCACAGGGCGATGACGGCGATCACCAGGCCGGCGCTGATCAGCCAGGGGGCGAGCAGCTGTCGCGGCATGGCGCTCATTGCGATTCCCGCGATGAGCAGGCCGGTGGCCATCACGTTGGCCGGGCCGCCGCACAGGAACGCGAGCGTGTGCAACCCGCGGACCAGAGCCGGATCGTTCACCACCTCGGGCACGGTGAGCGCCCAGCTGACGAGTCCGGAGCAGATCAGGAACACGACAGCGAGCGCGCCGCCGATCGCGGCGAGCGCGGGCCCGAAGCCGTCGGCGACCCGCCGCAGCCGGGCCGCGGCCGCCGCCGTGTAGAGGGTCAATGGGATGGCGCTCGCGTACTGCAACACCGCACCGGTCCGCACGGCCGAGGGGTGGTCGCGGAAGTAGGCGAGCGCGTCCCCGGCCTCCCCGAAGGGTGATGGGAATGGGCTGCCACCTGCGCGGATGGTGCTGATGGCGAGTCCGGCCACGAACAGTCCGGCGACGGCGACGCCGAGACTGCCCAGGGGTGGCTCGAGTGCCGCGGGCTTGGGGATGGCGGGGGATTCGGCAGACATGACGGAGGGTTCCGTTCTCTTGCATGAATCGTTCTCTGCTGTGAACGATTGCCTGCCGTGTACGATAACGCCGTGGCCGAAGCGAAGCAAGAGGAATCCGGGCGAGCGCAGCCGACCCGCCCGATGCGCGCGGTCGCCTTCCAACTCGCTCAGCTGGGCGCGCAGGCCACGCAACGGTTCTCGGAGCGAATCGCCGAAATCGGACTCACCCCACCGGAAGTCGGCATCCTGCGGATGATCGTCGCGGAGCCGGGCCGCAGTCAGCGCTCACTCGCCGCCGAACTCGGTGTCGTCCCCAGCCGGGTGGTCGCCCTCATCGACCCCCTCGACACCAAGGGCCTCATCGAACGCCGCCGCAGCCCCGCCGACCGCCGCAACCACGAACTGCATCTCACACCGGCGGCGGGAGAACTCCTCGCCCAGCTCGGCGCGATCGCCTTCGCGCACGAACGCGAACAGACCGCGGCACTGTCGGACGACGAATATCGGCAGCTCGCCGATCTCTTGGATCGTCTGGTCGCGGCTCGCGACCTGACCCCGGGCGTGCACCCCGGATACGCGTCCCCGACCCCGGAACCGGCGCCCGGGAACTGATCCGGCGCCGAACCGGACAACCTATCCCACCCGCGGTGCCCGGGGACACCGGCAAGTTTCTGCCAGCTCCGTGCCGGTGAAATCGGGGGCACTGTCGAGGCGCGGACCTCGGGAACCGGTCCTAGACTGCGGCTTTGGGGGACGACTGCCGGATTTCGATCGGATGGGATGCCTTCGCGATGCCTGACAGCTACAGAATTCCCGCGCTACTCGAGCGGAAAGGCCAGGTCGACGAGGTTCGGCGGCTCATCGCGGACCCTCGGGTCCGGGTACTGACGGTGACCGGGATCGCGGGGGTGGGTAAGAGCCGACTGGCCGCCGAAGCCGTACAGGACGGAACGTCGCGGGTGGTCGCGGTGGATCTGGCCGAGCCGGCGGATACGCGCGGGGTGTGGTCCGCGATCGAGGCCGAATCCGGAGCCGCGCCTTCGATTCTGTTCCTGGACAATTGTGATCGCCACGTTCGCGCGCTCGCGGACGAGCTTCCGGCGCTGTTGAACCGCTGTCCCGGCCTGACCGTCGTCACCACCAGCCGCCGGGCCTTCGGGCTCTACCAGGAATGCCTGTTCCAGGTGCATCCGCTGCCCACGGCGAGCACCCCGGACATCGAGACGCCGAGCCCAGCCGCGCGATTGCTGCTCGACAGCGTCGAAACCCGTTTCCGGGGAGCGACATCCGTGGACCTCGCGATCGTGGAGGAGATCGCGGCGGCGCTCGGCGGCGTGCCGCTCGCCCTGGAACTGGCCGCGGCCGCCATCGCGCGGTTCGGGGCCGAGCGGACGCTGCGGCGCATCGAATCCGGCCAGCCGCTGCCGCCGTCGCCGTTCGTCGACACGCCTGCCCGGCATCGCACCATCCGCGATTGCCTGGAGTGGGGGACAAGCGATCTGGACCCGCTGTCCACCGACCTGCTGCTGCAGATCGCCACCTCCGACGTGCTCACCGATCTGGAGGAAGTGCTGTTGCTGCTGTGCGGTCAGCAGCGCGACGCCATCGTGGATCGGCTCGCGGACCTGGTCAACCGCAGCCTGCTCGACCACGCGGTCGCCGACAACGGGCACTACACCTACGTCATGTCCGGGTTCACGCGCACCTGTCTGCGGCAGCTGCTCTTCGCGGACCCCGAACGCGCACTGCGGATTCGAGCCATGCGCGCGGCGGGGATGAGTCAGCTCGCCGCCCGTATCGCGCGCATGCTCGACGACCCGGCCCGTCGCCCCGCCGCGGTCCAGCTCGCCGAACGCTGGCACGGCGATCTGGTCGCGACCATCGACTATTTCACGATCCAGGGCGAGGCGGCCCGCGCGGTGCGCATGCTGCGCGAACTCGAGGACGTCTGGATCGAGCGGCGCGCGTTCACCTGGGCGGAGGCGACGCTCATCCGGCTGTCGAAGACCGCGGATCCGACGGCGGCCGCGCTGGGCCGGGAACTACTGGGCCACTGGGCCTTACGCTCCGGCCGCTTCGCGGACGCGGTCGGCCTGCTGACCTCGGCCGTGGAGCCGACCGGTTCGGCAGTCTGGCGACTAGCCGTGGCCTGCTACGAGATGGGGGATACGCAGCGGGCCCGAACCCTGATCGTCAGCGCCCCACCCGCCACCGCCCGTACACCCCGCGAACGCGAGGTCGGCGCACTGGTCGAAGCGCTGGTCCATGTCGACCGTCCCCACGATGGCGAAGGCGACTGGCAGGCCCTGCGCGACCGCATCGCCGCCCTGCCGCACCGCCGCGACCGCCTCGGCCTCCTCGCCGTCCTCGGCCGCACCCTCCTGCGCGCCGGCGCCCCCCAGCACGCGCACGAGGTCTTCCGCCTCGCCCTGCGCACCCCCGACCCGGCCCGCAATCCCGTCGAGATGGTCGTCGCCCTCGAGGGCTGTGCTCGCGCCTATCACGCAGCGGGCGAACACTATTCCGACCACGTACCCCGGCTGTCCGCCGCGGCCCGCTGGATCCGCGACGCCTACGCCCTACCGCAACTCACCGACCACGTGGACATCCCCGATTGCACCCTCGACAGCCATGACCCCGCCATCTCCACCGTCGGCTCCGTCCTCGACATCGACGAGGCCGTCGCCTACGCCCTCTCCACCCCGCCCCTCCCCACCGAACTCCCCGATTCCCCCGTCTCCCGCCTGACGAAACGCCAACTGGAAATCGCCCGCCTCGTCACCGAGGGCATGACCAACCGCATGATCGCCAGCCGCCTCGGCATCGCCGAATGGACCGTCGTCAACCACCTTCGCCAGGTCATGACCAAACTCGACTGCCCGTCCCGCCTCCACGTCGCCCTCGTGATCAAACAGCAAGCCCAGCAAACCGCCTGACCCCCGACCCCGCCCGATCAGCTCGGATGCGGCGCACCCCCGAAGTCGAACGCGATGAACAGCAGGGCCAGAGGAAGGCTGACGATCGCGAACGCCATGGTCGCGGGCACGGCGGCAGCCCGTGTGTGCCGATACCGCGACCCCATCACCCCGATCGCGATGATCGCGGCGAACGTCGCGATCCAGCTGGCCCAATAGCCGACCGAGCCCACGCCGTACTCGACAGGCCCGTCCTGCGTGACGGTGGCGGGCCGGTGCGGGTCGGTGATTCCCACACTGCGCTGAAGCACGATGATCGCGCACGGGTAGAGGAAACCCATTACCGCCCCGGCAATTCCACCCGCAACGCCCCCGGCCGCTTCCAGCACGGCCCCACGCTTCCCATTCATGCGAGGAACTCTCGCCGCCCCGGCTTACCGAATCCTTAACACCCACAAGGGTTCTACGGACCGCTCGTATTCATCAGTGCGTATTGCTCCTGAGCGCGAACGGCCGCGGGTCGTCCTGGTCGGTCCGTGTCACTCGCGGAATTCGAGGATCGGGCCGAATCCGGCGAGCTGGAACACGATGTCGACGAACAAGTCGGGAGGATGGCTTGCGGCGATCGCGGTGCACCAGGTGTCGGATGCCGGGGTGGGGGTCTGGCCCATCGTGGACCAGCCGGTGAAAGGAGTTCCGGTGTAACGGAAAGTCGCTCCTGTCTCGTGCAACTGGTACAGCTCGCCGCCGGTGGCGGCGATGGCGACCGTGGCGGGGTTGCGGTCGAGTTGTTCCCAGCCGGTGAGCGGGGTTCCGGTGTAGCGGAAGATCGCACCCGTTTCGTGCAGTTGGAAGAGCTTGTTGGCGCCGGCGGCGATGGCGACGGTGGCGGGGTTGCGGTCGAGTTGTTCCCAGCCGGTGAGCGGGGTTCCGGTGTAGCGGAAGATCGCACCCGTTTCGTGCAGTTGGTAGAGGTCGTGGCCACCAGCCGCGATGGCGACGGTGGCGGGGTTGCGGTCGAGTAATTCCCAGCCGCTGAACGGCGTTCCCGTGTAGCGGAAGATCGCGCCGGTCTGATGTCGCTGATACAGCCGGTCGGCGGAGGCGGCGATCCCGGCCGTCATCGGGTTGGCGTCGATCGCCTGCCAACCCGTGAAAGGCGGGGCATCAGGCCCGAGCACGAAAAGCGCACCCGTCTCGTGCATTTGGTACAGGTCGGTGTCATTCGCGGCGATGGCCGCGGTGAGGGGATTCCTGTCCAGCTGTTCCCAACCGGTCATCGCGGGACCGGTGAAGCGGAAGACCGCTCCGGTGTCATGCAATTGGTACAGCCTGCTCCCGACGGCGATCGCGCGGGTCGCCGGATTCTTGTCGATCGCGTTCCACTCGGACATGGTCGGTACCTGCCTGCCGGTGTGGTGGTCAATGGGAGGGCAATGCGAACCAGTCACTGCTCCAGCCGGTTTCGCCCGCACCGCTGAAGGCTATGGAGATCGGCTTGTCATCGTCGCCGACGGCGAAGAAGTCGAGGAGGAACGGTTTGCGGCTGACCGCGGCGAGCTGTTGCGTTCGGTGATCGAGCCGCACGGTCCCGGGCACCGCGCCCCAGCATGGGCCCCAGCCACCGCGGGGACTCCAGCCGTTGCCGAGTTGCCGCCCGTCGGGCGCGACAGCCGTGATGAACATGATCCCGGAAGGCTTGGACACGAGCACCGTCAGTTGCTGGACGGTGTGGTCGAGGACCAGCGTCGTATCACCGCCGAGGGTGCTGGGCAACGTCACCCAGTCCGCCCGCCAGCCGTCGGTGGCGTTCCAGAACGTGCTGATGACCCTGTCGTTGTTGTTGATGACGAACAGGTCCAGGTTTCCGGGCTTGCGGGCCACCGCGCTGATCCGCTGTGTCCGGCGGTCGATGAAGGGGCTCCCGGGCAGGGTCATCCAGTCGCCGCGCCAGCCGTCGGTGGCGGTCCAGAAGGTGGTGATGGGTCGGTCGTCGTTGCCGATGGCGAACAGGTCGAGGTTTCCGGGTTTCCGCGCCACCGCGGTGATCTGTTGTGTCCGATGGTCGATGAGGGTGTTGCCGGGCAGGGTCATCCAGTCGCCGCGCCAGCCGTCGGTGGCGGTCCAGAAGGTGGTGATGGGTCGGTCGTCGTTGCCGATGGCGAACAGGTCGAGGTTTCCGGGTTTCCGCGCCACCGCGGTGATGCGCTGCGTCGTGTGATCCAGAAAGGTGTTGCCGGGCAGCGCCATCCAGTCACCCCGCCAGCCGGTCGGGTTGTCCGCTGATCCACTCGCGGCACTCCAGAACGTGGTGATCGGCCGCCCCTGATTGTCGATCGCGAACAGATCGAGGACTCCGGGCTGGCGCGCGATCGCGGTGATCTGTTGGGTTCGGTGGTCGATGAGGGTGTTGCCGGGCAGGGTCATCCACTCGCCGCGCCAGCCGTCGGTGGCGCTCCAGAAGGTCGTGACGGGTCGGTCGTCGTTCCCGATCGCGAACAGATCCAGATGCCCGGACGCCCGCGACACCACCGTGATGTGTTGTTTCGTGTGATCGAGCAGCATGGTCGCCTCTCCCATGGCAGGTGCCGTCAGATCATTTCGATGGGAAAGCTCTCGGTTCAGCGGTCAGGCCTACTTCGGACAGCATGCGAAGACGTGGGCTACCAGCCCGGCAGAGATACTACGCCCGCACCGGATATGGCCTGGGCTGATTCCGGTAACAGGTCGGTTCCGAGGCTCGGTTCACTACCGCGTGTCGGTCCAGAGCCTGACCGGCTGCACATCGTCTGGATCGGCCCACTCGGGTTGCGGCGGCATTGCCGGTGCGGCGTCCTTCTTCTCGTTTCGAAGGAACTGTTCGTACACCTTGTGTGCCTGCGTTTCCGCATCGGCGCGCGCGGCCCGGTACTGCTCGATGATGGTCCGCTCGAGCTGCTGGGTCCCCTCGGCGGCGGCGTGCGGCGCCAGCCTGATCTGGGTGATCCGCCCGTAGGCGTCCACCTCGATCGCCATGCTGCGGTCCGCGGCGCGAGCCTGGGCTCGGACCACGCCGATGGCCTCATCGATCTTCTCGGCCCGCGCGCGACGCTGGTCCACGTGCTTCGCACCCTTTCATCCGGATCGTCCATGCCGGGATGTCTCCCCCCGACTGCTCGACACTGTACCGACACCAAGCGTCCGATTGTTCGCAGTACATACCGACCGCTACTGTTAGCGATGCTATTGCCAGTGCTGGGGGATTCATGAAGCGAAAGCTGTTGGTGGGACTGTAGACATGGTTGCCTTCGATCCCGAGAAGTTGCGCGCGCTCGCCACCGATACCCGCACCCATGCCGGTGCGATCGGCAAACTGAGCCCGATCGGCGAGCACAACCGTGACGCTGCTCCCGGCGCGATGCCGTTCTCCGCCTTCGCGAACAACGTCGGGTTGGTACTGAAGGCGATGGATCGGGTGGTGGCGCTCCATCAAGGCAGGCTCGACCAGTTCGCGACTCTGACCGACAACGCGGCCGGCACGGTCGATGGGATGGAAGAAGCGAATGTGGCCGGATTCAAGGGGATCAAGTGAGCGGTGAGAAGATCACCATCTCCACGGTGCTCGGGTGGAAGCTCGATTCGGCACGCTTCGCCGGCGCGGATGCGATGAACGCCGGTATCACCGTCGAGGCCGAATCCCTCAATGCCGACAAGGCGATTCAGGGTTCCGACTCCTACTTCGGCGAGGCCGCCGGTAGTGCCGCCCGCACCATGTCGACCAAGTTGAAGAACGAGGCGGTCACCACCGGTGACGTCCTCGATGCCATCCACAAGCAGATCGACACCACGGCCGCCGCACTGCAATCGGATATCAAGAGTTTGCAGTCGGCTGTCGACGACGTCGAAGACTCGGAGTACAACCTCTTCTACGACGACGAGACCGGTGACGTGAAGTCATACGACTCGAACTGGGAGACCATCAAAAAGCATTGGGGCAACCCGGCTTCCGTCGCCTGGAAGACCGCCGAATGCCTCACCTTGGGTGCGAGTCTCAAGCAGGCGTTCTGGGATGTGCAGGCAACCGACAAGATCGGCGCGCGCGACCTGGCCACGCAACTCGAGCACGTGTCCGATGATGTCAAGCTGGTGCTGGCCGGTATTCCGGAGGACGCCGCGCTCAGGGATATTCTCCTGAAGTATCAGGTGGACACGACGAAGTCCGAGATCGTTGTCTGGCCCGACTCGACCCTGCTGAACCTGATCAGAATGTCCAAGCCCGACATGCAACCGGTAGAGATGACGGTCGAGGAAAAGGCCGCCATGGATGAGCTCTGCAACCCGCTGTATGGGGGCAATCCGTTGAACTACATGAAGTTCAACGACATCAAGGACGAAGCGGAAGAGTTCGGGAAGAACAACAAGTACACCGAAGTGAATCCGAAATCGAAGGATGACGGTCACGGGGACGCGGCCCGGCATGCCTATTGGAACGCGCGCATGACCCAGGAGTTCGGCGCCGACTGGGCGAAGCAGTACGCCACCGCCCATGAGGGCGTCGGCGGAAACGGTCCGCAGCGAGAGGCGATGGATCTCAAGAACAATGATGTGGGCCGCCAGATCGGTCTGGCGAACATGAACGCATCGAAGGACGACCTGAAGACGGCGGTCATCGCCGCGGTCGACAAGGGCGACACCGTCGTCATCCACAGTCCCAATGGGGACCAGGCTCCCGCCCAGATCGCCTTCAGCAATACCGTTCCCTGGACGGATACGAGGAGTCCCGAGCAAGTGGATATCCCACTTCCGGGCAAGGGAAAGTGAGTGCGAGGTAAGTGAAACCAGCCACGATCGTTGTCGGCATCCTGATGGTTCCGCTGCTGGCTGGATGTGCTGCCAAACCGGCAAAGCCCGCTGCGAAAACCTGTCAATCCGAAATCCGCCTCGACCGGGAGCCGCAGCCGCTCGGCTCGAGCAAGGCGCTGACGGCGGAACTCGAAACCGCCGGGCGAGGACATCAAGCCATCAGCCTCGGCGAGGTCGCTCACGCGGCAGGTTGGTCCGACGACTGGGACACGATGATCGAGGCCGCCGAAGCCTACAACGATGACTGGATGAACAAGACCGCGCAAACCCCAGCGGGCACCTGTTGGAAGGGGCTACCACCCCGTATCGATGCCGAATATCCGGCGCCTTTCGGGTATTACGTCTTCCTCAAAGACCGGCAGGTGGTGCAGTCCGTGGTGTGGCACGCCGGCGACATGCCCCTGCTCCTCCGTCCCAGCGAGCGGCTGACTCACGAAACCATGCTGAACGCCAAGGGCGGAGGACTCGCAACCTACTGAGGCCCTCACCGACGCCACGCTTCATCGAAAACTGTTGTGCCCGGGAGGGCGTCGGCGGAAGCGGTCCGTAGCGAGAAGATGACATGAGCGGCCAGGAGGCCGATGCCATCCGCGCAGAATCTTCACATTCGGCGCAAAGCAACTCCACCCGCGATGCTTAGGGTCACTGGTTATGGAATCCAGTAAGCCTCGGCGCCGTCACCGGCTGCGTCGGCTGGGGAAAGTGCTCTTGGTCGTGTTCTTGGTGCTCGGGGTCGTGGTGGCTGCCGGGTGGGCGCTCACCCCGTCGGTTGCCGACGCCGATCAGCGGGTCCGGGATCTGGCAGCGGATCGGCATTCGGCGCTGCTGTCCGATTCGGTGCCGGCGCGGTTCGCGACAGCGCTGCTGGCCACCGAGGACAGTCGTTTCCATGGGCATCACGGCATCGACATCCTCGGTATGGTGCGCGGCGGCCTCGGTCTACTCGGTTCCCGGGAGAGCGGCGGGTCGACGCTGGACAAGCAACTGATCAAGATGCTGTATTTCCATGGTGACCATCCTCTGGTGGGCGCCCCCGAACAGCTGCTGCTCGGCGTCAAGCTCGACACCACCTACTCCAAGTCCCAGATCCTCCGGATGTATGTCGACGTCACCTATTTCGGTCACGGCTTCTACGGTTTGCAGGACGCTTCCTGCGGTTACTTCGGGGTTCCGCCGGCCCAGTTGAGCTGGTCCCAGGCAACGCTGTTGGCTGGGCTGCCCCAGGCTCCCAGCAACTACGACCCGCTGACCAACCCGGACTTGGCAGCCATCCGTCAGCAACACGTCGTCGACCGCCTGGTCGCGACCGGCGCCCTGACTCACGAGCTCGCAACCGAAATCTCTCCGGCCGCATGGCATCTCACGACCACGCCGGGTTGCCACGACTGACCACCGGGCCTTCCGGCCGGGCGGCTGACGCGCTCATCATTCCGACTGCTGGGTGAACCGGGCTTCGAAGGTGAGCAGGTCCGTGGGGCCCCTGGGTCGAGAGACAACTGCGCCCCGGTGCCATCGATCGTGTCGGTGACATCCGGGGCGCGGAAGGGTGAATCAGCCCAGGTCCGGGTGGCCGACCCACTCGACAATCGTCCAGCCCTTCTGCGGGTTGCCCTTGAGGACGACGCGGCCGCCGTTGCGCATCGGATCGGTGCCGAGCTTGCTCTTGTCGGCGTTGCTCGCGTTCATCATGGCCCAGAACATGATGGTGCCGCCGTGCGAGAAGATCACCGGGTTGGCGCAGTTGCGGCGCTGCACCTCGAGCAGTGCCTGATCGACGCGGCCGTCGAACTCGTTGCCGTCGATGGAGCCCGGAATCCGCGCGTTCAGGTCGCCGGAGAGCCACTTGATCGGCGCCTGCAGGTACCCGGACATCGCCTGGGCCTCCGGGGTGCCCTCGTACTCGCCTGCCTCGATCTCCCGGAAACCGGGCTGAACGTTGAGGCTCAGGTTGCGCTTCGCGACGGTCGGTGCCGCGGTCTGCTCGGTACGCACCATGTTGGACGCGAAGGCGCAGTCGTAATTCTTGTCGGCCAGCTGGGTGGCCAGATTGTCTGCCTGCGTCCGGCCGCGCGCGGTCAGGTCGGGCCCGGGCACTTTGGTGTCGATCAGGCCGGAGGTGTTACCGAGGGACTCGGCGTGGCGCACCAGGGTGACGACCATTTCGCCGGCGCTGCTCCCGGAGCTGCTGCCGGAGTTTCCGAAGCCGATATCGGCGGACGCGACGCCGGTGGTAGCGGTTGTGGCCGCGACCGCGGTCGCCATCACCGCAAGGGACAATCGAAGAGATCGGATTCGCATGGGTGGGAATGCCTTTCATCGTGGCGAACGCCACTTCAGGTATGCCGAAGAACCGGAATTTGGGGTGTCGCGTCTCACAGAAGCAGCTATCTACCCGAATCAAATACGGGAAATCCCATTCATCGGGATCTTTCGCGCACCGGACCGCGCGCAGGCGAAACCACCTTCCGAGCGTCATGTCGACTCACGCGACCCGCTCACCCGGCCGTTCTCGATGCCGCCGATTCGTCAGGCGACCTGGGAAGATCGCTCCGTCCCGTTCGGGCGGATCATGGCTGAACCGGCTGCAGAATCCTGACCGCCGCGAGCGTTCTCCGGTTAGGGAGTAGATATCGGAGGCCGCCATAACCGCTTGCCCCAGAGACTGTTCCGGGGACATATAGGGCGGAGCGCCGACTGTCCGGTCGATGTGGGTGAGCCGAGGTGCAGTGCGTGCCGACGGTCGCTGGTTATGCCCCGGTACAAATTGTCGAACCGACACCATCCGGCCTCGGCGTTCGCCATCGGTCTCGACGGTGTTGACGCGGTAGAAGACTCGCGACCTGCGCAGACCTGGTTGTCGGTTGGTGCCCCCGGTCGGGTTCGAACCGACACTGTGCGGATTTTAAGTCCGCTGCCTCTGCCAATTGGGCTACGGGGGCGTCTGGGTCAGACTACCGAGCCGTACGTTCGTACGGGTAGCAGGTATTCGGGCGCGGGAGGGTTCACAAAGGCCGGGGCTAGGGGGTGGGAGCGATCATGATGGGGGTTTGGACGGACAGCAGGAGGGACTGGCTGGTGGAGCCGAAGACCTTGGAGGCGAAGCCACCTCGGCCTCGGGTGCCGACCACCAGGAGCTGGGTGCCGGAGGAGACCTCGAGGAGGGAGCGTTCGGGGGTGTCGTGGGTGGTTTCGCGGTCGATGCGGACGGAGGGGTAGCGCTCCTGCCAGCCGGCGAGGGATTCGGCGAGGACGTAGTCGTCGAGAGCGTCCATCTCGGGGTCGTCGGAGGCGCCTTCGGCGTGCAGGGCGATGACGGCCACGCCGCGCACGGAGGCCTCCTCGAGGGCGGCCCGGATGGCGGGCTCGCTGATCCGGGTGCCGTCCACACCGACCAGGATGGGGCGGGTCGGGAGATCGGGGGGTAGCGGGACGCCGTCGCGGACCACCACGAACGGGCAGTGGGCGCGGCGGGCCAGGACCGAGCTGACCGAGCCGAGCAAGGCGCGGCGCAGGGTGCCGCCGCCGCGGGCGCCGCCGACCAGCATGCGGGCCGCGTGGGTGCGCTCCAGCAGCGTCGGAACGACCGCGCCGGTGGTCAGTTCGGTGGTGACGGTGAGGCCGGGAGCGGCTTCGGAGGCCGCCTGGGCCGCGGTCTGCAGCAGCCAGGTGCCGTGCTCCTCCAGCTGGTCGTAGTCCTGGGTGGTGATCGTGGTCCCCAGGCCCAGACCCTGATCGGGGGTGATCTCCAGGACCCGCAGCAGGTGCAGCGGCGCGTGGTGCAGGGCGGCGGTGTGCGCGGCCCAGGCCACGGCGGAGCCTGCCGATTCGTCCACGGCGACGATCACGGTTTCCCCGGTCGACATTGCTACGTCCTCTCCCACCGGCGAATCACACGGTGCGGCTACGGGATAGCTGAACGATCGCCACCGACCCTACGCCGCCCCGGCTGGGGAGCGTCCGAGCGGCACCGCGACATGCCTCGCCGAAGAACCCGCGGCCGCGACGAGGGGTGTACGGGCTCGCCGCGGCCGCGGGCGCGGGTCGTGAGGCGACCCGGGGACATCCTGGTACCTCAACAGCTATTGAGGTCAAGTCGCGCTCACGGACGCTCGGCGCCGGGCGGCCACAACACCGTGACCGGCAGCCCACGGGCCCGAGCCGTCGCCACCACATCGGCGGTGCCACCGAAACCCCGCGCCGGCAAGCCGTCCCACGCCGCGAGCAGTTCATCCGCCTCGTCGAGCATGCGCAGACTCCCGGCCTGATGCGCCGCCGAATTCGACTCCTCCCGATCCAGGGCGATCACCCGATCCGCCGCGGCGAGTAGCCGGTCGTACGCGGGCCGATGGAACGCGGGCAGGCTCGCACGATAACGCCGGGCCGGAACGACGGCGATCAACCGCCCGCCCACATCCAGAATCGCCTGGGCGAACAGCGAATCCGGGCCGTCCGCGAGACAACTCACACCCGTCAGCCCAGGCCCGCCCGGCCGGACGCGCGCCGCGATCTCCAGCCGCAGCGCCCGATCCACCAGCGCCAGCGTGGCCGCGGGCAGGCCGCGGTGCCCGGTGATGGCGACGCTCGTCATCGATCGTCACGTCCGTACAGAGTCGCGAGGGCGTCGTCGAGCGCCCTGGCCTCGACGGTACGCGCGGGCAGGTCGGCGCGGAATGCTCTGGCCAGCCTGGTGATTCGCTCGCTGTGATAGGCGATCCCCACGGTCAGCGCCTGGGCCGCGAGCCCGCAGCCCGCCTCGATGTCGCCGCCGCGGGCCAGCACCCGCGCGTGTTCCACCTTGGCCAGCGCCCGCGGCTTCTCCGCGGTGAACGCGGCGTCCGCGGTCTCGAACGCGATCCGCGCCGCCCGGTGATCGCCCAGCCGGGCCAGCGCACTGGCCTGATACCGAGCCGCCTTGGGTCCGTCGAACACGAAAACCCACGGCCACCGCGGTTCCCCGCGCTGCCGATCCACCAGCCGCTCGGCCCGCCGCAACGCGCCCAGCGCCCCCGCCCGATCACCGGACTCGGCGTAGGCGACGGCCAGCAGCGACGACATCCACGCCCCGGCGCTGTCGGGAGCATCGGACCCCAACTGCCCGGCCGCGGTCCGCAACAAGGTCAAACCCGCTCGGCCGTCACCCGTTTCGACCGCGTAGTGCCCGAGGCTCGCCGTCATGTACGAGACGAGCAGCGGATGATGTGTCCGTTCGGCATGCCGGATGGCCTCCACGTACCGCCGCCGCGCTGCCGCGTCGTCGCCGCGGTCGGCCGCCAGCCATGCTGCGAGTCCGGCGATCTCGGACAGTGCCCGGAATCCGCCGGAGGTGCGCAATCGATCCCGCACCACACCCGCCACCAGCGTCAGGTGCGCGTCCACCGCGGGCGCCAGCCGATCCGAGGGCACCGAGGATTCCATTCGCCGGTAGTTGGCGGTCGGCCCGGCCAGGGTGTCGATGAGCTCGGATTCGGTTGGCGCGGAATTCGACAACACCGCGTTCGTGGTCGCCACGAGCGCGCTGGACAGGAATTGCTTGCGGTTCACGCCCGCGTCATCCGCCACGCGGCGCGGAGCGCTGAACCCGAGTTCGGCATCGGTCGCCACGTTCAGGACGGCCCGCAACGCGGACCGGTAATGCTTTCTGGGCCATGTCGTTTCGCCTCGCTCCCACTTGCCGACGTGTCGCTCGTCGACGGCCCCGCGCTTGCTGGTGGCCCGGAAGACGTGATCGTTGACGGCGTTCGCCAACTCCTGTCGGGTCATCGAATGCCCCGGCGCACCGGGCGATTCCATGCGCAGTCGAGCCTCGATGAGCAGCTCGTTCCGTCCGGTCACGGCATGCGGCCTCTCTGCTGGACCTCTCCCGAGAATAGGTCTTCCACGGATTTGCCGTGCCGGGCTGACCCGGATTTGCCCCGTACTTTCCCCACCGCACGCCATCGATCAATCGGATTCGGCGGACCAACGTTGAAGTCGGCACAGTCGCCGTCAGTGAGCACACCTGAGGAATAGCCATGACATCGGATCCCCACGCCATCGGATGGTTGCGGAGCGACATTTCGGGCGAACGTCGCGAATGGGATGAGGCCCGGATTCGCATCATGGCCCACCGGCTGGGCTATGACCTGCGCAGAACGGTGGTATTCGGACCCTGGACCGACCGACCGGTCCATCGTTTGCGGGTGCTCGTCTCGCGGCTCGCCCTGGAGGCCGTGATCGTGCCCAGCGTGGAGCATTTCGAAGGCGGTTGCGTGCCCGCGGAATTGGTGGCGGTCACCGATGTCATCACGGTGACGCCGGAGAACACGTACGCCCGCTACGCGACGGGGGAGTTGCCCGCGCGGCACTGGACGCGCGGGCTGCCATCTCGGTGATCCAGTTCACATAGACCCCTCTTGCAGATACCCCCCTGGGGTATTAACTTGATCTTTCGTAAGGCAGTGAAAGCACTCGAGAGGGACGAGAAAATGACCGCCCAGGCCCACACCGGACACCACAACCACGCGGCTCACGGCGAGCACGCCGGACACACCGAGCACGCGGCGCACGCCGATCACAACGCCCACGCCGCGCACGCCGCCCATGCCGATCACGCCGGGCACGGCGACCATGCCGGGCACGGCGGTCACGCCCACGGTGGTCACGACGCCGGAGTGCCGGGCGGCCTCCAGGTCACCCAGGACGGCTACACCCTCGATCTCGCCGAAAAGGTCGTCACCGCAGGCGAAACCGAGTTCCGGTTCCGCATCCTCGGCCCGGACGGCGCGCCCGTCACCGAGTTCGACGCCATCCACGATAAGGAACTGCACCTGATCGTCGTGCAGCGCGAGCTCACCGGTTTCTGGCACGTACACCCTGAACGGCAGGCCGACGGCACCTGGACGGTCCGCCTGAACCTTCCCGAGGCGGGCGCCTACCGCGCCTTCACCGATATCGCGCCGCGCGCCCTGGGCCGGACCATCACGCTCGGAGCGGATTTCGCCATCGCCGGCGACTACCGGCCGGGCGCCGCGCCCCAGCCCGACCGCACCTTCACCGTCGACGGCTACGAGGTCACCCTGGACGGCGACCTGGTCGCGGGGGAGGGCCGCCTGCTCACCCTCACCGTGCGCAAGGACGGCGAGCCGGTCACCGACCTGCAGCCCTACCTGGCCGCCTACGGTCACCTGGTGATCCTGCGCGCCGGGGACCTCGCCTACGTCCAGGTGCACCCGAACGGCGAGCCCGGTGACGGCGTCACCGCGCCCGGCCCGGACGTCACCTTCCACACCGCCGTTCCCGGCCGCGGCGCCTACCGCCTGTTCCTGGACTTCAAGCACGGCGACAAGGTCCGTACGGCGGCTTTCACCCTTCCGACGGTCTGATCCTCGAGGCCCCCAGCATGCTCGAGCCACTCCGTCACTGACAAGCACGACCGGATACCTGGAAAGGGCCCCCGCCACAGCGGGTGCCCTTCCGGCTTTTCTGCCCCCTTTCCCGCAGTTCAGGCCCTCACAGGGAACTCCCAGCCGTCTCGAAGCTGTGGTCAAATCCCGCGGCCTAGGCTCCGCGACGACAGAGAAATCGGGCTGGAACAGCAGAAAGCGGGTGGCATGTCGACCATCACCGGTGTTGCGGATGATGCGGCCGTACCCAAGGACGGTGACGTGTCCCAGGACAGTGGGCGGCCGCGCTGGGAACTACCGGCCACCGCCGCGCTGCTGATCGCCACGGCCGTCGTCTATCTGTGGGGACTCGGCGGAGCGGGCTGGGGCAACGGGTATTACGCCGCGGCCGTGCAAGCGGGCACCCAGAGCTGGAAGGCGCTGCTGTTCGCCTCGCTGGACCCGCAGAACTCCATCACCGTCGACAAGCCGCCCGCCGCCATGTGGGTGATGGCCTTGTCCGGCAGGATCTTCGGCTTCAACGCCTGGTCCATGTTCGTGCCGCAGGCGCTGATGGGCGTCGCGTCGGTCGCGCTGCTGATCGCCGCCGTACGGCGCTGGGCCGGACCCGTGGCCGCGCTCATCGCGGGCGCGGCGCTGGCCGTCACCCCGGTGGCGGCCATGATGTTCCGCTTCAACAACCCCGACGCCCTCATGGTGCTGCTGCTGGTGGCCGCCGCGTACTGCACGGTGCGGTCCATCGACGCACCAGGACAACGCTTCTGGTCCAGCGGCACCGGCTGGCTGGTGGGCGCGGGCGTGCTCATGGGGTTCGGCTTCCTCGCCAAGATGATGCAGGCCTTCCTGGTCCTGCCCGGCCTGGCGCTGGTGGTGCTGGTGGCCGGTGCGGGCGGATGGCTCACGCGCATCACACGATTGGCGTCCGCGGGCGCGGCGCTGGTGCTGTCCGCGGGCTGGTACGTGGCTCTGGTCGAACTGTGGCCCGCGAGCTCGCGGCCCTTCATCGGCGGATCCACCAGCAACAGCCTGTGGGAGCTGGCCGTCGACTACAACGGTCTCGGCCGGATCCTGGGCAACCACAACGGGGGTGGCGGCGGACCTCGCACCATGCCGTCGACGCTGCCCACACCGTCCGCCGCGCCGACGCCGTCGGCGGTGCCGAATCCCTCCGCCCTGCCCACCCCGGGCGCGCACCCCGATCCGTCCCAGATGCGCGGCGGCTTCGGCGGATTCGGTTCGCAGCCCGGCATCACCCGCCTGTTCTCCGGGGAACTGGCCACCGAGTTCTCGTGGCTGCTGCCCGCCGCGCTCATCGCCTTGATCGCCGGTTTGTGGCTGACCCGCAGGCAGCCGCGCACCGACCGCGTCCGGGCGGGCCTGCTGCTGTGGGGCGGCTGGCTGCTGGTCACCGGCATCGTGCTCAGCTACATGAGCCGCAGCTTCCACTCCTATTACTCGATGGAACTGGTCCCCGCGCTGGCCGCCGTCCTCGGCATCGGCGCGACCCAATTGTGGCAGCGCCGAACCCATCTCGCGGCGTGCGTCACCCTCGCGGTCATGGCTCTCGGCACGGGCGTCTGGTCGTTCGTACTCCTGCACCGCACGCCCGAATGGCTGCCGTGGCTGCGCTGGACGATCATGGCCTTGGCGGTGGTCACCGCGGCAACGCTGCTGATCGCCCCGAAGCTGCCGCGGTTCACCCTCGCCATCGGTGTGTTCGCGCTGCTGGCCGGGCTGCTCGGCCCCACCGCCTACACCCTCGAGACCGTGGCCGGCGTGCACAATGGCGGCAGCCCGATCGCGGGCCCGGCCCGGAGCCAGCGCGGTGGTCCCGGCCAGAATGCCGGTGGCCCCAGCCAATACGGCGGCGGACAGCGCGGCGGGGTCGCCGATCCGCAGATCGTCTCGCTCGTCGACGGCAGCGATGCCCGCTGGGCGGCGGCCGCGATCGGCGCGCAGGATGTCGGCACCCTCGAATTGACCACCGGCAAGGCGCTACTCGCGATCGGCGGCTTCAGCGGCCGCGATCCGTCCCCGACGCTGGCCCAGTTCCAGCAGTACGTCGCCGACCATCAGATCGGTTACCTGCTGATCCGCCCCCGTCAGGGCAACGAGCCCGGCGGCGCCTCGAACCAGGGGCAGGCGAACAACTCCCAGCCCGGCGGCAACACCCATGCCGGTGGCGGACACCAGCCCCGCCAGGATCAGAACGGCCAGCAGCCGGGCCTTCAGCAACCCAGCGGGCAGGGCTCGGAATCCAACGGATCCACCGGCGCGGAGATCACCGCCTGGGTGAAGGCCAACTATCCGGTGACGATGGTCGGCTCGGTGGAGGTGTACAACCTCAACCCGTGACCCACTGAACGCCTTCTACTTTCGTATCGCTCGCATGCACGGGTGCAGGCACCCTCCCGAAAGCCGCCCGCACCGGTGCATGCTTCTGAGTACCCGGCCGATGGAACGAAATCGCGACGGGGACCGACCAGTTCGGTGAGACGAATTCGGTGGATGCGAAGGGCGGGGGCGGCCGTGCGAAGTTACAGTGACGGGCGAGAAATCGGGCCCGGCGGGAGGTCGGCGATGGATGGGGTGCGAGCGCGGGTGGGCGTGCTCGGTCCGGTGCAGCTGACCATCGACGGGGTGGCGCAGCAGCTGGGCGGGCCCAAGCAGCGGGCGGTGCTGGCCTACCTGGCCATCAACGCCAACCGGCCGGTCTCGGTGGACGCGCTGGCCAGCGCCGTCTGGGAGGACAATCCGCCGCCCGACGTGCGGGTCAGCCTGCACGCCATCGTCTCCAACCTGCGCAAGCCGCTGCGCGACGGCGGCATCGACGCCCGGACCATGCTCCAGCACATGGGCACCGGCTACCGCATCGTGGTCGAGGACAGCGCCTGCGACGTCTTCCGCTTCCGCACCCGCCGCGAGAACGGCATGCGCGCGCTGGCCGCCGGACGCTTCGCCGCCGCCACCGAGGCCCTCTCCGACGCCCTCGCGCAGTGGCGCGGCCCGGTGCTGTCGGATCTGCGCGGGCTCGGCTTCGCCGACGCCTACGCCGTCGCCCTCGACGACGAGCGGATCGGCGTCATCGAGGCCCGCGCCGAGGCCGAGATCGCGCAGGGCCGCGCCGAGGGCGTGGTCGCCGAACTGAACCTGCTGGTCCGTGACCATCCGCTGCGGGAATCGCTGTGGGAGCAGCTGATCACCGCGCTCTACATGACCGGCCGCCAATCCGACGCGCTGGAGGCGGCCCGCCGCCTGCGCGGCATCCTCGCCGAGGAGCTCGGCATCGATCCCGGCCACCGCATCCGGGAACTGGAATCGCGCATCCTGCGCCAGGACCCGCTCAGCGTGCGCCAGGTCGCCGCCGCCTCGGCCACCCGCGCCACCACCATCGTGGACCGCAGCTGGCACGAACCGCAGGCGCTGCTGCGCGACCGGTCCGGGCACGTCCATCCGGTGGTCGGCTCCACCACCCGGATCGGTCGCCTGTCCGACAACGACATCGCGCTCGCCGACGGCCGGGTCAGCCGCCACCACGCCCTGCTCATCGACAACGGTCACACCTGGGTGATCAAGGACCTGCACTCCTCCAACGGCGTGTATGTCAATGGTGCGCGCATCGTGGACAGCGGGTTATTGTCCGACGGAGCGGTGTTGCGCATCGGCGACACGGAACTGGTGTTCGTGCTGGTCCGCACCGATGACAGCACCGGTTGAATTAACTGACCCTTCACCGGTGAGCCCCCTCACCGCCACGAATCCCCAAGGTCGGTCGGCGATCCTCGAGATAGCCGTTCCGATGCTCATTAGGGGATGCCATGGATCGGAGGCGTTTTCTGAAGCACGCCGCGCACGCTGGTGGTGCGGCCGGAGCGATGTCCATGCTCCCGCCGAGCCTGGCCCAGGCCTGGGCCGAACCCGCCCCGCCCGGCGGCTGGGACCGCATCGAGCACGTGGTGATCCTGATGCAGGAGAACCGCTCCTTCGACCACTACTTCGGGTCCATGCCCGGCGTCCGCGGATACGCCGACCTGAACGCGCTGCAACTGTCCACCGGCCGCTCGGTCTTCCACCAGCCCGACGGCGGCCGCGTCGTCCTGCCGTACACCACCACGCTGCAGAACATCGACGGCACCGACCACGGAACCCGCACCGGCCACGACGCTTTCGCCGCCGGCCGCAACGACGGCTGGCTCCAGGCCAAGGGCGAGGGCACCATGGTCGGCTACGACCGCGACAGCCTGGGCTTCTACTACCAGCTCGCCGAGGCGTTCACACTCTGCGACGGCTACCACTGCTCGGTGAACGGGCCCACCGACCCCAACCGCATGTACCTGTTCACCGGCACCGTGGAAAACCCGCTCGCCCTGGACAATTACGCGGAGAACCTGCAGGTCTCGCTGTTCTCCGACGACCTGAAACTGCGCTGGATGCGCAGCCTGCCGGTCACCGGCATCGTGGACGCGGTCCTGGGCCTGGTGCACGGCCTGACCGGCGCGCTCCCGCCGCCGGTGGCCGCCGCGCTGGCCGGACTGGTCGGGCCGCGCACCGGCAACCTGTTCCTCTACGACGCCCTGCTCAGCCCCGACGCCGGGCGCTATGTCAACGACATCATCTTCGGCCTGCCCTGGACCACCTACGCCGAACGACTTCAGGACCGCGGCATCGGCTGGCGCGTCTACCAGGAGTGGGACAACTACACCGACAACGCGCTCGACTTCTTCCTGCCGTTCCGCGAGGCCGCGCGCACCGCGCTGAAGTACACCAACGGCGGCCGCGGCGTCGCCTTCGAGAACTTCTTCCGCTACTACTCCGACCTGGAACGGGATCCGAGCCTGGAACCCGCCTACGCCGCCGCCCTGAAACGGGGCATGGACGAACTGTCGGCCGGGCAGCGCGCGCTGGTCGAGCGCGGGCTGTTGCGTTCGCGCACAGGCACTCTGGTGGAATCGTTCCGCACCGACGTGGCCACCGGGCGACTGCCCACGGTGTCCTGGATCGTCGCGCCCTACGTCGACTGCGAACATCCGGTGATGGGCCCGCGCAATGGCCAGGCTCTGGTCCGCGGGGTGCTGGAGGCGCTCGCCGAACACCCGGACGTATGGAACAAGACCGTCTTCATCCTCAACTACGACGAGAACGACGGGTACTTCGACCACATCCCGGCCCCGACCCCACCGCCGGGCACCCCGGGGGAGTATTTCGGCCGCCACAATGTCGGCCTCGGCGCGCGGACGCCGGCGATCGTCGTGTCGCCGTGGAGCAAGCAGGCGGTCTCCTCCGAATTGTTCGACCACACCTCGGTTCTGAAGTTCCTGGAACGCGTGACCGGCGTCGCCGAACCGAACATCAGCCCGTGGCGGCGGCAGATGTGCGGCGACCTGTCCTCACTGTTCGACTTCGGCTCCCGGCGCACCCTCATCCTGCCGAACGCCTCACCCCGCGCCGAGCAGCCGATGTCCGGCGTAGCGCAACCGCTTCCGTTCGTCCAGCGAATGCCCAGGCAGCAGAGCGGCAGCCGGCCACGGGTGCCGCTGCAGTATCGGCTGCAGGCGCGCTGTGCTCCCGGGGCCGACGGCGGGATCACGCTGACCATCGACAATGGCGGGACCGCGGCGGCGCACTGCCTGGTGTACCCGAACGCTTTCGCCACGGATTTCACGCCGACCCGCTTCGACCTCACCGGCGGCGGCTCGGTCACTCACGATCTACCGGCGGTGAACGGCCACTACGACTACACCCTCTATGGCCCGGACGGCTTCCAGCGCCGATTCGCCGGAGATCTCGGCGGACCGTGCGGCGGGCTGCGGGTCACCGCCACCGCCGCGGGCTCCGGGCCGCGCAGACTGGCGTGGACATTCGAAAACCCTGGTAAGAACCCTGTTTCGGTGCGGGTGATCTCGAACGCGTACCGCGATGACGGACCCTGGACCATCGAGATCGCCGCGGGGGCGACGGAGCGCCGGGACATGCTCTGCGAGAGCGAGGCCGACGGCGCGGGCTGGTACGACCTCTCGGTGTCCGCCGCCGCCGACGCCGGATTCCTGTGCCGCGTACGCGGATTCGTGGAGACCGGCGCTGCGGGGAAGACCGCCGACGATGCCGCGCCCTTCACTCGGCTGCTGCTGGACCGGTCCCTGTACGAGCCCGGCCGCGATCTCGTCGTGAGTTACGGCCTCGCCGAGGCGGTGGCCGGGCACCGCCTCGCCGTCTACGCCGATCCCGGCGGATTCACCACCGCCGTCCCCGCGACGCCGGTGCTGCGCGGCCTCGCCCTGGGGAACGGGGTGACCCGGGACCAGGTGGTCCTCGGCGTCACCGAGCAGGCGGGCCCCGACGCCGCAAGCGCCCCTATGGCGGGCGTGCGGCAGGTGGCCGTGATCGACCCGGGCCCGCGGCTGGGACCGCTGCCCACCGGCTCCTACCTGCTGCATCACCTCGATGACGGGGGTCGTCCGCTCGCGCATCCGGTGCGTTTCCGGGTGCTCTAGTACCGATCCGACCGCCTGGTACATCAGGAGAACTTTGCAACGGGTTCTAGACATATTGGGTGTTTTGTCTTACCGTCGGTTCATGAGTTCAATGGCGTCTCATGCGGTGCGATTCGAATTGCGGTCCGGGGAGACCTGGCGCGATCCGTATCCCATGTATTCCCAACTGCGCGACCATGATCCGGTCCACCGGGTCGTCCCCGAAGGTCGCGAATCCGACGACTTCTACGTCCTGACCCGGCACGCCGACGTGTACGCGGCCGCCCGCGAACCCGAGAACTACTCCTCGGCCTCCGGACTGACCGTCGACTACGTCGACCTGGTGGCCGCCGGCTTCGGCGCCGCCAAGCCGTTCGTGTTCATGGACCCGCCCGACCACACCGACTTCCGCCGCCGCGTCTCACCGGGATTCACTCCCCGCCAAGTGAATTCGGTGGAGCCCGCGGTGCGCGCCTTCGTCGTCGAACGCATCGAACGGCTGCGCGCGGCCGGTGGCGGCGACATCGTCAAGGAACTGTTCAAGCCGCTGCCCACCATGGTGGTGGCGCACTACCTCGGTGTGCCGGAACAGGATCGGGGCCGCTTCGACGACTGGACCGAGAACATCGTCGGCGGCGCGGTCGCCGGGGCCGGACTGGCCGCGGGCGACCAGAACGCCTTCACCGCGGTCGGGGAGATGGTCGGCTATTTCAGTGAGCTCA
The DNA here is from genome assembly GCF_050956485.1 of Nocardia sp. CA-145437. Lineage (NCBI taxonomy): Bacteria > Bacillati > Actinomycetota > Actinomycetes > Mycobacteriales > Nocardiaceae > Nocardia > Nocardia sp. CA-145437. Next base: position 6,272,043 of record NZ_CP191204.1, on the reverse strand, counting down.
TCGACCGCCGCCGCAAGGAACCCGGCGACGACACCATCTCGCACCTGCTGGCCTCCGGGCTGGGCGAGGACGGCGACAACGAGGGCCTGCTGGCCATGCTCGGTTTCGCCTTCACCATGATCACCGGCGGCAACGACACCACCACCGGAAACCTCGGCGGCGCGGTGCAACTGCTCACCGCCTTCCCCGACCAGCGTCGCCTGCTGGTCGAGAACCCGGCCCTGATCACCGACGCGGTCGAGGAATTCCTGCGCATGACCTCCCCGGTGCAGGGCCTGGCCCGCACCGCCACCCACGACATCGAACTGCACGGCGTCACCATTCCCGAGGGTCGGCGCGTGCTGCTGTGCTACGGGTCGGCCAACCGCGACGAACGCGAATTCGGTCCCACCGCGGCCGAACTCGACGTGCGCCGCAACCCCAAGCGGATCATGACCTTCAGTCACGGCCACCACCACTGCCTGGGCGCGGCCGCCGCGCGCATGGTCGCCCGGGTGGCGCTGGAGGAACTGCTGGCGCGCTGCCCCGACTTCACCGTCGACCTCGACGCGGTGCAGTGGGCGCACGGCAACTACGTGCGCTGGCCGATCTCGGTGCCGTTCCGCGCACAGGCCTGAGACTCCGGGCCGTCCGCAGCCTCGGACGGCCCGGTTGCACCGCCCTCGTATCGCGCGGGCAGAGTGTGAGGGAACGGGTCCGGCGGCAGCGTCGCCGCCGGACCCGTGACCGGAACACGGGACACGCGAACGGGTCCGGATCGGATGGGAAGGGACACCGCATGAGCCGAGACTGGCTGGCCGACGGACGGGCCGACCTGGCCGCCGAACGCATTCTCGACGCGGCCGCGCGCCTGTTCGCCGAACGGGGCGTCGCCGCGGTCGGCATGGGCGATATCGCCAAGGCGGCCGGATGCTCCCGCGCGACCCTCTACCGCTACTTCGAGAACCGCCAGGCCGTGCGCCTGGCTTTCGTGCACCGCGCCACCCGCCGCATCGCCGCGGGGGTGTTCGAGCAGGTCGCCGCCGTCGAGGATCCGGGCGAACGGGTGGTGGCCGCCATGCTCGGCTCGATTCGCGCGGTCCGCGCCGATCCCATGCTCATCGCCTGGTTCCGGCCGGGCGAATCCGGCGCGGCCGGGCGCATCAGCCAGGACTCCGACGTCATCGAATCCATCGCCGCGGGCCTGTTCGCGCCCACCCCGCTCACCGATCCGGAACGCAGCCGTCTGGCTCGCTGGCTGACCCGGATCATCGTGTCCTTCCTCGCCGCACCCGGCCGCGACGACGCGGAGGAACGCGCCATGCTCGAGGAATTCGTGGTGCCGGTGGTCAGCCGTGCTTTCGTCTGAGCCCGTGTTCGGCTCTGGTCAGCGGCCCGTCCGGTGGCCGAGGTGATGGCCGAAGAGACGGTCCGCCAGCATGGTCGCGAGATCGTCCACCGCCTCGCGCGCTACCCGCATCGGCATGACGTGGAAGACGTGCCAGAGCTGCGGATACTCGCGATGCCGCAGGGGCGCGCCGACTTTCGCGGCCTGCGCGGCGAACTTCCGTGCGTCTCCGGCGAGCAGATCGTCGCTCGCCGAATGCATCACGATCGGTGCGAGACCGGTGATGTCCCGATACAGCGGGGACCGAGCGTGCCGCTCCGGCTCGGGGACACCGGGCAGGTAAGCGTCCATGAACTGGGCCATCAAGGGCGGATTCAGCAGCGGCTCCTGGCTCGGATCGCAGTGGAACGCTGAAGAATCGGCGGTCAGATCCAGCACCGGGCAGATCAGTCCCAGGATCGCGGGCTGTGGCTGATCCTCGTCGCGCAACCGCATCGCCAGATCCAGCGCCAGCCCGCCACCGGCCGAATCACCCACCACGGCAATGCGTTCAGCTGGAATGCCCTGCGCCAGGAGCGCTCGATAGGCCGCCACCGTGTCCTCGATGGGTGCGGGGTACGGGTGCTCGGGAGCCAGGCGATAGTCGAGGGAGTGGACCGTCGTGCCCACGGCCGCCGCCAGCGCGCCGGTCAGGGGTCGGACCATGCTCGAGTTGCCGATCACATAGCCGCTGCCGTGCAGATACAGCACCGCCGCGTCGGCGGGAGCCCCACGCGGCGTGAGGGTTTCGACCGGTACACCGCCGAGTCGGCCGGCCTCGACGGCGACACCGCGCGGTGCGCGGGCGAATGTGGTGCTCGAGCCGACCCGGGCGCGAACCCGGGCCCAATCCGGGGCCGGGCCGAACATCCAGTGGCCGATCAGGCGGGAAACGAAGCGCCACACTGCTTTCTCCACGATCATCACTTCCCGCTCGGAACACTGTGCTTCAGATGGTAATCCACCGGATCGGGCGTGCCGCGGATCAGCTTCTCGTAACGGCCCGGCGTCCACGGCCACAGCTCCGGCAGCCCGTCCTTGCCCAGGTACCAGCTGGTGCAGCCGGTGGTCCACACCGTGCTCGGCGCGGCGGCGCGCATGCGCGCGTTGTAACGATCGGTGGCGGCGTGGGTCGGCTCGATGGTCGCGAATTCGCCTGCGCGCCAGCGCCGCAGCCAGCTCACGATGCGCGCGGACTGCGCCTCGGCGACCGCGGTCAGCGGGTGGTTGGCGAAGGGGCTGTGCGGGCCCACCAGCATGAACAGGTTGGGGAAGTCCGGCATCATGACGCCCTCGAAGGCGCGCGGTCCGTCCGCCCACGCCTGGTCCAGGGTGCGACCGTGGGCGCCCGTGATCGCCATCGGGCGCATGAACGCGTGCGAGTCGAACCCTGTTGCCAATACCAGGATGTCGAGCTCGTGCAGGCGTCCGTCCGCGGTGACCACGCCACGCCCTTCGACGCGGTCGATGTGCTCCGTCACCAGCGTGACATCGGGACGCTGCACCGCCTTGTAGAAGCGGTCGGAGACCACCAGCCGCTTGCACATGGCCTGGTAGTCGGGCGTCAGCTTGCGGCGCAGTTCGGGATCCTCGACCGAGCGCAGATGGCGTTCCACCACCCACTGGATCAGCGTGCGCACCCACCCGGGATGCACCAGGCCCTGTGAGAACACCGCGAACGCCCCGCGATTGAACCAGTAGGGGACCACGCCCAGGGCGGGCGCCAGCTGGTACAGCCGCTTGGACGCCATCGTGTACGGACGGTTCACGGTCGGCAGGATCCACTGCGGAGTGCGCTGGAACAGTACGACTTCCGACGCCACGCCCGCCAGCGCGCCCACCAGCTGGGTGCCGGTGGACCCGGTGCCGATGACGCCCACCCGCTTCCCGCGCGGCTCGACCTCGTGCCGCCAGCGCGACGAATGCATGACCGGGCCGTCGAACTCGTCCAGGCCGGGGATGTCGGGCCGGGTCGGGTGGTGCAGGAAACCCGTTGCGCACAGCACGAAGTCGAAGCGTTCCGTCGTGCCCGCGGACGTGGTGACCTGCCAGCCGTCGTCGCCGAACACCGCGCCGGTCACCTCCGCGCCGAAGCGGGTATGGCGGTGCAGACCGTGTTCGCGCGCCACCCCGACCAAGTAGTCCTTGATCTCCGGTCCGGCCGAATACAGCTGCGTCCATTCCGGATTCATAGCGAACCGGAACTGGTAGTACCGCGACGGCACATCGCACACCAGGCCCGGATAGCTGTTGTCGCGCCAGGTCCCGCCGTAGTCGTGGGCCTTCTCGAAGAGGGTGAATTCGGGGAATCCGGCGCGCTGCAGGGCCACGGCCATGCAGATGCCGGAGATTCCGGCACCCACGATGGCGATCCGCGGTGAGTTCATGGACGGCAGCCTAGACATGTGTCTTTCGGGGCGGGAAGTGTTTGGCGGATATCGGTAGACATTCCGTCATTCGCTAGACACCGTGTAAAGCGACTGCTACCGTGTGCGCCAGGTCACAACATCTAGGCAAGGAAACACGATGCGCGCACTCCAGTGGACCGGCCCGGAAAAGGTGCAGATCAACGACATCCCGGTACCGGACATCGGACCCACCGACCTGCTGATCAAGGTCGGCGCCGCGGGCGTGTGCCATTCGGACCTGACGCTGGTCAACTTCCCCATCCAGCTGCGCGAGGACCCGCTCACCCTCGGCCACGAGGTCGCGGGCACCATCGAGGCCATCGGCTCCGACGTGAACGGCCGCGAGATCGGCGAACGCGGCCTGGTCTACCTGTTCTGGACCTGCGGCGTCTGCAGGGAATGCGTGAGCGGCAACGAGAACGTCTGCCTCGCCGCCGGCCGCGTCGCCATGCCGCCCACTCCGGGCCTGGTCCTCGACGGCGGCATGGCCGAATACATGCGGATCCCGGCCAGCGCCTTCGTACCCATCGGCGACCTCGATTTCGTGCAGGCCGCCCCCGTCGCCGACGCCGCCCTCACCGCGTACCACGCGATTCGCGGCGCCCGGGAAGCCCTGCGGCCCGGCGGCACCGTCGTCGCCATCGGCATCGGCGGGCTCGGCCACGTGGGCGTGCAGATCCTGCAGGCCATCTCGGGCGTCCGGGTGATCGCGGTCGACCAGGCCCAGGAGAAGCTGGACCTGGCCCGCGACTGCGGCGCCGACATCGGCTTCCTCTCCGGCGGCGACACCGCCAAGCAGATCCTCGACCTCACCGACGGGCGCGGCGCGGACGCCGTGTTCGACTTCGTCGGCGTCGACGCCACCGCCAAACTGGCCTGCGAGACCGTCGCCCCCAACGGCGCCTACCGCATGGTCGGAATCGGCGGCGGCGCACCGGAGATCACCGCCGGACCCGCGGGCGGCCCGGGCTGGCCCTGGGGCGCCACCGTGCGCAAGTCGCTCGGCGGCACCTGCGGCGACCTGCACGCCTGCGTGGCGCTCGCGCAAGCGGGCAAGATCCACATGGAGGTCGAGCGCTTCGACCTCAACGACGGCCCGGAAGCCCTGCGCCGCCTGGACGCCGGGCACATCCGGGGGCGCGCAGTCCTGGTGCCGTAGCCGACATCAGTCCTCGGCGGGCTCGATCTCGCCGAGGAACTTCGCGACCCGCGCCGCGATCTCGTCGGGATACTCGCCGTTGATGGCGTGCGACGCGTCCGGCCACACCTCGAACTGGCCGCCGGGCACCAGCTTTCGCGCCCGGTCCGCCAGCTTGCGGGAATTGTGCACGATGCTGCGGCCCGCGAAGATGCCCAGATACGGCTGGGCGAGTACCGAAAGCTGTTCCCGGGAAATCCGACTCGTCATCGGCAGGTACGCGGCGAAGTCCTTCATGCCCGACGCGATCAACCGCCCCTCCGGCATGTCCTGCGGCGCGGACACGCCACCGGAAATCCAGCTCAGCAACGAATTGCGCCACTTCTCCGGCATGCCGGGCAGCACCGAGCCCAACGAGATGACGATCATCTTCCAGGTCATCGCGCCGAACACGAACGGCGCGTCCAGGGTGATCAGGGAGGCGACCCGCTCCGGGTGGCGCACCGCCAGATTCACCGCCGACCACCCGCCGATCGACACCCCCAGCACGTGCACGGGCCGAGGCTCCAGCTCGGCCAGCGCTTCCGAAAGCCAGGCCGCCTGATCCGCGTCATCGGTCAACCGCTTGGACTGCACGCTCAGGCCCGGCTCACCCAGCAGGTCCAGCGTGATCACCGGCCGCACCGCCATCAACCCGGGCAGATTCGCGGCCCACAGGGGAGTCGCGGCCTGGCGTCCGGGCAACAGCACCAGTGGCGTCGCGTCCCCGTCGCCGAACCGGTAGGCCCGCACCACACCGAAACTCGTCGGCACATCGATCGTCTCGCGCGCCGGCGGCAGCTGCTCGAACCCGTCCCGGTACGCCTGCGCGTACCGCCGATACCCCGCCGTCTCGCGGAAGTACCCGACCCGCTTGCCCTTGAACTTCGGACCCACGTTGCTCTCGGGAAACTCGACCATGGAATCCAGGTTAATCTCCACAGTATGGGGAGGCTCTGGCCGATGCTGGCCATCACGACATGCACGCTGCTCACCGCCTGCGGGCCCGGCGACACCACCGCGGATCCGCAGGCTCCGGCCAAAACACCTCCGGCGACGACGGTGGATGCCGCGGCCCTGCCGATGTGCGGTGACATCCCCGGCGCGGGTGCGGGCGCACACGATGTGCTGCCCGATTGCCGACTGACCTCTCGCGACAGCGCGGGGCTCTCGTTCATCGTGCGGCACAAGGCGAGTGCCGACGGCTACGACCGGACGAACATCGATGTCCTGGGGAGCGGGGGAAAGTCCCTGCAGAATCTGTACGTCCGGGACACCGAGGTGCCCGCCGAGCCCTACCTGGCCGACCTCGACGCCGACGGTCGCGACGAGCTGATCGTGCCCATCTCCACCGCGATCGTGGGGAACTCGAACTACGTCATCTTCCGGCCCAAGGCCGGCAAGTCCGAATTCGTCGAGGCCGGACGCGTTTTCGGCATCGGAGTCGATCGCACGGCGAGCGGCTACATCGCGGGCATGGCCAAGAACGGTCCCGCGGACAAGTACATCGAATTCCAGAAGTTCGTCGGATCGAAGCTGGTGTTCGTCGCGGAGATCATCCGGACCTACGACAAGGACGGCCACAGCAGCTGCCGCGTCGACGACGAAAAGGGCGTTCCCGAGTCCGAATTCGGCGATGAGGAAGTGGTCCGGCGCTTCTGCGGTGAGCAGCTGCTGCGCCCGACCCCGGTCGGCTGACCTACTGCAATCCCGCGATGCGGCGTTGTAGCCAGCGGCGGGCTTCCACGTCCCGGGCGTGCACCAGAATCTTGTGGCGGCCGCCCGGGGAGAGCGCGGACAGCAGGTGGGCCAAGCGCTTCCGGGTATCCCAGCAGAGCAGGTAGCGGACCGCGCCCGCGGTGGCGCGGTCGTCGGCCAGCTCCACCGCTCGCGCGAAATCGGCCTGGTCCTCCAGGAGGAGGAACTGCGCCGGAATGCGTTCGTGCGCAGGGTATCCCGAGTACCTCCCGGTGCCTCCGGCGAACCAGGCGCACAGTCGCAGGATTCGATCGACGGGATCCGGATACGTCATGAGGAGCAGGGCGCGGGCCTCCTCCACCTGGGGTCCGGTCAGACCGCCGCCGGTGGTGGACGTATCCAGGAAGAGCCCGGCGAAGGGGATGAGCGGTTCGGGAATCTCGGCCACCCAGCCGTATGCGACGCGGTCGCTCTCGGCCTGGCGCTGCTCGGCCGCGCGGAACTCCTGCAGCGGCACCGGGACGCCGCGCACCGCCAGCCATTCCAGTGAGCGCATCCCGTCCGCGAGCCGCGCGTCCTGCGGCCAGCCCGGCCAGCGGACCGAGTAGCCGTGATGCAGGGTCACCGAGGTGAGGGGGCGTTCGTCGGCGTCGAAGAAGTCGAGCACCACATCGCCCCAGCACATGCACACGAAGCCGGGCAGGTCGGCGACGCGCAACGCCTCCCGCAGCGCTCGCACGGCAACCGGGTCGCGCTCCTCGATCAGGGTCGGCGCGTCGCCCGGCATCTCGCGGACCCGGACTCCCCGGGCGCCGACCAGCACCCGGTCCAGCGCTTCGGGATCACCGCCCGTGGTCTGGCCCCCGACACCCATACCGAAACAGTAATCCGACCCGGCGGTCCTCGGCGTGGCGCGGTGACGGCACGCAGGGAGCTTGTCGTTGTCCAGCCAGTTGCTGAACTGGTACGTACCAGCCGATGCTACGGTTTCGTGTGATGCCGATAACTCCGGCCACCAGCGACGGCACACCGGCCGGGAGCCTGCCGGTGACCGATCGGTGAGAACTACTTTGTTGCCGAGAAGCCAGATTTAGGAGAGATAGTGGCGCTATCGGACTCCCCGCGAGACACTGCCGGTCCCGCTGCCCCGCGCGGAAGCGGATTGTTCCGGACCAAGTCGGTCGAACAGTCGATCCGCGACACCGACGATCCGGACGCCAAGCTCCGCAAGGATCTGACCTCGTGGGACCTCACGGTCTTCGGCGTCGCGGTCGTGGTCGGCGCGGGCATCTTCACCCTGACCGCGCGTACCGCGGGCAACATGGCCGGGCCCGCCGTCTCGCTGGCCTTCGTGTTCGCCGCCGTGGCCTGTGGCCTGGCCGCCCTCTGCTACGCGGAATTCGCCTCGACCGTGCCGGTCGCGGGCAGCGCGTACACCTTCTCCTACGCCACCTTCGGTGAGCTCATCGCCTGGATCATCGGCTGGGACCTGATCCTGGAATTCGCGCTCGGCACCTCGGTCGTGGCCAAGGGCTGGTCGCAATACCTCGGCACGGTCCTGAACACCCAGCCCATCTGGCACATCGGATCGGTCAAGTTCGACTGGGGCGCGGTGCTGCTCATCGCCATCCTCGGCGTGCTGCTGGCCATGGGCACCAAGCTGTCCTCGCGCGTGTCCGCGGTCGCGGTCGCCATCAAGCTGGCCGTCATCGCCCTGGTGGTCGTGGTCGGCGCGACCTACTTCAAGGCCTCCAACCTGAAACCGTTCGTCCCCGAATCGGTCCCCAACGCCGACAGCGGCGCGAGCGCGGTGCACCAGACCCTGTTCCAGCTGGTCACCGGCGGCGGCAACAGCCACTTCGGCTGGTACGGCCTGCTCGCCGCGGCCTCCATCGTGTTCTTCGCCTTCATCGGCTTCGACGTGGTCGCCACCGCGGCCGAGGAGACCAAGGACCCCGCCCGCAATGTGCCGCGCGGCATCCTCGGCTCGCTGGCCATCGTGACCGTGCTGTACGTGGCCGTGTCGCTGGTGCTCACCGGCATGGTGTCCTACAAGGACCTGCAGGGCAACGACGCCACGCTCGCAACGGCTTTCGCCATCCACGGCGTCACCTGGGCCAAGAACCTCATCTCCATCGGCGCGCTGGCCGGTCTGACCACCGTCGTCATGGTGCTGTTCCTGGGCCAGACCCGCGTGCTGTTCGCCATGGCCCGCGACGGCCTGATGCCGCGCAAGCTCGCCCACACCGGCTCCAAGGGCACCCCGGTCCGGATCACCGCCATCGTCGGCGTCGTCTGCGCCGTGCTGGCCGGGTTCGTCGACTTCGGCACCCTCGAGGAAATGGTCAATATCGGCACGCTGTTCGCGTTCGTGCTGGTGTCGGTCGGCGTGGTCGTGTTGCGCCGCACCCGCCCCGACCTGCCGCGCGGGTTCCGGGTGCCGCTGGTGCCGCTCATCCCGATCCTGTCTGTGCTGGCCTGTACCTGGCTGATGTTCAACCTGTCGGTGGAGACCTGGCTGCGGTTCGTCATCTGGATGGCGATCGGCATGGTCGTGTACTTCGCCTACGGGCGCCGGCACTCGCTGCTGAACGGCCGGGAAGCCAAAACCGGTAGCTGATCGGGTGCTCAGGTTCGGTGCTGGTGGTGTGTCGTCACGGATTCACCTCCCGGAATGCGGTTCAATTGCTCTCGAATAGTGAGAGTTGTGCCACAAGTTCCGCCCATCAGCACCGCCTCAGCATCCCGAGAGGAACCGATCGTGAGCATGCTCCTCGCCGTGCATGACGCTTACACCTCGGTTGTCGCGCAGATCGGCAACCCCACCCCGGAGACGCCGCCGGTGGCGGACAAGCTGATGAAGCTGGTCCGCTACTTCACCTGGTTCACCATGCTGTCCGGCGTCACCGCCATCACCTACGGCGGCGGCCGGTTCGCCTGGGAGAAGTGGAGCGGCGGCGGGCTCGAGTCACCGAAGATGGTGGCCGGGGCCATGATCGGCGGCGCGACCGCCACCAGCGCAGGAACCATCATGAACGCCGTGATCGGCAGCTAGCGGAAAACCACCGAACGGGTGCGCCGGAAACCTGGCGCACCCGTTCGTGTTTCGAGAACTAGCCCTGCGCCAGCATCTTGTTCATCTGATCGATCTCCTGCTGCTGGGCGGAGACGATCGCCTGCGCCATGGCCTTGGAGTCCGCGTTGGAGCCCTGCGCCAGTTCGGTGTTCGCCATGGTGATCGCGCCCTTGTGGTGCTCGATCATCATCTGCATCCACAGCTTGTCGAACTCGGGACCGGACAAGCTCTCCAGCTTCGCCATCTGATCCTTGGTCATCATGCCGTCCATGCCCGCGTGACCGCCCATGTCGGCGGACGGGGCGGGCTTGCCGAAACTCCGCAGCAGCGTGGTGATCTGCTGCATCTCCGGGGTCTGCGCCGCTTCCACGGCCTTGGCCAGGGTGAGCAGCTCCTGGTTCTGCGAGCGGGTCGGCACCAGATTCGCCATCTCCACGGCCTGCGCGTGATGCGGGTACATCATCTGCAGGAAGGTCACATCGGCGTCATTGAAGTCGCTGCGGGTCGCCGCCTGCGCCGAGGTGCCGGTCTGGCCGTGATCCATGCCGGGCATGGTCCCGTGATCCACGGCCGCGGTCGTGGTGGTGGCCTTCGAGCCGTCGCTGTCATTGCTGCTACAGCCCGCCGCGACGAGCGCGGTGGCGGCGGTGGCGGCGATCAGGGCGCACTTGAGACGGGCACTGAACATGGTTGAACTCCTTGGGGTTTGGTGAGCGATCCGGATCCGGGCATGCCGAAGTCCGCGTCCGCGCGAGGTAACGCGGCGCGGCGGGCCCATCAGATCCGCAGAATCGCCAGGTCGGCCAGGGAGAGAACCGTCCACGGAGGTGGACGGGCGGGGAATCCGCGCGGGTGGCGCGGGGTCGAGACAAGCGTGTCGCGGCGGCCGGGCCCGACCCAGGCCAGCAGCGCCGGCCCGAGGCCGAGCAGCAAGGCCGTCAGGACGAACAGACAGCCGTGCATACCGGCGTGGCCATCACCGCAGTCGCCACCGCAGCCCGGTACGGACATGGACTGATCCATGTTCGTCAGCACGGTGATCGGTGCGGCTTCCGGCAGGGAAATCGGCTTGTCGTGCGAATCGGCCATCGCTGCCGGTGCGCTCATGGCGGGATCGGAGTCGTGGCTCATGCCGTCGTGGCTCATGCCGAACACGAGGGCGTGCATGGCCACCAATCCGGCCAGCAGTGCGAGCAGCCCGAAGGCCCGGATGAACCGGGTGCCGGGGGACCGTTGCTCGACCACCCGGACATTCTACGCACGCGGGTCATACCCCCTTGCGGTATCTCCGCCGGGACGCGCCGGACTCACCGCCGCGAGGATCGGCGGGCCGGCCGGTAGCCTGGCGGCCGTGTCACAGCGCGAACTGGTCATTCTCGGAACGGCCAGCCAAGTACCGACCAAACAGCGCAACCACAACGGCTACCTGCTGCGCTGGGACCGCGAGGGTCTGCTGTTCGACCCGGGGGAGGGCACCCAGCGGCAGATGAGCTTCGCGGGCGTGGCCGCCAGCGGCATCACCCGCATCTGCGTCACCCACTTCCACGGCGACCACTGCTTCGGCCTACCCGGCGTACTCGGCCGTATCAGCCTCGACGGGGCGCTGCACCCGGTGGACGTCTACTTCCCCGCCTCGGGCGAGGTCTTCTACGAGCGGCTCGTCGACTCCTCCGCCCACAACCGCCAGGTCGAACTGCACCCGCACCCGATCACCGACAACGGCGAACTACCTCCACCGGGAGCCGATTTCACCCTGCGAGCCGCGCGGCTCTCGCACCCGGTGGAGGCGTTCGGCTACCGCCTCGACGAGCCCGACAGCCTCCGCTTCATCCCCGAACGACTGCGCGAACTCGGTCTGTCAGGTCCGGTAGTCGGCGAACTACAGCGGCGCGGCGCCGTCGAGATCGGCGGCCGCACCGTCACTCTGGACGAGGTGAGCGAGGCCCGCCCGGGCCAGAGCTTCGCCTTCATCATGGACACCCGACTCTGCGACGGTGTGTACGACCTGGCCCAGGGCGTCGACATGCTCGTCATCGAGGCCACCTTCATCGACGCCGACGAGAAGCTCGCCGTCGAATACGGCCATCTCACCGCGGGCCAAGCCGCCCGGGTCGCGGCCCGCGCCGGTGTCCGCACCCTCGTCCTCACCCACTACTCGCAGCGCTACCGCACCCTCGACCAGCATCTCGTCGACGCCCGAGCCCATTTCGACGGCGAGATCGTGGTGGCCGAGGACCTCATGCGAATCCCGGTGCCGCCGCGACGCTGAGGGTGCGAAGTTTCGCGGCGCCCCCGCCGCGGGGGCGGGCGCGGGCATGATGGTCGGCATGGACGCGCACAAGGAGCTCATCGCACTCGCCGACCGGTACTGGGACGCCATGCTGGAGTCCGCGCCCAGTGAGGCGACCCTGTTGGGGGACAGGCGATTCGATGACCGGATCGAGGACCTGTCGGCGGGGGCGGAGGAGCGGTTGCTCGGCACCTGGCGGGGGCTGCTGGCCGAGGTGGACGCGTTGGACGCGGCGGGGATGAGCGCGGAGGACCGCACCACGCGGAGTCTGCTGCGGACCGAATTGGCTTCGGCGGTCTCGTATCTGGAGTGGCGGCCGGTGGAGATGGCCTCGGATCAGATGACCGGGGTGCACTCGGCCATGTTGACCATGGCGCCGCAGGTGAACGCGCCCGCGCCGGAGAACGCGCGCAATCTGGTGCTGCGGTATCGGCAGTTCGGCACGCTGATGGAGCAGGCGGTGGAGCGGTTCCGGGCCGGGCTCGCCGCCGGGCGCACGCCCGCGCACATCACCATCGAGCGGTCGATCAACCAGCTCGACGGGTACCTCTCCGCCGATCTGGCCGACGATCCCTTCGTCACCCTCGCCGGTCCGGCGGACTGGGATGGCGAAAGTGCTTGGCGCGCCGAGCTGACCGAGGTCGCGCGCGATGTCATCCGGCCCGCGTTCGCCGCCTACCGGGAGGCGCTCGACACCGAACTCCGGCCGGTCGCCCGCCCCGACGAGCGGCCCGGCCTGTGCTGGCTCGGCGACGACGGCGCGGACATCTACCGCCGCCTGCTGCAACGGCACACCACGCTGCCCGACCTCGGCGCGGACGAGATCCACCAGCTGGGCCTGGACGAATTGGCTGGGCTGCGGGCCGAATACGAGGAGATCGGCGGGCGCGAATTCGGTCTCACCGACCAGACCGCCATCTTCGCCCGGCTGCGCGAGGACACGGCGCTGCGCTACACCGACGCCGCGGACATCATGTCCGACGCCCGCGCCTGCCTGGCCGCCGCCGAGGCCGAGATGCCCCGCTGGTTCGGCCGCCTGCCGCGCCAATCCTGCGACATCCTGCCCGTTCCCGACTTCCTCGCCGCCGACGCGCCCGCGGCCTACTATTTCCCTCCGGCAGCCGACGGCTCCCGCCCCGGTGCGTACTACGTCAACCTGCGCGAGCCCGGCACCCGCAACCGCTACGAGACCGCGGCCGTCGCCTACCACGAGGCCATTCCGGGCCACCACCTCCAGCTCACCATCGCCAACGAGCTCGACCACCTCCCGGCCTTCCAGCGAATGTCGTTCTCCAACACCGCCTTCGTCGAAGGCTGGGCGCTCTACACCGAACGCCTCGCCGACGAAATGGGCCTCTACCCCGACGATCTCGCCCGCATCGGCATGCTGGCCGCCGACTCCTGGCGCTCCTGCCGCCTGGTGGTGGACACCGGCCTGCACGCCAAGGGCTGGACCCGTCAGCAGGCCATCGACTTCATGGTCGCGAACGCCCCCGTCGGCCTCGAGGAGATCCGCGTCGAAATCGACCGCTATATCGCCATGCCCGGCCAGGCGGTCGCCTACAAGGTCGGCCAGCTCGAGATCCGCCGCCAGCGCGCGCAGGTCGCCGAGCGCCTGGGAACCGCCTTCGACATCAAGGCTTTCCACGACAAGGTCCTCGGCGCCGGCTCGGTCAGCCTGCCGGTCCTGCGAGATCTGGCGGCCGAGCTCTGAATGGGTGAGCTTCTACGACAACGGCCAGTGCATTACGGGCACGGAATCGGCGCACGTCGGCGACAGTGAGAGGCGGCCATGGGCCGGCATCACGTGGGTCCCGGAGACGGCCGGACATCACGTCCTGTCCGTCGAGTACGCCGGGCAGACGATGACGGTCGCTGTCGACATCCAACCCGCACCCGCGGGCAGCACGCCACCCACGACCTCCCCGTGCGGACTGGCAGGCCGGCTCGGCTCAGGTAGCGCTGGATGGTCCTCGGGCAGCGCCGGACTGTTCTGACCCCGCGGGAATAGTGGCCCGGGAGATGCGTTCGACTCCTTGGTGAGTCGGGTCGTGGAGAAGGGGTTGCCGGTGACGGTCGCGGATGTGAAGTCATCGGTCGGATTGCGGTCGGAGCGCGGGCCGATCCTCGCGGCGCTCATGTTGTCGACCTCCTTGGTGGCGCTGGACTCCACGGTGATCGCGACCGCGGTGCTCACCATCACCGACCAGCTCGGCGGATTCGCGCAGTTCCCTTGGCTGTTCAGCATCTATCTGCTGGCGCAGGCGGTGACCGTGCCGATCTACGGCAAGCTCGCCGACATGGTGGGGCGGAAACCGGTGATGCTGTTCGGAATCGGGGTGTTCGCGCTCGGGTCGCTGCTGTGCGGGCTCGCCACCAGCATGCTCGGGCTCATTGTCTTCCGTGCGGTGCAGGGCATCGGGGCGGGCGCGGTCAGCCCGATCGCGATGACCATCGCCGGTGACGTCTACACCGTGCAGGAGCGGGCCAAGGTGCAGGCCTACCTGGCCAGCGTGTGGGCGACCTCCTCGGTGGTGGGTCCGCTGCTGGGCGGGGTGTTCTCCGAATACGTCAGCTGGCGGTGGATCTTCCTCGTCAACCTGCCGCTCGCCGCGTTGGCCGGCTGGATGATTCAGCGCAAGTTCACCGAAAGCGCTCCGCGGCAGAGCCATCGGATCGACTACCTCGGGGCCGGGCTGCTGACCATCGGCGCGGGCGGGCTGATTCTGGCGCTGCTCGAGGGCGGGCAGGCCTGGGCCTGGGATTCGGCCGCCAGCCTGGCGCTGTTCGGCGGCGGCGCGGTGACGCTGGTGGCGTTCGCGCTGGTGGAGCGGCGGGCCGCGAATCCGATTCTGCCGCTGTGGATTTTCACCCGCCGCGTGGTGGTGGCCAGCAGCCTGGTCTCGCTGCTGGTCGGCGCGATCCTGCTGGGGCTCACCTCGTATGTGCCGACCTTCGCGCAGGGCGTGCTGGGCAGCGGCGCGATGATCGCCGGACTCACCGTGGGCGCGCTCACGCTCGGCTGGCCGCTGGCGGCGTCCCAGGCCGGGAAGGTGTACCTGCGCATAGGTTTCCGATCGACCGCTTTGATCGGCACCGTCCTCGCCACCGTGGGTGCGGCGTCACTGCTGCTGGTGGGCACGGGCTCGAGCCTGACCCAGGTGGCGATCGGCTGCTTCATCGTCGGGAGCGGCATGGGCCTGGTCGCCACCCCGACCCTGATCGCGGCGCAGTCGCAGAGCGAATGGTCCGAGCGCGGCGTGGTGACGGCCACCAATATGTTCGCCCGCTCGCTGGGCAGCGCGGTCGGGGTGGCCGTGTTCGGCGCGGTGGTCAACGCGCGCCTGGGGAACGCCGATCATCCGGCCGCGGCCGATCTCGCGCCCGCGGTGCATCTGGTCTTCGTCGGCGTGGCCTTGATGGCGGCGGTCATGATCGCGGCGGCCGCGTTCATGCCTCGGGGCGACGGGATCGCGGCGGAAATCCATTCGGCGTGAACGGGAATTGCGCGTAGGTCATTCCATTTCGGAAAATGGCCACCGGCGGTGCCGAATGGAATAGTCCGGCAATGATCTAGCACACTGTAGGTGTGGTTGAGGTCGAGGACGTATTGCGCCGGTTGCGCCGGTATCCGGATGTCGAAGCGGTGAACCTGTACGCGGTCGATGCCGCTGACCGGCTCATGCTGGATGTCGCCGCCGATTCGCTGGCCGCCGTGGGCGACCGGCGGGTGGCGGTGATCGACGACGGCTACGGCGCGTTGACGCTCGGCGCGATCGCCGCGCACGACCTGCGCGGCGTGCGCGTGCATCAGGATTTGCTGACCGGAGAATTGGCGCTCGCCAACAATGCCCGAATTGTCGGACTATCCGATCGCTATTCCACCGAGGAATTAGGCCCGGACCTCCTCGCCGACGTACGCGTGGTGCTGTGGCGGCTGCCGCGGGCCCTGTCCGGTCTGGCCGAGACCGCTGACGCCATCGCGCGTTTCGCGCTGCCCGAGGTGGAGGTCTTCGCGGGCGGCCGCGACAAGTACCTGACCCCGGCCATGAACGAGGTGCTGGCCGAATCCTTCGGCTCGGTGCACGCCAGCCGCGGCCGCCAGAAGTCCCGCATCCTGCTCGCGGCCGAGCCCAAAACCGTTGGCGAACCCCGCTTTCCGGTGCGCAACCGCCTCGACGAACAGGGGCTGGAGGTGGTCGCGCACGGCGCGGCCTTCTCCGGCCCGCGCCTGGACATCGGCACCCGCTTCCTGCTCGACCACCTGCGCCGGATGAAGCCCGACGCCCGCGACGCCATCGACCTGGGTTGCGGCACCGGCATTCTCGCGGTCGCCCTGGCCAAGGCCCGCCCCGGCATCCGGGTAACAGCGACCGACCAGTCCGCCGCCGCCATCGCTTCGACCCGCGCCACCGTCGCCGCCAACGACGTCGCCGACCGGGTCACCGTGCTGCGCGACGACGCCATGTCCAGCGCCCCGGACAACAGCGCCGACCTGGTGCTGTGCAATCCGCCGTTCCACATCGGTGCGGCCGTGCACACCGGTTCGGCCATCAAGATGTTCCAGCAGACCGGCCGCGTCCTGCGCCCCGGCGGCGAACTCTGGACCGTCTACAACACGCACCTGAACTACCGCAGCGTCATGGAGCGCATGGTCGGCAGAACCGATGTGATGGGCCGCAATCGCAAGTTCACTGTGACCCGGTCGGTGTGTGGTCTGCGCGACGCCGAACAATAGGGTTCATGGGACGAATCGATCTTCGAATCTTCACCGAACCCCAGCAGGGCGCGTCCTACGACACCCTGCGCACGGTCGCCAAGGCCGCCGAGGACCTCGGCTACGACGCCTTCTTCCGCTCCGACCACTATCTGAAGATGGGCGACGCGGACGGCCTGCCCGGCCCCACCGACGCCTGGATCACGCTGGCCGGGCTGGCCCGCGAGACCAGCCGCATCCGGCTGGGCACCCTGGTCACCTCAGCGACCTTCCGGCATCCGGGCGTGCTGGCCATCGAGGTGGCCCAGGTCGACGCCATGTCCGGCGGCCGCGTCGAATTCGGTTTCGGCGCGGGCTGGTTCGAGGCCGAACACGCCGCCTACGGCATCCCGTTCCCGGCCGAGAAGTTCCCGCGCTTCGAGGAGCAGCTGGCCATCGTGACCGGCCTGTGGTCGACCCCGGTGGGGGAGACCTTCTCCTTCGCGGGCCGGCACTACACGCTGACCGATTCCCCGGCGCTGCCCAAGCCCGCGCAGGACCGCGTCCCGGTCATCATCGGCGGTATGGGCGCCAAGCGGACCCCGCGCCTGGCCGCGCGGTACGCGACCGAGTTCAATGTGCCGTTCCAGTCCGCCGAGGCCAGCGCCGACCAGTTCGATCGGGTCCGCATGGCGGCCAAGGACATCGGCCGCGATCCCGCGGACATCACCTTCTCCAACGCCCTGGTCGCCTGTGTCGGCGCGACCGATGCGGAGGTGGCGCGGCGCGCGGCCGCCATCGGGCGCGAGGTGGACGAGCTGCGGGCCAATGGCCTGGCGGGCAGCCCGGACGAGGTGGTTGACAAGCTCGGCCGCTACGCGGAGATCGCCGGGACGCGCCGGGTCTATCTGCAGGTGCTGGACCTGTCGGATCTGGACCACCTGGAGCTGATCGCCACTCGTGTGATGGGTCAACTGAGCTGATCCTTCAGTAAAGCTGAGGTAAAGTCCGTTCAGTCCGATCTGTGGGGTTCGGGAACTCCGGGCCCCCATCACGCGTTGGACGAATAGCTTCACTGGCCACGACCGACGTGAGCCGCGACTCCAGAAAGGGACGCACGGAAATGCGCTCCACATCCAACCCGGTCTTCCGGAACTTGCAGCCGCAGCAGGGCGGCTATGCCGGCTTCGGCTCGGCGCCTGGAGCCGGACAGTTCCCCAGCAACCCCTACGGTCAGCAGCCGCCGCAGTACCCGGGCGGGTACCAGCAGCCCTACCAGCCGGCCGTGCCCACCACCCGTCCGATGACCATCGACGATGTCGTCCAGAAGACCGGCATCACCCTCGGCGTGGTCACCCTGACGGCGATCCTGTCCTACGCGCTCACCTCGGCCAACCACGGCCTCGCCATGCTGTTCCTGCTGGTCGGCGGTCTCGGCGGCTTCGCGCTCGCCATGATCATGACCTTCGGCCGCAAGCAGGACAACCCGGCGCTGGTGCTCAGCTACGCGGCGCTGGAAGGCCTGCTGCTGGGCTCGTTCTCGTTCCTGTTCACCAATGTCGAGATCGGCGGCGTCGGCGGCTCGGGCCTGATCGCCCAGGCGGTGCTCGGCACCTTCGGCGTGTTCTTCGGCATGCTCGTGGTCTACAAGACCGGCGCGATCCGCGTCACCCCGCGCTTCACCCGCATGATCGTCGGCGCCATGATCGGCATCCTGGTGCTCATGCTCGGCAACCTGGTCGCCGGTTTCTTCACCTCGGGCGGCTTCGGCCTGCGTGACGGCGGCCCGCTGGCCATCGTCTTCAGCCTCGTGGTCATCGCTGTCGCGGCCTTCAGCTTCCTGCTGGACTTCGACGCCGCCGACCAGCTCATCCGGGCCCAGGCTCCGGAGAAGGCGGCCTGGGGCGTGGCGTTCGGCCTGACCGTCACCCTGGTCTGGCTGTACCTCGAGATCCTGCGCCTGCTCAGCTACTTCCAGGACCGGTAGCGACAGCCGCAGACAAGAGGCGAGAACAGTGGGCGGGCATCGGGAATCCGGTGCCCGCCCACTGCTGTGTAGCCAAGCCTGAGAACAGGGTCAGTCGTTGGTCACCACCTCCTTCAGCACGTCGGTGGCGACGTGATTCTCGCCGCAGTGCGCGGCGAGAATGCCGACGCTCGAACAGTTCCGCAGGCGCAGCGGCAGGATCGCCTGATAGGCGGGCGACTCGTACCAGTCGATGACGGCCTGGTCGTCGGGGAATTCGATGACGATGGCGATCGCGCTCGCCGGGCCCTCGATGACCCGCTGGGTGCCGCCGTGGACGATGAACTTGCCGCCGAACGGTTCCAGCGTGGAGTCGATGCGCTCCAGGTATTCCACGATCTCGGCGTTGAGGTCCACGTCCCACAGATTGGCGATGGCGTAACCGGGCATTTCGAGCTCCTCGATCGGATTGCTGTGCTGCCCTTGATGTTTCCGCCTACGCGGAACGAAGTCGATTACCTGCCAGGTAATACCGCGGGCCCGGCGCCCGGGAAAACGAAACGGGCCGCCCGACCGTGAGGTCGAGCGGCCCGCGTCAGTGCCGAGTTATCAGCTCAGGCGCTCGATGATCATCGCCATACCCTGGCCGCCACCGACACACATGGTCTCCAGACCGAACTGCTTGTCGTGGGTCTGCAGGTTGTTGATGAGGGTCGCGGTGATGCGGGCGCCGGTCATACCGAACGGGTGGCCGAGGGCGATGGCGCCACCGGACACGTTCAGCTTGTCCTCGTCCATGTTCAGCTCGCGAGCCGAACCCAGGACCTGAACGGCGAAGGCCTCGTTGATCTCGTACAGGTCGAGGTCGTTGATGGTCATGTTCGCGTTCTTCAGGGTGTTGCGCACGGCCTCGATCGGGCCCAGGCCCATGACCTCGGGCGACAGACCGGAGACGCCGGTGGCCACGACGCGGGCCAGCGGGGTCAGGCCCAGCGCCTTGGCCTTGGTGTCGGACATGACGACCAGCGCGGCCGCACCGTCGTTCAGCGGACAGGCGTTACCGGCGGTGATGGTGCCGTTCTCACGGAAGACCGGCTTCAGCTGCGAGATCTTCTCGTAGGAGGTGCCGGCGCGCGGGCCGTCGTCGGTGGTGACGACGGTGCCGTCGGGCAGGGTCACCGGGGTGATCTCACGCTCGAAGAAGCCGGCCTTGATGGCCTCCTCGGCGCGGTTCTGCGAACGCACGCCCCAGTGGTCCTGGTCCTCGCGGGAGATGCCGGTGAAGGTGGCGACGTTCTCGGCGGTCTCACCCATGGCGATGTAGACGTCCGGGAGCAGGCCCTCGGCGCGCGGGTCGGTCCAGGTGGCGTTGGAGGCCTTGGTCGCCTGGGTGCGGGCCTCGGCGTCGGCGAAGCGCGGGTTGTGGCTGTCCGGCCAGCCGTCCGCGGTGCCCTTCGGGAAGTTGGAGACGGTCTCGACACCGGCCGAGATGAACACGTCGCCCTCGCCCGCCTTGATGGCGTGGAACGCCATGCGGGTGGTCATCAGCGAGGAGGAGCAGTAGCGGTTGACGGTGACGCCCGGCAGGGAGTCGTAGCCGAGCTGCACGGCGACCGAGCGCGCGATGTTGAAACCGGCGTAACCGGCGGGCTGGCCGCAGCCCAGCAGCAGGTCGTTGACATCGTTGACGTCCAGGCCCGGCACCTTGTCCAGGGCGGCCTGCACCATCTGCGCGGCCAGATCGTCCGGTCGCATGCTCACCAGAGAACCCTTGCCGGCGCGGCCGATCGGCGAGCGGGCGTACGAAACGATGACGGCCTCAGCCATGAGGACTCCTTTTTTGCTGGGGTGATCCTCTTCGAATTTACGACGGGTGTGTTTCGTGTCCTACATCCGGTATGCCGGTATCCCATCCACTGGTCTGTGGGAAATCGCACTCGCGCGGCTCTCGTGCCGCACTGCCTGCGGCAGCGCGGCACGAGTCGAGAAGGGGTAGGGCACGTTCGCGTTCACGAGGGGACATCAAAAGTGCTGTGGGACGGGATGTTCGCCATGTCGGTGTAGACGGTGACGACGATGTGCCCGGGTCCGGTGTCCTGGAACAACGCGTAGTGCTCGCTGCCGTAGAAGCCCGCGAGGACGGGAACTCGATATTCGCCGGCGGCGCCGGTGTTCATGTTGCGCCAGGCGACGGTGGCGGTGGTCTCACACATCGGCGCGAAGGAGAACTCGCCCGGATCGAACCCGGCGACCGGCAGCGCCTGCACGTTCAAGATCGCCCGGCCGGGCCACTGCGGGCTGGTCTCGGCCCAGGATCGGATAGTGCCGCCGCACAGCATCGCATCGTGGTACATGCTCGGGACCTGGGGAAACTCGATGGTTCCGGCGGTGGCGGGAGCGGCGGAGATGATCATGGTCGTGCTGCCGAGAACGGTCAGCAGGGAGGCGGCGGCCACGCTCGTCGGCATCCTCATGGGGCGATGGTAATTTCCGGCAAGCGTGATATCGCCGACGTGCGCGAAGGCCCGCATCTCCTTTCTGCAACGATGATGGGTATGCGCATCGCTAACCATGTCGTCGATCTGATCGGAAACACCCCGCTCGTCCGGTTGAACTCCGTGGTGGGGCCGAACTCGGGACTGGTGGCGGCGAAGGTCGAGTACCTCAACCCGGGCGGCAGCTCGAAGGACCGCATCGCCGTCAAGATGATCGACGCCGCCGAGAAGGCCGGGCTGCTGAAGCCCGGCGGCACGATCGTCGAACCGACCTCCGGCAATACCGGTGTGGGCCTGGCCCTGGTCGCGCAGCAGCGCGGCTACAAGACCGTGTTCGTCTGCCCGGACAAGGTCAGCGAGGACAAGCGCAACGTGCTGCGCGCCTACGGCGCCGAGGTCGTGGTCTGCCCGACCGCGGTCGCGCCGGAGGACCCGGACAGCTACTACAACGTCTCCGACCGCCTGGTCCGGGAGATCCCGGGCGCCTGGAAGCCGGACCAGTACTCCAACCCGGGCGGGCCGGAATCGCACTACGAGACCACCGGTCCCGAGATCTGGCGCGACACCGAGGGCAAGATCACCCACTTCGTGGCGGGCGTCGGCACCGGCGGCACCATCACCGGCACCGGCCGCTACCTCAAGGAGATCTCCGGCGGCAAGGTCAAGATCGTCGGAGCGGATCCGGAGGGCTCGGTCTACTCCGGCGGCACCGGTCGCCCGTACCTGGTCGAGGGTGTCGGTGAGGACTTCTGGCCGACCGCCTACGACCCGGCCATCCCGGACGAGATCATCGCCGTCTCCGACGCCGACTCCTTCGAGATGACCCGCCGCCTGGCCCGCGAGGAGGGCCTGCTGGTCGGCGGCTCCTGCGGCATGGCGGTCGTCGCGGCGCTCAAGGTCGCCGAGCGGGATCCGGACGCCGTGGTGGTCGTGCTGCTGCCGGACGGCGGCCGCGGCTACCTGTCGAAGATCTTCAACGACCAGTGGATGAGCTCCTACGGCTTCCTGCGCTCGCGCCTGGACGGCACCACCGGCGGCGAGGTGCACGTGGGCGACGTGCTGCGCGGCAAGTCCGGCGAACTGCCGGACCTGGTGCACACCCACCCGCAGGAGACCCTGCGCGACGCCATCGAGATCCTGCGCGAGTACGGCGTCTCGCAGATGCCGGTCGTCGGCGCGGAGCCGCCGGTGATGGCGGGCGAGGTCGCGGGCTCGGTCACCGAGCGCGATCTGCTGTCGGCCGTGTTCGAGGGCCGCGCCAAGCTCACCGACCCGGTCTCGATGCACATGAGCCCGGCCTTCCCGCTGATCGGTGCGGGCGAGCTGGTCTCGGCCGCGACCAAGCTGCTCGAGAGCACCGACGCCCTGATGGTGGTCGACGACGGCAAGCCGGTCGGCGTCATCACCCGCCACGACCTGCTGGGCTTCCTGAGCACCGACACGCCGGTCTAGCCGACCGCGAAGTCTCACCCGCCCGCCGAAACTTTCACGGTTCCGGCGGGCGGTTCGCTGTCCAAGGGCGCACCCCGCCCATATCGGTTGATCCACCTATCCCCGACGGGCCGGTTCAGCCGGGCAGCAGCCCGTGACCGCGTGCGGCCAGGCGCAGCCCGTGGACCTCGCGTTCGGTGAGTCCGCACAGGTATTCGGCGCGTGCGGCCTCGGCGGACAGGTGGCGGCGGCCTCGCTGGGTTTGTGCGCGAGTCGGCGCGGGCGGTTCGGTCATGGCGGCGAACACGTCGGCGGCCGCCGGCAGCCGCGCCACGGTGGACAGGTCGTGAACGCGCAAGCCGCGGTGGTGGCCGCTGCCGTCGAGCCGTTCGTGACGCCCGGCGGCGACCTCGGCCAGTTGGTGAGTGGGGGAGCGGCGCAGGACCCGTTCGGTCCAATAGTTTTGCGGTCGAACCCTTTCCAGTTCGCTGTGGCCGAGTGGGCCGGGGTGTTCCAGATCGATCCGGAGACGGCAGCGCGGCCGAGTTCGCCTGCGGCGTCGGCGAGTTCGGCCGTGTGCACCGAATGTCCCAGCAGAGAGCGGCCTTTCAGATCCGCCACGGTCGACAGGGACCGGAACAGATGATCGCGGTCCCGCGGCCGGATCGCGGTGGGCAGCCCGGGTTCTGTGCTCACCACCGCGGTCAGCGGGCCCGGTTGGTCCGGCCCGCTCCACATGGCGTCTTGGTCGGCGGCGAACACCACAACCAGGTCGGGATCCAGGTGCCCGCCCGGCGGCCCCGAGCAGCGCGGAGTGGAAGGCCACCCGTCGAGCGGCCTCGGCCAGGCGTAGCTGGGCGGCGTCGGCAACCAGGCAGGCCGGCAGAACCTTCTCGAACGGCCTTTCCGGTGGCCGGATCGGTGCGGGACAGGGCCGCCGGCACTTCGGTGACCAGGGTGGATGCCATGTTCCGACCCCATCCGCGCGGTACTTCGTTGCGAGGTCTTTATCTGCCGTGAGAATTGTGACGTGTGTGATTTGAGTTAACTACTGTGATTTGCTGGACCGTTACCAAAGGGAGCCGAAACGCCGGTGGAACGCCGCGAAATATGCCAAATGTCGGTATATCGCGATCCGAGGGCGAAATTGTTCTGTGATCTGAAACACTTAATGGTTTTAATTGAATCACCAGGTCATCGCTTGTATTGATGCAGGTCCAAGGCGTGTACCTGAACCGGATTCATCTGTCGTTAACCTTTGATTCAGTCTGCGTTCACTATGCGCTATCAAGCTGTGACCTTGTCGGAAACAGACCGCAAGTCTGGATGGCGCAAGGAGATGTGAACACACATGCGGAACGTGATCACCACATCGGTGCGCTGAGGCTCACGGCCGGGAGGCCGTCACCCTCGCTGCCGCCCTCTAGGTAGGGCGCCAACTCCATTGACCCGTAACGGGTTTCACAACAGCATCCACAACAGCCCGCAGTGTGCAGGTGAGCGTCGGTAGACGCCCGCGTGACCAAGCGCTGCCATTTCAGGCCCGCGAGCCCGAAACCGAACAGGAATCCAAATTCGCCATGCCCAAGAATGTTATGTCTGCTCTCAGTGACCCTGCCAAACGTAGCAAGGTAGTTGCCACCGCTCGGACGGCCGGTGCCGCCGCTCTCGCCCTCGGCGTGTTCGGCTCCATCTTCACCGCCGCCGGCGCCGCGAACGGCGACGTCGAGCCCGCTGCGCTGAAGCAGACCCTGGCCGCCGCCACCGCGCCCGCCGCGACCGTCAAGTTCGCGTCGGCCGGCGAGCACCCCGCCGTGGCTCCGGCCCCGGCCGCGGCTCCGGCCCCCATGCCGGCCCCGCTGCCCGAGGTGGCCCCGGCGCCCGCTCCCGAGCCGGCTCCCGCCCCCGCGCCGCCGGTCTACGCCGACAACCTGGACGGCTGGATCCGCCAGGCGCTGGACATCATGGCTCAGCGCGGCATCCCGGGCAGCTACGACGGCATCTTCCGCAACATCATCCGGGAGTCCAGCGGCAACCCGCAGGCGATCAACCTGTACGACTCGAACGCCGCCATGGGCATCCCGTCCAAGGGCCTGCTGCAGGTGATCGACCCGACCTTCGCCGCCTACCACGTCGACGGCACCCCGTTCGACGTCTGGGATCCGGTCGCCAACATCGTGGCCGCCTGCAACTACGCGGCGCACCGCTACGGCTCGATGGACAACGTCAACAGCGCGTACTGATCCACCGACGACACCACGATGGCCCGCCCGATGAGGGGCGGGCCATTCGTCGTATTCGGGCGGTTGTCCGATCCGATTGGGCAACACTTTCGCAAACAGCCGGATCCGGCGATCGACTCGGCGTATAACGGCCCCGTGGAGCAGTTCCGGCACCCGGCCGGAACAGATAGCGAAGGGACGGGGTCATGCACACCTCGAGTTCGGCTATCGATATCCAGATCGGGCGAGGACTCTCCGACGCGTGGAGTTCCATCGCCACCTGGCTGCCCAAATTCGTCGGGTTCCTGGTCATCCTGCTCATCGGCTGGTTCGTCGCGAAACTCGTGGCCCGGCTGGTGACCCGAATCCTGCACCGAGTCGGCTTCGATCGCCTGGTCGAACGCGGCGGCATCAAGGAGATGCTCGCCCGTGGCCGCTACGACGCCACCGGCATCATCGCCAAGCTGGCGTACTACGCGGTCCTGTTGATCACCCTGCAACTCGGCTTCGGCGTCTTCGGCCCGAATCCGGTGAGCACCATGCTCAACGCGGTCGTGGCCTGGCTGCCGCGACTGGCCGTCGGCATCATCATCGTCTGCATCGCCGGCGCCATCGCCCGCGTCGTCCAGGACATGGTGTCGAACATGCTGAGCGGCCTGGACTACGGCCGCATGCTGGGACGCATTGCGGCCGTGTTCATCTGGGGCATCGGCATCATCGCGGCGCTCAATCAGATCGGCGTCGGCACCTCGGTCACCATGCCGATCCTCATCACCGTCCTGGCCACCGTGGGCGGCATCCTCGTCGTCGGTATCGGCGGCGGTCTGATCCGGCCCATGCAGCAGCGCTGGTCGGGCTGGCTGGACACCATCGAGGGCGAGATGCCCGAGGTGAAGGGCCACGCCCAGGCGTATCAGCGCGGCCGCGAGGACGCCGCGCGCCAGCGTCAGGCCCAAGAGGCCATGGCCGCGCAACGGGCCGCCATGGCGCAGCAGCCGACCATGGCGGGCCAGGGCATGGGCCAGATGCCTCCGGGCAAATGGGCCGAACCCGGCAGTAGTGCAATGGGATACGGACAGCAGGGGTATCAGCAGGGCGGGTATCAGCAGGGCGGGTACGGGCAGGGCGGCGGCCAGATGCCTCCGCAACAGCCTGGTCAGATGCCCCAGCAACAGTCCGGGCAGATGCCTCCGCCGCAGACCGGGCAGATGCCTCAGCAACAGACCGGTCAGATGCCGGCGCCCGGAACCGGGATGCCGTCACCGCAGAGCGGCCAGATGCCGTCACCGCAGAGCGGCCAGATGCCCTCGCAATCCGGCCGGATGCCCCAGAGCGACCAGCCGACGCCCCCGGCGCAGCGCTCCGAGCGGGGCGACCGGCACGGCGACCAGGATCGCGGCGACATGTAGCCGACGTCTTCCGGGATCAGGGAGCTCTCAGCGTGGAATCTCGTCGATTCCCCGCGCTGACGGCTCCCTGATCTCGTTATCGGGGTTCAGGAGGCGCGGGCGAGGGAGCAGACGGCGGCCAGGCGGAGATGCAGCCAGTCGGCGTCCTGCCAGTCCAGGGGAGAGCGCGGGAGGGCGATCTGTTCGGCCTCCCGGAGGTCCTCGAGGATGCCGCGGGCGTACCCGGCGAGCAGCACGCTGACCGGGACCAGGTTGGAGTTCTCCACGCCCAGGTCGAGGATGTCGCGGACGGCGGCGGCGTGCTGGTCGATGACCGCGCTGACGCCGGGGAAGACCGCTGCGGCTTCCAGGGCGGGGGCTCCGTGGGTGCGCTGCAGTCGATTCAGGGTTTTACGCGCCGAGACGACGAGCAAAGCGGAGCCGGGCACAAACACCCGGCGATGCTAGCAACCCGCCCGCGGCGCGCGGATCGAGTGTGATATATCACGCATTCGTCCGGAAGTCCCGCTCAGCGGAAGGCTTTCGAGCCGGTGAGCGCCTCGCCCAGCACCAGCTGGTGCACCTCCGCGGTGCCCTCGTAGGTGAGCACGGACTCGAGGTTGTTGGCGTGCCGAAGCACCGGGTACTCGAGGGTGATGCCGTTCGCGCCCAGGATGGTCCGGCATTCCCGCGCGATCCTGATGGCCTCACGGGTGCTGTTCAGCTTGCCCGCGCTGATCTGCTCAGTGGAGATCACGTGCCGGTCCTTGAGCCGTCCGAGGTGCACGGCCAGCAGTTCGCCCTTGCCGAGTTCGAGCGCCATGTCGGCGAGCTTGGCCTGGGTGAGCTGGTAGGCGGCGAGGGGCTTGTCGAAAACCTCGCGGGTTCGTGAGTATTCGATCGCGGCGGACAGGCAGTCGCGGGCCGCGCCGAGCGCGCCGAAGATGATCCCGAACCGCGCCTCCGACAGGCAGCCCAGCGGCGCGGCCAGGCCCCGCGCCTCGGGCAGCTGGGCGTCGGCGGGCAGCCGGACGCCGTCGAGAGCGAGTTCCGCGGTGATCGAAGCCCGCAGGGACAGTTTGTGTTTCATCTCCCGGGCGCTGAATCCCGGTGTGTCCGTGGGCACCACGAACCCGCGGATCACATCCCGCTCGCCCTCGCGCGACTGCGCCCACACGATGGCGATATCGGCCACCGACCCGTTGGTGATCCACATCTTCGAACCGTCGAGGATCCAGTCGTCCCCGTCGCGTCGCGCCCGCGTCCGCATGCCGCCCGGATTGGATCCGAAGTCGGGTTCGGTGAGCCCGAAGCAGCCGATCACCCGCCCGGCCGCCATCTCCGGCAGCCACCGCAGCTTCTGCTCCTCGGACCCGTACTTGTGGATGGCGGTCATGGCCAGCGACCCCTGCACCGACACCATGCTGCGCACCCCGGAGTCGACGGCCTCCAACTCCAGGCAGGCCAGCCCGTACGCCGTCGCCGAGGTGCCGGCGCACCCGTACCCCTCCAGATGCATCCCCAGCAGCCCCAGCTTGCCGAGTTCCGGAGCCAGCTCCCGCGCCGGGAAGGTCCCCTCCTCGAACCATTCGGTCACCCGTGGCCGCAACCGTTCCGCCGCGAACGCGCGCACCGTCTCGCGGATGGCGCGTTCCTCGTCACTGAGCAGGGAGTCGATGGCGAACAGCTCGTCTACGGTGACCATGCGCCCACGATAGGACCGCCCGCGCGACGCCCACAACGCCGCGCCGATACCGACCCGGGGGCGGGGCGGAGCGGCCGCGTCCTTAGGCTGTTCGCATGAGCGATCAGCTGGGTTTCTCCACACGGGCGGTGCACGCCGGGTTCGATCCGGACCCTCAGACCGGTGCGGTGAACGTGCCGATCTACGCGAGTTCGACCTTCGCCCAGGACGGGGTCGGCGGCATGCGCGGCGGCTACGAGTACGCGCGCACCGGCAACCCGACCCGGACCGCGCTGGAGGCCAACCTGGCCGCGCTCGAATCCGGCTCCTACGGGCGGGCTTTCGCCTCCGGTATGGCGGCCACGGACTGCGCGATCCGGGCCAACCTGCGCCCCGGCGACCACATGGTGATCCCGAACGACGCCTACGGCGGCACCTTCCGGCTCATCGACAAGGTGTTCACCCAGTGGGGCATCGAGTACTCGGTCGCGCCGATCTCGGACGTGGACGCGGTGGCCGCGGCCATGCGCCCCAACACCAAGCTGGTGTGGGTGGAGACCCCCACCAACCCGCTGCTGAACGTCGGTGACATCGCGGCGCTGGCCGAGGCCGCCCACGCGGGCGGCGCGAAGCTGGTCGTGGACAACACCTTCGCCTCCCCGTACCTGCAGCAGCCGCTGCTGCTGGGCGCGGACATCGTGCTGCACTCGACCACCAAGTACCTCGGCGGTCACTCCGACGTGGTCGGCGGCGCGCTCATCACCAACGACCAGGAGCTGGACACCAAGTTCGCGTTCCTGCAGAACGGCGCGGGCGCGGTCCCCGGCCCGATGGACGCCTTCCTCACCCTGCGCGGCATCAAGACCCTGGCCCTGCGCATGGACCGGCACTGCGACAACGCCGAGACCATCGCCGAGTTCCTGGCCAACCACCCCAAGATCGCCCAGGTCATCTACCCCGGCCTGCCCGAGCACCCGGGCCACACGGTGGCGCAGAAGCAGATGCGCCGCTTCGGCGGCATGATCTCGGTGCGCGTGCACGGTGGCAAGGAAGCGGCGCTGGACTTCTGCTCCAAGACCAAGATCTTCACCCTGGCCGAGTCCCTCGGCGGCGTGGAATCGCTGATCGAGCACCCGGGCGCGATGACCCACGCCTCGACCGAGGGCTCCGCCCTCGAGGTCCCCGCCGACCTGGTCCGCCTCTCGGTCGGCATCGAGGACATCAGCGACCTCCTCTCCGACATCGAGCAAGCCCTCGCTTGAGTACATGACAAAAGCGAAGCGCCGCACCAAGAATTGGTGCGGCGCTTCGCTTTGTCCGGAACGTGACGACTGATTTCGCAGGGTTCCGGGTAACTCACCGGGTACGACCAAAATCGGTTCGGCTCCCAACGCCGGTGCGGGTGCAGGACCGTCAACGGCTCTCTGCCGCCCGCTGAAGTCGCGGGGAGGCGGGGGAGCTGTCAGCTGTGGTACGGCTCCGCGGAGACCAGGGTCACCTTCATGGTCTTGCCGTTGGGCAGGGTGTATTCGCGGGTGTCGCCGACCTTGGCGTCGATGAGGGCGCCGCCCAACGGGGAGTTGGGGGAGTAGGTCTCGAGGTCGGCGCTGCCGAGGCCCTCTTCGCGGGTGGCGATGAGGAAGGTCTCGGTGTCGGACTCGTCGCCGTCGTAGTAGACCTTGACGACCGAGCCGGGCAGGGCGACGCCGGACTTGGTGGGCGCGACGCCGACCTTGGCGTTGTTCAGCAGTTCCTGCAGCTGGCGGATACGCGCCTCCTGCTGGCCCTGCTCTTCACGCGCCGCGTGGTAACCGCCGTTCTCCTTGAGGTCGCCCTCTTCACGGCGCTCGTTGATTTCGGCCGCGATGACGGGACGGTTGGCGATGAGCGCGCCGAGTTCGCTCGTGAGCCTCTCGTGCGACTCCGGGGTCAGCCAAGTCACGGTCTCAGTCATCTCGATCACTCCCTAGTAGTTGTCCCCGGCAAGCCGGGATTCCCTGATGCCCGCTGCTGAAACCCATCCGGAGATGGGCACACAGCAGCCCTGGACAGCCAGAGCGATCCCTGGGGAGAGTCCCGACAGCGCCGGCCGTCAATGCAGCAAACACGGCTCCGAACGCCGGAACCGTGTATCGCGTCATTTTAGCACGATTTGAAAATGCGCAGGTAGAAGCGTCAATGCGGGTCGCATACCCGACTTTTCACCCGGCGCGCAGGTAGGCCGGCACATGCTCGGTGCAGCCGTACACATTGGCCGCGCCGGCCCGGCGGGCGGTCTTGATCGTGGTGTCCATGCGGACGGTGCCGGCGTCGGAGCCGGGAACCAGGATCTCGCGGCGGCCGACCTCGTCGGTGTCGCCGTCCATGGCGCGCACGATGCAGGCGACCGCGGTGCCGGGATCCTTGCGAGTCACCTTGAAGTCGATGGTGACGGTGGAGTCGTCGACGACGGTGTAGCCGAGGCGTTCCGGTTCGATGTCCTGCGGCCCGTAGGTGCGGAAGCCCAGGTAGGCGACCACGAGTCCGCCGACGAGGACGATCGGTCCGAGGGCCCAGGGCAGCCAGCGGCGGTTCTTCCGCGGCTTTATCCCGTACCTGTCGGCCGGTCTTTCGCTCATGTCGGGGACGCTCCCGGGGGGTAGGTCGGAACAAACAACGATCGGATGGAACTATAGGGAATGGATATCCGATGCCTGTGTCCGGACTCGGCACGTGCCAGTTGACGCAGCGCGACGCTACGAGGTGAAAACGTGATCGGTGAGGTGAACGAGAAGTGAGTGGTCTTCGCCTCATGGCGGTGCACGCCCATCCCGACGACGAATCCAGCAAGGGCGCGGCCACCACCGCGCGCTATGCCGCCGAAGGCAACGAGGTGCTGGTCGTCACCCTCACCGGTGGGGAGCGCGGCGACATTCTGAACCCCGCCATGGACACCCCCGGCATCAAGGACCGCATCACCGAGGTCCGCCGCGAGGAGATGGCCGCCGCCGCCGAGGCGCTGGGCGTCCGCCAGACCTGGCTGGGTTTCGTGGATTCCGGTCTGCCGGAAGGTGATCCGCTGCCGCCGCTGCCCGAGGGCTGCTTCGCGCTGGTGCCGCTGGCGGAGGCCGCCGAGGCGCTGGTGCGGGTGGTGCGCGAGTTCCGGCCGCACGTCATCACCACTTATGACGAGATGGGCGGCTACCCGCACCCGGACCACATCATGTGCCACCAGGTGTCGGTCGCGGCCTTCGAGGCCGCCGGCGATCCGGAGCGGTTCCCCGACGCGGGTGAGCCCTGGACGCCGCTGAAGCTGTACTACGACCACGGCTTCAGCCTGGCCCGGCTCGAGGTCTTCGCCGCCGAGTACGAGCGCATCGGCGAACCGTTCCCCATGCAGGAGTGGATGGACCGGATGCGCAAGTACGCCGCCGAGCGCGGCGACATCATGGCCCGGGTGACCACCCAGGTCGAGTGCGCCAAGTACTTCCCGGCGCGGGACGACGCGCTGCGCGCCCACGCCACCCAGATCGACCCCAATGGCGCCTTCTTCGCGGTGCCGACGGAGATGCAGCAGCGGCTGTGGCCGACCGAGGAGTTCGAGCTGGCCAAGACCCGCGTCAAGACCGCGATCCCGGAGACCGACCTGTTCGCGGGCATCGACGACGCCGACACCGAGGACGCCGCCCGATGATGCTCACCCTGCTCGCCCAGACCAACAATTCGCCCACCGGCCCGGAGTTCGGCAAGGCGTCCCCGCTGGGTCTGGTGATCGTGCTGGTGTTGCTGGCGGGCACCATCCTGCTCATCCGGAACATGAACAAGCACATCAAGAACCTGCCCGCCGAGTTCTCCCCGGAGCACCCGGAGGCGGATCAGGAAGCCGACGAGGGCACCGAGCACGGGATCGCCGCGCAGGAGGACGACGACGCGTCGCCGCGCAGCGAGTCCAAGCCGGAAGCCACCAACGGCACGGCCTGATCCGACGATGTGCAGTGCCCCCGGTCGATGGACCGGGGGCGCTGTCGTTTCCCACGCCCGGAACAATTCCGGTCACGCTGCCGTTTCCGCTCCGGAGAGCGAAACAGCCGGAGTGGAAAGGGAAATCGCGATGCCGAGCCCGGAGATGCGCGAGTTCATCGAACAGTTCGAGCAGCGCCGGGCAGCCCGGCCCGACACCCCGCCGGCCCTGGCGGAACTCCGAGCCGGGTTCCTGCCCGCGGGCCGGAAGTACGCGGTTCCCGATGATGTTCGGGTGAGCGCGGTGTCGGCGGCGGGCGTCCCCGCGTACTGGCTGGACGCGCCGGGCACCTCGCCGGACCGGGTGCTGGTGTACGTGCACGGTGGCGGTTTCACGCTGGGCTCGCTCGACAGTCACGGCGAGTTGGCGGCGCGGCTGGGCCGGGCGGCCGGGGCGCGGGTGCTGTTCCCGGAATACCGGCTGACGCCCGAGTACCCGTATCCGGCGCCGGTCGAGGACATTCGCGCGCTGTGGCGCTGGTTGCGGGAGGACCAGGGCGTCGCCGCGAGTTCCATTGCGCTGGCGGGTGATTCGTCAGGCGGCAATCTGGTGGCGGCGCTGCTGCTGGAGTTGCGCGATGCCGGGGCGGAGCTGCCCGCGGCGGCGGTGCTGCTCTCGCCCGCGTTGGATATGAGCGGGTCCGGGGTCTCCATGACCGAGCGTGACGGGCAGGACGCGATTTTCACGCCGGGCATGCTGCGCGGGATCTTCGCGACCTATCTGGACGGCGCGGATCCGCGGATTCCTTCGGCCTCACCGCTTTTCGGGGATCTGACCGGGTTGCCTCCGTTGCTGATCCAGGCCGGGACGGCCGAACTGCTGCTCAGTGATGCCGAGGGCTTCGCGGCCGCCGCGCGTGAGGCGGGCGTGGAGGTGGCGTTGACGTTGGGGGAGGGTCTCCCGCACGTCTACGTGATCATGCGGGACACCCCGGAAGCGGCCGCGGCCACCGAGGAGATCGCGGCCTTCGTGCGCAAGCGCCTGGGATGAGCCGGTCCCGGTCCGGAGTCGCCGGGTTCTACTCCAGGGTCGGCTGGTCGTAGCGGGTGAATCCGCCCTTGCCGTCGGTGTCCACGCCGAGGAATCGCCCGGCGTGGAAGGGATTGTTGGCGAGGAGCCGGACCACCGTGTTGTCGGGATCGAAGAGGTCGAGGACCGCGCCGTAATCGCCGCGGTCGAAGACCTCACCGCGGGTGTAGTCGAGTTCGTCGGCGCGGGCGGCGAACGCGTGCAGGTCGTCGACGGAGTCGACTTCCAGCGCGAAGGCGTCGAAGCCGCCGAGATCCGGTTGCCCGGCGCAGTATTCGCGTTCACGCAGCGCGATGCCGAATCCGCTGGGGTGCATGAGCTGCGCGCCGCGCAGTTCGCCCTCTTCGCGGAATTCCCCGGCCAGGCGCAGGTCGAGGAGGTCGGTGTACCAGGCGACGCTGCGCGCCAGGTCGCTGACCGGCAGCTTGACGTGGCGGATGCGGACGAGTCCGGCCATGGGTGGCTCCTGATTCGGTGCGCGCGGTGTCGTCGGGCGGGAACCCCGCAAGGATGCCACTTCCCGGCCGCCGTGGCGTGTAATGGCGCCGGACCGGCGGAATGATGGCCGTTACGCCGCCGGGTCAGACCGCCGGGTCGGCGGTGAGGTGGAGGTAGGCGGTGTCGAGGGGGATGTCGACGGCGAACCAGGCGGCCGGGCGGTCGTCGTCGCGCGGGCACCAGGCGGTCGCCACGCACAGGCGGGCGGCCTCGTCGGTGGCCAGGCCGGGCAGGTGCCATTCGATCCGGGCCGGATCCCGGTAGCGGACACCGTATTCGGTGTCGTGGTCGTCTGCGTGGATCTGGTGCGCCCAGCTGCCGGGCATGAGGCGCGCGTCCTCGGCCTGCAGCGCCAGCAGTTCCGAGTCCGGGCCGCCGATACACACCATGAAGTGGTCGTTCTCGATGCTCACCGCCGCGAGGCACTCACCGGTGTCCGGGCCGCTGGTCGTCCCCGCGGGCAGATCGGTCAATTCGGCCGTGAACACCAGTCCCGTCACCGCGCTGTGCGCCTTAACCTGCCAGATCCCGGCCCACAGCGCGACCGGCGCGCCCCCGTCCCAGGCGGGCATCTCGATACTCCCGACCAACAGGTCGACGGTGGCGTCCCGATGCCGCCACCGGTGCAGATGCGACCCGTTCGGCAAGCGCCACAGCGTGTTCGGGCCGGCGGGCAGCAGCTCCGACCCGACGGTGACGCCGAACCCCACGATCCCGAGCGGGGTGTCGATCACGGCGGGACGGCGGTCTACCTGAGCGAGGCGGTCGGTGGGGAGCATGAACCCATCATGCAGGGTGCGTATCGGAGCCCGCTGACCGGTTGCACCCGTTAGTTTTTCGTAAAGGAAATTTCCGGGTGCCCGCCGCGGGATTAGCGTTTGTGATGTCGAACAGCTGCGGTTCCGGGGGGGTGGGGTTGATGGCGGCGGATGTGATCGGCAAGTTCGCGCAGGTGACGGCCGCGATCACCCCCGGCCACCTCGGGGAGGTGTTGATCGAGGTGCGGGCCGGGTCCGAACGGTTCCTGGCGCGCGCCGCCGACAGCGAGTCGACGATTCCCAAGCACGCTCAGGTGCTCGTGGTCGGCAGTCTGGGTGGCCGGACGGTCGAAGTCGTTCCCGTGAAATGAAGGTGCATCGTGGACATCCTGGTCATTGGTGTGGTCGGGTTGGTGTTCGTTGTTCTGCTGGCCGGGATCGGGTTGCTGCGGCTCGCGTGGCGCGTCGCCGAACCCGATGAGGCGCTGATCATCTCGGGCTTCCGGGCCGGATCGGGGCCGGGCGGGTCGGGGGACAGTATGGGGTTCCGGATCGTCACCGGGCGCGGATGCCTGGTCGCGCCGGGATTGACCAAGGTGCGGCGAATCTCGCTGGAGGCGCACGAATCCCAGATCGTGGTGCCGTGCGTGAGCCGGCAGAAGATCGGTCTGCATCTCACCGGTGTGGTCATGTACAAGGTCGGCGACGACTACACCTCGATCGCCAACGCGGCACGGCGGTTCCTGGACCGGCCCACCGACGAGCTCGAGACCAAGGTGCAGAACGTGTTCATCGGTCATCTGCGCGCCATCGCGGGCTCGATGACCGTGCAGGACATGATCAGCGATCAGGACAAGTTCTCCGAGCAGGTGCGGGACCGCTGCTCGCACGAGATGGAGTCCTTCGGCCTGGTGATCGACTCGTTCCAGATCCAGTCCATCGCCAGCGAGTCGAATTACATCGCGAACCTGGCCGTTCCGCATCAGGCGGAGGTGGAGCAGTACGCGCGCATCGCGCGCGCCAATGCCGAACGCGAGGCGATCGCGCAGGAGCAGGCCGCGCAGGCGCAGGTCGCGCTGTCGGTGCGTGACACCCAGATCAAGAAGGCCGGATATCAGGCCGAGGTGGACCGGGCCACGAAGGACGCGCAGCAGCAGGGTCCGCTGGCCGAGGCGACCGCCCGTCAGGCGGTCGTGGAGGTCGAGACCAAGGTGGCGCAGCTGGAGGCGCAGCAGAAGGAGCAGCAGCTCCAGGTGGAGATCCGCAAGCCGGCCGACGCCGAGGCGTACCGGCAGACCACTCTCGCCACCGCGGCCCGTGACGCCCGCATCAGTCAGGCCGAGGCCGACGCCCAGGAAACCCGGTTGCGCGCGGAAGCCGCTGCGGCGCAGACGAAGTTGCAGGCCCTCGCCGAAGCCGAATCGATCAAGGCGCGGGCGGCCGCGGAGGCCGAGGCGACCCGGCTCACCGGTCAGGCGGAGGCGGATGCGATCAAGGCGCGCGGTCTCGCCGAAGCCGACGCGGTGCGCGCCCGGATGGCGGCCGAGGTGGCGGGCATTCAGCAGCGCGCCGAGGCGATGAGCCAGAACCAGGAGGCGGTGATTGCCCAGCAGATCGCCGAGCATCTGCCGGAGATCGTGGCCGCCGCGGCGAAGCCGTTCGAACACGTCGGGCAGTTCACGGTGCTCAACGGGGCCCAGGGCGTGACCTCCGCGCTGGCCGAGATCATCCAGCAGGCAGGGACTCTCACCTCCATGGCGAGGGAATCGCTGATGCCGGTCCTCGAGCCGGACAACAGGCCCAACGGCGAGGTCACCCTCAGCGCCAACGGTCACTGATCAGCCGGGCCGGTGGTCCGCGCGGATCACCGGCCCGTCGGCCTCAGCCGTGCGCCATGGAGTCGACGAGCGGGCTCACGATCAGGCCGTACATCAGCCCCAGGAAGATCGTGTGGGTCACGCAGAAGAACGCGAAGCGGCCGCGGGCGGCGTTCGAATCGAAATGCTCACGCAGCTTGGCCCGGAGCTGTGCGGGGGAACGCACGTCCCAGCTGTCCAATCGCAGGTACCGGCCGAGATAGATGCCTATCGAGGCGGTGAGGCGGAAGTTCCAGGCCATCGGCCGGTAAACCGGCACTCGATAGATCCGCGAGCGCATGTAGATGAGTAGCAGCGCATAGGTGTTGAGTCCTGGGACGCAGAGCAGAAGTAGTACGCCAGGCTTCATATCGGCAACCTATCGCCAAATCCGGCAAATAGTTGGCAATGGCCCGGTGGGAAGAATTCCCACCGGGCCGTTCGCGGTTCGTGCGCTGGTATTCCGCGATCATGCGCCAGCCGGGACCTCCTCGCCGCGCCGGGCCGGAGACCGGAAGGTCACCAGGGCGAGCGCCGCCGCGCCGACGGCGATGATCCCGGCCGTCACGAACGCGGCCGAGAAGCCATCGGTGAGCGCGCCGGCGTCACCGAGCTGGTCGGCCCCCGCGTTCGCGGCGATGGCGGTGACCGCGGCCAGGCCCAGCGCCGAGCCGATCTGGTAGCCGGTGTTCACGATGCCCGAGGCGAGGCCGCCCTCCTGCGGCGGCGCGGCCGAAATCGCCGTCTGCAGCGTGGGAATGAAGGCCAGCGACATGCCCAGCGCCGCCACCAGTGAACCGGGCAGCACGTCGATCCAGAAGTTGCCGTCGGGACGGATGAACGACAGCCACGCCAGTCCGGCGGCCAGGATGACCAGGCCCGCGACCGTCATGGTGCGAGCGCCGAAGCGCGCGAACAGTTTCGGCGAGATCGCGATCATGCCGATCATGATGAGCGCGGTCATGGGCAGCAGCGCCGCACCCGACGGGAACGCCGAATAGCCGAGGACCTGCTGCAGATACAGGTTCAGGAAGAACCACATCGGCACCCATGCCGCGCCCAGCAGCACCTGGGCGAGGTTGGCCGCGCCGAGGTCGGGTGCGCGGAAGATGCTCAGCGGCATGAGCGGTTCGCGGCGGCGAGCCTGGATCGCGATGAACGCGCCGAGCAGGGCGACGGCCGCCGCCAGCACCACCCAGGTGGAGGTGGCGGACCAGTCCCCGCGCACCACGGCGAAGACGGCGGCGCCGAGGCCGAGGGTGGCGGTCGCCGCGCCGAGCAGATCCACCGACGCGTGCGGGGCCATCGCGCCATCGGGCACCAGGGCCGGAGCGGCCAGCAACGCTACCAGCGCGATCGGGATATTGATGTAGAAAACCCAAGGCCACGAGGCATATTGGGTGATCAGGCCGCCGAGGAACACCCCGGCCGTGCCGCCTGCGGGCGCCGCGGCTCCGTACACGGCGAAGGCCTTGGTCAGTTCGCTGGGATTGCCGCCGAACAGCATCATCAGCAGCGTCAGGGCGGAGGGTGCGATGAGGGCCGCGCCCGCGCCCTGGACGCCGCGTCCGATCAGTTCGACCGCGGCGTTGCCGGCGAGCCCGGCGACCAGCGAGCCGACCGCGAGGATGCCCCACCCGGTCTGGAAGATCCGCCGTGCGCCGACGATGTCGGACAGTTTGCCGCCGAGCAGCAGCAGGCCGCCGAACACGACCACGTAGGCATTGAAGACCCAGGACAGGTTCTCCTGCGAGAACCCCAGCGCGTCCTGCATTTCCGGCAGTGCGACGCCGATGATCGAGGTGTCCATGATGACGATGAACTGGGCGAGGGCGATGAGCCCCAAGGCGATCCAGCGCCGCGACGGGGGCGGCGCGGAGGTGTGGGTGGACATAGGAATCACTCCCTGGCAGAGGTTTCGGGGCCGGGGTGGCCACGGGCAGTTCCAACCCGTCCATTGGTACCCCCATGGGGTATTCGAAAACAGCCCGGAGCACTGTGGCACTTCTCATACCTATTGGGGGTATGAGTATCGACAAGGTTCTGTCCTGCGCGAAAACGTCCTTGGCTCCGAAACTTTCGCGAGATTCGAATGGGGACACGCCCCGGACATGGTTGACATCGACCCGGTGTCGGCTGTGAGGATTGGCCGATGATGAAACGAACGATCAATAGCTTGACCGCCGTTGCCATCCTCGGAGCGGGCGTCGCCGTCGCCGCCGCACCGGCCGGCGCCGAACCCAACGGCAGCCCCTGTCAGCTGGGCTGGTCGAACACCGAACCGCGCTCCTGCGCGCAGAGCAGCTTCAATATGAGCCCGGTCTTCACCCTCGGCAACGGGGTGTGCGCGGGCATGTTCTCCACCGGCGGTACGGCTTTCGACGGACCGCTCTACCAGTACTCCGAAGCGCCCGGCGCCTCGCACTCGGTGATCCTGCGCATCAGCCAGGGCTTCTCACCGCTGGGTAACTGGGCCGCGCAGCTGCTGGCCTGCGATGTCAACGCCAT
Source organism: Nocardia sp. CA-145437 (assembly GCF_050956485.1). Taxonomy (NCBI): domain Bacteria; kingdom Bacillati; phylum Actinomycetota; class Actinomycetes; order Mycobacteriales; family Nocardiaceae; genus Nocardia; species Nocardia sp. CA-145437. Next base: position 6,233,497 of record NZ_CP191204.1, on the reverse strand, counting down.
CATCGACTGGAACAACGCCGACACCGGCCAGCAGGGTAGCGTCACCCGCTTCATCGCCGCGGGGCAGAGCAGCACCTATCCGGCCATCTTCCCGGTCGAAACAGGCGCCGGCCGGGTGCACCTGACCATCCGCACCGACCGCGCCAACATCCCGGCGAATATCGACGTCGTCGTGCCGTAGGACCCTCCGGGCTCACGAACAGGCTCCCATCCGAATATCGGATTCGGATGGGAGCCTTCGTCATCGGGGCCGTCGGGCGGCCGGATATCCGCTCAGCGAGTCGGGGCCGGGGCGGGTGCGGACAGGAACTGGCGCAGGCCCTCGGCGACGGCGGCGTCGCCCCGCACGGTCGGGTGGCCGGGCTGCCCGTACCAGTCGGGGCCCGGGGTGAAGATCCCGTTCAGCCAGGGGTCGGGGGAGCACAGGCCGTGGCCCGCGGTGACCGCGGCGGCGTCGAAGTACTCCACGCCGAGCGCGGCCGCGGCGTCGCGCGGGGCCTCGCGGAGGCTGTCGAAGACATCGGTGACCGCACCCGCGTGCGGCAGGCCGACCGGGACGCCCAGCACGCCCATGCAGATCGCGTCGCTGCCGGGGGTGTGCAGTTCCTGGTAGCCGACCAGGACGATGCGCGCGTTCGGCGCGTAGTAGCGGATGTAGGTGATGATGTCGCGCAGGTGGTCGACGTAGTCCTGACCGGTGAGAAGCGCGGGCGGATTCGCGTTGGTGGCCGCGTCGGCCGTGCTGCACCCGCGCAGCACGTCGAGCAGGCACGGCACCAGCTCGTTCTGGGCCACGTGGTCGGAACCCCAGGCGTCGTTCAAACCGAACTGGAGCAGCACCGCCTTGGTCCGCGGCCCGAACGCGCCGTTCGCGGCCGCCTGCCGCGCCTCGGTCAGGGCCGTCCAGAACCGGTCTTCACCGTGCCGCCACATGTACGCGCCGACGCAGGAGACGTCCTCGACATCCTTGGTCGCCGACAACCCCATCCGGTCCGCCAGCTGGGTCGGCCAGGAGGTGGGCAGATGCGGGCACGCCACCCCGGTGGGCTGGGGCTGCATCGTGGACCAGGTGGCATTGGCGGTGTTCGAATCGCCCATGACCACCAGCGACTTGCCTTGCGCCTGCGCCGGATCGGCGTCCGCCCCGGCGACCGGCGCGGTGAGGCCGCTCAATAACGCCGCCCCTCCGAAGACCATTGCGACGGCGGAAAGGAAGCGGCTCATGGTCCTCGGCATTTCGTATGGTCAGGGTGCTATGTCCGGTATGGGGTCGCCAGATCCTAGCGTGTCGGTCGCGGGGGTCACGGTCAAACCGAGCATCCGGAGTAGATACGCGCAGTCCTCGGCGTCGAGCGAGTGGCCCGCGACGGTGTGGGCGGCCAGGGCATTCCGCTCCTCTTCGGCGGCCCGCTCCGCCTCCCGCGCGGCGCTGAAGCCGCTCTGCTCAGGCTGGAGGGTGGTCTGTCGTGCAGGGCCCATCGGAATACATCCCGCCATTGGCGCCGGGTCACCGAATCCGACTGACCCGGGCCGACAACTACTCACCCCACCCTACGGGCTACCGCTGCTCGCCCGGTCCGCTCGCGCCGAAATGCTCGATGAGCAGCCGGGCCACCGATTCGGGCGCTTCGTCGGGGATCCAATGCGATACGTGCGGCAGCACTTCGACTCGGAACGGGCCGTCGGCGAAACGATGCGTCAGTTCGATGCCGCTGTCGAGGACCGCGGTGTCGCCGTCGCTCCACACCTGGAGCGTCGGGACGTCGACCCGGCCGCGCAGGAAGCGTGGCGAGGAGAACGGCGCGCCGCGGTACCAGTGCAGCCCGCCGCGGGCGATCGCGCGGTCGCGCAGCCGCGCGGCGTCGCGCTCGCTGACCTGCGCGGTCTGGCCCGTTCGGCGCAGCAACTTCTTGAAAAGCCCTGTGCGGAGCAAGATTTCGGGGATTACCGGCAGCTGGAATAAGTACATGTACCAGGAAGCCGGCCCTTGGCGGGTGGTGAGGATGGCCTGAGCGAACGCGCCCGGATGCGGTACCGACAACGCGGCCAAGGATCGCAGCCGCTCGGACCCCGAGATCGCCGCGGCCCAGGCCGCGGCCGCTCCCCAATCGTGCCCGACGACGTGCACCGGACGCCCGATCTGATCGATCATCGACAGCACGTCCGCGGCCAGCTCGTCGAGCCGATACTGCCAGCGCCAGCGCGGGGCCGCGGTGCGGCTCGCGCCGCGCAGGTCCGGCGCGAAGGTCCGGAAGCCGGCCTGATTGAGCAGCTCCGCCACCTCATGCCAGCTGCGCGAGTCCTGCGGCCAGCCGTGCAGCAGCAGGACCGGGTCGCCGGTGATCGGCCCGGAATCGATCACCGGGAACACCAGGCCGTCACGTCGAAAGGCGGTGAATCGCCCCGCGGATCCATCGGTCGCCATTGACCTGCACCTTTCATCGTCGCTGCGTTGCAGAACAGCGTGTCACAGCTCCAAGGTTTCCGCTACTGGCAGTTACATATAAACCCGGTCGCATCCCGGGGGAGCGATGCTCGCCCCGGGATGGGAAATGCCCGCTAGTCGGGGGTGACGATGGCGAAATCGGGGTTGGGCTGGTCGAACAGGGCCGTCAGCTTGACGAAGCTCTGGGCATCGCCGTCGATGGTGATGGCGCCGGACTGCAGCGCGGCGTTCAGATCCTGGCCCGCGAGCAGGACGCCGATCAGGGTGGCGCGGGTGAGGGTGAAGGTGACGTCGGCGGGCGGCAGCCTGTCGCCGTCGCGGCGGTCGAAGTGGATGAGCACGCCGTTGCGCAGTTCGAGGCGGTGAGTGCGCTTCTCATCGGTGAAAACCCAGTCGCTGATCGCCTTTTCGTGCCAGGCCTTCGGACCGTCCAGGCGCAGCGACAGGGCGTCGAAGACCTGGTCGATGGTGAGGGCCGACATCATGGACGGGGAGTTCGGCTGGGTGGGTGTGCCGACATTCCCGTTGCGCAGCTCGTAGGCGCCCATCAGGAAGAAGTTGCGCCAGGTGGCGTTCTCCGCGCCGTAGCCGAGCTGCTCGTAGGTGCCGGCCAGCAACGTCTTCGCCGCCTCGTTGGACGGGTCGGCGAAGATGACGTAGTTGACCACCTGCGCGACCCAGCGGTAGTCGCCGTTGTCGAAGGCCACCCGCGCCTTGCGCAGCGCCTCGTCCGCGCCGCCCATGAATTCCACGTGCCGGGTGGCGGATTCGACCGGCGGGTACTCCCACAGGTGCGCCGGATTGCCGTCGAACCAGCCCATGTAGCGCTGGTAGATGGCCTTCACATTGTGGCTGACCGAGCCGTAGTAGCCGTGCGAGTGCCAGGCCCCGGCGATGGCGGGCGGCAGTTCGATGGTCTCGGCGATCTCACTGCCCACGTAGCCCTGGTTCAACCGGCGCAGGGTCTGGTCGTGCAGGTAGGCGTACAGGTCCCGTTGCTGCGCAAGGTATTCCACCAGGCGCTCGGTGCCCCAGGTCGGCCAGTGGTGGGAGGCGAACACGACGTCGGAGTCGTAGCCGAACAGGTTGATCGACTCGGTCAGGTACTGCGACCACACGTGCGGGTCGCGCACCAGCGCGCCGCGCAGGGTCAGCAGGTTGTGCAGCGTGTGGGTCGCGTTCTCCGCCATGCACAGCGCCCGGTGGTCGGGGAAGTAGAAGTTCATCTCCGACGGCGCCTCGGTGCCGGGCGTGATCTGGAAGACGATGCGCACCCCGTCGACGGTCATTTCCTGACCGGTCTCGGTGATGTCGTGGGTCGGCGCGATGAGGGTGACGGTGCCGGTCGAGGTCGTCTGCCCGAGACCCGCGCCCACCTGCCCCTTCGGGCCGCGGGGCAGGGCCGCGCCGTACATGTAGGCGGCTCGGCGGGCCATGGCGGTTCCGGCGTAGACGTTCTCTGCGACGGCGTGTTCGAGGAATCCGGCGGGCGCGATGACCGGGCAGCGGCCCTTGTCCACATCCTCCTGGGTGGTCACGCCCATCGCGCCGCCGAAGTGGTCGACGTGGGAGTGGGTGTAGATCAGCCCGGTCACCGGCTTGTCGCCGCGGTGGGCGCGGTACAGCTCGAGGCCTGCCTTCGCGGTCTCGGCGGAGATGAGCGGATCGATCACGATCACGCCCGTCTTGCCTTCGATCAGGGTCATATTGGACAGGTCGAGTCCGCGGATCTGATAGATCCCCTCGGTCACCTCGTACAGACCCTGCCGGATGTTCAGCCCGGACTGCCGCCACAGGCTGGGGTGCACCGACGCCGGGCATGCCCCGTTCAGGAACCCGTAGGAGTCGTTGTCCCAGACCACATTTCCATCGGCGTCCTTGACCACACCGGGTTCGAGCGCGGTGATGAACCCGCGGTCCGCGTCCTGCTGGTCGGTGGTGTCACCGAAGGGCAGCTCGGCGGCGGCCCGCTGTTGCTGATCGAGAACGTGCTGACTGGGGTCGGACTGCGTGCTCACTCCATGCCTCCTGTTCCACCGGGGTTCCGGCGATCGACATTTCTCCGCTGGGAGACCGGGTCGGTCGGACCCATAGCCAGGTGACGGCGAGCATGACCACCAGCGCCGGTTTGCCCAGCACCAGCGCCACCGTGCCCAGCAGCACCACCTTGTTCGCGAGATACAGCGGCACCATGATCAGCAGATGCGCCGCCCAGAAGCCGAACCAGGCCAGTGACACCTTGTGGTGCAAGCGAATCCGCGCTTCGGGATCGGCCACGTACGTGCGTTCCAGGCCGAGTTTGCGGCAGGCCCAGTGGCTGAGCGGGCGGCCGCTGAGCAAGGTGATCCCGAAAGCCGCCGTGCACACCGCGCAGATGATGAGGTCCGGCAGATAGAACCCGCGTCCCTCACCGGTGATGCCCACGAACAGCGAGAACACCACGACCGCGGCCAGCGAAGCCGACACCACCTTCACCGAATCGCCCTTCATCAAGCGATACAGCGAGATCAGTCCGGCGACCCCGAGCGCGACCAGCACCCCGATCTTGGCGTTCACCACGGTGTACCCGGCGAGGAACCCGATCGCGGGGGCCGCTCCGTCGAGCAGATGTTGCGGTCCGCCCAGCGCCCGGAACTTTCCCCACATCTCGGCCGCGGTGGACCGGCTGTTTGCGGGATCCCGCATGTCCACTCCCGTCACCAGTGTCATGGCTATCTCCCAGCTACTAGAGGCTTTCATGGATCGAGCCGCGGATGTGGACGGCTCGCGATATCGATTCGGCTTACATCGAGCCCCAGGACTGCAGGAGGTAGGTGGCGTTCGCCGCCAGCTGGGTGACCTCGGTGGCGAGATCCAGCGTCGCGGAGCCGAGGTTGATGATCGGGAAATTCATGGTCAGAGCCTTCCGTCGGATGCTTACTGCAGTCTGACTGTAATAAGCGCGACCGGTGGCGGGCAATGCTTCTATGACCCGGCAGACCGGCCGCCGCGATTGCGACCCGCGTCACTTTCCCGCGGGCCGAGCCCATCCACCGGGGTTAAGGCACACTGGGACCGCTGTGAATGCCCTTGTGGCCGAGACCAGGAGGACTCGCGATGCAACCCGGACTCGATGCATGGATCGCCGGTGGAATCAGCGGTCACGACATCTTCCACCGGCAGGACGGACCCGTTGACGGCCGTCCGGTGACCCTGCTGCACGGCTTCCCGACCTCGTCACACGACTGGGCCCCGATCGTGCCCCGGCTGGTCGAATCCGGTTGCCGGGTCACCACACTCGACCTGCTCGGGTTCGGGGCCAGTGCGAAACCGGCGCGGCACGATTACCGGATCACCGAGCAGGCGTCGATCGTGGAGGCGCTGTGGCAGCGGCTCGGGATCGGGTCGACCGCATTGGTGGCGCACGACTACGGGGTATCGGTCGCGCAGGAACTGCTGCACCGCGACGCGAGCCGGATCACCGCGGCCGCCTTCCTCAACGGCGGGCTGTATCCGGACCTGCACCGGCCCACCCGGGTGCAGAAGCTGCTGCACGGTCCGCTCGGCGCCGTGGTCCAGCACCTGGCCAGCGAACGGATGTACCGGAAGTCCCTGCGGGAGATCCTCGGTCGTCCGGTGAGTGATGAACTGCTGCACGACATGTGGCTGGCCACGACCATGGGCGAGGGCAAACGCGTCCAGCATCGACTGCTGCGCTACATCGACGAGCGCCGCGAGCACGCGGACCGCTGGCGCACGGCGCTCGAGCAGTATCCCGGCCCGATGCTGTTCGTCTGGGGTCCCGCCGACCCGGTCAGCGGAGGCCACGTCCTGCCCCGGCTGCGCGAGCGGCTGCCGCACGCGACGATCACCGTGCTCGACGAACCACCGGCCACCGGGCACTACCCGCAACTGGAGAATCCCGACGCCGTCGCGGCGGCCCTGACCGAATTCCTGAGTCCGAAAGAGACCGGGCCTTAGTTCTTCGCCACCGACGACATCGACTACACGACCTGATCCGGGGTCTCGTCGAGGATTTCGCCGGTGAGGACGGAGGCGTCCAGCATGAGCGCTTCCGTGGCGTCCACCAGCGGGACGCCTTGGGCGGCGGCGACGGCGGCCAGCATGTGCTCGGCGCGGTCCCAGCGCCAGGTGTCGAGGTAGGTGCCGTCCTCGAGCCTGGTGAGACGGGTTTCGGTGAGGCCCGGGTGGACCAGGCGGATGGCGTCGATGAGGGTTCTGCGTTGGGCCAGCAGCTGGTCCAGATCGGCGCGGGCGACTCGGAACCTGTGCAGTCTGACTACGGCCATTCGACAAGGCTCACACTGGCGCGGGCCGGGCGGTAGTGTCCGCGGTCATCGGCCGGCCATGCATCCGGCAGGGTCGCGGCGTGCAGAATGCACGGGTCAGCAGGGGAGTGCGGCTTCGAGTCGGAATTCGCCGTCGCGCGCCGAGGTGGTGAAGGAGCCGCCCGCGTCCAGTACGCGTGCGCGCATGTTCTCCAGGCCCTGTCCCGACCCGCCGGATTTCGCCGCGGCGCGGACACCGTCGTTGTGGATGTTCAGTTCTACCTTCCGATTTCGGCTGCGGCAGGAGATGTCGACGCGGGTCGCCGTGCTGTGGCGCAGCACATTGGTGACCGCCTCCCGGACCACCGGGGCGAGTACGGTGTCGGCTCGTTCCGGCAGGTCGTCGTCGTAGCCGATGCGGACGGTCGCGATGGCGGCGCTGAGTATCGTGCGGGCCGAGTCGAATTCGTTGCGCAGGGAACGGGCGGCCTGATCGTCGGTGAGGGCGAGGGCCTCGAACCGCGCGTCGGCCGCGATGCGGATCGCCTGGTCGATCTCGGATTCCGCGCGGAGCGGGTCCCGGGTGATCAGTTCGCCGATGAGGTCGCATTTCAGGGCCAGCACCGACAGCGTCAAGCCGAGCAGGTCGTGGATGTCGCGGGCCAGCCGCAGGCGTTCGAGTTGCGCTGTCCGGTCGGCCAATTCGGATCGGGATCGGTTCAGCTGCACCGACAGCTGATGAAATTTCGACAGACCGAACAGGGACAGGGTCGCCTGCAGCGCGAGCAGCACCCAGCTGGTCCGATCATCCAGTGCGCCGGTCGGTTCGGTGAAGACCGCGCGCAGCGCGAAGAGGCCGACCGCCGCGATCGCCCAGGGCGCGCGCTCGCGCAGCAGCGCGGCCACGGCGAGCAGGCTCAGCCAGGAACACCAGGCCGAGCCCAGCCACAACAGTGGAATCAGGGTGAGCAGCAGCTGGGTCCACAGCAGCGGCACGGCGAACCGCGGCTGAATCACCTGCGCCAGCAGCAGCGCGCACAGGGCGAGGCCGCCGACCGCGTTCACCGCCTGGTACTGCGGCACCTCGAGGATCTGATTCGCGATGATCGCCAGCATGCTCGCCACCAGCGCGGCCAGTGTCAACCGCGGGGCCAATCGCGCCACCGGTGCCGGGTCTTTCGAGGGCCGGTCGTGCTCGCGCTGGTCCGAAGCCGTGCGGCGCATCATCGCGACGATCGTGCGTGTCCGGTCGGCCACGTCGTCGGCCGTGCTGACCGCCCGATCCGGCGATTCCGCCAGTTCGCGCCGCACCAGCTGTAGTCGCTCCGTCACGGCGACCAGCTGTTCGCCGAGCCCGGCGCGCAGATCCCTGGCGACGCGAAGTCGTTCCTCGGCCCGGACGACGTCCGCCAGATCCTCTCGGGTCGAGCCCAGCTGATCGACCAGGTTCGGCAATCTCAGCAGGCTGTAGACCACCAGGCCGACGGCCGCGGTCGCGACATACGCGTGCAGGTACGCCTCGCCCGACGCCGGCAATCCATGATGGACGGGGCCGGAAACCAGGGTGACGACGCAGAATCCGAACCACCGCAACCGCTGTCCGGGCATGAGGAGGACGGTGGCGGCCAGCAACGAGTCGAGATCGACCGCGGTGGACCCGAAGAACACGATCGGCAGATAGGTCAGCAGGGCCTGCACGGCCAGGACCGGCCATGCCGGGCCGCGCCGATGCGCCACCACCAGTATGGCCGCCTGCCCGATCGCGCAGCAGGCGATGGCGATGCCGCTGCCGCCGAGGACGACCGAGCCGGCGTACGCGACCAGGAACAGGTACCCGGTCGACCTCGAGAGCAATGACACGCGATGATTGCATACCGGTCGGCCGGTCCTGGGCAAGTCGAACAGCTCCAGCGATCCGGACGTGGTGAGGAGTTGGGTAACAGATGATCAGAGTGCTGATCGCCGAGGATATGCGGCTGCTGCGCGAAACCCTGGTGGCGTCACTGGAATTGGAGGACGACCTCGAGGTCGCCGCCGTCCTGGAGGAGGGCGGAGCGATCGTGTCGACCGTGGCCGCCGAGCGCATCGATCTCGCCATCCTCGACATCGATCTGCCCGGCAAGGACGGACTCACCGCCGCCGCCGAGATCCGCCGCGACCATCCGGACTGCAAAGTACTGGTGCTGACTTCGCTCGCCAGCCCCGGTCATGTCAAGCGCGCCATCGACATCGGCGTCTCCGGCTTCGTGCTCAAGGACAGCTCACGCAAGGATCTGCTGAACGCGGTCCGCACGGTCGCGGCCGGCGGCAGCGTGCTGGATCCGAGCCTCGCCTTCACCGCGCTGCGCGGCCCGGCCAACCCGCTGACCGACCGCGAGGCCGATGTATTGCGCTGTCTGGCCAGCGGCGCCGACCCGAAACAGATTGCCGCACAACTGCATCTGTCCTACGGCACGGTGCGCAACTATCTCGCCGCGGCGTCGGACAAGCTGCAGGCGCGCACCCGGGTCGACGCCGTCCGCATCGCCCAGCAGGCCGGCTGGCTCTGACGACGCCGATTGTGCACGAACGGACCGTGCGTTTTGCACGGCCCGTCGCTGTCGAATGCAGCTCGAAGCGATGACTCGCGCACTACAGGCCGCGATCCGCGAATGTGACGCTGTTCCAGTACGAAAACAAGATCGAAGCGTGCAAGGAATGGACTCATGAACATCGCGTACCACGTCGTCGGAATCGTCGCGGCCCTGTGGATCGGCTTCTCCGGCTTCTCCCTGTTCACCCGCAAGGAGTTCGTCGTCGAACCGCTCCAGCAGTACGGTGTTCCCACCTCGTGGTGGAACTGGCTGGCGCTGGCCAAATCCGCGGGCGCGCTGGGCCTGATCGTCGGGTTCTTCCTCCCCGCGATCGGCATCGCGGCGGCGGTGTGCCTGATCCTCTACTTCCTGGGCGCCTCGGCCACCTCCATCCGCGCCGGCCACGCCTCCTCGGCCATCTTCCCGGTCCTCTACCTCGTCCCCGCGGCGGCCACCATGGCCCTGCAGCTCGCCCGGTGATGAAGGCGGTCATCGTCGGCGGCGGCATCGGCGGTCTCGCGACCGCCATCGCCTTCACCCGCCACGGCTGGGACGTGGAAGTGCTGGAGCGGTCCACCCGGATCACGGAGGTCGGGGCCGGATTGTCGCTGTGGCCCAATGCTCTTCGGGCACTGGATGCGCTGGGACTCGGCGACGAGATCCGCAGCCGGGCCCGCGAGGAGAACTCGGCCGGAATCCGGGACAGCAAGGGCCGCTGGCTGTCCCGCACCGACGTGGACGCCATCCGCGCCCGCTACGGCAGCCCGATCCTCATGCACCGTCACGACCTGCTGGACATCCTGCGCGCCGCGGTCCCGGAATCCGCCGTGCGCACCGGGATCTCGGCCACCGAAGCCCGCCCCGACGGCGCCGTCGCGCACTCGGCTGGTACCTCGACCGGCGACGTGGTCGTGGGCGCGGACGGCATCCACAGCATGGTGCGCCGCACCGTCTGCGGTTCCGTGGAACCCCGCTACAGCGGATACACCGCCTGGCGGGTGGTGGTGACCCCGGCCGAGCCCATCGGCGACATGGGTGAAAGCTGGGGCAGGGGAGAACGTTTCGGATACGGCACCCTCCCCGACGGTCGCGTGTACTGCTTCGCCACCGCCAACCTGCCCGCGGGTGCCGAGGGTGGCGGTCTATCCGAATTGCGTGCCAGGTTCGGCTCCTGGCACGAGCCGATCCCCATGCTGCTGGCGGCAGCCGACGACACCGCCCTCCTCGAACACGACCTCTACGACCTCCCGCCCCTGAAGGCTTTCACCGCCGGGCGCATCGCCCTGGTCGGTGACGCGGCCCACGCCATGACCCCCAACCTGGGCCAAGGCGCCTGCCAGGCGCTCGAGGATGCTGTGGTCCTCGCCCGGGTCGCCGCCGAGGGCGGCGACCTCACCCCCTATGACACCCAGCGTCGCCCCCGGACCCAGATGATCGTCCAACGCTCCCGCTCCATCGGCGCGATCGGCCAGCTGTCCTCCCCGCTGGCCGTCCTGGCCCGCAACGCCATCCTGCGCCTCACCCCACCCTCCGCGCAGTTCAAATCCCTCGCCCCGATCCTCGACTGGGAGGTCTGAACCAGCTCTTCCTCGGTCGGCCGCGGCCGCCGAGGACTAGTTGTTCTCGTTCGCCGGCGGTATGACTCAGGGATCAAGGATTCGCGAACCTACGCCGACGTCTACCAGGAGTCCGTAGGCAAGGAAGCCGCCAATTGAGTGTCCTCCGGCGATACGCCACGCATCCGTACGGACGTGGCCGTCAGCATCCCGTAAAGAGGTGTTCCGGTCGGGGATTCGGCGCGGATCATGGATCTTCGGAAGCGAAGTCGGCCGAGGAACGAGGTGATCGGAGTGTCGTTCGGCAGCGTGGCGGCCGTCATGGCATCGGAGACGGTTCCGACCTACTCCGGCCCCGCCGTGGCGATCGGGACCGCGATCTTGCTGTTCGCTCTCGTCGGACTGGCGACCTGGGTGTTGTTCGCCGAGCATCGCCACCGGTGAGCCCGGTGCGGCAAATGGCCGTGGGGCCGGCCTGACCAGATGAGCGGAAAAGATGGGCGATAACGAAACGGACAAGTCGATAGCTAAGAGATGGCAAACCTATGCCCCGGTGGCCTAGCGTCTGTCCTCGTCGTACTTCTGTCCCGAGCTCGTCATCATCGTTCTCGATTCGTAGGAGCAGATGAGATGCTTGCAGGAATCGCCCGCTCTGTGGTCGTCGCCGCGGTAGCCGCCCCGCTGGTCGCTCTTGCGGCCGTGGCGCCCGCGTCGGCGAGTGAAGCCACGGAATCGACCGTGGACCGCCCCGTCGCGCTGCAGAATGTGGACGCCCCCTACATCTGGGTGAACATCTGCGTCCACATCCCGACGCCGGGATCGGCCACCCTGAACTGGTGCTTCCCGTAGCTGATCGGACTGTTCCCGAACGAGATTCGACACCGCCGCGCCGTGCGGTCGTTCCGTCGTGCGGTGCGGTCGTTCACTGGAGAGGAGTAGCTATGCAGGCCGGCATCCGTGTCGCCGCGTTCGGCGTCACCGCTCTCGCGTGGATTCTGCCCGCTACCGGTCCGCTACACGCGGATCCCGGTGCGTGCACCGTCCCCGCCGACACCACGAACCAGTACCTGATCCTGTACGGGGGCTCACGTTCCGTCCCCGCCGCCGCCAACGGCGAATCCATGGCCATCGTGCGGTTCCCCAGCCAGGGCTCCCTGCAATACATGGTGGCCGGCACCGGGGTCTGGCACGACAGCACCTACACCTACACGTCACCGGAGCCCGGCGTCGCGGTCATCGACGCCACCGAGCCGGCCGCCGCGGGCCCCGTCACCTACTCGGTCACGCTGCGGTGCCGCACCAACGAATCCGGCTCCTTCTCCTACACCGGCCCGGGCGCGGACGCTCCGAGCACCGACAACGCCGCTCCCGGCGCGAGCAACGCCACCTACCGGTTCAGCCGCAGCGCGATCTGACAACTGTCGCACCGCATCACGGCATCCGGGCGCGGCTCATTCGCAACGGAACCCCGTGTCGGTGCGGTGGATGCGGGAGAAGAAATCCCACGCCGCCTGTGAGGCGTTCGGGCCACGGGCGTCGGTGAACTCGGCGGCGTCGGGATCGGCCGAACCGCCCGACCAGTAATGCGCCATACCGTGGATCGTCCACAATTGGAGTGTGGGGCAGTCCGATTCGTGCTGTCGCCAGGACTCGACGGCGTAGGAAAGACCCTCGGGCCTGTCGGCGACACCCTCGGCGCTGCCGGTCGGCCGCACAGGAATCCCTTGCGGGGCTTCCTGTGCGGCGAGCACCAGATTGTCGGTCTGTCGCCACTGCTCGATGACCTCGCGCCCGCATTCGTACGGCACCGCCAGATCGGCATCGCCGTGGAATCCGATGACCGGGAGCACCCTGCGGTAGCGGCCCTCGGCGGAGAATGCCTGTGCGGCAAGCTGTTCGGTTGAGGCGGTAGGCAGGTACGGGCCCACACAGCCGAGCGCGCCATGATCGAACGCCGCCCCCGAATGCACGCCGATGGCGGCGAACAGGTCCGCGAAATACGCACCCAGCAGTGTGGTCTCGTAGGCCCCGGAGGACATCCCCAACGCGTAGACCCGATCGGGATCGATGTGGTAGCGCTCGATGGCGAGCCGGGTCATCGCCGCGATCGCGGCGGCGTCCCCGGAAGCCCGGCTTTCGGACGCGGGCGCGAGCAGCCCCGACCAGCATCGCTGTTGCAGCAGATGGAACGGGCTGCCGTCGACATAGAGGACCACGAATCCGTCGTTGCGCGCGATCGGGTCCAGGAGATTGGCGCGACGCTGCTGTTCGGCGGTGGTCTTGCACCCGTGGATCATCACCACCAGTGCGGGGTTCGCGGGCAGGTCACCGGGCACGAAAGCCTCGTAGCCGTACGTCAGCACACCCGAGGTGTAGGTGCCGGTATCGATCCGGCCGGTGTCGTCGGGCCCGGCGGTCGATGGGGCCGCGGTGGCGATCAGCAGGCCGGTCAGGAGGACGATCACGGACAGTCGGACGGTGCCGCAATGGTCGAATACGCGCATGGTTCCCCGGCTTTCACCGATCTGGTCGCACACGGTCTCGGTCGCGATTCCGCGGGCGCGGCGTCCCGAGAATTGTCCCGCAGGATCGCGCGAACTTGCGGGGATTGCGGTAGGTGACCGGCTGGGCGGTTCAGATGAGATCGATGGCGTCGAGCACGCGGGTACCGAGCTCGGTGTCGCCGGTGATCGAGACCTCGCAGTCGCGCCACGCGGCGCGGGTCGTTCCCCACCGGGGGAATTCGTCGGCGCGAGCGGTGATTTGGGCAGCGGTGTTCTCCGTCCCGCCGCGTCGCACCCGGATGGGGCCGCCCTGGTCGGTGTCGACGCGCCAGGTGCCGCCGCCGGGGCCGGTGAAGGTCATGGCGACGGGGGCGTCCAGCCAGGCCAGGCGGTCGCGGTGCGATTGCTCCAGCAGGCTGGTCAACCAGGCCAGGATCGAGGCCACCCGCCGCTCGTCGGTCGGCGGGTGCGGGCGGTCCAACGCCGCGGCGATGTCGTGGCGCAGGTGGGTGTGCCAGTCGAAGAGGAACATCGCCGGGAAGAGGCGCGTCGGATAGCGGCCGAGCTCGCCGACGGGCAGCCGGACGCCGCCGAGACCGGGTGCGGTCAGGACGGCCAGGGCGGCCGTGCCGACTCGGGTCCAGGTCGCGAAGCCTTCGAGGACTTGCGCCGGTGACCGCCGGCGCGAGGCGGCCACGGCCCGCTCGTTGAGGCTCTCCACGTCCTTGGTGGCCATGAAGGCGAGCGCGGCCGGGGTGACGACGGTTCGCAGGTCGGCGGCCATATGCGCGACAACGTCTTTCACGCTCCAGCCCGCGGCCAGGCTGTCGGCGCGCCATTCGGCGTCGGTGAGATCGGCGCAGTAATCGAGCACGGTCTGTCGCTCGATGCGCAGCGCCGAGAGATGGTCAGCGGTCGCCCTCACCCTTGGATCGTATCGGGTGCGGGCATCACCATCCGGATTACCGGCGGCGGCGTCCCGGCCCGGCCGCCCGTGGCCTCCAGGGGTGGATCGCGGTCGCCTCTTGCCGGGTGTGGGAGGCTGGGGATATGAACCGATTGGGCAGTGCCACCTCGCCTTATCTGCGTCAACATGCCGGGAATCCGGTGCATTGGCGGGAGTGGGACGCGGCGGCGCTGGCCGAGGCGGCCGAGCGGGACGTGCCGATCCTGCTGTCCATCGGGTACGCCAGCTGCCACTGGTGTCATGTGATGGCGCACGAGTCGTTCGAGGACGAGGCCACCGCCGAGCTCATGAACGAGAACTTCGTGTGCATCAAGGTGGATCGGGAGGAACGGCCCGATCTGGACGCGGTGTACATGAACGCGACCGTGGCCATGACCGGGCAGGGCGGGTGGCCGATGACGTGCTTCCTGACGCCGGAGGGGGAGCCGTTCTACTGCGGGACCTACTACCCGAAGACGCCGCGGCACGGGATGCCGTCGTTCGCGCAGGTGCTGACCGCGGTGGGGGAGACGTGGCGGAATCGGCGGGACGAGGTGAATACCGCGGCGGCGCAAGTGGGAGAGGCGCTGCGGCAGCAGACGGCGGGGTTGCCCGACGCCGGGGTCGGGATCAGCGCCGACCTGGTGCAGCACGCGGTCTCGGCCGTGTCGAAGGACGTGGACGCGCAGCACGGCGGGTTCGGGGGCGCGCCCAAGTTCCCGCCGTCGGCGTTGCTGGAAGGGCTGCTGCGGCATTATGAGCTGACCGGGGATCTCGGTGTGCTGCAGGCTGTTTCGTTCACCTGTGAATCGATGGCCCGGGGCGGGATCTACGACCAGCTGCGGGGTGGGTTCGCGCGATACTCGGTAGACGCGGCGTGGGTGGTGCCGCACTTCGAGAAGATGCTGTACGACAACGCCCAGTTGGTGCGGGTGTACGCGCACCTGGCCCGGCGCGGGCTCGACGCGCCCGGGAGCGAGCGCGGCGGAGAATCCTTGGCGCTGCGGGTGACTCGCGAGACCGTCCAGTTCCTGATGGCCGATCTGGGCACCGAGCAGGGGGCCTTCGCGTCCGCCCTGGACGCCGACACCCACCTCGAACCGGGGCAGCCCGGGGTCGAGGGAGCCACCTATGTCTGGACGCCCGCGGAACTCAACGGCGTGCTCGGGGCGCTCGACGGAGCCTGGGCCGCGGAGATCTTCGGTGTCACGACGGCGGGGACGTTCGAGCACGGCACCTCGGTGCTGACGCGCTACACCGACCCCAAGCCGGTGGACCACGAGCGGTTCGAGGCCATCCGGGCGGCCATGTCGGCGGCGCGGGAACTGCGGCCGCAACCCGAGCGGGACGACAAGGTGGTCACCGCCTGGAACGGGATGGCCATCGTCGCGCTCGCGGAAGCCGGTGCCGCACACGAGCATCCGGAGTGGATCGCGGCGGCCGTCCGGTGCGCGCGGTTCCTGCTGGACACCCACGTGACCGACGGCCGCGTCTGCCGCGCCTCGCTGGGCGGCGTGCCCGGCACGGCCGCGGGCGTGCTCGAGGACTACGCCTGGCTGGCGCTGGGACTGCTCGCACTGCACCAGACCGCCGAAGGGGACTGGCTCGCCGAGGCGCGCCGCGTACTCGACGCGGCCATCACGCACTTCGCCGACGTGGACACCCTGGGCAGCTGGTTCGACACCGCCGACGACGCCGAAACCCTGCTGACCCGGCCCCGCGACCCCCTGGACGGCGCAACCCCTTCGGGCACTTCGGTTCTCGCCGAGGCCCTGCTCACGGCCTCCGCGCTCACCGACCCGGATCAGGCCGCCCGATACCGGCGGCTCGCCGACGAAACCCTCGCGCGGGGAGCGGTTCTGCTGGCCCGCGCCCCCCGCTCGGCGGGACACTGGCTGGCTGTGGCCGAGGCCGCCCTGCGCGGGCCCATACAGGTGGCGATCTCCGCGGGCCCGGATGGCGAATCCGGCTCGGCCGCAACGCTGGTGGCCGCTGCCCGCGCGGCCGCTCCGGGCGGCTCGGTCATCGTCTCCGGCGGCGTCGACTCCCAGCCCTTGCTGGCCGACCGGCCGCCGGTGCGCGACACCTCCGCCGCCTATATCTGCCGTGGCTCGGTCTGCGACCTCCCGGTCACCACGGTCGAAGACGTCCGCGCCGGTCTGCTTCCGCCGCAATCGGCCTGACGGTCCGCCGGCAGTCCTCCCGCGCCCGCATATTCCGAGTTGAGAGGTGCGGGCCCGGAGTGTCAGGCCACGCGAGATCGCATGGCCTGGACCCGGTTTCCCGCCAGTACGGCGGCTGGAACGGCGACCAGGACCGCGAGGATATGCGCGGCGCGAAAAAGCCCGATCAGCACGGATGCCGGGGTCCAGCCGGTGAACAGCGCACCCGTGGAATCAGCCTCGAGCAGCGCGCTCAGCGGCTCCGCCACCAGCGAAGCCACCCCGACGGTGCCCAGCCCCACCACGAGAATCACTCGCGCCCAACGGCTTCCGAACAACATGCGGGCCGCGAGCCAGAACACCGTCAGATAGATCGCCGCCCGAATCCCCAACCCGACCGCGACACCCGACAGCCCGACCCCGGGATCCTCGAGCACCCGCGCCGCCCGCAACAGCGTCTCCGCCACTCCGGCGACCAGGGCCACCACCACCGCCCGGTACGCGAGCACCGCCCGCTCGGGCCGCTCCCACCCCGCTGCCGACTTCCGCTCGAACGCGCCGATCTCCTCCATACACTCACTGTCGGGCCCTCGCCCTCGCTGGGAATCACCCTCGGGTACGAGCCCAACCCGATCCCGTAGTACGACAGTCGGATCGAAGGGTCCAGGGGTGGGCCTGACATAGCCAACGCGCATATTCCGTTGCCTGGAGGGACTGGCCGGTCTTACAGTCCGGGGCGTGTTGAGGTCATGTGTTTCAGCGATGTACTTCCAGGTCCCGCCGAGTTCGCACACCACGTTCGCGCGGATTGAATGATCAGCGATCGGCGGGTTTCGGGGGTTGGGGTGCGGCCGGTCGGGGGGCGTCCTGCGGGACGGTGCCGTTGCGGTGGATCGACGCGGGGGACGCGGGCACGGCGGCCGGTACATCGGTCCAGCCCGGAGTGGGTTCCTTGCGGCCGCGGAGGTGGAGAGTGTCGTGCAGGATCCACTGTGTGCGCTCGGCGTCGGAGGCGGCGTCTATGACCGCCTGAGAGGCGAGAATCCGGCGGGGGACGAGCTTGGCCTCGGTGGTCAGGCGGGCGGCCTCGTTGACCGCGTCGCCGATCACCGTGAATTCCAAACGGGTGTCGGTGCCGACGTCCCCGGCGAAGACACAGCCGCGGGCGATGCCGATGCCGACGTCGAGTTCGCCGAGCGCGGCCACCTCGTCGCGAATCCGGCGGGCCGCCTTCAAAGCGGGGGTGGCGTTGTCGTCGAGAGCGATGGGCGCGCCGAAGATGCACAGCGCCGCATCGCCTTCGAACTTGTTGACCAGACCGTGGTTGTCCTCGGTCGCCGCCACCACGATGGTCAGCAGTCGGTTGAGCTTGGCCACGAAGTCGTGCGGGGCGAGCTCGGTGGCCAGCGCCACCGAACCGGTGACGTCCACGAACAGGGCCGTCGCCTCCCGCATGTCGCCGGTGAGGCTGGGGCTGCCCGACAGTGCCCGCTCCGCCACCTCGTCGCCCACGTGCCGCCCGAAGACGGTCCGCATGCGCTCGCGCTCACTGAGATTGGCGGCCAGCTCGTTCACCGAATGCTCGAGCCGCCCGATCTCGCTGGTGCTGTTGATGGTCACCCGCGCCTCGAGATCGCCGTGCGCGATCCGGTCGAGCGCGTCGCGCAGGGTGTGCATGGGCGTGGCCACCGCGCGCGCCAGCGCCGCCGTCGCGACCACGCCCGCGGACAGGCCGACGATGGCGAGATAGATGCCGGTCCGGATGCGGTCGTCACTGTCGGTCGACGGATCGGCGAGCACGGTGACCAGCATGAGCAGCGGCACCGCGCCCGCCACCGCGAAAGTGACCAGCACCCGCGCCAGCACGGTATTGCTCCAGTGCGCGGTCTCGTCGAGCACCTCGGCCACCACCGGAATGGTCGGCCGGATCAGCCGGTCCACGATCAGATAGGTGAGCGCCGCCGACTCCAGCCCGCCGAGGGTGAACATCGACAGCACCACGGGGAAACTGCGGTCCTCGGTGGCGTGGGCGAAGATGGCGGCCGCCACGATCACGCCCGGCAGCCAGATGGCCAGCGCACGGATGGTGATCGCGAGCGGTAGCCGCAGCAGTCGCCGGGCCTCGTGTTCGGTGGGCGGCCGATGCTGGTCCAGCCAGCCGAAGTAATGCCGCCGGTCGCGCACCGCGAGCACGATGCCCGCGAGGGCGCCGATGGCCGGATAGACGGACACTCCGATGAAGGTGGAGATCCAGTTCGAACCGAGCCGGCTCAGGAAGCCGCTCAGGAACAGTTCGGTGGTGATCACCGCCAGGCCGCCGAGGTTGCACGCCATGACGACAGCAGACAGACCCCCCGGCGCCCGCAGCGCCCACAGGATGAGTCTGCTGGTCACGTCGCAGACTCTAGGGAACTTTCGGCCGAGATTGCACCTTTGTGGGGAATTACTCGATCAGCTCAGCAGTACCAGCCAGACCGCGACATAGTGGCACAGCGCCGCGATCACCGTTGCGGCGTGGAAGAACTCGTGATGTCCGAACACCTCCGGCCACGGATCGGGCCAGCGCGCGGCGTACAGGATCCCGCCGACGCTGTAGGCGATGCCGCCCGCGAGCAGCAGAATCACCGGCGTCCAGCCGACATTGCCGATGAGCGTCCCGGCCACCGGGACTATGGCCCACCCGAGCAACAGATACAGCGGCACCCCGACCCAGCGAGGGGCGGTGGGCCACAGCATCTTCAGCGCCACCCCGGCCAGCGCGCCCGCCCAGACCATGGCCAGCAGCACATTGCCGGCGGTCCCGCGCACCCCGAGCAGCGCGAACGGCGTGTAGCTGCCGGCGATGAACAGGAAGATCATCGAGTGGTCGGCCCGTTTCATCCACATGCGGGCGCGCGCGGTCTTCCAGTTCACCCGGTGATAGGTCGCGCTGATCCCGAACACCCCGCACACGGTGATGCCGTAGACCAGCGTCGACCACGCGGCTTTCCCGGACACCGTGCTCGCCACGGACACCAGCACGATCACCGCGATGGCGGCGACGCCGACGGCCCAGGCATGGATCCAGCCGCGTAGGCGGGGCTTGATGGCCGCCAGCTCGTCGCGGACGGTTTCGACCAGACCCGCGGTGTGATCAACGGGCTGCACGATGTCGGCCATATGTTCCTCCTCGGTAACCTACGGTACCGTAGGTTGTCTTCGGCGCTACGTCCAGAATGGGTTCGGCACCCGGTCATCGGCCGGTACGAAAGTTTCTACGGCTCTTTCGACCGGCAAAATACGCGGGGAGGCGGGTGAGCGTAGGGTTGCGGCCGTGAAGTTTGTGGGTCAGGTGCGTGGACTCCCATATCGCGTATACGAGGCACGGCTGGCCAGGCAGCTGGCGGGTAAACAACATCCGCGACACGTCGCTGTGATGTGTGACGGCAACCGTCGCTGGGCCAGGGAGAACGGGTTCAGCGATATCTCGCACGGCCATCGGGTCGGTGCGCTGAAGATCGCCGAGCTGGTCGGCTGGTGCGGCGAGGCCGGCATCGAGATGGTGACCCTCTACCTGCTCTCCACCGAGAATCTGCGCCGCGATTCCGACGAGCTCGACACACTTTTCGAGGTCATCACCGACGTCGTCGACGAACTGTCTGCGCCGGAACAGGATTGGAGCGTCCGCATCGTGGGCGCGCTCGATCAGCTGCCCGCCGAGTTCGCGCGCCGGCTCAGTGAGGCGGCCAAGAGCACCGAGGGCCGCACCGGCGTGCACGTCAACGTGGCCATCGGCTACGGCGGCCGCCAGGAGATCGCCGACGCGGTCCGCTCCCTGGTCCGCCAGGAGATGGACGCGGGCGAGACCGGCGAGGATCTGGTGCAGTCGATCACCGTCGACGCCATCGGCCAGCACCTCTACACCTCCGGCCAGCCCGACCCGGATCTGGTCATCCGCACCTCCGGTGAGCAGCGCTTGTCCGGATTCCTGTTGTGGCAGAGCGCCTATTCGGAGATCTGGTTCACCGAGGCGTACTGGCCGGAATTCCGGCGCGTGGATTTCCTGCGGGCCCTGCGGGATTACGCGGCCCGGCACCGCCGCTTCGGCGTCTGACCGCCTCTGTCATCTCGTACTCCTGTGACTGTGTCACAGGAGTACGAAGCGAGAATGTTGTGGGTGATCCCGCAACAGTCGGTCAACGGTTCCGTTGCAGTGCAACGGCTTCGGCGTTCGCGGGCCGGTCGCTGCCGTACCGTCTGGTGGTATGAGTGAGCTGCGTGAGGACTCGAGCGGCCTAGCGGAATCCCAGGTCGTCGCGGTGCCGTACCTGAGCTACGAGGAATTCGGGCGGAGATTCCTCGAGTACGCCGCCTCACCGGAGCGGATCGCGGGGGCGTTCGGGAAACTCACCGGGGAGGCGTTCGAATTCGGGCCGATCGGCGCGGGACCGGGCAAACTGGCCAAACTCTCGGCGACCGTGCGGCTCGGGCAGCCCCGGCTCACTCGTGACATGGACGACATCATCTCGTTCGACCTGGTGATCCCGCTCAAGGTCGACCTGCTCATCGACCTCGCGGTGGACCGCTACCCGTTCCGGGTGGACGGCACCATCCACCTGCATCTGACGGTGCGCACCGCCGAACCGCTGCGGGTGCTCATCGAGATCGCCGAACCGCAGCCCAGCAATGTGCGGATCAATGTGGCCAGCGCCACCCGCCGTGGCGAACTGCTGCGCATCATCGCCAGCGTGGATCACGAGATCCGCCGATTCGTGGCGCGCTACATCGCCACCGAGATCGACAAACCGCACATCCGGGCCGCCACCGATATCGACGTCGGCGCACGGCTGGACGCCGCCTGGACGCTCTGACTCACCGCCTGGACGCTCGACTCACCTCGCTCGCACGAGATTCAGAGTTTCCTGAGCCGCAGCCGGTTGATGGTGTGGTCGGAGTCCTTGCGCAGCACCAGGGTCGCGCGCGGCCGGGTCGGCAGGATGTTCTCCACCAGGTTCGGCCGGTTGGTGTTGTGCCAGATCTCCTTGGCCTGGTTGGTGGCTTCCTGGTCGTTGAAGTTCGCGTAGTGGTGGAAGTGCGAGTTCGGGTCCTGGAACGCGGTCTTGCGCAGCGACAGGAAGCGCTGCACGTACCACTTCTCGATGTCCTCGATGCGGGCGTCGACGTAGACCGAGAAGTCGAACAGGTCCGACACCATCAGGCGCGGACCGGTCTGCAGCACGTTGAGGCCCTCGACGATGAGGATGTCGGGCTGGCGCACACAGTGGTACTCGCCGGGCACGATGTCGTAGGCGATGTGCGAGTAGACGGGCGCGCACACCTCGGACGCGCCGGATTTCACCTCGGTGACGAAACGCAGCAGCTTGCGCCGGTCGTAGGACTCCGGGAAGCCCTTGCGGTGCATGATGCCGCGCCGGGTGAGTTCGGCTGTCGGGTACAGGAATCCGTCGGTGGTGACCAGATCCACCCGCGGATGGTGGTCCCAGCGCGCCAGCAGCGCCTGCAGCACACGCGCGGTGGTGGACTTGCCGACGGCGACCGAGCCCGCCACGCCGATGACGAACGGCACCTGACGGTCGGGGTGGGTCTCGCCGAGGAAGGTGGCGGTGGCGGCGAACAGGCGCTGCCGGGCCGCGACCTGCAGGTGGATGAGTCGGGCCAGTGGGAGGTAGACCTCGGCGACCTCTTCGAGGTCGATCTGCTCCCCGAGACCGCGCAGGCCGACCAGTTCCTCTTCGGTCAGCACCAGGGGAGTCGCCTTGCGCAAGGTACGCCACTGCTTGCGGTCGAATTCGACGTAGGGGCTGGGCTCGCTCATCCGTGCCATTACTCGTGTCCTTGCATTCGACACTCGTGTCCTCGAATCTGACACTCGCCTCGCGTCGCCAACACTCCACGCATAGCCGAATTGTGCTCGGCTCCAACATCGAGGTGAACACCAGGTGTTGCTACTGGCCGGTAACTAGAGTGGGATGGGCCACATCACAGGCATCGGGCGTGTCGGGTGAGGCTGCGCGGCACGGGATCCGGGCCGCTCGAGCGCTGAGAATCACCTAGGGTCGAGCTATGGCAGCGCATCCCCTGGTGACCGAGTATCTACGGCTGGGACTGGCCTTCGACCGGCTGGAGGAGGGATTCGTCGACGCCTACACCGGCGACCCGGCCCTGCGCCGCGAGGTCGAGAACGCGCCGAAGCCCGAACCACGCGAGCTCGCGCACCAGGCCGCGGGCCTGCGCAAGGAACTGCCCGACGCGGGCCTGTCCGAGGAGCGCGTCGAATTCCTCGACGTCCACCTGCGGGCGCTGGAATGCTCCGGGCGCAAGTTCGCGGGGGAGGACATCTCCTTCGTCGAGGAGGTGAGCGCCTACTTCGACGTCGACATCGCCCCGGGCGACACCGAGGACTACCGCGAGGCCCACCGGCAGCTCGACGAGGTGCTGGCGGGCGACGGACCGCTGCTCGACCGCATCTCCGCGCACCGCCGTCAGGACGAGATCCCGCCCGAACGCCTGAAGGAATGCGTGGCCGCCTTCTCCGGCGCGCTGCGCGAACTGGTCCGCGACCGCTATCCGCTGCCCGACAACGAGCACGTGGAATACGAAGTGGTCGGCGACAAGCCGTGGTCGGGCTTCAACTACTACCTGGGCAACTACCAGTCCCGGGTGGCCATCAACTCCGATCTCAAGCAGCACCTGTCGCAGCTGCCCGGGCTGATCGCGCACGAGTCCTACCCGGGCCACCACACCGAGCACTGCCGCAAGGAGGCCGGACTGGTCGGCGCCGGGCAGGACGAGCAGACGCTGTTCGTGGTGAACACCCCGCAGTGCCTGATGGCGGAGGGGCTGGCCGATCTGGCCCTGAAGTCGATCGTTGGCCCGGGCTGGGGCCGCTGGGCACAGGAGATCTACGCGGATCTCGGCCTGCGTTTCGATGGCGAACGCGCCGAGCGGATTTCGACGGCGTCGGCGAACCTGCTGAGTGTGCGCCAGGATGCGGCGCTGTTGCTGCACGACCGCAAACGTGATTCGACCGAGGTCGCGGAGTATCTGCAGCGCTGGAGCCTGGTCACGCCGGAGCGGGCCACACAGTCGCTGCGCTTCCTGTCCTCACCGCTGTGGCGGGCCTACATCTCCACCTATGTGGAGGGCTATCGACTACTGGGCGGCTGGCTGGACCGGGCGGGCGATGCCGCCGAGCGGTCCGAGCGTTTCCGCCGGTTGTTGGACGAACCCCTCACGCCCGGCGCGATCCGCCGCATGTGAGGGGTACTCCCCGAAGGTCCGGAACGGGTCAGGCGCCCCAGGAGGCACAGGACGCGCCACCGGAGGACATGGTGCACAGGGTCTTCAGCAGGGTGAACAGGATGTCGGTCGGGCCACCGGTCGCGATGTTGAACAGCATGTGATGAATCCTCGAAATCTGGGTAGGGGCAAGGACACTGACCCATCTGGGTCAGCCGTGCGTCACCTTACCCAGATTTGTTGCTCCGCCATAGCCTGTATCTGTGATTCTGTCCACTCGAAGGACTGTTAACGCCGTTGGCTAGGATGGGAGGACCGCGACTGGCGCACTCGAGGTGGAAGTAACCACCGGGAAGCACCCCAAGTCCGGCACCGCGCGCCTGGGTGCCTGGCGATCCCCGAATCCCGATTCGGGGTACCCGGACGACGGAGGTGCGCCATGCGCGATTCCCTGAACCCACTGACCGACTCCGCGGCGGCGGCCAATACACTCGGCGACGTGACGACCCAGACGAGCGCCTCTGTGAACAGCCAGTCCCTCGCCGAACTCGACCCCGAGGTCGCGGCCGCGATGGGCGGCGAACTCGCTCGCCAGCGCGACACCCTCGAGATGATCGCCTCGGAGAACTTCGTGCCGCGCGCGGTCCTGCAGGCACAGGGCAGCGTGCTCACCAACAAGTACGCCGAGGGCTACCCGGGCCGCCGCTACTACGGCGGCTGCGAGAACGTCGACATCGTCGAGGATCTGGCCCGCGCCCGCGTCAAGGAGCTCTTCGGCGCCGACTTCGCCAACGTCCAGCCGCACTCGGGCGCGCAGGCCAACGCCGCCGTCCTGTCCGCGCTGATGAACCCGGGCGAGAAGCTGCTCGGCCTGGACCTGGCCCACGGCGGCCACCTCACCCACGGCATGCGCCTGAACTTCTCGGGCAAGCTGTACGAGGTGCACGCCTACGGCGTGTCCAAGGAAGACCACCGCGTCGACATGGACGAGGTCCGCAAGATCGCCCGCGACACCCGCCCGAAGGTGATCGTCGCCGGCTGGTCGGCGTACCCGCGCCACCTGGACTTCGCCGCCTTCCGTGAGATCGCGGACGAGGTCGGCGCGTACCTGTGGGTCGACATGGCGCACTTCGCCGGTCTGGTCGCCGCCGGGCTGCACCCGTCGCCGGTCCCGCACGCCGACGTCGTGTCCTCCACCGTGCACAAGACCCTGGGCGGCCCCCGGTCCGGCCTGATCCTGGCCAAGCAGGAGTTCGCCAAGAAGCTGAACTCCTCGGTCTTCCCGGGTCAGCAGGGCGGCCCGCTCATGCACGCCATCGCCGCCAAGGCCGTGGCCTTCAAGATCGCCGGCGGCGCGGAGTTCGCGGAGCGTCAGGCCCGCACCATCTCCGGCGCCAAGATCCTCGCCGAGCGCCTGACCGCCACCGACGCCAAGGACAAGGGCATCACCGTCCTGACCGGCGGCACCGACGTGCACCTGGTGCTGGTCGACCTGCGCAACTCGCAGCTCGACGGCCAGCAGGGCGAGGACCTCCTGCACGAGATCGGAATCACCGTGAACCGCAACGCGGTTCCGTTCGACCCGCGCCCGCCGATGGTCACCTCCGGCCTGCGCATCGGCACCCCGGCCCTGGCCACCCGCGGCTTCGGCGACGAGCAGTTCACCGAGGTCGCCGAGATCATCGCCGCCGCGCTGACCGGCTCCGCCGACCTGGACTCTCTGCGTCAGCGCGTCTCCAAGCTGGCCCAGGACTTCCCGCTGTACGACGGCCTCGAGGACTGGCGTCTGCTGGGCTGACAGCTGCCGAACGGTCAAGCGCCCGCCGCGATCTCACGATCGCGGCGGGCGCTCGTCGTTTCAGAAGGTCCAGAACCTGCGCGGGCCGCCGGTGAGCTGGGGAGCGTCGGCGGAGACGGTGGCGATCAATTCCTTGGGATGCGGGTTGACCCAGTTGCGCTCCGTCGAACCGTCGCGGAACACGACCGTGGGCACGGTCTCGTTGCCGTCGGCCACCGAGCGGACGAACGCCGCCGCGTCGGGGTCCTGCCAGATGTCGACCTCACGGTGAACGATGCCGTGCCGGTTGAGGACCCGCCGCATGCGCGAACAATAGGGGCAGCCGGGACGCCGGTAGACGATCAGCTCCGCGGTGGCATCAGCGCTCATTCTCGGAGTGTAGGACCCCGGCGACGGAACGGCCTATGCTGCAAGGGGATCGGAGGCGGGGATGACGACGACCGTTTTACTGCTGGGATTGACGTCGGCCGTGGTGGACGAGGTGCGCGAGCGCGTCGACCTCCCGGAGGTCGATCTCCACGCGGGCACCGGGCTGGCCGATCTGCGGGACACGTTGGCGCGCACCCCGATCGACCACGTGATCATGGGTGCGGGCCTGGACCTCGAGGACCGGCTGCGCATCGTGCGCGCCGTCTTCGAATCCAGTGACCGCACCACCGTCCACCTGAAGGACTTCGCCTCGGGGCCGCAGGGATTCGCGCCGTTCGTGCGTGCCGTGCTCACGGGGTTGCACGGCACGCCGCTCGGCGATTCCTGACTCGGAGGCCGGGGATTCCCGGCCTCAGGCGTGCTTGGTGAGGTAGTCCACGTACATCGGGCGCAGCACCTCGCCCAGTTTGCCCTCACCGGCGTGGAAGTAGTCGTCGAGCAGGGCCGCGGTGTTCCAGATGTCGACTTCACCCTCGCCCTGTTTGCCCGCGGCGACCTCCGCGCCGGGGATCGCCTTGAGCAGTTGCCACAGGAATTTCACGTCACCGTGGCGGGCGGCCAGCTTCACGGCGCGGTCGTGCAATTCCTTGGTGGACAGGGTCGCCAGATCCGGAGTTTCGGCCATGGTCTCGACTGTAATGGAGGCCATGACACAGCAACCGGGATACCGGGTCAAGCGCGTCTACGACGCCCCCGATGCCGCCGACGGCCGCCGCGTGCTGGTGGACCGGCTGTGGCCGCGCGGCATCAGCAAACAGCAAGCGGCCATTGACGAATGGGCCAAGGACGTGACCCCGTCGAACGAACTTCGCAAGTGGTATCACGCCGCGCCGGAGACACGCCGTGCCGAGTTCGAGCGCAAGTATCGAATCGAGCTCGACGCCGATGCGGCCCGCGAAGGTCTGGCGCACCTCCGGGCGGAGGCCGCGGCCGGTCCGTTGACCCTGGTCACGGCCACGAAAGAGCCGGAGCACAGCCATGTCCCGGTGCTTCTCGCGGAATTGGGCGAAACACCCTAACGGGACTCCCGTTAACCCGATCTTCACGAATGTGCCCGATAGACGGGCGGCCGGATCGCGAATTCGGCGGTAGCGTCGGGGGTGCGGGCCGCGTAGGTGTGGCTCGTACGGGAGGTCCTGATCGTGACTGAGCAACTCAGTACGAGGGGGCCGGCACCCGGCCCTCGGGTCGTACGACCCCAAGGCTGACCGGCCCAGCGAGAACGCTCGCGCGGTGTCGCGCGAGTGGCAAAGGAGCCCACCGTGACTGATGCACGCTCCGTCAACGCTCCCACCAGGGACGCCGGCTCTGACCAGAGCCCGCGGCCCACGACACGGGGAGTTCGCGCCTCGCAGTCGTCCGATTCCGGACCGAAAACCTTCGTAGTCGACACGTCGGTGTTGCTGTCCGACCCCTGGGCCCTGACCCGCTTCGGCGAGCACCACGTGGTGCTGCCGCTGGTGGTGATCAGTGAGCTCGAGGCCAAACGCCACCACCACGAACTCGGCTGGTTCGCTCGCGAGGCGCTGCGCATGCTCGACGATATGCGCTTGGCGCACGGTCGGCTCGATCAGCGGGTGCAGGTCGGCACCCAGGGCGGGACACTCCAGGTGGAGTTGAACCACACCGACCCCGCGGTACTGCCCGTCGGATTCCGCACCGACAGCAACGATTCCCGCATCCTGGCGTGCGCGCTCAACCTGGCCGCCGAGGGCCAGCGGGTCGCGCTGGTATCCAAGGACATACCCCTGCGGGTCAAGGCCGGCGCGGTCGGCCTGCAGGCCGAGGAATACCACGCCCAGGATGTCGTCATCTCCGGATGGACCGGCATGGTGGAGCTCGAGGTGGCCACCGCCACCGTCGACAAGCTCTACGCCGATTCGGTCCTCGATCTCGACGAGGCGCGGGACATGCCCTGCCACACCGGGATTCGCATGGTCAGCCCGCGCGGCAGCGCCCTGGCCCGGGTCACCCCGGACAAGCGGGTGCAGCTGGTGCGCGGCGACCGGGAGGCGTTCGGACTGCACGGGCGCTCGGCCGAACAGCGGATCGCACTGGATCTGCTGCTGGACGAGAGCGTCGGCATCATCTCGCTCGGCGGGCGGGCCGGTACCGGTAAATCCGCGCTGGCGCTGACAGCCGGACTGGAGGCGGTGCTGGAGCGCCGCACGCATCGGAAGGTGGTGGTGTTCCGCCCGCTCTACGCGGTGGGCGGGCAGGAGCTCGGTTACCTACCGGGCTCGGAGGCCGACAAGATGGGGCCGTGGGCGCAGGCCGTCTTCGACACCCTGGAGGGGCTGGCCAGCCCCGAGGTGATGGAGGAGGTGCAGGCGCGCGGCATGCTGGAGGTGTTGCCGCTCACCCACATTCGCGGACGCTCGCTGCACGACTCCTTCGTGATCGTGGACGAGGCGCAGTCGCTGGAACGCAATGTGCTGCTCACCGTGCTGAGCCGGTTGGGCAGCGGATCGCGAGTGGTGCTCACCCACGATGTGGCCCAGCGCGACAACCTGCGGGTGGGCCGGCACGACGGCGTGGCCGCGGTGATCGAGAAGCTCAAGGGGCACCCGCTGTTCGCGCACGTCACCCTCACCCGCAGTGAGCGGTCGCCGATCGCGGCGCTGGTCACCGAGATGCTGGAGGAGTTCGGACCGAATTCCTGAGATTCGGTAGGTAGTTCACCCGCCCGGCCGGAGAGCCACGCGCCCTTCGGCCGGGCGGCGGCATCACCTGGGTCGACAACAAGACCACGGTCACCGAGAAGTAGCCCGGCCGATCCGGGGCGTCCCGCGCGGGCGTACCGGACCCGGGAACGGCCATAGCGAAGACGAATACTCGCGAAGATCCCCGCGGTAGCCGATCTGCCGCTAGGTTGTTCGCGTGCACAACGTTTTGGCCGATCGGGACCTGCTGGATTCACTCGCGGCGGAGGTGGAGACCAACCTCACACGGCATATCGACGCCAGCCCGGAGTGGCAGCCCCACGATTACGTGCCGTGGTCCGACGGCCGCAACTTCCAGGCCATGGGCGGAACCGATTGGGACCCGGCGCAATCCGAGCTGAGCGAGGTCGCCAAGACCGCCCTCACGGTGAGCGTGCTGATCGCCGACAACCTGCCCTCCTACCACCGTGAGCTGGGCAAGCACCTGCGCACCGGCCCGTGGTGGCGGTGGGTCGGCCGTTGGACCGCCGAGGAGAACCGCCACGAGATCCTCATCCGCAACTTCCTCATGGTCACCCGCGCCGTCGACCCCATCGCGCTGGAGCGCATGCGCATGGCGGCCATGACCGCCAGCTTCAACCGTCCCGGCATGCACCTGCTCGAGGTGCTCGCCGTGTCCGCCCTCGAAGAGGCCGCCGCCGCCGTCCGGCACCGCAACACCGCCCGCCTCGCCGGCGACGTCATGGTCGCGTCGATCGCCGACCGCCTGGCCGCCGACGACGAGCTGCAGGCCGTCTTCTTCGCCAACCTGATCTCCGCCGCCCTGGACCTGGCCCCCGACCAGACCCTGCGCGCCATCGCCGACCGCGTCGCCGACTTCCAGGTGCCGGTGATCGAACTGTCCGACGGCCGCTCCAGCGACGAGGTGCTGGCCGCGGCCGGGATCTACGACCGCGCCCGGGAGCCCGAGCTGGTGTTCGGACCGCTGCTCGAGCAGTGGAAGGTCTTCACCCGCACCGACCTCGGCGAGGACGGGGAGAAGGCGCGGGCCGAACTGGCCCACCTGCGCCCCTGAACCAGCCGACGCAGCCGGACCGGTCGAGGCGCCAGGACAGCCGCCGCGACCGAACCGCCTGCCGCGCCCCGGAATCGCCGGGGTACCCGACCTGACGCCGCGCCTCGTGCGCGGTTTCGATGCCGACGCCCGCCGCGAGAATCGTGGCGGGCGTTGTGCTTTCACGGGCCGCCGTTGTGCTTTCACGGGTCGGCGCCGTGCTGCGCGGTTCAGTGCGGGAGTATCGCGCGCACCACGCCGGTCGCCGTGCCGCGCAGGACGTTCTCCCACGAGAAATGGTCGTGCCAGAGCGTGATGCGGCCATTGCGGAACTCGAAGGTGCCGCACACCCAGAACGCGATCTCGATCGGGCCCACCCGCAGGTAGTCGGTGCGCTCGGTGAGCACCACCCCGTCGTCGGTCGCGGCGATGTGGTGCATATCGGCCCGGAAGCCGAAGCGCGGGTTGTTGAACAGGCCCAGCACCCAGCGCACCCGGTCGATACCGCGCACGTCGGGCAGCGAGGTGTTCTTCCAGACGATGCCCGGGTCGGCCAGTTCGAGGGCCTCGGGCACGATGTTCATCTCCAGCGCCGCGAAGAATTCGCGCACGGTGGTGACCGGATCCTGCTTCAGCTCGGGTAGCTCCGCCATCTGCCGAGCGTAAGCCGAATCCGGGCCGCGGCACAGACATTCCCGGCAACTACCGCCGTGTCGCGATGAGCGCCGCCACCCCGTCCAGGATGCGCTCGATGCCGTAGTCGAGGGCGTTGTCGCGGCCCGCCGCGGCCGCGCTCCCGGTACCGGGGACGGCCTCGGCGAGCGCCACCGCCGCGTGCGGGAAGCGGTCGGCCTGGGTGAGGAACACCGCGGTCATCTCCCGCGCCAGTTCGCCCTCGAGGTCCGCGCCCGCGGTCCCGGTCTGCAGGCCCATCCCACGCACGTGGTTGAGCAGCAGGACGACGGTGTCGAGGCGTTCCGCGTGGGTCAGGCCGCTGCGGTCCAGCACGGCGAGAGCGGTCTCCAGCCAGGCCAGCTCGTTGGGGCCCATCACGCGGACGCCGGTGGCCAGTTCGTTGAGCCACGGGTGGGCGACGGCATTGCCGAAGAAGGTCCCGGACCACTCCCGCAGGTAGGCCCGCCACGATTCGGGATCGGCGGGGTCGGTGTGGTTCTCCGGCGGCGAGCTCAGGGCGGCGTCCAGCATGAGCGCGGTGAGCTCGGTCTTGCCGGGGACGTAGCGGTACAGGGCCATCTTGGCGCAGCCGAGCCGTTCGGCGAGCCGGGCCATGGACAGGCTGGCCAGGCCTTCGGCGTCGGCGAGGTCGACGGCCTCGGCGACGATGCGCTCGAGGGTGAGCGAGGGTTTGGGCCCGCGCCGGGGGCGGTCGGGGGTGCCCCAGAGCAGTTCGCGGGTGGTGGGTGCCGGCATGGTCGCCATCCTTCCGGATTTCCGAGTTGACACCTAACTGCGTCCACCATACTCTATTAATCATCAACAGCGTCCGAGGGACGCAGTTACTGAAGGGGTCACCATTATGCGCAACACCACCGTCCTCGTCTCCGGCGCCAGCGTCGCCGGTCCCGCTCTCGCCTACTGGCTGCACCGTTACGGCTTCCAGGTGACCGTGGTCGAGAAGGCCCCCGCCCTGCGCACCGGCGGACAGGCCATCGACTTCACCGGCGAGACTCACATGACCGTGCTCGAGCGGATGGGCGTGCTCGCCGACATCGAACGCCGCCAGACCGGCAAGACCGACATGGTCATGCTCGACGAGTCCGGGCAGCAGCGGGCCCTCATCTCCGGCGACTTCACCGGCGGCGACATCGAGATCCTGCGCGGCGACCTGGCCGCGATCATGTACGAGCACACCGCCGACACCTGCGAATACCTGTTCGGCGACACCGTCACCGCGCTCACCGAGACCGCCGACGGCGTGGACGTCGAATTCGCGCATGCCCCGGCCCGGCGCTTCGACCTGGTCTTCGGCTGCGACGGAATCCACTCGCGGATACGGAAACTGGCCTTCGGGCCCGAATCCGAATTCCTCGCCTACCGCGGCTACTACTACGCGCTCGCGGGCGCGTCGCCGTGGGAGGACGCCGACGGATCGCGCGAGCGGGCGGTGTCCCACGGCTGGACCGCGCCCGGGCGGCTCGCCGTCGACGGCGGGGCGAAGGCCGCGCAGATGTACATGTTCGCCTCACCCGAACTCGAGTACTCCCGAGACGATTTCGACGAGCAGCGCCGGATCGTCGCCGAGAAGTTCACCGGCATGGGCGGCGACGTGCCCGCCATGCTGGCCGACCTCCCGCACCTGGACGGGTTCTACCTGGACTCGCTGAGCAAGGTGACGATGAAGAACTTCGTCTCCGGACGCGTGGCCCTGGTCGGCGACGCCGGTTACGGCAACACCCTCGCCGGATTCGGCACCGGGCTCGCCGTCGTCGGCGCGTACGTCCTGGCCGGTGAACTGGCCGTCGCCGACGGTGACCACACCGTCGCCTTCGCCCGCTACGAGGACATCATGAAGCGCTACCTGCGCAAGGCCGACGACGCCCGCCCCGGCCCGTTCCTGGCCCCGAAAACCGCCCTGGGCCTGCGCTTCCGCAACTGGTTCCTGGGATCCTGGGCCTTCGACATGATGCTGAAGTACGCCGATTCGGCGAAGAACGACATCGAGTTGCGGGACTACCCGGCGCTGGTCTCCCACTGAGCCAGCCGCTGTCGGGTCAACGCCAGGGCCCGAACAGCCCGTTCGCGTAATCGGTCAGCGCGTTCTGCAGGAACGGCCCGAAACTCACCCGGGCCACACCCAATTCGGCGAAGTACTCCCGTCCGCCCTGGGTGGGGATGCCGATGGAATTGATCGGCAACGGCAGTTCCCCGGTGAGCCGCCGCAATACCTCGGGCTCGTGCCGGCCGACCGGATAGAGCACGTCGGCCCCGGCGGCCGCGGCGAGACGCAACCGCTCGAGCGCGCTGTCCAACCGCTCCGCCGGAGTCCCGGTATCGGGACGCAGGAACACATCGGTGCGCGCGTTCACCACCACATGCACCCCGGTCGCGTCGGCGGCCCGCCGCAACTCACCGACCAGATCCGCATGCTCCCGCGGCTCCCGCAGCCGGCCACCCTCGCTGTGCACGGTGTCCTCGATATTGAGACCAACCGCCCCGGCCTCCAGCAGACCCTCGATCAGAGTCGCCGGCTTCTGCGCGTACCCGGACTCGATATCCACCGAGACGGGAATGTCCACCGCGGCCGTGATCTCCCGAATCCGCGAGGTCACCTCGGAGAACGTCATCCCCTCCCGGTCCGCCTTCCCCAGCGAATTCGCGAGCGGATGGCTCCCGACGGTGATCGCCGAGAACCCGGCCTCCCGTACGAGAGTCGCGGACCAGGCATCCCACACGGTCGGCAGGATGACGGGATCACCGGGCTGGTGAAGAGCGAGAAAGTCGGCGGCTTGCTGCTCGAGGCTCATGATTCGATCCTGCCTGACGGTGTCGGTGGGCGAAAGGTGGACTGCGCCACCGGCACCGGTCGCACGCCGGTGCCGGGCGGTGCCGAGGTCAGTTGCCGTCGACCTTGGCCATCGAGAGCA
The DNA here is from genome assembly GCF_050956485.1 of Nocardia sp. CA-145437. Classification (NCBI taxonomy): domain Bacteria; kingdom Bacillati; phylum Actinomycetota; class Actinomycetes; order Mycobacteriales; family Nocardiaceae; genus Nocardia; species Nocardia sp. CA-145437. Next base: position 6,200,254 of record NZ_CP191204.1, on the reverse strand, counting down.
CGTTCAGGCGGCGGTCGAGTTCCTCGAGGGAGAGGTTGTCGCCGATCAGGCCGCGGTCGATGACCGTTTGGCGGATTGTCTTGTGCTCCTTCAGGGCCTGCTTGGCGACGGCGGCGGCTTCCTCGTAGCCGATGGCGGAGTTCAGCGGGGTCACGATGGACGGGGAGGATTCCGCGAGGTGCCGGAGGCGGTCCACGTCGGCTACCAGGCCGGACACGCACTTGTCGGCGAACAGGCGGGAGACGTTGGCCAGCAGGCGGATCGACTCGAGGACGTTGCGGGCCATCACGGGGATGTAGACGTTCAGCTCGAACGCGCCGTTGCCGCCGCCCCAGGCGATGGCGGCGTCGTTGCCGATGACCTGCGCCGCCACCTGCGTAACCGCTTCGGGGAGGACCGGATTCACCTTGCCGGGCATGATCGAGGAGCCGGGCTGGAGGTCCGGGAGCTGGAGTTCGGCCAGGCCGGTGAGCGGGCCCGAACCCATCCAGCGGATGTCGTTGGCGATCTTGGTGAGGCTGATCGCGACCGTGCGCAGCGCGCCGGACAGCTCCACCAGGGCGTCGCGGGCGGCCTGTGCCTCGAAGTGGTCGCGGGCCTCGGACAGGTGGTCGAGGTCGGTCGCCTTCGTCAGCTCCGCAACGACTTTCGCGCCGAAACCGGCGGGCGCGTTGAGGCCGGTGCCGACCGCGGTGCCGCCGATGGCCAGCTCACCGACGCGGGGCAGAGTGGCGAGCAGGCGTTCGACGCCCGCGCCGACCTGGCGGGTGTAGCCGCCGAACTCCTGGCCCAGGGTGACCGGGACCGCGTCCATCAGGTGCGTGCGGCCGGACTTGACCACCGACTTCCACTCCCGCGACTTGTCCTGCAAGGCCAGCCGCAGATGGTCCAGGGCGGGGATCAGCTCCTTGACCACTGCCTCGGTGGCCGCGAGATGCGTTGCGGTGGGGAAGGTGTCGTTGGAGGACTGCGACATGTTGACGTCGTCGTTGGGGTGCACGGTGACGCCGTCGCGGGCGGCGATGCTCGCGATCACCTCGTTGGCGTTCATGTTCGAACTGGTGCCGGACCCGGTCTGGAACACGTCGATCGGGAACTGGTCGTCGTGGCGGCCGTCGGCGACCTCGTTGGCGGCCGCGATGATGGCGTCGGCCTTGGCCTTGTCCAGCAAGCCCAGATCGCGGTTCACGGCGGCGCAGGCCGCCTTCAGCAGGCCGAGCGCGCGAATCTGCGCGCGCTCCAGGCCACGTCCGCTGATCGGGAAGTTCTCCACCGCGCGCTGCGTCTGCGCGCGCCACAGGGCGTCGACGGGGACACGAACCTCACCCATCGTGTCGTGCTCGATCCGGTACTCGGTCATGAATTCGACCCTAGGCCCGTCCCGCGCCTCGCGGGAGTGCCACGCCTGAGGGAATCGGCACACGCAGGCCGGGAATAGGCCACCTGCGCGCCGGAAGAATGAAGCCGCCCCGGTGGATGTATCCACCGGGGCGGCAATCAGTTTGGCGATGCCGATCAGGGCAGCGGCGGGGTGGCGTGCTCGTCGCCGACGAAGTCCACCGACGCGTACTCGCGCAGCTTGGTCAGGCGGTGGAAGCCGTCGATCATGCGGATGGTGCCGGACTTGGCGCGCATCACGATGGACTGGGTGTAGGCGCCGCCACCGTAGTAGCGCACGCCCTTGAGCAGGTCACCGTCGGTGACGCCGGTGGCGCTGAAGAACACGTCGTCACCGGAGACCAGGTCGGTGGTGTTCAGGATGCGGTCCAGGTCGTGGCCGGCGTCGATGGCCTTCTGGCGCTCGGCGTCGTCCTTCGGGGCCAGCTTGGCCTGCAGCGCGCCGCCCATGCAGCGCATGGCGGCCGCGGCGATGATGCCTTCGGGGGTGCCGCCGATGCCGATCAGCATGTCGACGCCGGACTCCGGGCGGGCGGTGGCGATCGCGCCGGCCACGTCACCGTCGGAGATGAGGCGGATGCGGGCGCCCGCGTCGCGCACGGCCTTCATGTGCTCGGCGTGGCGGGGGCGGTCCAGGATGCAGACCGTGAGGTCGGAGACCGAGGAGTTCTTGGCCTTGGCGACCCGGCGCAGGTTCTCCGCGATCGGCGCGCCCAGGTCGATCACATCGGCGGCGTCGGGGCCGACGGCGATCTTCTCCATGTAGAACACGGCCGACGGGTCGAACATGGCGCCGCGCTCGGCGACCGCCAGCACGGAGATGGCGCCGGGGGAGCCCTTCGACATCAGGGTGGTGCCGTCGATCGGGTCGACCGCGAAGTCCAGTTCGGCGCCGGTGCCGTCGCCGACCAGCTCGCCGTTGTACAGCATGGGCGCTTCGTCCTTCTCGCCCTCACCGATCACCACGATGCCGCGCATGGAGACGGTCGCGACCAGCTGACGCATGGCGTCCACGGCAGCGCCGTCGCCGCCTTCCTTGTCACCCCGGCCTACCCAGCGGCCCGCGGCCATGGCGCCGGCCTCGGTGACCCGGACCAACTCGAGTGCGAGGTTGCGGTCCGGTGCCTCGCGGCGGCTGGATGCGGTCATGAGAGGAGCCTCCTTGTTGTCAACTGCTGCGTAAATTGTCGCATTGCGGTTTTGGGCTCCACGCAAGTACTGACGTTTCACTTTCGCGCTGGTCGTGGACGTTTACGGGAAACGCCCGACCCGAACGGGTTCGTCGACGGCACCGCGGGGATTCGTTGACGGCAGTGTGAGCCGGGTCGCATCCGAGTGCCGTGGATACTGTGTGCGTGTCGTACCAAAAGCCGCGCAGCCAGAACGACTACCGGGACCTCATCTGGTCCCTGCTCCCGCTGGTGCTGATCTGCCTGGTCATCGCGGGCATCGCGAGCCAGTGCTCCTTCACCACGAAGGGGCCGACACAGGGCCAGATTCCGGCCTTCGATGTGAAGACCGCCCTCACCGACGACGCGCGGCACCTGTCGTTCCCGATCCGGCTGCCCGTCCTCCCCGACAGCGGCCCGGACAAGTGGACCCCCAACTCCGGCAGCCACGACACCATCACCGGCACCGGCGGCGGCGAACTCAGCACGGTCGGGTTCATCAGCCCCGAGGGCACCTACATGCAGCTGACGCAGTCCAACGCCGGTGTGGACGCGCTCGCCAAGAAGTACGCGCCCGTGAAGGTCGCCACCGGCAGCGAGCAGCGCGGCGACCACAAGTGGAGCGTGTTCGCCGAACCAGGCTCCGAGCCCGCCTGGATCTCCGACTTCGGCGACGTCCGGATCCTGATCAAGGGCGCGGGCAACGGGGCGGCCTTCAACACGCTGTCGACCGCCATCGGCCAGGCCCAGCCGCTGCCGCGCAGCTGATCCCGGCGGCGCCGGGCCCGCTGTCCGGGCCCGTCCGGCGCAGCGCCGTCTACTCCGCCGAAGTGCGGTGCGCCAGGGCGTCTTCCACGCGCTTGCGCGCACCGGCGAGATGCTGTTCACAGCGGGTGGCCAGCGCCTCGCCGCGCTCCCACAGCGCCAGCGACTCGTCCAGATCCATGCCGCCCTGCTCCAGCATCTTGACCACGTTCACGAGCTCGTCGCGAGCGCGCTCGTAGCCGAGCCCGGCGATCTCGGTGCGTTCGTCGTCGGTCATCAGGAGTCCTTCCGGGTCGGGCGGGGAGCCAGGGATTGGGAGCCGAGGGCCGCGGCGGAGATCGCGCCGTCGGCCACCCGGATACGGAGCTGAGTGCCGGGCGGCGAATCCTCGATGGCCCGGACCACCTCGCGGTCCTTGCCGTTCACCCGCTGCACCACGGCGTAACCGCGGGCCAGCGTGGCGGCCGGACCGACGGCCGCGAGTTTCTCGCGCAGGTGCCGGGTGGTGGTGGACTCGCCCGAGAGCCGATGATCCACCGCGCGCTGGGCGGCGGTGCGCAAACGCTCCACCTCGTCGTGACGCTGGTCGAGCAGGCGCAGCGGGTCGGCCAGCACCGGGCGCGAACGCAATTGGGTCAGGGCGCGCGCCTCCCGGTCCACCCAGCCGCGCAGGGCCGCGTTGGCGCGCGACCGAAGCTCCTGCAGCAACGCGGTTTCCGCGGCCGCGTCGGGGACGATCCGCTTGGCCGCGTCGGTGGGGGTGGCGGCGCGCAGGTCCGCCACATAATCCGAGATCGGATTGTCCGGTTCGTGGCCGATGGCGCTGACGATCGGGGTCTTCGCGGAAACGATGGCGCGGCACAGGGTCTCGTCGGAGAACGGCAGCAGATCCTCCACGCTGCCGCCGCCGCGCGCCAGCACGATCACATCCACGTCGGGATTCGCGTCCAGCGCCGTGATGGCCTCCAGGATCTGCGGCACCGCGGTCGGGCCCTGCACGGCGGTATTGCGGATCTCGAAGCGCACGGCGGGCCAGCGCTGCGTCGCCACCGTCACCACATCGTGCTCGGCGGCGCTGGCGCGGCCGGTGATCAGGCCGATCCGATTGGGCAGGAACGGGATCGGACGCTTGAGCCGCGGATCGAACAGGCCCTCCGCCGCCAGCAACGACTTCAACCGCTCGATGCGGGCCAGCAGCTCGCCGATGCCCACCGGGCGAATCTCGGTGACCCGCAACGACACCGTGCCGCGACCGGTGAAGAACGACAACTTGCCGTACACGACGACCCGGCTGCCCTCCTGCAACGGCACCGCGGAACCGCGCAGCAGCTCCGGATCGCAGGTCACCGACAGCGACATGTCCGCGGCCGTGTCCCGTAGCACCAGAAACGCGGTGCGGGTGCCCGGGCGCAGATTCATCTGGGTGATCTGGCCCTCCACCCACACCGCGCCCAGCCGGTCGATCCACTGCGCCACCTTGACGGCGATGGTCCGCACCGGCATCGGGTTCTCGGCGGACGAACTCGGCGGCTTCGCGGCGCCCGGCGTCGTTTCGGTGCTCACGCCGACGATTCTGTCAGTGCCCACCGACGCGACAGCGCAGTGCCCACCGACGCGACAGCGCAGTGCCCACCGACGCGACAGCGCAGCGCCTACCGACGCGACAGCGCCGACCGTCCGGGTCGTGTCCCGGACGGTCGGCGCCGATCGAGTGATTACTGCGCGGAGACCGTCGCGATGCGGTTGGTCAGCATGGTGACGAAGGGGGCGCGGTCGCGCGTCTGCTTCTCGTAGTCGAGGAGGGTTGCCAGATCCTCCACGGACAGCTGACGCAGTCGCGCGCGCAGCTGGGCGATGGTCATGTCCGCGTACGCGAGGCGGGCCGCCACTTCGGGCTCGGTGACGGAGGTCTCGGGCGCGGCGTCGACCTCCGGCTCGGCCGGGGCGGGCTCGGCCGGGGCGGGCTCGGCGTCGGCCACGAGTTCCAGCTTGGCCGCGGCGCTGCCGTTGTGGCCGTTGGTGGCGGCCTTGGAAGCCATTGCGGGCGCGACGGTCTCGGTGGCCTCCGGTTCGGCAGCCTCCTGCGCGGCCGATTCGGCGGGCACCGGAGCGGGTTCGGGCTCGGTGAAGAGGTCGAAACGGCTCCGGTAAGCCGATTCGGCGCCGAAGCCAGGAGTTTGCTCGTCGTCATCGTCCTCGTCGAAGGTGGCCCAGGCGGGCTGCTCCTCGGACTGGGTGAGCAATCGGTCGAAGACGGCGTCGCCTTTGAGGGCGAGGCTGGTCACGAACTGCTGGAGGTGCATGGTGGTCTGCAGCATCTGGCTGATCGCGGTGATCGGGAAGTTGATCGCGGTCGCCGGTAGCCGACGAGTTTCCTCGAGGGCGTAGACGGCGGCCCCGGCGGCGACCCGGGCCAGGAACGGAGGTCGGAACATGCCCCTAGCCTGCCCGAAACGCCGTGTGATGCAAAGGTGACAGCACACGAAAAGTGATTGTGATGCCAACCTCCGCGCGAATGCGCACCGGGCCGCACACGTATTCTGTGGGGCATGTCCTCGGGTATCCCTTTGAACGTCGGAATCGTCCGGTCCGCGGCGGGTGATGCCGGCGCGCCGCTGAGTCCTTCGCACAAGCGCGTACTGCTCGCCGAACCCCGCGGTTATTGCGCCGGTGTGGACCGGGCGGTCGAAACTGTGGAGAAGGCGCTCGAAAAGCACGGCGCCCCCCTCTATGTCCGCAAAGAAATCGTGCACAACCGGCATGTGGTGGAAACACTGCGGGAACGCGGTGTGATCTTCGTCGACGACACCGAGGAGGTGCCGGAGGGCGCGCTGGTGGTGTTCTCCGCGCACGGCGTCTCCCCGGCCGTGCACGAATCCGCCGCCGCCCGCAAGCTGCACACCATCGACGCCACCTGCCCGCTGGTCACCAAGGTGCACCAGGAGGCCAAGCGCTTCGCCCGCGACGACTTCGACATCCTGCTCATCGGCCACGAGGGCCACGAGGAGGTCGAGGGCACCGCCGGTGAGGCGCCCGAGCACGTGCAGCTGGTGGACGGCCCGGACGCCGTCGACGCCGTCACCGTGCGCGACGAGAACAAGGTGATCTGGCTCTCCCAGACCACGCTGTCGGTCGACGAGACCATGGAGACGGTCAACCGGTTGCGGCAGAAGTTCCCCAAGCTGCAGGATCCGCCCAGCGACGACATCTGCTACGCCACCTCCAACCGTCAGACCGCGGTGAAGGCGATGGCCCCCGAATGCGATCTGGTGATCGTGGTCGGCTCGCGCAACTCGTCCAATTCGGTGCGGCTGGTGGAGGTCGCGCTCAGCGCGGGCGCCCGCGCCGCGCACCTGGTGGACTACGCCCGCGAGGTGGACACCGCCTGGCTGGAGGGCATCGGCACGGTCGGCGTCACCTCGGGCGCCTCGGTTCCGGAGATCCTGGTCGAGGGCGTGCTGGAACTGCTGGCCGAGCACGGTTTCGGTGAGGTGCTGCCGGTCACCACCGCCAACGAGACGCTGGTCTTCTCGCTGCCGCGCGAACTGCGCGCCGCGCGCGGGTAATCCCGCGGCCGGGTTTATCCGGCTACGAAAACACATTCGCGCCTGCCACATTCGTTGTGGCGGGCGCGAATTGCTATCCAAATGATCTTATTTCGTCCCGAATTTCGTGATTGCCGGAAATCTACGGCGATCGCCGCTCGGGTGTCGCGGTCAGCGTTCGATGCGGCCGGAATCGCGTTCGCGATAGCGCACATTCGGACGCGGATGCGGGGGCACCTCGCCCGGCTGCGGGCGGCGACGGCGGCCGCCCTCGGCCGCGGGGGCCGGATTGGCGCCGGGGCCCGCGGCCTGTTCGGGACTCTGGGCGCGCCGGCGGCGGCCGTCGCCCGCGGCGGGCTCCGGCGCGGGCTGCGCGGCCCGGCGTTCCCCGGTGCGGGTGCGGTCGGCCGGGGCGGCGCGACGCTCGCCGCCGCGGGGCGGCTCGGCGGGGACCGCGCGGCGTTCCCCGGTGCGCGGCGGCTGCTGCTCGCCGTACTGGCCGCGGCGGCGGCCTTCGGCGGGGGCGGCGGACTGGTCCGGGCGCGCCGGGCGGCGGCGGCCCTCGGTGGCGGGCGGGGTGCGATCGGCGGCGGCCGGATCGGCCTCGCGGGAGCGGCGGCGGGTCTCACCGGACTGCCGGTTCGCCCCCACCCGCGGCGGTCCGGCGGCGACCCGGCCGGTGGCGCGGCGGGACGAAGGGGCGGACTCGGTTTCGGTGGGTTCGGTCACGCCCGCGCCCGTGGTGTCGTCGCCGGGCCGGAAGCGGCGTCTGGCGGGGTCCTTGGCGTCGGCGGGCCGGGTGCGTTGGGCGCGGGCGCCGCCGGGCCGGGTGGCGCGGCCCCGGAGCGTGCGGGCCTCGCCGTCGACGCCGTCCTTGCCCTCCTTGCGGTGCATGGCGATCCGGACCCCGCCGACGATCAGCACCAGCGTGGTGGCCAGCGCCATCGTGGGGAACCGGTTCACCAGCGGGATGGCCAGATTCAGCAGGATCTCGCGCAGCTTGAAGCTTCGGGCGGAGCCCAGCAGGAGCTGGTACGACACCGGCACCGCGATGAACAGCAGTAGCGGCGGCAGCACCAGCGCGGTGAACAGTCCACGGAAGCGGACCGCGAGCACAGCGAGCAGACAGCCGATCACGTACAGGCTGGCGAACGTGCCGGTGAGCTCGTCGCCGCCCATCGAATCGATCAGGAACCCGACGAACGTGCACGTCACGGCGATCAGGACCGCGATCGGGGCCGAGACGCCGGGAACCGACGGCAGGATCGAACGGTGCGGCGGGGGCACCTCGGTTCGCTCGCGTTGGGTAACTGCCACGTCAAGCACACTAAGGCATGTCGGTGTTTCACGAGGCAGGCGACATCGGGCAGGTATTCCGAATCGTGTGAACCAGGAGTTAGCTACGGCGTGTGCGCCCTGGGACCGAGCGGTTGCTCAGGCCTCACCCGCCTCGTCGCGGAACCGATATTCGTCTCCGGCGAAGCCGACCGCGCGGGGCCAGCTGTCGATACCGCGGACCTCCGGCGGGGCGGCGTCCGCGACACCGAGATCGTGCATCTTGCGGGCCGTCACCAGCACGCGCGACTCCATCGACGCGACCGTGTGGTTGTAGGCGTCGACCGCCTTGCCCAGCTGGGATCCCAGCCGGTCCAGGTGGCGGCCGGTGGTGCCGAGCCGGGTGTAGAGCTCGCGGCCGAGCTGCTGGATCAGGGCCATGTCCGCCGACATCGCCTCCTGCCGCCAGCCCAGCGCCACCGTGCGTAGCAGGGCCATGAGTGTGGTGGGCGTCGCCAAGACCACATTGCGACCGAAGGCGTACTCGAGCAGTCCGGAATCGGCGGTGAGCGCCGCGTCCAGGAACGGATCACCGGGCACGAACAGCACCACGAAATCGGGGGAGGGGTCGAAGGCCGCCCAGTACTCCTTGGCCGCCAGCTGATCCACGTGATTGCGCAGGTGCCGCGCGTGCAGGGCCAGATGACCGGCGCGCTCGCGGGGGTCCTCGGTTCCCGCGGCGTCGAGGAACGCGGTGCACGGCACCTTGGCGTCCACCACGATCTGACGGCCGCCGGACAGTCGCACCACCAGGTCCGGCCGCACCACCGTGTCGCCGCGGCGGGTCACCTGGGTGTCGAAATCGCAGTGCCGGGCCATCCCGGCCAGCTCCACCACCCGCTCCAGCTGGATCTCGCCCCAGCGGCCGCGCACCTGGGGCGCACGCAGGGCGGCCACCAATTGACCGGTCTGGGTGGACAACTGGTGTGACATCCGCTGCATGCCCGCGACCTGTTCGCGCAGGCCCGAATACGCGTTGATGCGGTTGTGCTCGACCTCCCGGATATGCCGGTCCAGGCTGCCGACCGCGTCGCGCAGCGGTTCCACCAGCGCGCCGATCGCATGCGACTGCCGCCGCGCCGCGTCCTCACTGGCCGCCCCGAGCGATTGCCGCAACAACTGCTCGTTGTCCCGCATGGCCGCCAGTCTCGCCTCGGCCATCGCACCCCGCTGCCCCGCCCGCGCGGCATGCCCCAGCCAGCCCAGGGCCAGCCCCGAAACGAACACCAACAGCAGCGCGAACAGCATCGGTGCGGTCATGGCCTGTGATAGTGCCGTACGGGACCGACAATCCGGTGAAGCTCGCCCGCCTCCCCGTGTCTTCGGCGGACGGCGGAGAGCCGTCGAGTGTGCCGGATCCGTGCCGACGGTGGGGCGCCGAGCCGACTCCGGGCGTACCCGGCGAGTTACCCGGACCGTCGCGAAATCAGTTGTCTCCTCGGCAGACGCTGAATCGCCGGGGCATACATCGGCGTGTTTCAGTCGACTCGCCAGGGTGTAGCCCAACCTGTCGGAGCGATCGCCTAGCGTTCTCCGGCATGCGGATCCTGCACACCTCCGACTGGCATATCGGGCGCACCTTTCATGGCGTCGATCTGCTGACGGATCAGGAGTGCTCGCTGGCGGCCATCGCGGAATTGGTGCGGGTCGAGGGGGTGGACGTGGTCGTGCTGCCGGGGGACGTGTACGACCGTTCCATTCCCAGCGCGGATGCGATCGCGGTGTGCAATCGGGGATTCGAGGCAATTCGGGCAGCGGGGGCGGCGATTATCGCGACCTCCGGAAATCATGACTCGCCGACTCGGCTGGGTGCGCTCGGGAGTTTCGCGGCGGCGGGCGGATTGCATTTGCGCTGCCGGATCGCGGATGTGGCGCGGCCGGTCGTGCTTTCCGACGAGTTCGGTGACATTGCCTTTTACGGCATTCCGTACTTGGAGCCGGAGATCACCCGGGCGGAATTGGGTGTACCGCAGGCGCGTTCACACGCCGAGATTCTGGACGCGGCCATGGGGCGGGTGCGCGCGGATCTGGCGGGGCGGGCCGGGGCGCGCGCGGTGGTGCTGGCGCACGCGTTCGTGGTGGGCGGTGAGGCGACGGGCTCGGAGCGTTCCATCTCCGTGGGCGGGGTGGAGACGGTGTCGTTGTCGGCGTTCGACGGCATCGACTACACCGCCCTGGGTCATCTGCACTCGCCGCAGACGCTGTCGGAGTCGGTCCGGTATTCGGGATCGCCGCTGCCGTATTCGTTCGGCGAGCGCTCGCACCGCAAGGCCGTGTGGATCGTGGATCTCGACGCCTCCGGGCTCGCGGAGGTGCGGCGCCACGACCTCCCGGTGGTGCGTGGCCTGTCCCAGCTCACCGGACCGCTGGAATCCCTCTTGGAATCGCCGGAGCACGCCGACGCCGAAGCCCACTATGTATCGGCGACCCTCACCGACACCGCGCGCCCCGTGGACGCCCTGCGCCGGCTGCGCGACCGCTTCCCGCACGCCGTCCATGTGGAATGGCAACGCCCGGACGGCAACCCGGAACTCCGCTACCGCGAACGCGTCCACGGCCGCCGCGACACCGAGATCGCCCAGAGCTTCCTCTCCGACGTCCGGGGCGTCCCGACCGCGGGCGAGATGACCTGGCTCGAACGCGCCCTCTCCGCCGCCACCCGCGAAAAGGACGGCCTCCGCCGGGTTTCCGCGCCGGATGAGCGCCTGGCGTCGCCAGCCGTGGCAGCTCCACCGGCGGTGACTGCCCCCGCGGAGACGGCGTCGGTAGCGGCCGAGGCCGTCGTTGCGGAGACGCCTGCGGTGCCGACCGAGCTGGGTGCCACCCGAAGCGCCTCCGTGTCGGCGGAGCCGGATGTCGCCGAGCCGGGGGCGGCCGAAGCGGAGCGGGTGGTCAGCGCGGCCGGGTTCGACGGGTCGGTGCGTGGGGCGGACGCGGCGGAGGCCGATGCCGCGCTCGGGCTGTTCGATGTGGAGGAGTTCGGTCTCGGGACGGGCGAGTCCGGCGAGGCCGCGGACGGGATGACCGCGTGAGCCCTGTGGCACGGGGTATTTCGGCGTGTCCCGCCGCTGCGGGCGCGCGATCGGTTGTCGAATGGGTCGAAGCGTTGCGGGAAGGGGTCACGGCATGCGGCTGCATCGGCTGGAGCTGACGGCGTTCGGGCCGTTCGCCGAGACGGCCGTGGTGGATTTCGACGAGCTGGGCGCGGACGGGCTGTTCCTGCTGCACGGGCAGACCGGGGCCGGGAAGACCACGGTGCTCGATGCCATCGCCTTCGCGCTGTACGGGAAGGTGCCCGGCGCGCGCGAGGAGGGCAAGCGCCTGCACTCCGATCACGCCGACGAGCAGACCCCGCCCCGGGTGCTGCTCGAGGCCACGGTCGGCGGCCGGACCCTGCGCCTGATCCGATCCCCGGAATTCCAGCGGCCCAGCAAACGCGCCAAATCCGGCTGGGTGAAGGAGAACTCGGTCGCCACCCTGGAATGGCTCGACGGCCGCGGCCAGAACCTGTCCCGCATCCCCGATATCGGTGACGAGGTGCTGCGCCTGCTCGGCATGAGCGCCGACCAGTTCTTCCAGGTCGTTCTGCTGCCCCAGGGCGATTTCGCGCGCTTCCTGCGCGCCGACAACGAGGAACGCGAGAAGCTCCTCGAAAAGCTCTTCGACACCGAACGTTTCGGCACCGCCGAACAGTGGCTCATCGATAGGCGCCGCGCGAGCACCGCCGAACTCGACACCCGCAAGCACGGCATCGATGCCCTGATCGCCCGCGTCGGAACCGCCGCCGGTCTACCCGCCACCGACTCCGCCGCCATCCTCGAATCGGTCGCCTGGTCGCAGTCCCTGCTGGCCGCCGCCCACGCCACGCTGACCGCCACCTCCGCGGACCTCCAACAGCGCCAACAGGATTCGTCGAATGTTCGCGCCGCCGCCGAGGCCGAGCGCCGCCGCCACGACCTGTTCCGTCGCCGCGCCACGGCCCGGACCCAGCTCGCCGACTTCACCGCGACCGCCACCCACCGTGCGGCCCGCCAGTCCGAGCTCGACCGAGCCCGCCGTGCCGAACCGGTCGCCGCCGCCCTCGCCGAGGCCCGCGCCGCCGCCGTCGCCCTGCGCCGCCGCGCCGACGACGCCACCCGCGCCGCCGAGCAACTGGCCGACCGCCTCCTCGACCCCGCGACCGCCGAACTCCCCGGAACCACGTGGGCCGCGGCCGACCTGGCCGCCGCCGAGCTCGCGGGCACCGACCTCGCCGCCGACCTGGCCGACCTCCCCGCGCCCGGAATCCAGCCGGGAACGGACGCCGGTCGGCCTGTCGAACACGATGCGCCCGGTCGTGACGGCGAAGCCTCCTGGGGCAGCGGCAACGTGGTGGACCCGGCACGGCCGTCGGCGGCCGATACACCAGGTCAGGTCGCCGGTGACGAGCCTCCGCACCTTCGCGCGAACCACCGTGGCACGCAGATCGATACGGGTTCGCGCGGCGCCGGTGGACTGAACGACCTGCCCCGGGCCGGTTCCGGTGGCGGGCTCGAGGCGGCGGTGCAGCGGTGGAGTGCGCAGGTGGGTGCGCTGGATGAGGTGCGGGCCGATGCCGAGTCGGCGAATCAGCTGACTCGGGAATTGTCGGGGCTGCGCACCGAGCAGAAGGACCTGGCGGGTCGGGCGGCGACGTTGATCGCGCGGCTGAGCGAGTTGCCGGAAGCTGTTGCGGGGGTGGAGGTCCGGTTACGTGGGGCCGCGGATGCGGCGGCCGCGCTGGCCGGGCTGGAGGCCGAGTGTCTGCGGTTGCGGACGTCGGCGGCGGCCGCGGTCGAGCTGGAGCGGAAGCGGGGTGAGCTGGCGTGGGCGGCGACCGGGTTCGAGCAGGCGAGGACCGCGCACGCGGAGGCGTGGAAGCGGACACAGGCGCTGCGGGAGCAGCGAATGGCCGGGATGGCCGCGGAATTGGCGGAGGCGCTGGTCGAGGGGGAGCCGTGTGCGGTGTGCGGGTCCGACGCGCACCCGAATCCGGCGCGGCCCGCGGAACACGCGGTGTCCAAGGCGGACGAGGACGCGGCGCTGGCCACCGAACGGGCCGCGGAGGCCGCCCGGGAGCGAGCGGGTCAGCTGGTCGCGGAGCTGGAGCGGGCCGTCGAAGTGCTGGTCGAGCGGGGCGGCGACGTCGACAAGGCGGAACTGGCTGCGGCGCTGGATGATTCGACGCGTCAGTTCACCGCGGCCGAGCGGGCGGCGGGGCTGGTGGACGGGCTCACCGCCGAACTGAACACGCTGCGGGCGGATCAGACCCGGCTCCAGAACGAGGCGCGCGAGTGCGAGAGCCGTATGAGTGCGACGACCGAGCGGATCGTGGCCACCGATCGTCGGCTGGCCGAACTCACCGAGCGGCTGCGCGCCGCCGCCGGGGCCGACGGCACGGTCGAGCGGCGGCGCGCACGGCTGGCCGCCCTGGTCGAGGAGGCCGGTGTGGTCCGCGCGGCCCGCGTCGACGCCGTCACCGCCCGCGAGCAGGTGGCCGCGGCCGCCGTGCGGGTCGAAAAGCTGTCGTACGAAGCGGGTTTGGTGGAATCCGCGCCCCCGGTGATGGGGGAGTCCGGCCCGGATTACACCGTGCTGGGCGAGTACGCCCGCGCGGTCGACGCCGCCTCGCGCACGTCCGCGCAGCAGTCGGAGATCGAAGACGAACTCGTGGCCGCCGACCGCGCTCGCGCCCACGCCGAGGCCGTCCTCGCCGAACCGGAGATCCGCGCCGCCGGGGACACGGAACCGGGTGATCCGGCTGAACTGGAAAACGCTGTGGCCCAGTCGGAATCGGAGCTGAACCGGGCGGTCGCGGCCCACGCCGAAGCCGAGCGGCGGGTCAGGCAACTCGCGGACCTCTGCGCGCGATTGCAGTCCGACGTCGAACACATCGCCCCGCTGCAACGCGCTCATGACGAACTGGCCCGCCTGTCCGAGGTGGTCGCGGGCCGCGGCGAGAACAACCGCCGCATGTCCCTGCGCTCCTACGTCCTGGCCGCCCGCCTGGAGGAAGTGGCCCTGGCCGGATCGGTCCGCCTGCGCCGAATGTCCGGCGGCCGCTACGAATTCGTCCATACCGACGCCGCGGGCCCCCGCGGCCGTCGCGGTGGCCTGGGTCTCGATATCCGCGACGACTACACCGGCGCGGTCCGCCCCGCCAAAACCCTCTCCGGCGGCGAGACCTTCATGGCTTCCCTGGCCCTGGCCCTGGGATTGGCCGACGTCGTCTCCGCCGAATCGGGTGGTCTGGTCATGGACACCCTCTTCATCGACGAGGGTTTCGGCAGCCTCGACGCCGACACCCTCGACTCTGTCATGGGCGTCCTCGACGAACTCCGCTCCGGCGGCCGTGTGGTCGGCGTGGTCAGCCACGTCGACGAAATGCGCCAGCGCATCCCCAGCCGCCTCCACGTCATCCGCGGCCGCACCGGCTCCCGGCTGGAAACCTCGGTCGGCGTCTGACCGCCTGCCCGCGCGGCCTTCTCGACGTCGGACGTCGATCATGCCGCCGGCCTGATGTCCCTGACGTGTTCGATCCCAGGCCTCGCGGTGTCGGTCAGCTGCGGGCGAAGCGGACTTCGGCGCGGGCGCGCGCCTTGGCGGCTTCGACCTCGCGGTCCTTGGGCGGGGCGTTGGTGGTCAAGCCCTCGAGGAGGCGGATGGTGGCGGCGGTGATCTCCTCGACGGCGAGGTCGAAGGCTGCCTGATTGGTTTGGGAGGGTTTATTGGTTCCGCTGATCTTGCGGACGTATTGCAGGGCGGCCGCGTGCACCTCGTCCGGGGTGGCCGGCGGCTCGAAGTTGTGCAGGGTGTGGATGTTGCGGCACATGGTTGCGAGCGTACGCCGGGGCACCGACACCCCCGGTCGGAGCGATGTCGCAGGTCGGGAGGGTGCGGGTCAGGCGACTTCGTGGTCGAGCAGCCAGCGTTTGACGGGCAGCCCGTAGCGGAAGCCGCCGAGGCCGCCGTCGGTGCGGATGACGCGGTGGCACGGGACGAACAGGGCCGCGGCGTTGCGGGCGCAGGCGTTGGCGGCGGCGCGGGTGGCGGCGGGGCGGCCGGAGATGACCGCGAAGTCGGTGTAGGTGACCGGCTCGCCCGCGGGAACCTTGCGCAGGATCTCCCAGGCGTGGGTGAGGAACGGCCCGGAGACCTGCCGGACGGGAATGGCGTCGATGGCGGTCAGATCACCGGCGTGATAGTCGGCGATGGCCCGCGAGACCGGCCCGAGCGAGTCGCGGGCCCGCAGTTCGGCGGGCCGGATGCTGGGGTGGATGAGCACGCGCAGCTCCTCCGCGGAGGCGGTCCAGCCGGAGGCCAGGACCACCCCGTCGGCGTCCACCACGGCCGTGAACGGCCCGGCCGCGGTGGTCGTGGTGGCGTAATCCGCTGGTGCGTGGGTGTTTTCGGAGCTCATGAGGGGTGTCCTCCGGGTGGGAGTCGGCGGCGTGCTCATTGGGCGGCGCGTCGGCCGAGTGGTTCGATTTTCGCGGAGGCCCGTGGCTCGGGATTGGCCAGGGCGTGCTTCCACAGGTGCATGGTCAGGTAGGACCGCCACGGCGACCAGCGGGCCGTCGCGGTGAGGTCCACGCCGAGCAGCGCGGCCCCACGCCGCACCACCAGGTCGGACGGCAGCAGCACGTCAGGGTCGGCGAGCAGGCGCATCGTCACGTAGTCGGCGGTCCACGGCCCGACGCCGTCGAGGGCCAGCAGGTCGCGGCGCAGTTCGGCGGCGGTGCGGCCGGAGTGCAGCACCAGGTCTCCGGACGCGAGGGCCTTGGCCGCGCCGACGATGGCGTCGATCCGCCGTCCGGGGCCGGTGAGCACCTCGGAGCCGTGTTCGGCGATGGCCTCGGCGGTGGGGAACAGGTGCGGGATGGGCCCGTCGATGGGCTCGCCCAGGTGCTGCACCAGTCGCGCGGTGTGGGTATTGGCGGCCGCCACCGAGATCTGCTGCCCGATCATGGTGCGCAGCAACAGCTCCGGACCGTCCAGGCAGCCCGGCACCCGGATGCCGGCGGGCAACGCGATGTCGTTCGCCCGAACACCGCCGTTCGACCGCGGCACGCCACCGTTCGCCGGCGGCACGGCACTGCTCGCGCCCGCGGCGCCGTTCGAGCGCTGCGCGGTCGGATCCGCCTCCGGAACCTCGCCGGGTAGGCCCACACGTAACGGCATCCCCGCCATACCCGCCGTCAACGCCTCGTCGATACCGATCGGATCGGCGTCGAGGTCGAGGAAGTGCCGGATGCGCGCCACGGTCGGCGCGAGGTCCCGCATGTCCTGCAACGACAGCGCCGCCCGCACGTGCCCGGGCTGAATCGACAGCCGAATGGTGGTGTGACCGTGGGGCGTTCGCAGGCTGCGCGTGTACACCCCGTTCTCGTACAGCTCCAGCCCGGGCGCCGCGTGCGCGGCGAGGAACCATTCCAGCCACGACCGGTCCAGCGGTTCGCGGTAGGGCAGGCGCAGGGTGAGCAGCCCGTTGGTGGCGGGCAGGGTGTCGCCGTTGCGGCGCCGGGATTCCTCGCGCAGCGCGGTGGGGCTGACCGCGAAGACCTCGCGCACGGTGTCGTTGAACTGCCGGATGCTGGCGAATCCGGCCGCGAACGCGATGTCGGACATGGGCAGCCGGGTGGTCTGGATGAGCAGTCGCGCGGTGTGGGCGCGGTGGGCGCGCGCCAAAGCCAGTGGGCCCGCGCCGAGTTCGCCGGTGAGTACCCGGGTGAGCTGGCGTTGCGAGTAGCCCAGGGCGTTGGCGAGGGCGGGCACGCCGCCGCGTTCGATGACGCCGTCGCCGATCAGCCGCATGGCCCGGGAGGCCAGGTCGGCGCGGGTGTTCCACAGCGGCGACCCGGGGGCGGCGTCGGGCAGGCAGCGTCGGCAGGCCCGGAATCCGCCCTGTTGGGCGGCGGCCGCGGTCGGCAGGAAGGTGACGTTGGCCCGTTTGGGGGTGATGGCCGGACAGGAAGGGCGGCAATAGATTCCGGTGGTGCGTACCGCGGTCACGAAGTGTCCGTCGAACCGGGAGTCCCGGGTGGCCACGGCGCGGTAGCAACGCTCGAAGTCCAAGTCGTTCGCACTCACGCATACCACCATGTCAGCCCCAGCCCGCCCGCGCTAGCGGAAATCGGCCATGAGCGTCGGCGTAAAACCGTCACCCGGGCTCAACAGCAGCGGTTCGCCGGATTTTTGTCCGCGGCCGCGTGCCGGTCGCGCCAGTAGTCCCGTTCACTGGGAATCTCGCAGCCGGGGTGGTGCAGGCGCTGATGCTGCGCGTAGCGGGCGTAGTCGTTGCCGCCGAGGATCGAGTTGAACCACCAGGCAACGGCTTTCACGGCCCGGACGAGGGCGAGCCCCGTCCGCCGCAGCGGACCTGCGGTGGACGGGGCGTCGGGGGTGGTCATCGGCGCGTCAATGCCTCGCGCCGGGTGCGACGACCTTGCCCTCGGCGATCAGGGCGTCCCATTCCTGCTGGACCTCCCGCTCCGCCTTGGTGGCGATGAACCCCTTGGGGCCGAACAGCTTCGAGGGCACTTCCTCGGTCTCGGTGGTCGAACTGCCGCCCGCGCGGATGGCCTTCACGCAGACCCAGACGCCAACCAGGGCCACGATCAGCACCATCACCGCGAACACGATCGACAGCGTGCCCTGGATGAGGGTATTGCGGATGATCTTGTCCATATTGCTGATCTGCACGTTCAGCGCGTCGACATCCTTGATGCCCTTCGGCAGCTGACCGGTGTCACGGGCCGCGATGTAGGCGTTCTGTTTGTCGATGGTGTTGTAGTGCAGCGTCCAGTAGCCGATCTTCGGGTCACCGGAGAAGATCTTCTGGAACGAGGCCGTCATGGTGACGATCAGGTCCCAGACCAGCGGAACCGCCGGAATCCAGGCCCATTTCAGCAGGCCCTTCTTCACCACGATCACCAGCACCACCGTCAGCGCGATGGCCGCGAGCAGCTGGTTGGAGATGCCGAACAGCGGGTACAGCGTGTTGATGCCGCCCAGCGGGTCGGTGACGCCCATCAGCAGCACCGAACCCCACGCGGCCACCACGAGTCCGGAGCAGATGAACACGCCCGGCCACCACGACGGGTCGCGGAACTTCTTGGCGACGCCGCCCAGGTTGCCCAGCGAGTCCGAGAGCATGAACCGCGCGACACGGGTGCCCGCGTCGATGGTGGTGAGGATGAACAGCGCCTCGAACATGATGGCGAAGTGGTACCAGAACGCCTTGAGGCTGTCGCCGCCGATGAACTTGTGCATGATCTCGGTCATGCCGATGGCGAGGGTGGGCGCGCCACCGGTGCGGGAGTAGACGCGGGACTCGCCCGTGCCCGCCGCCACGTCGTTCAGGTACTGCGCGTCGATCGGGTTGCCGCTCAGTCCGAGCTTGTTGACGCTGTCGGCGGCCGCCTGCGCGGAGGTCATGTTGGGGGTGTTGATCGCGAAGTACAGGTGCTGGTCCAGGATCGACGCCGCGATGATGGCCATGACCGCGACGAACGACTCCATGAGCATGCCGCCGTAGCCGATCATCCGCGCCTGCGACTGCTTCTCCAGCAGTTTGGGCGTGGTGCCCGAGGACACCAGCGAATGGAAGCCCGACAGCGCGCCGCACGCGATGGTGATGAACAGGAACGGGAACAGGCTGCCCGCGAAGGACGGTCCGTTGGAGTTGCTCGCGAACTGGGAGACCGCGGGGGCCTTCAGCACCGGCATCGTGGCGAGCACGCCGAGGGCGAGCAGGCCGATGGTGCCGATCTTCATGAAGGTCGACAGGTAGTCGCGCGGGGCGAGCAGCATCCACACCGGCAGCACCGACGCGACGAAGCCGTAGATGATCAGCATCCAGGAGATGGTGGTGCCCGACAGCGTGAACAGGTCACGGCCCCAACCGGATCCGGCGACCCAGTTGCCGGAGATGATGGCCAGCATCAGCGCCGCGAAACCGATGATCGACACCTCGCCGACCTTGCCGGGGCGCAGGTAGCGCAGGTACAAGCCCATGAACAGGGCGATCGGGATGGTCATCGCGATGGAGAACACACCCCACGGGCTGCCGCCCTCGAGGACGTGGGTGGTCTTGTTCTCGGTTGCCGCAAGAGCATTCACGACGACGATGCCGAGCACGGCGAGCAGGATCATCATGATGACGAGCACGGCGACGATGGCCGCCACGCCGCCGACCACGCCGAGTTCGTCGCGCGCCATCTGGCCCAGCGAGCGGCCGCGGCGCTTCACCGACGCCCACAGGACCAGGTAGTCCTGCACCGCACCGGCGAGCACCACGCCGACGATGATCCAGATGGTGCCGGGTAGGTAGCCCATCTGGGCGGCGAGCACCGGGCCGACCAGCGGGCCCGCGCCGGCGATGGCGGCGAAGTGGTGGCCGAACAGGACCCGCCGGTCCATCGGCATGTAGTCCTTGCCGTTCTCCATCTCCTCGGCGGGAGTGGCGACATCGTCACGCGGCTTGGTGATCTTGTATTCGATGAGCCGGGCGTAGAACTGGTACGCGAGCACGTACGTGCACAAGGCGGCGATGACGATCCACACCGCGTTCACGTTCTCGCCTCGCACGAACGCGAGGATGGCCCAGGCGATCGCGCCGACGACGGCGATGGCGAGGAAGATGCCCTTCTTCGCCGGTGTCATGGGTGTCCGGTCCACGACGCCCACCGGTGGCAGGTCGGGATCCGTCCGGAGGTACTCGATGGTCGCCATGCGCCAACTCTCCCGTGCGGTACAACGGTCACTGATTCAAATGGTCACAACGTAGCCCAACCGACATGCGTCTGAACCGGCTTTGACCAGCCGTTCACCTGCATCTCGTACCGCCGGGTTCGGTTGGCCCGGGGGACGCTGTACCGGGGTCGGCGGGGGTGTTGCGATCCGGTGCGATGCCCGCGAGTTCGCGTGTTTTCGACGTGTCGCGGGTAGCTCCCCGTATGCTGCCATGCTGGTTCGAGATCCACGTCACGGTGGTGGCATTAGTTCGTTTAGTTCACGGATATATCCTTCCGGCCGCCCCGTCGCCCGAGTCATGACCCCGCCGCGATCGTCCGCGACCCGAGGAGACGCGATGCCGCAGCACCCCCGCCCGGCCGGTGTACGGGAGATCGGCGGTGCGCGCGACGGTTTCGACCGGCGGACCCTGCTGCGCTCGGCCGCGGCCGGTGCGCTGCTCGCCGCCGGCGGCTGCGCGGGCGGGGACGACGACGCGGTCACCTTCTTCTTCCAGGCGCGGCCCGAGGAGGCGCGGGCGCGGCTGCGGATCATCGACGAATTCCAGCGGCGGCGACCCGACATCCGGATCCGCACCATCATGTCCGGGCCGGATCCGTTGCAGCAGATGCTCACCTACTGCGCGGGCGGCAAATGCCCGGACGTGCTGATGGCGTGGGAGCTGTTGTACGCGGGGCTCGCGGATCGCGGGGTACTGGCCGACCTGCGTGAATTCCTGGATCGGGAACCGGATTACGCGGCGCGGCTGCGGGCGGACGGGTACGCCACGCTGCGTGACACGTTCGTGTGGGGCGGCGGGCAGTACGCGCTGCCCGAGCAATGGTCCGGGGTGTTCCTCTACTACAACCGGAAGCTGTTCGCCGAGGCCGGGATCCAGCCGCCGGTGCGCTGGTCCGCGGCGTGGAGCTTCGACGAGTTCCTGGCCGCCGCGCGGACCCTCACCCACCGGGACGCCGACGGGCGCACTCGCCAATGGGGTTTCGTGGACGCGTGGGTGCCGTACTTCTCGGCGGCCTGCTTCGGGATGAACAACGGCACCGAATGGTTCAGCCCGCCGGTGCGGCCGGACCACACGAATCTGGGGGACCCGCGGTTCGCGGCCGGGCTCCAGTTCTACGCCGACCTCGCGGTGCGGCATCGGGTCGCGCCCAGTGTCGGCGACCGGCAGTCCGTTTCGGCGCAGGACCTGTTCCGCAGCGGGAAGGCCGCCATGCTCCTGGGCGGGCACTGGCTGTACTCGGAGTTCGCCGACCGGGACGGGCTGGACTTCGACGTGACGGTGCTGCCGGTCGGGCCGCACGGGGGACCGGGGGCGATCACCGATATCGGCAGCACCGGGCTGGCCATCGCCGCGAGCAGTCCGCGCCGGGAACAGGCGTGGGAGTTCGT
This sequence comes from Nocardia sp. CA-145437, assembly GCF_050956485.1. Taxonomy (NCBI): domain Bacteria; kingdom Bacillati; phylum Actinomycetota; class Actinomycetes; order Mycobacteriales; family Nocardiaceae; genus Nocardia; species Nocardia sp. CA-145437. The sequence goes on along the minus strand of NZ_CP191204.1, from coordinate 6,178,881 downwards.
GAAATTCGCGACCGGGCCGGAAGGGCAGGCCATCATCGCCGAATCGGGGCTGTTCGTGCCAGTAATGCGGTCGGCCATGCGGTCGGCGGGATTCGCGGCGGCGCATCCGGGGGTGCGGAATCTGGAGGTCTTCACCGAGGGGCCGGAGAATTCTCGTCCACTGGCGGTGACGCCCTTGTGGGGCAAGGTGGAAGCGCTGCTCGAGCGGGGCTGCAATCGCGTGTTGCGGGGTGCGGCGTCGGCGGAATCGCTGGGTGGGCAGACGTCTTCGGATATCGACCAGGTGTTGCGGGCGGCGGTATGAGACGGGGATCGGAGCTGGATCGGCGGCGGGCGCGGGCCGGGACGTTGTTCGTGGCGCCGAATGTGGCCGCGATCCTCGTGTTCATGCTGTTCCCGCTGGGGTTCTCGCTGTATCTGAGTTTTCACTCGTGGGATCTGTTCAGTCCGCCGCGATTCGTGGGGGTGGCGAATTACCGGCGGTTGATCTCCGAGGATCCGCTGTTCTATATCGCGCTGCGGAATACGGCCGTGTTCACGGTGCTGACCCTGGTGCCGACGGTGGTGATCAGTCTTGCCGTGGCCGCGCTGCTGAACCGGAAGTTGCGGGCCATCGGGGTCTTCCGCACCCTCGCGTTCCTGCCGTTGGTGGCGTCGACCGTGGCGATGGCGGTGGTCTTCCGCTTCATCTTCGCCAGCGATGACGGTCTCGCCAATATCCTGCTGGGCTGGATCGGCGTGGGCCCGATCCCGTGGTTGACCGACCCGCACTGGGCCATGGTGTCCTTGAGCCTGGTCACGGTGTGGAAGTCGGTGCCCTTCGCGACGGTGATTCTGCTGGCCGCCATGCAGGGCGTCCCCGAAAACCTCTACGAGGCAGCGAAGATCGACGGTGCCCGTGGCTTCCGCCGGTTCGTCTCCATCACCCTTCCTCTGATCCGAGGCGCTCTGTCCTTCGTCCTCGTCATCACGGTCATCAACTCCGTCCAGGCCTTCGACCAGGCGTACGCCCTCACCGGCAGCAACGGCGGCCCCGAAACCGGTACCTATGTGCTGGGAATCATGCTGTTCCAGAACGCCTTCCGCTTCTACGAAGTCGGCTACGCGTCGGCCCTGGCCTGGGTGATCTTCGCGATCCTGCTGGCCTTCACCCTCATCCAGCAGTGGCTGTCCCGTCGCGCCGAGGTGGACCGATGAAACGCCGCCTGACCTCCGCCGTCCTCACCTACCTGGCCTTGATCGCCGTGGCCTGGTGCGCCCTCACCCCGATCCTCTGGTCCATCTCGGCCTCCCTGAAATCCGACGGTGAACTGACCGACGCCGCCCCGCTGCCGTCGCACCCCCAATGGTCCAACTACCGCGAAGCTTTCGCTTCCATCCCTCTCGGCCACATGCTCCTGAACACCGTCATCTACGCGGCCTGCGTGACCATCGGCCAAGTCTTCTTCTGCTCCCTGGCCGGCTATGCCTTCGCCCGCCTGGAGTTCCCCGGCCGCGAGGCCCTCTTCCTCGGCTACCTGGCCACCCTCATGGTCCCGCTGACCGTCACCGTCATCCCGCAATTCCTGCTGATGCGCGCTTTCGGCTGGATGGACACCCCCTGGTCCATGATCGTCCCCGGCCTCTTCGGCAGCGCCTTCGGCACCTACCTCATGCGCCAGTTCTTCCGAACCCTCCCAGTGGAATTGGAAGAAGCCGCCACCCTCGACGGCTGCACCCCCTGGCAAACCTATTGGCGAGTCCTCCTCCCACACACCAAACCCGCCGTCATGGTCCTCGCGGTCCTCACCTGGATCACCGTCTGGAACGACTTCCTCTGGCCCCTGATCATGATCCAACGCAACGACTACGCCACCGCCACCCTCGGCCTCGTCCGCCTCCAAGGCCAATACTCCACCAACTGGCCCCTCCTCATGGCAGCCGCCACCGTCATCCTCCTCCCCCTCCTCCTCGTCTACGCCCTCGCCCAACGCGCCTTCGTCCGAGGCATAGCCCTCTCCGGCCTCGGCGGCCGCTAGCCGATAACCCGCATGCTCTAACGCGCCATTGTTCCTGGTCACAGCTATTGGTAACCTTGGGTATCCGACTAGGAGTTCCTGGATATCTGGAGGTTGCGACATGGCCGGCTCGAAGACTCCCATCGAGATCGATGAAGAAGCTCTGGCGATCGCTGCCGAGGTGCTGGGCACGAAGACCAAGAAAGACACGGTCAACGCCGCGCTTCGCGAAGTGGGGCAGCGGCTGGTACGCGTCCGTGCGCTTGCCCGGCTGGGCGAGATGGCTGATCGCGGCGACTTCGATGAATTCCTCGACAACAAGGCGGCCTACCGCAAGTGACTCCAGCCCTCTATCTCATCGACACGTCGGGCCTTTTTCGGATCCTGCAGGACAAGCTTCGTCAGTCATGGATGGATCAGCTGACGGCAGGAGTCATCGCGACCTGCCCCGCCGTCGAACTCGAATTCCTTTATTCGGCAAGGTCATTGGCGGACAGGCTGGAGAAGCAGCGACTGCTGCGGGACCTGTTTGGATGGGTTGCGATGCCGGACCGGGTCTACGAACGCGCGGAAGCCGTTCAACAGCTGATGACCGAGCATAGAACGCATCGGTCGGCCGGGCCCGTCGACCTGCTCATCGCCGCCACCGCGGAACATCACCGGCTCACAATCCTCTGTGACGACCATGATTTCGCCACCATCGCGCGCATCACCGGCCAGCCGGTTGTCTTTGTCGCCGACCCTCCTCGCTAGCCGAACGATATTGGATAGACGGCACCGATGCCAGGAACCTGAGCATGGAGTAACTCAGTTGGTAGAGGTCATCCAGGCTGTGTAGACGTCGCGGGTTTGATCCCGCCTCCATGCCCGCCCCACAAGTCGTCCCAGCGCTATCCGCGGTAACCGGTGCCGGGGATGCGGACCCGGTACTGCGAACATAGATAGGTTTCGGGGACCGCCTCGGTCGCCGGGACATTCCAGATGTCAGGCTCGGCCCTGACCGCCAGATACTGCTCCTTGGCCTCGCGATAACAACGCATACCCATGATCGGGCCGTTCACCGGAGAGTAATCGGCATACAGGCAGGTGTAGCAGCACACCAGCGATGTGCCCTCCGGCAACGCCGTGATTAGTTTCAGTAGCCCGGTTTCAAAAGTGTGGCAATCGGTTTCGTACGCTGTGCCGTTCAGCGCCAAGCTGAGCCGCAGCGTGTCGCGCTGTGTATCCGGCGTGAGATCCAACGTGAACCGGACGACCTCCGCTTGCCGAACCCCCGAGACCGCGACAGTGCACGGCAACTCGCCGGTGAGCCTGCATCGTGTGAGTGCGTCGAACCGATCATCGAGCGACAGCACCTCCCGCGCCCGGGGGTCCGGCGGATCCGGCTCGATGCAATCCAAATCACCCCCGCTGAGCGGTATCCCCCGAACCACCGTCGAAATCTCGTACCCTCCCGCCCACCCCGCCACCGCATACGGTTCGATCCGCCACTTGATCGCCACCCGCCCCCGCCCATCCTCGTAACTGCCAGGAAACGACCACGCCCGCATTCGATCCTCCACGAAACCAATTGTCCTGCTGTAGGTCTGGTTGCCGCTCGCTTTCGAACACGAATCCAGGCGGTCCGGTAGGGCAGGATTGGCGGATGTTCGCCACCGCGTTCCTCCAGTACTCCGGCAAGGGGCCGATGCGGCACGAGGAGACGCTGCTGGAGCAAGGGTTGGCGCGGCGCGGGATTCCGGTGCGGTACTACACGATCAAGCGGATCCATCGTCGGCAGTTGGCGTTGGGCCCGGACGTGTTCATCGCGGGCTGCATGGACGCGATGCACGGAGCCATGCGCCAACTGGGAGTCCCGGTGCCCGAGCCCGACGACTATCCCGCCGCTCTGACCGAGTTTCTCCGGCGGAAGGTGTGGATCGCGACTTTGGGAGAAGTCGAGCGTGCCTTCGACGGCGGCTCCATCCCGGCCACCTTCATCAAGCCCGCCGACCGGCGCAAGAGCTTCACCGGCGCGGTCTGCTACTCGGAGCGAGATATCGCCACATTCGGCAACATCAGCCGCCGCCAACGGGTTTGGTGCTCCGAGCTGGTCAACTGGGTCGCCGAATACCGGGTCTACGTCACCGATCATCGAGTCGTCTCCGTCGACCGCTACGACGGCGACCCGACCACCCCCGTCGATGTGAACGTGGTAGAGGCAGCCATCGCCGCCTACCACCGTTCGGGGACGGCACCCAGCGCGTACGGCATCGATTTCGGCGTTTTGTCCAGTGGCGAAACCGCGCTGGTCGAAGCCAACGACGGTTACGCCCTGGGCGCGTACGACATCACCGCCGACCTCTACACGGACCTGGTCATGCGCCGATGGAGTGAGCTGCTCGCCTCGGTGGAGGCCTGAGGCCCAATTGCGACGTGCGCCAGCCCGGGCTGCTGGTTCCATAGGCCGAAATAGCCTGAAGCAACCCTGGCGGGTATAGTTATTTCTATACTTCTGCGGGTGGCAGACCAAGAGTGGGACATCTACGTGGTCGATGAGGTCCGTGAGTGGATCACACAGTTGGAAGAACCCGACTATCGGCGGGTGGTGCAGGCGATCGATCTGCTAGCGGAGCTCGGTCCGGGTCTGGGACGTCCGCTGGTCGACACCGTCGTGGGTTCGTCGATTACGAATCTGAAGGAGTTGAGGTCGGGCACCGTACGAATCCTGTTCGCCTTCGATCCGTGGCGGTCGTCGATCATGCTGGTGGCGGGCGACAAATACAAGCGATGGCAGTCTTGGTATCGGGTGGCGATTCCACTGGCGGAGCAGCGGTACGAGAGCTATATGACGCAGCGGCGGAAAGAGATGGAGGGTCACGGATGAGCGGATACTCGCGGTGGAAGGACGTCCGCGGGGAGTTCGTCGAACGGGCGGGTGGCGAAGAAGCCGTTGCCGCCGGGAAAGAAGAGCTACTCGCGGAGATGATCGGCCATCGGCTTGCCGAGATTCGGCGCTCCAGAGGGATGACGCAGCAACAGCTCGCGCAGCGGATGGGCGTGACCAAGGGGCGTATCTCCCAGATCGAGCAGGGCAGCATCGCCGGCTACGAACTGCTCGCGCGCTACGCGGCCGCCCTCGGCGGCCGCCTGCACCAGTCGATTCACTTCGAGGACGGCGAGATATCGGCGATCGCCTGATACTCCGACATGGCTTCGAGCGATGGGATCCCATGCTCACTCCGATGCGAGCCGGTATCGCCTCTGAGGTTGCAGTTCGACGTGCCCGCGTGGTCCATTGAGCGGCCACCGCGGCCCCGAACGTGCCGGCCACGCCGACCCCCGCAACTGCCAGGCTGATCAGCTCGGACTCCATGCAGGAATTATCAGGTCATTGTGGCCGGTCGCGCCCGGCTCATCAGTTCGTGGTAACTGCTGGGGGATTCCAGTTGCCGTCGATGATCTTCTGGTCGGGCCAGTAGGTTCGGAGCATCAGGTTGAAGTCGCCGGTGGTGGGGGCGGGGAGCCAGTTGGATTCTTTGGCGGGGCCCGGGGTTTCGCGCTGGATGTAGATGTCTACCGAGCCGTCGGGGTTCTTGGGGAGGAGTTCGCCGCGGAGGGCGTAGCGGTTGATGGGGTTGGGGACGAAGAAGCCCTTGCCGTCGTACATGGTGAGGGACCAGAAGCCGTGGACCGGGGGGATCTTGTCGGCGGGGAAGTGCAGGACGTAGTTGTGGTCGGCGTTGAGCTGGTTGTTCTTGTCGTCGACGTGGGCTCCCGGGTAGAGGGCGTCCTGGGGAAGGTTCGCGCCCAGGCCGGCGTAGGAGACGATGGCGCGGGCGCTGAAGTCGGTGCCGTAGTTGCCGATATCGGTGCGCGCGGTCTTCCAGCCGTTGACCGGCTTGTTCTGGATGTCGGTTTCGATCTTGCCGAGGGCCGTCGGATACGCCTGCTCCCAGCGGGTGCGGTCGGCGCTCGGCAATGTGGACAGGTCCAGTTTCTGGTTCGGGCTCCAGCCGATGTCGGAGAACTGGCGCAGCGCGTCCTTGTCGTCAGGGCGCGTTTGGGTGTGGGACAGGCTCTCGTAGTACAGGTCCCAGTACTGCTGCGGGGTCAGTTTGTGGATGTACTCGGCCACGGGCTGATTCGACGGCCACTCGGGGTGCAGGTCGGCGTTCTGCGGCGGGCTGTAGGGCTGGTTGTAGGAGCTGAGCGGGACCACGGTCATCTTGTCCTGGATGGCGGTCACGTTCGGGATGTCGTCGGGGCCGTCGATCTGGATCCGGCCGAGCATCCAGCCGCCGTCGGTCGGCAGCCGGTATTCGTGGACGCCCGCGGGGAGGTCGCCCTTCCAGTTCGGGCCGACGATGGCGAACTGGTAGCCCTTGCCCGCGTCGTCGATGGTGCGCGGACCGGCGGAGTGGTCCACATTGGTCCACATGTCGAGAATCGGGAACAGGTGGTACCGATCGCCCATCGCGGGCACGCTGACCACCAGGGGTTCCTTGGCGACATCGAACAGCATCGACGTGTAGAGGGTGTCCACGTTCGGGCGGACGACATTCTTGAAATTCGCGTCCGGCAGGAAGTTCAACGGCGCCAGCTGATTCATCGGGGCGACGCCCTTGGCGGGATCCGGAGCCGGGACATTGGTCTGCTGCCGCCGAGTCAGCTCCATGGTCACCAGCGGGTAGGTGTAGACGTACGCGTTCACCGCGGCGTCGTCGCGGTCGGCGGCGGTCGGCGACGTGGACTCCGAGGACGAGGAGTCCGACGAGCAGGCCGCCGCGGTCGCCGCTACCGCGACCGTCGCGAGTAGGGCGAGGGTCGTGCGAGCGGGACGGAACCTCAGTGTTCTGGGCAACGCATCCTCCATCGGTCGAGTGCGCAGGACCTGCACTTCTGACGAGTGCAGCTAATTTGTAGCAATGATATTGCTCGTTAATTGAAATCGATGAGATCGGCGCAAGCCAGCTGATCGAACCGCCCGCGCGAGTGTATGCCTCCGCGAGTGTGCCCACTGGTGGGTGTTATGGCGAACCGATGGCAATCGATCGCGGTGATCAATCCTGGTCGAGTATCGACACCAGTGCGGCCGTGATCGCGTCACGGAGGGCATCGTGCTGTGGACCGAGGAGATGTTCGGGGGCGTTGCGGGCCGAGCCGTAGAGGTGAACCGGGCCGGTGCGGAGGTCGTCCGGTTCCCACCGGTAGCGGGCGTGGACATGGCCGTGGAGGTGGTGCCAACTATTGCCGAGGACTTCGTAATTGATACGCCAGAAGTCGGGATCGACTGCGCGGCAAGCTGTTTCGATTGCTTCGCCGAGGATGATCAGGTCGTGCATGAAGGCCAGGCGGTCAGGACGGGGAAGTTCGGTGAGTTGATCGGCCTGGCCGTCATGGATCAGCAGGCAGTAGCCGGGGAGGTGTTGGGTGGAACCGATTACCGCCCAGCCGGTTCGCATGCGCGTGAGGACTGTCGGGTTCGTGCCCTGGCGAGCGGCGCCGAGTGAATCGGTGCGGTAGTCGATAGGCACGCCGCTGATTTCGTCGCTCATTTCCCCGCCGAGCAAGGACGAATCGTCTGTCGAATCATTCCTCGAGAGCGAAATCGGCGCTCGCGGTTCAGGAAATCGATCGGTGTTATGGGAACGATCACGTTCGGGTTTAGACGCTGGTGGCAATGGTCGGCGACAGGGCATTCGAGGTCACCGCGGTTTGTGGACGATTAGCGTGGGTATCGGTTTGTTACATGCGAGAGATGACGGAATCGAGCAACGCCGGGCTTCCGTTGCGGAGGTCGGTTGCCGCGAGTGCCATGGGCAATGCCACCGAGTGGTTCGACTACGGGGTGTATGCGGCCACAGCCGGATATCTCACATCCGCCTTCTTCCCGGGATCGCTGGGGACGCTCGGGACGATGCTGGGGTTCGCGGTCTCGTTCCTGCTGCGGCCGCTGGGCGGCATGGTGTGGGGGCCGCTGGGCGATCGGATCGGGCGGAAAGCCGTGCTGGCGACCACGATCCTGATCATGTCGGCGGCCACCGGGGCCATCGGTCTGCTCCCGACTCACGCCGTGGCCGGGGTGTTCGCGCCGATTCTCCTGATTCTGCTGCGCGTCGTGCAGGGCTTTTCCACCGGCGGCGAATATGGCGGCGCCGCAACATATCTTGCCGAATGCGCGGAGGATCGCCGCCGCGGATTCCTGGGCAGCTTCCTCGAATTCGGTACCCTCGCGGGATTCGTCGGCGGTTCGGCGGTCGTGCTGGCCTGTCAGCTGGCTCTGGGCTCGGACGCCATGTACGCGGGCGGCTGGCGCATTCCCTTCCTGCTGGCCGTGCCGCTGGGCCTGACCGGCTGGTACCTGCGCGGCAGGCTGGACGAGTCGCCGGTGTTCACCGAGCTGTCCGAGGCGGAGACCCCGCCGGGCGGGCTGCGCGCGGTGCTCACCACCTACCGGCGTGAACTACTCACCTTGATCGGCCTGGTCGTGGCGCTCAACGTAGTGAACTACACGCTGCTCACGTACCAGCCCACCTACCTGCAGCGGACCATCGGCCTGGGCGAATCCACCACCACCGCCATGATGTTGATCGGCCAGCTGGTGATGATGGTGTCGCTGCCGTTCTTCGGGCGGCTGTCGGATCGGGTCGGCCGGCGTCCGATGTGGCTGGTCTCGCTGGTGGGGCTCGCGGTCGCCGCCATACCCATGTATTGGCTGATGGGGCGCGGAACCGTCTGGGCTGTCATCGGATTCGTGGTGCTCGGACTGCTGTACGTGCCGCAGCTGTCGACGATCAGCTCCACTTTCCCGGCGATCTTCCCGACTCACGTTCGGTACGCCGGATTCGCCTTGGGCTACAACGTGTCCACCGCTCTGTTCGGCGGTACCGCGCCGCTGGTGAACGAGGCCGTCATCGAACACACCGGTTGGTCGCTCTTCCCGGCGGGCTATATGGTCGCGGCTTCTCTCATCGGACTGGTCGCCTGCGCCTTTCTCCGCGAAACCGCCGGAACCTCGCTGCACGGCACCGAGATTCCCGAAACCGAGCTCATCCCCGCGATGGAAAGGTGACCGCGATCGCGAATTTCGCGGCGCGGCGGCTACGTGTCGGCAATCGGGCCTTGAATAATCCGGTGGATGGACATGATCCGCTGGAATCGGCGATCCGTACTGGCTTCGATCGCCTTGTTCTCGCTCGGAGCCGGGGTCGGGGCGCGGCCGGCGGTGGCGCGGGCGGCCGCGGGGACCCGGTACACGATGACCGCGTTCACCAACAGCAGTGACTCCGAGCTGTACGTCTATGAATCCCAGGACGCGACCAACTTCGAGCTGCTCGGTGCGAATGCCTATCGGCCCCCGGCCGGGCTGGTTCGAGACCCCAGTCTGCTGAGACATACCGATGGGTCGTATTACCTCACCTACACCACGGCCGGGGACGGCCATACGATCGGATTCGCGCGCAGTACCGACCGGATCAACTGGACCCATGTGTCCGACTACCCGGTGCCGGTTCCGAAAGCCGAAGCCGCGTGGGCGCCAAAGTGGTTCACCCACATGCCCGGCTTCGTCGGTGTACTCGTCTCCATCTCGCAGGGGCACGGGTTCACCCCCTACCTGATGATCGCGACCGACCCGGCTCGCCCGATCTGGAGCCCGCCGATTCCGCTGCTCGGAATCGGACCGCAGCAGCCCGGTCACCTCGGCTTCATCGACACCACCATCGTGGCGAACAACGGGAGCTACTACGCGTTCGCCAAGAACGAATCCACCAAGTTCATCGAACTCGCGGTCGCCCCGCATCCGCTCGGGCCGTACCGGTTCATCGGCCTCGGCGACTGGGCCGGATGGGGTGCGCCCCGGGAAGGGCAGTGCGTGGTCGCACTGCCGAGCGGCGGCCATCGGATCTACTTCGACGCCTACACCGAAGGAAAGTACTTCTACAGTGACAGTGTCGACGGATTTCGCACCTGGACGGCACCCGTCGAGCTACCGGAACTGTCGGGAACGGTCCGTCATTTCACGGTGCTGTCCGAGCAGACGATCGCGCGGTAATCCTCACTCCGTGGCGGCCGCGTAGCGGCGGGCGAGGGTGCGCAGATGCGCGACGAGTTCCGGCGGCTCGGCGACGCGGAAGTCCATCATCAGCATGCTGAGGTAGATGGCGATCGTCTCCAGGCGGTCGGCCCCGGTCAACAGCAGGCAGGAGGAGTCGTCGAGCGGCTCCACCACGCCGACCGTCGGGTTGATTCGGGCGATGACGGTCTCGGCGGGCTCCAGCACCGTGACCCGGGCGTGGACTTGCCAACCGGTGGAGGCTATTTCACGCAGCACGAAGGCGACGAGATCCGAGTCGGGTAGCGCTCGTGCGGCGAAATGACGTGTACCGGGCCGGATCTCGGACATCGCCGCCACGGGCAGCGCCTGCCAGGCATGCGTGGCGAGACTGTAGGCGACCAGATACCAGCGGCGTTGCCAGCTGATCAGCCGGTAGGGCTCCGACTCCACACCATCGGCATGCAGGGTGGTGGCGCCGCGGATGGCGGTCGCCAGGGTGGCGAGGGTCTCGGCGGGCACGGGAGCGTCCGGCTCCCGGGAGCCGGTGACGGCCGGGCCGATATCGGTCACCGTGCGCAGGGCGGTGACCTTCCGCTGCAGCCGTTTCGGGAGGATGCGATCCAGCTTCGATTGGGCGCGTTCGAGATTGGCCTGGATATCGGTGATCCCGGTGCTGCCGTCGGCCGCCACATTCATGGCGACGGCCACCGCGACGGCCTCGTCGTCATCGAGCAGCAGCGGAGGCATGGTGGCCCCCTGTCCGAGCCGGTAACCGCCGACCGGCCCGCGGGCGGCGTGCACGGGGTACCCGAGATCGCGCAGCCGAGCGATGTCCTGACGCAGCGTGCGGTCGGTGACATCCAGGCGTTCGGCCAGGTCACGGCCGGTATGGGTGCCCTCCTGAAGGAGCGTCAACAGGCGGAGCAAACGGGTTGTGGGGGAGGTCACATCGATTCCTTTCGCTCGGCTGCTTTGATTAGGAAGAAATCTAGCCTAATCAGGTCATACCTTTATCTCAACGGATCGAAACGACCTGAGAGGCAAGAACAATGAACACGAACCCGCAGACCGACAACTCGCCCGCCGTCACCCTCGCCCCGGTCTGGCGCGACGTGCTCGCCGCCTCCCACCGGGCGCTCGCCGACGTCGTCGCCGGAGTCGGCCCGGACCAGTGGGACAACCCCACCCCCTGCTCCGACTGGACGGTCACCCAGGTGGTCCAGCACGCCGCGGGCGACCAGCTCGCCTACGCCAAGTTCCTCGGCATCGGCGACGGCCCCGCCTACAACCCCTTCGAGCCGTCCGGCAGCATCGACGGCGGCGCGGCCGAACTGGTCTCCGCCGCAATCGAACCCACCGCCACCGCCTGGGCCACCGTCACCGACGGCACCGAGACCGTCCCCACCCCGCTCCCGCACGGCGAACTCCCCACCCCGGTCGCCGCCGTCATGTGCGCCCTCGACGCCGCCGTCCACGCCTGGGACATCGCCATCGGCACCGGCCAGCCCTCACCCCTCACCGACGAGCTGGCCGCCCACCTGCTCACCGCGTCCCGCGGCCTCATCGAGCCGCTGCGCGACTACGGCGTCTTCGCCCCCGTCGTCACCGACGCCCCCGCGACCGATACCCCCGTCGTCGCCGAACTGCTCGCCTACCTCGGCCGCACCCCGCGCGCCTGAACGGCGTGGCGGCCCCGGACCTGGGGTGATCGCCCGGTCCGGGGCGACGGGTAGACTCCCACTCTCGTGAGTCTCACCCTCGGAATCGTCGGCCTGCCCAACGTCGGAAAGTCGACGCTGTTCAACGCTCTGACGCGCAATGACGTGCTGGCCGCGAACTACCCGTTCGCCACGATCGAGCCGAATGTCGGCGTGGTGCCGCTGCCGGACCCGCGGTTGGGCAAGCTGGCCGAGATCTTCTCCTCCGAGCGGCTGGTGCCCGCCGTGGTGTCGTTCGTCGACATCGCGGGCATCGTGAAGGGCGCGTCCGAGGGCGCGGGGCTGGGCAACAAGTTCCTCGCCAATATCCGTGAGGCCGACGCCATCTGCCAGGTCGTGCGCGTATTCGCCGACGACGACGTGATCCACGTCGACGGCAAGGTCGACCCGCTGTCCGACATCGAGGTCATCGAGACCGAGCTCATCCTCGCCGACCTGCAGACCCTCGAGAAGGCCGTGGTCCGGCTCGAGAAGGAAGCCAGGGTCAAGAAGGACCGCAAGCCGGTCGCCGACGTCGCCAAGCAGGCGCAGGAGATCCTCAACGGCGGCAAGACGCTGTTCGCCGCCCGCGCGCAGATCGACACCGACCTGCTCAAGGAACTGTCGCTGCTCACCATCAAGCCGTTCCTCTACGTCTTCAACGCCGACGAGTCGATCCTCACCGACGAGGCCAAGAAGGAAGAACTGAAGGCCGCCGTCGCCCCCGCCGACGCCGTCTTCCTCGACGCCAAGGTCGAAGCCGAACTCCTCGAACTCGACGAGGAATCCGCCCTCGAACTCCTCGAGTCCATCGGCCAGACCGAACCCGGCCTGCACGCCCTGGCCCGCGCCGGCTTCCACACCCTCGGCCTCCAGACCTACCTCACGGCAGGCCCCAAGGAAGCCCGCGCCTGGACCATCCACCAGGGCGACACCGCCCCCAAGGCCGCCGGCGTCATCCACACCGACTTCGAACGCGGCTTCATCAAGGCGGAGATCGTCGCCTTCGACGACCTCGTCGCCGCCGGCTCCATGGCCGCCGCCAAGTCCGCGGGCAAGGTGCGGATGGAAGGCAAGGAGTACGTGATGGTGGACGGCGACGTCGTGGAATTCCGCTTCAACGTCTGAGCCCCGCACCGTCGAAGAGCGCGTAGTCGGCGGTCGAACCGCTACGCGCGCAGACTGATTGAGCCCCGCCCGGTGATCCGGGCGGGGCTCGGCTGTGTCTTGGCTGTCCGCGGTGGCCGATGGTGATGGCGAACGGCAGGAGTCGCAGTTCAGGTCATGTTGGTGGCTCGGCGGGATGCATGACGGCGTCCCACCACGATTCGAGCCGACTCGGCTCCGGCCACACCACGGGCTCGTCGTCGTCGGAACCGCGGGTGATGACCGGTGCGATCGTATGCCGTTTCCCTGCCCGGGGAGCGGGTCTGTCTCGGCGTGGTTCGGGTGGGGTTGCTGTCATGGCGAGTCTCCGAATCTGTGCCCGACGCTGGGTTTCACCGGGGCGGGCTGGATTCTCAACTCGCGGCGGAGATGTACGCCGAGGTCGGCCGCGAGGAATGCCACGAGGGCCCAAAGGCTATTGCCGAGGGGTCTGCGCCACCCGCAGAGGGGACCGACCTGCCTCAGGGTAGGCGTTCAAGGTCAACCTCAGGCCACGGCCGGACCCGGTTCCCCCGCGAACTGTCGCCGATTCGCCGCCTTGGTACAAGGCTCGGCCGGTGGGGTCCGGGGTACTGTGCACTCAGGGTTCAAAAAATAGCCTGGTCTATCGCGGCTGCACCAGGGCGCTGACCGCGAACGGCGTTCAGCCATTGCGCCCCGAATCCAGGTGATGGTGATGACTCACCAGCCCGACTCTGCTCTGCTGACCACCTCGATCACGACCACCCTCGACGACATCCAGGTCTGCACCGTCAGTGGCGAGATCGACATCCGGACCGCCCCCATGTTCCAGAACGCACTGTTCGACAGCATCGGCATCGGCGGATCGACCGTCATCGACATGACCTCGGTGACATTCTTCGGCGTGGCCGGCATCTGCGCCATGGTCGAGGCCCTCGAATTCGCCCACCGCCGCCAGTGCGAGCTGTGTGTCGAGGGTTCCCGCTGCGTCACCCGCATCCTCGAAGTCGTCGGCCTGGCCACAGCGTTCGACGTCTGCGAGTAGCCGAATCCCGGCCTGCCTGTCGCCCGAGCGTGGCCCCCGGCCGGGCGGGGCGGGATGGTCACGCGACAGTGCCGTCAGGGGTCAACCCTGGCGGCACTGTGCACCATGGTGCGGATTGCGGCCAGTGGGAGCCGCACATGGCAGGTCAGCGAAACGGGAGGTAGTTGTCCCGATGACCTGCGATAACAGTAGCGCCGGCCACACTTCGCCGACCGGAATGGGTCATCAATCGGAACCTTGTTCAGCGCCCATCGGGCGACCGGGCGATTCCGCGACTCGTCATGCCTACGAGTGGTTGGTCAGCTCCTTGTAGTTCAGGAACTCCTCGAAGGAGATTTGCCCCTCCGCCCAGATGCGGTCTTCGTTGATGCGGCGCCCAACGATGTCCCGCACTTCCGGGTCCTGGGCCATACCCCACACGAGCGCGTCATCGAAGGTGATGAAACCGTCCCGATCCGCATCGATCTCGTCGAACTCCCGCCGGGTGGCAATGAACTGCTGCTGGTCCATATCCGTCTCCTATGCCGGTTGGGTACCGCTGAACAGCTACGCCTTCGTTCGTCATCGATCCAGCGCATAAGCGTACGCGGCCGTCCGAATCGACGGCAGTACCTGAACGCACTCTCGACTCGGCATGAGGGTGCGTTCAGCAGACCGCGGCTCGGCCGGTCCGAGTCGCCCGTAAGCGGCAATTCAGGACGTTTGTGCCGTCGGTCCGACGAGGCGCTGCGAATCATCGAATGGCCGACGGCCACCGAACTGCGGCGCGGGCATTCAGGCATCTACCTATCGAACTGCCAGTCCTCCAGCCGGGAGTGGACCGGGATCATATTGATAACCACGCCCGTGCGACCCTCGGCCTCGAGCTGCGCCACGCAAGCCTCAGCCGTCTCCCCGGAGAGCCCGTCGGCAGCCCGGTCGCGGTGGCCGATTGTCGGCTTTCCGTGCATACGAGTGCAGCTCATGCCCTGCGCGCGGAGCTGGTGAATGGATTTCGGTGAATGCCCTCTGCGAGAAGGCCGACCGCCGTCACGGTGCTGAGGAGCGCCGTCGCCGTATCACGACGAGATGGCCGCGCGGATCCGGGCCACCAGGGCGTCCAGACGTCGCTGATGTGAACCCTCCCAATAGATTCGGCCGCAATCCGAGCACTGCCGGAAGGTGTCATAGTAGCGGCGGGTGAGTGGTTCGAGTCTCTCGATGATGTCCTGCTTGGCCACACCGGTGACAGCGCCGCCACAGCGCAGGCAGCGACTGAACGGCACCAGCCGATCCGCCAGGTCGAGTCGGCGGACGAGGTCCACCATCTGCTCGAGCGGGTGGTCCGACCGGACGAATACGCCGTGAGTCACGGTGCGGCGCTTGAGAAGTCCGTGGTCGCGGGTGAGCAGGATTCGATGCTCGGCCGCGGCTGTTTTCGCCAGTGCTGCGTCGTCGGCTTCCCAGTCCCCGCGCACGTCGAGTCCCATCAGCCGCATCAGCCGTGCGAGCCCGCCGAGGTTGACATCGACGATGAAGCGCGGATCGCGCAGCGGACAAGGACGCACCCGGGTCAGCGGCCCGATGTCGAGCGTCTCGAACATCGGGTAGACCACAACCCGATCGCCCGGCTGCAGACGGCGGCCGAAGTCGACGGACTCACCGTTCACCAGCATCAGGTCGACCTCGGTGTGCGGAATACCCGCAGCCTCGACGACGTCCTTCACGGTCTGGTGCGGCCGGACCGGCCGCAGCTGCGCGGCGTACCGCACTCCCGGGGGCAAGAAGTCGTTCAGCTCGGCATACACACGCAGTTCGACACTGGCGGTCATAGGACCATTGTCCGGCGGGAGCACCCAGCGTGCCCAGAGCAATCTCCGGTTTGAGCAATCCCGCCTATGCCCGGTGCGGGTCAGCATCTCCCCGGATGCGCTGACCGAGAACGGTCCGCTCTCCCCCTTTGGCGGACCGCAGAGCAGTCGGCGCCACTGAACGTTGAGGTAGGCAACGGACATCCGCTCATCGGTGTGGGCTCAGGCGGTCATCGCAACAGGTTCCGGCCGCCTCGGGACACTTGGCTTCCAGCCGGGGCGGATGTGGGTGGGGCAGTATCTCCCGGCCAGCGTCGGTGGTGGTTGGGTGGGGAGATGTGCAGAGGTTATTCGGTTCCGGAACGCGAGTCGAGGTGTGAGCAGGGTGTTTGACGTGCAGATATTGGACGCCGACGTGGTGGAATTGTGCTTCAACGTGTGAGCCTCGCACCATCGAAGAACACGTAGTCGGCGGTCGAACCGCCACGCGCGCAGACTGATTGAGCCCCGCCCGGTGATCCGGGCGGGGCTCAGCCGTGTCGTTGGCTGTCTGCGATGGCCGGTTCGGTCAGCGCGGTATCGGCAATACAGTGCGTTCGTCCGTGTCGGCCGGGCTGTCTCCGTCCGGACCGGCGTGGGAGCCGATCCCGCTGAAATCGAGATGCGGACCGCTCACTTCAGAAGATAGGCTGGCTGGCGTCGGCTGTGACGGGTGTGACGAACCCTGAGCCGCATCGGCTGGTCACCGAGCAAAAACCGACCGTCAGAGGCAGCGAGTCTGCTGCGAAGGTGTGGTGGCACCGCGACAAACCCGATCGCCCACACCTCCCGGGGACAGCAACCAGGAGGTGAGCCTCATGCCACGCACTCTTTGTGCAGAACTGACTTCCACGCCCCCACCCGCGCCCGACGGGCGGGTCACCGTGGAGGGATGGGTCCACCGGCGCAGGCAACTCGCGACGGTCACTTTCGTGGTCGTCCGCGACCGCTCAGGATTCACGCAAGTCGTCGTGACCGATTCCGCGGTGCGCGCGGAAACCGCGAACCTGCCGGAGGGAACCGTTGTGCGTGTCAGCGGTGTCCTGACCAGGAACGAGAAAGCGCCCGGCGGCGTCGAAATCGTCGATCCCACCATCACGGCGCTGGGGCAACCCGCCCAGCCACAACCGATCGAACTGTGGCGGCCGAAGCTCGGTACAACGTTGCCGACGCTACTCGACCATGCCGCGCTGACGTGGCGGCATCCCACCCGCCGCGCGGTGTGGACGATCGCCGCGGCCGCCATGGCCGGATTCCGCGGACACCTCGACGGCATCGGATTCATGGAGGTCACGACCCCAAAGATTGTCGGGCAGTCCTCCGAATCCGGTGCGAACGTCTTCGCCCTGGACTACTTTGGTGCACCCGCCTACCTTGCACAGTCACCGCAGCTGTACAAGCAGATCCTCGTCGGAGCCTTCGAACGGGTCTACGAGGTCGGGCCGGTCTTCCGCGCGGAACCACACGATACTGCCCGGCACCTGTCCGAATACGTCTCTCTCGACGTCGAATTCGGCTTCATCGACGACCATCGTGACGTCCTCGCCCTGCTTCGCGACACCCTGGCTGCGATCGTCGGCCACCTCGGCGCCACCGCCGGCCCTGAGATCGAGGCCCTGGAAGTCGAATTACCGTCCGTCCCGCACCGGATACCGGTTCTGCACTTCACCGAGGCCCTCGAACTCGTCGGCGCCGCACCGGAAGAACTCGACCTGTCACCGGATCACGAACGTGCACTCGGGAAGTGGGCGAAGTCCGAATTCGACTCTGACTTTCTTGCAGTCGAGGGCTACCCGGCCGCGAAGCGGCCCTTCTACACGCACCCGGAACCCGACGATCCGCGCTGGACGAACTCCTTCGACCTGCTGTTCCGTGGGCTCGAACTCGTGACCGGCGGACAGCGCCTGCACAACCATTCCGACTACCTCGCAGCCCTGGCCGACCGAGGCGAGGACCCGATGAACTACTCGGCCTACCTGGAGGCGATGGCACACGGGATGCCACCACACGGCGGCTTCGCCATCGGCCTCGAACGACTGGTCGCACGACTGCTACAGGTCGACAACATCCGCTACGCAACCCTGTTCCCTCGCGATATCCATCGACTCCACCCCTGATACGGCGGCAAGCAGGGGCTGTGGTGGACGGACCGCCACAGCCCCGGGCCGAGCGTTCTCGACCTGCGCCACTCCCAGACATCTCCGCACTTCGGCCACGTAGCCCGATCGGGTGGTCGGCATCGTGAATGTCGGCAACCGTCGACAAACACCGATCCAGCGGGACCACATGCGCGGAACTCGGCATGAGGGTACGTTCGGCCGACCGGGGCTCGGTCGGTCAGAGTCGCCCCGTAAGCGGCATTACGGTGCCACCACCGAGATATCAGTGTCTCCGATTGTCGAAGGGCCAGGGGTGTGGATCAGAGGTGAGGCGGCATCTTGCAGTCCGCGAAATCGGGTTCCTGCAGCTGGTTGACCAGCTTCGGGTGGGTGTCGCGGATGCTGCGGGCAACCTCCACGAACGAACGGACCAGTGCCGATTCGTGTGCGCGGCGCCAGCCGACCGCCACCTCGTTGGACGGGGCATCGGCGATCGGCAGCAGGCGCACACCCGGAAAAGGGATCCAGCGTGCGCAGGCCGCGGTGAGGACGATGCCGACTCCGGTGGCGACTTTGTGCAGCTCCTCGAGCAGCGAGTTCGACCGGGACACGACCGGGGCCGGAGCGCCGTCGCGGTAGGCGTCCAACTCCCAGAACGCATTCCACACCGGATCGGTGGTGGCGGCTCCGAGGAGAGGCTCGTCGAGCAACTCGTGCGCGAAGACCTCGGCGCGACCGGCCAGCCGGTGACCGGCGGCCACCATGACCATCAGCGGTTCGGCGAACAGCGGCTCGAAGTCGACCCCCGTGTCGACGAAGGGGCGGCGTGCGAAGGCCACGTCCACCGAGCCCGTTACCAGCCCCGCCGACGGGTCCTCGTAGGTGAAGTGCCGCAACTCCACGGTGATCGCAGGATGGCGCTGGCGGAAGGCCGACAGGATCGGCTCGGTCAGGGTCAGCGCCGCGCCCTCCAGTGCGCCCAAGACCAGTCTGTCCTGCTCACCGCGGTGTACCGACCGGGCTCGCTCGATCGCGACGTCCAGGCCGGTGAGCGGGCCGCGGACATCCTGCAGGAACACCGCGCCGGCGGCGGTCAGCTCGACACTGCGGGTGGTGCGGGAGAACAACACCACGTCCATCGCATGTTCGAGTTGCTTGATCTGGGTGCTCAAGCCCTGCTGGGAGACATGCAGTCGCTGCGCCGCGCGGGTGAAGCTGAGCTCCTCCGCCACCGCGATGAAGTATTGCAACTGACGGGTGTGCACTTCCATGAGACGCAGTCTAGGTCGATTGGTTATCGGAACTGAATTCTCTTGTCGAATCGCCCTATTCATTCACAAGCCGGACTTGTGGACTATCCACGAATGTTGGTTTCTCTTCGGCTTACCGGTGCTCTAATGTTTTCGGGGTATTCACTGTTGCCGGAGCGGGAAACATCGGGCTTCTTAATTGCGTTAATTGCGCAGTTTCGGCGGGTGAGCCAACTTTCGGCATCGCATCGTGACGGCTGGCGATTGGTCTGCCGATCAAGATGACCTCGGCCCGTTGATCTTCCGATATACAGCGCTGACCAGTTCGGTCAGTGGCATGGCGGCGCATTCGGATCTCGACGCTGAGGGGTACATCCTGGGGGATTATTGTCCAGTTCCACCTCCGTCATGTGCCGCTCGGCATTCGGCATTACGGGGCGTTCGGCGATCCGCCGGTAAGCGGAGGTTATCGGAAGTCAGTCCTGCGAGCGCGTCTGAGGTTATTCGGCTCCGGAACACGAGTTGAGGCGCGAGTAGGGCGTTTGGCGTGCAGATATTCGACGCCGACGTCGTCGAATTCCGCTTCAACGTGTGAGCCCCGCACCATCGAAGAACCCGTAGTCGGCGGTTGAACCGCTACGCGCGCAGACTGATTGAGCTCTGCCCGGTGATTCGGGTGGGGCTCAGCTGTGTCTTGGCCGTCTGTGGCGGCCGGTTCCGTCAGCGCGGTAAGCGGCCATGACAGTGCGTTGAGGGGTGCGGACTTGGATTGTTCGCCTTCAGGATTGGGGCGCGGTCGAGATGTGGGCTCGGATGGCGGCGGCTTTCTCGTCCGTGAAGACGCCGCTGGCGAGCAGGTCCAGGATGGACAGGACGCCGCCGCGTGAACCCCAGCTGCCTTCGTCGATGATTCGGAAGTTGATCCACCAGGTCGGTTCCGGTCCGGCGGCGCCGGTAGCAGCGATCAGTGCGGCGAAGGTTCGTTGGATGACCGTGGCGCGTACCTCGCGAGTCCAGTCGCCGTCCATGACGGCGATGTCTACGACCATGACATCTGCCGGGGGCTGCTGGTCGGCGACGAGGACTCCGCCGATGGCCATCATGTCGGGTTCGCGTTCGACGAAATGAACCTGGAATCCGATCCGGGCTTCCGGTGCAGGGTGACCGATCTCGGGCACGAGGGCGGCGTCGGTGAGCGTACGGGCCAGTTCTCGACGCTGTTCCAGCGACAGTCTGCCCTGATGGCTGGTGACGGTGATGATCGTCATGGGGTCGATTCCTCTGGGGTGGTGGATATTTCGAGTCCGAAGAACTCGTGCAGTTCGGGTGGGAGGCCGGCGGGGTCCGGTTGGAAGATCTCGACCAGTAGCCGGTCGGGTCCTTGCGCCATCGCATAGGAGGCGGTCGGTTCGACCCGAATGTCGGTGACGGAGTAGCCCATCGCCCGGACACGAGCGACGACCGATTCGAGTTCGTCGGTTTGTACGCCGACATGGTGGACAGTGCCCTGGCCGAGGTGTTTCGGCGGCTGTTCGTAGAGATGGATGCGCCCGGTCCCGATGCGCAGGAAGACGTTTCGCGCGCCCGCGAACTCGGCGTCGTGGACGACCTGGCCGCCGAACCCATAACGCCAGAAGGAGACCGTCGTATCGATGTCGGCGGCCATCAGGTGGACGTGGTGCATGTTGATCACCGCTCGGCTCCCTCCGGCGCGGCGGTGTGGAGCGGTTCGCGGTGCAGCACCAGCTTGGTGGTGTGCGCGGCGTACGCCTCGGGTGCGTCTTCCCAGTCCGCGGTGAGGGTCGTGACCTGCTCGGCGGGAAAGCTTTGCTGGGCAACAAAATCCAGCAGCTCCGGCAGGACCGGCCGGACGTTGGAGACACCGACCTTCAAGGTGACGTCGTTGGCGTACATGTGCATCAACGACACGTCGAACGGTCCCCGGAAGGGGACCGGCCCGCAGATACTGCCCACCACCGGACCGATCAACCCGGCCCGCATGCCCACCTGCATCGCCCGCGACACATGCCGATGAATCGGGAGGGTGTCGCCATCGCAGCGGCCCGCCACGATCGGGCGCACGATCGCATCCCGCGCATCCTGCAGCACCGGTGTGGGCCGGTCCCGCCACTCCAGACGGCCGGCCCGAATGAACTGCAGCTCAGGCATTCTCGCGGTGCCCCTGCGCCAAAGCGGCCAACTCCTTGAACTTCACGATGTTCCCGCCCGCGCCCCAGGTCCCCTCCGGCTGCTCGTGAATCAGCACCCAGACCCGCAGGCCGTCACCGTCGGTGAGACCGGCCGCGGCGAGTATCTCCCCGGTGACTTCGGTGACGAGCCCGGTCTTACGGCGCTCCGACAGCGCGCCTTCGGGGACGGTCACATCGACCCGGAACCGCGGCAGGTCGTCTTCCAGTGCGGAGAATCCGCCCCCGGCGACTTCCTCGACGCGACACCACGCCTGCGCCCGGAAGAACGCGGTATCGGGAGCGCCCTCCCACTTCAGCAGGGTTGCCGGGAGTGACTTCAGCAGCGCCCCGCGCGCCTCATCGGTCAGGGATCCAGCGGGCGCGGTCAGGTGAATCATCGGCATCGGCGTACTCCTTCAGCTCACGGAAAACGGCTCTATAACGACCGTTATAATCGGGGGACGCTACTATATGACGATCGTTATAGGCAAGGAGGTTGTGGTGGCGGAATCACGTGAGAAGCTCGTGGCCGGGGCGGCCGACATGATCCGACGGCGCGGCCTCAACGCCACCAGCGTTCGCGAACTCGCCAAGCACGCCCATGCGCCACTGGGATCGACCTACCACTACTTCCCGGGCGGCAAGACGCAGCTGGCCACCGAAGCCGTCACCTTCGCCGGTGACCTGACCGCTGCGATATTGACCCGGGAACTCGCCGACGGATCGGTCGAAGGATTGCGCGCCTTCCTCGGCATGTGGCGGAAAATCGTGGTGGACACCGACTTCCGGGCGGGCTGCCCGGTACTGGCGGTCTCGATCGAAGACCTCCCCGAAGCCGACCGCGCCCCCCACGACGCGGCGGCGGCCGCCTTCGCCCAATGGACCGGTCTCCTGGCAGCGTCGCTGCGCGAACACGGTGCCGACAAGGCGGACGCCGAACATACCGCCACGTTGATCGTCGCCGCCGTCGAAGGAAGCGTGGCGATGTGCCGTGCCGAGCGCAGCACCCAGGCACTGGACCGCATCAGCGCGAAACTCGAAACGATCGTCGAGGCATCGATCACTCACCGCTGAGATCGAGACCGCGACCGCCGACCCAACGACCTCCGCCAGCGCCGATTGAACTGCCGCTTATCGGCATGGGCGCGCACTCGAGCTCGCTGGAGCCAGCGGCGCGAAGCGGCGGGGGGACGGGACCAGCCGCGATCGGCTCGGCGGGTTACTGCGCCCAGGGTGGGCTGACGCGGTCACCGCCGGGGGCCTGGGCGTAGGCGCCGACGGGGAGGATGGCCATGGCCTCGAAGGGTTCGTCGCCGGGGACGGAGACCTTGAAAACGGTGTTCGCCGGGATCACCAGGGCGTCGCCGGCGCGGAAATCGCATGTCTGGCCATCCATCTCGACGCGGGCGGCTCCGGCGAGCGCGACGAAGATCTCCTCGCGGGACACGGCGTGCGCGTGACCGGGGTTGCCGGGGTGCATGGTGAAGCGCCAGACGCTGTTCTCCTCGGAGCCGCGGCTGGGTGCCGCCAGGCCGGTCGCGGTCATGAGCGGAGCTTCGAAGGTGGGGGCGTCGGCGGCTTTGATGAGTGGCATGATGCCTCCTAGATGTTCAACCAAGGTGTTCAACTACAGTTGAATATATGTCTTCGCGAAAGGAGCGTCAACACATGGATTTCGGCGTACTACTGGGCCAGGCCTATCAGTCGTTCGTGCAGCAGCTGCACGCCCACCTCGCCGAGCACGGTCATGTGATCCTCGGCGCTTCCTACGGGTACGTCCTGCGCGCGCTCGCCGAATCCCCCTGCACCGCAAGCCAGCTGGGCGAACAACTCGGCATCACAGCGCAGGGCGCGGCCAAGGTGGTCGACGAGATGGTCCGGCACGGATATGTGGAGCGCCGACCCGACCCGATCGACAAGCGTGCCAAACGGCTGCACCTCTCCCCGAGAGGGGACGACATGCTTCGCATCGTCCGCGAGTTCCACGCCGACTACGAGCGCCGGCTCGCCGGACGCATCGGCGCCGAACAGGTGGCCACCGCCCGCGCCGTGCTCGGCGAAATCATGAGCGAAGCACTGGATTCCGGGCGGACCAAAACCTTCCGCCCGCTGTGACCTCGGCGGTCACTGCGGTACATGCGCAACGGAAAGCGCGCTGACCGCTGCCGCGCCCGATACGACGTGGGTCCGCTCAGACGCCGGGAGTCAATTGCTTCCGGGCGCGTTCGACGCGGCGTTCGACACCGTCCAGATGTTTCTGTGCACGCTGCAGGGCCTCGCGAGCCGAACGCTCGGCGGCGGCCGTGAACCGGTGGCGGTGTTCGGCTTCGGTTAGCTCGCCGCGCAGGGCTTCGATGCGGTCGTCGAGATCAGCGAGATCGGCGGCCGCGGTGTCGTGGTCGGATCGGGCGGAAGTCACAGCGGCGCGGGCGGATTCGACCTCGGCGAGCATCTCCTGGAGCTCGCGCCGCACCTCGGCCTGTGGATCGGGGGCGGGCTCGTCGGCAGCCGTGGAATCAGCGCGCCGCCGAGTCCGCGCGGCCGATTTCCCAGCGCGATCCGCGGTGGGATCGGTTGTCGTCGAGCGCGTTCCGAAGCTGCGAGGCACATCGCTGGGAACCGCGGTCAGCGCGGCGGGGCCGAATCCCTCGTAAGTGGCTGCGGCGGTGAGGGTTCCGGCGCGGAGCCCGTCGGCGACCGACTGATCCGCCAGGGCCGCCTGCAGGCTCGCGCCGATATCGCGCAGGACGGGTTCGGTCAGGCGCTGGCCCCGGCCCGCCGCCAGCTCGGCGGCCTTGCGGGTGACGGCGTTGACCACTTTCTGCCGCTGCGTGGTGAGGGCGCGCAGCTGTTCGGCCGACAGTCGGCGCTGGGCATCGCGCAGGGCGTCGCCCACCTCCAGCAGTGCGCTGACATCATTCCTCGCCTCACGAGACAGCAGATTCAGCGCCCACGCGGCGACCGTCGGCCGCCGGAGCTTGCCGATGGCGGCGGCCAGGGCCTTGTCCCCGGCGTCGCGGGCCTGCCGCACCCGCTCGGTGCGGGCGGCCACGAACTCGGCGGGCGGGAGCCCGTAGAGTTCGGCCACGACCTGGTCGAGCGTCATGCCGCCCTAGCCTACGGGCACACCCGCCACCCGCCCCGCAAGATGGCATGGTCAGCGATTGGCCGGCTTGGAAGCGGGATCAGCGGACTCGGCGGCTAGTTGTTGGCGCGTTGGATGGAGCGTCGAACCAGGCCGCGGATGCCGGGGAGCTGGATTGCGCGGAGCATCAGTTCGCCCGCCCACACATGTGTGCGTGACGGCGGGGCGAATCGGCTGATTCCCTTCCGCGCCAACGCCTGTCGCTTGTTCACCTCCGGCCGCACTGTCGTCTCCCAGGCGTCGAGGGCGGCGGGAATGTCGTCGCCGTGTGCCGCCAGCGCGGTGCCGAGCCGGTCGGCGCCGTCGAGGGCGAGGGCGGCGCCGTAACCGGCGAATACCGTTACGCACCAGGCCGCGTCGCCGAGCAGGACGACTCGGCCCTGGCTCCAGCGGTCCATCACGATCTGGCCGACCGAATCGAAGTAGGCGGTGCCGGGCTCGGCGTCGAGCTGACGGAGTGCGTCGGCGACACCGCCGCCGAGATCCCCGAACGCTCGGGTGAGGGCGGGTGCGGCACCGAGAGCGAGATCGGTGGCAGGGGCGGGGCAGCGGTAGGCGAAGAACGCCGAGGATCTGGCCGGTCCCAGGTTCATCACCGCGGCCGTACGTCCGGGACCGATGTACGTGGTGCCGACCCCATCGGGCATGTGAGCGGGAGGTGTTTCCAGCGGAAATGCGCCGATCATATGGCCCAGGTCCACGAAATACTCGGACTCGGCGCCGAATACGAGCTCTCGAACCCGGGAGTGCACGCCGTCGGCGCCGACGAGGAGTTCGGTGTGGAGGCGGGTGTCGTCGCTGAGGGTGACGTCGACCTCCGCAGGGGTCTGGGTAATGGCCCGCACCGTGGTGCCGAAACGGATATCGGCGAAGTCGGCGACGGCCTCGTACAGTGCTGACTCCAGATCGCCGCGGAACAAGCTCAAGGTCCGGTTCCCGACAGCGGCCTCGGTGACAGCGGCGGGAATCCTGAGTTTCTCCCGGCCGTCGGCGTGGACGAGGACCGAGGTGAAGAATCCGATATCGCGCGGGGTCAACGCCGGTAGCAGCCCGAGCCGCTCGGCAGCGGCGTATCCGGGTCCGTGCAGGTTCAGCAGGTAACCGCTACTGCGGCGGCTCGGCGCGTGTTCGACCACGACGACGTCCCAGCCCTGCTGACGCAATCGCAACGCGGCAGCCAAGCCGGCGATCCCTGCGCCGACGACCGTCGCCCGCCTGCCCGAAGACTCAGGTTGCCGGCGCGCAGCGCTGTCGAAGACTTCCATCGCGACTCCTCGGTTCGATGTGCTGTCGGCGAAAGCCACTCACGAACTATCACCATTCGTCAACTAATAGTTGACTACCAGCCAATCGTCAACCATTGGTTGACTTCGCACTGCGTACGGTTCCGTCAACCATGTCTGGTTCGAGCTGCACGAAGACCTGATGGGCACGCTGGGTATCGACAGGACACTCATCCCGCCTCCGTAAGTGGGCGATCCGGCCCTGCATCCGCGCATGATGGCGGTGGAGTAGCGCCATTGTCGAAGAACAAGCAGCCGCATTCGAACCGCCACGCGCACAAGCTCATTGAGTCCTTGCCTGGCGTTTTGGGTGGGGGCTCAGCTGTGTCTGGGCCGTCTGCGTGGCCGGTTCGGTCAGCGCGGCGAGTGGCGTGGGCGCGACGCCGGCGGTCAGTCGAGCAAGAACTTCAGGCGATCGTCGGCTTGCCCGGCCGCGATCTCGACGATGTCGGCGGTCACGACGTCCGCCGCGACGAACGGGTCTTGCGCGACTCGCCGCTGGAGATCCTCCGCGGAGGTGTTGTGGGCCAGGACCGCTCCTCCGACACCCGGTTTGATGCTGCCGACCAGGAGGAACACCTCGTCGTCGAACCCCTGTTGGATCCACTGCTGGTGGCCGGGCAGGTGCTGCGGCGCATCGGCCTTCTTTGCGGAGAACTTCAGCAGCACTACGAACATGGTTGTCTCGCTTCTATTTTCGTGAGTTGTCGACGTGGGTGTCGAGCCAGTCGTGGAGTCGCTCGACCTCGCGGCAGATGAACCGCTCGTCGTGGAAGGCGTTGGCCAGCGTGGCCACACCCTGGCTCGCGGCCAGCAGGTGCATGGCCAGGTCGTCGGCATCATCGCCATGGCCGAGCTGGGTGAACTGCTCGCTCAGCCAATCTCGGAACAAGGTGAACAGCCCGCTGGCGGCATGGAGGGCGGTGTGGTCGAGTTTGGCCAGCTCGCTGGTCAAAGTGCCGACCGGGCAGCCGTAGGTCTGGATGTCGACACGATTGACCAGCAGGATGTCGATGAATGTGCGGATGCGACCGGCCGGGTCGGTTGCCTCGGATTCCCAACGTTCGAGCATGGCGCGCGTGTCGGCGAGACGAGCCACGATGACCGCGTCGAGCAGGTCGTCCTTCGCCTTGAAGTGGTGGTAGAAGTTGCCGCGCGACAGATGGACGACCTCGGCGATGGACGCGAACGAGGTCTGCTCGAACCCCCGATGGTAGAACAGCTCGTCCGCGGCGGTAACGATCTGTTCACGAGTTGTCTTGCCGCTCAACGAAATACCCTGCGCTCCGCTTCTGTCAATCGTGAACTGTGCACCGCTCGCCTCCCTTGATTGGCGTTACGCCATGTCTAGGTCGTGTGTCCTAGACATGAGGCTAGGACACACGACCTAATGGGTCAAGATCATGCTTGCAGGCGGCCGACAACGGTGTTTCGGACAGAGTTATCCGCAAGGGCGTCAAGCTCCGTCGTATTCCGCATGGCGCTCACAGGTGACGACGAGTCGTGACAGTGACTACCGGCGCACCCACCCCTGGGCGACATCGGATAGGTTCCACCATGAAACATAGTAAAGTGGAGTAGATTTCAGCTCCCAACCTTCCGAGAGGGCATCGAAGAAGGCGTCATCGCCAGTCTTGCCGCCCTTCGGCTCACCGATGAAGATCAGCCGCTGACCTCCGTGCGCAGCGAACCTGGCAAGGGCCGCGGAGGCCATCGGGCTTCCCCATCCGGGCGGCCAGCACATCAGTAGCGTGTGATCGGCGTTCCCCGCGGTCCGGGCAAAGTATTGCTCCAAATCGCCCACACTGTGCCAGATGTCGCGTTGACCGGCAGCGCCAGGGAACGAGATGTTGTCGGTGATATCCGGCGGTTCCGAGTCATAGGCGTCTACCTTCATCCCCGCATGCTCCAGCTGCGCCGCCCAATACCCGCGTCCTGCACCGAGTTCCACTACCGGGCCGGCTGCACAGAACTCCCGGACCCACGCGATCGTTTCGGGCGAGGGTATGGCGTACGCGTATGCGGCCTGGAGGATTGTCTGCGCGAACGCGAGCCGGGCGCTCCCGGACGGTTTGCCGCCGTCCGCGACCCATCGCCCATCTCGCTCCGAGACTGCCGACTCCACGATGTCCCAGTATGGGTTTCCGCTCGAAGACTCGCCGCCCGTCATGTAGTGCACAAACTTCAGGTCGAATGCTTCGTCGGCTTGCTGATCATCTGTGCCCGGCAGCATCGGCGCCGTCTCCAGGTACTCCGCGACCTTTGGATACTCAGCGCGCAATCTCTGTTCATCACTGAGTAGAGCCGCGAGCTCACTTCGCCGCTCCGGGGTCAGAGTGAGATCAGCCATGCACCAATTCTGCCTCTCTGCTGATCGATCTCGGCTCTCTTCAACGGATGTCTGCGAAATCCGGTGCTGCACAGCATGATCAGATCGATCCGTGCTCGTCCGATCGGGAGTCGGGCCCTTCGGGAGCTACTTCTCGTATGGATGTCCCTCGACCCGATTACTCAGCGGTGTCATGGGTTTGGGCCGCCGCCCATACCGCGATCTGGGCGCGCGAGGTGAAGCCCAGTTTGGTGAGGATATGTTCGATATGGCCCTGCACGGTGCGCGGCGAGACGACCAGGCGATCGGCGATCGCCTTGCTGGTCAGTCCTTCGGCGACGAGATCGGCGACCTGGCGTTCGCGTGTGCTGAGGGGCTCGGGCGAATGATCGGCTGACGACGGGGCTGGAGGGCGCTCGCCGAGGGCGAAAGCGACTGCGGCGTCGAGACTCATCGAGGCGCCTTCTCGCCGCGCCGCGTCGAAGGCCCGCCCGCCGAGGATGCTGCGGCTGTGCTGCTCGCATTCGTCCTGGTAGGGGCCATGGCGGCCGAGGACGGTGGAGCTGCCGGCCAGGCGTCCCAGCGCATCGGCCGCGCCCAGGAGGACGGCCGCGCGCTGAGCATCGTGCTGCTCGGCGGCGATCCATGCCAGCGTCGCGAGACAGCCGGTGGCGACGAGCGGATCGGAGGCCTTGCGGGCCAATCGAATTCCCTTCGCGAGCGAGCTCGCGGCACGGTCGGGGTCACCGGCGCGCCACGCGGCGAATCCCATTGACCACAGTGCCCACGATCGATAGATCGTTTCGCCGGCGGATTCGGTCAGATCGAGCGCCTTGTCCAGGCAGTCGAGGGCTCGGGCGGTATCGCCTTGCAGCGCATAGGCCCATCCCAGCGAGACCCGGACATCCAACTGCATGGTGCTTTCACCGCAGAGCTCGTAGGTGCGCAGCGCATGATCCAGATCGGCGATCGGGCCGGACAGATCACCCACGCTACTGGTGAGAGCGTAATTCGCCTGGATGTGTGCGAGCACCGCCGGGACTATCGGGTCGGTCGTCTGCTCGGCCAGGCCGGCCAGCTCCGTGACATGGCCGGCGGCGGCCGTCAGGTCACCCTGAAGCCCAGCCATCAAGGTGGCGGCGTGGAGCGCCTTGGCCCGGTCCGTCGGCCGGCCACCGGGAAGGCGGGCGAGAATCCGTTCATACCACCGGCGACCCTCGCCGATCCGGCCCCGCAACATCCAGAACATGTACAACGGAGCGGCGATCCGCAGTCCGCCCTCCTCGGCGTCGATCAGGCTGAACTCCAACGCTTTCGAAATGTTCGGTAGCTCGCGCTCGAGCCGTTCGACCCAGTCCAATTGGTGCGGCCCGATCCAGTCGACATCGGCCGCGTGCACCAGTTGCTCGCACCATTCCAGATGCTGTCGGCGCAGGAGCGGATATTCTCCGGACTCCTCGGCCTTCTGCTGACCGAATTCGCGGACTGTTTCGAGCATCTGGAACCGCACCGAACCGTTCACTTCCTTGCGGACGAGGATCGATTTGTCCACCAGGCCCGACAACGTATCCAGCAAATCCGGCTCGGTCATGCCCGCCGAACACACCTGCAGCACCGCGTCGAGCTCGAACCCGCCGGTGAACACCGACAGCCGGCTCCACAGCCGCTGTTCGTCCGGTGTGCACAGGTCATGGCTCCAGTCCATGCAGTACTGCATGGTCTGTTGCCGTCTGGGTGCGCTGCGGCTGCCCCGAGTCAGGAAGGCGTAGCGGTCGTCCAGCCGGGCCAGGAGCTGTTCGATGGACATCGTCCGCAGGCGTGCCGCGGCCAGTTCTATGGCCAGCGGCAGGCCGTCCAGCCGGGCACAGATCTTGGCGGTGTAGGCCCTGTTGTCATCGCTCAGTTCGAACCTCGGCACCGCCGCGGCCGCTCGTTCCGCGAAGAGTGTCACCGCGGTGTCGCCTGGCACGGTCCGGACCGCCGGATCGGCGGCCAACTCGGGTATCTCCAGCGGCGGCAGCCGATATACCGCCTCGCCCTCGATATCCAGGGCTTCACGGCTGGTGGCCAGGATCCGCACGCCCGGGCAGGCTCGGATGAGTGCTTCGGCCAGCTGTGCGACCGGCTCGACCATGTGCTCGCAGTTGTCCAACACCAGGAGCAGATCATGGGGTGCCAGTAACTCGATCAGCGTGTCGAGTGTCGATCCACCGCCGTGGTCGGACACACCGAAGATGGCAGCCACGACGTTCGGCAACGATTCGTTGGCACGCAGGTCGCCCAGTTCGATCAGCCAGACCCCGTTCTCGAATTTCCGCCGCAGGGTGTGAGCGACGCGCAAGGCGAGCCGTGACTTGCCTACGCCCCCGATCCCGGTCAGTGTCACCAGACGAGAGCCGGACAATAGGTTCCTGACATCGGACTGCGGGGTCCTCCGATCCACGAAGCTGGTCATCTCCAAGGGGAGATTCCCCGTCCCCGCCCGCAAGCCGTCGCCCCGGAAATGCGTGACCGCGTGCGGCTTCGCCTCGGCCGACGTCGCGGCGGGTTGCGGCTCGGCGGGCAGCGCCATCCTGTCGACCGGGAGACCGTGGTCGTTTTGCAGCCGGCGCAGCTGTTCACCCAACTCCGCCGCGGTGGGCCGGTCATGCGGGTCACGAGCCATCGCCGCCTCGATGACCGCGCACATATCGGCGGGGATGCCCGATTCGCGCAAGTCCGGGATCGGCTGAGTGGTGATCCGCACGAATTGAGCCACCATTTGTTCGCCACTGCGGCGCTCGAACGCGGCGTGCCCCGTGAGGGCCGAGAACAGCGTGGCGCCCAGTCCGTACACATCCGAAGCCTGAGTCTGTGCCCGGCCTTCGAGAACTTCGGGTGCGGTGAAGGCGGGCGAGCCGGTGATCGCGCCGGACGCTGTCTCGTATCCGCCTGCGAAGTGGGCGATCCCGAAGTCCGTCAGCGCCGGCTCGCCGTAATCGGTCAGCAGGATGTTGGCCGGTTTGACATCACGATGCAGAACACCCAGCCGATGGGCCGTCTCCAAAGCCCCCGCTGTCTTCACCCCGAGGTGGAGGACCTCGGCCAGCGGCAACGGACCGTCGTGTCGAATACGTGCGTCGAGGGAGCCCCGGGAATGGTAGGGCATCACCAGATACGGGCGTCCGGTTCCGGTCTCCCCGATCTCGAGCATGTCGACGATATTGGGATGGCCGGTCAGCCGACCCATCGCGTGCTGCTCGCGCAGAAAGCGTTCGCGATTCTCCGGAAGTTCGCCGGTGAGAACTTTGACCGCCACCGTGCGGCTGGCGGCGATCTGACTGCACCGGTACACCGCGCCGAAACCGCCCCGGCCGATCTCCTCGGCGTCTCCGAATCCGGCCGCGTTCAAGTCCGTGATGACATCGACACGGACATCACGCTGCGTCTCGAATGGGTCGCCGTCAACCATCCGTTGCTCGCAACCGCGGCACGTCAGTCAGAATATCGCCGCCCGTCGCCTCCGGCCACGCCGCTCGCGCCGCCCGCCGGGCAGCTCGGGTGAAGCGGACGTGGCGTTTCGTCGAAAGCGTCACCGGAGAAAGCGGAGTCGGCAGTCGAACCGCTTCTCTCGCAGACTGATTGAGCCCCGCCCGGTGATCCGGGCGGGGCTCAATCCTGTGGCTCTCCGTGGCCGCGGGGTCGGTCAGTGGTCGGTGACCGGGGTGTTCTGGCAGAAGGTGAGCAGCCAGCGGCCGTCTTCCTTGGTCATGCCGTACAGCGGCGAGCCCTGGGCCTGGAGTTCGTCGGCGTGGTCGAAGTACTGCTGGCGGACCTTGACCGCGGCCACGTCCGGTCGGATGAAGCGGATGAAGAACGGCTCGTAGGTGGCGTAGCCGTCCTTGGTGGCGCCGGGGAGTACGGCGCGGGTGAACTCGGAGATCTCGGTGAGGCCGTCGAGGAATTTGCCGCCGCCGGTGGTCCAGATGGCATCGGGGTGGAACAGGGCGAGGAAGGCGTCGGCGTCCTCTGCGCGCTGCGCCTCGGCCACCGCGGCCACGACGGCGTTGATGGCGGCGATGTCTTCGGTCCGATCGAGTTCCGTGGTTGTCATGTCACAATCTTCGAACCCCAACCCCACTCGAGGTCAATGACCAAGATCGGTGGCTTCGGTTACAGTGTGAGGCGATGACTACCGGGACTGGCTTGCGCCGCACACGGATTGGTTACCCGGTGCTCCGCTGAGCGCCGCACGGGCTCCGCCCTCGTCGTGTTGATCACAGCACATCAACTACGACAAGAGGATTCGACGATGACTCACACGCGCGGTATGTCGGTCGACGTGCACACACCCGATGGTGTCGCCGACGCGTATCTCACCTGTCCGGACGATGGCGCCGCCCATCCGGGAGTGCTGGTGATTCAGGACGGTTTCGGACTGCGGCCCAGCCTGCGGGCGCTGGCCGATCGGATCGCCGCCCACGGCTACACCGTCCTGCTGCCCAACGCCTATTACCGGCACGGGCGGGCACCGGTGATCGAGCTGCCGGACCTCATCGACCCGGTACAGCGGCCCGAGATCTTCCAGCAGCTCTTCCCCATGATCCGCGAGCTGACACCGGACGTCCTGCGTTCGGACGTCGGCGCCTACCTCGCGTGGCTGGCGGCGTCGCCGCAGGTCACCGAGGGGAAGGTGGGCGTCACCGGCTACTGCATGGGTGCGCGGCTGGCGGTCGTGTCCGCCGCCATGTTCCCGGACAGGATCGCGGCGGTGGCCGGATTCCACGGTGGTCCACTCGTCACCGACACCCCGGACAGCCCGCACCTGACGGTCGGAAACATCACCGCGGAACTGTATTTCGCCCACGCGGGCGACGATCACCACATGACCCCGGAGCACATCGCCCAGTTCGACAAGGCGCTGGACGCCGCCGGCGTCCGCCACCGCACCGAGGTCTACGAGGGCGCCCAACACGGCTACACCCAGGCCGACACCGCTGCCTACGACTCCGAAGCCTCCGAACGGCACTACCGCGAACTGCTGGCCCTGTTCGACCGCACTCTGATCCGGTAGCGGAGGAAACCCGATCAGCTGAGCCCCCACCCGGTGTCCGGACTGGGGCTCGGCTGCTGACGGCCCGGTTCAGCGGTGGCCGCCCACGCCCCCTTCGTCGTGACCGTTGCCCATATCGCCCTCGTTGTTGTGATCGTCGGGGAAGGAGGTGCAATACGGATTGTTCACATCGGGGTACGGGCAGAGCTCTGAGTCGGGGCCCGTGCCCGCGGTGCCAGGATCGTCTGGATCGGCGGCGGCGACGCCCGCGCCGAACGCAACCGCGAGAATGGCCGTGGCCAGCCCCAATGCCGCGCGCTTGGATCTCATGGGATGCCTCCTGGTATCGAGTGCCCACAGCGACCGCACCCTTCGGAAGCTAGCCCAAAGTTCGCCCGATTTGCACGGATGTTGCAGCACTGTGCTTTAACGAGCCCAGGTCAGAGGCGGCGTTCGCGGCGATCTCCCGGGTCCACAGGACGTCGCCGTTCACGCCCGGCCAGCTCCGTTGGAGCGGATTCGAACGAATCCTGCACCAGTGCAACAGGATCGGCGGCCGCCGGAGCTGCCGCGTCACTCGTGAACATGCAGATCGCCATCGTCGAGACGAGCCGAGGCGGCGGAGCCGTTCCCGAGTTCGATCCCATTCGCTCGAATCGTTCGATGAGTTCGCGAGCGAGGACGACTCCGAGCCCCATCCGGGGCCCGGACCTCGCGGCCGGAGCGCCGCGCGCCGTCCCGGTGGGTGATGATGGTGCGATGAACCCCGGTTCGCAGGAGAGCTTCCCGACCGACCTGGATACCCGTCTTCTCGCGGCCGCTATCGCCATTGCGGGGCGGGCGCGGGAACGGGGCAATCACCCATTCGGGGCGTTGCTCACCGGGCCCGATGGGGCGGTGTTGCTGGAGGCCGAGAACACGGTGGTGACCGGAAGGGATGCGACCGGGCACGCGGAGACGAATCTGGTCCGGGCGGCCACTGCGGCTTATGATGCCGAGTTTCTGCGTGGCTGTACGGTTTACACCAGTTGTGAGCCCTGTGTCATGTGCGCCGGGGCGATCTATTGGGCGAATATCGGGCGGGTGGTTTATGCACTCGGGGAAGACCAGCTGCTGGGGCTGACCGGGGCGAATCGGGAGAACCCGACGATGGCGCTGACGTGCCGGGCGGTATTCGCGGCGGGGCAGCGGAGGATCGCGGTGGTGGGGCCGGTCGAGCTCGCGGAGGCGTGGGCCGTCCATGGCGGGTTCTGGCGCGGAACGACGGCGTAGTAATACCTTCCAGCGCATAGGTATTCGACGTTTCCGGAGGTCGCGGCGGAGTCGCCGGATGGTAGCGGACGGT
This sequence comes from Nocardia sp. CA-145437, assembly GCF_050956485.1. NCBI lineage: Bacteria > Bacillati > Actinomycetota > Actinomycetes > Mycobacteriales > Nocardiaceae > Nocardia > Nocardia sp. CA-145437. The sequence goes on along the minus strand of NZ_CP191204.1, from coordinate 6,144,475 downwards.
CGGCTCGGAATCGGCTGAATGACACCTGTGAAAATAGCGGCGCGACGCGCGGAAAAGCGCTCGAAATTTACATGCCGCCTGCGGCGCGGTGCGCTGGTGTTCCGCTATCGTTCATCCCACTATCCGATGCTGCTACTGGCGCGCCAGGGCTGGTTCGTCGATTCCGGAGTGGGTGGCCGGGGCGGCCAATGCCTGACGCGACCCCCGACCGTCTCCGAAAGATCGAGGGAACGTGCCCGTACCCGTTACTCTGACCGGCCGTCTGGTACGGCTGGAACCCCTTGCGCCGCAGCATGCGTCGGGTCTCGCGGAGGCCGCGGCGGGGAATCGCGACGACTATGCGTTCACTCCTGTCCCGCACGGTGTGGACGAGGCGCTGGAATACATCGCCCAGGCGCTGGCCGGGCATGCCTCGGGCACCTCGGTGGCCTTCGCCATCGTGGCCATGGCCGGCGGCCGGATACTGGGCTCGACCCGGTTCACCCGCTTCGACTATTGGCAGGGTCCGGTGGTGTGGCCGCTGGTCCACGGCGCGCCCAGTGACGATCCGCTGCTGGCGGTGCCCGACGCCGCCGAGATCGGGAACACCTGGCTGTCCCGGGAGGCCCGTGGCGCGGGCATCAACCTGGAGTCCAAACTGCTGTTACTCCAACACGCCTTCGAGGTGTGGCGGGTGCGGCGCATCGCCATGCGCGCCGACGTCCGGAACCTGCGCTCCCGCATGGCGATCGAACGGCTCGGCGCCACCAGCGACGGGGTCCGGCGGGCGCATTCGCGCGGGCTGGACGGCGAGGTGCGCAGCACCGCGTTCTATTCGATCCTGGAGGACGAGTGGCCCCATGTCCGGGCCGTCATCGAGGGCGAACTGGCGGCGCTGCCCGCGCCGGGGACGCGCAGTCGTCTGGTCGGCGCGTAGGCCGGAGAAGCGCCCGCGAACCCGATCGGACCGGCCGAAAGACCGGTCGGTCCGATCGATGGCCGGCGACTATAATTCCGGGTGTTGCACCGGTCGGGCGTCGAGGAGGGATCTGTCCGAGTCTGGTCACTCGACGAGCCGGCACCACCTCGGATGACCATGCCAGCAACCGTTCTCCCGAAGGAGCGGCGCATGCCCGACCCCATGCGCACGAAAGTTTGCCTCTCCGACAGCGTGTCCGGATCCCCGGTCCTGAGCCTGTTCCTCGTCCCCGAACCCCGCGTGCCCGGAGCCGGAGTCCTGCACCTGGTCGAGCAGGCGCCGCTCGCCGCCGGACCCCGCTGGTCGCCCGACCCGATCCCGAGCCCCAACCCCCACCTCGTCGAGTGGTTGCACGCGCACGGCGTACCCAGCATCCGAACCCGATTCCTGGCCTTCACCGCCGGACAGCACGACCCGCACCGGATGCACGTGGTCCTGCACGATCACTTCATCGCCGATCCGGAGCCCCCCATCGGGCTGGACGCGGACGATCCCGACGAGCTGGCCCGGCTCGAACTGCTCCCCGAACACTGGCTCGGCCCGCGCCGCATCGACGACTTCCACAACTACGCCGTCCGATCCGCCATGCTCGCCGTCTACCGGCATTTCGGCGTCGACCGGCGCATCCCGCTCATGTACCACGGATACGCCGAACCCGAGGACGGCTGGTTCGAGATCCCGGCCGCGGAGGCCTAGTCGAACGGGACCACGGTCAGCAGCCACCACGGCCGCTGCGGCGACCGGAACTCGAAGGTCTGCACGTACATCCGCCGCTCCTTGCGGGTCAGCGGATCGTTCATCAGCACTGTGCGCTCGTAGGGCGCGGCCGGGACGACCCCGCTGTCCCACAGGCGATCCCAGTCGGGGGAGCGGCGGGCCAGATTGACGATCTCCTCCACCCGATCCGGCCGCAGCTCGGGGGCGGCGGCCCGGAACGCCGACACCATCACCTGCGCCTCGGCTTCCCAGTCGCCCAACCGATAGCGGGCCATGGGTTCGAGCAGGATCGCGGTCATCAGATTCGCGCCCGGGCCCGTGCCAGGGAACAATTTCTTGAAGGCGTCGTTGGCTGCGACCACGTCGTAGCCGCCGTCGTGCAGGCAGGCCGGATGCGGGAGGCTGTGTAGCACCGCGAGATCGGCGTCGGGCGGCGGAGAGGGGTCGAACACCCTAGGCAGTGTGCGGGATAGCTCTTCGGAATGACTTCGTATCGAGTTAAGCCGGATCACAAGACTGGGTACTGCCGCAGAATTTCTGCCATATTGAGAGGATCCTGTTTGGTTTTATTCGAAGTGGGTATGGGGGTCGGACACCGGCTATGGCGCTGATAAGGATCGGGGTGCTGGGCCCGCTGCACATCAGCATCGATGGCCAGCGTGTGCCCCCGGGCGCGCCCATGCAGTGCGCGGTACTGGGCCGGCTGGTCGCCGCCGGCGGCCGCGTGGTGCCCACCGAACGGCTCATCGACGATCTCTGGCACGGCGACCCGCCCGCCAAAGCCGTTGCCGCGCTCCAGGTGTACATCCACAACCTGCGTCGCGTCTTCGAACCCGACCGGCCACGCCGCGCCCACTCGCGCGTCATCGTCTCCGAATCCCACGGCTACGCGCTCAACCTCGAACCCAACCAGGTCGACTCCTGGCTCTTCGAACAACTGCTGCACGGGCACGAGGCCGCCATGCGCGATCCCGCCGGACGACCCGAACCCCTCGAACAGGTGCGGGTGCTCGACTCCGCGCTCGCCTGCTGGCACGGCGGGGCCTTCGAATCCTTCCCCGGCATGACCTGGGCGACCCAGGAGACCGCGCGGCTGCAGGCGCTCAAGATGACCGCGGCCGAACTGCGCGCCCAGGCGGCGCTCGAGATGAACCGGCCCGCCGAAGTGGTGCTGGCGCTGCGGCCCATCCTCGAGGAGCACCCCGGCCGCGAGGAGACCGCCCGGCTGCTCGCCCTCGCCCAATACCGACTGGGACAGTCGCTGGACGCGCTCGCCACGGTGCGCCGCAGCCGCGAATTCCTCACCCTCGAATTCGGGGTCGACCCCGGACCCGCGCTGCGCGACCTGGAAACCGCCATCCTCACCCACTCGGTGGACGCCGAGACCGCGCCGCCCGCCGTGGTGGTCCGGCCCGCCGAACCCGAACCCCTGCCCGCCCCGGAACCTTTGCCGGACAGCGGATATGCCGCCCAGCGCGACGCCGTGCTGGCCGCCGCCGAAGCCGCCGCCGAAGGCCACGTGCGGCTGGTCTGGCTGTCCGGCGAGGCCGGGGCCGGGAAGACCACCCTCGCCACCGCCATCACCACGCACCTGAGCGAACGCGGCTGGACCACCGTCTTCGGCCGCTGCCCCGAGGTCGACTCCGCGCCGCCCGCCTGGTCCTGGGCCGAAGTGCTCACCGGACTCGACGCCGCCGACCCCGAAACCTTCACCGCCGCCGACGCTTTCACCCTGGCCCGCCGCGTGGTCCGGTCCTGCCGGGAACGGTCCGCCGGGACACCCGTCGCCATCGTGCTCGAGGACGTGCACGGCGCGGACACCGCCACCCTGCAGGTCCTGCGGCAGGTGGTGAACTGGCTGCGCGACAGCCCGATCCTCATCATCGCCACCCTGCGCGGCACCGAAGCCGGACCCGGCGTCCGCGACACCGCCGCCGCGCTGGCCCTGTTCACCGCCGACCGCATCGAACTCGACGGACTCGACATGGCCGGGACCCGCCGCGCCGCGGCCGCCGCCGGACTCGCCGCCCTCGACGACCGCACCGTCGAACTGCTGCGCCGCCGCACCGGCGGCAACCCGCTGTTCGTGCGCGAACTCGCCAAACTCGTTGCCACCCAAGGCATCACCGACGCACTGCCGGACAGCGTGCGCGACCTGCTCGGGCGCCGGATCGCCCAGCTGCCGCCGGGCGTGGTGGACCTGCTGCGCCACCTGTCGGTCTGGGGCGACAGTGATATCGCCACGCTCGCGGGTTCCACCCGGCAGTCCCACGACACTGTCATCGACCTCGTCGCCACCGGCGAAACCGCGCGGCTGCTGCGCACCGACCGGGCCGGGCGCGTCGCCTTCGACCACGCGCTTGTCCGCGAAACCGTCTACTACGACCTGCCCGCGCTGCGCCGCACCCGAATGCACTGGGCCGCTTTCGAATACCTGCGCCATGACCCCGGAGCCGAGACCCGCGACCCGTTCGGCTCGGGACATGAACCCGATGCCGGAAGTTCGTCGGCCCGTCCCCGGACCGACGGTGCGGGCTTCCCCCTCGCGGCGGACCGGGCGCTGTCCGCACTGCGTGGGGCCGACGAAGTGGTCGCCGCCCTCCTCGGAATGCCGGAGTACCCCAACGGATCTCGCATCGATCGCACGTTGTCGGCGCTGCGCGGCGCGGACGAGGTGGCCGCGGCAACCGGCAACGTCCCGGGTCCGCGCGCGCCGAAACCCGATCCGTCGGCGCTCTCGGCGGCTTCGCTGCGGATGGCGGGATTGTTCCAAGCCGGAATCAAGTACGCCGCCGGTGACACCGGCGCGGCTTTCGCGCACGGAAGCGGTGCCAACGCGAGTGGATTGACCGGTACCGCGAGCGGAATGCCGAGCACGACAGTTGAAATGCCTGGCCCGGCGAGTGGAATGTCCGGCGCGACAAGTGGCGTGCCCGGCAGGGTTGGTGGCGGTCCCGGCGTGGCGGACGGCGTGCGCGGCGCGGTGAGTGGTGTCCCGGGTGTGGCGAACGGCGTTCCCGGGACGGCGAGTGGCATCCCCGGCGCGGCGGGCGGGGTGACCGGAGGGCTGGGCGCGGCGTCGGCGCGCGGCACCCGGGATGCCGCATACACGTCGGCCATGACAGCTCTGAGTACATCGGCGATCGGTGGGTTCGCGGCCGAGTTCCCCTTCGCCGGAGCCTATTCCGACATCGAGGAGCCTCGGGTTCCTCGCGGTCGGGATATCGACGAGCTGGCGCATCACGCGGCGCTCGGGGCCGACGGTGAGACCGCGACGGTGGCGCTGCCCTATGTGCGGGCGGCGGCGCGGCGGTGCGTGGAGCGGCGGATGCGGGCCGATGCCGTGCGGCGGTGGCGGTCGGTGCTGGCCTTGCACGATCTGGCGGGGCACACCGGAGAGGGTGCGGCGCAGCGGGATCGGCTGGCGGTGCTGGAGGCGCGATGCGAGCTGGTGGTGGCGCTGGCCTACGACGGGCAGCACATCGCGGCGCGGGCGGCGCGCGCGCAGGCGCTGGATCTGGCCCAATCGGTCGGTGGGACAGCGGTTCTCGCGCACGCGGTCACCTGCTGGCCGACGCCGCTGATCTGGTCGGTGCACGACTGGCACACGCCCGATCCGGGGCTGCGGGGGCCGTTGCGGGCCGCGTCGGCCGATCCGGTGCAGCCGGTGCGGACGCGAATCATGTTGCAGGTCACCGCTGTCTTCGATCGCGCGGTCGAGGATCCGGCCGCCGCCTGCGTGCTGGCGGCCACCGCGATGGCGCTGGCCGAGCCGCTCGGCGATCCGGATCTGCTCTGCACGGTGCTCAACGCGCAGGCGTTCGCGGCCTTCGCGGCGGCCGGCTTCCTGCGTGCCCACGACCTGCGGCGCTACGCCACCCACCTGCTGCGCATCTCCACCGAGGCCGAGCTCACCGAATTCCGCGCGCTCGCACACTATCTGCTGTTCCGCGCCACCCTCGCCGACGCCGACCTGGTGGCCGCCGCCGAACACGCCGCCCAGGCGGGGGCCTACGCCACCGACGGGCAGCTGCGGCACCTGCTCGACGCCATCGCGCCCTTCGGCATGGTGCTGGAGTTGTTGCGCGGCAACACCGATGAGGTGCTGCGCCTGCTCGCCGCGGGCGGCGCGGGCGTCGACGACCTGGTGGCGCACTCGCTGGAGGGCGCGGCCGAACCGACCCGCGACACCAACGCGCTGCACGTCGGCATCGCCGTGTCCATCGGCTGGCTGCGCGGCGACATGTCGGAGTATCTGAACGACCTGCGCGAACGAACCGCGCTCAAACCCGAGCTGTTCGTCCACGGCTACGCGCTCGCGCTCGTGGACGCGGGCCGCCCCGAGGAGGCCCGCCGCACCCTCGCCGCCGCGCCGCCCCTCGCCCCGCAGTTCTGGTCCACCTTCACCGCGGTGAAGGCTCGCCTGGCCATCGCACTCGACGAACCCGCCGAGGCGCGCGACATCTACGCGAAGCTGCTGCCGTACGCGGGCACCGTCTGCGGGCTGGAATCGGGAGCCTCGGCCATGGGGCCGATGGACTTCGTGCTCGCCGAACTGGCCGCCTACCTCGGCGACCACACGCGCGCCGCCGGACACCGGTCCGCCGGGACGGAACTCCAGGCCCGGCTGCGCACCCAGCTGGGCGAGCTCGCGCCCGCGGGCCTGGGCCTGATGCGGGCCGGGCGGCTGGGCGCGATCGGCCACGGCCGCCTCGACCCGGCCGCCGAATCGGCCGAGCGGGCGGCCGAGGGAACTTCCCAGCGGTGTGAGACGTCCTAATCCTCGAGGCCGATCATCGGCCGAAGGGGGAGGGCGATATGACGACGTGGGCGGTCGGTCGCCGGACGCTGGCAACCATCCTGGCGCTGGTGGTGGTCGGCGGCCTCGCGGCCGGGGGAGTGGCCGGGGTGCGCTGGTGGCAGCACGGACACCCCGGGGCGGATCCGTTCACCGGTCCGCGCAACCTGGCCGGCGGCCTGGTGCACGATTTTCCGGCCATCGATTCCATCGGGTTGACCGCCGCGCAGAACCGCGTGGTGGATGTGCTGCGGCAACAATTCGAGGAACAGGGCGGACGCGACAAATACTCCGAGGGTATTGCCGAACCGTGGTGCGCCGACTTCGTGAGCTGGGTGATGCGTGCCGCCGGGCAACCGCTGCACAATCCGAATTCCGGATCCTGGCGTATACCCGGCGTTTACACGCTGGAGGAGTACTACCGGGGTCAGCGCCGTTTCGGGGAGGCGAACGCGGGTTATCTACCGCGTGTCGGAGACGTTGTCCTGTACTCCGATTCCAGTGTGTTCCATCAGCACACGAATATTGTGATCGCGGTGGATTCGGATACGATCACCACGGTGGGTGGCAATGAAGCCGGAGAATCCGGTGGCGTCGCCATCCATGAATTCCGCCCATCCGGCACAACTGGGCTGGTCGGTTTCGGGCGATTGGGAACGCGCTGATTCCACATTCTGGAAACACGCGGGGCGGGGTGTACAACCGAGCGCATCTTCCGCCTACGATGGTTTCGGCGGCGCCCGGCAGCGTCGCCGATTGATCCCTGTCCTGCTGCCCCCTCATCGGCAGGACAGGGGTCCCCGCCCGAAGAAAGAGCTGGATGACGTTGCCCGACGCACCGACCTGGATCGATTACGCCGAATTCGGCGAACGTTTCGTGGCGGCGGCGGTGACGGAATCCCGGATCGAATCCGCGGTCTCCAGCGTGGCCGGGCGGGGAATCACCATCGGGCCCTTCGGAATCGGGCCCGCCGGACTGGCCCGCTTCGTGGCCAAGGGCAGCATCGGCAAGCCCACCATCATCCGGCGCGCCCCCCACGTGCATTTCGACGTCATGCTCCCGGTCACCCTGCGGGTCGACGTCACCCTCGGCGGACAGCGGCTGCGGCTGGAGGCGGTCGTGGAGATCGACCTCACCATGCACGCGCGCACCGCCGACCCGCTGCTCATCGTCATCGACATCCCCCCGGTCACCGGCCGCGACGTGAGCTTCGTCATGCGCGCGCAAGCCATCGGCACCGCCTGGGAAGTCCTGCTCAACCCGATCGCGCAGCTGGTGCAGCGCGAGGTCGCCAACCGGATCAACACGATCCTGGCCGACCCGGACTCCCAGCGCGGCCGCACCTTCGACGTGCAGGCCATCCTGGACGGCACCCGCTCGCCCTACAAGGGCCGCCCCACCCATGCATGGATCGGCTACGACGAGTTCGGGCACCGATTCTTCGACCTGATCGTCACCGCGGACCGGGTCCGGCAGGTGGTGGAGTCGATGGCCGGCAAACCCATCGAGGTCGGGCCGCTGCGCACCGGCCCCGGCAACAAGGCCGAGGTCTGGGTGCAGGGCAGCGTGCGACTACCCAAGGTGGCCGCCGCCGCGCCGGCCGCCCCGGCGGCACCGCCCGCGCCGCGGATCGCCGAATTGCCCAGGGCCGCCGCCGAATCCGCCGCGGCCGCGCAGGCCGCCGAAGCCACTGCCGCCGAAGTCCACGATCCCGCGCTGGTGCGCTTCGACCTCACCATTCCGGTCAGCCTGGACATCAGCGTGGACGTGCTGAAGACCAACCGCTACCGGGCCGAGGTGAACGTGCCCGTGGCCCTCACCGCGCGGGCCGCCGAACCGTTGCTGATCGTCATCGACGCCGCCCCGCCCCGGGCTCGCGACATCGATCTGGAGATGACCGCCGAGGGCTGGCGGGCCGCCGCCCTGGGCAAGCTCGCGGGTATGCGCAAGCAGATCGCCGCGCAGGTGGCGACGGTCGTGCGGACCGAGGTGGCGGACGTTTCGCGCCGGACCATCGACGTGGGCGCGCAGCTGAACAAGACCCGCGTCTGACGGCTGCCGGCGGCCACGAAAATTCCTAGCTATTTGTTCGCTGTCGGCCGGTCGTTGCCTGGTTTTCCATCGATGTGACATATGGTGCCGATGTGCTCGATGAGTCTGGCGATTCCAATGTGAATATGGTGAAATGAGGGCACGTTCAGGGGCTCCCGGCGCGCGGATGATCTTGTTGTCATCGGGGAAGGTGCGCCGGGTACGCCGCAGGTGGACCGAATAGGTCCAGAGCCAGACTCCTCCAGCACTCGATCGGAATGTTCGACCAGTGCGCGAAGGAGCCGTGATGAGTTCTGCCCCTGTCAACCGACGGAATTTCCTCTCCGGGGCAACGGCCCTGGCCGCCGGGGTCACCGCTGGAATGGCCCTCCCACCCGCCACCGCCGCCGCCAAGGAATCCCTCGGCACCCTGCTCGATTACGCGGGCGGCGTCCCCACGGCCCAATCCATCAGCGACGACGGCCATATGGGCGTCATCCGCTACGTCTCCGACCGGCGGCCCGGCGCGGAATGGATGGAAGGCAAACCGCTGCTCGCCCGCGAGGTCGACGCCCTGCGCACCGCGGGCCTGTCGGTGGTGTCCTGCTACCAGTTCGGCAAAGGCCCGACCGCCGACTGGCGCGGCGGCTACCCGGCCGGATTGAAGCACGCCGCACGGGGATTGGTACTGCACAAGGCCGCGGGCGGCCCGGACAGCGCGCCGATCTACGCGTCCATCGACGACAACCCCAGCGACGAGGAGTTCGAGTCGATGATCGAGCCCTACCTGCGCGGGTGGGAAACCGTCATCGGGCACGGGCGCACCGGCGTGTACGCCAACTCGCCGACCATCGACAACATTCGCGACGTCGGGCTGGGTTCGTTCTTCTGGCAGCACAATTGGGGCACCCCGAAGGGCTACGTCCACCCCGCCGCCGCCCTGCACCAGTTCGAGATCGACCAGCGCGAGGTGGGCGGCATCTCCGTGGACGTCAATTCTGTCCTGGCCCCGCAGTACGGCCAGTGGTGGTGACCACCCGACTCTCGCAGCTCTCGTGTCCCGCTGCCGGTGGCAGCGGGACACGAAGATGAACAGGGAGTGGGCTGGGAACCCGGTGTCCGCGTAGTGGCCCGACTTCAGCTGGTCGACGAAGTCGGCAACGGTCTCTAGGTCTGGCAGTGGCAGGTGGGGTCCCGCACCAGATCGGGCTCTTCGGGGACGACCCGGAGCATCAGGTGGGGATCGTTGTGTTCCTCGTCGGAGCCGTTGGCGAAGGCCTGCCCATTGCCGTTCCAGGAGAACAGCGAGAAGCGGGACAGGCCGGAGAAGGCGGATCCCAGGCTGCCGAAGGACGCCGAGGAGATGAGAGAGCCGAACGAGCCCACCGACCCGATCGACAGCACCGAGCCCACGCTGCCGATGGACAGGATCGAATAGGCCGAGCCGATCGACAGGATCGATCCCTCCGAGCGAATCGAGAGGATCGATCGGCGCGAATGCAGTCCCCGCAGAGGGTTGGAAACAGCGGCCATAGTTAGCGGTCTACCACAGGAAGCCGCTCCTGCAAACGATTTCGCCCCCGTCGCTCCCGGGCTTTCGCTCGGGAGGGACGGGGGCGAATTCTCGGCGTGCGCCGAGACTAGACCGTGAAGAAGCCGATGGTCGGCAGGAAGGAGCAGGTGATCGGCTGCGCCTCCGGGTCGGACTGGGTGGTCAGCGAACCCGAGACGACGGCGACCACGCGACCGGCGCCGGTGTTGGCGATGGCCGACAGGGTGGCCGGGCCGTCCGGGTTGATCTTGGCGTCGTCGGTCAGGTTCATGGTGCCGGTGGCGCGGGTGTCCAGGTTCAGCCACTGCACCGTCATCGGGACGGGCTGGGGGTCGGTGGGCCGCTTGGTGCCCAGCGCGGTGAACACGAAACCGGCCTGGCCCTGCGCGGGTCCCGGCGGGGGCAGCTGCGCGGGACCGGCGACGGCCAGCGCGGTGCCCACCGAGTCGGCGGACGAGGAGATGCAGCCCTTGCCGATGGTCGGCCACAGGAACTGCGAGATGACCGGGCCGTCCTCCGGAATGTCCGGGCCGCCGCCGCCACTGCCGTCGAGGAACTTGATGACCGCGAGCAGCGTGGTCTTCACCTGCGGCGGCAGATTGCTGTTCTCCAGCAGCTGCTTGGCCTGGGCGAGGATGGTGTTCTTCGGGCCGGCATCGGCGATATCGGCGGGCCCGGCGGCCGCTCCCACGATGGCGGGGATCAGCGAGGCCAGGGCGTCGACCGGAACCCCTTCGGGGATCATCGGAATCGACACCGCGCTCAGGGCGGGCGCGGGCTTCGCCTCTGCCGCAGTCGGCACGGCGACGGTGGCGCAGGCCGCCAGGGCCAGCGCGGAGACTGTGAACCGCGTTCCTCGGGTGCGAAGCACTGGTGTAGCCGTCCTTACCTCGGGTACAACTAGCGGCGATGGAGCCCCATCGCTCCGCGCCACTCTAGGGACCGGGCTGCCGTGTTGTACAGCCAGCGTGTGATCTTGGCGAACTTGATCAGCTGACGCTATCGAACGACCGACCAGAATGTGTGTTACCAATGGGGCTGGTGATGCAAATGTTACGCAGCGCGTCCGATGCGCGGCGCATTTCGGGCTACGACTAGGCTGGCCGCGGCCGTAGACCGCCCGAGCTGAAAGACGTGCCGTGAAACGACACTTCCATATGGCCGCCGCGGCACTGGGTATTTCGGTGCTGGCCCGTCTGCTGTGGGTCCTGCTATTGCCCAATGGCATGAACTTCGTGGACCTCCACGTCTACGTCGACGGCTCGGCGAATCTCGGCAGCGGGCACCTCTACGAGTACACCGACGCCAGTAAGACGCCGGACTTCCCGCTGCCCTTCACCTATCCGCCGTTCGCGGCGCTGGTGTTCTACCCCTTGCACTTTCTGCCGTTCGGCGTGGTCGCCATCGGGTGGCTGCTGGCCACGGTGGCGGCGCTGTTCGGTGTGGTGTGGTTCGCGCTGGAGATGATCCTGGGGTCCGAGGCCATGCGCGAACAGCGTTGGCGCACAGCCGCGGTCGCGTGGACGGCCGTCGGGATGTGGCTCGAGCCGGTGCGCACGACCTTCGACTACGGCCAGGTCAATGTCTTCCTGGTGCTGCTGGCCATGGTCGCCGTGCGCAGCTCGCGGTGGTGGGTGTCGGGCACGCTGGTCGGCGTGGCGGCGGGCATCAAGCTCACCCCGGCGGTCACCGGGCTGTACTTCGCGGCCCGCAAGCGCTGGTTCACCGCGCTGTGGTCGGCGGTGGTCTTCTTCGGCACCATCGGCCTGACCTACTTGCTGACGCCGGGGGAGACCAACAAGTACTTCCGGGAGCTGCTCGGCGACGCCAAGCGGATCGGCCCGGTGGGTTCGTCGACCAATCAGTCGCTGCGCGGCGCGCTCAGCCGCCTGCTCGGCCACGACGTGGTGTCGGGCCCGGTGTGGATCGCCGCGGTGCTGGTGACCGCGGTACTCGGGTTCTTCGCCTGGCGCGCACTGCGTTCCGACGACCGGCTCGGCACGCTGATCATCGTGCAGCTGTTCGGGCTGATGGTGTCGCCGATCTCGTGGTCGCATCACTGGATCTGGCTGGTGCCGGTGATCCTGTGGCTGGTCTACGGTCCGCTGCGCGATGCCCCCGGGGCGCGGGTGCTCGCGGGGTACTGGCTCGTGGTGACCTTGATCGGCGTGCCGTGGGTGCTCGGGTTCTTCCAGGATTCGATCTGGACCATGTCGCGGCCGGGCATCCTGTCCTGGCTGGGCGCGGTGGACGTGTTCGGCGTGCTGGCGTTGTTCGCCTGGATCATCTGGGCGGGTCGCCTCGCGAGTCGTAGCCAGGCCGACGCTGAAGTGAAAGTCGCGGTGTGAAATTCGCAATAGGCGGGTCCCGGTGCCCACGTTTCTTGGGTGCGCGAGATATTCGTTACTACGGCTACGCTTATCCGCGCGCCGTCAGGCGAGATCGCCAGCCGTGAACTCCGGTCGGTGACCAATCCGACCCGAAAGTCCGTTTTGTGAATCGACGTTTCCAGCTGGCTGCCGTCGCCCTCGGCATCTCGGTGCTGGCTCGTGTGGCCTGGGCGCTGTTCTGGCCCAGCAACCTGATCCTCGTGGACCTGCACGTCTATGTCGAAGGCGCCGCCAATCTCTTCGGCGGGAACCTCTACGAATGGACCGATTCCAGTCGGTCACCACAATTTCCGCTGCCGTTCACGTATCCGCCGTTCGCGGCGCTGCTGTTGTATCCGTTGCATTTCCTGCCCTTCGACGTGGTCGCCGTGGGCTGGTTGCTGGCCACCGTCGGGGCGCTGTTCGGCATCATCTGGATCGCGCTGGAGATGATCCTCGGCCCGGAGGCCATGCAGGACCAGCGCTGGCGCACGTCCGCGGTGGCGTGGACCGCGGGCGGCATGTGGCTGGAGCCGGTGCGGTCCACCCTCGACTACGGCCAGGTCAACGTGTTCCTGGTGTTCATGGCGATGGCCGCGGCGCGCAGCACCCGGTGGTGGCTGGCGGGCGCGTGGGTCGGCCTGGGTGCGGGCATCAAGCTGACCCCGGCGGTGACCGGGCTGTACTTCGTGGCCCGCAAGCAGTGGCTCGCGATCGCCGCCTCGGTGGGCGCGTTCGTCGGGACCATCGGGCTGACCTACCTGCTCACGCCCAACGAGACCAAGAAGTACTTCGGCGAGCTGGTCGGCGACCCGCACCGAATCGGGCCGGTCGGTTCGGTGGTCAACCAGTCGCTGCGCGGCGCGCTCAGCCGCCTGGCCGGGCACGATATCGGCGGCGGGCTGCTGTGGAAGTCGGCGGTGCTGGCCACGGCCGTGCTGGCCTTCTTCGCTTGGCGCGCACTGCGTTCCGACGACCGGCTGGGCACCCTGCTCATCGTGCAGCTGTTCGGCATGATGGCCGCGCCCATCTCCTGGTCGCACCACTGGATCTGCCTGGTCCCGCTGGTGCTGTGGCTGCGCTTCGGCCCGCTGCGCGATGCGCCGGGCGCGGGCCTGATGCGCGCGTTCTGGCTGTTCAACACGATCGTCGGCATCCCGTGGCTGCTGGGCACGGTGCAGACGAACATGTGGGAGATCTCCCGGCCCTGGTACCTGGCCTGGGCGGGAACGGCGAACGCGGCCGGGGTGCTGGTGCTGTTCGGCTGGATGATCGCGGTGAAGCGGCTCAGCCCTGCGCCCGCAGTCGATCGATCTCCCGTGCGAGAGCCATATCCAGTGGCGTGAGGCCGCCGGCGGAGTGGGTCGAGAGCGTGAAAGTGACCCGCCGCCAGCGGATATCGATGTCGGGATGGTGGTCGGCGGCCTCGGCCGCGGCCGCCACCCGGCGGACCAGCTCGATTCCGGCCAGGAACGAGTCGGCCTTGATGGTGCGGCTGATGCTGTCGCCCGTTCGGGTCCATTCGGGCAGGTCGGTGAGGGCCTTGGCGATCTCGTCGTCGGAGAGCAAGACAGGACTCATAAGTCCTGGTCTACTCCGATTTCAGGCGGCGCGTGCGGCTTTGAGGCACTTCTTGAGTTCCTTGCCGCAGCAGCCCGCGGCCTCCGCCTTCTTCATCTTCATGATGACCACAGGGCATTTCATGCACCGCGTTTTCTTGCGGCAGCATTTCTTCTTCGGCTTGAGACGCGAGACGTCCTTTGCCTTGACCTTGCCCATGTTGGTTAGCTTAACCTAACCTCTGGCCGTTGAACAGGTGACCCACGTCGCCCGGTAATGTGTAGCTCGCCGCATGCCCGGTGGAGTTCGCCATGTCTCGTCGTAGGCAGCCCCACGCATGAGACCCATCCGGGTCGGCAACAGACTTTTCACCAGGAGGAATCAAACGTGTCGTCTGTCGAGTTCCGCAACGTCGCCATCGTGGCGCACGTCGACCACGGCAAGACAACACTGGTCGACGCCATGCTCCGGCAATCCGGTGCGTTCGCCGAACGCGCCGAACTCGTCGACCGAGTGATGGACTCCGGTGACCTCGAGCGCGAGAAGGGCATCACCATTCTCGCCAAGAACACCGCTGTTCACCGGCATAATGCCGACGGATCGGTCACCGTCATCAATGTCATCGACACCCCCGGCCACGCCGACTTCGGTGGTGAGGTCGAGCGCGGTCTGTCCATGGTGGACGGCGTCGTGCTGCTCGTCGACGCGTCCGAGGGTCCGCTGCCGCAGACCCGCTTCGTGCTGCGCAAGGCCCTCGCGGCCTCGCTGCCCGTGATCCTGGTGGTCAACAAGACCGACCGCCCGGACGCCCGTATCGAAGAGGTCGTCGAGGAATCCCACGACCTGCTGCTGGACCTGGCCTCCGACCTCGACGACGAGGCCTCGGAAGCCGCCGAGCTGGCCCTCGACCTGCCGGTGCTCTATGCCTCCGGCCGCGCGGGCGTCGCCTCCACCAGCCGCCCCGAGAACGGCCAGGTGCCGGACGCGGAGAACCTCGACGAGCTGTTCGAGGTCCTCATGAAGTACGTCCCGGCTCCGAAGGGCGACCCGACCGCCACCCTGCAGGCGCACGTCACCAACCTCGACGCCTCCCCGTTCCTGGGCCGTATCGGCCTGGTGCGCATCCACAACGGCACCCTGAAGAAGGGCCAGAACGTCGCGTGGATGCACGGCGACGGCGTCAAGACCGTCAAGATCACCGAGCTGCTCAAGACCATCGGCGTCGAGCGTCAGCCCGGCGAGGAGGCCGTGGCCGGTGACATCGTCGCCATCGCGGGCATCCCGGACATCATGATCGGCGACACCCTGGCCGACCCGGAGAACGCGGTCGCGCTGCCGCGCATCACCGTCGACGAGCCGGCGATCTCGGTCACCATCGGCACCAACACCTCGCCGCTGGTCGGCCGGGTGCAGGGCCACAAGCTGACCGCCCGCATGGTGAAGACCCGCCTGGACCAGGAGCTGGTCGGCAACGTGTCGCTGCGCGTGCTCGACATCGGCCGCCCGGACGCCTGGGAGGTCCAGGGCCGTGGTGAGCTCGCGCTCGCCATCCTGGTCGAGCAGATGCGCCGCGAGGGCTTCGAGCTCACCGTCGGCAAGCCGCAGGTGGTCACCAAGGTCGTCGACGGCAAGACCCACGAGCCGTTCGAAGAGCTGACCATCGACTGCCCCGACGAGTACCTCGGCGCCGTCACCCAGCTGCTGGCCGCCCGCAAGGGCAAGATGGTCCAGATGAGCAACCACTCCGCGGGGTGGGTGCGCATGGAGTTCATCGTGCCGTCGCGCGGCCTGATCGGTTTCCGGACCGACTTCCTCACCGAGACCCGCGGCACCGGTATCGCCAACGCCGTGTTCGACGGTTACGCGCCGTGGGCCGGCGAGATCCGCGCCCGCCACACCGGTTCGCTGGTCTCCGACCGCAACGGCTCGGTCACCCCGTTCGCCATGATCCAGCTGGCCGACCGCGGTCAGTTCTTCGTGGAGCCGGGCGCCGACACCTACGAGGGTCACGTGGTCGGCATCAACCCGCGTGCCGAGGACCTCGACATCAACGTCACCCGCGAGAAGAAGCTGACCAATATGCGGTCCGCCACCGGTGACGTGCTCGAGACCCTGGCCAAGCCGCTGCAGCTGGACCTGGAGTCCGCCATGGAGTTCTGCACCGACGACGAGTGCGTCGAGGTGACCCCGGAGATCGTGCGCGTGCGCAAGGTGACCCTGAGCGCCACCGACCGCCAGCGCGAGATCTCCCGCCGCAAGGCGCGCGACCGCGCCGCGCAGTAACAGGAAACACGCCACGCCCGAGGCCGAAGGCAAGCCAGCACGCTGGCTCGCCTTCGGCCTCGGCTGCGCTGTGGTGATGTGCCGACCACGAACCGAGGGCCGCACCGGCCTGGTCAGACCTGCCTCGGTGTTCGCGGCCCGCCCCGGTCCGGACTGCGGCTCGATAGACCTCCGCCTCGGAGCGGGAGCGAAGCCGAGGAGCGAAGACCGGGGTTACTAGGGCCGCGAACCGCCCGGAGCGAAGCGGAGGGCCGATTGGATATAGAGTGCCGAACGTGATGACGGGGGCCCGGAGGCGCGCATCGGTGCGCGCGGTGCTGTTGATGGTGGCGACCCTGCTGGCGGTCGCGACCGGCTGCACCGCGAATCCGCCGCCGCCCATCGAGTCCACGGACTCTCCCAAGACGCAGCCCGCCAAGCCGGGCAAGAATTCGGTCGTGGTCGCGGTGGACGACATCGGGATCGGGTTCAATCCGCATCTGCGGTCGCAGCAGTCGCCCGCGACGGCGGCCGTGGCGTCCATGGTGTTGCCGAGCCCGTTCAAGGCCGCGCCGACGCCGGGGGTGCCGGGCGCGACCGACTGGATGCTGAATCCGGCGCTCATGGTGTCGGCGGACGTGACCTCGCAGGAGCCGTTCACGATCAGCTACCAGATCAAGAACGAGGCGTCCTGGTCCGATGGTGCGCCGATCGCGGCCGAGGACTTCAAATACCTGTGGCAGCAGATGATCACGCAGCCGGGCACGGTGGATCCGGCGGGGTACCGGCTGATCTCCGATGTCAGTTCCGCGGCGGGCGGCAAGACCGTGAATGTCACGATGACGCAGCCGTATCCGGCTTGGCGGCAGCTGTTCACGGATCTGCTGCCGCAGCATCTGGTGAAGGACAGCGGTTTCGAGCAGGGCCTGGTCGACACCATCCGGATCTCGGGCGGTCAGTTCCGGATCAAGCAGGCCGATCGCGGCCGCGAGGAGATCCTGCTGGAACGCAATGACCGGTACTGGGGTCAGCCCGCGGTGCCGGATCAGATCCTGTTGCGGCGCGGCGGAACTCCCGCGCAGGTGGCGGAGTCGCTGCGGGTCGGGGACGCGCAGATGGCGCTGGTGCACGGCGGGGTGGCGTTGCAGGCGCAGCTGGCGGCGATCCCCTCGGTGCGCACGGCCGTGATGGCGCAGTCGCGGGAGATGTCGCTGGTGCTCAACGGGCGCAGCGGGGATCTCGCCGATGTGCGGGTGCGGCGCGCGGTGCTGGCGCTGCTGGATCCGGTGCTGCTGGCCACGGTCGGCGCGCAGACCGGCAGCTGGGTGGAACCGGTTCGGGCGCAGGTGCTTTCGCCGTCGGATCCCGGGTACGCGGCCACGCAGCCGCCGCGGCTGCCGGTGGAGGAGGCGTTCGCGCTGCTCGCGGAGGCCGGTTTCGCGCGGGCCGCGGAGACGCCCGCGGCGCCGTCGGCGACGTCGCCCGCGCCGCAGCCGCGTCCGCTGGCCAAGAACGGCAAATCCCTGACGGTGCGGATCGGCGCGGTGGACGGCGACACCACGTCGCTGGCGGTGGCCAATACCGCGGCCGACCAATTGCGCAGTGCCGGAATCGATGTCATCGTCCGCAGTGTCACGGCGGCGACGCTGTACGGCAAGGAACTGACCGACGCCGGGATCGACGCGGTGGTCGGCTGGGAGCGCACCGGCCAGGATCCGGCCACCGTGCTGGCCTCCCGGTACGGGTGCGCGCCGGTGGCCCCGCCGGGCGACAACGGCGACACCACGGTCGCTGACGGTGCGAAGAAGTCGCCGTCGAACCTGTCCGGGGTCTGTGACGCGGCTTTGCAGCCCGGTATCGACGCCGCGCTGCGCGGCCTGGATCCCGGCAAGGTGATCGCCGAGGCCGAGCCCCGGCTGTGGGAGATGTCGACCGTGCTGCCGATCGTGCAGGACACCCAGGTGGCCGCGGCGGGCCCGCGGGTGGACGGGGCCTCGCTGAGCGGCGCCATCCAGACCGGCATCTTCGCGGATGCCGCCAATTGGCGGAGGTTGCCGTGACCGTCGATTCCGCGCGCCACGGCCTGCTGCTGGTGCACGCGCACCCCGACGACGAATCCATCACCACCGGCGGCACCATCGCCCACTACCGCCGCCGCGGCGTCCCGGTCACCGTGGTGACCTGCACGCTCGGTGAGGAGGGCGAGGTCATCGGCGAGGAGTACGCGCGGCTGGTGGCCGGGTCGGCCGATCAGCTGGGCGGCTACCGGATCGCCGAATTGACCAGGGCCCTGGACGCGTTGGACGCGGGCCCGCCGCACTTCCTGGGCGGCGCGGGCCGCTGGCGGGACTCCGGTATGGCCGGGTCGCCGTCGGCGCGCGATCCGCGGGCCTTCGTGAAGTCCGGGACCGCCTCCACCGACGCGCTGGTGCGGGTGCTGCTGGAGCTGCGCCCGCGGGTGGTGATCGGCTACGACCCGCGCGGCGGGTACGGGCATCCCGATCACATTCGCGCGCACGAGATCACCATGGCGGCCGTGGACGCGGCCTCGGACTGGGGCTGGACGGTGCCGAAGGTGTACTGGACGGTTACCGACGCCGCGGTGCTGGCCATGCACACCGAGGCGTTGAAGCGCCGCACCGTGGATCAGCTGCCGGGTGCGCTGCCACCGGGCTGGCGGCTGCCGCACGAGGGCGAATTGGCTTGTGTCCCGGCGGAATCGGTCACCACCGCGGTGGACGTGTCCGATGTGCTGACGGCCAAGCGGGCGGCGCTGCGGGCGCACGCCACGCAGGTGACGGTGGCGCCCTCGGGCCGGGAGTTCGCGCTCTCGAACGATGTCGCCCAGCCGGTGCTGCCGGAGGAGCATTACATTCTGGTGCGGGGTGAGCGCGGCCCACTCGGCCCCGACGGTCGGGAACATGATCTCTTCGGCGGGCTGGAATGAGAGACTGAGGCTATGTACAACTGGGACCTCCAGAACGCCATCGCGGCGTTCGTCGAGAGCCAGCGGCCCTACTTCGAGTGGCAGCACGAGCTGTACCTGTCGGTGCTGTACGGCTTCGTGGACATGCAGAGTCACCTGCTGACGCTGCTCGGTTTCCCGCCGGTGCCGTGACGGCCGCCGTCGGAGCCCGCTCGGGTGACGCGGTGGCGAGCCCGCGCCCGGGCCGCGTCGTGTTGAACGCGGTGATCGCCGGGCTGCTGCTGATCGACGCCGTGATCACGCTCGGCCTGGAGGTGCTGTTCCTGCCCCTCTACGCCGGGCAGGCGACCATTCCCGAGCCCGCCCCCGTGCTGGCTGCCGGCTCGCTCGCCTCGAGCATGACCTCGGGCGCGATCCCGGTGCCGGTGGCCGCGCTGGCGGCCGCGGTGGTGAACGTGCTGCTGGTGATGGGCATGGGCGTGGCGACCGATCGGATCGGTGTGATGGCGCTGCCGATCCTGGTGTGGGCGTTGGGCTTCCTGATCTGCGCGGGTTTCAGCCCGAGCGGCTACGCGCTGCTCATGGGCGACTGGCCCACCATGCTGCTGCTGATCTGCGGTCTGCTGCCCGCGGGCATGTACCTCTACTACCGTGCCACCGCGCGTCTGGCGTCGGCCGGAGCCTGAGTCTCCGGGGCGCTGTCACACTTCGTCGTCGCGTCTCGTCCTTCTTGCGGAATCGCGTTCGCGAGACAGACGAGGGGAAGACGATGGGATTCGACGAACTGCGCAATACCGTCCGGGGCCGGGTGCTCGAGGCCGGTGACGCGGACTTCGATCAGGTCGCGCGGCCGTGGAGCCTGGCGGTGACGCAGCCGGTCGCGGCGGTCGCCGAGGTCGCCGACGCCGAGGACGTGGCCGCCGTGGTGACGTACGCGCGTGCCGCGGGCCGTCCGGTGGTGACCCAGCCGACCGGGCACGGCGCGGCGGGCGGCGTCGAGACCGCCGTCCTGCTGCGCACGGGCGCGCTGGATCGCCTGGAGATCGATCCGGCGGCCCGCGTGGCGCGGGTCGGCGCGGGCGTGCGGTGGGGCGGGGTGCAGGCGGCCGCCGCCGAGCACGGGCTCACCGGTCTGGCGGGCAGCAATCCGGTGGTCGGGGTGACCGGCTACACGCTGGGCGGCGGCGCGGGCTGGTTCGGCCGCAAGTACGGGTGGGCGTCGAACGCGGTGCGCGCCTTCGAGATCGTGGACGCCGACGGCCGCCCCGCCCGGGTGACCGCCGACAGCGATCCGGACCTGTTCTGGGCCCTGTCCGGCGGCGGAGGCGATTTCGCGGTGGTGACCGGGCTCGAAGTCGAGCTGTTCCCCGCGCCCGACCTGTACGGCGGCCGGGTGATGTGGCCCGCCGAGCGGATGCCCGAGGTGTGGGAGGCATTCCGGGCGTTGACCGCGCACGCGCCGGACGAGCTGTCGGTGTGGTTCCAGCGCTTCCAGTTCCCGCGGTCGCCGGAGCTGGTGGCCCTCGATGTCGCCTACCTCGGTGACGCCGGCACGGGCCGGGACCTGGTGTCGGCGCTGGACCGGATCGGCGGCGCGGTCTCCGATTCGCGGGCGCCCATGACGGTCGCGGAGATCGGGACCATCACCTCCGAGCCGACCGATCCCAGCCCGGCCATCGGCCGCACCGAGCTGCTGCCCGAGCTGACGGCGGAGGCGGAGAAGATCCTGCTGGGCGAATCCGTTGCGCCACTGGCCAATATCCAGGTGCGCGGCCTCGGCGGCGCGTTCGCCGGACCCGCCGCGGGCGCGCGCGGTGCACTGTCCGACGGGTACCTGGTGTATCTGCTGGGCATCGGGCTGCCGCAGCTGCGGGACGCGGTGCACGCCAAGGTGGACACCCTGGTCGCGCAGCTGGATGGTCAGGTCACCGGGCGCAAGCCCTTCACCTTCCTGACCCCGGGCGAGTCGGCGGCCGCCGCGTTCGACCCGGCGACCCTGGACCGGCTGCGGGCCGTCAAGCGAGAGCGCGACCCGCACAACGTGATTCGCGCCAACTTTCCGGTCCAGGGCTGAGCCGGATCACCGCCGAGCCGGGACGCCCAGCTGTCCCGGCGTGACCGCCTCGATCAGCTCCCACGCCTGCTCCAGCGGCAGATCGATGACGTGATACCGCTTCTTGCCCGCCGCCGACGCCGCCACCACGGTGGCGACGCCCGCGCGGCGCTGGAAGAAGGTCTGGCGCACGGTCCAGCCGATGACGCCGGGGGCTTCCACGCAGTCGCGGTCGCGGTCCAGGCAGCCGCTGCGGGTGATGAGCCAGGCGGGCTGGCCGTCCGCGGCGGGCAGGACGGCGTGGCCGAGACCGCGGTACCGATCCCACGCGAGGGCTACGGCGACCGGCACGGCGACGGCGAGCGCGATCCAGACCCATAGCGGAACTTGGCCTCCCGCAAGGGAAATCACCAGGAGAGCGGCGGCGGCCGCGGCGAGCGGGCCCAGTGCGCGGGTGTAGCGGCGGCGGCGCGCGGCGGGTCCGTGGGGGAGCAGCGGCACGGTGACGAGTGCGGCGGCATCGGTGGCGCCCACCACCGCCACGGCGGAGATCGGTTGTGTGGCAGGCGATGTCGTGTCGGCAGTTCCGGCTCGGCCGGCGCCGAGCAGGTGGGCGAGCGTCCGGTGCACGGCGGCGCGCGGAGCCTGCGGCAGGATCTTCTGCCGCGGGCTGGTGCCGGTCATGATGGCCTCGAGCTCGGCCGCCCCGGCCAGACGCAGCAGCAGCGGCTCGTTCACCGTCGCGCCGCGCAGGCGGGCCAGGTCGAGGGTGGTCTGGCGGGTGGTGAGCAGGCCGTGCCGGATGGTGAGGGTCTTGCCGTCGTCGTGGACCCGGAGCCCGAACCAGGTCAGCAGGTAGCGGGCGCAGGCGGCCACGCTGACCACGACCACGAGCAGCACGATCAGCAGCGCGATGACGCCCACGATGACGCCCGCGCTGCGGTGGCCGACATCCTGGACGGTGCCGGACTTCAGGAAGATCTGCGCGAAGCCGTACTGGAAGGCCAGACCCACGACCGGGGCGATGATGGCGAAGCCGGTCAGCGACAGCGGGGCGTACCGCACCCACTCCGCCTGCCAGTGCGCGATCTCCACGGCATTGCCGGCCACGGCCGGGGCGGGGGTTTCGGGCGTGATCGACTGCGGGGCAGCCGATTCCGCGCCCGTCCCGGTGTGCGCCAGCAGTGCGGTCCGCAGGTCCGGCACCAGGTTCGCGTCCAGGGAGTCCAGCTTGAACTGCTCCCGTTTGTCCACGTGCTGCCCGGTGCCTATGGACAGCACGGCCAGTCCGAGCGCCCGGTGCAGCAGATCGGCCTCCACGTCCACCGAGCGGACCCGGTTGCGTGGGACGGAGAGTCGTTTGCGCTGGATCAGGCCGGTGCGGAGTTCCACATTGTCGGTGGTGATGCGGTAGGTGGTGGTGAACCAGCGGGTGAGCGCGAAGGCCACGATCACGCCGACCACGGTGAGGCTCCACAGCGGGCTGTCGGCGCGGGCGCCCGCGACCAGCGTGGCGATCAGCACCGGGATGAAGCGGATGAGTTCGGTGACCGGGTGCACCAGCAGCATGCGCTTGTCGAGCCGCTGCCAGCCCGCGCCCGCCGGTTCGAGGCTCGCGGGCAGCGGTGAAAGCTGTTCTGTCGGATAGGAATCGGAGAAGTCTTCCGGCTGGTGGGGCGGCTTGCTCACGTGGCGTCCCCGCGGTGCTGGGCGGCGATCGCGGTCAGCTGGGTGACGGTGTCCCGCGCGTCGGCCAGCGCCAGCGCGCTGATGTGCACCGCCCCCGCCGAGGAGGCGGTGGTGACGGTGACGGTGGCCAGCCCGAGCAGTCGCTCGAGCGGCCCGCGATAGGTGTCGACCGTCTGCACCCGGGTGATCGGCGCGACCCGGCTCTCCTGGGTGAACCAGCCGGTCCGGGTGTAGACGGCCTCGTCGGTGATCTCCCACCTGTGCACGGCGTACCGCCACAGCGGAATCACCACGATGCTGAAAACCGCTGCCAGCAGCACGATTCCGAG
Source organism: Nocardia sp. CA-145437 (assembly GCF_050956485.1). Taxonomy (NCBI): domain Bacteria; kingdom Bacillati; phylum Actinomycetota; class Actinomycetes; order Mycobacteriales; family Nocardiaceae; genus Nocardia; species Nocardia sp. CA-145437. Next base: position 6,121,230 of record NZ_CP191204.1, on the reverse strand, counting down.
CACCAGACCCTGTAGCCCGCGCCGGTGCGAATCGAACAGCGCCCAGACTCCCACCCCGAGGACCGGCACCACCCAGGACAGGGCGGCGCTCAGCGCCCACAGCAGTTTGGCGCGGGGGCTGGGCCGCCGGGCCGGGTCGGCCAGCAGGCCGCCGGGAGCGAGGGGCTGGGACATGGTGCCCATGCTTGCACGAATCCGGCCGCGGAGGCGGTTGTTGCGAGCGAGTACCGGACGCTCGGTTCGGTCGCTGCCGCCGCCGCGGCGGGACTGCTACTACTTGGGCGTGACGCGGTAGAACCCGGTCGTGGTGCCCTGGTACTGGATTCGGCCGGGGGCGATGGTGCCGACCATCTCCAGGGTGTCGTTGATCGTGGTCGCGCCGACGTACTGCTCGGAGTCGACCTTGCCGGTATTGGCGTCGATCACCGCGAAGCTGTAGTTGTCGGTGACGCCGGCGCTGCCGCTGCCCAGACCCGCGCTGCCGCTGCCGAGCGCGGAACTGCCGCTACCGAGCGCGCTGCTGCCGCTGCCGAGCAGCGAGTGGCGGGTGAAGGTGTAGATCTTGCCGTCCGCCACGGACAGTCGCGGCACCGCCGAGGACGGCACGGTGTTGGTCCACACCACGGTGCAGCCGGAGCCGGTGACATCGATGCGGGTCATACCGCCCGAGATCGGCGCGCTGGCGGGCTGGCTGGTCCCCGCGTTGGGCGGCAGCGCCGGGTACGGGTAGCCGTAGGTGCTGGCCACGAAGACACTGTTGCCGGATCCGATGGGGGAGTTCTCGGTGCCGTCGATGGCGGGCACCGAGCAGACGGGCGTGCCGGTGGCCGTGTTGTAGACGAGCAGGTTTTCCTTGGTGGCGGCATTGTCGGTGATGGCCAGGTATTCGGTGCCGTCGCCGGGGCCGAAGAAGGTCGGGGTGGCGCCGGTGCCCCAGCTCAGCTGGCCCGGTTTGCGGGCGGGGCCGCGGTCGTAGGCCTGCCGCCAGACGATCCGCGGGTTGCCGCCGCCGTCCACGTCGAGCAGGTAGAGGGCGTGGTCGGTGGCGACGGCCATGCCCTGGGGTCCGGTGGCGATGCTGTTGGCCACGTTCTCGCCGGGCGCGAGCACGAGGGAACGCGCGCTGCCGTCGAGGTTGACGAATCCGGCGGCCGCGCCGTCGGTGGCGAACCAGACCCGGCCCTGGTAGTCGGGGGAGACGGAGCTGACCGCGTCGCAGTCGCCGCCGCCGCAGTGGCCGGTGACCGCCTGTGTCACATCGGTTTTCGAGGCGATGGACAGCGACCATTTGCCGTCGGAGCCGCGCTGGTGCCCGATGCGCAGCAGGTTGCCGGAGCCGTCGACGGTGACCATCCGGTCCTGGTTGTCCAGGTAGGCGTAGACGCCGCCGAGCAGGCTGCCCTTGGTGAGGTCGAGCTTGGCGAGGGTGTTGCCGTTGCTGGGATCCAGCAGCAGCACCTCGGGCGCGCGGTCGGTGATCTTGGTGCACAGCGCCTGCGGGAGGCCGTCCGCGCCCTGCAGGATGGTCGGGCAGGCCGCGCCCTGTTCGTGGAAGTCGGCGTGCACCCCGCCGGTGCCGACGCCCGGCAGCGGGGTGGTGTCGGAGGCTTCCGAATCGCCGTGCATGGTCGCGGTGCCGACCGGTCCCAGATAGGGATTGGCCGGTGGGAGCGGCCCGAAGGCCGATGCGGTGCTGGTGGCGATGGTGAGCAGGGCGGTGGCGCCGAGGCCGGCGACGACGGCGGCACGTCGGATTTGCGCGAGCACGAAGATCTCTCCCTTTTCTGCTGGGAAGTAGTCGCCCGCGAGGCTATTGGATCGATTCCGAGATTTGAATAGATGTACTCGAGGATGCAAGTAATTGCATCGGAATAACCTCGGCGGTCTCGCGGGTTGCCTCGTTCCATGGCACCCGAGTCGGATCAGCGGGATGGATGGCGCATGATCGTGGACGTGACGGATCTACCCACCCCGAGCCTGCCCAGCGCACCGCGGGAGCAGGTGACACCCGATGCCGAGGCCATGCGGGCCGCACTGGGACGGGCCCGGGACGGCGCGACGCTCGACCTGGACGCGGCCACGGTGCTGCTGCGGGCGCGCGGCGCGGACCTGGTCGAGCTGTGCGAATCGGCGGCGCGGGTGCGCGACGCCGGGCTGCGGGCATCCGGGTACGCGGGCGAGACCCTGCCGATCACCTACTCGCGCAAGGTGTTCATCCCCATCACCCACCTGTGCCGCGACCGCTGCCACTACTGCACCTTCGTCACCGTGCCCGGCAAGCTGCGCGCCCAGGGCAAGGGCATGTACATGGAGCCCGAGGAGATCCTCGACGTCGCCCGGCAGGGCGCCGAACTCGGTTGCAAGGAAGCGCTTTTCACGCTCGGCGACCGTCCCGAGGACCGCTGGCCCGAGGCCCGGCAGTGGCTCGACGAACGCGGCTACGACTCCACCCTGGACTACATCCGCGCCATGGCGATCCGGGTGCTCGAGGAGACCGGGCTGCTGCCGCACCTGAACCCCGGCGTGATGAGCCATGCGGAACTGGCGTGGCTCAAGCCGGTGTCGCCGTCCATGGGCATGATGCTGGAGACCACCTCCACCCGGCTGTTCACCGAACCCGGTCAGGCGCACTACGGTTCGCCCGACAAGGACCCCGCGGTGCGGTTGCGGGCGCTGACCGACGCCGGTCGCCTCTCGGTGCCGTTCACCACCGGCATCCTGGTGGGCATCGGCGAGACCATCGTCGAGCGAGCCGAGTCCATTCTCGCGATTCACCAGTTGCACAAGGCTTTCGGGCACGTGCAGGAGGTCATCGTGCAGAACTTCCTGGCCAAGCACGACACCGCCATGCGGCACAGCCCCGACGCCGGGATGGAGGAGTTCCGCGCCGCCATCGCGGTGACCCGCCTGGTGATGGGCCCGGGGATGCGCATCCAGGCCCCGCCGAACCTGGTGTCGCTCGAGGAATGCCGGGCGCTGCTGGGGGCGGGCATCGACGACTGGGGCGGGGTCTCGCCGCTGACGCCGGATCACGTGAATCCGGAACGCCCGTGGCCGAACCTGGACACCCTGGCGCGGATCACCGCGGACTGCGGCTATGTGCTGACCGAGCGGGTCACCGCCCACCCGGAATACGTGCTGGCGGGCGAGCCCTGGATCGATCCGCGCATCGCGGGGCATGTGGCCGCGCTGGTCGACCCGGTGACCGGTCTGGCCGCCGACGTGCGGCCGAAGGGCCTGCCGTGGCAGGACTGGGACGACCTCACGCGGCCCGGACGGGGTCCCGAGGTGACCGCGCGAAGTTAGGGCAGGCTGTGCAAGAGTAATGTTGGCTGGCCGGGATAGGGTTTCGCCGGGGGGAGGTATCCCCCTCAGGTGTGGACAGACTAGGAGAGCGGCAGTGCCGTACATCATCGCTGAACCGTGCGTTGACGTGAAGGACAAGGCGTGCATCGAGGAATGCCCCGTGGACTGCATCTACGAGGGCGGACGCATGCTGTACATCCAACCCGACGAGTGCGTGGACTGTGGTGCGTGTGAGCCGGTCTGCCCGGTGGAGGCCATCTTCTACGAAGACGACACCCCGGATCAGTGGGCCGGTTACGTGAACGCCAACGTCGACTTCTTCGACGACCTGGGTTCCCCGGGCGGCGCCACCAAGGTCGGCAAGGTCGACTACGACCCGCCGTTCATCGCCGCGCTGCCGCCGATGGCGAGCGAGTAGGACCGAGATTTGACCGCGCGTGGCCGGGTCAGCGCACTGCTGCCCGATTTTCCCTGGGACACCATCGCTTCGGTGAAGGCGAAAGCCGCTTCGCATCCGGACGGCATCGTCGACCTCTCGGTCGGAACCCCGGTCGATCCGGTGGATCCGCTGATCCGCGAGGCGCTTTCGTCGGTGGCGGAGGTGCCCGGGTATCCGACCACGCACGGCACGCCCGAATTGCGCGAGGCCGTCGTGGCGGCCCTGAAGCGGCGATTCGGGATCACGGGGGTGGACCCGGCGGCGGTGCTGCCGGCCATCGGCACCAAGGAGCTCATCGCCGGGCTGCCGCGGCTGCTCGGGCTGGGCGCCGAGGATCTGGTGGTCATCCCCGAGGTCGCGTACCCGACCTACGAGGTGGGCGCGCTGCTGGCCGGTACCCGGTATCTGCGCGCCGACAGCACGGTGGCGCTGGGCCCCGAGCGGCCCGCGCTGATCTTCCTGAACTCGCCGTCCAACCCGACCGGCAAGGTGCTGGGCGTCGACCATCTGCGCAAGGTGGTGCGGTTCGCCCGCGAGCGCGGCGCGATCGTGGCCTCCGACGAGTGCTACCTGGGTCTGGCCTGGGAGGGCCGCGCGGTGTCGATCCTCGACCCCGAGGTGTGTGACGGTGATCACACCGGCCTGCTGGCTATACACTCGCTGTCCAAGACCTCGAACCTGGCCAGCTACCGCGCGGGTTTCGTGACCGGTGACCCGGAGCTGGTGGCGGAGCTGCTGGAGGTGCGCAAGCACTCCGGCATGATGCTGCCGTTCCCGATCCAGGCCGCCATGACCGCGGCCCTCGGCGATGACACCCACGAGGTTCAGCAAAAGGACCGCTACCGTGCCCGCCGGGTGGTGCTGCGAGATGCGCTGCAGCGCGCGGGATTCCGGATCGACGATTCCGAGGCGGGTCTGTACCTGTGGTCGACGCGCGACGAGCCGTGCCGCACCACTCTGGATTGGCTGGCCGCGCGCGGCATCCTGGCCGCCCCGGGTGAGTTCTACGGACCGCGCGGGAATCAGCATGTGCGCATTGCCCTCACGGCCACCGACGAGCGCATCGCGACCGCGGCTGATCGTCTGACCAGCTGATTTTCGGTTACCCGGGCCCGCGTGATACCGTCTACGACGTCGCCAGGCCGGATAGCCGAGCGATTCGTAAGGCCCTGTGGCGCAGTTGGTTAGCGCGCCGCCCTGTCACGGCGGAGGTCGCGGGTTCGAGTCCCGTCAGGGTCGCACGTGCACAGCCTCCCCACCGATTTCGGTGGGGAGGCTTTTTGCTGTCCGCGCGCTGTCGCGTCCCCGGTTGCCTGTGGTTAGCGAGATATGTTGTCAGCTCTCGTTTTGTGAAAACTGACACACGTTCACTCCAGAACATCTATAACAAGTTCTCATCGCAACTCGATGAGGAGTATTTCAGTGCGTGGATTGTCTTATGAAACCCCCGGCAAGAGTGTTTACGGCAGCAATGTCAGCCGACGAGGGTTCCTAGCTGCAACGGGGGTTGTTCTCGGGGCGGCCGCGCTACTAGGGAAGCTCCCAGCCGCCCGGGCCTTACCCGCCGGGTCGATCGCCGACGGCGACCAGATGCCGGTCCTGGTAATTGGAACAGGTTATGGCGGCGCGGTTGCGGCCCTGCGGCTCGCGCAGGCCGGGCAGAACGTGGTCATGGTCGAGAAGGGCATGTCCTGGAGCCAGCCCGGCTCCGACGGCAAGGTCTTCTGCAACATGCTCAAGCCCGACGGCCGCTCGTTCTGGCTGCGCACCGAGACCGACCAGCCCGTCAACCACTTCATGGGCGCGCCCTACAACAAGTCCATCTCCCGGTACACCGGCGTGCTGGATTCCGAGCAGTTCAGCGGGATTCGCATCTACCAGGGCCGCGGCGTCGGCGGCGGCTCGCTGGTCAATGGCGGTATGGCGGTGACGCCGCAGCAGAGCTGGTTCCCGACCATCCTGCCCTCGGTGGACCCGGGCGAGATGTACAGCACCTACTACCCGCGCGCCAATGCCGGGCTGAAGGTGAACAATATCGACTCGAACTGGTTCGAGAGCGCCGACTGCTACCAGTTCGCGCGCGTCGGGCGTAAGCAGGCTGAGCGGTCCGGCTTCAACTGGACCTTCGTCCCCAACGTCTACGACTTCAACTACATGAAGCAGGAGCAGGCCAACACCGCGCCGCGCTCCGCCCTCAACGCCGAGGTCATCTACGGCAACAACTACGGCAAGAACTCCCTCGACAAGACCTATCTCGCGGACGCCTCGGCCACCGGCAAGGTGACCATCGTCCCGCAGCACGTCGTCACCACCGTGTCCCCGGCCAACGGCGGCGGGTTCTCGGTCGTGATGAACCAGATCGACACCAGCGGCAACACCGTGAAGTCGAAAACGGTTACGGCGCAGAAGGTCTTCTTCGCGGCCGGCAGCGTGGGCACCAGCAAACTGCTGGTCACCCAGAAGGCCACCGGCAAGCTGCCCAACCTGCCCGACTCGGTCGGCGCGGGCTGGGGCAACAACGGCAATGTCATGGTCGCCCGGCAGAACCAGGCCTGGGACGCCACCGGCAGCCTGCAGTCCTGCATCCCCTGCCTGGGCATCGACAACCTGGCCGACACCGGTGGCCCGGCCTTCGCCGAGGTGTCGCCGTTCCCGGCCGGGATCGAGACCTTCGCCAGCCTGTACCTGGCCATCACCAAGAACCCGAACCGGGCCAAGTTCACCTACAACTCGGGCAGCGGCGGCGTCGACCTGAACTGGCAGACCGCCTGGAACCAGCCCGGCATCGACGCGGCCAAGCGGATCTTCGACAAGATCAACAAGAAGGAAGGCACCATCTACCGGACCGACCTGTTCGGCACCTACAAGACCTGGGGCGACGACTTCGCGTACCACCCGCTGGGCGGCTGCGTGCTCAATGTGGCCACCGACAACTACGGCCGCCTCTCGTCCTACCCGGGCCTCTACGTCATCGACGGCTCGCTGATCCCGGGCTTCACCACCGTCAACCCCTTCGTAACCATTACGGCATTGGCGGAACGCAACATTGAGAAGATCATCGCCGAGGACTTCCACTGATGTAAAAATTCCGCTGTAGCGGCCGTCGGGGCGTGTTCTGTCCGGCCGGGCGGGGACGATCGCGATAGTGTTGGATATGGACGCTGTCACGGTTGTCCCCGCTCCCGTCAATGAACCGGTGCACACCTACGCCCCCGGCAGTCGCGAACGCGCGCTGCTGGCCGGGCGGCTGGCCGAACTCTCCGCCGAAGCCGTTGAAGTGCCGCTGGTGATCGGCGGCAAACATCAGCCCGGCGCGGGTGAACGCCGCGATATCGTGATGCCGCACCGGCGCCGGCACGTACTGGGGACCTACGCCAACACCACCCACGACGAAGCCCGGGCCGCCATCGCCGCGGCGACCGCGGCCGCCCCCGGCTGGCGGGCCATGCCCTTCGAGGAGCGGGCCGCCATCCTGCTCCGCGCCGCCGACCTGCTGTCCGGCCCCTGGCGTGAGACCATCGCCGCCGCCACCATGCTCGGACAGTCGAAATCGGTGCAGCAGGCCGAGATCGACGCACCGTGCGAACTGGTCGACTTCTGGCGGTTCAATGTGGCCTTCGCGCGGGGGATCCTGCGGGAACAGCCGCAATCCTCACCGGGCGTGTGGAATCGGATGGACTACCGGCCCCTCGAAGGGTTCGTGTACGCCATCACGCCCTTCAACTTCACCGCCATCGCCGGGAACCTGCCCACCGCGCCCGCGCTCATGGGCAATACGGTCGTGTGGAAACCCTCGCAGACGCAGACGCTTTCGGCCTACTACACCATGAAATTGCTGGAGGAGGCCGGACTGCCGCCGGGTGTCATCAATATGCTGACCGGTGACGGCGCGCAGTTGTCGGAGGCCGTGCTGGCCGATCCTCGGCTGGCGGGCATCCACTTCACGGGATCGACGCGCACCTTCCAATACCTGTGGCAGACGGTGGGCTCGAATATCGGCCGATACCACGGCTATCCGCGGCTGGTGGGGGAGACCGGCGGCAAGGACTTCATCCTCGCGCACCCCTCCGCCGATCCGGACGCGCTGCGCGTGGCCATGATTCGCGGGGCCTACGAGTATCAGGGCCAGAAGTGCTCGGCCGCCTCGCGCGCCTACATTCCGAAGTCGGTGTGGCGGCGGATGGGCTCGGACTTCCTGGCCGAGGTGGAATCTCTGACCTACGGGGATGTCGCCGATCTCTCGAATTTCGGTGGGGCGGTGATCGACGACCGCTCCTACGCCAAGTGCGTGGCCGCCATCGGGCGCGCCCGTGAGCAGGGCATATCGATTCCGGCGGGCGGCGGCTACGACGACAGCGAGGGCTGGTTCGTGCGGCCGACTGTGCTGCTCAGCGACGACCCGGGCGACGAATCCTTCGAGACCGAGTACTTCGGGCCGATCCTGTCGGTCTACGTCTACGACGACGGCGCGCCCGACGCCTTCGAGGAGATCATGGACGTGGTGGACGGGACCTCCCCGTACGCCCTCACCGGCGCCATCTTCGCCCGCGACCGCCAGGCTGTCGAATCCGCTACCGGCACACTGCGATTCGCGGCCGGGAACTTCTACATCAATGACAAGCCCACCGGCGCGGTGGTCGGCCAGCAGCCTTTCGGCGGCGCCCGGGCCTCGGGCACCGACGACAAGGCGGGCTCCCACCTCAACCTGCTGCGCTGGGTCGCGCCCCGCACCCTGAAGGAGACGTTCGTCCCGCCCACCGAGTACCGCTACCCCCACATGGAGGCGTGATGAACCCACTGCGCCCGGCGATCCTGGCGGCGGCCGGGTCGTCCCGGATCAAGGACGTCATCACGAAGGTGCCGGTGACCGCCGCGGTGGTGCGGCGGTTCGTCGCGGGCGAGACCCGCGCGGACATGGTGCCGGTCGCGCGGGCGCTGCTGGAGAGCGGGCGCTCGGTCAGCGTCGATTTCCTGGGCGAGTACACGACCGACCGCGCTCAGGCGGATGCCGCTGTGGCGGAATACTTCTCGCTCATCGACGACTTGGCCGAGGCGGACCGGACGGCCGCCGGGGTGCTCACCGACATCCCGCGGGTGGAGGTCTCGCTCAAGCTGTCTGCGCTGGGTCAGTCCCTGGGGCAGGACGGTCCGGCCATCGCCGCGGAGAACCTGCACAAGCTGTGCGCCAAGGCCGTCGAACACCACGTCTGGGTGACCGTCGACGCCGAGGACCACACCACGACCGCCGACACCCTCGAAGCGGTCCGTAATGCCCGCACCGAATTCCCGTGGCTGGCGGTAGCGTTGCAGACCTATCTGCGTCAGGCCGAGGACAATGCCCGCGACCTGGCCGCCGACGGCACCCGAATCCGCCTGTGCAAGGGCGCCTATCAGGAACCCGGCACCGTCGCCTACCAGCGCCGCGCCGAGGTGGACGCCTCCTACCTGCGCTGCCTCGAGGTGCTGTTGCGCAACGCCTGGTACCCGATGATCGCCTCCCACGACCCGGCCATGATCTCCGCCGCCCTCGCGCTGGCCGCCGAAAATCACCGCAAACCAGGCGATTTCGAGTTCCAGATGCTCTACGGCATCCGCGACGCCGAGCAGCGCCGCCTGGTCGGCGACGGCCACGCGCTGCGGGTCTACATCCCCTACGGCACCCAGTGGTACGGCTACCTCATGCGCCGTCTCGCCGAACGCCCGGCCAATCTCGGCTTCTTCCTGCGCGCGTTGGCCGAGCGCGGCTGAGGGCTCTCCGGCTTCGTCGGGCTCAGACCAGCGGGCGGCCGAAGCGGCGGCGCAGGCGCATGTCCGCCAGGAAGAAGTTGTAGGGGAACAGTCGCAGCATCGTGGGCATGCGGGTCCAGACCGCGGAGATCACGCGCAGGAAGCCGGTGAAGACGCGCTCGTCGCGGGCGCTCCAGGTCATGGACATCTCGTCGCGCAGGTGCTGGGGGAGCAGCGCGGTGACGATGAAGCGGTGCAGGCCGCCCAGGGCGAACTGCACCGGCCACGACACCATCTTCAGATCGGTGAGGTCGTTGAAGTACTTGCGGGTGGGCCCGTCGATGGACTTGGTCGCGAGGTTCTCGTCCCAGTAGGCGTAGAAGTCCTCGCGGGTGGCGGGCCACATCTCCGGGCGCATCTGCAGCGTGGTGCCCAGGCGGGCGCAGTACTGGTAGAAGGCCTCGGCCAGTGCGGGATCCATCGGGCCGCGCATGCGGTGGTAGAGGTCGTCGACACCCCAGTACAGGCAGGCCGCCACCCACAGCTGGAGCTTGGGGTCGAAGGCGTTGTACTTGACGGGGCTGCCCGGTTTGGAGTGGACGCTGCGGTGCGCGCCGTTCACGGCCTCGCGGTAGGTGGTGCGGTCCAGGTCGTTGCCGAGCAGGGCGACCGAGAGGTAGGTGAGGGTGGTGCGCAGCCGCTTGACCGGGTGCAGGGTCACCTTGCCGCTGTCGACGTCGCTCTCCATGACACCGTAGGCGACCGGCTTCAGCGAGAGCTGCATGACGACGTTGGCGGCACCGCCGAGGAAGGCCGCGACGCCGTCGATGTGCTCACGGATGTCCGCGGGGGTCAACGGCTGATAGGCCGGGGGAAACTCGTCGAACTTGCGCAGCGGGGCGGTCATCGTTGACTCGACTCCTCGGTCGTCACTCCTCGCCGGATGAGGAGAGTGTGAGAAATTTCGCCACTCACCTTCTCATCGTGGGGTGCCGGTGTCAATGTGCGAAGATTAGTGCCTCACCGTTTCTTCGTGACCGGAAAGGGCTCGGACCATGGCCAAACTGGCCAAACTGCTGCCGCTCGTTCGCGGATCCGGCCCCGAGGACCGCAATCAGGCGAAGGTCCTCGACGCCGCCCTGCTGGCTTTCCTGGACTTCGGCATCAAACGCACCAGCATGGTCGAGGTCGCCCGGCGCGGCGGACTCTCGCTGGCCACCCTCTACCGGCGCTTCGCCGGGAAGAACGATCTCATCCAGGCCGTCGGCCTGCGGCAGGCCCGCCAGTTCATCGACGACGTGGACGCGGCGGTGCAGGGTCCGATCGAGGCCGACGCCAGCGCCGAGGAGCAGATCGTCGCGCTGTTCGTGGCCTTCACCGAGGGCCTGCGCAACAACCAGCTGCTGGACCGGCTACTCAAGACCGAACCCGAGATCGTGCTGCCGTATCTGACCGTGCAGGGCGCGCCGGTGATCGAACTGGGCCGTGACTACCTGGCCGAGTTCACCGCCCGGCTCCAGGCGGAAGGCAAACTGCCGCAGTACGATCCGCTGCCGCTGGCGGAGATGACCGCCCGGGCCGCGCTCTCGCTGGCCCTCACGCCGCAGACCGTCATCCCGCTCGGCGATCCGGAGGCGCTGCGCAAATTCGCCCGCGAGCACGTGATTCCCGGCTTCCGAATCCTCTGACCGGCAACGGGTTTCACACCAGCTTCAGGCCCAGCCGGCGGCGCAGCCGCATATCGGTGAGGTAGACGTTGAGCGGGAAGGCGCGCAGCGAGGTCGGCACCACCGATTCGACCGCGCCCGCGGTCCGCAGCATGGCGGCCAGTACGCGGTCCTGGCGCGGCGTCCAGGTCATGCCCATCTCGTCCCGGAGGTGTTGCGGCAGCAGACCGGTCACGAAGAAGCGGTGCACGCCCGCGAAGGGCGGGCGCAGCGGGTGGGGCAGCATCTTCAGGTCGATGAGATCGTCGAAGTACGCCTTGATCTTCGGGTCGATGCGTGTCCGGGCGAGGTTCTCGGCCCAGTACCGGTCGAAGGCGGCGCGGTCGGCGGGCCACATCTCCGGGCGCACCTGCAAGGTGGTGCCCAGCCGGGCGGCGTGGTGATAGAAGGCGTCGGCGTCGTAGTCGTCCATCGGGCCGTGCATGCGCTCGTAGAGGTCGCGCGCGCCCCAGTACAGGCAGGCCGCCACCCAGAGTTGGAGTCTCGGATCGAAGGCGTTGTACTTCACGGTGCTGTCCGGGCGGGATCGGACGTACTTGTGCACGGCGTCGACGGCCTCGCGGTAGGCGGTGCGGTCCTCGTCGGTCCCCAGCAGCGCGACGGCCAGGTAGGTCAGGGTGGTGCGCAGCCGCTTGAACGGGTGGATCATGACGTTCCCGGACTCCACCGGGCTCTCCACCACGCCGTAGCCGACCGGGGGATTGGAGAGCTGCATGATCACGTTCGCGGCCGCGCCGAAGAAGCCGGCCGCGCCGTCGAGGTAGCGGCGGACATCGATCTCCGGTGCGGGCGCGGCGGATTCGCCGGGGTGGGGCAGCGGCCTGGTCATCGTTGACCACATCCTCGATGTGAGAAGGTTGTACAGAAACTGTCTTACCCACTCGGGTGGTCTGTCAACCGGCGCGACGGCTTCGCAAGCGAACCGTTGCGCGTCGCGGCAGCAGGTCGGCGGACCGCGGCCTCGGGTAGCGTGAGCCCGTGTCGCCGCTGTTGCTGAGTTCGCTGAATCCGGCCGCCATCGCCGCCGGAGCCGATATCCCCGATGCCGTCACCATCGACGGCGAGACCCTGTCGCGCAGTGATCTGCTCGGCGCGGCCACCTCGGTCGCCGAACGCGTCGCCCAGGCCCGCCGGGTCGCGGTGCTGGCCGAGCCGACCGTCACCACCGTGCTCGCGGTGATCGGCTGCCTGATCGCCGGGGTCACCGTGGTCCCGGTGCCGCCGGACGCGGGCAGCGCGGAACTGGCCCACATTCTGCGCGACTCGGAGGCCCAGGCCTGGCTGGGCACGGCCCCCGAAGGCTCCGAGCTGCCCGTGATCCCGGTCCGCAAGCACGCCCGGTCCTGGCACCGGTACGCCGAACCCGCCGGGACCGCAACGGCTTTCGTGCTCTACACCTCCGGCACCACGGGCGCGCCCAAGGGCGTGATGCTGAGCCGCGCCGCCATCGCCGCCGGGCTGGACGCCCTGATCCAGGCGTGGGGCTGGACCTCGAACGACGTTCTGGTGCACGGCCTCCCGCTGTTCCACGTGCACGGCCTGATCCTCGGCCTGCTCGGCCCGCTGCGGGCGGGCAGCCCGCTGGTCCACACCGGCAAGCCCACCCCGCGCGCCTACGCCGACGCGCGCGGCACCATGTACTTCGGCGTTCCCACCGTGTGGTCGCGGATCGTCGAGGAGCCCGACACCGCACGAGAATTGGCGAAAGCGCGCATCCTGATCTCCGGCAGCGCCCCGCTGCCCGTGCCGGTGTTCGAGCGGCTGGCCGACCTCACCGGGCACGCCCCGATCGAGCGCTACGGCATGAGCGAAACCATGATCACCCTGTCCACCCGGCCCGACGGCGAACGCCGCCCCGGCTGGGTGGGCACCCCGGTCGCCGGGGTGGAGACCCGGCTGCGTGACGAGTCCGGCGCGCCGGTGCCGCACGACGGGGAAAGCGTTGGCGGACTCCAGGTTCGGGGACCCATGCTGTTCGACGGCTACCTGGGCAAGCCGGAGGTGACCGCCGAGAACTTCACCGCCGACGGCTGGTTCAAGACCGGTGACGTGGCCGTCATCGACGCCGCGGGCTTCCACCGCATCGTGGGCCGGGAATCGGTCGACCTGATCAAATCCGGCGGCTACCGGATCGGCGCGGGTGAGATCGAGACCTGCCTGCTGGGGCATCCCGCGGTGGCCGAGGCCGCCGTCATCGGCGTCCCGGACGAGGACCTCGGCCAGCGCATCGTCGCGTACGTGGTACCGCGGGACGGCGCGGGCGAAGCCCTCGCCGACGAGCTCATCGCCCATGTGGCGGGGGAACTCTCGGTGCACAAGCGCCCCCGCGAGGTGCGTCTGGTGGACGCGCTGCCGCGCAATGCCATGGGCAAGGTGCAGAAGAAGCTCCTGTCTTGACCTGAAGCGCGGTCGAGGTTCTAGCGTGATCGCCATGACCGCATCCCTGTCGCCTGCCCAGATCGACTACCTGAACAGTCAGCGGCTCGGACGGCTCGCCACCGTCCGGCCCGACGGCTCCCCGCAGAACAATCCGGTCGGCTACCGCTACAACGCGGCGCTCGGCACCATCGACATCGGCGGCCACCACATGGGCGCCAGCCAGAAGTTCCGGAATCTGTCGAAGGAGGACCGGATCGCCTTCGTCGTCGACGACGTGCCGTCCGTCGACCCGTGGACCGTGCGCTGCCTCGAAATCCGCGGCACCGCACAGGCTCTGCGTGATGTCGAACCGTTCTACCCCGGCCTGTCCCCGGAGATCATCCGCATCACCCCGGAGCGCGTCATCGCCTTCGGGATCGACTGACACCGAGGTTCTGCTGCCGAGGGTTTCGGGGTCTGGCCGCGGCTCGGGGCCGCCCCTAGCGTCCTGGAGGTTGTTTCTCGTCATCCAGGAAGGCCGAACGATGCCCACCGCACTGCGCACCACCATGGCCGCCACCGCCGTCCTCGCCGGACTGCTGGCCCCCGCCGCCGCGGCGACCGCCGCGCCACTGCCGCTCACCCCGATGCCGCAACCCGCCGAGCCCGTCGCCGGGCCCACCGGCACCGGATCGGTGAACACCGGGCCCACCGGCACCGGATCGTTCGATCCGTCGGCGGCCGGTTCCTCGAACCTGATCAAGGCTCTCCAGACCGGCTCGGGCCAGTGCAACAACACCAGCCCGATCCCGCCGCTCGACGGACAGCCCGCTCCGTGGTGCGCCCTGTACAAGTGAGCGCGGCCCGCGGCTGAGCCCGAAAATGACGAAAACCCCTGCGGCCCGAGCCGACGGGGGTTTTCGTTTGTTACATCTCAGTCGTTGGCGTGCAGGGCCGCGTTCAGTTCGATGCCGGTGCCCTTGCGCGGGCGAACCTCGACCGCGCCGGTCAGCGAGTTGCGGATGAACAGCAGGTTCGACTTGCCGGACAGCTCACCGGCCTTCACGATCTGGCCGTCGGGCAGCGCCACCTTGGTGCCCGCGGTGACGTAGAGGCCCGCCTCCACCACGCAGTCGTCGCCGAGCGAGATGCCCAGGCCCGAGTTGGCGCCCAGCAGGCAGCGCTCGCCCAGCGAGATGACCTGCTTGCCGCCGCCGGACAGGGTGCCCATGATGGACGCGCCGCCGCCGACGTCGGAGCCGTCGCCGACCACCACACCGGCCGAGATCCGGCCCTCCACCATGGAATTGCCGAGCGTGCCGGCATTGAAGTTGACGAAGCCCTCGTGCATGACGGTGGTGCCCGAGGCCAGGTGCGCGCCCAGGCGCACGCGGTCGGCGTCGGCGATGCGGACACCCGAGGGCAGCACGTAGTCCACCAGGCGCGGGAACTTGTCGACGCCGTACACGGTGACCTGGCCGCGGGCCCGCAGCTTCAGGCGGGTCAGCTCGAACTCCTCGGTCGAGCACGGGCCGTGGTTGGTCCACACCACGTTCGCGAGCAGCCCGAAGATGCCGTCGAGGTTCGCGCCGTGCGGGCGGACCAGGCGGTGCGAGAGCAGGTGCAGACGCAGGTAGGCGTCGTGGGTGTCGATCGGCGCGGCGGCCAGGTCGGCGATCACGGTGCGGACCACCACGGTCTCGACCCGCCGGTCCTCGTCGACACCGGCCGAGGCGGCGAACTTGGCGTACTCGGGATCGGAGGCGTCCAGCCGCACCGTGCCCACCTCGTCGGCGGAGAATTCACCGAGCGTCGGGTACGGGTACCAGGTGTCGAGAACCGTCCCGTTGACGGTGATGGTGGCGATGCCGACTGCTGCTGCTCCCTGAGTACTCACGTCCCCACACGTTACCGGGCTGCGAATTCATACCGAATGCGGTGCCGATTTGTGCCAACGCAGCCACCGTGCGAAGAACTGCGGTTATTCCTCCTTTAGGGTGGATCGAGTGACCATCGATCTGAGAGCCGACCCGATTTCACTCACCGCCGCGCTCGTGGATATTCCGAGCGTCTCTCGGAACGAGAAGGTCATCGCCGACATCGTCGAGAAGGCCCTGCGTGAGCAGACCACCGGATACGAGATCCTGCGCCACGGCAATACCGTGCTGGCGCGGACCAATCGGGGCCTGCCCAGCCGGGTGATCCTGGCGGGGCACCTGGACACCGTGCCGATCGCCGACAATGTGCCCGGCCATTTCGAGACCACCGCCGACGGCGAACGGCAGCTGTGGGGTTGCGGCACCGTCGATATGAAGTCCGGCGACGCGGTCTTCCTGCACCTGGCCGCCACCGTCGCCGACCCGGTGCACGACCTGACCCTCATCTTCTACGACTGCGAGGAGATCGCGGCCGAGTACAACGGGCTGGGCCGCATCGAACGCGAACTGCCCGAATGGCTCGAGGGCGACCTCGCGATTCTCGGTGAGCCGTCCGGCGGCTGGATCGAAGCGGGCTGCCAGGGCACCCTGCGGGTGCGGCTCACCACCGCCGGCGTGCGCGCGCACACCGCGCGAGCCTGGCTGGGAGACAACGCCATTCACCGGCTCGCCCCGATCCTGGAACGGCTGGCGGAATATCGGGCCCGCGAGGTCGAGATCGACGGCTGCACCTATCGCGAGGGCCTGTCCGCCGTCCGGGTCGAGGGCGGTGTGGCGGGCAATGTGGTGCCCGACGTCGCCACCGTGGACGTGAACTTCCGCTTCGCCCCCGACCGCACCCTGGACCAGGCCACCGAGCACGTGCGCGAGGTGTTCGCCGGACTGGAACTGGATTTCGAGCGCACCGACGGCGCGCCCGGCGCCCTGCCCGGCCTGTCGAATCCGGCCGCCAAGGACCTCATCGAGATCGTGCACACGCACGGCTCCGGCGGGGTGCGCGCCAAGTACGGCTGGACCGATGTCTCGCGGTTCGCCGCCCGCGGCATGCCCGCGGTGAATTTCGGTCCCGGCGACCCGAACCTGGCGCACAAGCGCGACGAGCATCTGCCCGTCGAACAGATCACCCAGGTGGCCTCGATGCTGCGCAGCTACCTCACCGGCGAGAAAGGCCGATGAACTGTTCAGCACCACGCTGAACGAGCGACCGACAACGGCCATTCGCTCGCTGTACGGTTGCCTCTATGTCTGCTGACGGCGAAAACGAGGGTGCGGGTTTGTCGAAGACACCACGGTTCCGGGGCCCGATCATGCTGCGGCGGGACCGCAAGAAGGGGATCGGGACCACCGACCAGCATCTGCTCGACGAGCGCGGCCCGGCCGACTGGGTGCACACCGACCCGTGGCGCGTCCTGCGCATCCAGGCCGAATTCGTCGAGGGCTTCGGCGCTTTGGCGGAGGTGCCGCGCGCCGTGGCCGTCTTCGGCTCCGCCCGCACGCCCGCCGACTCGGCCGAGTACCAGGCCGGGGTCGCGATCGGAAGCGCTTTGGCCCATGCCGGTTTCGCGGTCATCACCGGCGGCGGGCCGGGCGCGATGGAGGCGGTCAACCGGGGCGCGTCGGAGGCGGGCGGCTATTCGATCGGCCTCGGCATCGAGCTGCCGTTCGAACAGCACCTCAACGAGTGGGTCGACCTCGGCATCAACTTCCGGTACTTCTTCGCGCGCAAGACCATGTTCGTGAAGTACTCCCAGGCGTTCGTGTGCATGCCCGGCGGCTTCGGCACCCTCGACGAGCTGTTCGAGGCGCTGACCCTGGTGCAGACCCACAAGATCACTCGCTTCCCGATCATCCTGTTCGGCACCAAATATTGGGCGGGACTGGTGGATTGGATCCACGACTCGCTGCTCGGCTCGGGCAAGATCGCCGCCGGCGACCTGGGGCTGCTGCACGTCACCGACAGCGTCGACGAGGTGGTGGAGATCGTCACCCTGGCCGCGCGGGCGCGCCAGGAGATGAACGACGTGGGGGTGGAGGAGCAATGGTGAGCGATGCCTACGCGGTCTGCGTGTACTGCTCGGCCAGCGTCGACGATCCGGTGGCGCTGGACCTGGCCACCCGGGTCGGCGCCGAGATCGGCCGTCGCGGTTGGCAATTGGTGTCCGGCGGCGGCAACGTCTCCATGATGGGCGCGGTCGCGCAGGCGGCGCGGGCCGCCGGGGCGCACACCGTCGGCGTCATCCCCAAGCACCTGGTGCACAAGGAGGTCGCCGACACCGACGCCGACGAGCTGATCGTCACCGACACCATGCGCGAGCGCAAACAGGTCATGGACGAGCGCGCCGACGCCTTCCTCACCCTGCCCGGCGGCATCGGCACGCTCGAGGAGCTCTTCGAAACCTGGACCGGCGCCTACCTGGGCGTGCACGCCAAACCGGTGGTGGTGCTCGACCCGCAGGACCACTACCGCGGCCTGTTCGACTGGATCGGTGAGCTGCGGGTGCGCGGCTACGCCGGGCTGGAGGCCATCGACCGGGTGCTGGTGACCAAGAGCTTCGACACCGCCTTCGCCGGGCTGCGTCTCACCCGCTGACCGGAACTCCTCGGTTTCACTCGACAAGATCGGACGAATCGGTCAGGGTAGGCACACGAGAGCGGGGCGTACGCACGACCCGGTGAGGAGCACAACGAAGTGAGTACCGACGCCCGATCGACGGTGAGCCTGCTCGACCTGGTTCGCGCCCTGCCCGGCATGGCATTGCAAGCACCCGGCATGATCCGCAATGTCGGGCGCCTGGCGGTGAAAGCCGGCGACAAGGCGTCGATCGGGCTGTTCTTCCAGCGCGGCGCGGCCAAGCACCCGGACCGGGCCTTCCTGAGATTCGAAGGGCGCGAATACACCTGGGGCGAGGCCAACGCGCTGGTCAATCGGTACGCGAAGGTGCTCGCGGCGCACGGCGTCACGCGCGGCGACGTGGTCGGCATCCTCATGGTGAACCGGCCCGAGGCGCTGTTCACCGTGCTCGCCACCGTGAAACTCGGCGCCACCGCGGGCCTGCTCAACCACAACCAGCGAGATGTGGTGCTGCGGCACAGCTTCGGGCTGCTGAACTCGGTGCTCGACGTCATCGGCGAGGAGTGCGCCGACGCGCTGGAGACCCTCGGCGAGACGCGGCCCGCCCTGCTGTGGACCGAACAGCTGGAGGCCGAGGCCGCCACCGCCGACCCCTCGAATCCCGCTGTCACCGAACAGATCACGGCCAAGGAACGCGCCTACCTGATCTTCACCTCCGGCACCACCGGCCTGCCCAAGGCCAGCGTCATGACCCACATGCGCTGGACCAAGTCCATGGCCGGGATCGGCGGGCTCGGAGTGCGATTGGACGGCAGGGACACGCTCTACAGCTGCCTGCCGCTCTATCACAACAACGCCCTCACGGTGGCCCTGTCCTCGGTGATCGCGGGCGGCGCCACCTTCGCGCTGGGCCGCAAGTTCTCGGCCACCCGCTTCTGGGACGAGGCCATCGCCAACCGGGCCACCGCCTTCGTCTATATCGGCGAACTGTGCCGCTACCTGCTCAACCAGCCGGCCAAGCCCACCGACCGGCAGCACACGATCCGGTTGTGCGTCGGCAACGGCCTGCGCTCCGAACTGTGGGACGAGTTCCAGCAGCGGTTCGGCATCGCGCGGATCGTCGAGTTCTACGGTGCCAGTGAGGGAAACGTCGCCTTCATCAACGCCTTCTCCGTCGCCCGCACCGCCGGGTTCACCCCACTGCCCTTCGCCATCGTGGAATACGACGACGCCACCGGCAAGGCGCTGCGCCACCCCGACGGCCGGCTGCGCCGGGTGCCCGCGGGCGGGGTCGGGCTGCTGCTGGCCAAGGTCACCGACCGCTCGCCGTTCGACGGCTACACCGATGCCTCCGCCACCGAATCCAAGCTGGTGCGTGACGGTTTCGCGGACGGCGACTGCTGGTTCGACACCGGCGACCTGGTCCGTGACCAGCGCTTCGGTCACATCGCCTTCGTGGACCGGCTCGGCGACACGTTCCGCTGGAAGGGCGAGAACGTGGCCACCACCGAGGTCGAGGGCGCGTTCGACGGCATCGACGAGGTCACCCAGGCGGTCGTCTACGGCGTCGACATCCCCGGCGCGGACGGCAAGGCGGGCATGGCCGCGGTGACCCTGCACGAGGGCGCGCACTTCGACGGCAAGGTGGCCGCCAAGGCCCTCTACGACCGCCTGCCCGGCTACGCAGTGCCGCTGTTCATCCGGGTGGTGCCCGAACTGGAACAGACCTCCACGTTCAAGAACCGGAAGGTCGAACTGCGCAAGCAGGGCTACGCCCCGGACGTCGAGAGCACGCTCTACGTCCTTGCGGGCCGCACTGACGGCTATGTTCCGGCCTATCCCGAGTACGTGGCGGACGTCGCTGCGGGCAACGTTCCGCGCGGTTGATTCTTGGACTCGCTGGGTGTTCGCGGTCCGTCTCGTTCCTGGACTGAGCGGAGGGAGGGAAGAACGAGACCTCCGGGGCCGCGAACCGCCCCGGAGCGAAGCGGAGGGGCAGATTAGACACAGTACAGTCGAGGGCATGTGTGCGCCGTTGCCGACATTGTGCGGGAAGCCGGTGGCGACGGATCGGGCGCTTGTCATGGCGATCGTGAACCGGACGCCGGACTCTTTCTATGACAAGGGCGCGACGTTCACCGACGAGGCCGCCCTGCGAGCCGTGGACACCGCGGTCGCCGGCGGCGCGGATCTGGTCGACATCGGCGGGGTGAAGGCCGGGCCCGGGTCGGAGGTGGACGCCGCGGAGGAGTCGCGCCGGGTGGTGCCGTTCGTGGCGGCTATCCGCGAGCGTTATCCCGAGCTACTCATCAGCGTCGACACCTGGCGCGCCGATGTGGCGCGGGCCGCGGTCGCCGCGGGCGCGGACCTGATCAACGACACCTGGGCGGGCGCGGACCCGGAACTGGTCGGCGTGGCCGCCGAACTGGGTGTGGGAATCGTCTGCTCACATACCGGGGGCGCGGTTCCGCGGACCCGTCCGCACCGGGTGCGGTACGCCGATGTGGTGACCGAGGTCACCGAGACGGTGGTGGCCGCGGCCGAAAATGCTGCGGCGGCCGGGGTGGCCAAGGACTCGATTCTGATCGACCCGACCCATGATTTCGGGAAAAATACCTACCACGGGCTCGAATTGTTGCGGGCGATAGACGTTCTTGTGAAAACCGGATGGCCCGTCTTGATGGCGCTGAGCAATAAGGATTTCATCGGAGAGACTCTTGGTGTCGAGCTATCCGAACGATTGGAGGGCACATTGGCAGCGACTGCTTGGTCGGCCGCCGCGGGTGCCCGCGTCTTTCGAGTGCACGAGGTGGCCCAGACCCGCCGGGTCGTGGACATGATCGCCGCCATCCAGGGTCACCGCCCACCCGCCCGTACTTTGCGAGGTCTCGCATGAAAACAGACTGGGTGAACACCAACACCTTCGACCGTCCCGACTGGTCGGTCCCCGAACTCGTCGCGGCCAAGGGTGACCGCACCGTCTCGGTGGTCCTGCCCGCCCTCAACGAGGAAGCCACCGTGGCCGCCGTGGTGGCCAGCATCCGGCCCCTGCTCGGCACGCTGGTGGACGAACTCGTCGTCCTGGACTCCGGGTCCACCGACGCCACCGCCGTCCGCGCACAGGCCGCCGGGGCCCGTGTGGTCACCCGCGAGCAGGCCGTCCCCGAACTCGACCCGGTTCCCGGCAAGGGCGAATGCCTGTGGCGGTCGCTGGCCGTCACCAGCGGCGACCTCATCGCGTTCGTCGACTCCGACCTCATCGATCCCGACCCGAACTTCGTGCCCAAGCTGCTGGGCCCGCTGCTCACGGTCGACGGCATGCACCTGGTCAAGGCGTACTACCGCCGCCCGCTGCGCACCGGCGAATCCGTCGACCACCACGGCGGCGGCCGCGTCACCGAACTGGTGGCCCGTCCGCTGCTGGCCGCGCTGCGCCCCGAACTCTCGAATGTGCTGCAGCCCTTGGGCGGCGAGTACGCGGGCACCCGTGAACTGCTCACCGCGGTGCCCTTCGCCCCCGGCTACGGCGTGGAAATCGGCCTGCTGCTCGACACCTACGACCTGCTCGGCCTCTCGGCCATCGGACAGGTGAATCTCGGTGTCCGCCAGCACCGCAACCGCCCGCTGGCCGACCTGGGCGTCATGAGCCGCCAGATCCTGGGCACCGTCCTGGGTCGCAGCGGGATCCAGGACTCTGGCGCCGCGCTGACCCAATTCCCCATGGTGGCAGGCGAATTCATCGCGAACATGACCGACGTCTCGCTCGCCGACCGCCCGCCCATGAACACCCTGCGCTCAGAGGAGGCCGCGGCCTGACCCGCCGCGGCAGCCCGAAGCGCGAACCCGCCCGGAGCGAAGCGCAGGGCAATCAGGCTCTGTCGTGGCGATAGATCGGCGTGAGCAGGTCCGCTTCGATCGGCTCCCCGGTGGAGCGGTCGTAGCGGACCCCGACCACCGCCGAGAACGGGTGGGTGGCCGCCCGCTCGTGCAGGGTCGCGAGCCGGGTGGCCAGCAGCCGGATCGCCCCCAGGGAGGCGGGCGGGTGCAGGCCGTCGATGACCAGCACGCTGCCCTTGCCGTCCGGTCGGGGGAGGCGGGCCAGGTAGGCGATGTCGTAGGGCTCGGTGCCGCCCGGGCGGTAGACCCGCCGCGCGGCCCGGTCCTCGATGCCCCGCCGCACCCGGCCGGCCCGCGCCACCGTGCGGCGCAGCCGGGGATCGGCGGCCACCAGATAGCGCAGACTGGGTGACAATTCGGGCCCGCCGAGCACGATCAGGCCGTCCCGGTCCAGATCGAGCGGGCGACCGGGGAGAAACCGCTGGACATTCGCGGTGAAGCCGAGCTCGCGCAGCAGTTCCACCAGCCGGTGCGGCGCGGCCGCGTCGGGCGCGCCGACCAGGGCCATGGAGCGGGTGGTGCTGCGCACGTCCGGCGTGAGGATGGTGAGCGGACCGTGACCGAAGAACAGGCCCTCGGGCACCGGGCCCTGCGTGCTCACCTGATGGATGCGGGCGCGGGAAAGACCCGCGGCCGCACCGATTCTGGCGAACGTCCAGCCCTCGGCATGTAGTTCGCGGATGACTGCGCGGCGGATGCGCGTCAGCTCATTGATCTGCTGCTGCGCGGCTGCCACGCCTTCGGTGGCGGCTTTCAGGCGTTCGACCTTGTCCTCGATCGCGAATACCCGGGCCACCTCGTCGGCCGACATGTGCGCAGTCTAGATAGCTGGACAGCATCATGTGTCAAGTCCGGTAGACAGTATTGATCTCAGGTGGCGTCGGGATCCACCGGCGGACGTTCGTTGCGCTCCAGTGGTTTTTGTTCCGCCGGCATGGAAATGGGGCCGTATCCGGTATTGCTGGAACCGTTTCCGCTGTTCGCGGAGCTGCCCGGCTTGTCGAATTTGGTCAGGTCGGTGAAGCTGTTCAGGATCGAGTCGTCCCCGTCCAGCAGGTGTTTGGTCACCATGGACCGTGGATTCATACCCCGCAGTTCGTTCAACTGCTCCAATGGTTTACGGATCTCGTCGAATTCCGGGCCGAGCTCATTGCGCAATTGCTGGGAAGCGCCGGTCGCGTAATCGCGGGCCTGTTTCAAGGCGTGCGCGGTCCAGCGAACGGCGCCCGGCAGTCGCTCCGGACCCAGAATCACGAGGGCGGCGACAAGCAGAATGAGCATCTCGCCCCAGCCGATATTGCTGAACACGAGTACAGGCTACCTACCCGTTCTTCTTATCCGTTTCCAGCGTCACCGGAACATCGACCTCACGGCCGTCGCGAATGAGCTTCACGTTCACGGTCTGGCCGATCTCGTGCGACTGCACCGCCACGGTGAGCTCCTCCGGCCCCGACACGTCACGGTCGCCGACCTTCACGATGACGTCGCCCTCGACGATGCCCGCCTTGGCGGCCGGACCGCCGGCCTGCACGTCGGACACCGCCGCGCCGCTCATCACGTCATTGGCGACCAGCTTGGTCTTGGCGCTCACGCCCAGCATGGGGTGGAACACCTCGCCGTTGTGGATCAGCGCCTGCGAGATGCGCTTGACCTGATCGACCGGGATCGAGAAGCCCAGGCCCACCGAACCGCCGCTCTCGGACTTGATGGCCGAGTTGATGCCGATCAGCCGGCCCTGCATGTCCACCAGCGCGCCACCGGAGTTGCCGTGGTTGATCGCGGCGTCGGTCTGCACGGCGTCCAGGGTGGCATCGGTGTCGGTGCCCTCGCCGCCCACCTTCACCGGCCGGTGCAGCGCCGACACGATGCCGGAGGTGACCGTCTTCTCCAGGCCCAGCGGGGAGCCCAGCGCCAGCACCTCGTCGCCGACCTGCACGTCGCCGGAACTGCCGAGCTGGATCACCGACAGGTTCTTCACGTCGACCTTGAGCACCGCCAGATCCGTCTTGGTGTCGCGCCCGACGATGCGGGTCGGCACCCGCTGCCCGTCGGAGAACACCACGTCCAGCTTGGCCTTGCCCGACTTGTCATTGGCGGCCAGCGAGATCACGTGATTGTTGGTGACGATGTAGCCCTCGCCGTCGATCACCACGCCCGAACCGGTGGAACCGGTGTCGCCCAGCCAGGCGCGGACCGTCACCACCGCGGGCATCACCGCGTTGACCACCTTGGTGATCTGGTTGTGCGATTCGGGGGCCGCGGGCGCGGACTGCAACGACACCTTGCGAGAGGTCAGCGCCGACGCCGACGAACCCGTGAAGGCCCCGACGACCCCACCGATCAGGCCGATCACCGCGGCGATGGCCGCCAGCAGCGACAGCGCCCGCCACGACACCCGGCCACCGAACAGCACCTCGCGCGCACCCAGCTTGGGTCCGGGGGTGAGCGGCGGCGCCGGGGGCCGCGGCACGGCCGGACTGCCCAGGCGCGCGGCCGAATTCGGATCCCGCCACGGATCGGCGGGCGCGCTCGGCGCGGCACTCTCGCCCTTGGCTTCGGGATCACGCTGCAACAGCTCGGACGAACCCTCCGGACGTCCGAACGCCTCGGCCAGCACCGCGTCCGGCGGCCGGTTCTGAATCTCGGAGCCCCCCGGCGCCGCCGCGGCCGCCGCACCCGCGGTGCGGGCCGCGAACGAGCCGTTCTGGCCGTTCGGGCGGCGGAAAGCGCGCGCGGTGTGATTGTCCACGTGCGGCCGGTACACCGGCCGCGGCCCCAGCACCGGTGCGTCCGACGGCCGCAGGTTCCCCCGATCGGCCGCCGAATCGGAGGTCGCCTCCCGTTCGGGCTCGGGCCCGGTGTTCTTCGATTCGGTGGTCACGCTATGGACTCTACTTGCGCCACCACGAGGTCCACCGTCTGCTGTCGAACGAATCTTGGCGCAGCCCGAAGGAACTCATGCCGCGCGCCAGCGGACCCCGATCCCGATCGGCCGGATCCGGCGCGGGGTGATTGGCGCACTCCTGCAACAGCGCCCGCGGAATCCGGCTCAGCGTGTCGTGCAGGCTCAGCGGCGCGGAGATCTGATCGGAGGACTGCCGCAGCGCGATCCGCGCCTGCTGCTGGGCGTCCACCTCGGCCGCGCACTCGCGGCACACGGAAAGGTGGTGGGCGGCACGCAGATACGCGTTCATCCGTAGTTCGCCGTCCACGTAGGCGGCGATGGCCTCACTGGCCAGATGCTCGGTGGGGGCGAAACGCGGGGGACGACGGTGCGGTCGGTCCTCGCCGTTCATACGCTGCACACCCTTCCGGACGATTCGAGGTCTTCGGGCGAGCGCTGCCCGCGGGTCACCCGATCTGCTCGGCGGCGATGCGCCGCTCCACCCCATTATGCTCGAGTTGCTCGCGCAGTGCCTGACGTCCTCGGTGGATGCGGCTGCGGACGGTGCCCAGCTTGACGCCCAGCGTCGCGCCGATCTCCTCGTACGACAGGCCCTCGATGTCACAGAGCACCACGGCGGCACGGAACTCCGGGGCCAGCGAGTCCAGCGCGGACTGCAGATCCGGATCCAGGTTGGCGTCGTGGTAGGCCTGCTCCGGATCGGGACCCTCGGACGGGACGCGGTCGTAGTCCTCGGGCAGCGCCTCCATACGGATGCGGTTGCGGCGGCGGACCATGTCCAGGAACAGGTTGGTGGTGATGCGGTGCAGCCAGCCTTCGAAGGTGCCGGGCTGATAGTTCTGCAAGGAACGGAAGACCCGGATGAAGGTTTCCTGGGTCAGATCCTCGGCGTCCTGCGGATCACCGGTGAGGCGGTAGGCCAGGCGGTACACGCGGTCGGCGTGCTCACGGACCAGTTCGTCCCAGGTGGGCATGACATTGCGGTCGCCGGTGGCGTCGAAGGCGGCGGTCCCGGTGAGGGCGGCCTCGTCGTCGGCGGGGGACAGCAGCAACGCACCGTCCAGCGGGGTGTCGCTGTCGTGCGGCTGGATCTGCGGGTGCAGGGTGTTGGCGTGTTCACGCGCCGCGTCGACCATGTGGATGGGGTTACCTCCTACTCGGGACCGTGAACCTCGGTTACCGGTGTCAACCCATCCGTTCGATCGGCTGTTCCCGTTCCCCGAGACCGCGGTCGCTGGCCTGGCGTGAGCATTACTCTGGTCGGTCGTGATGTGGCAGCCGTATGCAGAGGCTGAGGGACACCTGAGAAAAATCGCCACACCGGCCGGTCACCGCCACGCCTTACCGGTGTATCGCCATTAGCCTCTACTGCGTGAGCCTGACTCCCGCGGCACAGAACCTGCAGCGCAACCTCGAATACGTCGAGGAATCCGTCGCCGAGGACGACATCCTCGTCGGCGCGCGCGAACGCGCGCTCGAACTCGGCGCCGCCCCGGTCGCGCCGGCAGTCGGCGCGCTGCTCAGCATGTACGCCCAGTTGCTCGGGGCGCGGGCCGTGGTCGAAGTCGGCACCGGGGCGGGGGTGAGCGGGCTGTGGCTGCTCGACGGCATGCGCGAGGACGGCACGCTGACCACCATCGACTCCGAGCCCGAGCATCAGCGCGCGGCCCGTGAGGCGTTCCGGTCGGCCGAGATCGCGCCCGCCCGCACCCGGCTCATCAACGGCCGCGCCCTCGACGTGCTGCCGCGACTCGCCGATGGGGCCTACGACCTGGTCTTCATCGACGCCGCGCCGCTGGAGCACCCCCAGTACGTGGTGCAGGCGGTGCGATTGCTCCGCGAGGGCGGGGCGATCCTGCTGCACAACGCGCTGCTCGGCGGGCGCGTGCCGGATCCGAGCCAGCGCGACCCGCAGACCACGGCCGTGCGCGCCGCCACCCGGGCGATCGCCGAGGATCCGGATCTGACCAGCGTGCTGATCCCGGTGGGGGACGGCCTGCTCTGCGCCTCGCGCGGCTGAGATCTCTGCGCCTCGTGCGGCTGAGGATCCGGCGCACGGGGCGAGAACCCCACGGCCGGTGATGATTTCGACGTCGCCGAGGTGTTCCGCCCGGCGATAGTCCGCGCGGCGATCATTGCTCGCGGGCGTTTTTCCGCGCGCGGAAAATCCCCGAGGCGCACGCCAGATTTCTCTGATGACCAATCGGACCGAATGTGTCCCGCGCTCCCCCTTGCGCTCGCGTTGAACGAGTGTTTAATCTGTTGAACGTGCGTTCAATCGACGATCTGACCACCCGGGCGCGGATTCGCGACGCCGCGATCACCGTGTTCGGGGAACAAGGGTTCGGGGTCGGCGTGCGTGCCATCGCCACCGCCGCCGGAGTGTCCCCCGGGCTGGTCATCCACTATTTCGGGTCCAAGGACGGACTCCGGGAGGCGTGCGATGACCAGGTCCGCGCGACCGTCAAGGCCGCCAAGCTGGAGTCGGTCCAGGACCCCTCACCCACCGCGACGATGCGGCAGCTCGCCGAGATCGAGGAATTCGCGCCGCTGATGGCCTACCTGATGCGCAGTCTCCAGGCGGGTGGGCCACTGTTGCGGAACTTCTTCGAGCACATGGTCGAGGACACCGAGCTGTACCTGCGGGCCGGGATCGCGTCCGGCACCGTGCGGGCCATGTCCGACATCGCGGCCATGGCGCGCTACATCGCCACCCAGAACGGCGGCGGCATGATGATGTTCCTGCAGCTGTACGCGGCCGAGCACGAGGGGCCCGTGGACTACCGGAAGGCGTTGCGCGAGTACGCCGATCACATGATGCTGCCCGCACTCGAGCTCTACAGCTCCGGCCTGCTGGCCGACCGCACGATGCTGGACGCCTACCTCCAACAGCAAGCCGAATAGACCCTCGGCTCCCCACAATCGTTTTCCTGCAAGGAGATTCGATGACCACTCCCGCCAGCCCGGCGATCGAAGTCCGGGACCTGCACAAGAACTTCGGGCAGGTGCGCGCGCTGGACGGCCTCGACCTGGAGGTCGCGCACGGCGAGGTGCACGGCTTCCTCGGGCCGAACGGGGCCGGGAAGTCCACCACCATCCGCGTCCTGCTCGGCATCCTGTCCCGCACCTCGGGCGAGGCCCGGGTACTGGGCCGCGACCCGTGGACCGACGCCGTCGCTCTGCATCGTGACATCGCCTACGTGCCCGGCGATGTCACGCTGTGGCCCTCGCTGTCCGGCGGCGAGACCATCGACCTGCTGGCCCGCATGCGCGGCGGCATCGACGAGGACCGGCGCGCCGAACTGATCGAGCGCTACGAACTGGACCCGACCAAGAAGGCGCGCACCTACTCCAAAGGCAACCGGCAGAAAGTGGCGCTGGTGTCGGCCTTCTCGTCGAACGCGCGGCTGCTGCTGCTCGACGAACCCACCTCGGGCCTGGACCCGTTGATGGAGCAGATATTCGGCGAATGCGTGGCCGAGGCGGTGGCGCGCGGTACCACCGTGCTGCTGTCGAGTCACATCCTGTCCGAGGTCGAGAAGCTGTGCCAGCGGGTCACCATCATCCGGTCCGGCAAGACCGTGGAGACCGGCACGCTCGCGCAGATGCGGCACCTGTCGCGCACCTCTATCACCGCCGAGATGATCGGCAGCCCAGGCGATCTCAGCCGGGTGCCCGGTGTCGAGGACATCAGTGTGGAGGGCAGCACCCTGCACTGCCAGGTCGACAGCGAACACCTCGGCGAACTCATCCGGGTGCTGGGCGACGCGGGGGTGCGCAGCCTGGTCAGTCAGCCGCCGACCTTGGAAGAACTGTTCCTGCGCCACTATTCGCTCGACGGCGGCGCGCCCGCCGGCGAGCGCGAGAAGGTGTCGAAATGACCGCCGTCACCGCCACCGCACCTCGCATCGCCGAATCACCGCTGCGCGCAGCCGATTTCACCGGCACCGGCCAGCTGCTGCGGTTGTACCTGCGGCGCGACCGGATCGTGCTGTCGCTGTGGGTGCTGCTGCTGTCGCTGCCGCTGGGCAGCGTCTACATCAAGAGCGTCGAGAAGGTGTACAGCACACCGGAGGATCTGGCGCACCTCGCGACCAGCATCCTCGCCAGCCCCGCCCAGCTCGCCATGTACGGGCCCGTCTACAACCCCACCGACCTGGGGGCCGTGGGCATCTGGAAAGCGGGGATGTTCCACACGCTCATCGGGATCGCCACCATCCTCACCGTCATCCGGCACACCCGCGCCGACGAGGAGACCGGCCGCACCGAACTGCTGGCCGCCACCCGGGTGGGCCGCTTCGCGGGCCTCACCGCCGTGCTGATCATGACCTACGGTGCGGCACTGGCCACGGGACTGCTCGGATTCGTCAGTCTCGCGGGCACTTCGGTCCCGAAGGCCGGGTCGCTGGCGTTCGGGCTGGCGCTGGCCGCGTCCGGCATCGTGTTCGCCTCGGTCGCGGCGGTCACCGCGCAACTGTCGGTGAGCGCGCGGGTGGCGCGCGGGCTCGCCTTCGCGGTGCTGGGCGTCACCTACACGCTGCGGGCCATCGGCGACGCGCGCGCCGGAGACGGGCCGACCAGTCCGCTCACCTGGCTCTCGCCGCAGGGCTGGTCACTGCAGGTGCGGCCGTACGCGGGCGACCACTTCGCCATCCTGCTGCTGCACCTGGCCGCCACCGTGGTGCTGACCGTCGCCGCGTATTACCTGCTGGCACACCGGGATATCGGCGCCGGCCTGATCGCCGAGCGACCCGGCGCGGCCGGCGCCGGGCCCGCCCTGAGCGGTCCCTTCGGACTCGCGTGGCGGTTGCAGCGCGGCACCCTGCTGGCCTGGACCGTCGGGCTCGGGCTGTACGGGCTGCTGATCGGCAGCGTGATCCACGGCATCGGCGACGAGCTCGGCACCAGCCAGACCATCAAGGACCTGATCACCCGCATGGGCGGCTCGGACTCGCTGGAGAAGGCGATGGTGAACTACGCGTTCACCATGGTCGCGGTCGGCGCGGCCGCGTACGCGGTGTCGGCCACGCTGCGGCTGCACGCCGAGGAGAGCACCGCGCACGCCGAGACCCTGCTCACCGGCGCGGTGTCGCGAACCCGCTGGGTGGCATCGCATCTGGCGTATGGACTGCTCGGTCCGCTGCTGGCCCTGATGGCGTCGGCCGGGCTCGCCGGGCTGGTCTACGGCCGTGCCGCCGGGGACGTCGGCGGCAAGCTGGGGCAGACCCTGGCCGCCGCTCTGGTGCAGGTGCCCGCGGTGTGGACCTTCGCGGCCATCACCGTGGCCCTGTTCGGGCTGCTGCCGCGCTGGAGTTCCGTCGCCTGGGGTGTGCTGACCGCCGCCATCGCCGCGTTCCTGCTCGGCTCGCTGTCCGGTGCGCCGCAATGGCTGCGCGACCTGAACCCCTTCGAGCACGCGCCCAAGGTGCCGGGCGCGGCGTTCACCGCCACCCCGATCGTGGTGCTGCTGCTGGTCGACGTGGCCTTGATCACGGTGGGGCTCATCGCATTCCGCCGCCGGGACCTGCGCTCGGCCTGACGGCGACCGCCCCGCGAACGGCCGCCCCGGACATCCGGGGCGGCCGTTCGCGTGCCCGGCACACGGGCGGCCCGGCAGCGAATCATCAGCTGCCGGTGCGGGTATGGCGGGAGGGCAGCGGTGGCGGTGCAGGGGCAGTGTCCAGGGGTGGATTCGGGCCGGGCCTGGGGTGTACCCCAGAAGGGGATCGATTTATCGCTAGGAGGTGGGGGAGATGTTCGAGGGACTGGCCCTCGGGGTGCACCTGCCGACGGGATGGCTGTGGCCGGCACTGGTCGTCTTCGGCGGCATCCTGGGTGCGGCGCTACTGGTGCTCATGCTGGTGAGCGGCGCCCGATTCGACGACCGCGAATCCCGCTACGTGCCGACCACGACGGGCTCGTGTCAGCCGTTCTGCGGCACCGGCACACCCGCGCCCGGGTTCCCGATGCGACCCGGAATCACGAACTGATCGGTCGCCGCGAGGTTTCCGGACGGCACTTCAGGTTTCCGGGCGGCCCACCAGGTTTCCGGATAGCGCGGTCGGATACTCCACGAGAATAGTTCGACGAGTGGGGGTTCCCATGGGTCAGCGGGTACCGGCCGTGGTCGGGTTGTACTTCCGCGACGGCGGGCAGTGGCGGCGCATCGCCGAATTCCGGCTCGCCGCGGACGGCCGCGCCACCTTCCGGGCGGTGGATCCGATCGAGGGCCTGGTCGCGCGGGTCTGGTACCACCAGGGCGTCGACATCCTCGGCGAGCAGCGCACCGTGCTGCCCGGCGACGGCGCGGAGTTCCTGCGAGCACTGCTGCAGCCGTTCGGTTTTCGCGATTACCGGTTCCGGGACGACAGCACCCCGCGCGGCGGGCTCACCCGGGCCCGGCACACCGTCTCCCGCAGCGCGGCCACGCCATGCCCAGCCGAAGGTGAAACCGACTGCGCGGTAGCGGAATCGGAATGTCACCGCTGCGCCGAGCCGGAACCCGCCACCGGCGACCGCGCCCATCGGCCCGCCGCCTGGCGACTGCTGGACGCGGATCGCATCCGCTTCCGAGACGCGGCGCCCTGAGCGCCGCACCAGAATTCGCTACAAGCTGTTGGCCAGCAGCGCGTACTGCGCGACCGCCTTCTTCTTCGCCTCGGCGTCATTGGACCCGTCCGCCACGCCCACGTACTGCTTGTAGCGGACATAGCAGCGGCTGGGCTTCTTGTCCGAGGATCGGTGCACGCACTGGGAATCCGGCACCTTGTCGTCCACGGCGGTCGTGGTCGTCTCCTGCAGATTCCGGATCATTCCGGCCATCAGGTCCGCGCCCGCCTGCGCGTCGCGCACCCGGATCACGAAACTGCCGTCCGCGACCGACATCTCGCTCGCGCCGGTATCGGCCACCAGCTTGGTCCAGAACCCCAGATCATCCGACGGCAGCACCAGCCAGTTGGCCGGGAACACCGCGAACTTGTCCGGATCCACCGTCCGGTGGTCGCGGTCCATCACCAGGGTGCGGGCCAGCAGGCGATCCGGATCCACCGGCAGCTGGGCGATCTGATCGTTCGGGGTGGCCGCGAACGCGTCCAGCACCGGGACCTCCGCGTCCAGGGTCTTCTTGGACCAGGACAGCAAGCCCTGCAGATCGGCGGTGGGGCGCAGGATGAACAGCGAGATCACGAAATCCTTGTGCGCCATCGCGACTCCGATGGTGGGCACGCCCGGCCGCCAGTGCGCGTACGCGTCCGGATAGTCGGGCAGGGTGAGCTTCTGATTGACGTTCAACGCCACCGAGAAGTCGGCGTCCTCCAGCTCGCGGGCCGCCAGCTTCGCGGCATCCGCGGTCGGGAAGCGCAGCACGCGGGTGGTGATGGTGGTGCCGTTCGGGTCCGGATTGTCGTTGACGTCCTCACGATCGGAGCCGCTGGCCGCGAAACCGGCCACGAAGCCGCGATTCACCAGCACGTTCTTCACCGCGGACGCCAGGTGACTGACATTGAGCACATCGTCGACGCTGGCCAGCACCGCACCGCCGCGGCCGATGTTCAATGCCGGATCGATCTTCACCGCGGGAGCCACCGCGGCGGTCATGCGGATGCCCTCGAGCGTCGCGCCCTTGCCGCCGTTGTTGCGGTCGTAGGTGTAGCGATTCACCGGATAGGTCCCGGTGTCGAGGGTGCGGACATCCAGTTCGCCGGGGACGGCGGTGCCCGAACGGCCGCAGCCGGAGGCCAGTGCGGCGATCAAGGCGAGACAGGTGAGTGCGGTGACGACCCGCGCCGGACGGCCCATGATGATCCCTCCCGCGCGGCCCTGCGTCGGCAGCGCTCCCTATCGAAAGATTTTCGGGCCAACGACCGCCGACTGTCCACTCCTATACCGTGTCGCGATCAGACCCAGGTGCCCTTGCCCACGGTCACGACGCCGCCGTTGCTGACCGCGAAGCGTTCCCGATCGCGTTCCCGATCGACGCCGATGATCTCGCCCTCGGTCACCACCACGTTCTTGTCCAGGATGGCGTGCCGCACCACCGCGCCCCGGCCGATCCGGGTTCCCGGCATGAGCACGCTGCCCTCCACCGTCGCGCCGTCCTCCACCAGCACGTTGGAGAACAGCACCGAATTGCGGACGGTCGCCGCCGACAGGATGCTGCCCGCGCCCACGATCGACTCCTGGGCCAGCCCGCCACGGCCGAACTTGGCGGGCGGGAGGTTCTCGGCCGCACCGCGAATCGGCCAGTGCTTGTTGTACAGGTCGAACACCGGGTCCACCGACACCAGATCCATGTGGGCGTCGTAGAAGGCGTCGATGGTGCCGACGTCACGCCAGTAGCCGCGGCTGCGGTCGGTCGCGCCGGGCACCACATTGGTGGAGAAGTCGTAGACCGCGGCCGCGCCGCCGCGCACCAGGGACGGGATGATGTCGCCGCCCATGTCGTGGTCGGAGTCGTTGTCGTCGGCATCGGCGCGGATCGCGTCCACCAGCACCTTCGTGGTGAAGACGTAATTGCCCATGGAAGCGAAGGTGACGTTCGGGTCGTCGGGGGTGCCCGGCGGGTGCACCGGCTTCTCCAGAAAGCCGATGATGCGGCCGGATTCGTCGGAATCGATGCAGCCGAAGGCACTGGCCGAGCTGCGCGGCACCCGGATGCCCGCCACCGTCACGCCCGCCCCGGACTCGATGTGCGCCTGCACCATCTGCTCGGGATCCATCCGGTAGACGTGGTCCGCGCCGAACACCACGATGTACTCGGGGTCCTCGTCGTAGATCAGGTTCAGCGACTGCATGATCGCGTCCGCCGAGCCGGTGTACCAGCGCGGCCCCAGCCGCTGCTGCGCCGGCACCGGGGTGATGTACTCCCCGCCGAACCCCGACAATCGCCAGGTCTGCGAGATGTGCCGGTCCAGGGAATGCGACTTGTACTGCGTCAGAACACAAATCCGCAGGTAACCGGCGTTCACCAGATTCGACAGCACGAAGTCGATGAGCCGGTACGCGCCGCCGAACGGCACCGCGGGCTTGGCGCGGTCCTTGGTGAGCGGAAAGAGTCGCTTGCCCTCGCCACCGGCGAGCACGATCCCGAGTACGTGCGGCTGGCTCCTCACACCACTGAAACTACCGGGTGCACCCGAACGTGGAATGTCCAGCATGTGCCGTGTTCATCGCGATCTTGCTGGCCACGTCGATTGGATGGTTCCACAGCGAGCGTTTACGTTGGACCCGTGCACACGTCGCGATGAACACCCGGGGATGAGAGACACCGAGCCTTAGAGGGCCGCGGACAGCCGGAGCGGAGCGGAGGCCATGGACAGAGCACCTCGTGGACTGCGAGTGGCCATGATGACCCGTGAATACCCGCCCGAGGTGTACGGCGGGGCGGGGGTGCACGTCACCGAACTGGTGCCCAGGCTGCGGGAACTGTGCGACGTCACCGTGCACTGCATGGGGGTCGCGCGCACGGATGCGGTGGTGCACCAACCGGATCCGATGCTCTTCGCCGCCAACTCCGCCGTCCAGATGATGTCGGCGCAGTTGCGGATGGCCGACGCCGCGAGCTTCGCCGACGTGGTGCACTCGCACACCTGGTACACCGGGCTGGCCGGGCATCTGGCCGCGCAGCTGTACGGGATTCCGCACGTGCTGACCGCGCATTCGCTGGAACCGCGGCGGCCATGGAAGGCCGAACAGCTCGGCGGCGGCTACCGGCTCTCGTCGTGGTCGGAGCACAATGCCGTGACCTACGCCGACGCCGTGATCGCGGTCAGCGCGGGCATGCGGGCCGACGTCCTCGACGCCTATCCCGACATCGACCCCGGGAAGGTCCACGTGGTGCACAACGGTATCGACGCCCGGGTCTGGCATCCGGGCGGGCCCGCGCTCGGCTCCCGTGACGTGCTCACCGAACTCGGCGTGTCGCAGGACCGGCCGATCGCCGCCTTCGTCGGGCGCATCACCCGGCAGAAGGGCGTGCCGCATCTGCTGGCCGCCGCCCGGCACCTGGACCCCGACATCCAGCTCGTCCTGCTGGCCGGCGCCGCCGACACCCCCGCCATGGAGGCGGAGGTGGCGACCGCGGTCCGCGCGCTGCGCGACGACCGCGACGGGGTGTTCTGGATCAAGGAGATGCTGCCGACCGAACTGGTCCGGCAGGTGCTCGCCGCCGCAACGGTTTTCGTGTGCCCGTCGGTGTACGAGCCGCTGGGCATCGTGAACCTGGAGGCCATGGCCTGCGGGACCGCCGTGGTCGCCTCCGACGTCGGCGGCATTCCGGAGGTGGTGGCCGAAGGGGAGACCGGGCGGCTGGTCCACTACGACGAGCACGCCCCCCACGACTACGAACGCGGCCTGGCCCGGGCCGTCAACCTGGTGGCCGCCGACCCCGTCACCGCCGCCGCCATGGGGACGGCCGGGCGGGTCCGGGCCATCCACCACTTCGACTGGACACAGATCGCGGCCCGCACCGCGCGGATCTACGACCAGGTTCGCAAGGGCTGAATCAGAGCGGGTAGCGCATGAACACGTCGGCGCGGTCGTAGGGGCTGGGCGGCAACTCCGACGGCGGGACGTGGACGAAACCCATCGACTCGTAGAGGTGCACGGCGCTCGCCAGGCGGGCATTGCTGGCCAGGAAGAACTGCTTCGCACCCAGCTCGCGGGCCCGGTCGATGGCCGCCCGCAACACCACGCGGCCGATGCCCCGGCCCCGGAAGCGTGGCGACACAGCCATTTTCGACAATTCGAAGACTCCCGGATGCTCCTGGACCAGGGCCACGCAGCCGACGGCCGCACCGTCCAGCCGGGCGACGAGCACCTCGCCGCCGTTCGCGACGATGGCCTCGGCATTGTCGAGGGTGGCCAGGTCGGCGGCCTCGACCGTGAAGAAGGCCTCGATCCACTCCAGATTCAGGTCCCGGAAGGCGCGCGCGTCCTCGGGTCCGGCCATCGGTGCGACCACGATCGAATCGAGCTCGGGGGCTTCGGCGTCCATCTGCTGCGTCACCCCGAAAGCATGTCGGACTTCGAACCATAACGTCCAATACTTGATAGCTGCGATCGATATCATCAGCTTATGAACGCTGGGGTGGAGTTGCGGCATCTGCGGTATTTCCAGGCCGTCGCCGAGGAACTGCACTTCGGGCGCGCAGCGGCCCGCCTGCACATCGCCCAGCCCGCCCTCACCCAGCAGATCCAGCGCCTGGAAACCCTGCTCGGCACCCGGCTCTTCGACCGCACCTCCCGCACCGTCGCCCTCACCCCGGCCGGGATTGTGCTGCGCGACCGCGCCGCCGCCCTGCTCGGCCACGCCGACCGCGACCTCGCCGAGGTGATCCGCATCGGCCAGGGCGGCCAGGGCACCCTGCACCTCGGCTTCGTCCCCTCGGTCCTGCCCCTCGAACCCCTGCGCGGCGTCCGCGAATTCCGTGAACGCTTCCCCCTCGTCCACGTCGACCTGACCGAAGGCTTCACCAGCCACCTGATGGCCCGCCTCGCCTCCGGCACCCTCGACATGGCCATCGTCCGCGACCCCGACGACCAGCCCGGCACGGTCACCACCCCGCTCATCACCGAACCGTTCGTAGCGGTCCTGCCCGCCGACCACCCCGCCGCCGCCCGCCCCACCCTGACCGGCGCCGAACTCGCCGACCACCCCGTGGTCTTCTTCCCCCGCGCGGCAGGCGAACTCGCCTACGAGAAGAACCTCACCCCGCTCCTGGAATCCGGACGCCGGCCCCGCATAGTCCAGGAAGCCACCAACTGGACGATCATCCTCTACCTGGTTGCCGCGGGCCTCGGCATCACCATCGCCCCGCGCAGCGCCACCTTCACCGCCCCCGACTCGGTCCGCATCATCCCTCTGACCGGAACCGCAGCCGCCACCACCATCTACACCGCGACCCGCGTGGGCGACGACCGGCCGCTGGTCCACAATCTGCTCGCCCTGCTCCCGAACCGCCCGGCCGCGCCGCGCGAACAGCCGTGAGCGCCACACGCTTCCGGGACCGGATCGGCCCGGCTCAGCGTGGCCGGTACGCCGAGACCGTCACGGAAGCGGTCACCGCCACCGGATCGGGCAGCGCCGCAACAGCTTCGGCCCGGCCCTCGTCCCCGTGGAACGCCGACGGTCCCATCGCCACCACGCGCGCCACATCCTCGTGCGTGAGCGACATCGTGTATTCGACGGCCTCGCGCCCCACCAGCTCGAAACGCTCCCCGAGGGATTCGGCGAGCCGATCCTCCTTGGCCGCGTCCACGCTCACCATCCCCAGCGGCTCGATCAGCTCCCGCAGATGCCTCGAGGTCGGAGTCACCACCACGAACCGCCCGCCCTCGGCCAGCACCCGAGCGACCTCGTCCGCGTTCCGCGGCGCGAACACCGACACGACCGCGCTCATCACCCCGTCGGGCACGGGCAGCCCACGCCACGCGTCCGCCAGCACCGACCCCGCCCGCACATGAGCCCGAGCCGCCCGACGGGCAGCTG
This sequence comes from Nocardia sp. CA-145437, assembly GCF_050956485.1. Taxonomy (NCBI): domain Bacteria; kingdom Bacillati; phylum Actinomycetota; class Actinomycetes; order Mycobacteriales; family Nocardiaceae; genus Nocardia; species Nocardia sp. CA-145437. The sequence goes on along the minus strand of NZ_CP191204.1, from coordinate 6,083,875 downwards.
CCTTCGACACATCCAGGGCGATGCCGCGCGCTCCGGGCAGCGCGTCCAGTACCGCGGCCACGTAGTAGCCGGTGCCCGCGCCTATCTCGAGGACCGCGAGACCGCGATCGGCCGCTTCAATCCGAACGGGCGTCGGCGATTCCGCCGCCGGGTCCGGCCCCGCCCAGGACCGGCTGCCGACCGGACTTTCCGGCGTGCCGGGGGCCTCGGTGCGCCCGCCGCCCGTCGCGGCCGTCTCGCCGGACAGGAGCGTGGCGGCCAGTCGTGCGGCGGAGGCGGTGGCGACCGACATTCCGGGCGTGGCGATACCGGCGCGGGCTCGATGATGGCGGGATGCCGAGTCGGTGCCGGATTTGCGCGAATTGCGGAGGGCGGTGGGGGTCGCCGCCCCGTCCTCGCGCAGTGGGGCCGGTCGGGCGTCGGTGGCAGCGGCAGCCGGGGGCGAGTCCGCTCCGAATAGTGAGGTGTCGGCAGCGCGGCCGGGCAGGGGCGTCGCGATCGCGGCGGCCAGGGCGGCGGCGATCGGGGCGAAGTGGCCGGCGGATTGGAAGGCGGCGCGGGCGTCGAGCATGGCCGGGGTGTCGCCGGTCATCTTGGTGGACGCGCCGGTGAGGAGGCTGACGTAGCCCTGTTTGGCCAGGTCGTAGCTGTGGCCGAGCCGGCAGCGCAGGGTTCGGGTCGGCGAGTCGTCGGCAGCCGGGTCGACGCCGGCCGTCAGGGGATGGCCGCACTGTGGGCAGGCCAGCAGGTCGGCGCAGGCCAGAAGCCGATCCGCGGGGGAGCGCTGGTCCGTGCCGACTATGGGGTGCTGTGTGTTGTCGTTCACCGCGATACCGGTAAGCCGGGGGCTCCGGGGAGGAGCCCCCGGGTTGGGCTCACCGGCAGCGATCAGCTGGTGACCTTGACGAGTTCGTCACCGAGCGCCGCGGCTTCATCCGGCGTGAGCTCGACGACCAGACGCCCGCCACCCTCGAGTGGAACCCGCATCACGATTCCACGCCCTTCCTTGGTTGCCTCGAGGGGACCGTCCCCGGTGCGGGGCTTCATGGCCGCCATCCTCTGCTCCCTCCAGATCTGCGCGGTCTGCTGCGCACTTTCATGGAACTCCAGTTGTCACCAACCAGGCAGCCCGCCGGTATGTGGCGGGCTACACCTTGCCCATTCTTCCCTATCGCGGATCGGGGCGGGTACCTGAGTTCCAAAAACCGACCGACGTGGCGTTCAGCGTGTCCCCACATTCACCCAGCAATCGGCGATGTGATCGTCTACCATCCCTGTCGCTTGCATGAGTGCGTACGCCGTGGTGGGTCCCACGAATTTGAACCCGCGCCGCTTGAGTTCTTTTGCGAGAGCGGTGGATTCGGGCGTGACAGCGGGCACATCGGACATTTTCCGAGGCCGCTTCCGCGGGGCCGGGGCAAAGCTCCAGAGCAGCGTGTCGAGACTCTCGTCGAGATCCCGGGCAACCCGCGCATTGTGGACGCTGGCCTCGATTTTGGCTCGATTGCGAACAATGCCCGGGTCGGTCAGCAGGCGTTCCACATCGGCCTCTCCGAACCCCGCCACCCGCTCGGTGGAGAAGCCCGCGAATGCCGCCCGGAACGCGGGCCGCTTGCGCAGAATCGTGATCCACGCCAGCCCCGATTGGAAGGCCTCCAGGCACACCCGTTCGAACAGCGCGTCATCGCCGTGCAACGGGCGACCCCACTCCTGATCGTGGTATTCCCGGTACAGCTGCGAACCCTCCGACCAACCGCACCGAATTCGTCCGTCGGATTCCACGGGCACGGTCATCGAGTGGCCTCGGGGCCCGGCTCGGCGGGATCGGCCGTCAGCACTTCGGGAACTTCCCGTTCGCCGTCCGGGCGTGGCGTCTCCTCGGGCGCGTCCGCCGGGGCCGTCGCCTGCGCCAGCTGACCCTCGAGTTCGTCGATGCGGGCGGCGAGCCGGGTCAACGCCCAATCGACCTCACCGGCCTTGTACCCCCGGAACACCTGCTGGAAGCGCAGCGCCCGCACATCGGTCCCGCTGATGCCCGCCACGGGCAGCACGGTGACCGTGGTGCCCTCCGGCAGCGGCCCGAGCTCCTCGGACCGCCCGAAGATCGCACTGGCCACCAGGAACAGCAGGGCGGCGACCAGTCCGACGATCAGCACGTACAGCAGCATGGTGAGCATGCCCCGAGCTTAGGGGTCACCGTCGCGGGCGGCTGCCCACACCCCGGCGGAATTCGGCCGTCGAATTCCGCACGGCCCCTTCGCTACAGGTGGCGGGTGGTGTCGATGGACAGCGACATGCCCGCCAGGCCGCGGCGGCGGACCGAGAGCTTCTCGGCGATGTCCAGCAGCGCCTTGCCCGAGGGGCTCTCGGGCGCGCGCAGCACGATCGGGGTGCCCTCGTCGCCGGCCTCACGCAGCTGCTGCTCGATCGGGATCTGGCCCAGCAGCGGCACATTCGCGCCGATGGTGCGGGTCAGGTTGTCGGCCACGGTCTGACCGCCGCCCGAGCCGTACAGCTCCATGCGCGAGCCGTCCGGCAGATCCAGCCAGGACATGTTCTCGATGACGCCCGCGATCCGCTGCCGGGTCTGCAGGGCGATGCTGCCCGCGCGCTCGGCGACCTCGGCGGCGGCCAGCTGCGGGGTGGTGACGACCAGGATCTCGGCATTGGGGATCAGCTGGGCCAGCGAGATGGCCACGTCGCCGGTGCCCGGCGGCAGGTCCAGCAGCAGGATGTCGAGGTCGCCCCAGAAGACGTCGGCCAGGAACTGCTGCAGCGCGCGGTGCAGCATCGGGCCGCGCCACACCACGGGCGTGTTGCCCTGGGTGAACATGGAGATCGAGATGACCTTCACGTCGTGCGCGATGGGCGGCATGATCATCCGCTCGACCTGGGTGGGCCGCTGCTCGGTGCCCAGCATGCGCGGCACGCTGTGGCCGTAGATGTCGGCGTCGAGCACACCCACCGAGAGGCCCTTCGCGGCCATGGCGGCGGCGAGATTCACGGTGACCGAGGACTTTCCGACGCCACCCTTGCCGGAGGCGACCGCGTACACACGGGTGAGCGATCCGGGCTGGGCGAACGGGATGACCGGCTCGGCGGCGTCACCGCGCAGCTTGCGGCGCAGCTCGGTGCGCTGCTCGTCGTTCATCACGTCCAGGTCGACGCTGACGGCGCCGACTCCGGGCACGTCGTTGACGGCCTTCGTGACCCGTTCCTGGATGGCGGATTTCATCGGGCACGCCGAGGTGGTCAGGTAGATCACGACCTTGACCGCGCCATCCGCGCCGACGTCGACGCTCTTCACCATGCCCAGCTCGGTGATCGGTTTCCGGATCTCCGGGTCGTTCACCTTCGCGAGCGCGCCCCGCACATCCGATTCCGTAACCACTGGCATGGGCCCAAGTCTAGGAGCGCCGGTTTCGCGCCCCGATGCGGGGCACACTCATGTCAGATGCGGGGCGGGTGTCAGATGCGGGGGAGGGCGGCGGCCGAGGGAGCGATGCCGGAGCCGTACGCGGTCTCCCACGCCATCACATTGGCGACGTAGGCCATCGAGTTGTTGTAGCGCAGGATGGCCCGCGTCTGCTGGCCCGGGTCACGCATGTCGAGGCCGCCCGAGCACAGGTACTTGCCCGCGGTGAGCGTGGCGTCGTAGATGTTCTGCGGATCGGCGATGCCGTCCCCGTTGCCGTCGGCCGCGTACTTGCGCCAGGTCTCGGGCAGGAACTGCATGGGCCCGACGGCGCGGCGGTAGCTGCCGGACAGGCCGTCCAGGTCGCCGCCGTCGGAGGTCTGGATGACGTTGTTGCCGTAAAGGCTTCCGTCGAGCACCGGGCCGTAGATGGGCTGCAGCGGATTGCCGTCCTCGTCGACCTTGCCGCCGAAGCCGTGCGTGGATTCCACCCGGCCGATGCCGGCCAGCAGGTTCCACGGCATGTTGCAGGTCGGGTTCTCCACGGCCAGCACGTGTTCGGCGTTCTGGTAGGCGTCGTGGGCGATGCCGGGCATGCCGAGCGGTCCGGCGGCGCGGGCGGCGGGCACCCGGCCCTCGGGCAGCGCGACGGACTTGATCTCCGGCGGGCCCACGGGCGCAACCTGTTTGGCTTCGTGCAGGAGGGGTTCGGGGGCTGGGGCGGCGGGCGGGGCCGCCTCCGGTGCGGGTGGCTGGTCTTCGTCGCCGCCGAACTGGTGCTGGAAGGTTGCCGCGAGCTTGTCGGTGATGTGGCCATCACCCGCTCCGGTAACTGTGGCGAGCCCTGCGGGCACGAGCCCGGTCAATGCGATGACCGATCCACGACGAACTCTGGGGACCGGGGGTTTACGGTGACGACCCACTGTGTGGTGACCCTCCATTGCCATCGGTTGATACCGGGGAGATGCAACACAGGTCACGTTACCTCATCCGAGACCTTCTTGTTACATCTTCGTGATCAACTTTCAGGTTTTGAAGGAATGCCTAGTCAAACGCGAGTTCCGGAGCGACGCGCCGAAACTCGCGAATCACACCTTCGTTACGGAACCGGCGCGGGGGCCGGAGCCGGGAGCGGGATCGTGATGCCGAACGGCAGCGTGATGCCGGGCGCCGGAGTGGTCGGATCGACGACCTCCGGGGCGGCGTCCGCGGGCGGCTGCGGCTGCGCCTCCGGCGTCTTGGACGGCGTCACCGTTTGCTGGTCCCGCGGTTGCTGGACACCCTGCTGCGGCTGATCCTGCGGCTTGTTCTCGGCCTGCTGCACCGGCGCGGTGCAGGTGGTGATGATGGGCTGATCCTTGGGCAACGGCTTGCCGTCGGGGCCCAGCTTCTGGTCGGCGGGCTGCGCGTCGGCGGGCTTGGCCGGATCCTCGGCGGCCGGGTCGGTGGCCGCGTCGGCGGGCTTCTGATCCGGCGCCGGCGCCGGAACCGCCACCTGCTCACAGGGATTGGCGGGCACGGCCGGGGTGGCCGGGCAGAAGATGCCGCACGGGATCGGCGGCAGGCCCGCGATGGTGATCATCACCTGGGTCGCGCCGGGCGTGGTGGTCACGACCGTCTGCTGGGCGCCCTCCGGCGCGGGTCCGGCCGGAATCGTGGTGGAGGCCACCGTGATGTCCGGGCCGTTGACCGGAACGTAGTTGTTGGGCACCAGATCCGGCGAGATGCTCACCTGCTGCGGCGCGCCGCCGGTCCGGTAGGCGTTGGCCCAGCTGAGCACATTGGCCGCGTAGGAGATCGAATTGTTGTAGCGCAGCACCGCCCGCAGCTGCTGCTGCGAGTCGGCCAGATCCAGGCCGCCCGAGCACAGGTACTTCCCGGCCGCCAGCGCGGCGTCGAAGACGTTGTTGGGATCGGGTGTGCCGCTGCCCTTTCCGTTGGCGGCGTACAGCGACCAGGTGCTGGGCAGGAACTGCATGGGCCCGACGGCGCGCACGTAGTTGCCGTCGGCGGCCTTGATGATCTCGTTGCCGGGCAGTGTCCCGTCCAGCGCCGGACCGTAGATCGGGGTGACCGTGGTGCCCGCGGCGTCGGTGCGGCCGTTGTTGGCGTGGTTGGACTCGATGCGGCCGATACCGGCCAGCAGGTACCACGGCAGATGGCAGTTGGGGTCCGAAGACTGCAGCGCCAGTTCGGCATTGCGGTAGGCGGCCAGCACGATCTCCGGGATGCCGAGCAGTCCGCCGCCGCCGGGCAGGGCGATGTCGCGCAGCGGGACGGTGCCGCCGAAGAGCGGCATGCCGTCCGCGGGCGGAGTCATTGCGCTGAGTTTGCGGGGCGCCTCCGGAGCAGCCGGCACCAGTCCGACGAGCCGATCCGACGGCGTGTCCACAGGCGTGTTCAGACTCGCGTTGGTCGCGGCGGAGGCCGCGAGCAAGGCGTCGGGCGCGGCCTGCGGGGCGACGGGGTGGACCGTCGTGTTGGTGGCGGAACCGGCGGTGACCAGGCCCGCTATCAACAGCGCAGACGCTGTCACCGGAGCAGAAATTCTCTTCGCCACCACACAATCCCCTCAGTCGTGCGGCCGGAGCCCCGTGGTGACACGTGTGCTGCGGCAGTGTCTGGGTCGGTCGCTCGGAACAACGTGATCCAGGTTACCCATGAGTCAGCTTGTTCGGTACAACTTCTGTGGTCAGTCGCCATCTTTCTGTGCCGAAATCGCGACCTCGTTGGCCTTTCGCTCGGTACCCTTCTTTGCTTTCCGCGACTGGACGATCTCCCCGTCGGCGGCCAGTTTCTCCAATCTGACCAGGGTTTCCTTGATATCGTCCAGTTCCCTGCGCACGTAGTCGCGCGTGGCGACCTCACCCACGGCGAGTCGCAGGGCGGCCAGCTCCCTTGCCAGGAACTCGGTGTCGGCCTTCGTCTGGGCCGCTCGGGTCCGATCCTCCTCGAGCGAGACGCGGTCGCGGTTGTCCTGCCGGTTCTGCGCCAGCAGAATCAGCGGCGCGGCGTAGGCGGCCTGGGTGGAGAACGCGAGGTTCAACAGGATGAACGGGTACGGGTCCCACTGCAGCCGCAGCGCGAACACGTTGAGCAGGATCCACACCACCACGATGACGGTCTGGATCACCAGATAGCGGCCCGTGCCCAGGAATCGGGCGATCCGCTCGCTGGTGACCGCGAGTGCCTCGGCGTCCCAGTCCAAGCCGCGGAAGCGATTCTCGAGGGGCGTCTCCAGGCGTTGGCGCGCACTGGATTTGTCGAGCCGTTCGCTCATGAGCGGCCTCCCGTCCCTTCGATCACAGGCATCCCGTGCACGTCGTGATTGTCCTCGTCCTGCTCACGCCAGTCCTCGGGGAGCAGGTGGTCGAGCACGTCGTCGACGCTGACGGCGCCCAAGAGATGATTCTCCGCGTCCACCACCGGTCCGCACACCAGGTTGTAGGTGGCGAAATATCGGGTGACCGCGGTGAGCGGGGCATCGGGGCGCAGCTGCACCAGATCGGTGTCCACGATGCCGCCGACCAGGTTGGCCGGCGGTTCCCGCAGTAGTTGCTGGAAGTGCACGCAGCCCAGGTACCGGCCGGTCGGGGTGGCGGTGGGCGGGCGCACCACGAAGGCCATGGAGGCCAGCGCCGGGGTGAGCTCGGGATCTCGGATCCGGGCCAGCGCCTCGGCGACGGTGGTGGAGGCGGTCAGCACCACCGCGTCCGGGGTCATCAGACCGCCCGCGGTGTAGGGCGCGTGCTCGAGCAGGCGGCGGACCGGTTCGGAATCCTCCGGATCCATCAGCGCCAGCAGCGATTCCGCCTCGCCCGCGGGCAGTTCGCCCAGCAGGTCGGCCGCGTCGTCGGGGTCCATGGCCTCGAGCAGGTCGGCGGCGCGTTCCACGCCGAGCTGCTCGAGCAGTTCCACCTGGTCGTTCTCGGGCAGTTCCTGGACCACGTCGGCGAGGCGTTCGTCGTCGAAGGCCGCGGACACCTCGATGCGGCGCTTGAGCGGCAGTTCCCGCAGCATGTGCGCGACGTCGGCGGCCCGCATGCCCTCGAACTGTCCCAGCAGCTGGGTGACGTCCTGACCGGGCATGTTCAGTTCGGTCTGGGTGAGCCCGCGCACCTGCGCCCAGTCGACCACGTGCACCGCGCCGCGGCGGCCGAAACCCACACCGAGGCGGCGGCGTTCGCGCACCGCGACCCGCGACACCACCCAGTCGCGGGTGCGGCCCTTGTCGATGCCGAGGTCGACCACCACCACGTCCACGCCCGCCAGATGTTCGAGTTCGGGGTCGGCGACGCGCACGGTGGAGTCGAGAATCTGTGCGATGGCCAGCAGTTCGCCCGGCCGCTGCTCGAAGCGGCGCACACTGATGGTTCCGGTGGTGAGGGTGATCGCGCCGGGTTCGATGGCCTGCACCCGCAGCATGGGCACGAAAATCCGCTTCCGGGTGGGCAGTTCGACGAGAATGCCCAGTACCCGGGGCTGCTGCCGGTCGTATCGGATGGAGATCACGATGTCGCGGACGCGGCCGATAGACTCGCCGTCCGGTCCCAGTACCACCAAGCCCGCCAACCGGGCGGCGAAAACCTTCGTCGCTGCCATGTTTGATAAGGCTAGTGGGTCCAGCGCGTCCGAAACGCCGCGCCACGAGAAGGAGTGACCCATGACATCGCGCCGATCGGTACTGGCCGTACCCGGCAGTAACCCGCGCATGATCGAGAAGGCCAAGGGGCTGGGCGCCGACGAGGTGTTCCTGGATCTCGAGGACGCGGTCGCACCGGCGGCGAAGGCGGCCGCGCGGGCGAATATCGTGGCGGCCCTCAATTCCGGCGGCTGGGGTTCCCAGATCCGCGTGGTCCGGGTCAACGACTGGACCACCGCGTACACCTACGCCGATGTCATCACGGTGGTGGAGGGCGCGGGCTCCGAACTCGACGCCATCCTGTTGCCCAAGGTCACCGATGCCGGCCAGGTGCGGGCGCTGGACCTGCTGCTGACCCAACTGGAGAAGGCCAACGGCCTGCCGGTCGGGCGGATCGGCATCGAACCGCAGATCGAGAACGCCCTGGGCCTGCGCAATATCGACGCCATCGCCACCGCGAGCCCGCGGGTCCAGACCCTGGTGTTCGGCCCGGCCGACTTCATGGCCTCGATCAATATGCGCACCCTCGTGGTGGGCGAGCAGCCCGAGGGCTACGAGCCCGGCGACGCCTATCACCACATCTATATGACGATCCTGCTCGCGGCCCGCGCCCACGGCCTGCAGGCCATCGACGGCCCCTACCTGGCGGTTCGCGATATCGACGGCTTCCGCCGCAACGCCGCCCGCACGGCGGCACTGGGATTCGACGGCAAGTGGGTGCTGCACCCGGACCAGATCACCGCGTGCAACGAGATCTTCAGCCCGCGCCAGGCCGACTACGACCGGGCCGAGGAGATCCTCGACGCGTACGCCTTCCACACCTCCGCCGAGGGCGGCGCGCGTGGCGCGGTCATGCTCGGGGACGAGATGATCGACGAGGCCAGCGCCAAGATGGCTCAGGTGATCGCTGACAAAGGTCGGGCCGCCGGCATGGCGCGAACCGCGCGAGCTCTGTGAATCCGGCCCGGCGATCGGGCAGGTGTCGGCCGGAAATAGCATGATGGAGTCATGACGAATCCCATGGGGAATGCGAGCCGGGGCCGGCAGCCCGCCCTGCCGACGCCGCCGTCGGGCTGGCCGATCGGCTCCTACCCAACCTACGCGGAGGCGCAGCGGTCGGTCGACTATCTGGCCGACAACCAGTTCCCGGTGGAGGGCGTGACCATCGTCGGTGTCGACCTCATGCAGGTCGAGCGCGTGCTGTACCGGCTGACCTGGGGCAAAGTCATTGGCGGCGGCATGGTTTCGGGTGCCTGGCTCGGCCTGTTCCTAGGCTTGCTGCTGAGCATGTTCACCACCGGCGGCACGCTGGGCCCGCTGGTGGTCGGCCTGGTCGGCGGCATCATCTTCGGTCTCATCTCCGCGTCCATCCCGTACGCGGCGACCCGGGGCCAGCGCGACTTCGCCTCCACCATGCAGTTGGTGGCGGGCCGTTACGACGTGCTGTGCGATCCGAAGACCGCCGAGCAGGCGCGCGACATGCTCGCCAGACTGGCCATCTGAATCGATGGAGGTATTGGACAAGGTCCGGGCCGCGGTGCTCGGTCACTTCGGGGTGGAGTCCGCGGACGCGGCGTCGGTGACGTTCCTGGGTCTGGAGCCCATCGATATCCTGCGCATCCCGGACGGCGAGTTCGTGCACTACTCGACGTTGGGCGGCTCCCGGCATCCGATGACCGATCCGGCGGCGGCGCTGGCCGATCCGGTCCGGGGCCCGCGCGCGGAGCTGGTGCTGACCCTGCGCGGCGGCGCGGGGGCGGGTTCGGGGCTGACCCGGACCCTCGGCGTGCTGGTGGCCGCGCCCGCGGTCGAAGGCGTTGTGTTGCAGGCGGACGCGCTGCTGGACCTGGGCGAGCCGATCTGGGCCAACGCGCCGTTCACGGCGGTCCTGCTGGGCGACAGCGAGATCCCGGAGGTGGTGCTGCCCGATCCCGCGGACCCGGTGCGCTTCCTGACGGTCGCGCCGATCACGGCGACCGAGGCGGCGTGGGTGCGCATCCGCGGCGCGGCGGCGCTGCGGGACGCGTGGGCCGAGGCGGGCATCGACGTCCGCGACCCGGCCCGTCCGGCGGCGAGCCTCTAGCGCGCCGCGGGGTTGCTCAAAGCCATTTGTTCCGACGGAAATTCACGTAGAGCATCGTGCACAGCAGCACCATGACACCGATCACGATGGGATAGCCGTAGTGCCATCGGAGCTCCGGTAGGAAATCGAAATTCATGCCGTAGATCCCCGCGATGGCGGTCGGCACCGCGGCCATGGCCGCCCACGCCGAGATCTTGCGCATGTCCGTGTTCTGCTGGACGCTCACCTTGGCCAGCGCGGCATTGATGAGGGCGCTGAGGGATTCGTTGAAGTCGAGGATCTGCTCGGTGACCGCGGTGTGGTGGTCGGTGACGTCGCGCAGGTAGCGCCGAATCTCCTTGGGCAGGGGCAGGGTGGTGTCGTGGGTGAGCACCTGCAGGGGTAGCTGTAGGGGCTTCACGGCTCGGCGTAGTTCCACCACTTCGCGTTTGAGCTGGTAGATCGCCTCGATCTGGAGTTTGTTGGCGGGGGTGAAGACCTCTTCCTCCATGGCGTCGACGTCTTCCTCGATATCGGCGGTGACGGTGACATAGGTGTCGACGACGTGGTCGGCTACCGCGTGCAGCACTGCGCCCGGGCCGAGCGCGAGTTGCGCGGGGTCGGCTTCCAGGTCTTTCCGCAGTCCGGCCAGCCCGCCGTGCTCGCCGTGGCGCACGGTGATGACGAAGTCGGGTCCGGTGAAGACCATGATCTCGCCGGTATCGACGATCTCGGCGACGGTTTTGAGCTCGTGCTCGAGGTACTGCACGGTGCGCATGACCAGGAACAGGATGTCGTCGTAGCGTTCGAGTTTCGGACGCTGGTGGGCGTGCACCGCGTCCTCGGCAGCCAGCGAGTGCAGGCCGAAGGTCTCGGCGACGTCGGTCATCAGCTCCTTGCCGGGCTCGAGCAGACCCAGCCAGACGAAGCCCGCTTTGCGTTCGCGCACTTCGGCGAGGGCGTTCTTGTAGGTGCACCGGTCCCACAGCCGCTGTCCGTCCACGTAGACGGCGCAGTCGACGATCGTGCCGTGCGGTGCGGCCGGTGTGGCGGGCACCGGTTCGCCGGGCCGCCCGGGCCAGTGGAACGAGGGCAGCGGCGGTAAGGAGGACACATCAACGATGCTAATCGTCCCGGGTCGGGGTGATCGTTTGCGCCGCAGGCAAGATAGGTGGGGTGCGCATCGATCTCCACACCCATTCCAACGCGTCCGACGGCACGGACACCCCGGCCGAACTGATCGCGAAGGCTGCCGCCGCCGGTCTCGACGTGGTGGCCCTCACCGACCATGACACCACCTCCGGCTGGGCCGAGGCCGTCGGCGCCCTGCCGCCGGGTTTGACGCTGGTCCGGGGCATGGAGATGTCGTGTGTGGGGCTCGGCGAGGACGGTTACCCGGTGCCGGTGCACCTGCTGGCCTACCTGTTCGATCCGACCGACGAGTCCTTCGCGCAGGAGCGGGAGCGGCTGCGCGCCGAGCGGGTGGTGCGGTTGCGCGCCATGGCCGAGCAGATGGCCGCGGACGGCCTGCCCATCGATCCGGAGGAAGTGATGGCCTCGGTGGGCCCGTCGGCGGGCCGGCCGCATCTGGCCCGGGCGCTGGTGGCCGCGGGCGTTGTGCCGACGGTGGACGCCGCGTTCCAGGATCTGCTGGCCCCGCATGGCCGGTACTACGTCGAGAAGGCCGACACGCCGCTGCGGCGGGCGGTCGAGATGGTGGCGTCGGCGGGCGGGGTGTCGGTGGTGGCGCATCCGCGCGCCCGTAAGCGGGGGCGGCTGCTGGCGCTGGACCACATTCGCGAGCTGACCGAGTTCGGGTTGGGCGGTCTGGAGATCGACCACATCGATCACAGCGAGGCCGACCGTGCGGTGCTGCGCGGGCTGGCCGCGGAGCTGGGGCTGCTGACCACCGGATCCTCCGACTACCACGGCGCCAACAAGACCATTCGGCTCGGTGAATTCACCACCGACCCAACACAATTCGAGGAAATTGTGGGCAAAGCCAGTGGGGTTCCGGTGATCACCGCGTGAAGGTGTTCCGGGGTCTGAGCGGGATCGTCGCCGGGGGCACGGTGGTGCTGGCGGTCACGGTCGCCGGGGCCGCGAGCATCGGTGCTCGCCGCGGTTTTCCGGGCCCCGGAGCGGAGTCGGTGACATGGCATGTGGCCGCCGCGCTCGCGGTTGTCGCCGCCCAGATTTATGCGGATAGACGTCAAGGTTTTGCCGCTTTTTTCGGATGCTTGGCAGTTTTCGGGATAGCGGGATATCTGCTGTGGGCGCAGTGGTGGAATTGAAATACGCATAACGGTTGCGGCGAGTTGAACTGTCGTCGAACATTTGTCGTTATGACCGAATTCGACGCCGATGTGCTGGTGCTGGGAGGTGGCCCGGCCGGATGCTGGGCCGCCCTTGCCGCGGCCGCCGCGGGCGCGCGGGTATTGGTCGTCGACAAGGCCCGCTGTGGATCCAGCGGGCCGACTGCGCGGGGCGGGGTCACCCTGTGGAACATCCCGTCGGGCGCGGCCCGCGAGGAGGCTGTGCGGCAGAACTTCGCGCACGGCGGCGGGCTGGGCGAACCGGACTGGATGTACCGGGTGCTGGAGGAGACGCATCGGCGGGTCGGCCAGCTGGTGCACGGCGGCTTCCGTTTTCAGGGCGAACACGCGGAGCGTCCGGCGCGGGTCTACCTCGACGGCGCGAAGTATCTGGGCAGGCTGCGGCGCAGCATGGTGATCGCGGGGGTCCGCATCCTCGACCACCATCCGGCCTTGCAGCTGATCACCGACAAGGACGGCGTGGTGTCCGGCGCGGCGGGCGTGGCGCTGCACGGCGACTCGCCCACCTGGATCGTCCGCGCCCGCGCGGTGGTGCTGGCGACCGGCGGCTGCGCGTTCCTCTCCGGCGGCGCCGGCACCGATGTGGATACCGGGGACGGCCTGCTCATGGGCGCGGAGGCCGGGGCCGAACTGTCGGGCATGGAGTTCTCCAACGCGTATTCGCTGGCTCCGGTGGCTGATTCCCGGCCGCTCGGGGGTCGCCCGGTGTCGGCGGTGTTCGCCTCGGACCAGGTCATGCATTTCGCGACTCTGTACGACGAATCGCGGTCGGTGCTGTGGGGTCAGGGATGCGGTTCGCGGGCACAGGCTTTCGCGGCCATCGCCGATGGCCGGCGGGTGTATGCCGCGCTGGACGAGCTGCCCGAGGGGGTTCGCGCGGAGCTGCTGCGGCTGGGCCCGAGCCCGACCGGTCAGGTGCCGATGGGCGCGGTGCTGGAGGGCACGGTGCGCGGTACGGGTGGATTGCGCCTGGTGGGACCGGATTGCGCCACCACCGTGCCGGGCCTCTACGGCGCGGGGGATGTCACCACCCGGGAGCCGATCACCGGCGCGGTCAGCGGTTTCGGTGGCCAGAACGGCGCGTGGTCCATCTCGTCGGGGGTGTGGGCGGGTGCCGGTGCGGCCGGTTTCGCGGCGTCCCGGCGCAAGCTGGGCAAGGCGCGGCCGGTGCCGGGTGTGGGCCTGGGGGACAAGTCCCGCCTGGATCCGCGCGCGGTGGTGGGACTGGTCCAGGAGCACACTCTGCCCCTGCGGCGCAGCTACTGGCGTAGTGACGGCAGTCTGCGCGACAGCATCGGCGAACTGGACGGCCTGTGGCCGGGGGCGGAGTTGGCGCTGGGCGGAAAAGGTCCTGATCGGTTGTGGGCCCGGCAGGCCGCGGCACTGCTCGCGGTGGCGCGCTGGACGAAATATTCGGCGCTGGCCCGGACCGAGACCCGGGGAATGCATCGGCGTACCGACCACCCCGGCGCGGGAAGCGACTGGCGGGTACGGTTGCTCTCCGGCGGTCTCGAATCCGTGTGGGTCCGACCGCAACCCGTGGTAGCCGAGGCGGCGCCGGCGTGAACCGGGCGGTAGGTTACTGATCAGTCGAACAGTCCCGTTGACAACCTCACAACCGTCCCCGCGACCGGGTTGTGACAGTTCTCCGAGTTCGGGTTCCCACCAGCGAGTTTCCGTTCACCTGCGCGTGACGCGGCTGACTTACTCTTCAACGATGGTGAGGCGACGCGACGGACCCGGGGTCGATTTGGCACCCCGTCGCAGCGACTGGCAGAATGGGCCGATCCCGGCCGCAGCCACCGCCCGGCCCGGGACACTCGGTGATCACGAACTCCGACTCGCGGGTTCACCCGGGATCACCCCGACTGTCTCGTCCGGACACACCCCTCCGGTTCTCGCTCGACGATCTGTGCCGCCGTCGACCATTCCGTCACGGCGAAAAGATATATATGAGCACCGAAACCATAAAAACAGCTATTACCGAACGGTAACCGTCAAACGGTTGAGTCCGAACCGATCAGGAGTGAAAGCGTGTCACCCGTGACTGAAGCAGTGAATGCCACCGAGGCCCCCGCGTCCAATGGCGCGAACCTGTCCGACATCACCACGGAAGAAATTTTCGCCGGGCATCTTGGCGGCAAGCTTTCGGTCGAACTCACCGCACCGCTGGAGACCCAGCGGGATCTGTCCATCGCCTACACCCCGGGCGTCGCGAAGGTCTGCCTCGGCATCGCCGAGGACGAGTCCCTCGCCAAGACCTACACCTGGGCCGAGCGCCTGGTCGTGGTCGTCTCCGACGGCACCGCCGTGCTGGGTCTGGGCGATATCGGCCCGCGCGCCTCGCTGCCGGTGATGGAGGGCAAGGCGGCGCTGTTCAAGAAGTTCGCCGGGCTGGACTCGATCCCGCTCGTGCTGGACACCAAGGACCCCGACGAGATCGTCGAGACCCTGATCCGCCTGCGCCCGAGCTTCGGCGCGGTCAACCTGGAGGACATCTCCGCCCCGCGCTGCTTCGAGATCGAGAAGCGCGTCATCGAGGCGCTGGACTGCCCGGTCATGCACGACGACCAGCACGGCACCGCCATCGTGGTGCTGGCCGGCCTCAAGGGCGCGGCCGCGGTGCAGGGCCGTGACATGTCCAGCATGAAGGTCGTGGTCTCGGGTGCGGGCGCCGCGGGCGTCGCGTGCACCGACATCCTGCTGGCCGCCGGTGTCTCCGACATCGTCGTGCTCGACTCCAAGGGCATCGTGAGCAAGGATCGCGGCGACCTGAACGAGTACAAGACCGCGCTGGCCGAGCGCACCAACCCGCGCAATGTGACCGGCGGTCCGGCCGAGGCGCTCGCGGGCGCGGACGTGTTCCTGGGTCTGTCGGCGGGCACCATCGCCGAGGAGCTCATCGCGTCCATGGCGCCGGAGTCCATCGTGTTCGCCATGTCGAACCCGAACCCGGAGATCCACCCCGACGTCGCCGCCAAGTACGCGTCCATCGTGGCCACCGGTCGCAGCGACTTCCCGAACCAGCTCAACAATGTGCTGGCCTTCCCGGGCGTCTTCAAGGGCGCGCTGGATGCCGGCGCCCGCCGCATCACCGAGGGCATGAAGGTGGCCGCGGCCGAGGCGATCTTCAATGTGGTCGCCGGTGAGCTGTCCGCGGACAAGATCATCCCGAGCCCGCTGGACCCGCGCGTGGCCCCGGCGGTCGCCGAGGCCGTGGGCAATGCCGCCCGCGCCGAGGGTGTCGCGTAGTCGCACGCTGAACCGAGCCGGAAGGGGCGCTTCGTCATCGACGAAGCGCCCCTTCCGCGTTCGCGGGCGCGGGATTCGGTCGTCCCCCACACGGGGGAGGAGGGGTCCGGACGGTAGCGTGCGGCCATGGATGTGACCAGGTCACTGGCTCGGCAGTCGCTGCTGGTGGCCGCGGTGGCGGCCGTGCTGGACGGTGCGCAGATGGTGATGTGCGGCGGGTTCGGCCTGGCCCCGGTGACGGCCACCGTGCTGACCGTGGCCACGGTGGCCGCGGATCTGGCGCTGGCCGCTCCGGCGGCGACGGCGGCCGCGGTGGCGGTGGCGCAGGTGGTGGTGAAGGTGTCGGTGGCGGTGTTCGCGCACCATTACGGGCTCACCGCCAGGGTTTTCGATGTCGGGTTCCTGGTGGCCGGGTATCAGGCGGGCGCGTGGCTGAGCGGGGTGGTGTCGGTGCTGACCGTCACGCTGCTGGCGGGCGGCGCGTTGACGGTGAACATGATGGCGGCACTGGCGGGCACGAACAATCCTGTGCGGCTGGTGATCTCGGCGCTCGGGGCGGGGGTGGTGCCGTGGCTGGTGGGCCGGTACACGGCGGCGCGCGGGGCCTATATCGCGGAATTGGAGCAGCGGGAGCGGCTGCGACGGCAGGAGCAGCGGGCGGCGCTGGATCGGGCGCTGGCCGATGAGCGGGAGGCGATCGCGCGGGATCTGCACGATGTCATCTCGCATCATGTGAGCGCGATCGGAATTCACGCGGGCGTAGCGCGAATGGCTTTGTCGCGCAGTGATTCCGAGTCGGCGGCCGGGTCGGTCCATGCGGTGGAGTCCAGTAGCCGGGCGGCGATGGTGGATCTGCGGCGGCAGCTGGATCTGCTGCACGGCCGCGAGGACGACGGTGAGCGGCAGCCCGGGCTGGCCGATATCGATGATCTGGTGCACCGGGTGCGGGATGCCGGATTGACTGTGCGCGTGACCGTCTCGGGGGAGGCGCCGGTGCTGCCGGAGTCGCTCGACGTCATGCTCTATCGGGTCGTGCAGGAGATGCTGACCAATGCGCTGCGTCATGGTGGCGAGCGGGCCGAGCTCGAAATCGTCTACCGGCCCGGCTCGGTGGAGATTCGCGAGACCAATCCGATCACGGCCAGAGCGCCGGGTGCGGATGTGCATCGCGGTCTGGACGGCATCCGCCGCCGTGTCGAACTGTTCGACGGGACCGTGGTCCACGGTGCCGATTCCTCCGGAACCCGTTGGGATATCCGGGTTTCCGTCCCGATCGGAGTCGCATGAGCATCACGGTCCTGATCGCCGACGATCACGCGGTCTTCCGTTCCGGCTTGCGCGCGGTGGTGGACGCTCACCCCGATCTGGAGTGCGTGGCCGAGGTGGGTGACGGCCGCGCGGCCATCGAGGCAGCCGCCCGCACGCATCCCGATGTGGCGATTCTCGATGTCCGCATGCCCAAGCTGGACGGTTTGGCCGCGACCGAGGCGATCGTCGCCGCGGGCGGCACCCGGGTGCTGCTGCTCACCACCTACGACAGTGAGGCCAATCTGCATCGGGCCTTGTCGGCGGGCGCGAGCGGCTTTCTCTTGAAAAGTCTTCCCCCGGAAGAGCTCGTGGCCGCGATCCGGGTCGCGGTGCGTGGGGACGCGGTCATCGACCCGTCCATGACGCGTAGGCTCGCAACACGTTTCGCGCTCGGTATCGCGCCGCCGGTGGAGCCGCCCGAGCTGGCGCAGTTGACCGCCCGGGAACGGGAGGTGCTGTTGTTGCTGGCCGATGCGCGCAGCAACGGCGAGATCGCGGCCGCGCTGGGTGTCGGCGAGGAGACGATCAAGACGCACGTGTCCCGGGTACTCGCCAAACTCGGTGTGCGCGACCGCATTCAGGCGGTGGTGTTCGCGCACCAGCACGGACTCGGCCGGTAGCCGGCCGAGTCCGTGGCGGCGATCAGAATCCGAAGGATCCGGTGCTGGGCTTGGTGCCCGGGCCCGGGTCGACCGGCACGTCGGCCACGGTGACCACCTTGGTGGTGGACGAGGCGGCGACGCCGGTGCGGCCGGAGAAGTTCGCGCCGATGGTGTACGAGCCCGCCGCGCCCGGGGTCCACACGATGGTGGCCTTGCCGTTCGCGTTGACCGGGATATCGCCGAGGACCTGGTCGCCCGCCTTGAACTGGACGGTGCCGCCCGCGGCGGCCGGGGACACGGTGGCCTCCAGGGTGACCGGGGTGTTGATCTTGGCGCCGCTGACGTCGGTGAGCACGGTGGTCGACACGGCGTCGCTGGACACGGTGATGGCCGGGCCCTTGTCGGTGTAGTTGCCCGAGCCGAGGGAGCCGCTGTAGCTCATGGAGGTCGCCAGCGGGGTGTCGCGGGCGCAGTTGACGCCCACGGTGTACTGCACCTCGAAGGTCTGCGACTTCGGCGAGATGTTCGGGTACACCGGGTATTTGACGATGCTGAACGAGGCGCTGACGGCGTCCGGCGTGGTGTCGATGGAGACCTGGTCGCCGCCCATCTTCGCCGAGCCCGCGACGGGGGTCAGGCAGGTCGGGTGCGCGTCCTTGATCGAGTAGATGTACTCCACCGGGATGCCGGTCCGCTCGAACTTCGTCGACACGGTCACGACCTCGCCGGCGATCGGGTTGGTGTTGGACACCGTCCGGGTGAACTTGCTGTTCCCGTCGTTCCAGGTCACTGTCCCGGACGCGGCCGAGGCCATGCCGGGCATCGCCGCGACCGCGAACCCGGCCGCCACCGCAAACGCGGCAACCGATCCGGCCGCCCGCTGCATACTTCTGTCCACCATCGTTTCTCCCACGCACCGGGCGCCCTCGATATCGTCATCGAGGCAGGATTCACCCGAGTTGGCGGAATTAGATCACGCCGTTTACTTCCACGGACCCAATTCCGAAATGAACCCATGTCAGATAGGTCTTTGATCATCCGCGTTTCTGGTCGACTGACCATCTGTGGCGTGAGGCAGATCGCGGCCGCGTGGGTTGGCGGCGCGTCTCGGTTGATCCGGGGTGGTGTAGAGGGTGACGGCGTGGTCTGTGCAGCGCTCGATGAAAGCGGTGTCGAGGGGGCGGTCTCCGACGAGAAGGCGGAAATACAGAGGGGCGGAAAGGGTTTCGATGACGTCCCCGGGGCTGGTGTCGGGGGGGAGGTCGCCGCGCCGGATGGCCCGTCGGATGATCGAGGAGCTCTGTTCGAAGCGGGTGGCCCAGAAGTGGCGGCGAGCCGCCGCGACTTCCGGGTCCGGGGAGAGGGCGACCGTGGTGCCGAGGAGTCGGGCTATGCCGGGGCGGGAGATCAGGTCGGCGATCTGCTGGGCCAGTTGGCGGAGGTCTTCCCGGAGGGTGCCGGTGTCGGGGATGGGGTTGGTTTCGGCGGCCAGTTCGGTGACGGCGTCGGCGATGAGGGCGGTGCGGGTGCCCCAGCGGCGGTAGATGGTTGTCTCGGCGACGGCGGCACGGGCGGCCACCTCGGTGATGGTCAGGCCCTCGATGCCGTGGTCGGCTATCTGGTCGAGGGTGGCGGCGAGGATGGCCTGGCGGACTCGGGCGGATCGGCCTCCGGTCCTGCGGCGGGGGCTTGATTCCGGGTTCTCGCGGTCTCCGGGCTGATCCATGCCCTGTTCATAACAGTTTCGGAGATCGAAAGCTAACAATCCTGGCTTTAGCATTCCCATCGAACCGGGCTTAATGCTAGGCTCTCTTGCGTTAAGGATGGGGATGAGAGGACACGATATGGCCGAGCCCATCGAGATTCGTGCGGACCTGGGGGGACGGCGGATCACCCGAGATCAGGTGCGGGCGTGGGAATCGCGGCGTGCCGGTGCTGTTCTGAGAAAGCTCGCCTCCCGGCTCGGGGAGCGTGCTGTCGCCGAACTGCTGCCGGATCGCACGATCGCGGAGTTGCTCGCCGCGCCCCTCGCTGTGCAGCGAGTCACGCTGACGGACTGGAAGATTCGACTCGGGCACGCCGGGATCTACGCACTGCTCGAGCGGGATCTGGTCCGGTCGGAGCGGATGGCCCGCGTGGGGATGGCGATGAGCCGGGGTCGGACGAAGCACTCCGCGATTCGCCTGGAGGTCCCGGGCTACTCCGCGGAACGGTTCGCCGCGTGGTTCGAGAATCTGGTCGCCGACAACCGTGAGGCCGAGATGGTCGACGCCTGCCCGGATCACTATCTGCTCCGCGGGCTGCCCGACGGACGGCAGGAAGTCGTCGAGACCACCGGCGGATCGCCGATGCCGACCCGGTTCCTGGTCGACTACACCACGACCGATGCCCTGACCGTTCCGGTCGACCCGCGATATCCGATTCAGATCGCGGGGCAAGCGGTTCTGGATGACGGGCTGGTCATCGGCGGCGTCCGTCATCAGTTCCGCGATCAGGACGGCGCTGTGAACGCGCTTCTCACCGTGCAGTTTCCGGCGAGCCTGCCCGGGAGGTTCATCCGGCAGCATCGGTGGCATCTGGCCGCGGAGTTCAGCAACTGGCTGATCGCGGCCGCACCTGTGGCCGCGACGGTCTAGAGGTCCCGAAACGCGTGTGGGGCCCGGTCGTTTCGACCGGGCCCCACACGCGATGACCGGTTACTTGTGCTGCTTGCCGCAAGCCTTGTGGTAGTCGATGACGGCCTGGCGCGCCGCCTTCAGATCCTGCGCCTGCTGCGGGTTGGCCTCGCGCCAGGCCTTCAGCTCCGCCCGCCGCTGATCCTTGGGCAGCGCCTTGACCTTGGCGATCTCGGCGGCGACATCGGGATGCGCGGCCAGGTAGGCGGCGACCTTAGGGGCGGAGTCGGCGCGCGCGGCGGCCGCGGCGGCGGGGCCGCAGGCGGGGGTGTCGGCGGAGGCGGTGCCGGGGATCGCGAGGGCGATGGCGGCGGCTCCGGCGGCTCCGGCGAGGGCCACGGCGAGGGTGCGTTTCATGCTCACTCCAGGGTGTGTGGTGGGTTCGCCGTCGAATCTGCCCGCCGAACCTGAAGCCTCCCTGAAGCCGGCGGGCTTCTTCAGGTGATCTTCAGGCGGGGAGGGTGAGGCGGAATACCGCGCCCTGCGCGCCGCGGGGTTCGGGGGCGATGCAGGCCAGGTCGCCGCCGTGGGCGCGGGCGAGACCGCGGGCGATGGCCAGGCCGAGACCGGACCCGTCGGGGCGGGTGTCGCGGGCGGAATCGAGGCGGACGAGGCGGTCGAAGATGCGTTCGCGGGCTTCGGCAGGGATGCCGGGCCCGGTGTCGGAGATCGTCACTTCGACTGTGCTGGAGGAGGATCGGTCCAGCGCGGCGCGCACGTCGATGGAGACCGAGCCGTGGTCCCGCATGGCTTGGCAGGCGTTGGTCAGCAGATTGGTGAGGATCTGCGTGACGCGCTCGGGATCGGCGGACACGGTGACGGGATCGCCGATGAGGTGGAATTCGGTGTCCGGATGCAGCATTCGCATGCTGTCGAGCTGGGCGGCGGCGAGCGCGCGCAGATCGACGGGTGCGCGCCGGAGCTGGAGCCCGGCGTCGATGCGTGCCAGGTCGAGCAGATCATCGACCAACCGCCCCGCGCGATGCGTCTCGCGGACCAAGAGGAGCAGCATCCGCTGTCGATCCTCGGGATCGGTGTCGGTGGGCTGTTGCAGGACCGCTTCGGCGAGCGAGCGCACTCCCGTGATGGGTGTGCGCAATTCGTGGGCGGCGTCCCCGACGAACGCGCGAATCTGCTGTTCGGAGGCGCGGGACCGGGCCTCGGCGGCCGCGGTGTCGCGCAACGCCCCTTCCAGCGCGTCCAGCATTTCGTCGAACGCGGCCGCGGTGCGCCCCAATTCGGTGTCGGTGCGGGACGGTTCGAGCCGTCGTCCGAGGTGGCCGTGCGCGATGTCGCGGGCCAGCCGCGTCATGGCGTCGAGCGGTCCGAGCGCGTGGCGTATCCCGAACCACAGCGCGAGCGAGATGATCGCGATGGCGGACGTGGTCGCCGCGGTCAGCAGCAGTCCCAGCCGTGATTGCACCCGGGCCAGCAGCGGGGTGTCGATCTGCAAGGTGAGTCGGCTGCCGTCGATCTCACCGGACCCGCTCAAGCGAATGAGGCGTGTCTTGGTGGTGGTGTCCTCGGCGATCCGGTGGTCGAGGCTGCCGAAGGTGCGGCCGTCGGCGAGCACGAGCCGCACCCGCACGGATCGGGTGTCGACGTGGGCGACGAGATCTTCCGGTGTCACCCCGTTCTGCGCGAGCTCGCGGGCCAGCTGCGCTCGGTCGGTGAGCACCGTGTTCTCGCTGCGGTTGACGACCAGCCCGAACAACGCGTGCACGCTCAGCGCGACCAGCACCAGTACGATGCCGGAAACCAGTGCGGCGGTGAGGGTTACCCGCCCACGCAGCGAGACCGTCCTCACTTCGGCGCCCGCAGGGTGTACCCGAGCCCGCGCACCGTGTGCACGACCCGCTCCCCGTGTTCCTCGAGCTTGCGCCGCAGCGCGCTGACGTGCACTTCGACCAGATTCGGGTCGTAGTCGTCGTATCCCCACACGGCCGTGAGGATCTGGGTCTTGGTCACCACCCGGTCCCGCTGCGCCGCCAGGTACGCCAGCAGTTTGAACTCGGTGGCGGTGAGCGTGAGTTCCTGTCCGCCCCGGCGCGCGGTGCCGGTGTCCACGGTCACCTCGAGGTCGCCGATCACGGTGCGGCGCTGGAGTTTCCCCATTCGCCGCAGCAGCGCGTCCACGCGGGCCACGAGTTCGGTGAGGTCGAACGGTTTCACCAGGTAGTCGTCGGATCCGGCGCGTAGTCCCCGGACCCGGTCCTCGACGCCGTCGCGGGCGGTGAGCATGACCACGCCCGCCGCGGAGCGCGCCCGCACCGATTCCAAGAGTGCGAACCCGTCCCGCCCGGGCAGGCCGACGTCGAGCACCACCACGTCGGGCCGGTAGCGGGTGAGGTCTTGTTCCAGCAGCGCGCCGTCGCCTCGCGCGAGCACGTCGTGCCCGGCGGCGGTGAGCCCGGCTCCCACGGCGGCGCGAATGGCCTCGGCGTCTTCGATGACAAGAATGCGTCCCGGTTGCACCCGGCAATTCTCCGGTCACTGCCTGTGAATCCGCTGCGAACCGGGACGCTTCCCGTGGATTTAGTGCGGCACCGCCACGGCACTGATGAACGCGGCGAGCTGCTTGTCGCTGACGTTCTTGGCGAGGTCGGATTCGCAGATCATGCCCGCGAGCTTGTTGCCCTTGCGCATGTCGAGGACGGGCATGCGTTTGATCTGGTTCTGCTCCATGACGTCGAGGACGGTTCCGAGGTCGGTGTCGACGTCCACCGACCACACCCGGCCCTGGGCCAGGTCTCCGGCGCGAACCTTGCCCGGATCGTGTCCCATGGCGATGCAGTTGACCACGATGTCGCGGTCGGTGAGCATGCCGATCATCTGGTCGCCGTCACAGATCGGCAGGGCGCCGACGTCCATGTTGCGCATCATCTGCGCGGCGCGATCGAGCGTCTCATCAGCGGGGATGCATTCCGCATTCCGGTGCATGATGTCGCGAGCCTTCACTGCGAACCTCCTGTCTCGGATGGGTGTGCCAGGAGACATCGTGACCCCGATCACACCGGAAGGTCAATGCGCTTGTTTCGGATCCGGGCGGTGAGCTGGCCGAATCGTCCGGTCCCGGGCGCGCTCAGCCACACCACGAACGCCAGCAGACCGTCCAGGACGAGCGCCAGCGCGGCCACCAGGATCGCGCCGACCAACACCTTGTCGTAGCGGTAGAGGCTGATGCCGTCGAAGATGTACCGGCCCAGCCCGCCCAGGTTCACGTAGGCGGCGATGGTCGCGGTCGCCACCACCTGCAGGGTGGCCGCGCGCAGGCCGCTGAGCAGCACCGGCAGCGCGTTGGGGAGTTCGACGCGCAGCAGCACCCGCGGCTCGCTCATGCCCATGGCACGGGAGGCGTCGACCACGATGGGGTCCACGTTGGCGATGCCCGCGTACGCGCCCGCCAGCAGCGGCGGAATGCCGACGGTGAGCAGCGCCAGCAGTGGCGGGGTGAGCCCCAGCCCCATGAGCAGCACCACGAAGGTGAGCACGCCCAGGGTCGGCAGGGCGCGCATGGAGTTCGCGAATCCGACGATGAGCGCCGACCCGCGCCGGGTGTGCCCGATCAGCAGGCCGATCGGCACCGCGATCACGGCCGAGAGTCCCACGGCCAGCAGGCTGTACCAGAGGTGTTCGAGCAGCCGCCGCCCGATCCCGGCGGGACCGGACCAGTTCGCGCCGTCGGTGAGGAAGTGCCAGGCGTCCACGAAAAGGTTCACCGCGCAGCCCCTTTCAGCCACGGCGTCGCCACCTTGCCCAGCAGGTACAGCGCCCGGTCCACGATCAAGGCCAGCACCAGTACGACGATGATGCCCGCCACGATCTCGTCCGGATAGTCACGCTGATATCCCTGCGTGAACAGCTTGCCGAGCCCGCCCACCCCGATCAGCGCGCCGACGGTCACCATCGAGATATTGGTGACGGCCACGACTCGCAGGTTGGCGAGGAAGACGGGCAGCGCGAGCGGGAAGTCGACGGTGAGCACCCGCCGCCAGCGCGGGTAGCCGATGGCGTCGGCAGCGTCGAGGGTGGCGTCGGGCACCGAATCCAGTGCCGCCGGCACCGCCGTCACCAGCAGCGCCACCGAGTAGATGGTCAGGGCGATAACGACATTCAGCGGATCGATGACCCCGATCCCGAGCAGTGGCGGCAGGATCACGAACAATGCCAGCGACGGAATCGTGTAGGCGATCCCGGCCGTGGTGGTGGTGATCCGCCGCAGCCAGCGCGCCCGATGTGCGAGCGCGCCCGCCGGGATCGCGATCACCAGTCCGAGCGCCAGCGGCAGCAGCGCCAGCCACAAGTGGGTGCGGGCGTATCCGGCGATCTCGCCGACATTGTCCAGCAGGTACTTCACGTGGTCTCCTCGAAGAAGACCCGATTGCGTTCGGCGTCCTCGGCGGTGCGCTGCCGGTGCAGCTGTTCGAGCACGTCGCGGGCGTAGATGGCGCCGCGCACGCCGCCGGAATCGTCCACCGCGACACCGATTTCCGCGGGCGAGGAGATGGTGGCGTCGAGTGCCTGCCGCAGGTCGCCGCCGGGCGGGAACAGGGAGCCGCCCGAGGCCATGCTGTCGGCGAGCGCGTGCCCGGCGCGGACGCCTTCCACGCCGGTGGTGTCGATCCAGCCCATGGGTTTCTTGGCCTCGTCGATGACGAGCCGCCATTCGCCCTTGTCCAACCGCAGGCCGGGCACCTGTTCGGGGGAGACGGTGGAGAGGTCGTGCAGGGGTACGGCGCCGGCGGCCCGGAAGGACAGTTCGCGGTAGCCGCGGTCGCGGCCCACGAATCCGGCGACGAAATCGGTGGCGGGCCGGGCGAGTACGGTCTGCGGGACGTCGTGTTGTTGCAGGTGCCCGCCGGGCCCGAAGACGGCGATGTGATCGCCGAGTTTGATGGCCTCGTCGATGTCGTGGGTGACGAAGACGATGGTCTTGTGCAGTTCGGCCTGCAGCCGCAGCATCTCGTTCTGCAGTTCGGTGCGCACGACGGGGTCGACGGCGCTGAACGGCTCGTCCATGAGCAGGATGGGCGGGTCGGCGGCCAGCGCCCGGGCGACGCCGACGCGCTGCTGCTGGCCGCCGGAAAGTTGCGCCGGATAGCGTTGCGCCAGAGCGTGATCCAGTCCGACGCGATCCATCACCTCCAGCGCCGCCCGCCGGGCCGCGCGGCGGGACTGCCCGCGCAGCACCGGCACGGTGGCCACATTGTCGACGACGGTGCGGTGCGGCAGCAGGCCCGCGCTCTGGATCACGTACCCGATGCCGAGTCGCAGTTCGACGGGGTCGACGCGGGAGATGTCCTGTCCGCCTACGGTGATGGCGCCGCGGCTGGGGCTGATCATCCGGTTGATCATGCGCATGGAGGTGGTCTTGCCGCAGCCGGAAGGTCCCACGAACACGGTGAACGACCCGGATTCGATGCGCAGGCTCAGGTCGTGGACGGCGGTGCTGCCGTCCGGGTAAGTCTTGCTGACGCCGGTGAATTCGATGTCGGACACCGTGTTCCGCCTCTCCTTATGCGATCGGCTGGTCGAGCCCCTGCGCGGCGGCCCACTGGCGGGCGGCGGCGGCCGGTTCGGTCTTGCTGCTGCCGGAGACGGCGGTATTGAGCGAGATGAGTTCGGCGGTGGTGAGTTTCGCGGACGTCGCGTCGAGCACCTTGGTCAGCTTGTCGCTCTTCTTGGCGGTGTTGTAGAGCGGCACCACGTTCTGCGGCGGGAAGTTGTGCTTGGGGTCGGTCAGCACCACCAGGTTGTTGGCGGCGATGGCGGGGGAGGTGGTGAAGATGTCGGCGGCGGTGACCTGGCCGTCGGTCAGCGCCTTCACGGTGGCGGGGCCGCCACCGTCTGCGATCGGCACGAAGTTGCCGGCGGAGATGTCGAGTCCGTAGTTCTTCTTCAGGCCGGGTAGCCCGCCCGGCCGTTCGGAGAATTCCGCCGGCGCGGCCAGTTTCACCTCGGCCGAGTGTGCGGCCAGGTCGGCGATGCTGGTCAGATTCCATTTCTCGGCGGTCGCCTTGGTGACGACGACGGCGTCGGAGTCCTCGCCGGGTGCGGGCGTGCCGATGGCGAGCTGATCGCCGAGCGCCTTGGCGAGTGCGGTGTTCACTTCGTCGGGCGTGGTGGCGGTGCTCGATTTGTCCAGGTATTGCAGCAGATTCCCGGTGTAGTCCGGGATCAGGTCGATGGCGCACTGCTTCAACGCGGGCACGTACGCTTCACGGCTGCCGATATTGAGTTTGGTGTCGACGCTGAACCCGTTGGCCCGCAACGCTTCCGCGTAGACGTCGGCCACGGTCTCGGATTCGGGGAAGTTGGCGGACCCGACGGTCACCTTGTTCGCGTCGCCGCCGCAGCCGCCGCCCCCACCGAGCGGATTGGACTTGTTGTCGCCACAGGCGGACAGTGCCATGGCGGCGGCCAGCGCGACCGACGCGGCCAGGATTCGGAGTACGGTCCGGGAGATGCGCTTGCCATCGGCGCGCGTGGTGATGAGCGATTGCACTGTCGTCCTTCCGAGCGGGATGCCTGCGGCGGGCGGGGTGTCACCACCCCTGGAACAGACCTAACTGTCCATATTGCCCGTCTCATCCCGCGAACGGTGCCTACCTACGGTCGGTTTCACGCTTCCGGCGGAAAAGGCACGCCCGATGTCCGGCCCGGTTTCACCGCCGCGAGGGTCGGCGCGGCAGACTGTTGCGCGTGTCCGGCACTGACTCCCATCCCTCGCAGGCGCTCGGCCGCCGCGCCGCCCGCCGTCGCCCGTCGCGCCGCGCGCGCACGTCCGGGACCGGATCCAACCGATTGGTTTGCGCCGTGCGAACACTGGGCCGGGGCGCGCTCGTCACCGCGATCGCGGTGGCCGCGGTGGCCTGCGGCAGCAAGGACGCCGGTCCGGTTGTGACGGTGGGAGCAGGGGATTCGCCCCAGTCCCGGATCATCGCCGAACTCTACGCGGGCGCACTGGCCCGCACCGGCCTGCACACCCGCGTCGCGGAGCGGGTGGGTTCCCGCGGCGATCTGCTCGCCGCCCTCGACTCCGGCGACCTCGCCCTGTTCGGCGACATCACCGGCGACATCCTCACCGCCCTCGACTCCACCGCCACCGTCACCAAGCCGGACGCGGTGAATGCGGCCCTCGCCAAAGCCCTTCCGCAGGGTGTCGCCACCTCCGACCCCGCCGACGGCACCGACCTGCGCCCCGCCATCGTCGCCTCCGCCGCCCACCCCACGACTCTCCCGACCTCCCTGAAGGACCTGGCCCCCCGCTGCGACAGCTTGATCCTCGGCATCGACACCGGCGCCCCCCTGGACGCGCAACGCACCCCCCTCGACCCCGAAGTTGATGTCCTGACCCCCCTGCAGTCGGTCTACCACTGCACCATCACCCGATGGGTCGCCTTCACCACCCCCACCGACCTCCGAAAAGCCCTCTCCGAAGGCGAAATCGACCTAGCAGTCCTCCCCGGCCCCTCATCCTTCCTCCCCGGCGACGGCGCCGACCTAACGCCCCTCTCCGACCCCGACTACGCCTTCCGTGCCGCCATGGTCGCGCCCATCCTCCGCAAGTCCGCCCTCACCGACCCGCAGCTCCGCAAACTCAACTACGTGGCAGGCGAACTCACCACCACCGAGCTCGCCGACATGATCCACCAGATCCGCGACCAGAACGCCATCCCCTCCACCGTGGCCCGAACCTGGCTCGACGCCCACGCCCTCTGATCCGGGTCCACCACCGTCGCGCTGTGCCACAAACCCTTTCGGTCGCTTACCGTGGAGGGTTCGGGGGCAGCTTCCAACGGCGGTACGGAACTGGATACGACGGTGAACTCACCTGACGACGATCATCTGGGCAATTGGCCCTGGCCCACAGGTACTTTCATGGAGCGGCTGTGCCCGCGATCCCGGAGGTCGCTGCTCCGGCTCGGGACGCGGACGTACGGCCCGCCGGGCACGGTTCTCATGCGGCAGGGCGATCCCGGCAGCATGGTGTATCTGCTGCGCTCGCGCGACCGCTCGTTGTCGGCGTGCGTGAAGATCACCACGGCCGACGGCCGGCTGCTCGCGATCCGGGTCAGCGGTGACGTGATCGGTGAACTCGGTGCGCTGGTGCCGGATTCGCTGCGCTCCAACACCGCGACCGTGTGCACGCCCACCATCGTGCACCGCATCCCGGGCACGGCGTTCATGACCTTCCTGGAAACCCATCACGACGGTTCCCTGGTGCTGTGCCGTTCCCTGGCCGACCGGCTGGCCTGGTCGGATCAGCGCCGCCTGGATTTCCGCGACCATCAGGTGCGGGTGCGGCTGGCGCGCCTGCTCGTCGAGTTCGTCGAGTCGTACGGGCGGCGGGTGGCGGCCGGGTGGGAGCTCACCGTGCGGCTGTCCTACGAGGAGCTGGGCAATCTGGTCGGGGCGCGGGTGGACGCGGTGGGCAAGGCGATGAAGGAACTGGGCGCGGACGGTTCCGTGTGCCTGATGAAGCGACATGTCATGGTTCGTCATCTCGAAAACCTGCGGCGGGCAGCCGAGTTGACGGATGTTTTCGTGAAAGACGCCCGGGTGACCTGATTTTTCAGGCGTGCTCGCTGTATCGCCCGCTTGCTGGTGGTCCACAGCCAACTGGCGGCAGAGCTCATGCTCGCGGCGGCGGCGCTCACTGCTGAAGGGCGGCGGCCAGATCTGCGTTGAGGGCGAGGGCGGGCAGGGAGGTTACGAGCATGTCCACGAGGGCTTCTCGGGGGATGGGTTCCTCGCGGAGCCAGGTGAGGGTGGTTTCCTCGACGAAGGCGATCCAGCCTCGGACCGCCAAGGCGAGCCGGGGGCGGTCGGGGTCGTCGGCGGGGATGGGGGCCTCGGTGAGGATGCGGTCGACGAGGGCCATGCGGGTGGCGTTGACGAGGGCCACGAGTTCCGGGCTGGCGCTGGCGGGGCCGCGGAGCAACGCCAGATACGAGGTGCGGTTCTCGGTGACGTAGGCGATGTAGCGCTCGATCGCGTCCTGCAGCATGTCGAACAGCGACAGGGTGGGGTCGGGGGTGGTGCGTTCGAGGAGTTCGGCATTGGCGTGGTTGACGATCGCCAGGTGGAAGTCGTGCTTGGTGGGGAAGTAGTGGAAGAGCAGGCCGCGGGAGATGCCGGCCTGGGCGGCGATCTCGCCGATGGAGATGTCCTCGAGGGCGCGTTCGCGCAGCATGCGGGCGCCGAGGGTGATCAGTTGCTCGCGGCGTTCGCCGGGGCTGAGGCGCACGCGTTTGGCCCGGCTGTCCGGTCTGCTGCTCACGACGCGCTCCTTGGTCACTTGTCCGACAGTACTGACTGGGGTCGACAGTTACTGAACACGAGTCAATAATATTGACCAGCGCTCAATAACAGTATTGACTCCCACTCAATAAGACCATATTCTCGGGTACATGAGTCGCAAGGTTACAGACAAAGCTGTCGGCAACCGGCCCGCCCGGCACTCCCACGTGATCATCGTCGGCAGCGGGTTCTCGGGCCTGGGCCTGGCCATCCGGCTGAGCAAGCAGGGACGCACCGATTATCTCGTGCTGGAGCGCGGCAACGATGTCGGCGGCACCTGGCGCGACAACACCTACCCGGGCGCGGCCTGCGACGTCCCCTCGCAGCTGTACTCGTACTCCTTCGCCACCAACCCGGAGTGGTCGCGCTCGTTCTCCAAGCAGCCGGAGATCCAGCGCTACATCCAGGGCGTCGCCGACAAGTACGGCGTGCGCGACAAGCACATCTTCGACTGCGAGATGACCGGCGCCCAGTGGAACGCCGCCGAGGCGCGCTGGGAGATCCAGACCAGCCAGGGCCCGTTCACCGCGGACATCCTGGTGTCCGCCGTCGGCGCGCTGTGCGAGCCCAACCTGCCGGACATCAAGGGCATCAACGACTTCCAGGGCGAGATCTTCCACTCCGCCCGCTGGAACCACGACTCCGACCTGGCCGGCAAGCGCGTCGCCGTCATCGGCACCGGCGCCTCCGCCATCCAGATCGTCCCGAACATCGCGGCCGAGGTCGCGCACCTGGACGTCTACCAGCGCACCGCCCCCTGGCTGCTGCCCCGCGTCGACCGCGAGTACCTGGCCCCGGAGAAGTTCGCGCTCAAGCGCATTCCCGCGCTGCGCAGCCTCTACCGCGCCGGCATCTACGCCGCCCGCGAGACCCAGGTGGTCGGCCTGGCCAAGTTCCCGCCCGCCATGCTCGCCCTCGAGACCGTGGCCCGCGCCAAGCTGTTCGCCGAGGTCCGCGATCCGGAACTGCGCAAGAAGGTCACCCCGAACTTCCGTATCGGCTGCAAGCGCATGCTGATCTCCAACGAGTACTACCCGGCCCTGAGCCGCGAGAACGTGGATGTCGTCACCGACGGCATCAAGGAGATCCGCCCGAACGCCATCGTCACCAAGGACGGCGTCGAGCGCGAGGTGGACGCGATCATCGTGGCCACCGGCTTCCATGTCACCGACTCGCCGGTCTACGACACGGTTTCCGGCCGCGACGGCCGTACCCTGTCCGAGGTGTTCGACGCCATCGGCCAGCAGGGCTACAAGGGTTCGGCGATCAACAACTACCCCAACATGTTCTTCATGCTCGGCCCGAACGTGGGCCTGGGCCACACTTCGATGGTGTTCATGCTGGAGTCGCAGATCAACTACATCTCCGACGCCATCGCCCAGTTCGACAACCTGCGCCTGCGCACCGTCGAGGTCCGCAAGGACGTGCAGGACGAGTACAACGCGGGTCTGCAGCGCAAGCTGGAGGGCGCGGTGTGGAGCACCGGCGGCTGCGCCTCCTGGTACCTGGACAAGCACGGCAACAACACCACGCTCTGGCCGGACTTCACCTTCCGGTTCCGTAGTCTGCTCGAGCACTTCGACGTCGCGGCCTACGAGACCACCCGCCGGCCTGTCGCACAGGCCGTTTAGTCACACCCCCCACTCCTGACGAACCGAAAGCGGTAACCGTGAGCAACGATGCTTACTTCAAGGACAAGGTCTGCGTGATCACCGGTGCGGGTTCCGGCATCGGCCGCGCGCTGGCGGAGAACCTGGCCAAGCGGGGCGCGCACCTGGCGCTGTCCGACATCGACGCCGAGGGCCTCGCCGAAACCGTGCGGCGCTGTGAGAAGTTCGGCGTCAAGATCAAGTCCGATCGCCTGAACGTGGCCGAGCGCGAGGCCGTGCTGCTCTACGCCGACGAGGTGAAGAAGCACTTCGGCAAGGTCAACCAGATCTACAACAACGCCGGCATCGCCCACCACGGCAATGTCACCGACACCGCGTTCAAGGACATCGAACGCATCATGGATGTCGACTTCTGGGGCGTCGTCAACGGCACCAAGGCGTTCCTGCCGTACCTCATCGAATCCGGTGACGGCCACGTGGTGAACGTGTCCAGCCTCTTCGGCCTGATCGCGGTCCCCGGCCAGAGCGCCTACAACTCGGCCAAGTTCGCGGTCCGCGGCTTCACCGAGGCGCTGCGCCAGGAAATGCTGATGAGCGGCACCCCGGTCAAGGTCACCTGCGTGCACCCCGGCGGCATCAAGACCGCCGTCGCCCGCAACGCCACCGTCTCCGAGGGCCTGGACCAGAAGAATCTGGCGAGCCTCTTCGACAGCAAGCTCGCCCTGCACACCCCGGAGATGGCCGCGCAGACCATCACCGAGGCGGTCCGCAAGGGCTACGGCCGCGTGCTGATCGGCTGGGAGGCCAAGGCTCTCGACCTGTTCGTGCGCACCACGGCTTCGTACTACCAGCGGATCTCCGCGGTCGTGCAGAAGCGGTTCCTGCCGTAATACAGCGATTCTGAAGGACATTCGGTCATGCCCGATGTGACACTGCCGTTGCCCGTCGTCCGAGCCGTGCTGAACCCGGTCTTCCGGGTCATGCTCCATCACCGGCTCCCGTTCGGTGTCCAGCGGGCACTGATGGATTGGGGTTCGGTGGCGCAGCGCGCGCCGCGCGGCACCCATGTCGAGCACATCCGCCTCGGCGGCCGCCCGGCCGAGCGCGTCTCGGTCGGGCCGGTCTCCGACAGCGCCACCGTGCTGTATCTGCACGGCGGCGGCTACACCGTCGGCTCGCCGCTCACGCACCGCTCGCTGGCGGCCTACCTGTCCCGCGAAACCGGTTGCGCCGTGCAGGTTCCCGACTACCGGCTGGCCCCCGAGCACCCGTTCCCGGCGGCGCTCGAGGACGCCGAGGCCGCGTTCCTGGAACTGGTGGCGGCCGGTTACCGGCCGGAACGCATTGCGGTGGCCGGTGATTCGGCCGGTGGCGGGCTGTCACTGGCGCTGGCCGAGCGACTGCGCGACCGGCACGGCCTGACCCCGGCCGCCCTGGGCCTGATCGCGCCGTGGACCGACCCGAACGAGGTCCCCACCCGCAACCGCGATCTGGTCATCAACAAGCCGTGGTCGCGGGCCTGCGCGGCGGCCTACCTGGGTCGCGGCGACGGCAAGGACGCCGGGTACGCGCCGCTGCTGGGCGAACTGCGCGGACTGCCGCCTACCTACGTCCAGGCCGACAAGGCCGAGCTGCTGCACGACCAGTGCACGCGGCTGGTGGCGCAGCTGCGCGCGGCGGGTGTGCCGACCGAGTTCACCGAGACCGAAGGCCTCTGGCATGTCGCCCAGTTGCAGGCGGCTCTGGTGGCGCCGGCCGCCGCGGTCACCGTCGAACTCGGGCAATTCCTGCGCCAGGCGCTTCGACCGGCGCAAACTCGGTCAATAGGATAGAGACGAATCACAGCGCGAGACCGTCCGGGAACAGGTTCGGGCGGTCCGCGGAGAGTTACCTGTGAGCGTGGCGTAAATTACCCGCCAGTAAACCTCTGTGGAAGGGCAGCGATGCGAGAGTTCGAAGTCCCGGCTACCTACACCATTCCGGAGAACGCCAACATGTCGGACGGCGCGTTCCGGCATGCTGAGAAGACCCCCGAGCTGGTGGTCTTCAACACCCCGAATGGCAAGGGCGGCTGGAACGACGTCACGGCGGCGACGTTCGCGAAGACCGTGACCGACGTGGCCAAGGGACTGGTGGCCTCCGGTATCGAGCTCGGCGACCGCGTCGCCGTCATGGCTCAGACCAGCTACGAGTGGGTCGTGCTGGACTTCGCCATCTGGGCGGCCGGCGGCTGCACCGTCGCGATCTACGACTCCTCCTCCGCCGAGCAGGCGCGCTGGATCCTCGAGGACTCCGCCACCAAGCTCACCGTCGTCCAGAACGACAAGCACCGCGCCACCATCGCCGAGATCGAGGCCGGGCTCGACAGCCTGCGCGAGGTCCTGCAGATCGACAAGGGCGCGATCGCCGAGCTGACCGCCCGCGGCAAGGATCTCGACGACGCCGTGGTGCACGAGCGCCGCGCCCAGGTGAAGGCCGCGTCCCCGGCCACCCTGATCTACACCTCCGGCACCACCGGCCGGCCCAAGGGCGTCATGCTCTCGCATGCCAACCTCTACGCCGAGTCGGCCGCCGACCGCTCCTCCATGAGCGAGTTCCTGCAGCCCGGCCGCAAGTCGCTACTGTTCCTGCCGCTGGCCCACGTGTTCGCCCGCGCGGTCGCGCTGGCCGCCTTCGACGCCGGCGTCACCGTGGCCCACACCGCCGACTGGTCCACCCTGGTCGAGCAGTTCGGCCAGTACAAGCCGAACTTCATCCTCTCGGTGCCGCGCGTGTTCGAGAAGGTGTTCAACGGCGCCAAGCAGAAGGCGCACGACGGCGGCAAGGGCAAGATCTTCGATTACGCCACCGAGATCGCCATCCAGTACAGCCAGTCGCTCGAGACCGGCGGCCCCGGCATCGTGCTCAAGCTGCAGCACGCGGTACTCGACAAGCTGGTGTTCAGCAAGCTGCGCGAGGCCATGGGCGGCCAGTGCTCCTCCGCCGTCTCCGGCGGCGGCCCGCTGGGCGCGCGCCTGGGCCACTACTTCCGCGGCGCCGGCGTCACCATCTACGAGGGCTACGGCCTGACCGAGTCCACCGCGGCCGTCAGCGTCAACACCCCCCGGCACATCAAGGTCGGCTCGGTCGGCCGCCCGCTGCCCGGCCACGGCGCCAAGGTCGCCGAGGACGGCGAACTGCTGATCCGCGGCCCGGTCGTGTTCGGCGGCTACTGGAACAACCCGGAGGCCAGCGCCGACGCGTTCGACGCCGACGGCTGGTTCAAGACCGGCGACCTGGGCGCCATCGACGAGCAGGGCTTCATCGCGATCACCGGTCGCAAGAAGGAAATCCTGGTCACCGCGGGCGGCAAGAACGTCTCCCCGGCCATGCTCGAGGACTCGCTGCGGCAGAACGCGCTGATCAGCCAGGTCATGGTGGTCGGCGACGGGCAGCCCTTCATCGCCGCGCTGGTCACCCTCGACCCCGAGGCGCTGCCGGCGTGGAAGACGCGCAACGGGATTCCCGCCGACACCCCGATCGAGCACCTCATCGAGAACCCGGCCCTGGTCGGCGAGATCAATGACGCGGTCGCGGCCACCAACAAGCTGGTCTCGCACGCCGAGGCGATCAAGAAGGTCCGCATCCTGCCGGTCGACTGGACCCAGGAGGGTGGCGAGCTGACCCCGAAGCTGTCGCTCAAGCGGGCCGTCGTCATGAAGCAGTACGCGGCCGACGTGGACGCGATCTACAACTCCTGATCGGAGTCGACTCCTGACCCGAGTCGAACGAGGCGCTGCCGGTGGAAATTCCACCGGCAGCGCCTCGTTCGTTCAGGCGGGCAGCCGGTCGAGGAAGTCCGCGATCAGCGGGGCGATCTCGGCCACATGCGTTTCCAGCGCGAAGTGGCCGGTGTCGAACAGGTGCAGTTCGGCGTCGGGAACGTCCGCGAGATACGCGTGCGCGCCCGGGGCGGGGAAGAACATGTCGTTCGCACCCCAGGTGATGAGGGTCGGCGGAGTGTATTTGCGCAGCCACGCTTGCCATTCGGGATAGCGGGCCACATTCGACTTGTAGTCGTAGGCCAGGGCCAGCTGAGCCTCCTTGCGGCCGGGGAGATCCAGATAGTGCTGGTCCAGGGTCCAGGAGTCGGGGTTCAGCAGGCTCGGATCGGGAACGCCGCCCTCGTACTGGCCGCGGGTGCCCTCGAGGGTGAGCAGGCCGAGGATGACGTCCTCGTCACCCTCGTGATCGGGCCGCAGCGCGACGAAACCCTGTGCGGCCTCGGACAGTCCGGCCTCGTAGGCATTGCCGTTCTGGACCACGAGCCCGGCGATCCACTCCGGATGGCGGGCGGCCACGCGCAGGCCGATCGGCGCGCCGAAGTCGAAGATGTACATGGCGAACCGGGTCAGGCCGAGCCCCCGCACGAATCCCTCGGTGATATCGGCCAACCGGTCGAAGGTGTAGTCGAAATCCGCCGGCGCCACGGTGTTTCCGAAACCCGGATAGTCCGGCGCGATCAGCCGGTAGCGGTCGCCGAGCGCGTCCATGAGCCGCCGGAACTGGTGCGAGGCGGTGGGAAAACCGTGCAGTAGCAGCAGGACCGGGGCATCGGCGCGGGCGGGGACCGATTCGCGGTAGAACACGTCGACGCCGTCCACCTCGAGGTGACGGTGCTGGACCCGGGGCAGTTCGCTCATAGCAAGGTCAACCGGGGGACGCACCGAATATTTCTCGCATTCACCGAAATATCCCGGCCGCGACCGATGATTTCCGGGCGGCCCCCGCGTCCTACCTGTCGGGTGCCGCCGCACCCGCCACACCGACCGAGGAGGAACCCATGCCCGCACTGAACCCGTACCTGGTCTTCAACGGCAACGCCGAGGAGGCGATCACCTTCTACCAGTCCGTCTTCGGCGGCGAGGCCACCATCGTCCGCTTCGGTGACATGGGTGGCGACACCCCCGGCGACCTGCCCCCGGAGATCGCCAACCGGGTCGCCAACGCGCAGCTGCCGCTGAGCGCCACCAATATCCTCATGGTGTCCGACACCCCGCCCGGCAATGACATCGACAACTCCAACCCCGGCTTCGCCGTCCAGGTCGAGGTGGAGTCCGCGGCCGAGGCCGAGCGCCTGTTCAACGAGTTCGCCCCCGGCGGCACCGTCACCATGCCGCTCGGCAAGGTCGAGTGGGCCGACGCGTTCGCCATGGTCACCGACAAGTTCTCGGTGCCGTGGATGATCAACTACACCGGTTCCGCCACCATGTGACGACGTCACCGGATCGTCATTTCTGGCGCGGGTTCGCGCGGCGGTTCCCGCAGTAGGGTCGGTTTCGTGGCCGATCGCGAAGTACGAATCGCTGGCGGCATCGTCGCGGGCCTGGTCACGCTGGGCGTGGCCGAAGTGGTGTCGGTGCTGATCAGTCCGGACAGCACCCCCTTGCAGGCCGTCGGGGCGTGGGTCGTCGACCATACGCCGGACGGGTTCCGGGAATGGGTGATCGGGCTGGTCGGCACCAACGACAAACTGCTGTTGTTCGTGTCGATGGGCGTGGCGGCCGTCGTGCTGGCGGCCGTCGCCGGACTCGCCGAGCGGGTCCGGCGGCCCTGGGGATCGATCCTGTTCGGGGTCTTCGGACTGCTCGCGATGTCGGCCGCGGTGGGACGTCCCGCTGCCGCCTGGACCTGGGCGATACCCGCGCTGCTCGGCACCGTGGCCGGAATTCTCGTGCTGCGCAGCCTGATTCGCCGGCTCGAGGAGTCCGCCGAACGCGCCGACGCGACACCGGCCACCGCGGAGTCCGCCGCGGAACAGACCACGCAACGGCGGCAGGTGATGCGCTGGCTCGCCATCACCGGAGCCGTCGCGGTCGCCGGTGGCATGGCCGGACGGCTCATCGGGCTGCGGTCGCGGGACGTCTCCGCCGAGCGGGCCGACGTCGAATTGCCCACGCCGACCAGCGTCGAGCCGCCCGTCGACCCGGGCGCGGACCTGAAACTGCCGGGCCTCACGCCCTACCTCACCTCGAACTCCAGCTTCTACCGCATCGACACGGCGCTGACCGTGCCGCAGGTCAGCAAGGACGACTGGTCCCTGCGCATCCACGGCATGGTCGATCGCGAGATCCGGCTCGGCTACGCCGATCTCGCCGCCCGCACCCCCATCGAACGGCTGGTCACCCTGGCCTGCGTCTCCAACCCGGTCGGCGGCGAACTGATCGGCAATGCCCGCTGGCTCGGCTACCGGCTCGACGAACTGATCGCCCAGGCCGGGCCGCACCCCGACGCCGACATGGTGCTCTCCCGCAGCGTCGACGGCTTCACCGCGGGCAGCCCCCTCGCCGTGCTCACCGACGGCCGCGACGCCATGCTGGCCGTCGGCATGAACGGTGAACCACTGCCCACCGCGCACGGCTATCCCGCGCGGCTGGTGGTACCGGGCCTGTACGGGTACGTGTCGGCCACCAAGTGGGTGACCGAACTCGAGATCACCAGATTCGATCGCGCGGAAGCGTTCTGGACCAAACGCGGCTGGTCGGCGTACGGCCCCATCAAGACCGAATGCCGCATCGACACCCCGCGCGGCCGCACCCTCGCGCCCGGCAAGGTCACCATCGCGGGGGTGGCGTGGGCGCAGCATCGCGGCATCCGCGGCGTGGAAGTCCGTATCGACCAAGGGGACTGGCAGCCCGCGCGCCTGGCGAACGCCCCGTCCATCGACACCTGGGTGCAGTGGGCCTTCGACTGGGACGCGCCCGCGGGCAGCGGCGTACACACCGTCTGGGCGCGCGCCACCGACGGCACGGGGGAGACCCAGACCGAGCGGCGACAGGACGTCGTGCCCGACGGCGCGACCGGATATCCGTCGTTGACCGTGCGAATCGGCTGAAAAAGACTGTTCCGCCCCAAGAATCGGCGCCGCGTCACGCACGCCGCCGATCCAGTGCGCGAAACACCTCGTGCCCGACCATCGTCCGCGCGGCTCGCCGGTCCGGCGCGGGCGAACGTTCCGAACAACCGTTTCGGCGGCCCGCGCGGATTAAGATCATCGCGGCAGTCGTGGCTCGGTCCGGCCGCTCGGGGGCATCTGCTCGCCCGGGGGCACAACTCGTTCGGGGAATGAGGGGAGCGCGCATGTTCGGCGTACTCGAATGGGCGCGGGCGGAAAACCTGCAGCCCGAACCGATCACGCTCGACATCTGGAAGCAGCTGCCCCCCGACTTCTGCCGGCTCGTCGAGGTGGTCAACGGTGACGTGGTGCGCGCCGAAACGCCCGCCCTGCCCCACCGCAACGCCACCCGCCGGCTGGCCGCCATGCTGGAGTCCGGGGCCGAGCACCACATGAGCCGATACAACGACGGCTCGCTCTACGTCGGCGTCGACCAGGACGTGCTGCTGTGGGAATCGCCGCGCCTCACCATCCGCCGTCCCGACATCATCCTGTTCTCCTGTGCGCCCGCCGATGTCGGCCCGCTGCGGGCCGAGCGGGTGAAGATCGCCGTCGAGGTAGTGTCCCCGGCGACCGAACGCGTCGACACCACGGACAAGATGGCCGAGTACGCACTGGCCGGAATCCCTTGGTACTGGCTGGTCTACATGGATCGCGATCGAGTGCGCGCCATCCAGACCCACGTCCTGGTACTGGGCCACTACCGGCCGCTGCGGCGGCTGACCGCCCACATCGGCGAGACCCTGACGGACATGCCGATCGACATCCGCATCGACTGGACCCGCCTCGCCGGCCTGCTGCTCTGACCGCGACCCGCAGGGGACGGAAACAGTGCTGCCCGCCGGGAAGTCCTGGCGGGCAGCACCTTTGGATTCGAGCCGATCGACCAGCGGCCGATCAGGCCCTGCGATAGGTCAGTGCGCTCCGATGTTCGCCTTCGCCATATCGTCCTGCTTACCGTCGCCCTGCTTGCCGAAGCTGATGAACATCGCCGAGGCGACCACACCGATCAGCAGGATCGCCGCGGGCAGGTACATGGACTGGCTCAGCGCGGTGCTGAGCTTCTCCAGGATCGGATCCCGCACCTGTGCGGGCAGATCGCTCAGGCTCTTACCGCCCGAGCCCTCGCCGATCGGACCGCTCTGCAGGCCCTGCGCCGAGATCCGCGCCGACAGCAGCGCGCTGATCGTCGCCGAACCGAGCACCGAACCCACCTGGCGGGTGGTGTTGTAGACGCCCGCGCCCGCACCGGCCAGCTGCACCGGCAGGTTGTGGGTGGCGGTGGAGGCCAGCGGCGCCCAGATACAGGCGTTGGCGATACCGGCGAAGCCGCCGACGATCATGAACAGCGGCAGCGAGCCGTCCGGCTTCATCAACACGGCGAAACCGAACAGGGTGGCCGCGAACATCGCGAAACCGATCGTCGGGATGACCCGCGGCGCGACCTTGTCCGACATCTTGCCGATGATCGGCGCGAACACACCGGTCAGAATGGCCATC
Source organism: Nocardia sp. CA-145437 (assembly GCF_050956485.1). Lineage (NCBI taxonomy): Bacteria > Bacillati > Actinomycetota > Actinomycetes > Mycobacteriales > Nocardiaceae > Nocardia > Nocardia sp. CA-145437. The sequence goes on along the minus strand of NZ_CP191204.1, from coordinate 6,044,236 downwards.
GGCGCGAAGATCAGCGCCGAGCGGGTCGGCGACAGCTCGTGCACCTGCTGCAGGTAGAAGTAGGCGGGCACGAACACACTGGTCACCGCCGCGCCCATGGCCGCGATACCCACATTGGACAGCGCGAAGTTGCGGTCCTTGAACAAGCTCAGCGGCACCAGCGGCTCACCGGTATTGCGCGCCTGGTTGACCACGAACAGCGCCAGCACCACCACACCGGCGGCGATCATGGCCCAGATCTCGGCGTCCCAGTCGTGGGTGTTGCCCTCCTGGATGCCGAACACCAGCAGGAACATGCCGACGCCCGACAGCGCCACACCGACCAGGTCGAACTTGTGCTCGTGCGTGGGCAGCGACGGGACCAGCCAGAACGCCAGCGCGAAGGCGATGATGCCGATCGGCACGTTCACGTAGAAGATCCACTGCCAGCCCTGCCAGTCCACCAGCACGCCGCCCAGGATCGGGCCGACCAGGGTGGCCAGACCGGCCACACCGCCCCACAGGCCCATGGCCGCGCCGCGCTTGTCCGGCGGGAAGGTGCGGGTGATGACGGCCATGGTCTGCGGCGTCATCAGCGCCGCGCCCAGGCCCTGCACGGCGCGGGCCGCGATCAGCATGTTGATGCTGGTCGACTCGGCGCACCAGAGCGAGGCGAGGGTGAACACGACCAGGCCGCCGAGATAGATGTTCTTGGGGCCGAAGCGATCCCCGAGCCGGCCGGTGACCAGCAGCGGCACCGCGTAGGCCAGCAGGTAGGCGGAGGTGACCCAGATGACCTGGGAGACATCGGCGTTCAGGTCCTTCATGATCGCCGGATTGGCCACCGCGACGATGGTCATGTCCAGCAGGATCATGAAGAACCCGACGACCAGCGCGTAGAGCGCGAGCCACGGGTTGCGTTGAGTGGACATGGATTCGGGTTCCTACCCCTGGGAGTGGGTTCTGGTGTCGACGCGCTCGCCGGACTCGGAGTCGAAGGTCTCCCATTCGAGTTCGCCGCTGCGGAGCTCGTCCATGAGTCCGCGCAGCCAGGTGACTTCGGCGGTGCTGTGCGCGCGTATGTAGTCGACCCGCATCCAGTAACGGCGCGGGACATCGGAGGCGGCGGCCAGGTCGCGGAGCATGGTCAGCTCGGCGACCCGCGCCTCGATCGAGGCGACGCGTTCGCGGAGGGCATCGATGACCTCGTCCACGGGCAAATTGTGCGCTTCGGCCAATCCGGTCACGAACGCCGGGTACTCGTGAACCGGTTCCCGCAGCAGGTCCCGGACTCGTTCACGCAGCGCCGTGTGCCCGGCCGTGCGAATGCGATAGGTGGTTCGTTCCGGCCGGTTACCGGCCCGATCGGTGCTCTCCGCCGCGATCAGTTCCTGATCGGTCAGCCGCGCCACCGTGTGATACAGCGACCCCGGCTTGATCTTGGTGAACTGGTCCTCGTGGCGGCTCAATAACAGCTGATACATCTCGTACGGGTGCATCGGACGTTCCTCCAGCAGTGCGAGAACCAGCAGCGCCATCGGCGTGAGCGCTGGAGCCGACTGCTTCTTGATCACCACGACCTCCGTTTCGAGTGACGCCATCACCGTCACCACCATCCTCCGGACCAAATATTCCACGTGGAATATACGACGCCGAACACCGCGCCCACAACCCCTCTCGGGCGACCGGCTCCGCCGGTATTTGTGACCCCTGTCACGTGTCTGTGAAATCGATTGTTGCAGGCCATTTCTCGGCGAGCAGCAACTGAAACCGACCGGTAACATCAACCTTTCGTCAGGGAAGTAGCAGAAAGAGGTACCCGCCATGTCGGACCAGGAATCGACCACCCAGGACACCGCCGCCGCGGACGGCCTCGCCGCGATGATGGCGGCCTGGGACATCAAGGGCACGGCCGATTCCACTGCGGAGCAGGCGGATTCGGCGGGCGAGTAACTCGTCGCCGGCACCGGACACCGCACAGCCCGCCGAGTCATTCTCGGCGGGCTGTCCCGTTCCCGGTCGTCTGCGCCATGATGGACACATGGGGTGGACGATTACCGAGGACCTGTCGGCATACGAGCGGGCGGCGGACGAATTCCTGCGGTCGGATCCGATCCGGAACACCGTGCTGCTCACGGTGCTGGATCGACTGCGACGGCAGGGGCCGACGATCTACGGGGACGCCGCTCCCCATTTCGGGTGGTGGACCACTGCCGGAGGCGAGGTCACAGCCGCGTTCTTCCGGACACCGCCCTTCGGAATCGTGGTGTCCCCGTTGCCGTCCGAGGCGATCGATCCACTCGTGCGCGACTACTCGGCGATCGATCCGGCGCTGTCCGCGGTGTCCGGCCCTTCCGACTCCGCCCGTCCCGTCGCGGAAGCCTGGGCGCGGTCGCACGGCAAGTCGGTCACCCTGAGCCGCGCCGATCGCCTCTACCGGCTGGGCGATCTGATCCCGCCCGATCCGATGCCGGACGGCATCGGACGCCTCGCGACCGACCGTGACCGGGAACTGGCGATCGAATTTCTGCTCGAATTCACCCGGGATATCGGCGACCCGCCCCCGGCGCACTTGGACCGCATGGTCGATGAACGCCTCACGCGAGGCGGCCTCTCGCTGTGGGAAGTGGACGGCACCCCGGTATCGATGGCCGGAACCGGCACAGCCGTAACCGGAACCATCCGCATCGCCCCGGTCTTCACCCCGAAACCCCTGCGCGGCAAGGGCTTCGCAGCCGCCGCCACGACCTACGCCTGCCGCCACGCCCTCGCCTCCGGCGCGAAAGACGTCATGCTCTTCGCCGATCAGGCGAACCGCACCAGCACGGCCCTCTATCAGCGACTCGGCTTCCGGCCACTCAGCGACTACGACATCTACCGCCTCGACTGAGAAACGGCGCGGGGCCGGATCTCGGTGAGAGATCCGGCCCCGCACTGGGATTCGGTGACTAGGCGGTCGGGGAGAACGCCTCGTCGATGATTTCCTGCTGCTCCACGGCGTGCACCTTGGACGAACCCGAGGACGGGGCCGACATGGCGCGGCGGGAGATGCGGCGCAGCTTGCCGAAGCGGGCCGGCAGGATCTCCGGGAGGTTGAGGCCGAAGAAAGGCCAGGCGCCCTGGTTGGCCGGTTCCTCCTGGACCCACGCCAGATCGGAGGCGTTGGGATACTGCTCCAGGGCCTCGTTGAGGCGGAACTTCGGAATCGGGTACAGCTGCTCGACGCGGACGATGGCCACGTCGTCGCGGTTGTGCTTGTTCTTCTCGGCCACCAGCTCGTAGTAGATCTTGCCGGAGGTGAGCAGCACGCGCTTGACCTTGGCGCGGTCGCCGTTGCCCGACTCGTAGGTGGGCTCCTCGAGCACGGTGCGGAACTTGTTGTCGGTGAAGTCCTCGACTTCGGAGACGACAGCCTTGTTGCGCAGCATGGACTTCGGGGTGAACACCACCAGCGGGCGGCGGATGCCGTCCAGGGCGTGGCGGCGCAGCAGGTGGAAGTAGTTCGACGGGGTGGAGGGGACCGCCACCGTCATCGAACCCTCGGCGCACAGCTGCAGGAAGCGCTCGATCCGACCCGAGGTGTGGTCCGGACCCTGGCCCTCGTGACCGTGCGGCAGCAGCAGCACGACCTCGGAGAGCTGACCCCACTTGGCCTCACCGGAGGAGATGAACTCGTCGATGATGGACTGCGCGCCGTTGACGAAGTCACCGAACTGCGCCTCCCACAGGACGAGCGCGTCCGGGTTGCCCAGCGAGTAGCCGTACTCGAAGCCGACCGCCGCGTACTCCGACAGCGCCGAGTCGTGCACCGCGAACCAGCCCGGGTTGGCCGAGCCGATGTTGTGCAGCGGGGTGTACTCGTCGCCGCTCTTGCGGTCGATGATGACCGAGTGGCGCTGCGAGAAGGTGCCGCGGCGCGAGTCCTGACCGGTCAGGCGGACGGCCTTGCCCTCGTCGATGAGCGTGCCGAAGGCCAGCAACTCGGCCATGGCCCAGTCGACCTTGCCCTCGTAGGCCATCTCGCGGCGCTTCTCCAGCACCGGCTTGACGCGCGGGTGCACGGTGAAGCCGTCGGGCACGTTCAGGAACGCGTCGCCGATGCGCTGCAGCACCGTCTTGTCCACGGAGGTCACGAGATTCGGCGGCAGCTGCTGCTCTTCCTCGATCGACTCCGACGCCTCCGGCGGGAACTTCTCCAGCTCGCGCACCTCGTTGAAGATCCGCTCCAGCTGACCCTGGTAGTCACGCAGGGCGTCTTCGGCTTCCTTCATGGAGATGTCGCCACGGCCGATCAGCGACTCTGTGTACGCCTTGCGGACCGAACGCTTGGTGTCGATCACGTCGTACATGCCCGGCTGGGTCATCGACGGGTCGTCGCCCTCGTTGTGGCCGCGGCGGCGGTAGCAGATCAGGTCGATCACGACGTCGCGCTGGAACTTCTGCCGGTAGTCGACGGCCAGCTTGGCCACCCACACACAGGCTTCCGGGTCGTCGCCGTTCACGTGGAAGATCGGGGCGCCGATGAACTTCGCGATGTCGGTGGAGTATTCGGTGGAACGCGAGTACTCCGGCGCGGTGGTGAAGCCGATCTGGTTGTTCACCACGATGTGCACGGTGCCACCGGTGCGGTAGCCGCGCAGACCCGACAGGTTCAGCGTCTCGGCCACGACACCCTGGCCGGCGAAGGCCGCGTCACCGTGCAGCATCAGCGGCACGACCGAGAACGACCGCGCCTCTTCGCCCTTGGTGACGATGTCTTCCTTGGTGAGCAGGTCCTGCTTGGCGCGGACCAGACCTTCCAGCACCGGGTCGACGGCCTCGAGGTGCGAGGGGTTCGCGGTCAGCGACACCTCGATCTCGTTGTCGCCGAACATCTGCAGGTAGGTGCCGCGCGCACCGAGGTGGTACTTCACGTCACCGGAGCCGTGAGTGGCGGCCGGGTTCATGTTGCCCTCGAACTCGGTGAAGATCTTCGAGTAGGGCTTGCCCACGATGTTGGCCAGCACGTTCAGGCGGCCACGGTGCGGCATACCGATGACGACCTCGTCGAGGGCGTACTCGGCGCACTGGTCGATGACGGCGTCCATCATCGGGATGACCGACTCGGCGCCTTCCAGCGAGAAGCGCTTCTGGCCGACGTATTTGGTCTGCAGGAAGGTCTCGAACGCCTCGGCCGCGTTGAGCCGGGACATGATGTACTTCTGCTCCGCGACGGTCGGCTTCGCGTGCTTCTGCTCGACCCGCTCCTGAATCCACTTGAGCTGCTCGGGATCCAGAATGTGGGTGTACTCCACACCCACGTGGCGGGCGTAGGCGTCGCGCAGGATGGACAGCACGTCGCGCAGCTTCATGCGCTCCTGGCCGTGGAAGCCCGCGACATTGAACTCGCGGTCCAGGTCCCACAGGGTCAGGCCGTGCTGGGTGACATCCAGGTCGGGGTGCGAGCGGAACTTGTCCTTCACCAGGCGCAGCGGGTCGGTGTCGGCCATCAGGTGGCCGCGGCTGCGGTAGGCGTTGATCATCTCCTGGACACGGGTCGACTTGTCGATGCCGCGTTCCTGAATGTCCTTGCGCCAGCGGACCGGCTCGTAGGGGACACCCATGCCGTGGAAGATCTCGTCGTAGAACTCGTCGGAGATCAGCAGGTTGTGGACGGTCCGCAGGAAGTCGCCGGACTCCGCGCCCTGGATGATGCGGTGGTCGTAGGTCGAGGTCAAGGTCATCAGCTTGCCGATGCCCATCTCCGCGAGCTGCTGGTCGCTCATGCCCTGGAACTCGGCCGGGTACTCCATGGCGCCCGCGCCGATGATCGCGCCCTGGCCCAGCATCAGACGCGGCACCGAGTGGTTGGTGCCGATGGTGCCCGGGTTGGTGAGCGAGATGGTGACGCCGGAGAAGTCGTCGTTGGTCAGCTTGCCGATGCGCGCCCGGCGGACGACGTCCTCGTACGCGGTGTGGAACTGCGCGAAGGTCATCTCCTCGGTGTTCTTGATGGCCGCGACCGCGAGTGCGCGGGACCCGTCCTTGCCCGGAAGGTCGATGGCCAGACCGAGATTGGTGTGCGCCGGAGTGACCGCGTTCGGCTTCCCGTCGATCTCGGCGTAGTGCCGGTTCATGTTCGGGAAGGACTTGATGCCCTGCACGATGGCGTAGCCCAGCAGGTGGGTGAAGGAGATCTTGCCACCGCGGGTGCGGGCCAGGTGGTTGTTGATGACCAGCCGGTTGTCGATCATCAGCTTCGCCGGGATGGCACGCACCGAGGTAGCGGTGGGGATGGCCAGCGAGGCCGACATGTTCTTCACGGTCGCGGCGGCCGCGCCGCGCAGCACCTTGGTCTCGTCCTCGGCGGACGGCTTGGGGCCGCCGGAGGTCGGGGCCGCGTTCGAGCTCGGGGCCGGGGTGGTCTGCGGGGTGCGCACCTGCGCGGGGGCCGGAGCCGGGGCGGGCGCGGCGGGTGCGGCGACGGGGGGAGCGGCGGGCGCGACGGCGGCGGGGGCCGGAGCGACGGCGGCGGCCGCCTGGCTGTTGTTACCAATCTCGGCAGTGTTCTCCGGCGTGTAGTCCGCCAGGAACTCGTGCCAGCTCTCATCGACGGACGAGGGGTCTTGCTTGTACTTCTGGTACATCTCGTCGACAAGCCACTGGTTCTGTCCGAACTGGTCTGTTGAGCTGCTCACAGCAGGTGTTCGCCTCATTTCGTTCTTCGCGCTGCGACGTTTGTGACGTGCCCGGCACGGGTAATCGGCGGATGCGCGCCGATGCGCCCCCACTGAGGATATGCCCACCCCCGTTCGCCGTCGGTCGTGGCTACCACCGAGCGGACGCATTCTCTCGTGACGACTCGTCCTCGCTCGAGAATATTCCTTCCGTCGCCCGCGCCGCAGCCCACAAGCGGGAGTACGCGCCGCGGGCCGCGGGGAGTTCGTCGTGTGACCCGATTTCGCTGATCCGGCCGTGCTCGACGACCGCGATCCGATCGGCCTGCGCGGCTGTCGCGAGCCGGTGCGCCACGATGATCGAGGTCCGCCCCCGCGTCACCGATTCGCTCGCGACCAGCACCGATGCCTCGGCGGCCGGATCCAGGACGGCGGTGGCCTCGTCGAGCAGGAGCAGGTCGGGCCGGACCAGTTCGGCCCGGGCCAGGGCGATGAGCTGGCGTTGCCCGGCCGAGAGCCCGCGCCCGCGTTCCCCGACCGGCTGTGACATGCCCCGGGGCAGCGCGGCGATGGTGTCCAGCGCACCGACCGCGGCGGCCGCCGCCTCGATTTCAACGCGACTCGCAAAAGGTTTGCCAAATGCAATGTTGCTGGCAATGTCGCCGGTGAAGAGGTGAGCTTCCTGTGGGACCACGCCGAGCCGGGAACGGAAGTCGGCGAGGCGATAGTCGCGAATATCCACGCCGTCCACCCGAATTGCGCCGTGAGTGTCCGGATCACGGGCTTTGTCATGCGTTTTCGCTATGGAGATTGCCGTCGCGGCGTCGGTAACTTCGTGATTCGCGTCACCGGACACAGGTTCTCGTGGCATGTCGTAGAGCCGGGCCAGCAACTTCACGATGGTCGACTTGCCCGCGCCGGTCTCGCCCACCAGCGCGAGGCTGCCGCCCGCCGGAATGCCGAGGCTGACGCCCTCCAGGGCGGGCCGCACCGCGCCCGGGTACTGGAAGCGCACGTCGTCGAACACCACCTCGCCGCGCAGCTGCCCGTCGATCGGGGCCGCGTCCGCGGGATCGGGGGCGATCGAGGACGGGGTGCGCAGCAGTTCCCCGATGCGCCGCAGCCCGACCCGCGCCTGCTGATACCCGTCGAAGAGCTGCGACAACTGCATGATCGGCCCGAACAGCAGCTGCAGGTACAGCACGAACGCGACCAGGGTGCCCGCGGTGGTGGTCCCGTGCGCGACCGCCCAGGCCCCGGTGAACACGACGGCGGCCAGCGCCAGGTCCGCCCACATGCCGACGAAGGCGAAGAAGGTGGCGATGGCCCGCTGCGCCTGCATCCGGCTGACCCGGTAGTTGTCCGAGTATCCGGCGAAGCGCCGCTCGGAGATCGCCTCGTGCCGGTTGGCCTGCACCACCCGCAGTCCCGCGACGTTCTCGGCGAAGTCGGCGTTCACGGTCGCCGAATGCTCCCGGGAAGCGCTGTAGGCGGAATCGGAGACCTTGCGGAACTTCCAGCTGGCCACCAGCAGCGCGGGCACCGTCACGAACACCACCAGGGCCAGGCCCGGGTCGATGATGGTGAGCGCCACCGCGATTCCGCCGACGGTCAGCAGCGCGACCAGCGCGTCCGGCAGGCCGGTCTGCATGAACGTCGACAGCGCGTCGATGTCGGTGGTCATCCGGGTCATGATGCGGCCGGACAGTTCCCGCTCGTAGAAGTCCAGGCCGAGCCGCTGCAGATGCGCGTAACTGCGCACCCGCAACCCGAACAGCACCCGCTCACCGGCCCGGTTGCTCCACAGCAGCGCGGTCGCCGCGACCAGCCACCCGGCCACGACCAGGACGACGCCGATGACGGTGGCCCGTACCAGCGCCGCGCCGTCGTGCCGCCCGACACCCGCGTCCACCGCGTACCGCACCACCGACGGGAAACCCACGCCGACAAGCGCGTTCAGTGCCAGCAGGAGCATGGTTCCCGCGACCAGCCATTTCACCAGTCCCAGCGCGTGACTCAGCCGGAACCCGGGGTCGGGCTCCCGCAACGAGTCCGCGTCCAGCCCGGGCTCTTCCAGCGCGGGCGGCAGCTTGCCGAGCACCCGCCGCACTTCCTCGGGCGTATCCCGATCCGGTTGCGCGCCCGCCGCGGTCTGCCCGAGTTCGAGGTCGGAGTCCGCGGCCGCCGGATCGAGCGGCGCGAATTCCGGTGCGGGCAGCCGGATCACGCGGTCGGCGTGGGACAGCGTCGATTCGCGGTGGGCCAGGATCAGCGTGGTCCGGCCGGAATCGGTGGGCAGGGACGCGAAGATCGCGGCCTCGGTGACCGCGTCGACCGCCGAGGTGGCGTCGTCGAGGATCAGGACGCGCGGGTCGGCCAGCAGGGCGCGGGCCAGGGCGATGCGCTGGCGCTGGCCGCCGGACAGGGTCAGGCCGCGTTCGCCGACCACGGTGTCGTAACCGTCGGCGAGGGCGGTGATGAAGTCGTCCGCCGCGGCCTGGGCGGCGGCCGCGTGGATCTCGGCCTCGGTCGCCTCGGGGCGGCCCAGGGCGATATTGGCGGCGATGGTGTCGGACAGCAGGAACGCCTCGTCGAACACCACGCCCACGGCCGCGCGCAGCTCGGCCGCGCGCAGGTCGGCGACATCGGCGCGGGAATCGGTGCCGTAGAGGCTGATCCGGCCGGAGTCGGGGGAGTAGAAGCGCGGTAGCAGCAGGCTCAGCGTGGACTTGCCCGAGCCCGCCGGGCCGATGATCGCCACCGTCTCCCCGGGCGCGATGTCGAGGCTGACATCGCGCAGTACCGGCCGGTCCGGATCGAAACCGAAAGTGACGTCCTCGATTCGGATGCCGAGCGGCCCGTCGGGCACCGGCGCCGGATGCTCGGGGTCGACGCGGTCGGGCGCGCTGTCGATGACCTGGTGCACGCGTTCGGCCGCGGCCCGCGTCAACTGCGCCATCACCAGCACGTACGACACGATCCGGGTGGAGTTGGTCATGGTGGCCACGTAGGCGACGAAGGCCAGGAAGGTGCCGAGCCCGATGCTGCCGTGGAAGGCCAGCAGCCCGCCCGCCGCGATCACCGCGACCAGCCCGGCCTGCGGAATCGAGCCCAGTGTCGGGCTGAAGCGGGCGTCGATGCGGGCCGCGCGCATGCGTTCGGCGTACAGCTCGCGACCGTGGCCCTCCAGCAGGTCGACCATGCGGGCCTCCTGCCCGAAGCCCTTCACCACGCGCACGCCGGTGACGGTCTCCTCGACGTGCTGGGCCAGATCGGCGGCGCGCTGCTGCGCGGACCAGGTGGCGGCGTACAGGCGCGGCCGCACCCGGTAGACCACGAAGGCCAGCACCGGCACCACCAGCAGCGCGGCCAGCGCCAGCGGCGGCGAGAGCCACAGCATGACGCCCGCCGCGAGCACGAATTGCAGCGCCGCCACCGAGGACCAGGGCGCCATCGACAGCAGCCCCTGCACCAGGGTGAGGTCGCTGATCGAGCGGGAGATGACCTGGCCGGTGCGCAGCTCGTCCTGCCCGGGCCCGTCCAGGCGTTGCAGCGCGGCCAGCAGATCCACCCGCAGTTCGTGCTGGACGTCGAGGGCGAGCCGTCCGGCCAGCATGCGGCGGCCGAAGGAGGCGAGGAAGCGTCCCGCGGCGAGCGCGCCCAAGGCGATCGCCAGGCCCGCGATGATGCCGGTATGGCCCGCGGTCGCGCCGTCGAGGGCCCGCTTGGCCAGTAGCGGCCCGGTCACCTCGACGACCGCGCCGGCCACGATCGCCACCGCCAGCCCGGCCAGCATCCACGGGTGCCCCGCGCACCTGTCCCACAGCCGCCGCAGCCATCCGCGGCCTGTTCCGTCACCGGCCCCGGTCACCATCGCCTCGCCCACATCACTCGAACTCATCGCGGAGAACAACGACCGCCCCACCCCCTGTTTGTTCCCGTCCCCTCATCAGTGTGGCCGGGACGCCGCCTTGTGTCTCCGGTCCCGGCGTGTTCCGCTGAACTTCGCACCCCCGCGTCCGGTCACGTCGAAACGGAGTTCCCGCCATGCCGATTCAGCGCCTCAATCACGCTGTCCTGTTCGTCTCCGACGTGGAACGCTCGGTCGCGTTCTACAGCGAGGTGCTCGGCTTCCGCCGGCTGCCCGGCGGCTTCCCGGGCGGGGCGTTCCTGCAGGCCGAGGGGTCGGCCAATGACCACGACCTGGGCCTGTTCCAGTCCCCGGACCCGTCGGTCCCGCACCGCACCGGCCGGGTCGGGCTCTACCACCTGGCCTGGGAGGTGAACACGCTCAGCGAGTTGCAGCGGGTGCGCGACGCCCTGATCGCGGCGGGCGCGCTCACGGGGGCGTCCGACCACGCCTCCACCAAGGCCCTCTACGCGGCCGATCCGGACGGCATCGAATTCGAGGTCTGCTGGCTGGTTCCCGACGCCGCGGTGGAGGCCGAACTGGCGGGAATGACCGCGCCGAGCCTGCCGCTGGACCTGCCGGGGCTCATCGCCGAGTACGGCGCGGACACCCCGGGCGGCCCGCGCACCGATCACGCGGTCTGGCAGCGGGTGTTCGCCGACCGGGACTGAGCGTCAGATGTCGCGGCGGGTGTAGAACCACCAGCCCGCCGCGCCCGCCGCCGCGGTCCACAGCACCAGCATCGCCATGGCCGCCGGCGTGGGTGCGATGAGCGCGTTCTTGGCGTACCGTCCGCCGCTGATCGCCCCGACCGTCGAGGACACCGGCAGGATGGCCGCCAGCCCGCCGAATCCGATGGCGCGCGCGGTGATCCAGATCAGCGGTTCCAGCACCGCCCAGCCCAGTACCGCCATCAGCGCCTGGGTGGGCGAGCGCAGCACGAAGCCCACCGCGGCCCCGATCACCGTCCAGCACACCGCCGCCAGCGCCACCCCGATCAGCACGCCGAAGAAGCCGCCGTCCATGGGCACCCGCGAGCCGCCCGCCAGTCGCATGGCGGCTCCGCCGAGCACTTCCATGGCGACCACGGTGGCGAGCGAGAACGCCCCCGCCACCGCGAGTTTCGCGCTCAGCAGCAGGGTTCGGTCGGGCGTGAACAGCGAGCCCATCGCCACGCCCCCGGTCGCGAACTCCGAGCCCGCGCCGACCGCCCCGAAGGCGGCGGCCGCGGCCACGGTCAGCACCACCACCCACGCGGTCAGCACGGACGCCCAGCCGGACCCGGAGCTGAACCCCTGCGCGTTCTCGCCCCCGGGCTGGAATCCGGTCCCCAGCGCCACGAACGCCGCCACACCCGCCGCGACGACCCCGCCGCCGATCACCCAGTTCAGCCGCACCGAAGTCACCTTCCGCACTTCGGAATTCGCGGCCCGGGCCACCACCGGCGGCACAGTGAACTTCATCGAGCGTCCTTTCGTGAAGCGTCCCCGGCCTGGGCGGCTCCGCATATCCGTGCGGCACGGGACGCTGATCCGGAATCCAGCGTCTCGGCGGCGGTGCGGAGGACCGGTCGTTCGCGGGCCGGGCCACCGGTCGCCGGCGCCGCCGACCGATTGCGAATGTCGATGTGGCACACCGATGTCACCGATACGCCCCGGGGGCGGCCGGGCCGGGGTAGGCGGGGGCGGTGGGTCCGGTGTGGGTGAGGGCGGCCAGCACCTGATCGGGGTGGATGTGTTCGGGCGTGACCTCGGTGAGCTGGACCCGGGCGGCGGAGGCGGCCGATTCCAGTTGTGACAGTGAGGCTTCCGCGATGGCGAGGCGACCGTCCGGCCGCATGACCGAGTCGGTGAAGCCCTGCGCGGCCAGCGAGGTGGCCAGCGCGATCGGGCTGGAGGCCTTGACCAGCAGCCGGTCCGGGTGGCTGCGGCGCAGCCGGGCGGGACTGCCCTGGTAGGCGATGCGGCCGCGGTCCATGACGATGAGCTCGTCGGCGATGGGCAGCACGGTGCTCAGGGTGCGCGAGGTGAGCAGCACGGTGCCGCCGCGGCGGGCGTGGCCGCGCAGATGGTCATTGAGCCAGGCGGTCTCGCCGACGTCGAGTCCGGTGGCCGGATCGTCGAGCACCAGCAGCGGGGGATCGCCGAGCAGGGCGACGGCCAGCGCCAGGCGGGTCCGCATGCCCTCGGTGAGGGTGCCGATCCGTTCGTCGGCGGCGTCGAGGAGCCGGACCAGCCGCAGCAGTTCCTCGGCCCGCTCGTCGGAGACGCCCGCGGCCGCGGCGTACACGCGCAGCTGGGCGAACACCCGCCGCGCCGGGTCCAGCCCGCGCGGGGTGAGCATCGCGCCGACCGCCCGCCGCCCGGCCCGCGCACCGGAACCGGGCCCGCCCACACCGGCGGTGCCGGAGGTGGGGGTGAGCAGTCCGAGCAGCATGCGCAGCACCGTGGACTTGCCCGCGCCGTGCGGTCCCACCAGCGCGGCCACCGTCCCGGCGGGCACCACGAAACTGACGTCGTCGACGGCGGTGATGCTGTCGAAGGTCTTGGTCAGCCCGCCGGCGGCGAAGGCGAGGGGCCGGGCGCTCACTGCTGCTTGTTCCAGGCCGGCGCGTTCAGGGCGGTCAGCGGGTCGGCGTCGACGATCATGGGCTGCGGCCAGCTCAGCGGCGGCGCGCCGAAGGCGTTGCGGGCATTGTCGACGGTGCGGCGGCCCAGCGCCCGGTTGCCGAATCCGCCGATGGCCGCGCCGATTCCGGCGGGGATCACCTTGCCGACCATGAGCGCCCCGCGCTTGGCGATGAACTGCACCATGAACCGCTTGAGCAGCGAATCGTTCATGGAGCTCAGGCCGGGGATCTTGGCGGCCATCAGGCCACCCCAGTTCTTCGCCGACACGCCGACGCTCTTCTGCACGATCTCCATGCCGCTCTCCCCGAGCACCACGGCCAGCACCAGGGCGCGGCGGCGTTCCTTGTCCTCGGGCGCGATGCCGTGCACGGCGGCCACGGCCAGGGTGAACACCGCGGACGCCTCCAGGAAGAACGCGGTCTCCGCGCTCATGGCGGCCACCGACGCGACGGTTCCGACGCCGGGCACGGCCGCCGTCGCTCCGACCGCGGTGCCGGAGGCGGTGACGGTGTTCAGATACAGCTTCTCGAACCGCGCGATGATCTGCCCGGGTGTCTCGTCCGGATGATCGGCCCGCAGCTTCGCGACGTATTTCGCGACCGCCGGGGCCTGCACCTGGGACCCGTTGTCGAGCAGCGAAACGACCGCCTTTTCGAATCCGCCCTTGAACATCGGCAACCCCTTACTTCCGTGCGGTCCTCTCCGACCGAAACTCTATGGCACCTCGACAACGATTCGCGAGATAGACCGGTTCCGGATGAGAGCATCGCGCGCCGCGCCGGATCGGCCTAGGGTGGATCGCGTGGCAGGCGTGTCCGAAGGCGCCTCGGGTGTGCCCGACCCGCGGCTGAGCGCGTACGTCCTCGGCTACGAGGGCTACCTGTTGCACGGCTTCACCCCGGGCACCCACGTCGGCATGCCGGGCTCGGCGCTGACGGTGATCATCACCATCGGCGAATCCATCCACGTCCCCGTCTCCAGTCATCCCGAGCAGCCGGGCGGGCACTGGAACATGCTGGCCAGCGGGCTCACGGTGCGTCCGGCGGTGATCGCGCACAACGGCTTCCAGCACGGCGTGCAGCTGAATCTGACCCCGCTGGGCTGCCGGGCGGTGCTGGGGATGCCCGCCGCGGCGCTCGGTTCGTGGATCGTGGATCTGGCCGACCTGCTCGGGCCGCGCGCGACGGAGCTGCGGGAGCGGCTGGCGGAGCCGGTGTCGTGGCCGGAACGGTTCGCCGTCATCGACGAGATCCTGCTGCGGCATATCGCCCCCGTGCGCTGGGACGACGAGCTGACCCACGCCTGGGCGCTGCTGTCCGGGCCGGACCCGGCCGTGCGGGTGGCCGAGGTCGCCGACGAGATCGGCTGGAGTCGAAGGCATCTCGGCAACCGTTTCGGCGCGGAGTTCGGCATCACCCCCAAGGACGCGGTCCGGGTGGCCCGTTTCGAACGCTCACACCAACTGCTGCGCGAGCCGGTCGCGCCGCCGCTGGCGACCGTGGCGGCGGCCGCCGGGTACTACGACCAGGCGCACATGGCCCGCGAGTGGCGGGAGCTGGCGGGCATGCCGCCGTCGGTGTGGCGGGAACACGAGGAGTTCCCATTCGTCCAAGACCAACCGGTGGCCGAGGTCGGAGGCTGGTGCCATGAGTGAAACCACCAATTCCGTGCGGACCGCCATCGTCGTCTGGCCGACCCTGGTCTACCGCGACGCCGCGGCCGCGATCACGTTCCTGGAGGCCGCCTTCGGCTTCGAGACCACCGCCCGCTACGACTCGGGCGACACCGTCGACCACGCCGAACTGGCCTGGCCGGGCGGCGGCGCGATCATGCTCGGCGGGGTGCGCGAGGGCATGGCGCTGGCATGCCAGCCGCCCGGCGTCGGCTCGGTGTACATCGCCCTCGACGAGATCGACGCGCTGTACGAGCGGGCGCGGGCGGCGGGCGCGACCATCACCCGCGAACTGCGCGACGAAACCGATTACGAATCACGGGGTTTCACCTGCCGCGACCCCGAAGGCGTCTACTGGAGCTTCGGCACCTATCGGGGCGCGGCGGGGGAGTGAGCGGTCAGACCGCGCCGTGACCGGCGGGCACCCGCTCGGCCTCCACCGGCGGAGGCGGCGGGGTGCCGTCGCCGAACGGCTTGCCGCCCAGGGCTTCCCGGCCGTGCGGGGTCAGCCAGTCGCCGAGTTCGGGGCCCTGGGGCACGACCCGCGTCGGATTGATGTCGGTGTGCACGATGTAGTAGTGCTGCTTGATCTGCACGAAGTCGATGGTGTCGCCGAAACCGGGGGTCTGGAACAAGTCGCGGGCGTACGCCCACAGCACCGGCATCTCGGTGAGCTTCTGCCGGTTGGTCTTGAAGTGGCCGTGGTAGACCGGGTCGAAACGGGCCAGGGTGGTGAACAGCCGCACGTCGGCCTCGGTGATGGTGTCGCCCATCAGGTACCGCTGGCCCGCGAGGCGTTCGCTCAGCCAGTCGAGCGCGGTGAACAGCCGGTCGTAGGCGGCGTCGTAGGCCTGCTGGTCGCCGGCGAACCCGCACCGGTACACGCCGTTGTTGACCTCGGTGTAGACGCGGCGCATGACCGGATCCATTTCCGCGCGTAGATCTTCCGGGTACAGGTCGGGCGCGCCGGGCCGGTGGTACTCGGTCCACTCGGTCGAGAAGTCGAGGGTCATCTGCGCGTAGTCGTTGGTGACCACCGCGCCGGTGCGCTGGTCCACGACGGCGGGCACGGTGATGCCGCGCGGGTAGTCGGGGAATCGCTCGAAGTACGCGTCGCGCAGGAAGTGGATGCCGAGCACCGGATCCACCTCGCCCGGATCCAGGTCGAATGTCCAGCTGCGCTTGTCGTGGGTCGGCCCGCACAAGCCCAGGGACAGCACCGATTCCAGCCCCAGTAGCCGCCGCACGATCAGCGTGCGATTGGCCCACGGGCATGCCCGCGCCGCGACCAGCCGGTACCGGCCCGGCTCGACCGGATACCCGTCCCGCCCGTCCGCGGTGATCCGCGTTTCGATGTAATTCGTGTCCCGCTTGAATTCGCCGGGCTCGACATAGGTCCCCGGCTCGCTGTTCGAGGTGGTCACTGTGTCTATTTTGCCCTCCGCTCCGCTCCGGGCGGGTTCGCGGCCCCGAGGTCTCGATCCTTCCCTCCTCCGCTTCGCTCCCCCGCTCCGTCGGTCCAGAATCGAGACGGCCGCGAACCTCGGGGTGATCTCCTCGCAGGTAGTCGTACCGATGTCGCGCCGCCTCTTTTGCGAAGGTAAGCGTCCGCATACATTCAGGGCATGACTGACTCGAAGCCCACCCGCCTGGAGCGCATCGTCACCGATGGCGGCGCGGATGCGGCGATCCTCACCATCGACCATCCGCCGCTGAACCTCTTCGACAAGGCGCTGATGGACACCCTCGCCTCGGATCTCGAGGAGCTGTCGGCGAATCCGCCCCGCGCGCTGCTGATCCGCGCCGACGGCAAGCTGGTGTCGGGCGGGGTGGACGTGCATGTCTTCGACGGGCTGTCGGAGGAGGAGGGCGCGCAGCTGTGGCAGGCCCTGTTCGCGCGCATCATCCACCCGCTCGAGGCGCTGCCGTGCCCGGTCGTCTTCGCCGCCCACTCGCTGACCCTGACCGCGGCCTTCGAGATGTCGCTGGCCTGCGACATCATCCTGGCCGCTCCCAAGGCCAAGTTCGGTCTGGTGGAGACCGTGGTGGGCCTGACCCCGTCCATGGGCGGCCCGCAGCGGCTGGCCGAGCGGGCCGGTTCGGGCCGGGCCCGCGAGTTCGTCATGACCGGTGACCTCTACGACGCCGCCACCATGGCCGACTGGGGTGTGGTCAATGCCGTGCACGAGGACGTGGACGCCGCCGCCCGGGCGCTGCTGGCCCGCCTCGCCGAGGGGCCGACACGCGCGCACGCGGCCACCAAGACGATTATCGAGGCCTGGCGGTCCGGCGGTGTCGCCCACGCCGATTCGGTGACCCCGGAGGTGTCCGGGCAACTTTTCGGCACCGCGGACCTGAAGGGCGCGGTGCGCAGCTTCCTGGAGGTCGGCCCCGGAAAGGCCACGTACACGGGCAAATAGACCCCGACCGGTCGAACCGGCTGCGCGCGCCCGGCGTGTCTAATGACGCCCGGGCGTGTCAAGCCGTCTACCTGCGATGGTGTCGGAGTGAGGGCGACACGAGACCGCTCGATCCGCATTCCGGACGCCCGGTCGTGAACGACATCCGAAATCCGACGTTTCCGCAGGCTCGATTGGGGGAACCAGGGTTTGGCAGGACGCCGATCTGTTTCCGTGGGGTCAAAGCCTGACATCCGTTTGCCGACAATCCGCCCACTTCTGTGATCTGCATCATATAGTCACTCATGCCTGGCAGGGCTTCGAGGCACTCGGAGGGACGATGTCGCAGTTACTCGTGGAATTCCCGCACACGCGAAACGGCTGGTGTGACAACCCGCTTGCGCGCGCCGCCGACGGCATCCTGCGCTACGGAAACCTCACCCCCGCACTGACCGAGCTACTCGACATCCAGGTCCACAATTTCGCCGCCCGCGAGGCCGTCGTCGAGATCGGCGGCCCCCGGCTCACCTACCGTGAGCTCTGGTACTCGGCCTCCCGCATCGCGGGCGGGCTGCAGGAGCACGGCATCGGCTACGGCGACCGGGTCGCGGTCCGCATGCCGGTCGGCGCCCGCTGGGTCCAGGCCTTCCTGGGCGCGCTGCTCTCCGGCGCGGTCCCGGTGCTGGTCCACGACGGCCTCCCGGACGTGGTGGCGGACCGCGTGATTCGCGACGCCTGCGCCGACTTCGTGCTGGACGGCGGCGGTACCGCGGCCGGTTTCGCCGCGGCCCTGCCCGACGGCGCGGCCTTCATCGACGACGGCGCGTCCCTGGGCGAGCTGGCGCTGCTCTCCTACACCAGCCCGGGCCCCGACACCGCCCCGCGCGGGGTGGAGCTGACCAACGAGAACCTGCTCTCCGCAATCCGATCCGTGGTCGGCGCGCTGGATCTGCCCACCGACGGCCTGCGCAACCTGGTGCTGCTGCCGCTCGCGCACGCCAGCGGGTGCGTGGATCAACTGCTGCCGACGTTCGCGGTCGGCGGCACGGTGGTGCTCACCCCGGACCGGTCCCTGGTGCCGCGGGCGCTGGTGGCCGAACGCATCGACATGGTCGCCGCGACCCCCAGCATCTTCGCCGGACTGCTGCCCGGCCTGGCGGGGCTGCGGGTGGAGCAGGTGCGTCAGGTGTGCAGCGCCGGGCACCGCGCCGAACTGGCCGCGGCCTCCGCCGCATCCGGTTCGGTCGCCGACACCCTGCGCGAGGTCTTCCCGGCCGCGCGGCAGTGGTCGGTGTGGGGCGCGACCGAGACCTCCGGCATCGGCCTGGCCCGCGACGACACCGCCCTGGACCTCGACGGCCACGACAGTGCCCGCGACACCCTCGGATTCGCCTTCGGGGGAACAGAACTCGCGTTGTGGGGCCCGCGCGCGGATGCCGGGTGCGGAGAATTGCTGTGCCGCGGTCCGAATGTGAGCCCGCGGTACTGGAACGATCCGAAGACCACCGAATCGCGCTTCACCGGGCCCTGGTTCCACACCGGGAACCAGGTCAGCATCACCGCCGACGGCTTGGTCCGCCGCGTCGGCTGACGCGCGGACCCGCCGGGACGCGGGCGCTCAGCCGAGCAGGCGGGTGTGCAGGGCGTCGCGGATCTCGATGGTGATGCCGATTTCGGTGAGGTAGCCGTCGAGGCCGCCGTAGAGGGCGTGCATCGAGGTGGTGGCGCACTCCAGGTATTCGGTGCGGACGCCGAGCAGGTCGTCGGAGACCTCCTTGTCGGACTCCGCGGTCATGAACGAGCGCAGCACCGGCACCGCGTCATTGCTGAGCAGGTAGTCGGCGAATACGTCGTCCTCGGTGACCCCGACCGCGCGCAGCAGCGTGGCCACCGCCCAGCCGGTGCGGTCCTTGCCGGCGGCGCAGTGCACCAGCGCGGTGCCGGCCAGTGTGGAGTCGGCCAGCGACTTGATCGCGAGGTGGGCCTCGGGCAGGGCCGGGAACTGGCGGTAGACCTCGAGCATGTGGGCCTGGGCGGTCGCCTTGTCGCGCGCCTCGTGCGGCGGGGTCTGGCCCATGCGGGAGTCGAAGGGCGTGACCCGCAGTCGCACGCCGTCCGGGATGACGTCGTGCCCGATGTACTCGATCTCGGCGTGTCCGCGCAGGTCGTGGATGTCGGTGACGCCCAGCGTGCGCAGGGTGTCGACACCGGCGTCGTCGATGCGGCTGAGCTGGGCGGACCGCAGCAGGACGCCTTCCTTGACGGTGGATCCGCCCACGGTCCGTGCTCCACCCAGATCACGGAAGTTGAAGGTGCCGGAGATCAGGAATTGGTCGTAGCGCGCAGAGGTCACGAGCTCAGGCTATCGGTGAGTGGGACTCGTGGTCGGCGATCGATCGGTGAGCGGGACTCGTTCGCGGCGAATCCGGGGCCCGAAAATGCGCTGTCGGGTGTGGGGTCGCGCACACCCGCTATGTGTGTCGCGCATACCGCCATAAAATACCGATTGGTCCAAACAACGGCTTTACCTGGCGATCGTTCAATTTGATCATTCCCAATCGATCGCGGGCCCGTTTCAATCAGGTAACAAAACAATCCTGAGGTACGTATTCGGCTATCAAAGCTGGTTGCAAGGCAAGTAAACGACGTAACATCGGTACCCGTTGAACGGGTACGCCGGGGTACAGGCCGGTGATCGATGCTGATCTGAAACCCGTTGAGCGAGCCGCGCAGGCAGAGGTGCGCGAGTCTTTTCGCTAAAGGGAGTCGTCGTTGAGCGCAAGTGGAGAAATCACCCAGGTCGGACTTCGTCCGGCCATGACCGAGGCCATCGAGGCCGCGGCCGGGTCGCTCGATTTCAGCGGTAATCGTGCGCTTCGAGTTCTGTTGCACGCGGGCGTGAGCACGCTGTGGCCGATCCTGAAATCCTCACCCGACCGGCAGCTGCGGGCCTACGAGTCGACCCTGTCGGTGCTGCGGCGGCGCTGGGAGAACCAGACCGGCTGCGTACCGGATCCGATCGCCACCGCCATGTTCCGCGAACTGGACGCCGATGTGACCGAGTTCCTGGATCTGTGCGCCCGCCGTTCGGGCACCCAGTGGCTGGAACCGGTCGACGCCATCGCCGCCTATCTGCTGGCCGTCATCCAGGGCATGGTGTTGCGCTGGCTGGCGGACTGCGATGACGAGATCTCGCTGGTTGTGCTGGACGACCTGGTCTCGTACCTGTCCACCAAGGCCGTCGACCTCTGAGGATTCGCCCGAACTTTGTGCTGGACGAGTGACCAGGTTCGTGGTCGAATGATCTGGTGACCGATTCGTCGCCGATCAGCGGGCTGCACGCGGCCACCGCCGACCTGGAACCACCGCTGGCCGCGGTCGACCTGACCGCCCTACGCGCCAATGCCGCCGATCTGGTGCGCCGCGCCCGCG
Organism: Nocardia sp. CA-145437; assembly: GCF_050956485.1. Lineage (NCBI taxonomy): Bacteria > Bacillati > Actinomycetota > Actinomycetes > Mycobacteriales > Nocardiaceae > Nocardia > Nocardia sp. CA-145437. Next base: position 6,023,558 of record NZ_CP191204.1, on the reverse strand, counting down.
GCGTGCCGATCCGGGTGGCCAGCAAATCCGTGCGTTGCCGCGCGGTGCTCGAGGAAGTGCTGGGCGACAAGCTCACCGCGTCCGGCGGCTTCGCCGGGATCATGGGTTACTCACTGCGCGAAGCGATCTGGCTGGTCCGCGAGGGTGCGCGCGACGTGCTGCTCGGCTATCCGACCGTCGACCGGCACGCGCTGGCCGAACTCGCCGCCGATCCGCTGCTGCTCGACTCCGTCACCCTCATGGTCGACGACACCGACCAGCTCGACTTCATCCGCGCCGCCGTCGGTGAGAAGGCCGCTCCCCGTGTGTGTCTCGACGTCGACGCCTCCCTGCGCATCGGCCCGCTGCACCTGGGCGTGCGCCGCTCCCCGATCCGCACCCCCGACCAGGCCGCGAAGCTGGCGACCGAAACCCGTTCCCGCGGTTTCCGGCTCGTCGGCGTGATGACCTACGAGGCCCAGATCGCGGGCTTGCCCGACACCAATCCGGCTGTGCGCCTGGTGAAGTGGGCCTCGGCCGCGGAGATCGGCAAGCGCCGCCGCCAGGTGCTGGACGCGGTGCGGTCGGTGGCCGGTGAACTGGAGCTGGTCAACAGCGGCGGCACCGGCTCCATCGAGGTCTCCATCAGCGACCCGGACGTCACCGAGGTGACCGCGGGTTCGGGCCTGTACCTGCCGACCCTGTTCGACGGCTACCGCAATCTCGCTCCGCGTCCGTCCATGTACTTCGCGGCTCCCGTACTGCGCCGTCCCGCGCCCGGGATCGCCACCGTGTTCTCGGGCGGCTACATCGCCTCGGGTCCCACGGGTGCGTCCCGGGTGCCGAAACCGGTGTGGCCCCTGGGCTTGAAGCTGATCGGCACCGAGGGCGCGGGTGAGGTGCAGACCCCGCTGACCGGCGCCGACGGGCTGCGGATCGGCGATCGTGTGTGGTTCCGGCATGCCAAGGCGGGCGAACTGTGCGAGCGGTTCAACGAGGTTCAGCTCGTCGACGCCGACGGCAGCCGCACCACCGTGCCGACCTATCGCGGCGAAGGCCACAACTTCGGCTGACCCCGAGTGCACCGAGTTCCGGCAGTCGGGGGAACTCGGTGGCGCGGTATCAGACCCGGTCGAGTTGCAGGACCGCGGCCAGGTCCGAGAGCTCGGCCGTGGTGGCCGGGAGGAATTCGGTCAGCAGCGGCGAGCGCACGATGATCGCCGACCACATGGCCCGCGAGATGGCGCTGGTCAGCCAGTGCCGCGACAGCAGCGCCCCGATGCCGTGCGGGGCGTCCTCGGGTGCGGAGGTGGTCATGGAGACCAGCACCACCGCCGCCTCGCGGCCCTGGAAGTGGTCGGGCGTGCCGACCAGCACGTCCTCGATCTTGGCCCGCGACAACAGGGTCCGGATGCGCGCCACCTGCGCGTGATACGGGGCCACCACCAGGATGTCGTGCGGGTGCAGGCGGCGGGTGACCGCCCCGGTGTGCCAGGGCAGGCCGAGTAGCGTCCGCACCTGGCGCACGATCTCGCGCGCCTCCTCGGCGGATTCGGTGCCGTTGCCGTGATGCTCCACCGCGACCGTGCGCACGCCCGGCGGAATGCCGTCGAGTTCCCGTGCCAGGGTGACGGTTTCGTTCGAGCGCAGCCGATTGTCGTAGCGCAGTCGCGACACCGGCCCGCACATGCGCGGATGCATGCGCCAGGTGCGGTCCAGGAAGTAGCCGTAGGCGGCGGGCAGGGTGCGGTGCGCGCCGAGTAGCCGGCCCAGGACGGATTCGGCGATGGGTTCGGGGTGGGTGCCGTGCGTCGTGGGCGGCGCGGGGTCGCCGACCAGCAGCAGGTTGCGCGCGCACACCGCCACCGCGGCCGCCTCGGCCAGCGGGAACTTCCCGGCGTCCACGATGACCAGCAGGTCCAGGCTGTCACGCGCGATGCGGTCGGGATCGGTGAAGTCGCCCGAGAGCCCGCCCACCACACAGCCGTTCACGGCATTGTCGAGGAAGCGCGGATAGCGGGACGCCTCGATGGGCAGCCATTCCGGGGCCACCGCGCGGCTGTCGGCCTTGGCCACCAGCTCCGGGAGCACGCCCACCTCGACGACGGCGTCCAGCAGGTGCTCGACCGCCCGGTGCGTGCGCGCCACCACCCCGACCCGCCACTTGTAGCGGGTGACGAGGCGTTCCACGGCGCGCGCGGTGGTGACGGTCTTGCCGGTGCCGGGCGGACCCTGCACGGCCGCATACGAATTGTCGAGGTCCAGCACGGCCGCGGTGACGGCGGCGGCGTGGTCGCCGAACACCTCGGGCAGCGCCGCGCCGGTGCGCAGCCGCGGCGGGCGGCGGGTGAGGATGTCGAAGACGGCCGTCTCGGGCACGTGGGGGAGCGTCACCAGCAGTTGATGTGCGGTGTCCTCCAAGGCTTCCGCGAGACGCGCGTCGGGGCCGGGCGGGCAGGGCGCGATGGCGGTGGGCAGCTCGTCGTAGGGCGCGCAGCCCTCGGGCAGGAACTCGACGACGCGCACCACGTCCTCGAAGCCCGCGTCCAGGGAGCAGCCGAGCACGGTGGCGTGCGCGGTGGCGCGCAGCCCCGGGGTGACGGCCATCCCGGGCGCGGCGTGGTCGTAGAGGGTGAGCACGGGGGTGCCGGGCGGCGGCGCGTTGCCGGTGCCCAGGCGTCCGGTCAGGGTCAGGTACCGGCGCAGGGGCCGCTGTCCGGTGCCGTGCCAGTCGGTGTCGACCGAACCGGAGTCGGCGACGAGTACGCCTGCGGTGTCGGCCCATTCGTCCACCGGGTGGTCGAGGCGGTCGTCGTGGGCCCAGCGCAGCGGACGGCGTTCGCGCCGGTGATAGCCGAGCGCGGCCGCGGTCAGTCCGGCGGCCTCCTGGGCCGGGCCGCGTCGGGTGCCCGAGCTCTCGGCGAATTCCCGCAGCGCGGCCTCGACATCGTCGGGCCCGGTCTCGGCGTAGTCGTAGGCCCAGCGCCGGCTCGGCCGCACCTGGTGTTCGGCGGCCAGCTCCAGCAGCCAATCCCGCAGGCGCAGAACCGCTTCGGCGCCGTGCCCGCTCTCCTCCTGGTTGGGCGGCAGCTGGTGCAGGTCGTAGGACCGCTCGCCGACCACCAGCGCGGCCCGCACCACCGGGTACAGATCGACCAGCGCGGGCAGCAGCTCCGCCACCGCGTCCTCGGCCTCGGAGTCGCGCTCACCGACGGCATCGAGCACCTCGCGCAGATCACCGCGGTAGTGGTGGATCCGCAGCTCCGGGAACTCGCGCTGCCGCTCCATCAGGAACTCCAGCAGCTCGTCCGCGTCGTCCCGCCGCCGGGTGAGCGACACCCCGCCGTCCCGCTCGCCGCCTCGAATCACGAAGGTGCGCTCGGTTTTCGGCAGCGCGGGCGCGGGCACGAAGCCCAGGTCGATGGTGCTCACGCCGGGCATCGGCCCGGGCTCGGCGGTGGCCACGCGATCTCCGACGGTCCCGGGAGCCGTCGCGCCGGGTGTTCTGGGGCCGAAACTCAGTGCCACCGGAGGGATGTCGGCGTTGCCGAGCCGGGCCGCGGTGTGTTCCGCCTCGCGCGGGTGTTCGGCGGTGTCGGTTTGTGCGTCGCGTGGGCCGTCGGCGCGGTGGCGGGCGTTGGCGGGATCGGCATCGCCGATCGCCGCGCCGAAACCCACGTGGACGATCAAATCACCTGCGGTGCGGCATATTCCGGCTCGGGGGCGGGCGGTTCCGCAGGTGTTGACCATGGGGATCGCGGCGCCGTCGGGTCCCGGGGGCGCGGTGACGCTGACGAACAGTTCGCCCGGGGCGGGGGCGGCCAGCGCGGCGAGAGCGGCCGGCTCGACGAGGCCGTGCACGGGGCGGCCGGTGCGTTCGCGCAGGATCTGGACCTCGGCCTGGCGCCGCAGGGTGGTGAGGGTGGCGGCGGGGATGCCGGTGACCGTGGAGTCGGCGACCGCGAGCCGGTCCACGGTGGTGATGCCGGCGTCGCGCAGGTGGGCGCGGGTGGCCGGGCGCATGCCCGCGACCAGCAGCAGGTCACGGCGGGCCTCGAGTTCGGCGGTGCAGGTGGGGCAGTGGCCGCAGGCCAGGAAGCGTCGATCGCCCCACTGCACGGGAAGTAGTTCGCCGAGTTTGGATTCCACGATGAGGTTCAGCCGCGCGCGCCGGGCCTGGTAGACCACCGCCATGTCGGCGAGCCGGTGGGTGACACGGACCCCGTCCTCCCACACCAGTGCGTGGGAGGCGGACCGGAAGCCGTTGTGCCGTAGGGCTTCCGCCGCCGCGGCCAGGCCGAGCAGGGTGGCGACCCCGCCGCGGCGTCCGGCGACCCCGGTCACGATGTAGTCGTGGCCCTCGGGTGCGTGGTCGCGGACCAGGAATTCGCAGCGCGCCGCGAAGTCGCCGTCGAACAGGACGGCCCCCGCGACCGCCTCCGCCGCGCCGCGCAGTGCCGCCGCGGTCTGCTCGTGCGCGGCCCGCAGTCCGGCCAGCGCCTCGTCCTGCGTGTGCTCGGGTGTCGCGGCCGCGGTGTCGCGGCGTAGCGCGCGGGGATGGTCGTCGGGTAGGCCCGCGAACGGGTCGGCGTCCGGGGGCGTGAGGGCGGCCACACCGAGGGTGGCCGCGGCGGCCCGGGACAGGCGGATGCGGGTGACGGCGTCGCCGTGGCGGTCGCGGAGGTCGGCGAGGCGGTGTTCGACGGCCGGGTCCGGGGTGCGCGTGAGCGCGCCGCGCGACGGGAACTCGACCGGGGTCACCAGTCCCAGTTCGGCGTCGAGCGCGCGCAGCAGCGCGAACTCACAACGCGCCGCCGCCACCAGGTCTCCGGTGCTGCACACGACACGATCACCGAACAGCATCAATCGCGGCCCTCCTGTGCCATTGCTCCGCCCGCCCGGCCGGGGATCGTCACGTGCCGAGTCGGCCATAGCGTAATGACTGCGGGCGGTGTGATGTGCCGCCAGGTGGGGCCCGCGCACCGGGTCGGCCCGGTCGCGAGCCGCCCACGTCAGCGTGCGTTTGCGGGCGGTGTTGGGAGACAACGCGACTCGTGCGGGGCGCGGTGGCCGGAGTCGGCTCAACGCCCGGTCGGACGCCAGAAAACGCCCCGCCATTCCGGCGTGTCGCCCGGCGGGCGAGACCGGGTCGCCCGTCCGGTCCGGCCGGAGGGACCGGCCCCGGACCGGAAACCCGGGCCGATCGTTCGGTCCCTCCATTAATTACTGACCAGTTGCCTGTTCGGAGCTTCCCCACAGCCGCCTCCGGTCTGTCACAATCTGCCGATGCGTTACCTCGCGGGCGCTCGCGGCCGCCTTCACTACCGACGATGGCAGCTCGACCATGCCCAGGCCGTCCTGGCTCTGCTGCCCGGGATCGGCCAGCACAGCGCGCACTACCATCGGTTTGCCCGGGCGCTCGCCGCGCACGGAATCGAACTCTGGGCCCTGGACACCTCGGGCCACGGTCTCAGCGAAGGAGACCCGGAGCGGCCCGGCAATATTCACGAACTGGCCGCCGACGCGCGCATGTTCCTGGATCAAGTGCACGAGCACTCCGACTCCACGCCCTTCCTGATGGGTCACTCGCTCGGCGCGGCCACCGCGCTGGCGGTGCTGCGGGACGCCGAACCGCGAGACTTCTCCGGTCTGGTGCTGTCCGGTACGCCGCAGGCGGTGCTGGAGGGCCGGTCGCCGAAATCCGCCCGCGGCAGCGCGGTCGCGAATCGTGGCCGGTCCCAAGCCGTTTCCGGCGGAAGTTCGGCCGAGGCCCGCTCCCGGGCGGCGGCGGCGACGGCCAGCGAATCGGACTGGCCGGGCCCCCGGCTGCCCGAGGGCCTGCCGGTGCTGATCGTGCACGGCGCGGACGATCGGCGCGCGCCGATCGACCCGGTCCGGGCCTGGTCCGAACAGGTCGGGGCGCGCTTCCTCACCTATCCCGACACCGGCCACGATCTGCTGCACGAGCCCGCGCACGCGGCGGTCACCGCCGAGGTGGTCGATTTCGTGCACGCCCGCTCGCTGGTCTGACGGCGGTCACCGTTCCTGATCGCGGGCGGTGGCGGGCCGCAACAGCCGCACCACCTCCGCGTCGGTGAGCTGGTGGAAGTCGCGATACGCGCCGCCCACGCCGCCGAGATAGCGCGGCACCATCGGGCACACCACCTCATCGGCGACGGCCCGGATCCGGTGCAGCGCTTCGGCCGAGGACACCGGCACGGCGACGACCACCCGCCGGGGCTGGTGCCGGCGCGCGATCTCGCATCCGGCGGCCACGGTCGCGCCGGTGGCCATGCCGTCGTCGACGATCACCACGGTCCGGTCGGTCATGTCGATCGGCGGCCCCTCGCGCAGCACCCGCCGCCGCCGTTCCAGCTCGGCGCGTTCGACGTGCTCGATGTCGATCAGCTGCTCCGGGGACACCCCGGTGTGCCGCATGACGTCGTGATTGAGGACCCGCACCCCGTCCTCGCCGATGGCCCCCATGGCCAGCTCCGGCTGCCACGGCACTCCGAGCTTGCGGACCAGCAGCACATCCAGATCGCCGCCGATCGCCTCACGGACCGCCACCGCGACCGGAACCCCGCCGCGAGGCAGTCCCAGCACCAACGGATCCGCCGCGCGCAGGTGCCCGAGCACCTCACCCAGCGCGCGCCCGGCGGCCCCGCGATCCGGATAGATCATCGGTATTCAGTCTAGTTGCGTGAGCATCGGCTCACCGGGGCTCAGTCGCCCCGGATGGTGTACCGGCGCAGCGCCAGGCTGGGGTTGGTGGCCCGGACCTCGCCCAGGTACGCCAGGTCGACGCGGGCGGTGGCGATGCCCGGCTGATCGCCGAGTTCGGCCAGCACCGCGCCGGTGGGGGCGACGATCATGGAGGCGCCGGAGCCGCGCGGCGCGGCCTGGTCGGCGGCGGCCACGTACATGGTGTTCTCGATGGCCCGGGCCCGCAGCAGGGTGGTCCACTGGTCGACCTTGCCGGGGCCGGGAATCCACTGCGCGGGCAGCAGCAGGGTGTGCGCGCCGGCGGCGGCCAGGCGGCGAATGCCCTCGGGGAATCGCAGATCGAAGCAGGTCTGCATGCCGAACACGACGCCGTCGACGGTGAAGGTCTGGGACTGGTCGAGCGGGCCGGGGATGAGCAGGTCGGATTCGCGGGAGCCGAAAGCGTCGTAGAGATGAACTTTTCGGTACACCGCGGCGAACTCGGCATCCGGGGAGGCGGCGACGAGCGTGTTGTAGATATGCCCGGCGGGCTGGTCCGGGCCCCCGGCCTCGACCACGCCGGCGACCACGTGCACGCCGAATTCGGCTGCCACGCCGCGCAATCCGGTGACGAACTCTCCGGTGAGCGGCTCCGCGGCGGCCAGCACCCGCTCGTCGAGGCGCTTGGTGGCGAACATCGAGTACTCGGGGGCCACCACCACCTTCGCTCCGAGTTCGCTGGCCGCTTTGACCTCGGCGCGCAGAGCGGTGAGATTGGCCACGGTGTCGGTGTGCGGATCGAACTGCACCACCGCCACGTCCACCGACCCCGCGGGCGCGGCGCCGGCCTGCTGCCGGGCCGCGGCGCCGGACTCGGGGACGGCCGCCGCCACGGCTCCCGAGCTGGCCGCATCGGGCGAGGCCAGGGTCCCGGCGGCATAGCTGTGGACAGGAGCGGCTTCGGTATTTCCGAGTCCGGAAACCGGACTCGAGGGCGTCGGGAGGGCGGGCGCGGGCGGGTTGTCCGGTTGCACGACTCCCAGGGTATTCACCCGATGGTCAAGCCCGCAGCTAGCAGGCAGTAAAATCCATGGCAATGAGCACCTCACCGGCCGACAGCGTTCCCACTGACGACGAGAGGGACGTTTCCGGCCCGTCCTTCGCCGATCTCGGGCTCGATGACCGCATTCTGCGGGCCATCGCCGATGTCGGCTACGAATCGCCGTCGCCGATCCAGGCGGCGACGATTCCGCCGCTGTTGGACGGCCATGACGTGGTGGGTCTCGCCCAGACCGGTACCGGTAAGACGGCGGCGTTCGCCATCCCGGTGCTGCAGGGCATGCACGGGGCGGGCAAGGCGCCGAAGGCGCTGGTGCTGGCCCCGACTCGTGAGCTGGCGATCCAGGTAGCGGAGGCGTTCGGCCGGTACGCCACCCATATGCCCGGAACGCATGTGCTGCCGATCTACGGTGGTCAGAACTACGCGGTGCAGCTGTCGGGGCTGCGGCGCGGCGCCCAGGTGGTGGTCGGCACCCCGGGTCGCGTCATCGATCACCTCGAGCGCGGCACGCTCGACCTGTCGGAGCTGCAGTACCTGGTGCTCGACGAGGCCGACGAGATGCTCAAGATGGGCTTCCAGGAGGACGTCGAACGTATCCTGCGCGACACGCCCGCGGAGAAGCAGGTCGCCCTGTTCTCGGCCACCATGCCGACGGTGATCCGCAAGATCTCCAAGCAGTACCTGAAGGATCCGGTCGAGATCACGGTCAAGACCAAGACCTCCACCAACACCAACATCACCCAGCGCTGGGTGCAGGTGTCGCATCAGCGCAAGCTGGACGCGCTGACCCGCATCCTCGAGGTGGAGCCCTTCGAGGCCATCATCATGTTCGTGCGCACCAAGCAGGCCACCGAGGAGTTGGCCGAGAAGTTGCGCGCGCGTGGGTATTCCGCCGCGGCCATCAACGGTGACATCGCGCAGGCGCAGCGTGAGCGCACCATCGGCCAGCTCAAGTCGGGTGTGCTCGACATCCTGGTCGCCACCGACGTCGCCGCCCGCGGTCTGGACGTGGAACGCATCTCGCACGTCGTCAACTACGACATCCCGCACGACACCGAGTCCTACGTGCACCGCATCGGCCGCACCGGTCGCGCCGGCCGCACCGGGACCGCCCTGCTGTTCGTGGCCCCGCGCGAGCGCCGGTTGCTCGACGCCATCGAGCGTGCCACCCGCCAGCAGGTCACCGAGATGCAGCTGCCCAGCGTCGAGGACGTGAACGCGCAACGCGTCACCAAGTTCCACGACGCCATCACCGACAACCTGGCCTCGGACAACCTGCCGCTGTTCCGCAAGCTCATCGAGGAATACGAGCGCGAGCACAACATTCCGCTGGTGGACATCGCGGCGGCGCTGGCGGTCGGCGGCCACGACGGCGACAGCTTCTTCATGGAGCCCGACCCGGAGCCCGCCCCGCGCGAGCGCCGCGAACGCGCCCCGCGTTCCTTCGACGATCGCGAGCGCGGCCCGCGCGAACGGCGTGAGCCCGGCGTCCCGTCGCGGCACCGTCAGACCGGCGCGGAACTGGTCACCTACCGGATCTCGGTCGGCAAGCGCCACAAGGTCGCCCCCGGCGCGATCGTCGGCGCCATCGCCAACGAGGGCGGCCTGCGCCGCAGCGACTTCGGGCACATCAGCATCCGCCCGGACCACTCGCTGGTGGAGCTGCCCGCCGACCTGTCCAAGGAAACGCTGAACGCGTTGAGCCGCACCCGGATCAGCGGTCAGCTCATCGAGCTCACCCTGGACGGCGGCCCGCCCGGACAGCGCTCCATGAGCCGCGCCCCGCGCCGCGAGGGCAAGCGCCCGGACCAGCATCGGCGCAAGCCGCGCTTCTGACACAGCGCTCCGAAACGACGACGCCCGCATCCGGAATGGATGCGGGCGTTGTGTTTTCGGTGGTGGCGCGGTCTAGGCCGGAGCGCTGCCGGAGCCGGAGTTGTCGGCCGGGGTCTGTGCGGGAGTGGTCGGCGCGGCCGGGCTGACGGAGGGGGTCGCACCGGAGGCGTCCGGGGCCGCCGGGGTGGTGGCGGGCGGGGTGGCCTGGACCGCGGGGGCGTCCGGGACGGTCGAGAGGCCGACGGTCGGGAGGACCACGCAGCGGGCGTTGGGGTAGTCGATGGTGCCCCAGAGCGAGGCGATGATGGTGCCCGGCCCGGTCTCGACGGTCTTGGACAGCGTCGGGAGGCTGTACTCGGTGTGGTCGTCGAGGGGGACGATGCCGCTGCGGCCGTTGTTCACGTTCAGCCAGGCGACGGTCAGGCCGGAGGACAGGGGGAAGCCGTTCTGCTGGGCCATGACCTGGAAGCTGACATTGCCCGCGGGCAGCGACACCGTGGTGGCCGGGCCCGCGACGCCGGTGACGGCGGTGGCCGAGGTGAGGCTGAACGGCATGTTGAAGCCGCAGCCCAGGGTGGGGGCCAGGTACGAGAATGGTGTGAACTGAACGTTTTCCAGCTTCGCGGCGGCGACCAGCTGGGCGGCCTTGGCGATGTCGGCGACCGCGGTCTTGCCCGCTACGTCGTCGCCGACGGCGTGGGCGAGCTGTTCGACGCCGGTCTCGGCGGGAGTGCGGGGCTGATCGGCAGTGGCCGTGGTGGTGCTGAGGGCCGCGGCGGTGGTCATCGCGGCGATCGCCGCCGTGCGCCGGAAAAGCGTGCTGCCGTTCACTCTGGCTGCTCCTGCGTTGCGGGTGTGGGGTTCTCGGGCAACCTACCAGTTCAGGTCGGTCCCGGTGCCGCCGAGCCGCCCCGTCGGTGTGATCCGGGTGACAAATGGATCGTTACCGGGGGGTAGGTTTGATGGCGACATCACAGCGACGCTCGGGAGAAGCAATGAAGCTGGCCCTTTCACCCGATGAGGTGACATTCCGGGACGAACTGCGCGAGTTCTACCGGACCAAGATCCCGGCGGAGATCCGTGACCGCGTCAAATACGGTCTCGAGCTCTCTCGCGATGACATCGTCACCACCCACCGCATCCTCAACGAGAACCACCTGGCCGTGCCCAAGTGGCCGGTGCAATGGGGTGGCCGCGACTTCTCGCCCATGCAGCTGCACATCTGGGAAGACGAGATGCAGCTGGCGTCGGTGCCGGAGCCGCTCACCTTCAACGCCCAGATGATCGGCCCGGTCATCGCCCAGTTCGGCTCCGAGGAGCTCAAGCAGCGCTTCCTGCCGCCGACCGCCAACCTCGACATCTGGTGGTGCCAGGGCTTTTCCGAGCCCGACGCGGGTTCGGACCTGGCCTCGCTGCGCACCACGGCGGTCCGCGACGGCGAGTCCTACATCGTCAACGGCCAGAAGATCTGGACCACCCTGGCCCAGTACGCCGACTGGATCTTCTGCCTGGTCCGCACCGACCCGAACGCCAAGAAGCAGGCGGGCATCTCGATGCTGCTCTTCGACGTGAAGACCCCGGGCGTCACCATCCGCCCGATCAAGCTGATCGACGGCCACCACGAGGTCAACGAGGTCTTCTTCGAGAACGTCCGGGTCCCGGCCGACCAGCTGGTCGGCGAGGAGAACATGGGCTGGACCTACGCCAAGTTCCTGCTCGGCAATGAACGCACCGGCATCACCGGCGTGGGCCGCACCAAGGTCAAGCTGGGCGTCGCGAAAGAGCATGCGGCGCAGATCCGTTCGGGCAACAGCACGCTGCTCGAGGATCCGGTCTTCGCCGCGCGGGTGGCCGAGATCGAGAACGAGCTGCTGGCGCTGGAGCTCACCCTGATGCGGGTGATCTCGAATTCCAGTGACGGCAAGCCGAATCCGGCCTCCTCGGTGCTGAAGCTGCGCGGTTCGGAGTTGCAGCAGGCCGCCACCGAACTGCTGCTCGAGATCGCCGGTCCGGACGCGCTGCCGGTGAACGCCGCCGACATCGCCTCGCCGGGCTGGGCGCAGCGCAGCGGCCCCGGGTACCTCAACTACCGCAAGACCACCATCTACGGAGGCTCCAGCGAGGTGCAGCGCACCATCATCGCCTCCACCATCCTCGGATTGTGAGCCGCCGCCATGGATTTCGAACTCACCGATGAACAGGTCATGCTGCGCGATACGGTCCGGGACCTGCTGGGCCGCGCCTACGACCCGGAGACGCGTCTGAAGGTCATCGACACCGAGCTCGGCTGGAACCGCGACGTGTGGCGGCAGCTGGCCGAATTGGGCGTCCTCGGACTGCCTTTCGACGAGGCGGACGGCGGCGTGGGCGCGGGCCCGGTCGAGACCATGGTCGTCATGAAGGAGATCGGCCGCCGCAACGCGCCCGAACCCTACCTCGACGCCGTGCTGGTCCCGGGCGGGCTGATCGCCCGCGCGGGCAGCGCCGACCAGCGGCAGCGCGTGCTGCCCGCGCTCGCGGGCGGGGAGGCCCTGCTGGCCTTCGCGCACGACGAGCCCGGCGCCCGGTGGCCCGCGACCGATCTGGCCACCACCGCGGTGTCGGACGGGGACGCCTACCGGATCACCGGCGTCAAGAACCCGGTGCCGCACGGCGACTGCGCCGACCAGCTGGTGGTCAGCGCCGCGCTGCCCGGCGGGGGAGTCGGGCTTTTCCTGCTCGCCGCCGACGCCGACGGCGTCACCCGCACCCCGTTCCGCACCTTCGACGGGCGGCGTGGCGCGCAGCTCGAATTCGCCTCCGCGGCAGCCGAACTCCTCGGCGAGGGCGGCGACGCCCAGCCGGTGATCGACGCGGTCACGGTGGCGGCGCAGGCGAGCCTGTGCGCGGAATCGCTGGGCGCGATGGAGGAGTCGATGCGGCTCACCACCGATTACCTGAAGACGCGCAAGCAGTTCGGGGTCACGCTGTCGAAGTTCCAGACGCTGACCCAGCGGGCCGCGAACATGTACGTCTCGCTGGAGCTGGCCCGCTCCATGAGCCTGTACGCGACCGCGGCGGTGGCCGACGGTTCCGCGGACCGGGTCGCGGCGTCGCGGGCCCGGCTGCAGGTCGGCCGCTCGGCACGGCACATCGGGCAGGAGTCGATCCAGATGCACGGCGGCATCGGCATCACCACCGAGTACCCGGTGAGCCACTATGTCGCCCGGCTCACCGCCATCGCCCGCACCCTGGGCGGCGACCTGGAGCACCTGCGGGTGCTCAGCGATCGGGTCGGCGAGTACAGCCTCGTGGAGTTCTGACCCGGAGCCCCCGAACGCACCCCGCTCGAGCCACGAGCGGGGTGCGTTCGGGTGTCGGTCCGGGGTGCGAAGCTGAAATTCCGGTGTCGGCATACGGATTGGCGGGCGTAGGGTCGGAGCATGGGAGGAGACGCCGTACGGCTGGACGGGAACACCCTGGTGTTGCCCGGTGAGGTGGGGGTGCGGTTCATCCGCACGCTGAGACTGCCCGAGCAGGGGACGCATCCGCTGCCGCCCGGGCTCGGTGAGTTCCCGGTGCGGCGGGTGGCGGACTACGCCGCCTCGGTGCCGCCGGAATGGGCCGAACGTGGTGGCGTCATGCTGCCCATGTATCTGCGCGAGGCCATGTGGCTGTCGTTCTCCGCGAAGGAGCCCGCGGCGCTGCAGATCGGCGTGGGCAAGGTGTGCGCGGTGTCGGGGAAGCCGTGGAGCGCCCGGCTCGATCGCGATCCGCAGAACTACGTGGTGCTGCCCCGGCAGCCGTGGCTGGACGGCATCAATTCCGGCAAGGGCACCATCCGGCAATTCGTCGCGGTGCCACTCGGATTGGGCGCGACCGTGGAGGGCCAGGTCACCGGGGAGGAGACCTGGGGCGGGATTCAACTCCAGAACTTCGCGCTCAACGATCTCGAACTGGCGCGCTGGCGCAAGGCCGAGGAGGAACGCCGCGAGCGGGCGTCCCGGCGGCGTTACCGCAAGTCGGGTTCCGCCTTCCTGGCCGGAGCCCCCGGCGCTCTGCCGCCCCCGGCCGCGGCTCCGGCCTACGGCGCGCCGCCGGCCCCGGGTGGTCATCCGGCCGGGGCGCCGCGCGCCACCGCCATGGGACTGGGCGTCGGCGGCACCATGCGGCAGCAGATCTACAAAGACGAACGCCCCCTGGCGGATTGGTCCACCGAACGCTCGGGTCGCGTCTTCGTGCACCTGGTGACCCCGCCCGACTGGCGGCGCATCACCGGCGAGGCCGCGCCGCCGTCGCCGGTCGACCGCGCCGCGTACACCGCCGCCGGCCTACCCTGGTTCGACTACTTCGATTCGGACGCAACCGATCTCGCGCCCGCCGATCCGCTCGCGAAGGTGGTCCCGGTCGGTGACTGGCTGGGTGACGACCTTGAACCGTGGCAGCCGCCGGCGCCCGGTCAGGTACATCAGCTGGGCGACAAGCAGGGCAAGCCCGTCGAGGACGGCGACTGGTAGAGGCCGGTCGTCCGAGGCGTGCCGAACGTCGAAGGCGCGCTGGTCGTCCGAGGTGTTCGACTAGTTGTCGGAGGTGTCCGAAGCCGCGTGGTCCGTGGGCGAGGCGCTCGGGGGCTGCGTGGTCTCCGGGCGGGTGGTGACCGGCGCCTCGGTGGTGGTGCGCGGGGATTCCGTTGTGGTCCGGCTGGATTCGGTCGTCGCCGGCCGGGTGGTGGTGGTCGGGCGGGCCGGGGTCGAGCGGGTATTGCTCGGGTCGGCCGGATCCTCCGGGGTGCCGGTGACGGTGGAGATGGGAGCGCGCCGCGACGGCTGGTCGGCGGCCACCCGCCAGGTCGGGGACGGCGGGATGACGATCGCCGGGGTGGCGGAGGCGCCGCTCTTGGCCGAAGTCACCGGGGCCGCTTGCAGATCCGCGTTGAGCGGCGGCGGCGCGACATAGGTGTCGGTGTGGCCGAGACCGCACGCGCCGAGCAGGATGAGCCCCGCCGAGACCGTGCCGACCGCGGCCGCGGCGTACACCACGGGCTTGGGCAGGCGACGCCACGGGGTGACCGCGTGGTCGTCCGCGCGGGCGTTGCTGCCGTCCATGAGTGGCACTCCTGATTCGTATCGAGTGGGCTCACCCTAACGGAGGCGATGGGCATCGGCCAGGCGGGTGGTCGGTTCGATCGGAGGACCCGTTCGACGCATTTCCGGGGCCTCGAAAATATCTCAAACAGCGGTGATTCAAATATCGAATTAGTAAACTCGGCGCGTTTTGCATACGCGTCGCATGGACTTTCCGTTGCCGGGCCGTAATGTGTGTCCAAAGTTACACAAGAGACGCTCGAAATTAGCCGAGGGGCGCGCCGAAGATTCGCGAACCTGCCGGGCGTCACCGAGGAGTGGATGATGGGTGCATTCTCGATATCCCCGCTGCGCGCATCGGCGCGCTCCGGAGAGCCTGCGGCCCCTCCGACGCCGCGGGTGCCGGTGCTCCTGGCCCGCATCGCCGCCTGGCTGTTCTTTCTGGGCGGCCTCACCGGTGCGATTCTCGGTATTGCCGGACTGCGGGTGGAGATCACCGTCGCGGGTTTGATCCTGGCCTGTACCGCGGGCCTGATTCTGCTCAAGATTCGCGCCGACGCGCACGATAGCTAATTTCTAGCGAATCAATTCCGGTTGGTAATTGTCCACTCGAATGCCGTGGCTTCCGAGTTCGCGCCTTCGATGGTCCGGGATCGATTCGGTTCGCCGAGTTCTTTCAGCAAATCCCCGGAAATGCACACCAAGTCCGACAATACGGACGGTGTGAACCATTCCGGCCGGGTCGCGAACAACAGATCCTCGCTCGAGGTGTTCCCGGAGGCGCCCGGCGCGAACGGGCAGCCGCCCAGCCCGCCCAGCGAACCGTCCACGACGCCCGCGCCCGCGGCCAGCGCCGCCAGCGAATTGGCCACCCCCATACCCCAGGTGTCGTGCCCGTGGAAGACGATGCGGTGCTGCGGAGTTCCCCAGTGCCCGGTCGCGGCCACCGAAGCCACCAGTGCGCCAACCTGACCCGGATACGCTTGCCCGAGGGTATCGGCGATCACGATGTCCGCGGCGCCCTCCGCGCGCGGATCGGCCGCGATGGCCAGCACCCGCGCGGGATCCACCGGCCCGTCGAACGGACAGGTGAAAGCCGTTGCCAGGCAGAGCTGGATGCGCCCGCCCGCCTCGTGCGCGTACCGCACCGCCTCCGGCATGGCGGCCAGGCTGTCCTCGGTGGTGCGGCCGATATTGGCCTTGTTGTGCGCGTCCGACACCGAGAAGCAGTACTGGAAGTTGCGCACCCCGGCCTCGGCGGCCTTGGCGACGTGCCGCGGCGTGGCCACCCACACCCAGCAGCGATCCAGCTCCTCGGGTGTCAGCCGTTCGACCAGTTCGAGGGTATTGGCCATGGGCGGCACCAGATCCGGGCGTGCCATGGAACCGATCTCCAGCTCCGGCACGCCCGCGGCCAGCAGCTGCCGGGCGATCTGGACCTTGCGCTCGGTGGGCAGCACCTTCCCGGTGAGCTGCAGTCCGTCGCGCAGCGTGACATCGCGCAGGGTCATGACTTCGCCTCCAGGGCATCGATCTCGGCGTCGGTCAGGCCGAGCAGCTCGGACAGCACCTCGCGGGTGTGCTCGCCGAGGTCCGGGCCGACATTGCGGATGGGCAGCGATTGCCCGCCGATCACGGGGACGATGCCGGGGAAACCGACCTCCTTGGGCTCCGGCTCACCCACGTCCACCGGGAAGGGCTGGATCATATTGCGCGCCTTGTACTGCTCGTCGGCGACGATGTCGGCGGCGGTGTAGATGGGCCCGCACGGGATGGCGGCCGCCTCCAGCACCTTCAGCGCTTCCTCACGGGTGCGCAGCCGCGTCCATTCGGCGATCGAGGCGTCCAGTCGATCGCGGTTGCGCCAGCGTCCCGCGTTGTCCTGCAACTCCGGGTCGGCGGCCAGGTCGGGACGATCGATGACCTGCATGTAGCGCTGGAAGATGGCATCGCCGTTGCCGCCGATGATGATGCTGTAGCCGTCACTGGTCGGATAGGCGTTGCTCGGCGCGATGCCCTCCATCCGCCCGCCGACCCGCTCGCGATTGATGCCGTAGGCCAGATAGTCGGGCACCAGCGATTCCATCACCGAGAGGATGGACTCGTTCAACGCCACGTCGATGACGCGCTGCTCCAACGGAACCCGCCGCACCCGTTCCCGCTGGAACAAGGCCATGACGGTGCCGAAGGCGGCGTAGATGCCCGCGATGGAATCGCCGATGGACACGCCGACCCGCACCGGAGGCCGATCCGGATCGCCCACGAGTTCCCGCAGCCCGCCGACCGCCTCGGCCACCGCCGCGAAGCCCGGCCGCTGCGACAGCGGACCGGTCTGCCCGTAGGCGGAGATCCGCGTGATCACCAGATCCGGATTCGCCGCGTTCAGCACCTCGGGCCCGAGACCCCACTTCTCGAGCATCCCCGGCCGGAAGTTCTCCAGCAGCACATCGCACTGTTTGATCAGGTCGAGCACGATCCCGCGCCCCGCCTCGGTCCGCAGATCCAGCGTGATCGACTTCTTGTTCCGGTTGACCGTCCGGTACAGCATCGAGGTATCGCCGCCGTACAGCCGCCAATTCCGCAGCTCGTCACCGGTTTCCGGCCGCTCGACCTTGATCACCTCGGCGCCGAAGTCCCCGAGTATCCGCCCGGCCGTAGGCGCGGCGACGTAATTTCCCAACTCCAGAACCCGAACCCCGTCGAGCGGCCGAATCTCCGTGTCCAATGTGCCCTCCGCTTCGCTACGGGCGGGTTCGCGGCCCTGGAAGTCTCGTTCTTCCCTCCCTGCGCTCCTCCGCTTCGCTCCCCCGCTCCGCTCAGTCCAGAACGAGACGGGCCGCGAACCATTATGGTGCAGCGCACAGTGCGCGAGGGCTACGGGTTCCTCCGATGCGTGCGGGTCGGAGGAACCACCGGGTGAACGACGAAAGGCCGGTGCGACGACGAGAGGTTGGTGTCGTCGGACCGGCCGGCCATGGGGCGCGGGGTGTACGTGTGGCACGCGGCCCATGGCATCGAGTCGGGTCGGTCCGCGACAACGGGCAACAGCGGGTGAGTGGCAGCACCCGGTGTGGCCCGATCGCGGTGCTCCGCGCCGGGTTTCAGGCGGCGCGGGGCGTGACCTCCTCGATGATCGAGTAGTGCTCGGCATTGCCGGTGATGATGGTGCTGGGGTCGCCGTGCACGTCGACCGGCACGTCGCCCGCGAGGGTGATGCGGGTGAGGCGGCGGGGCTGGCCGTCGTAGTCGTCGATGGCGTAGTGCTGGGTGGCGCGGTTGTCCCAGATCGCGACATCGCCCAGCTGCCAGTTCCAGCGGGTGGTGTTCTCCAGGCGGGTGACGCGGTTCTGGAGGAGCTGGAACAGGGCCTGGGATTCGGCGGCGGAGAAGCCGACGAAGTTCTTCACGAAGTGGCCGAGCAGCAGGGCGCGTTCGCCGGTCACCGGGTGCACGCGCACCACCGGGTGCTCGGTCTCGTAGTAGCTGGACTCGAATTCCTCGCGGTAGGCCTTGATATTGGCGGTCACCTCCGCGTTCTCGCCGCGCGCCACCTCGGTCCGGTCGGCGGCGTAGTCGTAGGCGTTGGTGTGGCGGGCCCGCAGGTTCTCCACGAACACCTTGAGCGGCGCGGGCAGCGAGTCGTAGGCGGCCACGGTGGAGGCCCAGGTGGTGGAGCCGCCGTAGGACGGCAGGTGCACCGCGCGCAGGATGGACGCCTTCGGTACCCGGTCCACGAAGGTCACATCGGTGTGCCAGCTGTTGGCGCGGCCGTACTCGGAGTCGATGGGCAGGGTCTTGACGCCCTTGGAGGTGACGGTCGGGTGCGGGGTAGTGGGCGCGCCCAGCAGCTGTGCGAACTCGTACTGCCCGTCCTCGGTCAGGTGCTCCTGGCCGCGGAAGAAGATCACCTTGTGCTTGTGCAGCGCGTCCTGGATGGCCTGCACGGTCACCGAATCCAGGTCGCCGCTGAGCCGGACGCCGTCGATGCGCGCGCCGATCCTGCTGCCCAGCTGCACGACCGTGGGGGTGGAAGTTGCGTAATCGACGGACATGCCATGCCTTTCGCCCGATGGAGTCCGGCCCGGATTCGAGCCATGATCAGGACACCATCGGGTGCGCCGCCGAAACAGGTTCAGGATCAGCGGGATCGAAAGGACGGCGGCGGCCGCCGCGGGCGCTCAGCCCAGGTGTTCGCGCAGATACTTCAGATCGTCGGCCACGCCGTCGGCGGGTGTTTCCAGAATCACCGGCGCGCCCGCGGTGCGGCACACCTCCGCCAGCAACTGCGGATCGATGGTGCCGTCGGCGAAATTGGCGTGCCGGTCCGCGCCCGAGTCGAAGGCGTCGCGTGAGGAGTTCAGGTGCACCAGGTCGATGCGCCCGGTGATGGCTTTGATCCGCTCCACGATCCCGACCAGTTCCTCACCGCCCGCCCAGGCGTGGCAGGTGTCCAGGCAGAACCCGGCCCCGTACTCGCCGACCGCGTCCCACAGCCGCCCGATATCGTCGAAATACCGTGCCATGGCGTGATTCCCGCCGGCGGTGTTCTCGATCAGGATCGGCACCGGGAACCCGCCCTTGTCGGCCTGGCGTTCGAACAGTTTGCGCCAGTTGACGAATCCCTCGGCCATCTCCTCGTCGGAGCGGACGTGCCCGCCGTGCACCACCAGGCCGAACGCTCCCAGGTCGGCCGCGGCCTTGGCCTGTTGCGCCACCGCGTTGCGCGAGGGCATGCGCAGCCGGTTGTTCAGGCTGGCCACATTGATCTGATACGACGAGTGCACCACCACGTCGATGTCGCTGGCCTTGATCTGCTCGGTCAGCGGGTGGGGTGTGGGTTTGTCCCAGCTCTGCGGATCCACCACGAACATCTGGATGACATCGGCCCCGAGCTGCTCGCCGAAGCCGATCGGGTCGCTGTCCGTCCGGACGTGAGCTCCAATGCGCATACGCCCAGCGTATCCCCGACCCCCGACAGCTCAGGGCGGGTCCGGCCGGGACGACAAGCAAACGTTGAGTGTTGCGTTAGCGGGTCGTGCGTAGATAGTTCGGTAGGAATTCCGAAGCCCGGCCGATCAGAGGAGGTGAATACCGTTGCAGGCGAACGCTGCAGGTTCGCGCGGCGCGCCCGGCCCGGCGCGAGGCGCGGGTCGGATCGGCTACAGTTTCGGTGTTTTCCGGATCGGCCCGTTAACGATCACGCCGATCGTCTGTGGTACTCCGCACGCTGGTGGGTCCCGGCGCGTGGAGTGGGAAGTGGGAGATCGTCATGCTGTCCGAAGGTGACGTTTTTGCTGAGTATGTCATCGAGCGGCAGCTCGGCCGGGGTGGCATGGGTTCGGTGTACCTGGCCAAACACCCGCGGCTGCCCCGTCTGACGGCGCTCAAGCTGCTGAATCGGGAGATGGTCTTCGACAAGGAGGTCCGGGCCCGCTTCGAACGCGAGGCCGACCTGGTCGCCCAGCTGGACCACCACAACATCGTCACCGTCTACGACCGCGGGCTCGAGGACGGCCAGCTGTGGATCTCCATGCAGTACATCGACGGCATCGACGCCGCCAGCGTGAATCCGCAGACCCTGCCGCCCGAGCGGGCCGTGCAGATCGTCGCCGAGATGGCTGACGCCCTGGACTACGCGCACCGCAACGAGGTGCTGCACCGGGACGTGAAGCCGGCCAATATCCTGCTGGCCCGCTCCACCGGCGGTAAGGGCGAGCGGGTGTACCTGACCGACTTCGGCATCGCCCGCCTGCGCGACGACAGCGGTCATCTCACCCAGACCGGCACGTTCACCGCGACCCTCGCCTACGCCTCGCCGGAACAGCTGACCGGATCCGCGCTGGACGGCCGCTCCGACCAGTACTCGCTGGCGTGCACGCTGTTCTGGCTGTTCACCGGGTCGGGGCCGTTCTCGGCCACCAACCCGGCCGCGGTCATCCAGGGGCACCTGCAGAATCCGCCGCCGCCGCTGAGCAGCGCGCGGGCCGGACTACCGCCGAGCATGGACCTGGTGATCGCCAAGGCCATGGCCAAGCGGCCCGAGGACCGCTTCGCCAGTTGCAGCGACTTCGCGGCGGCCGCGCGCAGCGCGCTCGCGAATCCGAGCGCGCCCGCCATCCCGCTGGTCAACCGGACCGCGCCGCCCATGCCGGTCATGCCCTACACCGGGGGACCGGCCCCGGTCGCGCCGCTGACCGGTGGCGGCATGCAGACCGGGATGCCCATGTACACCGGTGGCGCGATGCCGACCGGCGGGCCGATGCAGACCGGTGGGCCCTTGCCGACCGGCAATCCGCTGACCGGCGGCGCGCACCAGACGGGGATGCCGGTCACCGGTGGCCCCATGCAGACCGCGCGCCCGCAGACCACGCCGCCGACCCCGGCCGTGCCGTATCCGGCTCCGACACAGGTCAATCCGGTCAATCCGGTCCCGCCCAAGCCGGTGACCGGCAGCTACACCGGCCACGGCACCAACCAGTACACGCAGCCCCCGGCCTACGGCTACGCGGGCCCTGGCCAGCAGCAGCGGCCGCCGATCGCGCCGCTCGCCGGGCCGATGCCGCCCAAGAAGTCCAATGCCGGGCTCATCATCGGCATCGTGGCCGCGGCCGTGGTGCTGCTGATCGTCCTGGTCGTGGTGCTGGCCGCGATAGGCAGCAAGGCGGGCGACGACAAGATGGGGTCGCCGACCATCTCGGCCACCACGTCGCCGGGGGCCGCGCCCAAGAGCGACAAGTCGATCGACTGGTCGACGGCGGCCAAGGAGTTCCCGAAGCTGTTGCCCGCCACCAAGACCGGCGGCAAGGGCATCAATGGCGCGACCTGCTGGGTGGCCGACTCACCGGTCTCCTCCGACGCCACCGACGGCACCCCCGACTTCGGCGACTGGAAGGTGCAGTGGCGCTGCTACGGCGGCAGCGACAACAAGGACCCCTTCTACCGCATCTTCGCCTACTCCTCGTCGGCCGCCGCGCAGTCGGTGGTGAAGGGCCTGACCGCCGACACCACCACCCAGGACACCAACGGCGGCAAGACCTACACCAACTACCAGATGACCGACGACAGCCACCCGCGCATGGTGACCGCCTTCACCGACCCCGGCCGCACCCAGTACCTGATGTACACCGACGGCCTGGTCGGCAGCATCGACGACGTCGTCACGTGGTGGAAGAGCGCCCCCATCAACTGAGCTGACCTGGGCGGATGACAGCCCCCGCGCGGGGCACGTAGGGTCGCGGACCGAAGCAGAGTCGGTCGGAAGGGTTCTTGTGCTGCGCAGCGGGGAGTTGTTCGCCGGGTACGAGATCGAACGTGAGCTCGGGCGTGGCGGCATGGGGGCGGTCTATCTGGCCCGGCATCCGCGCCTGCCTCGGCTGATCGCGCTCAAGCTGCTGGGCCGGGAGCTGTTCGGCGATGCCGAGATCCGGGGCCGCTTCGAGCGGGAGGGCGATCTGATCGCCCGGCTCGACCACCCGAACATCGTGCCGATCTACGACCGGGGCATCGACGACGCGCAGCCGTGGATCGCGATGCGCTATGTCGACGGGCCCGACGCGTCCCAGTTGGAGGCGGCGAATCTGCCGCCGCGCGAGGCGATCCGGATCATCGCCGAGACCGCCCGGGCGCTGGACTTCGCGCACAAGCGGGGAGTGCTGCACCGGGATGTCAAGCCCGCCAACATTCTGCTGGAGCGGGCCGACGGCGAGGAGCGGGTCTTCCTCGCCGACTTCGGTATCGCGCGCCTGCGCGACGACGCGAGCAAGCTCACCCAGACCGGCTCGTTCACCGCGACGCTGACCTACGCCTCGCCCGAACAGCTCTCGGGTCAGCCGCTCGATCCGCGGTCGGACCAGTATTCGCTGGCCTGCACCCTGTTCCGGCTGCTGACCGGGAACGTGCCGTTCGACGCCGAGCATCCGGTCGGCATCATCCACGGTCACCTGAACCAGGCGCCGCCGCCGGTGAGCGCGCTGCGGCCCGGGTTGCCCGCGGCCCTGGACGCCGTCCTGGCCCGGGCCCTCGCGAAACACCCTGAGGGACGGTTCGATTCGTGCGGCGAGTTCGCCGTCGCGGCGCAGGACGCGCTGGAGAATCCGGCGGGTGCGACGCAGTTCCTCGCGCCCGCGCCGCTCGGGCACAGCGGGCCGCCGGGACAATCCGGCCCGGCCCCCACGGCGGTGCTGAACGCCCCGGCGGGCGTCGATCCGAATTCCGTTCCGGGAGCGCGCCGGACGATGCGGTACACCGCGATGGCTCCGGTGACCACGCCCCCGCGTCCGCTGCCGCCGGCCCCGCCCGCGCCGCGTAGGAAGCGCTCCAGGCTGCGCGGTTGCCTGATCGGCGCGGCCGCGATCGTGGTGCTGCCTCTGGTGGGCATCGCGGGCTGCCTGGCCGTACTCGACCGGGCCGCGACCTCGAACACCCCCGTGACCACCACCGCCGCGCCCGCCCCGAGCACCGAGGAGGCGCCCGCGCCGGCCGAGACCACCGAGCCCGCCGGGATCCCCGAGCATTCGGGCACGGACGCCCAGCTGATCAGCCAGCGGTTCCCGCAGATGCTGCCGCCGGCCGACCCGGCCGCCGATACCAACTCCGGCATCGGCTACCAGGGCGCGGCCTGTACCACCTATCCGCGGTCCGCGCCGCCGCCCGAGACCGGTTCCGGCGATCCGGACCTGGGCGAGTGGGTGGTGGCGTGGAACTGCGCGGGCGGTGTCGGCCACCCGGCCTACCGGTTCGTCATGTACCGCTCGGCCGCCGACGCCGAGGCGGCGCTCGCCGCGCTGCCGGGCTACACCCGTTCCGACGTCAAGGTCCACGGCACCGTGTACACGAACTACCGGATCAACGACAGCGCGTTGCTGCGCCCGCGCCTGGTGACCGAATTCCACGCGCAGGACGGCAAGAAGGACGGAAAGAAGGACGGCAAGCACGCCGGGGACGGTCAGCACGTCTTCCTCATGTACAGCACCGGTTTCCTCGCCACCGATGACCAGTTGCTGGACTGGTGGCGGGCCGCCCCCATCAATTGAGGCCCCGACCCGGTCGTTTGTGTGGACTTGGTGAGGACACGGCCATCAGGGACATCCCGGATGGCATCCGCCCGCGAAGCTAGACACACTGGACTGCATGACTTCGAACGTCTCGGAATCCGTCACTCTCGACACAGGCACCGACACGGCCGCGGCTCGCGCGACCGACCTGGTGAAGGTCTACGGCTCCGGCGATACACAGGTCCGCGCGCTTGCCGGGGTCACGGCCGAGTTCGCGAAGGGGGAGTTCACCGCGATTATGGGCCCTTCGGGCTCCGGGAAGTCGACGCTCATGCACTGCCTGGCGGGGCTCGACGCGGCCACCGCGGGCACCGTCCACATCGGTGACACCGATCTGACCCGGCTCTCGGACAAGCAGATGACGAATCTGCGCCGTGACCGGATCGGCTTCGTGTTCCAGGCGTTCAACCTGGTCCCCACCCTGACCGCGCTGGAGAACATCACACTGCCGCTCGATATCGCGGGCCGCAAGCCCGACGAGGAGTGGCTCGCGACGGTGACCAAGCGGCTCGGCCTGAACGACCGCCTGACGCACCGGCCCGCCGAGCTGTCCGGCGGCCAGCAGCAGCGCGTGGCCTGTGCTCGCGCGCTGGCCGGCAAGCCGGACATCATCTTCGGTGACGAGCCGACCGGCAACCTGGACTCGCACTCCTCCGGGGAGGTGCTGTCCATCCTGCGCGCCGCGGTCGACGAGTTCGGGCAGACCGTGGTGATCGTGACCCACGATCCGCGCGCGGCCTCGCACGCCGACCGGGTGGTGTTCCTCGCCGACGGCCAGATCGTGGACGAGCTGCGCGAGCCCACCGCGGATTCCATTCTGGACAAGATGAAGTCGCTGGAGACGACGGCCGGGGAGGACGAGCTCTGATGGCCGGCTCCCCGATGCGCAAGGTCGCCTTGCGCAATCTCGCCGCGCACAAGGTGCGGCTGGTGCTGACCCTGCTGTCGGTGGTGCTCGGCACCGCCTTCATCTCGGGGTCGTTCATCTTCACCGACACCCTGCAGAGCACCTTCGACGGCATCTTCGCCAATCAGGCCAAGGGCGTGGACGTGCGGGTGCAGCCCAAGGGGCAGCAGTCGCTCGGCGTGCCGGACGATGTGGTGACCCGGATTTCCCAGATGGACGGCGTGCGGACCGTCGCGCCGAGCGTCAACGGGCCCGTGGTGCTGTTGAAGGACGGGCACGCCGTACAGACCGGTGGCGCACCGGCTTTCGGGCAGTCGTATCTGCCGCCGGACAAGTCGGTGGCCGAGCCGGAGAAGTACGTCGATGGGGTTCCGCCCACCAAGCCGGGTGAGATCTCCATCAACAACGGCGGCGCGGATCGGGCCGGTTTGAAGGTCGGCGATCGCACCCAGGTGCTGGTGCCGTCCAAGGGCAATGTCGATGTGACCGTGTCCGGCATCTACGAGATCGACGGCTCCTCCGATACCGGTGGCTTCGTGCAGTTGTTGTTCGAGGACACGCAGGCGCGTCAGCTGTTCACCGACGGAAAGCACGTGGCGTGGGTGGACGTCGCGGCGCGGCCCGGCGTGCAGGCCGACGATCTGCGCGACGAGATCAAGGCGGCGCTGCCCGAATACAAGGTGCAGAACGCCGACGAGGTGCGGGAGGATTTCAAGGCGCAGCTGGGCAACGCGCTGAAGTTCATCAACTACTTCCTGCTGGCGTTCGGGTCCATCGCGCTGCTGGTGGGCACGTTCATCATCTACAACACCTTCTCCATGCTGGTGGCGCAGCGGCTGCGGGAGCTGGCGCTGCTGCGGGCGGTCGGCGCGAGCCGGCAGCAGATCGCGCGGTCGGTGGTGGGGGAGTCGCTGATCGTCGGATTGATCGGCAGCGCACTGGGTCTGGCCGCGGGCGTCGGGTTGGCGTTCGGATTGTCCGGACTGCTCAACGCGTTCAAGCTGGGTCTGCCCACCGGGACCATGTCGCTGGAAACGCGGACCGTGGTGGTGGCGATCGTGGTCGGCACCGTCGTGACGGTGCTCAGCGCGTACGCGCCGGCGCGGCGGGCGGCGAAGGTGCCGCCGGTGGAGGCCATGCGGTCGGAGTCCAATTCGTCCGGAGAGTCGTTGCGGCTGCGGACCATTGTCGGCGCGGTGCTGGCGGTGGCCGGTGTGGTGCTGGTGGTCCTGGGCGCGCGCGGTACCGGCGGGACGGCCGCCTCGGTGGTCGGGATCGGCGCGGCCGCACTGATTCTCGCGGTGCTGTTCGCCTCGCCCGCGCTGTCGCGGCCGGTGGTGTCGGCGCTCGGGGTGCTGACCCGGCCGTTCGGCCCGGTCGGACGGATGGCGCGCAACAACGCGATTCGCAATCCGCGGCGCACCGCGGCGACCGCGTTCGCGTTGACGCTGGGCCTGATGCTGGTGTCCGCCATCGGCATGCTGGGGTCCTCGGCCAAGGCCAGCATCAGCGAACTGGTGGACCACGGTGTGAAGGCCGACTACATGCTGGCGGGCCCACCCGGCGGCCTGATCGGCGTCCCCCTCGCCGCCACCGCCACCGTCGCCCAGGTGCCGCAGGTCAAGGATGTGGTGGCCTTCCACGGGGTCGCGCTGAAGGTCGACGGCAAGCAGGTGCTGGGCACCGCGCCCGAGGGCCAGATGACCAAGGTGCTCGACTACACCATGCGGGAAGGCACCGACCAGCTCGGCGCCGACGACATCATGGTCTCGGAAACCTATGCGGCCGACCACGGTTGGCGGGTCGGCGACACCGTCGACATCACCAGCCTGGACTACCGCAAGTTCCCGGTCACCGTGGCGGGCGTCTACAAGGACACCCAGCTGCTGCAGAACCTGGTCACCTCCATGTCCCTGTACGAACGGACCGTGCCGGTCAGCTACCAGAGCAGCTTCCTGGTCCTGGTCGCCGCCCAACCCGGCGCGGATCTGCCGGCCATGCGCACCAACCTGGAGAAGGCCACCGAGCAGTACGTGATCGTCCAGGTCCAGGACCGCGAGGACTTCAAGGGCGCGCAGGGCAAGCAGATCGACACCCTGCTGGCCATCCTCTACGGCCTGCTGGCCCTGGCGGTGGTGATCGCCATCCTCGGCATCGTCAACACCCTGGCCCTGTCGGTCGTGGAACGCCGCCGCGAGATCGGCATGCTCCGCGCGGTCGGCATGCAACGCCCGCAGGTGCGTCGCAGCATCTACCTCGAATCCATGTTGATCGCCATCTTCGGCGCGGTGGTCGGCGTCATCCTCGGCATCGGCCTGGGCATCGGATTCCTCAGCACCCTGAAGGATCTCGGCATCGCGACCATCGCCGTCCCCTGGAGTCAGATCATCCTGATGCTCCTGGCCTCCGGTTTCGTCGGTGTGCTGGCCGCTCTGTGGCCCGCCATCCGAGCCGCCCGCACGCCCCCGCTGGCCGCTATCGCCGATCTGTAATCGGCTCCGAAACCCCAGGACGTCATCCCGTCGGTTCCCCCGCCCATGAAAGCGGGGGCCTTCGGAAATGACAACGTTTCACTAACGTGACTGGCCTGGGGGACGAGAGCCCGGGGTAGGGAGAAAGGGCCGACGCGGAATCCGCGTCGGCCCTTTGCTTTGCGGTCAGGTGATCGGCGGTCAGGTGATCGGGAGACCCACCGCGGCGGCGGCGATTCCGATGGCGGCGGCGGTCAGCAGGGTGCTGACCACGCCACGACGGGCGACCAGGAGGAAGACGGCGGCCGCGGCCAGGACGGCGAACTGCCAGGCATGCTGAAGGGCCAGGGCGAGGGGGATGGCGGAGCCGAGGATGGCGCCGATGACGGCCGGGCCGGCGCCCGCGAGAAAAGCCAGGACTCGGGGGTTTTCACGGAGCTGGTCGAAACGAGGGCCGCCGAAGAGGACGAACAGGAATGACGGGGTGAAGGCCACCAGGGCGGCGAGCAGGCCGCCGGGGATGCCCGCGGCGGCGTAGCCGACCACCGCGACCGTCTGCACGACCGGACCCGGGGTGATCTGGCCCAGGGCAACGGCATTGAGGAATTGGGCGTCGGTCATCCAGTGATAGTGGGTGACCGCGTCGGACTGCATGAGCGGGATGATGACGAAGCCGCCGCCGTAGGACAGGGCGCCGACCTTGAAGGCGACCCAGCTCACGGCCGCCAGACCGCCGAGGGTGGGCACGGTGAACGCCAAGGGCAGCGGTGCCGCCGGCGAGGTCGATCGGCCCGGAATGCCGGTACGGACAACAACTTCCAGGAGACCCGCGGCGACGAGGACGAGCACCAGCCACGGACCGATCAAGGCCGCGGCGAGCGCGCCCACCACCAGGTAAGCGATCCAGCGCAGGCGGGACGCCCGCTCCGTTCCGGCGCGCTGCCAGCTGGCGGGCACCAATCCGACGCCGGCGTGGACGGCCACCGCCGCCACGGCCGCCCCCGCACCGGCCGCCGCGCCGAGCGCCCAGCGCGGCACGCCGCCGGCGAGGAAGAACGCCGCCAACGCCAGAATGACCACGAGACCGGGCACGATGAAGCACACCCCGCCCACCAGCGCCCCGGCCGTTCCCCGCAGTCGCCACGCCGAGAAGATGGCCAGCTGGGTGGACGCCGGGCCCGGCAGCAGATTCGTCGCCGCGATCGCGTCCTCGAACTCGCTGGGCGCGATCCACTTCCGCTCCTCGACGCACAGCCGCCGCAGCAGCGCTATGTGCGTGGGCGGTCCGCCGAATCCGATGCACCCGATCCGCCCCCACTCACGGGCGATCGTGCTGAGGCGAACCTCGGCCGCCCGATCGCCCCGCCCGGCTCCGACATCCACGCCCGCAGCCCTCGCTCCATCGTCCTGGCCAGCACCGAAACCGCAGTACAGGCAGACGATAACAGTGTTCGGTTACGGGCACAGGGCGTGGTCGATCAGGGTGGCGGCCGCGGATTCCTGCGCCAGGATGTGCTCCGGGGTGTCGCCGAGGGCCTCCGACATGGAGACCACGGCGCTGCGGGCGCCGTCGCCGGTGACGCCATTGAGGGTGATGTAGCCGCCGTCGCCGCCCTCGTGGGACCAGTAGGCGCCGCCGCAGCTCAACGGGCGTTCGGCGAGACCGAGGCCGTATCGGCCACCCGGCCACATGGTTTCGAGGTCCCCGCTCACCGGCACGGTCCGCTTCATCTCCGCCAGCCGGTCGGCCGGGAGCAGGCGGCCGCCGAGCAGGGCTCGGAAGAAGGTGTTCTCGTCCTCGGTGGTGGTCACCCAGGAGAGGTTCTCCGGTTCCAGCGCGATCTGGTCGGTGACGTCGACTTCGGAACCGGGGCCGAAGAACTGGTAGGCGCGGGCGTGCGGCTGCGGGAGAGTGGGCGAGTCGCCGAGCCACCGGGTTCCGTGCAGGCGGAGCGGTGTGACGATGCGGTTCTCGATCTCGGTGTGAGCGGGTCGGCCGGTGGCGCGCTGGATGATCTCGGCGAGCAGGATGTAGCCGGTATTGGAGTACTGCCAGTTCGAGCCGGGCGCGAAGTCGGGCGCGTGGGCCATCGCCCGGGCGATCAGCTGGGCGGGGGTGTAGGTGTCGTAGCGCTGCCGGTAGTACTCGCCGGGTGTGGCGTACCCCGGCAGGTCGTCGTGAATACCGCTGGTGTGCTGCAACAGCTGGCGGAGGGTGATCCGGGTGCCGTCGTTCCCGTTGCCCCGCACCACATCCGGCAGCCACCGTTCGACGGTGTCGTCGAGGGTGAGCGAGCCCTCGCCCGCCAGTTGCAGGACCACGGTGGCGACGAGTGTCTTGGCGGTGCTGGCCATCCGGAAGTACCCGTCGGACGGGACGGGGTCGCTCGTCGCCAGGTCGGCCGTCCCGCTGGTGGCGACCGAGTGCGTGCCGTCGGGCTCGATGACGCGGGCCTGCACGCCGCTGATGCCGAGAGCGTGGATCGCCTCGGCGTCCTGGCGCAACCGCTGAGCGACGGAGGACTCCGCGGGCTGGGTGCAACCGACGGCCGTCCCGGCGATCAGTAGAGCTCCGAGGGCGGCGGCACAGCGTTTGACCATGGTTGAACGCTAGGTCCGCGTGCGGCCCCGGGTAATCCGGCGGATCCCTGGAATCCGGGTGGGGGAGATCCCCCAGGTCTCACAGGGTGATGCGGAAGGCCTGGTCGCCGAGGACGCTCTCGGGCGTGCGATGGTCGGTGAAGGCCGAGTACACGATGGTGTCGGGCTGCAGCGGGGCGTCGGCCTTGGACTTGCTGCCCTTGACGATCACCGCGATCACGATGATGACGATGACCAGCACCGTGACGATAGCGGCGATCAACCAGGCGGTGCTGTTCGAATTGCGTTGCCGAGGAGCGTAATACGTTTGCGGGGCATGGTGGGCGTAGGTCTGCGGCGGCTGGTACGACGGACCCTGCTGACTCGTGAAATGTTGCGGCGCGGGCTGGTTCGGGTACGCGGGCGTCGAGGTCTGCTGGTTGTGGATCGGGTGGTGCGGGTACGACGGGGCCTGCTGGTTCGGGTACGACGGGCCCGACGTCGGCGGCGACGGGTACGCGGGGCCCTGATTGGTGTAGGCGGGGCCGGGGCCGACCAGCGGGCGCGGGGTCGACGGGGTGGGCGTCGGCGGGCGCTGGATCACCGGCTGCGGGCGGGCCGGGGTCGGCGGGCGCGGGGCCACGATCGGCTGGGGGTGCGCGGGCGTCGGGGGACGCGGCGGGGCGGCCGGAGCCGAGAGGGCTCGTTCGGCGGCCGTGGCGAATTCGACGCACGAGCGGTAGCGGTCGGCGGGACGCTTGGCCAGAGCCTTGGCCAGGACGGCGTCGATGGCCCGCGGCAGGGCCTGGCGCAGCGGGCTGGCCGGGGGCGGCGGCTGCTGCAGGTGGCCGCGGATGACGGCGGCCGGGCTGGTGCCCTCGAACGGGACCGCGCCGGTGAGCAGCTGGAACAGCGTGCAGGCCAGCGAATACTGGTCGGAGCGGCCGTCGAGGGACGCGCCGGTCAGCTGCTCGGGGGAGGCGTAGGCGAGAGTGGCGGTGACGGTGCCGGTCTGGGTCAGATGCCCGGTGTCGTCACGCAGGCGGGCGATACCGAAGTCGGTCAGGTAGACCCGCTCGCTGGAGCCGGTCTTGGAAGACGAGCGGGCCAGCAGGATATTGGCCGGCTTCACGTCCCGGTGCAGGACATTGAGGCCGTGCGCGTAGTCGAGGGCCTTGGCGGTCTCGGTGATGATCTGGACCGCCCGCAGCGGCGGCAGCGTGCCGGGGCTGATGGAGGAGGCGTTCACGCCGTCGATGAACTGCATCGAGATCCACAGCTGCTCGCCCTCGTCGCCGCGGTCGTAGACGGTGACGATATTCGGGTGGTCCAGCCGGGCGACGAGATCCGCCTCGCGGATGAAGCGGGCGCGAATCTCGTCGTCGGAGAACATCTCCTGATTGAGCAGCTTGAGGGCGGTCATCCGGGGCAGCCGCGGGTGCTTGGCCAGATACACCGAGCCCATGCCGCCACGGCCGAGCTCGCGTTCGATGACGTAACCGGCGAACACATCACCAGAGCGCAAACCAAGCACCCGCTTCCCGAAACCAAATCTGCCACGAGCCTGAATCCGCCAGGCAGCCTATCAAGTGCCCGACACCGATCGATTGTCGCTGACCAGCCCTCAACCCGCGTTGAGATGCGCCCAAGCTTGCACGTCACCGCGGTCCAAGGCCACCGCGAGCAGGTCCGGGAACTTGTCCGGGGTGCACGCGAAAGCGGGCACACCCAGGGCGGTCAGCGCCGCCGCGTTGTCGCGGTCGTAGGCCGGGGCGCCCTCGTCCGACAGCGCCAGCAACACCACCACCTGCACCCCCGATTCCTTCATGGCGCGAATGCGCCGCAGCATCTCCGCTCGGACTCCGCCCTCGTAGAGATCGGAGATCAGCACGAACAGCGAATCGGCCGGGCGGGTGATGAGCGATTGCGAGTACGCGATGGCCCGATTGATATCGGTGCCGCCGCCCAGCTGGGTGCCGAACAACACCTCCACCGGATCCGACAGCTTCTCGGTGAGATCCACGACGGCGGTGTCGAACACCACCAGCGAGGTGCGCAGCGACCGCATGGACGCCAGCACCGCGCCGAACACCGACGCGTACACCACACTCGACGCCATCGACCCGGACTGGTCGATGGCCAGCACCACGTCCCGCTTCACCGCCTGTGCCTTGCGGCCGTACCCGACCAGTCGCTCGGGCACCACGGTTCGGTGATCGGGCAGATAGTTCGCCAGGTTCTTGCGAATCGTTCGGTCCCAGTCGATGTCCCGCAGTTTGGGGCGCGACACCCGGGCCGCCCGGTTCAGCGCGCCGCCCACGGCGGCCACGGTCTGCGCCGCGATCCGCCGCTCGATCTCCTTGACCACCTTCTCCACCACCATGCGCGCGGTGGCCTTGGTGGTCTCCGGCATCACCCGGTTCAGGCTCAGCAGCGTTCCGACCAGGTGCACATCCGGTTCGACCGCTTCCAGAAGCTCGGGCTCCAGCAGCAATTCGGTGAGGTTGAGCCGATCCACCGCGTCCCGTTGCATCACCTCCACCACGGTCGAGGGGAAGTAGCGGCGAATATCGCCCAGCCACCGCGACACCTGCGGCGCGGACCCGCCGAGCCCGCCCGAGCGCCGTCCGCTCCCGCCCTGCCCGGAGTCGTAGAGCGACCCCAGCGCGCGGTCCATCGCCTGATCGTCGGGGTTGCTCAGGCCGCCGCAGCCGAGCCCGGCCTCCCCGGCGCTGCCAAGCACCAGCCGCCACCGCCGCAGCTGCGCTTCGTCGATCTCGTTCATGCCATCCCCCACGATAAGTATGAGTGGTAACTGGTTGTGCCCCAAGCGGAGTCGTGCTCCGGGCCGGGCCGGCTCCGGCCACCGCCGCGCGGGCTCATCAGGCCACTCCGAGGATCTCGGCCGCCGCCCGCATGGCCAGCGTTCCGCGGGTCGCGTCGTACTCGGTCCCGCCGGTGGCCGCAGTTATCGGCGCGCCGTGACGGACAGCCTGGCCGATGGCCTGCCGCTCCCCGGCCTCGAACGCGCCGAAGGTCCGGCGCAGCAGGGGCAGGGTGGCCACGAACTGGTCCTCGTCGAGGCCACCCAGCCAGCCGTCGATGAGCGACAACAGGTTTCGGTCGTGCACCAGCAGCAGGCCGCGGCCGCCGAGGAAGCCGTCGATCCAGGCCGCCTTGTCCGGCGCGGTGCGGCCGACCGACAGCGCCGCGGATAGTCGGCGGCCGGACTCCTCGTCGCCGATGCGCTCGGCGTCGCAGAGCAGCCGCACGGCGCGGCCGACGATGCCGCCGTTGACGTCGTCGCGATCGGCCAGCGTCTCGAGGGTGGACAACCAAGTCTTCGAGGCCCATTCGTCGTCGCGGTTCGACAGCGCCAGGTGCACCGCGTCGATCCGGCTGCGCAGCGCGGCGGCCGCGTCGGCGTCGAGTCCGGTCACCGCGCCCGGCAGACCGGCGCAACTGCGGACCAGCAGGCTGTCCGCCACCCGGGTCAGCGCCGCGCCGTCGGTGCCGCGCACATCGCCGTAGCGGGCGATGCGCAGCAGGCCGGGCAGCGCCGACATCAGGTGGGTGACATCGTGATCCAGGGCCGCTACGGTTTCCAGCCGGGCGATCAGTCCGTCGGTGGCCCCGCCGAGATCGGCCAGCAGGGCCTCCTCCAATGCGGACGCCACCTTCCCGACCGTGGCGTCCGGATCCCGGGCGGCGTCGAGGATCTTCGCCTCGGCGGCCGACCGCAGGGTGGTGCCCCAGCGCGACGCCTCCACGATCGCGATCGCCAGTTCCGGCCGCCAGCGCAGGGTCCAGGTCTCGCGGAAGGTGCCCGCGTTGCGGACCTGGCTGTCGGTCAGCCGCCCCCACTCGATGCCCAGCAGCCGGAGCCGGTGCAGCAGACGCGATCTCGCGAGCCCGCCGTCGGTGCGCAGATCCAGGTCGACGGTGCGCTCCAGGGCCTGCTGCTTGAGCCGCAGCGTCTTGATCTGGGCCCGCAGGTCCGCCTCCAGCGGCACCGTCGGCGTGCCCTCGGGCACCGTCCCGAGCGCCTCGCCCACCACCAGTTCGGTGCTGACCAGCCGCAACAGGGTCTCGTCGCCGTCGCACAGCACCGACCGGGTGGCCTCGGTGACCTCCGACAGTCCGGCCAGCGGCCGCTCCCGCAGGGTCGCGAGAGTCTCGGCCAGCCGGATGGATTCGATGATGTGCGCGCTCGACACCGGCAGATCGTGGGCGCGCAGGGTGCCCGCCACCTTGGTGAGCCAGCGGGCGATCGGCTGGTCGGTCTCGGTGAACAGGTGGTGGTACCAGCCCGGGGAGGTGATGCCCGCGCCGTAGCCGGACGAGCTCGCCAGCCGCGAATGCGTCCACGGCACCCAGGTCAGCGTGGCCTTGCCCTTGGGCATGCCCTTGAGCAGCCGGGCATCGGCCGCGGCCGGGCCCAGCTTGCCCTCCAGCGCGGGCGCGTGCCACGCGCCGCACACCACGGCCAGCCGTTTCGCCCCGTCCTTCAAGGCTTTTCGCATGATCTGGCGCATGTGCGCCTCGCGTCGCAGGGTGTGCGGGTCCACCGTGATCCGCGCCGTGGCGGCCGAGAAAGGCTCCTCCTCCGTTGCCACGGACCCCTCGGCCGGGACAGCGGAATCGGCTTCCTCCGAAACCTCCGGAAGATCCTCCGCGTGTTCGCGCAGCGCCGCCATGGCCTCGTTGACCGCCGGGAAGATATCGGCGTCCGAGGCGGATTCGACGATGGCGTCCCACCAGCGTTCGGCGTCGTCGTAGCCGGCGGCCGAGGCCAGGATGCCGAGCGGGTCGGTCCGATCGCCCGGCTCGTCCTCGACGGCCAGGCAGATCGAGGCCGGCAGGTCGCAGAAGCCCGCGGTCACACCGTTCTCCGCCGCGTACCGCAGCGCCACCCACTCCGGGGAGAAGGTCGCGAACGGCCAGAACGCGGCCTTGGCGGGACTGTCGGGCTGATAGGCGAGCAGGGCCACCGGCGGTGACATGCCCTCGGCCGCAACGTAACCGACCAGTGGATCGGCGTCCGAAGGGCCCTCGATGAGGATGGCGTCGGGACGGAACCGCGCCAGCGCCAGCGCCAGCGAGCGCGCCGACCCGGGGCCGTGATGGCGGATGCCGAACACCCGCGTCTCGGCCGGGCCTGCGGCCTCGGTGGAAGCCACGCTCTGGCTCGGCAGGGCGGTCTCGGCGGTGTCGGTCGGGATCGTGGCGGCCGTCATTGGTGGACCTCGCGGCAGGCGCGGTAGAAGTCCGCCCAGTCCGCGCGCTGCCGCACAACGGCTTCCAGGTACTCGGTCCACACCACCTGGTCGGCCACCGGATCCTTGATGACCGCGCCCAGCACCGCGCCCGCGATATCGGCGGGCCGCAGCACACCGTCGCCGAAGTGCGCCGCCAGCGCGAGGCCATTGGTGATCACCGAGATCGCCTCGGCCGTGGACAGTGTGCCGGTCGGCGACTTGAGCTTGGTGCGGCCGTCCTCGGTCATGCCCGAGCGCAGTTCCCGGAACACCCGCACCACGCGGCGGATCTCCTCGGCGGCGGCGGGCACGGCGGGCAGTTCCAGTGCGACACCGAGCTGTTCGACGCGGCGGGTGACGATGGAGACCTCCTCGTCCTCCCCGGCCGGCAGCGGCAGCACCACGGTGTTGAACCGGCGGCGCAGCGCGGAGGACAGCTCGTTGACGCCGCGGTCGCGGTCATTGGCGGTGGCGATCACATTGAAGCCCTTGGCCGCCTGTACCTCCGTGCCCAGTTCCGGCACCGGCAGCGTCTTCTCCGACAGCACCGTGATCAGCGCGTCCTGCACATCCGACGGGATGCGGGTGAGCTCCTCGAGCCGGGCGATGGACCCGGCGCGCATGGCGGTCATGATCGGCGAGGGCACTAGCGCCGCCTCGCTCGGACCCTCGGCCAGCAGCCGGGCGTAGTTCCAGCCATAGCGGATGGCCTCCTCGGCGGTACCGGAGGTGCCCTGCACCAGCAGCGTCGAATGCCCGGCGATGGCGGCCGAGAGATGTTCCGACACCCACGTTTTCGCGGTGCCGGGGACGCCGATCAGCAGCAGCGCGCGGTCGGTGGCCAGGGTGGCGACCGCGACCTCCATGATCCGGCGCGGGCCCACGTACTTGGGCGTGATCACGGTGCCGTCGGACAGTGTGCCACCGAGCAGATAGGTGACCACCGCCCACGGCGACAGGTTCCAGGAGGGCGGCCGTGGGCGGTCGTCGGCCGCGGCCAGGGCCTTCAGCTCGTCGGCGAAGGCCTGTTCGGCGTGCGGGCGCAGCAGGGCGTCCGGTTCCTGAGCGATGGTGACTTCCTGAGCAATGGTCACTGCAACTCCTCGAGCATCGTCTTGCGTTCAATGAGGTCATGGGCGAGCTGGTCGAAAGCCTGCTCCCAGTACGGATCCGCGCAGCGGCGGGCCAGACCGGACACCAGTCCGGCCAGTTCCACCGGGAAGTGGGCGGACGCCGCGCGGAACAGCGTCCGATACGAGCCGGGCACCAGGCTGGGCGCACCCGGCCGGTCGGCGCACAGCTGAGCGCGCTCGGTGAGCAGCCGCAGCACGTGCTCGGCCATCGGGCCGGGCCACTGCCGGGGCATGGCGCGCAACAGGGATTCGATCTCGGCGAGCCAGCTGGAATCCAGGCCGCGCAGGTACCGCACCTGATCGGCCTCGGGCTGGAGCGCGAACAGCGCGCGCAGCTTGTCGGAATCGGCGTCGCGGGCGGCCGGACCGGAGATCGCCCCGAACAGGGCCCGCGCCCACGCCGGATCGCCCTGCGCCAGTGCGGCATCGGTCCAGCCCGCGAACATGGGTCCGCGCACACCGTCGGCCATGGACACCCGGACCGCCTCCTCGGGGGACCCGAGCAGCCGTTCCCAGTGCCGCAGCGGCGTGGCCGCCACCACCCGGTGCAGCCATTCGGTGGCCAGATCGGGTGCGCCGCCGGCGCGGTAGGCGGTGTAGCCGAAGGAATCCCCGACCCCGTCGCGGCGGGCCGCGTCGTCGAGCACGCCGGGGCCGGTGGTGACCAGTAGCGGCGTGACCGGGCGCGCGCCGAAACTCAGCCAGGCCGACGCCCGCTGCGACATCCGTCGCGCGAACGCCGAATCCGGCAGCCGCCCCAGCAGATCCGCGGCCAGCCGCCGCACCTCCGCGCGCCGATCGTCGAGCGCGGTCTCGAGCAGCGGCTCGTCGGCCGGCGAGAGCCCGTCGGCGAGCACCGCCAGCAGGTCGGCCTTACCGGGCCCGGACTCGGTGCCCCACGATCCGGCCAGCACGGCGCTCGCGGCCGCCGGATCGCGCTGCCGCAACTGGGCCAGCCAGCTGCGCCGTTCCGTCGTCCGGCCGTGCGACCACACGCTGTCGTCCTCGGCGGCCGCCCGCACCAGGGACTTCCAGCCCGGATGCTGCCCGGCCAGCCACCGTCCCCGCGCCCCGGCCAGCCGCAACAGCGGCTCCCGATGCGGCGCGAGCGCTTTGGCGCGATCGAGCAGGACGCTCACCAGGCCGTCCGGCGCGCGGAAATCCCGCGGCGCGGCCAGCGCGAACCACTCCTCGAGGAACGACGAATTGTCCGACAGCATGTCGACCAACCGCGCTCCCGCGGCGGCGGGCAGCAACGGCCGCTCGTCATCGGACGCGGCGGCGCCGCGCTCACCGGAACCGGCGGTGACGCCGCCGCGCGCGAAACAATCCTGCAGCGCAATGGATTCCAGCAGAACAACCGCCGGATCCCCGCTCAGCGCGGTCGCGGCCGAGGTGACGGGCGAGGCCAATCCCGACAGGTCCGCCTGCCGTCGTGCCGTGCCCACCAACGCCGCCGACACCAGCTCGGCGCTACCGGCGTCCTCTATCCCGCCGCGGACGGGGTTCGGAGTCCCCAGCGCCACACCGACATCCACCATCACACCGTCGGCGAGCGCTGCGACGGGAATTAGCCCGTCGACGGTCCACTCGGCCAACAGGGTGACCGCGTGCCCGCCGGACAACCCGAGCAGCCGCCACGGCTCACCCTCGGACGTCGACACCGGCAGTGTGTCGCCCCCGGATTCCACTATTTCCCAACCCTTTTCGCCCCGAACCGGAACGACATCGGCCAGCAGCACCGGCCACGACCGCAGGAACGGATCGGCTCCCAGCGCCCGCGCCTGTTCATCCAGAGCGGCGGCGATACCACCCGGCCGCAAGTCCGACCTCGTCGCGTCCCCGTTCGCCCCTGCGCTGGACACGTTCGACACGGCCTTGGCCTGGTTCGACAAAGCCTCGGCGTAGTTCGACATGGCCTCGGTCTGGTTCGACACCGGCTCGGCGTGGTTCGACGTCGCCTCGGCCTGGTTCGACGTGGCCTCGGCCAGGTGGCTGCCCACGTCGGGGACGTGTGTGTCGGATCCGTCGCGGGCAGCTGCCGCCATCGGCGCGGCACAATCGCCGCGGTTGTTCTCGCCGGTGAATCCCGGCAGCGGGATCGTGGTGAAGGGTTCGGGAATGTCCTCGTGGCGGTCGCCCCAGATGGCGCGCAGCGGCGCGGCGGCGGGATAGAAGTGCAGGTTCGCGTCCACCTGGAACCCCGGGGCCCGGGTGTCGTTGGGGAAGGCGGGACTGCCGTAGTGGTGGTCCAGGATCAGGGCCCAGCGGCCCGAGGCCCGTCCGCGCAGCCAGACCCGGCGGGTGTAGAGGCCGTCCTCGGTGGTGGTGCGGACGCCCAGCACCTGCCAGCGGTCGCGGACCGCGGGTTCGGCGCGGACCGAGTCGGCCGGGGTCTGATAGCCGATATGGGTGCGCACGCTGGCGCGCAGGCCGGGGGAGAGCTCGTCGAGGCGGGTGTGCGCGGTCGCCAGCAGGTGCAGCCGGGCGTATTCGCGCAACAGTAGCCGGGGCCAGTCGGAATGGCTTGTGGCGAGCGGCAATTGGCGCAAGGTGGCGGCCACGCCGGGGGCCTGCGCGTCGACCATGCGCGCCGCCACGGTCTCGAAGGCGCGCATCGAACGGTCGGACTGGGCCAGACCGGTGCGGACCTGGTCGGTGAGCCAGGTGTCCAGGTCGGCCAGGCCCGCGGTGACCCGGGCGCGGCGCTGATCGGCGGTGGCCCCGGAGCTCGCCGCGGGCGTGGCCTCGGGCGCGGCCTTCTTGGCGGCGCGGGCGGCCCGGCCGCCCAGCCAGTCGGCCGCGAAATCGCCCACGGCGTCCGCGGTGGGCACCTCGCCCGCGCTCCACGACAGCAGCAGCGACAGGGCGTGCTTGCACGGGAACTTGCGGCTCGGGCACGTGCATTTGTACGCGGGTCCGGCCAGGTCGACGATGGTTTGGTACGGGCGGCTGCCGCTGCCCTTGCACAGCCCCCACAGCGCCGTGTCGTGAATCCCGGTGCCGCTCCACTTGCCGCGCAATGTGCGGGCGGCGGTCAGCGACGCGGCGTCCGGTGCGAGCGAGCCGATGTGGTCGGCGGTCCAAGCGGTGGTCATCCATCCCCCTTCCTCGGTTGACATATTTCTATCCGAGGGCACCGACAGATCCGGGCGTCACGCCGTGGCCGGGCCGGCCGCGGAAGTCGTTCCGCCGCCACCGATTCGGACGATGCGGGCGGTGCGTACCGAGGGCCGCCGACGGGTGCGGGCGGCGCTGTCGGTGGGGCGGGATAGGGTCGCGGACATGCCTCGCGTAGCGATCGAATACTGCACACAGTGCCGCTGGCTGCTCCGCGCGAGCTGGATGGCCCAGGAGTTGCTGACCACCTTCGCCACCGACCTGTCGGAGGTCGCCCTGGTTCCGGGCGAGGGTGGCGTCTTCCGCATCACCGTCGACGGCGAGCAGATCTGGGAACGCAAGGCCGACGGCGGTTTTCCCGATATCGCCCTGCTGAAACAACGCGTCCGCGACCGCGTGGCCCCGGATCGCGCACTGGGCCACGCGGACAAGAAGACGGACGAGAACGCCGGACCGGCGAGCTAGCAGCAGCCTCCGCCGCCGCAGCAACCCCCGCCGGCCGGCGGGGCCGGCATGGACACCGGGGCGGCGCCGCCACGGCTCACGGTTCCGAAGGTGGTCAGCAGCTTGACGGTGTCGTCGTGGCCGTCGGGGCAGGTCGCGGGGGCGGACGCCTCGGCCATCGGACGGGTCAGCTCGAAGGTGTCGCCGCAGCTGCGGCATCGATACGCATAGCTCGGCACCCGGCCAGCGTAGACCACACCGCCGAGCTCGTGCGGCGCGCTGACGATGATCGCCCGGCGACCCGCGAACCACCAGTACCCTCGATTTACGGAGTACGAGGAGGTGTCGTGTGAACACTCGGATCTTCGACGAGCGGACCGAACGCGATGAGGTGCCGGTGGCACGGACGGTGTCCGGCGACGTGTCCGGCGCCGTCATCGGGTCGGCCGCGGTCTGGCGGGGCATTCCCTACGCCGACAGCACGGCCGGTCCCCACCGCTTCCGCCTGCCGCAACCCGCGCGACCCTGGACCGGCGTCCGCGAATGCGTGCGCTACGGCGACGTCGCCCCGCAGACCCCGGGCTTCGTGCCCGTCGACGCCAACCTGCGCATGGGCGAGAACTGCCTGTGGCTCAATGTCTGGGCCCCGGCCGCCGCCGTCGACGAACCCCGCCCGGTCATGGTGTGGCTGCACGGCGGCGCCTACTGCCTGGGGACCGCCGCCCAGGCCATCTACGACGGCCGCCGCCTCGCCGAGGCCGGTCAGGTGATCGTGGTCGGCGTGAACTACCGGGTCGGGGCCCTGGGCTTCCTGGACCTGTCCTCGCTGGGCGAGGAGTTCGTCCCGAACCTGGGCCTGCACGACCAGATCGCGGCCCTGGCCTGGGTGCGCGACAATATCGCGGCCTTCGGCGGGGACCCGGGCAATGTCACCATCTTCGGCGAATCCTCCGGCGCGGGCTGCGTCACCGCGCTGCTCACCTCGCCGCTGTCGGCGGGCCTGTTTCATCGCGCTATCGCCCAATCACCGCCCGCCACAGCGGTTTTCGGTCCGGAGCGGGCCGCCGTGGTGGCCAAGCGCTATCTGGAGCTGCTGGAGCTGCCGCCCGATCGCGCTATCGAACTGCTCACCATGCCGCTCGAACGCATGGTGACCGCGGCGGGAACCCTCTTCGACGAGGTGCCCGCGCGGGAACCGGGCCGCCTGGCCGCCGCGCCGGTGGTGGACGGCGATGTGCTGCCCGGCTACCCGAGCGAGCGCTTCCAGCAGGGGCGGTCGCATCGGGTGCCGCTGCTCATCGGCACCAACAAGGACGAATCCTCGCTGTTCCGGCTGCTGCGCTCGCCGATCATGCCGGTCACCCCGGACGCGGTGAACTCCATGCTGCGTTCGGTCGCCGCCGAGCATCCGGGCCTGTCACCCGAACGCGTCGCCGAGTTCGCGGCCGCCTACGCCGCGGGCACGTCGCGCGGCGCGATGATCATGTCGACCGACGCCGCGTTCCGGATGCCCGCGCAGTGGGTGGCCGACGCGCACTCCACGCACTCGCCGACCTGGATGTACCGGTTCGACCATGCCACCCCCATGCTCAAGGCGGCCCGGGTCGGCGCGGGCCACGCCACCGAATTGCCGTATGTGTTCGGCAATTTCGGCTCCTTCGACTACGACCCGACCTTCTGGCTCGGCGGACGCAAAGCGGCGCAGGAGGTTTCGGGCCGGGTGATGCGCCGCTGGCTGGCCTTCGCCGAATACGGCGTGCCCGCCGCCATCGACGGATCCAAGCACTGGCCGCCCTACCACGCCGCCACCCGGACCACGCTCGTCATCGACGGCGTGGACCGGGTCGTCGACGATCCCGACCGCGACCGCAACTCCGTGTGGGGCGACGACGTCGTCGGCTTCTACTGAGCCGCAACCGATCCCGCCCCACCGCGGCGGGCTACACGGTGGCGGTGGCCCGGCGGCCCAGGTGCGCGGGCAGGTGCGCGTACCCGTGCAGCGTGTAGAGCGGGCGGCGTTCGGGTGCGCCCGCCAGCGCCAGATCCGGGAACGCGTCGAACAGCGCGCGCAGCGCGTGCACGCCCTCCATCCGGGCCAGGCTCGCGCCCAGACAGGTGTGGATGCCGCTGGAGAAGGTCAGGTGCTCGCGG
This sequence comes from Nocardia sp. CA-145437, assembly GCF_050956485.1. NCBI lineage: Bacteria > Bacillati > Actinomycetota > Actinomycetes > Mycobacteriales > Nocardiaceae > Nocardia > Nocardia sp. CA-145437. The sequence goes on along the minus strand of NZ_CP191204.1, from coordinate 5,981,798 downwards.
GCGTTCGCGCGGGTGATGTCGAACCGATTGGGGTCGGTGAACTTCTGGGGATCGCGGTTCGCGCCCGCCAGCGACATCACCAGGACGCTGCCCGCCGCCAGCCGCTGATCGCCGACCTCGGCGTCGGCCAGGGCGATGCGCGCGGTCATGGTGACCGGCGGGTCGAAGCGCAGGATCTCGTCGATCGCCTGCGGCCACAGGTCCGGATCCGCGCGCAGCATGGCCAGCTGCTCCGGGTGCGACAGCAGCTGGACCACGCCGTTGCCGATCAGGTTCACGGTGGTCTCGAACCCCGCGCCCATGAGCAGGCTCGCGGTCGCCTTCAGCTCGCGCTCGTTCAGCTCCCCGGCCGTCACCAGACTGGACAGGATGTCCTCGCCCGGGGTGGCCCGCAGCTTCGCCAGATGCCCGTTCAGGTACTCGTCCATCACGCTCATGGCCGCGTACGCGTCGCGCCAGGCCCGCCACGAGATGCCGATGTCCAGCAGCGGGCTGGCGGCGTCACCCCAGCTCAGGAACTCGTCGCGGGACGCCTGCGGAAAACCCAGCATCTCGGTGATGATGGCGATCGGCACCTGCTGGGCGAAGGCCGCGATCAGGTCGGCCGAGCCCTCCGGCGGCAGCTCGTCGAGCAGTTCGGCGGTCACCGACTCCACCCGATCACGCAGCCGGCCGATGGCGCGCGGGGTGAACGCCGCCGACACCGACTTGCGGATGCGGGTGTGATCGGGCGGATCGATCATCAGCATGGACGGCGGCTCCACCGGATTCGGCGGCGTCTGCGCCCGCTTCAGGCGATCGCGCAGCCAGGCGGGCATGTCCACGCCGTCCGGGCCGAACGCGCCGAAGCGGTTATCGCGCAGGATGGCGCGGATCAGCTCGTAGTCGGCCGTCGCCCAGGTGTACGGGTTGTGCACCAGGCGGCCGCGGGCACGGATGTCCTCGATCAGGGGATACGGATCGTGGAGCGCGTCCGACGTGGTGATCAGTTTCGCGAACGGAACATCGTGGCGGGCCTGCCAACGCAGACCCCAGCGCGGGGCACCGTGCTCGACCATCCATCGGGCCCAGTATCGGGGACTCATCATCGCGGGACTCCCTCGTCATCGGATGATTCCACGGTACGTAAACGCTTGCCGTGGATAAACATCCCGAGGAGGGAAAGTGTGCTCCTACCGGGGTAGGAGCAACTCTCAGGGGCAAGCCCCTGAAACCCCATGTAGCCCGATGACGGCAGCCGCTGGAATCCCATGTAGCCCGATGACGGCAGCCGCTGGAATCCCATGTAGCCCGATGACGGCAGCCGCTGGAATCCCACGTCGACCGACGACGCCAGCCGCTGGAACCCCATCGCCCGGCGGCGGATCGTCAGCGGCGCTGGGCGGTGACGCGCTCGGTGGCGACGCGGCGCTCCTGGGCGGCGGGGTCGGGGTTGGTGACCTGGACGAGTGAGGCGCCGGCGGCCAGTACCGCGACGAAGCCGTCGATCAGTTCGGCGGGGGTGTCCCAGGACGTGGTGGACAGGACCCGGTCCTCGGCGGTGAAGCCCTGGCGGGCAGCCGATTTGCGGGCTTCGTCGAGGACGGCGGAGACCGAGGTGCCGTCCAGGGCGCAGCCGATGCCGTGCGGGCGGAACTGGTCGCCGTGGACGCGGACCGAGGTGGCGTAGTCGGTGATGCCGATCGGCAGATCGCGCACCGGCATGCCCATCGGGTCCAGCGAGAGCGCGGCCACCTCGGCGATACCGTCGGCCTCGTCGATGCGGTCGGCGGTCACCAGCGCCAGTTCGGCGTCCGGATCGGCGTCCAGCACCACCTCGACGCCCGCCCACCAGCAGCCCAGCAGCACCGCGGCGGTCTGCCAGTGCGCCGGCAGCAGGACCGCCACCCGGGCGCCGGAGGTGAGCCCGAATTCGTCGCGAATCATATTGGCGGTCTTGGCCGCCCAGTTGGCCAGCGTGAGCGCGGAGAGTTCGATGCGCGCGCCGGTGGCGTCGTCGTAATAGGTGATGCGCGGCCCGGCGGGGTCGCGGGCGAGGATGGGGTCGAGTACCGCTTCGGTGAGCGTCTCGTTCAGTTCACGCATTTCGGTCCGTTCGTGCCGGCGTCGATAGGTGGGGCTGGGGGCACGGGCGTCGCGGTCGCGGTTCCGGAGAAATCGAACGTGACGCTGCCCTTCGCCGAACCCGGACCAGAGTAGTCACCCGCCAGCACCACCCGGACCGAGCCCTCGGGCAGTCCCGGCTCCGCCATCACCGGCAGCCCGCCCAGCGCCTGCGCCACCGCGCGCGCCTTGGGGTCGCCGCCCGAGGCGGCCAGCACCCGGCTGCTCTGCACCGGCCCGCCGATCCAGTTGTCCACCGTGCCGGTGCGGAAGCCCTTGGCCGCCAGCGCCTGTGCGGCCTGCGCGGCCAGGCCGCCGGCGCCGGAGGCGTTGTAGACGTCGGCGACGACCGTGGACGGCTCGATGCCGCCGTCGCCCTTGGTGTCCTCGTCGTCGTCGCCGACCGCGGCGGTCACGTACTTGTGCACGGCTGTCGGATCCACCCGGACCACGGATTCGCCGTTGTCGGTCCAGCCGTTGAGGTCCTTGACCGGAATGGTCTCGAACTTCACCTCGCCGCCCGCCAGGTCCTGCAGCTGGTGCAGGAAGCTGAGCACGTCCCAGTCGTCGTCGAGCACCACGGTGCGGCCGACCGCGTCGCTGAGCTCCTTCAACCGGCCGGGGCTGGCGAGCACCTTGGCGCTGAGCACCTGGTGCACCAGCTGCGCCATGTACACCTGCTGGCGCACGATCCGGTCGATATCGCCGCGCGGCAGGTCGTGGCGCTGGCGCACGAAACTCAAAGCCTGTGCGCCGTCGAGCTTCTGCTTGCCGGACGGGAAGTCCGCGCCCGAGAGCGGTTCGTCCACCACGTTGTTCAGGCACACGTCGACCCCGCCGACCGCGTCGGTGAGCAGCACGAAGCCCAGCAGCCCGACCTCGGCGTAGTGGTCGACGGTGATGCCGGTGAGCCCGGCCACCGACTTGACCAGCGCCTGCCGTCCGGCCTGGGTGGAGCGCTTGTCCGCCTCGGCGGGGGAGACGCCCTGATCGATCAGCTTCTGCTGCAGGGTCGACTTGGTGATGCCGTACGCGGAGTTGATCTTTCCCTTGCCCAGGCCCGGGATGTCCACGTAGGAGTCGCGCGGGATGGAGACGGCGACGGCGGACCGCCCGTTGTTGGGCACCCGGATCAGGATGATGGTGTCGGTATTGAGTCCGCCCTCGCCGTCGTCGCCGGCGTGCAGCATGGCCAATTCGTCCTGGGTGAGCGGATTTCCGTGCGCGTCGGTGCGTGAGTCGATGCCGACCATCAGGATGTCGGTCGCGCCGTCGGACTTGCCGCCGCCCAGTCCCAGATTGCCGATCCGCTCGATGCCCGACACCAGCTGGTCCACGCTGTGCCAGCCGAGTCCGGTCACCGTCAGGGTCAGCACCGCGGCCAGCGCCGCCAGTGCCCGGCCCGGCCCGCCCCGCTGCCGCGGGCGCATCGCTGATGGGCGGGACCCTTTCGGCACGGATGCCCAGGCACTCTCCGGCAACCGACTGTCCTTTCCAAACTCGGCCCACTGGACCCCGGCAAGCGAGGTCGAATCGAATGGGAGACCCCCACCCTGCAGGCTAGTGGCGGTAACCGTTCAGTTGCCGTAGCCCGGACTCCGTGAGTCGCGCCGATGTCGCCCGATTACCCCGGTCTGTCCGAATGAATCCACAGGTCGCGACGGGTTCGCGAGGTGGCGGACGTGGCGTGCCACACTGACAGCCGTGATTGCCGACGACGTGAGCCCGACCACCGGACAGCCGCGCCACGAGACCGCCCGGCTGCTGGTGACCGGAGCACGCGGCCAGCTCGGCCGGGCGCTGACCACCCTCGCCCCCGGGGCGCGCGGCCTGGCCCACGCCGATCTCGACATCACCGCCGCCGACGCGGTGCGTGAACTGGTGAAACCCGGTGACGTACTGATCAACTGCGCGGCCTACACCGCTGTCGATCAGGCCGAGTCCGAGCCCGAGGCCGCCTTCGCGGTGAACGCCACCGGGCCGGGCGTGCTGGCCCGGGTGTGCGCCGAACGCGGCGCACGGCTCATTCACGTCTCCACCGATTACGTGTTTCCCGGCACGGCCTCCCACCCGTACGAACCGGACGATCCGACCGGACCGGCCACGGTCTACGGGCGGACGAAACTCGCTGGCGAGCAAGCGGTTCTGGAGTATTCGCCGGACGCGCGCATCGTGCGGACCGCCTGGGTCTACACCGGTGACACCGGTGATTTCGTGGCGACCATGCGGCGGCTGGAGGGCGAGCGCGACACCATCACGGTGGTGGACGACCAGATCGGCTCGCCCACCTACGCCTTCGATCTCGCGGCGGGTCTGCTGGAACTCGCGGGGACGCTGGGGACGGGTGTCAATCCCGGGGTACCCCGAATCCTGCACGCCACCAATGCCGGACAAGCCAGTTGGTTCGATCTGGCCCGCGCGGTCTTCGCGGGCCTCGGCGCGGACCCCGAACGCGTACGGCCCTGCGGCACCGAGGATTTCCCGAGACCCGCTCCGCGCCCGGCGTATTCGGTCCTTTCGGGCAATTCGTGGGCCGCGGGCGGCCTGTCGCCGCTGCGGGACTGGAAGTCGGCACTGAACGACGCACTGGCCGCCGTCTCCGACTATCCTGGGCCCCCGTGAGCCCCTCGGATTCTGTCGGACAGCCCCCCGCCGCGGCGAAAAAACCGCAGCTGGCAGTCGTCACGGTGACCTACTCGCCCGGCGAGCACCTGGAACACTTCATCAGCACCCTGGCCATCGCGACCGGTGAGAAGCCGCAGGTCATCCTGGCCGACAACGGCTCGGTCGACGGTTCCCCGGAACTGGCCGCCGAGGCCAACGCCCACGTGCGCCTGCTACGCACCGGCGGCAATATCGGCTACGGCGGCGCGATCAACCGCGCGGTGGCCGAGATCGACCCGGACATCGAGTTCATCGTCATCGCCAACCCGGACGTGCGCTGGAGCACCGACGCCATCGACGAGCTGCTGGCCGCCGCCCGCCGCTGGCCGCGCGCCGGTGCGCTGGGCCCCAAGGTGCTCGAGCCGGACGGCAGCACCTACCCGTCCGCGCGCTCGGTGCCGGGCATCGCCGACGGCGCCGGCCACGCCATCCTGGGCAGCATCTGGCCCAAGAACCCGTGGACGCTGCGCTACCGCCAGGACAACGAGGCCATCTCGGAGCGTTCGGTGGGCTGGCTGTCGGGTTCCTGCCTGCTGGTGCGTCGCGCGGCCTTCGATTCCATCGACGGTTTCGACTCCCGTTACTTCATGTACATGGAGGATGTCGACTTCGGCGACCGGATGGGCCGGGCGGGCTGGCACAATGTCTTCGTGCCGTCCGCCGAGGTCACGCACGCCAAGGGGCATGCCGCGGGTCGTCACCCGGAGACCATGCTGCCCGCCCATCACGCCAGCGCGTACCGTTTCCAGGCCGACCGGCATCCGCACTGGTGGCAAGCCCCACTTCGGGTGGCACTGAAAGCTGGACTTGCGGTGCGCTGCAAACTTGCGGTTCGATCCGCACTGCGCGAACGAGATCGAAACGGCTCTGTTTAACATCTGGGGCGGTTAGGATCTGCGGTCGCGTATCACTGACCACCTGACACAGGGGAGAAGATGGCGAACAGCGGTAACACCGCCGGGTCCACGGACGCGGTGATCCTGGTCGGAGGCCAGGGCACCCGCCTGCGTCCGCTGACCTTGTCCGCTCCCAAGCCGATGCTGCCCACGGCCGGACTGCCGTTCCTGCAGCACCTGCTCGCGCGCATCGCCGACGCCGGCATCACCCACGTGGTGCTCGGCACCTCCTACAAGGCGGAGGTGTTCGAAGAGCACTTCGGCGACGGCTCCGACCTCGGCCTCGAGCTCGAATACGTCACCGAGAGCGAGGCCCTGGGCACCGGCGGCGGCATTCGCAACGTGCTGCCCAAGCTGCGCGCCGACACCGTGCTGGTGTTCAACGGCGACGTGCTCGGCGGCACCGACCTGGGCGGGGTGCTCGAGACCCACCACACCTCCGGCGCGGACGTCACCCTGCACCTGGTGCGGGTCAGCGACCCCCGCGCCTTCGGCTGCGTCCCCACCGACGAGAACGGCCGCGTCACCGCGTTCCTGGAGAAGACCCAGGATCCGCCGACCGACCAGATCAACGCGGGCTGCTACGTCTTCCGCCGCGAGTACATCGAGAAGATCCCCGCGGGCCGTCCGGTCTCGGTCGAACGCGAGACCTTCCCGTCCCTGCTCGCCGAGGGCGCGCACATCCAGGGCCACGTCGACGTCTCCTACTGGCGTGACATGGGCACTCCCGAGGACTTCGTGCGCGGCTCGGCCGACCTGGTCCGCGGCATCGCCCCGTCCCCGGCGCTGCCGGGTCAGCGCGGCGAATCCCTGGTCCACCCCGGTGCGGGCGTCGCGCCCGGCGCGCTGCTCATCGGCGGCACGGTCGTCGGCCGCGGGGCCGAGGTCGGCGCGGGCGCTCGCCTGGACGGCGCGATCCTGTTCGACGGGGCACGGGTGGAAGCCGGTGCCACCGTGGAACGTTCGATCATCGGCTTCGGCGCCCGGATCGGTCCGCGCGCCCTGGTCCGCGACGCCGTCATCGGCGACGGCGCGAATGTCGGCGCGCGTTGTGAACTGCTGCGTGGCGCGCGCATCTGGCCGGGGGTCGACATCCCGGACGGCGGCATCCGCTTCTCCACCGACGTCTGATCCGTCACAACGACATCGGCCGCTCCCATGGAAGGGGGCGGCCGATGTCGGGTGTGTGGCGGAGGTTTCCGCGGCGCGGTCAGCGCTCCCACTTGCCGGGGTTGAGGTGGAATTGCGCCAGCGCGGTGGCGTGCCCGTGACCCATCTCGTGCTCGGTCTTCAGCCAGTTCACCAGGTCCTTCTGCCCGGTGATGCCGGTCTCGGCGAGCAGGGTGAACCAGTCGTCCACGGAGCGGCCGTATGTGGTCTCGATGGACGGGAAGTACGAAGCCGGTCCGTGGGGCTTGGTGGTCGCCATGTCAGTCTCCTCCGCGTTGGGTGTCATCGGTGTGGACGGTGCGGCCCAGTGGAATTCATCGTGCCGTGGCGAGGGTCACAGGTGGCGAGAAGGCTCGCGGGGTCGGGCGGGTGACCGATCTTTTGCGTCGGTAGATTGTCTAGCGGTGCTAGAGTGCGGTTATGAGCGCCATCCAGACCCGCAAGGAACGCGAACGCATCGAACGGCGGCAGCGCATCATCGACACCGCGCGGGAGATCGCCGAGACCGAGGGCTGGGACGCCGTCACCGTGCGCAAACTCGCGGATCGCATCGAATACAGCCAGCCCGTCCTGTACAGCCACTTCGCCGGGAAGGACGCCATCGTCTCCGCGGTCGCCGAGGCGGGGATGGCCGAATTCGCCGGGGTGGTCCGCGAACTCCGCGAGTCCGCGGACACCCCCGAGCAGGCCCTGCGCGCGGTGGTCCAGGGCTACCTCGACTTCGCCCGCGACAGCGCCGCCCTCTACGACGCCATCTTCCTGCTGCGCACCGACCTGAAATTCGGTCCGGACGCGCCGCAGGCCCTCAAGGACGCCTTCGTCGAACTGCTGCTCACCTTCGCTCCCTTCGCACCGCCGCACGACCCCGAGACCTTCACCGAGGTCGCCTGGAGCACCATGCACGGGCTGGCCACGCTGGATCGGGGTGGCCGCCTGCGGCCCGACTTTCGGCAGCAGCGCCTGGAAATCCTGGTCGCCCAATGGGTTCGCGGTGACCGACCCCACTGATCACCCACGGATCTCCCACCCGGGCATACGCTGAAAGCATGGCTGACGCGGTGGTGGTCGGATCCGGTCCCAACGGGCTCGCGGCGGCGGTGATCCTGGCCCGCGCCGGGCTCGACGTCGAGGTGTACGAGGCCGCCGACGGGATCGGGGGCGGGTGCCGCACCGGCGAGGTCACACTGCCGGGCTTCCACCACGACCTGTGCGCGGGCGCGCATCCGATGGCGGTGGCGTCCCCGTTCTTCCGGGCCTTCGACCTGAAGGCGCACGGTGTCGAACTACTCACCCCGCAGGTGTCCTACGCGCATCCGCTCGACGGCGGCCGCGCCGGGCTGGCCTGGCTCGACCTCGACCACACCGCTGACGGCCTGGGCCGGGACGGCGGAGCGTGGCGGCGGCTGTTCGGTCCGCTGGTGCGCAAGTGGGAGGACCTGGTCGCCCTGCTCATGTCGGATCTGCGGCATCCGCCGATCGACCCGTCCGGCATGCTGCGCCTGGACCCCGGGATCGAACTGCGCGTCCTGCGCCGGATGGTCGAGCAGGCGACGCCGTTGTGGGACATGCGTTTTCGCGAGGATGTGGCGCCCGCGCTGCTCACCGGTGTGTCGGCGCACGCCATCCGGCCGCCGCGCGGATTCCCGGGCGCCGGCGTGGCCATGCTGCTGGGCACGCTCGCCCATGTGCGCGGCTGGCCGGTGCCGCGCGGCGGCAGCCAGGCCATCATCGACGCCCTCGCCGAGGATCTGCGCGTCCACGGTGGGCGCATCATCACCGGCCACCGCGTCGACTCCCTCGACGAATTCGACGAGGTCCGAGCGGTATTGCTGGATGTCGCACCCGCCGAGCTGCAGCGCATCGCGACGCTGCCCGCGCGATACGACTTCGCGCTCAACAGGTTCCGCTACGGCGGCGCGGCCTGCAAGGTGGATTTCGCGCTCTCGGGTCCGGTGCCGTGGCAGGCGCGGGGGTGTGATCGGGCCGGAACTCTGCACCTGGTCGGCACTCGCGCCGAGGCCGTGGCCGCCGAAAAGGCCGTCGCCGCAGGGCGGCACGCGGAGCGGCCCTATGTGCTGGCCATCCAGCCCGGCGTCGTCGACGACACCCGTGCGCCCGCAGGCAAGCACACCCTCTACACCTACGCGCACGTGCCCAACGGCTCGGCCGAGGACCTCACCGAGACCATCACCGCCCAGGTCGAACGCTTCGCGCCCGGCTTCCGTGACCTGATCCTGGCGACCCATGCGCGCACCGCGGTCACCATGCCCGCGCACAATCCGAACTACATCGGCGGCGACATCTCCGCGGGCGCGATGACCCTGCGCCAGACCGTCTTCCGGCCCGCCCCGCGCTGGAACCCGTACGCCACCCCGCTGCCCGGCGTCTACCTGTGCTCCTCGGCCACGCCGCCGGGGCCGGGCGTGCACGGCATGAACGGCTACCATGCCGCCCGCCATGCCCTGCGCAAGGAGTTCGGCATCCCGACCGATCCGCTCGAACTGCTTACCGGCCGCTGGCGCATCTGATTGCTACGCTGCGGCCATGGCCGGTTACTCGGGCACGCCGCTCCCGCGCAAGCTCGGCATCAAGCCCGGGAGCCGGGTGCTGCTGGCCGGAGCGCCGGCGGGATTCGAGCTGGGGGAGTTGCCCGGCGGGGTGCTGTTGCACCGCCGCGCCGGGATCGGGCCCTATGACGTGATCCTCGGCTTCTGCCCCGACCGCGCCGCCCTGACCCGCCGGTTCTCCGGCTGGCGGGAGCGTCTCGCGATCGACGGCGGCCTGTGGCTGGCCTGGCCCAAGAAGTCGAGCGGCGTCCCCACCGATCTCGGTGAGAACGCCGCTCGCGCTTACGGTCTGGGCCAGGGCCTGGTGGACAACAAGGTCGCCGCCATCGACGGCACCTGGTCGGGTTTGCGGTTCGTGGTCCGCCTCGCCGATCGCTGACTACTGCTGGACCGGCTGGGCGCGATAGAGATCCGGCTCCAGGTAGATGACCCGGGCGGCCGGCACCTCGGCGCGCACCCGCGCCTCGGCCTCGTCGATGGCCGCGGCGATCTCGGCGATCTCCAGACCGGGCACGATGGCGACCTTGGCGGCCACCAGCATTTCCTCCGGCCCCAGGTACTGGGTGCGCAGGTGGATGACCCTGTCGATGCAGCGGTCGTCGACCAGGGCGGCGCGGATGGCCGCGTCCTCCTCGGGGGTCGCGCCCTCGCCGATGAGCAGGCTCTGCATCTCGACGATCAGGATGACGGCGATGACGCCGAGCAGGATGCCGATCGACAGGGTGCCGACGCCGTCCCAGATCGGGTCGCCGGTGATCATGGTCAGGCTGATCGCGGCGAACGCGAGGACCAGGCCGATGAGCGCGCCCGAGTCCTCCAGCAGCACCACCGGCAGTTCCGGATTGCGCGAGTTGCGGATGAACCGCCACCAGCTGGCATTGCCCTTGAGCGGCTTGGACTCCCGCATGGCGGTGATGAAGCTGAACCCCTCGAGCCCGATGGCCAGGCCGAGGATGACGATCGCGACGATCGGGTTGGACAGTTGCTCGGGATGCTCGATCTTGTGGATGCCCTCGTAGATGGCGTACACCGAGCCGAGCGCGAAGATGACCAGCGCGACCACGAACGAATAGAAGTAGCGGTTGCGGCCGTAGCCGAACGGGTGCAGCTCGTCGGCCTCCTGTTCGGCCCGGCGCTGTCCGAGCAGCAGCAGGCCCTGGTTGGAGGTGTCGGCCACCGAGTGCACGGCCTCGGCGAGCATGGACGCGGAGCCGGTGATGGCCGCGCCGACGAATTTGGCCGCCGCGATGCCCGCATTCGCGCTGAGCGCCGCCAGGATGGCCTTCTTACCGCCGCCCGCAGACAATGAACCGCCCCTTCCGATGTCCGTTTTGTCGAGAAAACGTGTGTGACCGGGAGGAGCCTACAGTCCGCTCGTCACTCCTCGCCCACCGCGGCGCAGAACAGCTGCGCGGGACCGTCCACCGCCTGAGCCCGGATTCCGCCGTCCGCCGCCGAGATCCACGCCGCCCGACCGCACTCCACGATCAGGTCGTGATTGCCCTGGAAGAGCCGCGCCCGGCCATGGGTGACCAGCGCGATCACCGGACCGGAACCCACCACCGTCACCGGCTCGGCCTCCGGCTCCAGCTCGAAGCGGCTGAGCGCGAACTCCGGCGCGGGCGTGTGATAGCGGAAGACGCTGTCCGACACCTGCTCCGCGCGCACCACCGGCAGGTCGAGCGGCTCGAAGTCGAGCACCCGCAGCAGCTCGGGCACGTCCACGTGCTTGGGGGTGAGCCCACCGCGCAGCACATTGTCGGAGTTGGCCATGATCTCCACGCCCACCCCGCGCAGGTACGCGTGCAGGTTCCCGGCATCGAGGAACAGGCCCTCGCCGGGCTCCAGGGTGATGCGGTTGAGCAGCAGCGCCGCCAGCACCCCGGCATCGCCGGGATAGGCCTCGGCCAGCTCGAGCGCGGTGCGCACCTCGGCGACGAATTCCTTACCGCCGCTGCCCGCCTCGGACAAGTAGCGCACGCAGCCGTCGAGCACCTTGGGCAGCAGCGTGCTCAGGCTCGCCTGCGGCAGCGCGATCCAGGTGGTGAACAGGGTGCGCAGGCCCGCGGAGTCGGGCTGGGCGGCAAGCAGATCGGCGTACTGGCTCAACTCGGGGACGTCGAGGGCGGCGAGCAGCCGCACGGTCTGGCGCGGATCGCGGAACCCGGCCAGCGCCTCGAAACGGCCCAGCGCCACCACCAGTTCCGGCTTGTGGTTCTCGTCGCGGTAGTTGCGCATGGCCGAGTCGATGGAAACCCCGGCGTGGTTCTCCCGCGCGAACCCGGCCCGGGCCTGTTCGACGCTGGGATGCGCCTGCAGCGAGAGCGGCTCCTCGGCGGCCAGGATCTTCAGCAGGAACGGCAGCCGTCCGCCGAATTCGCCTGCCACCGGCCCGAGTTCGTGTTGCGGGTCGGCGCTGACCAGCTCCAGCAGGGATTCGCTGTGACCGTTGATCTGTACGCGGGCCGGATCGGCGGGATGCGCCCCGAACCAGAGTTCGGCTTCCGGATGCGCGGAGGGAACCGGCCGTCCGCACAGCTGTGCGAGCGCGGTGCGTGAACCCCAGGCGTAGGAACGCAGCGCACCAACGAGTTCGTGCACTAGTAATTGCCCCCGTCGTAGCGTCCCGGTCCGGTGGCCGGGCGGGAACCGAGTAGTCGGAGATAGGCGGCCGCCATCTCCAGCCGAAGTGCGAGTACCGCAAGCTTTTCCACCTCGCCGCTCGCGGCGGCGGGCACGGGCTGCCCGGGTGCGTCGGCTGGCGGGGCGGCGGCCGCCTCCGTGTCCACGGTGATCAGGTCGGTGTCGACGAGCCCGGCGTCCGAGCCGAACACGGCCAGCCGGCGACGCACGGCGACCTCGTCCGGGTCGGCGCTTACCACGAAGATCCGCACCTGCTCCACCGGCGCGGGGCCGTCGAGCTCCTCGTCGTGGAACAGCGGATCGAAGCCGGGCGCGGCCACGCCCGCGGCCTGCACCAGGCGGCCGTGCGCGGCAATGGCTTCCGAGAGCGAGACGGCCGCGGTGACCTGTCCGGCCGCGGCCAGCAGCACCTCCGACCCGTGTCCGGCGAGCTCGGCGGCCGCGGCGGAATCACCGGCCAGCACGACGCGCTTGCGCTGCATCATGCGGGTGGCCAGGGTCTTGGCCGGATTGTGGAAGGCCTCGTGCTGCGGGCCGTCGCGCAGCGCCTCCTCGTCGAGCAGGTCTGCGAGAGTGTTCAATTCGGGCACCAGCGGTCCGACCCGATGCGGGTCGATGGTGCTCAGCACGGCCAGGCCCGCGGCCAGATAGCGCAGCATCAGATTGTGGTCGAGCACCCGCACCCGCGGCGCGAGAATGGTGGCGCGCCCGGCGGCCGCGGCCCGGATCGGGCCCTCGTCCGGTGCGGCGACGACCACTTCGGCACCCCGTCGGAGTGCTCGGTCCACCGCCTCGGACAGGCGCGGATCACCCGCGTCGTCACCGGCCACCAGCACCACGTCCAGCGGCCCGACCCACGGCGGGACCGAGGTCGCCGGCACCAGCGGCAGACTGGTGTGGTCGCCCAGGGCCGCGATCAGCAGCGCGGCCGCGCGGGCGGCGCGTCCACTCCCGGAGATCAGGACCAGACTGCGCGGGCGCAGATCGGTCAGCCGGGCGAGCGCATCCTCGGAAAGCGCGGCGGCGGTTGCCCTTACCTGCGCTCCCCCCGATGCGGCGGAGCGCAGCACACCCCCGGCGTCGGCCGCCTCCAGCGAGGCGACGTCATCGAGGTCGATTACCGGTGTCCCAGCGATCATCGGGCGTTGCCACCTCCCCTCATCGGGTCACCAGGCGCTGGTGAATCCAAGCTCTGTGATTCCACTATTCCAGTCAGGCGCGCACGATGCTCAGGATCTCGGTTACGAGTGCGTCTACATCGTCCTGCGATCGCGCCTCGACGTTGAGCCGCAGCAGCGGTTCGGTATTGGAGGCGCGCAGGTTGAACCAGGCGCCGTCGGCCAGCTGCACGGTCACGCCGTCCAGTCGATCGACCGAAGTGGCGCGGCCGCCGAAGGCCTCGACCACGGCGGTGGTCCGCTCCTGCGCGTCGGCGACCGTCGAGTTGATCTCGCCGGAGGCCGCGTATGTCGCGTAGGCCGAGGCCAATTCCGACATCGTGCGGTCCTTCTCGCCCAGCGCGGCCAGCACGTGCAGCGCGGCCAGCATGCCGGAGTCGGCGCCCCAGAAGTCGCGGAAGTAGTAGTGCGCGGAGTGTTCGCCGCCGAAGATCGCGCCGGTGGCCGCCATCTGCTGCTTGATGAAGGAGTGGCCCACGCGGGTGCGCACCGGCGTGCCGCCCAGCTCGGTGACCAGCTCCGGCACCGCCTTCGAGGTGATCAGGTTGTGGATGACGGTGGCGCCGGGCTCCTTGGTCAGCTCGCGCTCGGCGACCAGGCCGGTGACCGCGGACGGGGAGACCGGGTCGCCCTTCTCGTCCACCACGAAGCAGCGGTCGGCGTCGCCGTCGAAGGCCAGGCCCAGGTCCGCGCCGGTCTTGCGGACGTAGTCCTGCAGGTCGACCAGGTTCTTCGGATCCAGCGGGTTGGCTTCGTGATTGGGGAAGGAGCCGTCCAGTTCGAAGAACAGCGGCTCGATGGTGAACTGCGGCAGCGTGCCCAGCACGGCGGGCACGGTGTAGCCGCCCATGCCGTTGCCCGCGTCCACCGCGATGCGCAGCGGGCGCGAACCGCTCAGGTCCACCAGCTTGTGCAGGAAGTCGGCGTAGGCGGTGAGCAGGTCCTCGCGGGACTCGGCGCCGCGCGGGCCGTCGAAGGCCGGGACGCCGGCGATGACTTCCTCGGTGATCGTGGCCAGACCGGTGTCCTGACCGACCGGCAGCGCCTTGGCGCGGCACAGCTTGATGCCGTTGTACTTGGCCGGGTTGTGGCTGGCGGTGAACATGGCGCCCGGGCAGTCCAGGTGGCCCGAGGCGAAGTACAGCTGGTCGGTGGAGGCGAGGCCGATGTGCACCACGTCCAGGCCCTGGGCGAGCACGCCCTCGGCGAAGGCCGCGGCCAGTTCGGGGGAGGAGTCGCGCATGTCGTGACCGATCACAATGCGCTGCGCGCCCTCGGTGCGCATCAGCCGGGCGAAGGAGCCCGCGACATCGCGGACGAAGTCCGCGTCGATCTGCTCGCCGACCACGCCGCGAACGTCGTATGCCTTGATGACTGCTTGAACGGACTCGGCGGACCGGGCGACTGTCATGGGGAACACCCTAGTAGCAGACCCTTGCCGAGGCAGACTTCGCCTGCCCCTACTTGTCGGGTCAAGTGATTCGGTGAGCTGAGGGCGACTCGTCGGGTATGGCCCGGCGTCGCGCGCTCGATCAGCTGGGCGGGTCGGGTAGGACGCGTAGGTGCCCGCGGCGGCCGGTGCGGCCCGTGCGGGTGGGGCGCTGGGGGGCCGGGGCGTAGTCGGCGTAGCTGCGCGGGTCGGGATCCGTTGTGCGGCGGCGCAATCCGGCTTCACGGACGGCTTCGGCCAGGGCGGTCAGATCGTCGTCGTCGGGGGTGGAGCTGGAAAACCCGCCCTCGTGACGGACCAACTCCCATCCCTTCGGCGCGGTGATCCGGGAGGCATGTGTTTCACACAAGTCCCAGGAATGTGGTTCCGCGACCGTGACCAGGGGACCCACGACCGCCATCGAGTCGGAGTACACATAGGTCAGCGTCGCGACGGCCGGGTTCTTGCAGCCTGGACGGCAGCAACGACGCATGGGGATCACGCCAAGCAGGGTAACCCCCCTGGCGGCCCTCTGGACACAGACACGCTCAATGAAGCCCGTCTCACTAGCGTCAATCGGGCCCACAGGGAGGGTTCGCGGCGCGTCTCGTTCCGGACCGAGTGGGCAGAACGAGACCTCCAGCGCCGCGAACCAGCCGGAGCGGAGCGGAGGCAGCAGAAAGAGCTAGATTCAAGGTATGACCCGTTCACGTAAGAGGCGGCCGCCCACCGCGCGGTCGGTCATCCGCCGCGGGCGGGGTGTGCGCGGGCCGATGCTGCCTCCGACGGTTCCGGCCCGGCGCACCCGCGGCCAGGAGTTCGACCGGCTGGTGCTGGAGGCGTTCGCGCCTCTGGAGAGCCGTTGGCACGAGCAGTTGACCAAGCTCGACATCGCGGTGGATGACGTGCCGAAAATCCGTCCGCTGCACCCGGATTCGGTCACCTGGCCGGACGAGGTGGTGGCCGACGGGCCCGTGCCGCTGTCACGTCTGATCCCCGCGGGGGTGGACCGCTACGGCATGGCCACCCGCGCGCGTGTCGTGTTGTTCCGCAAGCCCTTGGAGTTGCGGGCCGGTGACCCGGACGACCTGGTCGACCTGCTGCGCGAGGTCCTCGTGCAGCAGATCGCGACCTACCTCGGGGTGGAGCCCGACATCATCGATCCCGAACCCGAGTAGTAGGTCCCCGATCCCGAACCCGAGTGGTAAGCCGCCGAACTACGTTTCGCAACAACTGGTTTCGTAAGTTCGGGGTAACTCGTCGGGTACGTCCGAAGCTGTATCGGCTCCCAACCGCCGGCACGGGTTGCCGGCGGTCGACGGCTCTCAGCCGTCCGCTGAAGGCGCGGAGAGGCGGGTCGGTGGAGAGGCGGGTCAGATGATGCCGCGCTTGAGGCGGCGGCGCTCACGCTCGGAGAGGCCGCCCCAGATGCCGAAGCGCTCGTCGTTGGCGAGGGCGTATTCCAGGCACTCGTCGCGGACCTCGCAGCCCAGGCAGATGCGCTTGGCCTCGCGGGTGGAGCCGCCCTTCTCGGGGAAGAACGCCTCCGGATCGGTCTGGGCGCACAGCGCCCGTTCCTGCCATTGTTCGGCTTCGGTCATCATGCGACCGCCGCGCGCGAAAGTGTCGTACATATCCTCGGCACCGGTGACGATCAGGCTCAGCCGCGGTGGTTCGGGCTGGTAGGCAGCTCGCGCCCACTGTCCGCCCCCCGGCCGCGTCGTCATCGGTTCACCCCCCTCGTATCCGTTCCGATCGTCGGCGCAGAAGTCAGGTGCTGCGCCAGTCGTGGAATCGGTTTGCGATACACCGCCCGGAATGCCCGACGGGGCCAGCTCATCGGCCATCGCTCCGCCTCCTCACTGTGTGTTAGCGCAGAATGATTAATCCGTCGGAGCCGATCCCACCGACGGCCCAACACCGCGGCGTAGTCCCGCGGCCATCCCCGAGCTTGCGCCACTCCGGTGCGAACAGTTGTTCGAAAACCCGTCCGCGCCTTGCACTCTCACGCGGACCCGGAATGACATGCCTGTGATTAGACACGCCGGGAGCGGCGATGGTCAAGCTGCCGAAGCGATTCCGTTACCATCTGTGACCCCTTCTGGCGGCGTTCCCGCAGATCAGACAGCAAATTCACAGCAAATGAGCTGCGAGCCGCTTTCGGCCCGTCACCGCATAGGCTGTGCGGATGTGACTCGAGAACAAGCGGACACCGCGCCCGGCACCGGCCTGCGGATCGCGGTCCTGGTCGGCGGAGTCGGCGGCGCCCGGTTCCTGATGGGCGTGCGCGAGCTGCTGCCCGGAGCCGACACCACGGCCATCGTCAATGTCGGCGACGACGTCTGGATGCACGGGCTGCGCATCTGCCCTGACCTGGACACCTGCATGTACACCCTGGGTGGCGGCATCGATCCGGAACGCGGCTGGGGGCACGCGAACGAGACCTGGAACGCCAAGGAGGAGCTGGCGAAATACCACGCCCAGCCCGATTGGTTCGGCCTCGGTGACCGCGATATCGCCACCCATCTCATCCGCTCGGAAATGCTGCGTCAGGGCTATCCGCTCTCCGCGGTGACCGAGGCGCTCTGCAATCGGTGGCAGCCCGGGGTGACGCTGCTCCCGGCAACCGACGACCGCTGCGAAACCCATGTCGTCATCGGCGACCCGGAGAACCTTGGCGAACGCCGCGCGATCCATTTCCAGGAGTGGTGGGTCCGGTACCGGGCGAACGTAGAGACCCATGGATTCGTGACTATTGGGGCAGAAGCTGCGAAACCGGCACCAGGTGTGACAGAAATCATAGAGTCCGCCGATGTGATCCTGCTCGCTCCGTCGAACCCCGTCGTGAGCGTCGGAGCCATCCTCTCGGTTCCCGGCATCCGGGGCGCAATCCGCACCTCGGGCGCGAAGGTGATCGGCCTGTCCCCGGTGATCGGTGGAAAAGCCTTGCGCGGCATGGCCGATGAATGCCTGTCGGTGATCGGCGTGGAGACCTCCGCGGAGGCGGTCGGGAACTACTACGGCGCGCGCTCGGGCACCGGCATCCTCGACGGCTGGCTCGTCCACACCGGCGACACCGCCGACATCCCCGGCGTCGAAGTCCGCAGCGTCCCCCTGCTCATGACCGACCCGGCCACCACCGCCGAGATGGTTCGCGAAGCCCTCGACATCGCGGGAGTCACACCGTGACAACGGATTCCATCCAGACCCCGGGCGACCACGCGTCCGGCGGCGAACTGCGCATCCTGCCGATTCCGGGCCTGCCCGAATTCCGGCCCGGCGACGACGTCGCCGAAGCCATTGCGGCACAGGCGCCTTGGCTACGGGACGGCGACGTGCTGGTGGTCACCAGCAAGATCGTCGCCAAGGCCGAGGGCCGCGTGGTCACCGTGCCCACCGACCCCGAGGAGCGCGACGCCGCCCGCCGCCGGCTGGTGCTCGAGGAGTCGGTGCGGGTGCTCGCCCGCAAGAACCGCACCCTCATCACCGAGAACAAACTCGGCATCGTGCAGGCCGCCGCCGGCATCGACGGCTCCAATGTGGAGCAGGACGAACTCGTGCTGCTGCCCGAGGATCCCGACGCCAGCGCCAAGGCCCTGCGCGCGGGCCTGGCCGAACGGCTCGGCGTGCAGGTGGCCGTGGTCATCACCGACACCATGGGCCGGGCCTGGCGCAACGGCCAGATCGACGCCGCCATCGGCTCGGCCGGGCTGCGGGTGCTGCACGACTACAACGGCGCGGTCGACGGGCAGGGCAACGAACTGCACGTCACCCTGGTCGCGATCGCCGACGAACTGGCCGCCGCCGCGGACCTGGTGAAGGGCAAGCTGGGCGGCGTCCCGGTCGCGGTGGTGCGCGGGCTCGACTACACCGACGACGGCTCCACCGCCGGGGACCTGCTGCGCCGCGGCGAGGAGGACCTGTTCTGGCTCGGCACCGAGGAATCGGTGGACCTGGGCCGCAAACAGGCGCTGTTGCTGCGCCGCTCGGTGCGACAGTTCGCCGACACCCCGGTCGAACCCGGGATCATCCGGGCCGCCGTCGCCGCCGGTCTCACCGCGCCCGCCCCGCACCACACCCGCCCGGTGAGGTTCGTGTGGGTGCGCAAGCGCGGTCTGCGCGACCAGCTGCTCGAGGCCATGGCCGAGAAGTGGCGGACCGACCTGACCGGTGACGGCCGCTCGCCGGAGAGTGTGGAGAAGCGAGTCGCGCGGGGCCGCATCCTGTTCGACGCCCCCGAGGTGATCATCCCGTTCTGCGTGCCCGACGGCGCGCACGACTATCCGGACGAGACCCGCCGGGCCGCGGAGAAGACCATGTTCACCGTGGCGGTCGGCGCGGCCGTGCAGGGTCTGCTGGTGTCGCTGGCCGTGCGCGGGGTGGGCAGCTGCTGGATCGGTTCCACCATCTTCGCGCCCGATGTCACCCGGGAGGTGCTGGGTCTGCCCGCGGACTGGAGCCCGCTCGGCGCCATCGCCGTCGGTTACCCCCTCGACGAGCTCGCCCCGCGCGAGGTCGGCGAGCCCGGCATCGGCCTGGTCGAACTGTGAGCGCGGAGTCGCTGCACAAGTCCGCCACCGAACTGCTCGAGACCTGGTCCCCGGCAACGGGTCCCGAGCAGTCGCTGCGCGAGGCCATGCTGGCCTTCCTCGGTTCCGCGCCGCGCGGCTGCCTGCGCGAGCACGCGGCCGGGCACATCACCGCCTCGGCCATCGTGCTCTCCCACGACGAGCGAGAGGTGCTGCTCACCCTGCACCCCCGCGTGGGCCG
This sequence comes from Nocardia sp. CA-145437, assembly GCF_050956485.1. Taxonomy (NCBI): domain Bacteria; kingdom Bacillati; phylum Actinomycetota; class Actinomycetes; order Mycobacteriales; family Nocardiaceae; genus Nocardia; species Nocardia sp. CA-145437. The sequence goes on along the minus strand of NZ_CP191204.1, from coordinate 5,962,378 downwards.
GTGGATCCAGCTCGGCGGCCACTGTGAGGAATCCGACGATTCGGTCGCCGCGGCCGCCTTCCGGGAGGCGACCGAGGAATCCGGCATCGAGGGCCTGACCCTCGAGCCCGGCCTCTACGGCGCGCAGGCCCACCCCATCACCTGCTCCCTCGGCGTCCCCACCCGGCACCTGGACCTGCTGTTCAAGATCAAGGCCCCGGAAGGCGCTGTCCCGGTGCGCAGTTCGGAATCCACCGACCTGCGCTGGTGGCCGGTCGACGCCCTGCCCGCCGACGCCGACGTGCTGTTGCGCTGACCGGGCACGGGGGTTCCGGATGGCGGAACCCCCGTGTTACTGTCCGGTCGTACACGTTCTCAGGGCGGGGCGGAATTCCCCACCGGCGGAAATGGCGATCCGGACCGATCCGGGACGCACGAGCCCGCGAGCGCCACACCCTCCGGGTGTGGGTCCAGCAGATTCCGGTGTGATCCCGGAGCCGACGGTCACAGTCCGGATGGAAGAGAACGCGGCACCGGCTCGTCCGCTCGCGCGGCCGGCCCTGTTCGCGTCTATGCCCTGGGTGACAGCGAACAGGAGGAATCCCCATGTCACCCATGCCGAATCGCATCGCCCTCGTCGCCGCCCGCTGGCACAGCGACATCGTCGACAAGGCCGTCGAATCCTGCCGCGCGGAGCTGCTCGAGCGCGGCTACACCGAGATCGACGTGATCGAGGTGCCCGGCGCGTTCGAGATCCCGTTGCAGGCCAAGCGTTTGGCCACCAGCGGCGCGTACGCCGCGGTCGCCGGGGTCGCGCTGGTGGTGGACGGCGGCATCTACCGCCACGACTTCGTCGCGCCGACCGTGGTCGACGCCCTCATGCGGGTGCAGCTCGACACCGATGTGCCGGTGTTCTCGGCCGTGCTCACCCCGCACCACTTCCACGAGCACGCCGAACATCTGGAGTACTTCGCCCGGCACTTCGTGAAGAAGGGCGCGGAGCTGGCCAACGCCATCGCCGCCACCCTGGCGCTGGGCGCGATCCCCGCCTGAACAAGCGTTCGCGCACCCTGTCCGCGCGAGCCGGAGGCGGCTCGTCGCGCGGACAGGGTGCGCGGTTCCGACGACGCGCAGCAGGGGGAACGCGCCGGCGGTCCGGTTTCGGCCCAGGGGTTGGGGTCAGGCCGGAACCAGGTCCTTGTCGTGCGGGCCGGGATGATCGTCGTCGACCATGGCCCGCTCGTCGAACGGGATCTCGCGGTCCAGCACCGCGCGGACGCGGGCCGGGTCGATGGTGTCGGTCCAGGTGCCGACCAGCAGGGTGGCGACGGCATTGCCCGAGAAGTTGGTCAGCGCACGGGCTTCCGACATGAACCGGTCGATGCCCACGATCAGGCCGACCCCGTCCAGCAGTTCCGGGCGATGGCTCTGCAGGCCGCCCGCCAGGGTGGCCAGGCCCGCACCGGTGACACCCGCCGCGCCCTTGGACGCCACGATCATGAACAGCAGCAGCCCGAGCTGCTCGTGCCAGGCCAGCGGCTTGCCCATGGCGTCGGCCACGAACAGCGTCGCCATGGTCAGATAGATGGCGGTGCCGTCCAGGTTGAACGAATACCCCGTCGGCACGACCACGCCCACCGTGGTGCGATCCACCCCGACATGCTCCATCTTGGCGATCAGCCGCGGCAGCGCCGACTCCGAGGACGAGGTCGCGAAGATCAGCAGATACTCGCGCGCCAGGTAGCGGACCAGTTTGAAGATCGAGGTCCCCGCCACCAGACGCAGCAGCAGGCCGAGCACGCCGAAGATGAACACGACACAGGTCAGGTAGAAGGCCACCATCAGCAGCGCCAGCTGCTTCACCGCGTCCAATCCGGTGCGCGCCACCACATTCGCCATCGCGCCGAACGCGCCAATCGGGGCCAGCCACAGGATCATGGTCAGAATCCGGAAGACCAGCTTCTGGATCGAGGCCACCCCGCGCAGGATCGGTTCACCCGCCGCGCCCATGGCCTGGATGGCGAATCCCGCCAGCAGCGCCACGAACAGCGCCTGCAATACCTTCCCCGAGGTCAGCGACGACAGCAGCGTCGTCGGCACGATGTCCTCGAAGAACTGCCAGGTGCCGCCCGCCGCCTTGGCGTCGGTGGCGTACTTGGTGACCTCCTTCGCGTGCGCGGCCACGTTCAGGCCCGACCCGGGATGCAGCAGATTGCCGACCAGCAGCCCGATGCCCAGCGCCACCGTGGACATGATCAGGAAGTAGCCGATGGCCAGACCGCCCACCCGGCCGACCTTGGCGGCCGCCCGCACCGAGCCGATGCCCAGCACGATGGTGCAGAAGATGACCGGCGTGATCATCATCTTGATCAGGTTCACGAAGATGGTGCCCAGCTCACCGACGCTCTTGCCGAAGCCCGGCGCCAGCTTGCCGACCACGACGCCGGCGATGACGGCCACGATGACGGCCAGGTACAGCCAGTGGGTACGGTCTCGGGCCGGTGGTGTTGCACTGTCGCTCATAACGTGAGAATCATGTTCCACCGAGTGACGCCGGTCACTGTTTCGTAAATTATGTTCATGACGTTCGCGGAGGAATCGTGAAGGGCCGAAGACCCCGCCGCACCCTGGCCGGGCAGGTGTTCGTCGTCCAGGTGCTGGTGCTCGCGGCGGTGATCGCCGCCGCCGCGCTGCTGACCTTCCTGCAGACCCGCCGGGTGCAGGACGACGCCACCCGCGCCGAGGTGCGCGACACCGCGGTCGCCGTCGCGCAGTCGCCCTCCACGCTGGCCGGGGTGCGCGGCCCGGACCCGACCGCCGCGCTGCAACCGGTGACCGAGGCCATCCGCAAGGCCACCGGCATGGACTTCATCGTGGTGATGGCCCCCGACCGCACCCGCTACACCCACACCGAGACCGACCGGATCGGAAAACCGTTCAGCGGCAATATCGATCGGGCGCTCGCGGGGGAGACCTTCACCGAGACGTTCACCGGCACCCTCGGCCCGTCCATCCGCGCGGTCACCCCGGTCCGCGACGCCGACGGCCGCATCGTCGCGCTGGTGTCGGCGGGTGTCACCCGCACCCACATCGGCGAGCAGGTGCGCGCTCAGCTGCCGCTCATCCTGGCGGTGGCCGCGGGCGGGCTGGCGCTGGCCACGATCAGCTCACTGTTGCTGCGGCGCAGGCTGTTACGGCAGACCCACGGGCTCGGTACCGCCGAACTGCGGATGATGTACGAGCACCACGACGCGGTGCTGCACTCCATCCACGAGGGGCTGCTGGTGTTCGGCAAGTCCGACGCCGCCGCCGAGGTGGTCAACGATCAGGCGCGCCTGCTGCTCGGCCTGCCCGACGGGCCGATCACCCGCGCGGACCTGCCGGTGTCGTTGCAGCGCTTGGGGACCGGCGTGGTGCGTGACGAGATGCACGTGACCCCCGAGCGGGTACTGGTGGTGAATCAGGACGTGGTCGAGCACGCCGGACGCCGCATCGGCACCGTGGTCACGCTGCGCGACCACACCGAATTGCGGGATGTGCTCGGCGAATTGGATTCGGTGCGCGGTTTCGCCGAATCGCTGCGCGCCCAGGCGCACGAGGCCGCCAACCGGCTGCACACCGTGGTCACCATGGTCGAGCTGGGGCGGAATCGGGAGGCGGTGAGCTTCGCGACCGCGGAACTCGAACTGTCCCAGGCCCTCATCGACCGGCTCACCGGGGCGGTCGCCGAACCCGCGGTGGTGGCGCTGCTGCTGGGCAAGGTGGAGCAGGCCGCCGAATACGGCGTCGAACTGACCGTCACCGGCGACACCCTGCTCGACACCACCGAGCCGCTCACCCCGCACGAGATGGTCACGCTGCTGGGCAATCTCATCGACAACGCCCTCGACGAGGTGGGCCACGACGAGGACGCCTGGCTGGAGGTGACGGTGCGCCGTGACGACACCGAGCTGTACATCCGGGTCGCCGACAGCGGGCCCGGCATGTCCGAGGAACTGTTCACCCGCGCCACCGAGCGCGGCTACTCCACCAAGACCGACCACCACGGGCTCGGGCTGGCGCTGGTGCGGCGGCTGGTGGCCCGGCACGCCGGTGAGTTGCGGGCCCGGCGCGAGCCGGAATCCGCTGTGATCGTGAGGTTTCCGCGATGAGAACCGACCGGGAGGCGCCGGTCCGGGTGCTGATCGTCGAGGACGAGCCGAAAATCGCTGCGGCACACCGCTCTTACCTGGAAAGGGTGGACGGTTTCGACGTGGTGGCGGTGGCGTACACCGGGCGCGAGGCCCTCTCGATCGCGAAAAGGTCACAATCTTCCGGCGTCCCGATCGATCTGGTGCTGATGGACATCGGTTTGCCGGACATGAGCGGGCTCGCGGTGGCCGCCGCGCTCGCGGTGCTGCGCCCACGCCCCGATGTCATCGCCGTCACCTCCGCCCGGGATCTGGCCATGGTGCGCGCAGCCGTCGCGCACGGCGTGGTGCTGTATCTGTTGAAGCCCTTCACCTTCGCCGCCTTCCGGGAGAAGCTGGAACGCTACCGCGAGTACCGCGCCGCCCTGCCGGCCGGCGAGACCGCGGTGTCCCAGCACGACATCGACCGCGCCTTCGGCGTGCTGCGCACACCCGAACAGCGGCCCACGTCCCCGAAAGGCATTGCGCCGCAGACGATGGACGAGGTGTCGCGCGCGGTGCGGGGCGCGCCCGAGGGCCTGTCCGCGGGCGAAGCGGGCCGCGCGGTGGGGGTTTCGCGGGTGACCGCGTGGCGATACCTGGAACGTATGGCCGAAGACGGCGTGGTGGAACGGCGAACCGACTACGGTCGGACGGGACGGCCGCAGGTTCGGTACGTGTGGTTGCGCTGAGTGCGGGGGATCGCACACCGAGCGCGGTTCGCCGCTGATTTGCGCGTACGGGGAAGTGACGGGAACCACAGGGGCGGTTGCGCCGGAACCGACTGCTCATGATGTAACGGTGGCCACCTTTCGGTCCGCACACGTGCTGTAACAGCCACTAGGTTTCAAGATATGTAGCTGCGAAGTTCTGACGAAGTTGAGTAGCGGAGAAAACGTGCGAATGTTCGGCAAACGGTTGGGTTCGCCGGATCCCAAACGCCACCTGTGGGTGCTGGGGCTCATCGCCCCCATGTCGGCGTTGCTGCCCTCCCAGCTGGTGTTGCATACCAAGCTGACGGTGTTCTGGTGGATCGGACCGATCATCATCCTGATCGTGATTCCGGTGCTGGACTGGGTCGTCGGGGAGGACGGCACCAATCCGCGCGACGAGGATTACGAACTACTCAGCAATGACCGGTTCTACCGGTGGTGCACCTACCTGTTCCTGCCGATCCAGGTGATCGGCCTGGTCATCGCCGCCTGCATGTGGGCGGGCACGGACCTGTCCGTGGTCGACAAGATCGGGCTGGCCACCACGCTGGGGCTCGTCAGCGGTATCGGCATCAACGCGGCGCACGAGCTCGGCCACCGGGTCGAGAGCCTCGAGCGCTGGCTGTCGAAAATGGCGCTGGCGCAGTCGGCCTACGGGCATTTCTTCGTCGAGCACAACAAGGGCCACCACGCCCGCGTCGCCACTCCCGAGGATCCCGCCAGCGCCCGCATGGGTGAATCGCTGTGGGAGTTCCTGCCCCGCAGCGTGATCGGCGGCTTCCGTTCGGCAATCAAGCTCGAAAACGAGCGGCTGGCGCGCAAGGGACACCGCTGGTTCAGTGTCCACAACCACATCCTGCAGGCGTGGAGCATGACCGTCGTCCTGTTCGGCGGGCTGATGGCGATCTACAGCCCGGCCATCCTGCCGTACCTGCTGTTGCAGGCCGTGATCGGCGCGGGCCTGCTCGAAACCGTCAACTACGTCGAGCATTACGGGCTGCTGCGCCGTCGTCGCCCGAACGGTAACTGGGCCCGCTGCGCCCCGAGCGACAGCTGGAACAGCGACCGTCTGGTCACCAATATCTTCATGTTCCACCTGCAGCGGCACAGCGACCATCACGCCAATCCCGGCCGCCGCTACCAGACGCTGCGCAGTTCCGAGGAAGCCCCGCAGCTGCCCGCGGGCTATGCCACCATGATCTTGCTGGCCCTGTTCCCGCCGGTGTGGCGCATCGTGATGGACCCGCGCCTGCTCGCGCACTACTCGGGGGACGTCAGCCGGGCCAATATCCAACCCCGCAAGCGCGAGCGCATCCTCGCCGCGTACGACGTACCGGCGGCCGCGTAGGGTTTGGGAGAAGCAGCCGACCAGGAGAGGCAGATGACGACCTCAGTGTCCAGCACGATGACCCCTGATGTTCGCAACGGGATCGACTACAAGGTGGCGGATCTGTCACTGGCCGAGTTCGGCCGCAAGGAGATTCGCCTTGCCGAGCACGAGATGCCGGGCCTGATGGCGCTGCGTCGCGAGTACCACGACGTGCAGCCGCTGAAGGGCGCGCGCATCTCCGGCTCCCTGCACATGACCGTGCAGACCGCCGTGCTGATCGAGACCCTGGTCGCGCTGGGCGCGCAGGTCCGGTGGGCGTCGTGCAACATCTTCTCCACCCAGGACCACGCGGCCGCCGCGGTCGTGGTGGGCCCGCACGGCACCGTCGACGAACCCAAGGGCACCCCGGTCTTCGCCTGGAAGGGCGAGAGCCTGGAGGAGTACTGGTGGGCCGCCGAGCAGATGCTGACCTGGCCGGGCGAGCCGGCCAACATGATCCTCGACGACGGTGGTGACGCCACCATGCTGGTGCTGCGCGGCGCCCAGTTCGAGAAGGCCGGCGTCGTGCCGCCCGAGGACGAGACCCACTCCGAGGAGTACAAGGTCTTCCTGAACCTGCTGCGCGCGAGCCTCGAGGCGGACGGCGGCAAGTGGGGCGCGATCGCCGAGTCGGTCAAGGGCGTCACCGAGGAGACCACCACCGGCGTGCTGCGGCTGTACCAGTTCGCCGCCGCGGGCGAGCTGGTGTTCCCGGCCATCAACGTCAACGACTCGGTCACCAAGTCCAAGTTCGACAACAAGTACGGCACCCGCCACTCGCTGATCGACGGCATCAACCGCGGCACCGATGTGCTGATCGGCGGCAAGAAGGTGCTGATCTGCGGTTACGGCGACGTCGGCAAGGGCTGCGCGGAGTCGATGGCCGGCCAGGGCGCGCGCGTGCAGGTCACCGAGATCGACCCGATCAACGCGCTGCAGGCGCTGATGGACGGCTTCGACGTGGTCACCGTCGAGCAGGCCATCGCCGACGCCGATATCGTGATCACCTCGACCGGCAACAAGGACATCATCACCCTCGATCACATGAAGGCGATGAAGGGCCAGGCCATCCTGGGCAATATCGGCCACTTCGACAACGAGATCGACATGGCCGCCCTGGAGCGTTCCGGCGCGCAGCGGTTGAATATCAAGCCGCAGGTCGACCTGTGGACGTTCCCCGAGACCGGCCGCTCGATCATCGTGCTGTCCGAGGGCCGCCTGCTCAACCTGGGCAACGCCACCGGCCACCCCTCGTTCGTCATGTCGAACTCCTTCTCCAACCAGGTCATCGCGCAGATCGAACTGTGGACCAAGCCGGAGGAGTACGACAACGAGGTCTACCGCCTCCCCAAGCACCTCGACGAGAAGGTCGCCAAGATCCACGTCGAGGCCCTGGGCGGCACCCTGACCAAGCTCACCAAGGACCAGGCCGAGTACATCGGCGTGGACGTGGAGGGCCCGTACAAGCCGGAGCACTACCGCTACTGAGCGGAAACCGCTCGTAACAGCTGACAATTCGGCCGGTCACCCCGCACTGGGGGACCGGCCGAATCTCGTCGCCGGGCGGACTAGCTCACCCACGGCGGGATGTAGACGTCGGTGCATCCGGAGTCCGCGCGCCAGTACAGGCCCTGGCCGGTGATCCGGCACAGGAACCCCTTGTCGAGAAGGTCCGCGGAACCGCCGCTCGAGCCGGTGGTCGTGGCCACGGGCTCCGCGGTGAGCGGGGCGGCGATCGGAGCCAGGACGGGTGTGGCCTATGCCGCCGGGTCGAGGACCGCGCTGCTCGGGTTGAACACCGGGTACTTGCAGGTGGCGGTGGCCGAATCCCATTTGCCGTACTGCAGTTGGCAGAGGAACTGCATGTACCCTCTGGTCAAGCCGGATCCCGAGGCGAGTTCGGTCGAACCCGCGTTGAGCGCGGAGGAGCCCGGCGACATGCTCAGCGCCATGAACAGGGCCGTCAAATCCGCCCCGAGGCCGTACTCCGAGATCGGCGCCGGCTCGGGCGCGAGCGGGTCGGCGGTGGCGGTGCCGGTGGCCAGGGCGGCGGTGGCCAAGGTCGCGGCGACGGCGGTCGAGACGCGGTGGGTCAGAGCGGATTTCATCGGGAAACTCCTCGGTGGTACAGCGTTGGCACAGTTTAAAAGGAAGGCGTTTTAGAACTGTGCCGGGAATTCTGGGGCACGGCCTCGATGGGGGGTGTGGAAATGACTGTGCCGCCGTCCTTTTCGGGGGCGGCGGCACAGAGTCGGGGTGGTGTCAGCGAAGGCAGACGTCGAAGACGGGTACCCAGGTGCCGCCGGTGATGCTGCAGAAACCGGCGTTGAGGAGCTGGCTCACGCTGGAACCGGTGCCGAGGAAGTTGCTCGAGCCGCCGGAGGAGGAGAGGGAGGATGCCGAGCCGGAGTCGGCGACCTGGGCGGCCGAATCCGGGGTGGCGGGGTCGAGGGTGAGAGGGGCCGCGTTCGCGGTGCCGCCCAGGGAGAGGGCGGCGGTGGAGATGGCGACGGCGGCCAGGGTGAGGCGTGTCTTCATCAGGGGGTGCGCTCCTTGCAGGGGGAGTGGTGGCTAGAACCTACAAGGGTTGAATCGTGAGTGTTTCGGATTCGCTCATATTGTTCCGGTGATCGCGGATCGGCCTCGCCGGACAAACCGGAACCTGCCGTTACGTGCCGGGGGAGGTTGGGTAGTCTCGCCGCATGGGTGCACTGGTTCCGGTGGAAGGGCTCGACGGCGCGGGGAAACGCACGCTGACCGAGGCCGTCGTCGCGGATCTGCGCGCCCGCGGGCTGCGCGTGGCGACGCTGGCCTTCCCGCGGTACGGGGTCTCGGTACACGCCGATCTCGCGGCCGAGGCGCTGCGCGGCGGCCATGGGGATACCGCCCAGTCCGTGAACGCCATGGCGCTGCTGTTCGCCCTCGACCGCGCCGACGCGCGCGACCAGCTCTCGAAACTGCTCGCGGACAACGACATCGTGCTACTGGACCGCTACGTCGCCTCCAATGCCGCCTACTCCGCCGCGCGCCTCGACCAGGACGCGCGCGGTGAAATCGTGGACTGGATCGCCACATTGGAGTTCGAACGATTCGGACTGCCCGCCCCGGATATCCAGATTCTCCTGGATGTTCCGGTCGACGTGGCCGAGGAGCGCGCCCGCCTGCGCGGCGAGGCCGACGCCGCGCGCGCGTTGGACGCGTACGAGAAAGACGGTGGACTGCAGCGTCGCACCGGTAGGGTCTACCGTGAGCTGGCCGAAATCAGCTGGCGTGGACCGTGGTGGGTGCATCGAACCGGAGACGATCCGGCAACACTCGCCGCGCGCCTCGCGGAAATTGTTGCTGGATAGGGTTGGATGTCCGCCGACAGGTCACGAGTGTTGGCGTGGCGGCCGAATCAGAGCCGGAGAGGTGACAAACTAGACGTTATGAAGCCGAAGATTCTGGTCGTCGACGACGATATGGCTCTCGCGGAGATGCTCACGATCGTCTTGCGCGGTGAGGGTTTCGACCCCCACGTCGTCGGAGACGGCACGCAGGCGCTGACCGCGGTCCGGGAGTTGCGCCCGGACCTCGTGTTGCTGGACCTCATGCTGCCCGGCATGAACGGCATCGACGTATGCCGGGTGTTGCGAGCCGACTCGGGTGTGCCCATCGTGATGCTGACGGCGAAGACCGACACGGTCGACGTCGTCCTGGGTTTGGAAAGCGGCGCCGACGACTACATCGTCAAGCCGTTCAAGCCGAAGGAACTCGTGGCCCGGGTGCGGGCGCGCTTGCGTCGCACCGAGGAGGAGCCGCAGGAACTGTTGTCGATCGCCGACATCGTCATCGATGTGCCCGCGCACAAGGTGACTCGCGGCGGCGCGCAGATCTCGCTGACTCCGCTGGAGTTCGATCTGCTGGTGGCGCTGGCCCGCAAGCCGCGCCAGGTGTTCACCCGCGAGGTGCTGTTGGAACAGGTCTGGGGATACCGGCACGCCGCCGACACCCGCCTGGTCAACGTGCACGTGCAGCGGTTGCGCGCCAAGGTGGAGAAGGACCCGGAGAACCCTGAGATCGTGTTGATCGTTCGAGGTGTGGGCTACAAGGCCGGACCGCCGTGATCGATGGCTCCAGAAACCGCGTGCAGCGGTGGCTGGCGGTAGTGATGGCCTGGTTCCGCAATCTGGGCGAGCAACTGGGCCATGTGTGGCGGCGTTCGCTGCAGTTGCGAGTCGTCGTGTCCACCCTCACCCTGTCGCTGATCGTCATCACGATTCTGGGCGTCGTGCTCACGAGTCAGATCACCGACCGGCTGTTGGACGCGAAGATCAACGCGGCCGTCGAGGAAATGGGTCGCGCCCGCAACACCGTTCAGAATCAACTGACCGGTGTGCACGACTCGGGCACCCAGCAGAGTCGACTCGACGATGCCCGCCGCGCGCTGTTCTCCAGCGCCGGCGGGACCCAGACCGGCGGCGCCGCGGGCAGTTACGAGGCCGCCCTGGCGATGACGGGAGACAGCGGACAGGAGCTCACCTCCGGCTCGATCCAGGAGATCCCCACCGAACTGCGGCAATTCGTCAAGCAGCGGCAGGTCTCCTACCAGTTCTCCACGGTCTCCAGCCCGGACGGGTACAAGGGCTCGGCGCTGATCATCGGCAGTCCGTCGGCCGATATCGACTCGCTGGAGATCTATCTGATCTTCCCGCTCACCAATGAGCAACGCAGCCTGTCGCTCATGCGCGGCACCATGCTCATCGGCGGCATCGTGCTGCTGGTCCTGCTGGCCGCCATCACGGCGCTGGTGACCCGGCAGGTGGTGCTGCCCATCCGATCCGCGGCCCGCATCGCGAGCCGATTCGCGGACGGGCGCCTCAAGGAGCGCATGCTGGTGCGCGGTGAGGACGACATGGCCAGGCTGGCCATGTCGTTCAACGAGATGGCCGAGAGCCTGTCCAACCAGATCACCCAACTCGAGGAGTTCGGAAATCTGCAGCGCCGCTTCACCTCCGACGTCAGCCACGAGCTGCGCACGCCGTTGACCACGGTGCGCATGGCGGCCGACCTCATCCACGGATCCAGCGACGACCTGGACCCGGCGCTGGCGCGCTCCGCCGAACTGCTGGTCAACGAACTCGACCGGTTCGAGGGCCTGCTCAACGACCTGCTCGAGATCAGCCGCCACGACGCGGGTGTGGCCGAGCTGCAAGTGGAATCGCTGGACGTGCGCATGTGCGCGCGGGCCGCGGTCTCCACGGTCCGGCACCTGGCCCGCGAATCCGGCGTGGAACTCGTGGTCGACATGCCCGAGGAACCCCTTGTCGCCGAGGTGGATCCGCGCCGCGTCGAACGGGTGCTGCGCAACCTGCTCGCCAATGCCATCGACCACAGCGAGGGCAAACCGGTCCTCATGCGCATGCGCGGCGACGTGGACGCCAATGCCGTCGCCATCGTGGTGCGCGACCAGGGCGTGGGCCTGCGCCCGGGCGAGGAGAAGCTGGTGTTCAACCGCTTCTGGCGCTCGGACCCCTCCCGTATGCGCCGCTCCGGCGGCACCGGCCTGGGCCTGTCCATCAGCGTCGAGGACGCCAACCTGCACGAGGGCAAGCTCGAGGCGTGGGGCGAGATCGGCGTGGGCGCGAGCTTCCGGCTCACCCTGCCGCTGGTCCGCGGCCGCAAACTGGGCACGAGCCCACTCTCGTTGGAGCCGCCCAAGATTCGCGGCGCGGTCTCACCCGAACAACTGGCCCTGGACATCGCGGGCCCCGACACCCCGGCGGGCTCGGACACGGCCTCCGGCGAAGCCGCCGCGGGCCCCGATTCGGTCCCGGCGGGCCCGCTCGGCCCGGCCGCGCTCGAATCCGTGCCCACCGCAATCGAACCGGGCGCCGACGGCCTCGACGCGGCCGCGGTGGAATCCGCCGCTGCCGCAGCCGCGGAAACCGGCGACGACGAACCGGGATTCGACGCCATCGCCCCGGAATTCCCGGCCGCCACCGGCATCGACGACGTCACCGCCGACCACGGCGACGTGACGGCCGCCGACCTGGCCGACGCCGCCGACCTGGCCGCCCGCGAGGGCTTCGAGCCCGAGCCCCCCGACAACGGCACCGCCGGAACACCTCCCGGCCCCGCCGAGGGAACCGGTTCCGGGCGTGACGCTTCCGCCGAGCGGGGTGACGGCCAATCATGAGGCGGCCGGCGAGGGCCCTGTTCCGGGCCCTGGCGGCCTTCGGCTGCCTGATCGCGGTGAGCTCCTGTGCGAGCCTGCCGGATTCGTCGGCGCCGCAGGCGCTGGGCAGCCTGGACCACCAGCCCACCAGTACCGCGCTCAACCCGCCGGTGGCCGGGCGCGAGCCCGAACAGCTGTTGCTGGATTACCTGCAGGCCACCGCGGACCCGGCGAACCGGCATCAGCTGGCGCGCCAATTCCTCTCGCCCGCGGCGAATGTGCAGTGGGACGACGGGGCCGGGATCACCATCGTGGACTCCCAGCCGAACACCTTGCGCGAGTCCCGCACGGGTGATTCGGCCACCTATGTGATCCGGGCGCGCAAGATCGGCGAGCTGGCCGCGGACGGCTCCTACCGGGCCGCCGACGGCACGCTGGAGACCAAGATCGATCTGGAGAAGATCGGCGGCGAGTGGCGGATCAAGGACGTGCCCTCGGGCGTCATCGTCGAGCAGGCCGCGTTCGCCAAGTTCTACCACCGGTATTCGTTGTTCTTCCCGAATCCGGCCGGGGCCGGGATGGTGCCGGACCTGCGCTGGATCTCCGCCCGCAAGGACCAGGTGGCGCAGCGGTTGCTCAGCATGCTCAGCGAGGGGCCGCAGTCGGCGCTGGCTCCGGCCGTGCGCAACCCGATGGGCGCGCCCGTCTCGCAGCGCGGCCCGGTCACCAAGGCCAACGGCGATCCCGACAGCGTCGGGGTCGGGGGCGGCGGGGTGGCCGTCGACTTCTCCGGCGCGGCCGCGCTCGACCCGGCCAACCGGGACCTGCTCGCCGCCCAGGTGGTGCTCACCCTGTCCGGGGCCGACGTGCTGGGCCCGTACCTGATCAACGCCGACGGCAAACCGCTCGTCGAGAAGTACGCGGCGGGCTGGCAGCGCGCCGATGTGGAGGCCCGCAGTCCGGATGTGATCGCCCGCAACCGGACCGGTCTGCACGCGGTCCGTGACGGTTCGCTGGTGGCGGTCAACGGCAGCGGCATCACGCCCGCCCCCGGCTTCTTCGGCAGCACCCACGCGCTGCAGTCGGTGGGGCTCTCGCCGGACGGGACGCTGGTCGCCGCGGTGGCCCGCTCCGGCCGTCCGGACCCCGAACCCGAGCGCACCCTGATCATCGGAACCTATGACGGGCAGGGCTTTCCGGTCGCCACCGGCGGCACCTTCACCCGGCCCACCTGGCCCGCCGACGGCGGTTCGGCCTGGTCGGTGGTGGACGGGGACCGGGTGATCCGGGCCGTGCACGACCGCGGCACCGGCAATGTGTCGGTGCAGGACGTCGACATCGCCGACCTGATGGCGGCGGCGATCAACTCGACCTCGCCGCGCACCCCCATCACCGAACTGCGCATCTCCCCGTCCGGGGCGCGGGCGGCGATCATCGCCAACGGCAAGGTGTACGTGGCGGTGGTGGTCCCGCAGCCGAACGGGAAGTTCGCGCTGTCCTCGCCGCTGCCGCTGGCCATCGGACTGTCCACGCCCGCGGTGTCCATCGACTGGCTCACCGACGAGCGGGTCATCGTGGCCCGCGACGGCACCGTCGACCCGGTGGCCGGGGTGCTGGTGGACGGTTCCGAGTACCGGGCCCAGTCCTCCCAGAACCTCACCCCGCCGGTGCGGGTGGTGAGCGCCTCCCCGGATCAGGAGTACGTGGCCGACTCGCGCGCGGTGCTGGAACTGACCCGCAATCCCGAAGGGCGCGAGGACTACTGGCGCGAAGTTCCGGGTCTGGGGGCCAACGCGGTTCCGGTGCTGCCCGGCTAGGCGCACACTGGGGGCATGGGGGAACTGCTGGATCTGATCCTGCCGCGCGCCTGCGGCGGGTGCGGGCGAGCCGGAATCTGGTGGTGCGCGGACTGCGCCGCCGCGCTGTCCGGCCCGCCCATCCGGATCCGGCCGCGCGCCGATCCCGGGGTGCCGTGCTGGGCGCTGGCCGCCTACGCGGGTCCGGCGCGACGGGCGGTGCTGGGCGTCAAGGAGCAGGGCCGGCGGGAGCTGGCGCGGCCGCTGGGAACCGGATTGGCCAGGGGGCTGGATCATTTGCGGGACGCCTCCCGGCCCCTGGCGCTGGTGCCCGCGCCCAGTCGCGCGGCCGCGGCCCGGCGGCGCGGCGGGGATCCGGTGGTGCGTGCCGCGAGCGTCGCGGCGGGTTGGCTACCGGGTTGCCGCCTGGTACGTGTGTTGCGCATGGGTCCCGGTGTGCGGGATTCGGTCGGCCTCGGGCACCGCGATCGCCAGCACAATCTGCACGGGCGGATCATGGTAGCCACCACCCGGCCCCCGAGCGCGCTGTTTCCGGCAAATGCCGAGGTGGTGGTCATCGACGACGTGTTGACCACCGGTGTCACGGTGACCGAATCGGTCCGCGCGCTCACCGCCGCGCGGATCGCCGTGTGTGCCGTGCTGGTTACCTGCGCTGCTTGATTCTTCGAAATTTGCGTGAACACTGGCGGACAGGTCGCTGGCGCACTAGGTTGGCGATCAGACACCCGAACCGCAAGTTTGGAGGTGGCGCCTCGGACATATGTGCCGATGCGAGTTCCATCGGTCGGCACACGTTTCAATCCCGCCGCACGAGCGGCTTGTGCGGCCAGATCCGGGAGGTACGCGTGACGACTTCTTCACGACTCTCAGCGAAGAACACAAGCACTTCGGTGCTGCTCGATGACGAGCTCATCGACGAATCAGCCAGTCGGGCCACCACGGCGGACGTCGTGGTCAAGGGTAGGACCCTGGGGGAGGGCGGAGTGCCCGACCATTTCCGAATTCACGTGGCGGACAAGCTGTCTCGGCTCGAGCGCTTCGACCCCACCATTTACCTCTTCGACGTGGAGCTCACCCACGAACGTAACCGTCGTCAACGCAAGAACTGCCAGCGGATCGAGATCACCGCCCGGGGCAAGGGTCCGATCGTGCGGTCCGAGGCCTGCGCGGACAGCTTCTACGCCGCCCTCGAGGGCGCGGTCGAGAAGCTCGAGAGCCGATTGCGCCGGCTCAAGGATCGCCGCCGCGTGCATCACGGGGACAAGACGCCGATCTCGGTCGCGGAGGCGACCGCGGGTCTGGTCGACGAATCGCTGTTCTCCGACAACGGATCCGAGGCTCACGACCATTCGGCTGCGATGGAAGGCGAATCCGCCGGTCCCGGCCATGTCGTGCGCACCAAGCAGCACCCCGCGATACCCATGACGGTCGATGACGCGCTCTACCAGATGGAGCTCGTCGGCCACGATTTCTTCCTGTTCCAGGACAAGGAGACCGACCGACCGTCGGTCGTCTACCGCCGTCACGCCTTCGACTACGGGCTCATCAGGCTCGCGTAGTCGCGGTAACCAGGGACATCCACTTTTCGACCGGGGTCACGGGACAGGCCCCGGTCGCCTGTTGTCCGGGGCAAGTCTTGCTGTTACGGCGCGTATCAGTTAAAACTGTGCCATGGCTACCAAGGGCGCTCGCCGTGCTGTCATCGTCGCCGGGGCGCGAACCCCGTTCGTGCGGGCATTCACCGACTTCACACGCATGGACTCCATCGACCTCGCGGGCATCGCCGTGCGCGGGCTGCTGGAACGAACCGGACTGCCCAAGGGCGACGTCCAGGGCATCGTGTGGGGCGGTGTGGTGCTGCCCAGCGCCGCGCCGAACATCGCCCGCGAGATCGCGCTCGACCTCGAACTGGACCCGGGCTGCGAGGGCTACACGGTGACCCGCGCCTGCGCGTCGGGCCTGCAGGCCGTGGTGTCCGCGGCCGCCGCCATCGAGCGCGGCGAACACGACATCATGATCGCCGGCGGCAGCGACTCCACCAGCAATGCCGAGGTCAAGCTGCCGCAGAAGCTGGTGCACGCCGCCGCGCCGCTGGCGCTGGGCAAGCCCAAGCCCAAGGACTACCTCACCGCCGCAACGCAATTGGCCCCGTTCTACGACCTCATGCCACGCCGCCCGCAGATCGCCGAGCGCACCACCGGCGAGGTCATGGGCGAATCCGCCGAGAAGATGGCCCGCATCCACGGCGTCTCGCGCGGCGCGCAGGACTACTTCGCGGCCACCTCGCACCACCGCGCCGCGGCCGCCATCGAATCCGGCCGCTTCGACCGCGAGGTGCTCTCGGTCCGCACCCCCGACGGCACCGCCGTCACCCGCGACGGCCTGGTCCGCCGCGATACCAGCCTGGCCAAACTCGCCCAGCTGACACCGGTTTTCGCCGAGAACGGCACCGTCACCGCGGGCAACTCCAGCCCCCTCACCGATGGCGCTTCCGCGGTCCTGCTGATGAGCGAGGAGAAGGCCCGCGCGCTCGGCTTCACGCCGCTGGCCGCCTTCCGCTCCTGGAGCTTCGTCAGCGTCGACCCGCGCGACCAGGTCCTCATCGGCCCCGCCATCTCCATGCCGCGCGCCCTCGACCAGGCCGGAATGTCGCTGGGCGATATCGATTTCGTCGACATCCACGAGGCGTTCGCGGCCCAGACGCTCTCCGTGATCTCCGCCCTGGCCAGCGACGAATGGGCCAAGACCCGCCTCGACCGCGACACCGCCGTCGGCGAGATCGACCCGGCCACGCTCAATGTCCACGGCGGCTCGGTCTCCCTGGGGCATCCGTTCGGCGCGACCGGTGCGCGCATGGTCACCACCATGGCCAACGAACTCGCGTTGACCGGGAAGTCCACCGCGCTGCTCGGCATCTGCGCGGCGGGCGGCATCGGAGCCTCGGCGGTGCTGGAAGCCGTCTAGTCGACACGCTTCGGTGTCACCTGTCAGGTGGCCGACGCACATGCGTCTTCGTGCAGGTGAGACCCCGATCCGCTGCGCCGGACCGGGGTTTCCGGCGGGCGGATCGACAATCGTTGGTGGAGACTCGGCGTCGAATGGGTATCCCTGGGGAAACGAGCTGGGCGGAGGCGGATCATGAACGGCAGGACGATGATCGGCACCGCGGCAGTCCTGCTCGCGGCGGGGATCGCCGGGGCGGGAAGCGCTGCGGCGCTGCCACTTCCGGCGACCGGGTCCGAAGGCGGGCAGCCGGTCTCCGATCTGAAGCTGCGGCTGCACGATGCCGGACGACATGTCGGGGAGCGGTATCCCGTCTACGGACTGGTGTATTCGGACGCGGCGGTGTGGACTCTCGGGTTCGTGCACGGTGAGCCGACCCGGTACTACACCATCGACGGGGCGCGCGTGGAGCTCACCGGCCCGGTCAGGGAGTCGGTCAGGCAGGGTGACGAGTTCACCGGGACCATCACCATCAACGGCAAGAACGACTCGGGGGATCCGGTGGTCACCTTGGACGACGTGTCCGTCATCGGGCATCGCCCCACCGACGCGCTGCGCTGAGCCGGGACCGGCCGCGCCACTCGGAATGATTGCAGCGTGAAACACATCCGGTACACAATCGAGGTGTGGGTTTCCGGGAGTGGAAACAGCTGGTATCGAACGGCGACAGTGACCGCGCCATCGCCGCGCGGATGGGCACCAACCAGATGCGGGTGGCCCGGCACCTGAGCGGCGACTCGCCGGTCGCGGAAACGGTCATCGCGTTCAGCCGCACCTACGGTGCGAGTCCGATCGAAGGTTTGATCGCGGCCGGGTTCCTCACCCGCGACGACGTCCTGCGCGCCTCCCTGGTGGAGGCGCTGCGCGAGGCGACCGGCGCGGAACTGGCCGCCGAGGTGACCCGGCGCCTGACCGACCCCGAACCGGACGCCGCCGAGGACCGGCCCACGACCACATGACGCGAACGGCTCGGGCGCCGATCGCTGGAGGAGTAGCGCGGGGCGTCGGCTTCGCCGCCCCACAACACTGATTCTTCGAGGTCAGTCGTCCGAGCGGGGTGTGAACCGCTCCCAGTGGATGGCCGATTCGAGCGGGCGGCGATTGCGCCAGCCGAACCGCTCCAGGTCCGGGACCTGCTGGAACTCGTGGACCGGGCCGACGCAGAGCCAGGCCACCGGCTTCACGCCGGGCGGCAGGTCGAGCAGGTCGGTCAGGAACGGCTCGTCGTAGAAGCTCACCCAGCCCACCCCCACGCCCTCGGCGGTGGCGGCCAGCCACAGGTTCTGGATGGCCAGGATGGTGGAGTAGATGCCGGTCTCGGGCACCGTGGCCCGGCCGAGCACGTGGGTGCCGCCGCGGGCCTGATTATGGGTCACCACGATCCCGGTGCCGCTCTCGACGATGCCCTCGATCTTGATCGGATTGAAGGTCTCGGCGCGGTCGGCGGGCAGCGAGTCGTTGAACTCCTGCCGCTTCTCGGCCACGTGGTCGGCGAACGTGCCGAGCGTGCCCGGATCCCGCAGCACCACGAAGTCCCACGGCATGGAATTGCCGACGCTGGGCGCGCGATGGGCCGCCTCGAGAATCCGCAGCAGCGTGGCGTCGTCCACCACCTCGCCGGTGAATTCGGCGCGGACGTCACGACGCAACTTGATGGCGTCGTAGACGCTCAAACATTCGAGGGGGCTGATCGGGCCTTCGGAACACACGCGGTCCAGTCAACCAGGCCGGAACCGCGCTGAACCTGGCAGCCCTCCACAGCGAAAACGCCTCCCGCCGAGAGTCCGGCGGGAGGCGTTCGCGGTCGTGGGTGATTAGCCCGCCATGGCGGGCTCACGGCGGGCCAGCTTGCGGCGGCCCTCCTTCAGCGCGGTGCGCAGGCCGCGGCGGCGGCCGGTCGTCGGGTCCACGGTGGTCGCGCCGCCGAACATCTTCTCCGACTTGGTCTCCGGAGCGTCGTCGGTGGAGCGGCGCAGGTACTTGTTGGGCAGCGACAGCTTCATGATGGTGCGCCACGACTTGGCGTACTGCACCGGCAGCGACCCGGTGGTGTACGGCAGGTCGTACTTCTCGCACAGCGCCCGCACCCGCACCGCGATGTCCTTCAGGTGGTTGGACGGGATGTCCGGGTACAGGTGGTGCTCGATCTGGTGCGACAGGTTGCCGGTCATGAAGTGCATGACCGGGCCGCCGGAGATGTTCGCCGAGCCCAGCATCTGGCGCAGGTACCACTCGCCCTGGGTCTCGTTGTCGCAGTCGAACTTGGTGAACTTCTCCGCGCCGTCGGGGAAGTGGCCGCAGAAGATGACCGCGTTGGTCCACACATTGCGGACCACATTGGCGGCCAGGTTCGCGGTCAGCGTGCCCAGGAAGGACGGGCCGGTGAGCAGCGGGAAGATCAGGTAGTCCTTGGCGGCCTGCTTGCCGATCTTCTTCAGAACCGTCTTGCGGTCCTCCTCGAACTGGATGCGCTCGGGCGAACCCGGGGCCCACTTCTTCTTGGCGACCTTGCCCAGCTCCAGGTGCTGGATGGCGACGCCGTATTCGAAGAACATCTGCAGCAGCAGGTTGTAGACCGGCTGGCCCAGGTAGAACGGCGTCCAGCGCTGGTCGCGGGTGACGCGCAGCAGGCCGTAGCCGATGTCGTCGTCCATGCCCAGCACGTTGGTGTACTTGTGGTGCAGGAAGTTGTGGGTGATCTTCCAGTGCTCGGAGGGACCGGCGTTGTCCCATTCCCACTTGGTGGAGTGGATTTCCGGATCGTTCATCCAGTCCCACTGCCCGTGCATCACATTGTGGCCGATCTCCATGTTCTCGATGATCTTGGCGGTGCCCAGCAGGGCGACGCCGGCCAGCCACGCGGGCGGGAAAAGACTAGCGAAAAGCACTGCGCGGCCACTGATTTCGAGGCCGCGCTGGAGACGGATCACATTGCGGATGTAACGGGCATCCTTGTCGCCCAGGGATGACTCGACCTCACGGCGGATCGCGTCCAGCTCCGCCCCGATCGCTTCGACATCCTCCGGGGTGAGGTGCGCGTATTCCTTGACATCCGAGATCGCCATGCTGGTTACAGTACCGTAGGTTACGGTCCCGTAGGTTACGACGATCGAATCTCTAACGTGTCGTATACCGCATTGTTTTCGCGACTGCCGTCTGCTAGCGATTGCGGCGGAGTTTACGCGAGAACCAGCCCTCGCGCTGAGCTTTCTCGGTCAGCAAAGCCTTTTCCGCCAAAGCCTTTTCGCGCAACGCCTCCTTGGCCTCGCGCAGCACCTGCTTCTCGTGCGCGGCCTTCTCCTTGAGCGCCACCTTGGCCTCCTGCAGCGCCGACCGCAGCCCGCGCCGCTCGCCCGTCTCCGGGTCCAGGCCCCAGCTCGGCTGATGCTCGGCCAGCCACTCCGACGCATTGTGCACGGCCAGCCACTCACCGGACTTGTTGTGCTCGGCCAGCCACTCGGAGCCGTTCCACGCCGGCAGCGAGATGCCCGCGAACTTGCGCTCCGAGGAGGTCTCCGGGGCGTCGTCGGCGGTCCGCTTCAGCCACTGATCCGGCAGCGCCAGCTTGTGAATCGTGCGGAACGCCAGCAGGTACTGCTTGCCCAGCGAGCCCGTGGTGTAGGGCAGGTCGTACTTGTCGCACAGCTCGCGCACCTTCACCGACACCTGCGCGTAGCGGTTGCTCGGCAGGTCCGGGAACAGGTGGTGCTCGATCTGGTAGCTCAGGTTGCCGCTCATGAACGCCATGGCCGGTCCCGCGTCGAAGTTGGCGCTGCCCAGCATCTGCCGCAGGTACCACTCGCCCTGCGTCTCGTTCTCGAACTGCTCCTCGGTGAACTTCTCCGCGCCGTCGGGGAAGTGGCCGCAGAAGATGACCGCGTAGGCCCACAGATTGCGGACCAGGTTCGCGGTCGCGTTCGCCTTCAGCGTCGACTTCCACGCCGGACCGGTCAGCGCCGGATAGATCACGAAGTCCTTGGCGACCTGCTTACCGGCCTTGCTCCAGAACGCCTTGTTCGGCTCGTTGACGATGTGCCGCGGCGGGAAGAACTGGCTCGGCGGAATACCCATCTGCTCCTTGGTGGCCGCCAGATCGTGCAGGGCGATGCCCCACTCGAACAGCGCCGCCAGGAACAGATTCGCGACCGGCTGCACCAGATTGATCGGCTTCCACTCCTCGTCGCGCGTCATGCGCAGGATGCCGAAGCCCAGATCCTCATCCATGTCGAGGATGTTGGTGTACATGTGGTGCGAGTAGTTGTGCGCGGCCTTCCACTGTGCCGACGTCCCCGTCATATCCCACTCCCACGTGGTGGAGTGGATCTCCGGGTCGTTCATCCAATCCCACTGCCCGTGGCTGACGTTGTGCCCGAGCTCCATGTTCTCGATGATCTTCGCGACCGACAGCAGGGCGGTGCCGGTCAGCCACGCCCAGCGCTTCTTCGAAGCGAACAGGGTGGCGCGTCCGGCCGCCTCGAGGATCCGCTGCGCGGCGATGGTGCGCTTGATATAGCGCGCGTCACGCTCGCCGAGCGAGTGCTCGACATCGCGCCGGATGGTGTCGAGCTCCTGGCCCAGGGTCTCGATATCGGCCGCCGTCAAATGGGCGAACGCCTTGATGTCGGTGATGGCCACCGGCAGGTCCTTCCGTGGTTGATCTGCCTCGCACCGCTGCGCGGATGGGCGGCCCCGACGGGGGCCGGTCAGGCTCGATTGCTATCGAGGGTAGCCGTTCTCGGGCGGGACCGTCTCACACGGTGCGGTGTGGGTCGGCCCCCGGACAGTGTCGGTCAGACCTCGAGGGTCGGTGGGTCAGACCTCGAGGGTGCAGTCGCCCGCGGCCGCGGAGATGCAGGTCTGGATCTTGTCCCCGGCGCGGTGTTCCTTGCCGTTGCGCAGGTCCCGCACATGACCCTCGGTCACGGTCACCACGCAGGTCTGGCAGATGCCCATGCGGCAGCCGAACGGCATCTGCACGCCCGCGCCCTCGCCGGCCTGCAGCAGCGTGGTCGCGCCGTCCACCTCGACGGCCCGGCCGGCCTTGGCGAAGGTGACGGTGCCGCCCTCGGCGGTGGCGCTGCGCTCGATCTCGAACCGCTCCACATGCAGCTGGTCCTCGATACCGGCGGCGGCCCAATGCTTTTCGATCTCGTCCAGCATGGGCAGCGGGCCGCAGGCCCAGGTCTCGCGCTCACGCCAGTCCGGGCACACGGTGTCCAGGTCGGCGAGCGCGAACTTGCCGTTCTCGCCGGTGAGGTGCAGGTGGGCGGTGAAACCCGGACGCCGGTCGTGCAATTCGCGCAGCTCGTCGCCGAACATCACATCGTCGGGGGTGCGGGCGGAATGCACGTGCAGCACATCCGGGACCGCGTCGCGGCGATCCATGGTGCGCAGCATGGCCATCACCGGGGTGATGCCCGAGCCCGCGGTCAGGAACAGCACCTTGCGCGGCGCCGGATCCGGCAGCACGAAACCGCCCTGCGGCGCGGCCAGGCGCACGATGGTGCCCGCCGGGACACCCGAGACGATGTGGGTGGACAGGAAGCCCTCCGGCATCGCCTTCACCGCGATGGAGATCAGCCGGCGGCCCTTGTGGGCGCCGTCGCCGGTCCAATCCGGCGGGCTGGTCAGCGAATACGAGCGCCAGTGCCAGCGGCCCTCCACCAGCACGCCGATCCCGATGTACTGGCCGGGGGAGAACTTGAAGTCGAAGCCCCAGCCCGGCTTGATCACCAGGGTGGCCGAGTCCGTGGTCTCCTTGCGGACCTCCACGATGCGGCCGCGCAGCTCGCGCGCCGACCACAGCGGGTTCACCAGGTGCAGGTAGTCGTCGGGCAGCAGGGGAGTGGTGATCCGGGCCGCGGCTCCGCGCAGGGTGTCGAGCGGGGTCCGCCCGGCGTTCCCGCCTTCGGCCACGGGGGCCTCCAGCCATTCGCGCAGTCCTCGCACGGAGAATCCGCCACTCTTCGATGCCATATCCGGAAAGCTTTCTGTCGTCGTGCACGCTGGTCAGCGCATCGTCGCGCACGGTTCGCCCGTGTGATGGGCGACCATCACAACAAGGTTACGGCATCGTAGGTTACGCAGCCGGATGTACCTGTCTCTCGAGACTCCCGGGAATCTCGGGTGGCGGTCAGAGCAGGTCGAGCAGGAACGGGAGTTCCTGCGCCGCGTACCAAGCCAGTTGGTGATCTTCGGCGTCGCCGAGAACGAATTCGGCGTCAGCGTCGCCCATGTCGGCGGCGTCGATCACCTCGACGGCCTTGGCCACCTCGGACTCGGCCTCGGCCAGGTCCACGTGGATCGACGCGATGCGGTCGTAGGGGATGGCGGCGGAGAGCCGGACCACGGCGTCGTCGAGATCGGGGCGCAGGGTGGCGCCGGTGACGTCGGCGGCGATGACCGCGCGGCGGAAGATCGGGCCCCGGGGCGCGGCCTCGCCGGCCTCGTCGCCGGCGTCCTCGCCGCCCAGGTCCGCGACGGCCTGCTCCTCGGCGAGCAGCCGCAGCGAGGCGCGCGCGGCCTCGGCCATGGCGACCTCGGCGAGTTCCTCGTCGTCACCGGAGGCGTAGGCCTCGCGCAGCGCGGGGGTCACCGCGAAGGCGGTGTCGTTGAGGGCGCGGATCTCCCGGTCCTTCACCAGCTCCCGCAGCATCGGCACCGTGGCCGGGACGTAGACCCGTAGCTTCTTCGACACGGCGGACGACTCACTGGACGCAGGCACCGAGCATCTCCTCCATCGACTCGTGCACCGAAGCGGTCAGCACCGCGATATCGGCCATGGCGTCGCGATCGGCCGTGAGTCCGTAGAACACCCGCCCGTCGTAGGACGTGAGGCCGATACTCAGAGCCTGAAAGCGCAGCAACGGCGACACCGGATACATCTCCAGCATCCGCGCGCCGCCGATGTACATGGCCTGCTGCGGACCCGGCGCGTTGGTGATCACCAGATTGAACGTGTGCTCTGCAAAAGTACTCGCCGACCGCACGCTCATGGCATGCAGGCTCGCCGGAGCGAATCCGGCCATGTGCACCAGCGTGCGCGCCCGCACCCCGCGCTGATGCCGCGAGTGCGCCTCGGTGGCGTGCTTGATGTGCTCGATGCGGATCACCGGATTCGGTTCGCCCACCGGCAGATCCAGCAGCAGCGAGGTGACCTCGCCCGCGGGTTTCAGTTCGCCGTGCGGGCCGTCGGCGTACACCGACATGGGGACCACCGCGCGTAGCGCGTCGGCCTCGGTCAGCACCTGCCCGCGGGAGAGCAGCCAATTGCGCAGCGCGCCGGTCACCACCGCGAGGATCACGTCGTTGATGGAGCAGTCGAACCGCTTGCGGATCTTGCGGTAGTCCTCGAGATCGGTGCGCACCACCTCGAACCGGCGATTGCGGGAGGTGCGGGTGTTCAGGGGGCTGTCGGGCGCGCCGATGGCCGCGGTGCGGACCATGGACACCAGCTTCTGCACGGCCTTGCCGGTGGCGTCGACCATCGCGAAGGCCTCGGCCATGTGGTGCCGCGCCACCTCCAGGCCCTCGCGCGGCTGGGTCGCCAGGTGGGCGACCGCGCCGAGCAGCAGTTCCAGCTCGGCGGGCTCGCGGTGGGCGACCCAGGCGTCGTCGGCGACCTCGCGGGGCGCGGTCGAGGTGTCCAGGATCACATGCCCGATCTCGAGCGCGCTGTCGCCGTCCACCAGGGCCGAATGGGTCTTGGTGAAGATCGCGCAGCGGCCCTCCGACAGGCCCTCGACCAGGTACATCTCCCACAGCGGGCGGCTCGGGTCGAGCGGGCGTGAGGCCAGCCGGGCCACCAGGTCGAGCAGCTGTTCGTCGGTGCCCGGCTCGGGCAGCGCCGAACGCCGCACGTGGTAGGTGATGTCGAAGTGGCTGTCGTCCACCCAGATCGGGCGGCCCAGCGCGAACGGGATCTCCCGCACCTTGCGCCGGTACAGCGGAACCAGCGGCAGCCGCGACTCGACCAGCGACACCAGCCGGTCGTAATCCAGCGGCCCGGGCCCGGATCTACCGGTGGGCGCGGGATTGCGCAGGATCGCCAGAGAGCCGATGTGCATGGGGTTGCTGCTGGATTCCAACCGGTAGAACGACGCGTCCTGCGGCGTCAGTCTGGTGATCACGCTGCCCGCTACTCCCTTATCCCTGCCCGCGCCTCGCAGTTTTCCCCCTGCCGAGGCGCCGGCTTTCATGCGGACGAACCGCCTGGAGGCAAGCTATCGCAATCCGGTCACCTGGGGGAATGTATGGGCCGCACTGCCCGAGATCACGCACCGTCGTCGGTGCCGCCGTTCCGGGTGCGCGGGCGCAGACCGCCGCACGCCGGACCCCCTACATGGTACGTCAGGGGTCTCGAATCAGCTTCGGCCGCAAGCCCATTCGCTGGGCGTTCGCCAGGGTCGGGAGCGGGGGTGCGGGCGTCGCGTTTTCACAGCTTCTCCTCAGCGCCCGGGCAGTCCCGTGCGCAGTTCAGCACCTACGATGGGGGCCGGATTACCATGGCTTGTGAATGCGCGCCCGCGCGCAGGCCTCCCGCCATGGTGGGGGCTACCGACAACACCGACCAGAGGACTACAAGACCCGTGCCTGCGCTGAGTTTTTCAAGGTTGCTACGGATTGGTGAAGGTCGCACGGTCAAGCGGCTGGCAAGCCTGGCGGACGAGGTCATCGCCCTCGACGAGGAGTACACGGCGCTCTCCGACGCCGAACTCCAGGCCAAGACCGCGGAGTTCAAACAGCGCTACGCCGAGGGCGAGACCCTCGACGAACTGCTGCTGGAGGCCTTCGCGACCGCGCGGGAAGCGTCCTGGCGAGTGCTCAACCAGAAGCACTACAAGGTGCAGATCATGGGCGGTTCCGCCCTGCACATCGGCAATGTGGCGGAGATGAAGACCGGTGAGGGCAAGACCCTGACCTGTGTGCTGCCCGCCTACCTCAACGCCATCTCCGGCGAGGGCGTGCACGTCGTCACCGTCAACGACTACCTGGCCAAGCGCGACTCCGAGTGGATGGGCCGCGTGCACCGTTTCCTCGGTCTCGAGGTCGGCGTGATCCTGGGCGGCATGACCCCGGCCGAGCGCCGCGAGGCCTACGCCGCCGACATCACCTACGGCACGAACAACGAGTTCGGCTTCGACTACCTGCGCGACAACATGACCCACACGCTGGACGATCTGGTCCAGCGCGGGCACAACTTCGCCATCGTCGACGAGGTCGACTCCATCCTCATCGACGAGGCCCGCACCCCGCTGATCATCTCGGGCCCGGCCGACGCCTCCTCGAAGTGGTACGCGGAGTTCGCGCGCATCGCCCCGCTGCTGAAGAAGGACCTGCACTACGAGGTCGACATCAAGAAGCGCACCATCGGTGTGCACGAGGCGGGCGTCGAGTTCGTCGAGGACCAGCTGGGCATCGACAACCTCTACGAGGCCGCGAACTCGCCGCTGGTGAGCTACCTGAACAACGCCATCAAGGCCAAGGAGCTCTACACCAAGGACAAGGACTACATCGTCCGCGACGGCGAGGTCATCATCGTCGACGAGTTCACCGGCCGAATCCTGGTGGGCCGCCGCTACAACGAGGGCATGCACCAGGCCATCGAGGCCAAGGAAGGCGTGGAGATCCAGCCGGAGAACCAGACGCTGGCCACCATCACGCTGCAGAACTACTTCCGCCTGTACGACAAGCTGTCGGGCATGACCGGTACCGCCGAGACCGAGGCGGCCGAGCTGCACCAGACCTACGGCCTGGGCGTGGTGCCGATCCCGACCAACAAGCCGATGGTCCGCCAGGATCAGTCCGACCTGATCTACAAGACCGAAGAGGCCAAGTTCGCCGCGGTCGCCGACGACATCCAGGAGAAGCACGAGCTGGGCCAGCCGGTCCTGGTCGGCACCACCTCGGTCGAGCGTTCGGAGTACCTGTCCAAGCTGCTCACCAAGCGCGGCATCGCGCACAGCGTGCTGAACGCCAAGTTCCACGAGCAGGAAGCGCAGATCGTCGCCGAGGCCGGTCGGCCGGGCGCGGTCACCGTCGCCACCAATATGGCCGGTCGCGGTACCGACATCGTGCTGGGCGGCAACCCGGACATCATCGCCGACATCCTGCTGCGCCGGCAGGGCCTGGATCCGGTCGAGACCCCCGACCAGTACGAGGCTCAGTGGCACGCCACCCTGGACCGGGTCAAGCAGCAGGTCGACCAGGACGCCGAGGCCGTGCGCGACGCGGGCGGCCTGTACGTGCTGGGCACCGAGCGCCACGAATCGCGGCGTATCGACAACCAGCTGCGCGGTCGTTCCGGCCGTCAGGGCGACCCGGGCGAGTCCCGCTTCTACCTGTCGCTGGGCGACGAGCTGATGCGGCGCTTCAACGGCGCGGCGCTGGAGTCGATCATGACCCGGCTGAACCTGCCCGACGACGTGCCGATCGAGGCCAAGATGGTCTCGCGGGCCATCAAGTCGGCGCAGACCCAGGTCGAGCAGCAGAACTTCGAGATCCGCAAGAACGTCCTCAAGTACGACGAGGTCATGAACCAGCAGCGCAAGGTGATCTACGCCGAGCGCGCCCGCATCCTCAACGGTGAGGACATGGAGGGCCAGGTGCAGGAGATGATCACCGACGTGATCACCGCCTACGTCAACGGCGCCACCGCGGAGGGCTACGTCGAGGACTGGGATCTGGACCAGCTGTGGGGCGCGCTGAAGACGCTGTACCCCGGCAGCCTCGACTACCGCGAGCTCACCGGTGAGATCGAGAGCGGCGAGCCCGGCGACCTGTCCCGCGAGGAACTGCTGGACGCGCTGCTCGACGACGCGCACACCGCCTACGACAACCGTGAGAGCGAGATCGACGGCCTCGCGGGCGAGGGCAGCATGCGCAACCTGGAACGCCAGGTGCTGCTGAGCGTGCTGGACCGCAAGTGGCGCGAGCACCTCTACGAGATGGACTACCTCAAGGAGGGCATCGGCCTGCGCGCCATGGCGCAGCGCGACCCGCTGGTCGAGTACCAGCGCGAGGGCTTCGACATGTTCGCGGCCATGCTCGAGGGCCTCAAGGAGGAGTCGGTCGGCTTCCTGTTCAACCTCCAGGTCGAGGTGCAGCAGCCGCAGCCGGTGGGCGTGAACGTGGCCGCGGGCCTGCAGTCGCCGGTCGGCAATCGCCCGCTGCCCACCCAGGAGGACGCGGCGCAGGCGGGTAACGGCGCTCCGGCGGCGTTGCGCGCCAAGGGAATCGACGAGTCCGGCCCGCGCGGGCTGTCCTACAGCGGCCCGGACGAGGGCGGCCACGCCGCCGTGCGCAGCGACAGCGACGAGTACGGCGCCGAGGACGGGCAGGGCGGCACCCGCCGCGAGCGTCGTGAGGCGGCGCGGGCGCAGTCCAAGGCGGATCGGTCCAAGCGCCGCCACTGAGTTCGCGACCCTGTCGAAACGTGCCGCGCCCCGGGTGTTCTCACCCGGGGCGCGGTGTTTTCCGCAGTGCGCCAGAAGTTTTCGTGTGATCATGAAACGGTCATGATCGGTTCGCTGTAATTGGTTCCGAACCGATCGCCGGGTGGCGATCGAAAAGGAAGGAACCGCATAATGTTCAAGACTTTCGCGCTCACCGCCATGGCTGTCGGACTCGCCGGACTCGGTGTGGCGACCGCGCACGCGGAGACCCTGACGGTGGACGGCAACTACGCCACGGTCGACGCCTGTGCCGCGGACGGCAACAATGGCCAGTTCCAGGCCGGTGGCGTGCTGCTGCGCGGCGAGGACGGCTGGCAGTGGAGCTGCGATCAGGGCGCCGACGGGCTCTGGTACATGACCATCTTCCGCTGATCGGCGGACCGCCCGGCGAATCCCATTCGGGTGTTCTCACTTCAACGGTGACAATAGGGGGCATTCCTATCGCGCGAACTCGATTGCGCGTTAATTGAATTGCTCCTATTGATCTTGTGATCTGCGTCATTCGGGACAATTTGTGCCAGTTGCTTGCGGAGGGCTTGGTTGCACGCTATTAGCTAGACTAAATTTCCCGAATGTGTGGGAGGACCTGAAGCTCTACGGGAGGGAACGAGAACGCGGCCACGTGGATCGCGTTCTCGCGGCGGCACGTTCGGGCCGCGGTGCGGCGCTGGTGCTGTCGGGCGATCCGGCGATCGGCAAGACCGCGCTACTGCGGGCCGCGCTCGACCGGGCCGCGGACTTCCGGGTGCTGCGCTGCCAGGGCATCCGCGCCGAATCCGGCCTGGACCACGCCGCCCTGCACGAGCTGCTGCTGCCGGTCGCCGACCGGCTGCCGCTGCTCCCGCCCGCCCAGGCCCGCGCCTTGGGTGTGGTGCTCGGCCTCGACGCCGGTCCCGCCGACGCGTTCCTGGTCGGGGCCGCGCTGGTGCGGCTGCTCACCGAACTCGCGGCCGAGCAGCCGCTGCTGCTGATCGTGGACGAGGCCCGCCTGGTCGACCCGGAATCGGCGCGGGCCATCGTCTTCGCCATCCGCCGCCTCACCGCCGCCCCCGTCGCGCTGCTGGCGGCGCTGCGCGACGACCCGGCCGACACGCTGTGGCGGGACCTGCCCGCGCTGCGGGTCACCGGCCTGCCCGACGCGGAGGCCCGCGGCCTGCTCGCCGACCGGTACGGTCCGCTCGGCGCGCTGCGCCTGAGCCGGATTCTCTCCGTGGCCGACGGCAACCCCCTCGCCCTGCTCGAATTGCCCGGTGTCGTGGGCGATCTCGCGGGCACCGCCCCCGAACCCATGACCCTGGGCCCCGGCGTGCGCACCGCGTTCGGCGAACGCGTCGCCGCCCTGCCCGCCACCGTCCGGACCCTGCTGACCGTGGCCGCCACCGAGACCCGCGGCGTGCTCGGCGTCGTCACCACCGCCGCGGCCGCCCTCGGCGTGGACTCCCAGGCCTGGGAGTACGTCGCGGCGACCGGGCTGCTCGCCATCAGCGACGGTCGCGTCGAACGTACCCACCCGCTGCTGTGCGCCGCCGTGCACGCGGCCGCGACCGTGGCCGAGACCCGGGCCGCCCAGCTGGCCGTCGCGGACGCGCTGACCGGGACCGGCGATCACGACCTGAGCGCCTGGCACCGCGCCCTCGCCGCGGGCCGACCCGACGAGGACCTCGCCGCCGCGCTGACCGAACGGGCGACCGGCGCCGTGCACGGGCCGATGGCCGCGGCCGCCATGCTGCGCCAGGCCGCCGCCATCTCACCCGATCCGGAGCGGGCTGGGGAGCGGCTGGCCGCCGCGGCCCGATTCGCCTGGGCGGGCGGCGATATCGCCTCCGCGCACGGCCTGCTCGACCGCGCCGTCGCGCGCCTGGGCCCCGAACGGGCCGCTACGGCCGCGCGCGGTCTGGCCGGACTGCTGGAATTCGTTGCGGGAGAACCGGAACGGGCGAGCCGCCTGCTGCTGCGCGACGCCGAACTGGTGGACCCGGCGACCGCCGCCAACCTGCGGGTCGACGCCGAACGCGCGCGCTGGGTCGCCGGGCACGGCGTGCTCGACCTGGATCCCGCGGAAATGACCGTGC
Source organism: Nocardia sp. CA-145437 (assembly GCF_050956485.1). Lineage (NCBI taxonomy): Bacteria > Bacillati > Actinomycetota > Actinomycetes > Mycobacteriales > Nocardiaceae > Nocardia > Nocardia sp. CA-145437. Next base: position 5,931,646 of record NZ_CP191204.1, on the reverse strand, counting down.
GGGAAGGCATCTCCCGCTTCCACACCATGATCCGGCCGCTGCCGCCCGCCCCGCTGGTGCTGCTGTGGGGGTTGGCCGAGACCGCCCTGGAGCCGTACACCCAAGCGGCGGCGTCGCTGCGGGGCAGCGCCGCCCCGGCGGCGGTGTCGCTACTGCCGCAGCTGGCCATCCTGCAATTCGCCAACGGCCGCTTCCCGGCCGCCGAGCGCACCCTGGCCGAGGCGTTCGAGCTGGCCGAGGCCGGCGGCGTGGACAACGTGCTCGCCCAGTGCTGGGCGCTGCGTGCGAAAATCGCCGCCCTGCACGGTGATTCGGACGGGGTGCTGGCGGCCGCGGATCGGGTGCTGGCGCTGGCCCGGCCGCGGCGCGCGCACGCGGTCATCGCGTCGGCGCACTGGCACCTGGGCTTCCACGCCCTCAGTCTCGGCGATCCGGAGACCGCGTACCTGCGCCTGCGCACCCTGGCCCAGCCCGGCCACGACGCCCGGCATCCCACCTACGCGCGGCTGGCCGCCGTGGATCTGGTGGAGGCGGCGGTCCGGGTGGGCCGGCACGACGAGGCCGCCGGGTACTACGAGGAGATCCGGGACTGGGCGTTGCGCTCCCGCGCCGACTGGGCGGTCTCGGCCGCCTACACCTGCCGGGCGCTGCTGTGCACGGACGATCGCGCCGACAAGTACTTCCAGCGCGCGCTGGCCGTGCGGCGCACCCGCCACGATCTGAACCAGGTGCGCACCCGCCTGCTCTACGGCAAGTGGCTGCGCCGGGCCCGCCGCCGCGCCGACGCCGCCGAGCAATTGCGTTCGGCCGCCGAGGCGTTCGAGGGCATGGGTGCGGCCCAGTGGGTGCTGCGCGCCCGGCAGGAGCTCGAACTCACCGGCCGCCGGGCCGCGCCGGTCACCGCGCACGGCGAGACCTCGGTGCTGACCGCGCAGGAGCTGCGGGTGGCGCGGTTGGCGGCCCACGGACTCACCAATCGGGAGATCGGGACCGAGCTGTTCCTCAGTCCCCGCACCGTCGGGCACCACCTGTCGCGGGTGTTCGGCAAGCTGGGGCTCAGCGGCCGGTCCGATCTGGTGGATGTCGACTTCGACAACGGCATGCGAATCGTGCGGCCGCGCTGAGGCTTCCGGCTCGCGGTGCGCCGTGGCTTTCGACCGGTCAGTCCAGGTTGACCGACTCGCCCCAATAGCGCGGGTCCCAGTTGATCAGGATCATTCCGGCCACGCTGCCCGCGCAGCCGCCGCAGGCGTGCACCTGGATCACGCTGTCCACGTCGGCGTCCCCGGCCATGACGGCGCGGGTGGACAGCCACACCGCGCGCAGGTGCAATGCCGCGGGTCTGCCGCAGCGGACGCATTCGGGCAGCGCGTCGTCCGGGTCGTTGCGCCCGATCCGGACCTCCGGGGTGACGGGTGCTCCCGGGCCGAGGGCTGCGTCGAGGAGCGGCGAGAATTCCTTGCGCTCACGGTCTTCCACCAGCGCAGGCTAACTATTTCCGGCGGGGTCCGCACGCCGTGCGACCGAAACGTGTCCTGGGCTCGGAACGGTGCGGGCCGGAATGTTTAACCGGGGCGCCGCCGGGAATGCAAGAGAAAGCGTTTCGGAGCGATGTCCGAATCAGGGTTCCTTATTCGCGCCCGCATTTTAGTCCTCCCGATCCGGAAGAGAATCGGTCATCGTATCGGTCGGTCAATCGGTCGATCGAGAAATGTCCGGAATCGCTTATCCCGGCGGGGATCTCAGCCGCTGGGAAGATCGCGTTTACAGGTTTGCCGGTTGCTCGTAATGCGAGGTACCTTGCGACGTGCGCGAGATCCGGGTGCTCCAGGGGAGGGAACGAGAACAGAACGAACTGTCTCGGGTCCTGGCTCAGGCGCGCGCCGGTCACGGCGGGGGAATGCTGCTGTGGGGAGAACCCGGGATCGGGAAAACCGCGCTACTGCGTGACGCCGAACAACGCGCCACCGAATTTCGAGTTCTGCACTGCCGCGGAAATTCCGCCGACAGCGGAGTGGATTTCGCGGCATTGCGCGAACTGCTCGGTCCGCTCGCCGATCGTGTGCCCGCGCTGCCCGATCCGCAGGCCCGCGCCCTGACCGCCGCCCTCGGCCGCGGACCCGGCGCGGCGGACCGGTTCCTGGTGGGCGCGGCCGTGGTCTCCCTGCTGGCGGCCGTGGCCGCGGATCAGCCGGTCCTGCTCATCGTCGACGACGCGCAGTCGGTGGATCTCGCGACCGCCCGCGCCCTCACCTTCGCGCTGCGCCGCCTCGGCGGCGTCCGGGTGGCCCTGCTGGTCGCCATGCGCGACAGCCCCGCCACCACGGTGTGGCAGTCACTGCGGGTGCTGCCGGTCGCGCCGCTGCCCGACCCGGAGGCGCGGCGGCTGCTGGCGCGGCGGGCGGGCGGCGTCGGCGCGCCCCGGGCGAACCGCATGCTGAAGCTGGCCGGCGGAAACCCCCTGGCCCTGCGCGAATTCCTGATCGACACCGAGGACGGCGCCGGAATCGCGTGGGGACCCGCGCCTTTCGGCCCCCGCCTGCGCGCCGCCTTCGCCGAGCGGCTCGCCGCCCTGGACCCGGGCATCCGCCTGCTGCTGGTGGTCGCGGCCGCCGAGGACCGCGGCACCCTGTGCCCGATCGCGTCCGCCGCCACCGAACTCGGTGTCGCCCCGGCGGATTGGGAGCGGGCATTCGAGGCGGGCCTGCTGGTCGTCACCGACGGCCGCGTCGACATGCGGCACCGCCTGCTCGGCGGCGCGGCCTACGACGCCGCCCCGCCCGCCCAGCGTCGCGCCGTCCACCTCGCCCTGGCCGCCGCCCTCCCCGGCTCCGGCGGCGAACAGCTCCGCGCCTGGCACCTGGCCGCCGGACTCGACACCCCGGATCCCGAACTGGCCCGCGCCCTCGCCGACGGCGCACCCCGCGTCCTGCGCCACAACGGCCCCCTCGCGGCGGCCGCCGTCCTGCGCCGCGCCGCCGCCATCACCCCCGATCCGGACACCGCGGGTCTCCGTCTCGCCGCGGCGGCCCAATTCGCGTGGGAAGGCGGCGATATCGAATCCGCCCGCCGCCTGCTCACCCTCGCCGAATCCCGCACCACCCCGGCCGCCATCACCACCACCGCCGCGGGGCTGCCCGGCCTCCTCGAACTCGTCGCCGGCGACCCCGCCCGCGCCCACACCCTGCTGCTCCGCGACGCCGACGCCATCGCCGCCCGCCTCCCAGAGATCCCTGTCCCCATCGCGGGCGCGTCCTTGCCGGTGCCGCCCGTTTCGACGGTGCGCCCCGCGGGGCCCGAGGAGGTCACCGCCGCGAGCGCGAATTCGGCTCTGTCCGGTCGTGATTCGACTGTCTCGCCGTCCCCTACGGCGACGGAATTCGCGGGCGGGAACTCACGGCGCGAGCGCGGGGCCGACCTGGTCGCCGGCTTGCGGCTGCTGGCGGAGCGGACCGAGTGGGTGCTCGGGCAGGGCGTCGACCGGCCGATGGACGGGCAGCTGGAGGCCGTGGTGGCGGAGTCGTCGCCGACGTACGCGGTGCAGCTGCTGCCGCCCGCGGCGCAACTGCTGGAGTGGGGGCTGGCCGAGGCGGGGCTGGAGCCGTACCTGACGGTCGCGGCGGGGCTGCGGGCCGCGGGCGATCGGGCGGCGGCGGTCGGGATGCTGCCGCAACTGGCCACCATGCAGTTCGCGACCGGGCGGTGGGAGGCGGGGGAGGCCACCCTCGAGGAGGCGTTCGACCTGGCGTCGGGCGCGGGCGCGGACAATATCCTCGCCCAGTGCTGGAACCTGCGGGCCCGGCTGGCCGCCCAGCGCGGCGACGCGGACCTGGTGGCCGACAGCGTGGAGCGCGCGCTGGCGCTGTCCCGCCCGCACGCGGTGCCGCTGCTCACCGGCGGCGCCTACTGGCACCACGGCTTCCACGCGCTCACCGCCGGTGACGCCGAGGCCGCCTATCGCCGGCTGCGGGCGCTGTCGCAGCCGGGCCACGAGGCGGCGCATCCCACGCTGGCCCGGCTGGCCACCCTCGATCTCGTCGAAGCGGCGTGCCGCGTGGGTCGTTTCGACGACGCCGCCGCGCACTCGGAGCACATCGTGCTCTGGGCGCGGCGGTCCCGCGCCCGCTGGGCGCTGGCCGCCGCCTACGCCTGCCGCGCGCTGCTCGCGGAGGAGGACCGCGCCGAGCACTACTACCGGCGTGCGGTCGTGGCCGGCGATTCCCGGCACGGCAGCTTCGGGCGCGCCCGCACCCAGCTGCTCTACGGCAAGTGGCTGCGCCGGGTCCGCCGCCGCCGCGACGCCGCCGAGCAATTGCGGCTCGCCGCGGACGGTTTCGAGCTGATCGGCGCGACCGCCTGGGCCGCGCGCACCCGCACCGAACTCGATCTCACCGGCACCGGGACCAAACCCGCCGGCGGTTCGGACACTCCGCTGACCGTGCAGGAGTCCCAGGTGGCCCGGCTCGCCGCCCAGGGCCTCACCAATCGGGAGATCGGCGCGGAACTGTTCCTCAGCCCGCGCACCGTCGGCCACCACATGTCCCGGATTCTCGAGAAGCTCGGTCTCACCGGCCGTTCCGAGCTGCGCGGCATCGACTTCGACAATGGCATGCGGCTGACCCGCCCGCGGCTGTGACCCCGCTCAGGCGCGGGTGAGTTCGAACAGCCGGAACCGGCGCGTCCCCGCCAGCCGCTGCTCCATGGCGTAGCCGGGCCAGAATTCCAGCGCCCGCCGCCAGGCCCGATCCCGATCGCCGCCGGTCAGCTCCCGGACCCGGACCGGGAACCGCTCGCCCCGCACCGTCAGCTCGGCCGCTTCGGCGTGCCGCAGATTGGCCGACCAGGACGGCTGTTCGGGCTTGCCCCAGTTCGACGTGACGATCAGGAACCGCTTCTCGTCCAGGAGATCGGGCGTGTAGAGCAGACTGACGGTGCGCGGCAGCCCGGTGCGGCGGCCCGCCACCGTCAGCTCCACCGCGGGCAGGCCCGCCACATCGAGAATCCCCTTGCGGCCTCGGGTGGTTCGCCGTGCGAGCCGTTCGAGGACGAAGACCAGCGGGGCGGCGCGCATGACGGTGCGGCGGCGGGCCAGCGTCCGCCCCAGTCGAGGGATCGGATTCCAGCGGGCGGGAGCGCCGGGGCCGCGCTGCCATTCAGCGAAAACCATGTCCCCGATTATGTTGCCGGGCCGCCGCTAGGGCGCCCAACGCGCCCGGTCCCAGTCGTCGTTCCAGTCGTTCGGGTCGGCGGGGGAGCGGTCCTCGTCGTGTTCGCGGCGCAGTTTCTTCTTCTCGTCCTCGCGCGGGTCGGCGTCGTCGTCATGCTCGCGCGGCGGAGTTTCCTCGCTCATGACTTCCCTTCGTGCCTGTTATGCACAAAAGGTATCGAATGGGCGATTCTTCAGCTACCGGTGGCGGCCCGTGTCGCCTCAGGATTCGCTGTTGCCGCGGAACCAGGGGTCGTTGGAGTTCAGCGCGGTCAGCAGGCGGCGGATGGCCGCCACCCGCTGCTCTTTGCCTTCCAGCAGGTCGAGTGCACATTCCGGATCGGCGGGCGGGCCCAGGTGGGTGCACCCGCGCGGGCAGTCCTCGATGGCGTCGGCCAGATCCGAGAAGGCGGCGATCACGTCGTCGGGAGTGATGTGGGCCAAACCGAACGAGCGCACGCCGGGCGTGTCGACCACCCAGCCATCATCGGGCAATGGCAACGCCACCGACTGGGTCGAGGTGTGCCGGCCCTTGCCGACTCCCGACACCTCGCCGACCGCGCGTTCGGCATCCGGGACGAGCCGGTTCACCAGGGTGGACTTGCCCACCCCCGAATGCCCGATGAACGCGGTCAGCTTGTCGTCGAGCAGCTCCAGCACCGGCTCCAGGGGATCCTCGATGCCCGCGTAGACGATGGTGAGATCCAGATCCTCGAAGGCCGAGGCGAATTCGGAGTCGGCGGCCAGATCGTGCTTGGTGAGGCACAGGATCGGTTGCAGCCCACCGACATACGCCGCCACCATGGCCCGCTCCACGAACCCGGTGCGCGGTGGCGGATCGGCCAGCGCCACCACGATGAACAGCTGCTCGGCGTTGGCCACCACCACCCGCTCGAACGGGTCGGTGTCATCGGCGGTGCGGCGCAATACCGTTCGCCGTTCGGACACCCGCACGATGCGGGACAGGGTGTCGGGCTTGCCGGACAGGTCGCCGACCAGATCCACCTGGTCGCCGACCACGATCGGGGTCCGGCCCAGTTCGCGCGCCCGCATGGCGACCACGCCGCGCTCCGGATCCCCGTCCAGCACGCACCCCCAGCGGCCGCGGTCCACCGAGACCACCATGGCCGCTTCGGCATCCAGATGCTGCGGCCGGGTCTTGGTGCGCGGTCGCGAGCCCTTGCCCGGGCGCACCCGGACATCGGACTCGTCGTACTCGCGGCGCCTCAGCGTCCTGCTCCCGGCTCGCCGGCGTGGTCCGCTCCGGCCAGCATGCTCTCCCACAACCCGACGAATCCGGGCAGCGTCTTGGCGGTGGTGCCGATGTCCTCGATCTCGACGCCCGGCGTCACCAGGCCGATGATCGCGCCCGCGGTGGCCATCCGGTGGTCGGCGTAGGAGCGCCACTGCCCGCCCGTGAGCGGGTTCGGCACGATGGCCAGACCGTCGTCGGTCTCGGTGGCCTTGCCGCCGAGCCGGTTGATCTCGGTGGCCAGGGCCGCCAGCCGGTCGGTCTCGTGCCCGCGCAGGTGCGCGATGCCGCGCAGCCGTGACGGCGAATCCGCCAGGGCCGCAAGGGCGGCCACGGTCGGGGTGAGCTCACCCACGTCGTGCAGGTCGATGTCGATGCCCGCCAGGCGTTCCGGACCGCGCACGGTCAGCACGTTCTCGAAGAAGCGCGCCTCCGCGCCCATGCGCACCAGGATCTCGCGGATCACGTCGCCGGGCTGGGTGGTGATCCGCGGCCAGTGCGGAATGCTCACCTCGCCGCCGGTGACGGCGGCCGCGGCCAGGAACGGGGTGGCGTTGGACAGGTCCGGCTCCACGTCCCAGTCCACCGCGCGGATCGGGCCCGGCGCGACGGTCCAGGTCTGCGCCTTGCGCGGATCGTTGGGGGCCTCGACGCGAACGTCGGCCCGGCGCAGCATCTCCACGGTCATCTCGATGTGCGGCATGGACGGCAGCGCCGCGCCGTCGTGGTTCACGGTGACGCCTTGCTCGAACCGCGCCGCCGACAGCAGCAGCCCCGACACGAACTGCGAGGAACCCGACGCGTCGATGGTGACCGGCCCGCCGCGCAGCGCCCCCGTCCCGTGCACCACGAAAGGCAGCCGGTTGCCGTCGATGTCGAGGCCCAGCGCCCGCAGCGCGTCCAGGATCGTGCCCAGCGGCCGCGCCCGCGCCTGCTCGTCGCCGTCGAAGGCGACGTCGCCGCCCGCCAGCGCCGCCACCGGCGGCAGGAACCGCATGACCGTGCCCGCCAGCCCGCAATCGACCATGGCGCTACCGAATTCGGCGGGCGGAGTCACCACCAGCGTGCTGCCGTCACCCTCGATCCCGGCGCCCATAGCCCGCAGCGCCGCGATCATCAGATCGGTGTCCCGGCTGCGCAACGCCCCGGTGATGGTGGACGGCCGATCCGCCAGCGCGGCGAGGATCAGCGCCCGATTGGTAATGGATTTGGACCCGGGCAGGGTCACGGAAGCGTGGACGGGAACTCGGACATGGGGCGCGGGCCAGAAAGTCACAATGCCTATCCTCCCAAATGACCGGGGTCTCGGGGGGCGCACGTCCCGTTCTCGCCCGGACCGCAACCCTCGACGTATACGTATACGAGTACGTATGCTGGGTGGGTGATCGATCCCATCAGCTTGGTAATCGGTGGCGCGCTTGTCGGCGGCGGCTGGCTCGCGGGCCGATTCGGCCCCCGCCGCACCAAGTCCGAGCAGCCGAGTCCGGCGCTCTGTGGCTGCGGCCACGACCTGGCCCTGCACGACCGCGAAGCGGGCCACTGCCACGCCGAGAACTTCCGCAAGACCGGGGCGGGCATCAAAGCCTGGGCGCGGTGCCATTGTCGGCGCTACACCGGCCCGACCCCGCTCGAGGAGTTCTTCGCCGCACCGCCGTTGCCGCCGACCACCTGACGCACAACGCCGGTCCCCGCAGGAACCGGCGTTGTCGCAGTGGGTGTTTCGCCTACTTCGCGCGGCCGTGCACCAGGGGCACGATCTTGCGGAGCAGCTTCATGGTGCGGTCGGTGCGGGTGTAGGACAGCAGCGCCATGCCCGGAATCGTGAAGCGCTGCACCGCGATCGAGTGCGGGCGGGCGAATTCCAGCAGGCCGGGGGCGCCGTGGATGCGGCCGATGCCGGAATCGCGGACGCCGCCGAAGGGCAGGCCGGAGATGGCGGCGTAGGACAGCACCGAGTTCACCGAGGTGCAGCCGACCTCCAAGCGCCGGGCGATCTCCATGCCCTGCTTCTTGGAGTAGACCGCCGAGCCCAGGCCGTACTTGCTCTTGTTGGTGAGCTCCACGGCCTCGTCCACGCCGCTGACGGTGCGGATGGTGACGGTCGGGCCGAAGGTCTCCTCGCACACCGCTTCCGAGGACTCGTCCACGTCGACCAGGATGACCGGGTCGATGAAGGAGCCCTTGACGGACTCGGGCCCGCCGAGCACCGCGGTGCCGCCGTTCTTCAACGCGTCCTCGATGTGCCGGCGCACGATGTCGACCTGGCTCGGCATGGTCATCGGCCCGTAAGAGGCCTTGTCGTCGGAGCCGGGCTTGATGTCGGTGAGGATGCGCTTGACCTCGGCCACGAACTCGGTGGCGATCGACTTGTCCACGTACACGCGCTCGACGCCCGCGCAGGTCTGTCCGGAGTTGGCGGTGGCGCCCCAGGCGACGGCGTCGGCGGCGGCCTTGATGTCGGCGTCGGCGGCCACGATCACCGCGTCCTTGCCGCCGCACTCCAGCAGCACCGGGGTGAGCGACTCGGCGGCCGAGGCCATGATCTTCTTCCCGGTCGCGGTGGACCCGGTGAACGCCAGCTTGTCGACGCCGGACTTCACCAGCGCGGCGCCGGTGGCCCCGTAGCCGTTGATGGTGACGAACACCCCGTCCGGCAGTTCCGGGTTCGCCTCGGCGAACGCCTTGGCCACGAAATTGCCGATGCCGGTGGAGAATTCGCTCGGCTTGAACACCACGCAGTTGCCCGCGGACAGCGCGTAGGCGATGGAGCCGTTGGGGGTGTAGACCGGGTAGTTCCAGGGGCCGATGATGCCGACCACGCCCAGCGGGCGGTACTCCAGGTGCGCGGCGAAGTTGGCCATGAACGCGCCCGGCGCGACCTTGCGGGGCTTGAGCACCTTCTCGGCGTTGGAGGCGGCCCACTTGATGTGCTCGAGCGCCAGCATGAGCTCGAGGAACGCGTCGTCGACGGGCTTGCCGTTCTCGGCGTGGATGAGCTCGCACAACTCGTCGGACTTCTCGACGAGCTTGCTGCCCCAGCGCAGCACGTGCTTCTTGCGCTCGGCGTAGCTCAGTGCGCCCCAGGTGGCGGCGGCGCTGCGGGCTTTGGCGACGGCAGCGCGCACGGCCGCCTCATCATCGATCCGGTAGGTGGCGAGGGCCTCGCCGGTGGCAGGGTTGACGGAAGTCAGCGTCTCGGCCTGATCGAGCGGGGCGGCTTCGGTTGCAGTCATTGTGCGGCGATCCCTTGATGAGAGTGTGATGAGACGAACGTCTCACACCGTCCAAGTGATGTCAATTGCCATCACATTGATGGCGATTCGATTCGCGGGCGCGGTGGTCCTGGTGGGTGTCGGTGACCGGTGGCAGCATGGCAGGCATGTGCGGTAGATACGCGACCACGACGAATCCCGCGAAGCTGGCCGTCGAGCTCGACGCCATCGACGAGACCGGCGACAAGGGCTTCGACCCCAACTACAACGTGGCCCCCACCAACCAGGTGCTCGCCGTCGTCGAACGCCACGACCGCGACCACCCCGAGGACCCGGCCGCCCTGCGCCTCCGGGCCATGCGCTGGGGCTTGATCCCACCCTGGACCAAGACCGCCGAACCGGGTGTCCCGGTGAAGGGCAAACCGCTCTTCAACGCCCGCGCCGACAAGGCCGCCACCACCGCCTCCTTCCGCGACGCGGTGAAGAAGCGCCGCTGCCTGGTGCCGATGGACGGCTGGTACGAGTGGATCACCGAGGCGGGCGGCACGGGCAAGGCCGTCAAGCGCCCGTACTTCATGTCCCGCGCCGACGGCGGCCGCCTCTATATGGCGGGCCTGTGGTCGGTCTGGCGCGACCGCGAGCTCGGTGACGCCGCACAGCCGCTGCTGTCCTGCACGATCCTGACCACCGATGCGGTCGGCGATCTCACCAAGGTGCACGACCGCATGCCGCTGCCCATGCCGCGCGAACACTGGGCGGCCTGGCTGGACCCGGATCACCCGGCCCCGGAGGAACTGCTGGAAACGCCTGCCGCCGCGGCGGTTTCGGACATCGTGATCCGTGCGGTGCCGTCGCTGGTGAACAGCGTCAAGAACAACGGCCCGGACCTGTTGGCGACCGTCGACGAACAGGCGGGTCAGATCAGCCTGATCTGACTCGCTACCTTCACGAATCGTGCCCCGCCGCGGGACGCGGCGGGGCACGGGAGTCCTGCGCGGTCGGATCAGCCGCACTTCACCGTCGGGATGCCGATATTCAGCGCGCACTTCAAGGTGTCGGCCATGGAGTCGATCATCTTGGTGACGATTCCGCCGCCGAGCTTCTCGGCCTTGTCGACCCTCTCGTCCTTCTTGGGCGCCGCCCCTCCGCCGGGGGCTCCCGGATCCGGGAAGCTCGGGCCCTGCGGCGCGACGGGCACCGGGACCGGCGCGGCCGTCGCGGTCACGATGGTCACCGGGCCCGCGCTCAGCGTCAGCGCGAGTACTCCGGCGGCGGCAATTGTGTGAATACGCCGATGGCGAGACATAAACCGCATCACATCCTCGGTTCGAAACGGACCTTGCGGACTGCACACGTTCACAACAACCTCACTGCTCGCTCCCCAGTAACTCACAGAGAACCGCCGGGATAGTGAAATGACAGTGCCCCCGCCGCGTCTCCGCGGCGAGGGCACTGTCGATTCGGTTGTCGCCGGTCAGACCGTCGCGGGATCCGCCTGCTCCGCGGCCTCGTCCCGGGCCTGGATGCCGCCCGCGGTCCGCAGCGGCACCTCCTTCCAGAACAGCACCAGGAGGAAGGCGATCAGCGCGACGCCGGTGGCCGCCAGGAACACCCGGTCCATGGACTCGGCGAAGCCCTCCTTGAACGGATGCGCCAGGGTCGGGTCCAGCTTCTGGATGACCGAGCTGTCGTTGAGCACCTGGTTCGCGACCGCCGGATCCTTGGCGACCAGGCCCTGGGCGACCTGCTTGTCGACCGGGTTGTCACTGGTCATGCCGTCCTTGATGGCCTGCACATAGGCGGGCTGCTGGGCGGCGGACTCGAGCGAGGTGGTGATGTTCGGGGCGAGCTGGGTGAACAGCACCGACAGGAACACCGCCACACCCAGGGTGCCGCCGATCTGCCGGAAGAAGGTCGCGGCGGCGGTGGACACGCCCATGTCCTTGGGCGGCAACGCGTTCTGCAGCGCCAGGGTCAGCGGCTGCATCAGGTTGCCCAGGCCGAAGCCGGTGATGGCCATGAAGATCATGACGATCCACAGCTTGGTGTCGGCCGAGACCAGGTGCAGCAGGAACAGGCCGGCGGTGAGCAGCCCCGCGCCGACCGGCGGGAAGTACTTGTACCGTCCGGTCCGCGAGATCAGCTGACCCGCCAGGATCGAGCCGGTCATCATGCCCGCGACCAGCGGCAGCATCAGCAGACCCGCCTTGGTCGGGCTCGCGCCCTGCACCACCTGCAGGTACTGCGGCAGCAGGGTGATGCCGCCGAACATGGCCGCACCGACCACCACCGAGATGAGCACGCCCAGGGCGAAGGTGGAGTTCTTGAACATGCGCAGCGGGATCAGCGCGGCGTCGCCCTGCCTGGCCTCGACCGCGATGAAGGTCAGCACGCCGAACGCGCCGAGGGCGTAGCAGATGATGGCATGTCCACTGGTCCAACCCCATTCGCGGCCCTGCTCGGCGATCACCAGCAGCGGCACCAGGCCGACGATCAGCGCCGAGATGCCCATCCAGTCGATGGCGACCTTGTTGCCGGGACGCTTGGGCAGCTTGAGCACGCGGGTCACCACGGCCAGCGCGAGGATGCCGACCGGCACGTTCACCAGGAACACCCAGCGCCAGCCGGTGACGCCCAGGATCTGGTCGGTGCCCGAGAGCAGACCGCCGATGACGGGTCCCACCACGCTGGAGGTGCCGAACACGGCCAGGAAGTAGCCCTGGTAGCGGGCGCGTTCCCGCGGGGACACGATGTCGCCCATGATGGTCAGCGCCAGCGACATCAGACCGCCCGCGCCCAGGCCCTGGAAGGCCCGGAAGGCGGCCAGTTGGTACATCGAGGTCGCCATGGAACAGGCCAGTGAACCGGCCACGAAGATGGTGATGGCGGCCAGGTAGAACGGCTTGCGGCCGTACATGTCCGACAGCTTGCCGTAGAGCGGGGTGGCCAGCGTCGAGGTGATCAGGTAGGCGGTGGTGACCCACGCCTGCGCCGAATAGCCCTGCAGCTCATCGGCGATGGTGCGGATGGAGGTCGACACGATGGTCTGATCGAGGGCGGCCAGCAGCATGCCCATCATCAGGCCGCTCATGATCACCAGGATCTGCTTGTGGGTGAAGCCGGCCGAATTGAGTTCCGGCTCTGCCGCTGTGGCTTGGGTTGTCACGAATTGCTCTCCGCGGGTTCGTAATAGGATTTCAGGTCTTTGTGGGCCGCGATATCGGCCAGCATGCGCTGCCGGGTCCCCTCGTAGCCGTCGACGAAGCGATGCAGCAGCCGGGAGAAGACCTCCCGTTCGCCGGGGGTCCAGTCGGTGAGCATGTCGCGCAGCGAGTCGTTGCGGCGGGCCCGGATCTGGGCGGCCACGGTGCGTCCCGCGGGGGTCACGTCGAGCACGCTGGCGCGGCCGTCGGCGGGGTCGGCGCGGCGCTCGATGAGTCCGCGCTTGACCAGGCTCGCGACCTGGCGGCTGATGGTCGAGGCGTCGGAGTAGAGAGCCTCGGCGAGCGCGCCCGAGCGTTTCGGGCCGCCGTGGATCAGCTGGAACAGGATGCTGAACGCGGCCGGTTCGATCTCGCCGCCGGTGAGGGCCGAGATCTGTGCGTTGGTGCGATCGCGCAGCTTGGTGAGCCGGGCGATCTCGTAGGCGATGGCATCGACAAGGCCGTCGTCGATGTCGGTGGTGGGCGCCGGGTCATCGTCGGTCACGGTCGGTCTCACCTCCTTGCGTCGGACAATTGCTTGTAAAAGGCAACTAGTTGTACGGCGCAAGTATTCCGACATAGTTGTCACTTGGCAAGGGATTTCCGGAGGTTGTGTCTCCGCTCACGGCCGAATCGGACAATTCGCCCATGAATCGGCAGGTCAGGCCACCGCGACCGCCGCGGTCACCGCCCCCGTCAACCGCACCAGATCCGCGGGCGCGAGCTCGATCTCCAGTCCGCGCCGGCCCGCGCTGCACAGCACCCGATCCCACTCCAGCGCCGAGGAATCGACGACCGTCGGCAGGCGCTTCTTCTGTCCCAGCGGCGAAATCCCGCCCAGCACATAGCCGGTCGTGCGCTCGGCCTTCGCCTTGTCCGCCATCGCCGCCTTGCCGCCGCCCAGCGCCGCGGCCGCCGCCTTCAGCGACAGCGTGGTCGGCACCGGCAGCACCGCCACCGCGAGCCCGCCCGAACCCAGCTCGATCACCAGCGTCTTGAAGATCTGCCCGGCGCTCACCCCGACCTCGGCCGCCAGCGCGTCCACCGCCTCCGCGCCGTACGAATCACTGCGCGGGTCATGGGCATACGCGTGCACCCGATGCTCCACCTTCGCCTGTACCAGGGCTTTGATCGCGGGAGTAGAAGCGGCCATGCGGCTCACCCTAGACACCGCGCGCAAGCCGATTTCAGAGTGTGGGAACAGGCGGAGCGTTCACCCTGTTGCATGCGATACGCGCTTCTCGGCAACCGTCGGGCCCACGGACCGGAAGCACTCGATCCCATGACCAAGGAGGAGTCGGTGTCCGTCCTGCTCGAGGAGCGACCAACCGGTTTCCGGGCCGAATCCCTGTTCGCGGTAGATTCAATTGCTACGGCGACCGAAGGGATTAGCGTGACGAGCGACGACGACATGGTCGATCGCCGGCGTGATGACGATGCGGACAGCATCGACGCCGGTGACGACCAAGCGGTCGACTATGACGACGAAGTGAGCGAATCCGGTGCCCGGAGCTCCGAATCGACGGCCGAACTGGCCGCCCGGTTCGAACGCGACGCGCTGCCGCTGCTGGACCAGCTCTACGGCGCGGCCCTGCGCATGACCCGCAACCCGGCCGATGCCGAGGACCTGGTGCAGGAGACCTTCGCCAAGGCCTACCAGGGCTTCAAGTCCTTCCGTGAGGGCACCAACCTGCGGGCCTGGCTGTACCGCATCCTCACCAACACCTACATCAACTCGTACCGGAAGAAGCAGCGCCAGCCCGCGCAGTATCCGACCGACGAGATCACCGACTGGCAGCTCGCCGCCACCGCCGAACACACCTCCCAGGGCCTGCGCTCCGCGGAGATGGAGGCGCTCGAGGCCCTGCCGGACGACGACATCAAGGCCGCTCTGCAGTCGCTGCCGGAGGAGTTCCGGATGGCGGTGTACTACGCCGACGTGGAGGGCTTCCCCTACAAGGAAATCGCCGAGATCATGGGTACTCCCATCGGTACTGTCATGTCCCGCCTGCACCGGGGCCGCAAGCAGCTCAAGGGCCTGCTCGCGGACGTGGCGCGGGAACGTGGATTCAACCGGTCGGGCAGCGATGCGGCGCGCGAGGAGGTAACCCAGTGAGCGACGAGATGGAAGAACTGGACTGCTCGGCGGTGCTCGCCGATGTGTGGCTGCTCCTGGACAACGAGTGCGACGAGACCGTCAAGGCCCGCCTGCGTGAGCACATCGACCGGTGTTCGCCGTGCGTGGAGGCCTACGGCCTGGAGGAGAAGCTCAAGTCGCTGCTGAACCGCAAGTGCGGCGGCGACCGCGCGCCCGATTCCCTGCGTCAGCGTCTGACCATGGAGATCCGGACCAGCTACACGGTCATCCAGACCCGGGCCGAAACGGCCGAATAAGACATCCCGGATACAGCCGAGCGGCACCCTTCCCCGGTGGGAAGTGGTGCCGCTCAGCAGTTTTCGAGCTTATCGAAGCAGCTCAGGCGTTAGGCCGCTTGCCGTGGTTGGCGGCATTCTTCTTGCGGCCACGCTTCTTACGTCCACGCTTACCCATAGGTAATCTCCCTTCAGTCGGTCGCCATTCTTTCACGGGTGATCTGCTGTACCTTCAGGGGCTACAGGTCACTCGAGACGAGAGGTGTTCATGGCTGAGGAAGTGCTGGCCGAGATGGTGTCGACCGTGCAGGAGATCCTGGTCTCCGTCGGCGACGAAGTGAAGGCCGACGACCCGGTGGTCATGCTCGAGTCGATGAAGATGGAGATCCCGGTCATCGTCGAGGGCCCCGGCACCGTGGCCTCGATCAACGTCAAGCCCGGCGACGTCCTGCAGCCCGGCGACCTCATCGCCGTCATCTCCTGAGATACGAGCCCTCAGCCGCTCCTGACGCATCCTTGCCGTGTCGCGTGGGAACATACACGCGACGTGGGAACAGAGGAGTGTGGGTGAATGTCGACCCTGAGTGAGCTACTGGCCGAGCACACCGATCTACCGGGCGCGGCCGTCGACCATTTGCAGCGGGTGGTGGGGGATTGGCAGCTGCTGGCGGATCTGTCCTTCGCGGATCTGCTGCTCTGGGTGGGGACCGGACCGGTGACCGAGGGCGCGGAGGTGGTCTGCGTGGCCCAGTGCCGACCCACCACCGCCCCCACCGTGCATCCGGAGGACCTGGTCGGCGGCTACGCCACCAAAGAGTCGAATCCGCACGTGTTCGAGGCCCTGCTGAACGCCGATATCCAGCGCTTCGAGGCCGACACCGCGCTGACCGGGGTCTATCACCCGCATCCCGTGCACGCCATGCGCGAGGCCATTCCGGTGCGGGTCGGCGACGACATCATCGCCGTCCTCGGGCGCGACACCGACACCCAGCGCCGCAAGATGCGGTCCAGTCTCGAGATCGCGTACATGTCCTGTGCCGACGACCTGTGCCAGATGGTCGCCGACGGCACCTGGCCGGCGCTCGAGGACCGCACCGGCTCGCACTCCAGTCCGCGCGCGGGCGACGGTTTCATCCGCCTCGACACCGAGGGCACCGTCGTCTACGCCAGCCCCAACGCGCTGTCGGCGTATCACCGCATGGGTCTGCAGAACGATCTGGTCGGCCAGGACCTGGCGCTGACCACCCGTTCGCTCATCACCGACCCGTTCGACGCGCAGGAGGTGGTGGGCGACATCCAGGCGGCCCTGGCCGGAAAGGGCGGGCGCCGAATGGAAGTCGAGGCGCGCGGCGCCACCGTGCTGCTGCGCACCCTCGTGCTGCGGCCGCACGGTGAGCTCGGCGGCGCCGCCGTGCTGGTCCGCGACGTGACCGAGGTGAAGCGCCGCGACCGCGCGCTGCTGTCCAAGGACGCCACCATCCGCGAGATCCACCATCGGGTGAAGAACAACCTGCAGACGGTGGCCGCGCTGCTGCGCCTGCAGGCCCGCCGCACCGAGAACGAGGAGGCCCGCCTGGCGCTGACCGAATCGGTCCGCCGGGTCACCTCCATCGCGTCCGTGCACGAAATGTTGTCGATGTCGGTTGACGAAGAGGTCGATCTGGACGAGGTGGTGGACCGCCTGCTGCCGATCATGGCCGATGTGGCGACCGTGCACACCGCCCGCATCAAGGTCCGCCGCGCCGGATCCCTGGGCGTCTTCTCCGCCGAACGCGCCACGCCGCTGGTCATGGTGCTGACCGAGCTGGTGCAGAACGCCATCGAGCACGCCTTCGACGCGGGTGAGAACGGTACGGTCACAATCCGTTCCGAGCGTTCGGCCCGCTGGCTCGACGTGATCATCAGCGACGACGGCCGCGGCCTGCCCGACGGATTCAGCCTGGAGGCCTCCGACCGGTTGGGCCTGCAAATCGTCCGCACACTGGTCACGGCGGAATTGGGCGGTTCGATCGGACTTCACCCCGGAGCCGATGTCGGAACCGACGCGGTGCTGCGAGTTCCGCTCGGCCGGCGCTCCGCGCGCTGAAATATCAACTTCGACGCATAAGTTCGGGCGTGAGCTGAAAAGCCGCGCCCGAACTTTCGTTCGAGGCGCGAATCCCGTTGATCGGGAATTGCCGGGAATTCGTGTCCCCGAGAGGTGGTCTTCCCCTTTACACACTGAAGCCCGGCACCTGTGTTGGTGCCGGGCCGAATTGCGCTGCGGCCCCGAGGCTGGGGTGGGCCGTAACGCCTTGTCGTCTAGGTGGTTAGACGACGCTGCGGGTGCGCGTGCGCGCGTTGCGACGCTTCAGCGCGCGACGCTCGTCCTCGCTCATTCCACCCCACACGCCGGCATCCTGGCCCGACTTCAGGGCCCAGGAAAGGCAGTCAGCGGTGACAGGGCAGCGAGCGCAGACCAGCTTGGCATCGGCAATCTGCGCGAGCGCCGGACCACTGTTACCCACCGGGAAGAACAGCTCGGGGTCCTCGTCGCGACAGATGGCCTTGTGGCGCCAGTCCATTCCTCTGCTCCTTTGCTAGGGCGCGCATGGCGCTGCCCCTCGGGTTTGTGGTCCGTTCACTTGTGCGACTCGAATGTTTCCGCACGGTTGCTTGTGAATGCTTTCACGAACACCGTAGATGTCAATAGATACCTGGTGCACCGTGGGGAAGCTCACGCTGTAAGACCCCTACATGGGGGTCCGCCGTGTCATTTGTACTCGGTCTAGCGGGTTTTCGCAGCGCAACAACGAGTTTTCTCAGGTGTGTCGAGCCGGCTAGGGCTTGGGCGCGACCACACCGAGGATATCCGGGACGGCTGTGAAATTCACCATGTTGCGTCGACCGATGAAGTCGCCGTCGATTTGCAACCCGATCGGTTCTTCCGCCGTGACGGTTACGCCCGGTACGTCGTCCTCGCGAAACAATGTGTGGCCCTTGGGATCCCCCTGGGTCGCCAGCAACTGTCTCGCGACCATCAAGGTGGGGAGAACTCCCATGGTGCGCATGGCAAACACCCCGAGACCGGATTCGAATGTGGTCCCCGGGTTGGTGACCACGGGCGTGTTGTCGAGGTACGTCCAGGGGCTGGCGTTGGTAACGAATGCGTAATGCACATCCGTGACCGGTTCGTGACCTGGAATGTCCAAGGTCACTTGCGGGGCACGGCGTTTGGCCCGGAAGAACTGCTTGACCGTGGTGCGCAGATAACGAGCGGGCGTGGCCGCCTTGCCCTTCGCGCGCTTCTCGTCGATGGCCTCGCACACATCCGCGTCCAGGCCCACTCCCGCGCTGAAGCAGAACCAGCGATCGTCGGCAACGCCCAGACCGATGCGGCGGTCCGCGCTGTCGGCCACCAGATCGATCAGCTGATTGGTCGCGGTCACCGGATCCGGCTCGATGCCGAGCGAGCGCGCGAACACGTTCGCCGAACCGCCGGGAATGATGCCCAGCCGCGGCAGCCATTCACGCTGCGGCTGTCCGGGCAGCGGGAGGAAGCCGTTGATGGTCTCGTTCACGGTGCCGTCGCCGCCGTGCACCACGATCAGATCCATCCGATTGTCAGCGGCCCAGCTCGCCAATTCGGCGGCGTGCCCCCGGTGCTCGGTGTGGCGGACGGTGAGTTCGGTGCGGCTTTCCAGTGCGTGGGCGAGTAGATCGCGAGTGGACCGAGTGGTCGAAGTGGCATTCGGGTTCACGATCAGGAGCGTCCGCACGGTGCCATTCTGCCTCCGCTTCGCTCCGGCCGGTTCGCGGCCCCGAAGTCTCGTTCTTCCCTCCTCCGTTCCTCCGCTTCCGCTTCGAGCGCGGGAGGCGGAGCGCAGTCCGGAACGAGACGGCCGCGAACCTTCCAGTGCCAGTTCTCAACTGGTCGAACGCCGTGCGGGTGCGTTCGCCAACGACGCTCGGTCGTAGGCTGGGGGCGTGGCTGAGCAGAACCAGGGCGAGAGCAAGTCGGCGGGCGACACCGGGGGCGGGACCGCGCAGGCCGGGGGCGTGCCCGCGACCGTGCGGGTCGCGGGGGCGCTGGTCGCGCTCGAGGGCGCGGCCGGGCTGGTGGCGATGGTCATCCTGATCGTCGTCGGCCTGAACGGGGAGGCGCAGAGCGCGAAGAACAGCTATCTCACCGCCGGGTACGCGGCGATCCTCGGCGGCGCGGTGCTGGCGGCGGGGCTCACGCTCATGCGCGGCAAGCGGTGGGGCCGGGCGCTGGCCACATTGACCCAGCTGTTGCTGCTCGGTGTCGCGTATTACATGTTCACCTCGGGGCGGCCCGAATTCGGGACGCCGCTGGGGTTGCTGGCGCTGGGCACCCTGGGCGCGCTGTTCGCGCCCGCCTCGGTCAAGTGGATGGCCGAGGGGTACGGCGCGGACGCGGAGTAGCGCCGCGCGCCCGGCTCAGCGGCCGCTGAGCCGATTTTTGGACGCTCGCCCACCTCCTGGGTGAGCGAGCGCTTTCCCGGGCCTCTCGGCTCTCAGTCGTCGGCGTGCGTCGCGAGGCGCGCCAGGGGAGCGCCGGCAAGCCGGTAGCCGGTCCACTCGTGCTGATGCTCGGCCCCGATGGACCGGTAGAAGTCGATGCTCGGGGTGTTCCAGGTGAGGACCGACCAGTCCACCCGCGCGTACCCCTGCTCCACGGCCTCGCGGGCCAGCGTCGCCAGCAGGCTCTTGCCCAGCCCGCGCCCGCGCGCCTCCGGCTTGACGTAGAGATCCTCCAGGTAGATCCCGTGCACGCCCTTCCAGGTGGAGTAGTTCAGGAACCAGATGGCGCAGCCCACCACGCCGTGATCGCTCTCGGCGACATGCGCGTACAGCGCGGGCGTGGGCCCGAACAGCGCGATCCGGAGCTGCTCCTCGGTGAGCGTGCACTCCTCGGGGGCCTTCTCGTACTCGGCCAGATCGTGGACCAGACCCACCAGCGCGGGAACGTCGTCGGGTGTGGCGCGGCGGATCATGCGGAGGTCCCTTCCATCGGGTCGAGCGGCGCGACCAGGTTGTGCGCGAGCACGGTTCGCGCTCGATGATCGTGTCCCAGCACCGTAACCGCGGCCGTGGACAGGAAGAACCGGCGGCCCTCGGTCACCTCGAACTCGGCCCAGCGAGCGATGAGGGCCCGCGAGAAGTGACCGTGCCCGACCAGCACCACGTCGCGGGTGGCGAGTTCGGGAATGACCGTGGCCAGCACGTGGTCGGCGCGTTTACGGACCTGGTCGTCGGTCTCGCCCTCGGGGACCTCCCCGGTCCAGATGGTCCAGCCGGGCGACATCCGCTGGATCTCCGGCGTGGTCAGGCCCTCGTATTCGCCGTAGTCCCACTCGACCAGGTCGTCGTCCACGATGACCCCGGTCAGCCCGGCCAGTTCGGCGGTCCGCAGCGCCCGCTGCCGGGGACTGCTGAGCACCAGGGGATTCGACAGGTCCAGGTCGTACAGCAGTTTTCCGGCCGCCCGGGCCTGGGCCTCACCGATCTCGGTGAGCGGCACATCGGTCCGCCCGGTGTGGCGGCGCGCGGCCGACCAGGCCGTCTCCCCGTGTCGAAGCAATACCAGCCGGAATTCGCCACCGCTCATGAATCGATCATGCGCCACCGCCTCCCCGAATACTCAGCGGGCGACGGATTGCCGTCGGAATTGAGCACCCGGGCCCGCGGCTGGGAGCCGATCCGACCCTGGGCGTCCCCGGGGGAGAGCTATCCCGACCGTCGCGAAATCAGCTGGCGCGGTGACCTACGAGGGCCTCAGGGGCGGGCGCCGACTCCGTACACCTGTGTGCCGCGGCGTTCCAGGAACACGGTGCCCGACACCCCGAGCGAGATGGGTTCCTTGTGGTAGTCGCTGCGCTGCAGCGGGATTCGCGACAGCTGGGCACCGGTGGCGGGATCCAGGATGGCCAGCCCGTCCGGGATCGGGGCGATCAGCTGGCCGGACATCAGCGCGGCGGTGCCGAGCACATTGTGGGTGCCCCACAGCGGGTCCAGGGTGGAGAGGTTCAGCGCGACCAGCGCCTCACCGGTGAAGACGAAGTAGCCCGACGACAGCCGCGCCACCATGGCGGTGTCGGAGAACGCCGGCATCTGGTGCGTGGCAATCAGATTGCCGTTCACGTCGTAGAGCGCGAGAACCGGTGTGGTGGACGGGGTTCCGGGTAGGTAGAGCGCGATCCTGGTGTCGGACACCGCGATCACCTTCGCCCCGTCGACCGCGCCGCCCGGCTCGGTGAGCACGTGCGAGCTGTACTCCTCCGGCGTGGTGCCGTCCTTCGGCGCGGGATTGAGGATGGTCAGTCGCGCGGCCGCCTCGTTCGGGCAGCGTTCCAGCACCGCCACCCGGCTCGGCGCCGAAGCCGACGACACCAGGGCGCACCCGCTGCGCGGCTGGGTGTGCGGGTTCACCGGGGCGTCGACATAGCCGTACTCGAGGGTGCGAACCATGTCCGAACGCCACAGTTCCAGCCGCCGCGGACCCTGCGCCAGCATGTAGGTGCTGTCGGGGGCCAGCGTGATCTTGTCGTCCATGTAGCTGGACCGGGCCGCCACCCGAGAGCCGTTCTCGGCGTTGAGCAGTGTGGTCTGACTGCATCCGCGCTGATCCTTGTAGGTGGCGATGACCGTGCCGAACTGGACCTCCACCGCGCACAGCGGCAGATCCCGCTCGTAGGTCCACACCTGCTCACCGGTGCGGGGATCGCGCCCCGACACCGTGCCGCCGTCGGCGGTGACGGCCACGCCGCCCACCACCAACGACCGCTGGGTCGCCCCGTCGGGGGCATGCCACAGCTCGGCGACCTGCTGGGGTACCGGATCGGTGGAGATCGGCGCGGGCAGGGTGCGGGTGGCCGTACTGGCGTGGGTACCGCGAACACCGCTGGTCAGCACCACGACCACTGTCGCGATCGCCACCAGAGCGGCGATCGCGACAGCAGTGAGAATATCGGCGCGCGTCCGCCGCTCGGGTGCGAGCACGACAGCGAGAGTAGCCGATCCGCCCGACTAGGCCGAGGCCGCGACCGCGGTGTCGGCCACCGTGACGGCGCCCTCCGCCCCGTCCTCGGTCTTCTTGCGACGCGTCCGCTTCACCGGGGCCGCCGTGGAACCGCTTGTCGCGGTACCCGGCTCGACGGCCTCGACCTCGGACGTCGCCGCCGCCTTCACGGCCTTGCGAACCCGCTTCTTCGGCGCCTCCGCCTCGGCCACGACCTCACCGGTCGCGGCGGAGGCCTTCTTCGTCGCGGTCTTGGCCTTGGCGGGCGCGGCCTTCGCGGCGGTGGACTTCGCCTTGCCGTTGGCAGCCGGTTCCGTCGTGCTGTCGGCGGATTCGGCCTGGGTGTCGGCGGCAGCGGCGGCGACCTTGCGAGTCCGCTTGGCCGGCGCCTTCTTCGGCGCCTCGTCCGCCGCGACGGCGTCGACGACAGCGGCGGTCTCGGCCGCGGCCTTGCGAGTGCGCTTGCGCGGCGCGCTCTTCGGAGCCTCGGCGGAGTCCTCCGCGACCACCTCGACAGCGGCCTTGGCGCGGCTCGCCCGCTTCTTCGGCGCGGCCATGGCGACCTCGCCCGAATCATCCTTGGCCTCGGCCGCTACCGCGGCGTCCGCCGCGACGGCGGAACCGTTTGCGCCGGTGGCGGATTCGGTGGTGGCCTTGGTCCGAGTGGACCGCTTGCGCGGTGCCGCGGTCTCGGGCGCCGTCTCGGCGGCCCCGGCGGTCTCGGGCTTCGGGTCCGCCGCGGCGCTGTCGGTGGCAGCCACCGAACCGGCCTCGGCCGTGGCCTTGCGGCGGACGCGCTTGCGCGGCGCTTCCGCATCCTGCGACGCGGCCTCGACCGCCACGACCTCGGCGCTCGCCGAATGCTCGTCGGCCACCGGCGCGGCCGCCTTGGCGCCACGAGTGCGCTTGCGCGAAGCCGCCGTCGGGGGCGCGTCCGCACCGGAATCGGCCGTCGCGACCGCCGCGGGAGCCTGGTCCTGCGCCACGACGGGAGCCGACGTGGCCGGAGGCGCGTCGACGGTGGTGGCCGCGACCTCGGTGGCGACGGTGCTCGCGCCGGAGTCGGCCGAACCCCGCCCGCGGCGGTTGCGTCGGCGGTTGCGGCCGCCCTCGGCGGCTGCCTCGCCCGCCGGTTCACCGGCGGCTTCGGTCTCCACCGAGGTGGTGGCCTGGACCGTGCCGGTGGCCTCCGCTCCGTTCGCGCCGCCCTTGCCGCGACGGCGGCGGCGCCGACGGCGGCCGGTCTTCTCCGGGTCGCCGGTGGTCGAATCCGTCTCGGCGGCAACGGTTTCGGTGGTGGTGGCGGCCGGAGCCGCGTCACCCTCGGCACGGCCGCCACGGGTGCGCCGGCGATTGCGTTCACGGGGCGCGCGGCGTTCGCGTTCGACGACGACGGCGTCCTCGTCGCGCGGGGCCGGGCTCTTGCGCACGGTGCCGGTGACGCCCTGCGGGATGCCGAGCTCCTCGTACAGGTGCGGGGAGCGGGAGTAGGTCTCCGCCGGTTCCGGAATGCCGAGGCCCAGGGCCTTGTCGATCATGGCCCAGCGGTTCAGCTCGTCCCAGTCGACCAGGGTGACCGCGACGCCGGTCTTGCCCGCGCGGCCGGTGCGGCCGATGCGGTGCACGTAGGTCTTCTCGTCCTCGGGGCACTGGTAGTTGACGACGTGGGTGACGTCATCGATGTCGATGCCGCGGGCGGCCACGTCGGTGGCGACCAGCACGTCGATCTTGCCTTCGCGGAACTTCTTCAGCGCCTTCTCGCGGGCGATCTGCCCGAGGTCGCCGTGTACCGCGCCGACCGCGAAGCCGCGCTCGGCCAGATCGTCGGCGACCTTCTGCGCGGTCCGCTTGGTGCGCGCGAAAATCATTGTCGCGCCGCGGGTCTCGGCCTGCAGAATGCGGGCGACCAGCTCGCTCTTGTCGAGCGCGTGCGCCCGGTAGATCAGCTGGGTGATCCGGTCGTGCACCGCGGATTCGTGGTGCTCCTCGGCGCGGATGTGGGTGGGCCGGCTCAGGAAGGTGCGGGCCAGGGTGATGATCGGGCCCGGCATGGTGGCCGAGAACAGCAGGGTCTGCCGCTGCTCGGGGACCATGTTCAGGATCCGCTCGATATCGGGCAGGAAGCCCAGGTCGAGCATTTCGTCGGCCTCGTCGAGGACGAGCACCTCCACCTTGCCCAGGATCAGGTGATTCTGCTGGGCCAGATCCAGCAGGCGGCCCGGGGTGCCGACGACCACGTCGACGCCGGCGCGCAGCGCCGCGATCTGGGTGTCGTAGGGGCGGCCGCCGTAGATGGCGGTCACGCGGACCGGGGTGCCCTGGTCGTCCTTCAGGTACTTGCTGGCGTTCTCCAGATCCTCGGTGACCTGCATGCAGAGCTCGCGGGTCGGAACGATGATCAGGGCGCGCGGGGTGCCGTCGAGGGTCTTGGTGCCGGAGCCGGCGGTGGCGATCCGGTTCAGCAGCGGCACACCGAAACCGAAGGTCTTACCCATACCGGTGCGGGCCTGGCCGATGAGATCCTCACCGGCCAGCGCGAGCGGCAGGGTGAGTTCCTGAATGGCGAAAGTGCGTTCGATGCCGATGTCGGCGAGGGCCCGGACGATTTCGGGGCGCACGCCCAATTCGGCGAAAGTGGGAGCGAGGTGGGTGTCGTCGAGTTCCGCGGTCAGCAGCGTGTCCGCCACACCCGGTTCCTGCTCTACGGTGATCTTGCTCAGGTTCTTGCCTTTCCTCGTTTATCGCGTCTCGCGCGCACGAGGCGTGGGGCGGACCCGGACGGCCCGCGACGACCACTAGATCCGGTTTCTCGCCGCTGCTGGGATGCCTGTCCCGGGGATGGGCGTCGACCTGGCGCGGCGGTGCAGTGCTGCGGATCGGAGTGCGCGCACATTTTCCATGGACTGGCGGGTATGAATTTCCACCGTCCGCGGAGATTGTAGCGTGATACGACCTTCGCCCTGTTTTCCGCCACCGCCGATGTGCGGCATTATTACGCTGGTAGGCGCGCTTATCGATATCCGATACGGGTCTGATCCGGGGTTTCGCAGTAGCGTTAATGATTGCGGCGCACCATAATTCGGTCCGAGAGCGGGTGTGGACCGCGCGACCGGCAGTTGAGTTGCTCACATGTGTGATACGTCGTGTACCACTATCTGTCATGGTGGTGCCGTGAGCTTGGCAGACACCGTGACAACCGCAGCGCGCAACGCGTGGGCCCTGACGTTCGGCGACGGCATCGAGGCCCCCGACCCCACCCCCTCGACGGTGCTGTCCGACGCGCCGCACCGCGAACTGCGCCGCTACGACGGCGCGGGCCCCGACGATCCGGCCGTGCTGCTGGTGCCGCCGCTGGCCGCGCCCGCCTTCTGCTTCGACCTGCGCCCCGACCAGAGCCTGGCCCGGTTCCTCCTGGACTCCGGCCGCGCCCCCTACCTGGTCGACTACGGCGACATCACCTTCGACGACCGCCGCATGGGGTTCGAGACCTGGATCGACGACATCCTGCCCGAGGCCATCCGCCAGGTGTCCGCCGATCGCGGCGGCCGCCCGGTGGACCTGGTGGGCTGGTCCATCGGCGGAGTGCTGGCCCTCCTGACCGCCGCGGCCGACCAGACGCTGCCCATCCGCTCGATCACCGCGGTGGGCGCGCCCCTGAGCTACGACCACATGTTCGGCGCGCGCGAGCTCCGCTCCCTGGCCCGCCTCGACGGCGGCCGCACCGCGACCACCGCGATCCGCGCCCTCGGCGGCGTCTCGGCGCAGATCACCCGGTTCGCCTACCGGGCCACCGCCTGGAACCGGGAACTCGAGCGCCCGCTCTTCATCGCGAGCAATATCGCCGACACCGCGACCCTGGCCCGGATGGAGACCATCGACCGGTTCCAGAATTCGCTGCCCGGGTATCCGGGACGGTTCTACAACCAGCTGTGGGGTCGCTTCATCCTCAACAACGACATCGGCCAGGGCGGGCTGCGGCTGGGCGAGCGCGCGATCGCGCTGGCCGAGGTCACCCAGCCGGTGCTGCTGGTCGGCGGACCGCAGGACGCGATCACCGCGGCCGCCGCCGTGGAGCACGGAACGAAGACCCTGACCGGATCGCCGGATGTGCGGTACGAGACCGCACCCGGCTCGCACCTCGGCATTCTCCTCGCCCGTGACACCACGTGGACCTATCTGGACAAGTTCCTGCGCGACCTGGCCTGATCGAGGCCCGGCGGGTTGTGAACGGCACCGGCGGGTTGTGAACAACTCTGTGGCGCAATGCTTTTCGAGTAAGTCGAGAGTGCGCTCGCGACCCGCCCCTCGATGGGTGAATGCACGGCGTTTTCTGGGGCTAGGGTGGGGACCCATGGGAGCAAACTCGTCCACCGCCCCGGAGCCCACGGGCCACCTCATCGCCGCCGAACACCCGGGTGTCACCGACCTCTTCGCCGTCCTCGCCTATGGCGAGATCTCCGCCTTCTACCGTCTCGCCGAAGAGGCCAAGCTGTCGCCCACGCTGCGCGGCAAGGTGGCCGTCGCCAAGATGGCGGGTAACGAGGCCGAGCATTTCCGGACCCTGGAACGCGCCCTCGCCGACCGTGGTAGGGACGTCTTCGACGCCATGGCCCCCTTCGTGCGCGCCCTGGACGCCTATCACGCCTCCACCGACCCCTCCACCTGGCTGGAGTCGATGGTCAAGTTCTACGTCGGTGACGGCATCGCCGCCGACTTCTACACCGAGATCGCCGGCGCCCTGGCTCCCGAGGTCGCCGACGTGGTGCGCGACGTGCTGGCCGAGACCAACCACTCCGAGTTCGTGATCGAGGAGGTGCGCGGCGCGGTCGCGCAGAACCGGTCCGAGCGCGACCGGCTGGCGCTGTGGGGCCGCCGGCTGCTGGGCGAGGCGATCACCCAGGCGCAGTACGTGATGGCCCAGCGCGACGAGCTGACCGAGCTGGTGCTCACCGCGACCGGCGACCTGAACGGCATCGCCACGCTGTTCGAGCACATGCAGAACAGCCACACCGAGCGCATGCGCGTGCTCGGCCTGGGCTGAGTTTCGCTATCAGCGCAGGCGGTCGGGGCCGATGGCGGTCGCGGCTGCGCTAGCGTGATCGGGACAGGACTACGACTCTAGGTTCGGAGGTTGGCCGTGGAGGTCAAGATCGGCATTTCGGATAGCCCGCGTGAGCTCGTCATCAACAGCTCGCAGACCCCGGCCGAGGTCGAGGCGCTCGTCAGCGGTGCGCTGCAGGGTGAGGGCGGCGTCGTGGCGCTCACCGACGAGAAGGGCCGCAAGTTCCTGATCCAGGCCGCGAAGGTCGCCTACGTCGAGATCGGCGCTCCGTCCTCGGGTCGTGTCGGCTTCGCCGCCGTCTAGTTTTCCCGCGCGCGACGCGGTAGATCGCGCCAAAAGAATTGGCCCGCCGACTTAGTCGGCGGGCCAATTCTTTTTGATTCAACGAGAGTTGTTATCTCTCAATCGATCGGGTGCAGCGGAACGTGCTTGAGCCCGCCCCAGCACAGCGCGACCGTGGTGTCGACGGCGTCGTCCTTGGGAATCGGCCGGTCCGCCTCGAGCCAGTACCGGGCGCTGAGCTGGCTGGCGCCGACCAGGCCGACCGCGAGTACGCGGGCCCGGTAGGGGTCCAGACCGGAGTCGTGGGCGACCAGGTCGAACACCGCGTCCACACAGGCCTCGGTGGCCTGCTCGACCCGGCGCTGCACCTGCGGCTCATTGGTCAGATCCGATTCGAAAACCAGTCGGAAGCCCTGGGTTTCATGGTCGACGAAGTCGAAGTACGCGGCGACGGCGGCGCGCACGCGCTGCTTGTTGTCGGTGGTGGAGCGCAGCGCCTGGCGCACGCTCGACACCAGCACGTCGACGTAGTTCTGCAGCACTGCCAGGTACAGCTCGAGCTTGCTCGAGAAGTGCTGGTAGAGCACCGGTTTGCTGACGCCGGCGCACTGCGAGATCTCATCCATGCCGGCGGCGTGATAGCCGCGTTGCACGAAGACCTCGCTGGCTGCGGCGAGAAGCTGCGCGCGGCGCGCCTCGCGGGGCAGACGGGTGCCGCGCTTGCTCGTCGCCATGGCCTCGGATGACATGCGGTGCGATGTCATCCGGTCCACGAGGTCAGTCATTGCCTATTTCTCCCAGTTGATTCCCGGTGCGAAGGATGTTCACCGGTATCCCACGAACGATACGCGCTCAGGGGGCCGCTGCCGATCCAGGTTCCGAATATTGGTCGCGTGATGCTCGCTTTGATTATGCGAGGCCGATCACAACTGTGTAGCACATGTTCCGATTTGTGAGGTCTGCCGCATTAGCGTGAGATATCTCGCAGCAATGATCACGGGCTGGGACGGCAGCTCTCGGTGACCGGCCGGGCTGTGAGAGTCTGTCAGGCGTGACCGAGAAGGCCGCCGGCAACAAGCGACGGGGTAGACCCAGCGGGCCGATCTACGATCCGCTCGGTTTGTACGACGACGACGGCGCATCGGAGACCGGCCCGTCGGTATCTTCTGGGCTCATCGCGCCACCCGATCCGGACCTCCCCGCCGAGGACCGCCCGCTGCCGCATCAGCCGCTGCGCGCCCGCTGGGACCCCACCTCCCCGCCCGCCGACGCCCGCAATCGCCCCCGCCCCGAACGCGAGACCAAGAAGCAGAGTCCGCTGGGCCGGTTCGTGAACACCTACGGCTGGCGGGCCTACGCCCTGCCGGTGCTGCTGGTGATCACCGTCGTGGTCGCCGTCGACGCCTTCCGCCACACCGGTGGCAGCGATGCCGGGCTGCCCGGATTCGGTCGCTTGAGCGAGTACACCGACAAGCCGGGCCGCATCATCGGCGGCGCGCCCAAGGGCGACGGCAAGTACGCCGTCGACCTGCCGACCGGCGCGGTCCCGCCCGGCGGGGCCTACACCGACACCGGCGCGGGCACCTGGCGGGTGATCCCGGGTACCAGCGCTCAGGTCGGCACCGGCACCCAGCACGCCTTCACCTACTCCGTCGAGATCGAGAACGGGGTGGACACCGCGTCCCTGGGCGGTGATGCGGCGGTGGCGCAGATGATCGACGCCACCCTCGCCAATCCCAAGTCCTGGACCCATGATCCGCGCTTCGCGCTGCGCCGCGTCGACACCGGCAACCCGGACTTCCGCATCTCGCTGACCTCGCGCGACACCACCCGCAAGTCGTGCGGTTTCGAAATCCCGGTCGACTCCTCCTGCTACAACACCGAACTGGGCCGCGTCGTGCTCTCGGAGGTGCGCTGGGTGCGTGGGGCCCCGGCCTTCGAGGGCGATGTCGGCTCGTATCGGCAGTACCAGATCAATCACGAAGTGGGCCATGCCCTCGGCTACCACGAGCACCAGCCGTGCGAGACCGACGGCGGGCTGGCCCCGGTCATGATGCAGCAGACCTTCGGAACCCGGAACAACGACATCGCGAAGCTGGATCCCGAAGGCGTGGTGCCGATGGACGGCAAGACCTGCCGCTTCAACCCCTGGCCCTACCCCCGCGCCTGAGCGGCCGCCGCCCTCCCAGCGGCGGATTCCGGCCGCTGATCACCCCGGTTCGAACGGGACTAGGCTTGGGGAAGAACGGTCCCGGTCGCTGTGTTGCAGAAATGGCCGCGAGTTTCCGGCGAATTCGATTGAGGAGTCCGCACACGTGACAGCATCGCATCCCTCCCTGCCGCCCTTGGTGGAGCCGGCGGCGGAGCTGACCCGGGACGAGGTCGCCCGCTACAGCCGCCATCTGATCATCCCGGATCTCGGGGTGGACGGTCAGAAACGTTTGAAGAACGCCAAGGTGCTGGTGATCGGCGCGGGCGGGCTCGGCTCCCCGGCGCTGCTGTACCTGGCCGCCGCCGGTGTCGGCACCCTCGGCATCGTCGAGTTCGACGAGGTCGACGCATCGAACCTGCAGCGGCAGATCATCCACGGCGAATCCGATATCGGCCGCTCCAAGGCCGACAGCGCCCGCGACTCGATTCTGGAGATCAATTCCGGAATCACGGTGGAGCTGCACAAGATTCGGCTCGAGCCCGACAACGCGATCGAGCTGTTCCGGCAGTACGACCTGATCGTCGACGGCACCGACAACTTCGCCACCCGCTACCTGGTCAACGACGCCGCCGTGCTGGCGGGCAAGCCGTACGTGTGGGGTTCCATCTACCGCTTCGAGGGCCAGGTCTCGGTCTTCTGGGAGGACGCCCCGGACACGCCGGATGGTGAGAAGAGGGGCATCAACTACCGCGACCTCTACCCCGAGGCCCCGCCGCCGGGCATGGTCCCGTCCTGCGCCGAAGGCGGCGTGCTGGGCGTGCTGTGCGCGTCCATCGGCTCGATCATGGTGACCGAGGCGATCAAGCTGATCACCGGGATCGGCGACCCGCTGCTCGGGCGGCTCATGGTGTACGACGCACTGGACATGAGCTACCGCACCATCAAGCTGCGCCGCGATCCGGAGCGCCGGCCCATCACCGAGCTCATCGACTACGACGCGTTCTGCGGCGTGGTGTCGGAGGAGGGCCAGGCCGCGGCCATCGGCTCCACCATCACCGCCCGGGAGCTCAAGGAGATGCTGGACGCGGGCAAGGACGTGGCCATCATCGATGTGCGCGAGCCCGTGGAATGGGACATCGTCCGGCTCGAGGGCGCGACCCTGATCCCCAAGGACCGCATCCTCTCGGGTGAGGCGCTGTCGGAGCTGCCGCAGAACACCCCGATCGTGCTGCACTGCAAGACCGGTATCCGCTCCGCGGAGGCGCTCGCCGCCCTGAAGAACGCGGGCTTCTCCGATGCCACCCACCTGCAGGGCGGAATCATCGCCTGGGCCAACCAGGTCGACCCCTCCCTGCCGGTCTACTGAGCCCGCGCGGACGGGCCCTCGGCGGCAGCACGGGGGCCTGTTCGGCGGCGGTGCGGGAGCCCGGAGGTAACGCCTCGGTCGCCGGTGTTTCACACCATGGTTTCGGCGTGTGGAACGGTCGGCGCGGCGAGGGTCGCGAAAACCTGGCCAGCGGTACCGTACGCGCGTGACGATGACTGTTGTGGAACCTCCTGAGCATGTGCGCTCAACCTTCGGGTTGCGCGAGGAACCGCCGGTCCCGTTGGGGAACTGGGATGGCGGCTGGCGGTGTGGCGATGTCGTCTTGAGCCCGGTGACCGATCATGCGCGGGCCGCCTGGTCGGCGAAGGTGCGCGAGACGCTGCGGGTGGACGGGCTGCGCCTGGCGCGGCCGGTACGGGCCACCGATGGACGGTATGTCGTATCCGGGTGGCGCGCCGACACCTACCTCGAAGGCGTGCCGGAACCGCGGCACGACGAAGTCGTGTCGCTGTCGCTGCGGCTGCACCAGGTGACCGCGCAGCTGGAGCGCCCGCGTTTCCTGGCCGCGCAGCCGGTCGCGCCGTGGGCCGACGTGGACGTGTTCGCGGCCGCCGATCGCGCGGCGTGGGAAGCGGTTCCGCTGCGCAGCCTGAAGCTGGGCGGCATGCTGCCGTCCACTTCGCCGGACGGCGACCGCAGCCTGACCCTGATCACCCAGTTGTCGACCCTGCGCAAGCCGGTCACCACGCCCCCGCAGCTGGTGCACGGCGATCTGTTCGGCACCGTGCTGTTCTCCGGCGGTTACGCGCCCGGCCTGACCGACATCACCCCCTACTGGCGTCCCGCGCCGTGGGCGGCGGCGGTCATCGTGGTGGACGCGCTGTCCTGGGGCGGCGCGGACGACGGTCTGATGGAGCGCTGGGCCCAGTTGCCCGAGTGGCCGCAGATGCTGGTGCGCGCGGTCATGTTCCGGCTGGCCGTGCACGCCCTGCACCCGCGCTCCACCCCCGAGGCGTTCCCGGGTCTGGCCCGCACCGCGGACATGACCCGGCTGCTGCTCTAGGGGCGGGCGAGAGCATGCGGAAGGGCCGCACCGGGCGACGAATTCCGGTGCGGCCCTTCCGTTCCCCAGGGGCGGCTGGGGAGTCTTACACGTTCGCGTGGGCGAGCGAGGGCGCCCGGCCGACGGCGAACGAGGACCGCAGGTAGAACCACCAGCACAGCGCGCCCATGGCGAGGTAGGCCGCCACGTAACCCCAGAAGGCCGGATTCATGCTGTGGTAGTGGGTGTTCGACAGGCGCAGCGCCTGCTGCAGGATCCAGCCGCCCGCCGCGCCGACCGCGCCGATCACGCCGATGGCCGCGCCCGCCTGCCGTTTGGCCGAGATCAGTGCCTCGCCGATGTCCTGCCCGGTCTCCGAGGCGTGCCGCCGCGCTTCCGCGGTGAAGATCATCGGGATCATCCGGTAGGTCGATCCGTTGCCGATGCCGCTGAGCACGAACAGCAGCAGGAACGAGGCCAGGTAGAGCGGGAAGTTCTTGGCGGACAACGACGCCACGATGAGCGCGGTGGCGAACGCCATGCCGCCGAAGACGTAGAGCGTGATCCGCGCGCCGCTGAGCTTGTCGGCGATCCACCCGCCGAAGGGGCGGCTGAAGGATCCGACCAGGGCGCCGAGGAAGGCCAGGTTGCCCAGCGTGCTCATCCACCCGATCTTGGCCAGGCTCGGGAAGTTGGCCTTGAGCAGGGTCGGGAAGGCGAAGGAGAAGCCGATGAAGGAGCCGAAGGTGCCGATGTAGAGGATGGCCATCACCCAGGTGTGGCGGTTGGCCAGCGCCCGCTTGTACGACGTGCCATCGGATTTCGCGCCGCTCAGCGAGTCCATGTAGCGCAGTGCGCCGAAGAGGGCGGCGAGGATGAACGGAATCCACACCAGCACCGCGAGCGTGATGCCGAAGCGGTATCCGGCGGCGTCCTTGGCCATGATGTGCGTGCCCAGCGTGATGATGAGCGGTACGAACAATTGTGTCTGTGCCACACCGAGATTGCCGCCCGCGGCATTGATGCCCAGGGCCGCGCCCTTCTTACCCTCGGGGAAGAAGAAGTTGATATTCGCCATGGAGGACGAGAAGTTGCCGCCGCCGACACCGGCGATGGCGGCCAGCACCATGAACACCCACATCGGGGTGCCGGGCTGGTTGATGAAATAGGCCAGGCCCAGGGTGGGCAGCAGCAGCATGCCCGCGCTGAACGCGGTGAACGCGCGGCCGCCGAAGCGGGGAATGGCGAAGGTGTAGGGCACCCGTAGCGCCGCGCCGACCAGGGTCGGGGTGGAGGTGAGCAGCAGGGCGTTGTTCACGGCGTCGGGATTGTTCTTGCCCAGGAAGGCGAATCCGGCCGAGCCCATGGCGGTGACGACGCTGGCCCAGAGCACCCAGACGCTGAATCCGAGGTTCTCGGCGAATACCGAGAAGATCAGATTCTTGCGGGCGGTCTGTTTACCCCCGTTTTCCCAGAATTCGGTGTTATCGGGTTCCCAACGGTCGATCCAGCGCCCGCGTTTCTGATACGTGATTTCGGTAGGCTCGATAACTGTTGCCATGAGCGGTTGTCCTCTCGGCTGATGCGACCGCCCTCATCTGCGGTCCCGTCAACCGTAGGAAGCCCGTTTTACGTCCGGGTGTTTTTCCATGACGGAGATGACAATTCGGGCTCACTTGGCCCAGATTCGCATGGTGACCCTTCGGTTACCCGAAATTCTTATCGAGCGTCCGGTATTCAGCCATGAGCGAGTCCAGGAAGCAGTTGGCCGTGCGGGCCGCCCGGTCGGGGTCGCCGTCGATCACCGCGGCCACCAGCTCGGCGTGCTCGTCG
The DNA here is from genome assembly GCF_050956485.1 of Nocardia sp. CA-145437. NCBI lineage: Bacteria > Bacillati > Actinomycetota > Actinomycetes > Mycobacteriales > Nocardiaceae > Nocardia > Nocardia sp. CA-145437. The sequence goes on along the minus strand of NZ_CP191204.1, from coordinate 5,897,681 downwards.
TGGTAGGTCTCGCCCTCGCGCGCGGACCGGAAACGGATGCCCGCGGCGATCACCGGCAGCAGCGAGTCGTAGAACTCGAGGTACACCGCGTTGTGGCTGGCGACCACGATGGCGCGGTGCAGCTGCACGTCCGCCTCGATGGCGGCGTCGAAGTCGCTGTCCCACAGCCGGGTCCGGTCGTCGAGCAGTCGCCGCAGTTCGGCGATGTCGTTGTCGTCGCGGCGGGCGGCGGCCAGCCGGGCGGCGGTGGTGTCGAGGGCCTGGCGCAGTTCGAGCACGTCGCGCTGCTGGGCGTCGGCGAAGTACTCGGTGAGGGTGCCGCCGAGGGTGGAGGTCGAGATGACGTAGGTGCCCGAGCCCTGTCTGCGTTCGAGCATGCCGGCGTGCACGAGGGCCTGGACGGCCTCGCGCACGGTATTGCGGCCGGTGCCGGTGAGTTCGGTGAGTTCGGGCTCGGTGGGGATGCGCGAGCCGACGGCCCAACGGCCGGAACGGATTTCGGCACGAAGCTGCTCGGTCACCTGGGCGATGAGGCTCGTGCGCCGGACTGGTTGCACGGGGGACAGCGTACCTTGCCTCACATTCGTTGCATCACATCATCGGGTCATCCTATGATTTCGCGGTGACTGCGACGATCGATGAGACGATGGCCCCCGGGCGGGGCATGACCCGTACCCCTGCCGAGCCGGGGCGCGTCCATCTCGAATCGCCGAAGCCCGAACTCTCCCGGCGCGCTCTCTTCGAGGGCCGCCTGCTGGTGCTGGTCGCCATCGTCATGTCGGCGCTGACCCTGCGGATCGCGGTCACCGCGTTCACCCCGCTGGCCGCCCGCATCGGCGACGACATCGGCTACTCCACCGCGGTGGTCGGCGTCTTCGGCATGCTGCCGACCGCCATGTTCGCCCTCGGCGGCCTGCTCACCCCCGTGCTCTCGCGCCGATTCGGCCTGGAGATGACCGCGCTGGCGGCCATGCTCATGACCGGTATCGGCTCGGTGCTGCGTGCCCTGGTGCCCGACACCTGGCAGCTGCTGGCCTTCTCGGCCTTCGCGCTGGCCGGTATGGGCATCGGCAATGTGGTGATCCCGCCCCTGGTCAAGCGGTACTTCTCGGATCGGCTGGCACTGCTCAGCTCGGTCTACATCGTGATGGTGCAGCTGGGCACGGTGTTCCCGGCGCTGATCACGGTCCCGATCGCGGACGCGCACGGCTGGCGGTTGTCGCTGGGCATGTGGGCCGCGCTGGCCTTCGCCGCCGCGCTGCCGTGGATCGCGGTGCTGCGCACCCGCCGCGCGAACGCCCGGTTCGACACCACCGAGCTGCCCGCGGACGCGGTCGAGTCCACCGGCAAGGTGTGGCGCTCGCCGCTGGCCTGGGGCATGGCCTTCATGTTCGGCATGACCTCGCTGATCACCTATTCGATGTTCACCTGGCTGCCGACGATCTTCGGCGACGCGGGCGCGGACGCGGCGTTCGGCGGCTCGATGGTCGGCATCTTCGCGCTGATCGGCCTGGTCGCGGCCTTGAGCGCGCCGATCGTGGTGGGCCGCATCGCCAATCCGTTCCCGGTGGTGATCGGCTGCGCGGTGTTCTTCTTCATCGGCTTCGGCGGCCTGCTGTTCGCGCCGATGAGCGCCCCGCTGGTGTGGGTGCTGGCGCTGGGCCTGGGCCCGTCGACCTTCCCGATGGCGCTGACGCTGATCAACCTGCGGACCCGCACCGGCGCCGGTTCGGCCGCGCTGTCCGGTTTCACCCAGGGTGTCGGCTACTCGGTGGCGTGCGTGGGCCCGCTGCTGTTCGGCACGCTGCACACCATGACCGGCGGCTGGCCGGTGCCGTTCGCCTTCCTCACGGTGGCGGTGCTGATTCTGATGGCCGGCGCGTGGGTCGCGTGCAAGCCGCGTTTCCTGGAAGACAGCTGGAACTAGCGGTCACCGGGAACTAGCCGGAATTTCACTGTTCGAGTTGCCGAGTCGTGAGGTTGGGGCCATGCTGTGTGGCAAGGCTCTCACCTCACGGCTCGAAAACTCGTTTTCAGGCGTTTCGTGACCGCCGGAAACCCTTGTGTCACATAGGCGAAACATAAGGCCGGATCTCACGCCGTAAACCCGGAATTCGTGAGCAACCGTTGATTTGCCGGACATTTCGCGCAGCACGGGCGCAATACCCGTTTTCTACCTTGGGGCCATCCAGATTTCAGGAGGGCCTCTTGTTGACGACGCTGACCCGCAAGCGCGACATCGAGCATTGGGATGCCGAGGATGTCGTGGCTTGGGAAGCCGGTGGTAAGGACATCGCGCGCCGCAATCTGATCTGGTCGGTCTTCGCCGAGCACATCGGGTTCTCGGTGTGGTCGATCTGGTCGGTCATGGTGCTGTTCATGCCGACCGACGTCTTCCACATCGATCCGGCCGGCAAGTTCTTCCTGGGCGCGGTGCCGACCCTGGTCGGCGGCTTCATGCGGATCCCCTACACCGTGCTGACCGCGAAGTTCGGCGGCCGCAACTGGACCATCGTGTCCGCGCTGCTGCTGCTGATCCCGACGCTGCTGACGCTGTACTTCGTCAACCAGCCGGGCACCTCCTACACGACGTTCCTGATCGTGGCGGCCTTCGCGGGCCTGGGCGGCGGCAACTTCTCCTCGTCGATGTCCAACATCAACGTGTTCTTCCCGCAGCGGCTCAAGGGCTGGGCGTTGGGCATGAACGCGGGTGGCGGCAATATCGGCGTTCCGGTGGTGCAGCTGATCGGCCTGGCGGTCATCGCCACGCTGGGCAACCACTACGGCAACGCCTCGGTGGTATGCGCGGTGTACCTGGTGCTGATCGCGGTGGCCGCGGTGGGTGCGGCGCTGTACATGGACAACGTCAAGAACCAGAAGGCCGACCTGTCCTACATGCTCAAGGCGCTGCGCGTCCCGCAGTCCTGGGCGATCGCCTTCCTCTACATCGGCACCTTCGGTTCGTTCATCGGCTACAGCTTCGCTTTCGGCCAGGTCCTGCAGATCACCTTCAAGGCCGGTGGCGCGAGTGTCTCCGCCGCCGCGCTGCACGCCGCGCAGATCGCCTTCATCGGCCCGCTGCTGGGTTCGCTGGCCCGCCCGTACGGCGGTAAGTGGGCCGACCGGATCGGCGGCAGCAAGGTCACGCTGTACACCTTCGTGGCCATGACGCTCGCGGCCGTGGTGGTCGCGGTGTCGTCCACCATGGGCGATCACGCCGGGCACCCGAAGGGCGGCGTGCTGGTGGCCATGATCGTCGGTTTCACCGCGCTGTTCGTCATCTCCGGTATCGGCAACGGTGCGGTCACCAAGATCATCCCTTCGGTGTTCGAGGCCAAATCCCGTTCCCTGGAAGGTGATTCGGCCAGCCGCGCGGCGTGGGCCCGCAACACCTCGGGTGCGCTGATCGGCTTCGTCGGCGCGATCGGCGCGCTGGGCGGCGTCGGCATCAACCTGATGCTGCGCACCTCCTACGCCTCCACCAAGTCCGCGACCACCGCCTTCTGGGTCTTCATGGCCTTCTACGTGCTGTGCGGCCTGGTCTGCTGGGCGGTCTTCATGCGCCGCCCGAGCCTGCGGGCGCTGTCCAGCGATACCGCTGACGCCGATGTCGTCGTCGAGGCGGAGGCCCTGGTCCTCGAGGCCGAATCCGGCTCCGCCGCAACCGATAGTGCGTCCACCACCGCCTCGTCCACTCCGTCGGCTCGCGCCTGACCAGTCCAGCTCGAAAGGGACACCGTCATGACCCACAGCATCGAACGCAAAACCGCGATCGTCGTCGGCCACGGCATGGTCGGACACCGCTTCGTGGAGGCCCTGCGCTCCCGCGACGAAGCCGGGACCTGGCAGGTCATCGTGCTCAGCGAGGAGAAGCTGGCCGCCTACGACCGCGTCGGACTGTCCTCCTACGTCGGCATCTGGGAGACCTCCGCGCTGGCGCTGCCCGGCAATGGCTACGAGGGCGACGACCTGGTCGAGGTACGGCTGGGCGTGCGCGCCGACAGCATCGACAAGGCCGCCCGCAAGGTGACCACCTCCACCGGCGACGTGATCGGTTACGACGCACTGGTTCTCGCGACCGGCTCCTACGCCTGGGTGCCGCCGGTGCCGGGCGCCGACGTCGAGGGCTGCTACGTCTACCGCACCCTCGAGGATCTCGACGGCATCCGGGCGACCGCCGAGGCGGCCGGTCCGGGCGCGGTCGGCGTGGTGGTCGGCGGCGGTCTGCTCGGTCTGGAGGCGGCCAACGCGCTGCGCCTGCTGGGCATGACCCCGCACGTGGTCGAGTACAACAACTGGCTGATGCCCGCCCAGGTCGACGAGGGCGGCGGCGCGATCCTGGAGAAGCTGGTCACCGAGCTCGGCCTGAGCGTGCACACCGGTGTCGGCACCGCCTCGATCGCATCCGACGACGCGGCCCCGCCGGCGGAGAAGCTGACCGTCACGCTGTCCGACGAGAGCGAATTGCGGGCCGCCCTGGTGGTTTTCGCCGCCGGTGTGCGTCCCCGCGACGAGATCGCCAAGGCCGCCGGCATCGAGGTCGGCCCGCGCGGCGGTGTCATCACCGACCTGGGCCTGCGCACCTCGGACCCGAGCATCTATGCCATCGGTGAGGTCGCCGCGGTCGAGGGCGTCTGCTACGGCCTGGTGGCCCCGGGGTACAGCACCGCCGAGGTGGTCGCGGACCGCCTGCTCGGCGGTGAGGGCGAGTTCCCGGGCGCGGACATGTCGACCAAGCTGAAGCTGCTCGGCGTGGACGTGGCCTCCTTCGGTGACGCGCACGCCAAGACCGAGGGCGCGCTGTCGGTGGTGCTGCACGACGCCGCCAAGGGCACCTACGCCAAGCTGGTCGTCTCCGACGACGCGCAGACCCTGCTCGGCGGCATCCTGGTCGGTGACGCCACCCAGTACTCGGCGCTGCGTCCGCTGGTCGGCCGCCCGCTGCCCGCCGATCCGGCCGCGCTGATCTCCCCGGCCGGTGCGGAACTGGGCGCGGACGCGCTGCCCGACGACGCGCAGATCTGCTCCTGCAACAACGTCTCGAAGGGCTCCATCTGCGGCGCGATCGCCGACGGCGCCTGCGACGTCCCGGCCATCAAGAGCTGCACCAATGCCGGAACCTCCTGCGGCGGTTGTGTTCCCATGCTCAAGAAGCTGCTGGAGCAGTCGGGTGTGGAGGTCTCCAAGTCGCTGTGCGAGCACTTCTCGCAGTCGCGCGCGGAGCTGTTCCACATCATCCAGTCGACCGGGGTCCGCACCTTCTCGGGCCTGATCGCCAAGTACGGCAAGGGCACCGGCTGCGACATCTGCAAGCCGACGGTGGCCTCCATCCTGGCCTCCACCTCGAGCGATCACATCCTCGACGGCGAGCAGGCCTCGCTGCAGGACACCAACGACCACTTCCTGGCCAACCTGCAGAAGAACGGCACCTACTCGGTCGTCCCGCGGATGCCCGGCGGTGAGGTGACCGCCGACCAGCTCATCACCATCGGTGAGATCGCCAAGGAATTCGACCTGTACGTGAAGGTCACCGGCGGTCAGCGCATCGACCTGTTCGGCGCCCGCGTCGAACAGCTGCCGCTGATCTGGAAGCGCCTGGTGGACGTGGGCATGGAGTCCGGTCACGCCTACGGCAAGTCGCTGCGCACGGTGAAGTCCTGCGTCGGATCGACCTGGTGCCGTTACGGCCAGCAGGACTCGGTCGGCATGGCCGTGCTGCTCGAAAAGCGTTACCGCGGTTTGCGTTCCCCGCACAAGCTGAAGCTGGCCGTGTCGGGTTGCGCGCGTGAGTGCGCGGAGGCCCGCGGCAAGGACGTCGGCGTCATCGCCACCGAGAACGGCTGGAACCTGTACGTCGGCGGCAACGGCGGTCTGACCCCGAAGCACGCGGTGCTGCTGGCCGGTGAGCTCGACGACGAGACGCTGATCAAGTACATCGACCGCTACCTGATGTTCTACATCCGCACCGCGGACCGCCTGCAGCGCACCGCGCCGTGGCAGGAGGCCCTGGAGGGCGGCATCGACTACCTCAAGGCCGTCGTCTGCGAGGACAGCCTGGGTATCGCCGCCGACCTGGAGGCCGCCATGGCCAAGCACGTGGACGGCTACAAGGACGAGTGGGCCGCCGTGCTCGAGGACGAGGGCAAGCTGTCGCGCTTCGTGTCCTTCGTCAACGCCCCCGAGGAGTCGGACCCGACCATCGGCTTCGACGAGAGCGGCGAGCGCAAGGTGCCCGTCCTGCTCGGCATCCCGGAGCTTCCGGTCGGTGCGGCCCAGGCCACAGAACCCGCCACGCACGGGAAATGACTGCTTAACGACTTGGAAACAGGGCGCCGGTACCAATAGGTAAGGCGTTCGGAGGAGAGTTACCGATGACCGTGATCGACACACCCGGCACCGCAGTCACCACCACCTCGGGGTGGACCCAGGCCTGCCGGCAGGACTATCTGATTCCCGGCCGCGGCGTGGCGGTGCTGCTGAAGGGCGGCCGCCAGGCGGCGCTGTTCCTCACCACCGACGGCACGCTGTTCGCCGTCGGCAATATCGATCCGTTCGGGCGCGCGGCGGTCATGTCGCGCGGCCTGGTCGGCGACCGCGGCGGCGTGCCCGTCGTGGCGTCCCCGCTGCTCAAGCAGGCGTTCTCGCTGATCGACGGACGCTGCCTGGACGACGACGCCATCTCCCTGCCGGTCTACGCGGTGCGCGTGGAGGACGGCGTGGTCGCGGTGTCGAACGACCCGGTGCAATTCGTCGGCGGTACCGCATGACCGAGGTCGACGGCGGTACTCCGCTGGCCGGTTTCACGGTCGGCATCACGGCTGCCCGGCGTGCCGACGAACTCGGCACCCTGCTGGCCCGCCGGGGCGCGAATGTCGTTTCCGCCCCGGCCATCCGGATCATTCCGCTGGCCGACGACAACGAGCTGGAGCGGGTGACGCGACAGCTGGTCGCCGACCCGCCGCAGATCGCGGTCGCCACCACCGGCATCGGTTTCCGCGGCTGGATGGAGGCCGCGGAGGGCTGGGGGCTGGCCGAGGAGCTGCGCTCCACGCTGGCCTCGACCCGTATGCTGGCCCGCGGTCCCAAGGCCAAGGGCGCGATCCGCGCGGCCGAGCTGCGCGAAGAATGGTCTCCCGCTTCGGAATCCAGTGCCGAGGTGCTCGATCACCTGCTGGCGCAGGGCGTCGAGGGGGTGCGGATCGCGGTGCAGCTGCACGGCGCGACCACCGAATGGGAGCCTGTCCCCGATTTCTGCGAGGTGCTGCGCTGCGCCGGAGCCGACGTGGTTCCGGTGCCGGTGTACCGGTGGATCCCGCCGGACGACCGCACCCCGATGGATCGCCTCATCGAGGGGATCGTCACGGCCGGACTGGACTGCGTGACCTTCACCAGCGCCCCGGCTGTGGCCTCACTTCTCATGCGCGCCAAGGAAACCGGTCTGCTGGAGGCGGTACTGCACGCCTTCCGGACCCGGGTGCTGCCCGCCTGCGTCGGCCCGATCACGGCCGCGCCGCTGGAGGAACTGGGCGTGCCCACCACGAGCCCCGGCCGAGCCCGCCTGGGTGCGCTGGCCCGGCACGTCGCCGAGGAACTGCCCCGGCGCGCCAACCGGATTCAAGCCGCCGGTCACGTCCTGAGCGTTCGCGGCGGCTGCGTCGTGGTGGACGGTCAGGTGCGACAGCTGGCTCCCGCGCCGATGGCGCTCATGCGTTCGCTGGCCCGGCAGCCGGGCCGCGTGGTCTCCCGCGAGGATCTGCTCGCCGCCCTCCCCGGCGGCGGCGATGACACCCACGCCGTGGAAACCGCCATCGCCCGCCTGCGAGCGGGCCTGGGCACCCCCAAGGCCATCCAGACCGTCGTCAAGCGCGGCTACCGCCTCGCCCTGGACCCGGCCGAGTGCATCGACAACCCGCATGAAGCCGCGAATCCCGTTGCCCGCCAGCCGGGCCCGGCTCGCGGCAACGGTCCGGTCACGCGCCGCGAGATCCCGCAGTCGCGGATCCCGGGCACCCGGCAGCCGATGGCCGACACCCCGCCCGCTGCGGGTCCCCGCCGTCCGGGCGCCCCGTCGGCGGTCAACGGCACAGCACATCCGGCCGCGGCTCCGTCGCCGGTGGCGCGATCCGTCGCCGCGCCGCTGCGATCGGTGCCCGCTCCGGCGGGCCCGGGCACCGGGGCGGCGCGACCGGGCGCGGCCCCGGTGCGATCGGCATCCCCGGCGAATGATGTTCGCCCCGTTGGTCTTCCGGTGCAGCCCGGCAGCGCGACACCCGCGACCCCGGTCGCGGGTCCGGCGGCCACGTCTGCCCGGTCGGCGGCCACCGCCCGCGCCGTGTCGGCGTCGCGCCCGTCGAATACCAATGCCACACAGTCGAATTCGGTGTCACGGCAGGCATTCCCGCCCCGTTCGTACGGCTCTCCCGGCGCCCTGCCGGGTTCGGGGGCCGTCCGTCCGCCGCGGGGTGCGTGGTGAGCGCCCCCGCGCTGGTGCTGGTCGCCCACGGCACCCGCAGCGCGCGCGGTGTGGAGATGATCGCCGAGCTGGCCGAGGCGGTCGCGCGGGAGCTGGGCGCGTCGGCGCTCGCGCACGCGGCCCGGCTGTCCGGGACAGGTGCCGGTGCCGATTTCGGGGCCGCATCGGCATCGTTGCGTGAAATGGCGATCACGGCCGCGCCGCAGGTGCGGACCGCGTTCGTGGATGTGCTGGGCCCGTCCCCGGCCGAGGTGTTGCGGGATCTGGATCCGGTTCCCGCCGTGGTGGTTCCGGCCTTCCTGGCCTCGGGCTATCACGTGTATCAGGATGTGCCGCGAGAGGTGGCCGCGAGTGCGCACGACGCGGTCGCGGTCACCCAGGCCATGGGTCCGGACCCGGCGCTGGCCGAGGTCATGCACCTGCGGCTGCGAGCGGCGGGCTGGCGGCCGGGGGACGCGGTGGTCTTCGCCGCCGCGGGTTCCTCGGACGCCCGGGCGCGCCAGGATGTGCAGCGGGCCGCGAACCTGCTCTCCGAGCGGGTCGGCACGCCCGCCCACCTGGCCTACATCGCCACCGGCGAGCCCAAGGTCCCCGAGGTGGTGGCCCGGGTCCGGGCCGCGGGCGCGCGCCGTGTCTTCGTGGCCTCGTACCTGCTCGCGCACGGCCTGTTCCATCAGCGCCTGCACGAGGCGGGCGCGGACGGCGTCGCCGAGCCGATCGGCGTGCACCCGTCGGTGGTGCGCCTGCTCGCCGATCGCTATGACGCGGCCGTCGAATCCTTGACGACCGACATCTCGGCGACCGACGTCCGAGTTGCCTGATCGGTCCCTTCCGTCCCGTGGGGATTAGGGGTTCTGCCCTAATTCCCACGCCGAATTCCCGTACCGCTTGGTGATTTTCGGATTCGCGTGGCAACCTTTACCGCAATTCGGTAAAGACTCTGGAGGATTCCCACGTGAAGAAGCTTGTCGTCGCCGCAGTGATCGCGGGCGGTATCGCCGGCCCGGCCGCCACCGCCGCCGCCGATTTCCCCACGATCTACGACCCGTGGACGGCCTGCATCCAGTCGGGTCAGACGGTCGAGCAGTGCCAGGCGCTGGTCAACAGCACCCAGCCGACCGATCAGGGCGCGGGTCTGGGTTACAGCGGTTCCGCGTTCTCCCGCTGATCTCTAAAACAATTCTATTTCAGATTTCGGGCCGACGTCTTCGGACGTCGGCCCGACGTCTTTCCGCGCACTCGATATCCCGCTCACCGGAATTTGCCGGTTCGGTCCGCGCGCGTGGCGGTCAAGATGACGGGATGTCGCTCGAACACCCCGCTCGCCGTGCCGGACTCGCCTCGCAGGCGGCGGTGCGCGCCAAGCGCAGGGACGAGTGGCTGGCATTGTTCTCCGACGACGCGCGCGTGGAGGATCCGGTCGGGATCTCGCCCTACGACCCGGTGGGGGAGGGGCACGCGGGGCACGCCGCCATCGCGGCGTTCTGGGATCTGGCGATCGAGCCCAGCCGGATCGAATTCACCTGGGCCGATTCCTTCGCCTGCGGCGACGAGGCCGCCTTCACCGGAACCATTCGCAGTACGCGCCCCGAGGTGAGCGTCGAGGTGGATCTGGTGGCCGTCTATCGCGTGAACGCGGACGGGAAGATCATCGCGCTGCGCGCGTTCTGGGAATTGGATCGCGCCCGCGTCACGCCGGTCTCGAATTAGTCCTTCGGCGTCTGGAGCGCCGGGAACCAGATATCGGTGAGGACGGCCGCGGCCTCGTCGGCCGAGACGTCGATGGTGCCCTGCATGGCCCAGCGGGTGAAGAAGCGTTCCAGCTGGGCGACCAGGAGTTCGACGCGCAGGCGCGCCTCCTCCTGGCGGTCGGCGGGCCAGCGTGACAGGTAGGAGCTCATGACGCTGGGCAGCGACATGATGCCTTCCTTGGCCACTTCGCGGAATTCGGGTTCGAGGGTGGTGGCCTCGTCCCAGGCGGGGAGCAGGTCCTTGTACTCCTGGAACCAGTCGATGGCCCGGCGCATCCATGCCGCGAATTCCTCTCGCGAGCCGGTGTCGAGCACGTGGTCGAGGTCCTCGTAGAAGTTCCGGACGCTGGGCAGCGTGCCCTGTTCGGCGATGGCCCGCAGCACGTCCGGTTTCCCGGTGAAGTGCAGGTAGAAGGTGGCGCGGCTGCAGCCGACGGCGGCGGCGATGTCGTCGACGCGGACCGGCGCGTAGCCCTGCTCGGTGAACAGCTGCTTGGCGGCGTCGATGAGCCGGCTGCGGGTGAGCCGCTTCTGTTCGTCGCGCAGCGAGGTGCGCCGCGGGGTTTCGGGGTGGTCTACATCGGATCGGGTCACCGTTGAATGATAGACGCAAGTTAACTCACTAGACACAGTGTCTAGTGAGTGTTAGCGTGTGTGGCACGTCACGTCCGGCAGGGCTCGTCAGACCCGTCGCCGAATCAGGAGAGTGAATTGGCTGCGAAATCCGCACAGAACCGCGAGCTACCCCGGGTCGCCATCATCGGCGCGGGCCCGTCGGGCATCACCGCCGCGAAGCGCATGGCCGAATACGGCATCCCCTTCGACTGCTACGAAGCCTCCGACGAGGTGGGCGGCAACTGGTACTACAAGAACCCGAACGGCATGTCGGCGTGCTACCAGAGCCTGCACATCGACACCTCCAAGTTCCGTCTGCAGTTCGAGGACTTCCCGGCGCCCGACGAGTGGCCGGACTTCCCGCACCACAGCCAGTTGCACCAGTACTTCAAGGATTACGTCGACCACTTCGGCATCCGCGACCGAATCCGGTTCAACCACAAGGTGACCGGGGCCGAGCGTGGCGCCGACGGCCTATGGACGGTCACCACCGACCAGGGCACGGTCGAGACCTACGACGCCCTGATCGTGGCCAACGGCCACCACTGGGATCCGCGCACCCCCGACTACCCGGGCGAGTTCGACGGCACCCTGATCCACTCGCACTCCTACAATGACCCCTTCGACCCGATCGATATGCGCGGCAAGCGAATCGTCGTGGTGGGCATGGGTAATTCGGGTCTGGACGTCGCCTGCGAGCTGTCGCAGAAGTTCATCGCCGAGAAGCTGTGGGTCTCGGCCCGCCGCGGCGTGTGGGTGCTGCCCAAGTACGTCGGCGGCAAGGTCGGCGACACCCAGGTGGTACCGGCCTGGATGCCGCCGAAGCTGGCGCTCAAGCTCAAGCAGCGCTTCGTGGTCAAGAACCGCGGCCGCATGGAGGATTACGGCCTGCCCAAGCCGGATCACCTGCCCTTCGAGGCGCATCCGTCGGCCAGTGAGGAGTTCCTGCACAAGGTCGGTTGCGGCGATATCGATTTCAAGCCCGCCATCACCAAGCTGGACGGCAAGGTCGTGCACTTCGCGGACGGCTCCACCGAAGAGGTGGACGTGGTGGTGTGCGCCACCGGCTACCACATCAGTTTCCCGTTCTTCACCGATCCGGTGTTGCGGCCCGACGAGAGCAACAAGCTGCCGCTGTGGCGTCAGATGCTCAAGCCGGATGTCGACAATCTCTTCTATCTCGGTCTGGCCCAGCCGATGCCGACGCTGGTGAACTTCGCCGAGCAGCAGTCCAAGCTGGTCGCGGCGTATCTTTCGGGCAACTACCGGTTCCCGTCGCAGGCGGACATGAACGCGGCGGTCGCCAAGGCGGAGGCCGAACGCGCCGAGCGCTACTACAACTCGCCGCGCCACACGATTCAGATCGACTTCGACATCTATGTGCGAGAGCTGAAGAAGGAACTCGCCGATGGCGCGCGCCGCGCGGCCGCGGTGGGCAATGCCCTGCCCGTGCGCAGCCGCGCACTGGTCGAGGCGTAAGAGGGAGACGGTCGGAATGAGCAACGTCGCTGGATTCTGTGCCGACGAATTCGAGGCTGTCCGTGCGGCTTTCACCGAGCAGGTGGAGTCGGGCGCGGAGCTGGGCGCGTCGGTCTGTGTGACCGTGGACGGTGAGCCCGTGGTTGATCTCTGGGGCGGTTACACCGACCCGGAGAAGACCACGCCCTGGGCCGCCGACACCGTGGTGAACACCTTCTCCATCACCAAGACCATGGTCGCCCTGAGCACTCTGCTCCTGGTTGACCGCGGTGAGCTGGACGTGCACCAGAAGGTGGCCCACTACTGGCCGGAGTTCGCCGCCAACGGCAAGGCCGATATCGAGGTGCGGCACCTGCTGTCGCACACCTCGGGCGTCTCCAGCTGGGAGGCCCCGATCGTGCTGCCGGACATCTACGACACCGACGCGGCCACGGATCGCCTTGCGGCGCAGGCGCCTTGGTGGGAGCCGGGCACCGCGTCGGGTTATCACGCGATGAACTACGGTCACCTGCTGGGCGCGCTGGTCAAGCGCGTCACGGGTCGCCCGCTGGGCCGCTTCTTCGCCGAGGAGCTGGCGGGCCCGTTGGGCGCGGACTTCCACATCGGTATGGCCACCGAGGATCTGGGCCGCATCGCGACCCTGGTTCCGCCGGAGCTGCCGGAGTTCGATCCGTCGCTGCTGCCGCAGGACAGCGTCATGTTCAAGACCCTGTTCCAGCCGCTGCTGGACTTCGCCGAATGCGGTACCCCGCAGTGGCAGCGGGCGGAGCTGGGCGGCATGGGCGGGCACGGCAATGCCCGTTCCATCGCCCGGCTGCAATCGCTGATCAGCAATGGCGGCGAGTTGAGCGGCCGGAAGCTGTTGTCGGACAAGACCATCGACCTCATCTTCGAGCAGCAGTCCGACGGCGTGGACCTGGCCATCATGGTGCCGCTGCGCTTCGGCATCGGCTACGGCCTGCCGCAGCCGCAGACCGCCCCGCACGTGCCGGACGGCCGGGTGTGCTGGTGGGCCGGGATCGGCGGCTCGATGGTGGTCAACGACCTGGACCACCGGGTCACCTTCGCCTACGCGATGAACCGGATGGAGGCGGGCCTGATCGGTTCGCCTCGTGCCGACGCCTATCTGAAAGCGACCTTCGATACAGTCCGGGGGTCGGCGTGATCGGTCTCACTCTGGTTACCCGCCACGGTTCGCGCACAAGGATTCGAGGACTTGATTCATGACCAACGCCGTTGACCTCCAGGCTCTCGCCGCCCAAGTCGCCGGAAAGCTGACCGCGCCGGGCGCCCCGTTCGAGATGACGGTCGAGCAGGTGCTGGGCGTCCCGCAGCCGGTGTTCAAGAACCGGCACGCGTCGCTGCTGGACCTGCTGGAAGTCTCCCGTGACCTGGGCGATCTCGACTATCTGGTGTCCGCGCGCACTCGCTACACCTTCGCCGAGCACTACGCTGCCGCGGGTGCGCTGGCCGCGGCGCTGGCCGAGAAGTACGGCGTCGGCAAGGGCGACCGGATCGGCATCCTGGCCGCCAACACCCCCGAATGGGTGCTGACCTTCTGGGCCGCCCAGCGGTTGGGTGCGATCCCGGTGGGCTACAACGCCTGGTGGGCGCCGCGCGAGATCGAGTACGGCCTCGAGCACTCCGCCCCGACGGTCGTGATCGCCGACGCCAAGCGGGCCGCGCTGGCCGCCGAGACCGGCACCGCCATCCCGGTGCTGACCATGGAGACCGACCTGCCCGCGCTGATCGCGGAGTTCGCGGGCGGCAATCCGGCCGCCGAGGTGACCGAGGACGATCCGGCGATCATCCTCTACACCTCCGGCACCACCGGCCGCCCCAAGGGTGTGGTGCACACCCAGCGGAACATGGTGGCGGTCGCCGACTACCACCGCTTCATGGACGCGCTGGCCGCCGGCTTCCGCGGTCAGGCCTGGGACGGTTCCCCGGCCGGCCGCCGCTACCTGGCCACCATGCCGCTGTTCCACATCGCGAGCCTGCACAACCTGTCGATCCCGCGCCTCACCACCGGTGACGCCGTGGTCTTCCCGACCTCGGGCGAGTTCGACGCGGAATCGCTGCTGCAGCTGGTCGAGACCGAGAAGGTCACCAACTGGGCGGCCGTGCCGACGCTGGCGAGCCGCATTCTGGCCGTGGACATCTCGAAGTACGACCTGTCCTCGCTGACCGCGTTCTCCCTGAACTCCGCGCCGTCCTCCCCGGCGCTGGTGCAGCGCTTGCGCGAGAAGTTCCCGGTGGCGCTGCAGGGCCTGACCACCAGCTACGGCTGCACCGAGTCCGGCACCGCCGCGACCGTGGCGACCCCGCCGGAACTGGCCGCCGACAACGAGACCGTGGGCCGCGCGGTGGTCGGCGTCTCGCTGGAGGTCCGGGATCCGGACGGCAAGCCGGTGCCCGACGGCGAGGAAGGCGAGATCTGCATCCGCAGCCCCTACGTCATGCTCGGCTACTGGAACAACGACGACGCCACGAAGGCCGCCATCGACGAGAACCGCTGGCTGCGCACCGGCGATTTCGGAACCCTGCGCGGCGGCAAGCTCTACATCTCCGGCCGCCGTTCGGATCTCATCCTGCGCGGCGGCGAGAACGTCTACCCGCAGGAGATCGAGAACGTCCTCGACGAGCACCCGCTGGTGCGCGAGTCGGCCGTGATCGGCATCCCGCACGAGGATCTCGGCCAGGAGGTGGCCGCCATCGTCGTGGTCGACGATCCGCAGACCCTGACCGAGGACGAGCTGCGCGACCACGTGGCCAGGCAACTGGCCTACTTCAAGGTGCCTGCCCGCTGGCTGGTCACCGCGGATCCGCTGCCGCGCAACGCCACCGGCAAGGTGCTGCGCCGCGACCTCACCCTGGGGAAGTGAATTCCTGTGTACGACACCATCATCAAGAACGGCCGCTGGTTCGACGGCACCGGCGCGCCGTCGGCCATCCGCAATCTCGGCATCCGTGACGGCCGGGTGGCGACGGTCTCGGCCGCGCCGCTGGACGAAACCGATTGCGGGCGAGTGATCGACGCGACCGGCCGCTGGGTCATGCCCGGCATGATCGACATCCACACCCACTACGACGTGGAGGTGCTGCTCGACCCGACGCTGTCGGAGTCGCTGCGGCACGGCGTCACCACTCTGCTGCTGGGGTCGTGCTCGTTGTCCGCGGTGCATGTCGGCGGGTCCGACGCCGGTGACCTGTTCGGCCGGGTGGAGGCGATTCCGCGGCAGTACGTGGTCGAGTCGGTGGACACGCTGAAGACCTGGAACAGCGCGCACAGCTATGTGCAGGCCCTGGAGTCGCTGCCGCTGGGGCCGAATGTGGCCTCGTTCATCGGGCATTCCGATATCCGGACCGCACAGCTCGGGTTGGAGCGGGCCACCGATCCCGACGTCAAGCCGACCGAGTCCGAGATCGCGGCCATGGAGCACAAGCTGACCGAGGCGCTCGACGCCGGATTCGTCGGCATGTCCTCGCAGCAGCTGCTGTTCGACAAGCTGGACGGCGAGGTGTGCCGCTCGCGGACGCTGCCGTCCACCTACGCCACCGCGAAGGAACGCCGCCGGCTGAATCGCATTCTGCGCGACCGCAAACGCGCGTTGCAGGGCGGCCCGGACGTGGCCAAGCCGCAGAGCATGATCGGCATGGCGGCCAGCAGCCTGGGCTTCTTCCGGCCCAAGCTGAAGGTGAGCCTGCTCTCGGCCGCCGACATCAAGGCGATCCCGGGCGTGGTGAAGGTCTTCCCGTTGCTGGGCAAGATCATCAACGGCCTGGGTGGCGACTTCCGCTGGCAGCATCTGCCGGTGCCGTTCGAGGTCTACTCCGACGGCATCGACCTGCCGGTGTTCGAGGAATTCGGTTCCGGCGCGGCGGCTCTGCACCTGTCCAACCAGCTGGAGGAGCGGCACGAGCTGTTCCAGGATCCGGAGTACCGGCGCTGGTTCCGCAAGGACTACGACAAGAAGTGGGGCCCGCGCGTGTGGCACCGCGACTTCTTCGACGCCGAGATCACCGAATGCCCCGATCCGAGCGTGGTCGGCAAGACCTTCGGCCAGGTCGGGGTGGACCGTGGTGGTATCCACCCGGTGGACGCCTTCCTCGATCTGCTGGTCGAGCACGGTCCGAAGGTGCGCTGGCGCACGACCATCTCCAACCATCGTCCCGAGGTGCTGAACGCGCTGGCGGCGGATCCCAGTGTGCAGCTGGGCTTCTCGGACGCGGGCGCGCATCTGCGGAACATGGCGTTCTACAACTTCGGGCTGCGGCTGCTGAAGCGAGTGCACCAGGCGCAGCAGGCGGGCACGCCGTTCATGACCGTCGAGCACGCCGTGCACCGGGTCAGCGGCGAGCTGGCGGACTGGTACGACCTGGACGCCGGGCATCTGCGCGAAGGCGACCGGGCGGATGTGCTGATCATCGATCCGGCGCACCTGGACGACAGTCTGGAGTCCTACGCGGAGAACCCGGTTCCCGAGTACGGCAACCTCTCCCGCATGGTCAACCGCAATGACGAGACCGTCACCGCGGTCCTGGTCAACGGCGAGTACGTGTTCGGGCTGGGCGAGAAGGCCGAGACGCTCGGCCGGGACCGCACCGGCGAGTTCCTGAAGGCGGGTGCGCGATGAACGCACGCAGGTTCGACGGCCGCACCGCGGTCGTCACCGGCGCGGCCTCCGGTATCGGCGCGGCCATCTCGGCCGCGCTGATCGCCGAGGGCGCGAATGTGGTCGGCCTGGACCTCGACGAGGCCGGACTGGGCAAGCGGGCAGCCGAACTCGGCGACGCCTTCGTGCCCGCGGTCACCGACGTCACCGACGAGGCCCAGGTGGAGGCCGGAATCGCGGTCGCCGCATCGCGTTTCGGCGGTCTGCACGCCGCCTTCAACTGCGCGGGCGCGTCCCGCATCGGCGCGGTCACCGACCTCACCGAGGCCGACTGGGACTTCACTATCGACCTCATCCAGAAGAGCGTCTTCCTGTGCACCAAACACGAAGCGCGCCTCATGAAGTCGACCGGCGGCGGCTCGATCGTCAATATCTCGTCCCTGGACGCCCGGGTCCCCATGCCCGGCGGCAGCCCGTACTCCACGGGTAAGGCGGGCGTGGTGATGTTCTCCAAGAACGCGGCCCTGGAACTGGCGCAGCACCGCATCCGGGTGAACGCCGTGCTCCCCGGTCTGGTCGACACCCCGCTGGTGGCGGCCGTCATGGGGTACGAGCCCGCCAAACAGATGTTCCTGGACCGCATTCCGATGGGCGCGCCCGCGACCCCGGAACAGATCGCGGGCCCGTGTCTGTTCCTCGCCTCCGACGAGGCCTCCTATGTCACGGGCATCGACATGGTGGTGGACGGCGGCTGGGAACTGAGCAATTTCCCCAACCTCGCGAAGCTCGCGGGCTGAGCGGGACGCGATGAACACCGATGAGGTCATCGCCGGAATCGACCTCACCGGTCGCGTAGCCCTGGTCACGGGAACCACGGGCGGTCTCGGAGCCGAGACCGCCCGTGCCCTCGCGGCCGCCGGCGCCACGGTCCTGCTCGCCGCGCGGAACGCCGCCGCGGCGGGCACGGTCGCGGCCGGTATCCGTGCGCGGTTTCCCGGTGCGACAGTCGATGTCGTCGGGCTCGACCTGAGCGATCTCGGCAGCGTCCGAGCGGCCGTGCGGGCCGTCGCCCAGCGCGCGCCCGCGCTGCACCTCCTGATCAACAACGCCGGGGTGATGTACACGCCGTTCGGCCACACCGCCGATGGCTTCGAATCGCAGTTCGGCACCAACCATCTCGGCCACTTCGCCCTGACAACCGGACTGCTGCCGGTGTTGTCGGCGGGTGCGGATCGGTCCGGTGTCGCGAGCCGCGTCGTCACGGTGTCCTCGGCGGCGCATCACGCGTATCCGGCCGACCTCGACGACCCGAACTTCGAGCGCCGCGAGTACGACAAGTTCGCGAGCTACGGGCAATCCAAGTCCGCGAACATCCTGATGACGGTGGATCTCGCGGCCCGGGGCGCGGAGTGGGGCATCCACGCCTACGCCGTGCACCCGGGTGTCTGCGCCACCGATCTGTCCCGGCACATGTCCCGCGAGGACTTCGCCGAGATGCGCAAACTCACCTCGCGCAATCCCTCCGCCGTGACCACCCTGAAGACGATCCCGGAAGCGGCCGCGACCTCGGTCCTGGCGGCGACCGCCCCGGGCCTGACCGCGCACTCGGGCGGCTACCTCGCGGATTGCGCTGTCGCCCAGGCCAGTCCGCACGCCACCGACCCGGCTACCGCCGCGGCCCTGTGGGAGCTCTCCGAACGCCTCATCGCCCCGTCGTCGTAGGTCGGTCGACACCGGTCCCGGCCCGGCGTGGTTCGACCTCGCGGGCCGCGTTCCGGACCTGTTGCGGCGTCCGGCCGTACCAGCGGCGCACCGCCCGGGTCAGCGCGGACTGTTCGCGCAGCCCGATGAGCGTGGTGATGCGGCTCATCGGCAGATCGGTCTCGCACAGCAGCCGGTGCGCGATATCGCGACGGGCCTCGTCCAGCAGAGCCGTGAAAGTCGTTCCCTCGGCGGCCAATGCGCGTTGCAGGGTGCGCTCGTGCACCGTGAGCATGCGGGCCACGGTCTCGATGTCGGCCCGGGACTCGAGCAGGGCGCGGTCGATGGCCGCCCGGACCCGCGCGGCCGTGGTCCGGCCGGGGCCGGGGTAGGTGCGGTCCAGGAACTCCGTGGCGACTTTCAGTGCCCGGCCCAGGGATTCGGCGGGAACCAGTGCGTCGCCGTCGGCGATGGCTTCGGGGGTGATCCCGAACCGCCGGAGCAGGGCCGCGCCGTCGCCGCCCAGTTCGTCGATGAGTTCGCGATATCCACGCAGGTTCGCCGCGCGCGCCATGATCGCCATCGGCCGGTCGCCCTCCCGCCGGTTCTTCGTCTGCGCGGGGATCGTAACCCGGCTCGTCGACTGTCTGGGACGGAATGCTCGAATGGGCTTGTCGCGCAGGGGTAAAACGATGTCGCCCTGGGGCGAGTCGCTATTACCGGCCAGTAGCAACAATCTGTCCCAACAACGGTGCGAGAGGTGGGACTCAATGCTGAAGGCGCGATGGCGAACCCGGAGATCGGCCGGGAAAGTGCTGGTGATCATGGCCGCGGTGGTGGCGGGAACACAGTTCCTCGCCCCGATGGCCCTGTCGGACACCGCATTCACCGGGATCGACGGCGGCCCGTACGCGGCGGACTGGACCGCGGCGGTGGACGGACCGCAGCCGCACAACGGGATCGTCCCCGATCTCGCCGTGCCGATCACCATGTCCGACGGCGTCGTGCTGAAGGCCGACATCATTCATCCCGCCGACAACGGCCGTGTCCCGGACGGTCGCCGGCCGGTGATCCTCCAGATGCAGGGATACGGCAAGCTGCCGCTGCTGATCGGCGAGGCGGTGCTCAGCGCCGCCGACGGCCTCGGCATCAAACAGCCGCTGGAGGCGTGGGCCGCGTCGCTGAATCTGCCGGGCGTCGGGGTGGACGGCCTGTTCGACATGACCCGGCAGCTGGATTCCGGCGCCCTGGAGGCGGCCGCGCAGGACTGGGCGCTCGCCGAGGCGGGATACACCCTGGTGCAGGTCGATACCCGGGGCACCGGCACCTCCGAGGGCGCCTGGCAGGTGTTCGGCGACCGGGAGAAGCAGGATGCCGCCGAGGTGGTGGACTGGATCACCCGCCAGTCCTGGAGCGATGGAACCGTTGGGGCCATGGGGATCTCGTTCACCGCGATCACCGCGCTGGAGGCGACCGACCGGATGCCGCCGGGCCTGAAGGCCGTCTTCGCCTACGAGGGCAGCGCCGACATCTTCACCGATATCGCGGGCCCGGGCGCCGCGGTGGGCGTCGGCTTCCTGGTGCCGTGGCTGCTGGGGGTCAACGCGCTCAAGATGATTCCGGACGTGACCGCGCTGCTGGTCGGAAAGTTCGATCCCGCGCAGCAATCCCGCTGGCTGCGCGACCGCCTCGCCGATCCGCTGACCCTGGTCGACATGGTCGTCAACGGCTACACCGCCATGACCCCCGACCAGCTGACCGCGCGGACCCGCGAACTGGTGGACCCGAATTCGGGCTTCCGGCGCGGCCTGAAGACCGACATCACCCACGTCCGGGTGCCGACCTTCATGGTGGGCGCGTGGTTCGACATCTTCGGGACGACGCCCACCGACACCTTCGCCGCCATCCCGCTGCCGCCCGAGCAGAAGAAGCTGATCATGGGCGACGGCTACCACCTGGGTTCCGGCGTGGGCGGTTTCGGTCATCCGGGCATGCCGCCGCGCCTGGATGTGTTGCAGCGGGCCTGGTTCGACCACTGGCTGCGTGGAATCGACAATGGCGTAGACAGATTCACGCCGCTGATCGTGAAGCAGCAGGGCGGCGGCTGGACCGACGCGCCCGAGTTCCCGCGCACGGACGCCGTCCACCGCCGGACGTATCTGAACGACATCCCGTCGGGCACCAGCCCCGGCTCCCACTACGACGGCGGCCTGTCCGCCGACCCCCGGCAGGCGGCGGTGCGTGATCTGACGGTCACGCCGGCCCTGTCGAGTCTGTGCGGCCGCGACGCCGCCCGCATCACCGCCGGCGCGACCGCCGTTCTCGACCTGTGCACCAACGATTCCCGCGTCTGGGAGAACGACGGCCTGTCCTTCACCAGTGGCCCGGTGTTCGCCCCGACCACGGTGTCGGGCCCGATCAACGTCCACCTGAACGTGGTCGAGGACGCCGCCGACGGGTACTGGGTCGCGACCGTCAACGATGTTGCCCCCGACGGTGTCTCGCACGAGATCGCGACCGGTCAGCTGGTCGCCTCCATGCGTCAGATCGACGAGGACGCCAGTCTCCGCTCCGCCAACGGCGACTACACCGAACCCCACTACTACCTGGACCTGGCCCGGCGGCAGCAGACCGTCCCCGGCGTCCCGGTCTCCCTCGATATCGCCCTGACCCCGATCGAGGCCGTGCTGCAGCCCGGCCATCGCCTGCGGGTCGACGTCTACGCGAGCAACTTCCCCAAGGCCCTGCCGCCGATGATCTTCCTGGCCGATTCCGGTCTGAAGCCCGAGCATCTGCGGCTGGATCCCGACGCCCCCAGCTGGGTGAACCTCCCGTCGACGGTCGCGATCCCGGACTAGTTCCGCGGCGCGCCGAGGGGTCCGGGGCTCGCTGGGGGGTAGCCCCGGACCACTGGGTGGGATAGTTTCGGGTGCCGACCGACTGGAACCGGTGGTTGCGGGTACGGTTTGCCTGATCAGGGCGGACCGGATCCGAAGCCCCCAGTAGTCGGGGCCAGTTTTCCGAATCCGGGCGGGTGGGGGTGGCTGGTTTTGTACACTCCCCGCTGAAGTGAACATCTATCACTTCAGTTTTGAGCTCCGATTCGAGGTACTGATGAAGTCTGCTACACCAGGGGTGTTCGCCGTTCGTGCCGCCGCGGCAGTGCTCGGCGGTGCGTTGTTGTTCGCGGGGGTCACAGGGTGCGGCAGCGACAAGTCCTCAGAGGGTTCGCCGACCGGTGGTGCGGTGGTGTCCTCGGCGGTGAAGGCCACGGGCGCGCCCGCGCCCACCACCACGGCCGCCGCTCCGGCTCCCGCGCCCGCCGAGTCTCCCGCGCCGGCGCCCGCGGCCACCGAACCGGCCGCCCCGCAGCCGGTCGCGCCGGAAGCCCCCGCGCCGCAGCCGGTCGCCCCGCAACCGGTGGCGCCCAAGCCCGCTCCGCAGGTCGAGCAGCCCGCGAAGCCCGCCCCGCCCACCCTGGACGCACCGGGCTTCGAGCCCCGCGCCGGATACTGAGAGAGCTGGACTAGTCAGTTGCTGGGCAAGAATGGACGGTGGCTGTGTGCTGCCGTCGTCGCGGTGGCGGCCTCGGTCTCCGCGATGAGTACCACCCCCGCCGGCGCCGATCCGGGCGCCGAGGGCAGAGAGCTTGTGACCCTGGGTGATTCGTTCTCGGCGAACGCCTGGGACTTCATGGACGGCGACAACACCTGTCAACGCCATGGGAAGACCGCCTGGCCGGTGCAGCTGGCCGAACTGATGGGCGTGCACGGCACCGACCGGGTGTCGGATCCGTCCTGCCCGGGTTCGTCGATCGACAGCGGGCCGGGCTGGACCATGGCCCAGCAGGCGCAGCGGGCCGACAAGGAAGGCGCGTTCGGTCCCAGAACCAAGCTGGTGACGCTGCAGTTCAGCCTCAATGACAAGTGGGGCAAGAACGACCAGACGCTGTGGGGGTCGCTGCAGAAGTGCGTGTTCAACCTTCCGCTCGGCTGTGACCCCGAAGCCGTCGACGAGAACCGTTTCCCC
Source organism: Nocardia sp. CA-145437 (assembly GCF_050956485.1). NCBI lineage: Bacteria > Bacillati > Actinomycetota > Actinomycetes > Mycobacteriales > Nocardiaceae > Nocardia > Nocardia sp. CA-145437. Next base: position 5,875,017 of record NZ_CP191204.1, on the reverse strand, counting down.
GACTACACCGGGGTCTCCGGCGCGCTGATGGCCAAGCGCATGAGCAATGCGATCACCTACATCAAGTACTACGCGCCGAACGCGAAGATCGTCCTCGTCGGCTATCCCGAGCTGTTCACGCCGGGCACCAGCACGGTCTGTCTCAGCATCGGCGGCGTCGCGCCCTTCATCCAGTCGCGCGGCCGCGCGGTGGTCGAGTACTTCGACCGCATCGACAAGGCGGAGCGAGAAGCCGCCCAACTACTCGGGATCGAGTTCCTCGATGCCCGCGGGCTCACCACCGGTCATGGGCTCTGCTCGTCGCAGCCGTGGCTGAACGGTGTGTTCGACCCCCGGACAGATCTCGACGGTCTGTTCTTCCATCCATCCACCCAGGGTGACACCGTCGTCGCCCGTGCCATCTACGACCGCTACGGTCACTGACCGTGTGCACAGCCGGTTATCGACGGTTTGTCCGTCGATAGCTACTCGTCGAGTCTGCTGGTTGCGCAGGGGTTTTGCGGTTTGCCGAACTCCTGTCGCGGCTCTCGCAGCCTCTTGTACACTCCGCGCAAAAGTGAAAAATCCGCAGTTCAATTTGCGATACGAGGGTTTCAACATGAACATCCGCATCACCGGCACGTCGACCGCTCGCGCCACCGTGGCCGCCATCGGTTCCGTCCTGCTCATCGGTGGACTCGCTGCGTGTGGCAGCGACAAGGCCACCGACTCGCCCGCCACCACGACCACCTCCGTGGTCGCCCCGGCGAGCAGCTCGGCCGCTCCCGCGAGCAGCGCGGCCCCCGCGCCCGCCGCCCCGCCGGCCACCACCGAGGCTCCCAAGGCAGAGGCCCCCGCCCCGGCGCCCGCGCCGCAGGCCGAGGCCCCCGCGCCGCAGCAGGTCGCGCCGCAGCCGGTCGCGCCCAAGCCCGCGCCGCAGGTCGAGGCGCCCGCCAAGCCGGCGCCGCCGACGCTGGACGCCCCCGGCTTCGAGCCTCGCGCAGGGTACTGACGAACCAGCGCAGGTTCTGACAGACGGAGAAAGAGCACGTGTCGGGAAACAACGGACGGTGGCTGTGCGCCGCGGTGATGGCAGTCGCCGCGGCCATGGCGGGAACTTCGGGGGCACAGGCGGATTCGACTCCGCAAGGTAGAGAACTGGTCATTCTGGGTGACTCGTTCACCGCGAACGGGTGGGACCCGTCGGGGCAGGACAAGACCTGTCAGCACGGCGCCACCGCCTGGCCGGCGCAGCTGCAGGACCGATTGGGCCTGCGCGGCGACGGACAGGTGTGGAACCAGTCCTGCCCGGGCGCGTCGATCGACACCGGGAACGGCTACATCCTGAAGGTCCAGGCGAGCAACGCCGACAAGGCGGGCGCGTTCGGTCCGAAGACGAAGCTGGTCACCCTGCAGTTCGGTCTCAACGATGTGTGGGGCGACTCGTCGAAGTCGCCGTGGGACTCGATGCAGGCCTGCTTCTACGACCCCGCGGGCGGCTGTGGGGCCGACGCGGTGGCCGACGGCCGGATGGCCGACCCGAAGAACGTGACCGGCGCCGAGTACGCCGCACGGATCAGCAAGGTCGTCGCCTACGTCCGTTATTACGCCCCGAACGCGCGCATCGTGATCGTCGGGTACCCGGAGTTGTTCACGCCCGGCCAGGACGCGATCTGCTTCGACATCGCCGGTTTCGAGATCGGCCAGCCCCGGGGTCGTACGGTCGTCGACTACCTCGATCGCTTCGATCAGGCGCAGCGCGAAGCCGCGGCGCTGTTGCGGATCGAGTACCTCGACAGCCGCGCCCTCACCCGCGGGCACGGTCTGTGCACGCCCGACCAGTGGGTCAACGGCGTGTTCGACCCGAAAGTCAATGTCGCCGGTCTGCCGTTCCATCCGGCTCCGCAGGGCGACGCCGTGATTGCCAACGCCCTGCAGGAGAGGTACGCCCGATGACCCGACCACCCGAAGTCGTGCCCGGCACGCGGGAGGACGCCACCGCGCTCGCGGTGGAGTCCTTCTCCACCCGAGTGATCCAACCGGCGCCCGCGGCGCGCCCTGTCGACACCGCCGCGCCCGCCGCCGAATCCGTCATCGAGCGGGCCGCCCGGGTCCGCCCGCCGCTGCCGTCGCTGACCGGCGCGCGCTGGTGGGCGGCGTTCGCGGTGTTCGTGCTGCACGCGCTGGTGTTCCTGCCGGTGTACCCGTTCCAGAAGTCGGAGATGTTCCGCAACATCCACGCCTGGATTCCGATGCAGCTCGGCGCGGCGGGTGTGACCTTCTTCTTCGTGCTGTCGGGCTTCATCATCTACTGGTCGTTCCGGCCCGGCATGGCGAAGGGCGCGTTCTATCGCCGTCGCGTGCTGAAGATCTACCCGTCGCATCTGCTGGCGGCCGCCGCGTTCATCGTGGTGGCGAGCGTGCCGCTGCACCGCGCGGTGGTGTGGGTGCCGAACCTGCTGCTGGTGCACACCTACGTGCCGAAGTGGACCACCGTCGGCGGCCTGAACGTGCCGTCCTGGTCGCTGGCCGCGGAAATGCTGTTCTACCTGAGCTTCCCGCTGGTGCTGCCGCTGATCATGAAGATCCCCACGCGCCGCCTGGTGCTGGCGGCGGCGGTCCTGCTGCTGGGCATCGCCGCCCTGCACACCTCGTACTTCCTGTTCTTCGACGGCCCCAAGGGCATCGCGAACGCCTTCGCGCCGCGGCTGGTCCCGGGCACCACGTCGCCGTACTACGAGCTGCACGCCTCCCCGGCGTGGTTCCAGCAGGCGAACATCCCGGTGTCGCTGTCGTATTGGCTGAGCTACACCTTCCCGCTGTCGCGGCTGCCGGAGTTCTTCCTCGGCGTGCTGGCCGCGCGGATGGTGCTGGAAGGCAAGTGGCGCAACACCAACCTGCTGTGGCCGATGGTCGCCCTGACCATCTCGTACGCGTTGACCTGGGTCGTGCCGGTGAACTACAAGATGTCGGTGCTGATGCTGGCCCCGATGACCGCGGTGGTCGCCACCATGGCGAACCGTGACCTGCACGGCATCGGCAAGGTCAACTCCCATCCGCGCATGGTGTGGCTGGGCAATATCTCCTTCGCCTTCTATCTGATCCAGTTCCCGGTCATGGTGCTGATCACCCGATACCTGATCGGCGGCAAGGAGTTCGGCGTCGTCGGCTGGGCGGGCTTCGCGGTGCTGAGCCTGGTGGTGTCGACGGTGATCGCGGCAGCGCTCTACCACTGGGTGGACCTGCCGATCATGAACAACTTCGCCCGCTCCAAGAAGAAGAAGCCCGCGAAGGTCGCCGCCTAGCCGGGCAGTACTTGTCGCACAACCGCTTCCGCCTATTGGTCGAATGACCAATAGGCGGTTCGCGTTCATCACCCGGTCACTGCGGGGCGGGTGGCTCGACATCTGAAACGTGTTCCATTCGGGTCGCATTTGTCACGACCTGTAAGGAACAGCTATGCGCCACAACGGCGTTCGACAACACCTCGGCAAGGTCCTCGCCCTCTCGGCGGCGGCCGCACTGTCGGTCCTGAGCGGCTCGGCCGTCACCCCCACCGTGGCGCAGGCCGCGGTCACCAGCCCGAACCTGATCGTGGACGGCGATGCCGAAGCGGTGGCGCAGTGCTCACCCAAGGGCCTCGACGGCATGACGCTGCCGGGGTGGAAGATCGTCAAGGGTGAGCCGAACGCGGTGTGCTACGGGCAGTCCGGGTGGCCCGGCCCGTCCTCCACCGGCCCCTCGAACCGGGGCTCGAGGTTCTTCACCGGCGGCGGCACCGGCAACTCCGAGATCGATCAGACCATCGACGTCTCCGGCGCGGCCGCGGCCATCGACGGGGGCGGGGTGAGCTTCGATCTGAATGGCTGGCTGGGCGGCTACGGCGCGCAGATGGACAAGGCGAGTCTCACCGCGACCTTCCTCAACGGGTCGGGCGGCAAGCTGGGGACGGCCGATGCCGGCGGCGTGAGCAGCATCGACCGCGGCTTCACTACCGAACTGCTGCAGCGTGATGCGAAGGGAACCCTGCCCAAGGGCACCCGCGCGGTCACCGTCGATGTGTACTTCACCTGGACCAACGGCGACACCACCGACGGCTACGCCGACAACCTGTCGTTCACCATCGGCGCACCGCTGCCCGCCCCGGCGCTGACCGCGCCCGCCACCACCGTGCCCGGCTACGACCACGTCTTCATGGTCTACCTGGAGAACCAGGACTACGACGGCCTCACCGGCATCATCGGCAATTCCGCGGCCCCGTATATCAACAGCCTGCGCTCCCAGGGCGCGACGCTGACCCAGTCCTACGCCACCACCCATCCCAGCGATCCGAATTACGTCGCGCTGGCGGCGGGCGGACTGTACGGGCTGGTCGACAACAGCGTCACCACCACGACCCTGAACGCCCGGCACATCGGCAACAGCGCGGACGCGGCGGGCAAGACCTGGAAGGGGTACGCCGAGGACGCCAACGGCAACTGCGATCAGACCGCGCACGGCGAGTACTACCAGGACGACCTGCCGTTCCTGTACTTCCAGAACATGAAGTCCGATCCGGGCTACTGCGCCGCGCACCTGCAGCCGCTCACCCAGATGACGACCGACCTGCAATCCACGGCCACCACGCCGAATTTCGTGTGGTTCGCGGCCAACGAGTGCCACAACATGGAGGGCTGCGGCGTCGCCTCGGGTGACAGCTGGCTCGGCGCGACCGTGCCCGCGATCCTGAACTCCCCGGCCTGGAAGCAGCAGCGCTCGCTGCTGATCGTGACCTTCGACGAGGGCTTCGCCAAGCTCTTCGGCCCGCTCTACTCGAACCGGGGCCGACCATCGTGCTCGGCTCGCAGAACTCGGTGAAGGCGGGCTTCAACAGCTCTCAGCGCACCGACCAGTACGGCCTGCTCCGCACCATCGACACCGCGCTGGGCCTGCAGCCGCTCACCAATAACGATCGTTACGCGGCCACGGTGAACGACATCTATTCCGGCCACTGACATCTGGCCCCGGACGCGGCGTGTTCGGTACGACTCGCCGCGTCCAGGGTGGATGGGGGAGGTGCGGGATTCTGTCGGTCCGCACCGCTAATCTGCGGGGATGGTCAAACCGGAATCGGCACTGCGGCGCTTGATGCGCGATACGGGGAAATTGTTGCAGCCGTACGGTTTCGAGGGGGCCGAGCCCACCTGGACGCGGGTGCTGCCCGAGGGCGTGGCCACCATCGCCCGGACCCGCACCTTCCGCACCTTCACCGGCGGGCAGCAGGTGCTGCGCTTCGGGCTGGGCGTGTGGGCGACCCCGGCCGCCTGGCAGGAATTTCGTCTGTGGCGCACCGAGCGCTACGGTCTGCGGCCCCTCGCTCCCGAGGCGGCCACCGGTCCGGGCCTGCTCCCCGGCGAGGGCCTGCCCGCTGAATCCGGCGACCTGTGGTCGGTGCGGCTGGATCGCTACCAGCCGGGCCATGTCCAGCCCGAGGACATCGAGGCGATCCGTGCCGAGCTGCCCCGCCGCGTGCACGCCCACGCCCGCCGGGCGCTGCGCCTGCTCGAACCCGACAGTTACCTGGAAGAGCTACTGGCCCAGCCGAATCCGCGCCTCGAGACCTGGGAGGCGATCGTGGTTCTGCTCGCCGGCCAGGGGCCGGACCCGCGACTGGACGCGGCCCTGGACCACCTGCGCGACCAGTCCGGCACTCAGGACGTCATGGAGTTCATCGCCGCTCGCACCCTGTCGAGCCGGTCCGCGTAGAAGAACACCCGCCCGCAGCCGGTACAGAGCAGGGCGAGCAGGTCCGACAGGGGCCGCCCGCCATTGCGCCGGACCAGATACATATCCATGCTGCCGCCTACCAGGACCCGGCGTTCACCGCAGTCGGGGCAGGGCGTTTCCTGCGGCGTAACCCGCTCGGGCTCGGAATTTTTTGAGAGCACCCGGCTATTGTTGCCCGGCCGACTTCTGATATTCGCGCCATGCCTTCTGCGTGTCGGTCAGTTTCGGCTTCGGTGTGCGATTGCGGAAGAAATTCACCACCATCACGACCGGCAGGATGAAGGCCTGGAAGAAGATCAGGTAGGAATCGCCGTCGAAGAGGAAGGCGAGGTAGAAGGCGTAGCCGAGATAGACCGCGCCGAAGACGGCGTCGATGGTGCGCGCGGTGTTGCTCTGGCCGTCGCGGACCGAGGCGAGCGCCAGCATGATCACCCCGCTGAGCGCGAGCAGGCCGACATACCAATTGAACATGGATTCCCCCCCAAGACAATTCAGGCCCGACCAGTCGGTTGGGCCGGGCCGAACGATAACACCGGGAAAAACCGGGCGCCACCGATAAATCGGTGAACGCCCGGTATCTCAACGGCGCGGAATGGCCGGGGTTTCCCAGGCTTTCGCGTAGCGCTTCTTGTCCGCGGACTTGTCCGGCTTGCTGCGGTAGACCACGTACGGCCGCACCAGGTAGCCGACCGGCGCGGAGAACATGTGCACCAGGCGGGTGTAGGGCCAGAAGGCGATGAGCGCCAGTACGACCAGCCCGTGCAGCTGGAAGGTCCAGGGCGTGCCTACCATCAGCTCCGGCTCCGGATGCAGGGTGAACAGGCTGCGGAACCACGGCGACACGGTCTCGCGGTAGTTGTAGGTGCCCCACAGCAGGTTGCTGCCCCAGGTGTTGAGCAGGCCGGTGACCAGCGCCGCGGTCAGCAGGACGTACATGACCTTGTCATTGGCCGAGGTGGCCTGCCGGACGGCGGACACGGTGAGGCGGCGGTAGGCCAGGATGGCGACGCCGATGATGACCGCCAGTCCCGCGACCGAGCCCGCCGACACCGCGACCACGTGGTACGCCTCCTCGGAGATGCCGACCGCGGTGGTCCACGACTCCGGGATGAGCACGCCCAGCACATGCCCGCCGATCACCCCGAGCATGCCGAAGTGGAACAGCGGGCTGCCCAGCTTCAGCAACCGCGACTCGTGGATCTGCGAAGACCGTGTGGTCCAGCCGAACTGGTCGGTGCGGTAGCGGTACAGGTGGCCCAGCACGAACGAGGTGAAGGCGATGTAGGGGAGCATCAGCCAGAGCGCGGAGCTCATCGGCGGGCCTCCGTTCCGGAGAAGGCGAGCGGGTCCATGGCGAAGGGGTCGAGGCCGACCTCTTCCTCCGGCGGGCCCTGGGCGGCGAGTTCGGCGATGCGCCGGCGGTCGGCGGTGGTGACCGGTGGCAGGGTCGCCACCACCGACGCCAGCACCCCGGCGTAAGGAGATCCGCTGTCGGAAAGCGACAACCGCAGCAGTTCCAGGACCGGGACGTGTTCGCCCAGCAGTCGTTCGCCGCCGATCGGGTCGACGGTGGCGGCGAATTCGAGCAGCACGGGCAGGTGGTCGGGCAGTTCCTCGTCGCCGAGTTCGACCCCGGCGTGCCGGTAGGCGTGCTTGAACCGCAGCAGCGCCATCCCGCGTTTGCGGGTGTCCCCGTAGGCGTAGAAGGTCAGGTGCAGGCTGGCCCGGCGGCGCATGTCGAAGGTCTCGACGTACTCCTGGGCCAGGGCGATCGGGTCGCCGGTGCGCAGATGGGTGAGGAACCCGGCGAGCAGCGGGCGCACCGAGTCCGGCAGCTCCGCGGCGGCGGCGTCGAGTTCGTCGAGCAGCGAGAGGGTCTGCGCGTTCGGGTAGTCCAGCAGCAGCGCGCTCAGCCGCCACACCAGCCGCCGGTCCCGCTCGCTCAGGGCGACGGCGGGTTCGGGGCGGCGGCGCAGTTTCAGCAGACTCATCGCGAAGCCCCGGTGGATTCCGCTGTGGCGCCGCCGGTTTCGGGATCGGCGTCGAGCTCGTCGATCAGCGCGCGGGTGCGCGGGTGCGGATAGTCGAGCGACAGCGCGTCCCGTCGCCACACCTCACGCCGGTCGTTATCGCTCGCGGTGACGGCGGGTACGGAGCGCCGCCGCAGTCTGAGCAGGTTCATCGCGCCGCTCCCGTCGGTTCGGGTTCGATCGATTCGGTGTCGACGGCCGCCGGCTCCGGCGCGGGGGAGTGGTGCCCATTTCCATTGGCTCCGTTGCCATGACCGGCGGCGCCGTTGCCGTCGGCGGATTTGGGCACCAGCCCGCTGGTGCTCTTGCCGTCCCAGTTGAGCAGGTTGATCCGGTTGGACTTCTGCTCGGGCGCGGCGGCACCGTTGGTATCGGTGAGGTGGAACTTGTCGGCCATGTAGTCGAAGGCCGTCATGCCGGGGCCGCCGTCGGTGTCCAGGGAGCAGCCGGTGGCGAGCGAATCCAGTTCGTGCGCTTTGGATGTCGCGCCGGAGGGGATCACGTAGCGGTGCTCGTACTTGGCGATGGCGAGCAGCCGGTACATGGCCTCGATCTCCTCGGGCTCCAGGCCGACCGCGTCCGGGATGGACAGGTCGGGTTCCTGGCCGAGGTTGATCGAGCGCATGAAGGACCGCATGCCCGCCAGCCGTTGCAGGGAGGCGCGCACCGGGCCGATCTCACCGGCGGTGAACAGTTCGGCCAAGTACTCCAACGGAATTCGCAGCGCGTCGATCGCTCCGAACAGGTTGTTGTGGTTCTCGCCGTCGTGCCCGGTCTGGGTGAGGGTGTCGACCACCGGCGACAGTGGCGGCACGTACCAGACCATCGGCATGGTGCGGTATTCCGGGTGCAGCGGCAGTGCGATCTGGTAGTCGACGATCAGCTTGTAGACCGGCGAATCCTGCGCGGCGGCAATCCATTCCGGGGAGATCCCGGCCCGTTCGGCCTCGGCGATGACGCGCGGGTCGTGGGGGTTGAGGAATACGCCCAGCTGCGACGGGTACAGGTCCTGGTCGTTCTCGACCGAGGCGGCCTCGAGCACTTTGTCGGCGTCGTAGAGCATGACGCCGATGTAGCGCAGTCGCCCGACGCAGGTCTCCGAGCACACGGTCGGGATGCCGACTTCCACACGCGGGTAGCAGAAAGTGCATTTCTCCGCCTTGCCCGTCTTGTGGTTGAAGTAGATCTTCTTGTACGGGCAGCCGGTCACGCACTGCCGCCAGCCGCGGCACTTGTCCTGATCCACCAGCACGATGCCGTCCTCGGCGCGCTTGTAGATCGCGCCGGAGGGGCAGGACGCCGCGCAGGACGGGTTGAGGCAGTGCTCGCAGATGCGCGGCAGGTAGAACATGAAGGTCTCTTCGAACTCCAGTTTCACCTGCTCGGACAGCTTGGCCAGCAGCGGGTCCTTGCCGACCTGCTCGGGACCCGAACCCAGCGAGTCGTCCCAGTTCGCGCCCCAGGTGACCTTGGTGTCCTCACCGGTGATCAGCGACTTGGGCTTGGCCACCGGGGTGGTGTCCATCTGCGGGGCGGACAGCAGGTTCTCGTAGTCGTAGCTCCACGGGTCGTAGTAGTCCGACACGGTGGGCAGGTCCGGGTTGGCGAAGATATTGAGCAGCCGCTTCATCCGGGAGCCGGACTTGAGCGTGAGGCGGCCCTTCTTGTCGAGGGTCCACCCGCCCTTCCACTTCTCCTGGTCCTCGTAACGCCGCGGATAACCCTGTCCCGGACGGGTTTCCACATTGTTGAACCACACGTACTCGGTGCCGGCGCGGTTGGTCCAGGCCTGCTTGCAGGTGACGCTGCAGGTGTGGCAGCCGATGCACTTGTCCAGGTTCATGACCATGGCGAGCTGAGCCATGACGCGCATATCAGTACTCCACTTCCTGCGAGCGCTTACGAATCGTGGTGACCTCGTCGCGCTGATTTCCGGTGGGGCCGTGGTAGTTCAGCGCGAACGACTGCTGCGCGTAGCCACCGATGAGATGCGAGGGCTTGATCATGATCCGGGTCAGCGCGTTGTGGATGCCACCGCGCTTGCCCTTGCCGACCTTGGTGTTCTCGCTGCCTTCGATGCGGGGGACGTTCACCGCGCGGTCCTGGGCGTGATACATGAACACGGTGCCCTCGGGCATGCGGTGCGAGACGATGGCGCGCGCCACGACGATGCCGTTGCGGTTGATCGCCTCGATCCAGTCGTTGTCGGCGACGCCGATCTTCTTGGCGTCCACGTCCGACATCCAGATCGCCTGCCCACCACGCGAAAGCGTGAGCATGTGCAGATTGTCCTGATACGCGGAGTGGATGGACCACTTGGAGTGCGGCGTCAGATACCGAACGGTCACCCCGTTGCCATCGACGTTGCCGATGCCGGGTTCGGCGAACAGCGCGCTCATGTCCAGCGGCGGCCGGTAGATCGGCAACTGCTCGCCGAGCTCCATCATCCAATCGTGGTCGAGGTAGAAGTGCTGGCGGCCGGTGAGGGTGTGCCAGGGCTTGGACCGCTCGACATTGATGGTGAAGGGGGAGTAGCGGCGTCCGCCGGTCTCGCTCCCGGACCATTCCGGTGAGGTGATCACCGGAACGGGCCGGGCCTGCGTGTCGGCGAAGGTGATTCGCTTACCCTCGTGCTCGGCAGCCAGATCGGCCAGCTCGGTTCCGGTGCGCTCTTCGAGCGCATGGAACCCTTCCACCGCGAGCCGGCCGTTCGTGGTGCCGGACAGTGCCAGGATCGCCTCGGCCGCGTGGGTGTCCTTGGCCAGAGACGGACGGCCCTGCGCGACACCGGAAACCACCGTGCCGTTCACGCCGCGCAGGTAATCTACCTCGGCATCGGGAATAGTGGTGACACCCTTCGTGGTGAGTCCCAAGGTTTCCACGAGCGGTCCGAGCGCGGCCATCTTCTCCGCGACCTTCGGGTAGTCGCGTTCGACGACAACGAGTTTCGGCATGGTGACACCTGGAACCGGCTCGCATTCACCATATTTCCAGTCCAGTACCCGGCCACCGGCCTGCGCCATGGCGTCGGCGGTGTCGTGCTGCAACGGCATCGCGACCAGGTCCTTGCGCACGCCGAGATGCTTCTCGGCCAGCCACGAGAACCCGCGGGCGATGCGGTGGAACGCCTCGAAATCGGTCTTGGCCTCCCACGGCGGGGAGATGGCCGGGGTGAAGGCGTGTACGAAGGGGTGCATGTCGGTGGAGGACAGGTCGTGCTTCTCGTACCAGGTGGCGGCCGGGAACACGATGTCGGAGAACAGGGTCGTGGACGTCATGCGGAAGTCCATCGACATCAACAGGTCCAGTTTCCCGGTGGCGGCCTCGTCGCGCCATTCCAGTTCCTGCGGCCGAATGCCGGTGGCCTCGGTGGTCTGCAGATTGGAATCGGCGCCGAGCAGATGCTTGTGGAAGTACTCGTTGCCCTTACCGGACGAGCCGAGCAGGTTGGCGCGCCACACGGTGAGGACACGCGGAAAGTTCTCGGGCGCGTCGGGATCCTCGCACGCGAAGCGCAGATCGCCCGACTTGAGTCCATCCACGACGTAGTCGGCGGGCGCCTTGCCCGCCGCGTCCGCCTCGTCGACCAGGTCGAGCGGATTGCGGTTCAGCGTCGGGTAGGACGGCATCCAGCCCAAACGCGAAGCGAGCGCGATATTGTCGGCCGCGGTCCGCCCGGCGAACGCGCCCTTGCTCAGCGGCGAGGCGAACGATTCGCTGGTGAACGGGTCGTAGCGCCACTGGTTGTTGGCCAGATACCAGAACACGGTGCCCTGCATCTGACGCGGCGGCCGCTGCCAGTCGGAGGCGAAAGCCAGTGTGGCCCAGCCGGTCACGGGACGGCACTTCTCCTGGCCCACGTAATGCGCCCAGCCGCCGCCGTTCACGCCCTGGCAGCCGGTGAGCAGCGTCAAGGTGAAGAAGGAGCGGTAGATCTGGTCGCTGTGGAACCAGTGGTTGGTGCCCGCGCCCATGAGGATCATGGACCGGCCCCGGGAACGCTCGGCATTGTCGGCGAATTCGCGCCCGAGGCGTTCGGCCTGTTGGGCGGGGACGCCGGTGATCGACTCCTGCCAGGCGGGAGTGTAGGGCTGAGTCGCATCGTCGTAGCCGGTCGGCCAATTGCCGGGCAGGCCGGACCGTCCGACGCCGTACTGCGCCAGCAGGAGATCGAACACCGTCGTCACCCGTCGCCCCGCGATGACGGTGGTCGGCACGCCGCGGGTGAGGACAGCCGCATCGCTGCCCGCGGAGAGCCCGTCGAAGCGGGGGAACTGCACGGCCGCAACATCATCGGTGCGGCCGTACAGGGTCAGCAGGGGATCGATGTCCCCCAGATCCAGATTCCAACGGCCCTTGCCCGCTTCGTTGAAGCGGTGGCCGAGGGAACCGTTGGGCACCCGGGGAGCGCCGTCCGCGTCCAGCAGGACGGTCTGGTGCTCCACGCCCTCACCGGTGTGGCCGAGATCGGCGGCGGTGAGGAACTTGCCGGGGGTGAAGGTGTGGCCGCTGTAGTCACCGGCGGTGTCCCAGCCGCCGTCGTGCTCGTCCAGCGCCACCAGGTACGGCAGGTCGGTGAAGCGCTTGACGTAGTCGTCGAAGTAGGGGGTCTGCTTGTCCAGGAAGAACTCTCGCAGCACCACGTGGCCCATGGCCATGGCCAGGGCGGCGTCTGTGCCGGGACGGGCGGGCACCCACTCGTCGGCGAACTTGGTGTTGTCGGCGTAGTCGGGGGAGACCACCACGACCTTCTGGCCGCGGTACCGGGCCTCGGTCATGTAGTGCGCGTCCGGGGTCCGGGTGACCGGGACGTTGGAACCCCACATGATCAGGTATCCGGCGTCGAACCAGTCCGCGGACTCCGGCACGTCGGTCTGGTCGCCGAAGACCTGTGGGGAGGCGACGGGCAGGTCGGCGTACCAGTCGTAGAACGACAGCATGGAGCCGCCGATGAGCGAGATGAACCGCGCGCCCACGGCGTGCGACACCATCGACATGGCGGGAATGGGGGAGAAGCCCGCGACCCGGTCCGGGCCGTACTTCTTGATGGTGTGCACGTGCGCGGCCGCGGCGATCTCGGCGGCTTCCCACCACTCGGCGCGGACGAAACCGCCCTTGCCGCGCGCGGACTTGTAGGTCGTGGCCTTGTCGGCGTCCTCGACGATGGACTCCCATGCCAGCACGGGATCCTTCAGCCGCTCCTTGGCCGCGCGGTACAGCTCGAGCAGCGCGCCGCGCACATACGGGTAGCGGATGCGCGCGGGAGAGTAGGTGTACCAGGAGAACGATGCGCCACGCGGACAGCCGCGCGGTTCGTACTCCGGTTTGTCCGCGCCCACGCTCGGGTAGTCGGTCTGCTGCGACTCCCAGGTGATGACCCCGTCCTTGACGTAGATCTTCCACGAGCAGGAGCCGGTGCAGTTCACACCGTGCGTGGAGCGCACCACCTTGTCGTGCGACCAGCGGTCCCGGTAGAACTCGTCGGCCTCGCGGCCACCGGTCTTGTGCAGGGTGCGCAAGTCACCGGACACCTCACCGCGGTTGAAGTACTTCCCCAGTCGAAGCAGCGCATCGGCGGACGAGTGTCCGTTCTGCGTGATGGTCATAACGCCCCCTTCGAGCTGGAAAACCGGGCTGCTGGCTCGACTGTAGGGACGTCGGGGGAGGCATCAAAACGGTTTGCTCACAATGCTCGAAACGGATTTGTGAGCTGTGAGATCGCCGCAATGTTCCGGTCACTGAGGGGTAGCGGCCGAGGTCACACGCTCCGGTCGCGACCTGGGAAAACCCTTCCGCGCCCGGTGAAACGTGTTCCCGTGAAGGTGTTTCGGACCAGTGGCGGTGAAGCTTCCGAAACGGTTGGTTCTCGCTTACTTAATATTTGTTAACACACTTTCGAATAGCTGGATGATCGCTGACAAGGGGACTGGAGATCGGGCGCGGCACGCCTACTCCGCGATCAATTCGGCCTCGGAATCCAGCGCTCGCTGCGCTTCCTCCGAAACTCCCACGGCCCCGGGGTGGTATGTGACGGCCAGGAGCTCCCCGCCGTAGCGGAAGACACCCCGCCGCTCACGGAGATCCCAGGACACCGGCCCGCGGGCGTCGAGCCCGACCGAGATCCCCGTCCACGGCGACATGCCCGCCAGCTGCACCTGGTCGGGCAGCTCGCCCGCCCGCACCCCGTCGATGCCCAGCGTGAAGTCCCACCGCAGGTGCGGCCGGACCGTCGCCGACAGGGTGAGAAGGCGACTGCCTTCGGCGATTTCGCCCGCGTCGAGGGTGGCATACCGCCCGTAGGCGTTGTAACCGAAGATCAGTCGCCCGTTCTCGACGTAGACCAGGTAGCCGCCGAGCGGGTCACCGTGCGCGACCAGGACACCCTCGTCCCCGGCCCGGTAACCGGAGAGTTCGACCGTGATGGTGAAGTCGCGGTAGGCGATGAGCCGCTGGGAGCGGTATCGCTCGAGCGTGGGGGTACCCGGGAGGATCCGGACCGGATCACCGAGCCGCGCCTCCTCGGGCCGCCGCCGCGCCAGATCCTGGCGGGTGAGCAGCGGGAAAACCGTGTTGTGCCAGGCGGCTTCGTCCCACGCGGCGGCCAGCTCGGCCACCTTGCCGGGCAACCGCTCGGACAGGTCGTGCAGCTCGGTCGGGTCGGTGCGGACGTCGAAGAGCTGCCAGCGCGGGTCGTCGATGTCGCGTCCGGGCTCGTGCAGGGCGAGCAGTTTCCAGCCGTCGCGGTAGAAGCCGCGATGCCCGGTCATCTCCGAATACTGTTCGGCATGCTGGGAGATCGCGGACGGGTCGTGCAGCACCCGCGCGGCGGAGACTCCGTCGAAGTCCTTGGCGGGCAACCCGTTACGGACACTCGGCCGCTCCAGGCCGATCAGGTCGAGCAGCGTGGGAGCCAGGTCGGTGATGTAGACGTACTCCTGGCGCACCCCGCTGTCGCCGTCGGTCCGTGGCAGCCCCCGCGGCCAGGACAGCACGAACGGCACCCGGACCCCGCCGGCGAAGGTCTGGCCCTTGTAGAACCGGAACGGCGTGTTCGAGGCCTGTCCCCAGCCGCGCGGATAGTGCACGCCGAGCTTGGCGGTGCCGATCAGCTCGTCGTCGTGCGGGACGTCGCGCTCCCATTCCGGCTCGTCGACCTGGGCGAACTGCGCGAAGTAGGTGCGGGTGCCCTCCGGCCCGCCCTCCGCGGTGCCGCCGTTGTCGGAGGTGAACACGATGATGGTGTTGTCCAGCTCGCCGAGCTGTTCGAGGGTGTCCACGATCCGGCCCAGGCTCTGGTCGATGCTGTCGACCATGCCCGCGTACACCTCCATGTACCGCTCGAACCGCGACCGCTGCTCGTCGGTCAGCGCATCCCATTCCTGGGCCTCGTAACCCGGCTCGGTATTGCGCGGCTTCTGCTCGGTCCCGGCCGGGAACAGGCCCTGCGCGAGCTGCGAGGCGAATCGGCTCTGCCGCAGTCGATCCCAGCCCTCGCGGTAGCGACCCCGATATTTGGCCTGATCCTCGGGTTTGGCCTGGAGCGGACCGTGCATGGCGGTGTGCGCGAAGTACAGGAAGAACGGCTTGGCGGCGTCGTGCGCGCGCAGCTCCTTGATGTAGCCGACCGCGCGATCGGTGTAGTCGTCGGTGAGGTAGTAGTCCTCGGGATACTCCTCGATATTCACCGGCGAGCTGTCCGAGACGAGCTGATTCGGGTAGTAGAAGGAGTTCAGGCCCTCCAGGGAGCCGTAATACCGGTCGAATCCTCGTCGCGTCGGCCAGGAATCGCGCCGCGCGGCCGGATGCAGCGTGGCGTCGCGCACCAGATGCCATTTCCCGACCGCGTAGGTCGCATATCCGTTGGCGCGCAGGATTTCCGGCAGCGTCAGCACATCGTCGGCCAGTTCGAGCCGCAGCCCGGGATATCCGGGATCGGCATTGGCGACGAATCCGAAACCGGCCCGGTGGGAATTGATTCCGGTCAGCAGCGCCGCCCGCGACGGCGAGCACAGTGGCGTGGTGTGGAAGTTGGTGAGCCGCAATCCATTCGCGGCCAGCCGATCGAGAACGGGGGTGTCTATCTCCGAACCGAACGGGCCGATATCGCTGAACCCCATATCGTCGACCAGCACCACCACGACATTCGGCGCACCGGCCGGCGCGACCGGCGGATACTGCCATTCCGGTGTGGAATCGGCGGTGGTGCGGCCGATCTCACCGGAGAAACTCTCATAACCACGGGCATGGGCGGGGACTGACATGCTCCCCAGCAAAGGCTGCCCGCCGGTGTGACGGCCAGGGTTTCACTCTGGCTGCGTGCAACCGGTGATCTGTCATGCATTCGCGGTTAGCGTCGCCGCACACAATCCAGCGATCGGTCCACACTCGAGGATTTCCAGATGAATTCGTCCCCCGGCGCCCTCCACCGCCGTCACTTCCTGCGCGGCTCGGCCGTCGCCGCCCTGGCGATCTTCGGCGGCGGGGCGCTGGCCGCCTGCACCTCGGCGGTGAGTCAGCAGAAGGGCGGCGACGACAACGCGCAACCCGTGCGCGGCGGGACCCTGAAGTACGGCGTGCTGGTCGACCTCGTCCCCGCCAACCTGCTCACCAATACCGGCACCACCCCGTACGTGGTCGGCCTGGTCTTCGAGTCCCTGGTGCGGTACCCGCACGACAAGCTCGAACCGCAGCCGCTGCTGGCCAAGAGCTGGACCGTCGCGCCCGACGGCAAGTCCATCACCCTGGAACTGCGCGACGACGTGACATTCCACAGCGGCCGCCCCTTCACCTCGAAGGATGTGGAGTTCTCGCTGCGCACCTACGCCGACCCGAAATGGTCGGGCCAGCTCGAGAGCACCGCCGCCGCGGTGACCGGCATCGACACCAGCGCCCCGCACCGGGTCACGCTCACCCTGGCGCACCCGCTGAGCAATCTGTTCGACCTGCTCGACACCGTGCCCATCCTCGACAGCGAGTCGATCGACCAGCTGGGCACCGGCGAGAAGATCGTCGGCACCGGGCCGTTCCGGTTCGTGCGGCGAATCCCCAACCAGCAGTTGATATTCGAGAAGAACGCGAACTACTGGGTGCCGGAACGCCCCTACCTGGACCGGGTCGAGATCACCGTCATCTCCGACAACCAGGCGCAGCTGAACGCCCTCAAGACCGGGCAGATCCACCTCGCCGACGGCGTCACCTACCGCGACAACGAGAATCTGGCCAAGGCCGACGGCTACCGCGTCCACACCTACGAGGGCGCCGAGCTCGAGATCTACGTCGGCGTGAACGTCGCCGACCCGGTGCTGTCGGACGTGCGGCTGCGGCAGGCCATCGCCTACGCCGTCGACCGGGAGCGCATCATCGCCGAGGTGTTCCGCGGCGCGGGCTACGCCGCGAACCTGCCGTGGCCCAAGAACTCCCCGGCCTTCGACGCCGCCCGCAATACCCGGTACTCGCGGGATGCGGCCAAGGCCAAGCAGATCCTGGCTCAGTTGCCCAAGCCGCCGAAGATCCCGCTCACCTACAACACGGCGGTCTCGGCGTACGAGGCCGCCGCGCAGATCGTCCAGGCCAACCTCGCCGAGGTCGGCATCGAGGTGGAGCTCGCGCCCACCGACAACGCCACCTTCGTCAAACAGCTGATCGGCGCGCAATTCCCGGGCCTGTGGATCACCGACCACTCCTGGGCGCAGTTCGTGCCCTCCACCCTCACGGTCAGCGCGTACCCGTTCAACGCCCGGAAGAACGCCTCCCACTTCGAATCTCCCGCCTACGTGGCCGCCGCCGACGCGGCCTGGCAGCTGCCGCAGAGCACCGGCCCGGACGCGGTCCGCGCCTACCAGGCCCTGAGTGATCAGCTGCTGGACAGCCTGTTCCTCATCGAGATCGGCGTCCGGTACTCGCAGGGCTCGGCGACCCGGAAGCTGCACGGCTTCAACTGGACCAAGCGCCGCGAACTCGCGTTGACCGAGGCGTTCCTGGCATGACCGCCTACCTGCTGCGCCGGGTCCCCTCCGCGCTGGCGGTGCTGTTCGGGGCCTCGGTGCTGATCTTCCTGCTGCTGCGGCTGGTGCCCGGCGATCCGGCGACCATCCTCGCCGGCGCCGACGCCACGCCGGAAACCGTTGCGGCCATCCGGCATCAGCTCGGACTCGACCGATCCATCCCCGCCCAGTACCTGTCGTGGCTGCGCGGCGTGGTGACCGGCGACCTGGGCCGGTCGTACCTCATCGGCGGCCAGATCTCCGACCTCATCGGGCGGGGATTGTCCAACACGCTCATCCTCGCGGGGGCGGCGCTCCTGCTCGCGGTCGTCGTGAGCCTGGCGGTGTCGGTCGCGTCGGTGCTGTGGGATCGCCGCTGGCTCAACGTGATCGTGGCCGCCGCGAACACGATCACCGTCGCCATCCCGGTCTTCGTGACCGGTGTGCTGCTGGTGCTGGTCTTCGCCGTGGCCGTCCCCGTCCTGCCCTCGGGCGGCCTGCCGCCGGACGGCTTCCTCACCCGGCCCGACATCGCCGTGCAGTACCTGCTGCTGCCCGCTGTGTGCCTGGCCCTGCCGGTGTCGGCGGCGCTGACCCGTTTCCTCACCGAGGCGCTGCGCACCGAACTCGCCAAGCCGTACGTCCTCACCGCCCGCGCCCTCGGTGTCCCGCGTCGCCGCATCGTCACCCACGACGCGCTGCGCAACGCCCTGCCCGCCATGCTCACCACCCTCGGCATCCAGACCGGCAACCTCCTCGGTGGTGCGGTCCTGGTGGAGGCCGCCTTCGCGTGGCCGGGTATCGGCCGGCTCATCGAAGAGGGCATCAATCGCCGCGACTACCCGGTCGTCCAGGCGCTGTTGCTGTTCTCGGTGGCGGTGTTCGTGGCCATCCAACTGGTCACCGACATCGCCCACGCGTACCTGGATCCCCGCATCCGCATCGGAGGCCGCGCATGAGCGAGAACACCGTGACCGCAAGCGTCCTGCCCGTGGATCCGGTGGCCGATCCGGATCGGTCGCCGCTGCGGGCCTTGACTCGCGGACAGGGGCTGGCCGGAGTGCTGCTCATCGCCGTCATCGCGGTCGCGGCGCTGGCCGCCGGGCCGCTGACGAAATACGGTCCGCTGGAGCAGATTCCGGGGGCCAATCTGCTCGGTCCGAGCGAGGAGCACTGGCTGGGGACCGATCACCTCAATCGGGATGTGTTCACCCGCCTGCTGTACGGCATCCGCGTCGACCTGTTGATCGCCTTCCTCGCGGTCCCGGCGGGCGCGGTCCTCGGCTCGGTCATCGGGCTGGCCGCCACCGTGAATCCGGTCGCGGATGTGCTGGCGCAGCGCGTGTTCGACCTGATCCTGGCGTTCCCGGCGCTCATCTTCGCGATCGCGCTGACCGCCGTCACCGGGCCGGGAGCGCACGCGGTCGCCATCGTGATCATCGCCGCCGAGGTCCCCATCTTCGGTCGGCAGATCCGGACCGCCGTGCTGGCCGTGCGCGAGCAGCCCTTCGTCGAGGCCGCCACCGTGATCGGCGCGAGCACCGCCTGGACCCTGCGCAAACACGTGCTGCCCAATGTGATCGAACCGCTCGGGGTGCAGCTGGCGCTGTCGTTGTCGCTGGCCGTGTTCGTGGACAGCGCCATGAGTTTCATCGGCATCGGGGTGCGGCCGCCGGATCCGTCGCTGGGGTCCCTCATCGCCGAGTCCACCCGCAATCTGGACGCCAATCCCGCCATGGCGGTCGGGCCACTCGTGGTGGTGTCGGCGCTGACGCTCGGATTCCTGTTGATCGCCCAGGCTCTGGGCCGCGCCCGGAGGGTGATATGACCGCCGAGACCTTGCTCGACATTCGTGACCTGGCAGTACGTTTCGGTGCGCGGGAGGTCGTGCACGGCGTGAACGTACAGGTGGCGCGCGGGGAGACCGTGGCGCTGGTGGGTGAATCCGGCTCCGGCAAATCGCTCACCGCGCGCGCCGTGCTCGGGCTGCTGCCCACCGGCGCCACCGCCGCAGGCTCGGTCCGGCTGGACGGGACCGAGATCATCGGCGCCACCGAGGACGAGCTGCGGCCCCTGCGGGGCACCCGGGCGGCCATGGTCTTCCAGGAGCCACAGACCGCCCTGAACCCGGTGCGCCGCATCGGAAGCCAGATCGCCGAGGCCCTGCGCGCCCACCGGCCGATCGGCACGGCGCAGGCCCGCGCCCGCGCCATCGAACTGCTCGGCCTCGTCGACATCCCGGAACCCGAGACACGGGTCGACTGGTATCCGCACCAGCTCTCCGGCGGGCAGAAGCAGCGGGTCGTGATCGCACTGGCCCTGTCCGGCGAACCGGACCTGCTGATCGCCGACGAACCCACCACCGCCCTCGACGTCACCGTGCAGGCCGAGATCCTGCACCTGCTGCGGGACCTGCAGCGCCGCAACGACACCGCGATCCTGTTCATCACCCACAACCTGGGCGTGGTGGCCGCCATCGCGGACCGGGTGGTGGTCATGCGGGCGGGGGAGGTGGTCGAAACGCAGCCGGTCCGTGCGCTTTTCGCCGACCCCCGCGAGCCGTACACGCGGGAACTGCTGGCCGCCGTCCCGGTGCTGCCGGAGGACGGCGCGGCGCCGGTGCCCCCGGTGGCCGTGGTGGCCGCCGAGCCCGAGTCGAATGCGGCCGCCGTCGCCGACCCCGAACCGGTGCTGCGCGTCCGCGATCTGTCGGTTGTCTACCGCCGCCACGGCAAGAAGTTCCAGGCCCTGCGGGACGTGTCGTTGACGCTGGCCCCGCGCGAGGTGATCGGCCTGGTCGGGGAATCCGGTTCGGGCAAGAGCACTCTCGGCCGCACCGCGCTCGGCCTGGTGCCGGCGACGGCGGGAGAGGTGGTGTTGCAGGGAGTTCCGCTCACCGGGCTACCGGGTCGCGAACTGCGCGGGCTGCGCAAGAACGTGGCACTCGTGCATCAGGACGTGACGGCCTCGCTGGATCCGCGGCGGTCGGTCGAGGACGCGATCGGGGAACCGCTGCGCGTGCACCGGGCGGCCGCGGGCGCGCTGCTCCGCGCCAAGGTCGGCGACCTGCTCGAATCGGTACGGCTGCCGCGTGAGTACGCGACACGCCGCCCCGGCGAGCTGTCCGGTGGGCAACGCCAGCGTGTCGCGCTGGCCCGTGCGCTGGCCCTGGCCCCGCGCCTGCTGGTGGCCGACGAGCCCACCAGCGCCCTGGACGTCTCGGTGCAGGCGCGGGTGCTGGACCTGTTCGCGGACCTGCGCGCCGAGTACGGATTCGCCTGCTTGTTCATCAGTCACGACCTGGCCGTCGTCCATCAGGTGGCCGACCGGGTGGCGGTCCTGCGAGAAGGGCGTATCGTCGAATCCGGCCCGGTCGACGCCGTGTTCGGCAGCCCGCGCGAGGAGTACACGCGCCGCCTGCTCGACGCGGTCCCCGCCCCGGATCCGGCGCGTTCACGGGAAGCGAAAAACTCTTCCGCGGAACCGCCCCTGGCTTTAGGGGCTTGACGGTAGTTTGGAGATCGGACTCCCCGCCGTCCATCGCCGATCCCGTGTCACATATACCAACAGGATAATTCGGTGATACTGATTGGATTTGCGGCGCTGAGCAGTTCATATCCCAATCTGTGTAAGTATCCGTCCTGAAGCGGATCTCAGTGGTGCCTCTACGGGGAGGCGAGGTGGGCCATCGAGATTCCGAGAAGGAGGGAACCAGTGGGCGCGAGAGCGGTATGCGGACAGGAATTTCGGGAACTCGAAGCACCCACGTTCGGAAACCTGCTGCGGCGGCTGCGTGACAATCGCGGTGTATCCCGCGAACGGCTGGCATTCAATGCGGGCGTAAGCGCCAGCTACATAACGCATCTGGAGAAGGGCGACCGCGGAAACCCGACTCGCGAAGTGGTGACCGCGCTCACCCGCTATCTGGACCGGCTGGACCCGCTGTCCAGCGCAGACCGCCGTCAGCTCGACGACCTCGCCGGCCTGGGATCGGACCAGGTTCCGTCCCCGGCGGAACTGCGCGCGGTCATCACCCCGGAGATGGTCCGCACACTCGATCTGCACAGCCCGAATATGGCCGCCCTCCTGGACATCCGGTCCAATCTGCTGGCGTGCAATGCCTCCTGGCACGACGCGTTCCCGGGGCTGCCCCGGCACGGCAATATGTTGCGCTGGTTCTTCGGTCACGAGCTGGCCGCGAAAGTAATGGTCAACTGGGAGTCGGACGCCCGGCTGATCGCGGGCTGGATGCGCGCATTGATCGGCCGCTCCGGAAATGCCGAAGGATTCGCCGATCTGATCCGGGACCTCGGGGAATTCCCGAAATTCCGGCAGGCGTGGTCCGACGGCGGCGTCGAGTTCGCGCCCCACGTCTTCACCCTGCACATGCGCAACCCGGTCACCGGCGTGCGCCGCCGGGTTTTCGCCCAGACCGGTCGCATCGACGGCGCGGCCTACCCGGGCCAGCTGTTGACCGTTCTCGGTCTGCCCGGCTGAGCCCGGTGGAATGGGGGACGCCGCGCTCAGCCTCGCAGCGGAATGAACTCGGCCAGGACGCCGTCCTCGGCCTCGGCGGGAACGATCACCAGGCCGTCACGGTCCAGCAGATCGGCCAGATGGGCCGTGTGCAGCCGCAGATCGCCCTGGAAGCCGCCACCGGGCAGCGCCCGCGCCGGGACGATGCGGGCCACCGGAGCGGTCAGCTCGGCCGCGTTGGCCAGCGGGCCCAGCACCCGGCGCGCCGGTTTCGCGCCGGTCATGCCCTCCACGGTGGCGCCGATCAGCGCCAGCAGCGTGGAGATGGCCGCGAACGGGTTGCCGGGCAGTCCCAGAACGACTGTGCCGGCGGCGAGTTGGGCAGCCACCGTGGAACCGCCCGGCCGCAGCCGCAGCCGGCGCAGCAGCACGGTGGACTCGGTGCGGTCCAGCGCGGAGCGCAGCTGGTCGGCCGCGCCGCCGCCGGTCGCGCCGACGATGACGAGCAGATCGCAGTCGGCCGCGGCCGCCAGCACCTCGTCGAAGGCATTCTCGGTGTCGCGCAGGTGAACCCGGTCGATCGTGGTGACGCCGTACCAGGCCAGGATGTCGGGCAGCACCGGGCCGATGGCATCGCGGGTCTGGCCGGTGTGCAGCGGCCCGTCCCGGCGAATCTCGTCACCGGTCATCACGATTCGCGCCCGCACCGGGCCGCGGACCGACGCGGCGGCGACCTCCGCGCTGGCGGCCACCGAGATGAGCGCGGCAGTGACCGGGGTGCCCGCGGGCGCGACTTCCGCACCGGGCAGCCAGTATTCGCCGCGGCGGCGCACATCCTCGCGGATCGGCGTGTCCGGCAGCCGGTACAGGGTGCCGTCGTCATCGATGTGCACGAACTCGTCGCGCACCACCGAACTGGTTCCGTCGGGCACATGCGCGCCCGTCGCGATGCGGACCGCTTCGCCGTCCAGCAGGCCCACCGGCCGCTCTCCGCCGGCGAAACCGATATCGCGGCGCAGCTGCCAGGGCCCGTCGCCGCTGACGGCGTACCCGTCCATGGCCGACACGTCGAAACGCGGCAGCGCGTCCGCGGCCAGCAGCGGGGCGGCCAGGGTCGCCCCGCGCGCGGCGCGCAGGGTGGCACGGCGCGCCGGCAGCGGGGAGATGCTCCCGCGCAGCACATCCCGCGCCTCGTCGAGCCACAGCGGTTCGGCCGAACGGACCGCGCCGGTGCGCGCCCGGCGCACATCCTCGGGAGTGTCGCAGTCCTCGACGCCGGGCAGCGCGACCATGGCGGTGTCGACCGGCACCAGCGCCTTCATCGGACGATTCACCAGGGAGTCCAGGGATTTCAGCGCGGCGTCCAGGGCGGCGCGGCGCCACACCCCGACCAGGTACTGCGGGCGGCCCGAGGCGTCGGCGGCGAACACCGCGTCGCTCCCGGATTCCCTTGCGTGGGACAGCAGTTCGCTCACCGCGGCCGCGGTGAGGAACGGCATGTCGGCGGCCAGCACCACGATCAGCCCGGCCGGGAACTCACACCCGGCCAGGGCGCCCAAGCCCGCGGCGATGGCGGCGACGGGGCCCGCCCCGGCCGGTATCTCCTGTGCCTGAAGGACTTCCGGCGGCAGTTCGGGCCGGTGCGGCCCGACCACGACCGTGCGCGCGCAGCCGGCCACCGCGGTGAGCGCCGCGTCGAGCATGGATTGCCCGCCGACGACCAGCGCGGGTTTGTCCACTCCGCCCATCCGGCTGGCCTTTCCTCCGGCCAGCACGATGGCGTCGACGGGTGTCACGATCCCGTTCCAGGGTGGGGGAGTGTCAGGGCCTCACTGCGCATGGTTGAAGATCGTAGTGGCACGCTGTTCAAGGGTCGCCGGGCACGCCGGAAACCTGCGCTTGCTAAGCAATTGCCGATAGTCGTTACGTTATGAGATGTGGCACGACACATAGTAGAAATGGTCTTGTTTTAACCTTCGGAACAATCGCATATGGCAGTATCCGAGTCGAGAACTGGCGGAGTATGCGGCGTTCGTCACAGTTCGCACCAGGCGTCACACCGGGTCCCACTGTCCGGAACCAGGAGGACTCAGAGCGATGAAGGTTGGTTTGCTGAGTGTTTGTGGAGAGGGAACGGCGTGGTGCTGGGCGTGAAACCGGATAGGGACTCGGACGATCTGAAGCCGCCGACCTTCGGATTGCTGCTGCGCCGGTTGCGTGATGCGCGAGGCGTATCGCGCGAAAGACTCGCGTTCAACGCCGGGGTGAGCGCCAGCTACATCAGCCATTTGGAGAAGGGCGACCGTGGCCACCCCACCCGCGAAGTGGTGGACGCGCTGCTGCGATATCTGGACCGAATAACCCCGCTGTCCGCCGTCGAGCGCCGCCATCTGCTCGATCTGGCCGGACTCGGCGTGAGTGAATTCCCCACCGTGGAGCAGCTGCGCGCCGAAATCACCGACGACATGCGCCGGGCCCTCGAGCTGCACGAGCCGAATCTGGCCGCCTACGTCGATACGCGCTGGAATGTGCTGGCGTGCAACGAAAGCTATGCGCGCGCATTCCCGGGGTTGGAGCGCGACACCAATATCCTGCGGTGGTTCCTGGGCAACGACGCGGCGCGCGAGGTGATGGTCGAGTGGGAGGAAGAGGTCCGGCTCACCGTGCACTGGTTGCGCGGGCTGATCGCGAGCTCCGGGGATACCGCCTGGTCGGTTGAATTCCTTGCAGAACTCGGACGTTTCGGACTTTTCCGGGAAATGTGGGACGAGGGCATCGCCGCCTACGGACGGCCCCGCGCCACCATG
This sequence comes from Nocardia sp. CA-145437, assembly GCF_050956485.1. Lineage (NCBI taxonomy): Bacteria > Bacillati > Actinomycetota > Actinomycetes > Mycobacteriales > Nocardiaceae > Nocardia > Nocardia sp. CA-145437. The sequence goes on along the minus strand of NZ_CP191204.1, from coordinate 5,849,976 downwards.
CGCCTGCGCGAGCGGGAGACCGCCCGGCGCTTCGATATCGCGGTCCAGCTGTTCAGTGTCTTCAACGCCGCCTACCCCAGCCAGATCCAGATCTTCCTCGGGATTCCGAGCTGGCACGAGCCCGGGACCGCTCCCGATGAGACCGCTCCCGATGAGACCGCGTTCGGCGAGGGCGCCGGCCGGCCGTGACCGCCATGGGCACGGCCCGCAGGGTTGCCGCGCGCTCGACCGGCTACTGCGCGGCCTGAATCTCGCGCGCGGCCCGATTCCCGCGCATGGCCGGCCACGGCGCCGACAGCGCCCGCGCCAGCTTGCCCTCACGCCGCGCAGTGCACTGCTCGACCAGCCGGATCAGCAGGGGCGCAACGACTTCCGGATGGGTCCAGGCCGCACCGTGCCCCGCGCCGGGAATGGTCACCACGCCGTCGGCCCCGGACAGTCCGGCGGTGAGCGCCTCGGACTTCTGGGATGTGCTGTTGCCGTCGTGGCTACCGCGCACCACCAGCGCCGGGGCGGTGATCTCCGATAGTCGGTGCAGTACCGAGCGCCGGTCCATCAGGCAGCGGGCCGCGGGCATGATGGCCGTGCGGTCGGAGCTGTACCAGCGGCTGGTCCAGGCCCGCCACTGCCGCGGATCGGTGCCGCCGATGAGCTGCGGGGCCAATTCGGCCACCAGCGGCGCCAGTGGTTCCTCTCCGGTCCAGCGTTCGAAGAATTCGCGGTAGTAGGCCAATTCGGCGGGCGTGCACGCGGTGGCCTCGGTATCGATCAGGGCGAGCCCCTGGACGCGTTCGGGCGCCAGCAATGCCATGCGCAATGCGGAGTAGCCGCCCTGGCTCATTCCGCCGATGATCGCGCGCTCGATTCCGAGTTCATCGAGCACGGCCAATCCGTCGGCCGCGAGATCCCAATAGCTGAACGGTTCGCCATCGGGTGTCTGTGTCCGTCCGTGGCAACGCGCGTCGACCGTTACGAGATTGATACCGGCGGCTGCCAGGGATTCGCGCATCGGATCGAACATCGACTCGTCCATGAAGAAACCGTGGGCGAGCAGTAGCGTGGGGCCGCTGACCTGGCTGGTGGTGTAATGCACTGTTGCTGAACCTGATCGCACATAAGGCATGGTCAGACGATAAACGGCGGAACGCGCCACTCCCTATATGTTTGCCCGCGTGGTGCCAGGCACCCTGCGGTGCGGTTCCCGGCGGGTACCCACACTGGCCAGTGTCAGTACTGCTAGGGGTTTGCCCCAGATTGCCCCAAAACTGGACAACAAGATCACGGGGCCATTTAAATCAGCGCATGGCGCTTTTGGGACAAGCGCATTTTCAAGGGAGGAAACAAATGTTCGACGTCACCACGGCCCGGCGGAACGACTTCCGGATCGACCGCGGCGCGGGATTGCGGGAGTCGCTCGAAGGCCTGTTGCTCCATGACGGTGTCGGTCTCGATGCCCGTATGCGCCACGCGATCGCCGCAGTCGTTCACCTCGCGGTCGACGCGCCGCTGGGCATTCCGGAGGACGCCGAGGAATTCCTGGGCCGGCTGGACGCCTCGTGGTTGTTCGCCGCGTGGAATGACAGTGATCAGGAACTTTCTCTTCTGAATACCCTCGCGGGCGGCGAGGTTCCGGCATTGAGCTGGTGCGAACTCATGTTCACCACCGCGCTCGCGCCGTGGTCGGCGGCTCCGGCGGCTGTGCACGCCCGTCGCATCTTCGTCAATGGTGAGCAGGCGCGGTTGGCTGCGGTCAGTGGTGACTGCGGCATGGGCCGATAAAAACCATACCGCGCGTCTTTCTTTCTGATACTTGTATTGAAGGGATGAGGATTGTGAAGCTGCTTTTCACCAATTTCGATGCCATGTTCGAATCTCTCGCCCGCCGGGACGGAGCCGACTCCGAATCCTGGCACCAGCAGGCCCTGTGCACCCAGACCGACCCCGAGGCGTTCTTTCCCGACAAGGGCGGCTCCACTCGTGAGGCCAAGCGCATTTGCTCCTCGTGCGACGTGCGCAAGGAATGCCTCGACTACGCGCTCGCCCACGATCAGCGTTTCGGCATCTGGGGCGGACTCTCGCCGCGCGAACGCCGCCGGTTCGAGCGCGGCGCGGCCTGATGGCCGTTCCGGCCCGGCAATTTCGTCGATCCGGCCGGAGTTTTTCCATGATTTTCGTTTGTAAGGAACAGAATTCCTCCGTGGCCCGGGGCCGGTAGCCGGTTCAGTCCTCGAACCGGAACCGGGCCCGCCGCAAGTCCACGCGATCCCCGGCCAGCGGGCAGCCCTCGGCGGCCAGCTGAGCCAACTGCCGGTGCGCCAAATGTGGTGCGGGCGTGCCGTTTGCGCGCAGCACCCGATGCCACGGCAGATCGGCGGCGTCGGTGCGCATGATCCAGCCCACCGTGCGCGGTGTGGACAAGCCCGCCGCGGCCGCGATATCGCCGTAGGTGGCGACCCGGCCGGGTGGAATCGCCGCCACCAATTCCCGCACCCGCTCGATTTCGGCTTCGCTGGTGGGCATTTCACGCCTTCCGTGAGATCAGAGCAGAGTGCGGACCAGTTCCGCGGTCCGCGCGGGGCGCGCCTGCGACACCATGTGGTCGCAGTCGAAGTCGTGGACGGTGAGCCGGTCGCCCAGATGCGCGGTCAGCGCCGCCCGGAAGTCCGGGGACACCAGCGGCGGATCCACCTTCATCGCCTGCACCATGACCGTCGGCAGATCACGCGGCGGCAGCACGAAGTCACGCGCGATCTCACCCCAATAGGCGATGATCGCGGGCAGCGTCATCCGCCAGCCGACCCGGCCGTGCGCGGTCGGCACCAGATGCTCGGCCAGCTCGGCGTCCAGCACCGCGGGATCGACCTCGCCCCACGCGGTCTCCAGCTTGTCGAAACGGGCCTGCTCGACACTCTCGTAATCCGGCGACGCCAGCATGGAGGTCGCGATGCCCAGCATGCGCTCGGCGTCCAGGCCGATGGCCGGATCCAGCAGCACCAGGCCGCGCACCAGCTCCGGTCGCCGATGCGCCAGATGCACCGCGACGGCCGCGCCGAACGAATGCCCGAGCGCCACCACCGGTTCGCCGGTCCCGAGTTCCGGCAATGCGGCGAGATCATCCACGATCGCCTCGAAATCCCACGGCGGCACGCCGGGCGACCTCCCGTGCCCGCGCAGATCCGGTGCGATGATCCGGACGTCGGGGAGATGTTCGTCGGCCAGGGCTTGCCAGCGCTTGCCGTGGCCCGTCAACCCGTGCAATGCCAGCACGACCGGACCGGTCGGGGGACCGAAACGATGAGTATGAAGCTCCACCACACGCCCATTCTGCTGCCTGCCCGCGCCGCGGGACATCGGGGACCGCGCCCGCCCTGGTCGATCATGAACGCCTCGTGGAATGTGACCGGCGGCACGGACAACTCATGGCAAACGAAAACTGTCGGGCCGGTCTGTTGAAATAGCCGACGTGATGCGATCGGATAGCTCGGTGCAATTGGTGCGCCGAGCCGAGTCGGAGACACTCCCCCGGGAGTGGGACCCCGCCCTCCGGCCGCTCTTCCACGAGCTCGGCGCCGACCCCGGCTGGCGACCGTGGCACGTGCTCGGCGGGCCCGGCACGGGAAAGACCACGTTGCTGGCCGAGGTGGCCGCCGCCCGCATCCTGGCCGGGGCCGCCCCGGAATCGGTGCTGGTCCTCACCTACACCAAGCGTGCCGCCACCGCCGTGCGCGCGGCCATCACCGCCCGCGTCGCCGCGGCCGCCCGCGATCCGGCTGGGTTCGATTCCACCGCGTTCGATCCGGACGTGGCCGGCGTGCCCGGAGCGACCCGGGGGCCGCTGGTGCGGACCGTCCACTCCTACGCCTTCGGCCTGCTGCGCTCCTTCGCGGCCGCCCACGGCAATCCGCCGCCGCGCCTGCTCACCGGATCCGAACAGGACATCGTGATCCGCGAACTGCTGCGCGGCGACCTCGCCGACGGCGCCGCCGGATGGCCCGAACGCCTGCATCCGGCCCTTACCGCGGCGGGGTTCGCTGAACAATTGCGGGACCTCATGTTGCGGGCCACAGAACGCGGTCTGGGACCCGAGGATCTGATCGAACTCGGCCGCGAACATCGTCACCCCGAATGGGTCGCCGCCGGCTATTTCGCCGAACGCTACGAGCAGATCATGATGCTGCGCTGGTCGGTCGGCATGGACGTGCCCGAGGCCAGCGCGCCCGCCCTCGATGCGGCCGAACTCGTCACCGCCGCTCTCGACGCCTTCCACGCCGACCCGGAACTCCTTGCCGCCGAACGTGATCAGCTGCACTGCGTGCTCGCCGACGATGCCCAGCACCTCGATCCCCATGCCGCCCAGCTGATCCGTCTGCTCGGCTCCGGCAATGCCGCCACCATCATCGCCGCCGATCCGGACCAGGCCGTCTACACCTTCCGCGGCGCCGACCCCCGCTTCGCCGCCGACCCAGGAGCCCCAGCCGACCGCCGCCTCATCCTCCGCCGAAACCACCGCTCGGCCACCGCTGTCCAAGAAGTAGCCAACCGTATCGCGTCCCGCCTCCCAGGCTCCGCGACCCATCGCACTGCACCCGGCGCGCCCGCCGAACCCACTCGCGACAGGGCGGGGCGTTCGCACGGCGCCCGGACCATCACCGCGCCCGAAATGCCCGAAATGTACTGGGGTGCCGCGCACCTCGAGGGTGAGGTACGGGTGCAGGTCCTCACCACACCCGCCAAGGAGGCGGCGCTGATCGCCGACCACCTGCGCCGTGCCCACCTCACGCACGGCGTGCCCTGGTCGCGGATGGCCGTGATCGTGCGGTCGGTCCCCCTGTCCCTGGCCCCGCTGCGCCGGGCCCTGCTCGCCGCCGGAGTGCCGGTCCGGCAGCCGCCCGCCGATGTCCCGCTCGCCCGGCGACGGGGCGCGGCCTGGATATTGTTGGCGCTGCGCGCGATCACCGCCGGTGACCCGACCGCCGTCCGGCACCCGCGACCCATCGCCTTCACCGCCGACGACGCGCTCGACCTGCTCGCGGGCCCCCTGGGCGGCGCCGACCAGATCAGTCTGCGCCGGCTGCGCCGCGGCATCCGGCGCACGGTGATGGAACTCGGCTATCCACAGCGTGACGACGCGGACGCCGCAGCCCCGGCGCCCGCCGACGCGGCCGAACCTGTTGTGGTGGAGTCCGATTCGAGTCGTTTCGCCGATCTGGACCGTTCGTCAGCCGAGATCCTCCGGGATCTGCTGGTGGGAACCGGGAATCGGGTCCTGCTCGAGAAGCTCACCACCGTGGAGGCCGCGCCCCTGCGGCGCGTGCTGAAGGCGCTGGGCCGGGCGCGCAAGCTGCGGCGCGAAGGAGCCGGTCTCGAGGACGTGATGTGGGGCGTGTGGACTGCCTCCGCCCTGGAACGGCGCTGGGTGGGCCAGTCCGAGCGCGGCGGCGCGGGCGGCATGCAGGCCGATCGGGACCTCGACGCGGTGGTCGGGCTGTTCGAGGCCGCTGCGGCGTACGTCGACCGGCTGCCGCGCGCCACCGTCGAGGGCTTCGTGGAATACCTCGAGCAGCAGGTGATTCCGCAGGACAACGCGCCGATCACCGACCCGGGCGAGGCGGTGACCATCTGCAGCGCGCACGCGGCCGCGGGCCAGGAATGGGACACCGTGGCGGTGGCCGCAGTCCAGGAAGGGATCTGGCCCGACCTGCGGCTGCGCGGCACCCTGCTGGGCGTCGAGGAACTGGTGGACCTGCTCGCGGGCGTGGGCGGCTCGGGGGAGAAGGTGAGCCGGTCCGCGCCGCTGCTGGCCGAGGAGCGGCGACTGCTGCTGGTCGCGTGCAGCCGGGCCCGCCGGTCGCTGCTGGTCACGGCGGTCGAATCGGTCACGGGGGACCAGGATCTGGTGCCGTCGCGCTTCCTCGGCGAGCTGGACGCCGACGCCGCCGACGGACGCCCGGGCAAGATTCCACCGGCCGTGGACCCGGGCCGCGCCCTGGCCATGCACGCCCTGATCGCCGAATTGCGCACCGCCGCTTGTGATCCCGAGTCGGCGCCGGAACGTCGCGCCCGTGCGGCCCGGCAGTTGGCGCGGCTGGCCCAGGCGGGCGTGCGGGGCGCGCACCCCGACGACTGGTACGGCACCGCCGAACTCTCCTCGGTGAATCCGTTGTGGGACAGCGAATCCGGGGTCATTTCCCTGTCCCCGTCCACCGTCGACCAGCTCGAGACCTGCCCGCTGCGCTGGGCGCTGGAACGCCACGGCGGCAGCGACGCGGAGAACCCGCACGCCCTCAAGGGCAATCTGGTGCACACCCTGGTGCAGGCGCTGGCCGGGCAGGTCAGCGAAGTCCAGGTGAAGCAGGCCCTGGTGAAGGCGTGGAAGAAGGTCGACCCGACCGCCCGCGACGGCGAGAACTGGCATTCCCGGGCGGAATTGCGCCGCACCGAGACCATGGTCGACACCTTCCTGGCCTGGCTGCGCAATACCCGCGACGAGCTCACCGCCATCGGCGTCGAGGTCCCGGTGGACTGCGTGCTGCCCGCCCGCGGCCCCGGCGAGGTGCCGGTGCGGATCACCGGCCGCGTGGACCGGGTGGAGCGAGATGGCTTGGGCCGCTTCGTCATCGTGGACGTCAAGACCGGCAAGACCCCCATCTCCAAACAGGCCGCCGAGGAGCACGCGCAGCTGGCCACCTACCAGGTCGCCGCCGCCGAAGGCGCGCTCGGCGAGGGCGAACCCGGCGGCGCGCGCCTGGTCTACGTCGCCAAACCCAACGCCAAGGAAGGCGCCACCCAGCGCACCCAGCCGGCGCTGGACGCCGCGGGCGTCGACAGCTGGCGCGACATCGTGCACCACGCCGCCGACGCCTCGAAAGGCCCCAGCTACCTCGCCATGCGCAATGACGGCTGCCGCCACTGCAAGGTGGCGGGCAGCTGCCCCGTGCAGGACCGCGGCCGCCAGGTGACCGACGAGTGACCACCGCATCCGACGGCGAACCCGTGGCGGGTGACGACCGGGCCGCCGGAGGCCGCGTCACCCCGCAACAACTGGCCGACGCGCTGGGCCTGCCGCCGCCCACCGACGAACAGGCCGCCGTCATCGCCGCCCCACCCGGCCCCACCCTGGTGGTGGCGGGAGCGGGCGCCGGCAAGACCGAGACCATGGCCGCCCGCGTGGTGTGGATGGTGGCCAACGGCCTGGTCGAACCCGATCAGGTGCTGGGCCTGACCTTCACCCGCAAGGCCGCGCAGCAGCTCACCACCCGCATCCGCACCCGTCTCGCCCGGCTCGCGGGCGCACCCGTCGTCCGCGACCTCGACCCCACCGGGCATCTGCGCGCCCAGCTCGCCGCCGCCGAACCCGAGATCAGCACCTACCACTCCTACGCGGGCCGCCTGCTCACCGAATACGGCCTGCTGCTGCCGGTCGAGCCCACCGCCACCCTGCTCACCCAGACCCAGCTGTGGCAGCTCGCCTACCGCGTCGTCTCCACCTGGGACGGCGACCTGGACACCGACCGCAGCCCCGTCGGCGTCACCGAAGCCGTCCTCGCCCTGACCGGCCAGCTCGCCGAACACCTGGTCCATCCCCGCGAATTGGCCACGGCCCACCTGGAATTGGAGCGCCTGGTCCACACGCTCCCCGCCGGGCCCCGCCAGAAAGGCGGCCCCAAACGCGCCCTCACCGACATCGTCGAAGCCCAGCAGGAGCGGGTGGCCCTGCTCCCACTGGTGGACCGCCTCGCCGAGGAACTCCGCCGCCGCGGCGCCCTCGACTTCGGCGCCCAGATGTCGCTGTCCGCCCGTCTCGCCGCCACCCATCCGGAAGTCGGTGCGGCGGAAAGAGACCGCTTCCGCCTGGTCCTCCTCGACGAGTACCAGGACACCGGCCACTCCCAGCGCATCCTGCTCTCCTCCCTGTTCGGCGCGGCAGCCATGGTCCCGGAATCCACCGCGCCGTCCGGTGATACGGCCGCGGCCCCGCAGTCAGGCGATGCGGCCCCGCTGTCAGGCGATGCGGCGGCGCTGTCGAACTCCCGTGCCGCGGCGCCGGGCGGCGGCGCGGTGCGCCCGGAGCGGGTTCGGGAGAACGGTCGAGACCCGGCACGGCGGCCCACCCGCGCCGATGACGCCACCAGCCCCGGCGAACCGGCCGACTCGACCGCCGCACGGGCACGGCGGCAGCGGCTGGCGGTGACCGCCGTCGGCGACCCCATGCAGTCGATCTACGGCTGGCGTGGCGCCTCGGCGGCCAATCTGCCGCGCTTCACCACCGACTTCCCCAGTGCGCCAGGGGTTCCCGCGCCGGTGCTGCCGCTGCTCACCAGCTGGCGCAATCCGCCCGAAGCGCTGGATCTGGCCAACCTGGTGTCGGATCCGCTGCGTGAGCGGGCGGCGCGGGGCGGGGGAGTGACGGTGGACGCGCTGCGGCCCCGGCCCGACGCCACCGACGGTCTGGTAGCGCTGGCTCTGGCGGAAACCGTTGCGATGGAACGGGAATGGGTGGCCGAACGGATCGCCGCCGAATGGGCCGAGGCGGCCGAGGCCGAGAACCCGCCGCCGACCTCCGCGGTCCTGGTGCGGCGCAATGCCGATGCCGCGCCGCTCGCCGAGGCGCTGCGGGAGCGCGGGCTGCCGGTGGAGATCGTGGGCCTGGGCGGGCTGCTGCACACGCCGGAGGTCGCCGATATCGTCGCCACCCTGCGCCTGATCGCCGATCCGGCCGCGGGCAGCGCCGCGGTGCGCATCCTCACCGGCGCGCGCTGGCGCATCGGCGTCTCCGATATCGCGGCCCTGTCCCGCCGCGCCCGCGAGCTGTCCATTCGCCGCCCGGCCGGGCAGGCCGACGCCATCACCGACACCGCCACCCTGGACGAGGCGCTGCGTGAGGTCGCCCCCGAACCCGCCGAGAAGGCGGGCCTCGGCGACGCCATCGCCGATCCCGGTGAGGCGGAACAGTATTCGCCGCAGGGCTTCGGCCGCATCGTGGCGCTGGGCCGGGAACTGGGCGCGCTGCGCGAACGCTCCGGACAGCCGCTGGCCGAACTGGTCGCCGATGTCGAGCGCACCATCGGCGTCGGCGTGGAGACCCAGGCCCGCCGCACCCACGCCGCCGCCGGGCGCGAACACCTCGACGCCTTCGCGGAGGTGGTGGCCGGCTACACCGCCGACCACCGCTCCTCCCTGACCGGGCTGCTCGACTTCCTCGCCGCCGCCGAGGAGGTCGAGAACGGTTTGGAGCCGGGCGAAGTCGAGGTCGCCCACGACCGGGTCCAGGTCCTCACCGTGCACGCCGCCAAGGGCCTGGAATGGGAGGTGGTCGCGGTCCCGCACGTCGTGGACGGCACCTTCCCGTCCGGCACCGGCACCGCCACCTGGATGGGCGCGCTCGCCGAACTCCCCACCTCGCTGCGCGGCGACCGCGCCCAGGAGGACGCCACCGACGGCGTGCCCGTCCTGGACCTGGCCGACCTCTACGACCGCGCCGACCTCGAACGCGCCCTCGACGAACACAAGAAGGCCCTCGCCGCGCGCCGCCTCGACGAGGAACGCCGCCTGTTCTACGTGGCCCTCACCCGCACCGAACGCGCCCTGTTCGTCTCCGCCCACCACTGGGCCGAGACCGGCTCGAAACCCAAGGGCGCCTCCGGGTTCCTGCTCGAACTGAAGAACGAGACCGAGACGCCGGGCTCCTCGCTGTCCGGCGGCGTGCGGATCGACCGCTGGGACGACGCGCCGCTGCCCGGCACCCTCAACCCCTTCACCGACAACCCGCAGACCGCCACCTGGCCCCGCGACCCGCTCGGCGCCCGCCGCGAATTCGTGGAAGAGGGCGCGGCCCTGGTCAAGGCCGCCCTCGACGTGCTGCGCGACGAATCCCGGCCCGAACAGATCGAACTCGACTTCGGCCCCGGATTCGGCGACACAGCAACCGATCCCGAGACCACCGACGGCGCGTCGGACGACCCCGACGACGAGGACCCTGAGGGCTGGGCCGAGGACGTCGACGCCCTCATCGCCGAGCACCGCGCCGCCGAACAATCCATCCGCGAGGTCGAACTCCCCGGCCAGCTCGCCGCCACCGCCCTGGTCGACCTGCGCGCCGATCCCGCGAAACTCGCTGCGCGCCTGCGCCGTCCGCTGCCCTATCCGCCCAGCCCCTACACCCGCCGCGGCACCGCCTTCCACGCCTGGCTGCAGCGCTGGTTCGCGGGCGCCCGCCTGCTCGGCTTCGAAACCCTGCCCGGCGCGGCCGACACCGCCGACACCGACGCCGACCTGATGCGCCTCCAGGAAGCCTTCCTCGCCTCCCCGTGGGCCGACCGCAATGCCGTGGAAGTGGAGATCTCCTTCGAGACCACCATCGCCGGCACCGTGATCCGCGGCCGCATGGACGCCGTCTTCCGCCGCCCCGACGGGGCCTGGGTGATCGTGGACTGGAAGACCGGCGCGGAACCCCGGCGCGGCGAAGAGGATTCGGTCGCCGTGCAGCTGGCCGTCTACCGGCTGGCCTGGGCCCGGCTGGAAGCCGCGCGCAGCGGCCGCCCCGAAGCCGACGTGCTGGCCGAGACCTTCGCGGCCTTCCACTACGTCCGCTCCGGCCGCACCATCGCGCCCGCGCACCTGCCCGGCCCGGCCGAACTCGCCGCCATCATCACCAGCGCGGCTCCTCGTCGCGCACCGCAAGCGCCGCCGCCGGACGAACCCCCGTCGCCGGACGAACCGGACTACGACGATCCCGGGCCCACCGAACCGGTCGAGGTCGAATTGCTGCGCCCCCGGCCCGCTTCGGCGCGTCCCGGAACGCCGGAAGGCGCCGCGCCCTCGGCGCGCCCGGGCTCAGAAGCGCCACCCGGCCCGGATGCGCCGCCGGACCTCGAGCCGCCCGCGGACGCGGACACGGGTTCCCGGTCCGGCACCCTCCGGGATCCCCTGCCCGACTTCGACTTCCCGCTGTCCGACATCGATTTCCCACCGGATTTCGAGCCGCCACCGGACCCGGAGTACCTGCCGCCGGACCTCCAGGGATGAGTCTGGTCGCGGTCCGAGTTCGCGACGCGCCCCGCTGGGAACCGCCGCGCCCAGTTTCGGCCGGTACGCTCCGGACCTGTGTCGCTGCCAGAAGTGCCAGAAATGAACGGTGATTCGCGTGTTGGGTGATTCCTCGCGCGGACTGGCCGGGCTCACCGATCGGCCCGACTTCGCGCTCGTCGGTGTGCTGCGGATCCCGTCCGCCCAGTCCAGCCCCTGGTATTCGCTGCTGCGGCGGCTCGGCCTGGCGGTGCTGCTGCTGGTCGGGGCCACCCTGGTCGTGTACGTCGGCCGCGACGGATACCACGACAACGCCCGCGAGCACATGGGTCTGCTGGATTGCGCGTACTACGCGACGGTCTCCCTGTCGACCACCGGCTACGGCGACATCACCCCTGTCACCCCCACCGCGCGGCTGATCAATATTCTCGTGGTCACGCCACTGCGGATCCTGTTCCTCATCGTATTGGTCGGCACCACCCTGTCCGTGCTCACCGAACGATCCCGGCAGGCGTTCAAGATTCAGCGATGGAGGCGCACCGTGCGTAATCACACCGTGGTAGTCGGCTACGGCACCAAGGGCCGCACGGCCGTGGACGCCATGCTCGCCGACGGCGAACAGCCCAGCAATATCGTCGTCGTCGACACCGACCCGCAGGTGCTCGAATTCGCCGCCAACGCCGGACTGGTGACCGTGCAGGGCTCGGCCACCAAGTCGGATGTGTTGCGGCTGGCCGGGGTTCAGCACGCGTCGGCCGTCGTGGTCGCGGCCAACCGCGACGACACCGCGGTGCTGGTCACCCTCTCCGCCCGCGAGATCAACCCCAAGGCAAGGATTTCCGCCGCCGTCCGCGAGGCCGAGAACACGCACGTGCTGCGTCAGTCCGGCGCCGACTCGGTGGTGGTGTCCTCGGAGACCGCGGGCCGGCTGCTCGGCATCGCCACCACCAAGCCCACCGTGGTCGACATGATCGAGGACCTGCTCACCCCCGACGCCGGTTTCGCCATCGCCGAACGCGACGTGGAGACCGAGGAGATCGGCGGCTCCCCGCGCCACCTGCGCGACATCGTGCTCGGCGTGGTCCGCGACGGCAACCTCATCCGGGTCGGCGATCCCGAGACCGACGCCCTCGAGGCACACGACAAGCTGCTGTATCTGCGGCGCGTCCACGCCTGAGCGGAGCGCCCGTCTAGTCTCGGGGTGTGTCAGCTTTTGAGCTCAATGCCGTTCCGGTGCTGTCGCGGACCTCGCTCGACCGCGCCGAACACCTCCGCTCCGACGAACAGGCGCTGAAAGAGGGCTGGCCCCAGGCCAAACTCCTCCGGATGAACAAGCGCGGCCAGGTCCGCGTCGATCAGGGCGGCGTGGTGCTCGAGGCCGCGCTCACCCTCGCCCCCGAACGGGCCCCCGAGGCCGTCTTCCTCGGCGTCGACGGCGACATCCACCTGTGGGCGGTGCGCGACAACACCATCGAGGGCGAACTGGCCGATCTGCGCGCCTTCGGCGCCACCCTCGACCTCGACGACTTCGGCACCGGCCTGCTGGCCACCGCCATCGCGGTCCTGAACTGGCACGACAAGGCCGCCTTCAGCGCGGTCGACGGCAGCCCCACCACCTCCGCCAACGGCGGCTGGTCCCGGATCAGCGAAGCCGGGCACGAGGATTTCCCGCGCACCGACCCGGCCGTCATCTGCCTCATCCACGACGGCGGCGACCGCGTCCTGCTGGCGCGTCAGCACACCTGGCCGCAGGGTCTGTTCTCACTGCTCGCCGGATTCGTGGAGGCGGGGGAGTCCCTGGAACGCTGCGTCGAACGCGAGATCAAGGAGGAGGTCGGCGTCGACGTCCGCGAGATCCGCTACCTGGGCAGCCAGCCCTGGCCGTTCCCGCGCTCGCTCATGCTCGGGTTCGCCGCGGTCGGAGACCCGGACCAGCCCCTGGCCTTCAGCGACGGCGAGATCGCCGAGGCGTACTGGTTCACCCGGGCCGAGGTGCGCGAAGCGCTCGCCGCGGGCGCATGGGGATCGCCCACCGGAGCCACCGGCGGCGAGGCGAAACTGCTACTGCCGGGCTCGATCTCGATCGCCCGGACCATCGTCGAATCCTGGGCCGCCGAGAACTGAGGCGGTGCAACAGGAAGCCGCACACCTACGGGTGTGCGGCTTCTTCGGTATCCACGGGGCTCAGCCGATGGCGGCGAGGGCTTCCTTGACCTGATGCAGGCTCGGGTTGGTGGCGGTCGAGCCGTCGCGGTACTTGATCGTCGGCACAACGTGATTGCCGTTGTTGACGCTGCCGACGAACTCGGCGGCCTCGGGGTGGTCTTCGATGTCGATCACCTCGTAGGTGATCCCGGCCTCGTCGAGCTGGGTCTTGAGGCGGCGGCAGTAGCCGCACCAGGTCGTCGAGTACATGGTCAGATCGGTAGCAGTCACGGTCGATGCAACATACTCACCGCCGATCGTGTTCCTGCCGCGGGGTCATTGTGAGCGGATCGACCGTGGCTCGGAACCGAGCGCGGACCGGGGGTTGACGGGTGAATAGTAAGCGCGCATACTAATTTCATGACGTTCATCGCCGAAGCCTCCGCCACCTCGACCGCCGCTCCCGCCGCCTTCTTCACCAAGTGGGCCGACATGGCCACCTGGCCGGAGTGGAACCAGGACACCGAATGGGTCACCCTCGACGGCCCGTTCGTCCAGGGCGCGACCGGCGTCCTCAAGCCCAAGGGCGGCCCCAAGACCACGTTCGTGATCACCAAGCTCACCGACTCCGAGTTCATCGACACGTCCAAGCTGCTCGGCGCGCGGCTGATCTTCGCCCACGAGGTCGCGACCGTCGCCGGCGCCACCACCGTCACCGTCCGCGTCACCATGGAGGGCCCGCTGCGCGCTCTGTGGATCAAGATCATGGGCAGCGGCCTGCGCGAATCCCTGCAGCGTGATGTCGACGCGCTGGTCGCGGCCGCCGAGGCGGTGCTGGTATGAGCACCCGGTACTGGCTCGGCGTCGTCTCCCGCGACCACGTCCGCCGCGGCGTCGAACTCGGCTTCGCACAAGCCAATCACGGCAAACGCGCCGCCGTGGAACGCATGCACGCCGGAGACGGACTCGTCTACTACTCGCCTCGCACCGGCATGCGCGAGGGCGAACCGATCAAGGCCTTCACCGCCCTCGGCACCATCGCCGAGGGCCCGGCCTGGCAGGTCGAGGCTGGGCCCGATTCAGCAGCCGGGGGCGGCTGCTTCCGCCCGTGGCGGCGCGCGGTCGACTACGACCGCACCGCCCGCCAGACCTCCATCGACACGCTGCGCGGCGAACTGGACCTGACCAGCGTCCCCAACTGGGGCATCGTGCTGCGACGCGGCCTGATCGAACTCACCGCCCACGATTTCGCCGTCATCTCCCGCGCTATGGTCGGCCGGTGATGGCGAATGACGGACTGCACACCGAATTCGAGCATGCCGACGAAAGCCCCGGTCTCTTGCTCTGGCAGGTGACCAACCGCTGGCAGGCCGCCCAGCGCGCCGCCCTGGCCCCCTTCGACCTCACCCACGTCCAGTTCGTCCTGCTCGCCTCCCTGACCTGGCTCACCGGCCGGTCGGGCGGCGACCCCGTCACCCAGCGCGACGTCGCCGACCAGGCCGCCACCGACCCCATGATGACCTCCCAGGTTCTGCGCACCCTGGAACAGAAGGGCCTGCTCGAACGCCACGAGCACCCCACCGACAAACGCGCCCGCTCCCTGCGCCCCACCGAATCCGGTGCCGCCCTGGTCAATCGGGCCATCGGCGCGGTCGAAGCCTGCGACCACGACTTCTTCGAAACCCTCGGCGAACAGACCCCCCGCTTCACCGCCGCCCTGCGCCGCCTCCGCGACCGCGACTGAACCGCCTGCGCGACGGCGACCCCCGGCTCCGCCGAACTCGGGCCGACCCAGCGGCCGCGCAGTCTGATCGAGCATCCGCGCACCGGGGCGGCCGATTCGGAGCCGCCACGCCGATGGCCGCCGGCTATGTCGGAGGGCGCTGTCATGATGGAGCGCGTGACTGCCGCTACCACCCAGGCCCAGCTCCGGCTCGACGACCTCGATGCCGAGCAGGCGGCGGCCGTGCGCGCGCCCCGGGGACCGGTCTGCGTGCTGGCGGGCGCGGGCACCGGCAAGACGCGCACCATCACCCATCGCATCGCGCACCTGGTGTCGGCCGGGCACGTCCGGGCCGATCAGGTGCTGTCGGTGACCTTCACCGCCCGCGCGGCGGGGGAGCTGCGGAACCGGTTGCGGGCGCTGGGTCTGAGCGGCGAGGCCGGGCAGGTGCAGGCACGCACCTTCCACGCCGCGGCGCTGCGGCAGCTCAAGTACTTCTGGCCGCAGGTGGTCGGCGACGTGCCGTGGCGGCTGATCGACGGCAAGTTCCCCATCGTGGCCCAGGCCGCTGGCCGCGCGGGCCTGCCCACCGACACCGACAGCCTGCGCGATCTGATCAGCGAGATCGAATGGGCCAAGGGCTCGCTCATCGCGCCCGAGGACTACGCGGGCGAGGCGGCCCGCCGCCACCGCGACGTGCCCTACGAGGCCAAGAAGGTCTCGGCGGTCTACACCTATTACGAGGCGCTGAAGAACACCCCCGACGGCCTGCTGCTCGACTTCGACGATCTGCTGCTGCACACCGCCGCCGCGCTCGAGGACTACTCCTCGGTGGCCGAGGAGTTCCGCGGTCGCTACCGGTGTTTCGTGGTGGACGAGTACCAGGACGTCACCCCGCTGCAGCAGCGGGTGCTCGACGCCTGGCTCGGCGATCGCGACGACCTGACCGTGGTCGGCGACGCCAACCAGACCATCTACTCGTTCACCGGCGCGAGTCCCACCTTCCTGCTGGACTTCTCGCGCCGCTTCCCCGAGGCCACCGTGGTCCGCCTGGAACGCGACTACCGGTCCACCCCGCAGGTGGTGTCGCTGGCCAACCGGGTGATCGGCGCGGCCCGCGGCCGCATCGCGGGCACCCGGTTGCAGCTCATCGGGCAGCGTCCCGACGGTCCGGAACCGGCCTTCGCCGAATACGACGACGAGCCCGCCGAGGCCGCCGCCGTGGCCAAGGCGGTCGCCAAACTGCTGAGCAAGGGCGTGCCCGCGGCGGAGATCGCCATCCTCTACCGCATCAACGCGCAGTCGGAGGTCTACGAACAGGCGCTCACCGAGGCGGGCATCCCGTATCAGGTGCGCGGCGGCGAGGGCTTCTTCCAGCGGCCGGAGGTGCGGCAGGCGGTGTCCGCGCTGCGCACCGCCGCCAATCGCGACGACCTGCCCGATGCCCGCGGCCCGAAACTGGTGACCCTGGTGCGCGCGGCGCTGGCCGGAGTCGGGCTCACCAAGGAGGAGCCGGTCGGCGTCCAGGCCCGGGAGCGTTGGGCCTCGCTGGTGGCGCTGGTCGCCCTCACCGAGGAATTGGCCGAGGCCGAACCCGAACTCGATCTGTCCGGCCTGCTGCGCGAGCTGGCCGCCCGCGCCGAGGCCCGGCACCCACCGACCGTGCAGGGCGTCACGCTGGCCTCGCTGCACGCGGCCAAGGGCCTGGAGTGGGACGCCGTCTTCCTGGTCGGCCTGGCCGACGGCACCCTGCCCATCCAGCACGTGCTCGGCCCCGACGCGACCGTGTCCGACGAGGCCGCGCTGGAGGAGGAACGCCGCCTGCTCTACGTCGGCGTCACCCGGGCGCGCGAGCACCTCCAATTGTCCTGGGCGCTGGCCCGTTCCGCGGGCGGGCGCAAGGTGCGCCGCCGCTCCCGGTTCCTCATCGGCCTGGTCCCCGACGATTCCCCGGCCTCGCGCATCGCCACCCACACCACCGAGCGGCCCAGCGGTCCCAAGCGGGTCCACCCGACCTGCCGGATCTGCGGCCGCCCGTTGCTCAATACCCAGGCCACCATGCTGGGCCGCTGCTCGCGATGTCCCGCCGACATCGACACCGGACTGCTCGAGGCGCTGAAGGAGTGGCGCCGCGAGAAGGCCGACGAGCTCAAACTGCCCCATTTCGTGGTATTCAGCGATACGACCTTGACAGCGATCGCCGAACAACGCCCGGCCGATGATCGTGCCCTGGTCGCGATACCCGGGATCGGCGCGAAGAAGCTCCAGACCTACGGCGCGGAGGTGCTCGCCGTTGTGAGGTCGAAAACCGCAGGTCAAAAATAGGTTGTGCGTATCTGTATGGATACCTAATGTGGTTCAGGTGCACAGGGGAAGACCCCGTGCGCGACAAGCACTGATCGCAAACGAGTGAAGGAGGGAGGCAGACCAATGAACAGCAACGCAGGCATCGCGACGACCGGCATCACCGCCGGCCGCGTCAGCATGGCGTCAGTCATGTCCGTTGCGCCCGTCTCCCTGGGGATCCTCGCTTCGCAGGGGATTCGTGTGTCCGGCCTCAGTGGCGATCTTGGTCTTCAGGTCTTTGCAAGCAAAGCCCAAGCGGATCAGCAGATCGTGATCAAGCAGGACGAGCCCGAGGGCAATTGGTACCCGGCAACCGCAGTCGCTGACACCGTCACCGGCTCGGCCGTCGAAACCGTCACAGGCGCAGCCGGATCCGAGCGACCGGTGCATCTGCTGGCAGCCCGCCCCAACACCACCGACCCAGCGTCCGTGAACAGGAGTCGACACCGAAGTCGACTCAGGTAGGGATTCACCTCCCAGACCTCCTGGCCACGGATCGCGACAGACGCGAAACCGTGGCCATAGTTTTATCGGCCTCCAGCCACCGGCACCGGTTTCGCGAAACCTACGAACGACCGATGCACGAGCTGAAGGAGAACGACGTGTCCACCACGGTCATCCGTGAACGAGTGACATGCCGCAACACCGTGGCCAACACGACCGCCCGCACCCGCCGGGCCGTCACCATCAATGTCCCCTGCCGCGCCGGCAACCCCGACCTGTGGTTCGCCGAGGCTCCGGCCCAGCTGGAAGAGGCCAAGGCGCTGTGCGCCAGCTGCCCGATCCGTCAGGGCTGCCTGTCGGCCGCCCTGGATCGTGCCGAGCCGTGGGGTGTCTGGGGCGGTGAGATCTTCGACCAGGGTGTCGTGATCGCCCGCAAGCGCCCGCGTGGCCGCCCGCGCAAGGTCACGGTGGCATGACCGCCCCGGCTTCCGGGGGAATTGAACGCATACGACCCGCTTACCTGGAGGTAGGCGGGTCGTTTTGCGTCTCCTGACAACAACTCTCGTAGCTCTCAGGGGCTTACCCTGAAACCCCTGTCGCCAGAGCACCGGGGCGAGGCTTCTTCGAAACCCTCTGCCTACGAAGCCGCTCGGCGGGTTTCGGCGTAGCCGGGGACCCAGTCGTTCATCAGTTTCATGAAGGGGACTTCGGCGTCGAGCTGGGCGCAGATGCCGACCGAGCCGCCCAGGACCCGGAAGATCATCACGTGTTCGGCCGGAAGTTGCAGGGAGCGGGCCGTTTTCATCATCTCGGCATTGGAGATGTCGGTGGCCTTGCCCGCGACGCGCTGCATCCAGCGGCGGGTGAAGTGGAAGGTTTCGGTCTTGATCGGGTCGGTGAAGGGGCGGAGATAGTCCTGAATCTCCTGGATGCTCACCGTCTTTCCGGGAATCACCCAGCCATTGTCGTGCAGCAGCGCCACCAGCTCGTCGAAGCGGTCCTCGACCTCCAGCGCCACCAGTTCACCCAGGACCTTGGGGAAGCCGCTGGGCAGCGGGGCGCAGGCGCCGTAGTCGATGACCGCGAGCCGCCCGTCCTCGAGCACCATGAAGTTGCCCGGATGCGGATCGGCGTGCAGCAGTCCCGCGATGGCCGGTGAGCTGAAATGGAATTCGCCCATCAGCGCCGCCACCCGATTGCGCAGCTCGACCGTCCCCTCCGGATCGGCCATGCCCTGCTGGATGATTCGCGAGACCGGGGTGGCGTTGTCGAGCCATTCGGTGACGATCACCTTCGGCGCGCTGGCTACCACCTTCGGCACCAGGAAGCGGGGGTGCCCGTGGAACGCCTTGGCGAACTGGCGCTGGTGCCCGCCCTCGATCCGGTAGTCCAGCTCCTCCTCGGTGCGTTCGCTGATCTCGGCGAGGATCGGCTTGATCTCCGCGCCGGGGATCAGCGCGCCCATCATGCCCGCCATCCGATTGAGTGTCTTGAGATCGGCGCGCAGCGCTTCGTCGGCGCCCGGGTACTGCACCTTCACCGCGACGGTTCGGCCGTCGGACCAGATCGCCTTGTGCACCTGGCCGATGCTGGCCGAGGCGGTGGGCTGGTCGTCGAATTCCCGGAACCGTTGCCGCCAACCGGTTCCCAGCTGCTGGTCGAGCTGCCGGTGCACGGCCGCGACCGGCATGGGCGGCGCGGCGGCCTGCAGCTTGGTGAGCGCCTCGCGGTAGTGCTCGCCGAACTCCTCGGGGACGGCGGCCTCCATCACCGACAGCGCCTGTCCGAACTTCATGGCCCCGCCCTTGAGCTCCCCGAGCACGGCGAACAGCTGTTCGGCGGCCTTCTGATTGAGCTCGGCGTTGATCTCCTGCTTGTCTCCCCCGGCAAGTTTGCGGCCGAACCCGACGGCCGCCCGCCCTGCGATGCCGAGCGGAATCTTGGCCAGCTTGGCATTGCGGGAAGAGCGCTTGCTCACAATCTCTGACACGTTCCCATCATGCCGATGTCCCAGACGGTTCGCCATGGGATTCGGGTGTTCTGCCGGGTGACGAGGGGGAGTGGTTTCCATCACACCGCCGCGTCCGCGCCGCAACCGCAGTCGGGATGCGGCGTCCAGGTCCGCCGATCCAGCCGCGGGAGGTCCGGGTCCCATTCCAGGGTGGCGTTCAAACTCGCGGGTGGCCGCTCCGCGCGGCCGCGGGCGACGGTCTCGATCTCGCGCAGCGCCAGCGCCGCGGTGAGCGCGGCCACCGCCGGGGAGGCGCACCCGACCCGGCCCAGCAGCTGCGCGGACAGTTGCGGCCAGGCCGGTTCGGCCGCCGTGCGGTACAGGTCCGCGCAACGCAGGCAGGCGGTTTCGCCCGGCAGCACCAGCGGGCCGACGATCCCGGCCCCGTCGCGGATCCGCACCTGCAGGTGCGGGACGCGCGCCCGCATGAGGTCGGCGACCAGCGCCGGATCGGGCACCAGCGTGTCGGACAGCACCAGCAGATCCGGCCGCTCCGGCCACGGCCCGCCGCTATCCGGCGCGCCCGGACGCCCATGAGAGTGCTTGGTCCGCAGCCCGATCCCGTGCAGCCCGTCGAGCAGGGCGTCCGCCAAGGGCCCACGCCCATGCACCCGCACCGTCCGCAGCCGGCTCCGCGGCTCCGCCGCCGCCAACAGACCGGCATCCGCCAGCTCCCCCAGCAGCGTCCGCGTGTCCTCGACCGCGAACCCCAATTCCCGCGCCTGCCAGAGGATCTCCGACTCGGTCCGCGACCCGTCGAGCAGCCGCACCAACGCAGGCCCCGACTCCACGGGACCGCGCGGTCGCAGAATGACCGCGCGCTCCGGACTCCACCCCAGCTGCACCGCGCCATTCGGTCGCACCAACACCGTGATCCGCGGATGCAACATCGGTCCGCGACTGAAGGTGATCGCCCCACGCGAAGGCGTCGTCGCAGGTCGCGGCGAGGTCGCCACTGCCGTGCACGGGGGAGTGACTGATGCCGTTCGCACGGGGGACGTGGCGGTTCGAGCGGGGGCCGCTGTTGTCGGTGTGGGGCTTATTGCCGTCATAGCGTCAGTCTGCGGGCTCCCGGAAATGCGGAAACCCGCGAAAACGCTTGTTCATCAGCGGTTTCGCGGGTTATCCACAACTCTTATTTGGTGTCTTCCCCGTCCGAGGTTCCGGCCTCGGCGTCGCCGCCCCGGGCCTCCTTCTCGGCCCGTTCGCGCGCCTCGGTCTCGGCCAGCTGCGCCAGCGGATCGTCGAACACCGTCGACCCGCCGCCCAGCACCGAGTCGATGAAGCCCGCCGGGGAGTCCAGATCCGAGGAGTCGGGCAGCAGGTCCGGGTGCGCCCAGACGCCGTCGCGCTTCTCCAGGCCGGTGTCGTCGGTCAGTCGCCGCCACAGCGCGGCGGCCTCGCGCACCTTGCGCGGTCGCAGTTCCAGGCCGACCAGGGTCGCGAAGGTCTGCTCGGCGGGGCCGCCGGTGGCGCGGCGGCGGCGCAGCGTCTCGGCCAGCGCGCCCGCGCCGGGCAGCCGGTCGCCGACGGCGTCGCTCACCACGGTCTCCACCCAGCCCTCGATCAGGGCGAGCAGGGTTTCCAGCCGTTCCAGCGCGGCCTTCTGCTCGGGCGTGGTCTGCGGTTCGAAAGTCCCTTGGGACAGCAGCTCTTCCAGCTTGGACGGATCCTGCGCCAGGGTCATCGGGTCCAGGCCCGCCGCGGCCTGCTCGATGGCCGAGAAGTCCATCTTGATGCCGCGCGCGTAGTCCTCGACCGCGCCCAGCACCTGCTGGCGCAGCCACGGCACGTGCGCGAACAGCCGCTGGTGGGCGGCCTCGCGGGCGGACAGGTAGACCAGGATCTCGCTTTCGGGCTGCTCGAGCCCGGCGCTGAATTCGGAGATGGCGGTGGGCAGCAGCGCGGCGGTGCCGGCGGGACCCAGCGGCAGCCCGATGTCGGTGGAGGTCAGCACCTCCTTGGCGAGCTGGCCCAGGGCCTGGCCCAGCTGCGAACCGAAGGCGAGCCCGCCCATCTGGCCGAGCATGCCCATCATCGGCCCGGCGAATTCGCGGGCCTCGGCCGGCAGCGTCGCGGTCCACATGCCCGAAACCTGTTCGGCCACCGGGTCGCAGAGCCGCTTCCAGGTGGGCAGCGTCTCCTCGATCCAGTCGTTGGCGGTCCAGGCGACGGTCTTGTTCGCGCCGGCCGGGAAGGTGGTGGCCGCGTCGAGCCACAGTTCCGCCAGGTGCGAGGCGTCGGTCACGGCCTTCTGCGCCCCTGCGGAGACCGGCGTGACGCTCGCGCCCAGCTGCTGGCGGGCCAGCCGCTTGGCGATGTCGTAATTGACCGGTCCGGCCTGGGATGCGCCCGGCTGACCCATGCTCGAGAACATGGCGCCCAGCTGCGAGAGCATCTGGCCGAGTTGCGAGGGATCGAATCCGCCACCGCCCGGGCCGCCCATGGCGAATCCGAACGGGTTGTTCGCATCAGAACCGCTGGACTCGTCGCCGGGCTTGCGCTCCGGGTCGTCGTCGCGATTCGAGAATCCGAACGGGAAATCACTCATACCCACTACGGTACTGGAGCCGCGGATCACACGAACCGCCGAGCGGAGCGCGGCAATGGCCTCGATGACCAGTACCCTTGGCCGCGTGAACCGTCGGATATTCACCCTGCTCGCCGCTCTGATCCCGATTCTGGCGCTGGGTATCGTTGGCAGTGTCGTCACGGTGCCGTTCGTGGCGCTCGGACCAGGTCCGACCTTCAATACGCTGGGCGAATTCGACGGCAAACAGGTGGTCGACGTGCAGGGCGCGGAGCTGAAATCCGCTTCCGGCAATCTCAATATGACGACCGTCTCCGTTCGCGATCAGCTGAATATCTTCGACGCGTTCCGGCTGTGGATCGGCGGCGAACACGGATTGGTGCCGCGCGCCGAGGTGTATCCCCCGGGGCAGACACGTGACGATGTAGACAAATCCAATCAGCAGCAGTTCAAGGATTCCGAGGACTCCGCCGAATTGGCGGCGCTGAACTATCTGAAGCTGCCGACCGCGGTCCAGCTCGCGAATGTCTCCGACGACGGCCCCGCCAAGGATGTGCTGCGCAAGGGCGACGAACTGGTGTCGGTGGACGGCAAGCACATCGTCACCGCGAAAGACGTTGTCGCCGCGGTCTCCTCGGTCAAGCCCGGGACCGCCATCGGCGTGGTCTTCCGTCGTGACGGCGTCGAGCAGACCGCCGAGATCACCCTGGCCCCGCGCCCCGACGACTCCGGCAAGGGCTACTTGGGCATCACCCCGGACGAGATCTCCAAGGGCCCGATCAAGGTGGCGTTCAATCTCGGCGAGATCGGCGGCCCCTCGGCCGGACTCATGTTCACCCTCGCCCTGATCGACAAGCTCACCCCCGGCGACCTGTCCGGCGGCAAGTTCGTGGCCGGCACCGGAACCATCGATCCGGACGGCAAGGTCGGCCCGATCGGCGGCATCCAGTACAAGATGATCGCCGCGCGTGAGAAGGGCGCCGAGACCTTCCTGGTCCCGGCCGCCAACTGCAACGAGGCCGCGCAGCGCACGCCCGCGGGCCTGCGTCTGGTGAAGGTCGAGAACCTGTCCGGCGCGGTCCAGGCTCTCGACGACATCAATGCGGGCAAGGACGCGCCGACCTGCGGCTGATCCTCGCCCGGCGCGGAGTCAGAACTCGTCGGGGTCGTTCTCGAGGGTGTGTCGCAGCGCCTCGACCAGGTTCGGGGCGAGGTTCGGCGCGGTGCGCAGGTCGAGGTCGCCGAACGGGTCCTCTTCCTCCTCGCTGGGCCGCACCTGCAGCAGCGACAGCGAGGTGCCGTCACGCAGCACGCCGACGTACAGCCGGGCGTCGCGGCGTTCGGCGTGGGTGAGCGCCGCCTGTCGACCGGCCTGGTCGGCGGCGTCGCGGTCGGCGAGCAGCGGCGCGATGGCGTCGTCGAGCGACTGTTCGGCGGTCGGCGGCAGCACCACGATCTGCTGTACCAGCACACAGCCCTCGACCGAGGCCGGCCAGCTGGTGGTGCCCAGGAATTCGTCGAGCGCCATGGCGTCGGCCTCCCCGGCGATGTCCTCCGGGAACGGCTCCTGCGCAATGGGAGTCAGCGCGTCCTTCTCGTCGAGCTGATCGAGCAGCGCGGGCTCGGCGGCGACCAGGTCCGCGGTCGGGACCAGCGCGAACATCTGCGGCGGCCGATCCCAGCCTTCACCGTCGGCATACTCCGCGACTTCCCGAATGCACCGGTACAGGGCCGACGCCGCCCACTGCTCTGGATTCACCCGGTCATCCTCGCATCTCGTGAATCCCTGTCCGACGCGGCAGGTGTTGGGCCGCGCGGCGGGCGTTTTACGTAGAGTGGGGCGCGAACGGTCCCCTGGGACCAGCTCGCATCATCGGACTGCGACGTTCGGCGCCGGTTTCCCGGCTCGGACGTCGCCGGACCCTGGGAGAGTGGCATCGTGGGCATGCGCCCCCCGACCGGCTTACCTTCGCTGTCGCGACGCAGCCGCATTCTGCTCGTCACGGCCCTGGTGCTGGCCGCGCTGTTACTGGTCGGGCCCCGGCTGACCGACGCCTATACCAACTGGTTGTGGTTCGGGGAGGTGGGGTTCCGCAACGTCTACCACACCGTGCTTCTCACCCGGGCGCTGCTGTTCCTGGTGGTCGCGGTGGTCGTGGCGGCGATCATCTGGCTGGCGCTGCTGCTGGCCTACCGCACCCGGCCGGTATTCGTGCCGGTGAGCGGTCCCGGCGATCCGATCGCCCGCTACCGAACCACGGTGATGAGCCGGCTGCGTCTGTTCGGCCTGGGCATCCCGCTGCTCATCGGCGTGCTGTCGGGTCTGGTGGCGCAGTCGAACTGGGTGACGGTGCAGCTGTTCCTGCACGGCGGCTCGTTCGGGGTGCAGGACCCGCAGTTCCATCTCGACGTCGGCTTCTACGCCTTCGACTTGCCGTTCTACCGGATGGTGCTGAACTGGCTGTTCGTGGCGGTGGTGATCGCGTTCTTCGCGAACCTGGTGGCGCACTACGTCTTCGGCGGGCTGCGGCTGTCGGGGCGGGAGGGCACGCTGAGCAATTCCGCGCGGGTGCAGCTGGCGATCCTGGCCGGAATCTTCGTGGCGCTCAAGGCGGTCGCCTACTGGTTCGACCGGTACGCGCTGCTGTCGAGCACCCGCAAGGAGCCGACCTTCACCGGCGGTTCCTACACCGACATCAACGCGGTGCTGCCCGCCAAGCTGATCCTGCTGTCCATCGCGGTGATCTGCGCCATCGCCTTCTTCGCCGGGGTCGTGCTGCGCGACTTGCGTATTCCGGCCATGGCGGCGGCGCTGCTGGTGCTGTCCTCGGTGCTGGTGGGCGCGGTGTGGCCGCTGCTGGTGGAGCAGTTCTCGGTGCGCCCGAACGCGGCCACCAAGGAGCGCACCTATATCGAGCGCAATATCGCGGCCACCCGCGCCGCGTACGGGCTCACCCCGGACAAGGTCGAATACGTCAACTACAAGGGCGTGGCGACCAATGAGCAGGTCTCCTCGCCCGCGGACCAGCAGACCATCAAGAACATCCGCCTGCTGGACCCGAACCTGCTGACCCAGACGTTCATTCAGCGCAACCAGCAGCTGCAGAACTTCTACGGCTTCCCGGACCCGCTCGACATCGACCGCTACACCGTCAACGGTGAACTGGGCGACTATGTGGTGGCGGCGCGCGAACTCCAGCCGCAGAACCTGTCGGAGAACCAGACCAACTGGCTCAACAAGCACACCGTGTACACGCACGGCAACGGCTTCGTGGCCTCGCCCGCCAACAAGGTGAACGCGGCCCCGCCCAAGGAATCCCAGCAGGCCGGGCAGAGCGCGGGCAATGACTCCAACGGCGGCTACGGCTATCCCGTGTTCACCGTGGGCGACCTGTCCACGGTCAGCGACCTGATCACCAAGAAGGCCGGGCTCAAGGAGGCCATTCCGGTCGATCAGCCGCGCATCTACTACGGCGAGCTGATCTCCAAGACCGACGCCGACTACGCCATCGTCGGCGCGAACGGCCAGACCGCGCGTGAATACGACACCCCCACCGACCAGTTCACCTACGACGGCGCCGGTGGCGTGAAGATCGGCAACTGGTTCAACCGGCTGGCCTTCGCGGCCAAGTACGCCGAGCGCAACATCCTGTTCTCGGGCGCCATCGGGTCGGACTCGAAGATCATCTTCAACCGCAGTCCGCGCGAGCGCGTCACCAAGGTGGCGCCGTGGCTGACCGCCGACGGCGATGCGTACCCGGCCGTGGTGAAGGGCCGCATCGTCTGGATCGTGGACGCCTACACCAGCCTCGACAACTACCCGTACGCGCAGAAGACTCCGCTCGACGGCGCGGTCGAGGACAGCATCGACCAGGCCACGGGGCGTCTACTACCGCGCAAGGAAGTCTCCTACATCCGCAACTCGGTGAAGGCGACGGTGGACGCCTACGACGGGACCGTCAGCCTGTACGAGGTGGACAAGACCGATCCGGTGCTCAAGGCCTGGATGGGCGTGTTCCCGAACTCGGTGAAGCCGGAGAGCGAGATCTCCGACGAGCTGCGTTCGCACTTCCGGTATCCCGAGGACCTGTTCAAGGTGCAGCGCGAGATGCTGGCCAAGTACCACGTCGACGATCCGGTGGAGTTCTTCAATGGCAACGCCTTCTGGTCGGTGCCCAATGATCCGACCCAGGAGGGTGCGGCCAGCAGCGCCCACCAGCCGCCGTACTACGTGCTGCTCGGCGATCCGAAAACCGGTAAGCCGCAGTTCAATCTGACCAGCGCCATCGTGGGCTACAAGCGGAACTACATGTCCGCCTACCTGCAGGCGAATTCGGATCCGGCGAACTACGGCAAGCTGACGGTGCTCCGGTTGCCCGCGGATTCACAGACCGCGGGCCCGGGTCAGACGCAGACGTCCATGACGACGGCCGATCAAGTGTCGCGGGACCGGAACCTGTTGACGGGCGGCAATGTCAACAAGATCAAGTACGGCAACCTGCTGACCCTGCCGGTCGGTGATGGCGGCATCCTCTATGTCGAACCCTGGTATCTGGAACGCAATACCGGCGGTCCGAACGCACCGTCCTTCCCGCAGCTGGTGAAGGTCCTGGCCAGCTACCGCGACAAGGTCGGCTACGGTGCGACGGTCAAGGAAGCCCTCGACCAGGTCCTGCCGGCCGCCGGCAATGCCGCGACCGACCAACCGGGACAAGCGGCCACGCCGCCCACCCAGGGCGCGACGCCGGCCAATCCGCCTCCGCCGACCGGATCCACCGGTAAGGACGCGGCGGTGAAGCAGCTCGACGACGCGTTGCGGCAGGTGCAGGACGCGCAGAAGTCGGGCGATCTGGGCGCGCTGGGCAGGGCGCTCGAGCAGTTGCAGACCGCGGTGAACAACTACCAGAAGGCCGGTAGCTGATCCGTTGACGTGAAAGGCGCTGTCATCCGTTGGATGGCAGCGCCTTTCGCTTTGCGCGACACGGAAATTACTGTCGCACAATAAGAATTATTGCCTCGAAATAGCGAAAGGTGCCGCGTCGCCATTGACGCAGCACCTTTCCGTATCTTCCGGAAAAGGAAGGAGATTCGGGCTACTTGCCCCAGGTCTCGATGAGGCCGGCGTTCGAGGCGAGGATCTGGTTGTACTGATCCTGCATGCCCAGCTGCCCGGCGACGGTGTTGGCGACGCCCTTGGCCTGGTCGATCAGGGCCTGGCGGTCGGTGGGGGCCGCGGGGGCGACGGGCGCGGGGGCGGCGGGCTCCGGGGCGGGCTCGGGCTCGGAGATGCCCGTGCGCAGGTACTGGCCGCAGACCGGCCAGGCGCCGACGCCCTGGGAGGCGAGCACGTTCTCGGCCACGCGGATCTGCTCGGCCTTGCTGGCGTTGGCGGCGTTGCCGGAACCACCGTTGGCGGCCCAGGTGCTCTGCGAGAACTGCAGGCCGCCGTAGTAGCCGTTGCCGGTGTTGATGCCCCAGTTGCCGCCGCTCTCGCACTGGGCGACGCCGTCCCAGTCGTGGGCCGGAGCGGCGGAGGCGGTCGCGGTGAAGCCGAACGGGACGGCAACAAGTGCGCCGGTGACGGCGGCGAGGCCGAGGGCGCGGGTGTTGATCTTCCGGTTCTGTTTCATGTGTTTTTCCCTCCCTGTGCCGACCGGCCCGGCGCGGATGCTCCGCCGTGTCCCTGTCCCCAGGAGTCGGGGTGCTCGACCGCGGGACAGGGTTTCCGGAGTGCAGCGGTTCGAGTCGGAGCCCATCGCAGGTTTGGTCCGGGCCGCGACTGACGATAACGAGGAAATCTCGGTAGATCACGTCTTGATAACGTCAGAATTGCATGAAGCGAATGACTGGAGAATCGGCATTGATGCAGGTTGGCTATGCTGTAAATGCTGATCCGGAACGGTCTGTTATCTCACCGTGATGTGACCCGAATCACCGGGAATTTGTGACACCGGTCACGTTTCTGGCGTATGTCAACGGCCATACGCGTACGCGAGGCTCTCAAATGGGAGATTTTCACTTCGATTACTCCGCTTACGGGCAACCGTCCGGTCCGATTCGCTCCGCGACCTTCGCCCAGCGTGCTCACATCCCCGTGAAATCCCGCCTGACCAGTCGATTTGGTGCATCTGCTCGGCCGTGTGTAATGTTGTGTTCACCGACGCGGGGTGGAGCAGCTCGGTAGCTCGCTGGGCTCATAACCCAGAGGTCGCAGGTTCAAATCCTGTCCCCGCTACTACGAAAAGGCCCGGAACCATCAGGTTCCGGGCCTTTCTCGCGTCTACGGACGAGTACGCGCCAACTGTTCGCCAGGAACCGGAGGTTGGCGTCGCCGGCCCAGATCGTGTCCTCGGTCTCGAAGCAGCGCGCCGCGCCCAGCTCGGCGGGGGGTCGATGTCGCGCTTGATCTACTCCGAGAATCGGCGCGAACGTAGCCCGCCGTTGACCTTGACTGCCTACCGTGGCGCACGTCGGCCCCCTCTGCGGGGGCGCAGACCCCCGGCATTGCCCCTGGGCCTTCGTGGCATTCCCCGCGCGCGGTCGACCTCGTCGTACACCGCCGACAGTGCGGGATTCGGGAGCATCGCGATGATGCGACCGTTCGATCATCAGAAAGGTTCAGCAATGTTCGCAATGACCAGGCAAACGGTGGCTCGGGCCGTCCTTGCCGGTGCTATTGCGGTGGCTCCGGTCACCGCCGTGACCGTACCGACCCAGGCCGATGTGGTCACCAACTACGCCCCCACCCCTGTCGATCAGCACTCGGACCAGGTCAGGGATAGCAAGCACTTCTTGTTCCCTCCGGGCTGGGGAATCCCTCCGGGCTGGTACAAGCATCTACTGCCGTTCGAGTTCTTCGATTGGTTCGATTGGGACTAGCCGAGCTTCCGGCGATCCTCGAGCGCATCGAGGATCAGGTCCAGGCCGTAGGCGAATTCGCCGGTGTGGTCGTAGTCCGTCCCGAGGGCGTGGTCGACGATCATTTCCCGCAGGTACGGCAATTGGTCGGGCGGCACGCGTTCGAGGATCGCGCCCGCCACGTCGCCGACGTCGGCGGGCGTCGTCGCCGGCAGGTTCGCTTCCTGGAGAACGTATCCGCTGGTGTAGCTGTCGATGAGCGACACCGCGTGCGCGGCGAGCGGAAGCGGGAAGCCCGCTGCGCGGAGTACGCCGAGCACCGCGTCGTGGCTGCGGAGCGTGGCCGGTCCCGGGTGGCGCCGGGAGTCCATGAGTCCGAGCGCCCAGCTGTGCCGAGAGAAAACCTCTCGGGCTGACCGGGCGCGCACGCGAATCGCGTCACGCCAGTCGCCGCCTCCGGGTGCGGGGAGTTCGATCGCCGCGAACACCGTGTCGACGACGCCGTCGAGGAGGCCGTCCTTGTTGGGCACATGGTGGTACAGCGACATCGCCTCCACGCCCAGCTCCTGAGCTACCCGCCGCATCGTGATCGCTTCCACGCCACCGCGATCCGCGACTCGGATGGCGGCCTCCAGCACGCGTTCCCTGCTCAGTGGTTGCGATGGTCGCGACACGGCGGCTCCCTGGACGAGGTGTTGACAGGCTTACGATCGTAAGCCAACCTTACACACGTAAGGGTGACTTACGCGCGTAAGGCCGCGAAGTCATGCGCACTACCGTCAGAAGGAGATGCACCATGCCGATGCCGAGATGGTGGGGGCACGTGAACAAGCGGGTGTTCAACCCGCGCGCGATCGCGAGCGGGAAGTGGCCAGTGCTGACACACGTCGGCCGGGTCTCCGGCGCGACGTATCGCACCCCGATGGACGCCTACCCGGTCGACGGCGGCTACCTGTTCGTCCCCGTGTACGGATCGCGCTCGGATTGGGTGCGCAATGTCCTGGCGGCCGGCGGAGCCGTCCTCCGGATCGACGGGGCCGACGTGGAACTCACCGCACCGCGCCTGGTCGGAGCGGACGAGGCCATCCAGGCCTTCCTCAACGGGGCGGTGCGTCCACCGAAATTACTCCGCATCACCGAGTTCCTCCGCATGAACCTGGTCGCGGACTGATCGTCCGCAGGTGTTCGATCCTCTCCCGCTACTTCCTCACAGCGCCTCTGCGATCAGATTCGCGAAGGCTTGTCCGCCTTGGGCATTGGGATGGAACGGCGCGGCCGGGGAGGCGGGCAGCAGTGGCTCGATCCAGCGGTCCCGCGGGGCGGCGCACGAGTCGTGTCCGAGGCTCGCTCGACGCAGATCGACGAAGGTCGCGCTGTGCATGGCGGCCTGGTCGGTGATGCGGTCGCCGAGACGGTCGATGGTGGTCTGCAGGTAGTCGGCGTCGCGGGCCGTGATCGGGGCCGCGAGGTCCGGGCATCCGCCGGGGCGCAGGTATTGGCCGTAGCTGGTGATCATGACGCGCGCGCGGGGTGCGCGGCGCGCGATCTCGTCGAGGGTGGCGCCGATGGTCGAGGCGGCGGCGTCCACCTTGTCCGCGAGTTGATCGACGCCGCCGCCGGTGAAGCGGTCCACGCAGGCGCGGGCGGTGTTGTCCGGCGCCGGGCTCAAGCAGCCGAGCAGGTCCTGGAACAGTCCGGCGTCGTTCGCTCCGATGGTGAGGGTGACCAGGTCGGTGCTCGCGCTGAGGGCGTCGTACTGCGGTGTCGCGCCGCGTCCCCATCCGGGACCGGCTTTGTCGAAGTCCTGGGCTTTGGCTCCGGAGCAGGTCACGTTACGGAAGTTCCGGATGCCCAGGGTGGCGGCCAGTCGTGCCGGATACCCGTTGTCGACCGACCGCAGGCAGCTCGCCGAGTCGCCGCTCTGGGCCGGTACCAGGGGTCCGGCCGCGAACGAGTCGCCCAGGGCGACGTACTCCTCATAACCGTGCGGGCCCGCGTCGGCCGCCGCGGGCGTCGTGAGCATTGTCGCGACAGCCGCCGCGGCGGCGAGGCCGGTCAGTGCGGAACGCATATGTCCTCATCTCGATCGAGGCTGAAATCTGTGCGAGTGTACAGATTATTCGAATCTGTGCGTTTGTACAGGATTTATTGGTGATTCGCTGTGCCGCTGGGGGTTTCGGAGAGCTACTCGGGTTCCGGCCCGACGCGTCGCCGCAGCAGCCGGTCGGCCGCGTCGCGTTCGGGCCCGGCGAGATGCGACAGCGTCAGCGCGCGCAACGCCTGATGCAGGGAATCGGCTTCCACCGCGCGGGTGCGCGGTCGGCCGAGGCGATGCAGCAGGAAACCATCGATCATGGCCACGATCTGTCCCGCCGCCTCCTCGGGATCGACGGCCCCGCAGGCGCGCAGCACCCGGGAGGCGAGCGCTTCGAACTGTTCGAGCGCCTCGGTGACGGGACCTTCCAGTTCGGGTCGCCGCCCCGCGTCCAGGTACAGCTGGAACTGGGCGATCACCGCGGTACGGGAGCGGGCGGCGGTGACCGCGATGAGCCGCAGCAGTTCGTCGAGGGTGGGGCGTTCGGCGAGGGCGTTCTCGAACATCGGCCCGAATTCGGCGATGCGGTCGCGGACCTGCAGCGCCAGCGCCTCGTCGATCAGATCCTGGACGGAGGCGAAGAAGTATCCGGTCGTCGCGCCCGGCAGTTCGGCGCGGGCCGCCACCTTGCGATGGGTCACCGCCGCGGGTCCCTGCTCGGCGATCAACTCCAGCGCCGCGCGGACCAGCGCCTCGCGCCGCAGCCGGCTGCGTTCCTGTCGGGGTTGCTCGCGCGCGGGACCGCCCATGCCTCCCAAACCCTGTTCGGCGCACAGGCATCCGGCATCCTGTGCGAATGCCCAGATTCTAGTGGCCGAGCCGCGGCAGGCGAATTCATCGGCCGTGAATGGGGGACCGGCAGTGGCCGTGCCGCCCTGAATCAGGGCGCTGACCCGGCGAAATGCTTTCACAATCAAAACCTGTGGATCCATCCGAAATCAGCGTTTCACAGGGAAAAGACATCGCCCTACAGTTCTGCCGATGAGTCGGCCGCGCCCGGTTCGACGTTCCAATCAACCGTATTGCGTCCGAAGGAATTCAATGACACACCGAGCAACTCGGCACGGTATCGCCGCCGGCACCGTGACCGCCGCGGCGGCCTTGACCCTGCTGAGCACCGGCGTGGCGCACGCCGCCCCCGACTCCGTCACGTGGACCGACCGCGTCGCGAGCGTCACCCGCACCGTCAGTGACGCCAATCCGAAGGCCGGCGACACCATCACGGTCACCACCAAGTTCGAGCGCAGCACCGGTCCCGACCTGCAGCTCAACTGGGTCAAGGACTTTCACGACGCCTGCCTGACCTACGTCACCGGCTCGGCCACGATGAACGACGGCACCGGCGACAAGGCTGTCGAGCCCTATCTCGAGGTCAAGCCCGGCTTCACCGCGGGCGATTTCATGGCCACCAGCTACCGCGTATTCGTCAAGGCCGCCAGCCCGGCCACCTTCACCGTGAAGTACACCGTCGGCGCGAGCTGCGCCCGCGGCGTCCCCCTCTCGAGCGGCGCGTCCTACATGGGTTCGCTCGGAAAGGGCGATTACAACAGCTACGGACCGTTCATCACCGTCGCCAAGGACGGCGACGGGGGCGGCGGCGTCTCCACCGGCAGCCTCGGTTCGCTGCTCGGGACCGGTTCCAGTAAGTAGCACCGGTGATCGACCTTCGGATGAGGAACTCGAATGACGTTGACTGAATACCGTTTTCGACGGCGGCCGGGGTGGGAGGCGCTGTCGGCGTTCACCCTGGTCTCCGCGATGCTGCTTGCCCTGGGGATGTATTTCGCGCCTACCAGCGAAGCTTGGCCGTGCCTTTTCACCGGATCTGCCGGTTGCGGGGGCTCGGGCCCGGGGGGATCGGATCTGAAAGGCCCGCTCAGTACCCGTGGGCGCTATATCGTCGACGCGAACGGGAACCGGGTCAAACTGCAATCCGGTAACTGGCACGGCTCCAGCGGTACCTGGAACGGCAATGGCGACGACGAGGATCCGGCCAACAATCAGGGCGGCGAAGTCGGTCATCGAGCACCGCTCGGCCTGGAGCGCGTCTCGATGGACAAGCTGGTCAAGGACTTCAAGGCGCTGGGGCTGAACAGCATTCGGCTGCCGTTCTCGAACGAGATGATCACCGACGACCGGCCGGTGCGGGGCCTGACCGCCAATCCCTCGCTCAATGGCCTCAAGCCGCTCGAGGTGTACGACCGGGCGGTGCGGGCGTTGACCGATGCCGGGCTCGGCGTCATCCTCAACAACCACACCACCACGACGAAATGGTGCTGCTCGAACGACGGCAACGAATTCTGGAATTCGGGCCAGGACACCGGAAAATGGGTGGACGACTGGGCGTTCATGGCCGCCCGGTACAAGAGCAACCCGGGGGTCATCGGCGCGGACCTGCGCAACGAGATCCGGCGGACCACCTGGAACGACCCCAATGTGGGCTGGGGCGACAACCAGGACTGGGAGGCGGCCTCCCGCCAGGCCGGTGATCGAATCCTGACCACCGCCAACCCGAATCTGCTCATCATGATCGAGGGCCTGAACTGGACCGGCATCCCCTCCGACCTGTTCCCGCACGAACGCCCCATGCTGAAGCCGCAGAGCTGGCTGAGCTCGACGCTCACCCGCTCACACAAGGTCGTGTACAGCGCGCATTTCTACGGCTACATCGGCCCGAACCACACCGGCGCGACCGGCCTGGGTGAAACCCACGACACTCGCTTCCGCGAGATGTCGCGCGATGACCTGTTCCGCTCGATGGACGAGCTTGCCGGGTATGTGGCGACGACGCCCGACAAGCACTTCACCGCACCGGTGTGGATCAGTGAATTCGGCGTCGGAACCCAGGGCAGTGAGCAGGACAAAGCGTGGTTCGCGAACATGGTCGATTACCTGATCAGCCGCGACCTGGACTGGGCCTACTGGCCGATCGTCGGTTACCAGACCCCGGATCAAGGCGATAACTGGGGATTGCTGCGTTACGCCGCCGACGGCAACCTGAGCAGTGTCACCTCGAACGGTGGTGACTGGCGCGGTGGGTACTTCCGTCGACTGGTGGGCGAGAAGGGCAAGTCCGGGCAGGTCTCGCCCGTGCGCGCCTGGTCGATGCTCTACGGCACCAACTCCGACCACAATGCGTCGCTGCGGGCGGGCAACGATTGGGATTCGGGCGCAACGAAAATGGTGTGCCCCGATGACCAGCGTCTGATCGGGATCAGCGCGACAGGCAGGCGAGGTCTGTGCACTGACTCCAACGAGGGCGACCTGTGGAGGCCTGGCACGCTCGCGAACAAGGTGAACGAGGAGAAGGTGGACACCGACTGGGCCAACGGCTTCACCAAATACCAGTGCCAGAACGGGCAGTTCATGATCGGCTACAGCCTGAACGGTGGCGGCATGTCCGCCATCCTGTGCGCCCCCGGCCGCATCCCCCTCGCCGGCGCGGGTCGCACCGTGTGGGACGACAAGGGTGACAACCGCCCAGCCTCCGGCGAAGGCGGAGACTACGCTGCCAACCACTACAAGGGCCAGTGCAACTCCGACGAGTACGCCGCGGGCATCGGCTTCTCCTGGAACTCCCGAGGCGGTCACCCGGACGCCCTGTACTGCCGCAAACTCAAGTAGGCACGCTCGCTGAGTAACTCGAGCCGCACCCGGCCAACCGGGTGCGGCTCGATCTGTGTCCGGGCGAGGACGCAGTGTCCTCTGCCGGGACTTGTTGGATCCCAATGGGTTCAGGTCTCTCCGGGCACGCCTGGATCGTTGCCGGATGGGCCGAGCCAGTCGCCGTCGACCGGATCTGGAACGCCTGCTGGCGAATTGAGCCGCTATCGCGGCGCGTTCGCCGCGGGCGACCAGGTCGGCGCCGGAGCCGCTGTCGCGGGGCGGCGTGGTCCGCGGACCACGCCACCGGCTGGGGCAATTCCGCCTACGTGAGCGGTCACCTCGCGACGCCCGGATGCATCTCATCGCCGATGTTCTCGTAGCTGGGAACCAGACAGGAAAGCGGCCCGGAACCTTGTGGTTCCGGGCCGCTCTGTGTTCAGCCGGCGGGGTCGTGGCTATTTGCTGGACCCGGTGCCGCCGAGCAGGGAGCCGAGGCTGCTGAGAATGCCGTCCGCGCTACCGGTGCCGCCGGTGCCGCCGAGCAGGGAGCCGAGGCTGCTGAGGATGCCGTCGGCGCTACCCGTGCCGCCGGTGCCGCCGGTGCCGCCCGTTCCGCCCGAGGACGTGACGGTGACGCTCGCGGTCGCCTGGGAGCCGGAAGCGGCGTTGGAGCCGGAGTATTCGGCGGTGATGGTGTGCTGTCCGGCGGCGGCGGGCGTCCACTGGACGGTCGCCTTGCCGTTGCTGCCGACCTGGGCGGTGCCGATGACGGTGCTGCCGTCCTTGAAGGTGACCGAGCCTCCGGCCTGGGCCGGCGCGATGGTCGCGGTCAGGGCGACGGCCTTGCCGGCCACCGCGCCGGTCACGGGCGCGAGCGTGGTGGTGGAAGTGGCGGTCGAGGCCTTGGAGACCGTGATCGCGGGCCCCTGGTTGGTGAAGCTGGCTTTCCCGGCGCTCGACAGGTATTCGATACCGCTGTCGAGCTGCGAGCCCTCCTCGCAGTCGGTGCCGACCGTGTACTGGGCGCTGAATAGGGCCGGTGAGCCCGCCTTCGCGACCACCTTGTAGCTGGTGGCGGTGAAATCACCCGCGATGAAGTCGTCCCTGATCTCCAGGTAGGGCTCGACCGGGTGCTCGCCGCTGGTGTCGGTCAGCTTCGCCGAATTCGTGACATAGGTCAGGCAGGCGTCGTGGAAGTCCTTGAACCAGTTGATCTTCTCCTCCGAGCCGGTCCGCTCGATCTTGGTGCTGACGGTGATCTTCTCACCCACCCGCGGAGTCGTATTGCTCACCGTCCGGGTGTAGTGGCTCGAGCCGTTGTCCCAGTTGATCGTCGTCGGGGCCGCGCCGGCGGCGGCGGAACCGAGCAGCGTCACCGCGCCGAGGGCGACGGTGGCGGCCGCGCCGACGGCGGCGCGGGCGGTTACGTGTGTCATGGGGATGTCCTTTGTCATTGACGGGATTTCGGAACTCCGTCCGATGCGTCGAGCACCGCCGGCCGATCCGGCTGTGGGAGAAGAACCGGCGGCCGGCAGTGCCCGACAGGCCCCCGCTGCGGAGGGGCCGTATGCGAGCCGGGATCTATCGGCTCGCACGTTCTTTCGCGGTGTCGGGTCTCGCCTAGGAGCCGGCGGAACCGGTGAGGGCCGCCAGGCCCGGCAGACGCGACGACCCCGAGTTGCTGTTTCCGGATCCGGAGTTGCCGCCCGGAGTACCACCGGGGTTGCCGCCCGGGTTCCCGGCCGTCACCGTGGTCCTGGTCAGGGTCGGCGCGGAACCGGGATAGCACTTCACGGGCACGTCGATCGCGCCGAGGATCGTGCCCGAATCCACCGATGCGGTGAAGGTGAGACCCGGATCGTCGAAGCTGGTGCCCGCCAGAGTGCTGGTGATGGTCCCGGCCGCGGACGCGGTGACGTTCACGGTCACCGCGGGCAGGGTGAAACTGGCTCCGGCCGCAGCGGTTCCGGGCGCGTCGAGGGTGATCCGGCCACCCGACTGCCCGACCGTCGCGGCGACCGTGCCGCCGGAAACCGTGCTCGACACATACGTCGAATTCGTCGGAACCGGCATGGACAGCTTGAATCCGCGCAGACTACGGAGGGCATGGCCGGAGACGGAGTCGGTGACCTGCTGGGCAGCCGGCGTGAGCGTAATCGCCACCGCCTCACCGACGCTCGCGACGCTCGGTGCGGCGCCCGACACCCCCAGCGCCATCGTGAAGGTCTGCGCCTCTCCGATCGGGGGCTTGGCCTGGCACTGGAAATCGACGGTCGACGGAGCCTGCGGATCCGCCTGGGCGGGACTCGCGGCGAGGCCGAGCGGCAGCAGCGCGAGGGACGTGACGACGGACGCTCGCACGAGGCTGGGCTTCATGGATGTACTCCTCCGGCAATAGGGCGTGGAATGGGAGGGTTCGGGGCTTCGCAATTCGCGCCCGAATGTCGTGATTACGCTAGAACACCAAGGGGGGCAAGAAAAATCAGAATCTCGGGTTCATTCACAAGGTGGATCTGTCAATTGCGGCCACGATTGACAAGTCGAACGTGGCAATCGGCAACAAAGAATGATTTATCGAGAGATTTCAGGTCGGGTAGGGTCTGGATCGGCCGAGGGAGCGCATCCGGCGCGATTGACAGCCAGTGGTTGTCAATGGCCACAAAATTCTGATTTCACTTGGGTTTGCTTGTGGGCTAACGTCTTTCGGCGTCGACCAGAAAGGGGGTCGCCGTGGCGCCGCCCAAGAAGTACCCGGATACGCTGCGGGCGCACGCCGTCCGGCTGTACCGGGAATCCGATCCCAAGCCGACCTTCCGCGGAATGGCAGCCGAACTCGGGGTGCATCACGAAGCACTGCGCCTGTGGATCAGGCAGGCGGAAAGTGAAGCGGGAGTCGGCGAATCGAGCCGCTACGTGCGAATTTCCGAAGAGAACAGGCGACTCCGTAAGCGCATAGCGGACCTGGAACGGCTGATCGCTATCATGCGCGCAACCAGGGTGCCGGTCGCTCCGATCGGCGACCGAATGCGCCTGTAATGAACAACAATTCGCGGTTGTGGGTGGATCGGAAAGAGTGATTTCTCTTCGAATCCGGTCCTGGATAGCTTATTCGGTGTGAGTTGAAGGGCTCACATTCATTCCGCACCGGTCCGGGTCCGACCTTCCGGTCGGGCCCGGATACCCGCAATCCGAAAGACCCCTCATGCGCAGAATTCACACCCGCCGCGCCGCGATGATCGGCGCCACAGCGCTGCTCGTTGCCGCGCC
This sequence comes from Nocardia sp. CA-145437, assembly GCF_050956485.1. Classification (NCBI taxonomy): domain Bacteria; kingdom Bacillati; phylum Actinomycetota; class Actinomycetes; order Mycobacteriales; family Nocardiaceae; genus Nocardia; species Nocardia sp. CA-145437. Next base: position 5,811,926 of record NZ_CP191204.1, on the reverse strand, counting down.
CGCAGTGTCCCTTGTACACGCCGAGCCCGACGCACCGGCGTCGCCCGCGCTGCCCGCCGCCTTGGTGGCCGCGATCCAGCGCGATCTGGGGCTCACGCCGGCCCAGTACCTCGAGCGTGCGGACGCCGGGCAGCAGTTGGCGGCGTTCGCCGATTCGATGCGCGCGAAGTTCCCCGAGTCCTTCGCCGGTGCCTGGCTCGATCAGGCAGGTGCGCCGATGATCGGTGTGGCTGCGGGACCGGATCGGGCTGCCGCGCGTACCGCGGTCGAGGTCGCCGGGTACCGGGTGCAGGATCAGCCGCGCAGCGAGCGCACCCTGCTCGACCAGCTCGGTCAGTTGACCGGGTGGATTCAGAATCTGCCCGCGGCGCTGTCGGGCCGCGTCGGTGGTGCCACGATCGATCCGGTCCGCAACGACGTCGCGTTGAATGTGCGCGAGGTCGCCGACGGGTCGAGTCTGCAGTTGCCCGACTTCCTGGGGTTCGTGCGCACGGTGCTGGGGCCGGCTCTCGGTTCGGCGGAACCGCCGACCACGACACCGCCGACCACCACCACGCCCAAGCCGCCGGCCGGGCAGAGCACCATCACCCTCAACCCGATCACCGGGGCAACCGTCGACAAGGTCATGACCCTCACCGCGAAGGTCAGCCCCGCGGGGGCGGGCGGCACGGTCACCTTCGAGGACGACAAGAACAGCTACGAAGAACAGCCCGTCGGAGCTGACGGCACCGCCACCATGGAGTGGTCCCCCGAGACCGCCGGCAAGATAACCGTCAAGGCGATCTTCTCCGGCCGCGACGGTGTCGCCGGATCGACCACCACCCAGCAAGTCACCGTCGCCAAAGCTGGCGGCACCACCACCACACCCAAGCCGACCACCACTACGCCTAAGCCGCCGGCCGCCAACGCCATCATGGGTGGCCAGGGCTACGACACCGAGCACGACACGGACCCCCAGCCTCCTTGCTCGTTCGGTTTCAATGCCGTCGACGGTGACGGCAACGTCGTGAACATCTCCGCCGGACACTGCGACACACACCGCGAGGACGCGGGCGGCGCCTACGCCACGTGGGTGAGGAAGAGGGCAAGCCTCGAGCACGAGAAAGTCGGCGAATTCGACAAGGTCGTCGTCAATGGCGGCGACTACGCGCTGATCAAGATCGACGACAGTGCCGCTCCCCGTTTCAAGAACAACTTCGTCGATACCTACGGCGGGGACCCGGTGCGGATCACCGGCACCGCCGATCCCGTGGTCGGGGCACCGGTGTGCAAGTCCGGCGACACCACCCAATACACCTGCGGCGTCATCACCGCCGTCAACGTGCCCATCAACACCGGTCCTCACGGCGCCAAGGTGCCCAACACCTTCTCCGCGACGCTGTGCGTGATTCCGGGAGACAGCGGTGGAGCCATGGTGACTGGCACCAAGGCACTGGGTATCGCGGTCGGCACCGATCGCTGGGAGTGCGACGGCCCCAAGCAGTCGTACGGGCAGCCGATCAAGTCGATCCTCGATGCCAACCCCGGCCTGAAGATCACCACCAAATAGGACGTCTCGACGTGAGCCGATGGGGTGGCACCGCACAGCGGTGCCCCCGTCAACTGTGTTCAGTGAAATCTATTGGCCGCGACGGTAATAGGCGACGTCTCTCTCGGCCGCATGTGTCCAGCGGGACATCGGTTGACGTGCCAAAGACAATTCGGTCTCCCGGAACACCGGAAGAATGTCGGCGGGGGAGTCGAATTGTCCCGCGGTTGCTTTGTGATCGACGATTACGGTTGGAACGGCATCGTCCGGTCGGTGAAGTCGGGGCGCTGCAGCGGGTCGACCAGGTCGTGGCGGGTGTCCCGGATCTTCGTGGCCACGTCGACGAATGAGCGCACCAGGGCGCTCTCGCCCGCCGCGCGCCAGCCGACGGCGACCTCGCTCGGGGCGGCGCCGGTGATCGGCACCAGCCGGATCCCCGGGAACGGCAGCCAGCGTGCGGCGGCCACCGTGACCACGATGCCGAGGCCCAGTGGCACCTTGTACTGGGATTCCAGCGCCGACGCGGTGCGGTGGGTGATCGGTGCCGGGCGGCCGTCGCGGTAGGCGTCCAGTTCCCAGAAGGCGTTCCATTCGGGGTCCTTGGAGGACGCGCCGATCATGGTCTCGTCCACCAGGTCTCCGACGTGGACCCGGGTGTGGTCGGCGAGCCTGTGGTCGGTGGGGAGCATGACCATCAGGGGTTCGGCGAACAGGGTTTCGCAGTGAATTCCCTTGTCGGCGAAGGGCCGCCGGACGAGTGCGACGTCCACCGCGCCATCTCGAAGCCCCGCGCTCGGGTCGTCGTAGCTGGACTGCCGCTGCTGCACGGTGACCCCGGGATGGCGCTGCTGGAACGCGTCGAGGATCGGTTCGGTGAGGGTAAGAGCCGCGCCTTCGAGCGTCCCCAGGACGAGGCGATCCTGCTCCGCGTGCTGGATATCGAGGGCGCGTTCGATCGCCGTGTCCAGGTTGTCGATTCGGCTGATGTCCCGCAGAAACGCCGAACCGGCCGCGGTCAGCTCGATGGCGGGTGTGGTGCGGGCGAACAGGACGATGTCCAGCGCCCGCTCCAGCTGCCTCATTTGCGCGTTCACGCTCTGCTGGGAAATGCACAGCTGCTGCGCGGCGCTGGCGAAACTCTTCTCTTCGGCGACCGTCATGAGGCAGCGCAATTGTTGGGTATGCACCTGCATGATCTGAATTCTAGACACGGGATCGCTGTCTTCGTATTTACAATTTGTACTTGTCAGTGGAAGGGAATTCGTGATTTCTGATCGGAAGTTATGGAGTGCCGACTCTTCGGGTCTCGAATTCGCCTGGCACTGCGAGAAATTCAGCCGTAGAGCTGAACGAAGCGTTCCAGGGATCGCTCGACGTCACCGCGCAGGGCACGCGCGACCGCCGAGCCGATGGGCCCGAACAGGGGTGCGCCGCCCAGTTCGAAGTTCGCGGTGACCTGCGAGCCGTTCGAACTGGGTGCGACGCGCAGTTCGATGCCGAACTTGGTGCCGCCGATTCCGGAACCGTTGAGGATCAGGCGGTTCGGGGGTTCGGCGGTCTTGACCGTCCAGGTGACCCGGTTGCGGAAGCCCTTGACGGTAGCGACGCCGATGAGCCGGGTGCCGGGCGTGAGGTCGTCGGGGATCGGTCCGCGCCAGCCTTCGTGCAGGGTCAGCCACTTGTCCAGTTCGGGCAGGTCGGAGGCGTGCGACCAGGCCTGGTCGGGCGGGATCGGGACGTCTACGGAAACCTTCAGCTTGGCCACGAATGCGATGGTATCCGTTACATGGCGTAGCACTGAATACGCGGGGTCGGTTCGGCGGTTCCTCAGCAAGCCCACAGGCAATTCGGGAGCGGAGCAGGGGTTTCGCCCGTTGAATGGGTAGTGCTGGTCGTCAGCACCCCGTGAGACCGAGTCCCAGGAGGTCGGGTCGTGCACACCGAAGCCATCGAGGTGGAAGAAGCCGATGCCGGCGCGCTGCTCGTCCGGGTTGCGGGGTCGGGGGTGACCCGGCTGGGGCGGCGGACCGTCAACGCGGACGCCTTCGCCACTTTCACGGATACGCGAAGTGGGCGCAGCGCTTTCGTGGTGGCCGACGGGGTTGGTGATCATCTGGCGGCGGCCCGGGCGGCGCGGCTGGCGGCCTCGATCGCGGCGAAGGTGGCGGTTACGGAGGGCGCGCAGGCCGCAATCCTGGCGGCGCAAAAGGGATTGGTGGACGAGCTACCCGAGTCGGCCGCCGACTGTGTGCTGGTGGTCGCGGTGCTGCCGAGCCAGGGGCAGCCGGACGGTCCGTGCGATGTCGCGTGGGTCGGAGACTGCCGGGCCTACCGCTGGAACGGCCGTGTCCTGCACCGCATGACCACCGATCACACGGTGGCCGAGTACTTCCGGGCGCGCGGGCACGATCCGCTGCCCGGCATGCGGCATCTGGTGACCACGTCGGTGCGCACGGTGCGCCCCGGCGACATCGGCCGGGCCTCCACCGGGTCGAGCGCGGGGCGGCTGCTGCTGTGCAGTGACGGGGTGGGCAAGCAGCTGGGCATGCCGCTCATCAAATCGATCCTGGCGCAGGGTTCCTCGGTGGGTCAGGTCGCGGAGGGGTTGGTCGGTGCGGCGCTCGCGCGTGGCGGCACCGATAACACGACCGCGTTGGTGGTGGACGCGATTCGCTGACTCGGCAGGACAATTTCCCCGAATCCCCACATACTGGACGAGCGACCAACTAGCTTGGGCTCGACCGTTTCACTGGGCAGTATCGGGGTTTCGCCGTGGCAGACAGATCGACATCCATTCGCGCACGCATCGGCGAGCTGCTCCGGACGCGCCGGGCCTCGGGTCCGCTCCGGGTCCTGGTGGTGCTGTTCCTGGTGGTGCCGACGCTCATCTCGGCGGTCTACATGTGGATCATGTGGGACCCGGAACTGTATCTGAAGCGGATTCCGGTGGCGGTCGCCAGCGACGATGTGGGCGGCGTCTCCGACGGCAAGGCCCAGAACATGGGGACCGAGATTCTCGACACCCTGGTGTCCGGCGGCGAGCTGCAGTTCCATCGGGTCAGCAGCGCTGAAGCCGTGCAGGGCCTGCGCGAGAGCCGCTACGCGTTCTCCGTCGTCATCCCCGCGGATTTCACTCGCAGTGTGCTGAGCGTGACCGATCCCGTGCCGCAGCGCGCCCGAATCGCGGTCTGGTACAACGACTTCAACGGCACCCTCGGCCCCGCCGTCGCCAATAGCGTGATCGCCGACGCCCAGAATCAGATCGCCGCCACCATCGGCCGCAGCTACGCCTCGCAGATCCTGGTCGGCGTCAACAGTCTCGGCGCGGGCATCGGCGACGCGTCGAAGGGTGCGACCCAGTTGGCGCAGGGCACCGCTCAGCTGGCCGACGGCTCCGGACAACTCTCGAGCGGTCTCGACGAGGCCGCCACCGGCGCTTCCCAACTGGTCGCGGGCACCCGCGAACTCCACACCGGCACCGTGCAACTCGCCGACGGCGCCCACGAGCTGATCACCGGCACCGACCAGCTCGGCACCGGCGCGACCCAGATCCGCGACGGCGTCGACCAGATCATCACGCCCCTGCTCGACGTGGTCGAACCCGCCGGAAAGCTCGCGACCCAACTGAACCCGCTGCTCGACGAGCTGAGCAAGAACCCCGACCCGTCCGTGGCCGACGCCGCCACCCAGCTGAAGGGCTTGATCGGCCAGCGCCCCGGCGACCCCGATTCCCTGGTCGGCCAGCTCACCCAATTGCGTGACGGCACCAAGGAACTGGCCCGCCAGCTCACCGACCCCAAGGCCGAATACCGCGCCGGCGTGCTGGCCCTGGCCGACGGCTCCACCCAGCTCCGAGACGGCGCGATCCAACTCGGCGCGGGCGCCACCGAACTCTCCACCGGCCTCCGCCAACTCGCCGACGGCGGCCACGAACTCCGCTCCGGCGTCACCCAATTGGACGACGGCGCCACCCAACTCGACTCCGGCCTCCGCGACGGCGCCTCCGCCGCCCCCCACATCACCGACACCACGGCCTCCGCCGACGTGATCGCCCAGCCCGTCACCATGGACGTCCGCAACCAGGAGCCGAGCCAGTTGGTCCGCGGCGGCGACCGCAGCCACAAGGAGATCGCTCGTGGCGCGGGCCCGGTCCTGGTGGTCATGGGCGCGTTCCTGGCCGCCATCGTGCTCTGGATGTTGGTGCGCCCGTGGCGTGGAGCCGCGACCGGCCGCACCCCCTGGCGACGCACCGCCGTACCTCTGCTGCGGGGCTCCGCGGTCGGCGCGGCCGGTGTCATCGTCCTGACCGCGCTGGCCGCCGGCTACGGCAGTTCGGCGGGCTGGTCGCCCGAGCAGTGGCCGGTCATGGCGGCCGTGATCGTCTTGGTCGGCGCGGTGGCCGCGGTCACCACGCAGTTGTTCATCGTGGTGTTCGGCCGCGTCACCGGCTCGATCGCCGCTTTCGCCTTCTATATGTTCCAGATCTTCACCTTCGGCGGTGTATTCCCCGCGGGCACAACCCCTCCCGCGTTCCGTCCCTTCGAGGACATCGCCCCGATGACCTTCGCCCGCCGTGCCGTCATCCGCGCCGACATCGCCCTGTACGACACCATGTTCTGGACCTCGATCGCGGTCCTGGTGGCCATGCTCCTCACGGCCTTCGCCCTCATGCTCGTCGCCCGCCACTTCACCACCACCGACCACTCCACCCCCGAACCCCTGCACCCCACCCCGACGCCTGCCTGAAAACAGCCCCTGACGAGCCGATTAGGCGCATCCTCCGCCCCCTGTGTACGGTTGTCATTACCCGACGCGGGGTGGAGCAGCTCGGTAGCTCGCTGGGCTCATAACCCAGAGGTCGCAGGTTCAAATCCTGTCCCCGCTACTACGAAAGGCGTTCCTGGCCAATAGTTTCCAGGAACGCCTTTCAACATTTATCGAGGTTCTTGGCATCGCCGTTGGCATCACGCCGAAACGGGCATCTCGGTCAGTTGTGGATGTTAAGTGAACCATATGGCTACCAGGCGCTTTCCTATGGACGTTGTGGGACGAATGGGCCTGTGATCGTTGGGTGGCCGACCCGGCGATCGCACGACCGCCTCGACGTTGCCTGGGTCCCGGTCGGTGGGGGGCAGCGCGCCGTGCAAAGCTGTTGTGTCGGTTCGAATCTGCGGGGTGGCACGTACAGCATCCACAACAACCCGGACCCGTCGTGAACTGCGGATTTCCGTCGATATGTCGGTAGCGCGGCGCATCTATCGGCGGTCGGCGTTGTAGGTCCCATTGAAGTGGCGGGGAGCTGCTGGCTCGCCGCTCGGGAGCTGGCTATGGGCTAGAGTCAGTCAATTGAAGTGCGCGGTGGGACGCGTGGCGCGCTGACTGAACCTGGCCAGTGCGGCACTGCGGAAGATCGACCGGCTGTGGCGATCCGCAGCGGCTGAACGTCCGCAACTGCCGATGGGCGTGTCTGCTGTTCGGAAGGGACTCGGTAGGAAACCCTTGCCCTGGTTGCGGATTACGTCACGGGGTGATGTCGCCCGCTCCGCTGATTTGGGTGCCCAACCAGATCGGGACCCAGATGGGTGCGGTGACGGCGAGGATCGGGAGTACGCCCAGCAGGATGAGCATGATTCCTCCGGTTGTGTTGTCGTGGTGTGGGATTCACTCCTGGGTGTGGATCGTTTCGAGCCAGAAGACGGGAAGGTATTGGCTCATGCAGTCGGCGACAACGGTCGTGCCGGGAGCGAACTTCGCGTAGGCGGGCGGTGTCGCGAAGTCGGGCAGGGGTGGCGCGGCCGGATCACCGGTAGGGAGTTGCCCGCTGGGTGAGGGCCAGGAGCCGGGTGCGTAGTTGACGACCGGAGGCGGTCCGACGACCGTTGGCGGGTCGGCGCTGTAGAGGCCGCATTTCCACCATTCACCGGGGGCCGACTCGATTTTGATGATTCCGCCGGGCTCAGGGGTGAAGATCGGTTGGGCGAAGGCGGTGGTCGTTGTTGCGGCGAACGCACCGACCGCCACCGTCGAGACGGTGAGTGTGTTCAGGACCGTGGCCATGGAGGCGGTCCAGCTCTTCGGCGGCAACGGCTACATGGCCGAATACAAGGTCGAACAACTCGCCCGCGACGCCAAGTCCCTCATGATCTACGCCGGCAGCAATGAAATTCAGGTCACCCACATCGCCAAGGGCTGCTCGCCCGCTAAACGGAAGATTGCCTCGTTCACCAACCCCGCTGTCAGCGGCGCAAACCTGGTTTGCCGTCGGTGCGGCCGCGTAGCATGGTCGGGACCGCTGAGGAGGGATACGTGGCGAGGGTCGTTTTCGTACATGGTGTCGGTAAGCAGTACCTGAGCGAGGACTCGCTCGCCAGGGACATCGTCCCGGAACTACTCGGTGGCATCCGGCTGGCGGGCGGACCGGTCCCCGATCCCACCGAGGTCGGCGTCGCGTTCTACGGTGACCTGTTCCGCCCCAGCGGAACCCGCGCTCGCGACGTATCGGACTACGACGCCACCGATGTCGAGACCGATGATGAATTCGAACTGCTCATGCTGTGGTGGACGGCGGCCGCCGAGCTGGATCCAAATGTGCCGGGGCCCAATGAGACCGGCACTCGCGGGCCAGCCGGATGGGCGCTTTCCCAATCGATGCGGATCAAACTGGTTCGGGCCGCGCTGGATGCCTTGACCGGCGCGAGCTTCTTGCAAGGCGTCACGGACCGAATGCTCATCGGCGATCTCAAGCAGATGACGACCTATTTCGCCGATGAGACCGTGCGCGGCGAGGCTCAACGCCGGCTAGCGACACACATCGGACCCGAAACCCAGGTGATCGTCGCGCACTCGTTGGGTTCGGTCGTAGCCTACGAAACACTGTGCACGGCAGCACAGGCCGACCGGGACATACCAATGCTGGTAACCCTCGGCTCCCCGCTCGGCATGGGTTCCCTTGTTCTGGATCGGCTGCGCCCCGCTGCTCGGAACCGAACAGCTGTATGGCCGAAACCATTACGGCGGTGGACCAATATCGCCGACGACACCGACATTGTCGCGATGGTGCGCGAACTACGCCCCGCATTCGGTAGTCGGGTGAACGATCTTCGTGTTAACAACGGAACCAAAATGCACGGGGCCATAAGGTATCTAACGGCCACCGAGACGGGCTCCGCGATCACGGCCGGGCTGCGAAAAGGGGACGAACCGACTCGATGCGATACCTGATTGCCGCTGGCACTTCCTCGTATCGGCCGGATTCCGGACTCCCCGACCTCCCGCTCGTCGCCGCGGATGTCGAGCTGATCGCGGAGTTCTTCACTTCCGCCACAATGGGATACACCCGGGTGCTGGCCGAAGCCTCCACCGATCCATCGGCCGCCGCCTTCGAGGACGCCCTCTCGGACTGGTGCACCGGCGGTGACCTCGACGCCGATGACGTGATCGTGGTGTATTACGCAGGCCACGGAGATCGCCCGACTCAAGGCGGACCGTATCGTCTGAGCTGCGCGGACAGCCTCGACAGCAGGCCACGCTCATGGCTGTCGCTACAGAACGTGGCCGAGGTTCTCGCCACCTCCCCCATACGCAATGTGCTCTTCATTATCGACGCATGTCATGCGGCCTCGGGGAGTATCGAAGTCCAACGGGTCACCGACGGGATCGTCGCGGCCCGGCCACGCGGCGACGGCTACGGTTCCGGTACCTGGGTACTCGCGTCCGCCCGCCATCGCGACCTCGCCGACGACGGTGGCTTCGCGGCGCACCTGGTGGAGGTGTGTGGCCGGGGAGATGGTCCCTCGCAACGCTTTCTAGCGCCCTCGGCGGTCGCCGCGAAAATCAGCCAGGTCTTCGCGATCAGTGGGCGCAGGCAGCGCACCGCCTGCTCGGCCACCCAGCAAACCGAGCAACCACCGTTCTTCCCCAACCCCGGCTACGACCCCAGCGCCGAGGTCGACCCGAGTGGCCGACTTGAGGGCGACTGCGGAGATCTTCTGTCGCACTTCGAACCTCGTGGCCGCGGCGTGGAACATATCCATGATCCGGGTTCCTACTTCACCGGACGCGGTAATGCGATGACGATGCTGCGAAGCCAGTTGGAGGGTCCGGGCGGTGGCGGTGCCGTCGTTGTCACCGGGGCACCCGGATCGGGCAAGTCGGCAGTGCTCGGCAGAATTGTGCTAAAGGGTCTTTCGGAAGTTTCGGTCAACGCACGCCATCAAACCCTCGAAGCCTTGCTGGCACGAATCGCGGCAGGAGCCGATGTTCCGGCAACCAGCCAGTCGGCACTGCTCAGCGAACTGGCGTCGCGCAGTGCCCCATTCCGCATTTTGATCGACTCGCTCGATGAGGCGGGCCCGGCAGGCGACAAGGCCGAGTCACGACGGATCGCCTGGGAGCTGCTGCGACCGCTCGGCGCGGTGCCTTGCGTTCGACTGGTAGTCGGATCACGTAGTGAATTGCTTCCGCACATCGGCGAGAAGCTGCGCTGTATCGACCTGGATGAGCCCGAATACGCGGACGATACGAGCACCGCCGAATACGTCCGCCTGGTTCTCTCCGACATGGGTTCGCCCTATGCAGACCGCCCGGAGACAGCTGCCGCCATCGCCGGTGAAGTCGCACGGCGCGCAGGGTCATGCTTCCTGGTGGCCAGAATGACGGCGAGCGCGTTGCTGCGCGGTGCGCCCATTGACACCGAGATCCCCGGGTGGGGTGAAGGACTACCGTCCGACGTGGGCGGCGCTTTCGAAGCTTATTTGCAACGTCTTCCGCAAGCTCGGCAGCCAATAACGATGGCTCTGCTCACCGCGCTCGCGTTCGGCGAAGGACACGGACTGCCGCGCAAGATCTGGATCAAGGTCGCCGACCGAATTTCTGGCATCGCATTGCGAGAATCCGATATCGACCTGCTGGTCGAAGAAGACGGCTCATACCTGACCAATGTGGAAGTGGCCGGAGCCAAGCACTTCCGCCTCTATCACCAAGTGCTCACCGACCATCTACGGCAACGCACACTGCGACATCGGGACCTGCGAGACATCGCCGAGTGCTTCGTAGAGGTGCTGCTCGAGCTCACACCCGAGGAAGACTGGGAGCGCGGATTGCCCTATGTGCGTGGCCATTTAGCTACGCACGCCGCCGCCGCCGGGACCATTCGGCGTCTTGTCGAAGATCCGGCATTCCTGTTGGCAGCCGATACTGCAGGGCTGCTGACCGCAGTACGGCACGGCTCCTGCGATCCTCGAATCGCAATGGTGGTGGAACGGTGCGCGGACAGCATCGGCCCGTTGGCGCCCCCGGGCGTTGACCGCGCGGCGCAACTAATGTTCGCGGCCGAGTCACACGGCGCGAGCGCACTGGCCCGGCGCACGGAAACACTGTCCACCTCCATGCGGCGGGTGCGAATAGAAGCCCGCACGGTCACGCCACACCGAATTGTGGGGCGACACCCCGATGGAAACTATTCCACTACATCGGTTTCAAACAGCTGGATGCTGGACGATCTTGTCCTGACCGATGGAACCCGGGCGGTGCTCGCTGGATCTAGGCGTTTCGTGGGCGTCCACGTTTGGATGGTGGACGATCCAGCCCGGTCGTCGACACTGCCGCATGCACGAGAAATCGCAGGTGTTCGGGTATTGCCGACCACAGCGAACCAACCATTGGCGATGACCTTGGACATCGCCGGAGATCTCCGCGTGTGGGATGTAGTGAATCAGACAGTTGTGCACCATTTTCCAGCGACGGGCTACACCCAGATCCTCGACATCGCTCGACTTGAAGACGGCACCTCGTTCGCGCTCTGCCGAGGCCCTCAGCATCTTGCCGTTGTCGATCCCACCGCTGCTGATAAGCCGATTCTGGTGGTGGAACGCGATTCCGACTTACTGAAGGGAGTCACCGCTCGACTGATCGAACACGGTGGAACAGATATTCACCTCGTGCTGTGCGATCAGCAATCCGGGACCGTTGTCGAGTACACGATCGAAGCAGAACCAAAACAGACTATCCTGCTTGATAATTTGAACCTTCCGAGACTTTTTGACAGTGTCACAACGGCTTTCGGTGCTACATTTATTGCAGTCTCTCAGTCCGAGGACACCGAAAGTGGAAACATGCAGTTGATATTTGTGAACTGCATCTCACGCCAGGTATTTACAACCGATGAGTACGACATGGATGGGTATCCAAGAGGTGGCGGTTTCATACACGACCCGAACTATGATTTCCTGTTTGTGGCTCACAGCCTACAAAGAATTCACGCATATTCTGTCACGAACGGGAGAATATCGCGTCAGTTCGTGGGCCGTCGATCCGGATCAGTCTTCACTCTAGTCGACAAGACTATCGCAGGTGCTGCATTTGCTTTCACCACCGAAATTCTCAGCAATGGAGTGTACCTACTGAACTGCACAACCGGACAGATCGTCGGGAACCAATTGATTGGGCACGAAAGCGCCGTTCAGAGTTTGCATGTAATTTCCTCGACAAGAGACGGCTCGCATGACGTTATTTCCGTCGGAAATGACGGGACAGCACGGCTATGGCCGTGGTCACTTGCAACCGCAACTCCTGAATCGAAGCTATTCTCCTACGCGGGTGATTTCAGTAAGGGAACGACCGAACTGATCCGGGGACGAGCGGGAGTAGAGTTGGATCTGGTTGCCAGTTCGTGGCACGGACTTCGACTTCTGGACAGTCGCACGCTGGACAAAATCGATAACGAAAACTCTCTGCTGACCGCGAGATACCTCCAAACCACTCACCGGTCTGACAGTGCAATATGGCCAGGTGACACAGACGGTACCCTGCACGTCTTGGCAAAAGAAGAGTCGTCTCGCTACGACCAGGATCGATCATCCTATCTAGCTAACTGGCATTGGCAGCGCATCTCCCGCAATGGAGATATAACGGGCGGCGGAGAAGAAATTGTAGCCACCACACAGTGGAAAACAACGTTTCACCTCATACCGCCATCGTTGCATTACACGGGTGTTCGGCTGATAGGTTTCGACCCTGACGCAGGCTACCTATTAGCTGCCTCCACCCCGACGAATGTTATCCGCACCGAAAGCCCGTGGCATATCGATATAGAATCAGAAATTGTGCAAACCGCAAGCTTCACCGACCGACTAGGACATGCGGTCCTATTGATCGCAATCCGACAAGCGGCAGTCCGCGGCGATCACACGCCCACCAATTTCGTAGCAGAGGATACTGCGGACGCCAATAACACCACCCGCGGATATTTCTGGAACTCAACCACAGGACTTCTGTTGTCCGATGCCCCGATCGAGTTGCCTCCCCGCGTCACAGATGTCGTGCCGCATCACGATCGAGCTGGTACCCGCTTTATCGCACTTGTATGTGCTGACGGAGGCGCAACCGTACTCGACTTGGACAAGAACTGTAACTACCTGGTCCACCACGGATCGCAGAGTGCGCGTACCTGGTTTCATCGTCAGCTGGCCACCGACCATAGTTACTTCATTCGATGGGCCGAGTTCCTCAGCGGCGAACCGATTCTCGTGTACATGGAGCGAGCGAAGGAAAACGAAGACACCGAGCTCAACCCGCTGGTCATATGGGATTCGGCTCATCCAGAGGCCCTGGGACGGCGACTCCCGATACTCGCACGGAGGCTGTTGTGGAGCGGGCTCGCACCCAGCGGCGCGGCGTTACTCGCATGCAGCGATGAGCACGGAATAAGCCTGTTTCACCTCCCGGACTTCGAGAGGGTGTGGCGGTGCCCGCTTCCCGCGCTCATCACCTCACTGGATCTGTGCCCGGGCAGCCCGCATCTGGATTTGGCGGTCGCGACCCAGCAAGGGGTTGTCCTGATCCGGCCCCGGTTTAGCGCGGAGTGGGAACGGCGCCTGTTGACCGCTTCGACCAGCCCAAGCTAGTCCGACTCAAGGTTTGAGCAGGTGCTGCGGACAGTAGGCCATGATGTCGATTTCGGTGACGGTCATGCCATTCAAACCGACATTCGTGTGGGGGTGGCGGCGATCGAAGGCGATCCGAATCGATTTGTAGCCCGGGGTGCGTTCGATTTCAGCGCAGGTCGTGCGGCCGAGACTGCTCGAGAGTTGTTTGAAGGCGTCGGGCTGCTGCTGATGTCCCAGCAGTAGGAACCGCAGACTCCGTCCCAGCCTGGGCCGCCGCCCTCGTGTCAACTTTCGGCGAACCCCGAACCGGCCCGGGAAAAGCCACGACTCCCCCGAGCCGATGGGCACGGCCGAGTCCGAAGGCCAACGCGCCGTACGCATCTGCAACCCAGTCAGGCCGCAGCGTCATCACTGTTCGAACACAGCGAGTCGAAACAACCCACAGCAGGGCAACTAGCAGGAAAGAGCTCTAGGGAAGGTGCCCCGGGGCGGCTCGAACCGACACAGGCACGGAACGGCGGGTGTCGCAGCTTTCTGCTGAGGTTGCGCTGTGAGCTGTCGGTGACACGCTTGCCGGGTAGGGCGCGGCGCAGCAGAGGCGGTGGTCCGTTTCCTGTGGTGGAGCCGGGCTGCACAGCTACGAACGATGGCGGTAGCTGCCCGTTGTCGTTGTGAATGTCCGGCACGGATTGGCGATGTCGGACACGCTGTCGTTGCCGTCCACGGTCGCTGATCGGCGATGAAATCGCTGGTCAGCGCCTGGGATTTGGCATCAAATTTGGCATCACGACAGCGTGTGAACCATCAGTCGTGGCGGGACCAGGTGGACATCTGGGACGATAGAAATTGCGTTTACCTGCGGTAACGGGATGCTGCGGCATGTGATCCCAAGTGTGGGACGGCGTCCCGTGGGCTCATAACCCAGAGGTCGCAGGTTCAAATCCTGTCCCCGCTACTACGAGAACGGCCCGGAACCTTCTGGTTCCGGGCCGTTCTCGCATCTGGCGCGGGCCCTCCGGTCATCGGCCCGGCGCGCCGTGATTCGACCGATCATGAAATTCGCGGTCCGCGACAGGCTCGCGAGGCCGCTGCATTCATATACCGACGGCCCAGTTCTATTCGCTGGAACATGTGCTGCGACAAACGTTTTCGAGCAATACACTCTTTTCGGAGTGTCGTCGATCGGGGTGTAACGACGCGCGGTGGCGCTCCGCTACACAGTCGGGGTCATCAGGGCGGCATCGAGGCCCCAACTGGTCGGCATTTCTTCTGGGGAGAATCTAGTGCTGCTCGATTCAGCGCTCGCGCTGCTCTCATTCGCTCTGTTCGCCAACGCGACCGCAACGCTCTGGTGGATGCTACATGCGTGGCGTACACCGGAGACGTTGGCGGCCACCAGATTTCGCGCTCCTGACGGTGAAACCGGTCTGTCCTTTTCGCTCTTGGTGCCCGCCCGGCACGAAGACGCGGTGCTGGCCTTCACCCTCGAGCGCCTACTCGAATCCTCCTATGACGCCTACGAAATCGTCGTCGTCGTCGGCCACGACGATCCCGCGACCGCAGCGGTGGCGCGGCAGGTCGAAGCCGCGAGCAACCGGGTCACCGTGGTCGTGGACAGCCACGACGTGAAGAACAAACCGAAGGCTCTCAACACCGGCCTGGCGTACTGCCGGGGTGACGTCGTCGGGGTCTTCGACGCCGAGGACCAGGTGCATCCCGCCCTGCTCGCCCACGTCGACCACGCCTTCCGCTCCACCGCGGCCGACGTGGTGCAGGGCGGCGTGCAACTGATCAACTTCCATTCCAACTGGTACGCGCTGCGCAACTGCCTGGAGTACTTCTTCTGGTTCCGCAGTCGCTTGCACCTGCAGGCGCGGCACGGCTTCATTCCCTTGGGCGGCAATACCGTTTTCGTCCGTACCGACCGGTTGCGGGAAGTCGGCGGGTGGGATGAGAACTGCCTGGCCGAGGATTGCGACCTGGGGGCCCGGCTGTCGACGCGCGGCGCGAAGGTCGTCGTCGCCTACGACTCGACGCTGGTGACCCGGGAGGAGACACCCGGCTCGCTGTACGCGCTGTTCAAGCAGCGCACCCGCTGGAATCAGGGCTTCATGCAGGTCTACCGCAAGCGTGACTGGCGGCGACTGCCCACCGCGAGCCAGCGCGCACTGGCCCGCTACACCCTGGCAAGCCCGTTCCTGCAAGCGTTCTCGGGCGTGGCCACCGTGATCGGGCTGGTGATCGCGCTGTCGGTGCGCGCGCCGGTCGGGGTCGCGTTGCTGACCTTCCTGCCGATCGTCCCGGCCCTGGCGACCGTGGCGTTCGAGGTCGTGGGACTCCAGGACTTCGGCAAACAGTACGGGCTCGGCATCAAGTGGTCGCACTACGCGAAACTGGTGGCCGGGACGCCGTTCTACATGGCGATGCTGACCGCGGCCGCGACCCGGGCGGTCTGGCGGGAGTACACCGGCCGCAATGATTGGGAACTGACCCAGCACGTCGGCGCGCATCTCGAGCCGGCGTCGTCGAAAGTGCGGGCCACGGCATGACTCTCACCCTGGTTCCCGAGCCCGCGCCCGCCGCGGCGGAGGTTCCGAAACATCGTGCGCACCAGCGGATTCCGTTCGACAACTGGGTGCTCGCGGGCCTGCTGCTGGTCGTCGGCACGGTGGACGGCTGGAACCTCACCAACTATCCGAGCCTCAGCGATGACGAAGGCACCTATCTCGCGCAAGCCTGGGCGGTGCGCTCCGGGGTGGGTCTGACGCACTACACCTACTGGTATGACCATCCGCCGGGCGGCTGGATCCAGGTCGCGCTGTTGTCCTGGCTGCCGGAAATGGCCGCGCCCGATCAGCTCGCGGTCGCGACCGGCCGGGTGGTGATGGTCATCGTCGCGCTGGTCAACGCGGCACTGCTGTTCGTGGTCGCCCGGCGGATGAAGTTCGCCACCTGGACCGCGGCGCTGGCAGTGCTGCTGTTCGCCCTGTCGCCGCTGTCGGTGACGCTGCATCGTCAGATCTACCTGGACAATGTCGCGGTCGCGTGGATGCTGGCGGCGTTCGCGCTGGTGTTGTCGCCGCGCCGGCACCTGTGGCATCACGTCGGGGCCGGGATCTGCGCGGCCGTGGCGATCCTGTCCAAGGAGACGATGCTGGTGGTGTTGCCGGCGTTGGGTTTCGCGTTGTGGCAGGCCGCGCATCCGACCACCCGCAAGTTCTCGGCGGCCGGGTTGCTGACCGGAATCGTGCTGACCGGTTGCCTGTATCCGCTGTACGCCTTGCTCAAGGTGGAACTGTTGCCCGGCGCCGGGCACGTGTCGCTGGTCGACGGCGTGCTGTTCCAGCTGCATCAGCGGACCGGCTCGGGCGCGATGTGGCAGGCGGGCAGCGCCTCCGGGGAAGTGGTGCGCTCCTGGTTGTTCTACGACCGGGTGCTGCCGGTGGCCGGGGTGCTCGCGGCGGTGGCCGCGCTGGCGGTGCGGCGCCTGCGGGCTCCGGCGCTGGCGGGCGTGCTGCTGGTGGCCATGGCCCTGCGGCCCGGCGGGTATCTGCCCGCGATGTATGTGATCCAGGCGCTGCCGTTCTTCGCGCTCGCGCTGGCCGGACTGGTCGACGCCGGAGCGCGCGTACTGCTGGCCGGGGCCGTATCCGACTTCACCCGGCGGTGGGCGACACGGGGCGGACGCGGCCCGCGTGACCTGTTGCGCGTGGCGGCGGTGCCGTCGCCGACCTGGTGGCTGCGGTGGGCTGTCGCGGCGGTGTGCGTCGCGGTGGGTCTGTCGGTGGTGCTGCCGCGCTGGCAGGACGGCCTGCACCGGGCCA
Organism: Nocardia sp. CA-145437; assembly: GCF_050956485.1. NCBI lineage: Bacteria > Bacillati > Actinomycetota > Actinomycetes > Mycobacteriales > Nocardiaceae > Nocardia > Nocardia sp. CA-145437. Next base: position 5,794,689 of record NZ_CP191204.1, on the reverse strand, counting down.
CCACCTCGCATGTCAACGACGAGTACGCCGCCTCCCTGGTCTGGGTGCGCGAGCACGTCCCGAATCCGGGCAGTCAGGTGATCGTCGTCGACGACGTGCTGTGGCTGGACATGGTGCGCCTCGGGTTCACCCCCGGTCTGGGCGCGATCTGGTTCTACAAACTCGACCTCGACCCCGGGGTGCGGCTGCCGAACGGCTGGCGGGACGTGGATTGGATCGTGTCCACGCCCACCCTGCGCGGCAATCTCACCACCCTGCCGAATACGGCCGACGTGCTCGACCATTCCCATATCGCCGCGACGTTCGGCCGTGACGCCGGCCGTATCGAGATTCGCCAGGTAGACAAGGACCGCCGATGAGACCGATCCACCGGGGCAGTGTCGTGCGCTGGGTGCTGGCGGTGGCGCTGCTGGTGACCGTCGTCGCCTCCGCGCCGTCGGCGCAGGCCGAGAACCTCATGCTCAACGCCGGAATGGAAACCCTCGGGGCGGACGGGTTTCCGGACTGCTGGGAGAAATCCGGCTGGGGTGACAACGATTCCACCTTCGCCGTCACCGATCAGGCGCACAGTGGCTCGAAAGCGGTGTCCATCACCATCACTCGCATCGCGAGCGGCGATCGCAAGACGCTGGTGTTGGAGAACGCGCAGTGCGCGCCGCAGGTCACCGTGGGCCATCAGTACGACCTGTCGGTCTGGTACAAGACGACTACGCCCAATACGGTCGTCACGATGTTCCGGCACGACATGACGGCCGGATGGCAGTACTGGACCGACCTGTCCGCCCTGCCGGTGACCGCCGCGTACGCCAATGCCGGCGTCCGCACTCCGGCCGTGCCCGCCAATACCGACCGAATCACCTGGGGTGTCACGATTTACGGTGTCGGGACGCTGGTCACCGATGACTACGGTATGTCCGATGCCACGCCCGCGACACCGCCGCCGGCCTGTACCGCGGGCGCGGCCTGCACCAAGGGATCGTGGGAGGTGCTCGCGTTCGAGGCGACCGTGCGCGGCATACACGCGGCCGTCCTGCCCGGCGGCAAGGTGCTGCTCATCGCCGGATCGGGCAACGACCCCACCGCATTCGCCGCGGGCACCTTCAAGACCGCCGTCTACGACCCCGCCACCGGCCAATTCGCCGACGTGACAACACCGTTCGACGCGTTCTGTGCCGGGCACGTGATGCTGCCCGACGGGCGGCTGCTGGTCATGGGGGGCAACAAGGACTACCCGGCCGCGGACGGCAGTCACGGCTACGAGGGGTTGAAGGACGCCTACGTGTTCGATCCCGCCGACAACAGTTACCACCGGCTCAACGACATGAACGCCGGGCACTGGTACCCGTCGGCCACGGTGATGGGCAATGGCGATGTGCTCTCGCTGGGCGGGCTCGGCGAGGACTCCAGCGGGACCGTCTCGACCGAGTACTTCTCCTACGCGCAACAGCGCTGGCTGGGCATGGGGGAGATCCCGCAGACCTGGCGGTTCTGGGGCCTGTACCCGTCGATGGTGTTGTTGCAGGACGGTCGCCTGTTCTACACCGGCAGTCATGTCTTCGGAAACGGGCTGTCCGGCACTGGCGCATCGATCTACGACTACGCGGCCGGCACCGTCACCGATATCCCCGGACTGCGCGACAAGGACGAGCGTGATCAGTCCATGAGCGTGCTGCTCCCGCCCGCGCAGGACCAGCGGGTGGCCACCTTCGGCGGCGGCAATATCGTCACCAATGTCGACGCCAATGCGCTCACCGACATCGTCGATCTCAAGGCCGCCACCCCGAGCTACCAAGCGGGCCCGGGCCTTCCGACCCCGAAGATGTACGTCTCCGCGGTGCTCCTGCCCGACGGCAAGGTGTTCGAAACCGGTGGCGGACTGCACAATCGGGCCGACCCGGTCTACGAGGCGTCCATGTTCGACCCGGCCGCCAACTCCTTCACCTCGGGCATGGCCACCGACCCGGTGCCGCGCACCTACCACTCGTCGGCGTTCCTGCTCCCCGACGGCCGCGTGATGGCGGTAGGCGACAATCCCGGAAACGGCACCTTCGACAAACGCATCTCGATCTACTCGCCCCCGTATCTGTTCCAGGGCGCGCGGCCGGAGATCACGGCGGTGGCCAACACGAACTGGGCCTACGGCAGCTCCCAGCAGATCACCGTCAACGGCCAGATCGCCAAGGCGTCCCTGATCCGCCCCGCCGCGGTCACCCACTCCTCCGACCCCAACCAGCGCTACCTCGACCTGCCGCTGACCGTCGACGCCACCGGCACCAAGGTCAACCTCACCACCAACCCGAATCTGGCCCCGCCCGGCTGGTACATGCTCTTCGTCGCGAACGCCGCCGGCGTGCCGTCGGTGGCCCAATGGGTGCACGTGGGATGAGAGGACTTCCGTGAAGTACGCCAAAACCCTTGCCGCCGTTCTCTTCGCCGCTCTCGTGTGCGTCGGCGGCGACGCCGCCCTGCCCACGTCGGTAGCCGAACCCGCCCCCGCCCAACCCCAGGTCCCCGCCCCTCACGTGAACGAATTCGCCCAGCATCCAGCCGCCCCCGCCCAGCGCCCGGCCCCGCCCACCGACAAGGCCCCCGTGGCCGAGTCCGTCGACGGCTGCGACCACGCCTACGGCACGCCCGGCCAATGCGTCCCCTGGAACTTTCCACCCCGAACCCACGACCGCTGCGCCTGGCTTCGCGACCACGGCCTCACCTCCCTCCCCTTGGTCGGCAAACGCGACCGCCACAACCTCGACCGCAACAAAGACGGCACGGCCTGCGGCCCCGGTGATTCCTGAAAACACCCCCTGATCAGCGGATTAGGGTAATCGAAGGTCCCCTGTGTACGGTTATCACTACCCGACGCGGGGTGGAGCAGCTCGGTAGCTCGCTGGGCTCATAACCCAGAGGTCGCAGGTTCAAATCCTGTCCCCGCTACTAACGAAGCGGCCCGGAACCATTGGTTCCGGGCCGCTTTCGTATTGTCGAGGACCATCATCTTCACTGGGGGACTGCGATGAAGACATTGATCCGCCACCGAGCTCGCCGATGTCCGATCGGGCCTCCGATGGCTTCTATGTGTTCGTCCGCGACCACCGGTCCGTGCAGTTCGTTCAGTACCGCCCTTCCGAGCATCCGATCAAGTTGCAGAAGGCCGTGACGACCAAGTCGATGGCACTGGTCCCTTACGGCCCCTACCTGCGGCTGGAGTAGCCGAGGTGTGACCAACGGGTACGGATTTCACCTGTGGAGCGATCCGCGTGAGCTCGCGCTCCGGCAGGGCCCGCCGATCTTCTCCACCGAATCGACGCGGATCCCGATCCCGTCTCGGAGCATTGCCCTCAATGGCGTTGCGGCCGAGCCGGTTCCTGAGATCTGCTCGTGCAGCCGCACCCGTTCGACGAACTCCGCGCGAGGATTGACCACGGTGATCTGCGCATCGCGCACCCTTTTCGCCAGCCGATTCGCCGCGATCGTTCCCGCGTACCCGGCTCCTGCCACAACGATTTTCATACTTGCCTCCCCGATGCCGAACTACCGCACGCTTGTCGCGCGGTCAGCGCTTTCCCTCACTGGCTTCTTGCAATGCGAAGTCGATGACCTCGTACAACTGCTCGGGCGGCGTGGGGCAGCTGCTCAGCTGTCGTTGCTGGCCCATTCGGAGGGGCGGCCTGGGTGGTGGCGGGCAGGGCGAGGGCGGTGGCGCCGGCGGGGATGGCCAGGGCGGCGGCTGCGGAGCGGAGGTTCATGGGATTCCTCGGGTGTGAGCGGAGTGACCCAACGGTCGCGCCGCTCACCGATGAGATCCCAATAATGGTGCTAATCGCCTGGTGGGAGCGAGATCACCTGGTCAGGCGACCGTGCTGGACCAGTGCCCAGGCGAGGGTGGCGAGGGCGCCGGTATTGGCCAGGGCGCGGACGATGTTCCATGTCAGCCACGGGGTTTCGAAGTCCTTGCGCAGGGCGGCGAAATCGGCGAGGCCGGGGGCGGCGTCGGTGGCCGTGGCCAGGTTGTTGTTCAAGGGCACGTTGAAGCCCGAGGTAATGATGAGGCTCAGCAGGTTGAGCGCGGCGGCGACGGCGATCCAGATCAGTACCGGGCGCAGGTCCGAACGCAGGTAGAACACCCCGGCCAGCACCGAGAAGCCCAGCGAGCCGAGGAAGCTGAGCATGAACACCGGGTTCACGATCACCACGTTGATCTTGTTCATCACCTCGACGTACGTCTTGTCGTCGAACTTGCCCAGCCCGATCATGACCGAGCAGGCGTAGGCGTAGAACACGCCCGCCAGGAGCCCGGTCGTCACCGTGGCGGCGATCAGGGAGATGACCCCGAAGGTCGGGGGCGCGTGCGGCGGATCGAGGACTTCGTCGGCCAGTAATGTGCTGTGCTGCATGTCGTTTCACTTCCTGCGAGATTCGGGTTCGACTCAGTTTCGGGTGATCCGGTGATTCGATCAACGGCGATTCGCGCATGGCCGGATCAGCCCGCGTGATTGATAGCTATTGGGCATGGCGGAAATTGCCAACCAACTGAAACGCCGATGTGTCTGAAAACCCTGCGAAATCGCCGCCGAGCGGCGAGAATTAGCTATGACTGTGCTGCGGATCTGTCCTTCGCGGCTCGGGAACGGGACCCCTTCGGCGGCAGAGGAATCGGAACGATGAGCAGGCTGGCGACCTCGTGCGCGGTGATCTTGGTTACCGCGGCCGTCACGGTCGGGACCCCGGGTATCGGCATGGCGCGGGCGGAAACGCCTGCCGCGGAGCCGTGCACCCGCTACACCGCGATTCTCGCACCGGGCACCTGGGAGACCCATCCCGATGCCGATCCGACCGTTCCCGTCGGCCTGCTCCGGCCGATCGGCGACGGCCTGCAACGGCAGTTCGGATCCGACATCACCGTCCTCTACGCCCCGTATGCCGCAAGCGCTTTCGACCAGGGCCTGACCTACGCGCAGTCGCTGGGCACCCTCGAAGCGAGATTGCGCGAGATGGTGAGCGGCCTGTGCGCGAAGACTCGCGTCATGCTCGCCGGGTACAGCCAGGGCGCGGACGGCGTCGGCGATTTCGCGACCGAGATCGGCAATGGCGAGGGCCCGATCGCCGCCGACCGGGTGGTGGGTGTCGGCCTGGTGGCGGATCCGCACCGCGACCCGAGAACCGCTCTCCCGCTGGGGACTCCGCAGCCGGGCCATGGCATCGCCGGCATCCGGACCCAGGATTTCGGGGCGCTGACCGATCGCGTGCGCACCATGTGCGCCGACGGCGACCTGTACTGCTCGCTCAATGCCGCGGGGTCCCCGTTCCTTTCGGCGCTCGGCCAGGTGGTGTCCGGTAACCCCGACGCCATCGCGGCCGTGATCCCGCCCGGCATCGATCCGGGCCCGGTCTTCGCGCAGGCGATCAAGGTGGGCGCGGGCTGGTCGGCGACCGCGGCGAACATCCCCGCCATCCTCGCCAAACTCACCGGGCTGCAGGATCTGATCGAGGCGGGCAACATCCCGGCCGCCCATCAGATCGCGAAGGACCTCAATACCGCCCTGGGCCCACTCGTCCAGGCCGCGGCCGGGGTGGACCTGCCGCTGGTCGCCTCGGTGATCCGGGCGGCCGGTGGTGTCGACCCGACCGGTTGGACCGCCGCGACCAGTGTTCTGGCCGACGCGCTGACCCAGATCGACATCGTGGGCATCGCCACGAATCTGGGCCGCGTCGAGGACAGCCTGTGGCGCGCGGCCGATGCCCTCGCCCACGACAACGCGCTGGCCGCCGCGGCCGAACTGGTGACCCTCACCCCCGCCGGCCTCGATCTGGCGGGCTCGGTGCTCGGCCCGTTCACCTCCGCCATCCGCAGCGACCTCCGCGCCGCCGCGCGCACCTTGATCAGCCTCGGCGATCCGGACAGCGTCAACAACCTGATGGAAATGACGCGTCAGGGCGTCGACCTGGCCAACTTCTACGCCTCCAAGGCCCACGTCGACTACGGCGACGACACCGAACTGCTGCTGGATTTCCTGGGATCCCAGGCGGTTTCGTAGGCGCCGTCGGATTCCGGCCGAGGATCAGTCGAGAGTGTCTGTCCGAGGCGGCAATCCGGCCGCCCACTTCTCCTCGATCCGGCCGTACCGCCAGGTGAGCAGGGCAGCGGCCCAGGTGACGACGAACAGTCCGACGATCAGGAATCCGATGAGGTTCAGGTCGAGCCCGCTGATCGTGTCCCACGGTCCGCCGGTCCAGCCGAACTCCTCGGCCAGCAGACCGAGCAGTTCGATCGTGCCGATGATGAGCGCGACCGCGATCGACAGCGACGTGATGGTCAGGTTGTAGTAGATCTTGCGCACCGGATTCGCGAACGCCCACCCGTAGGCGAAGTTCATGAACGTCCCGTCGATGGTGTCGAGCAGGCTCATGCCGGCCGCGAACAGCACCGGCAGGCACAGAATGGCGTACCAGGGCAGTCCCGCCGCCGCGCTGGTCCCGGCCAGCACCAGCAGCGCGACCTCGGTGGCGGTGTCGAATCCGAGGCCGAACAGCAGCCCGATCGGGTACATCTGCCACGGCTTGGTCACCGATCTCATGATCGGCCCGAGCAGCCGATTCACCAGACCACGTTGCGCCAGCTGGGCTTCCAGCTCGGCCTCGTCGAAGTCCCCGCTCCGCATCCGCCGGAACACCCGCAGAATGCCGACCAGCACAACGATATTCAGCAGCGCGATGATGTAGAGGAAGGTCCCCGACACCGTGGTGCCGATCAGCCCGGTGTAGCGGTGCAGCGCCGAGGAGTCGTCCTCCACCGGCCCCGCGATCGCCTTGACCCCGAGCGACAGCAGCAGCGCCAGCCCGAACACCACCGACGAATGCCCCAGCGAGAAGAAGAATCCCACCGACAGCGGCCGCTTCCCCTCGCCCATGAGCTTGCGCGTGGTGTTGTCGATGGCCGCGATGTGGTCGGCGTCGAACGCGTGCCGCAACCCCAGCGTGTACGCGGTCAGCCCGACCCCGATCCCGAGCGTCCGGTCTCCGACACTCAGCTGCTGCGGCGCGACGAACGCCACCAGCGTCACCCACCCCACGATGTGCAGCGCCACGATGACACCGGCCATCGCTCCGAGCCGCACCCACTCCTGCCGAGTCACCCGCATGGATCTCACGTCACACACCTCTCCACGACCACCCATGGTGCCCGACGGCGTCGAAGTTCCCCGACCGGCGTGATCGACCGTCCGCACCACGGCGTGATCGCGCATGGATTCGATCGGTCCGGGCCCGCACGGGATTGGCCGGACACAAAACAGCTGCGCTACTTCAGTTTCGCGTGCATGAGGTAGACGTTGTAGCTGTTCCACGCGGAGATCGTGAAATACAGGTCCTGGGCAGTGGACCAGGGGTGGATGAACCCGCCGTAGGCGGTCGGGTAGTCCTCGGTATTGATCAGCGCGACCGGTTCGGTCCACGTGCCCTGGGGGTCGGCGGCGGTGCGCAGCACGATCTGCCCGCGCACGGTGTCCAGGTACACCATCCGCCAGCGGTTCGACTCGGCGTCGAAGTGGACCGACAGCTCACTGGCCGTGCCGGTGATCAGGGGCGTGGCGAGCATTTCGTTGGCGCCGTCGGCGGGAATCCAGGCGTCCTTGACCCAGTACTGGTACGCGGACTTGTTGAGCACCTGATCCGCGGGCACCCGGGCGAGCCCGATGGTGCCCAGCCGGCCATTGGGCGTGCCGAACATGTAGACGAAGTCGTCGTGCGGCACCATCGTCGCGACCTGGAAGCGCCCGACGCCGAACAGGTTGTCCCAGCGTGCCCATTGGGATTTGGTCCAGGTGCGGCCGTGGTCGTCGGACCAGGCGATGCCGCCGAGGTTGGTCCACCACATGCCGGGGATCTTGGACCAGCGATTGACCGACATGTAGGTCAGGTACTGGCGATCGCCGACGGCGAAGCCGGAGGTCGGGATGGTGGTGGTCTCGTAGTTCTTGACCTTGCGGCTGTCCAGGATCTCGGTGGCGTGGCAGCGGGTGTTCTGCACGAAGTCGTCGAGGACCAGGCCCTGCGACAGATCACGGGTGCTGCTGTAGGCGATCACATTGCTGCGCCAGTCCTGCGTGTCGGTGCCCGCGCCGCCCGGCTTCCAGCCCTTGCCGAAGGTGTCACCGAACACGACCGCGACCTGGCCGGGCTTGGTCTCCCACATCAGCCCGAGGTCGGTGCCGTCGACCGACCAGCGGGTGTCGGTGCGGTTGACCGACCCGCGCCCGGTCACCTGATTGACCAGCTGCACCGAATCCACCTGCGGCGCGGCCACCGCGGCGGCCGCGGGCGCGGGCACCGACGGCTGGACGGCCGGGGTGGGCGCGGGCTGCGGCTCGGGCGGTTCACCGCCCGGCACCACGATCGGGATGGGTTCGGGATCGGGGGCGACCTCGATCTGCGGCAGCGACGCGCTGCCGCCGCCCGGCGGGGCCGGGGTCGGGGCCACGGTGTCGCGGACGTCCGGGCACGGGCTGGCGCACGGGTCCGCGGGCAGCGCGACATCCACCCGGTTGGCGTCCGGCTTCGGCGCGTACTGGCTGACCGTCACGATCTGCGGCACCGGGATGGGCACCTTGATGGTCAGCGGCGGCTGCGAGGTCGATCCGCTCGGGTCGGCCTGCCGGTTGACCGGGTCGAATCCCGTTTCTCCACAGCTGTTCACGGGCGCGGGCGCCCACGGGTGCGGCGCGGCGGCGGCGGGGGTCGCGGGCAGCAGCATCGCACCCAGCGTGACCACGGCCGACAGCGACAGCGCCGCAGGGATTTCGGCATGGCTCGAGCGACGGCGGGATCGAATTCCCATGGGGTAGGCGGCTCCTCGTTCGCGATCGACCCGACCACCTTAGACCGATCCTGTCGCAGGGTGTACCACCGTGAACCGGTCGCGAGATCCGTCGCGTGTGAGGTGGTCGCGGCGCGATCCGGCGCACGCGGCAGACTGAACGGTAATGAAACTGCCCGATCTCCCCGACCTCCCCGTGCGCGCCGCGCTCGGCGAGATCACCGACACGCTGGCCGAGCACGGCACCGCCGTCCTGGTCGCCCCGCCGGGCACCGGTAAGACGACGCTGGTCCCGCTGGCCCTGGCCGCCGCCACCGCCGGCCGCGTGGTGGTGGCGGAGCCGCGGCGACTGGCCGCGCGCGCCGCCGCCGCGCGCATGGCCGCGTTGCTGGGGGAGCGGGTCGGGGAGACCGCCGGATACTCGGTGCGTGGTGATCGCAAGGTCGGATCCCGCACCCGCATCGAGGTGGTGACCTCGGGACTGCTGGTGCGGCGCTTGCAGAACGACCCCGAACTCGATGGAGTCGACGTGGTCGTTCTCGACGAATGCCACGAGCGACACCTGGACGCGGACCTGCTGCTGGCCCTGCTCCTCGACGCCCGCGCCGGACTCCGCCCCGACCTGCGGGTGCTGGCCACCTCCGCGACCGTTGCGGCGGATCGCCTTTCGACCCTGCTGGGCGGCGAGTCGGAACCGTCGGCTCCCGTGCTGAAGGTGCACGGTCGCACCTACCCGGTCGAATTCGATTACGTGCCACCGCTGCCCCGCGAACGCATCGAGCAGCAGGTGGCCCGCACGACCCGCCGGGCCCTCACCGACAGCCCCGGCGACGTCCTGGTCTTCCTCCCCGGCGCGGGCGAGATCCGCCGCACCGCCGCCCTGCTCTCCGACCTGCCCGACGTCGACGTCGTCCCGCTGCACGGCAGACTGCCCGCCGCCGCACAGGATTCCGCCTTGCGCCCGGGCGCCCGCCGTCGAGTCGTCCTCTCCACCGCCGTGGCCGAGTCCAGCCTCACCGTCCCCGGCGTCCGCACCGTGGTCGACTCCGGACTGGCCCGCGTCCCCCGGATCGACCACCGCCGCGGCCTGTCGGGCCTTGCCACCGTCCGTGTCTCGGCCGCCGTCGCCGAACAACGCGCGGGCCGCGCGGGCCGAGAAGGCCCCGGCCACGCCTGGCGCTGCTGGCCCGAATACGAGCACGCCACGCTCCCCGCCTACCCCGAGCCGGAGATCCGCACCGCCGACCTGACCCGACTGGCGCTGGAACTGGCCTGCTGGGGCACCGTCGACGGCCAGGGCCTGGCCTGGTGGGACGCACCCCCGACAGGCGGCCTAGCAGCGGGTCGCGCGGTCCTGCGCGCCCTCGACGCTGTGGACGACCATGGCGTGGTGACGGATCGAGGCCGCCGCATGGCAGCGGTCGGCCTCCACCCCCGATTGGCCAGAGCCCTGCTCGACGGCGCGACCGAGGTCGGAGCCCGCGCGGCCGCCGAGGTGGTGGCCCTCCTCGACGACGACTCACTGGCCCCCGGCGTGGATCTGGTCGCCGCCCTGCGCACCCTGCGCGGCGATCGCCCGGCCCGCTGGCAGAAGGAGGCGCAACGTCTGGCGCGCCTCGTCGGCGACGACATCGACAGTGGTCGGGGATCCACACCCCGTTCAGGGGGCGATGATCCGGCTCTTGTTGCGGCACTGGCTTATCCGGAGCGGCTCGCTCGTCGTCGCGCTTCCGGCTCGGCCAGTTATCTGATGGCGGGCGGGACCGCGGTGACCCTGCCGCCCGGGAGCGGACTGGGCGATGCCGAATGGCTGGCGATCGCGGTGGCGGGGCGAGATCCCGGGCAATCCGAGGGGCGAATCCGGTTGGCGGCCAAGGCGGATGAGCAACTGGCCCGCCAAGCAGCCGCCAATCTGGTCACCACCGTGGACGAAGTCGACTGGGTCGATGGTGATCTGGTGGCTCGCCGGGTGCGCTGGTTGGGCGCGATCGTGTTGTCGGAGCAGCCCCTGCGCGATCCGAATCCGGAATTGGTCTCGGCGGCGCTGCTGCGGGGGTTGCGCGCCACCGGCCTCGGCCTGTTGCGCTGGACCGAGGATGCCCGGACCCTGCGGCAGCGCCTGGACTTCCTGCATCGCACGCTGGGCGCGCCGTGGCCCGCCGTCGACGATGACACGTTGCTCGCCGACTCCGAAATCTGGCTCGCCCCTGAATTTTCCACGGCCCGCCGCCGCGCCGACCTGGAGCGCGTGGATGCCGGTCAAGCCCTGCGCCGCCTGCTGCCCTGGCCCGAGGCCGCCCGGCTCGACGAACTCGCCCCCGAGCGCCTGGAGGTCCCCTCCGGCAGTAACGTCCGCCTCGACTACTCCACCGACCCACCGGTCCTCGCCGTCAAGGTCCAGGAGATCTTCGGCTGGACGGAGACGCCGCGCCTGGCAGACGGCCGCGTATCGCCTGTCCTGCACCTACTCTCCCCGGCCCGACGCCCGGTGGCGGTCACCGCCGACCTGCCGTCCTTCTGGCGCGCCGGCTGGCTCCAGGTCCGCGCCGACCTGCGCGGCCGCTACCCGAAGCACGCCTGGCCCGAGGACCCCACCACCGTCGTCGCCCACCGCGGCACCGCCCGCAACGCCAACCGTCCGAGCTGAGCCCGGTCTCGACCGGCACCGCGGAAGGCCGTGGCAGGCGGCAGCTGCGGATCGCCGGCGCCGATGCCGACCGGGTGGCCGAGGTGGGACACCAACGGTGCCGGCGGAATAGCCGGCTCGTCGTGGATGCTGCATTCGTGCGTCCGGGTTCGGACGATGTGGCTATCCGTCTGGGAACAGGCGGAGAGGGAGTGTGGCGGTATGCGCGCGATTCGATTCGACGAGTACGGCGGGCCCGAGGTGTTGCGGTCGGTGGAGCTCGGTGTGCCGGAGCCCGGTGCGGGGGAGGTGTCCATCGAGGTCGCCTATGTCGGTGTGAATTTCGCTGATCTGCAAGCTCGTTCGGTCGGATACCGGGTTCCGGCGTTGCCCTATGTGCCGGGGTTGGAGCTGTCCGGTCGGGTCCGGGCGGTCGGTGCGGGCGTCGAGGGGCTCAGTGTGGGGCAGGCGGTGGCCGCGATCTCGGACGGTGGCGCGTATGCCGAGGTCGTAGTCGTCTCGGCGGCGACGGTCTTCCCCGTGCCCGATGGCGTGGATCTGCGCACCGCCGCAACGCTTCCCACGGTGTTGCCGACCGCCTACGCCCTGCTGCATACGGTAGGCCGCCTGCAACCGGGGGAGACGGTCCTGGTGCAGGCCGCCGCCGGCGGCGTCGGCACCGTGGCCGCCCAGATCGCCAAACTCGCCGGCGCGGGTGGGGTGTACGGCGTGGTCTCCAGTCCGGCCAAAGCCGATTACGCACGCGAATATGGCTATGACGACGCCTTTTTGGCTGAATCGTTCGATGCTGACGTCCGTGCCGTCACCGGTGGCCGTGGGGTGGACCTGGCGTTGGAGTCCATCGGCGGTGACACCTTCCGCCGCACCTTGGAGTCTCTGGACCGGTTCGGTCGCCTGGTTTCCTTCGGCAATGCCGGTGGCGAGGCCCCGTGGCAGGTCGGTGCGCCCGAATTGTTCCCCCAGGGCCGTTCGGTTGCCGGATTCTCCATCCTCGGCCTGAGCGCCTCCGCCCCGGACGTGTTGCGCGAGATCTCCTCTCACGCCTTCGACCTGGCCACCTCCGGCAAGGTGCGATTGCCGATCACCGCGGAATTCCCGCTCGCCGAGGCAGCCGACGCGCACCGTCTGATGGCGGGCCGCTCCTCGACGGGCAAGCTGGTGCTGGCGGTCAATTCCCAGCTGTGATCCGGCCGGATTCAATTGCCGCGAGCAGTGATTCGTGGTCGGTGTCGGTCTGGTCGGCATAGGCCAGCGCGAACGCGCCCATGGCCCGATCGAAGGTGTCCTTGCCGCCCAGGTAGGCCGCGATGGCCGTCCGGTCGCCGGACCGGGCGTGCCCGCGGGCCAGGGTGTGGCCGCACAGGGCGGCGTACTCGCGCAACTGAGCCGGGGACATGTCGTCGATGCTCAAGGAGCCCTTCATGTCTCGCAACTGCCGCCAGTAGTAGAAGCGTCCGTCGGGGCCGGTGGCCCAGCCGAGGAAGATGTCGCCGGCCGATTGGGAGAGCCGCTGTCCGTGCACGACGCGGTGGCCCTGATGGAGGAACTGGCTGTGGCTCAGGTGTGCTGACAGCACCGAGGGCTCGGCCTGCTTCACCTGGAGGAACAGCGGGTCGCCGGTGTTGCGGCCGGTCAACAGCGCGATGTAGCAGCGGGTGCCGACGCTGCCGACGCCTACGACCTTCATGGCGATGTCGCGAAGCTCGTAGCGGTCCAGCAGGATGCGGCGCTCCTCGGGCAGTGTGTCCCGGTAGTCCGTCAGCACCGAAAGCAGTTGCTTCTGTGCTTTTTTCGGCACCGGCAGCAGCAGCGGCGGGTCGGCCTTGATGCGCGGTGCGCCGTCGGGGCCGAGTTCGGTGAGCTTGTCCAGCGCGTGCAGGCTGGTGCGCGTCCGCGCCCGGCTGATCACCTTGGCGGTCAGCTTGCGATGTTTCGGCCGCATCAGGGCGGCGACCTTGTCGGCGTCGACCATCTCGTACCAGACGTCGGTCTCGCCGAGCTCGGCCAGCCGATTCATCGCCTCGCGATAGGCCCGCGCCGCCGAGACCGCCGCCTCGCCGGCCTCTTCGTCGTCGCTGCCATTGGCCCGTGCCGCCACCGCCACGCTGGCCGCGAGCCGCTTCACATCCCATTCGAAGGGGCCGGGCAGCGTCTCGTCGAAGTCGTTGACGTCGAATACGAGTGACCGTTCCGGCGAGGCGAACAGCCCGAAGTTGGACAGGTGCGCGTCACCGCACAACTGCACATGCAGGCCGGTGTTCGCGCCGCTCGCCAGATCCCCGGCCATGATGGCGGGCGCGCCCCGGAAGAACGGGAGCCGTCCGGCCGCCATCCGCTCGTACCGGATCCCCATCAGTTCGGGCAGCCGGGTGGCGGCCTGCCGCTCCAGCACCGCCACCGGATCCGGCCGATCCACCGCGGCTTTCCACTCACCCAGCGACCGCCGCGGCACCCGCTTGCGCACCGCCCGCCCCGCCTTCGATCTCGACATGCGCTGACTCTAATGGATTGTGCCAAACCACTATCGACCCGCTGCTCGCTCGAAACAATTCGCAGCTATCCAGGAGTAAGTAGCCGCATTCACTCGTTTCGAGTACTGGTCCCGGGGAAGTGCTCATGCGCACTCGTTTTCGTTGTCTCGTCGCGTCCGCTCTCGTCACGGCCGCCGCACTACTCCTGGTCCCCGGCGTGTCCGGTACCGCGTCGGAGGAACGCGCCGGGGTGCTGGGGGACGATTTCCTCTGGGGAGTGGCGGCGTCCGGGTTCCAATCCGAGGGTCAGTCACCCGACAGCAATTGGACGCGCTATATCGACGCCGATCCGGGCTGGGATCGCCTCGGCGGTTCCGTCGATTTCCGCACCCGCTACCGGTCCGATATCGCCCTGGCCAAGAGCCTCGGCGTCAAGGTCTTCCGTATCGGGATCGAATGGGCTCGGCTGGAACCCCAACCGGGAGTGTGGGATTCGTCGGCATTCGCCTACTACGACGATGTGATCGGCGCCATCGTCGCCGCCGGTATGCGGCCGATGCTGACGCTGGACCATTGGGTGTATCCCGGCTGGGCGGCCGACCGCGGCGGCTGGCGCGATCCCGGCATGGTCTCGGACTGGCTCACCAACATGCGCAAGGTGGTCGACCGTTACGCCGCCCGCAATCCGGTCTGGGTGACCATCAACGAGCCGGTCGCGTACATCATGCACGAGGTCCGCCAGAACGGAACCGACGCCGATCAGATGCTCGACAGTGTGGCGCAGGCGCACAACGCCATCTACGACTACATCCACCAGATCCAGCCGAATGCGCTCGTGACCAGCAATGTCGGCTATGTCGCCGGGGCGGAGTCGCAGGTCAACGGCCCCTTGATGGACCGGATCGGCGACCGGCTCGACTTCGTCGGCATCGACTACTACTTCGGCTACGAACCGCCGGATCCCGCCGCCGCGAACGCGCCCTCGGGCATGTGGGATCTCCCCGTCCGTCCCGAGGGCATCTACTTTGCGCTGCGGCACTATTCACAGCGCTTCCCCGGTAAGCCGCTGTGGATCGTGGAGAACGGCATGCCCACCGAGAACGCACGACCCCGCGCGGACGGCTACACCCGCTCGGATCACCTGCGCGACACCGTCTACTGGCTCCAGCGTGCGAGATCCGATGGCATGAACCTCATCGGCTACAACTACTGGAGCCTGACCGACAATTACGAATGGAGTTCCTACACACCGAGATTCGGTCTCTACACGGTGAACGTGCGTACTGATCCGACCCTGACCCGAATCCCCACGGACGCCGTCGTCACCTACCGCGCCATCATCGCGCACGACGGAGTCCCCGCCGACTACCTGCCCCGGCGTCCAGTCGCCGACTGCCGCCTGATCGATCCACCCGCCAGCTGTGCCGGCCCGGTCGCCGCACCTCGAGCCGATGGCTGACCATCGGCTCGACGCACTACGAGAAACCCTGTCTCAGGCGAACTTTCCCGGGTTGGCGGCCACGGCCCGGCGCAGGGTGGGCCGGTTGGCCCGGTAGGCGTCCACCACCGATTCCAGCTCGTGCGGGCTGGCCCCGTGCATGATCACCGAGTGGCAGCCGAGGTCGTATTCGCGGGAGATCTTCCGCACGCACTGCTCGGGCGTGCCGTAGGCGGCGGAGGCGAGCCATTCGTCCGGAACGAGCGCGTCCAGCTGCTCCAGCACCTCGACCGAGGCGGACGCGTCGATGGGGCCCGCCGCCGCGGCGTCCTGGTACAGCTGCGTGCCGCGAATACGCTCCCACACCTGCGGATCCCAGCCATTGGCGCTGATCAGGATGTCGGCGTACGCCTGCAAGTAGGTCACCAGGCGACCGGTCCGACGCCGCAACTGGTCTTCGGGAGTGAGCGCGTCGCTCGCGGTCGCCAGGCAGGACCAGATGCGGACGCTGTCGGGGTCCTTGCCCGCCCGTTCCGCGCCACGCCGCACAGCAGCGACCGAGTTCGCGGTGGCCTCGTCGGAGAAGAAGGTGTGCAGGACGACGAAATCACCGATCTCACCGGCGAGTTCCATGGTCTTCGGGCCCACCGCGACGAAGCCGATCGGCGGCGCTTCGTCGAGGCCGTTCTGGTGGTACAGCACGGGCCATTTGCCCGCGGGCCCATCGTGATTCACGATCGTCTCGCCGTCCCACAGGCGGCGCAGAATGCCGACGAAATCCCGCAGCTGTGCCTCGGTGACGGCGGGCAGCCCGATCGCCTTCCAGTTCGCCGCCATCCCGCGCCCGAAGGCCATGGCGAACCGGCCCTCGGTCATCGCCTGCATGGTCGAGCCGATGGTCGCGGTCACCATGGGAT
This sequence comes from Nocardia sp. CA-145437, assembly GCF_050956485.1. NCBI lineage: Bacteria > Bacillati > Actinomycetota > Actinomycetes > Mycobacteriales > Nocardiaceae > Nocardia > Nocardia sp. CA-145437. The sequence goes on along the minus strand of NZ_CP191204.1, from coordinate 5,778,404 downwards.
GGCGGGTGTGGTGATTGGTTGCCGCGGCGGCGATTCCGAGGTCGGTGGTGCATCCGGCGAGACCGCCGGACAGGACGGCGGAGTCCTTCACCGTCATGCGCTCGCCGATCATGCACGAGCCGAGGCCGATGCGCTCGGCGTCGCGGGCCTCGGGCAGCAGGACGCGGGCGTCGGCGGGATGCCGGGTGATGCAGTAGTAGGACAGTTCGTTCAGTTGATCGGTCACGAGAGTTGTACTTCCCTAATAGGTTTCGAAACAGGCGGACGCCGGGGTTCAGGCGCCGAGTTCGGTGAGCAGTTCTTCGACAATCGCTCGGTGGTGGAGCAGCACCTCGATGTCCTCGGGGCGCTCCATCTCGCCGAAATGGATCTGACGGCCGCCGGCGCGCAGGAAGACGACGGCGTAGTTGAGGGCGGCGAACATCGTGTACCAGGTGAGGTCGGCGAGTTCGACGCCCGAGTGCCGGGCGTAGCTCGCCCGGACGTCTTCCACGCGCATGAAGTCCGGCATGCCGGGGAAACCGAAGTTCTCGGCGATGGCGTGAAAGACGCGGTGCCCGAACGTGATCCAGGCGACGTCGAGTTCGCGGGGGCCGATCGTCGCCATTTCCCAGTCGAGCACCGCGACGGGAGCGAAGTCCCGGTACATGAGGTTGCCGAGTCGCGCGTCACCCCAGGACAGCACGGTCTCGTACGTCGACGGTTCCGGGAGATTGTCGCTGAGCCACTTCAGGATTCGCTCCACCAACGGTGACGGCCCGATGTCGCGTGCCGCGAACTCGTACCAGGCCCGGGCGCGGTTCAGGTTCCGCTCGAGCAGACTGTCACCGGGGTGCGCGGGGTCGAGGAACGCGAACGCGGTTGCCGCGTCCGGGATCGCGTGGATCTTCGCGAGCGCTTCGACGGTGCTCTCCTGCACGCTGCGCTGCTGCTCCGGGTCTGCGTCGAAGAGCCAGTTGTCGCCGAAGGTGTAGGGCATGACATCGGGCGGCACCAGGCCGTCGACCCGATCCATCAGGAGAAACGGTGTGCCCAGCACCTCGCCGGTCGGTTCGAGGAACCGCACCAGGGGGACGCGCACGTCGCTCGCCTGGGCCACGATGCGCATCACGTCGAACTGCTCGCGCAGGTTGTAGTGCTCGTAGACCGGGAAGTCGCCGGGGGCGGGCACGACCCGGGCGATCAGGTCATTGACCTGCTCTGCTCCGGCGTCCTGCCAGCGCAGGGTGAGAGTGAGCGTCTCCGCGGACATGCCATTGCTGTCGATGCCGGACCCCAACGTGAGCTCCGGATTCGCGTCGTCGGGCAGTTGCGTGGCCAGCCATGCGGTGAGGCGGGGGATCAGGGCGGCGGTGTCACGGCTACTGCGCTGCAAGCGCATGCCCTGATCATCGGGAGACGGAGACATGAGTCACTCCTGACTGGATTGCGAAAGCTGGAGGTAACAGTGGACCTCCCCATCGCAATTGTCAACGAGGGTTCTCAAAGAATGTGAGTTATAGCAGGTAAAACGCTATGGAGTCGACCAGGCAGTGACGCGCTTCGGTCAGTTCGGCGGGTGTGGACAGCCGGCGCTCGTTATTGATGCCGCGCATGGCCATCGGGATCAGCGCCTGGACGCGATGCACCTTGCCCGCGTCGAGAGGCAGGTCCGCGAGGAAGTACTCGAAGGCCCTGAGCCAGGCGTCCTCGTACCCGGCCATCGCCGCCGTGGTCAGCGGGAAATCCTCGAGCCGTTCCTGCCGGCCGAGGGGCAGTCCGGCCCGCAGCGTTTCGACCGCCCGCCCCTCCGGAGTGCCGAGGATGGTCCACACGGCATCGACCATCTCCCACACCCGCTCCCGGATCGTCCCGGTCACCTGCGGCCAGCTCTCGGGGCTGTTCGCCCCGGTGCGATCGGTCAATTCGACGAGCACGGCCGCCCACAGTCCGTCGATATCGCCGAACTGATGCTTCAACGTCCCCCAGCTGACCCCGGCCTCCCGGGCGACCCGATTCGCCGACAGCGGTTCCCCGGACCCCGTCGCGAGACAGCCGATGGCCACATCGAGTAGCCGCTGCCTGGTCTCCCGCCCCTTCCGGTTGAGGCGAGTTCCGGCCGCGGATTGCATTGTCGAACTCGTCTCGGTCATCGCCGCTTCCGTTTCGCATGTCCCGAAATCTCGGAATCTCCGATTATCGGTCCGACGATAGCCGGAGGACTTGAGTCTCCATCCGGGGGAGACAGGAAGGTTGGGGCATGGACGACGACACGCTCTTCACGATCGGGGCTCTGGCCGAACGGACCGGCTTGACGGTCAAGACGATCCGGTTCTACTCCGACAAGGGGATCGTGCCGCCGACCGATCACACCCCGACCGGCTACCGGCTCTACGACGCCGCGGCCGCCACCCGCCTGGAACTGGTCCGCACTCTGCGTGAGTTGGGCATCGACCTGCCCACCGTGGCGCGGGTGCTGGCGCGCGAGACCTCGCTGACCGCGGTGGCCGCGGCCCACGCCGATGCGCTCGACGTGCAGATCCGGATCCTCCGGATGCGACGCGCGGTCCTGCGCGCGGTGGCCGAGCGGGGCTCCCATCGAGAGGAAATGGAACTCATGCACAACCTGATGCGCCTGTCCGAGGCCGAACGCCGCCGGCTGATCGACGACTTCGTCGACGCCGCGTACGGCGGTGTGGACGCCAATCCTGCCATGGTGGAGCTGGTCCGCACCAGCATGCCCGAATTGCCGGACGACCCGACCGTCGCGCAGATCACGGCGTGGATGGAACTCGTGAAACTGGTGCAGGACAACGACTTCCGTGAATCGGTCCGGGCCATGGCCGAGTACCAGGCCCGCGAACGCGCCGAGGGCGACACCACCGGGCTGCACCACGACCTGACCGAAGCCGTCCGCACCGATATCGGCAAGGCCCTCGCCGACGGACTGAGCGCCGACTCCGAGGCCGCCGCCCCGGTCGTCGACGGGCTGACCGCGCGCTACGCCGACACCTTCGGCAAGCCCGACGACGCGCGTCTGCGCCGCTGGATCCTGGAACGGCTCGAGGTGGCCAATGATCCACGCGTGGAGCGCTATTGGCGACTGGTGTCCGCCATCAACGGCGGGCCGGAGATGCCCGACATGGGGCCGGTGTTCACCTGGTTCGCCGCGGCCCTGCGCACCCACCCGGCCTAGGGGATCCACCGGGGATTCTCTCGGGTGAATCAGGGAGGGATTTGGGGGATCCGCCGGATCCGCGGAACTGCGGGTTTTCCCTAGCGTTCGAGGCATGAGAGACGGGTCTCGGATACGGCGGGTGTTGGTCCGGCTGGGCGTGGCGGTGCTGGTTGTGGTTGTCGGGCTTAGCGCTGCGACGGCCTGGGTGTACACCTCGGCTGAAGTATCCACCGTGGGGAAGGTGGATTTCGTGCGCCCGCTGGCCATCCCGCCGCTGGCCCGGTCGACCGTGGCGGCCGACGGGGTGCGGGAATTCGAACTCGACATGCGTTCCGGCAGTAAGGAATTCCGCCCCGGACAGGTCACCGATACCTGGGGATTCAATGGCGAGCATCTCGGACCGACCCTGCGTGCGCGCCGCGGGGAGCAGGTTCGAGTGCGGGTCCGCAACGAACTGCCGGAAGCGTCGACCGTCCACTGGCACGGTATGCATGTGCCCGCCGCGATGGATGGAGGGCCGCATCAGATGGTCGAACCGGGTGCGGAGTGGAAGCCGGAGTGGACGGTCGAACAGCCCGCGGCCACCCTCTGGTATCACCCGCACCCGCACGGGGCCACCGAGACCCACGTCAGCCGAGGGCTGGCCGGGATGTTCCTGCTCGACGACGACGTGTCGGACGCGCTCGCGCTGCCCCACAGCTACGGTGTCGACGATTTCCCGCTGCTCGTGCAGGACGTCCGATTCCGCAACGGGCGGTTCGACTTCGGGCACGGCGCGTTCCGCGACGCCGGATTCCTCGGCGACGAGGTCCTGGTCAACGGCACGCTCGCGCCCTACCGCGAGGTGAGCGACGAACTGGTGCGACTGCGCCTGGTCAACGCATCCCCCGCGCGCATCTACAACTTCGGCCTCTCCGACGGCCGCGACTTCGCGCTCATCGGCACCGACGGCGGCCTGCTGGAGCGCCCCGCCCGGCTGAAGCACGTGCAACTGTCCCCGGGCGAGCGCGCCGAAATCGTGGTCCGCATGCAGCCGGGCGAGCGCGTGACCCTGCGCAGCGACCGCCTCGACGCCGGACTCGACATGTTCACCAACCGATTCAGCGGCGGAGACGACCGATTCGACATCCTCGAACTACGAGCCGCCGCCACCCTCCGACCGGCGCCGCCCCTGCCCGACCACCTCGTCACCCCGCAGACGCCGAAGGCCGCGGACTCGGTGGGGGAGCGGTCCTTCGAGCTGGAGTTCGGCAAGATCAACGGCAAGGCAATGGAGATGAGCCGCATCGACGCCACCGTGACCCGCGGCGCCACCGAGACCTGGGTCGTCCACAACGGCGACGGCACCCCACACAACTTCCACATCCACGACACCCAATTCGCGGTCGCCGAGGTCAACGGCGGCCAACCGCCCGAGTCCCTGCGCGGCGCCAAGGACACCGTCTTCGTCGCTCCGGGCTCCACCGTGAAACTGCTGGTCCGCTTCGACGGCCCCGCAGATCCCCACGCCCCGTACATGTTCCACTGCCACCTCCTCTGGCACGAGGACCTGGGCATGATGGGCCAGTTCGTGGTCGTGGATCCGGGACAACAGGCCGGAACACCTCACCACGCCGGGCACTGACCGCGAGCCATGACCGCAGGATCGCCTACGGGACCAGGAACATTTCCGGATGCGGCTGTCCAATCCGACCGGGACCGATACGACGATCGGTGGCAGGGGCTTTCGCGGTCGGTGGACGGCACCAGCTCAGCCTGGTCCCAATCCCCGCATAGGCTTCACGGGTGCTTCGGTGAGTCGGTGCCGAGGCTGCGCTCGGGTGCGGCGGCGGACAGCGCTGCGATGACCTCGTGAGCCGCGCGCTCACCCGACTCGATGGCGCCCTCGATGTATCCGGCGTGCTCGCGGGCGGTTTCGGTTCCCGACCAGTGGATAGGCCCGGTCGGTTCGGCGGCGTGCGGGAAGTAGCCATCGTCGTGACCGATGCTCGGCAGTGCCGAATAGCCCCCTCCGGCGTGAACGTCCTGACGCCACGCCTTCTCATGCCAACCCCGCGGCGCGAGGACCTCGGAGCCCAGACGGTCGGCGATAGGGCCGAGGATGGTCGAGCGGCGGGCGTCGGGACCGAGCTCCTCGAGATCGCGTGCTTCGGGTCCGGCGATGAGTACGCACAGGTGCCCCGGCCCATCCGGCGGCGAGGTGTCGAACACCGCCATCCCGGGCTCGGTGAGCACGATCATCTCGGCGTCCACGCGTTCGCGCCAGAACGGTCGCTCGAAGACGGCGATCGCCTTGTACACGGATCCCATATAGGTGTTGTCCTGCAACCGGATCCGGTGGGCGGGCAGCGGGGGCTGGTGTGCGATCCGGGCGGCCATCGGGGGCGGGACGGTCACGATCACCTTCTCGGCGCGGTAGGCGCCCGAGGCCGAGTGGATCGTGACTCCGGTCGCGTCGCGGTGCAAGGCGGTGACCGCACTGTCGAACACGATCCTCCCGTCGAGTTCGCCGGCCAGCCGTTCGGCCAGCGTGCCCGCCGCCTGGGTGACCAGGCTTTCCTGCGCGCCGCCCGCGGTGGACAGCATGGCCGTGAATCCACCTTGGTAGCGGGCCATGTCGAGGAGGGCATGCATCGAGTACCGGTCGAGGTCGGCGGTGGTCGATATCGAGACGAGGACTTCCATCAGGCGTCGCGCACGACGACCGGGTATCCGCCGCAGCCACGACCGGACGCTCTGTCGCTGCCATGACCGGGGTGTCCGGAGCCGGGAGACGATCTCCCAGGTCAGCAGAGTCGCGATGGCGGCCAAGGCATCTCGACTCCCATACCCGACGGTGGCGCCGCCTTCGACGATGACGGGCCGCGCGGGGGTGTGCATGGCGAAGACATCGGCGCCCAGTTCGGCGGCCAGCTTCTCGAAACGGTGATGGCCGTGGCCGATCCATTGGCCGCCCAGGTCGACTCTCGAGCCGAACACCGTGGTTTCGGCCAGCACCCGCCCGCCGGGCCGGTCGGCGGATTCGAGCACGAGGACATCGATTCCCTGCCGGTGCAGTTCGCGGGCGGCGACGAGTCCGGCCATGCCGGCGCCGATCACGGCGACTCCGACTGGTCGGGATCCTCGATCGCCGGGTTGATCGATCGGTGAGTGCTGGGTCATCTCGCCACGCTCCAAAAGGCTACAAAAGTCGGTCAGCCGTATGACTCACGATAGATAGCCTGTGGCCCAGGACGCAATAGGCGGTGAGATCGGAGCGGTTACTTGTCGTCGGGCGCCGCGGCAGCCCGCGCCCGGGCCCTGCGGGCAACCGGCTGGGGGTCGGCGAAGAGGACCAGCATGTCCAGGGCCTGCTGCAGGTCACGCCGGGCGCGCTCGGGGTCGGGCTTGGCGATGTACTGCAGTATCAGTCCGTCGACCTGGGCCAGCGCGAGGCGTCCGAGCGTCTCGAAGCCGACGGCGCAGCGCTCCCCGGTGACCCGCGCGGCCTGCTCGCAGAAGTCGGTGACGACCGAGCTGTAGCTCTCGTACTGCAATCGGGCCAGCTCGCCGGACTCGTTGCGCAGGGAGTAGCTCATCAGCTCGTACTGCATGATCTGCAGTCCGATCCGGTTGTCCACCAGCTTCTCCCAGAAGCTGGTCACCCCTTGGCGCAGGGCGTGCTCGACGCCCTTGTCGAGGTCGAGGTGCGGCCGCAGCGCTTCGGAAATGTCGTGGATCACCTTGGTGATGACCCGGCGCAGCAGCTGGTCCTTGCTGGAGAACACGTATTGCAAGGTCCCGAGCGGAACATCGGCTTCGGCGGCCACGCCGCGCAGGGTGGTGGCCGGCACGCCCACGTCGCTGAGCACCCTGATGGCGGCCGCGATGATCTGCTCCTCGCGCTCGGACGCCTTGACGTACACCACGGACTCTCCTCGTTGAACCAGCCGACGAACCTCGTCACAACTCTTGCATATCGGCAGCACCGCGACCTACCGTACAGTCATACAGCTGACTGACTTTTTTGTCGTAGGGCCGGACACATCCCGGGAACGGCGGAATCCTGCTCGACAACCTCGCCGCCGGAGATTGACACCGGGTCCGGCACGGCGGCGCGCCCAGGGTTGGCACAGATGGACGAGTTGAAGGAGGTGGGGGTCAGGGCCCGCGACGACCTCAGGGCAGTGGGCGTGACGTTCACGGCAGAGACCGCGACATACGCCAATTACCCCATCACCTGGACTATCTGACCCAAGTACTCAGGCGCACCCCGCATCCCGGCCGGCTCGGTCCGCGCGGTATGCGGCTGAGGCGTGCATTGCGACTGATCAGTTGCTGAGGTCCTGGATGAGATCCAGGGCCGGGTAGAGGACGGGGCGCAGTGGACGGAGCCTCGACAGTGCCACGATGCGTTCGACGAGCGGGGCGGTTCGGCGGATCAGCAGTCGGGTGCGTTGCTGGCCGGGGCTGCGGTCGTGGACCCAGAACAAGACGATGCCCATGTGGGCCAGCCACAGCAGATTCGGTAGCTCGGCCAGCAGCCGCTTGTCACCCTTGACGTCCGCGCCGATGACCAGGTCGCCCATGATGGCGGTGGATGTCTGTCGGGCGGGTCGGCTTTCGTCGCTGAACGGGCTGAGCGGGCTGGTGGGTTCGGCGGCGATGGCGAAGAACTTGCCGCCGAACTCGTGGTAGGGCGCGGCTACATCGACGAAGGCCATTTCCATCGTCTGCCATCGGTCGGCGAGGGAGTCGCTGCGGGGGGCCTGCTCGACCTGCTGTTGGTGCAGGGCCTGGATGTGCTGGTAGAACCCCTGGACCAGGTGTTCCTTGGATGCGAAGTAGTAGTAGGCGTTGCCGACGCTGACTCCGGCTTCGCCCGCGATCGCGCGCATGGTGGTCTTCGTATAGCCGTTCTGCTCGAACAGGCGCAGGGCGGCGTCGATGATCTGCTGGCGAGTTTCCTCGCCGCGCGCGGTCGCGGGCTCGGGGCGGGGCATGGGCTCAGGCTAGTTGGGCGGCGTCGAACGCAACCGGCGGGACACCGGCCTGCTGCTCCGTGTGCCTGCTGCGCCGAATTTTGTTCAGGGCGATCAGGTTCGCGAAGTGCATGCCGCCGAGTACGAGCAGGACCCGGCCAAGCTTCATGGCGAGTTCCTCGATCGCGACACGCGCATCATCGACCGGAACGCTGATGCGCAAGGCCAGTGCCACGAAGCCTGCGTTGACGAGCCAGAACCCGATGACCAGCAGATGATTCACGGCCTCGGCGAGGTCGCTGTCCCCCTTCATGACATCCACCAGAAACCGCGCACCAGTGCGATGCAGGACCCGCGCCACCCAGAACGTAACCGCCAAACTGACGATCGTGTAGGTCGCGTATGTGATGACGACAAGACTCATTTCCCCAGCTCCTCGCTGATTTGAACGTGTTCAACTATGAGGCTAGGCCATCTTTTGAACGTGTTCAAGAGTGAGCGTCGCGACAGCGCGAGCCATCCGAACTGGACGCGCGCCGCGCAAGCCGGTTCGGTCAGCGCGCCGCGCGGTGTGGATGTTGGAGGATGGGCCGGTGACCGAGATCCGTGACGACCACGTGAAAGTCCACTTCCGCATGGACATCGATGAGCGGGGCTGGCCGCCGGCAAGCGTCGAAAGCCTGTGGGCGATAGACCTCGGTGACGGTACCGCGCGGTTGGACAACACACCCTGGTTCGTCCGCGGAGTCGCCAGCGGGGACATCATCACGGTGCAGCCGGATGACGAGGGTGTTCTCTGGGCCGGCGAGACGGTCCAGCACTCGCGGAACTGCACCATCCGCTTGATCGTGCTGAAAGACGACGGTTCGGCTGCCGCCCGGGAGAGCGTATTGAAGGCCTTCCACCGCCTCGGCACGACCGGCGAAGGCATTGAGCACTACCGGATGGTGGCCTTGGATGTACCGCCGGAGGCGAACCTGCCGCAGATCCGCAAGCTGTTGGAACACGGTGCGGAGCAGGGCTGGTGGCACTGGGAGCAAGGGTGTGTCACCGAAGCGTGGAAGGCCACTGATCGAAGGTGATGGCAGCAGATTCCGCGCTGGCCGTTGCGGTCAGCGCGGAATGCGGCATTACGCTGAGCCTTCTCATTCTGGGCCGCACGGAGTTCGTGGTCCTATGCGATGTGGATGGCCTTTAGCAAGGCAGCCGTGGGACTTTTATAGGCAGTTGTGGAGAGCCCGTGGAGATTTCGCGTGGATCCGGCGCGACCGTCGAGGGGTTTCGTCGTTGCGTGCCAGCATGATCGCATGCTTGCGACGAATATCCCCGATGGTCGGGTTTATGCGCTGCCGCGTCGGTGGTCGCCCTGGCTGATTCTGCTCTATCCGGTCATCGGCGCGATGGTGGCGGCGGGGACTTACCACCGGATGGTGGGCATAACCCTCGACTGCGTCCATATCATCGATGGTGGAGCCGGTTTCGCACTCATGTTTCTCGGTGTCGCTGGGCTGCTGAGCATGTCGTTCGTGGGTCTGGTGACAGGACTGCTCGCGGTCGTCGCCAACAGCCTGCTGCGCACCTCGGCGACTCGCCGCCACATCAGTGGAATCGTTCCGACGCTGATCACCTGTGTGGGTATCGTTCTGATCGCTGTTATCTGTGTGCGTTTGCTGAACGAGGCCACGCCGCCGGCCGACTATTGCAGTAAATTCAACGTGCCGATGCACTGAACCGATTTCGACATCGGCGGCGCGGCGCGAGTATCAGTCGGGATGGATGCGGCTAGTGGATTTGTGCCGTTTCGGCGATCTCGCGTACTCGGTCCCAGGTGATTCCGGTGCGCTGTTCCACGGCCAGGGGATGGTCGGTGGGTTCGAGCTCCACGAAGGGACGCTCGCCCACCGGGCGGGTGTGGACTCGGGCTTTCAGGTTGACTGTCATGGGAGAGTAGGTCCAAAGGTCAGTGGCGAGCCACCCGACATAGGGTTCCTCGGCTTCTCGGCCGACGGTGTCCCACAGGTCGGCCATGCGCGAGAAGTCCGCTCGGCTCAGGGAAACCCACGTAGCCCAGGACAACACTTCTTCGCTACCGATGACCGGTATTTCCACCAAGCCCTTGATGAAGAACTGCTGCGCCCGAATCACGCACTGGTCCGAGGAGAGCAGGCAGTCCTCGGCATCGGCGAAGTCCGGCTCCCACACGACCGGGGCCGCGGTTGTGTAATTCATCGGGACCTCGGAATGGCGCACTCCACAGCATGAGCAGACGAATCCGAGACCACCGGTCATGGCGCGCAGTCTAGATCACGGTTGTCCGGGCGAGCCGCTGCGAGTCCCAGGCCGGAATGCGAGGACGGTGCCCGGCCGTCTCCGGTTGAGACGGCCGGGCACCGGTGGGCCGGGGTTCCCGGGGCGGGGTCAGGCCCGGGTCAATGAGCTTCGGCTGCTGGTCAGCTGGGCTCAGGGGAGGGTGCGGCAGTACAGGGCCTGGGGGCGGTTACCGCGATTGTTGTTGCCGGAGAAGGCGATTCCGGCGACGTACTCGTTGGCGTTGCACTGGCCCTTGTAGTAACTGTTGGCCCAGTCGCCGCCCTCGCCGGAGGAGGGGCGGTTGTCGCCGCGGTCGAACCACAGGGTGCGGCCCGAACCTGCCAGCGGGACTCGGCCGGGGGCGCACAGGATTCCGGACATGGAGTCGCCGCGGAGGCTGTAGCCGATCATGAACTGGCCTTCGGTGCACTGGTATTTGGTGAAACCGCTCGCCCAGTCGGTGCTGACCTTCTCGGTGCTGACCTTGACCGCATTGGTGCCCGACTGCCACAGATCGCCCAGGGTGGCGTCACCGCAGAGGCCGCCTTGACCACGGTCGGTGACACCGAACAGCCGCTGGCCGTCGGGGCACACCATCTTGTGGGCGCCGCTGTCCCAGTCGGCGGCGGCGCGGATCGAGCGGTTGTCGTCCTCGTGGATGCCCTGGAGCATGGACCAGGTGCGGCTCGGGTTGACCTTGCCGGTGAATCCGTTCGCCTCGATCAGGCGACTGAAATGCGCACCGCGCCAGTCGTCGGCGTCGGTGATCTTGCGCAGCCCGCCCGTGGTGTCATAGCGCAGCAGACCCCAGGAGTTGCCCTTGTCGTTCTGCTGGTAGCCGATGATCGGCCAGTAGGCGAAGTCGAGGTCGCGCTCGATCAGGTAGTCGACCATGTTCTTGAACCACGCCTTGTCCAGGTCGTTGGCATCGCTTTTGCCGATACCGAATTCGCTGACCCAGACCGGGGCGGTGAAATGCGTGTCGGCGGTGGTGGCGACGTATCCGGCGCGTTCATCCATCGACTTGAACAGGTCGGTGCGAGACATGTCGCGGAAGCGCGGGTCGTGGGTTTCACCGCCGCTGATGCCGGTGCCGCCGGTGTGCTTGGGGCCGATGTAGCCGTAGAAGTGGACCGCGTAGACAACCTTGTGGGACTTCACCAAGGTGGTGGACAGCCGCTTCATCGGCTCCAGCATCGGTCGTTCATGCCAGGTCAGGTCGGTGGGGATGCCCATCCAGTTGACGCCCTCGACCATGATGAGCAGATCCGGATTGCCCTTGGTCAGGATGGCGTCGCCCGCCTCCTGCGCCGCGTCGGCCCAGTCGTGGCTGTCGCCCTGGCCCCAGTTGGGGTTGTCCCAGGTGTCACGGCGCACCTCGTTGCGCAGGTCCGCGCCGATGACGCCGGGATCGTTGCGGTACCGGGCGGTCATGAACACCCAGTCGTCGATCCACTTTTCCCAGGACTGGCCCGAGTTCCAGCGCTCGTTGCCGTCCACGGCGCAGCACCAGCGAGTGGTGGTCGTGTGGTTGTTGAGGATGACGCCGAGTCCGGCCGAAGTGAGCGCGGCGACGGCCCGGTCGTACACCTCGATCGGCCGTAGGCCGTTGAGTTCCGGATTCGCGGTCAGGCCCTGCACTGCCCGGCTGTCGGTAATCATCTCGTTCGAGAACGGCAGGCGAATGCTGTTGAGCCCCAGCGCCTTGAAGTCGCCGATCAGCTTGGCCATCGGCACCCGGTCGAGGCCCAGCGGGGCGCGGTGCCCGTTCTCCTCGGAGAAATTGTTGGCGGTGACCTCGTCGTCGCCACTGCCGGTCCAGGTGCCGCTCGAGCCGTGCCAGTTGCCGGACTTCAACTTCACCCGATTGCCGTTGGCGTCGACGATGTACCGCCCGCTCGTACTCAACGGACCCTTCATACCGCCGGGATCAGCGTGTGCGGGAGCGGTGCCGTGCATGAACGGAACCACCAGTGTTCCGAGCAAGAGCAGCACCGTGGCTAGCTTCCTCATTCCGAATCCTCATCGTCGCGAGACCAATCCGATTGATCGGCGCCACTGACGAATGGTGACCCGGGCCACTCCGGCGGGCCGGTCGAGGAGCAACAGTAGGGTCAGGAGTCGGATTTCAGAAACAGCTAATCTTCAGTGTTTGATCAGCTTTTGTTGTCAATCACCCGTCGTGAGGTCGAACTCGCCGGATTTGACGCCCAGGGTGAACGCGTCCCACTCACCGGGCGTGTAGACGAGGACATGCCCGTTGGGGGCCTGTGAGTGGCGTACCGCGATGTCCCCGTCCGCGAGGAAGGCGACTTCCACACAGTCGGGTCCGTTGCCGCTGCGGGTGCTCTTGCGGAAGTCGGCGTCGCGGAGGCGTGGGTTCGTGCCGGATAGGTTGTGCATGGGTGGCTAGGCCCTTCTGCTGGTGCTCTTGGCTATCTGGCGAAGTCGGGTGCGGGTGCTGACTTCGTCCAGGGCGGCGTGACGGATGGAAACTAGTGCGGATCGGTAAGTTTCGACTTCGTCGGGATTCTCGAGGCAGGCTGCGCCGACCAGGGAGTCGAAGTAGACGACGGGATGGGTTTCTGTTCCGGCGATGGGTTTCATGTCGATGATCGTGAACGAACCCGTCGCCGTTCCCAGCGGATGTCCTGCGGTGAAGGGGAGTACTCGGAGTGTGATGTTGGCGCGTTTGCTCATCTCCACGAGGTGCTCGAGCTGGCCTTCCATCACCGCGTGGCTGCCCACCTGGGTGTGGATTGCCGATTCGTGCAGGACCGCATCGACCATGATCGGCTTGGTCTTCCGGGTGATGAACGTCTGGCGCTCCAATTTGAGCTGGAGGCGGAGATCGAGGGTGACGTCGGGTTCGCTGGCGAAGTAAACGCGGTCCAGTGCGCGTGCGTAGTCCGCGGTTTGGAGGAGTCCGGGCACGATGTTGTTGTGGTACATGGTCAATCGGAGGGCGCACGCTTCCATGTCGGCGTAGATGCGGAATCCGCCCTGGATCACGTCGCGGTACTCGTACCACCAGGACTTCGACGCGGCTTGCTTGATCAAGGCGACCACGTTCGCGTGGGTGTCCGCATCCATCTCGAGGATCTCGGCGAGCGCGTCGGCTTCCGGAAGGCTGATCCGGCCTGACTCGCCGCGCTCGATACGACCGACCTTGCTGGTGCTCCAGCCGGGCCCCATTGCGTTCGCGATGTCCGCCAGATCCAGGTTCGCCTGCTGCCGCGCTTCGCGTAGCCGTATGCCGATCTGCTTACGCGCCACAGATGTTGGTTGTTGGCTGGTATCTGCCACGACGTCCACCCCCATGCTCACGAGCATTGGCAACGATGTCAGGCCATTTTGGCAATGATCCTGGGCTTTTGGAGGGTTTTCGAAGTTCTGCCGCAATGGCAATGCCAACTTCCGGTGGTAGCGGTGTGCTTGTGACATCGACCGTTTCAACCTTGGGAGGTGTCGTAATGCATTGGGACACATGGGCGTTGTTGTCGATTCTCGGTCTCTGTCTCGGCGTCATCGTGTGGTCGATTTGGGGCTTCTATCGCGATAGTCATCCGGGCGGTGGTGCCCGGTTTCTTCGGCTCGCGCTGCTCGGCGGCGGAGGACACCTCGAGCTCCCCGCCCGAGGGCAAGCGGGGTGGTGGCATCAGGGCAGGCATCGAGCGGCATGACTACTGCGGAGTTCGCCGTGTTGAGCGTGTTGAGCGTCGCTGATGGGCGGTTGTCGGCTGTGCAGATTCAGCGGGCGGCATCGCTCACCGGGTGGAGTACGCGGAATGCGCTGGTGCAGTTGATGGCTCGCGGGCTTGTCGTGCGCGAGAGCGACCGCGGTCGTTGGCGGATCAGTGACCGTGGGCGGCTGGCGGTGGCTGCGAAGAGCAGGAGGTTCGGATGAATGCTGGGTGGGGGGACGGGGTTCGGCTATTCGGAGAGGAGCTGTTTGGTCACCCACTGCGCTGCTTCCGGTGTCATGGGGAGTGTGGCGTGGCTGGACATGCCGGCTTGCGGGTACAGGTCTTCGAAGTAGTCGTTCTCTACGCGGGGGTCGTTGATGAAGGAGGCTGGGCCGGGTGGGGTGAGGACTTGGTCGCCGTGGGTGGCGAGGACCGAGTAGATGACTCCGGGGACGGTTATTCCGCCGTCGAGGAGGGCTCGGTTCACTTGGGATCCGGCCAGGCAGTCCAGAGCGCCTGCTACTCCGGCTAATACATTGGCGCGCAGCGGATCTGTCGCGTCGTTCAGGATTTCGGCCAGGCCCTCGGGGGAGCCGGGGAGGTCGAGGCCGCCTATCAGGGTGGCGGCGGTTGTTCCTCTGGTGACCGGCGCGAGGTATGTCGCGCGGTCGACGTGCGGGCCGCCGTGGAGGAATTTCAGGTAGTAGTTCGCGACCAGCGCGCCCGACGAATGGGCGACGATGTCGACGTGGGTGGCTCCGGTCGTCGCGAGCAGCTTCGTGATGAATGCTCGCAACTGGCCCGCTGATTCAGCGACCGGCGCGGCCGCTTGCATCGGGCCGATGATTCCGTAACCGAAGATGAAGGCGCAGCCACCGAGATCTCTGATGCCGCTGGTGATTCCGGCCATCTGTCGTTCCAGCGTCCCGCGGATGTCGCCGACCGCCCCGAAACCGCCCAGCACCACAACCGGATTCGGTTGCTCCGGTGATGACACGCAGTCGATCGCCGGTTCGAGTGTCGTCGAGGTCTGTCCTGCTTGCCCGCGCTGCGTGTGTTCGGCGGGCTGGCCCGTTCCGTTGTTCCGGAGCGGCCCGGCGATGCTCGGCGGCGGTTCGCCGATCGGGCCGGGACGAGGGGCCGCGGCGGCGGGGGTGACGCTCAGTCCGATCGCGGCCGCCGTGACCGCGACGACAGTGCCGACTCGCATCCACATCTGTCTACCTGGCGGAGCCCCGTTTGTCTCCGAAGCCGCCGGTGTCGCGTTCCTCACCGAAATACTTCGGCGGGCGGCCACGTTCGGACGACTGGTTCAGCGTGTCGGCGGCGTGCCCTACGCTCCCGGGGATCGGAAGGAGTGTGCGGTGAGTAAGCGCGGTGGCTGTTGTTCCTGGGTATGGGCGTTATCTGGGGCGTGCCGTACGCGATGATCCGGGTGGCGGTGGGGGAGTTCGATCCGGTGTTCGTGGCATTCGGGCGGACACTGCTGGGTGCGGTGGTGCTGCTCCCGGTCGCGCTGTTCACCAAGGTCCTGTGGCCCGTATTGCGGGAGTGGCGGTGGGTGCTGGTGTACACGCTCGTCGAGATCACCGGGCCGTGGCTGCTCATCGGGCACGCGGAGACTCGACTGACCAGTTCGACGGTGGGGCTGCTCATCGCGGCGGTCCCGCTGATCGCGATCGTGATCACCACCCGCCTCGGACACGAGGGTCTCGATCCGCGCCGGATCCTCGGCCTGGTGATCGGCTTCGCGGGCGTGACCGCACTGGTGGGCTTGGACATCGACATGTCGAACCTGGGCGCGCCGGCAGCCATCGGGGTGAGCGTGGTCGGCTACGCCCTGGGCCCGATCATCATCGACCGCAAGCTGAAGGAGCTGCCGCCGATCGGCGTGGTCACCGCGTCGCTGGTCTTCGCGGCCACCCTCTACCTGCCGTTCACGCTGTGGCGCATGCCGTCCCATTTCCCGGCGGGCGCGACCTGGTCGGTGGTCGGGCTGGGCCTGCTGTGCACGGCGCTCGCGTTCGTCGTCTTCTTCGCCCTCATCGGCGAGGTCGGCCCGTCCCGCGCGACGGTCATCACCTACATCAATCCGGCCGTGGCCCTGCTGATCGGCGTCTCGCTGCTGAACGAGCCGCTGACCGCCGGCATGGCGATCGGCTTCCCGCTGGTGATCCTGGGCTCGATCCTGGGTACCGCGCGGGCCAAGCGGCCCGAGGACGCCGTCCCGGTCCGCGCTTAGTCCTCGGACTCCTCGGCGTCCTTCGCCGCGGCCTCATCCAGCTTGCGCTGCTTGCGTGCCCCGCCCTTCCGCTCGATCCGCGGATCCTCGCTGACCTCGTACCGCTTCACGTACTCCCCGAGGAACGCCTGCAAGGTGGCGGTCGCCGGAATGGCGAGCAGCGCCCCCACCGCCCCCAGCAGCGCCCCGCCCATGATCACCGACAGCAGCGCCACCGCCGGATTCACGTCCACCGTCCGCGCGGTGATGCGCGGCTGCAGCACATAGTCCTGAACCCACTGGTAGACCACCACGAACAGCAGAATCCACACCGCGTCGAGCGGTCTGATGGTGAGCGCCACCAGGATCGGCAGCACGCCCGCGATATAGGTTCCGATGGTGGGCACGAACGAGGCCACCACACCGAACCAGATGCCCAGCGCCAGCGCGTTCGGCAGGCCGAGCAGCGCCAGGAACGCCCCGTGCGCGATGGCCGAGATGACCGCCAGCAGGGCCCGCGAATACAGGTACCCACCGGTCTTGTCGATGGCCAGGTCCCAGGCATGCAGCACCGCACCCTGTTTCGCGGGCGGCAGCAACGAGCACACCGAGCGCCGCAGCTTGGGTCCGTCGGCGGTCATGTACACGCTGAACAACGCGATGGTGATGAACTGCGCCAGCCCGCCCAGCACCGTGCTCGACAGCCCCCACACATTGTTCGCCGCCCGCTCGGCATAGGAACTGATGATGTCCGAATCCTTGAAGAGTCGATCGCGCAACTGATCCAAGGTGAAATTCTGGTGGAATACGCGATTGACCCAATTCACCAATTCGTCGACCAGTCGCGGCAGTTCGCTCACCACGTGGGAGACGGTCTCGACCAGGAGCACGCCCAGCGTCGCGACGAACCCCGCGGCGCAGGCGAACACGATGATGAACACCACCCCGGTGGCCAGCCCCCGATTCACGCCGTGCCCGGCGAGCCCGTCCACCGCCGGCTCCATGGCGAGCGACACGAAGAACGCCACCGTCATCATGATCGCGATCCCGATGAGCTGGTGCGCCGCCCAATTGGCGAGTTCGAACAGCCCGAGCAGGGCCAGCGCGAGCACCATGGCGCGGGGGAGCCACGCGGGCATGGCGGTCCGCTGCGGCGGGTCTGGGTTGTCGGCGGCCACGGGGCCAGTCTCGGTTACCGACGGGTGTTTCCGGTTACGACCCACCGAAGCAGGTCGAATCGAACAACCGGTGGACAAATCAGACAAATCTGGACGGTCTGTTTACTTCTGGTGAACGGAATCGAGACCCATTCGGAGAGAAAGGTTTTCCCGCGATAGTGTGCAGGCATGCGGGAGGGCGGCCAAGATATGCGAGTGCGCACGAAATTCTCCAGCGAACTGATGGCGCTGACCGAGGAGCTCGCGCATATGGCGCAGCTGACACAGGAGGCCTCCGAGCGGGCCACGACAGCGCTCCTCGCCGCCGACCTGACGGCCGCGTACGAGGTGTTCGCGCTCGAAGAGCAGGTAGAGATCGAGCACGCCAAATGTGAGGACCGGTCGGTCATCCTGCTGGCCCTGGAAGCCCCGGTGGCCCGTGACCTGCGCCAGGTCATCACCGCCATGCAGATCGCCGACGACCTCCTGGCCGTGAGCCGATCGCTGAGCCGCGTCGCCGACGTGGTGGTGCGCCGCTACCCGAACCCGGTGGCCCCCGAGCATGTCCTGGACCTGCTGGTGGAAATGTCCGGCGCGGTCACGCATCTCGCCGCCAGCGCGGTGAGAGTCATTGCGGCGCAGAACCCGCCGCGCGACCGCGTGCTGGTCCCGCGCGACGAGAACCTGGAGCGCCTGCGCGGCCGTCTGGTTGAGCTCGCGGCCGACGACGGCTGGGCGCACGGGTCGGCCATGGCCATCGACATCGCCCTACTGGCCCACCACTTCGAGCGCGCGGCCGACCACTGCGTGCGCATCGGCCGCCTCATTCGCTTCTTCCACACCGGCATTCCGCTCTACGCGCAAACGGAGGCGTAACCGCCACCTCCTGTGAGGGGCCCCGATCGGCGGGAGTAAGCTGCCCGAATTGCTTCATGGCGAGGTCTTTTCGAGTAGCACCGCACGCACGGCAAGCCGAAATCCGACAAGGGCCCCAAACATGCCAAACAGCTCTACCCAGGCATCGGTATCCACCCCGTCGCGGGTGGCAGCGCCGGTCCGGGTCGCACCGTCCACCGAGAAATCAGCGCCGAGCGAACCCTCGGCGCCCGCCGACAGAACGCTCTCGCACCGCCAGATCATGACCATCCTGTCCGGCTTGCTGCTCGGGGTGTTCCTCGCGGCGCTGGACCAGAACATCGTCAGCGTGGCGATCGTCCGCATTGCCAACAGCCTGCACGGCTTCGACAAACAGGCCTGGGCCACCACCGCCTACCTGATCACCGCCACCATCTCGACGCCGCTCTACGGCAAGCTGGCCGACATCTACGGCCGGAAACCCTGCTACCTCATCGCCATCGGCGTCTTCGTGCTCGGCTCGGTGGCCTGCACCTTCGCCACCTCCATGTACCAGCTCGCGGGATTCCGCGCGCTGCAGGGCGTCGGCGCGGGCGGGCTCATGTCGCTGGCCTTCACCATCATCGGCGATATCGTGCCACCCCGCGAAAGGGTCAGGTACCAGGGCTATTTCATGATGGTCTTCGGCATCGCCACGGTGCTGGGCCCCGTCCTGGGCGGCTTCTTCTCCAACGCCGACCACATCCTCGGACTGTCCGGCTGGCGCTGGGTGTTCCTGGTGAACGTCCCGATCGGCGCACTCGCGCTGGTGGTGGTCGGCAAGGTGCTCGACGTGCCCTTCGAACGGCACCGCCACCGCACCGACTGGCTCGGGGCCATAACCCTTGCGGCGGGCACGGTTCCGCTGCTCATCGTCGCCCAGCAGGGACGCGAATGGGGATGGAAGTCGCAGCACGCGCTGCTCTGCTACGGCATCGCGGCCGCCGGGCTGACCGCGTTCCTCATCGTCGAACTGCTCATGAAGGACTCCGCGCTGATTCCCCTGCGGCTGTTCCGCAGTCGCACCTTCAGCATCGCCATCCTGGGCGGATTCATCGTCGGCGTCGCCATGTTCGGCGCGATCGTGCTGGTGCCGTTGTACTTCCAGGTGGTGCGCGGGTATTCGCCCACGCGCTCCGGGCTTTTCATGCTGCCACTGGTGCTGGGCATCATGCTGGGCGCGCAGCTGTCCGGGCTGGTCACGAAGTTCACCGGACGCTACAAGGCGCTGCCCGTCCTGGGCTCGCTGATCATCGCCGCCGGATCGGTGCTGTTCGCGCTGGTCCGCTTCGACAGCCCGCTGTGGCAGCCGCTGCTGTACTGCGGCGTCATCGGTTTCGGTCTGGGCGGCTGCATGCAGACGCTGATCATCGCCGCCCAGAACGCGGGACCGCGCGCCGACATGGGCGTGTCCACGGCATCGGCCACCTTCTTCCGGCAGATGGGCGGCACCCTCGGGGTCGCGGTGTTCCTCACCATCCTGTTCAACCTGCTGCCGCGAAAGATCCTGGCGGCCTTCGGCGGTCAACTGCCGCCGGGTTTCGATGCCGCGCAGCTCGGGCGGATCGAGGCCAATACCAGCGGCATCGCGGACCTGCCGGAACAGGTGCGCACGCCCATCCTGACCGGCTTCACCCATGCCATGGGCGGGGTGTTCGCGGTGGCCGCCGCGGTCGCGGTGGTGGCGGCGGTCGTGCTGCTGTTCATGAAAGAGATTCCGCTGCAGGACACTCCGGAACCGGTGGTGGTCGTCGAGGAGGAGATCCTCGAGCCCGAGCCCGAGCTCGAACCGGAGCCGGAGTTCGTGTTGGAGGAGGCTCCGGGGCTGTCGGTGTCGGGCCGGGTGCGCCGGGAGGACGGGCAGTCGGTGCCCGACACCGTGCTCACCCTGATCGATCAGCGCGGACGCCAGGTATCGCGAGCCGTCGGCGACGCGGAGGGGGAGTACCTGATCGGTGCGCCGCGCACGGGTGGGTACGTGCTGATCGTGTCCGCCTACGGCTATCAGCCCGCCGCGGTGAGCATTTCGGTCGGTAGCCGCCCGCTTCGGCTCGATGTCGCCCTGCTCGGCTCCGGTGAGGTGTCGGGCGTGGTGCGGTCGGCGGGCCGGGGCGCGCCGCTCGGCGACGCGACCATCACCCTGACCGACCACTTCGGTGACGTGGTCGGCTCGGCCGTCACCACCGCCGAGGGCGACTTCACCTGCCGCGGCGTGCTGGCCGGGACCTACACGCTGGTCGCGGTGGCCGAGCACATGCGGCCGTCCGCGGTCACCCTCACCGTGCCCGACAGCGGAATGCTGCGCCACGACATCGAACTCGCGCCGCGCGCGGTCCTGGCCGGATCGGCGTGCAACGACCGCGGCGCCGGCATCCCCGACGCCCAGATCACCGTGCTCGACGAGGCCGGGGACCTGATCGCGGTCACTCGCACCGACGACACCGGCCGCTATGTGGTGCCGGATCTCGCGGAGGGCCGCTACACCGTGATGGCCCGCGGCTATCCGGCCGCCTTCAGCCGGGTCACCGTGGCCGACGGCGAAGTGGCGCACGATGTCCTGCTCGGGTACGAGCGGATGGAGGCGGCGAGCGTCGACCGCAGGGAGATGGTGGGCGCGGACCTGCGGGAGGTGGCGGACCGGGTTTGAGATTTCGGCGAGCAGGACGACGGTCCAACTGCTAGGTTCCGCACTGAAAACAGTCCCTTCTTCGGTATTGGGGACTGATCCAGGGGAGACCAGACATGAAGACCTCGCGCGCACTGCTCACCGCCGCCGCCCTCGCCGCCGTCCTGCCCGCGGGGGCCGTGTCCGCCGAACCACCAGCCACCACGGTCAACGAGTATGTGGCCCTGGGCGACTCCTGGGCGGCCGACGCCACCCTCAGCCAGCTCAGCACCGCGTTCACCCCCGCGCCCTGCGCGCAGAGCGCCCACAACTACGCCAAACAGGTGGCCGCGGCGCTGGCGGTGCCGGTCTTCCGCGACGCCACCTGCGGCGGCGCGGTCACCGCCAATATGACCCAGCCGCAGCACACCGTGCTCGGCTCCAACGCGCCGCAGTTCGACTCGCTGACCGAATCCACCGATCTGGTCACCCTCGAAATCGGCGGCAACGACGCGAATCTGGCGGCCATCGTCACCGACTGCATCACCCTCGACCCCGCCATCAGCCCCTGCCTGAACTCGATGGTCGCCGACGGGGTCGACCGGATGTCGCAGAACATCGCCCGGACCGAGCCACGCGTGGCCGCCACCATCGCGGGCATTCGCGAACGCGCGCCGCACGCCCGCATCCTGCTGCTCGACTACTTCGAAGGCATCGGCCTCGACGGCGGCTGCTGGCCGGTCATCCCGATCTCCGACGGCGACGCGGTCTGGCTGGGGCAGAAGCTGATCGAACTGCACACCATGCTCGAACGGGTGGCGGCGAGCACGGGAGTCGATTTCGTCGACACCTACGCGGGCAGCGCGGGCCACGACGCCTGCCGGCCCGTCGGCACCCGCTGGGTGGAGGGGCTGCTGCCGTTCTCCGGCAACCCGGTCGGCCTCGCCGTCCCCTTCCACCCCAACCAGCTGGGCGCGGACTATCAGGCCAGGCGCGTGCTGGAGCGACTCGCCGCGTCCTGACCGCTCAGTTCCGGGGGCGGATCCACACCCGGTTGTCGTGGAACACCGCGCCGCCGCCGAAATCCGAATCCCGCTCGGCGACGGTGGCGTTGACGGTCGCGCCGCCGGAATGCTTGGCCCAGCGGCCCTTCGGGGTCGCGGCCACACCCGGGCGGACCATGTCGGAGACCTCGGCGACGGCCTCGAAACTGCCGCGATCATTGCCGACCGTCACCGGGTCGCCGTCGGCGATACCGCGCGCGGCCGCGTCGTTCGGATGGATGGTGACGCGGAGTTCGCCTGCGCGGCGGCGCAATTCGGGATTCGAACCGAACCCGGTATTGAGGAAGTAGTGTGACGCCGCCGAGATGAGCACCAGGCCGTCACCGGGATCCGCGGGCGGGGTGTATCCGGCCACCGGATCGTGCCCGGCCGCCGCCACCTGGTCCGAGACGAACCGGAGCTTCCCGTCGGGCACCGGACCCGGCTCGATCTTCAGGAACCCGTCCGCGCGCAGCCGGTCCACGTCGTACTGTTTCAGCAGCTGGTTCGCCAGCTCCTCATCGGACTCGTAGAGCGCCGGCTCGGTCAGCCCCATGCGCCGGGCCAGCCGCCGGAAGGTCTCGGTGGTGGGCAGGCATTCGCCGGGCGGAGCCACGGCGGGCTCGTTCCAGACCAGATACAGATTGCCGTAGGCGGCCAGCACATCGAGGTGCTCGGGCTGCATGGTGGCCGGGAGGACGATATCGGCGTAGTCGACCGTATCGGTCGGGAAGTGTTCCAGCACCACGGTGAACAGATCCGCACGGGACAGGCCCTCGATCACCCGGCGCTGATCGGGGTTGGAGCCCACCGGATTCGCGCCGATCACGAACAACGAGTGCACCGGCGGACCGTCCGGATCCAACAGGGCCTCGCCCATCCGGGTCATCGACAGCGTCCGCACCGGATGCGGCAGCAGATCGAAACGGGTCAGGGCGTCGATGTCCAGACGGAAGTGACCGCTGGTCGAATAGTGCAGCCCGCCACCGGGAATCGCCCAGTCGCCGGTGACGCCGGGCAGACAGGCCAGGGTGCGCAGCGCCATGCCGCCGCCCGCGTGCCGCTGCATGCCCTGCGAGGCGCGGATGGCGGTGGGGCGGGTGGCGGCGATCCGTTCGCCGAGCGCCACGATGCGCTCGACCGGCACCCCGGTGATGGCGGCGGCCCGTTCGGGCGGGTACTCGGCGATGCGGGCCCGGAATTCGGGCCAGCCCTCGGTGTGGGCGGCCAGGAACTCCTCGTCCTGCGCGCCCAGCCCGACGATCACGTGCATGAGACCCAGCGCGAGCGCGGCATCGGTGCCCGGCAGCGGGGCCAGATGTTCGTCACAGCGTTCGGCGGTCTTGGTGCGCACCGGGTCGATCGCGACGGTGTACGCGCCACTGTCCTGGATGAACTTCCAGACGTGATGGCCGGAGGTGAGCGGATTGGTGCCCCACAACAGGATCAGCTTCGATTTCGCCAGGTCCTCGGGATCCATGCCGCCCGACGTGCCCAGCGTGTACCGCAACCCGACCGTGCCCGCGACCGAGCAGATGGTCGGGTCGTGCCCGGACGCGCCCAGCGCGTTGAAGAAACGCCGCCCGGAAAGACCCTCCAGCCCTTGGATGAAGCCGAGGCTGCCGGTGCCGTGGAACGGCCACACCGCTTCCCCGCCGTGCTCGGCGATGATCGCGGTGAGGCGGGTGGCGATCTCGTCGAGCGCCTCGTCCCAGCTGATCGGCTCGAACCGGCCCTCACCCTTGCGGCCGACGCGGCGCAGCGGGCGGGTGAGGCGTTCGGGGGAGTGGACCTGCTCGAGGTAGCGGTTCACCTTGACGCACAGCGCGCCCCGGGTGACCGGATGTTCCTTGTTGCCGCGCAGGCCGGCGGCCCGGCCGTCCTGGACGTCCACCACCCAGGAGCAGGCGTCGGGGCAGTCGAGGGGGCATGCTCCCAGTACCTTCACGTACTAGATCGTATGCAGGGGCTCCGACACCCGCGAAAGACGAGGATACGGCCGGTTTTCCAGTGCGACACGCCTATGCCGTCATGTGACGACACGCGGTCGAGCTGGGGTAGTCTCGGCCCGCGGCTAATCAGCCGCAACAGGAGTGCGGGGGCGGAAGTGCGCGGTGGAATGGGAGATTCATGATCACCCCCGGCCGAGGTCTAGTCGGTGTCGTGTCAGGATGCGCGGCGCTGCTGACCGGCTGCGCGCACGGCGGACACGGCGAACCCGCGCACGCGCACCAGTCCAATGCCGAGCACTCCGTCGGCGACACCGCCGAGATGCAGCGCAGCGCCTTCGTCACCGCCTGCGCGGGCACCTCCGCGGGCTGGCAGGCGACCGCCGTGGTCAGCAACCGGGATGTGGTGGAGCACCGGTATCTGGTGGTGATCAGTTTCCAGACGCCCGAGTCCGCGGATCTGGAACGCACGCGCACCGAGGTCTTGGTGGCGCCCGGCGCGACGCAGGACTTCACCACCGAGACGCTGCTGGATCCGGTGGCCCGGCCACAGACCGTGCGGTGTGTGCTGCGCGGTGTCGAGCAGCTCTGATCGATACTCGCTATTCGGGCGCGAGTCGGACGGGTCCGTCACGAAAGTTGCGCGGGGACAGGGGCGGACGCCTAGGATCACCAGCGCCGGCCATGCTCCGTGGGCCGCACCAGTAGGAATAGCTGAAGGATCACTGACCGTGCGTGGGTGACCAGGCGCGTTCTCCGGATGTGGATTTGTCGGTGCCATGGTGCATGCTCTTGGCACGCAGCTGTCCGCCCCGTCCGCCCCGGAGTGCCCATGTCGACCCGTACCAAGCCACAGCCCTTGTCGGATACCGAGATTCGGGAGATCGCCGCGGAAATCGACGCTGGCAGACCGCCTATGGTGTGGTTCACCGCGTCGGCGGTCGGTGTTCCGGAAGGTCGTTCCGGCAAGGTGATGTCCCTCGGCGATCCGTCCGAGGGCGATTTCCTCCAGGTGAAGCCGACGGGCTCGAAGGACGTGCTGTCCTTCGGTCCCACCGAGGTGACCCTGACCAAGCCGGCCCGGCAGAACCCGGCCAAACCGGCCACCGCGCCGGCCTCCGGCGCCAAACCGGCCGGTGCAACCCCCAGAACGGCAACCAGGAAGGAACCGACCGTGACGATGTCGTCCCCCGCGACGATGCCGGCCGCCGCGCCGAGCACCCCGCCCGCTCCGGAAGCCACCCCGCAGCCGGCGGGCGAGCCCGCCGCCGAGGCCAAGAAGGCCTCGCGCCCGGCCCGCAACGCCGCCGCCACCGCGTCGGCCGCCCGCAAGCCCAAGGCTCCCGAGGTGACGGTCACCCTCAGCGGCACCGGCGAGGGCGAGTGGACCCTCGATGTCGTCAACGGCAAGAAGCGCACCATCCGCGGCCTGGCCGTGCCCAGTTCGGCTGTCTCCCAGGCCGCCAAGATCCTGCACCCCGAGGTGTCGGAGGTCGTGGATTCGATCCTGGAGTCGGTGCGCGCCTCCCAGCGCGCCAAGGTCGAGCAGCTGCAGGCCGAGCTCGAGTCGGCGCGTCGGTTATTGGAAGACCTGGCCTGAGAGCGGGGCGTTCCAGCCTGAGGGCTGACGGCCCAACCCTTTTCGTGTGGGTTGGGCCACAACTCCCCATGTCGGTGGGGCATGACCGCCGAGCGTGGGTCGAGTGAACCACCCCGTAGCGCGAGTCATCGCCGTGTACGCGGCGGCTACCGCGCGCTCACACCGCGGATTCGCGCTGCCAGGTGCGGGTGCCCGCCTCGGGGCGGTTGCGACGCAAGTCGTCGTGGAAGATGTAGCCGAGGGAGTATTCCTTGGCGTGGTACATGGCCGAATCCGCCTCGCGCAGTAACTCGTAGACGGTGGTCTCGGTCTCGCGCGGTTTGGAGCACGCGATGCCGATGCTGGCCGCGATGCGCACCTCGGCCGCGCTCAACTCGAACGGTTCGCCCAGCGTGGCCAGCAGGCGTTCGGCCAGTTGCAGGGCGTGCGGCCGGGCCAGCGGGGCCAGCACCACGAATTCGTCTCCGCCGTAGCGGGCGGCCGCGTCGTCGCGGCGGATCACCCGGCGGATGCGGGCCGCCGCATTGGCGATGAGCTCATCACCCACCGCGTGCCCGTAGTTGTCGTTGACCCGCTTGAATCCGTCCAGGTCGATGAACAGCAGCGCCAGGGGCTGTCCGGCCCACCGGTCCCGATTACGGTGCAGCGCCCGCAGCAGGGCGGCGCGGTTCAGGAGTCCGGTGAGCATGTCGTGGTCTGCCTGATACTGCGCGCGCCGCTCGCTGCGGGCGCTGCGTTCGATGGCGCGCTCGCTGCGTAGCAGCACTCCGGCTAGTAGTAGCGCGAACAGCGACGAGACCACGGTGCGGTCCAGGGTGTCCAGGCTGGAGCCGACCACCGGCACCAGCGAGGCCACGATCATGACGATGGCGATGATGCTGGCCCGCTGCCGGGACCGGTGCGGGTGGATATCGCGCGGCCCGCCGAGCACCACCATGCTGGGGTGCAGCGCGGCCGCGCCGATCAGGGTGAATCCCAGCTGCAGCGGCAGCAATTGGATCTGGCGGCCGATCACCGCCGAGCCCGCGGTCTCCAGGTTGTAGGCCAGGTCACCGGCGAGGATCACCAGCATGGCCAGATGCACCAGGCGCAGTGAGGTTTCCGAGCGCTCCGAGGTGATCACCGAATGCACGATCACCGTGAGCAGCAGCGCGTCCACGATCGGGTCCGCGACGCAGGTGACGGTGGTGAAGTCCAGGTCCCGGGACATGTGCAGCACCGGCGAGATGAGGAAGGTCCACGACAGCAGCAGCGCGCCCAGCCCGATCAGCCCGGAATCGAGCAGCAGATCGTGGTCGGTGCTGTTCTGGCGCGGGCGCAACCACAGCACCGCGGCCACCCCGACACAGCAGTAGCCGCTGAGGGTGAACAGGTCGTCGAAGGGGTGCCGCTGGGAATCGGAGATGTGGCGCAGCGCGGTGCCGATGGCGAATTGCACGGCGGCCGCGGAGAGCAGGTACCACGGCAGCGGATGGCGGGGGCGGAACTTGCGCACCCCCATGCCGATCATGGTGAGACTGATGGCCACCGACACGAACAGCGTGCCCAGCGCCACCGCCTTGGAGTTGATCACCAGGGGTAGGCCGAGAATCAGTACGCCGCAGATGAACAGGACCGTGCGCCAGCAGATGTTGAAACGCCTCGGCCGTCCGGCCGGTTGTACTTCTGTTCCCACCAGCCCCCCTGTCCGAGCAGTACTCGAAAAGACACCGCCGATCATCAACCGTGTGTGTTGCGGTACGAGCATAGGTCCCCGCGCTGCGGTGGCAGAGTGCCCGGTCGAGAAAGGCGCTGCCACTTATTGGGCAACCGAACCGATCATGACATGAAAGCGGGCGGTCCGGATGGGAGTTCGGCGAACCCGCAGGGCCGCTTTCGGGAGACTCGCTATGCTCCCCGCAGATCGAACCGTACGCCCCGCACACCCCGGTGAAGAGGAGCCCGACACGTGGAATCGACGGCGGGACGCTGGTGGGCTCCCGGACGGGTCAACCTGATCGGCGAGCACACCGACTACAACGACGGGTATGTCCTGCCCCTCGCGCTGCCGCTGGGCACGACCTGCACCGCCCGCGCCAGACCGGATGGTGTGCTGCGCCTGAGATCTGAGCAGGCGCCCGGCGACACGGTCGACACGACAACCGCGGATCTGTCCACCGCGGGCTGGTCCGACTTCCCCGCGTGGTCCCGCTACCCCTTGGGCGTGATCCGGGAATTCGAGCGTCGCGGCCACGAGATCCGCGGCCTGGACATCGACCTCGACAGCACCGTCCCGATCGGTGCGGGCCTGTCCTCCTCGGCCGCCCTGACCTGTTCGGTCGCCATCGCCGTGCGGGACCTGTTCGCCCCGAGCGTCTCCACCGCCGACCTCATCGACATCACCCGCACCGCCGAGAACGTCTACGCGGGCGTCCCCACCGGCGTCCTCGACCAATCCGCCGCCCTGCTCTGCACCCCCGGCCACCTCCTCTTCCTCGACACCCGCACCGGCAAGACCGAACACATCCCCTTCGACCTCGCCCGCCACGGCCTCACCCTGCTCATCGTCGACACCGGCGCCCAGCATCGCCTCATGGACAGCGCCTACGCCACCCGCCGCGCCGAATGCGCCACCGCCGCGGCCCAACTGGACGTCCCCACCCTCCGCGACCTCCCCACCGCCGCCGAGATCGACCGCCTCCCCGACCCCGTCCTCCGCCGACGCGCCCGCCACGTGATCACCGAGAACGCCCGTGTCCTGCGAATAGCCGAACAATTGCGCTCCGGTGCGGACCCCCGCACCATCGCCCCTTTCCTCACCGCCGGCCACACCTCCCTCCGAGACGACTTCGAAGTCTCCGCCCCACCCCTCGAAACGGCCGTTGCCGCAGCCCTCACCGCCGGCGCCCACGGCGCCCGTCTCACCGGCGCCGGCTTCGGTGGCAGCATCCTCGCCCTCATCGATCAGAGCCGCGCCACCGCGGCCTCCCGAAGAATTCGAGAAGCCTTGACCGCCAAGGGATTCACCGCCCCCCACATCTTCACCGCCACCCCCTCCGCCGGTGCCCATCGTCTTGGCTGACCAGGGCCGCAGTCGCCGATATCGGTGGGCCCACAACTGTCTCCTGTCCCCGAGGTCGTGACTCCTTCGCCCGTCGGGCGTGCGAGCACCTGCTCGGCGGCGTGGACGACTTCGACGACGAGATGGTCGACGGCGTGAACGGGACGCCGGCGAAGATCAAGACGGCCGTCGAGGCATCCCGGATTCCTGCGGTATAGAGCCGGAGTCGGTGTGCCCGCCAACCGATCGCGGATGCGGTGATCGGATGGCGGGCAGCGGTTTTCGGGCTACTTGGCGGGCTTGATCGACGGCTGGTTGATCGTCGTGAAGTACTGGACGGCGGCGGCGATGGCGAACGGGGCGGTGACGAAGACCTGGCCGGCAATGGTGCCGAGGAAGCCGACCGCGGCGGCGCCTGCGATGCAGCCGGCGAGGGGGCCCGCGCCGAACATGGTCAGCAGGGCGCCGGTGAGGGCGGTGCCGGCGATGCCGCCGATCAGGCAGCCCAGGGCCGCGCCGCCGAGACCGCCGGTCAGGGTGCCGATGGTGGCGCCCATGGACAGGGTGCTGGTCATGCGGCTCCAGGCGGCCTGCTCACGCTCGTAGTCGGTCTTCCACGGGGCGCTGTTCTCGAAGGGGAGGGCGACCGGCTTGTAGGTGGCGTGCGCGAGGTCGATCTGCGGCGTCAGGGTGGCGACGCGGTCGTGGATCTCGGTGGCGATGGGGAAGACGAAATCGTCCACGCGGAGGGACAGCTCGGTTCCGGCGACCGTGGTGCCGTCCGCGGCCTTGATGGTGAACACGCCGTTCTCGACGCCCATGGAACCGGCGTCGGTGCGGATGACCAGGTCCTTGTCGCTGCTGGTGGCCGTGTAGTTGATGGCACCGGCGTCCGCGGGGGCGGGGGCGGCGTTCACGGTTCCGGCGGTGACGCCCAGGGCGGTGGTCACGAGGGCGGCGGACACGGCGAACTTGTTGAGCTTCATCAGTTTTCGATCTTTCGTCGGTGCGGGTCAGAGGCCGCACGAGAGGCGCAGGTCGCGGTCGCGCGAGCTGCGAAAGGGTGCAGGGGGTCGGCGGCACGGCCCGGAGGCCGTGTCGCTCAGTGGATTTCGGTGCCTAGGCCGTCTTGGCGCGCACGCGGGCTCCCACTCCCACGAGCACGTCGATCACCAGGAAGGCCAGCAGCGGGAGGCCGATCATCGGCACGAACCAGCCGACCACGGCGGCGCCGGCCGCCAGCGGCAGCAGCACGATCAACGGAGTCTGCGCGATCGCGCGCCGCGGAGCCTTACCCACGGCCAGCTTCGACTCCTTGGTCGGGCGACGACGCCACCACATGAGGTAGCCGCGCACGATCACCGTGCCCAGCCCGATCATCGCCGCCAGCAGCAACAGCTGATTGACCAGGCCGAACAGCAGGCCCATATGGAACTGGATGCCCCAGTTGGTGAGCTTGGCCATCAGCGGCCAGTCGGCGTAGGGCAGCTTGGCGGTGACATTGCCGGTCGCGCCGTCCACCGCGATGGCATCGCGGGTGTACTGCCCCGGACGCCGCAATTCCTGCGCGACGAAAGCCATGCTGTCCTTCGCCGGAATGCTGATCTCCAGCGGCCCCTCCAGGCCGTTGGCGCGGGCGACGCCATAGACGGTGTCGGCCAGTGCCGCCTTGCCCGCCGGGGGCGTCGCCGCGGGTGCGTTGCCGTGCCCGTCGTGCTCGCCGCCCGCGGGCTTGGCCGGACCGCTCGATCCCGGCAGCTTGGCGTTCACCGCGGGGGTCTGCCAGCTCATGGCCTTGCGCAGCTCGGTCACGTTCTCACCCGCGTACTTCGACCAGGTCATACCGGTGGCCGACAGCAGCAGGATCAACGGCAGGATCCAGACGCCCACCACCGCATGCCAATTCAGCGTGCGCGCGCGGGGCCGCGACCGATCCGGACGCAGCAGCCAACCGGCCGAGCGCTTCTCGCGCCGCGCCCGCACCCGCCGGTACCAGAGCACCAGCCCGGCCAGTGCGACCAGCCACATCCAGGACGCCGCGATCTCGCTGTAGAAGCGCCCGACCTTGCCCAGGTCCAGATCCTTGTGCAGCTTGTCGATCCAGGTGCGCAGGGGCAGCGCGCCCGAGCTGCCGTAGACGACGTCATCGCCCACCGTCTGCGCGGTGACCGGATCGACGAACACGGCCCGGCGCTCGGACTCACCCAGCGACGGATCGCTGAAGATGACCCGCGTGGTGTCACCGGCGTTCTGGCCGGGAGCAACGGCCACCAGCGCCAGCGCAGGCTCGACCGCCTGCGCGGCCGCGATCTGCTCCTTCAACGGCTTGGCCGGGCCCGTCGAATCGGTGTGCAGCAGACCGCTGGAGGTGATGTTCTCCAGCGTCGGCGAGATCGCGTACAGCGCGCCGGTCACGGCCGCGATCAGGATGAACGGCGCCACGAAGACGCCGGCGTAGAAGTGCAGGCGCAGCATGAGCGCCTGGAAGGCATTGCCCGCACCGCGCTTCGGGGACTTCCCGGACGCCGGTTCCGGCGTCGGGGCAGGGGAGGGCGGCGGTGTCGTCTCGACACCGCTCTCAGTGATTGTCACCAGTGGTCTTTCAGGTTCGAGGGAACACCCGGAACGCGACGTACGGGGACACGTCGATGCGGCGCTGGGCCGGCACCCATGACCCCCTCACGGCGCGCACGCGGCGCACAGCGGTCATGGGAGTGCCGGGACACGCAGACACCACCGCGACCGGTCGCGGGCGTACAACGAAGTCACACGAACGCGAAAGTCCGTGTGCCCGGGTGAAAGTAAGGAATCAGCCTCGAACGAGCGCGGGCGGCCCGCGGGTACGGAAGACGTCGGCCGCGAAGATGCGCAGTACGACCAGATCCCGGTGCGCGATGGGCAGCCGCGGCGGCCCCGACAGCACCGGCAGTGCAATGGGCAGCGGCAGCACCCGGGCCAGCACCGTGGTGCCGATCCGATAGGCCGCCTCCGCGCCCAGAATGACCACCGCCGCGACACACGCGGCCGTGATGTGCGCGGCCAGCATGGCCGGACTCCACATCGAGGCGGTGTGATGCATGTGGTGCATGCTCCCCGGCGAACCCCACATCATGGCGAAGTGCCCGAGCAGCTGCCCGCCGATCAGTGCGAGCACCAGACCCGGAACGGTGGAGCGCAGCGCGTGCACGCTCGCCACCGCCGCGCCGACCGCGGCCGAGGCGGCGACCAGCAGCGTCAACGGCCCCGATTCCAGGGGCGCGGCCCCCGAGATCCAGCCGTGCGCGGCCATCGCGAGCGCCCCGGACACCGAACCGGCCGCCCCACCGCGCAACACCGCAGCATCACTGCGGAATTGCGCCGTACTGCGGCCGGATTCGAAACTCACGCGCTGATAATAGCGATCGCGGTTTTGCTCAGACGCTCGTGCCCCGCTGCCGGGCAGCGGGGCACGAAAAGAACTGGCTATGAGAGTCTTCCGCACCCGGTCGGGGCGCGGAAACCGCTGGTCGCGAACCTGCGGCGAAGATCCTAGTTCTCGGTGATCTCCATCTCGATGAGCGGCTTGCGCAGCAGTTTGCCGGTGGCGTTGCGCGGCAGCTCGTCGAGGAAGATGACCTCGCGCGGCACCTTGTACCGGGCCAGGTTCTCCTTCACGTAGTCCTTGATCTCCTGCACGTCGCGCTTGGAGTCGGGGCCGGGGACCACGATGGCGCGCAGCCGCTTGCCGAAGTCGCGGTCGTCGACGCCGACCACGGCGGCCTCGAGGATGTCGTGCCGGTTCGACAGCAGGTTCTCGACCTCCTGCGGGAAGACGTTCTCGCCGCCGGAGACGATCATGTCGTCGTCGCGGCCGTCGATGAACAGCAGCCCGTCGGTGTCGAAGTGGCCGACGTCGCCGGAGGACATCAGCCCGTCCACGTACTCCTTGGTGCGGCCGTCGGTGTACTGCTTGAACGAGTGCCCGTTCTCGATGAAGATCGTGCCGGTCACGTTCGGGGCGGTGACGCGCTTGCGGTTCTCGTCGTACAGCGCGACGCGAATACCGACCGGGGCCTTGCCCGCGGTGGTCGGGGCCTTGCGCAGCTCGCTCGGGGTGGCCACGGTCATGACCGCGCACTCGGTGGAGCCGTACACGTTGTAGAGGGTCTCGCCGAAGTAGTCGAGGGTGCGGGTGACGACGTCCGGCGGGATCGCCGAGCCGGCCGCGAAGATGACGCGCAGGGTCGCCTTCGGGTCGTACTTGGCGAGGGTCTCCTCCGGCAGGTCGAGGATGCGCTGCAGCATGGTCGGCACCACGGTCAGGCCCTGCGCCCGGTACTTCACCAGGTTGGCGAGGGTGGTCTCGGGGTCGAAGCGGCGCTGCTGGAACACCACCCGGTTGCCCAGCGCGATCGACAGCGTGAACTGCGACAGGCCGGTGGCGTGGAAGATCGGGGCGGCCATCACCACGGTGCTGTTGCGCGGCAACGGGATTCGATCCAGGAACTGGGCCGTGATGAACGGCGACACCTTGTCGCGCGGCGCGCCCTTGGGGGTGCCGGTGGTGCCCGAGGTCAGGATGACCATGCCGCCCGGCTTCTCCGGCGGCGCCAGCGGCGCGGTGGACTGACCGGCCGCGACCGACTCGATGGTCGGGATCGACGGGTCGGCATTGTCCTTCTCGTCGACCCAGGTCAGGATACGCGGAATCTCGGCCGGGATGGCCGACATGAGGTCGAAGAACTCGCTGTCGTGCAGCACCGCCTTGACCTTCTCGCGGACGGCCACATCGGTGAACTGCGGCTTGGCGAAGCCGGTGTTCATCAGCACCGCGCGCACGCCGAGCTTGCCGGCGGCGACCAGGCTCAGCACCATGCCGCGGTGGTCGCGGGCCAGCACGCCGATCACGTCGCCGGGGCCCAGGCCCTGCGCGACGAGGCCGCGGGCCAGCGCGGTCGACTGCTTGTCGAGTTGCTCGAAGGTGAGCTCGCCGCGCTCGTCGACGATGGCCGCGGACTTCGGATTGGTGTTGGCGGCGTGCACCACCGCGCCCGCGAAGGGGCCGAACTTCAACACGTTGATCGCCGAGCGCACCGCGTGATCGGGGCGCAGCGGATTGAACAGTCCCCCTCGGACCATCGCGTTGACGCTCAGTGCGGTATCGCCGGCCTTGCGTAGAACCGTGCCCGCCGATGGAAGTGACATGGGTACAACCTTCCGCGGTCCCCCTGCCGGACGAGTCCGCCGACGGACCACAACATCGAGATCCAGTGCGGTGCTAACCCTAGCAAGCGCAGGCAGCGAGGATGTGGCCGAGGTCTCCGTTACTCGCGGTTACGAATAAACCTCGCAGCTCGTGGTGTGAATCCCAGGATTGCCACCGTGTCGCGGTGATCGGGACCGGGAAGGTGCGGGTAAGCGCCGCCCGTGATTCAGGCCGCGGGCGGCTCGTATTCGACCAGGACGCGGCGCAGCAGCTTGCCGGTCGCGTTGCGGGGGAGATCGTCGAGGAAGAAGACCTCGCGCGGCACCTTGTAGCGGGCCAGGTTCGCCTTCACATGCGCCTTGATCTCCTCGGCGTCGAGCTGCGCGCCCGGCTCGGCAACCACGAACGCCCGCAGCCGCTTGCCGAACTCGACATCGTCCACGCCGACCACGGCGGCGTCGAAGATGTCGGCCCGCTCCAGCAGCAGGTTCTCGACCTCCTGCGGGAAGACGTTCTCCCCGCCGGAGACGATCATGTCGTCGTCGCGGCCGTCGATGAACAGCAGTCCGCGGTCGTCGAAATGCCCGACGTCGCCGCTGGACATGTAGCCGTCGATGACCTCCTTCTTGCGGCCGTCGGTGTAGCCCTTGAACGGCGAACCGGAGCGGATGAAGACGCGGCCGGTGACGTTCTTGGCCAGCACGCGGCGGCCGTCGTCGTCGAACAGCGCCACCTCGCAGGTGAGCGGGGCCTTCCCCGCGGTGCCCGGGGCCACGGTCAGATCCTCCGGCCGCGCCACCGACGCGATCGCGCACTCGGTGGAGCCGTAGAGGTTGTAGAGCACCGGGCCGAACACCTCGGCCGTGCGCGTCGACAGCTCCGGCGACAACGCGGACCCGGCCAGCACGATCCCCTTCAGTGAGGATGTGTCGTACTTCTGGCGAATCTCCTTGTCCAGCTCCACCATTCGATGCAGCATGGTCGGCACCGCCACCAGCATGTCCGCCTTGTGCTCGGCGATCAGGCGCAGTGTGCGCTCGGCGTCGAAGCGGCGGGCGGTCACCACCTTGTTGCCGAACGCGCACCCGGTCAGCCAGGTCGCGAAGCCGGTGGAATGGAAGATGGGGGAGACGATCACCATCGTGCCCCGATGCGGGAAGTCGATGCGGTCCACCATCTGCACGGTCGACAGCGGCCCGGTGCGGTCGCGCGGCGCGCCCTTGGGCAGGCCGGTAGTGCCGGAGGTGAGGATGATGAAGCCGCCCGGCTTCTTCGGCGCGGGCAGCGGCGTCTTCGCGTTGGATTCGATCAGCTCGTCCAGAGTCTTCGCGCCGGACGGTATTTCGGTGCCCTCGTCGATCCAGGTCAGGACGCGGGGCAGCTCCTCGGGCAGGGCGTCGAGCAGGCCGAGGAATTCGCTGTCGTGCAAGACGACTCGCACGTTCTCGCGCTCACACACCTGCGCGAACTGGGGTTTGGCGAAACCGGTGTTCATCAGTGCCAGCCGTGCCCCGAGTTTGCCCAGGGCGGCCATGGTGAGGATCAGTCCCCGGTGGTCGCGGGCCAGCACGCCCACCACGGTGCCGGGGCGGACGCCGTTGCGCTGCAGGCCGCGGGCCAGCGCGTTGGACTGCTGATCCAGCTCGCGGTAGGTGAGCTCACCCCGCTCGTCGGCCAGGGCGGGCAGATCCGGGAACATGCGGGCCGCCCGGCGCACCGCCGTCGCGGGCGGTCCGAAAACCCGTGCGTCCCTGAGTAATCGCACCGTCTCCACCGGATCGGACGGGTCGCTCAACCCCAATTCTCGCAACCGCCGCAGTCCCTTGAGCGCCTCGCCGGTGTGCGCCATGCGTTGCCGAGTCGAATGCAGAACCGAGGCCATGCGGACCACCTCCGTTGACGAGACGCCCGCCGCCCACCCGACGACGGTAGCGCCACCGTAACAGGGGTATGTGACGCCGGTTACACATTTTCGGTCATATCGGGCATCGGTATGATTCGCGAAATTCTCCGAATTGTTAACCCTGCCGTCGCGCGGAGGTCACTCTCATCGCCCAGGCTGCGTGTTTCCCGCTCTCGAACTGATGAGGAACTCACATGGAACTTCTCGCCGTGCTTGCCAACATCGTCACCGCCATGGGCACCGGAAGTGCCGCGCTGACGGCGCTGTAGGCAGAACGCATGAAACAGCCCGCCGAGGGGACCGGCGGGCTGTTCGCGTTTCCGGGGTGCTCAGGCCTCGTCGAAGGCGGTGTTCAGACCGAGCGCCGCGGTGGCGTCGAGCTCAGCGGCGACGGTGGCCAGCTTGGCGCGGATCGCGCCCACGGCGTCCGGGCCCAGGGCCAGGCGCAGCGGGGCGTCCGGCTGACCGACCGAGGCCAGCACGGCGGCCGCGGCCTTGGCCGGATCGCCGGTCTGCTGCTGATCGGAGGCGGGCAGGCCATCGCGGATCGCGCCGACGGTCCCGGCGTAGTCGGGAATGGACGAACCGAAAGTGAGGGCGGCGGGCCGGGCGAACCCGGTACGGAACTCACCCGGTTCGACGATCAGGACCTGGATGCCGAGCGGATTCACCTCGGCGGCCAGGGCTTCGCTGGCCAGCTCCAGCGCGCCCTTCGCGGCGCTGTACGCGCCGACGCCCGCGAAGGACATGAACCCGCCCATGCTGGTCAGCTGCACGATCGCGCCGGAGCGACGCTCCCGCAACTGCGGCAGCACCAGCTGGGTCAGGCGCAGCGGGCCGAAGAACATGACCTCCATGGCATCGCGCAGATCGGCCTCGCTGGTCTCCTCGATCGCGCCGACGATGCCGTACCCGGCATTGTTGACCAGCACGTCGATTCGGCCGGCCTCCTTGATCGCGCGCTCGGCGGCCTCGCCGTCGCGCACATCCAAAGTCACCACCTGCACCTGATCCGGGTGTGCCGCAATGACTTCCGCCATCGTCTCGGGGCGGCGCACCGCGGCCACCACCTCGTCCCCGGCGGCCAGCACGGCCGCGGTGATGGCCGCGCCGAAACCACTGTTCGCGCCGGTGATCAGCCAGCGGCGGGGGTTCTGTGCACTCATTCCATTCCTTCGTCGCTGTGCCCCCGGCGAATTCACCCGGGGCGGTCGCGTCCAGTCTCGTGGCGCGCGGCATCGCCCGGTATGGCCCAAAGGTGGAAAATGGCTGGAGTGACTGGAGCCCTGCTCGATCCGCACCGCCGCCCCCGGCCGCTGCCCGACGGCGAACCGCTGACCGCCGAGGACCACCGGCGGCTGATCGGCGTGCTGGAGGCCGTCGATCGGGCCGTGGACCTGAGCGAGTTCCGCGAGCGGCTGGTGCTGGCCCTGCAGAGCTGGTTCGGTTTCGTCGGAGTCGCTGTGCTGCACGGGGATACGCTCGCCGAGGCGATCCGCGAGGGATGCGGCGTCCAGGGCGGATACACCCCGGAATTCATGGCCGACTACACCGAACGCTGGGCGGAGGTCGACCCGCTGCGCAACGCGCTGGTTCCCGACCTGCTGCGTGCCCGCGGCGTCATCCGGCTCAGCGAGGTGCCCGGGTCCGACGCGTTCCGCGCGGAGTTCCTGCGCCCCAACGGAATCACCGACAAGGCGGCCATGCTGGTCGACGGCGGAACCGCCGGGGTGCTGTGCGTGGGCATGGCGGTCGCGGAGTCGCCGAGCGTCCCCGAACGCGATGTGGCGCTGCTGCACGCGCTGCGCCGCCACCTCGCGCCGCTGGCCGGCGAACAACTCGCCCGCGACCGCGAACGGCGGGCCGCCACCGCGACCTGGCAGCTCACCCCGCGCGAATGGGAGGTCGCCGATCTGGCCGCGCGCGGGCTGACCAACCGGCAGATCGCCGAACGGCTGTTCATCGGTGTGGATACCGTGAAGAAGCACCTCAGCCGGGTACTGGCCGAGACCGCCTGCACCAGCCGCACCCAACTGGCGGTCCGCTTCGCCGCCGCTTGACCAGACCGCGCGGTTCGACCGGTTCTCCGGCGCTGCGGTCGGTGCCCAGCGCCCGGGTGTCGGCGCCCGGCGTCTCGGCGTCTCGGCCCGAACCGGTCGCGAGCCTGCATCGAACCGCGTGAACCCGACCCCGGGGCGGGGGAATCGCCGCAGAATCAGGAGATGAGCGACCTCTTCGACTACTCCGGCCGGACGGTATTCGTGGCCGGTGGCACCAGCGGTATCAATCTCGGTGTGGCCCAGGCGTTCGCGCGGGCGGGGGCCTCGGTGGGGGTGCTGTCACGCTCACCGGACAAGGTGCGCGCCGCCGTCGACTCGATCGGGGAGAGCGGCGGCACCGTGCTCGGCTTCGCCGCGGACGTCCGCGACTACGAGGGGGTGGCGCAGGGGATCGCCGCCATCTGCGGGGAACTGGGGGAGCTGGACGTGCTGGTGTCCGGGGCGGCCGGGAACTTCCCCGCCGCGGCGGACACCATGTCGGCGGGCGCGTTCGCGGCGGTCGTGGACATCGATCTGAAAGGCACCTTCAATGTGCTGCGCGCCGGCCGCGAACATCTGCGCGCGCCCGGGGCGTCGGTCATCACCATCTCCGCGCCGCAGTCGAGTATTCCGATGGCGATGCAGGCGCACGCGTGCGCGGCCAAGGCGGGCGTGGACATGCTCACCCGATGCGCGGCGCTCGAATGGGGGCATCACGGCATCCGGGTCAACGCGGTGGTGCCGGGGCCGATCGAGGACACCGAGGGCATGGCGCGGCTGGCGCCCACGCCCGCGATGGCCGATCTGGTGACCGGATCGGTGCCCATGGGCCGGTACGGCACCGCCCAGGAGATCGCCGACTGCTGCCTGTGGTTGGCCTCGCCCTACGCCGCCTACGTCAACGGCGCGATCATCCCCGTCGACGGCGGCTGGTCCCTGGGCGGCGCGTCCGAGGTGTTCACCGCCATGCGAAACATGTTGGCGGGCTGAACTTCCCGCTCAGTGCCCGCCCGCCGCGATCTTCTTCGGATCGATGAACGACTGCAACGGCGACAGATGCGTGTACGTGTCGAGCAACGACCGTCCCAGCGCGGCGTGCGCTTCCACCACCGGATTCGTCGCCCCGTAATTGTCGGCGTCGGGAGCCTGATCGGCGAAGAACGAGAACACCACCGACGGGGCTCCGGCCGCGTCGAACATCACGCCCGTGTCGTGCCGTTTGTCCTCGGACGCACCGTGTTTGGTGGCGAAACGGGCCCGCTCCTCCGACGACATGTTGCGCCGGACGCCGTCGGTGTAGCCGACCGACGTCCACGTCATGATCCGCAGCACCGCCTGCGTCGACTCCGGCGACAGCAATGTCCCCGAAGCCAGCCGATACAACAGGTCATTGTTCTCGCGCGCCGTGGTGACGCCCAGATAGAACCGGCTCTCCCCGGGCAGTGGCTCCACGCGAGTCTGCTTGAACCCCAGTCGATCCAGGGTCTCGTTGACCTGATCCCCCGACACGAACCGCGACAGCAGTCGCACCGCGGTGTTGTCCGAGACCTGCAGCATGGTGGTCAGCAGATTTGCGACGGTCAGCTGATCCCCGAACGCGGCCTGATTCAAATACAGCCCGCTGCCCTCGGCGATGATATCGGCGTCCAGCGTCGTGGTGTCCGACAGCTTCACCCGCCCCGCGTCCACTTCCGTCATGAGCGCCGCCATCACCGCCAGCTTCTGCACGCTGGCGCCCTCGATCACGAAGTCGGCGTCCTCCTCGACGACCGGCACCGGCGTTCCCGAGCCCAGATCGGTCACCAGGCAATGCCAGCGGCCGCCGGCGACTCTGGTGATCGCCCGGTATTGCGCGTCGAACGCGGGCCCCGCGACCGGTACCCCGGCCCGGCCGACCGCCGCCGGTATCAACGCACCCGCCGTCAGCGCCCCTGCCCCCAATAGCATTCGCCTACTGAATCCACGCACCGCCGAAACCTATCCGCGCAGATCACATTTCGGCAACCGCCGCGCCGCGCCCGCGCCGCCGGTTTCCGCCATATCAACTGGTCACCCGACCGCTACCGGACCTCGAGAATTCCCTGTGAT
Organism: Nocardia sp. CA-145437; assembly: GCF_050956485.1. NCBI lineage: Bacteria > Bacillati > Actinomycetota > Actinomycetes > Mycobacteriales > Nocardiaceae > Nocardia > Nocardia sp. CA-145437. The sequence goes on along the minus strand of NZ_CP191204.1, from coordinate 5,738,566 downwards.
TCCCGGATTACCGGCAGTATCCTGATCCTGCCGCTCCGCCCGAGCGGCAACTGTGCGTGATCGACCAGGGGAGGCGCGCATGTCCGACCGGGCAGGCGTAGCGATCGCAGTAGCCGTCATCGGCGCGGCGGCCACCATCGGTGCGGCCTTGATAGCCGTCGGCGCCTTCGGCAACATCCATGTCGGTTCCGACAGCTCCGATCAACCCGCCACAGTCGTGGTGACCGCCAATGGCAATGGGAACGGAAATGTCAACGGCAACGGAACCGATTCGGGCAAACAGGATTCAAAGGGTCCAACCGCCGATCAAATGGCCTCCTTCATCCGCAGCTACTACGCCCAACTCCCGTCAGGCACGGAATCGGCCTGGACCCAGCTCTCCTCGTCGTACCAATCCCAGAGCGGCGGCTACTCCGGCTACACCAAATTCTGGTCCACCGTCACCACGGTCCAGGTCGGCTCCATCACCAACACCGACTACCGAACCAGCACCGCCACCCTCACCTACACCTACACCACCGGCAAAACCCAGACCGAAAAACGGTGGCTCCGAGTCGAATACGTCAACTCCAAGCTCCAGATAACCGCCTCGGGAACCTGATCACGATCAACGGAAACACCCCGGCGTGATAGAGCTCAGCCGCGTAGGTGGCGACCCCGGCCGTCGAACTGGACGAACTCATCGGGGACCGATCCGAGGCGGCCACCGCCTCCGAAGCGGCCATCGAGCCCTACCGGCCCCAGGAGCCGGGATGGATGCTCCACACCGTCGCCGTCGCCCCCGAACATCAGGGCCGGGGCCTGGGCAATGCCGTCCTCCGGCCAGGCATCGAAGAAGCCGCCCGCACAGGCTATCCGGCCTTCCTGGAAACCTCGAGCGAGGCCAACGTCCGCTTCTATCAACACCTGGGCTTCGAAGTCACCGCCGATATCGCGCTGGCCGACAACGGCCTGCGCACCTGGTGCATGCGCCGGGTACCGCATGAGGAGAGTCAATGCCGTCGGTAAGAACGATCCAAGTCACCTTCGACTGCGCGGACCCCGCGCGCCTGGCCAGTTTCTGGTGCGAGGTACTGGGATACGAGCAGCAAGGATCAGCCTGCGTCGACCCCGCAGGCGTAGGCCCGCGCCTGTACTTCCAACGTGTGCCGGAAGACAAGGTCGTCAAGAATCGGCTGCATCTGGACGTGCGCGTCGGCACCGGTCTCGTGGGCGCGGAGCGCGTGGCCGCCCTGGAGGCCGAATGCGCAAGACTGGTCGCCCTCGGCGCGGTACGGCAGCGGCTGCTGCTCGCCGACGATGTCAACGAATCGTGCCTGGTCATGCAGGACATCGAAGGCAATGAGTTCTGCCTCGACTGAGTGGTTGCGAGCGCTGCGTCAGGCGTGGGCCAAAGGCCCGAGGTTCTGAGGTCACGGTCTTTCGGGCCGGGCCTGTCAGACGATCGCCACTGCTAACCAGCCGATCGTTGTTGTGCGCTCACGAAGGCGTCGTGCGCGTCCTGGCTGAACAGTACGAATCGCACTTCCCGCACCGCGGTGTCGGCCGCTCGCACCGTCTCGATCGCGATCCGGGCGCCGTCCTCGATCGGCCACCCGAAGATGCCGGTGGAGATGGCCGGAAACGCGACCGTCCGCGCACCCAATTCATCCGCCACCCGCAGTGATTCGCGATAACAGGACGCCAGCAGCTCCGATCGGTCGTCCTGCGCCGACCACACCGGCCCGACCGTGTGAATCACCCACCGCGCGGGCAGATTCCCACCGGTCGTAGCAACAGCCTTCCCGGTCGCCAGCCCCTTCCCATAGTGCGACGCCCGCAGTTCACGGCAAGCAGCCAGAATCGCCGGACCCCCCTTCCGATGAATGGCCCCATCAACACCCCCGCCCCCGAGCAGCGAAGAATTCGCCGCATTCACCACCGCATCAACCTCCTGCGCGGTGATATCCCCCCGAACCAGCACGAGTTCAACCATGGACCCATTGTCCCTCCCGATTGTCGGCACCCTGCCGAAGGCCCTCGTACTCAAACCGGGTAGACGTGGCGAGCGCCTCGCGCTGAAACGAGAAAACCGGTGCGGGCCACTTGCGTGGCGCGCACCGGTTTTCCTTTGTGCCAGAGCTTACTTCAGCTTGTCGCTGCCCAGTCCGAGGACGCGGCGGGCCACGATGAGCTGCTGGATCTGCTGGGTGCCTTCGAAGATGTCGAGAATCTTCGAGTCGCGGCCCCACTTCTCCAGGAGGGTGCGCTGGGAGTAGCCCGTGGCGCCGGCCAGCTCGACGGCCTTCAGGGTGACATCCGTGCCCATGCGGCCGGCCTTGGCCTTGGACATGGAGGCCTCGAGGGAGTTGGGCTTCTTGTTGTCGGCCATCCACGCGGCGCGGAGGGAGAGGAGGTAGGCCGCTTCCCAATCCGCTTCCAGACGGAGGAATTCCGCGGCGGCGGCGTGCTGGTTGTTGGCGGGGGTGTCGTAGGAGATCTCGACGCCCGCGTCGGTCAGCACCGTGCGGAGTTCCTCGAGGGCGGCGCGGCCGACGCCGACCGCCATGGCGGCAACGAGGGGGCGGGTGTTGTCGAACGTCTGCATGACGCCCGCGAAACCCTTCTCCACGTTGACTTCCGGGGAACCGAGGATGTTGTCCTTCGGGATGCGGCAGTCCTCGAAGCGGATCTCGGCGGTGTCGGACGCCTTGATGCCGAGCTTGTGCTCGAGGCGGGACACGGTGAGGCCCTTGGCGTCGCGGGGAACCACGAAGGACTTGATGGCGGCGCGGCCCAGGGACCGGTCCACCGACGCCCACACCACGATGTGGGTGGCGCGCGAACCCGCGGTCACGAAGATCTTGGTGCCGTTGAGGACCCACTCGTCACCGTCGAGAGTGGCGGTGGCGGTGACCGCCGCGGAGTCGGAGCCGAAGGACGGCTCGGTGATGGCCATGGCGGCCCACACCTTGCCGAAACGCGACAGCTGCTCGTCGGTGGCGACCGCGGCGATGGCGGCGTTGCCGAGACCCTGGTAGGGGATCGACAGCATCAGGCCGACGTCGCCCCAGGAGGTCTCGAGGGCGTTCATCAGCGCGGACATATTGCCGCCGTTGGTGTTTCCGAGCAGCTCCGTGGCGTGCGCGTCTTTGGAAGACCCAGCGCCCTCGGTGGACTCGCCCGCCTTACGGCCGCCGGTCGCGCCGGAGACGTCGGCGGAACCCGAGTCGGACAGGCCCTCGACCATGGCGGCCATGGTGTCCAGCTCGACCGGGTATTCGTGCTCGGCCAGGTCGTACTTGCGCGACGCGGGACGGAAGATCTCCTGCGCGACCTGGTGGGCCTGATTGGCGCTGGCCCGCAGCTTCTTGGGGAGTTCGAGATTGATCATGAGTGGTCTCTCCGTTGAGAAGTCGGGTCAGAGGAGAACGACGCCCTCGGCGACGCCCACACCGCGCAGATCGCGGTACCAGCGCTCGACCGGGTGTTCCTTGGTGAAGCCGTGGCCGCCGAGCAGCTGCACGCCGTCGAGGCCGATCTGCATGCCCTTGTCGGTGGCCAGCTTCTTGGCCAGCGCGGCCTCGCGGGCGAAGGACAGGCCCTGCTCGGCGCGAGACGCACCCCGCAGCGTCACGAGACGAAGACCGTCCAGCTCGATCGCCATGTTCGCGACCATGAACGCGACCGCCTGCCGGTGCGCGATCGGCTCACCGAACGCCTCCCGCTCCTTCACGTACGGAATCACGTAGTCCAGGACGGCCTGACCGGTACCGATGGCCAGCGAGGCCCAGCCCAGGCGAGCCAGCCGCACCGCGTCGGCGTACTCCTCGGCGCGCACCGCGCCCTCGGAGTCACCCAGCAGGGCGGTCGCGGGAACCGCGACATTGTTCAGGATCAGGCGACCCAGGCCCGCGGCCCGCATACCCATGCTCGGGTCCGCCTCGATCACCAGGCCCTCGGTGTCGGACTCGACGATGAAGAAGGTCGGACGGCCGTCCAGCTCGGCGGCGACGATGAACAGCTCGGCGTCCCCGGCGGCCGGGACCAGGGTCTTCACACCGTTGAGGCGGAAACCGCTGGGGGAGCGGGTGGCCTTGGTCTTCAGCGCGAACGGGTCGAACAGCGCCTGCGGCTCGGCGATGACCACCGAGGACTGCGGCACGTTCTCGCCCGCGTACGCGCCCAGGTAGCTCTTCTGCTGCGCGTCGGTGCCCCACTGCGACAGCGCGACCGCGACACCGCTCGGCGCCAGGATCGGCAGCGCCAGGCCCATGTCGCCGTACGCCAGCGCCTCGGCGACCAGCGAGTTGGTGACCGCGCCCCGCTCGGAGGCCGCGCCCTCGAGCTCCTCGGGCACGTTGATCAGCGTGACGCCCAGTTCGGCGGCCCGCTCCAGCAGGTCGCGCGGCGCCTTGGCCGAGTTGTCGGCCTCGTACGCGGCCGGGCGCAGGATCTCGCCGGCGAAGTCGCGCACCGTCTCGACGATCATCTGCTGCTCGTCGGTCGGGGTGAGGTCGAAGTAGTCCTTCTTGCGAGACTCGTTGGCGGGCAGACGCTTCGGAGCGCCACCGCCGGCGACCTTCTCGAACGCGCGGGTCGCGGCACCGAGGGTGCGGAATCCGGTCTTGGTGCCCTCGTAGGTGAGACGCTCGATCGGCTTGCGCAGGTTGTACTTCTCGGCCAGGTCGGACCCCGTGATGGTCGTCATGACCCGCATCGCCGCGCCCATCCAGTCACGTTTGACCGGGTTGAGGCCAACGGCGGACGTATCCCGCTTCGTTGCGGTGTCTCGAGTGCTCATAATCACCAAGTTTCTATCGAGGAGGTGGCACATCCTGCCCAGCAATCTTACTCCTGAGTAAGACTATCTTACTTCAGAGTAAGAACTGTCGTCGAGTGTTGTCGAATCGCGAGGTCAGAGCCGTGGCTCGAACGTGCCTATGACATAACCCGGATCTAGTGAAACAAACACACTTCAAACGAAGGCGAGCTGGGCTAAGGTGTCGGCGCATAACCCGATCCTGATGGAGGCTCGTACATAATGAAGATCGCGCTCGGAACGGTCGGCTTCGTCGCCGCCGGTCTCTTCCTCACCGCCCCCGCCGCGAATGCCGAAGTGCCGCTGCAGAACATCGACATCGGCATCACCGGCTCCAGCCTCGGCTCGAGCAACGGCCCCGGCTGTGGCAGCGGCGTGCTGAACACCGAGATCGGCCTGGGCTCGGTCGGTGTGGGCTCCTCCGCCCTCGGCGGCCCCTACATCGACGCTGGCTCGGTCTGCATCCCGCTGGGCTGAAACCCGTAGCAACGCAGCACGATAAGGCGTAGCCGCACCGGAAATTCAGGTGCAGCCACGCGCCCGGTGGCGGGACCGCAGCCCGCGCCGGGCAACCCCCGGAGAATTCGAATCAGGCCTGCAGTGCCGCCAGAACCTGGTCCTGCAGATGCGAATTGGTCGCCACCGCGCTGCCGCCGTGCGGCCCCGGATTGCCGTCGAGCGAGGTGAAGGTGCCGCCCGCCTCGCGAATCAGAATGTCGAGCGCGGCCATGTCCCACAGCGACAGTTCCGGCTCGGTGACGATGTCCACCGCACCCTCCGCCAGCAGCGCGTAGCCGTAGAAGTCGCCATATCCGCGCACCCGCCACACCTCGTCGGTGAGCGCGATGAGCTTGGCGCGGCGGCCGATCGCCCGCCAGCCGGACAGGCTCGAGATCGCCAGGCTGGACGCCCCCAGCTCCGCCACCGCGGACACCGAGAGCGCCTTGGGCTCACCCTTTTCGAAGGTGCTCCACGCGCCGTGCCCCGATGCCGCCCACCAGCGCCGCGACAGGCCGGGCGCGCTCACCACGCCCACCACCGGCACGCCGTCCTCGAGCAGCGAGATGAGCGAGGCCCACACCGGCACGCCGCGCACGAAGTTCTTGGTCCCGTCGATCGGATCGATCACCCACTGCCGCCCGGTGAACTCGGCATCCCCGCCGAATTCCTCGCCGAGCACCAGATCGTCGGGCCGCTCGGCCGCGAGCACCTCCCGCACCATCCGCTCGACCGCCAGATCCGCGTCCGACACCGGCGTCAGATCCGGTTTCGAATCGATCTTCAAGTCGAGCGCCCCGAACCGCTCACGGGTGATCACATCGGCCGCGTCGGCCAGCCTCAGCGCGAGTTCCAGGTCAGCGGAGTATCCGGTCACCCCGAGCACGTTAGTCCTCCCCCGTTAACACCGGGTGTCCCGCGTCCCGAACGACGGATGGCACACCGGTGCGGGGAGTAGCTGCGAATTCCCCGGTCGGTGCGCCACGCGGTCGGTCAGGCGCTGAGGGCGGCCTGGCGCGCGGTGGCGAGCGCGGTTGCCCACCAGTGCAGCTGGGTCAGCAGCCGGTCCGCTGCCTCCTCGTACTCGGTGGGCTCGATCAGCGCACCCGACTGGTCGAACAGCAGGTAGTAGCGGGAGAAGGAGAGGTAGTTCTTCACCGTGTGGGCGTTCAGCTCGTTGAACACCGCGCGCAGGCCCTCGATCGCCAGCAGCCCGCCCGAGGAGCCGCTGTAGCCGACGAATCCGATCGTCTTGCGGTCCCATTCGGCCACGTGCCAGTCGATAGCCGTCTTGAGCGACGCCGGGAAGCTGCGGTTGATGTCGGGCGTGACGACCACGAACGCGTCCGCGGCCGCCAGTCGCTCGGCCAGCTCGTCGCCGTTGCCGGGCCGCGCCGGATTCGGCTCCATCGCCAGCGGGACCGCGGGCAGTTCGTGCGGCAGGTTGTAGTCGGCCAGATCGATGACGTCCACCTCGAACGCGGCGTGGACGCGGGCCCGCGCGGCGAACCAGTCGGCCACCACCGGTCCGAAGCGTCCTTCCCGGACGCTGCCGATGATCACCGCGAGGCGCAGGGGCGTGCTGGTCATGATGGTCTCCTTCGGGGATCCGGTGCGGCCGCTCGGCCGCTCGGGATCAACTCTGCGAGTTGGCGAGACCGGTAGGGAGACCACGCTGAGAGTGGTAGTGGCAGGGACACCGTTCACGGAGTGTGTTGTTTGTTCCGTGGCCTGCCCGATTGCTCCGGCAGGGTTGGCCCGCAACCGTGGTTTCGGGTCTTCCCGTGGCGATACCACCGCCAGGCGAGCCTGGTCTTACACGGTTTCCAGCGGGCATGTTTACCGTCCCGACGCAACTCGCCGAGGACGCCAACGCCGCCAAATTGCGGGCGGCGTTCACATCGCGATCCAACACGAGACCACAATGATCACAACGGAATACGCGCTCCCCCAAAGCCAGCTTGGCTTTCACTGCCTTGCAGGACGAGCACGTCTTGGAGCTGGGGTACCAGCGGTCGGCGGTCATCAGCATCCCGCCGCGCCAGCGTGTCTTGTATTCGAGTTGGTGGCGCAGTGTGGAGAACCCGGCCGACCAGATCGCCTTGGCCAGGGACCGATTGCGCAGCATCCCTGCGACGTTCAAGTCTTCCACCACGATTGTCCCGTACTCACGGGTGAGGCGGGTGGTGAGCTTGTGGAGTCCATCTCGGCGCATCGCGGTCACCCGATGCTCGAGGCGGTTGGCCTTGGCGTTGGCCTTCTCCCACCGCCGCGACGGCCCCACGCCGTGCTTGTGGTCGGGGCCTCGGCGGCGGGACCGCGCCCGCGCCAAGCGGCGACGCTGCTGCTGGGCCTTCTGGTAATGCTTGGGGTTGGCAACAATTTCGCCCGTGGACAGCACGGCCAGGGCCTTCACCCCGGCGTCTACCCCGACCGCGGCGTCGGGCCGCGCGGGTTTGGGATCGTTGCGCTGGACCTGGACGGTGAACGACACCCACCAGCGGCCACCCTGCCGCGACAGGGTCATGCTGCCGAGTTTCGCGGTTCCGTTGCGCAGCCGCCGCGCGAGCTTGCGTGTCGACTCCCCGGTCCGGACGATCCCGATACGGGGAATCTTGACCTGCCGTGACCCGTCGCCGAGACCGTAGCTGCCGGTGGTGACGGTGAACGACTGGTGCGAGTGCTTCTTCTTCCGCGCCGGGACGCCCATCCTCGGGCCGGCGCGGGTGCCGCGCTTGGACTTCAAGTAGTTGGCGAACGCATCAGCAACACGCACAAGCCCGCACGAGTACGCCTCTTTGCTGTTCTCCGCCCACCACGGCGCGACAATGCCTTTCTCCGCATTCCAGGCTTTGCGGAGACCGTAGGCGGATTGATCGATCCATGGAGTGCGTTCGTCCTCGGGGATGCCGTAGGTGGCTTCGGCCTGCCGCTGCGCCCAGTTGGCGAGGACCTTACGACGACCCCAGTTATATGCGAACCGTGTCGCCCCGCAATGCGAACGCAACGCTCGCACCTCGTCGTGGGTCGGCTCCAACACGAACCGGTACGCCTGCATCTGCCTCACCCCCTCCCCGGGGCGATCGTTCGACAACGACGGCTCGCTCATCTGTTCGACAGTAGAGAATCCCGACCGGACACGACAACACCGAAACCGAAGACACGCCAATCGAATTGCGGCCTCCGCACCGATACCCGACCCTCCCGTCGCAACACCCAACACGCAACGATACGAAACAACACAAACCACCCAACGGTTCGCTGTCCTCGGCGGTGGTGCCGTTGCTACCGTCGAAATCGTGAGTGAGAACGAGCTGGGACTGTTCCTGCGCCTGCGGCGCGAGGCCGTCACGCCCGCCGAGGTGGGACTGCCGACCGGGCCGCGGCGTCGCACGCCCGGACTGCGGCGGTCCGAATTGGCCACGCTCGCAGGCGTTTCCGTGGAGTACCTGACCCGGCTCGAACAGGGCCGCGACCGGCATCCCAGCTCGCCGGTGCTGATCGCGCTGGCCGACGCGCTGCGGCTGACCCCGGCGCAGCGCGTGCACCTGCTCGGTTTCGCGAAGGCGGGGGATCCGAACTTCAACTGCCGCGGCGCTTCCGGGCCCAACCGCCGCATCCGCCCGGCCGTGCAGGCCATGCTGGACCAGCTCGAACCCGCGCCCGCCGCCGTGATGAACCGCCTCACCGAGATCCTCGCCGTGACCGACGGCTACCGCGCCCTGTTCGGACCGATCGGCATGCTCGACGACGGACTGCCCGGCAACTACGCCCGCTATGTGCTGTCCGACCCGCGCGCCCGGGAGTTCTATCCCGACTGGGAGCACAAGGCGGACAAGGTGGTCGCCACCCTCAAACAGGGTCCGGGCCGCGCCGACCCGCACGTGAACGCACTGTTCGAGGAGCTCGCCGAAACGCTCGGCCCCGAATTCACCGATCGGCTCGACACCATCCCCGGCCTGCCCGACACCAATGGCGTCGGCCGCCTCGAACACCCCGAGGCCGGGTCGCTGCGCCTGGCCTACGAGACCCTGCACTTCTCCGCGGACGACGACCAGACCCTCATCGTCTATCTCCCCGCCGATGACGCCACCGCGACCGCCGTGGACCGCCTCGTCGGCCGTCGCCCCGGCGGTCTGCGCGCCGTCGCGGGATGACGGGTTCCCGCTCGATCGAGAGGTGACAACTGATTTCGTAGTGGTCGGGGTAACTCACCGGGTATGCCCGGAATCGGGTCGGCTCTCGACCACCGGCCCGGGTGCACGGGTGGCTACGGCACTCAGCTGTCCGCTGAAGGCGCGGGGAGGCGGTGTAGTTTGGGATCTTGTGCATCCTGACGTCTCCGCTGATCTGGCCGAACTCGACACCACTCTGAAGACCATCGAGTCGGTGCTCGATATCGACGAGCTGGCTCGCCGCATCGACGAGCTGGAACACCAGGCGGCCGATCCGGAGCTGTGGAACAACCAGGAGCACGCGCAGAGCGTGACCAGTGAGTTGTCGCACGCCCAGGCCGAACTGCGGCGGGTGCGCGACCTGCGGCAACGGCTCGAGGACCTGCCGGTGCTCTACGAACTCGCCGAGGCCGAGGAGGGCGCGGACCAGGTCGCGGCGCTGGCCGACGCCGACGCCGAGCGGGCCGGCCTGCACGTCGACGTCGAGGCGATGGAAGTCCGGACGCTGCTCTCGGGCGAATACGACAAGCGTGAGGCGCTGGTCAACATTCGTTCCGGCGCGGGTGGCGTGGACGCCGCGGACTGGGCGCAGATGCTGATGCGGATGTACGTGCGCTGGGCCGAGGGACACAAGTACCCGGTCGAGATCTACGACACCTCCTACGCGGAAGAGGCGGGCATCAAGTCGGCGACCTTCGCGGTGAAGGTGCCCTACGCGTACGGCACGCTGTCGGTCGAAATGGGTACGCACCGACTGGTCCGTATCAGCCCGTTCGACAACCAGGGCCGCCGCCAGACCTCCTTCGCCGAGGTCGAGGTGCTGCCCGTCGTCGAGACCACCGACCACATCGAGATCCCCGAGGGTGAGGTCCGCGTCGACGTGTACCGCTCCTCGGGCCCGGGCGGCCAGTCGGTCAACACCACCGACTCCGCGGTCCGCCTGACCCACATCCCGACCGGCATCGTGGTCACCTGCCAGAACGAGAAGTCGCAGCTGCAGAACAAGATCTCGGCCATGCGCGTGCTGCAGGCCAAGCTGCTCGAGCGCAAGCGGCAGGAAGAACGCGCCCAGATGGACGCGCTCAAGACCAACGAGGGCGCGTCCTGGGGCAACCAGATGCGCTCCTACGTGCTGCACCCCTACCAGATGGTCAAGGATCTGCGCACCAACTACGAGGTCAACAACCCCTCTGCCGTGCTCGACGGCGACATCGATGCTTTCATCGAAGCCGGAATTCGTTGGCGCATGCGGGAGCAGTCGGCGAATTAGGCCGAGCCGCCGTTTCCTCGGGTGTTCGCGGCCCGCCCCGGTCTGGACTGACGGAGCGGGGGAGCGAAGCGGAGGAGCGGAGGAGGGAAGACCGGGGTTACGAGGGCCGCGAACCGCCGGAGCGGAGCGGAGGCAAATTGGACACAGAGTTCGGAAATTGGCTGCGGTCCAGCGGCTTGGAGATCGTGCTGCTCATCGTGGGCACCATGCTGTTCAGCCGGGCCGCGAACTACGTGCGGGACCGGATCACCCGGCGCATCGACGCCGGATTCCGCAGCAGTGACTCGCTGGTGCGGTCGGAGGCGTCCAAGCACCGGCACGCGCTGGCCCAGGTGATCACCTGGGTGGTGCTGTCCATCGTCTACTTCCTGGTCTCGCTGGAAGTGCTGCGGCGCTTGGGCTTCGAGCTGGGCGGACTGGTCGCCCCGGCGGCGGTGCTGGGCGCGGCACTGGGTTTCGGCGCGCAGCGCATCGTGCAGGATCTGCTCGCGGGGTTCTTCCTCATCACCGAAAGGCAGTACGGCTTCGGCGATGTCGTGCGGATCGCGGTCAGCGGGAACTCCTCGGAGGCCGAGGGTACGGTGGAGGACGTCACGCTGCGCATCACCACCTTGCGCAGCGCGGACGGCGAAGTGGTCATCGTTCCCAACGGTCAGATCGTGAAAGTGACCAACCTGTCCAAGGATTGGGCGCGCGCCGCCATCGATGTGCCGGTGCCCGCCACCTCCGACATCAACAAGGTCAACGAAGTCCTGCGCGATGTCGGGGCCAGGGCGTTCTCCGATCGCAAGTTGAAGGCCCTGCTGCTGGACGAACCCAGCGTGATGGGTGTCGAAGATCTCACCGTCAATCAGATGAACATCAAGATGGTGGCCCGGACGCTCCCGGGCAAACAGTTCGAAGTCGGGCGCGAGCTCCGTGTGCGGGTGGCCGCGGCGCTGCGCCGGGAGGGTATGAGTGTCGGTGTCGATCAAGCGAATCCGTAAGTCCACCGCGATCCTGATGGCCGTGTGGGTCGCCACCTTCGCGCTCTACGTGGTCGTCAAGCCCGCCGGACACGAGCCCAAGAGCACCCCGCCGATCGTGAACACCGTGCTCAGCAACTATCTGCCAAACACATCGGAGCACACGCAGCGCTGACCCCGCACCCGCGCGGTGTAGTCGGCCGCGCGGTCGTGCTGGCTACACTGGCTCCCCGTGATAACCCTGCGCAACGTCACCAAGTCGTATCAGACCTCGACGCGGCCGGCGCTGGACAATGTCTCCGTCGATATCGGAAAAGGCGAGTTCGTCTTCGTTATCGGGCCCTCGGGCTCCGGAAAGTCCACGTTCATGCGGCTGCTGTTGAAGGACGAGAAACCGACCACCGGTGAGGTGTGGGTCGCCGACTTCCGGGTCGACCGGCTGCCGGGGCGCAAGGTTCCCAAGCTGCGCCAGCGCATCGGGTGCGTCTTCCAGGACTTCCGGCTGCTGCAGCAGAAGACGGTGGAACAGAATGTCGCGTTCGCGCTGGAGGTGATCGGCAAATCGCGAGCATTCATCAATCGGTCGGTGCCCGAGGCGCTCGACATGGTGGGACTCGCGGGCAAGGCCGACCGGCTGCCCGGTGAACTGTCCGGCGGCGAGCAGCAGCGCGTCGCGCTCGCCCGCGCCTTCGTGAACCGGCCGCTGGTGCTGCTGGCGGACGAACCGACCGGCAACCTCGACCCGGAGACCAGTCAGGACATCATGATGCTGCTCGAACGCATCAACCGCACCGGAACCACGGTGGTCATGGCGACCCACGACAACACCATCGTCGACGCCATGCGCCGGCGCGTGGTCGAACTCGATCGCGGACGCATCGTGCGCGACGACGAGATGGGCGTCTACGGGGTGGGCCGATAATGCGCGCGGGATTCCTGTTCAGCGAGGTCTTCACCGGCCTGCGCCGCAACGTCACCATGACCATCGCCATGATCCTCACCACCGCGGTGTCGCTGACCATGCTCGGCGGCGGTCTGCTCGCGGTCCGGATGGCGGACAAGATCCAGGACTACTACGTCCAGCGCGTGGAGATCCGGCTGTACCTCGACGACCAGGTGTCGAAGACGGACCCGGACTGCACCGGACAGCCGTGCGCCTCGCTCATGGCGGACCTGAAGAAGCACGACTATGTGGCGAACGTGCAGTTCATCAATAGCGTGGACGCGGTGAAGGAGGTCAAGGAGACCACCTTCAAGGATCAGCCGGGACTCGCCGACGAGGTGAGCAAGGACGGACTGCCCGCCTCGTTCCGGGTGAAGCTCGACGACGTCACCAAGTACCGGTCCATCTACGACGACTTCTCCAAGCGGCCCGGCGTCATGACCGTGCTGAATGACATGGACATCGTGGACCGGCTGGTCAGCTTCTTCGTCGGATTGCGCAATGCCGCCTTCGGATTGGCGGCGCTCCAGGCTCTCGCCGCCTTGATGCTGATCGCCAATATGGTGCAGGTCGCGGCGCTGGCCCGGCGGACCGAGGTCGGCATCATGCGGCTGGTCGGCGCCACCCGCTGGTACACGCAGCTGCCGTTCCTGCTGGAAGCCGTGCTGGCGGCGTTGGTGGGATCGGTGCTGGCCGTGGGTGGTCTGTTCGTGGCGCAGCCGCTGGTGATCAACCGGGCCCTGGGGTCGCTGTTCAACGATCAGGTGCTGCCGCGGATCACCGGCGACGACATCGCGGCCGTGGCGATGGTCGTCACACCGATCGGTATCGGATTCGCCGCTCTCACCGCGTATGTCGCCTTGCGGTACTACGTGCGCGAGTGACGGGGTGCGAAGTTCTCGAGCGGGCACCGGTCGTCGGATGGTGTCCGTAGGATTGCCGTCGTGAGTGCGCCGGAGGTCGAGACCATTGACGGGAACCTGGGTGATGCCGGAAGTGATCCGGCACACCAGGTTTTGCGGAAGACGTTCGGGTACGACAATTTTCGCGGGCCGCAGCGGGAGATCGTCGAACAGGTGATCTCCGGCGGCGACGCCCTGGTGCTCATGCCCACCGGTGGCGGCAAGTCGCTGTGCTATCAGATCCCGGCGCTGGTGCGGCCGGGCGTCGGCGTGGTCATCTCGCCGCTCATCGCCCTCATGCAGGACCAGGTCGACGCGCTCACCGCGGTCGGCGTGCGGGCCGGGTTCCTGAACTCCACACAGTTCCCCGACGAACGGCGCACGGTCGAGGCGCAATTCGTGGCGGGGGAGCTGGACGTGCTCTACCTCGCACCCGAGCGGCTGCGGCTGGAGTCCACCGCCCAGCTGCTGGACCGGGGCAAGATCTCGGTCTTCGCCATCGACGAGGCGCACTGTGTGTCGCAGTGGGGCCACGACTTCCGCCCCGACTATCTGGGCCTGTCCATGCTGCACGAGCGCTGGCCGGACGTGCCGCGCATCGCGCTCACCGCCACCGCCACCGAGGCCACCCGCAAGGAGATCGCCGAACGGCTGGACCTGCTCGAGGGGCGCGGGGCCAAGCACTTCGTGGCCAGCTTCGACCGGCCCAATATCCAGTACCGGATCGAGGGCAAGAACCGGGCCGAGCATCAGCTGCTGTCGTTCATCCAGAACGAGCACGCCGGCGACGCGGGCATCGTCTACTGCCTGTCCCGCAATTCGGTGGAGAAGACCGCGGCGTTCCTGACCGCCAACGGCGTGGAAGCGGTGCCGTATCACGCCGGTCTGGACAACCGGACCCGCGCGACCAACCAGTCGCGGTTCCTGCGCGAGGACGGCCTGGTCGTGGTCGCGACCATCGCCTTCGGCATGGGTATCGACAAGCCGGACGTGCGGTTCGTCGCCCACCTGGACCTGCCCAAATCGGTGGAGGGCTACTACCAGGAGACCGGCCGCGCCGGACGTGACGGGCAGCCGTCCACCGCGTGGATGGTGTACGGCCTCAGCGACGTTGTGCAGCAACGCAAGATGATCGACTCCTCCGACGGCGACGCCATGCACCGCCGTCAGCTGCAGCTGCACCTGGAGGCCATGCTCGCGTTGTGCGAGACCGTCCAGTGCCGCCGGGTCCAGCTGCTCGCCTACTTCGGCCAGCGGGGGGAGCGCTGCGGCAACTGCGACACCTGCCTCAATGCGCCCGAGGCCTGGGACGGCACCGTGCCCGCGCAGAAGGTGCTCTCCACCGTGCTGCGGCTCAAGCGGGAACGCGGGCAGAGCTTCGGCGCGGGGCACATCGTGGACATCCTGATCGGCAAGCGCAATCCCAAGGTGGAGCAGCACGCCCATCACGAGCTGAAGGTCTTCGGCATCGGCACCGAGCTGCGCGATATCGAATGGCGCGGGGTGATCCGCCAGCTGCTGGCGCAGGGGCTGCTCGCCGTGCACGGGGACTACGGGGTCCTGACGCTCACCGAATCCAGCAACCAGGTGCTGTTCGAGAAGCGCGAGGTCATGCTCCGCCGCGAGCCCGAACGCGGCAAGGCCGCCCGAACCTCCAAGCCCGCCAAGGGTTCCCGCCTCGCCGCGGGCGACCTCAGCAAGTCCGACACCGACCTGTTCGAGAAGCTGCGCGCCTGGCGTGCCGCCACCGCCAAGGAACAGGGCGTGCCCGCCTATGTCGTCTTCCACGACGCGACGCTGCGCGATATCGCCACCCGCAAGCCCGCCTCGCAGTCCGACCTCGCGGGTATCTCCGGCATCGGCGAGAACAAGCGCGCGAAGTACGGCGAAGGCGTGCTCGAGGTGATCGCCGCGGCGAGCGGCTCCGTCGATGGAGGCGGCTCTCCGGCGGTCGGTGGCTCCGTGATCGCAGGCGGTGCGGCGGTCGCCGGTGGCTCTGTGACCGCCGGTGATTCCGCGGTCGGCCACGGCTCCTCGGATGCGGGCGGTTCAGTGGCCACCGCGAGCCCACGGCGCGAATCAGCGAGTCCCGCACCGACTTCCGGGTCCGCGTCCGCCGGCTCGGCGGTCTCGGCCCCGACTTCGGGGTCCAGGTTCGGGGCGACCGAGGGGCCTTCGGCGGCTGCCCCCGGAGCGCGGCGCGTCACGCGCTCCGCCACGCCGTCCACTGCGGGCCGCGGGTCGAGCTCCGCCGCGTCGGCACCTGGCTCCGCCGCATCGGCGTCTCGCTCCGCTGACCCCGGAGCTCGCTCCGCCAGACCCGCACCTGGATTCGCCGCGCAGGCGAGCGGCTTTGCCGCGGCCGACGACATTCCCTGGCCCGACGAGGCTCCACCGGAATTCGACGATCTGCCGCCGGACTACCAGTAGAGCTGCGAACTATCGATCGAACGGTGGCTGCCATGACAACCGACATGCCGCAGGTCGCGGCCGAAATCCTGGCCCGCCTGCGGGATGCCGGGTTCCCGGCCGAGGGGTCGCGGAACCGGCAGGTGCTCGCCCTGGCCGAGGAGACGGGCGAGTTCGTCGGGGCGTACCGCCGCTGGTCCGGACAGGCCCGCCGCACAGGCACATTCGAGGAGATGCGGGCCGAGCTCGCGGACGTGGTCATCTGTGCGTGGCTGACCGCCGCGGAGTTGGGTATCGATCTTGACGCCGCGATCACGGACAAGCTCGCGGTGATCTTCGATCGCGGCTGGCGCGACGAGGTCCCGGAAAGCTGATCGCGGCGTCCACTCAGGCGGGTCCTGGGGCCCTCCGCAAGCCCGTCAACAGGCGATTTGGTTGCTGGGCGGCGGCAGGATAAGCTTTCGGAGCTGCCGCGGTCCACGGATCGCAGCGAGCGACCTGGTCCCGTCGTCTAGCGGCCTAGGACGCCGCCCTCTCAAGGCGGTAGCGCGGGTTCAAATCCCGTCGGGACTACTGTGAAAGGCCCTTCAGTGAAAACTGAAGGGCCTTTTCGCATTTCACGGCCGCCGTTCTCGCGCCCGGAAAATCGTTGGCGCGCAGCGCGATGCGCTGGCTACCGTTGATCTCGGCCGCTACCAAGGGGCGCACCGGAATCTCCGGACCGCGTTCTCCGCATCGGGGTGGCTATTTCCTGGTGACGCAGATTCCATCTGCCGAGGTTCGACTCCTTGACGTGATGCGCCCTGACCGGTCGTGGGCGGTATCGCGGCTCTGCGAGCTCTCCGTCCCCGGACGGGGGAGGCTCCCGCCGCGTGCCGTGATCGGTCAGGGCGTGTCCGGTCGTGCCCGATGCCAAGCGAGGGAAGGAGATTGGGATGTTCACGAAGACGATGTTCACGAAGACGTATGCGACTGTCATGGATTGGCAGCGCACCCTGCTGTACCGCGACGGTGTCCTGGAGCGGACGCTGGAGCCGGGCCGCCACCGCTACGACGAGAAGCGCTGCAAGCTCGTCACCGTCGATATGCGCCCGCGGACACTCCAGGTCGGCGGCCAGGAGCTGCTGACCTCGGACGGCCTGTCGCTGCGCGTCAGCTTCGCCGCGGACTGGGCGGTCACCGATCCGGTGGCGTTCACGGTCGCGGCGCAGAACGCCGAGGTGGTCCTGTACGGCGCGGTCCAGGAGGTCGCGCGCGACCTGGTGGCCGCGCACACCCTCGACGAGCTGGTCGCCGAGCGCGCGCTGCTCGGTTCCGGGACGGCGACGGTCGCGGCCGCGGTCGAGCGGCTCGGCATCCGGGTCGACGCCGTACGCGCCAAGGATCTCATGCTCCCGGGTGAGCTCCGCAAGGCCGCCCTCGAGACGGTCCTGGCCCGTGAGCGCGGTCGCGCCGAGTTGGAGCGGGCCCGCGCCGAGGCGGCCGCACTGCGGTCGCTGGCCAACACGGCCAAGCTGCTCACCGACAACCCGGTGCTGCTGCGCCTGCGCACCCTGCAGGTCGCGGCGTCGCCGGGCGCGAAGGTCGTGCTCGACTCGCGCGAGAACGTCTGAGGTTCCCGGCCGGAACGGTGTGTTCTGTCCGGGATCCGCCTCAGGCCAGCGCGGAGGTGTGGTTCTGTTCCCAGACCTGGATGTGCGGCCCGAACTCGCTGAGGAAGGCCTGCACGTGCGGGGTCGAGCCGTGATCGTCGAGGGCTTGGCGGGAATCCCAGTGCTCGAAGCACAGGAACAGCGACGGGTCGTCGTTGTCGCGGTAGAACTCGTAGGTGTGGCAGCCGGGCTCGGCCAGGGTGGGTGCGGTGAGCGTCAGCATGGCCTTCGCGACCTGGTCGGCGGCGGCGGGATCGACCTTGATTCGGATGAAAGCCGTATGCACGGAGGTCCTTTCGAGGGGAGTCGCTGTGAACTGGCTCACGCCAGCACCGGTTTCATGATTAACACCGGGCCGCCCGGTCCGGACTGGGCGCGTCCCGGCCAGCGGAACCCGGCCGGACCATCCGTAAGCTGGTTGGGAATTCCGACCGGCGACGGGACGATAGAGGAGACATGAAGGAAAAGGGGCGCAAGGTCATCGCCAGCAACAAGAAGGCGAGGCACAACTACGCGATCCTCGAGACGTTCGAGGCCGGCGTGGCGCTGGTCGGCACCGAGGTGAAGAGCCTGCGCGAGGGCAAGGCCTCGCTGGTCGACGCCTACGCCTCCATCGACGACGGCGAGGTGTGGCTGCGCGGCCTGCACGTGCCCGAGTACGGTCACGGCACCTGGACCAACCACGCCCCGCGTCGCACCCGCAAGCTGCTGCTGCACCGTCGCGAGATCGACAAGCTGCTCGGCAAGACCAAGGAGTCCAGCCTCACCCTGGTCCCGCTGTCCATGTACTTCTCCGACGGCAAGGTCAAGGTCGAACTGGCTCTCGCCAAGGGTAAGCAGGACTACGACAAGCGCCAGGACCTGGCCCGACGCGACGCCGAACGCGAGGTCACCCGCGAACTCGGCCGCCGCATCAAGGGCATGCGCGGCTGATCGGTCCGCCCGCGCGTTAATGGAATGAACCAAGGTTTGTGCGGTGTTAGGATAGGTAGCCCGGTGAGAGCCGGGAAGTTCATCTGAATCGGTGAACACAGACGGGGCTGAACGGTTTCGACTGCGTACGTTGATTCAGGGGAAGCGTGTCGGTGCAGGCAGGAGACCACCGTATAAGCGTCGCTGTAACCCTATAAGCGCCGATTCTCATCAGCGCGACTACGCTCTCGCTGCCTAAGCAACGAAGCGTGTCTGTCAGCCCGGGTTCGCCCTCGACCCGGTCCCTGGCATCAGCTAGAGGGCTTTACTATCCGGCGCGGTCGCGGCGTCGGATGGGACATCCAACAGCGACTGGGATCGTCATCTCGGCTTGTTCGCGTGACCGGGAGATCCGAGCAGAGGCATAGCGAACTGCACACGGAGAAGCCCTGAAGATGCGGCGGAGGACCCGGGTTCGATTCCCGGCAGCTCCACCTCGAGGCTCCCGACCTGATCTCAGGTCGGGAGCCTTTTTCATGCATTCCTATCCGCGGCCGAACACCTGATAGGTGCCCAGCTCGTGGGTGACCTCCTGGCGCCAGGACACGATGCGCCATCCTTCCGGGCCGCGCCGCACCGTGGCGTGATACTAGCCGAACACCTCGTAGTGCAGATCCGGCCGACCCTCTCCGATGTGGTGAACCCGCATCTTGGCTGTCACCGTGCCCGTTTCGCCATCGATGGCGGCCGACTCGTTGCCCATGAGGTGTTGGGTCGGCCCGCACGCGTCGAGGTAGCCGCGAATCATCCCGACCAGATTGCCGCGGCCCGAAACGATCTCGCTGCCCGCGTAATCGGCCGAAACATCATGGCTGAATACGGTTTCCAGCACTTCCCACTTGCGCCGGTCCAGGGCGTCCGCATACCGGTGCAGTAGTCCGATGACCTCTGTCTCATCACTCATTCGCCGGACGCTAGCCCCACCCACCACATCCGCCCGGCTACGTCCTGATCATCGGGACGACGACGGCGTGCAGCGGGCGGGCGCATGTCAGTAGACGTGTCAGGTTGTTGTCAGGTCGCTGTCAGTCCGCGCGGCGAAAGTGTGTCCATCGAACACAACGACCGGGACCGAACCGGTTGGGATCACCAGAGATTCGAAGGAGACACGACATGTCCATCACCCTGACCGACCAGGACAAGAGCACCATCCGCACCGCCGCCTACGGCGCGGTCGCCCTGCTGTCCGCCGCCGGGGCGCCCCACAAGGGAAGCAGCCAGGGCTCCATCGCCCTCACCTCGGCGACCGGCGTGGTCGGACACGTGCTCTCCACCCGCGCCCGGGACATCCAGCTGGACGGCAAGAACGTCGCCGAGCTGGCCGATCAGGTGCTGCCCGCGCTGACCGCGGCCATCACCCTGCTCGGCGAGCAGGATCCGGCCGAGGCCGCCAACTTCCGCGACACCGTGCTGGTCGCGGTCGACGCCACCGCCGGGGCCAAGGGCGATCCCAGCCCGGCGGTGACCGCCATGGCCCGCAAGATCACCGCGGCCCTCGACGCTTCGTGACACCGACAGACACTTCCGATCTCGTGAGGTCGGAAGTGTCTCTCGGACATTGGATTTCCCCGGCCATGCGGGCCGGGGACGGTTGAAGATCAGGAGAACCATGACACGCGAATTGGTCTACACAGGCTTCATGTCGCTCGACGGCGTGGTCGACTCGCCCGGCGGCACGGCCGAGGGGCACCGCAGCGGCGGCTGGGTGATGGACACCGAATTCGTCCCCGAGGCCTACTCCCTCAAGGACGAGGAACTCGCCGACCACACGGCCCTGCTGTTCGGCCGCCGCAGCTACGAGGCCTTCGGCCCGTTCTGGCGTGAATCCGAGGACCACGCGGCATACCAGGACTTCCCCAAGTACGTCCTCTCCACCACCCTCTCGGACGCCGACCTGATCGACGGGTGGGGACCGACCATGATCCTCCGGTCGATCGAGGACATCGCCAAGCTGAAGGAAACCGACGGCGGCGCCATCTTCATCCACGGCAGCGCCGAACTGGCCCGAAACCTCGCCGACGCCAACCTGATCGACCGCTACAACCTGCTCGTCTTCCCAGTCCTCCTGGGCGCGGGCAAAACCCCGTTCAGCGCCGCCGACCGCGACAAGCAAACCCTGCGCCTACGCGAATCGGAGTCCTACTCCAACGGCGTCACCAAACTGATCTACGACGTCGTGCACTGATCGGGTTCCCCTCACGCTGGGGAACTCCGGGACGGGCCTCATAGTCGTGAGCAACTGGGCACAGGCCCGGCCAGTGGAAAGGCCCCCATCCCGACGCGGGGCGGGGGCCGTTTTCCTGTTTGGGCGGCAGGTGCGGTGCCGCTCGGGCTGGCGCCCGTCATCGCGGTTGATACCGCGCGCGCAGTTGATTTCGCTGAGCTTGCTGGGCGGGTGAAAGCGGCAGTGACGGCCTGAGTCAGGCAATTTCCTGCTGGCGCACGACCTCCCGCACCCGCCGGCGCGCTGTTAGCCCGAGCGTTCGATGGTGACGTTCACGTTCTTCATGATCGGCTGGTCGCTTTGGGTGCTGTAGTCGCCGATGGCGCAGAGGACGTTGAGTTCGGGCATGTAGCCGGCGGCGCAGCCTTGGGGGATGTCGTAGGGGATTGCCTTGTAGCGGTGGACTGTTCGGGTGGTGCCGTTGCGGGCGATGCTGGTGATGTCGACTTCGTCGAACAATTTCAGGTTGCGGTCGCGCATGTCGTCGGGGTTCATGAGGACCAAGGTGCGGAGGTTCTTGATGCCTCGGTAGCGGTCGTCGTGGGAGTAGATGGTGGTGTTCCACTGGTCGTGGGAGCGCATGGTGGCCAGGGTGAGGGTGCCGGGGGCGGGGGTGAGGTCGGGGAGGTCGGCGGTGGAGAATTCGGCGCGGCCGGAGGGGGTGAGGAAGACCAGTTCGCGGGCGGGTTGTTTGATGCGGAAGCCGAGGGGGAGACGGACTCGGCGGTTGAAGTCCTCGAAGCCGTCGATCACCTCGGCCATGGTGTCGCGGATGCGGTCGTAGTCGTCGACGTAGTGGTCCCAGGGGGTATTCGTCCGGGGGAGAGCGGCTTTCGCTACTCCGGCGATGATGGCCGGCTCGGAGAGCAGATGCGGGGAGGCGGGCTTCTTCATGCCCTTGGACAGGTGGACCATGGCCATGGCGTCCTCGACGGAGGTCTGCTGCAGGCCGGCGCGTTGTTCGTCGCGTTCGGTGCGGCCCAGGCAAGGAAGGATGACGGCGCGGGCGCCGTGGACCAGGTGGCTGCGGTTGAGTTTGGTGCTGACCTGGACGGTCAGGGCGCAGCGGCGGAGCGCCTCGGAGGTGTAGGCGGTGTCGGGGGCGGCCAGGGCGAAATTGCCTCCCATGCCGACGAATACGGTGACCTTGCCCGCGTGCATCGCCTCGATGGTGGCGACGGTGTCGAGGCCGTGCGCGCGGGGCGGATCGATGCCGCAGACCTCCGCCAGCCGATCCAGGAACTGCGGTTGCGGACGATGGTCGATGCCGCAGGTGCGGTTGCCCTGGACATTGCTGTGCCCGCGGACCGGCGACGGGCCCGCGCCCTCACGGCCCAGATTGCCGCGCAGCAGGAGCAGATTCACGATCTCGCGGATGGTGTCGACGCCGTGCTCGTGCTGCGTCACGCCCAGACACCAGCTGATGATCGAGCGGTCCGCCTCCCGGTATATCTTTGCGGCGCGGCGCAATTCGGCCTCGGTGAGCGCCGACTGCTCCTCGATCTCGGCCCACGAGGTGGCCTCCACCTTGGCGCGGTACGCCTCGAAACCGGTGGTGTGGAGCTCGATGAACCGGTGGTCGAGGGCCTTCGGATCGGTCTTCGACTGCTCCAGAACAGCTTTGGCGATACCGCGGATCACCGCGAAGTCGCCGCCGATGCGGGTCTGCAGGTTCAGGGTGCCGGTCGGGGTGGCGTGGAAGGTCGCCATCTGCAGGAACTCGTGCGGGATGATGGTGCGCCGCGAACCGGCCTCGATCAACGGGTTGATGTGCACGATCTGCGCGCCCCGGCGATCGGCCTCGGCCAGCGCGGTGAGCATGCGCGGCGCGTTGGAAGCCGCGTTGACACCCATGATGAACAGCGCGTCGGTGGTCTCCCAGTCCGCCAGATCGCAGGTGCCCTTGCCGGTGCCGAGGGAAGCCTGAAGGGCGCGGCCGCTGGCCTCGTGACACATGTTCGAGCAGTCCGGCAGATTGTTGGTGCCCAGTTCGCGGGCCATCAGCTGGTACAGGAAGGTGGCTTCGTTGCCGAGGCGGCCGGAGGTGTAGAACGCGGCCCGGTTGGGGTCGTCGAGCTCGCGTAGGGCCCGGCCGACCAGCTCGAACGCCTCGTCCCACGAGATCGGGACGTAGCGGTCGGTGTCCGGGTCGTAGCTCATGGGCTCGGTCAGCCGGCCCTGGTTCTCCAGATCGTGGTCACTCCAGCCGGACAACTCGGTCACCGTGTGGGCGGCGAAGAACTCCCTGTCGACCCGCTTGTGGGTCATCTCCCAGGTAACGTGCTTGATCCCGTTCTCGCAGATGTCGAGGTGGATGCCCTTGAGGGAATCGGGCCAGGCGCAACCGGGACAGTCGAACCCGCCGTTCTCGTGATTCATCTTCAGGATCGCGCGCGTGCCGATGATCGGCTCGCGTTCCTGGGCGATCATGAACTCGGTGACGGACTTGGCCGCACCCCACCCGGCAGCGGGATGGTCGTACGGGTGGAAACTCGGCCCACCGTCGGACTCGGTCCGTTTGGTGAAATCGATGGCCATCACGGATCCCTTCGACAACGTGTCTGCGGTCGGTGTGGTGCGATGCCCGGTGTTTGCCAGCGTAGATGCTGATGGGCTATCGCCACCAGCACACCGATGGCCACGCCCAGCACCGTGTCGATGCCACGGTCGAACAACAGCCGCTCAGGACTGGTCGGAACAGACAAGCTGGTCATCAGCATGATCAACGGCGTGAAGAATCCGAGCGCCAGCGCGTAGTTGCGGGCCATGTACCACTCGGTCGGGAACAGCAGTGCCAGCACCAAGGCGCCGGTCAGGACCGGGCGCGGTCCGGGGATCAGCAGGATCGCCGTCAGGCCCAGCCCCAGGAAGGTCCCCGCCACCCGGTGCAGTCCCCGCGAGAAGTGCGCTCCGGCATCGAGCGCGGCCAGCGGGACCGCCGCGGAGACCATGGCCCAATTCGCGTGACCCACACCCAATCCGACGCCGGCGAGGCCCGCGCCGGCCACCGCGACGGCGTAGCGCGTCGCGTGCCGTGCGCCGACGTGCAGGCCCGGTGGCGCGGGTGCGGCAGCCGCGTCGGTGCTCTCGAGGTCAAGGGCCGCGAGCGCCATGCACAGTGCGGCGGTCACTGTGAACACCGCCAGCGCCGGAAGCGGTTTCGCCGCGTCGGCCGGTGTCAACGCGATCGCCCCGAGCGCGAAGATCGCATAGAACGGGCCCGCGGGCCGGATCCCGCGGTGGTCGGCCAGCAAGGAGGCCGCCGCCGCGAATCCGCTCTCGACCACGACCAGCACGAGGGGTGCGACCCCGGTCGCCGCCAGCCACACGCCCACGCCGACCCCGCCGCCGATGAGCAGCGCCGCCGACCGCTGATGCCGCCCGCGCTCGCGGCGCGAACCGTCGCGCCCGTACATGCCGACGAAGGAGCCGAACACGGCGAAGAGCAACAGGTCGGTCCGGCCCAGCGCCAGCAGCACCGACCCGGGGATCGCCAGGCCCGCCGCCACGCGCAGCGCGTGCCGGGTGTGACCGGCGGCGGGCCCGACGGTGAACAGGCCCGTGGCCGCCTCGCGAGCCGTCTGCACCGCACGCACGTTCACACCCGCCTCTGCCTCGATACCCGCGGCGATCGAGTCCGACGGATGGTGAGATCAAGTGTTCGGTGTAGCGGCCTCCGGTGTCCAAGACGTGGCTCCTACCGCCTGATAGGCGCGGCCGATCAGACCCGGTCCACCACTGTGCTCGGCCCAGGCCTATCGCCGCGCTCGACCCAGGGCTACCCCTGCGCGCCGAGGGAGCCGGCCTCGACGCGGACCGACCGCGCGGTCTCGGTGAAAGCCCGGACGATCAACGGCACCGGCTCGGTCGCCAAGGTGACCAGCGCGATCGTCGCGGTCACCGGATCGCTGGGGCGCAGGACCCGCGCACCGGCGGGCGGTCGTGTGGTGCGCAGCCAGGACGCGGGCACGATCGTCGCCCAGCGGCCCGTGGCCACCTGCCCGAACAGGGTCGCCACCGAGTCGGTCTCGAGCTGCGGCCCGGCCGTCAGGCCGCGACCGGCCAGCGCGTCGTCGATCAGTGTGCGCCCGCGCATCCCCGGCCGCAGCAGACACAGCGGCATTTCCACCACCTCGGCCCAGTCGACCGATCCGGCCGCACCGGTCACCAGTCCCTCCGCGGCCAGCACGACATG
The DNA here is from genome assembly GCF_050956485.1 of Nocardia sp. CA-145437. Classification (NCBI taxonomy): domain Bacteria; kingdom Bacillati; phylum Actinomycetota; class Actinomycetes; order Mycobacteriales; family Nocardiaceae; genus Nocardia; species Nocardia sp. CA-145437. The sequence goes on along the minus strand of NZ_CP191204.1, from coordinate 5,713,560 downwards.
TTCCTCGGAGTACAACGGCGTCACCGTGAGATCCGAGGCGTCCTGCTCGTCCGGATACACCAGACCGGCGTCGAGTTCGAACCGGCGCAGCCGGTCGATGATGCCGGCCGACTCCAACCCGGTGTCGACGCGCACCTTCACCAGCGGATTCTCCGCGCAGAACGGATCGGTGAGCAGGGCGACCGTGGCCGCGGCCGCGGGAATCACCCCCAGCCGCAGCTCACCCGTCAGACCGGTCTGTAGCGCCACGACCTCCTGCTGGAGGGCGTCGCGATCGGCCAGGATCCGGCGGGCCCACAGCACCAGCCGCTCCCCTTCGGGAGTGAGGCCCTCGAAGGTGCGGCCCCGCTTGACCAGCGGCACCTTCAGCTCGTGCTCGAGCTTGCGGATCGCCTCCGACAACGCCGGTTGTGACACGTAGCAGGCGGCGGCAGCTCGCGCGAAGTGACGCTCCCGGGCGAGGGCGACGAAGTACTCGAGCTGCCGGAACAACATGACCACATTCGATCACGGCCGCGGTGGGGTCCTAGGGATTCGGGTCGCCGTAGGCGGCGGCGATGTCCTCGGAGGTGGCCCAGCGGGAGTAGGCCGGGGACTGGGGCCAACCGGCCGGGGAGTCCTGCCACTCTTCCTGGCGGCCGTAGGGGAGCAGATCGATGAGCGGGAAGGTGTGGGCGATCTGTTCCACGCCGCGGCCGTTGGTGTGCCAGGTCCGGTAGACGGTATCGCCGTCGCGCAGAAAGACGTTCACGCCGAAGCCGCCGCCGGGAGGGGCGTCGACGTCGGTGCCGAACGCGCTGTTCGCCGTGGAGTACCAAGGCATTTGGTTGCCGACCCGGCGCTTGTAGGCGAGTGCCTCGTCGATCGGGCCCTGGGTGATGATGACGAAGCGGGCATCGTAGGCGTCGAGGAAGTTGAATCGGGTGAATTGGGCGGTGAATCCGGTGCAGCCGGGGCACTGCCATTCCTTGCCCTCGAACCACATGTGGTTGTAGACGATCAGCTGGGACCTGCCGTCGAAGATCTCGGCGAGGGTGATCGGGCCGTTCTCGCCTTCGAGGGTGTAGGCCGGGAGTTCGACCATGGGGAGGTGGCGGCGCTGAGCGGCGATGGCGTCCAGCTCACGGGTGGCGGCCTTCTCGCGGATACGCAGGGCTTCGAGTTCTTTGCGCCAGGTGGCGGCGTCGACGATCGGTGGCAAGGGCTGGGTGCTCACGGAGGTCCTCCTGACCGGCTCACGGTTCGCGTGCTGACAGTGAGGACGGGATCAGTGCGCGCAATTCATCGGTGGCGGCCGAAGTCAGTTGGAGCGGTCGGCGTAATCACGGGGGAGTTTGCCCGGGGGACGGTCGATGACGGTGTCGTCGTCGGGGGTGCGGGCTTCCAGGAAGGTGATGTGGCCGGTGGCGGCGACCAGGGTCTGGGGGTAGGCGGGGCCGCGATTACGGGCGGCGGTGATCTCCCGGATGTTGTCCTCGTAGCGGCCCAGGGTGAATTCGGGGTAGTCGAGCATCCACTGCGGATAGCAGATGGTGGTGTGGACGCGGCGTTCGGCGAGCCAGGCGATGACCACGGTGACCGTGCCGGTCGGTTCGACCCAGGCGAGTTTGAACAGGCCGTCGCCGAGCTGGACGATCTTCGCCGGTTGCGCGGTGGACCAGCGGCCGAACATGGGACCCATCAGGCAGCGGAACGCGACGGTCTGGGGATTACGGACGTACAGCTCGTATTTCCAGCCGTTCTCGTACGTGTAGATCAGGTGCTGCCCGACGATGCCCGTCAGGTCACCGGCCCAGGCCGGTACGGTGGCGGCTTCCTCGGCGCTCATCGTGAACTCCTCTCGGCCGACCTGCGTCGAGCCCCGGGGTGATCCCCGCCAGCCTATCCGCTGATCACACCGTTTCGAGGAAACCGAGAGGTGTTCCCGGTCGCGCGCCCAGTCCGTCGGCCGCGGGCACCCGGACCGGCGGCAGCACACGCCGACCCCCGCGGGGGAGACGCGGCGCGCACAGCTCGACGAGGAGGTCGTCGGCTCGGTCCCCGCGCTCGCCGTGCTGGACGTCCGGCAGCGGCGTGAGCTGTGCGCGCTTCTGGAACTTGTAGCGTCTCACCAGGATTCGGCTGTTCCGAGCGTCAGCCGGGCGGTGCCGCCGGAATCGACGGCACCGCGGCCGCATTCAGCTCGCCGGTGCCGCCGGAGGTGTACTGAGCAAGCCCTCCGCCGCTCCGACCGCGGCGCCGACCCCGGCGCCGAGCGCCGCGAACGGTGCGGCGACCATGGCGTAGCCGACCGCCGCGCCGAACACCGGAACGACCACCAGACCGATCGGTGCGAACGGCAAGCCGGCGATCAGACCCGCTACCACCCCGATGATCGCGCCGGTCGCGGCGATCGGGCTCACGGCGGTGGCGCCGACGCTCGCGCCGATGAGGGCGTCGGTGATCACGGTCTTCGCCGTGTACGTGGCCCGGGCATGGTCGACCCCGGCCGCTTCCAGGGCTTGCGCCACCACCGATTCCGCGCTCGCCGAGGTGTCGTTGATCTGCTGTGTCTGCTCGGGCGTGAGGAAGAAGGGCTGGTCGAGCTTCATGGTGCCGATCCGGATCGACGAATCCGGGATGGGGGTGGCGGGCTGGACGGCCGGGGCCGGCTCCTCGGCGAGAGCGGGTGCGGCACTCAGCAGGGACAGGGACAGGGGAAGTGCTCCGGCGACGGCGTAGGCCGCCGCGCGCCGAAATGCCGGACGAGCCGGACTTTTGGCCTGATGAAGGCCCATGGGAAACCTCATTCCGATGCATCGATGTCTGTCGCATCAGGATTCGAAGCCGGAGCCGGTTCGGATATGTCTCGGTCCCAATTTGCTGGAGATATGCCGGTGCGCTTCGGGGTGGACCCGGCAAATCGGGAATGGGCATGGCAGAATCGAATTCGAATTTGCCTGGTCAGAACGTCATCGATTACTGCATAGGAGATTCGGATATGAAATTCGCTCGTCGGTTGGCCGCTGCCGGAACGGCGCTCGCCGCCTGTGGACTGGCGGCCACCGGGACGGCCGCGGCCGACACCGTCACCATTCCCTTCCAGATCGACGCCGCGCCATACGGAAACCCGAACGGCAGTTTCGACGCCTTCCCCGCCCGCTGCGCGGCGGTGCTCGGCGGACAGCCCGGGGCCGTGGTGGTCACCGGCGCCAAGTCCGGTGGCTGGGGCTGCTTCGTGTCCACGCCGGTCAACTGGATCAACCTGTCGACGGGGGCGACCGGGGTGGCGATGCTGTCCGACGGCCTGAACGGAATCCCCTCGGCCGCAACGATCGACACCGGCCCCGGCCGGGTGGCCCTGATGCTCGCGCCCGGCGGCACCTACACCCCCGGATTCGCGACATTCACCGTGCAATAGCGCGACCGCACCGAACCGGCTAGTACGGTCCTGAATTCGTTGGTCTGAATCACCTGCGTGACGAGCGAATGAGGATCTGTTGAGGTGTCCGGGGTGGTTGGCCGGCGGCGTCGCGCCTAGTGGAGATCGTCCGACAGGGCGGCGGCGACCTCCGCCAGCAGCGGCGCGGCGCGCTCGACGAGTTCTTCGGTCATTCGGCCGACCGGGCCGGACACCGAAATGGCGAGTCGGGCGGGGGCTTTCGGGACGGCGACCGCCACGCACCGCACTCCCAGTTCCTGCTCGCCTTCGTCCATGGCGTAGCCGGTTCGGGCGGCCTGGTCGAGCTGGCGGGCGAACTCCTCCGGGTCGGTGATGGTGGTGTCGGTGTAGCGGGGCATTCCGGTGCGCCGCAACAGCTCCCGGGTCAGATCCGGCGGGGATCCGGCGAGGATCGCCTTGCCGACCGCCGTGCAGTGGGGGAGGACGCGCCGTCCCACCTCGGTGAACATGCGCATGGAGTGGCGTGACTGTACCTGCGCCACATAGACGATCTGGTCGCCGTCGAGCATGGCCATGTTCGCGGATTCGCCGAGTTCGTCGACCAGTCGCGCCAGGTGCGGGCGTGCGAGGACGGACAGCATCTGGGAGGAGCTCTCGCCGAGTTTGATCAGCTTGGGGCCGAGCACGTACTTGCGGGACGGCTCCTGGTGCAGATAGCCCAGGTCGACCAGGGTGCGGACCAGGCGGTGGATGGTGGGCAACGGTAGCCCGGACTCGGTGGCCAGCTGGGACAGGCCCATCATGCCGCCCTCGTCGGCCATGAGTTCCAGCAGCCCGAACGCGCGCTCGATGGATTGCACACCCCCGGAACTGCCCTTCGGCTCCTTCGCTGCGGGCACCCCGGTCCTCCTTAGTTTTTCCGAATGCCGGAATAGTAGCCTGGGGCGCATGCGGCTACGCGCGGAGTTCACGACCGAACCGTTCCACGGCGAAGGGGAGGCCCCGCCGCATGCCCTGGCGGCGCTCGAGCTCGCCGAATCGGCCGGTCTGGAATGCGATTTCGGTCCGCTCGGCACCTCGGTGGCCGGGTCGGACGAGCGGCTGCTGCCGGTGCTGGGCGAGATCATGGTGACCGCCTTCGCGCACGGCGCCACCCGGGTGACCATGCAGGTCGAGCAGGATGACTGAACATTCGCCCGTGGACGCGTCGCATCCGGTCCTGGTGACCCTCGCGCCCCTGCTGGAAAAGACCGGTGGCCGCCTGGTGCCCGCCGGTGAGGCCGCCGCCGACGACGTCCCGCTGGTCTGGGAGGGTGAGACGCTGGCCTGCGTGCGTTTCGGTCAGCCGGAGGCCGACACCCTGGGTGGCCTGGAACGGCTGCTCGACGAGGTGGCCGGCGAATTGGGCGGCCCGCTCGCCGACCTGCCGCGTGCCGAGAAGCAGCGTGCCGTGCGATTGCTGGAGGAGCGCGGCGCGTTCACCTTCCGTAAGTCCGCGGAGACCGTGGCGGCGGCGCTGGGCGTCACCCGCTTCACCGTCTACAACTACCTCAACCGCGAGCGCGCCTGATCGGTCCCGCGGCTCGGGCATGGCGCTGACCGGGGAACTCTGTATATCTTCAACGAACTGTTGACGACCAGTGTGGCCCATGCCACTCTTCTCGGCTAGCGGAATGACCCTTCCGCGATCCGAGAGAGGCTGCGTTCCCATGGAAACAGAAGCGCCGGAACGACATCCGGTCGACGTCATCCCACCGCCCTGGCAGCTGGTCGCGGGCGGCCTGCAGCACATCGCCGCCATGGTCGCCGGAGTCGTGGCGCCCCCGCTGATCGTCGGCGCGGCCGTCGGGCTGGGCACGAGCGACACGGTCCTGCTCATCACCGCGAGCCTGTTCACCGCGGGCCTGGCCACCCTGCTGCAGTCGCTGGGCTGGTGGAAGTTCGGTGCGCGACTGCCGCTGATCAATGGCGGCTCCTTCGCCGCGGTCGGCCCGATCCTGGCCATCGCCAAGGATGCCGCGCCGGGGGAGGCGCTGCCGGTGATCTTCGGCGCGACCCTGGTGGCGGGCATGCTGGCGGTGTTCGCCGCACCGTATTTCTCACGGCTGCACCGGTTCTTCCCGCCGATCGTGGGCGGCACCGTCATCTCGCTGATCGGGTTGTCGCTACTGCCGGTCGCGCTCGGTTGGATCAGCGGCGCGGGGGAGGGTGCGAGGGGGGAGGCGCACGTGCCGTTGAAGAACCTCCTCGACGCCGCGATCGCCCTGGTCGTCGTGCTGCTGTGTCATCGCTTCCTGAAGGGATTCGGGCGGCAGCTCGCCCTGTTGATCGGCCTGGTCGCCGGGTCCTTGGCGGGATGGCCACTGGGACTGCTGGATACCGGCCCGGTGCGCACCAGCGCACTGGTCGGCTTCATTCCACCGCTGCACTTCGGTGTGCCCCAGTTCCAGATCGGCGCGATCATCTCGCTGTGCATCGTGATGCTGGTGGTGATGACGGAAAGTACGGCCACGATGCTCGCGCTCGGCGAGATCGTGGACCGGCCCGCCGAGGAACACCACATCGCGGGCGGTCTGCGAGCCGCTGGTCTCGGCACCATGCTGGCCTCCGTCATGGGCGGATTCGCTTGTGGCGCCTTCGCGCAGAACGTCGGCCTGGTCGCGCTGACCAGGATGTACAGCCGTTTCGTGGTGGCCGCCGGTGGTGCCTTGCTGGTGCTGCTCGGGTTGTTCCCGGTGGCGAGCGCGGTGGTCGAGCTGGTGCCCAAACCGGCTCTGGGCGGGACGGGTCTGGTGTTGTTCGGGACCGTCGCCGCCAGTGGCATCCGCACCCTCGCCAAGGCCGATCTCGGCGACCCGGTCAATTCGCTGATCGTGGGCGTCTCGTTGTTCGTCGGCATGACTCCAACGGTGGCTCCGTCGTTCTATGCCGGTCTGCCGGGCCCGGTGTCGATCATCATGGCGTCCGGAATCAGTGCGGGCTGTCTGACGGCGCTGGTTCTGCACCAACTGTTCCGCTCGCGCACGACCCCCGCCCTGGCCCCCTCGGTCTGAGCCGAACCAGCGCTCTGACCTGCGGCCCGTGTATATATTCAACAAACTGTTGACGAGTTGTTGTGGCCCGTGACACTCTTCTCGGGTGGCGGAATCACCCTTCCGTCATCCGAGAGAGGTAGCGCCGATGGTGACGTTGAGCGAATTCAATTCGACAGCCGGTGAACGACTCCGGCCGGATCTGCTGACCTGCTGCGACGTGCCCGAATGGGCCGACGCCGTGCTGGCGGACCGGCCCTACGCCGATATCGACGGCGTGCTCGCCCGAGCCGACGAACTGGCCGCCGGACTGTCCGGCGCCGACGTGGACCGCGCCCTGGCCGCGCACCCCCGGATCGGCGAACGGGTCACCGGCACCGGCACCGGATCGGCGTGGTCGCGCCAGGAACAGGCCGGGGTCGGGCAGGACGTGGCCATCGCCGCCCAGCTGCTGGACGGAAACCGCGCCTACGAGAAGCGATTCGGCCGGGTCTTCCTGATCTGCGCCACCGGCCTGTCGGCCGAGCAGATCCTCACGAACCTGCACGAGCGCCTCGCCAACGACGATGCCGCCGAGGCGGCCGTGGTGGCCGGAGAATTGCGCAAGATCGCCGTCCTGCGCCTGCGAAAGGTCTTCGAACAATGAGCACCATTACGACGCACATCCTGGATTCCGCGCTCGGCAAGCCCGCCGCGGGCGTCCCGGTCCGGCTGGAACACCTCGGCCCCGAGACCCGGGTGCTGGCCGAGGGCAAGACCGATGACGACGGCCGCATCCGCGACCTCGGCCCCGAGGGGCTGGAGGCGGGGCACTACCGGCTCACCTTCGACATCGAGTCCTATTCCGCCGCAACGCGACAGACCTACTTCTATCCCACGGTGTCGATCACGTTCACCGTGGCGGGCGAGCCGGGCGAGCACTACCACGTGCCCCTGCTGATGAGCCCCTTCGCCTATTCCACCTACCGAGGAAGCTGAACGCACATGGCAATCAAGCTGGGACAGAACCAGTACGGCAAGGCCGAGAACCGGGTCGTGCGGGTCTACCGCGACACCCCGCGCCACCAGATCCGCGACCTGAACGTCTCCTCGGCGCTGCGCGGCGACTTCGCCGACGCCCATATCACCGGCGACCAGGGCGACGTGCTGCCGACCGACACCCAGAAGAACACCGCCTTCTCCTTCGCCAAGGAGAAGGGCGTGCACTCCATCGAGGAATTCGGTCTCACCCTCGCCGACCACTTCATCTCCCGCGCCCCCACCGCCACCGGCGCGCGCGTCGAGATCGAGGAATACGCCTGGGACCGCATCGAGGTCGACGGCTCCGGCCACGACCACTCCTTCGTGAAGTCCGGCCGGGGCATCCGCACCACCGTGGTGAACGTCGACGGCGTCGGCCCGGATCGGGTGGCGCACGTGGTATCCGGCGTCCGCGACCTCACCCTGCTCAAGACCACGGGCTCGGAGTTCCACGGCTTCTTCAAGGACAAGTACACCACCCTGCAGCCGACCAACGACCGCATCATGGCGACCTCGCTGGTGGCCAAATGGCGCTACAACCACACAGACGTCGACTGGGACAAGACCTACGACGCCATCCTCAAGACCATCCTGCGGCAGTTCGCCGTGGTGCACTCCCTGGCGCTGCAGCAGACTCTGTACTCCATGGGCCGCGCCGTGCTCGAGCAGTTCACCGAGGTCGCCGAGATCCGTTTCTCCGCACCGAACAAGCACCACTTCCTGGTGGACCTGAGCCCGTTCAACGTCGAGAACCCGGGCGAGGTCTTCATCGCCGCGGATCGCCCCTACGGCCTCATCGAGGCCACCGTCGAGCGCGACGATGCTCGTGAGTCGGGCAACGCCTGGCTCGCCACCCCCGGCTTTTGCTGACCAGGCAAAGCCTGATCCCCCTCTTCCTGATCTAGGAGGTGCGGCGATGGGTGATGACCAGAGCCGCGTGTCAGTGACCGTCACCCGACCCGAGGATGCGCGACATTCGGTGGGCCAGTTGGCGATCTACGGAACTCAGCACATCCTGACGATGTACGGCGGAGTGATCGCGCCGCCGCTGATCGTCGGCGGTGCGGCCGGGCTCTCGGTGTCGGACATGGCGCTGCTGGTGACAGCGGGCCTGTTCGTCTCCGGCCTGGCGACTCTGCTCCAGACCCTGGGCATCGGGCCGATCGGCTCCAGATTGCCCATCGTGCAGGGTATTTCGTTCGCGAGCGTCTCGACGATGGTGACCATCGCGAGCGACGGCGGACTCCGGCCGGTATTCGGGGCGATCATCGTCGCCGGATTGATCGGCCTGGCGTTGTCCAGCTTCTTCGCCAAGCTGGTGCGGCTGTTCCCGGCGGTGGTGACCGGGACGATCATCACGGTGATCGGACTCTCGTTGCTGCCCACCGCGTTCCGATGGGCGATGGGCAACAATCCGAAGTCCGCCGACTACGGATCGGTGGGCAATATCGGTTTCGCCGGGCTCACGCTGCTCATCATCCTGGTGATCAGCAGGGTGTTCCAGGGCGCGATCTCACGGCTGTCGATCCTGCTGGGCCTGGCGGTCGGCACGGTCATCGCCCTGCTCACCCACCATGCCGACTTCGGTGCGGTGAGCAAGGCGAAAATTGTTGCGCTGCCGCCGATCCTGCACTTCGGCGGCCCGACCTTCGAGGTCGGGGCGATCGTGTCCATGACCATCGTGGTGCTGGTGATCATGACCGAGACCACCGCCGACATCCTCGCCATCGGCGAGATCGTCGGCACCGAGGTGGATTCGGCGCGGGTGGCGGCCGGGCTGCGAGCCGACATGCTGTCCACCACGGTCGCGCCGGTGTTCGGCAGCTTCCCGTGCAGCGCCTTCGCGCAGAACGTGGGGCTGGTGGCGCTGACCGGCATCAAGAGCCGATTCGTGGTCGCCGCGGGCGGTTTGGTGCTGGTGCTGCTGGGCCTGTTCCCGGTGGTGGGCGCGGTGGTGGCCGGGATTCCGTATCCGGTGCTGGGCGGTGCGGGCATCGTGCTGTTCGGATCGGTGGCGGCGAGTGGCATCCGCACGCTGGTGCGGGTGGATTTCACCGACAACCTGAACATGGTCATCGTCGCGGTGGCGCTCGGGGTCGGCCTGATTCCCATTGCGGCGCCGACGTTCTGGGACAAGTTCCCGACCTGGCTCGGGGTGATCATGCACTCCGGGATCAGTGCCACCGCCGTGGTGGCGATCGTGTTGAACCTGGTGTTCAACGAAATCACGCGCGGAAACAAGGCAGGCGCTTCGGTATTCGCCGCGGTCGAGGATCGGAAGGACGATCTGGGCGAGCGCCTGGACGACGATATCCGCGACTGAGTCGCGCGAGATCCGCACCGGATTCCGCAACTTCGTATATTTCCCGCTCTACCGGCCGGTAGCTCCCGGAACTCTCTTGACGGGCCTGTTCCGGGAGCTCTAGCATTTTCATATCCCGAAAAAACATTTCCGCATTATGGAAAACAGCGGAGAACCTGCGGGAACGACTGGAGGGATTCCTGATGACCCACACGCTGAACTACGCCGTGAACTGCTCGCTGCTGTTCACCGAACTGCCCATCCTGGAGCGCCCGGAAGCCGTGCGCCAGGCCGGATTCGACGCCATCGAGTTCTGGTGGCCGTTCGCCGAGGCGGTCCCGTCGGACAAGGACGTGGACGCCTTCGTGGCCGCTGTCCAGAACGCGGGCGTGCGGCTGATCGGCCTGAACTTCTTCGCCGGTGACATGCCCGGCGGCGACCGCGGCCTGGTCTCCTGGCCGGCTCGCGCCGCCGAGTTCGAGGACAACATCGATGTCACCGTGGGCATCGGAGAACGCCTGGGCACCAAGGCCTTCAATGCCCTCTACGGCAACCGTGTCGACGACGCCACCGCCGAGCAGCAGGACGCGGTGGCCGTCGAGAACCTCTCCGCCGCGGCGCTGGCCGCTGCCCGGATCGGGGCCACCGTGCTGGTCGAACCCGCCTCCGGCGCACCCCGTTACCCGCTGCTGACCGCCGCCGACGGCCTGGCCGTCATCGACGAGGTGCAGGCGCATTCCGGGGTATCGAACATCGGCCTGCTCGCCGACCTCTACCACCTCGCCGTGAACGGTGACGACGTGGACAAGGTGATCGCCGAGCACACCGACCGCATCGCCCACGTGCAGATCGCCGACAACCCCGGCCGCAACGAGCCGGGCACCGGCGAACTCCAGCTCGAGCTCCAGCTCACCGACCTCGCGTCGCGCGGCTACCGCGGCTGGGTCGGCCTCGAGTACAAGCCTTCCGGCCGTTCCGAGGACGCGTTCGAGTGGCTGCCGCGCGAGCGCCGCGCCGCCAAGTAGCCGAAAACTTTTGACATTCAACGACTTAGGGAACAGATCATGACCAACATCGCTTTCATCGGCCTCGGCATCATGGGCAGCCCGATGGCCGTCCACCTGCAGAACGCGGGCCACTCGGTCAAGGGCTTCGACCGCAACCCTGCCCAGGCGCAGCCGCTGGTCGACGCGGGCGGCCGGGCCGTCACCTCCATCGCCGACGCCGTGCGCGGCGCGGACGTCATCGCCGTGATGGTGCCGGACTCCCCGCACGTGCAGGAGGTACTGGCCGGGGAGAAGGGCGTTTTCGAGACCGCCGAGCCCGGCGCGCTGATCATCGACTTCTCGTCCATCCGCCCGGACGTCACCCAGGAGCTGGCCAAGCAGGCCGCCGAGCGCGGCTTCCGGCTGCTCGACGCCCCCGTCTCCGGCGGTGAGCCGGGCGCGGTCAACGCCACCCTGTCCATCATGGTCGGCGGTTCGGCCGAGGACTTCGCTTCCGCCCAGCCGCTGTTCGACAAGGTCGGCAAGACCGTCGTGCACGTGGGCACCAATGGCGCGGGCCAGACCGTGAAGGCCGCCAACCAGCTCATCGTGGCCACCAATATCCAGGCCGTGGCCGAGGCCGTGGTCTTCCTCGAGGCCTACGGCGTCGAGCTGGGCCCGGCGCTCGACGTGCTCGGCGGCGGCCTGGCCGGTTCGGCCGTGCTGAACCAGAAGCGCGACAAGATGATCAACCGCGAGTTCGCGCCCGGCTTCCGCATCGACCTGCACCACAAGGACATGGGCATCTTCACCACCGCGGCCCGCGAGGCCGGTCTGGTGACCCCGGCCGGCTCGCTGATCGCGCAGCTGGTCGCCTCGGCCCGCGCCAATGGCGACGGCCACCTGGACCACTCTGCCCTGCTGCGCGGCGTCGAGCGCCTGAGCGGCACGCTGGACAAGGAGAACTGAGCATGGCGCGCATGCGCACCGTCGACGCGGCGGTCCTGATCCTGGAGAAGGAAGGGGCCACACAGGCTTTCGGCCTGCCCGGCGCCGCGATCAACCCCTTCTACAGCGCCATGAAGGCGCACGGCGGCATCAAGCACGTGCTGGCCCGCCATGTCGAGGCCGCCTCGCACATGGCCGAGGGCTACACCCGGGCCCGGCCCGGCAATATCGGTGTCTGCATCGGCACGTCGGGGCCCGCGGGCACCGACATGGTGACCGGCCTGTACGCCGCCTCCGCGGATTCCATTCCGATCCTGTGCATCACGGGCCAGGCGCCCGTGGCCAAGCTGCACAAGGAGGACTTCCAGGCCGTCGACATCGCCTCCATCGCCAAGCCGCTGGCCAAGTGGGCGCACACGGTGCTCGAGCCCGCGCAGGTGCCGGGTGCGTTCCAGAAGGCGTTCTGGCTCATGCGCGAAGGCCGTCCGGGCCCGGTGCTGCTGGACCTGCCGATCGACGTGCAGCTGGCCGAGATCGAGTTCGACATCGAGACCTACGAGCCGCTGCCGGTCGTGCGGCCCGCCGCCACCCCGGCGCAGGCCGCCAAGGTGCTGGCGATGCTCAACGCCGCGCAGCGTCCGCTGATCATCGCGGGCGGCGGCATCATCAACGCCGACGCCTCCGAGCTGCTGGTGAAGTTCGCGGAGCTGACCGGTGTTCCGGTCGTCCCGACCCTGATGGGCTGGGGCGCCATCGCCGACGACCACGAGCTGAACGCCGGCATGGTGGGTCTGCAGACCTCCCACATCTACGGCAACGAGTCGCTGCTGGCCGCCGATTTCGTGCTGGGCATCGGCAACCGGTGGGCCAACCGCCACACCGGGGCGCTCGACGTCTACACCAAGGACCGCACCTTCGTGCACGTCGACATCGAGCCGACCCAGATCGGCCGGGTCTTCGCACCCGACTACGGCGTCGTCTCCGATGCCGGCGCCGCCCTGGAGCAGTTCATCGCGGTGGCCGAATCCCTCGACAAGGTGGGCGGTCTGACCGACCACCGCGCGTGGGTCGAGCAGGTGCGCGCCAAGCGCGCGACCGGTCAGCGCAAGACGCACTTCGAGAACGTGCCGCTGAAGCCGGCGCGCGTGTACGAAGAGATGAACAAGGCGTTCGGCCGGGAAACCCGCTACGTGACCACGATCGGTCTGTCGCAGATCCAGGCGTCGCAGATGCTGCACGTGTACAAGCCGCGGCACTGGATCAACGCCGGGCAGGCCGGGCCGCTGGGCTGGACCCTGCCCGCCGCGCTGGGTGTGGCCACCGCGGTGCAGGACGAGCCGGTCGTGGCGCTCTCGGGTGACTACGACTTCCAGTTCCTGATCGAGGAATTGGCCGTCGGCGCCCAGTTCAACATCCCGTACATCCATGTGCTGGTGAACAACTCGTACCTGGGCCTGATCCGTCAAGCGCAGCGGGCGTTCGACATGGACTACTACGTCCAGCTGGACTTCGAGAACATCAACTCACCCGAGGTCAACGGCTACGGCGTGGACCACGTCAAGGTCGCGGAAGGCCTGGGCTGCAAGGCGATTCGCGTCTTCGAGCCGCAGGACATCGGTCCCGCGTTCGAGAAGGCCAAATCGCTGATGGCCGAGTACAAGGTGCCCGTCGTGGTCGAGTGCATTCTCGAGCGGGTCACCAATGTGTCCATGGGCGCGGCCGGGATCGACGCGATCACCGAGTTCGAGGAACTGGCCTCCGCCTTCGCGGACGCCCCGACCGCCACCGTTCCGCTGGACTAGAGGATTCCCATGGCTCGTGTGCTGATCGCCTCCGACAAGTTCAAGGGCTCGCTGACCGCGGCGCAGGTCGGGGCCGCCGTGCGAGCCGGAATCCGGCGCGGGCGACCCGACGCCTCGGTGTCGGTGGTGCCCGTCGCCGACGGCGGTGACGGCACCGTCGCCGCCGCCCTCGCCGCCGGGTTCGACGCGGTCCCGCTGACCGCGTCGGGCCCGACCGGGGAACCGGTGCTGACGGCCTACGCCCGCCGCGGCGACCTCGCCGTCGTGGAAATGGCCGACGTGTCCGGACTGGTGCGGCTGCCCGAAGGCCGCCCGCACCCCATGACCGCCACCAGCCGGGGCACCGGCGAGGTGATGGCGGCGGCGGTGGCGGCCGGCTGCCGCCGCATCGTGCTCGGGATCGGCGGCAGCGCCGGAACCGATGGCGGCGCAGGACTGTTGGAGGCGCTCGGCGCCCTGCTGCTGGACGACGAGGGGCGACCCATCGGCGACGGCGGGGCGGCGCTCACCCGGGTGCACTCCATCGACCTGACCGCCCTGCGCGAGCGGATGGACGGCGTCGAGGTCGTCGTGGCCTGCGACGTCGACAATCCGCTCACCGGGCCCTCCGGGGCCGCCGCGGTCTATGGACCGCAGAAGGGCGCCGATCCGGCCCAGGTCGCCGAGTTGGACGCCGCGCTCGGGCAGTGGGCGCGGCGGCTGGCCGGCGAACTCGGGTCGGATCGGCGCGACGTGGCGGGGGCCGGCGCCGCGGGGGGCGTCGGATTCGCCGCGCTCGCGGTGCTCGGCGCGACCCTGCGGCCCGGCATCGAATTGATGCTGGAACTGGTCGGTTTCGACGAACGGCTGGCCGGGGTGGACCTGGTCGTCACCGGGGAGGGCAAGCTCGACGAGCAGACCCTGCACGGCAAGGCGCCCGCCGGTGTCGCCGCGGCCGCGCGGGCGGCGGGCGTGCCCGTGGTCGCGGTGTGCGGCCGGAACACCCTGCCGCCGGCGCGTTTTCACGCGGCCGGTTTCGCGGCGGTGTATTCCCTGCTCGAGATCGAGCCCGATGAGCAGCGCTGCCTGAGCGCCGGGTTGATGTTGTTGCAGCAGTTGGGCGTTCGCATCGCGGACGAGTACCTGCCGGGCGGTCGCCGCGTGGCCGCCACGGTATCCGAGCAGTCCGGAGGCGACGCGTGAAACTCTTGCGAGTAGGGGCCAAGGGGTCCGAACGGCCCGCGGCCATCGACGATCACGGCGTGCTGCGCGACGTGTCCGCGGTGACCGCCGACGTCGACGGGGCGCTGCTGGGCGATCCGGTCGCGCTCGGCGCGATCCTCGGGGCGCTGGCTTCCGGCGCCCTACCCGAGGTGGACCCCGCCGCCCGGATCGGGGCGCCGATCGCCCGGCCCGGCAAGGTGATCGGCGTCGGACTCAACTACACCGACCACGCCGCCGCCATCGGCGCGGCCATCCCGGAACGGCCCGTCGTCTTCCTCAAGCCCGGCACCACGGTGAGCGGTCCCTACGACGCCATCGAACTGCCGCGCGACAGCGCCACCACCGACCACGAGGTGGAGCTGGGCGTGGTGATCGGCCGCCGCCTGCGCGACTGCCCCGACGCCGCCACCGCGCTGGGGGCGGTGGGCGGCTACGTCACCGCCAACGACGTCACCGAACGCGCCGGCATCGCGGGTGAACCGACCTGGGTGAAGGGCAAGTCCTTCGACACCTTCACGCCCATCGGGCCCTGGCTGGTCACGCCCGACGAGATCGCCGAACCGCAGGCGCTGAGCCTGCAGCTGTGGGTGAACGGGGAACAGCGGCAGGCGGGTTCGACCGGTGACATGGTGGCCGGGGTCGGCGAGGTGCTGCGCTACCTGAGCACGCTGATGACCCTGGAACCCGGCGATCTGGTGCTCACCGGCACGCCCGCGGGCGTCGCGGTCGGCCGCCCGGAGCCGAAACCCTATCTGCGCGACGGCGATGTCGTCGTCGTGGAGGTGGCCGGACTGGGCAGGCAGCAGACCCTCGCCACCGGGGTGCGCGGCTGAACCCGATGCGGTGACAGACTTCCCGCGACGACGCCGGACGCGCTGCTGGGGCGCAGACCACGTCGCCACGGGATGATTCGAACGGCCCGGTCGCTGTGGAGACCGGGCCGTTCGTCCCCTTTCCGGGTCAGGACTTGTTGCCGCCCAGGCTGAATCGCACACCGGCCGGATCGGCCACCGCCGCCAGCCGGCCGTACGGGGTGTCCTCCGGCGGGCGCACCACGCTGCCGCCCAGCTCCTGCACCTTCCGCACCGACGCGTCCACATCCTCGACACCGAAGTAGACCGCCCAATAGCCGGGCATGCTCGGCGGCAGGAAGCCCGAGGAATCCATCACGCCACCCAGCATCGGGCTCACGGAATGGATGGTGGTGTACCGGAATTCGGGGGTGTCGGCGATCGTGAACGGGTCCTGCCAGCCGAACGCCTCGCGGTAGAACTTCAGCGCGTCGTCATAGCTGCGGGTGTGCAGTTCGAACCACGACGGCGCACCCACGTGCCCCTCCCAGTGCCCGTCGCCGACGATGCCGCGCTGCTCGAAACCGGTCATGGTGCCCGGCTCCCACACGCCGATGCCGACGCCGCCATTGTCGCCGAACACCCCGAACTTGCCGAGCTCGGACACCGGCATCACCGGCACCACGGTCATGCCGCCCGCCGCGGTCACCTTCTCGGCCGTCTCCTCGGCATCGGTGCTGGCCAGGTACACCATCCACTGGCTGGGGCCGCCCGAGCCATCACTTCCCATCCCGCCCGCCACGGCCTTGCCATCCTTGCGGAAGGTGATGTAGTCGCCGTGCTCCGGCGCGATCTCGGCGCTCCAGCCGAGCAATTCGCCGTAGAAGGCGATCGCGCCCTCGGGGTCGGTGGTGAAGATATCGGTCCAGATCGGATCGCCGGGCTGCGTGGGGTACGACATGGTCAACTCCTCGAATCGGTGTTCGCTCGGTATTTCGGCCGCTGCGAATGGAGACGACGTTCGGCACCGGAAATCATCGCCGCCGCTCCCGCACGAGGCCGGGATGGCGGGACCGGCGTGTCAGCAGGGACGGCCGTCGTGGCGCGCGGGTACGTTCGATGTGTTTGCCGCTCATTTGCTTCGGTCGACGACCCGGGAAGAAGGCCGCCGGCTACCCGATCGCCACCTCGTTGCTGGGGGAATGGCTGCCGCTCAAACAGCGCGGGACGCTGCTCGGATTCCAGATCGTGGCCTGGTATCTGGGCTCGGTGCTCGCCTATCTCATTGCTGACCTTCGGCGGCAACGGCATCTGGCGCTGGCAGCTCGCCAGCGGGGCGGTGCTGTGCGCGTAATTCCTGATCATCCGCCAGAGCACCGCGCCCGAATCGCCACGGTGGCTGGCCCAGCACGGCAAACAGGACAAGGCCGCCGCCATGATCGAGCAGTACCTGCACGTGCGGGTCGATCCGGCCACCCTGGTCGAGGCGGGCGAGGAGGGGCATCCGGCGCGGCACGGGTCGCTGCGCGAACCGGCCGGCACCTGGATGGATACCCTGGGCACCGCCCTGATCAGCCTGGTGTTCCTGATCGGCTGCCTGCCCGCCATGCGCCTCATCGACACCATCGGGCGAAGGCCCACCATCGTGTGGTGCTTCGGGCTGATGATCCCGCCGGTGCTGTTCATCGGCCTCTGGCCGACCATGCCGACCCTGCTCGCCTTCACCATGCTGCTGCTCTACGCGTTCTTCTGCGGCGGGCCCAACGTGCTGGACTGGACGTATCCGAACGAGTTGTTCCCCACCCACATTCGCGCCACCGCCGTCGGATTCGCCACCTCCATCAGCCGGATCGGCGCGGCCCTGGGCACCTATCTGCTGCCGTGGTCCCTGGACCATCTCGGGATGGGGCCGACGTTCCTGTTCGCCGCGGTGGTCACCGCGATCGGTTTCCTCATCTGCCTGTGGGGCGCGCCCGAGACCAAGGGGCGCAACCTGGAATCGGCGGCCACGGTCGCGGCATGACACGGCCACCGTCGCGGCATGACAACTGTCATGGCCGGGAGGTGATGGTTGGCAGATTCGGCGCGGCGACGGTCTCCGTAGCGTCATTCCTGTAGCGCAGAAACCGATTACAGGAGTTCGCATCATGGCTGACAACACGCTCGCCGCGCCCGCGTCGCAGGCCCACGAACGGCCGAATGCGCTGCGCATGCTCGCACCGACCATGCGCGACATCCTGGTGCCGCTGGCCGTCTACTTCGCCCTGCACGCCGCCGGGTACTCCGATTTCGTGGCCCTGCTGGCGGGGGCGTTGTGCTCGGGGGCGGTGGTCCTGGTGGAGGCGATCCGGGCGCGGCGGGTCGACGCCCTGGCCGCCCTGATCCTGGCGGGGTTCGTCTTCGGCATCGCGAGCTCGCTGATCAGCGGGGATGCCCGGATGATCATCGTGCGGGACTCGATCACCACCGCGGGGATCGGCGTGGCCTTCGGCATCAGCGCCTTGGTGGGGAAGCCGCTGACCTACGTCGCGGCGCGCAAGGCGTTCGCGGGATCCCCGGCGAAACTGGCCGACATGGAGCACAAGTTCCGCACCAACCCGGTGGTGCGGCGGCTGCACAACCGGATCGCCGTGATGTGGGGCGCGGGCCTGCTCGGCGAGTCCGTCCTGCGCGTGGTGCTCGCCTACCGGCTGCCCGTCCACACCATGGCCTGGCTGTCGAGCGCCCTCATGATCGGCACCACCGCGATCCTGATGCTGATCACGGTGCGAACCATCAAGCGGCTCAAGGCATCCGAATCGATCACCGAACCGGGTTACGCTGCGATGCATGAGTGAGGGATCGGTTCCGGAACGCACGCTCGCGGGAACCGCTCGCGTGGAAGCTTTCAGCGACGGGGTGATGGCGATTGCCATCACCCTGTTGATTTTGGAGATCCGGGTGCCCGAGCACGAGCCCGGGCGCTTGCTGCAGGCGCTCGGGCACATCTGGCCGTCGTATATGGCGTATCTGGCGTCGTTCATGACGATCGGGGTGGTGTGGATGAACCACCACACCTTCTTCGGGCGGTTGCGGCGGATCGACCATGTGTTGCGGTGGTGGAATCTCCTGTTGCTGCTGGGGATTTCGCTGGTGCCGTTCCCGACCATGGTGGTGGCCGAGAACGTCGTGCACGGGACGCATCGGGACGCGGTGGTGGCGGTCGCCCTGTACGGGATCGTGGGGGTGCTGATGACCGTGCCGTGGGCTCCCATGTGGTGGCGGCTGGCGAAGCGGCCGGAGATGCTGAAGTCCGGGTTGGGGGCGGATTACGCGCGGCGGGAGAGCTGGCGGGCCTGGCCGGGGATTCTGGTCTACGCGGCGTGCATCGGGGTCGGATTCCTGTCGCCGATCGCGGCGCTGGTGCTGTATCTGCTGGTGGCGACCTTCTACGGGCTGAGCAACAAGGGGTGGACCGCTCCCTCGGAAGCCGATCCGGACGACGAGTAGCCCTTGCCAAATTAAGCGATTGTGATTAACTGCCGAAATGGACAGCACGAGCGTGGCCGATGGGCCCGTCACCCAGATCGCGTGGGTGGTCGAGGACATCGAGGCCGGGGAACGGTTCCTGACGACGACCATGGGCGTGAAGGGCTGGATGCGCATGCCCGACGTGCACTTCGGGCCCGAGACGTGCGTATATCGCGGCGAGGCCGCCGACTTCACCGCGCACATCTCGCTGGGGTACAGCGGGGACATGCAGCTCGAACTCATCCAGCCGGTGACCGGGCGCTCCATCTACACCGAATTCCTCGAACGCGGAGGATCGGGCCTGCACCACATCTGCCTGGAGCCCCAGGACTTCGACGCCGCGCTGAAAGACGCCGAGACCCGGGGGATCCCGGTGGTACAACAAGGCGATATGAGCGGGCAGATGCGGTTCGCCTACCTCGACGGCGCGGACTCGGGCGTGCCGTTCATCGAACTCGCGGAGATCGGGCCGAATATGCGGGCGTTCTTCGAGCACATCAAGAAGGGTGCGCAGTGAGCACGCAGATTCCGGAAACCGTTGCGGCGGAGTCCGTTACCGAATGGTCCGACGAGGTCGACGTGGTGGTCGCCGGATTCGGCATCGCGGGTGGGTGCGCGGCGGTCGAGGCGGCCGCGCGCGGGGCCCGCGTGCTGGTGCTGGAACGCGCCGGGGTCGCGGGCGGGACCACGGCCCTGGCGGGCGGGCACTTCTACCTGGGCGGCGGCACCGCCGTGCAACAGGCGACCGGGCACGACGACTCGGTCGAGGAGATGTACAAGTACCTGCTGTCGGTGGCGCGGGATCCGGAACCGGAGAAGATCCGCGCCTACTGCGAGGGCAGTGTCGAGCACTTCGGCTGGCTGGAGAGCCTCGGGTTCGAGTTCGAGCGCAGCTACTACCCGGAGAAGGCGGTCATCCAGCCCGGTACACAGGGGCTGATGTACACGGGCAACGAGAAGGTGTGGCCCTATCGGGAACAGGCCGTGCCCGCGCCCCGCGGGCACAAGGTTCCGGTGCCCGGCGACACCCAGGGCGCGGCCATGATCATCGACCTGCTGGTGAAGCGGGCCGCCACGCTCGGCGTCGAGGTGCGCTACGAGACCGGCGTGACCAACCTGATCACCGACGCGGCCGGCGCGGTGGTCGGAGTGGAGTGGAAGAACCTCGGGAAAACCGGTGCGGTGAAAGCGAAGTCGGTGGTGCTGGCCGCCGGCGGCTTCGTCATGAACACCGATATGGTGGCCGAGCACGTGCCATGGCTGACCGAGAAGCCGTTCGTGCTCGGGACGCCGTTCGACGACGGGCTGGGCATCCGGCTCGGAGTGTCGGCGGGCGGCGTGACCCGCATGATGGATCAGGCGTTCGTCACCGCGCCGGTGTATCCGCCGTCGAAGCTGCTGACCGGAATCGTGGTGAACCACAAGGGCGAACGGTTCGTCGCCGAGGACTCCTACCACGCGCGCACCTCCGCGTACGTGCTCGATCAGCCCGGTGCGGTCGCCTATCTGATCGTGGACTCCGAGCACATGGAACGGCCCATGTTCCCGCTCGCGCCGTTCATCGACGGCTGGGAGACCGTGGACGAGATGGCGATGGCGCTCGGAATCCCCGCCGACACACTGCGATCCACACTCGACCGGTACAACGAGAACGCGGCCCGCGGTGAGGACCCGGACTTCCACAAGGCCGCCGAATGGCTGCAACCGCAGGACCAGGGCCCGTGGGCGGCCTTCGACCTGACCCTCGGCAAGGCGCTGTACGCCGGCTTCACCCTCGGTGGGCTGCGCACCTCGGTCGACTCGGAGGTGCTGCGGGACAACGGATCACCCATCCCCGGCCTGTACGCGGCGGGCGCGACCGCCTCCACCCTGGCCCAGGACGGCAAGGGCTACTCCAGCGGTACCCAGCTCGGCGCGGGCTCGTTCTTCGGCCGCCGCGCCGGACGTCACGCCGCCAGTCGCTCCAGCTGACGGATCAGCTCCGAGGCGGACACGGCGTCGAGTGAGTCGAACGTGCCGCCCCGGAGCTCCACCGAGAGCACCCGCTGGAGCTCGGGCTCGTCGCGGAAACCGCCTTCGAGCCCGGGATCCAGCGTGACGACCACCTCCCGGACCGGTCCGAACCGGCGCGTGAGGACCTCCCGCGACACCTGCCAGCCCAGCTGTTGCAGACCGAACACCCGATCCGTGCGAATCTGCTGATCGCTGAAGCGGGACAGGCGATTCGACTCCGCATCGTCGCTCGTGAGCAGGTTGATCGGTCGTTCCAGCTGCTCGAACGGCTGTCGTAACCGATTGTCGTCGAACAGGTCCCGCCAAGCCGCGAGCGTCTCACCGAGCTGAATCGGGTGAGCCACGCCCACCAACGCTTGGTCCGTCAGTTCGACCGGCGCGCCCTCGAGATTGCGCAGCACGCGTTCCTCGTCCAGCCGGAACGCCCCCGTCACCGCGCCGCGGGCATCGAAGACCGCCCACACCAGCAGCCGTGCGGCCGGCCCGAGCGCGGGATCCTCGAGCACCAATCGCCGATGCGCGGCGGCCCGCCACCGCCTGCCGTCCACCATGGCCGCCTCGAGCCGCCGAATCTGATCGGTCGTCACCGACTTCGGCTCCGGCGCGACCCGTCCCGCCCCCTCGGGCGTGTTCCCCAGACGTTCCCGCACCCGGACCCGCAGCGCCTCGGCAGCGGGCTCGACATCCTGCCCGGGCTCGATCACCCGCAGCCACGCCGTCATTCGCCCCGCCCGCGGATCGGGTTCCTCCACCCGCACCCCCACTCGGGCCGCCGCGACCTCGCTCGCGAACGCATGCCCGAATTCGACCATCCAGCTGTCGATGAACCGATCGATGAATTCCCGCCTCCGCCGTGCCCCCGTGCGATAGGCCACCGCCGCGTACTGCGCGATGGCGAACGCCACCGCCGCCCCCACCGCTGCCCCCGCCCGCTCCGGCGCCGCCACGTATCCGGCTGCGGCATCGGCGAGTTGATCCAGCCCATCCACCCGCGCGGCCGTCAGCACCGTCTCCACCGCCCCCCGATGCCGCCGCAACAGCTTGCGCACAGCCTCGGTCGCCTGCGGATCGGCCCACCGCTGCTCGTCGGTCATACCCGCGATCTTGCCGCCCGGTACCGACAGATCTCGGCGCCCGGCACCGAAAGATCCCGCGCCACCGGGCGTCGGCGACCTTCCATGGGGTCGCGCGGCGGCTAGTCCGTGTCGCGGGAGATCAGGGCGACCGTCATGGGGACGAGGACTTCCACCAGGGAGCGCACGGGCGGTCGCGGGTCCGACAGCAGCCACTCGTGGGCGAGGCCGTTGATCGCGCCGATGAGGGCGCTGGTGGCGAGTTCGGGGGCGCCACGGAGGGACGCGGAGTCACCGGCCAGGGGCTGCACGGCCAGGCGCAGGGTGTCGCCCCACAGGTGGCGGCGGGCGCGGCGATGCTGTTCCATGCGTTCGCTGACACCGACGACCTCGACGAAGGCCACCTTGGCGCGGAACGGGTCGGCGCCGATGGAGTCGAGGAAGGCCGAGAGGGCCAGGGTCACGGTCTCGGTCGGGTCCGGGTCGGGACCCATGGAACTCAACGCGGTGGCGAGGGCGGCGGCCGACTGGTCCTGGATCTGGTCGTAGGCCGCGACCAGCACGTCCTCGCGGGTCTGGAACTCCTCGTAGAACTGGCGTTTGGACAGTCCGGCCGCGGCGCACACATCGGCCAGCGAACAGTTGGCGTAGCCGCGCTCGCCGAAGATTCGGATGGCCGCGTCGAGGAAACGCTGCCGGCGCTCGGCTTTTCGTTCGGTCACGGCGCGTCCGCCGTACTGCCTGCCTTCGATCGTCACTGTCGTTTCTCGATCGTCACGCCTGAAAGGTTACGGGTGCGGAGGCCACCGATTTCGGGGGCGGCGGCGCGGTACCGCGTTTTGTGAACCGCGCGTCAGCGTCGAGGACGCAAATGTTTCAGCGTCGAGGACGCAAACCGTTCAGCATGTGGGTGACCATCTCGTCGAACAGTCCGTCCGCCTCCGCGGCGTCGACCAGCCCCGACCCGAGGATCGCGGCCAGCCCCTGCAGCGCCGCCACCGCGGACAGGCAGATCCGCCGCGGCTCGCCCGGCACCACCTCCCCGCGCGCCTGCGCGTCGGTGACCATCTCGATCGGCACGGTGAACGCGCGGGCGGCCGCCTCCTCGATGGCCGGGGTGGGACTGTTCTTGCGGGCGAACATGAGCGCCAGCAGTTCCGGATTGTCGATGGCGAACCGCAGATAGGTGTGGGCCATGGCGCGCAGCCGTTCCAGGAAGGTGCCCGCGGCCGCCGCCTTCTCGAATCCCGCGCCGAGCCGGTCGAATCCGGCGACGGTCAGCGCGTCGAGCAGCGCCTGCTTGTCGCGGAAGTGCCGGGCGGGCGCGGCGTGGCTGACGCCGGTGTCGCGGGCCAGCTGCCGCAGCGAGAGGCGTTCGATCCCGCCGCCGCGCAGGGTCTCCTCGGCGCGGCGGAGGAGTTCGGCGCGCAGGTCCCCGTGGTGGTAGGAACGGGCGCGCTCGACCACCTCCCGGGCCTTGCGCTTGGTGATGCTCATGGTGAGAGCAGGATATCGGACACACTCCGGGATGTTGGCGTTGACTACTTTGTTGTCGCTGCCTACATTCGTGCCCATGGCGAATGAGAACCCGGTCCAGCGCGCCGTGCCGCTGCGCGGCTGGATCGGCCCGATGGTGGTGCTCGGCCTGCTCGCGGCCCTGATCGGCACCATGTACCTCGGCTACACCTCCGACCCGGAGAAGAACCTGCACGACTTCCCGGTCGCCCTGGTCAATCAGGACGTGGGCGACGTGATGGACGGCCGCACCGTCAATATCGGCGACCAGATCGCCGACGCGCTCACCGCGCGCATCCCCGCCGACAAGATCGACCTGCGCGTGGTCGGCATCGGCGAGGCCCGCCGGCAGTTGAGCGACGGCCAGGTCTACGGCGCCATCATCATTCCCGGCGACTTCACCAAGCGACTCTCGATCCTCGCCGCGGCCTCGGTGGTGCCCGGCGACGTGGAACGGCCGGTCATCACCGTGCAGACCAATCCGCGCGCCGGCACCTACGCCTCCTCGATCACCCAGCGCATCGCCGATCGGGCCATGGCGCAGGTCAATTCGACGGTCGGCGCACAGCTCACCGACCAGGTGAAGGCCAAACTCGCGCCGCAGGCGGGCGCGCCCGCCACCGAATTGTCCGGCGCGGCACGGCTGCAGCTGGCCCAGCCCATCGACGTGGTCACCAGCCCGTACCGTCCGCTCCCGGCGGGCACCGGGCAGGGCCTGTCCGCGTTCTTCTACACCCTGGTCCTGCTGTTCGCGGGCTTCAGCGGCGCGATGATCATCCACTCCATGATCGACAACGTGCTCGGTTACGTCCCGGCCGAATACGGCCCGTGGTTCCGGGCCCCCGAGCCCGCGTCGATCAGCCGCTGGCGCACGCTGCTGGTGAAGTGGGCCATCGCCGCGATCACCGCGCCTTTCCTCTCCGGCATGTTCATGGGCATTGCGCGGATCTTCGGTATGCCCATCGACGAACCGCTGCCGCTGTTCCTCTACGGCACGCTGGCCATCATCGCGGTGTCGGTCACCGGGTTGTCGGTGCTGGCGGCTTTCGGCACCGCGGGCCTGCTGATCAATATGATCGTGTTCGTGGTGCTGGGTCTGCCCTCGTCCTCGGGCTCGATTCCGGTGGAAGCGATTCCGCGCTGGATCGCCTCGCTGTCGAGCTTCGAACCGATGCACCAGATCTATCTGTCGGTACGCGCCATCCTGTTCTTCGACGGCCACCTCGAGGCCGGACTCGGTACGGGCATCTGGATGACGCTGTTCGGGCTGGCCTTCGGAGCGGTGCTCGGCGCGGTCGCCACGCATCTGTACGACCTGCGCGGCCTGTACCGGCTCGGCGTGCCGCACCGGCCGGTCGCGGTCGCCGTTAGCGCTGACCCACAGTGACTTTCGGCCCTGTTCGTTGTCGAGCTGTGACGGAGATACTGGCCTCGGGCACCGAATAACTCATCGCCGGGCGATGATTGTGGGGCGGTTCGATGGTGATGGCTTCGTCGCAGTTCGATCAGCTGACTGGACAGTTCCTGCGCGCCGTGCGCGACGCGGGCGGCGGATTGAACGCGGTGTGCACCGCGTGCGTACGGGTGTTACCGGTGCGCCGCGCCGCCATCGTGCTCGAGGAACGCGACGCGGGCATGCAACCCTGGTGCGCCAGTGACGAATTCGCCGAACAGGTGGAGCGAGCGCAGGCGACGGCGGGGGAGGGCCCCGCGGTCACCGCCGTGGCCGACGGGATGCCGGTGGTGGTCACCGATCTGAGCGCCGACTGCGAGCACTGGCCCGGCTTCGCCGAAGCCCTCTCCGGTACCCCGGTATGGGGCTCGCTGTTCGCGGTGCCCTTGCGGCTGGGCGCGATTCGGCTCGGCGCGGTGGACCTGTATCGCGAATCCGTCGGGCGGCCCGGGCCGCGGCTGTTGTCGGCGTCGCTGCACATCGCCGATCTGGTGACCGCCAGCCTGGTGCTGGCCACCGGCGACGACGCCCGCCAGTGGGCACAGCCGTTGTCCAGCCGATGGATTCACCAGGCGGCCGGCATGACCAGCGCACACCTCGGCATCGAGATCCCCGACGCCTACGCCCGCCTGCGCGGATACGCCTTCACCCATGGACTTTCGCTGGTGGAGGTGGCACGGCGGGTGGTGGAGCGCAGCATCCGGATCGAGGCCGAATGAGCGCAACTGTTCCGCGACACCCCGCCCGGCAAATACCATGGGCTGACGGCAAGAGCGGCACAGGAATACTTTCGTGGCGGGCGCCCGGCGTTCGCCGATGCGGGGTGAATGCGGTGTCCGACAGTGAGTTGCTGGTGACGGTGCTGGCCAGATTCGCGCGGCTGCTACCGGCGGCGAGCGAACTGCCCCAGATTCTGGACGAGTTGATGCGCAGCGCCATCGATGTGCTGGAACCGGGCGGGGTGACGGTGGCGCTGTCCGCCCAACTACGAGGCGACCGGTCCGAACTCTTCACCGGTAGGCCCGAGGACCTCCTGGATCTCGAGGTCTGCCAGCGCGACCACGACCGCGGACCCGGCGTGGTCGCGCACGCCTGCGGAGCGCCGGTGACCGTCACCGACATCGGCAGCTACGGCGACCTGTGGCCGGAGTACACCACCCTGGCCGGGCAGCACCGGATCGCCTCGGTCGCCGCCGTCCCCATGCGCCTGGACGCCACCGAAGCCGGTGTGCTGAGCCTGTATTCGCGCGAGGCCCGGCACTGGACCGGCCAGGACCTGTCGGTGGCGACGCTGCTGGCGGGCATGGCCGCCGGGCACATCGTCACCGCCAATCTGGTGCACCGCCACCAGCGGGTGACCGAACAGCTCCAGCACGCGCTCACCACCCGCATCGTGGTGGAACAGGCCAAGGGCGTGCTCGCCCACGCCCACCACACCACCCCCGACGCGGCGTTCGAGTTGATCCGCGCGCACGCCCGCCGCAACCGGGTGACGGTGCACGCGGTCGCGCACGGCATCGTCGCACTGGGGCTGCGGATCTGATCCACGCCCGGTGCGGCCGGGTTTGCCGGGATGATGTCCGGTTAATCGGATCGGTGCGGGCATCGGGAACCGGGGCGTAGCCTGGATTCTTGGCGGAACCGAAAGCCCCTGTCCCCGGCCGGTTTCCGCATTGGCCGTCCCAGTCCTCGACGGCTCGTTTCGACATATCCGTATCCGGACACCGTCGATCCGCTCGCTTCGTCGACCTGGGGGCAATCGTGAATTCCTCACGTGCACCACACCGTTCCGCTGCCCACCCGGCAGTCCGTCCGCAATCGGCCCACCCCGTCCGACCCTCGACCGTCCCTGCCCGCCGCACCCGGCGCGGCAGCGAGTTCGACAGCCTCGTCCGCCGCATCGCCGAGCGGGACCGCGCCGCCTACGAGGAGCTCTACCGCCGCACCCGCGGCCTCATCTACTCCCGCGTCCTGAACATCGTGTGCGACACCGGATATGCCGAGGAAACCTGTCACGAGGTCTACCTCCAGGTCTGGCGCAGCGCCCCGAAGTTCGACCCGGCCCGCGGCAACGCGCTGACCTGGCTCACCACCCTGGCCCACCATCAGGCGGTGGACCGGGTCCGGCGCGAGTGCAGCGCGGCCGGGCACGAACACCGCTGGGGCGTCGGCGATTACCGCCCCGCCACCGATGTGGTGGCCGAGGAGATCCTGCGCCGCCAGGAGGAGCGCGCCATCCGCCACGGTCTGTCCACCCTCACCCCCAATCAGCGCGAGTCGCTGGTGCTGGCCTTCTACGGTGGGCTCACCTACCCGCAGGTCGCGGACCGGCTGGGGATCGGCCTGCCCGCCGTGAAGGCTCGCATCCGCTCCGGCCTGGCGCAGCTGAAAGTCGCACTGGCATAACCGGATACATCCCCGGGGAAGGGGGTCTCAGTGCGCGGCGGTCGCCTTGAAGCCGCGCGGAACCAGGATCACGGTGAGCACCGCGACCGCGCCCACCAGTCCCGTGGAGATCCAGGAGGTGGTGGTGAGCGCCGCGTCGTAGGCGTGCTGGGCGATGCGCAGCACCTCGTCGCCGGCGGGTCCGCCGATCCGCTCGGCGACGTGGGCCGCGCCGCCCACCGAGCCCTGCGCCTCGGCCAGATCGTCCCCGTGCAGCGGCAATCCGGTCATGTGGCCGGTGAACAAGCGGCCGTGGATGCTGCCCAGCAGCGCCACACCCAGACCGATGCCCAGTTCGTAGTTGGTCTCCTCGACCGCCCCCGCCTGCCCGGCGCGCTCGGCGGGCACCGAGGCGACCAGGACTGCGGCGGCCGTGGTGATCGCGATGCCGTCACCGATGCCCAGGCACAGCAGCACCAGGGCGACGATCGGGTAGGTGGTGTCGGGAATCGCGGCCAGCACCGCGAAACCCGTTGCCAGCGCGCCCAATCCGAAACCCATCAGCGCGCGCACGCCCACCCGCCGCATGAGCCAGGGGGTGGCCAGCGAACCGAACAGGGTGGCCAGCGCGGCGGGCAGGGTGCGCATACCGGCCTCCGACGGCGAGTAGCCGTGAATGTATTGCAGCCACAAGGAGATCAGGAACAGGGCCGCGCCGATGGCCAGCATGGCGAGCAGGGTGGCGAGCGCGGCGGCGGTGAAGGCGCGATTGCGGAACAGCCGCACATCCAGCAGCGGGTCGGGCGACTTCGACTGCCGGTAGGCGAACAACCCCAGCAGGAGCGCCGACGACACCATGATGATCAGATCGACCGGGGCCGGATTGCCCTTGGCCACATGCTTGATGCCCCACGCCAGCGCCACGATGCCCAGCACCGACAGCGCCGCGCCGGCCCAGTCCAAGCGGCCCTGCTGCGGGGCCCGGTACTCCGGCAGCAGCCACAGTCCCGCGGCCACGGTGAGGATCACCACGGGCACATTGAGCCAGAAGGCCGCCGACCAGCCGAACGCCTCGACCAGATGACCGCCGACCAGCGGGCCGATGGCCGCGCCACCGCCGGCCACCGAGGCCCAGATGCCGATGGCGAGGGTGCGTTCGTGGTCATCGGTGAAGATATTGCGGATCAGCGAGAGCGTGGACGGCATCACCATGGCTCCGCCGACGCCGAGCAGCGCCCGGCCCGCGATGAGCTGGGCGGGGGAGTGCGCGGTCGCCGCGATCACCGAGGCGACGCCGAAGAGCAGGAAGCCGAGCAGGAACAGCAGTTTCCGGCCGTACCGGTCGCCGATCGCGCCGCAGGTGATCAGCAGACCGCCCAGCACCAGGCCGTAGAGGTCGACGATCCACAGCTGCTCCATGGGGGTGGGCGCCATGTGATCGATGAGCGAGGGCAGTGCGACA
This sequence comes from Nocardia sp. CA-145437, assembly GCF_050956485.1. Taxonomy (NCBI): domain Bacteria; kingdom Bacillati; phylum Actinomycetota; class Actinomycetes; order Mycobacteriales; family Nocardiaceae; genus Nocardia; species Nocardia sp. CA-145437. Next base: position 5,684,683 of record NZ_CP191204.1, on the reverse strand, counting down.
TTGAGGATGGTCGCGTCCATCGCCACCAGCAGCAGGCTCGCGCAGAGCACGGCGAGCATGGCCCACCGGCTCGCCGGTGCGGGCCGCACCGGGTCCGCCAGATCTCTCGCCTGTTCCCGGGGTGGAATGCGGCCCACGGTTCCCGCCTCCTCGACTAAACCTCTGTCCGGCTGTTGGCAACAACCTGGCTAAGCCTAGTCGAGGCGCTCGGCGGAACCGTGGCCCGACGGTGGGGAACTACCGGCTCGCGTTCTGCTTGGCGAGCAGGTCGCGGATCTCGGTGAGCAGTTCCAGCTCGGTCGCGACCTTCTCCTCCTCGGCCTTCGCGAAACGGCTCTTGATGGTGTTCATCGGCAGGATGAGCACGAAGTAGAGCACCGCCGCGACGCACAGGAAGTTGATGCCCGCGCTGATGATCGGCCCGAGGGCGACGAAGGTCGACGGCTTGTCGGCCAGTAGCTGGAAGCCCAGACCGAACTCCTTGTTGCCGCCGAGGGTGGCGAGCAGCGGCTCGATCACGCCCTTGGTCACCGAGGTGACGATGGCGGTGAAGGCGGTGCCCATGACCACCGCCACCGCGAGATCGATGACATTGCCCCTCATCAGGAAGTCTTTGAAGCCCTTGAGCATGATGCGCGCAGTTCCAATCCGAGACGTTTTCGTTATGTTCTGGATGGGAGTTTAGATGCTGGTCGGAGCCTCGTGTGGACACGGCACACCCCCTTGACGCGCGTCACCCCGATCGCCGGAAGGGTGCTGGCACACATTTGGCAAACCGGAGGGTCCGAATCAGCGCCCGCGACCCGGCTTCGAGCTCGCGGCATCGGCCCGGAAGGTCTTCACCAACGCCACGCACATGGCCAGCAACACCACGCTGAACGGCAACGCGATCAGGATCGCCACCGTCTGCAAGGTGGTCAGCGCGGCCGTGCCGGTGCCGCTCGCCACCAGCAGCGCGGCCGCCACCGCACCCTGTGCGGTGGTCCAGAACGCGCGACTCCAGGTCGGCGGCTCCGGATTGCCGCCCGAGGACAGCATGTTCACCACCAGCGCCCCCGAATCCGCGGAGGTGACGAAGAACAGCACGATCACCAGGATCGCCAGCCCCGCCGTGATCGATCCGCCCGGCAGCGTCTGCAGCAGCTCGAACAGCGCGCTGTCGCGATCGGGTCCGTCCGGACCGACCAGCCCGCCGCCGCCGAACATCTCGCGGTGCAGGCCCGCCCCGCCGAACACCGCGAACCACACGAAGGTCAGCAGCGTCGGCACCAGCAGCACCCCGGCCACGAACTCCCGCACCGTGCGCCCGCGCGAGATGCGCGCGATGAACACGCCCACGAACGGGGCCCAGGAGATCCACCAGCCCCAATAGAAAACAGTCCACTGCTGGGTCCAGGCCGTCCCGGTGGGGCCTTCGGTCGCGCCGGTGTACATGCTGATCCGGGGCAGCGACTGCAGGTACTGGCCCAGGTTCTGCACCAGATCGTTGACGATGAACAGCGTCGGCCCGACGATCAGCACGAACAGCATCAGCGCGCCCGCCACACCCATATTGAGCTGGGACAGCAGCTTGATGCCCTTGTCCACGCCCGTCACCACCGACACCGTGGCCAGCGCGGTGACCGCCACGACCAGCGTCACCTGCAAGCCCTTGCCCGGTTCGTGCAGCCAGCCCTGATGATTCAGCCCGGCCGAGATCTGCAGCACGCCCAGCCCGAGGGAGGTCGCGACGCCGAACACGGTGCCGATCACCGCCACCACGTCGATGAGATCCCCGCGCCAGCCCCGGACCTTGTCGCCCGCGATCGATTCCAGCGACCAGCGGATCGACACCGGCCTGCCCTTGCGGTGGATCGAGTACGCGATGGCCAGCCCCACCACCACGTAGATGGCCCACGGGTGGATGCCCCAGTGCAGGAACGTCTGCACCATGGCCGAATCCGCGCGCTGCGCCGGGGTGGACCCGACCCCGGGGCGCGGGTCCTCGTAGTGGAACAGCGGCTCGGCCACGCCCCAGAACACCAGGCCGATCCCCATGCCCGCCGCGAACAGCATGGAAAGCCAAGCGCCGATGGAGTATTCGGCCTTCTCGCCGTCCTCGCCCAGGGTGATGTCGCCGAACCGGCCCAGTCCCAGCCAGATCGCGAACACCACGAACAGGCTGACGATCAGGATGTAGTACCAGCCGAAGCCGCCGATCACATTGTCCTGCAGCGCTTTCGCCTGCCGGGCCGCGGTGTCGCGGAAGACGATGGCGTACACGGTGAAGGCGGTCACCACGATGGCGGAGGGCCAGAACACCCGGGGAGCCACCGCCACTCGATGATGGGCCGGAACCGTCTCGGTCGAGGTATGGCGGGTCGTGCTCACGTGGCGTGCCCCCTGCGGTCGTCGTCTGCTGCGATCTACCTGCCGAACACATGCGAACAACCCCGGTTCCGGGCCGTGTGGTCCGGAACCGGGGTTGGCTGAACTACTTTCCGGCCCTGTTCTTCAGCGCGGTGACGATTTCGTTGACTGCCGCCAGCACGTCCTGTGCGGCGTGGTCGAGGTTGGCCCGCACCTGTTCGAGGGTGACCTGGAGGTCCTCGGGAGTGATCTTGTCGGCGAAGGACTTCGCCATATCGGCGAGGTCGGCGGCCGCGGTCTGAGCTCGATCGGCCAGTTCGGCGGCGGCGCCGCTGGCCCGTTCGGCCAGCTGCCCGGTCACCGCCCCGGCCCGCTCGCGCAGGTCGGCGGCGGTGACCCCGAGATCGGTGGTCAGGTCGTCGGCGGTGGTGCGCAGGTCGTCTGCCAGGCGTTCGGTCGCGTCCTCGAACTTCGAAGCGCCGTCGCCGAGATCGTCGTCATTGGTCGGCATGGTCGAACCCCTACTTCGATCCGCGGTCGAACATCCCCTTGACCTTGTCGGTCAGGCCGCCCGCCCATTCCTTGACTTCGTCACCGGCCTTCTCGGCCCACTCCTTGACCTCGTAGCCCGCCTTCTCGACCCATTCCCTGGCGTCCTCGGCTCCGCCCTTGAAGGCCTCCTGCGCTTTGCCGCCCAGATTCTGGGCCGTGCCCTCGGCCTGCTGGCCCGCCTCGTTGCCGTCGCTGAAAGAAGTCATCGAACCTCCTACGTGGGTGGTCACGCCCGGAAGAGCAGCGATCTTTCAGCAACCGATACTAGTCGGTTTGTCCTACCCTCGCGCGGACTCAGTTCACGGGGCCCAGGACGCGTTCGATGTAGGCGTTGGTGAACCGGCCCTTGGGGTCGAAGCGGCCGCGCACCTCGGCGAAGCGGTCCCACTCCGGGTAGCGCTCACGCAGCGTCTCGGCGGTCTGGAAGTGCCGCTTGCCCCAGTGCGGGCGGCCGTTGTAGCGGTCGAAAACGCGTTCGCAGGCGCGGAAATACGGCTCGTAGTTCATGCCCTCGTACTGGTGGACCGCGATGTAGCAGGTCTCGCGGCCGCCCGCGGGGGACAGGAAGGCGTCATCGGGGGCGACCCAGCGCACCTCGATCGGCATCGGGGTGTCGAAATGCTTGGCCACCTCCTTGATCTCGCGGATGGCATCGACCGAATGCTCGCGCGGGATGGCGTATTCCATCTCGGTGAAGCGGAACAGCCGGGGGCTGGCGAAGACCCGGTAGGAGCGTTCGACCTGGCGGCGGTAGCTGCCCGCGTAGGCCGCGCTGCGCTGGACCATCGGGATCAGGCTCGGGCGCCACCGGGTGAGTTTGCACAGCGCGTCGAAGGTGTAGTTGGTCATGAGGATGTCGGAGAACCAGTCCATGGCCTTGCCGCGCGGTTGCTCCGGGAGCTGGACCCGGTTGTTGCGCTTGGTCATGGCCAGCGGGCTGTGGGCGAACATGTAGAACTCGAAGTGCTCGTTGTCCTCGACGTAGCTGTCCAGATCGGCCAGCACGTCCTCGACCGGGATCGGCCGCTCGATGCCCTCGAGCACGAACGACGGCACCATCTGCAGCGTCACGGCCGTGACGACGCCCAGCGCACCGACGTTCACGCGTGCGGCGCGCCAGCCGTCGGGATCGGTCTGCTCGTTGAGCTCGACCCGGCTGCCGTCGGCCAGCATGAGCTCCACCGAATGCAGTGCGGCGGAGAGGTTCTGCAGCTTGGATCCGGTCCCGTGGGTACCGGTCGCGGTGGCGCCGGCGATCGACTGCACGTCGATGTCACCGAGGTTGGGGAAGGCCAGGCCCAGCGGGTGCAACGCGTTGCTGGCGGCGTTGAGGGTGATGCCGGCCTCGGCGCGGACCAGGCCGGTGGCGCGGTCCACGTGCAGGATCTTGTCGAGCTGGTTCAGCCGCATGAGCGTGCCGTCGGTGAGCACGGTCTCGGTGAAGGAGTGCCCGGATCCGGCGACCCGGACGGTGTGGCCGTTCGCTTCGGCCTGAGCGAGTACTGCCGCGACGTCCTCGGGCGAGCTCGGTTCGGCGATGGACGCCGGGGTACAGCTCTGATCCCCGGCCCAGTTCACCCAAGAGTTGGTCATGCGACCAACTTTAAACCGCGAGTGTGATGCGCGCTACCGTTTGCGCGGGTTGAAGGCGGCGGCCTTCGCGCGCTCGACCTCGTCCTCGGACAGTGGACGCTGCGTGAGCGGCAGGCGAGGCACGCTGTCGCCGCGCACGCCATTGAGGATCACCGCCATGTAGCGCTCCCACACTTCGGGATTGACCGGCCGCGCGAAGCCCGCGATGCCGTCGACCATGTTCACCATGGCGAAGAAGTCGGCCGGTTCGATATCGGGCTGCAGTACGCCCGCGTCCTTGGCGCGCGCGATGACCGCCTGCATGCCGGGCCGGATCTGATCCTTCATGCACACGAAGCGTTCCATGCTGTCGTGCAATTCCAGGATCACCTCGCTGAAGCCCCGGTTGGCGGCGACGTGGCGGCAGGAGTACTCGAACAGGTCGGTCAGGCCCTCCCAGGGATCCGGGTGGTGCAGCGCCACGTTCACGGCCTCGGCCAGTTCGGTGACCATCTGGTCGAAGACCTCGGAGATGAGCTCCTGCTTGTTGGCGAAGCGGCGGTAGACCGTGCCGACGCCGACGCCCGCCCGCTCGGCCACATCGTCGAGGGTGACGTCCAGCCCGCGATCGGCGAACAGCTCGCGGGCGGCCGCGATGATGCGCTGCTGATTGCGGGCGGCGTCCGCGCGCAGACGCCGAGGTGGGGGCGCGGTGGTGACGTGATTCACAGGCTAATCCTATCAGCAATCGGGATTATCCGGAGGAGTTATCTCCGTTTAGCTGATAGCTTGATCGGTAAGCGGAGATGGTTTCTCCACTAAGTCTAGGGGACGAGGACACCAACCATGACTACAGCGCTCGAGAAAGACGTCACAGCCCCGGCTGCGACCGAGGACAAGGCAGGGCGGCGCGGATCGCACGCCCTGCGCTGGTGGGTGCTCGCCGTACTCGGCGTCGCCCAGCTGATGGTCGTGCTCGACGCGACCGTCGTGAACATCGCGCTCCCGCACGCGCAGGCCGATCTCGGCTTCTCCAACGGCGACCGGCAGTGGGTCATCACCGGCTACGCGCTGGCCTTCGGCTCGCTGCTGCTGCTCGGCGGACGGCTCTCCGACCTGTTCGGCCGCCGCACCACCTTCATCACCGGCCTGATCGGCTTCGCGGTCGCCTCCGCGGTCGGCGGCGCGGCCGGCAACTTCGAGGTGCTGGTCGGCTCCCGCGTCGCGCAGGGCGTGTTCGCCGCGCTGCTCGCACCCGCCGCGCTCTCGCTGCTGACCGTCACCTTCACCGAACCCGCCGAGCGAGCGAAGGCCTTCGGCATCTTCGGCGCCATCGCGGGCGCGGGCGGCGCGCTCGGCCTGCTGCTGGGCGGCGCGCTCACCGAATGGGCCTCGTGGCGCTGGGTGATGTACGTGAACCTGGTCTTCGCGGCCGTCGCGCTGGTCGGCGCGATCCTGCTGCTGGCCAAGCACACCGCCACCACCCGCCCCAAGCTGGACCTGCCCGGCACCGTCACCGTGACCGCCGCGCTGTTCGGCATCGTCTACGGCTTCTCGCACGCCGAATCCGACGGCTGGACCAACGGCGTCACCCTGGCCTTCCTGATCGGCGGCGTCGCGCTGCTGGGCCTGTTCGTGTGGCTGGAACAGCGCGTCGCGCACCCGCTGCTGCCGCTGCGCGTGGTGCTGGACCGCACCCGCGGCGCGTCCTACGTCGCCGTGTTCACCATCGGCATCGGCATGTTCGCCATGTTCCTGTTCCTCACCTACTACATGCAGCAGCAGCTGGGGTACTCGCCGATCCGCACCGGCGTCGCGTTCCTGCCGATGGTCGCCGGCATGGTCGCCGCCTCCACCACCGTGCCCGCACTGCTCATCCCGCGGGTGGGTCCGAAGGTGACCGTGGTGACCGGATTCCTGCTCGCCACACTGGGAATGGCGCTGCTGACCCGCATCGGCGTGGACACTGGATACGCGAGCCACATCCTGCCGAGCCTGCTGCTGATGGGCCTGGGTCTGGGTATGGCGATGTCCACCGCGTTCAGCGGTGCGACCGCGGGCGTGGAGCACGCCGACGCCGGCGTCGCCTCGGCCATGGTGAACACCAGCCAGCAGGTGGGCGGCTCGATCGGCACCGCGCTGCTGAGCACGCTGGCCGCGACCTCGTTCGACGACTATGTGGCCGGGCACGTTCCGCCGTCGCCGCGGGTGCTGGCCGAGGCCGCGGTGCAGAGCTACACCACCACCTTCTGGTGGGCCGCCGCGATCTTCGTGGTCGGCGCGGTGGTCACCGGGCTGATCATGCCGAACAAGGTACCGGTCCCGGCCGAGGGCGAACCCGTTCTCGCGCACTGAGATCCGAACCCCTGGACACCGTGGTCCGACCATGAAAGCGGCCCCGCTCGCCGATCCGAGCGGGGCCGCTTCGTTTTCCTTCTCACCGCGATCAGCGGCAGTTGGAGGGCGGGGCCAGGCCCGCGAACCGGTCGGACAGATAGTTCATGGCGTTGAGCGTGCCGGGGAAGATGGCGGTGCCGTGGTCCGCGCCCGGGATGACGCCCCGGGGAACGGGTGAGCGGGCACCTGGCGGGAGTTCAGCACGGGCCGTTCCGAGCGGCGTCGAGATTCCCTGCGGCGTAGTAGAACCCGTCCGGATCGCGGAGGGGGAAGATCGCCCCGGCGTGCGCCGCGGGCGCGGCCGCCATGACGGCCACCGGGACCGTCGCGATTCCGAAGCTCTGGACCAGCATATTTCTGATCGGCTGGCGCACCGCCAACTTGGCTCTCCTCGAGGCCGATGGGACAACACCGGGCAAGCCGCACTATCCTCGCAGTTCCGGGCTGTTGTTCAGGCTCAGCAACACGCCAGACAGCGGCGATTGGGCCAGGCAGATCGAAGGGAGGGTGATGGCGGCGAACACCGCGGGCGTCGACGTCGCCCTGCTCGGCGTCATCGCCCTGGGAGGCGCGATCGGGGCGGAGGCGCGCTACGGGGTGAGCGTGCTGCTGCCGCAGCGCGGTGCGATCCCCTGGCACACCTTGGCGGTCAACGTGATCGGTTGCTTGCTCATCGGGGTACTCATGGTCTGCATCACCGAGATCTGGGCGGCGCACCGGCTGCTGCGGCCGTTCCTCGGGGTCGGTGTACTGGGCGGATTCACCACCATGTCCACATACGCCGGGGAAGTTCGTACACTGCTCGAATCGGGCCGAATCGGCTACGGGCTCGGCTACCTCGGGGGGACGGTGGTGACCGGGCTGATCGCGGTCGTGCTGGGCGTGGGTGCGACACGATGGATATCGGGAACGGCGCGACGATTGGGGGCAGGACGATGAGCACGGAGTCCGACACCGACGCGGTCGGGCGGTGGATACCGGCGTCGCGGCTGACGGTGCTGCTCGGCGAGGACGACACCTATCGGCATCGCCCCCGCTATCACGAGATCGTGCGGCGTGCCCGGGATGCCGGATTGGCCGGGGCGAGCGTGTGGCGCGGCGTCGAGGGGTACGGGGTTTCCTCCCAGATCCACACCACCCGGCTGCTCGATCTGGCCGAACGGCTGCCGGTGATGGTGATGATCATCGATGACACCGACCGGTTGCGTTCTTTCGTGGAAACCAATGCGGACCTGCTGGATTCGCTGACCGTCGCGCTCTCGCCCGTCGACCTCTTCGACGGGGTGCGGCGGTGACCGCGCTGGCGGTTATCCTCGGCGCGCTGCTCGGTGCGCCCGTCCGATATCTGGTGGATCGCGCGTTGGCCCTTCGATTCGATAGTGTTCTCCCCCTGGGCACACTGACGGTGAACATGGGCGGTTCGGCCTTGCTGGGCGCGTTGATCGGTGCGGGGGCAAACCATTGGCTCTTCGCGGCCGCGGGAACGGGCTTCTGCGGCGCACTGACCACGTTCAGTACGTTCGGATACGAAACGGTTCGATTGGCCGAGGAGGGCGCTTACAGCTATGCGGTGGCGAACGTCGTGATCGGCGTCGGCGCGAGCCTGGCCGCGGCCTACCTCGGTGTCCAACTCGGGCAGTGGGTACGGCCGTGATCCTGATGACCAGCCGGGCGCAGGCGATACGGAAGGGAGGTGCGGGCATGGCCCACGATCGAGCCGGACGACCGGCGCGGGCCACGGACCTCGAGGACATCGCGCACCTGGTGACCGCCTACTACAGCCGCATCCCGGATCCGGCCGATCCCGCGCAGCTGGTCTCCTTCGGCACCTCCGGGCATCGCGGATCCAGCCTGGACTGCGCGTTCAACGAGGCGCACATCCTGGCCATCACGCAGGCCATCGTGGAATACCGGGCCTCGCGCGGCATCACCGGGCCGGTGTATCTGGCGCGGGACACGCACGCGCTGTCCGAGCCCGCCTGGACCACCGCCCTGGAGGTGCTCGCCGCCAACGATGTCACCGCGGTCATCGACGCCCGCGACAGGTACACGCCCACACCGGCTTTGAGCCACGCCGTGCTGCGCCACAATCGGGGCGGCACCCGGCATCAGGCCGACGGCATCGTGGTGACGCCCTCGCACAATCCGCCCCGCGACGGCGGCTTCAAATACAACCCGCCGCACGGCGGCCCGGCCGACACCATCGCCACCGACGCCATCGCCGCCCGCGCCAACGAGCTGCTGCGCACCGGGCTCTCCGAGGTCAGGCGCACCTCGCTGGCGCACGCGCTGGCCACCAACGTGGAGCGCTACGACTATCTGGACCGCTACATCTCGGACCTACCCAACGTGCTGAACCTGGACGCCATTCGCGGCGCCGGGATTCGGCTGGGCGCGGATCCCATGGGCGGGGCCTCCGTGGACTACTGGGAGGAGATCGGGCAGCGCTACGACCTCGAGCTCGAGGTGGTCAACCCGTTCGTCGACCCGACGTGGCGGTTCATGACGCTGGACGCCGACGGGCGGATCCGGATGGATCCGTCCTCGCGCTACGCCATGGCCTCACTCGTGGCGATTCGCGACGATTACGACATTTCGACCGGCAATGACGCGGACGCGGACCGGCACGGGATCGTGACTCCCGATGCGGGACTGATGAATCCGAACCACTACCTGGCGGTGGCGATCGAATACATGATCGCCAACCGGATGGGGTGGGACGCACTGACCAAGATCGGCAAGACCGTGGTGACGTCCTCCATGATCGACCGGGTGGTCGGCGTGCTGGGGCGCGACGTGTACGAGGTGCCGGTCGGGTTCAAATGGTTCGTGCCCGGATTGTTCAGCGGCAGCCTCGCTTTCGGCGGCGAGGAGTCCGCGGGCGCCTCGTTCCTGCGCATGGACGGCACCGTCTGGACCACCGACAAGGACGGCATCCTGCTGGCCCTGCTGGCCGCGGAGATCACCGCCGTCACCGGGCAGAGCCCGTCCACCCGCTACACCGAACTCGAGAAGCGCTACGGCTCACCCGCCTACGCCCGCGTCGACGCCACCGCCACCGCGGAACAGAAGACCCGCCTCGCGGCGTTGACGCCGGACATGATCACCGCGACCGAAATCGCCGGCGAACCCATCACCGGTATCCAGACCCGTGCCCGCGGCAATGGCGCGGCCCTGGGCGGGCTCAAGATCACCACCGAGAACGCGTGGTTCGCGGCCCGGCCCTCCGGGACCGAGGACAAGTACAAGATCTACGCCGAATCCTTCGAGGGCCCCGAGCACCTCGTACAGGTGCAGGCGGCCGCGGAGGAGATCGTCGGACACGCGTTGTCCGGTGGGTAGTGCGGCGTTCGGCCGGATGTTCGGAATGAGTGGATCGGTGTGTGTGGTGGAGTTGTCGCGGTGTGCCGGGGCGATAGCGCGACTAGGTCAGCGCGAGGTGTCGACCGGTGAGTGACGTGCTGGAGACGCGGCGGCGGCTGCCCGTGGAGATCTGGGTGCTGGTGGGCTCGGCCTTCACCATCGCCATCGGGTTCGGTTTGGTCGCACCCGCCCTGCCGCAGTTCGCGCGGAGCTTCGATGTCGGCGTGGCGGCGGCCTCGTTCATCGTGAGCGCGTTCGCGTTGATGCGCTTGATCTTCGCCCCCATGGCCGGGCGGCTGTTGCAGAAACTGGGCGAGCGCCCGGTCTACCTGACCGGCCTGCTCATCGTCGCGGTCTCCACCGGCGCGTGCGCCCTCGCCCAAAGCTATTGGCAGCTCCTGGTTCTGCGTTCCCTGGGCGGCATCGGATCCACCATGTTCACGGTGTCCTCCCTGGGCCTGGTCATCCGCATGTCCCCGCCCGCCGAACGCGGCCGCGTCTCCGGCGTCTACTCCACCAGCTTCCTCATCGGCTCCATCAGCGGCCCGCTGGTCGGCGGCGCCCTGTCCTTCCTGGGCCTGCGCGCCCCCTTCCTGATCTACTGCGTAGCCCTCCTGATCGCCAGCCTCATCGTCTATGTGGCCCTCCGCGATTCCCCCTTGGCCCTCCCGGAGAAGACCGACGGGGCCCCCACCATGTCCTTCCGCGAAGCCGCCGCCCGCCCCGCCTACCGAGCCGCCCTCTGGGCCAACTTCGGCAATGGCGCAGCGGTATTCGGCGTCCGCATGGCCCTGGTCCCCCTGATCGTCGTAGAGGTCCTGAAACAGGATGCCGCCCTGGCAGGCGTCGCCCTCACCGCGTTCGCCCTCGGCAACGCCTCGGTCCTGTTCCTCTCCGGCCGCTGGTCGGACACCCTGGGCCGCAAACCCTTCCTCACCGCGGGCACCCTGGTCTGCGCCGTCGGCACCGCAGGCATCGGCCTCGCCTCGACCCTGCCCTGGCTCCTCGCCGCCTCCGCCCTCGCCGGCATCGGCTCGGGCATGTTCACCCCCGCTTTGCAGGCGGCGGTCGCCGACATCATCGGCCCCGGCCGCCGCGGCGGCCCGGTCCTCGCCGGCTATCAGATGTCCGCCGACCTCGGCACCTTCCTCGGCCCGTACGCCATCGGCCTGCTCGCCGACCGCGTCTCCTACGGTGTGGCGCTCGGCGTCACCGGCGTCCTCCTCGCCTCCGCCTCCGCGGTCTGGCTGGTCGTGCCCGAGACCCTGCGCCGCAAGGAAGCCGCGCTCGCCGTCGACCGTTAGGGGCGGGTATCGGTGGGGTGGGGGTGTCGGGCAGAGTGGTGCGGGTGAGCAATCCGACTTCGAAGCACACGCCGCGGCCGGTGTCGAGCAAGACCACCTATGCGCTGGCCGGGGTGGCGGTGGTGGTGATCGTGCTGATCGTGTTCGCGGTGTTCCAGTGGAACCGCGGTGGCGGGGACGCGGTGCGCAACGACGGGTACGGGTCGGCGCACGATCCGGCCGTGGAGGTGGCGCTGGACTCCGACGGGGCCATCGTGCTGGGGAAGCCCAAGGTGGCGAAAACCCTTGACATCTATGAGGATCCGCTGTGCCCGGCGTGCGGCCAGATGGAGAAGGTCAACGGCCAGGAGATCGCCCAGCAGGTCGACGAGGGCAAGATCGCGGTGCGGTACCGGCTGGTGAACTTCCTCGACTCCCGCTCGGGCAGCAAGGACTACTCCACCCGCGCCGTCGCCGCCAACGAATGCGTGGCGCAGGACGGGAACGGCCCGGTGTACGCCAAGTTCCACGAACTGCTCTTCACCACGAAGCAGCCCTCCGAAGGCGGCTCCGACCACGACAACAAGGAACTCGCCGCCATCGCCAAGGAAGCGGGCGCGAGCGACTCCGTCGCCAAGTGCATCACCTCCGGCGACCGCGCCGACACCGCCCGGGCCCACGCCACCGCTGCCCTGAAGGCGCTCGGTGACGCTCTGAACGGCCCGGCGGCCACCCCGTCGGTCTTCCTCGACGGCAAGAAGGTCGACCGCGGCAACGCGGACTGGGTCCTCAGCGCCACGAAATAGGCTGCGGAACAGCGGTCTTCGAATAACCGGTTCAGGCCGGGCAGCGACTCCTGCGAGTCGGCTGCCCGGCCTGTCTCATGCGGTGGCATCCACTGCGATTGGGTGGGGTGCGGCCCATCGAGGGAACGGGGACTGTGAGCCGCACCCCGGGCAGGGGGCCGAGCCGGGGGCTCGGTCCCTTGGTTCGGGGGTGGACGGTCAGTGGGGGACCGGGTGGGAGGGGGATTCGGGGATGTCGTTGTCGGCGGTGGTGCGGGACAACTGGGGGTGGATCAGGACATGGGATTCGAGCGGGTAGGCCAGGTCGGTGGTGAAATAACTTCCGGCCGTGGCGGGTTCGGTGGGGACCGGGCGGAGATGAGGCGGCCTGGCGGGGGCGTCTATGTCGGTGTGGGGGAAGAGGTAGCGGGCGCCCTCACGGATGGTTTCGTGGGTTTCACCGCTCGGGTCGATCCAGCGCATGCGGTCGGTGTCGGCCAGGAAGACGCGCCACGGGTGTTTTCCCTTGTCCGCCAGGGACTTCAGGCGGTTGTGATGGGTGCAGAGCACGGCGCGGTAGCCGGAGTTCGGTTGCGCGGGGAGGTGGGGGAGCGGGCCGAACTGGATGAGTGAGGTTTCGGCCGCGGGCATGGTGCAGCCGGGGAAACGGCAGAATCCGTCGAGGGCGCGCACCTCGCGGGCCGGGGCGTTCGAGAAGGGGCGCACCGCGGCGACTTTGGCGCGTGTGCGCCGTGGTGCGGCCGGGGGAGCCGGTTCGGTGGGCCGGGCGGGCCGTTCCTGGGCGGCAGGGCTGTCGGTGGTGGCGGGACCATCGGTGGTGAGGCGGCCGCGATCCACCCGGGGTGCGGTCGGGGTGTCGTCCTGCACGCGACGCTCGCGGAGGTGGGCGGCGGCGGCTCGCTCCCAGGGGGCTTCGGCGGCGATTCGCGTCCGCCGGGTCCGGCGCGGGCTCGGAATGCCGCCGGCGATCACGGATTCCTTTGTCTCCGAAGCGCTCTTCTCAGGGTGCGAAGGGGCGTCGTCCTCGCTCGGGCCCGGAGTGGCGTCCTCCGGGAAGTACTCGGGGATGACCTGGAACCGGGCGTGTTCGGCGAGCGAGCGGGCCAGGGCGGCGTCGATGGGTCCGTAGCCGGAGAGGAAGGCGGGATCGTCGCGCAGGCCGAGGAGGGTTTCGGCGGACACGCCGACCTGGATGAGTGGACGGCGAGGCGTGGTGGGGGTGCCGGCCTTGGGGCAGTCGAGTTCCTTGCCGCATTCGCAGAACAGGCGGCCCGAGCCGTCGGCGAGGGCGATGAGGGCATCGGCCCGGCGCTGGGACATGGTGCGCGGATCGTCCTCGCACACTTGCAGGCTCATCTCCCGCAGCCGCATGGCGAGCGCCTGCGCTCCCGCGGCGGGCAGCAGCCCGTCGAATACGGCCATCCCGTCCTGCACCGCGCGAATCCGGACGTCGCGATCCTGTTCCCGGGCCTCACGCCGCCGCGTCTCGCCGTCGGGATCGAGCCGCGTCACCCAGCGCTGCGCGGTCTGCCGCAACCGGACCGGGTCGGACCGTAGCGCCGCGTCGATCAGCTTGGGCTCCAGGACTTCTCGTATTTCCCGCGGCATCCCCCGCAGGCAGTCCGTGATCACCTGCACCCGGGACAGATCGATCCGTCCCGCCGCGAACGCCAGTTTGGTCTGGGGTAGCGAGTCCAGCGCGAGCCCGATGTCGATGAGCGCCGCCGCCACCCCCTCCGGCACCTGCACCGCTACCGCGATCTCCGCCGCCGCGAACTCCCCGGCCCGCACCCCGCCGGCGCCCGGTGCGGCGTTCGCGGCCCGATGGCGGCGATACACCTCCCGCACCGCTGTGATTTCCGCCGCCTGTGCGAACGCCGCCGCCCCGTGTGCTCGCCGCAGCGCGTCGACCAGCTCGTCCTCGCCCATCGCCTCCACCTCTCGGCTATCGAACATGCGTTCGAGACTACCTCCCGATGATCGTCACCGCCAGCCTCTGTGCAGGCGATTTGGTTTGTTCCGCATCGGTCGTGTAACTTCGTTCAAGCAAGCGGGGCAACGCCCGGCTGGCAGAGAAGTGAATACGGGGCTATGGCGCAGCTGGTAGCGCACCACACTGGCAGTGTGGGGGTCAGGGGTTCGAGTCCCCTTAGCTCCACTTCGAAAGACCCGGTCCATCAGGACCGGGTCTTTCTGTATTTGCCCCGTATTCTGAGTCCTCGCGCCGATGCGGGTAGGCGCGGGCGCACGTACGAATCTGGTTGGGCGGAACGGCCTTCGACTACCGGGCGACCCTGGCCGCCGCACTGAACTTCATCCACGATTGTCGCCGGAGATGCTGGTGCGCAATCGAATTGAAGATGCACGAGCTCGAGGGGTCGCTGCCGGACACGCGGCTGCCGAATGAGCGACTGTTCTTCGATCCGGAACCTGTTCGGCCCGTCGGACGATAACGGCGCGAGCCGTTCAGGATCGAGTCTGATCGGCCACCCAGGTCGCGATTTGCAGGCGCGAGGTGAAATCCAGCTTGGTGAGAATATGTTCGACATGCCCTTCCGCGGTGCGCTGCGAGATCACGAGTTGAGTGGCGATCGCCCGGTTGGACAAGCCTCGGGCGACGAGCTCGGCGACCTGGCGCTCACGTTTGGTCAGCGTCGCGCCGGGACCCCGAGTGGGGGTGGGTATGCCGGATCGCTCGCGAAGCGCGTACGCCACCGCGGAGTCGAAGGTCATCGCGGCGCCTTCCCGGCGACCCGCCTCGAACACTTTCGCGCCGAGCGCCTCCCGAGCGCGGCGCTCGCAGTCTTCGCGGTGTACGAGCAGAACCGGAAACACGAACGCCGAACTGCCGGACACGCTGACCAAGGCATCGGCGGCGCCCATCAGCACAGCCGCGCGTCGATCGGGGTGCCGCTCGGCCGTGACCCAGGCCAGCGCCTCGGTACAGGCCGCGGCGACCAGCGGATCCGCCACCAGCCGGGCCAACCGGATGCCCTCCTCGAGCAACCGCACAGCGCGGTCCGGCTCGCCTCCGCGCCACACCGTGTACCCCGCCGCCCACAGTGCCCAGGACCGGAGCATGGTTTCGTGAGCGGATTCGGTGATCGCCAGCACCTGCTCGAAATACCCGGTCGCCCGCGCCGCGTCACCCAGGATCGCGCAGGACCATCCGAGCGAGATCAACGCATCCAACTGCAAGGCGAGCTCACCGAATGCCGCGTAGATCTCGACGGCGTCGGCCACGAGGCGGTGGGCGTGGTCCACGTCGGCGTCGCCCGTCATCAGAAGGGTGTTGCCCTCGGCGTGGGAGAGCAGAGCCGCGACCACCGGATCGGTGGTGTGTTCGGCCACCAGCCTGAGTTGTGTCATCTTGTCCGTGGCGTCGTCGAAATCGCCCTGCAGCGCGGCCATCGCCTGGGCCACGTGGAGCGACTTGGCTCGATCGATGATCTGTGCCCCGGTGGTGCGGTCGAGTGCCCGGGCGGACCACCGGCGACCTTCGCTCAGCTGTCCGCGCATGATCCAGAAGGGATAGAGGGCGGTGGTCATCCGCACGGCGGATTCCTGCCCCTCGGACACCGAGATCTCCAGTGCTCTCCGGAGATTCGGCAGTTCCCGATCCAGTCGGGCAGCCCAGTGCAGCTGGTGCGGTCCGATCCATTCCGCCTCCGCCCGCAGCGTCAGTTGCAGACACCAATCGTAGTGTCGCCGAACGGAATCCACGTACTCTCCGCGTTCCTCGGCCTGCTGCCGGCCGTATTCCTGGACGGTCTCGAACATCCGGAAGCGAACCGTGTGACCGACCTCCTCGCGGATCAGAATCGATTTGTCGACCAGTGCGGACACCGTGTCGAGCAAGTCCGATTCCGGCAGGTCGCCGCCGCACACCTGCTCGGCGGCGTCGAGCTCGAAACCGCCTGCGAAGACCGATAACCGGGTCCACAGCCGTTGTTCGTCCGGCGTGCACAGGTCATAGCTCCAGCCGATACACCAGGCCAGGGTCTGCTGCCGCAGTGGGGCGCCACGCCGCCCCCGCGTCAGCAGACCGTAGCGGTCGTCGAGCCGGGTCAGAATCTGTTCGAGCGATATCGTGCGCAGCCGGGCCGCGGCCAGTTCGATCGCCAGCGGCAGCCCGTCCAGCCGTGCGCAGATCCGGGTCACGCAGGCTCGGTTGTCGGCGGTCACCTCGAAACCGGGCACCACCGCGGCGGCCCGTTCGGCGAACAAGGCCACGGCGTCGTCGCGAGCGGCTCTCGGCGCCGGCCTGACCGCCGGATCGGGAATCGCCAACGGGGGCACTGCGAGTACCGTTTCGCCGCTGACATCGAGGGCCTCGCGGCTGGTCGCCAGAATCCGCAGGCGCGGGCTGGCCCGGAGCAGCGATTCACTCAGTTTCGTGACCTCGTCGATCACCTGCTCGCAGTTGTCCAGCACGATCAGCAGCTCGCGCGTGGACACGTACCCGATCAGCATGTCGAGCACCGGCCCGGCTCCTCGGCTGCGCAGACCGAGAGCCTTGGCGACGATGTCCACCAACAGTGCCGGATCCCGGACCTCGCCCAGTTCGACCATCCACCCGCCGTCGGCGAAACCCTTCTTCACCTTGTGCGCGACCCGCAGTGCGAGCCGCGACTTTCCGACCCCGCCGATCCCGGTCAAGGTCACCAGACGGGATCCGGCGAGCAGGTTCTCGACCTCGGTCACCTGATTGCGGCGACCCACGAAACTGGTCAATTCGAGCGGCAGATTCCCGGCGCCGTGCACCACCCGCTCCGCCGATCCCGCGTCGGCGGAGCCGGTCGCGGGCTCGGCCGGCAGGGGCACGCGGTCGGCGGGCAGACCAAGCCGTTGCTGGACCTGCCGGAGTTGGCCGCCCAAGTCCGCCGCCGTGGGACGGTCGAGCGGATTCCGCGCCATCGCACCTTCGATCACCGTGCACACGTCCTCGGGAATGTCGTTGTCGCGCAGATCCGGAATCGGCTGCCGGGTGATCCGCAGGAACTGGGCGACCATCTGTTCCCCGCTGCGGCGTTCGAAGGCCGCGTGACCGGTCAGTGCGCAGAACAACGTCGACGCCAGCCCGTAGACATCCGAGGCCGGGCTCGGGGCCTCCCCACCGAGCACCTCGGGCGCGGTGAAGGCTGGTGAACCGGTGATCGTGCCGGTCCTGGTCTCGAATCCGCCGGTGATGTGGGCGATCCCGAAATCCGTCAACGCCGGCTCACCGTAGTCGGTCAGCAGGATGTTCCCCGGCTTGATGTCGCGGTGCAGCACGCCGGTGCGATGCGCGGTTTCGAGCGCACCGGCGATCTTCACCCCGAGGTGCAGCACCTCCGGCAGCGACAGCGGACCGTTACGCTGGATGCGCGCTTGGAGCGAGCCGCCCGAGTGATACGGCATCACCAGATAGGGGTTTCCGCTGCGGGTGGCGCCGACCTCCAGCATGTCGACGATGTTCGGGTGCCCCGTCAGCCGTCCCATCGCGCGCTGCTCGCGCAGGAATCGTTCCCGATCCTCGTCGAATTGCTCGGTCAGCACCTTCACCGCCACCGTGCGGTCCACACCGACCTGGCGACACCGGTACACCGCTCCGAACCCGCCCCGCCCGATCTCCACCGCGTCCTCGAAACCGGCAGAACCCAGTTCCGTGATGACATCGACGCCGACATCACGCTGGGTTGGGTAGGGATCGTTCTCGACCATCGGATACTCGTGATCTACCAGCGGGCACCAGCCAGAATATCTCCATGCGACGTTCGGATGCCGCCGCCAGGTCCCGATCAGGGCAGGGTGGCCGGGCGCTGAAGGCCGCATCCACACATCGGTGAGCCGATTCGGGTACGGCAACACGATTCATCATTCGGACGCCGGGTCGTAATAAGAGTGGCCTTCGGCAATCTGGACGTGGGCGCCGAAAACCCCGGTGAGCCCGCATAGGGGAGCTGTGGGAATTCGGTGCGTGAAACAAATCGAGAAATATTCGGCTTCGATCTTGCGTCAGATTCTCTCGTTTCAGTATTTCGAATTCCGTCAGCATTCGCCGCGGCAGTTAGGCACGGTCGTATACTCCCGTTATGGCGGATGAGCGGTCCTCCACAGAATTCCCCGAGTCGCCCGTTCTCGTGGTGCAGACGCGAGAACACGTTTATCGGCTGCGCGCCGGGGGCGTGTACAACATCGGCCGCGATCCGACCTCCGACGTTGTTGTCACCGATCCGCGTGTCTCGTCCGTGCACGCCGTGCTGGAGCGAGGATCGGACGGTTGGGAAATCGAGGACGCGCACAGTCTGAACGGCACCTTTTTCGACGGTCAGCGCGTCGAGCGGATGCTGATCGACCACGACGAGACCTTCAAGCTGGGGCATGCCAAAGATGGTGCGCGGCTGTCCTGCTCGCTGGAATCACCCAAACCCGCCCCCGCGCCCGAACCCGATGACGATTTCGGCGGGGACACGATGGTCGTCCCGAATCCTGGCTATGACTTGGACGATGAAGCCACGGTCACCCTGTTCGAGCCGGGCCTGCCGCGGCGAGTGTCGCGGTCGTCGCCTCCGGCTACCCAGCCCACCGCGGTGGTACGGATCGTCTCGGGCACACTCCGGCTCGGACGCGCCGCCGACAACGACATCGTTGTGCCCGACCTCATGGTGTCTCGCCATCACGCCGAACTACAGGTGATCGCCGAAGGCAAATATCGAGTCGTCGACCTCGACAGCCACAACGGCACCTATGTCAACGGCCACCGGATCGAGACCGCGGACCTGTCCGAATCCGACTTGATCGGCATGGGACACACCACCTACCGGCTCGTCGGCAACGAACTGCGCGAGTCCGTCGATACGGGTGACATCTCGGTCTGTGTCCAGAACCTGATCGTGCGGACATCGGAAGGCAAAGTGCTGCTCGACGACGTGACCTTCCCCATCGCGCAGCGCTCACTCGTCGGGGTCATCGGACCCAGCGGAGCGGGCAAGTCGACGCTGTTGGGCGCGGTCACCGGGATGCGGCCCGCGACCGAGGGGACGGTCCGCTACGACGGACGCGATCTGTACACCGATTACGACGAGCTGAGACACCGGATCGGGTTGGTTCCGCAGGAGGACATCCTGCACAACCAGCTCCCGACGCGACGCGCCCTGCTCTACGCGGCCGAGCTGCGCTTCCCCGGTGACACACGCAGGGAGGAGCGCGAGCAGCGAGTCGACGAAGTCCTCGACGAACTCGGCTTGTCGCGGCATGCCGACACCCGCATCGATCGGCTCTCCGGCGGGCAGCGCAAACGGGTGAGCGTCGCATTGGAACTGCTGACCAAACCGTCGCTGTTGTTCCTCGACGAACCGACCTCCGGCCTGGATCCCGGCCTGGACAAGACGGTCATGGAAATGCTGTCCGAACTCGCCCACGACGGGCGGACCGTCATCGTCGTCACCCACAGCGTGGCGAATCTCGATTCCTGTGACCGCCTCCTGGTGCTGGTGCCCGGCGGCAAGCTGGCCTACTACGGACCGCCCGCGGAGGGGTTGCAGGAGTTCGGGCAGCGGACCTGGGCCGAGGTGTTCCAGGCATTCGACCGGGACGAGGACCGCGACTGGGCCGGTGAGTTCCGGAACTCCCCGCGCTTCGAGAGCTACGTCGCTGTCGGGCCGATCGACGACATCGGACCGGCGGAAGTACACGCACCGGCTTCGCCGCCGCCCGCGCGGCAGTCCAAGCTCAGCCAGCTCAGCACACTGTGCCGGCGGTATCTGGCGGTTATCGCCTCGGACCGCAGTTATCTGGCCTTGCTCGGCGTGATGCCGCTGCTGCTGGGCGGTTTGATCGCCGCGGTCCCGGCGGGCGCGGGTTTCACCGGGGCGCCGGGCACCAACACAGATGCCTCCACCAAGCTGATGATCCTGGTTTTCGGCGCCTGCTTCGTCGGCACCGGCAACGCGATTCGCGAGATCGTCAAGGAACAGACGATCTACCGCAGAGAACGCGCGGCTGGACTGTCGGCCGGGGTCTATTTGATGTCGAAAGTGCTGGTCTTGGGTGTGATCACCGTCCTTCAGGCGGCGGTGTTGTTCTTGATCGGCTCCATCGGCACGAGTTTTCCGCCGAGCGGGTTATTCACTTCGGCCCAGCTGGAGTTGGTCTTGGCGATGGCGATGCTGGGCATCGCGTCACTGACGCTGGGCTTGCTGGTGTCGGCTTCGGTGAGCACCTCGGAAAAGACACTGCCCCTGCTGATAGTGCTGTCGATGGCGCAATTGGTGCTCACCGGCGGGCTGGTGCGGCTGCCCGGCACGCCCGTTCTGGAACAGCTGTCCTTGGTGTCGCCGTCCCGGTGGGGCTATGGCGCCGCAGCGGCCAGCATCGACCTCGATACCCTCTCGCCGCACGATGGCGGGCCCGACCCGCTGTGGAAACACACCATCGGCACATGGCTGCTCGATATGGGAGTCCTCACCGGTCTCGCCGCGATCTTCCTCGCGCTGGCCTGGTATCGGCTGCACCAGCTGCAGCCACGGCGGCGCGGTGCGCCTGCCGCTCGGATGTGAGCCTGCTCCAGGACTACCGCACCGGTGAACCCTTCGCGTTGCCCGCGGTGTGTGAGCCGGACGTGGTGCGCGACCGTCATGGTGGACCATGGACCCTCGGTGGAGGTACTGACGAGTGTCCACCACCATTCAGGGTCGGTGTCACCAGTTACGGCTGAGGAAACTCCTGGCTACCGTTGAGGAGGAAGTCCTTCCTCGGAAAATGGTGCAAGGAGTTGATCAAATGAAAGCAAGAATCGCCGGGACCGTAGCCGCGACCGCGATCATGCTGTCGCTCGGCCTCGCCGGAGCATCGGCGGCGTCGGCCAGCGAACCGCAGGCTACGCCCGTGGATGGATCTGTCGGCATCTGTTTCACCTTCCCGTTGCCGGGATCCGCAGACTTGGTGTGGTGCCTCTGAGGAAGAGGCTCGGAGAAAGGCGTCCCGCGGCGTCGCATGGGAAAGGCCCGGTCCAGCAGGACCGGGCCTTTTCGGTGGCTACGTCTGGTGGCGGTCAGAGCGTGCCGTTCTCGATGTCCCGCTTCAGTGCAGCCTGGTACGCCTGGTGGGAGGAGACGCCGTTGCTGACGGTGAAGTTGAGCAGCAGGGGGTTGCAGCTGAAGGTGATGTGTTCGTTCACCGCGGTGGTGCCGTTGCCGTTGTCGGTGAAGGTCACCTTCTGATGCGTGATGACACCGGGGGTGTCGTAGCTGTCGGTGAGGTAGTACCGGTCGGCCGGGAAGAGGCGCTGCTCGGCCTGGGTTTTCGCGGGGTAATCCACCGAGCCCATGGGGACGTTCTCCAGCGCGGTGAAATCGATGGTCGTGCTCACGCCGTCGCTGCAGGTGCGGTGGGTGATGATGTCCTTGAGGAACGGGTGGCGGCCGATGTCGTTGCGCAGGTTCGAGTAGACCGTCCACACCTTGTCGATCGGGGCGTTGATGGTGATCGGCAGGTCGACCGTGCGCGAGGCGGAGCCGGAGGATCCGCTCTTCTCCGCGGCCTGGTACGACGCCCATCCGGTCTGCCAGCCGGCGGTGTACGAGTTCGGGGTGTCGGTACAGGTTGGTGCGGAATCCGCCTGCGCGACCGGTGAACCCGTCGCCGCGAACGACAGGGCCATTGCGCATCCCACAAGATATTTCACGGCCGGACTGTAACGTGTTCTTGCGATGTTTGCTCGCGCCGTCACGGATTCGAGACCGACCGGCAGGATCGTGCGGCGGATCACCGGCCGATCGGCCGCCGGGCGTCGAGTTGCGCGCGGTCCGCGGCGGCCCGGCCCGCGTCCCAGCCCTCGGCGCTGCGGATGGTGATGCCGCGATTGCGGGCCTGCGGAAACAGCGTGTCGAAGGCCGCGTCGACGGCGAGCTGATGCGAGGCCAGCACCGGTAGCAGCCGTTCGGGGTCGGGTGATTCGGCGATGGTGGCCGCGGTGGCCGCCGCGAGCCGTTCCCCGATGCGGGTGGCGTAGGCGACCAGGAACGATTTCCGGAAGGTCCGGCTGCGCGCCCCGTCGTCGGGGGTGTCCTGTCCGCTCGCGATCATCGCCCGGGTGGCCTGCACCAGCAGCGAGGTGGTGAGCAGTTCGATGGCCTCCAGATCCGCGTCGTCCCCGACGATGGTGACGAACCCCCATTCCGAGGCCACGATGGCGCGACTGCGATTGGCCTTGGCGACCACGTCCACCAGCAGCGCCTTCGCGTCGACGTACGGGGTGTCGAGCCAGATCCGCCGCGCCCCAGGCAGATCGGGCACCGAGGTGTCGGCATCGACCAGCACCCGATCGAGCGCGTATTTGGTCATCAACTCCTGCGCCTTGGCCGACAAGGTCTCGGCCTCCTCGGGAAACGAGGTCGATTCGGCTTTCGCGAGCAACCCCCGCACCCGCCCGAGCACCTTCTCGTCGACGTGATGATGCACCCCGGCCCGCGGCCGCGCACTGCCCGGCAATGGCCTGATGAGCTCCAGTTCCGGCAGCAGAAGCAGCAAGGCGAGCGCCTCGACGACGGTCGTGATGGCCTCGCGCGAGGTCAGCAGGTGCTTGGCCGCCCACTGCCCGAAGAACGGTTCCGAATCCGACCACCAGACCCGGGCCTCGATGGCCTCGAGCTGCTCGACCCACGTCTCGTCCATGGTGTCGGCCGCGAAGGGCCGCACATGGTCGGCCATCACGTCGACGAGGAACCCGACCGCGAACTCGTCGGCCCGCCGCGCCGCCGCCTCGTGCACATCCCCCGGCAGCCACCCGTGCTGAAACACCCGCCGAATGACGTGCCGCCCGGCCAGGTGCACCCCGGATCCCACCACGTGATCCGACAGCCCGCTGTCCGCGACCTCCGCGGCGAACCGCCCCGCGATCCCGGAATCTCCCCGAGCCGTCTTGCTCCCCGCTCCCACCCGCGCCGCGGCCATCGCGGCCGCCAGCACCGCGTTCCCGACTTCCTGCGCGGTCGGCCGCTCTCCCTCGCCGGTCAGGAAGCGAACGTCACCCAGTTGCGCACGCAACTTGGCGGCCCGGTGCTTGCGATTCGGCTTACCCACGGCCATCAACCCTATTTCACGGCCGGGCGGCCGCGGTCGCGTCCCGTGGGGCTGCCGGTCACGCCGAGCGTGACCGGCAGCCCGGCTCAGCCGGCGTCGGTGGATACCGGTTCGGGCGCAGCGGTTTTCGTGCGTCCGGGCACCCACCAGTTGAGGCGGCCCATGGTCTGCATCAGGGCCGGGACCAGGATGGTGCGGATGACGGTGGCGTCGACCAGGACGGCCAGGGTGAGGCCGAGGCCGAAGAGCTGGACGAAGGAGACGTGGGCGAAGACCATCCCCACGAAGGCGATGGCCAGCAGCGCCGCCGCCGCGGTGAAGATTCGTGCGGTGCGGGCGATGCCCACGGCGACCGAACGCCCGGTCTCGCCGGATTCGAGGTATTCCTCTCGTATTCGGGACAGGAGGAAGACCTCGTAGTCCATGGATACGCCGAAGGCCAGGCAGAACATGAGGATCGGCATGGTGGGGACGAGGTATCCGGTGGGGATGAAGCCCAGGGCGCCGGAGAGGTGGCCGTCCTGGAAGATCCAGACCATGGCTCCGAAGGTGGCTGCCAGGGAGAGCACGGTGAGGACCAGGGCCTTGATCGGGAGCACGACGCTGCGGGTGAAGATCAGCAGGACGACGAACATCGATACCGCGATCAGGGCCAGTGCCAACGGGACTCGTGCGCCGAGGGCGTGGACGGAGTCGGCGTTGCGGGCGGCGGGGCCGCCGAACCGCACCGGTCCGGGGGCGGGAACCGCGCGGAGGCGGTCAAGTTGTTCGGTCGAGGCGGCCGAGTAGGGGTCGAGGCGGGTTCCGATGCGCAGGTAGGTTCCGGCGTCCCCGGCCATGACGGGTTGCGGCCCGGCGACCGGGAGTCCCCCGGCGTAGACGCCGCCGCTGGACAGCACCGAGCTCACGCCCGGGACCTGGGACAGGGTGCGCGCGTAGTCGGCCACGCGCGCGGTGTCCCCGTGGGTGTCGGGCAGGACGGCGAGGATGCCCGCGGTGAGGTTCTCGGAGAAGCCGGTGCGGGAGGCGTCGCCGACCTCCCTGCTGGATCCGGAGGCCAGTACCCGATCGTCGGCCCACCCGAAGCGCACGCCGAGGAACGGCGCCCCGAGCAGCAGCAAGGCCGCGACGACGGCCGCGATGGCGAGGACCGGCCGCTGCATGACGCCCATGGCGAAGCGATACCACCGGTCCCGCTCCACCGGCTGGGGGACGGGATCGGGCCGGCCGAGCCGTCGGCGCAGCCACTGCCGCACGTCGAGCGCCTCGACCCCGGTGCCCATGAGCGCCAGCGCCGCGGGCAGCACCAGCAGTGTGGTGAACACCGCCGCGGCGAGCACCGCCAGTCCCGCGTAGGCGAACGACCGCAGGAAGTACAGCGGGAACACCAGCAGCGCCGCGAGTGAAAGCGCCACGGTCAGACCGGAATACAGCACGGTGCGCCCGGCGGTGCGGACGGTGCGGGCGACCGCGTCGACGGTGTCGGAGCCCGCCGCGATCTCCTCCCGGAATCGGCTCACCATGAACAGGCTGGAGTCCAGCGCGACCGCGAATCCCAGCGCCGTGGTCATGTTGAGCGCGAAGATGGAGACGTCGCCGACCGCCGCCAGCACCCGCAGCACGGCCAGCGCCGCACCGATGGTGATCACGCCGACCAGCAACGGCAGCATGGACGCGACGAGGCTGCCGAACACCAGCACCAGCGCGATGCCGGCCAGCGGGATCGCGATGGATTCGATGAGCACCAGGTCGAGGGTGATCTGCTTGCTCATCTGCGCGAGTGCGACGGCTTCACCTCCGGCCCGGACCCGGACTCCGTCCTGGCTGCCGTTGTACTTGTCGGCCAGGGTGCCCGCGAGTTTCGGTGCGGCGGTGTCGTCGCCGCGCACGTAGGCCACCAGGACCGCGCTGTGGCGGTCGGTGCTGCGCAGCGCGGTGCGCATCTCGGTGGGGACGCTCCAATATGACTGCACCCCTTGGAGATCCGAGTTCGCTGTCAGTTCATCGGTGATGCGCTGTCCCACCGTGGTGGCGGCGGGCGTGTCGATCCCGTCGGGCGCGGTGAGCACCAGCACCACATTCGGCGCCGCCCCGGGGAAGTGGTCTTCGAGATACCGGTCGACCCAGGTGGATTCGGAGTCCGGCGCCTGGAAGCCGCCGGATTTGAGATGCATCGGCGCCGACCACCCGATGGCGTAGCACAGGATGGCGGCGAGCCCCGCGAGCACCAGGACGGCACGCGCGCGACGCTGGGCGAAGTGGGCGATGGCGAGCAGCACGCGCGCTCACCGCCGTTCGGCGGGCGGCACCCGCCGCGCGGTCCGGACCAGGTCCTCGGAGACCTGCCACAGTTCCGCGGCCCGCTCGGGGTCGTAGGACTCGGGTGCGCTGGGCACTTCGGCCGCGCCGGTGAAGTACTTGCCGGTGGTGCCGGCGAGGTCGGGTCCGGTGATCAGCCAGGCCAGGTCGGCGGCCGAGCGGGCGACGGTGCGGGCGATGGGCATGACCCGGATGAGCACCGGCGCGAGCAGGCGGAATCCGATGCGGGCGGGCGCCGAGTAGCCGCGGGAGAGAGCGGTTTCCGGCATCAGGCCCGGGTCGAAGGCGTTGACGGTGATCCCGCGATCGCCCCACCGGGTGGCCAGCTCGTAGGCGAAGTACACATTGGCGAGCTTGCTGGTGGCGTAGGCGACCCGTCCGTCGCGGCCGGAACCCTCACCGGGAGTGGCGAGTTCGCGGGGTGCGCGCCATTGCGGCGCGGGGAACCCCATCGATTTGCGCGGCCCCTGATGCACGTCGCTGGACACCACGAGGACCCGTGACCCCACGTCGAGCAGGTCCGCGCACCCGGTGACGAGCGCGAAATGCCCGAGATGATTGACGGCGAAGGTCAATTCGTAGCCGTCCTCGGAGCTGCGCACCCGGTCCACGATCTGGAGACCGGCATTGCACACGATCGCGCCGAGCCGCGGCTGTTCCCGGCGGTGCAGGGCTTCCACCGCCGCCCCGACCGACTCCAGTGACGCCAGTTCCAGTTCCAGCAGTTCCACCTGGGCCGTGGGCGCGTGTTCCAGGATCCGCTGCCGAGCGGCCTCCGCCCGCTCGGTGTCACGGCATCCGAGAATCAGTGGAACACCCTTGGCGGCCAGAATTTTCGCGGTTTCGAGGCCGAGCCCCGAGGTCGCGCCGGTGATGAGAACGGGAAGGCTCATGCCGCGTTCTCCAGCCACTTCATCGTGAACTCGTCGATGGCGGCCGCGGTGCTGGTGAACGTCTTGCCCATATCGGCCTCGATCAGCCTGCCGATCAGGGGAACCCGGGCTTCGATCTGCCCGGACATGGTGAATTCGCACCCGCTGTCGGTGCGTCGCAGCACCAGGTCGGCGCCGAGTTTGATGGTCATGCCCTCGACCTGCCCGTCCATCCGCCCGCGGGCGATGCCGTCGGCGGGTTCGGACCAGGTCTCGCTGTAGGTGTAGCGCACGCCGTTGGGCCGGAAGGTGGCGGCCGGGCCGGGCAGGGACGAGGCCGGGATGACGGTGTTGACGGTGACCAGGGTGCGGTTCGGGGTGATCTCGAAGGTGGCCAATTCGGCGTCGGCGCCGTCGATTTCGCGAATGCGCTGTTCCCAGTAGTCGCGGGAGCCGAGGGCGCGATGGAACTGGACGTCGCTGTACGGGTACGGGGTGGTGTGCTGCACGGAACGCGGCATGGTCAGTCTCCCAGGTGCTTGGCGTAGATGCGGTGGATGTCGAGCATTCGGTAGAGGGCGCGGTCGGCGTCGTCGCGGCCGACCTCGGAGAGCAGGTAGGCGTCGACGAGCCGGTCCATGGCGTCCTCGACCTCGTCGGCGCTGAGTTCGGGGTGGTCGGGGGCGATGAATTCGGTTCCGGCGGAGGTGTGGTGGCCGAGGTCGCGGAAGACGCCGGCGGCGGTGCTGTCGAGCCGGTCGAAGGTGAGGTCGAGGCTGGCGCGGATGTCGAGGGATTGGTAGGACACGACTTCGAGGCGGCGTTGTTCGTCGCTGATCCGGGCCAGCATGCGGGCGAAGGTCCAGTGCGGTCGCGCCGACATGCGGCAGGCGACGGCGCGCAGGGCCAGCGGGATGCCCGAGCAGTGGTCGGCGACGCTGCCCGCGTCCTCCCATTCGGGCAGCACCCGCGCCCGGCCGACGGTGGCGACCAGCACTTGCAGGCCCTGGGTGCGGGACAGCTCGTGCAGGACGTAGGTGCGGACGGTGGTGAGTCCCAGGGCGAATCGGCTGGTGATCAGCGCGGTGCTGGATCCGCCCGCGGGCAGCAGCGGGATGATCTGCGATTCGGTGACGGCATTGTCGAGGATCACCAGGACCCGTCGCCGCGCCAGCCGCGCCCGGTAGAGGTTGGCGCGTTCGGCGAGGGTGGCGGGCATGGCGTCGGCGGGGATGCCGAGCGCGGTGAGCAATCGGCCGAGCACCGTCTCCGGGGTGGCGTTCGGTCCTTCGGCCAGGTCGGCGAACAGCATCCCGTCGGGGAAGCGGTCGCGCAGGCAGTCGGCGGCCTGCAGCACGAGCGCGGTCTTGCCGACGCCCGCGCCGCCGGTGACCAGCACCGGCCGCGGGGACGGCTCGTCGGTGAGCATGCCGGTGAGGGTGGCCAGTTCGGCGTCGCGCCCGCTGAATCCGAGCGGGGCCAGCGGCACCATGTCGGGTGCGATGCCGAGGGTGACGGTGGGCGGGTCGCCGCGCAGGATCTGGCAGTGCAGGTCCCGCATGCCGGGGCTGGGGTCGGCGCCGAGTTCGTCGGCGATGAGCCGCCGCGCCAGTTCGTACTGCCGCAGCGCCTGGGCGGTCTCGCCGTTGAGGAAGTAGGCGCGGATCAGCCGCTCCTGCAACCCTTCCGCGAGTGGTTCCTCGAGCAGGGCGGTGTGCAGCCGGTTGATCACCAGTGAGTGGTTGCCGCGCCGGATCTCGGCGTCGGCCCAGTCGGCGGTGACCTCGTGCTTGAGCCGGTGCAGCGAGTCGCTGAGTCGCCGGGCCCATTCGCTGTCCAGTCCGGTCATGGCGCTGCCGTTCCACAGGTTCAGCCCCGCGGCGAGTTGTTCGACGCGGCCGGGGTCGTCGATGTCGGTGGCGCGGGCCCGGTCCACCAGGTCCATGAAGTGCCGCAGGTCGACGGAATCCGGTGGGGTGGACAGGGTGTAGCCGCCGGAGCCGCGGTTGACCTGGACGGGTGGGCCGCCGTGCCCGGCGGTGGCCTCGGTGAGCACCCCCCGCAGCCGGGCGACGTAGGTGTAGACGGCGTCGCGGGCGGCGACCGGCGGGGAATCACCCCACACCCGGTCGATGAGCGTGTCGATGGAGAGCGGCCGGCCCGAATCCACCAGCAGTGCGGCCAGCAGGCTGGTCTGCCGGGGCGGCCCGAGGTCGACGGGTTTGCCGTGGACGTGGAGCTGTACCGGGCCCAGGAGCTTGAACTGGATCATTGTCACGCCTAACTTCCCCCCTGGTTTGGTTGCGGCGCAGCCCATTACATGGACAGCGCCGCGAGAAAGAGTGCGACCAGGGCGATTCCCTGCAGGACGACGCGGACGACGATGACGCTGTCCCAGGTGCGCTGCATCTCGCGGACGTCGGCGGGGACGCGGTCGGCGATGACCGCGGCGGTGAGCTGCTTGTTGACCGGCGCGCTGATCCGGGCGTAGATGCCCAGCCAGACGGCCAGGGTGGCGACGGCCAGCGCCGCGAAGCCCCCCGCGGCGGTCTTGCCGTCGAGAAACGCCAGGCCGGTGGCCACGACCGCGGCGACCACGCCGACCGCGCCCGGGATCGGCATGCGTTTGTCGGCGACCTCGTGGATCCGGCCGGTGACCGCTGCCAGGGCGCGGTCGTCGATGCGGGCGAAGGCCGTCCGCAGCACCAGGGCGCAGAAAAAATCGGTGCCGTAGACGACCGCGGTCGTCAGAATTGAAATACCTATGGCTGACTGGAACAGAATTTCCATTAGCAAATCCTCGGCGAATGGCCAAGGGCGAGAACGGCTACCGCCGATTCTCCACCTCGGCGTCGGTAGTGGTGATCGTCGCAAATTGTCGTGAACATTATGTTGCACCGTGTGGTGCAAGACATTTCACCGAAATGTGATTGTGGCGATGGCCAGTTCTCGCCCGGTGCGCTTTGTGATCGGTTATGGGGCGGTAGGGGGTTCGTTACTCCCGCAACGCCGCGGCTACCAGAATTCCGCCGGCCAATCCCGCTGCTGTGAGCAACTCCCAGGTGTCCGGCGGCCCGGTCACGCCGAGGCGCCCGCGCTTGTTCAGCGTCACCGTGGCATCCACCAGTTCGAGTGCGACGCCGAGCACGAACCAGTGCCGCACCGGGTGCCCGCGCCGCAGCGACCACACGGTGCCGAGCCCGATCACCATGTCCCGGGTGCCGAACGCGCGGGTGGGCAGGGAGGAGGCGTTGTCGTCGTATTCGCCCGACCACGATTTGGAGACCGTGGCGGGCTGGGTGAGCATGCCGGTGCCGATGGCGATCCGGGCCAGCGCCTGCGACCATGCCATCTGCCGGACCATGCCCTGCACACGGCGGTGGGCTAGCATTGAATTACCGTTCATCGTAAGGGTTTTCCTCCTGGCAGGCGGCCTCGTCGATGGCGACCACGACCTTTCCGCGGGCGTGCCCGCCCTGGCTGAGCAGATGCGCCCCGGCGGCCTCGGGCAGCGGGAAGACCGCGCCGACCGGCACCCGGAACACGCCCTTGGCGGCGAGCGCGGCGACCACGGGCAGGTCGCCGGTGTCGGGCCGGGTGAACACGTAGGAGCCGCCGAGTTCGCGGGCCTTCGGGTCGACCACGGAGGCGAACCGGCCGTGCGGGGCCAGCAGCGGCAGCACGGTGCGCTGGATGCGTTTGCCGACCGCGTCGAGCAGCACGTCGATCCCGTCGGGGGCGAGGGCGCGGACCGAATCGGCCAGTCCCACCGTGTAATTCACCGGCTCCGCGCCCAGCTCACGCAGGAATTCGTGATTGCGCTCGCTGGCGGTGCCGATCACCCGCGCACCCAGGTGCACCGCGATCTGCACCGCCACGCTGCCGACGCCACCGGCCGCGCCGTGCACGAGCACGGTCTCCCCGCGCTGCACGTCGAGTACCCGCACCAGGGCCTGGTAGGAGGTGAGCGCGGCCAGCGGCATGGCGGCGGCCTCGGCCCAGCCCATGTTCGGCGGTTTGATCGCCAGCGCCCGCACCGGCGCGGGCATCACCTCGGCGAAGCTGCCGCGGCTCAGGTAGTCCTCGCGCACGCAGCCCACGACCTCGTCGCCGACCGCGAACTCGTTGACGCCGATGCCGATCTCGCGCACCACGCCCGACACGTCCGCGCCCGGGACGATGGGGAAGACGGTGTCGGCGAACGGATCCAGATAGCCCTCGCGGGCCTTCCAGTCGATCGGGTTGACCGCGGCGGCCTTCACGTCGAGCAGCACCCCGTCGAGCGCCATCTTCGGGATGGGCAGCTCACCGTATTCGAGGACCGACGCGTCGCCGTAGCGCCGGTAGAAGACCGCCTTCACGAGCGCACCGCCGCACCGATATAGGTGGAGGACAGGTCCGCGGTGGTGAACATGATCAGGTTGCCGTCGCGCTTCTTGCCGAGAATGGTCAGCCCGCGCTGCTTGGCCAGCGGCTTCAGCCCGGCGGCGTCGAGGTGGCGGGCCAGCTCGGCGGGTTTGATGAACTGATGGTGATGGTGGGTGCCGCGGGCCACCATGCCGGTGAGGTATTCCGGGATCCAGATCATCACGATGCGGGCCAGCAGGGTGCGATTGATGGTGTCGTAGCAGAAGATTCCGCCGGGCTTGAGCACCCGCGCGATCTCACGCACCGCCATGGCCGGGTCGTCCACGTGCTCGAGCACGTCCACGCAGGTGACGACGTCGAAGGTGTGGTCCGCGTAGGGCAGCGCCTCGGCCCGCCCGACGGCGTACTCGATGTTCTTGCCGGTCGATTCGGCGTGCGCGCGGGCGGCGGCGACCAGCCGGGCGGAGGGGTCCATCCCGCTCACCTCGGCGCCGCGCCCGGCCAGGTATTCGGTGGTGAATCCGCCGCCGCAGCCGACGTCGAGCACCTTCTTGCCCGCCCAGTCCTGGACGAATGTGTCGAAGTACTCGAAGCGCGGGCGCTGGAAGGAGGTGAGCCCCTTCATGGCGGAGTCGTCGTCCCACCAGGATTCGGCGAAGTCGCCGAAGAAGTCGGCCTCGGTCTGGGATTGCTTCATGTCAGACACCGTCTTTCTGCAGTGATGCGGTCGGTTCGGGGGTGCGCCAGCGGGTGGCGTAGGCGATCTGGTCGCGTTCGGCGATGCGGAAGACGAGCCACGGCCACACCAGCCGCATGCCGAGTTCGCGCAGCCGGATGAGCAGCGGGTTCTCCACCGCGCCGAGGCGGCCGATCCGCCACGCCACCTTCTGGAGTCCGGCGGTGCGGGCGCGGCGCTGTTTCTCGTAGCGGCGCAACGCCGTCGCCGGGTCGGTGGTGTCGAGTTGCTCGGCCAGAACGAGGGCGTCCTCGAGGGCCTGGCACGCGCCCTGGCCGATATTGAAGGTGATGGGGTGGGCGGCGTCGCCGAGCAGCGTGACCCGGCCGGCGCCCCAGCGTTTGTCGGGAGCCCGGTCCAGCACGTCGCCGCGGATGATGGCCTCGGGCGGGGTGGCGGCCAGGATCTCCTCGACCGGGGCCATCCAGCCCCGATGCCGTTGCGCCAGTAATTCTCTGGGGTCGCCGTCGTCGTGGCCGCCGGGTTCGCCGTTGGCCACGCTCATCCAGTGCACGACGCCGGGGGCGACGTCGTAGAAGGTGAATCGGGTGCCGGGCCCGAACAGCGCGTAGAAGGTACCGGGCGGGATCTTCTCGTGCCGCAGTTCGGCTTTGCCGCGCCAGGCGATGTAGCCGGTGTAGCGCGGCCGGGCCATGCCGAGCAGTCCGTTGCGGACCATGCCGTTGATGCCGTCCGCGCCGATGAGGACGTCGCCGCGGACCCGGTCGCCGTCGGACAGTTCCACGGTGACGCCGGTGTCGTCCTGTTCGAAGCCGACGACGGCTGCGCCCGTGCGGATCTCGGCGTCGTCGCCGGTGGCGGTGACCGCCGCGCTGAGGATCCGGTGCAGCACCGACCGCTCGACCGCGATGGTCGGGCACCCGTACTTCTCGATGAACCCGCCGACCGGCCACGCGCCGAACAGGTCCCCGCGCCAGGTCCCGAAATGGGTGATCTGCTGCACGGGGGCGGTCTCGAGCACCTCGCGCAGCACGCCGAGGCGTTGCAGCGCGATGGTGCCGTTGGTCCAGATGTGCAGTCCCGCACCGCCGTCGCGCAGTTCGGTGGCGCGTTCGAAGACCCGCACGCGCAGGCCGCGCTGTCGCAGCGCGAGGGCCGCGGCCAGGCCGCCGATGCCGCCGCCGGAGATGAGAACGGTCAGTGGCCGCTGCGTCACGGCCGGCCCGCTTCGGTCGGGGTCACCGCTTCGGTCAGGGACGACACGGTGGCCGCCAGTTCCGCGAGGTCCATGCCGCCGCCCTTGCGGCGCCGGCCCTTGCGGCCCAGCGCGCCCGACATCAGCCAGCCCAGGCCGAGCGCCTCGAGCATGGCGGATTCGACGCCGATGCCCCAGCGTTCGCAGATCAGGCCGTCGGCCAGCCGCCACACCACGACGCCCTTGAACTCGATGGCCTCCCCGGTGGGGTCCATGCCCAGGAATTCGCCGGTGAAGGTGCCGCGCCAGGTGTTGTGGATGACCACGTAGTCGGCGTGCGCGCTGAGCGCCTCGATGGTGACGTGCAGGTCCGGGAAGCCTTCGCGCAGACCGGCGATGGTGTACTTGACGCCCGCGGTGCCGTCGGGCGCGCCGGGCAGCGGCTGGTGGTCGACCATGTCGGGGGAGTAGATCTCGTCGACCACCGAGAAGTCGCCCTGGTTGACGAATTCGTCGAAGACGCGGCGGATGATGCGCGCGTTCTCCTCCGCCGTGAACACGTGATCAGGCGACATGGTCGATCACCTCGGCGGATTCGGCGAACGGGGCTTCCCAGCGCAGCGACAGACCGGCGTAGAGGTAACGGCTGGCCTCCACGGCGAGCAGCAGCACCTGGTCGCCGGGCCGGACCCGGCCCTGGACCCAGCCGTCGTCGAGGGCCAGCGGCACCGCCGCGGAGCCGGTCGCGCCGACGGTGGCCAGGTTCTCGACGATGTTCTTGGCCAGCACCGCCTGGTCCTCGGGAGAGACTCCGGCGGCGTCGAATTCGGCGGTGAAATAGTCGGCATTGCCTTCGGGCAGCACGCAGGCGTCGATCTCGGCGACGGTGAGCCCGGTGCGCGCCAGCATGTCCTTCATGCCCGCCACGAACACCTGCGGCCCGAAGGTGGCGGTCCCGTTCACGTCGAGCTTCATCTCCACCAGGCGCTTGCGCTTGGCCTGATCGAACACCGGCTCGTGGGTGCCGCCGCCGACGATCTGCATGCCCGGCTTGCGGTCGCCGCCGAGACAGGCTGTGGCGAAACGGTATTCGCCGTTCGGGTCGGCGCTGCCGGGTTCGCCGGCGCGCAGCACGACCGCCCCGGCGCCGTCGCCGAAGGAGTTGATGACCAGCCGGTCGCGCATGCGCACCAGTTCGGGGTCCATGCCGAGGTACATCGGAACCAGCAGCGGCGAAATGGATTCCGCGCCGATCACCACGGCCGTCGTGTAGGTGCCGTCGGCGAGCAGGCGGCGCGCGTAGTCGAGGCCCTGCACGAAACCGGTGCAGGCGGCCCGGAATTCGATGGACGCGCAGTGCGCGAGCCCGAGCCGCTCCTGCACATAGGTGACCACGGCGGGCAGCTGGTATTCGGGGCTGGCCGAGGACATGACCAGCAGATCCACCTCGGCCGGGTCGATGCCGGCGCGGGCCAGCGCCCGCCGCGCCGCCGTGGTGGCCATGGCGGAGGTGCCGGTGGTGTGGCGGCCGGTGGCGGGGTCGATGATCCAATGCCGTTGCCGTACTTGGATGTTGTCGAGGACCTCGGCGGGCATGGGCCCGCACAGGCGCTCGAGGGTGGCGTTGTCGATCGGGTCCCCGGGCAGGTAGGAGCCGGTGGACAGGATCGACACGTGGCGTGTGTCGAGGTTCGGCATGGTGTCTCCGTTCACGATTCGATGTGTGCGTTCACGATGGGGTGGGTGCGTCGGGTTACCGCGGTGCGGCCGCGGGGTGGGTCAGCACGAAGCTGGTGTGGGTGCCGCCCAGCGACGAGCCGTTGACCAGCACCGGGCCGTGGTCCGCGCCGTGCGCCCACGAGGTGATGGCCAGCGCGGCGGCCAGCTGCGCGCCCGCGCCGATGGGATCGCCGAGCACCCGCTTGGGCTCCTGCCGGGCACAGGCCGGGTTCAGGCCGAGCCGATCGACGGCCCGGCGCTCGGGACCGTCCACCGCGGGCAGGCCCGCCGCGGCGGTCCAGACCGCGGTCAGGTCTTCCGGTTTCACCCCGGACGCGCCGAGGGCATCGCGCATGGCCCGTTCCACCCCGTGCCCGCGCGGATCCCAGCGCGCGATGCCGAGCGCATCGCAGGTGGTGGCGTAGCCCGCGAGCACGGCCAGCGGTGTGACCCCGCGGGCCCGCGCGGTCGAGGCCCGTTCCAGCAGCAGGGTGACGCTGCCCTCGGCGAGCTGGAATTCGCGGCCGTGACGACCGGTGAACACTCCCGCGCCCCGGTAGGCGTCGAGCGCGTAGGGCGAGAGCTCGTCCGCGCCGGTGCAGAGGACGGCGTCGGCTCGTCCGGCCCGCAACAGGTCGAAGGCGGTACCGAGAGCGGCAGCGCCGGCGGCGTGACCCGAGGTGAGAGTCGACGTCGGCCCCTTCGCGCCCAGTGCCATCGCCACCTGCCCGGCGGCGGCATTGAAGACGGTATTGGGGAAGATCGCCGGATTGCCTTGCAGCGGACCGCCCAGCACCGTCGGCTCGAAGAAGCGGGAGATGCTGCTCATCGGCCCGACACCGGTGCCGAGCACCACGCCCACGCTCTCGTCGGCGGTGAGCCCGGCCGCCGTGAGCGCCTGCTCGCTGGTCGCCACGGCCAACTGGCCGAGGCGATCCATCCGCCGCCGCGCCTTCGCCGGAATGGCCGCTCCCGGGTCGGTGCCCACTCGCACCACCCGCAACCCGTGGTGCGACTCGGCAATTCCGGCCCCGGCCCGCCATGCGGCCCAGAGCTGTTCGGCGTCGGCCGCCGCACCCATGAGCACGCCGATCCCGGTCACGACGACCTCATCGAACTCGTCGGCCGCACCGGGCACGTGCTCATCGCCGGTTCCCGTCGGCCGCCCGTACACGACACAGGCGTTGGCCCCGGCGAAGGCGAAATTGTTCGAGGCGGCGACCCGCATGGGCAGGGCCCGGGCCTGGTTCGGCGCGGGATCCAGCCCGCACGCCGGGTCGGTCTCGGCGAAACCGGCTGTCGGCGGGATCATCTCGTCGCGCAGGCCGAGGATGGTGACGATGGCTTCGACGGCTCCCGCCGCGCCGAGCAGGTGGCCGATCATGGATTTGGTGCTGCTCAGCACCACGTCCTGCGCGGCGTCGCCGAGGGCGGCGCGGACCGCGTTGCTCTCGGCCGAGTCGTTCTTCGGGGTCCCGGTGCCGTGCCCGTTGATGTAGGGCACGTCGGCGGGGGTGAGCCCGGCGGTGTCGATGGCGGCGCGGATGGCGCGCGCCGCGCCCGCGCCCTGGGGATGCGGGGCGGTGGCGTGGTAGCCGTCGGCGGACATGCCGTAGCCGAGCACCTCGGCGACGATCGGGGCGCCGGCCGCGAGGGCCACCTCGGCGGAGGTCAGCACCATCATGCCCGCGCCCGCGCCGAGCGAGAGACCGTCGCGGTCACGGGAATACGGGCGCGCCGGTCGCGAGGACAGCGATTCGACGCTGTTGAAGCCGTAGTACGCCATCTCGCTGAGCGCGTCGCTGCCGCCGACCAGCATGGCGTCCGCGCGTCCGGCGCGGATCTGTTCGACGGCGTGGGCCAGAGCGTGGGCGCTGGACGCGCAGGCCGTATTGACCGACAGCACGGGACCTTTCAGCCCGAAGGCCGCGCTGAGGGCCTCCGCGCAGAACTGCGGTGACACCAGCAGCAGGTGCCGGTCGTCACCGAGTCCCAGTTCGTCCGCGCCGACCGTGCGCCCGGCGTCGACCGCGCGGCGGACCGCCTTCTCGGCGCTGCGGATCCCGCTGTTGCAGCTGCCGAAGGCCACACCCCAGCGGTGGGCGGGGAGCGCGTCCGGGCGGGGCGCCGCGCCCGCCTCCAGCACGCCCAATCCCGCGCCCGCCATGGCTTCCTCGGCGGCGATGAGTGCGTAGTCGATGGCCGGTTCGGGGTCGGTGAGGCCGAGTGGGGCCAGGTAGTCGTATTTGGGGCGCGGCGGGTCGAGGATCTCGCCGCCGATGGCCGCGGGCAGTCCGGCGACGGCGAATTCGCGCAGCGGCCGGATGGCGACCTCGCCGCCGCGCACCCGCTGCCACAGTTCCTCCGCGCCGGCGCCGTGTGCGGTGATCGCGCCGAGCGAGGTGATCACGATGCGCCGGGGCGCCGGACGATGGGTTTCGTGCATGGCCGAAAGTCCTGTCGATCAGTTCGATTGGGTGAGGGTGAGCGCCACGGCCTGGCCCTCCAGGCCGCGGGCCAGGGCCAGCGCGACCCTCGGCCGGGCGTGCCGGGCCGCACCGCTGACGATGTCGAGATCGCATCCGGGGGCCGGGTTCTCGTGATTGGCGGTGGCGGGCACCACGCCGGAGTCCAGGGCCAGCGCGGCCAGGGCGGCATTGAGTGCGCCCGCGCCGCCGACCAGATGCCCGGTCTGGGGTTTGACGCTGGTCACGGCGGCCCGGTCGGCGGCTCCGCCGAGGGCGGTGCGCAGCGCCCGCACTTCGCTGGTGTCGCCGAGCGCGGTGGCGCAGCCGTGCGAGAACACGCAATCCGGGCCCGCCGCATCGGCATCCGACAGCGCCGCCGTGATCGCGCGGACCAGGCCGCGCCCGTCCGGATCGGAGGCGGGCGGGCGCACGCAGTCGTTGCCCATGCCGTAGCCCGCGAGCTCGGCGTAGATGTGCGCGCCGCGCCCCAGGGCCCGATCGCGATCCTCGAGCACCAGGATCGCCGCACCGTCGCCGATCACGGAGCCGGTGTGTTCGCGGTCGAACGGCCGGAACGCCTTGGTGTCCAGGTCGTTTCGCGGTGACAGCACGCCGAGTCCGTCCAGCTTGGCCATGGCCCACCAATTGGTGGCGTCGTCGTAACCGCCCGCCACGGCCAGATCGGCCTCCCCGCGCCGGATGGCGCGCATGGCCCGCCCGATCGCGGTCGCGCCGGAATCGGCTGCGCCCGCGTAGAAGGCGTTGGGTCCGCGCAGCCCGAACAGCGAGGAGATGTGGTACGTCCCGCCGTTCTGCAAACCCTCCACATACGCCAGCGGCGGCACGATCGACCGGGCCAGTTCACCCAGTTTGCGCATGTCCGGCTCGCCGTCCACGCCCCGAATGGCCTCCATGTCGGCGATGGAGTCGTCGCGCTGGCAGATGTCCTTGTTGCCACCGAGATACAGCCCGGTGCGGTGGCCGAGGTCGCTGCGCTCGAGCCCGGCGTCGCGCAGCGCCAGGGTGGCGGCCGCGACGCCGTACTGGTCGCCGCGGGTGGAGGTGCGCATGGACCGCAGCGACAGGAACTTGCCCGGATCGAAGTCGGGGATCTCCGCGCCGAGCCGGGTGCGCAGCGGTGACGGGTCGTAGGCGCGCAGCGGGGCGATGCCGGTATGGCCCGCCACCAGTGCGTCCCAGGTCTCGCGGGCGCCCTCGCCGAGCGCCGTGACCAGGCCGACGCCGGTGATCACCACGCGCCGCGCGGTCACGACTTCACCTCGGCGGCACAGCCGTTCGCGACCGGCATCGATGCGGCGGGGCCACCGATCGCCGCGGCGGAATCGCCGTTCATCGCGGCGATCGGCCTACGCGCCAGGCGCAGGTTCTTGATGGCGGCGGCGGTCCGGCCGTCCACCGTGGCGGTCGCCCGCCACACCGACTCGTCCGGATCGGTTCCGGTGCTGACGCTCTCGACGGTCAGGTGCACCTGATCGCCCGGCGTGATGAAGCGCCGGAAGCGCAGCCCGTCGGCGGCGCGCAGCCGCAGCAGGGGATCACCGGCGGCCATGACCGCCAGCGCGATCAGGCTTTCGGTCAGCAGCACGCCGGGCAGGATGGGGCGGCGCGGGAAGTG
Source organism: Nocardia sp. CA-145437 (assembly GCF_050956485.1). NCBI lineage: Bacteria > Bacillati > Actinomycetota > Actinomycetes > Mycobacteriales > Nocardiaceae > Nocardia > Nocardia sp. CA-145437. Next base: position 5,646,023 of record NZ_CP191204.1, on the reverse strand, counting down.
GCTGTCGAAGAACGGCAGGGTGCCGGTGACGTTCAGCAGGGCCTCGGCCCGAAGGCCGGGGCTCACCACCAGAATTCGATCGAATCCCGGGGTGCCGATGCCCGCCGCCGGGAGGTCGGCGGGCGCGGGGTGGGACGCGGTCATGGCTGCTCCCTGAGTTCGGGGGTGTTCGGGGGTGCGCCCACCACGAGGCAGGTATTGGAACCGCCGAACGCGAGGGCGTTGATCATGGCCGCGCGCACCGGCATTCGGCGCGCGCGATGGGGGACGTAGTCGAGATCCAGCGCCCGATCCGGGGTGTCGAGATTGCGGGTGGGCGGCACCACCGCGTCCCGGATCGCGCCCAGCGCCGCCAGCAGGTTCAGGGCCGCGGCCCCGGCGGTGAGGTGCCCGGCCATGGATTTGGGCGAGGACACCACCAGTCGGTAGGCGTCGTCGCCGAACACCTTCTTGATCGCCCGGGTCTCGGAGACGTCATTGCCGGGCGTGCTGGTGCCGTGCGCCGCGATGTAGTCGATATCGGCTGTGCCCAAACCGGATTCGGTCAGGGCGGATTCCATCGCCTCGATCGCGCCCGCACCGTCCGGTGGCGAGTCGGTGATCCGCCAGGCGTTCATGGTGGACCCGTAGCCGAGCAGCTCGCCCAGGATCGGCGCCCCGCGCTCGAGCGCGGAGTCGTGGTCCTCGAGGACGAAGGACACCGCGCCCTCGCCGATCACGAACCCGCTGCGGTCGGCGTCGAAGGGGCGCGAGGCGGCGGCGGGATCGTCGTTGTAGCGGTCGGTCATCGCGCCCAGCAGCCCGAAGCCGAGGATGTCGGCCCAGGTGGTGAGCGAGTCGTAGCCGCCGGCCACCATCATGCGGGCGTCGCCCTCCTGGATCAGCCGGAAGGCCTCGCCGAGGGCGTGTCCGGATCCGGCGCAGGCGGTGTGGATGCCCACCATCGGACCGGTCGCGCCGATCAGCCGGACCATGGCATTGAGGGCCAGGTTCTGATTGCCGGTCAGGGTGGCCGACGGTGCGGGCCGCACGAACGCGTCGGGTTTCCCGGTGCGGGAACGCAATTCGGAGACCCGCAGCACCATCTCCAGGTCGGGTCGGCCCACGCTCGCGCCCATGGCTACCCCGCGATCCGAGGGCGGATAGGGCTGCTCGGCGTCCAGGCCCGCGGAGCGCAGGGCCTCGCCGACCGCCGCCAGCCCGAACAGGCCGGGCCGGGATACCCAGCGCCGGTCGGCGGCGGCCGGGATCGCGGTGGCCGGATCGAAGGAGTCCGGGACCAGCCCGGCGATCCGGACCGGGAAGGTGGTGCAGTCGAAGGTGGTCAGCGGGCCGATGGCATTGCGCCCGGCCACCAGTCCGTCCCAGGTGGACGGCGCGTCCACGCCGAGCGGGGTGACCGCGCCGACGCCGGTCACCACCACCCGCCGGCGTCCGGCCGGGGTGCTCATCCGACCAGCTCCTCGCCGAGCAGGTGGCGCGCCATCCGTTCGGTGTCGGCCGGGTCGTCGAGCCGGTCGGCGTCGATGAGGGCGCACATGATGTTGCGGGCGTCCATGATTCGCTCGCCGTCGACCTCGATCCAACCGTCCACCACCGCCGCCTCCGGCGTCGCGTGCACCACCCGGGCGGTCATCCGCAGCACGTCACCGGGTACCGCGTCGCGGTGCATGGTGACGTCGCCGACGGTGAGCAGCGCGGCGCGTTTGGTGTGCGCCGAGCTGAGCAGCACGAGCCAGGCCCCGGCCTGGCACAGCGCCTCCAGGGCCAGGCCGAAGGGCAGCACGGGGCCGGTGGCGGACGGCTGCCAGACGTTCTCGTAGACCGAGGTGAGTTTGCGAGCCGTGATGTGCTGCAACGGTTCCCAGGACTCGATTCGGTCGATGAGATGAAATCGCATGGCAGTCACGTCCTTTCCGATTCAGCGGGATGCCGGGGTGTTCAGCGGGAGACCAGGCGGCCGTTGCTGAGCTGCACCGCGAGGCCGCCGTCGACGCGCAGCAGCTCTCCGGTGACGTAGTCGGCGGCGGGACCGGCGAGCCAGGCCACCGCCTCCGCGACCTGTCCCACGTCGCCGTAGCGGCGCATCGGGACATGGGTGCGGCCCTTGCCGTTGTCGCGTTGCAGCAGGTCGCCGATGAGATCGGTGGGGATGACGCCGCCCAGTACGGCGTTCACCCGCACCCCGAACCGGGCCATCTCCACCGCGCAGGCCAGGGTGAGCGCGTTCATCGCGCCCTTGGAGGTGGAGTAGTTCGACTGCCCGGTGAGGCCCTTCTCGCCCATGATCGACGAGACGTTCACGATCGCGCCCTCGCCCTGGGACATCAGGTGCCCGGCCGCGGCGTGCGTGCAGTTGAAGGCGCCGCCCAGGTTGACCTGGATGACCTTCCACCACTCGGCGGGATCCATGTCGTGCAGCAGGCCGTCGCGGGTGATGCCCGCGTTGTTGACCAGAATGTGCAAGCCGCCCAACTGATCCCGGGTCTGCTCCACCAGATCCTTGGCCGCCGCCAGCTCGGACACGTCCGCGCCGATGGCGACCGCGCGGCCGCCGAACTCCGCGATCTCGGCGACCACCTCGAGGGCTTCGTCCTTGTGGGAGCGGTAGTTCACCGCGACCGCCGCCCCGCGCCGGGCCAGGGTCAGTGCGACGGCCCGGCCGATGCCGCGGGACGCGCCGGTGACCAGCGCGACCTTGCCGGCGAAATCCTGTTCCGGCATCAGGCGACCTCTTCGGCATCGGCCGGTGCGGCGGCGCGCTGGGCGACCAGGTCGACCAGGTTGCGCACGGTGACCAGGCCGAGCACCTGCTCGCCGCGCAGCGGGCCGTTGAGCTTGCTGCGGTCGAACTGCGGCAGCACCTTCTCCAGGTGGGCGAGGCCGATCTCGGAGACGATCTCGTTCTCGTCGCCGAACTCGTCGTCGGGGATGCCGCCCTGCAGCAGTTCCTGCACGTCGGCGACGGCGATCTTGACGCCGGTGTCGCGGTGGATGCGGAACAGGATGTCGAGCAGGTCGATGGATTCCGCGCCGAGCTCGTCGATCAGGGTGGCGTCGAGGGTCACCTCGGACTGGTCGATGCCGAGGGCGTCGGCGATCGCGTCGGTGACGGCGGGCGCGAAGTCGGTGGTGGTTTCGGGCATGGTGATTCCTTCTTTCTCGGTGAGGGGTTGGTGGGGACCCCCGCGGCGCCTGCCGCAGGGGTGTGATCGGTGGGAGTCCGGTGGGATCCGGCCTGGCTCAGGCGTATTCGGCCGGGTTCAGGCGTATTGGGCGACGGCCGCGGCGATGCGGCGAGCGTCCTGGGTGCTGCGCACGGTGGCGTCGCCGACCATGCGGTTGGCGAGCCCCGACAGCACGCGTCCGGGGCCGATCTCGAGGTAGTCGGTGCAGCCGAGTTCGGCGGCGGTGCCGATCACCTCGATCCAGCGGACCGGGGCGGTGAGCTGGCGGTGCAGCAGTTCCCGCGCCTCTTTGCCGCTCGAAATCGGTTGTGCGGTCACGGAACTGATGACGGTGGTGGTGGGATCGCGGAAGTCGGCCAGGTGCAGCCCGGCGGCGAACCGCTCCTCGAGGGACGCCATGAGCGAGCAGTGGAACGGTGCGCCGACCCGCAGCGCGACCAGCGAGCCCGCCCCCGCGGCGCGCAGCAGCTCGGTGGCGGCCGCGACCGCCTCCGCCGTCCCCGAGATGACCGACTGATCCGGCGCGTTGTAGTTGGCGAGCTCGACGACCCCGTCCACGCCCGCGCAGATCTCCTCGATCCGCCCCGCGTCCACCCCGGACACGGCCGTCATCGCGCCCGGCACCGCCGCCGCGATCTCGGCCATCAGCTCACCCCGCAGCCGCACCAGCGTCAACGCGTCGGCGAGATCCAGCACTCCGGCCGCGGCCAGCGCCGCGAACTCCCCGAGACTGTGCCCCGCCACCAGGTCGGGCGCGAACCCCTCGGCCCGCAGGACCTCGAAGGTGGCCAGCGCCGTGGCCAGAATCGCCGGCTGCGCCACCTCGGTGGCCCGCAACTGCTCCGCGTCCCCCTCCGTGCACAGCGCCCGCATCGGCAGCCCCAGGCACTCGTCGGCCCGCTCGAACACGGCCCCCGCGGTCTCCGGGTGCTCCCGAATCAAATGCGCGGCCATCCCCTCGCGCTGCGATCCCTGCCCGGGAAACATGGCCAGCACCCGCCGTTGCCCGTCCGGTGCCCCCGGCGCGGCCAACTCCTGGGCCGCCGCGATCAGATTGGCGTTCATGATGTCTTCCGAATCGTGCAGGTAGCCGATGGCTACTCGGGGTCAGATCCCGAACGTCGCTGTTCGCGTCCCGAGTATGTGAATCCCGGCTCGAGCGGTCCTCGAGGAAAACCAAACACGCAGTAACCATCCCGGCGAGACAGGTGTTTCGAGCCGCTGGCGCAACGTCCCCGAGGGCGCGGATGGGAGGCCCTGAAACAGGACTGTAACGAGTTCTATTGCAGCAATGTCTTGCTACGTGTGCCCGGGAACAGGACGGAAATGAAATTGTCGCATCACTCTGAAATATGTTGTTGCACAAGGTGTTACACGTGATCAATGAAGCGACTCCGGGCCCGATTGGGTTCGGTCGTGACGGGCGCGCGTGGTGGCCGCCTGGGGTGAACGAGTTCTAATCTCGGCTTCGATGGCAGCGTTCGATATCCATCGAATCCGTTAAGAGACAAGGGGAACCATGAACTCGAGCGATCGACCTCTGGTGCGGCTGTCGGCCGGTTCCATGTCGAGTACGGAAGTTCAGGCGATCGGGGGGACCGGGCAGAGCGAGGTGGTCCGGGCCGCGACAGTGTCGCTGCTGATCGGGGATCACCCGCGCATCGGCGGTGTCGATGTCGACCATGTCGAGCGGCTGGCGGAATCGCAGACCCGGCTGCCGCCGATCCTGGTGCACCGCCCGACCATGCGGGTGATCGACGGGGTGCATCGGCTGCGGGCGGCCGAGCTGCGCGGCGACGCGCAGATCGACATCGTGTACTTCGACGGCACCGAGGCGGACGCCTTCGTACTGGCGGTGCGGGCGAACGTCCATCACGGTCTGCCACTGTCGTCGGCCGACCGCGCGGCGGCGACGCTGCGCCTGTTGCGGACTCATCCGCAGTGGTCGGATCGCGTGCTCGCCTCGGTCACCGGCCTGGCCGCGAAGACGATCGCGGCGATGCGAACCGATTCCGGGGGCGCGGTCCCGGCGGTGGAGTCCAGGCTCGGGCGGGACGGCAAGGTCAGGCCGGTGGACAGCGCCGCCGGACGGGCGCGGGCGAGTCGATTGCTCGCCGCCCGACCGGACGCCTCACTGCGCGAGATCGCCAGTGCCGCCGGAATATCCCCGGCCACGGTCCGGGACGTCCGGGCGAGGCTGGATCGCGGTGAGGACCCGGTGCCGTCGCGGGCCCGGCGCACCCCGAAGCCGGTCCAGGTGCGCGGGCAGACCGCCGGCGATCTGCTCCGTGCGATGTATCGTGATCCCTCCCTGCGGATGTCCGGTTCCGGTCGCTCCCTGCTGCGGCTGCTCAGCTCGCAGCTGCTCGACGACCACGCCCGTGAACAACTGGTCATGACCGTACCGCCACACTGTGCCGATCTGGTCGCACAGGTCGCGCTCGAATGTGCCGCGGGCTGGCGGAGATTCGCCGATGAACTGGCGGCGAGCCCCCGTTCAACCGACGACCGAATCGCAGTTGAACGCGGTTGAACACAGCATTGCCCAGGAAAAGCAGATCCCTCTAATCTCTGGCCATCGATCCGCGAGCCTCGGATTCGAGTGGATGTCAGAACGGAAAGGGTTGCCGACTATGTCCGAAACGCAATCAACACGATCCATAGAGTTGCCGGACGGCACTGTCGCCGTGGTCAATACATTCCGTGCCGAAAACACCGATGACGCACCGGTTGTCGTGGTCTGGCCGGGTATCGCGGCATCCGGCGCGCTGTATTCCGGATTGGCGGCCGAACTGAGTCGCCAGGGCTGCACCGTCGTGGTGGGTGAATTGCACGGTCAGGGGAATTCGTCTCCCCGGCCGCCGCGTTCGAGTCGCTACGGCATGCACGACCAGGTGATTTACGACTACCACCTGACCACCGAGTACGCGCGTGGTCTCTCGGCCGGGCGCCCGGTCTACGTCTTGGCCCACAGCTTCGGCGGCCAGCTCGCCGTCTGCCATGTCGCCCGTGATCAGCGCATTGCCGGGCTGATCCTGGTGGCCTCGGGGTTGGCGCCGGTGTCGGAGCTGCGGGCGGTGTCGACGCGGCGCTGGCTGGGCGCCCGGGCGCTGTTCGGCGTCATCGCCCGGATCGGCTGGCTGCCCGCCACCAAGATGCTGGGTCGGCCGACCCGGGGTCTGACCACGGACATCGCGAATATGGTGTTGTCCGGGCGGTTCGAGCCGCGCGGGGCGGAATTCGATTACGAAGCGGCGATGGGCCGTAGCGAGACACCGGTACTCGCGATCAATTTCGCGGCCGACCGCCGGGTCTCGATTCGTGAAACGGATCTGCTCGTCGGCAAATTCGGCCGGGCGCCACTGCGGCGGGAGGTCATCGACTCGGGGTTGGGGCACATGTCCTGGTTGAAATCGCCACAGGCGGTCGCCGAGATCGCCGTGGAATTCATTCGCGAACTGTCGGCGGACCAGCCGGAGAAGGAAACTCGGGCAGTCGCCTGAGTGCGCGATCATTCGATCTTCTATTCGTATCGAGGTGAAACACACATGACCGAGGTCAAAGGCTGCCCGGTGGACCATTCGCAATCGAATGTCCTGGGCGGCGACGGTGAAACACTCCCCATGCCGGGTACCCGCGACAAGTACGGCTTCGCCACGGCGGTGAACACCAAGAAGAACGGCCTGCTGGGGGTGGTCGAGCAGCTCTGGCGCGAGCACGGCGATGTCTCCGAGCTGCAGGTCGGTCCGCGCCGGCTGGTCGTGCTGGCCCATCCCGACCACGTCCGGATGGTGACGCTCGAGCAGATGGACAAGTACACCAAGGGTGCGAGCTACGACCCGGTGCGCAAGTACTGGATGGGCGAGGGCGTCGCGACCAGCGTCGGCGCGCAATGGAAGTCGCAGCGTCAGGTGCTGGCGCCCTTCTTCACCCCGAAGTCGGTGCGCGAGTACGTGCCGTTGTTCTTCGAGGACGTGCAGTGGTTCAGTACCCGCTGGACCCCGGAGTCCGCGGGCGGCGAACCGGTGGACATGGTGCCCGAGATGGCGACGCTCACCGCCTCCATCCTGCTCAAGACGTTGTTCAGCACGGCGGGCCGGGATGTCATCGCCCAGTTGAAGGGCGCGGTGGAAACCATGATCACGTACACCTCCGGGCGCAATACCGACAAGTTCAAAGCGCCCGAGTGGGTTCCGACATCTGGTCGCCGCGGCTACGACCAGGCGCGACAGCGGGTCGACGAGTTCATTCTGGGCGTGATCGCGGAACGCCGGCGGATGCCCGCGCAGGACCGTCCCGACGACCTGCTCACCAAGATGATCGCCAATGAGGCGAAGTTGGGCCCAGCCGATCGGGCCGACATGGTCCTGCGTGATCAGTGCGTGACGATGTTCATCGCCGGATACGAAACCACCGCTCGCACTTTGGCATTCGTGTGGTATCTGCTGGCCAACAACCCCGAGTCCGCGGTCCGGCTGCGCGCTGAAGTGGATGCCCTGCCCGGCGATTTCACCGTCGACGACCTGGAGCACGCGCCGTACTCACTGTGCGTGATCAAGGAGGCGCTGCGTCTGCATCCGCCCGCGCCGCTGTACCTGCGTGATGTCGTGGAGCCGGTGCGCATAGGATCGTATGTGGCGCAACCCGGTTCGATCGTGGTGGTCGCACCCTACCTCACCCATCGGCATCCCGATTTCTGGACCGATCCGGAGCGATTCGATCCGGACCGATGGGCCGACAATGCCGAGAAGAGCATGCACCCCTTCGCCTTCCATCCCTTCTCGGCCGGACCCAGGGTATGCATCGGCAAGAGCTTCGCCTATCTGGAGGCGCAGATCCTGCTGGTCACCCTGGCTCGGCTGTTCGCTCCCGAGCGGATCCCCGGCTACACCCCGAAATGGCGGATGCGCGGGGTGCTCGGGCCGGAGGGCGGCATGCCGATGACCATCAGGCGGCGAGTCAAGTGACCGTAACCGACGACAGGACAGCCGCTTCCGTGACCGCGGCTGCGCCGGAGAAGTTCGTGGTCGCGGTTCCGCAGGAGACGCTCGACGACTTGAAGGCGCGCCTGCTCGCGACCCGCTGGCCCGCCGATATCCGGGAAGAAGAGACCTATTACGGCACCAGCGTCGCGTACATGAAGGAGCTCGTCGCGTACTGGATCGACGAATTCGATTGGCGCGCCGCCGAAGCCGAGATCAACAGCTACGACAACTACCGTGCGATCGTCGACGGCGTCCCGATCCACTATCTCCGGGAACCGGGCCGGGGCCCCGCGCCGATTCCGTTGATCCTGACCCACGGCTGGCCCTGGAGCTTCCGGGAATGGTCCCGGGTCGTCAAGCAGCTGGCCGATCCCGGCAGCTACGGCGGCGATCCGGCCGACGCCTTCGAGGTGATCGTGCCCTCGCTGCCCGGCTTCGGGTTCTCCGCGCCCACCGGGCGGACGGACCTGAACTTCTGGAAGATGTCCGAACTCTGGCACAGCCTGATGACCGACCATCTCGGCTTCGGGAAGTACGCGGCCGGCGGCGCCGACTACGGGGCGCTGGTGACCGCGCAACTCGGCCACGCGCGAGCCGCCGACCTGCACGGCATCTGGCTCGGGCACCCCGTACACCTGGACGTGTTCCAGGGTGAACGGCCCTGGGACGGCACCGGCGGGTTCATGGTCCCGCCGGGGGTCCCCGACGAGATCCGGGACGGCATCCTCGCGTTCCAATACCGCTACGCCTCCCACAGCGCGGTCCACATCCTCGATTCCCAGAACCTGTCGTTCGGCTTGGCGGACTCGCCGGTCGGCATGCTGTCGTGGATTCTGCGGCGCTGGACCGAATGGAGTGAATCGGGCGGGGATGTCGAAAGCGTCTTCCCCCGTGACCATCTGCTCGCCAACGCCACCATGTGGTGGGTCGGCAACACCATCACCACGTCGATCCGCGCCTATATCAATGCCAACCGCTACCCGTGGACGCCCGCCCACGACCGCACGCCGATCATCGAGGCGCCAACGGGTTTCACCTTCCTCGGCTTCGAGAACCCGCCCGACGTGACCACGGCCAACCGTGCCCGGGTCTTCCTCGACGATGCGCGCCACCGCGGTTGGTACAACCCGGTCCATATCGGCGCGCACGAACACGGCGGCCACTTCACCCCGTGGGAGAACCCCGACGCCGTCATCGAGGACATTCGAGCGACCTTCCGCACGCTCCGGTGATCGAGGAGAACACCATGGATCTCGGAGTAGCCCCGCCCACGACCGGCAGATCGGCGAGGATCCGGCCGTGCTCGCGGGCCGGGGTATCGACCACGTGATCTTCACCAACACCGCGCCGGTCGATCTCGAGGAGGAACTCGACCTCCTGCGTCGGCCGGCCGGGACGGTTCGGTGATACCGCCCGTGGTGGCCGGGTCGGCGTCGCCCCGGCCGCCACGCGGTGGACTCGTCACGCGGGCTGCTGGGTCTCGCGTTCGATGACCAGCGCGACGTGTAATCGGCTGGGGCAGTCCAGCCTCGTCATGACCTGCCGCAGGTGGTTCACGACCGTCCATTCGGCGATCCCCAGGCGATTGGCGATCATGCGGTTGGTCATGCCCTCGGCGACCAGCAGCGCCGTCTCGAGCTGCCGCTTGGTCAGCCGGGACAGCAGCGGAGATCCCAGATCGGCGCGCGACAGCAGCGGTATGGACAGCGCGTAGGCGATGGCCTCGTCGATGTCGAGTACCGCGCCGATGGTGCTCACCGCCGGATCGGCCGAATTCCCCGCGATCCGGGACAGCGAACAGCTGGCCCGGATCCAGTGGGCCGCCGCCGAAAGCCGGTGTGTCTGTTCGGAATACTCGACGCCGGCGGCATCGTAGGCCCGGGCGCAGCCTTCCAGCGCCGTCACCATTTCCAGCAGGCTCATCACCGGTTCTGGTGTCCGCAGCACGAGATGGAAGACTTCCAGCGCGCGATGCGGCAACCGGGCGCGCAGCAGGGTCCGGCCGAGCGTGTTCAGGACTGTCAGCCGATCACGGCGGCGGGGCAGGGCGGCCGCGTGATCACGCAGGGCCGACCAGGTTTCGTCGTCCTCTAGCGGCACGTCTCCGAGTCCGATCACCGCCTCCATGAGTGCGGCGACCGGCTGCTCCGCGGGTGAGGCTGCGGCCGAGGGGAATCGAGCGAGCAGCGTGCGGGCCCGCTGGGGCTTTCCGGTCTCGTGATGGACCTGGGCCAGAGCGCGGCCCGCCCGATGGACAAGGCCGGGGTCGGTACGGCGGGTGTCGGTATTCCGGGCGGAGACGACCGGTGCGAGCAGTCGTTTCGCGTCCTCGAAACGCCCGGATCGCAGTGCCCAGCGGCCCAGGAGCTCACGACCCGCGGCCATCAGCGTGGGCGGGTGGGCTCCGGAGTCGACCGCCGCCAGCAGGGTGGCCACGATGGCCTCGGCATCGGCGAGCAGTCCCCGTTCGATCCAGACGTCCTCCAGCTCGGACAGCAGCTCGATGGCGTCCCTATACGCGTCGTGGTCGATCAGGTACCGGACGGTGGCGACGATGTCCGGCAGCCAGCGGTCGATCAGGCGTAGCGCCTCGGCGCGGCCGTCCGGCTCGGCGAGCAGCCGAGTGATCTCGCGGGCCAGCAGACGGAGTCCCTCGGCGCGCCGGAAGCGCACTCGTTTCGCGAGGACCCGATCCTCGAACAGCAACTGGCGGCAGAACGACCGGGTGAAGCCCGAGATCGCATAGGTGTAGTGACCGTTCTCGGCGACCGAGTGGTCGAGCAGGCTGCGGTCCACGAGCTCGGCGAGCTTGCCGGCGATCGGATCACCCCGCTCGCCGCTGAGCAGCAGCACCTCCTCGAGATCGGTGAGGACGCTGGAAGCGGCGACGTGCAGCAGCACGAAGAGGCCCATCTCGTCGAGATCGCTCAGCGCCCACTCCACGCATGCGCGAATGCTGCGGTGCCGCGACGGGACATCGACGAACGGCGAGGGCGGCAGCTGTTGCCCGGAGCGGATCCGATCCAGCGTTCGTTCGGCTCCGAGTCTCCCAACCGCGGTCGCGGCGAGCTCCAATCCCACCGGTACGCCGTCCAATTCGGCCGCGATCTGCTCGAGCTGCGATCGGTCCGCGGCGATGGCCGCGTCGCGGAACCGGGTTTCGACGCAGTTCCACAAGAGCTGAGCGGCGGGACTGGCCTCGGACCCGTCGGAGGCGATGGACAGCGGCGGAACCAGGTAGAGCACCTCCTGATACAGGTCGAGAGCGTGGCGGCTGGTCGCGACCACGGTCAGCCCCGGACACCGGGCCAGTACCGCGGACAGTCCGGCCGCGAGATCGCGGGCGACGAGATCGCAATTGTCGGCCAGCAGAATCATCGGTTCCACGCCGATTCGCGCCGCCACGGCATCCGGTCCGGGCGGGGTGGTGTGCGGCTCGGCCGGGCGACCCAGTGCGTCCAGGATCGTCCCCCAGGCTTGCTCGCCCTCGCTGGTCTCGGCCAAATCGACTGATATGAACCGACTCTCGGCATTCCGCACGGCGGTGGCGGCCAACCGGCTCTTGCCGACACCGGCGCCCCCGGTCACGGTGAGCAACCGGATGTTCTGATCGAGGACGAGCTCACGAAGGTCGGCCAGCTGCGATGCCCGTCCGACCAGGACGGGACTGCGACGGGTTTCGGGCATTCTCCACCGTTCCTGGGTCGGGAGCTCGGGTGGACGACGTGCGGCCAGACCGGTGATTCAGTCGGCGACGCTGCCTGATGCTTCCGACCCTAGTGAACGAGGCTCCTCCCGCGGACCGCCGCGAGGGTGACAGATTGTTGCTCTCGCCGGTGAATCCGCACGATGTTAGGTTCGGTCTCCCCTCACCGGTGATCGCGGACCCGGCCGGGGTGGTTGACGGGGGTGCGGTGGGGGCGCATGGTGGGCCGATGGGCGAAGACGCGCGGGCCGGTCTGAAGTTCTCCAGTCTGGACAGTCCCCTGTTCGACGGGACGGGGGCCACCAAGGGGGAGCTGATCGACTATCTCGAAGCGGTGGGGGAGCGGATGGTGGGGGCGCTGCGGGACCGGCCGTTGTCGGTGGTGCGGGTGCGGCCGGGACAGGAGCCGTTCATGCAGAAGAATCTGCCGAAGTACACGCCGGAGTGGGTGCGGCGGAAGACCTTGTGGGCGGGGAGCTCCAAACGGGAAGTGTCGTACGCCTTGTGCGATGAGGTGCGGACACTGTTGTGGTTCGGGAATCAGCGGGCGGTGGAGTACCACGTCACGCTGCTGCTGGCGGAGGATCTGGTCGACTACTCCGGTGGGCCCACGCATCTGGTGCTGGATATCGATCCCGAACCGGGACAGCCGTTTTCGCGGGCGGTGGCCGCGGCCGAGCTGATTCGGCGGGCGCTGACGGACGACGGGCTGGCGGGGGCGGTGAAGACCAGCGGGTCCAAGGGGGTGCACATCTTCGTGCCCGTGCGGGCGGGGGTCGATATCGAGGACGCGGCGGCCGCCACCCGGGCCATCGCTGCGCGGGCCGAACGGCTCGACCCGGACCTGGCCACCACGGCCTTCATTCGAGAAGACCGGGGCGGCAAGGTTTTCCTGGATTCCACCCGGGCCGGCGGGGCGACGGTGGTGTCGGTGTACAGCCCGCGGGTGCGGCCGGGCGCGACGGTGTCGTTCCCGGTCGGCTGGGCCGACCTGCCGGAGATCGATCCGCGCGATTTCACCGTGCGCACCGCCGCCGCCATCCTCGGCGACCGGGATCCGTGGGCCGAGGCGATGCCCGAACCGCAAACGCTCCCGGCGGATCTCATCGCGGAGGGCCACACCATCCCGGTGGCGCGGGTGCAGGCCATGCACGAAGGCAAACGCCGTGCCCGAGCCCGCCGCGCGGACTGACCTCCTCCTGCTCAGGCCGCGTCGCGGTCGAGCCTCCGTTTGCTGCCCTCGACCAGCAGCCGGTAGGCCCGGTCCGTCAGCGCCTGGAACCCGGCGGCGCGCGGGTCGCGCGGCGGATCCAGCGGCACCCGGATCTCGCCCTTGATTCGCCCGGGATCATTGTCCAGCACCAGGATTCGGTCCGCGAGCAGGACGGCCTCCTCGATATTGTGGGTGATCATCAGCATGGTCCGGGTGGGGAAGGCGGTCTCGGTCCACAGCCGCATGAGCTCGCCCCGCAGGTTCTCGGCGGTCTGCACGTCCAGCGCGGAGAACGGCTCGTCCATGAGCAGGACCTCGGGTCGCAGCACCAGGGCCCGCGCGAAGCCGACGCGCTGGCGCATTCCGCCGGAAAGCTCCTTGGGACAGGCGTTCTCGAAGCCGCCGAGGCCGATCATGTCGATGGCGTCGGTGACCCGTTCGGCGCGTTCCCGGCTCGGCATGCCCTGGGCGCGCAGCCCGAGCTCGATGTTCTGCCGCACGGTCAGCCACGGCAGCAGCGCGAAGTTCTGGAACACCATGGCGGCGCTCGGATGCGGCGCGGTGATCCGCTCGCCGTGCAGCCGTGCGGATCCCGACGTCGGGGCGACCAGTCCGGCCATGATCCGCAGCAGCGTGGACTTGCCGGACCCGGACCGCCCGATCAGCGCGACGATCTCGCTCTCGCGCAGCTCCAGCGAGACCTCCGAGAGCACCGGCAGCGGCGCACCGGTGGGCCCGGTGTAGTGCTTGCTGACGCGGTCGACGGTGATGATGGGGGTGGACATGGTTGTCCTCCTTTCGAAAACGGTTTCAGTTCAACGAGAAACGCTGTTCGGCCCGGCGCTGCAGCCGACGCCACACCAGCCGGTTGATGGTCACGGTGACGACGCTCATCACCACGGTGCCCAGCAGCACCTTCGGAAACATGTCCGCCGCGGTGGCATTGGTGATGTACGCGCCCAGCCCGTATGCCTGCAGATGGGTGCCGCCCGCCTCGACCACCTCGCCGACCAGCGTGGCGTTCCAGGCCCCGCCGAACGCGGTGATCGCGCCGACCACATAGCCGGGGGCGATCGCGGGCAGGATCAACGACTTCCACCGCAGCCACCCGTGCACGCCGAGATCGTCCATGGCCTCGCGCAGATCGGTCGGGATCTGCCCGGCCGCGGCGATCACGTTGAACAGCACGTACCACTGCGCGCCCAGAGCCATCAGCACGATGCCGCCGATGTTCAGCGAGACGCCGGTCCAGGTGAGCGCCGCGATCACGAAGATGAACAGGAACTGCGCCGGGAAACTGGCCAGCACCTGCACCACCGGCTGCGCGAACCGGCACACCCGCGGGTTCAACCCGATCCACACCCCGACCGGCACCCACACCACGGTGGACATCACCAGCAGCACGATCACCCGGCTCAGACTCGCCAGGCCCATGAGCGTGGCGGGCCCGAATTCGGCCAGCCCGACGGTCCTTTCGAAGTAGGCGGCCAGCGTCCAGGTGCCCCAGGCCAGCGCCGCCAGCAGCAGCCCGAAGAAGACCACGTCCCCGGCCCGGCCGCCGGGACGGTCGTCGTAGGCGGACCGGGTGCTGCGCCCGAACACTCGCATGACGCGATCGATCCCCTCACCGACCGGTCGTGTCACCCGCGCCAGCCGCCCCGGCACCGTGCTGCGCCGCAGCAGGTCCAGCACGAGACTGCGTGGGACTTCGGCGCTTTCGGTGTGCTCCACCCGGAACCGCTCCGACCACGCGGTGAGCGGCCGCCAGAACAGCACGTTCACGACGACGATGGTGGCCACCATGACCAGCGCGCCCAGCAGCAGTCGCGAGACCTGCCCCTGCGAGGTCGCCGCCGCGATGAAGCTGCCCATGCCCGGCAGCGCCTCTTCCCGCCCGGACACCGTGATCACCTCGGACGCGGCGAGCATGAACCAGGCGCCGCCGAAGCTCATCATCCCGTTCCAGATCAACGGCACCATGGCGGCCGGCACCTCCAGCTGCCACAACCGCTGCCAGCGGGTGAGCCGCAGCATGCGGGCGGCGTCGTCGAGCTCCCGCGGGAGGGTGCGCACCGCCTGGTAGTAGGCGAAGGTCATGTTCCAGGCCATCGCGGTGAAGATGGCGAACACGCACACCGCCTCCGCGCCCAGGAAGGAGCCGCGGAACAGCGCCACGAATGCGGACACCGTGATGGAGACCAGCGCCAGCACCGGCACCGATTGCAGCACGTCCACCATCGGGACCAGCACCTTCTCGGCCCGCCGCGAATGCGCCGCCCACTGGCCGACGACCAGCGTGAACAGGATCGAGGCCGCCAGCCCCAGGAACATCCGCAGCGTGGTGCGCGCCGCGTAGTACGGCAGTTCCCGGGGATCGGTCGACACCGATTCCGGTCCGGAGCCCGGCGTCCACGGCACCGACATGTCGCGGAACAGCCGCAGCGCCACGGCGATCAGGAACACGGCCGCGCCGAGCACCAGAAAGTCGACGGCGCGCAGCCGGTTTCGCGGACGCGGCGTCGGCTGCCGTGTTTCGGGACGGTTGGGAATGGTGATCTGGAGCGTCATTGGATGAATCCGCATCTAATCGACAAAGGGCGCGCGGAAATAGGCGCACACCGAATCACGCGAAAGGGTGATGGGGGCGGCGCCGAATACCGGGAAATTACGAGTGCGCGACAGGAGGTCCGGGGTCGTCATCGGTTGTCATCCGACCGGCACCTCCTCACACAGCTCATACGCGGACTCATCAGCGCACACGGGGGAGGTCGACCCGGGGAATCCGGGGAGGACGCACACCCCTCTCGTCAGAGCTTCGGCACTGCACGACGTGTTCCGAATCGGAAAGCCACTTTGGATTACCCCTTAATCCGGGGAAATCTGTCCTAACCTTGGGCGTCTCTCGACGTCGTCAGATCAGTGGCCTGTGTTCGTGCAGGAGCCTCGCCTATCGAGGTGCGTTATCGACGGTAGTAAAGCCCCGATGAGTTGTCAAAGTGTGTACGCGCACGACCGGTCCGATTCGCCTAGTCTGGTCCGCGTGACGAGAGCGACGCGCGTGGCGGTGGGGATCGCCTTGATCGGGCTGGCGGTCGCGGGGTGCAGGTACTCCTCGGATCAGCGGGCCGCGGCGACCGCGAGCGCCGCGCCGAAGGCGGCCGCGCCGTCTCCCGACACCATCGGCCTGTGTGGCGGCGCATCCGACGCCGAGGTGGTCGAGGCCACGGGATCGACCGGTGCGCAACGGGTTTCGGCCAATCCGATCGGCTGCGCCTGGCAGCCCGCCGCGGGCGGCGACTACGCCGTCACCTTCCACTGGTTCCGGGGCAGCTCGCTGCAGGACCGCCGCGACCAGGTCACCACCGGCAGTCCCGCCACCGTCCGGATCGCCGGACAGCCGGGCATCGAATGGCGGGGCGCGCAATCCTGTGAGGTCGCGGTGGCATTCGGCGACACCGACTTCATCGACTGGTCCGAACGGTCGAGCGAGCGCGCCTGCCAGGGCGTGGAGCAGCTGGCCGCGGCCACCCTGACACAGGCGGGGCAGAGTTGATGGCGCGCCGCGGAGTGCGAATCACGGTGGCGGCCTTGGTGATCGCCGCCCTGTCCGGGTGTTCGCACGCCGACCGGCAGGCCGACTCCCGTCCCGCGGCCGATCCGAACCTGCTGGCGGGCTGTGGCCCCCTGGAGGATCAGAAGCTGGCCGCCGCCATCGGCGTCACCGGTATGCGGCGGCAGAGCGAGCCCACGGTGTGCGACTGGACCGCCACGAATCACGGTGGCGGCGTGGTCGACATCACCTATGCCTGGCTGCGGGACGACACGCTCGCGCGGGAGGTGCGGATCGCCGACCGCTTCGGATACCGCGTGGAGCGGCTCGTGGTGCGGAACTTCGGCGGCATGTACTGGCGGGATCCGGCGGATCCGGGTGGTTGCGCGGTGACGGTGGCCGATACCGGCACCGTCACCTGGTGGGTGCGGAACCGCGATCACACCGCGCAGCTCGATCCGTGCGCAGCGGCCATGAATCTGATGAACGCGACGCTCTCGGTCGACGGCATCTGACGCGCGCGGGAACCGATCTCAGTGCTCGAGGAACGTGGCGACGATGTTCCAGAACATGTTCGGGTCCACGGTGTGGAAATCCCAGCTCTCGGTGAGGTTGTGAGTGGTGCTCACGATAGACTTGATATCGAAGTCGTGCCGGGTGGCGGTGCCCTTGGCCTCCACGGCGGTGACGACGTAGGCGGTGGCGGTTTCTGCGGTGTGGGGCACGAGGAAGCTCCAATCGAGTACCGGTCCGGGGGAACGCGTGACAGTGTCCTGGCGTTTCCGTCCAGTCTGATTTCCGTCCGCCCCGCGCGGGAGTTCCGAAAGCGCCAAACCGGTCCGGGACACGCCAACCTTGCTGTGAGGTTGCCGGAATACCGTACGGTAGGTGCGATTTCGGCTCCTCAGCGGGGGTCTTCGGGTTCCGGATCAGCCCGGTCCCGCCACCGCTGCACCGCCCGGCGCAGGCTCGCCGGATCCGCGTAACCCAGGAATTCCGCCTGCTGGGCGCGTGGAAGGTGTTCGGCGCGTTGCAATCTGCGGCGGCGTGCGTGATCCACCTCACGCCGCCAAGTGGTTCCGGCCTCGGACAGCCGGCGCTGGAGTGATCTCGGTGACGTCAGCAGCCGCCGCGCAACCACTTCCAGCGTCGCCGCGCCATCGGCGAGAGCCAGATCGATGGCGTCGCCGAGCTGCTCGAGCCAGGTCACCCCGACCTCCGGGGTGGCGGGCAGGGTGGCCGCGTAGGTCAGCAGCACCGCCGTCAGCTCCGGATCGGCCGACTTCATCGGCAGCGCCAGATCTGCGGCCCGCAGCGTCAGCGCGTCCGCCGGGGCGTCGAAATCGATTGCGCGGGTGCCGAACAGCTCGGTGACGGTGGCGAGATCGGCGGGCGCGGCCTGCCGGAAACTCACCCGCGCCGGCACCACGGGGCAGCGGGTGGCGGCCCGCGCCCGCCCCACGAGCAGCGCGAAAGCCGCCTGTATCAACAGTTCCCGGCCCCGGCAGTCGTCCACCGCCGACCGCACCTCGTAGCAGACCTCCTGCTCGTCGCGGCGCGCGACGCGGAAGCCGTGACTCGTGGTGAGACTGCCGGTATGGCGCACGCACGCCTCGAGCGCGTCGCCGAGCGTGGCCGCGGACAGGAACAGATATTCGAGCAGCCCGAACTCACCGGTGGTGCTCTCGTCGGACACGCGCAGCGCGATATCGGGATCCCCGGTCTCGCGCTCGATCAGCTCCCACACCCGCAGGCAATACCGGGACGACACCCGGGTGCCCTCACCGCCGTCGCGCCAGGCGGGCACGCCCGCCGTCCGGGCGATCCGGTCGGCGTCGAGTCCGGCCCGCACCGCCCGCTCCAACGCGAACCGGGCCATGAGAATGCTGTCGTGACAATCGGATCGAGTGTTCACGGCCGACCGTCACCACGCGGCCCGGCGGCGAGCATTCGCCAGCTCCCGACTCCAGCTGGTTCCGGCCGCGGCCAGCCGCCGCTGCACGGTGCGCGGGCTGGCACCCAGCCGGCGCGCGATATCGGATAGTGAGACGGTGTCGAGGGACACCGTCGCCCGGAAGCCCGCGGTGTCGCGATCCGGTCCGGGTGGGGCCGGATCGCTCAGTGAATCGAGTTCGGCCGCAAGTAGATCGACCCAGGCCCGGGCGGGCGGCGTGGACAGGGTGGCGACGGCCGCGCCGCGTCGCAGCACGGCGGCCAGGCCCGGATCGGCCGAATGCTGCGGCCGGTCGAGGTCCGCGCGGCGCAACGTCAGGCTGTCGACCTCGGCCCCGAAATCCACTGCCGCCGTGCCGAAGAACTCCCGGTAGGGGCCGTGTCGTCGGGGCGCGCGTTCCCGCAGGGTGACCGCCACCGGCGCGATCCGCGCCCGCGCGGCCAGCCGGGCCCGGCCGGTGAGGTAGGCGAAACTCGCCTGCGCGGCGACCTCCGCGCCCCGGCCCCGCGCCGCCGTCTCCGACGCGAACGTGACCTGCCGATCGGTCTCGGCGACCACGGCCACCCGCCGGTTGCCCGACAGCCGCGACCCGAATTCCCCGACGGCCCGGAAGCCTTCGCCGACCGTCGGCGCGGTCGCGAGCAGATAATCCATCATCCCCAGTTCCCCCATTCCATATCGTTCGGCCGCCCGCAGTCCCACGTGCGGCACATCCACCCTGCGCTCGAACAACTCCCACAAACGGGGATAACACTGCCCCGGAACACTTCCCGCCGAGGCTTCCAGCGCGCCCGGCCCGATCCCCGCCGCCCGCGCCAACGCCACCGGATCCACACCCGCGGCCCGAGCCCGGGTGAGTACGAAGCGCGCCAGCAGCACGCTGTCCGATCCGGTCACCCATCCACCTTCGAGCCTGGAGATCCGGTACCGCGGTCGATCCCGGGCGTCATAGCGCGTCGTCCGGGGGCGGCGTCCCAGGCTCGGGGTCTTCGAAATGCCGCTTGCGGGCCCGATCGACCTCCAGCCGCCAGGTGGTGCCGGATTCGGCGAGGCGGCGCTGGAGGGTGCGGGGGCTGGTGTACAGGCGCCGCGCGACTTGTTCGAGCAGCGCGTCGGTGCCGTCGAGCACCTCGGCCAGCACCGTGGCCACCCGGTCGGGCCATTCGGTGGCGCGCGGGGGCGGCGGCGGCATGGTGGCGGCGTGGCGGCGCAGCACCGCCGCCAGCATGGGGTCCGCGGTGATCTGCGGCCGCTCGAAGTCGGTGTTGCGATAGGTGATGCGGTCCATCGGGGCGCCGAATTCCAGGCTGGCCGTGCCGAATTGCTCGGTGAACGCGTCCAGCCGCCGCGGCGCGCGCTCGCGCAGTTCGACGCACACCGGATCCATGGGCTGCCCGGTGATCTGGCGCATGCGCGAGACCAGCGAGGTCAGCGCCATCTGCACCGACAGATCACGTCCACGGCCCGCCATATTGACGGTGTAGACGTCGAAGGTGGATTCGGTCTCGGTCTGCGCGCCGGCCTCGATGCGGAAGTTGGTGGAGATCGAGCCGACGTAGGGTCCCAGCACCCCCAGCCCCGCGCCGACGGTGTCCGCGGTCGAGATCAGGTAGTCGATCAGCCCGAATTCGCCGAGCCGGTAGCTGCCCGTGGCGCGCAGCGTGGCCTCCGGGTCGCCGAGTTCGTGCTCGAAGAGCTCCCACAGGCGCGGGAAGTAGTCACTCGACACCCGGGCGTCCCCGTCGGCCAGCAGCCAGCCCGGTATCCCGGCCTCCCGCGCCAGGCGGGCCGGATCCAGGCCCGCCGAGGCGGCGCGGGACAGCACGAAGCGGGGCAGCAGCACGGAGTCGGAGGTGTGCACGTGCCAATGGTGAGGGCAATTCCGGGCTGGAAACCCGGAATTCGCGGAACTGTGAGAGAGCCCGCTCGTCAGGCTCGGATGAAGGTGGCGGCGATGCCCCAGAAGCGGTCTCGGGCGACCGCGCGGAAATCCCATGTCTGCATGATGTTGTGGGTGGCGCTGACGATCCCGGACACGTCGAAGTCGTCGCGGGAGGCGGTTCCCTTGGCCTCCAGGGCGGCGATGACGTAGGCGGTCGCGGACTCCACGGTGTGGGACACGGGTGTTCCTATCTGTCGCAGGGGCAGGGCGGGTCGGTACGGGTGGGGCGGGTTCAGCGGGTGGTGTCGGTCAGGACGTCCTCGTAGCGGTACTCGGTGGGGATGGTGACGCCTTCCGCGTGCGCCTGTTCCTCGCGGTGGCGCAGGTCCACGCGGCGGATCTTGCCGGAGATGGTCTTCGGTAGTTCGGTGAACTCCACCCGGCGGACACGCAGGTAGGGAGCCAGGTGGTCGCGGGCGTATTCGAGGATGGCGCGGGCGGTTTCGGCGTTGGGTTCCCATCCCGCAGCCAGCGAAACGTATGCCTTCGGCACGGCAAGCCGCGTGTCGTCCGGTTGCGGGACCACAGCGGCCTCCACCACGGCCGGATGCTCGATGAGCACGCTCTCCAATTCGAACGGCGACACCTTGTAATCGGAGGATTTGAACACGTCGTCGGTGCGTCCGATGTAGGTGATGTAGCCGTTCGCGTCCCGGGCCGCGACATCGCCGGTGTGGTAGTATCCGCCCGCCATGACCGCGGCATTGCGTTCGGGATCGCCCAGGTAGCCGGTCATCAGGTTGACCGGCCCAGCGGACAGGTCCAGGCAGATCTCGCCCTCGTCGGCGAGCTGCCCGGTGATCGGATCCACCAGCGCCACCGGCACACCCGGCGCGGGACGGCCCATGGAGCCGGGCACCAGCGGCTGTCCGGGCGTATTGCCCACCTGCAGGGTGGTTTCGGTCTGGCCGAAGCCGTCACGGATGGTCAGGCCCCACGCCTTCTCCACCTGCGCGATGACGTCGGGGTTCAATGGTTCACCCGCGCCGAGGATTTCGCGCAGCCCGGCCGGACGCTCGCCCAGATCGGCCTGGATGAGCATGCGCCACACCGTGGGCGGCGCGCAGAACGTGTTCACTTCGGCCCGGCGCAGCTGCGCGAGCAGGGCGGCGGCGTCGAAACGCGCGTAGTTGTAGACGAAGACGGTGGCCTCGGCCAGCCACGGCGTGAAGAAGCAGCTCCAGGCGTGCTTGGCCCAGCCGGGCGCGCTGATGGCCAGGTGTGTGTCGCCGGGCCGGACGCCGATCCAGTACATGGTGGTCAAATGACCGACCGGGTAGCTGATCTGGGAGTGCTGCACCATCTTCGGCTTGCTGGTGGTGCCGGAGGTGAAGTACACCAGCAGCGGATCGGTCACCTCGGTGACCGACCGGAACGGACCGGCCGACTCGACCGCCGCGGCATCGGCATAGCTCTGCCAACCGGAGACGGCCCCGCCCACCACGATTCGGGTGTAGTCGCCGGGCACCTCGTCGAACTTGCCCGCGTCGCCCTGGTTGGCGATGACGAAACGCGCTCCGGCCCGTTCGATCCGGTCGCTCAGGTCGGCCGGGCCCAGCGCGCCGGTGGTCGGCATGATGACCGCGCCCAGTTTGGCCACGGCCAGCATGGCCTCCCACAGCTCGACCTGATTGCCCAGCATGAGCATCACCCGATCGCCCTTGCCCACGCCCAGCCCGGCCAGCCAGGTGGCCACCCGATCCGAGCGCTCGGCCATCTCGGCGAAGCCGACCTGCTGCTCGGACCCGTCCTCCTCGACGATCCAGAGCGCGGGCCGGTCGTTGCCGCGGGCGATGACGTCGAACCAGTCGATCGCCCAGTTGAATTCACCGGACAGTCGCGGCCACTCGAAATCGCGCACCGCCGCGTCGTAGTCGGTGGCGGCGGCCAGCAGCCCGTCACGGGCCGCGCGATAGGCCTCGGTATTGACGTTGTTCACGCGTTCTCCTCGGTCGTTCCCAGTAGCCGCGCGCTGATCTCCCGCATCTCGACCTTGCGAATCTTGCCGGTCACCGTCATCGGGAACTCCTCGACGACGTGCACGTAACGCGGCACCTTGAAATGCGCGAGCTTGCCGGTGCAGTACTCGCGCAGGGTCTCGGCGGTCAGCTCCTCCGCCCCGGGCCGTAGCCGGACCCAGGCCATCAGCTCCTCGCCGTACTTGGCGTCGGGCACGCCGATCACCTGGGCGTCGAGGATGTCGGGATGGGTGTAGAGGAATTCCTCGATCTCGCGCGGGTAGATGTTCTCGCCGCCCCGGATCACCATGTCCTTGATCCGCCCGGTGATGGCGACGTACCCGTCGGCGTCCATGGTGGCCAGGTCGCCGGTATGCATCCAGCGCGCGGAATCGATGGCCTCCGCGGTCTTCTCGGGCTGACCCCAGTAGCCGAGCATCACCGAGTAGCCGCGCGTGCACAGCTCGCCCGCGGTGCCGATCGGCACCGTCACCCCGGTCACCGGGTCCACGATCTTGACCTCGATGTGCGGCCCGGCCCGGCCCACGGTGGCGGTGCGCTGCACCAGCGAATCGTCGCGGCGGGTCTGGGTGGACACGGGGGAGGTCTCGGTCATGCCGTAGCAGATGCTCACCTCGCGCATGCCCATCCGCTCGATGACCTGCTTCATCACCTCCACCGGGCACGGCGATCCGGCCATGATGCCGGTGCGCAGCGAGGACAGGTCGTAGGCGTCGAAGTCCGGGTCGGCCAGTTCGGCGATGAACATGGTCGGCACCCCGTACAGCGAGGTGCAGCGTTCGGCCGCAACGGCTTCCAGGGTGGCGCGGGCGTCGAAGGCCGGGGCCGGGATCACCATGGCCGCGCCGTGCGTGGTGGCCGCCAGATTGCCCATCACCATGCCGAAGCAGTGGTAGAAGGGGACCGGGATGCAGATGCGGTCCTGCTCGGTGTAGCCGCACAGCTCGCCCACGAAATACCCGTTGTTGAGGATGTTGTGGTGGCTGAGCGTCGCGCCCTTGGGGAAACCCGTTGTGCCGGACGTGTACTGGATATTGATCGGATCGTCGGTGGACAGCGCCGACTGCGCCGCCGCCAGCAGGTCCGGATCGGCCGCGCGCCCGGTGGCGAACAGGTCCCGCCACTCGGTGCTGTCGAGCAGCACCACCTGCTCCAGCTCCGGGCACTCCGGGCGAACCTCGTCGATCATGGCCGCGTAGTCGGAGGTCTTGAACGCGGGCGCCGCGACGAGCAGCCGGATCTCCGCCTGAGTCAGCACGTAGCGCAGCTCGTGGGCCCGGTAGGCCGGGTTGATGTTCACCAGGATCGCGCCGATCTTGGCGGTCGCGTACTGGGTCAGCGTCCACTGCGGGCAGTTCGGCGCCCAGATGCCTACCCGGTCGCCCTTGCCGATCCCGGCCGCCAGCAGGCCCAGGGCCAGGGCGTTCACCTCGTCGGTGAACTCGCGGTAGGTCCAGCGGATGCCGGTCGTGTAGTCGATGAGGGCCTCGCGGTCCGGATGCGCCGCCGTGGTCCGGTCCAGGTTCGCCCCGATGGTGTCCCCCAGCAGGGGAGCGTCCCAGACTCCGAAGGTGTAGCTCGTGCTCTCGGTCACACCAGTAGGATCTACGTCACA
Source organism: Nocardia sp. CA-145437 (assembly GCF_050956485.1). Taxonomy (NCBI): domain Bacteria; kingdom Bacillati; phylum Actinomycetota; class Actinomycetes; order Mycobacteriales; family Nocardiaceae; genus Nocardia; species Nocardia sp. CA-145437. Next base: position 5,621,891 of record NZ_CP191204.1, on the reverse strand, counting down.
CCCAGCCTCGACTACCCCCGAAAGGGGCTACCCGATGACTACGGCCGCCGACGGGCTCCTGCGCCCCAGCGACGGCGACGCCCTGCGCGCTGAGCTGCGCGCGCTCGCCGCCCTGAGCAAGCTGCCGGTCGTCTTCGGGGGCGAGGTGCACGCGGGCACGCTGGTGCTCAGCGAGTTCGTCGGAACCCGGACCAACGGCATGCGGGGGCTGGCGGTCGCGCACAGCTCCGGGCTGGGCGGTTCGGCGGTGGCGACGGGCCGCCCGCGCTCGGTGGCCGACTACCGCTCGGCGTCCACCATCACCCACCACTACGACGTCCCGGTCCTGGGGGAGGGCCTGCGCTCGGTGGTGGCGGTGCCGGTGGTGGTCAAGGGCGAGGCGCGCGCGGTGATCTACGTCGCCAATCGCGAAACGGGGGTGATCGGCGACGGAGTGGCCGACGAGATGGTGCAGGCCGCGCGGCGGCTCAGCACGGAACTGGCCATCCGCGACGAGGTGGATCGGCGGCTGCGGCTGTCCTTCGCACGGGAATCCATGAACAGCGCCAATGTGATTGCCACCGAACAACTCCGGGATCTGCACGCGGAGCTGCGGGGGATAACCCAGGTGGTCTCCGATGCCACCGCGCGGGCGCGGCTGCGGGACGTCACGGAGAGACTCGCCCGCCTGGTGTCGGGGGTGGCGGCCGCCGACGACGCGGTGACGCTGGCTCCGCGCGAACTGGACGTGCTGTCCCATATCGCCCTGGGTTGCACCAATGTGGAAGCGGCCCAGCGGCTTTCGGTGAGCCCGGAGACGGTGAAGAGCTACCTGCGCAGCGCCATGACCAAACTGGGCGCGCACAATCGCCACGAGGCGGTCGTGCGAGCACGCCGCCTCGGGCTCCTTCCGTAAACGCTTCCCCCTGGATGGGGCTTCAGCTGCCCCGGAGAATCGAACTGCTTCTCCACGGGTGGGCCTTCAGGGACTTACCCCTGAAAGCCCCGAGAGTTGGCCGGCTCAGTCCGCCACCAGGTGACGAATGGATTCGCCGCCCTTGGCGTGATGCAGTCTTCCGAACCTGCTGTCGAGCAGGTGTGCCATGCTGTCGGCGGCCCCGGTGTAGGCGTCCTCGACGGTGGCCGCGCGATGCGTGGTGGCGACCGGTGGCTGGCCCTTGGGCCGGGCCTCGAGGGTGCACTTCTTGTCTTCGGAACCACCCTTGTGGCCGTTCACATCGGTGATGTGGGCCTCGACCCGGGTGAGATGATCCGCGAACCGGTCCAGAATCGCAGCGATGGTATCGGTTGCATCCTGGGCGATCGCGCCGCCACCGACGTTCTTGTCGGCGAAGACCTGGATTTGCATGGCTGGCATCTCCAATCTTCTCGGTACTAGCCGAGAACTTGCTGACACCTTCGACCATACCTACCCCGGCTGAGACTCGCCTGTGGGATCGCTCGCGTGGACCGGAATCACCGCGCGGCGACCGGGTTCACCGCGTGGCGAGGTCCAGCACGGTCAGGGCCAGGTGCTCGGCGGCCTCCGGGTGTCCGAGGGCGCGGGCCGCGGCGGAAACGGCTGCGCGGGTCTCGGATTCGGTGAGCAGCTCGGTCAGGGCGGCGCGCAGATTGGCGGTGGTGGCGTCCTCGCCGACCAGGGCGCGGGCCGCATTGTGGTCGGCCAGGATCCGCGCGTTGCGGATCTGCTCCCCGCCCACCGAATGCGGGTAGGGGATCAGCACCGACGGCTTGCCCAGGGTGGTGAGTTCCGCGAGAGTGCCCGCGCCGGAACGGGATATCACCACATCGGTGAGCGCCAGCACGTCCGGGAGCTCCGGGCCGATGAACTCGCGCACCAGGTACCGGCCGCGCACGTCCTCGGGCAGGGTGGCGGCGAAGTCGCGCACCTGCTCGAAGGACAGCCGCCCGCACTGGTGAATCACGTTGGCGGAGTGCAGCAGTTCGGGCAGCAGCTCCCGGATCAGATCGTTGATCTGCACCGCGCCCTGCGCGCCGCCGGTGATGTAGACGGTCGGCAGGCCGGGGGCGTAGCCGTCCCAGTCGAGGGCCTTGACCGCCGCGGCGGGGTCGCCGGTGGTGAGCGCGGGCCGAATCGGGTTGCCGGTGACCAGGGCCCGGCCCCGGACCTTGGCGGGCAGCATGGCGATGGAGGCCTCGGAGGACAGCGCGATGCGGTCGGCCATCCGGGCCAGCAGCAGGTTGGCCTTGCCGATGCCGGTGGTCTGCTCGTGGATCACCAGCGGGCGGCGGCGCAGCGCGGCGGCCATGCCGATGGGGGCGCACACGTAGCCGCCGGTGCACAGCACCGCGTCCGGCCGGAAGCGGCCCACCACGCCCTGGGCGGTGAGCACGCTGACCGGCACCCGCAGCGCGTCGCGGGCATTGTCCTTGTTGAGCATTTTCAGCGGATTGCGGTCGCGCCGCAGCTTTCCGGCCTTGATGCCGGTGAAGTCGATGTCGTTCTCGGCCGCCACCCGCTGTTCGAGACTGTCGGGCACGCCGACCCACAGCACCTCGGCGGTGGCGCCGGCCTCGGCGGCCAGATCGCGCAGCGCCCGGACCGCGGCGACCGCCGGATAGGTGTGGCCGCCGGTGCCGCCGCCGGCGACGATCACCCGGACCCGGCCACGATCGCCCAGCCGCTGCAGGATCGGGGTGCGGTCGGCGGCGGGATTCGACATGGACGATCCTCCTGGGCGGGGTGGGTCGGTTGGGTGGGGCAGCGCCCAGGCTATCCCGGGAACGGCTCCGGGATCCGGTCCGGGAGGTACCGGTCGGTCGGAGAAGATTGCGAGGTGTTGGCGAGACGGCTACGAGCCTTTACCATGGTTGTGACACTGATCACGTTGTCGCAGTAAGAGTCACGTCTTCGCAGTGCAGTTCCGACGCGGTCCCGTTCGGCTTTTCCCCGAGTAGCGATATTTCCCCAAAGCAGTGCGCACCGGCATGTCCTATTGATCAGCCCAGCGAGAGGGCCCCGCAGTGAAGCCCTTCACCCTGCCCGATTTCTATTCCCCGCACCCCGCCCGGCTCAATCCCCATCACGACTACGCCCGCGTCCACGCCGCCGCGTGGGCCGAGCGCCTGGGTATGCTCGGTGAGCCCGGGGTCGACGGCAAACCCATCTGGGACGCCGAGAAATTGGAGCGCATGGGGTACGCGCTGCTGTGCGCCTACACCCATCCCGATTGCGACGCCGAGACTTTGACGCTGCTGACCGAGTGGTACATCTGGGTCTTCTACTTCGACGACTGGTTCCTCGACGCCTACAAGCGCACCGGCAACCGCGCCGAGGCCACCCGCTACCTGGCGCGCCTGGAAGAGTTCATGGCCGAACCGGGTTGTCCCGCACCGGAACCGGAGAACGCCTCGGAGGCCGGGCTGGCCGACTGCTGGGCCCGCACCGTGCCCGTCATGTCGGAGGACTGGCGGCGGCGCATGCGCCGCTCCACCCACAACCTCATGGTCGAATCCCTCTGGGAATTGGACAATATCGCCCGCGACCGGGTCGCCAATCCGGTCGAGTACATCGAGATGCGCCGCCGGGTGGGCGGCGCGCCCTGGTCGGCCGCACTGGTGGAATTCGCCTGCGGCGCCGAGGTGCCCGGCCGTTTCGCCGAGGAGCGCCCGCTGCGGGTGCTGTGCGAAACCTTCTCCGACGCAGTGCATCTGCGCAACGACCTGTTCTCCTACGAACGGGAGGTGCGGGTCGAGGGTGAGAACGCCAACATGGTGCTGGTGCTGGAACGGTTCCTGGGCTTACCCACCCAGGCGGCCGCCGAGCTCACCAATGACGTGCTGACCTCCCGCCTCAAGCAGTTCGAGCACACCGCGCTCGCCGAGGTGCCCCCGTTGTTCACCGAACGCGCGGCCACTCCCGAGGAGCAGCTCGCGGTGACGCGCTACACGCTGGGACTGCAGGACTGGCAGTCCGGTGGGCACGAATGGCATCTGCGGTCCAGTCGATACATGAACAGCGGCGTCGATCGGGGGCCGACCGGCCTGGGCACCGCCGGCGCACGGCTGCGGCCCGGGCTGCGGGTACAGCTGAATCAGCATGTGCCACCGCCCCGGGTGGCGGGTCCGCTGCCGGTCAATGGGCTGGAGATGCCCTACGTCGTGGGGGTGAATCCGCACGTGGAGCTGGCCCGCGCCGATGTCGCGGAGTGGGCGGCCTCGGTGGGACTGCTGGATCCGCGGGTGGGCTGGACAGCGGAATCGCTGGCGGACGCGGACTTTCCGGCGCTCCTGGCGATGGCCGACCCCGAGGCCGACGCGGAGACCTTGAAGCTGCGCTCGCGCTGGTGCACCTGGGGCAGCTACGCCGATGATCTGGGGACCCGGGTGTTCCGGGCCGATCCGGTTTCGGGACGGGATCAATTGCGGCGCTTACCTCTTCAGCTGAGCGAGAGCGCGCCGGCGCCGTCCAGTCCGCTCGAATTCGGTCTGGCCGCGCTGTGGCGGGAGACGTCGGCGGTGTGCGACGACAGCGGCCGGAATCGATTGCGTGCGGCGCTGATCGAACTCGTCGACGGCTGGATCACCGTGCTGGAGAACGAGACCCGGAACCGTTTGCCGGACCCGGTCGACTATCTCGAATTGCGGCGGATCACCTCCGGTGGTCCCTTGTTCGGCGCGCTGGATGCGCTCCATTCGCCCGGAGTTGTCTCGGATCCGGCGGTCGCGGACCTCGCGGACTCCGGTATCGTCCGGCAGCTGCAACATTCGGCGCAGGACTACACCGGTCTGGTCAATGATCTGTACTCGTATCAGCGGGAAATCGAATATGACCACGAACTGCACAATCTGGTGTATCTGACGCAGTCGTTCCTGGGCTGTTCGCGGGAGCGCGCGTCGGCCATCGTGGTGGACCTGGCCAATGAGCGGCTGCGGCAGTTCGAACTCGTTGTCCGCGATCAGCTTCCGGGCTTCATGGCCGATCATCAACTGTCGGAGGAGGTTCGGGCCGCGCTGCTGACGCACGTCGATCGGCTGCGCGATCACATGGCCGGAAACCTGCACTGGCACATCAGGACCGGACGTTACTCCGAGGCAGCGCCGCGCGTGTCTCGGCCCAGGCAAGCGCTCGGCCGCCCGCTGGGGCCGTTCGTCAGCGTGCACGCCGCCCCCGCGGCTCGTCGCTGAGCGGTCGGCACCCATATCTCGCGGGGCCCGGTGTCCATCGGGTCGGCGCCGACCCGGTCGGGTCCGGCGACCACGAGTCCGCAGCAGTTCACTGGAGGTTGCCATGAGTTCGTCGACAGCGGCCGGCGCCGCCTTCTCTCATCGGAAAGGCGCGCGGGACAGCGGAATCGGGGCCGATGAGCGGGCCACACACCTGTTGCGGCGGGCCAAGCGCCTCACTCGGCCGCTGCTGCGGGCCGCGTTCGACACCCTGCCCAGCGAACTGCGCCTGATGGCCGAGTACCACGTGGGCTGGTGCGACGCGAACGGTGTGGTGACGGAGGGGGAGTCGGGCCGGGGACTGCGCCCGGCGCTGGTGCTGGCGGCCGCCGCGGCCCTGGACACCGAGCCCGCCGCCGCCGTGCACGCCGCGGCCGCGGTCGAGATGGTGCACAACTTCACGGTCATCCACGACGACATCGTGGAGGGCGGCGCTGTGCGCCGGGGGCGTCCCACGGTGTGGCAGTTGTGGGGTGTGGACGACGCGGTGCTGGTCGGGGACGCCCTGCACAGCCTGGCCATCTGGACCCTGGCCGACGCCCCGGCGACCGCGACGCTGGACAGCATCGCGCGCCTGGCGGACGTGGTCATCGAGCTCTGCCTGGGCCGGCATCACGACCGGGCCCAGGAATCCGCTCCGGCCGGGTCGCTCGAGGAGTGCCTGGAGACGCTGCGCCACCAGCGGGCGGCCCTGCTGGGGTGCGCGTGCGCCATGGGCGCCTTGTGCGCGGGCGCGCCCTCGGAGGTGGTGGCGGCCATGGACCGGTTCGGCCGGGAGCTGGGCATCGCCTGTCAGCTGTGTGACGACCTGCGCGGGATCTGGGGTGAGCCCGGCAATCCGAGCCGACCGGTCGGCCATGATCTGATGCGGCGCAAGCACTCCTTACCCGTGGTGGCGGCCCTCGAGTCGCCGACGCCGGCGGGCCGCGAGTTCGCCGAGCTCTACGCCTCGGCTACCGCTCTGGATCGGGAATCGGCCGCGCACGCCGCGGATCTCATCGCGCGTGCGGGTGGAAAAGCTTGGGCGCAAGCGGAATCCCTGCGGCATATGCGCGCCGCCGCGGACATGCTGGAGGGACGTCCCGCCGCGGATCTGCTGGCCTTGGCCGAATGCGTCGTCCCGCACGATCGGTGACGCCTCGATCATCGCGACGATTCGACATCGGGCAAATCAATTCGACCGGGCGGTTCATATTGCGCCGCAATATAATTCCGTCGGGAACAATTGTGACTCCGCGCTGTCTCTGTCAATAAGTCTTAACCCCGGTGGCGTGCATGTAGCGGATCGCTTGCGCTGGTGATGCTGGATCCCACCCCGGCGAATTCGGTAGCCGCGAAGGGACTTAAGTACTCGATTCGCAGGAATCCATTGCTCCAAAACTGCTGGGCTGTCACGATATCCCACACGCGGTGAGCGGGGTCGATGCGATTCGCCGTCGAAATATCAACCAGGCGTGCGCGTTTCGCTGTCGGTCGCGCATTCGCGCCATGTCGTTCTGCCTATTTCCCCAGGAGTTCGCGCATGACTACGGGACCTGTCGCCGGGCGCCTACCGGCCTTGGACCGCGAATCGGCCCGCGAACTGGTCCGGGAACTGGCGCAGGCCGCGGCCACCACGCGGACCGGGGTACTGCGGGTGACCGGGGAGCCGGGTGGCGACCTCCACGTCGTCCACGGGCTGGTGGTCACGGTGGACTCGCCCGGCGCGCCCGGGGTGCGCGAATTGCTCGCGCGCCCCGGGCGCACCTCCACCGGAGAGGCCGATCTGCGCGTGGTGACCATGATGGCCGCCGTGGACGGCTGTTTCGCCATCACCTCGGGCTGGATCGGCAACTGCTTCTGGCAATCGAACGCCGACCTCGAATCCACCGACGCGCCCGACACATTCGAGGACGCCGCGGCGCAGGTGCCCGGCTTCGAACCCGGGTGGATCCTGCTGGAGACCGAACGGCGGCTGGGCGCGCTCGCCCACGGCCGCGTCTCCCCGCACCGCAATCACCTGCAGCTCACCGAACGCGGCCGGGTGTTGCTCAGCGGTCCGGGCAGCGGCCACCGCCGCGAGATCCTGCTGTGGTCCAACGGCCGCCGCAGCTGCCGCGATATCGCGAAGTTGTTGTGCCGCAGCCTGTACGCGGTCACCGTCGAGGTGGTCCGGATGCTCGACGACGACCTGCTCGTCATCGCGCCGGTGGAAGTCGATCCGACCCCGCTCGACCCCGCGCCCGCCCGTGGCCTGACCGGCCGCACTCTGCTGCCGCGCCGCCGCCGCGGGGCCAGCGGCATCAATGACGCGCTCCCGCCCAGCCCGCCCCAGCCCATGCTGCGGGGCGGCCAACGAAGCCTCACCCCAAGGAAATCAGAGAGGACGCAATGAACAATCCGAGCGGAGCCGGCGCGCCCGGCAGCATGACGGATCGAATCGCGACGCTGGTCAAGGTGCTGCGATCGGACGTGCCCGACTGCATCGCCGCGGGCGCGATCGATATGTCGACCGGCATGTTGCTGGCCGTGGAGACCGTCGACAACCACCCCACCGAAGTGCTCGATCTGCTGGCCGCTGCCACGCTGGAGCTGTTCCAAGGCCGCAATGTGGTCATGATCGAGAACATCTGGAAGGAGCGCCGCGGCATCCGCTCCGACCGCCACTACTTCCAGGAGATCCTGGTCAACAGTGACAACCTCACCCACCTGTTCGTGCGGACCGAGAGCCGCGAGGACGTGGTCGTGGTCGTGGTGTGCCGCAAGTCGGTCAATGTGGGCATGCTCTTCGCGCAGGCCCGGCGGGTGCTCAAGGATGTCGGCAGGCTGTGACCACGCGGCTCGGCGCGGACCGGTCAGGGAATCCGGGCCACCGCGCCGAGCATGGACACCGCCTCCGGTCGCGGATGCGGCCGATACTCCTCCGGCCGCCACAGCGTGACCGCGGTGATTCCCGGCGGGACCAGGGTGAAGCCGTCGAAGAACTGGGCGAATTCGGTGCTCGAGCGTAGTTGGAAGGGCACGCCGCTGCGGGTGTTGGCCTCAGCCGACCGGGCCAGGTCGTGCTCGTCGAAATAGTCGTTGGTGGCGTGCGACATGACCAGGTAGCTGCCCGGCGCCAGCGCGTCGGTGAGCGTGCGGATCAGCTCGTAGGGGTGCTCGTCGTCGGGCATGAAGTGCGCCACCGCCACCACCATGAGCGCGACCGGCTGACTCAGGTCGATGGTCGAGCGTAGATCGGGGTGGTCGAGGATGTGCTTCGGGTCGCGGAGGTCCGCGTCCAGGTAGGCGGTCCTGCCCTCGGGGGAGCTGTCGAGCAGGTGCCGGGCGTGCACCAGCACGATGGGGTCGTTGTCGACGTAGACGATGCGGGATTCGGGGGCGATGCCCTGGGCGATCTCGTGCACATTGCCCGCGGTGGGCAGGCCGGTGCCGATATCGAGGAACTGGCGAATTCCGGCCTCACCGGTCAGATAGGCGACGGCGCGCCGCAGGAAATTCCGGTTCTCGACCGCGGCGAGCTGGACCGTCGGAAAGGCCTCGGCGACCGCGTCGGCGGACTCGCGATCCGCGGGGAAATTGTCCTTACCACCCAGCCAATAGTCGTACCGGCGGGCCGGGTGTGGTTTGGTGGTGTCGACGCGCTCTGCCGCTGAATCCGAGTTCACAACGCTCCCAATCCTTTTCGGCTACTGTCTGACTATGTCAGCTCCAGTTGCGGATCGGTAGCGGCGGTCCCGCGCCCGCGCCGCGACATCGCCGGAAGGTTCGTCATGCAGTTGCGATACAGCCCGTTCGATTTCGAAGTCCATTCCGATCCGTACCCTTACTATGCCAGGTTGCGCAGCGAGGCCCCGGTCTACCGGAACGAGACCGACGATTTCTGGGCCCTGTCGCGCCACGCGGACGTACTCGCCGCCCTCCGCGATTCGGATCGTTTCTCCAGCAAGAACGGCTTGCGCATGGAGCCCGCCTTCTGGGGCCCGCAGGCCGAGCGCTTCTTCTCCTTCGTCGCCATGGACCCGCCCAAGCACACCCGGCTGCGCGGCCTGGTGACGCGGGCCTTCACCGCGCACCGGGTGCAGGCGCTGGGGCCGCGGCTGCGCGAGATCGCGGTCTCGATGCTGGAACCGCTGCTCGCGCGCGGCAGCTTCGATCTGATGGCGGAGTTCGCGGGACCGTTCCCGACCGAGGTGATCTCCGAGTTGGTCGGCGTGCCCGAGGGTGATCGGGAGATGCTGCGCAAGCTCGGCATGGAGATCATGTACACCGAGGAGGAGTCCACCGACCTGCGGCCCGAGGCCATGCAGGCGATCGGCGCGCTGGTCGGCTACTACACCGAGCTGACCATCGAGCGCAGCAAGTCCCGCCAGGAGGACCTGCTCTCCGGTCTGCTCGACGCCGCCGAGGGCGATGATCGGCTCACCCCCGAGGAGATCGTGGGCGTGCTGATCCTGCTGGTCGGCGCGGGTATCGAGACCAGCATGCTGACCTTCGGCAATGCCTGGAACGCCGCCGCCCTGCACCCGGAGGCCCGCCGTGCCGCGCTCGACGGCCGGATCGACGACTGGATCGCCGAGGCCATGCGCTGGGATCCGGCCACCCAGACCCAGCTGCGCACCACCACCGAGGCGGTCGAGTTGCACGGCGTCACCATCCCCGCCGACGCCCGCGTGCTGCTGCTCACCGGCGCCGCCAACCGCGACCCGGAGGTCTTCGCCGACCCGGACGCCTTCGACCTGGACCGCGACACCTCCGCCTCGCTGGTCTTCGGCAGCGGCCGCCACCACTGCCTGGGCTCCAACCTGGCGTTGCTGGAGCTGCGCACGGCCCTGCAGGAAATCGCTTCCCGCGTAGCCGATTTCGAGGTGGACGCCGCGGGCAGCAAGCGCATCCATGCCTCCAACAACCGCGGCTTCGCCACGCTGCCGACCACGGTCACGCTGCGCTGAGCTGAGCTGACGAGGGTTACCGAGCTGATCAGGGCTTGCGGGCGATTCCCCGGATCGCCCGCAAGCGCCCGTCCGCGAGCGCCTCGGTCAGGTGCTCGATCTTGGCCGGGAAGTTCGCGACGAAGGATTGCAGGCCAACGGGATTCGGCGGATTCGCCAGCACCATCCGCATGACGGTGGTCGCCTGCTCGGTGAGGTCCTCCCACTGTTCCACGGTCAGGCCCGATCGTTCGACGGCCGCGCGCAGTTCGCCGGCGGTCACCAGATGACTCTGGTCCGCGCGGTCCGCCCAGGGGAGCGGGAAGTCGGGCTCACCCTCGGATGCCGTGGTGATATCCCAGAGGGCCAGCAGGCCACCGGTATCCAGCACGCGATGCGCCTCGCGGTAGAGGCCGTCCTTGTCGGCGATGTTCATCTGCACGTGCTGGCTGATGATCGCGTCGAAGCTGTTGTCCGCGAACGGTAGATCGGTGACGTCGCCCTGTCGCACCGTGATCCGATCATCCAGTCCGACAAGCTTGTTGATCCATCGCGCCGTCTCGCAGTAGTCCTCGGTCAGGTCCACGGTCGTGACCCGGCATCCCCGGCTGTCGGCGATGAATCGCGCGGTCCCCCCGATCCCGCTGCCGGCATCCAGCACCCGTGATTCCGCGGTGATTCCCGCCAGCTCCACCAGCGCGCCCGTGGCGATCCGGCCCATGGTGTGAAAGTCCTCCACCAGGGTGAGATCGGTGAGCTGCACATGGTGGAGGTCGTACCCCGCCGTGACCAGAGCATTTTCGATGCCGGTCCGGGAGACGCCGGACAAATAGGGAGTGTCGATCGAAATATCGTTCATGTCAGCACTCTTCTTCCGAAGGCTGGATGGTCATCTAGTAATCAGCCGATGCTTACATCTCCGAGTATGCGACTGTTTCGGCTCCGCCGCCAGGGCCCGGTGGCCACGGCCCGTACCCACCACGGGAACCCAGCTCTCGAGATTCTCTCAGCGAAGGCGTGGCAACCTCGATGACATGCCGTCCACACCGCCCACGCCGAAGGAGACCGCGCCGACGACACCACCGGCCGACTACACGCTCACCGGTGTGTTCATCGCGTCCGTGCTGGCGGCGGTCATCATCGCCCTCACCTGCGTGGTGGTCTGGGCTCACGGTCCCGCCGGACCCGATGCGGCCTGGTTGCAGTGGTTCATCGACCACCGCACCGACACCTGGACCACGGTCGCGAAGGCGATCAGCGATGCGGGCGGCACCACGTCGGTCACGGTCTACGCGACGCTGGCCTGTCTGCTCCTGGCCTGGCGCAGGTATTGGAACCGGGCCGTGCTCGTCGCCGTGACCTCGGCCGGGGCGGGCCTGATCGTCTTCTTCGGCAAACTCCTGATCGGGCGCGACCGCCCGCCGGTAGTCGATCACCTCGTCACCGAGACGAACCACTCCTACCCGTCCGGCCACGCCCTCGGCTCGACGGTGGTGATCGGGATCCTGGTCGTCGTCGCACTGCCCTGGCTCCGGCCGGTCGCCAGGGCCGTGGTGACCGCGCTCGCCGTCCTGTTCGTGCTCGCTGTCGGCTTGTCGCGTCTCTACCTGGGCGTGCACTGGCCGACGGACGTGCTGGCCGGATGGCTGATGGGCGCGTGCTGGCTCACGATCTGCCTGACCCTGAGCCCGCTGACCCGCCTGGTGACCGATCGGCTGCCCGGCCGGGACTGAAACCTACCGGCGGACCTGGGTTCCGGCGGACCAGATCCGGCGGATGCGCGTCGTCGCGGTGATGTCGGTGAGCGGATCCGCGTCGAGCAGAACGAGATCGGCGCGCAGCCCCGGGGCGATCGCCCCGCGATCCACGAGACCGAACCGTTCGGCGGGCCCGGCCGTCGCGGCGTGCAGGGCCTCGGTGGGGGAGAGTCCGGCCGCGACCAGCAGTTCGAGTTCGTGGTGCAGGCCCGACCCGAACGCGGGATTCATGGGGACGCCGGGATTGGCGTTGGCGTCGGTGCCCGCGAGGATCGGGATGCCCGCGGCGTGCATGGCGGCAACCGACGCCAGACACGCGCCGAACGCGGCGGGGAAGCCCCGGACCGCGGCCATCCCTTCCATCATGGTGAGGGTGGGGACGACGATCGTGCCCTCGGCGGCGATGCGCTCGATGGTGGCGGCCGGGAGCGGATTGCCCGCGGGGACATGGGTGATGACGTCCGCGCCCGCGTCCAGCGCCATGGTGTACGCGCCGGGGGTGGCCGCGTGCGCGATGACGAGCAGGCCGCGGGCATGGGCCTCGGTGACGACGGCTTTGGCCGAGGCGGCGTCGGGGCCGCCCTCGCCGGGGGCCTCCAGCACCAGCTTGATGTAGTCGGAGCCGGTCGAATGACGCTGGGCGACAGCCGGTTCGGCCTGCTCCGCGCCGCGGATGATGGCGGGTTCGCCGAGGAACTTGCCGTGCATGCCGTCGGGTCCGACGATGGCGCGGCCCGCGCTGCGAATATCGCTGGTGCCGACGGTGTTCCGGAGGTCGGCGACCACCTCGGGCTCACAGGCCATGTCCAGGCCGGTGGTGACGCCGTGCGCGGCGAGCAGCGCGGGGGTGTCGTGGTCGCGAATGTGGACGTGGGCGTCGATGAGGCCGGGCAGCAGGACCGCGCCCGCCGCGTCGATGCGGTCGGCCCCGGTGTCGTCGGCGCCGATGATCGCGCCGTCGATGACGATCGTGGTCGGTTCGGTCAGGCCGCGGCCGTCGAAGACGCGCACATTGTCGAGGGCGGTCCGGCCGGCGCTGGAGGTAGTCACCGGTCCAGCATGCTCCCGGTTCGGGCTGTGCGGCAGCGCAATCGGATCGACGGCCTCCGGTTCAGCGGCGGCGGGGCAGCAGGCGGCGGGACACGTGGGCGGTCAGGTCCTCGGCGATCGGCGGCACCGGGGCGGTGGGGCGCGCGGGCGGCGGCGGGGCCGACCGGGCGTCGCCGGAGATCCGGATGAGCAGCGCCAGAATGATGTAGTTGGCCAGCAGCGAGGAACCGCCGTAGGACATGAACGGCGTGGTCAGACCGGTCAGCGGAATCAGTTTGGTGACACCGCCGACCACCACGAACAACTGCCAGCCGATGGAGAACGCCAGTCCGCCGCCCAGCAGTTTGCCGAACGCGTCGCGGGTGGTGAGGGCGGCGCTGAAACCGCGCACGCACAGGATCAGGAACAGCGCCAGCACCCCGGCCAGCCCGGCCAGTCCGAGTTCCTCGCCCATGGTGGAGATGATGAAGTCGGTCTTGGCGAACGGCACGTCCTGCGGCCGGCCATTGCCCATGCCGGTGCCGATCAGCCCGCCGGTGCCCATTCCGAACAGGCCCTGCGAGATCTGGTATCCCGTCGTGTAATACGTGGCCAGCGGGTCCTGCCACACCTGTACGCGCACCCGCACGTGCGCGAACAGCCCGTAGGCGATGATCGCGCCGACCGAGAACATGGCCAGCCCGATCAGCAGCCACGACGCCCGCCCGGTCGCGATGTACATCATGGCGAGCACGGTCCCGAACACCAGCAGCGAGAAGCCCAGGTTCTTCTCGTACACCAGCACGAGCACCGCGACGAAGGTGACCAGCAGCAGCGGCGCCAGATCGCGCAGGCGCGGGAAGGTCATGCCCAGGAAGCGTTTTCCCGCCGTCGTGAACAGATCCCGGTTGGCGACCAGGAACGCGGCGATGAAGATGATCAACAGCACCTTGGCGAACTCACCGGGCTGAATCGAGAAGCCGCTGATCAGAATCCAGCTCTTGCCGCCGTTGACCTCACTGAAGCGGGACGGCAGCAGCGCGGGGATGAGCAGCAGGATCACTCCGGCCAGTCCACAGGTGTAGCCGTATCGGGCGGGTTTGGTGTGATCGGGCACCAAGGCCAGTACCAGGACGAACAACGCCATGCCCAAGCCGGTCCAGATCAGCTGGTGCGCCGAATCCGACGACGGGATCGGCTTGCCCGCGTGCGCGGCCTGCGCCGCCTCCGCCCGATCGAGCCGATCGATGAGAACCAGCCCGATCCCGTTGAGCAGCACCACGCACGGCAATAACACCGGATCGGCGGCCGGCGCCCACCGCCGCACCGCCAGATGCGTGACCAACACGAACACGGTGAAGACGACCAGCGCCCGAATGCTCTGCCCGTCGAACCCGCTGCCGGTGGTGGAGGTCATGGCCAGATACGCGAATCCGGTCAGCGCCAGCGCCGCCGCGCACAGTAGCAATTCGGCGTTGCGCGGAACCCGTCCGCTCGACCTCGCCGGGGCAGGGCTGTGCCGAATTGCGCTCACACCGAACAGTATCGCGCGCGTCCAGAGGAACAGGAGCCAAAGCGGCAGGGCCGCTCGCGGTCAGTACGGTTGCGCGGTCGAGTTCCAGCTCACGGCCAGGTCCGCGGCGGCGGCGCGCGGGAACGAGACGTGTGTGGCGTCGCCGTCGGAGGTGTACCGCTCGGCCGGGTTGGCCGCCAGCCAGTCGAGCCAGTAGCCGGAGTCGAACGCGACGGGGCCGCGGCCGGACCGGATTCGGGGGATGCCCGCCGGGTCCAGGGCCGCCGTGAAAGGCGAGGCGGCCGGGTTGGAGCCGACCAGCAGGACGCCGCCGAATCGGTAGGGCGTGCCGTCCCAGCTGCCCGCGCGGGCCAGGGCGTGGTCGGCGGGATAGACGCCGAGCGGCAGGGCCATGGATCGGATGGTGGTACCGGGGGCGGCGGTGGTGATGGCGCGGATGTTCTGGACCAGTTCGCGTTGCACGTCGGCGGGCGGCAGCTGGCCCAGATTGGCGTGGGTGGCGGTGTGCGCACCGATGTCGTAGCCGTGGCGGACCAGCCAGGGCAGGGTGCGGGCGTCCTCGCCGAAGGGTTCGTTGTTGATGTAGAAGGTGGCGGTGGCCGCGAAATCCGGGTGGCGGGAATGGAATTGCTCGAGCAGGCCGACGGCGCAGTCGGGGGTCGGATCGCCGGACGGGGTGAGGGTCAGCTGGCTGCCGGTGGAGTCGTCGAAGGTGAGGACCACCGGATGGGTGCCCGCGGGTAGGTCGATGACGCCCGACAGGTACTCGGTGATGGTGATCGGGCGGTAGCCCTCGGTGTGGAGCCGCTCCAGTTCGGCGGTGAACTTCGCCGGGGTCTGGTCGTATTCGCCGCCGGGCTCCGCTTCGACGCGGTGGTACATGAGGATCGGGATCCGGCCCAGCTCATTGGCGGCGACCGCGGCCGGATCCGGTGGCCTGGCCGCCGCCGGGGGCGGGGCGGGCGCGGCCGCCGGGCTCGGAGCGGTGGATCCTCCGCACGCGGTGGCGGTCGCGCACAGCAGCGCCGCCGTGACCATTCGCAGCATGGTCGACGCCTTCATCGCCGCAACGCTACGCGGCGACAACGGTTTTGACGTGATCTCGGTGAAAATCGGACTTTGTTCGCATACAGGCGAGATAGTGATGCCCAACAGCCGTCTGTGGAAGTTGGTGTCTAGGTTGCTCATGCGACTCCGGTCGATCCGCCGTCGGCGGTCCGCCCTGCTCGCGATCGGCGCGGTGCTGTGCCTGGTGCTCGCCGCGGTGGTGTTCGTGTTCGGCCGCAGCCGCCCCTCGGCCGCCGTCCAGCCGCCCACCCTGGAACTCGCCCCGACCCCCGCCGCCACCTCCTATCGGGACCCGGTGCTGGTGCGCGGCAAGGCGATCGGCGCGAAACAGGTCGCCATCGGCGACCAGTCGGTGCGTCCCGCCCCGGACGGCTCCTTCGAGATCCGGCTGCCGCACGGTCCGGTCGACGCCACGGTGGTGGCCACCGGTGCGGCGGGGGACACCGTCGTCAGCCCGGTGAAGGTCGAGGTGACGCTGCCGCGCATCCGCGCCGTCCATGTCACCGCCTACGCGTGGGCCTACGACCCGATGCGGGAGGCCGTGCTGGATCTCGCCCGTCAGGGCCGGATCGACACCGTGCAGCTCGACATCAAGGACGAGGACGGCATGATCGGCTACGACTCGCAGGTGCCGTTGGCCCGCGAATCCGGTGCGGCCACCACGATTTACGACGCCCCCGCCGCGCTGAAGCAGCTGCACGACATGGGGTTGAAGGTCATCGGCCGCATCGTCGCCTTCCGCGATCCGACCGTGGCCGTGTGGGCCTGGCGCAACGGCCATCCCGACTGGGTGATCCAGAACGCGGGTGGCCAGCCGTACTCCAGCGGTTACGGCGCGATCGCGTTCACCAACTTCGCGAGCCCCGAAATCCGGTCCTACAACCGTGATCTCGCCGTCGAGGCGGCGAAGCTTGGCTTCGACGGCGTCATGTACGACTACATCCGCCGTCCCGACGGCGGGCTGGGCGGCATGCAGTTCCCGGGGCTCTCCGAATCCCCGTCGGACTCGATCGCCAACTTCCTGCGCGACTGCCGGGAGCCGATCCACCAGGCCGGTGCGTCGTTGAGCGCCGCCGTGTTCGGCATCGCCGCCACCCGGCCCGACGAGATCGCCCAGGACATCCCGTCGATGGCGCGCTACTCGGATTTCCTGGCGCCCATGCTGTATCCGTCGCACTGGCATGCCGGGGAATACGATGTCGCGAGCCCGAACTCACAGCCCTACGACATCGTGTTCCGGTCCCTCCAGGACTTCCGGGCGCGCACGGCGGGGACCAGCGCGCAGGTGATTCCGTGGCTGCAGGACTTCAGTCTGGGCGTCTCCTACGGGGACGACCAGGTGAAGGCCCAGATCGACGCCACCTATGCGGCGGGGTACAACGGGTTCTTCCTGTGGAACCCCGCGGTCACGTACCACCCCGGGGCGATGATCCCCAACTAGCCGATGGTCAGCCCCGGTTCAGGGTCACGCCGAGCGGGGCGACGGTGAGCTGGGACCGGGTGGCCTGCACGGTCACCTCGAAAACCGGCGTGCCCGTGAGGGGTCCGTCGACGAAGCCCGCCACCCATCAGCCCCCGATCTCATAACTCAGATCCGCCGGCAGCCACGGATCCTGATATGAGATCCGAGATCCGTCCTGGGACAACGCCACCAACTCGACCAGCCTCGCCGTGCTCGGACGGTTGTACCCCTTCGCATCCTCGAAACTTGTCGACATCCGATGACTGATCGCCCACCGGCTCGACGCGATCGGCGGGCCCCGGCCCCTGCTCACCCGGCCACAACCAGATCGGCCCGCCATACGAGAACGTCCAATTCCACACCATCGGCCCCGACAGCAGATTGTCCATCGAAGTAGATCCACCCGTTCCGGTCCGCGGCCACGAGCATGTTCCCGTCCACCGACACGGCGGTGACCTGCCCGTCCAAACACCCCGGCGTCGGCACCTTCCGCCACGCCCCCCGCGACTCCCGAGGCCGCGTGTACAGCGACCCATCCCGCAGCACAACCTCCGCGAAACCGTTCAATCCCTGTGTCCCATCCCGCAACTCGACCGTAGGCGGGAAGCTCACACTCTCCGGCGCAGCAGCCAGCTCATCGAACTCCGCCACGCCCACGGCAATCGCCGCAGCCGCCGACCTCAACACCGAGTGCCCCGTCATCCGTGCACCCAACCCACCCCTTCGCCCGAATGACCCACCTTTACCAGGCGATTTGCACACCCCCAACCCCCATGGTGTACCTTCGTCCAGTCGCCGGGTAATCCCCGCGACAACCGCAAGGGGCTATGGCGCAGCTGGTAGCGCACCACACTGGCAGTGTGGGGGTCAGGGGTTCGAGTCCCCTTAGCTCCACCAATCGTGGCATTGCACGAACCGACTCCATTGGGGCTGGTACCGCGGAAGCGGTACCAGCCCCAATGTCGTTTCCGGGTTGAGGGATGCGGAACGTGGGGACTAGACGATCGGACCCGGTGATGGCGACCTGGGCGACGAGGGTCTCGATCAGTGCCTTGGCTTGGGTGCGGGTGCCGGTGGCGATGATTTCCGCGATATGGTCAGCGATGCCGTCCAGCGCGGCGGGTTCCGGGGCGGTGGGTTCGCAGGCCAGGGTGGCGGTGAGTTGGTCGCGGCGGGTGGCGAGCTGGGTTGTCTTGGTGCGCAATTCGCCGAGTCGCCCGGCGAGGAGTTCGGGGTCGAGGGTGCCGTTCTCGAAGGCGTTCAGATAGCGGTCGATCGCCTGCTGAGCCTTGGCGAGTTCGGCGGAGACGGCAGCAAGTTCGGCGCGGGTGCCGCTAATCGAGTCGTGGTGGTGGAGCCGCTGAGCGTGGATGGCTTGGCTGATCAGGTCGTGACGGTCGTGCGGTAGAACTTGCCCAGGGCTTCGAGGATGGCGGCGTCGACGGAGTCGGCATCGAGTCGTGTGAAGTCGCACTTGTCGCTGTCGTAGCGGGCACGGTTGAAGCAGGTGTAGTAGCGGTAGGTGCGGGAGCGTCCGGTGGCTCTGGTACCGATCATGGCGCGTCCGCAGCGCGGGCAACGCAGGCGACCGGTCAGGAGATAGTCCGAGGAGTTGGCGGCGCGGTGGGCGTGGGATTCCCCGCGCGCTTCGAGGACGGCCTGGGCATGGTCGAAGGTGGCGGTATCGATGAGGGCGGGGTGGGTATCGGTGACGGTGGTGCCGCGGAAGGTCAACTCGCCGAGATAGATCCGGCTGTTGAGGATCCGCAGGACGTGGTGGCCGGACCATTCGCGGCCGGTGCTGGCGCGATGACCCCGCGCATTCAACTCCGCGGCGACGGCACGGGCACCGAGACGACGGCAGGTGTAGAGGTCGAAAATCACGCGCACGACCACGGCTTCGGCTTCGTCGACGACGAGGGTTTGAGTAGCTTTGTTGACTCGGTAGCCGTAGGGGCGTTTGCCGCCCTTCCAAAGCCCTTTGGCGGCTTTGCGTTCCATGCCTGCGATGACGCGGTCGATGATGGTGTCGCGTTCGAATTGGGCGAACATGCCCAGCATCTGCACCAGCATGCGCCCCATGGGAGTGGAGGTGTCGAATGGTTCTGTGGCAGAGCGGAACACGACTTTGGCCCGGTCGAGTTCATCGAGCAGGGTGACCAGGTCACGCAGGTTGCGGGAGAAGCGATCCACTCGGTAGACCACGAGCACATCGATGACCCCGGCGCGCGCGGCTTGCAGGGCACGTTGCAGACCTGGCCGCTCGGTGCTGGCACCGGAGGCGTCGTCGGTGAAGCTGGCAGTGTGCCGCCAGCCGGGTTGGGAATCGATGTAGGAATCCAGCCGGGCGTCCTGGGCTTCGATGGAGTAGGGCTGGTTTTCTTCGGTGGTGGAGCGGCGGGTGTAAGTCCCTACCCGCACGTCCTGCTCCCATGCGGCAATGTCGGTAGAGATACGCGGAGTTGAGGACTTCTTGGTGCCTGCCATGCTGCCGGTCCTTCCCATCAAGACACGCTTCTCGCAAAATCCGATGTCTGAAACAACCTGTGGCCGCCCGGAATTCGGGTTCGGGATTCGGTCCGGTATGTCGCCGGGTTCATTGTCCCTCGATCGGTTTTCGAATGTATTGGTGTGGCGGGTATTTCGGTCGGGGTGTTTCATGCGGCGTTCCGTTCGCCGTTGTCGTTGTCGTTGTGGTGGCGGTGGGTCCATGCGGTGATGAGGTCGGCGAGGAGGGTGACGGCGTAGTCGTGTTGGGTGGTGGTGAGGGGTTCGGTGTCGATTCGTTCGATGTGCCAGCGTTGGTGGACACGGTCGCGGGCGCGCAGCTTGGCAGGTTCGGTCCCGGTCAGGGTGCGTTTTCCGGGTTCGGGGCGTTCCATCGAGGCTCCTATGGGATGTTCGGCGTTAGGAGTGGCGTCACCCTGTACTGGCAGCGGAACCCGCGTTTATCCGCGTCCGGGACCGGAATTGATGCAATTCCGTGTTCCGCGGTCAAAGTTCGACATCAATCACGGGTCCGCTGGGTTCCGGCATATGGGGGTGTCGCGCCTGTTAACTGCCAAGGAGGGGCCCGATTTCGACATTTGCGCGCGAAAAGTTCGATAACGATCGGTGTCGCCACAGCCGAGCACCCCAGGGGCGATTGCCTTACCTGGGGCGCTCTGAACGGGTTCGTGGGAGCAGTGACGCCTACCGCCGGTTGATCAGGCCGGTCTGGTCTTGACCGTCGTCATCGGCGTTTACGGGCACATTCCACATGTCGTGGCCGTTGCCGTTCGGGCCGGGTTCCAAGGACTTCATCGGTTCACCTCCCCCCCAGCAGCTGCGGGTTTCGGGGGGCTTTGGGAAGCGTTGTCTGTTGGGATGGTGTACCTGGTTCCGGTGTCCGCGCAGATCACGTCGGCGATCTTGACCAGGGCAGGGAGGTCGTCGGGTTCGAAATGGTCGGCGCTTGGGGCGATCACCTCGTTGACGCATTCGGCGTAGGCGAGATTCATCAGGCGATTGATCACCGCACCGGGGCGCTTCGGGTCGCCGAAGTAGACCAGGACCACCGACCACCCGCGCTTCTCCGCGAGCGTGTGAATGCGTGCCTCGTCCTGCTGCCACTGTTCGCCAGAGACGTCGGGGCGGAGGAATCCGATCACGTAGTTGGTCATGGTCGGGTCCCGGCATATTCGCGATATACGGGGCGGGTGATCGCGAGGCGACCCCGATTGGTGCAGCGCCAGCGCGCTGGTCCTTGCAGGGTGCCCATCGCGAGCCCGGTGCGGGACAGTCGCAGCAGTGCCCGGTGGATCGAGGTTTCGGGCAGCCTGGTCGCGCGGCAGAGTTGTCGCACGGTCAGCGCTTCGGCTGGGTCCAGGTTGGACAGTGCGCCAAGCACTTTCGCCTCGGGTTCCGTGAACGCCATCGTTCACCGCCCTCGACTGATCGGGACGTAACTGCGTGGTGGTTCGGCGGCGAGTCGTGCCTGGATGTCAGCGACGGTTAGCCGCGGCGCGGGACCGTCACTGCCAGCAAGAAGGCGGCCGGTTGCGGCGGCGGCGAAGACCACTAGCGAGACGAGCGTGATGGCAAGAAGGATGTCCATGTCCGGCAGCTCCCGGTACTCGGCGGTCGTTGCAGCGCACCCGATGCCGGGGGTATCGCGTGTTAACAGGCCACCCGGCATCGGTGGGGCTGACTGCCAGTCCACTGCACAGGGGGCGGTCATCGGTAGGCGCGCGGGCTGGGCGGGTGTGTGCACAGGGGGTGTGCGCAATCGTCGATTGATAGCGGTTCGGTGTTACCGGTGCCACACTGCGATGCATGGGACGCCGTGCGAAACAACCGAATCGGCAGTTCGAGGAGCTGGTCGACGAGGCCGGCGGGGTACGCAAGGCCCTCGCCCGCCGCGTCGTCGACCGGGGCCGCGGTCTGGGGCTGCAGCTCAGCTACGACCACACTTCGATCGGGCGCTGGCTGTCAGGGGAGCAGCCCCAGCCGCCGGTACCGCAGCTGATCGCCGACACTCTGACCGAATTACTCGGGCGCACAATCACACCGGCCATGTGCGGCATGTCCAATCCCCGGGATGCGGCCGCGGATCTCGGCCTGGAGTTCTCACTCAGTCTCTCGGGAGCTGTCGCCGCCTCGACCGCGTTGTGGCGCAGCGATATCGAGCACCGACGATTTCTTCAGGACACCTCTTACGCGGTTGCCGTGTACCCGGCCGCCTCCATGCGGTGGCTGACACTGCCCGGCCCCGAACACCCCGTATCGATCGGCTCGTCTCGACGTGTCGGGCAGATCGACGTCGACGCGGTCCAATCCATGGCCGCGGCGTTCCGGGATCTCGACAACAAGGTCGGTGGCGGCAAGGTCCGCTCGACGATCGTGCAGTACCTGCACAGCTCGGTCGCGCCGCTGCTGCACGGCAGCTTCAACGAACACATCGGCCGCCAATTGTTCGGCTCCACAGCCGAACTCGTCCGCCTGGCCGGATGGGCCGCCTACGACCAAGAAGACCACGGCCTGGCCCAGCGGTACCTGATCCAAGCCCTCCGACTCGCCCGGGCCGCCAGCGACGGCGCGCTCAGCGCGGAAATCATGGCCGCCATGAGCCACCAGGCCACCTACGTCGGTCGGCCCGGAGATGCCATCGACTTGGCCCGCGCCGCCCAGATCGCCGCGCGCACCGCTGGTCTGGCTGCCCTCGAATCCGAATGCCACATGGTCGAAGCCCACGGCCACGCCGCCCGCCAAGACGAAACATCCTGCACCACAGCACTCAACGCCGCCGAACGCGCCTATGATCGCGCCCGACCCGGTGAACAACCGGTATGGCTGGCCTACTTCGACCAGTCCTACATCTCCGCGAAAACCGCCCACTGCTTCCGCGAACTCGGCGACCACGCGCGCACAGCGCAATTCGCGCAGCGATCATTGACGATGTCAGCGGGCTACCAACGCGGACGCGCATTCAACCTGAGCCTGCTCGCCTCCGCCCTGACCGTCACCGACCCACGCGAGGCCGTACAGGTCGGACGCGGCGCGCTCGATATCGCCGTCGAACTGGCATCTCGCCGCAGCCTGTCCTACCTGCGGGACCTGCGCTACCGGTTGCGGCCGTTCAACGACTTGACCGAGGTCGCCGAGTTCCGTCAGCAGATCCTCGAACTCACACGGCGAGGCTGAGCGCCCGATAGATCGCGACCACCGTCGCCGCACCCACGATCTCACCCCGATCGATCATGGCCGCCGCCTGGGTAAGCGGGATCCACCGCACGTCCTCGGCCTCGTTGATGTCGGGCGCGGTATCGGTCAGATCCGCGCCCCGGGCCAGATAGATCTCCTGCGGCTGATCCAGGGTGCCGATCGAGGGCTGATAGGTCACCAGATGCTCCATCGCGCGTGGCCGCCATCCGGTCTCCTCCTCCACCTCCCGCGCCGCCGCCACCGCGACATCCTCGGCATGATCGACATAGCCGCCGGGCAGTTCCCACACCCATTGATCGATGATGAACCGATGCCGGTACATCAACAGCACTTCGCGATTCTCGTTGAGTACCAACGTCATTGCACACCGTGGCATCCGCGCTACGTACTGAGTAAACCGGACCCCGTCCGGCAGTTCGACGTCGACCGTCGAGAGGCGAATGTGCCGATTCTCATCGACCAGGCGCTCCCCGAGGATGTTCCACTGCGTCGCACGCTTCACGCCCCAGACCCTACGCGGTCAACGGTTTGGCTGGGCTCTGCCCTCGACCGCTTTCGCGCCTTGCTTCCCCGCCCGACGACTCACGATCGCACCCTCTACGGCTAGATCTTCGAGGTCCGTGTCCAACACGATCGTGGTCTTACCGGGGAGAGGATGAATTTCGATCGTTCTGACCGTCGTGGAGCGAGTCTTGTTCCCACGCTGGACAAGTACCGTGTCGCCAACATGCAGCGGCTCACCTTCGACGACTCCCGTGACGAAAAGCCACCCGGGACGGCTCGACAGACGATCGACCCTCTCCACGAGCATTCGCGACTCGACGTTCGCCTGCGCGGCGGTCAGCGGCCAGTCGTGCCAGCACTGGCAACCGGCAACGCAACAGTGGATCCAGCCGCCGCATACCGCATCCGGTTTCCACAGCATGTGCTCGGAAATCGGATGCGAGCACTGATCACAGGACTCTGGCGGAGTCCACTCAGGGCTGGGCTCGCTCATGAACAGAAATTGTGAACGATCGATAGCGTCCCCCATGTCGCGACACTTCGCGCTGCGCTCGTCAAAACCGGTACGTCCGGACCGGATCACTTTGGCCGGTTCGAACAGCGCTCAATGCGGCTACTATGGGATGTTCAGTCGACTGCCATTGCTTGCTGGGGTGATCGGCGCCGACCGCGCCAACGAGGTCGTGATCATCACCGGCACCGGTGATGATCATCTTCGGCCAGGCAGAGCGTGCGTGCCGATGAAGGGTGGCGGGCCGCAGTACGATCTCTGGCCGGACAATCGCACCGTCGCCGATCATCGCACCGAAACGTGTTCGGTCCGAAGTGCTTTCACGTCATCCTCTAGGGCTAGGATGTGACATACTCCTCGCGTCGCGATCGATAGGGCGGGGGAGTGGCAGTGACGGAGGGTCAGGAGTTCGGCTGGCTCGCAGAAGCTATCTCGATCTTCGGTGCGTCATGCAAGGCCATGGTGAACGGACCGGGCGACCCCGAGGCGTCAATTCGACCACCTCTGCAGAATCTTCTGGAAGCTGTGGGCAGCCACGACGCAATGGACGGCGTCCTGTGGCATTCCGAAACGCCCCTGCGTGATGTTGGCGTGCGCCCTGACTATGCGGTTGAGGTGCACGGTGAAATCGTAGGTTATGTCGAGGTCAAGCGCCCCGGTCAGACGGTCGATCCAGAGAAGTTCACCGGGCGTAACAAGAAGCAGTGGGAACGGCTCCGCGACTTGCCAAACGTCCTCTACACCAACGGCACTGAGTGGCGCCTCTTCCGCTCCGGCGAGCTGATCGGTGCCCCGGTCTTCTTCGACGGCGATCTCGGAAGTGTAGGACACTCGTTGTCCGTCCGGGAGCCCGCCGCATTCCATGCCCTTCTGAGGACCTTCCTCCACTGGGTTCCTGAGCCGATCCGCCACATCAACACACTGGTCCGGCGCACCGCGCCGCTGTGCCGCCTGCTACGTGCGGCGGTCCTGGAGCAGCTGGAATGGGAGGGACAGTATGCAGCGGAGGGCGCGCGGCCCGAGGAACTGCGGTTTACCGGGCTGAAGAACGACTGGCGTAGGCTGCTCTTCCCGTCAGCTGACGACGCTACCTTTGCCGACGGATATGCCCAGACGGTGACATTCGCGCTTCTGCTAGCGCGTACAGAGGACATCTCCGTGAAAGGAGTGGGGCTACACGAGATCGGCCGACGCCTGGATAACGGACACGCCTTGATGGGCAAAGCCCTTCAGCTCCTGACCGACAACATCACGGTAAGCTTCGAGGTCAGCCTCGACCTGCTTATCCAAGTAGTCGACGCTGTCGAATGGGCGGTGATCCGCAGGGGTCGGCGGGATGCCTACCTACACCTGTACGAATCGTTCCTGGAGGTATACGACGAGAAGCTCCGCCAGAAGAGCGGCTCGTATTACACCCCTCGGGAAATTGTCGAGGAGATGGTGCGCCTTACCGAGGATGTGCTCCGTACCCGCTTGAGTCGCCAGGCCGGATACGCGGACGACAGCGTGCGCATCGTCGATCCGGCGATGGGAACGGGCACATACCTTCACGCGATCATCGAGCACGTCGCCGCTTGGGCGGCGGATAACGATGGCCCTGGGGCGATTCCGGATGCAATAGGCAGTCTGGCAAAGCGCCTCATCGGCTTCGAGCTGCAGATGGGCCCCTTCGCCGTCGCCGAGCTAAGGGCTTCGGACCTGCTCAAGCGGCATAAAGCAGTCGCACCACCTGACGGTATGAAGATGTTCGTCACCGACACATTGGACAACCCGTATCTGGCCGAGGAAACCCTCGCCTCGACGTACGGCGTGATCTCGGAATCGCGTCGGCGGGCGAACCAGGTGAAGGCCAACACGCCGGTCACCGTCGCAATCGGCAACCCACCCTACGACGACAAGGCCATGGGCCGTGGAGGCTGGATAGAGAAGGGAAGCCCGGCGCAGGGCAGCACCCCGATCGAAGCGTTCAAGTGGCCCGGAAACGGTCGCTATGAGCACGTGCTCAAGAACCTCTACATCTACTTCTGGCGTTGGGCAACCTGGAAGGTCTTCGACGCCCATCAACAGGACCAGCAGGGAGTCGTCTGCTTCATCACCCCCGCTGGCTTCACCACTGGCCCCGGCGGGCGTGGCATGCGTAACTACCTGAGGCGGACCTGCGACGAGGGTTGGGTTATAGACCTCTCTCCGGAAGGGCATCGCCCAGATGTGGCCACCCGGATTTTCCCTGGTGTTGCCCAGCCGCTGGCCATCTGCATCTTCGTCCGCAGCAAGGACACCGATCCCGATCGGCCCGCCCACATCCACTACCGAGCCATACACGGCAGGCGAGCCGATAAGTACCGCCAGCTCAAAGAGATCCAACTGGACGACGACGGCTGGCAGGACACGCACTCTGCCGCCATCCGCCCGTTCCGCCCAGTCACCGAGACGGGGTGGGAGGACTATCCTGCTCTCGATGATCTTTTCCTTTGGGGAAGTTTGGGAATTACCGCTAACCGCTCGTGGGTCAACGCCCCCAGCGAGCAGTTGCTCCAACGGCGCTGGGCGCGTCTGATCCACGAGGCCGACCCCGACAAAAAGGCGAAGCTATTCAAGGAGACGCGAGATCGTTCGCTGCACGCCTGCCGGCCCCCGCTGCCCGGACAACCCGAGCACGCCCACGGGCTTGCAGACGAAACTGACCTCACGCCGGACCTGATCCGCATCGCCATGCGCAGCTTCGACCGGCAGTGGCTGATCTCCGACAGTCGCGTCATCGACTTCGCCCGACCCACACTGTGGGAAGCCCTCCAGCCGGGACAGCTCTTCCTCAACCAGCAGTCCTCCCAGGAGATCGAGACCGGGCCGGCCGTCGTCGCCACCGCGCTGCTCCCCGACACCCACCACTTCAACGGCCGCGGCGGCAAGATCATGCCGATCCTCCACCCGGACGGCACACCCAATGTGCATCCACGCCTGCTCGCCCACTTGGCGACCGAGCTCGGCCTCGACCGCATCACGGTGCACGACCTGGCCGCATATGTGGCGGCTGTCGCCGGGCACAGTGGGTTCACCGTGCGGTTCGCCGAGGAACTACTCACTCCTGGCGTACGGCTGCCGCTCACTCGCGATCCCGATCTGTGGCACGAGGCCGTGAAGCTTGGTGAGCGTCTGCTGTGGGCCTCGACGTACGGGGAACGGTACATCGATCCGAAAGACGGTCGACCAGCAGGAGATGTCCTCTTCCCTCCAGGCGATCCGCGTCGGCTCCGTTACGACCAGCACATCGGGACGGAGGTTCCGAGCGAAATCCACTACGCCGAGATGAACCGAACCCTGTACTTGGGTGCCGGATTCGTGAGCCCGGTCCCGACAGAAGTGTGGAACTATGACGTCGGCGGCATGCAGATCGTCAAGAAGTGGTTCGGATACCGCAAGGCGAACCCCAACAGCCGCAAGACGAGCCCACTGGACGACTTGCATGTTGACTCGTGGCCATCCAGCTGGTCGCGCGAACTCATGGAACTGCTTTCCGTGCTGCGCCGGCTCACCGACCTCGCTCCCGTGCAACAGGAACTGCTGGACCGGATCCTCGCCGGACCCACGGTCACGGTGGCAGACCTTGAGAAGGCCGCTATTCTGCCGGTGCCCGACAAGGCTCGCAGGCCCCGTCGTCTACTGAAGCCTAGTCACGACGAGCTTCATCTGGACGCCGACGAGGAACCGTAGCGTCAGCTCAGCGTTTCTCCGCCCAGCGCTCCACGTACGCTAGCGCCTCTGTTCCGCTCCATGTACCCTCTGCGAGTTCACGGAGCGCGTGCATTTCCGGACTGAGTGAGGGTGTACGTCGCTGCATCTCATCGGCGAATACGCTCACCTCAGCCAGGCGTTCGCCAAGCGTGGCGCACTCGGCTTCGAAGTAGACCGCCTTGCCTCGCGGCGTGATAACCAGACTCTCACCTGTGACTTCCAGTAGGCCCATCCAACTGAGAGTTTGCACGTCGGCTGTGATGCTCTCCTGGTCTAGCCCCCGGGCTGCGGCCGCTATCGCATCAGGGTACGGAATCTCGGCGGTCACGAGATGACGCAGAACCCGAATCTGTGATGGCGAAAGCGCTGGGTGCACGGATGTATGTCTAGCAGCACCGGGGACGATCCTGCCGCAGACCGCGCGTAACGGGGCTTCTAAACAAACTGTGCGCCCGCTCTGTCGCAATAACGCGAACGCGTGGCTCAGGATCAGGTCACCGACACCCTGGCCAGGTCGTTTCCGAAGGTGGCAGAGATGATGCGGGAAGCGAAATACGATGTGCTGGCGTGCACCGGATTCCCGCACGCGCACTGGTCGAAGGTGTGGTCCAACAATCCCGATCGAACGGTTGAACAAGGAGATCAAACGCCGCTCTGATGTGGTGGAGATCTTCCCGAACCCGGTGTCCTTCGTGCGGCTGGCGACCGCGGTCGTGATTGAGCGTTCGATCGACCTCGAACCGCCTTGGCCGGTTGAGCTTCGCCGGGTGCATCCAATCGCCTCCACAGATCTGGCGCGATTGAGCTGCTTGTCGTGTTCATTGCCTTCGTAATTCGGGGGATGACCTTGGATGGGGCGTGCGGGTGACGTTCGAGCTACCCGAGGGATATGGCACCGTGCCCAGATTGTCACAGCCGGTCGTATGTCACCGTGATCACTTACACTGGTCGTATGGCCATGTCAGTGGCATGTCGTACACTGATGGTGTACGGAACAGCAGTGAAGGTGGTGCGCGGTGGAAATCGAAGAGAACGGCTTCTTGGAGTATCTACAGCTCCAGGGCAGCGACCAGCTGGTTACAAAGTCTGAGCTGATCGCTGCGGTCCGCAAGGCTGGGTTCTCTCTGACCTCCCGTCAGCTCACCTTTTACGCCACAACTGCAAAGCTGATCCCTCACAGCGTCCGCGTCGGCTCCCGGGCCGGGGCCTACCCACTGATCGTGGTCGACCTGGCGAAGTGGATCCTGCGCGCCCGAAAGATCGGCGTTTCCATCGAGGCGCTACAAGAACTGATGCCGGTGTGGAAGTGCCTCATCCGGGCTCGCATGGCCGGCCAACTAGACCTCTGCGAGCTCGAATTCGTCGCCCGGCAACACGTCCGGTCGGTCGAAGCTGCGATCAACGTGCCGCGGTTGTTCATCGACACTTTGGGCCAACTTCCCGAGCGAGCGGTCGACATCGTCGACAAGAACAGGAACCTAAAGCGTTCGACCCACCCGGACACGACGATTGGATTCGCCATCGCCCGGCGTCCGAAGGACGAGAACGGTGTGGAAGGCGATCCGGAGTGGTTCGCCGCTACCCGGATCACTCTGGCATTGCAGCGCAACTACTCCACTGATCCGGCCACGGTCATCCTCGGTTTGGGGCCGAACGAGAAGCTCCCGCCCGACCCCGAAGACGGGTCAGCGAAGCGGCCAGCATCTACCCGGAAGAAGGAGGTGACCAGCTGAAAAGCGCTGAATACAAGTAGTGAGGCGGGCATTGGAGTGCCCGCCTCACTGTGAAGGCTGCTACGCAACCTGCTTGCACTCGTAGCGTACGGCCTTCACTTCGGTCGGAGAAACACAACCCACGAAGTAAGGGCAAACACTAATCATGGCAATTCGTATCACCGCTATCCACCTCGAAGGTGGCACCACCCACGAGCACATCCAGCGGCTGCGGTGGATCAACCCGGCGACAAGCAAGACAGGCGAGAACACCCGGGCGGACATCGTTGCCTGGATCGGGAATGAGAACGGCAAGGCGTACGTGGAAGAGCCCCGCGCGCCGCGGGTGGATGTAGGCGTTGTCAATCCAGGCAACGGCAAGCCGAAGTATCTGCGGACTCATGCCGACGGAGTCTGGACGAACAATCTGCTCAACCTGCCGAAATTCTAGGCAAGGCTGAAGGATGAACAGCCGCACCGGATTCCGAGGACCATCTCGGATGCGGTGCGGCTGAGTCCGCCCTCTCACCCTTTCCAGAATGTCAATAGATGCGACTGGACCCGGTGCTGCGAAGGCACGAAGAGCATCTCGATGGACGGTAGTGGCTCCAGCAAGCCCTCTTCCGCGTCCATCCAGAAACGCCGTTGAGTGCTCTCAGGACTCATCATCGTAGTGGTCCAGGTCGATGATGATGTTGTCGTCTGTGGAGGCGGTGCCGTCGTGAAGGTGCACGGCCGCAGCTGGATACGGGCTGGTGGGCTGTGGCTGGCTGGTGAGGAACCGGTCGCGGACGGTCGGGTCGTCATGGTCGAAGGCGGCTTCGTTGTAGGGCTGGCCGGTGCTGGCGTGGTGGGAGATGCGTGGGCCGCGTTCGGGTAGCTCGGCCAGCCGAAGCCGCTCGGTCACGGTGTCACTGTTGCTGGCGGTCAGCAACGCCCAGACCGGGCCTGCGGGGCCGTCTTGGTGGGTGAGGTCGCGGGCGGCGGTCGCGATCACTAGGCCCGAGTCGCCGTTGGCGAAGGTGCGGCGTAGGGCGGTGTGTAGCCCGGTTTCACGGCGGGTCGAGTGCAGCGAGAAGAGCAGGATTCCGAATCGGTCGGTGGGAAAGCTCTGGTAGTCGGCGAGTTTGGAGGCGACGGTGGACAAGGTTTCAGTGCCGGTGTCGTATTCGAGGAAGAACCGCACCGCGCGCCCGCCCTGCTCCCAGCAGCCATACCCGTCCGGGCGGATTGGGGTGGGATCGAGCGGCGAGGTCCAGAACTGGTCGGTGCATTGGCGTTCCGACCACCACTGCGTCAGCCCCTCCGCATCCGCAGTATCGGGGTGACGGGCAGGGTTGCGGTGCGCGGCCAGCGCGGCGAAGAAACTGTTGACCCCCAAGCGGTGCTCGAGGGTCGGGGAGCAGGCCAGCCGTTCGAGCATCACTGCGTGCGCGGCCGGGGTCGGCGGCTTCCCGGCACGTGCGGCGGCGATCAGGCGTGCGCCGGAGTAGCCGAGGGCGTGGCGTGTTTGGCTGGTGCCACCGCCGTAGAGCGACTCGCGGAAGGCGAACAGCATGCCCATCTCACGCAGCTTGCGTAGTCGGTCCTGGGCGCGGCGGGTCGAGGTGAACTCCAGCGCTGCGATCTGGTCGGTGGTCAACACCTTGTGCTCGTTCAGAAGGTAGAGAAGACGACGGTCACGATCGAGGAGTCGGAACCAGGGACCGGCATCCGGATGCCCGCCGCGGCCACGCCGCCGCCCCCCACGTGATGGACCCTCAGTATTGATACTGAGTCGGGATTTCGACCCCGCCCTCGGATTGTGGTGTTGAGCGGCGCGGATGCCGATACCGTGTTCGGCGTTTGGGGCGGCGGTTATAGGACGCCGAGCAGACGCCGACCCATCCGTATTGCCATCCGCCGATCCAAACGCAGCCCGATGTTCGTCGTGGCCGGTCATCGGGCATCACCGCCCGCGACCGGTCGGGCACCCACGGCCCGGATGATCACGTCCGGCCCGTCGACCAGCACCGCCCGGTTCGTATGCTGGTCCGTCAGGTCCACCGAAAAGCAGAGCCGCAGGTCAATAGCCTGCGGCTCTGCTGTTTTCGTGGCGGCGCGCGAACCGTTCGAGGTGGTCATGGTCGTGTGTTCCACAGGGCGCTGACCGGCAGGGCGCGGAATTTCGGTCCGAAGGGGAGGGTTTCGGTGCCGGTGTAGAGCACGTATCCGGCGAGGAGGTCGTCGCCCAGGCGTTCTGCGAGGTGGCGGAGGCCGCGGAAGTCCTCGCCCTTGACCGTGGCGGCGGCTTTCACCTCGATCGCGATCACCTCGCGTCGGTTGTTCTCGAGGATGATGTCGACCTCGACGTTGTCGCGAGTGCGGTAGTGGAACATGCGGGCCTCCTGGTCGGACCAGGTGAGCTGACGAGCGAGTTCGGCGGCTACGAAGCCCTCCAGTAGTGGCCCGAGTGGGCCGTTCACGGCCCGCAGTGCGCGCGGGTCGGCACCGCACAAATATGTGGCGATTCCGGAATCGACCATGAACACCTTGGAGGTCGCGACGGCCCGAGTGGTCAGGTTTCGGGACCAAGCGGGGATGCGCTTGATCAGGAAAACCTCTTCCAGGAGGCGGAGATAGCGGGCGACGGTGTCCTTGGGCAGGCCGAGTTCATTGCCGAGGGCGCCGGGCACCAGAAGTTGACCGGAGCGGGCCGCGACGAGGTTGGTCAGGGTGAACATCTCAGCGGAACGTTCGATCTCGGACAGTTGCATGACATCTCGATTGATCAGATCGGCGACGTAGGAG
Source organism: Nocardia sp. CA-145437 (assembly GCF_050956485.1). Classification (NCBI taxonomy): domain Bacteria; kingdom Bacillati; phylum Actinomycetota; class Actinomycetes; order Mycobacteriales; family Nocardiaceae; genus Nocardia; species Nocardia sp. CA-145437. Next base: position 5,589,992 of record NZ_CP191204.1, on the reverse strand, counting down.
GAGAAGAATCGGGAACGCCGTTTACCCTCTCGTGCAACGGCTTCGGGGAAACCGCCGCGCGCAATCCGTTCGATGTAATCATCGCGATTCTCGGTCCCGTCGTGCCGTAGCTGGGGTCCGCGCTCGAAGGCACAATCGATGAATTTGTCGGGTGCGCCGTCGATTTCGCCTTGGGAGAGCGGCCAGAGTTCGATCGTCTCCATGCGTCCGGGGAGCGCGTCCGGAACGCTCCGAAGTGCCATGACGTGAGCCGAACCGGTCAGCAGGAACCGGCCGGGTCGTCCGTCGGCGTCGACGGTCTCCTTGATCGCCAGCAGCAGTTCCGGCACTCGCTGGACCTCGTCGATGATCAAGAGGGAATCGTCGAGGACGAACTGTGTGGGGTCGTAGCCGGCTGCCTGTCGGGTCTCGGGTTTGTCGAGGCTGCGCCAGGTCGCGCCGATCTCCCTGCCTATCCGGGCGACCAGCGTGCTCTTTCCGCATTGGCGAGCTCCGTTGACCAGGACGACACGAGTATCTGCAAGCGCTTCATGCACTGCCGAGTGGGTATGCCGGGGAAGGATCCGACCAATCGGCGATGACGAGAAGGACGAGGTCACCGCAGCAGTATTGCATATGTCATGCGCGATTTGCCGCATAATACGTGCGCGATCTGCCGGTTCCTGTGTGCGTGATCTGCCGCTTCGGTCGTGCGCTTCTTGCCGATGCTGGAGCCGCTGCTTCGCTGGAGCGTTGTCATTGAGTCGGCGGTTTGGTCCGCAGATGATTCGTTGCGATCGGGCACGGGGAGCGGTCGCGATCATCGGGCACCGACAACCGAGCCCGGCCGGGCACCCACCGCTCGAATCATGATTGCGGGCCCATCGACAAGCACCGCTGCTGTTCAGGCAATGCGCGAACCCGGCAGGTGCCCTACGTAGTACCCTACGTTCATGAAGGCCAAAACGAGCGTGTACCTGGATCCCGAGCAGGCTGCCCGTCTCAAAGAGGCTGCCGAAGCAGCGGGGCGATCGGAAGCCGATCTGATCCGCGAGGGGATAGACCTGGTATTGATGCGGGCGCACCGGGTACGGCGCACCCGTCCCTGGCCGTCGTTCGATTCCGGCGATCCTCGGTTTGCCGCCAACAGTGAGGACTTGCTCGGCGAGGCATACGGCGAGTGAGCTTCTTCGTCGCCGATACTTCGGCCATCATCGCTGCCTACGATCGCGCCGCGGACCTGCACGAGCGGGCCCGTGAATTCCTCGCCACCTCCGTCGCGGTTGTCTCGCCGCTCGTGCTGGACGAGGTCGATCATCTGCTGGTCGCGCGATTCGGAAAAGACCGCCGCGTAGCCGATCTCGTACTCGACGATCTGCTCACCTCCGCCGAGGAGGGCGCGGTGCTCGTGCCACCGGTGGACCGCGATGACCTCCGGGTCGCCCAGAAGATCATCGAGCAGTATCGCGGCCTGCGGCTCGATCTGGCCGATGCGGTGACTGTCGTGCTCGCCGAGCGTTACCTCACCAACGACGTACTGACCTTGGATGAGAAGGACTTTCGTGCCGTGCGGCCATTGACCCCGGCTCATTCGTCGTTCCGGCTCTTGCTCCAGGGCGATTGAACCGCTGACAAACCGCGGTCGGGTGCCGGCCGCGCGGATCGTGATGTGCGGCCCGACGAATCGCCGGGCCGCACCTGTTTCTTCGCACCAGGCAGGTTGTCGTTCGGGATGCGGTTGGGGATGGCATCGAACTCGGCCAGGCCACCTGGGCCCAAAATGATCGCCCGATGCGGGATGCCCGGGATTCGATCAATGCTCCGGTGTCTGGTCCGCTTGGGCCAAGATCGCCAAGGCGGTCTCGCCCTGAGTCCGGTGTTGGCGTGACAGCGTGCGCCACGCGGAATGCTCGGGTACGAGTTGGGTTGCCAGCATGGAGATTCGACGCCGGTCGGAGCCGGCGAAGTCGGCACGTTCCGCGAACGGATCCGCGATGCATGCCAGCAGTGCCGCGGCGTCGTAAAGGTGCCGGTCCCGATCCCGGGAATCCGTCGTGTAAGCCGCTGACTTGAGAATCACGGCACCGAACGGGCGCGGCACGGAGATCTCTGCGACCACCCCCGCTGTTATCTCGATGCGTGCGTTGATGGTTCGGCGTAGCGCTTGGGTGCCACCTTCGATGCGGACCATGTCGCGGCCGCGGAGTCGTTCGACAACCTTGGGCGCCGGATGATCGGAGATCAAGACATCGACGTGATCTTCGGTCGGGGCACCAGCGACGAGGTCGACGGTTGTTGTTCCGCGTACGAACCGGTGCGCCGTGTTGTTGCGTGGGCCGATGGAGGGCTGCAGTCGGTACCCGAGGCTTTCGAGCGCGGTCGCCGCGGCAGCCGGAATTCCACGCTGGGTCTCGATGTGCAGCACGATATCCACGTCGTTGGTTGGGCGAACGACGCCGATTCCGTAGTGGATTGTGTGCAGTTGGGTCATGAGTCCGCCGACCAAGGTCCAGTTGTCACGTGGGAGCGCGGTGGCCAGTTCGGCAACATTGGGCCACGGTGTCGGCCAGCCGCCGGGGAAGGAGGCGATGTCGATCGTCGGTCGCTCGGGTTGATCGCTCATCGGTATGCCTCCAGCATCTCGGCGAGAGCGCGCTGGCCGACCCCCCGAATTCGGGGGTCGAGCACGGTCGCGGCGTCGAGCGCCGCGACGACGGCGCTTGTGGAAACGAGCTTGCGGACTTGGTTGAAGTCGAAGTTGGTGACACGCAGGGTGATGTCACCGGAGGACTCGATGCGGAGACCGAGAGTCCGAATCGCGTTGTCGAGGTCTGATGCGGCGATGTAGCCGTCGATTCGGGCTTCTCCGCTGTCGACGATACCGAGAGCATTCATATTGGGGCGCACGACGATTGCGCGAAGCCGGGGCATCGCGGCGCGGTGAGCTGCGAATGTTTGCACGTGCGCGCGGTCGCGGACCCGTGAAACCAGGTCGCTCGGGTCTACCAGTTCCCGGAGCGTGCGTCGGATCCGTGAGGCCTGGGTAGGGCCGAGCCAGTCAGCCTCTTCGCCGGAGAGGAGTGCGATCGCCCCCCACGCCGTATGCTCCGCCCACGAGCGGGTTCGACCTTGACGCTGCGACATCAGGTAGCGATCCACCGAGTCGCGCTCGAGCACTCCGCGGGCGACTTGGGTCAGGCGTCCGGAGTTTGCGAGGCGACGGACGTGCCGAATCGAAATCCCTAGCAGTGCCGCCGCTACTTCGAGGCTGACGAAGTCGCTCTCAGTCATGACAGATAATGTCCCATTTCGGACCTAATCTGTAAAGTGTATCGGCATCGCCGGCGCGAACGCCATGTCGCAGGCCGCCGCCCCGGCCAGGATGTCCGGCTCGTCTATCAGGGCCCACCCGGTTCGCATGCTGGTCGGCCAGCTCCACCGAACGGCATAGCCGCAGATCGATGGGCTGCGGCTTTGTTGCGTTTCGGAACAGGCTGCCGCGCATCCGATCTCGGACGACGGAGTCGATGTCAATAATTTGCCGGACACCAGTCCTTTATTTACGTAGGTGACGGCTTGCGGTGGGGTGGGATGCCTAGCGTGCCGCGCATGACAAAGAGATATCTACTCGCGCTGGCGGTCATGCTGGGCCTCGCCTCCTTGGTGATGCCACAGGCGAGCGCGGCCCCGTCGAGCAACAACTGCGCGCAGCTCGACCGTTCACTGCAGTGGTACGGCGACAACGCCTCGAAACTGCAGCAGCTGGTCGACGAGTACGGCAAGTGCAACAAGGCGGTTCACGGCAACAAGCACCCGGTTGCCACGTTCGACTGGGACAACACGACGATCAAGAACGACGCGGGCGACGCCACCACGTTCTGGATCCTGCGTAATGACAAGGTGTTGCAGCCTCCGAACAAGGACTGGACGCAGACCAGCCCGTACCTGACCAAGGATGCCGCCGCGGCGCTGTCCCAGGCGTGCGGCACCACCGTCGCCGCCGGTCAGCCGCTGCCGACCAGCACGAACACCGCGTGCGCGGATGAGCTGTACACGGTGTACAACGACACCACGACGACCACCGGTAAGCCCGCGTTCGCCGGTTGGAATCAGCGCCGCACGGAAGCCTCCTACGCGTGGGTGAACAACCTGCTCTCCGGCTACAACGACGAGACCGTGACCAAGTTCGCCGAGGCCGCCCGCGCGGAGAACCTCGCCAATCCGGTCGGCGCCACGCAGATGGTGGGCACCAAGAAGGTCGTGGCCTGGGTCCGCTACTACGACCAGATGGCCGATCTCTACCGCACCCTGCAGAAGGAGGGCTTCGACGTCTGGGTGATCACCGCCTCGCCGCAGGCCGTGATCGAGGCCTGGGCGCCGCATCTGGGTGTGCAGCGCAATCACATCGTGGGAATCCAGAACGTCATGGACCACGGAGTGCGCAGCTACCACACCGTCGGCTGCGGCGGTTCCGGTGAGGATCAGGCCATTACCTACCTCGATGGCAAGCGCTGCTTCATCAACGAGCGGGTCTTCGGCGTCACCGGCGCGGCCGCGTGGGAGCGCCAGGACAACCGCCAGGTCTTCGCGGCGGGCGACTCCACCACCGACGCCACCTTCGTTCGCGACGCGACCGCGCTGCGCTTGGTGATCAACCGGAACAAGACCGAGCTGATGTGCCCCGCGTACTTCAACGGCGACGGCAAGTGGCTGGTCAACCCCATGTTCATCGAGCCCAAGGCGCAGAAGACCTCGCTGTACCCGTGCTCCACCAAGGGCTACACCAACCCCGACGGAAGCGGTGCCCCCGCGAAGGACGACACCACCGGCGCGGTCATCCCTGACCAGGCGGACAAGGTCTACTGAGCTAGGACGCCCCCACCGGCCGGGCTCGGCGAGATCGCCGAGCCCGGCTCTTTTCGTATCCGGGTACCGCGACGGCACGCTGTTACCGGCACGGTGCCGGAGCCGAGAGAAAGCCTCAGCGCGTGGACACCACCGACACCGAGCCGGAGCGGGAGTTCGCGACGTACAGGCGGCCGTCGGCGGCCATGACGAGCCCTTCGGGTTCCTGTTCGACGCGGATCTGGTCGACGAGCTTCGCGGTGGCGGTGTCCACGACCATGACGGTGGCGGTGGCTTCGGAGGCGATGTAGGCGCGGGAGCCGTCGGCGGACAGGGCGACGCCGGACAGGCGGGAGTCGAAATCTATGCTGCCGGTGACTGTTTCGGTGGCGGTGTCGATGAAGAAGGCCCGGTTGGCGGTCCAGGTTGTCACCGCGGCCCGGCGGCCGTCGGCGGACAGGGCCAGATCGCGGGTGCGGACTCCGACATCGATGCCGGTGACCGCGCCGGTCGCCGAGTGGTAGACGGAGATGTCGTTCTTCTTCTGGTTCATCAGGCTGTATTCGGCGATGAACAGTTTGCTCGAATCCGGTAGCGGCAAGGTCTTGCCCGGGGATTGCGGAATCGGGATGCGTTCGCCGACACGGGAGTTCGTCTCCGCGTCGAAGAGGGCGAGGTTGTTGCCATCGGGGACGTAGACCAGGCGGCTGTCGGGGGAGACGTCCGGCCGTTTGGGGGAATCGACCGGCCCCAGGGTTCCGATCTCGGCGCCGGTGGTGGCGTCCAGAACGCGAATCACCTTGCGGGCGAGCGAGGGTGCGTAGATGCGTCTGCCGTCGGGGGCCACGGTGGCCTGTTCGAACACCGCCAGATCGAGCTTCAGGGTCCGGGTGACGACGCCGGTCGCGAGTCCGACGAATTCCACGGTGCCGCCGCCCAGAACGAACAGCTGTTTGCCGTCGGCCGACAGGGCCACGGAGGTCGGGAGGCCGGTGACCGGAATTCGGGTCGCGCGCGGCGCGGCCGCCGTCGATGGCGCACTCGAAGGCGTTGTGGCCGTTGACGTCCCAGAATCGCGCACAGCGGAATAGCTGAGCCCGCCCGCCACCGCGAGCAGTACGGTCGCCAGGACCGCGAGGACGATCATGCCCGCCCGCGTGCGGCGCGGTGGGAGCTCCGGCTCGGTCGCCGCGGCGTGCAGAGTGAGGTCCGAGACCTCTCGCGTGACCGCCCGGGTGCCATCGGCCACCTCGGCGGGGAGCCACTCCGCCGCCGCGCGAGGCGAGCGGTTCAGGACCGCGAGCAGGTCAGCGGGTCGTGGCCGGTCGCCGGGGTCGATCGACAGGCATTGCGCGACAAGGTCACCCAGTGATCCGGGCGGCAATCCCGACAGGTCCGGCTTGCCGGTCGCGACCCGCATGAGCAGTGCCGCCGCGTCGCCGGTTCCGAAGGGTCCTCGGCCGCAGGCCGCGTACAGCAGCACCGACCCCAGGGAGAACACATCCCCGGCGGGACCGACGAACTCACCCCGCGCCTGTTCCGGAGACATGTATCCGGGCGTACCGATCACCCCGCCGGTCACCGTGACCGTCGCGCCGTCGCCGAGCGACTGCGCGATCCCGAAGTCGATGACACGCGGCCCGTCCGCCGCGATCAGCACATTCGACGGCTTCAGATCCCGGTGCACCACCTGCGCGGCATGGATGGCCTGTAACGCCTCGGCCATGCCGCGCGCCAGCTCCCACACCGAATCGACCGGCAGCGGACCGTATTTCGTGACCACCTCGTCCAGCGCGGGTGCCGGGATGTATTCGCTCGCACTCCACGGCAGCGGCCCCTCGACATCGGCGTCCACCACGGCCGGCGTGTGGAATCCGCCCACCGCCCGCGCGGCCGCCACCTCGCGGGCGAAGCGCTGCCGGAACGCCGGGTCGCGGGCCAGATGCGGATGCACCACCTTCACCGCGACCAGCCTGCGGCCCGGCGACACGGCGAGGAAGACCTCACCCATACCGCCCGACCCGAGCCTGCCGAGCACGCGATACCGGCCGATGCGGCGCGGATCGTCGGCGGCCGGGGGCTCGATCACCCGGTGTGCTGGCGTGTTCATGCGGTGAGGGCGTAGACGTTTCGGTCATCGCAGCTCAGGAACACGCTTCCCGAGCCGAAGGTGACGCGGCCGATCTTGTCCGGTGCGGTGAAACTCCAGCGCTGCTCGCCGGTGGCGCTGTCGAGCGCGTGCAGAACTTTCGCGGTGACGACATAGACGGAGTCCGTGCCCGCCGCGATCGTGACGGACAGCGGTTCGTCCGCGCGGTACAGCCAGCGCACGGTGCCCTCGGCGACGTCGAATCCGTAGGCGCGGTCGTAGTCCACGATGGAGACCGTGCCGCTACGCACCGTGGTCGCGAAGCCGCCGTAGTGGTCGAACTTCCACTTCTCGGCGCCGGTGGCGAGATCGAAGGCGCGGAAAGCGGACCCGGCCGCCATGAAGATCGTGCTATCGGCGATGACCGGCGTCTCCAGCCGGGAGAATTCGAGCTTCGCATCGCCTTTCCGCCAGCGCTCCGCACCGGTCGCGGCATCCAGCGCGCAGAGTTGGGAGCGACCGGTCACGGTGGCGACCACGCCGTCCGCGGCGGAGACCCGGCTGATGAAGAGATCCTCACCGCCCAGCGCATTCCAGCGCTGGACGCCGGTGGCGGCGTCGTAAGCGACGATGCCGTCGCCGCGCGCGGTCGACATCACACCGAACACGAGCCCGCCGTCGGCCGCGACAGCGCCCGTGATGTTCGCATTGCTCCATAACCGGGCGCCTGTGGTGGCATCGAACGCGAACAGCCCGTTGATGTTGGTGGCGAACACTTTTCCGCCCGACATCACCGGTCCGTGCGAGAGCTCCTGTTGCATGGGAGATTTCCATCGCGTCGCGCCGGACCCGATGTCGAGTGCGTACAACGACCCGTCGATGCTGCCGGCGTAGACCGAATTCGCGTCCGCCGCCACCGGATCGACCGCGCGGTCGGCGCCGACGAAGGCTCCGATATCGCTCTTCCACCGCAGCGCGCCACCCGGACTCGCCACCGCGGCAGGCGCTGTGGACCGCACGCCATTCACGATCAGCCTCCCCGCGCCGAACGACCCCGCCAGGACCGCCGCCGCGCCGACGACGGCCGAGACCACCACCGTGCGGCGGCTCATCGGCCGTGCCGGCTCCAGCGGCTCGATCGCCGGCGGTACGGCCACCGCCCGCAGCATCGGTGGCGGTAGCCAGCCGGTCGGACTCGGCTCCGATCGGTGATCGGCCAGCGCGGCCAGCAGGTCCGCGGTGCTCGGCCGGGCATCCGGATCCTTGTGCAGACAGGCCGTGATGATCCGGTACAGCCTGCCCTCGCGCAGCCCGCCGAGATCGGGTTTGTTGTGCGCCACCCGCATCATGACCAGCGCGGACGTCTTGTCCTCGAACGGTCCGTGCCCGGTGGCGGCGAAGGTGAGCACCGACCCGAGCGAGAAGACATCGCCCGCCGGACCGACCTCGCCGTCGAGCACATGCTCCGGCGACATGTACCCGGGCGTGCCGATGATCGAGCCGGTGGCCGTCATCGACTGCGTCTCGGCGACCAGCTTGGCGATGCCGAAATCGATGACACGCGGCCCGGATTCGGTGAGCAGCACATTGCCCGGCGTCAGATCGCGATGGGTGACGCCCGCCTCGTGGATGGCGAGGAGCGCCTCGACGACTCCCGCCGCCAGCTCCTCCACCGACGCTTCCGGTAGCGGGCCGAAATCGGTCACCACGTGTTTCAAGGACAGTCCGGCGATGAAATCGGTGGCCAGCCAGGGCTGCGCCGCCTCACAGTCGGCGTCGACCACGGCGGCCGTGTAGAAGCCGCCGACCGCTCGCGCCGCCTGGATCTCGCGGGCGAAGCGGGCGCGAAACTCACTGTCGCGGGCCAGATGCCGGTGCACCACCTTGAGCGCGACCTGCCGTCCGCCCGGCGACCGCCCGAGCAGCACCTCACCCATGCCACCGGATCCCAGCCGGCCGATCACCCGGTAGGGGCCGACGGTGCGCGCCGATTCCGCTGTCACCGAAGCCGATCCAGCATGGTGCGCGCCTGAGCCTCGGCGGCCTTGCGCACATCCTCACGGGTGGTGTGCAGACCGAGGCCGGACACCTTGAACGTGGTGCGCAACCGCAGATTCTCGTCGAATACCTCCACCACCGCCGTGAGATAGGTGCTGGTGGCGTTGCCGATGTCCTCCACCGTGAAATACGCGGAACCACCCAGGCCGGAAATCGCGCCCGCGGTCGTATTCGCGGGTGGCGTAGCGATGGTGCCGGCCTTCAGTTCGTCGAAGATCCCCGGGTCATCCTGCGCTTCGTAGGCGGCCTGCCCGGTCAACGAGGCGTTCTCGAAATCGGCCGAGCATTCGAGGCTGCCGGTGTTCCCCGCGTTCCGCTCCTCGTGGACCGGCTTGCCCTTCGCCGGAAACCCCATCTTCTCGATCGCGGAGAAGTCCAGCGCCTCACAGGAATTGGCGACCTTGCCGGGCTGGTACCTGCCCGGCTTCTCACGCAAGGGCCCACCCGGCTGATACGCGGTGGTCGTCCCGGCGGTGTTCGTGCTGCCACCGCCGCCCGTCAGCGCCACCACCGCGAACACGACGGTCGCGACGAGCAGCGTCGCGCACACCGCCGCGATCACCCACGGCAACCGGTTGCCGGACGACACCGGAGGCCGGTCCATCACTTCAGCCTCCCGAGCACGGTGCGGGCCTGCGTCTGGCAGATCTCCGCGAGCTTGTCGCGGCCGGTGCCGTTGTCCTCGGACAGGTTCACGTCCACGATGACGACCACGTTCGCCTTCAGGAAGCCGAGCTGGCAGCCGATCTGCTGGGTATCGCCCTTGTTCGGTTCGTGGATGACCTGGTACGCGTCCTCACCGATTCCCGGCACCTTGGCGGTGGTCACGCCGGATCCCGTGGTGCCCAGACCGTCCGCCCGATGGCCGTCGTAGAGCTGGTGGATCATGTCCATGTGGTCGGAGACCTCGATGTGGAGCAGGACGAAGCCGTGATCGTTGAGCGGCATGCACTCCAGCGAATCCGCGACCTGCGGCAACTCGATCTTGTCGCCCTGCGGGCTCTTGTAGGGCTTGCCGATGTACTTCTCGAGGGCGGTGAAGTCGAGCAGCGCGCAGGCGTCGCCGAGGCCGGCGCTGGTGTACTTCACCGCCGGATCCGCCGTGCCGCTGGAAGTTCCGCCGGGGCTCGCCGTGCCGCCGTCGTCGCGGGTGGCGAGAACGATGCCGACGGTCGCGAGGATCGCCACGATCAGGGCCGCGCAGACGGCAGCGAGGATCCACGGCAGACGGCTACGCGAATCATGCGGTGCGGAAGAATATTCCGGACTACGCGCCGTCGCCGAGTCGGTCGGCAATCGGCGGGTGGTCTGATCCGGGAAGGGCGTCGGCTCCGGCGGGAACGGCGCCTGCACCGCCGGCACGGGTGCGGCCAGCGCCCGCGCGAGATCGGCGGCGTTCGGCCTGCGGCTCGCATCGCCGGATAGACAGTCGCCCACTGTGCTTCGCAGTCCCGGTGGTGCCGCGGCCAATCCGCCGTCGGCCGGCATGCGGCCGGTCGCGGCGAAGACCAGCACCGCCGCGAGCGCGAATACGTCGTCGCCCTGTTCCGCATCGGCGGGCGGCCGGGCGGTGCCCAGCCGCGGCCCGTCCGGAGACATCAGCACCGTCTCCGGACGCAGATCTCCGAATACCTGACGCAGCGCGTGCATCGCCGCGAGCGCTTCGGCCAGCCGCGTTCCCATGACCCGCACCGTGAACTCGGGCATGGGACCGTATTCGGCGATCTGCCGTGCCAAGGTCGGTTCGGCCGGACCGCCGTCGGGGGCCTCCGAGGTCCGAGTCGAATCACCGGGACCCACCGGCTGTCGCTCATCCTCGGTTTCCGCGTGCTCACTACCTGCCATGGTCAAGTCCTCCCTCCTGACCGCGCTGTCCAGCGCCGGGCCACCGTACCGCGAATGCCCGAATCCGGCATGGAGGATTACGTGACGGCATCGCATTCGCCGTCGCGGCAGGGTTGCCGAACCGCCGATCAATTGTCCTGGCCGTCAATCGGTTTCACATCGGAGGTGCGGGTTGCCGGGTGTAGCGGATGGCTTGCGGTGCGGTAATGTCTCTGACCAGCTGAGTTCTCTAGATCGGAGCGGGTTGGTGAGTGCGGTGATGTCCCCGGTGCAGCAGGGACAGCCTCGGTCCAAGCGGGTGTGGATCGTCGGGGCGGTGGTGCTGGGAGTCGCGATCGCGGCCGGTGCGGTCTTCCTGATCACGTCCGGCTCTTCCGACGAGGCGGCCGCGGGGCCGACCTACCACGACACGAGCGACGAGTGCACGCTGGTCTCCGCCGCGCTGCTGAGCCGCTACACCCCTGGGGCGCAGTGCAGACGCACCCCGACGATGACGCTCAACCCCGACGAGGTCACCCACACGCCGAGTTGGACGACGGCCGATTCCGTGACGCATCCGGTCAGCATCCAGGTGGTCCTGCGCATGGCCGCCGGCTCGCCCGCGATGTACAGCCGTGCTCAGAGCTCGCTCTCCGATGTGTATCAGCCGCAGCTCAACGAGTCGAAGTCCATCGAGATCACTCCCGCCGAACTCGGGTCGAAGGTGCAGTCGGCCGTCATGGTCAGCGGTAGTCCGAAGGCGATTCCGGGTCGTTCCGACGCGCGACTCATCCTGCGTTCGGGTAATGCCGTCGTGGATGTCGTCGTCAACGACTGGAACGGCGCGGCCGCCTCGGAAGCGGCGGCGAAGGCGATCGCGGCGGACGTCGTAGCCAATCTGCATTAAAACGCAGGAGGGTTCGGCAAAATCTGTCCGAACCCTGGTGTGACCCTTATCCCTGCAGGTAACTTTCGGCCTTGTCGTCAGTTACGCAGGAGGGGTTTGCCTTGCCCAGAACACAATTCGTCGCGGCACCACCGACGGGCAGCGAGCTCCGGCAGATCAGCGGGCCGGCCACGAACTGGATCTCGCAGCTGCGGCGCCAGCGCCGCGACCCGCACGGCGCGGCGCAGGAGGACGAGAACACCTACGGCCCGGTGCATGTGCTGAACATGTTCGGCAGCCGGTGGATCATCGCCGCCGGTCCCGATGCGGCACAGCAGGTCCTGATGAACCGGGACCGGGTGTTCGCCAACGGCCCCGCGTGGAAGCCGCTCAACGGGCCCTTCTTCGACCGCGGCCTGCTGATGCTCGACTTCGACGAGCACAAGGCGCACCGCGCGATCATGCAGCAGGCCTTCGGGCGATCGGCGCTCAATTCCTACCTGGAAGCCCTCCACACCATCGTGGAACGCCACATCGCGGAGCTGCCGGAAGGCAGTGTGGCCGAGGGCAACCCGGTGCTCATGCACAAGCGTTTGGAGCAGCTGACCCTGGATGTGGCCCTCGAGGTCTTCATGGGTGCGCGCCTGCCGCGCGCGGAGGCCGACCGGATCAGCGGCGCCATCATGGCGCTCCTGCACGCCGGCGGCGCCATGGTGCGGATATCGCTGCCCGGCAGCCGCTGGCGGAAGGGCCTGCGCGCCCGCCGCACCCTCGAAGTGTTCCTCGCCGAACGGATCACGGCCGCCCGCGACCAGCAGGGCGCCGACCTGCTGTCGGTGCTGTGTCACGCCACCGGCGAGGACGGTGAACGGTTCACCGACGAGGACGTCGTGAACCACATGGTCTTCCTCCTGGCCGCCGCCCACGACACCACCACCGGCACCCTCGCCAACATCGTCTACAACCTGGCGAAGTACCCCGACTGGCAGAAACGCGCCCGCGCCCGCTCCCTCGACATGCCCCACGAGCTCGGCTACGACGAACTCGCCGACCTCACCGAATTGGACTGGATCTTCAAGGAAACGACGCGCCTGTGCACGCCGATCCAGATCGAGCCGCGCGTAGCCGTGCGGGACACCGAGATCTGCGGCTACTTCGTCCCGGAAGGCTCGATGGTGATCGTCCCCGCCCTGGCCAACCACCATCGTCCCGAAATCTGGTCCCACCCCGAGGAGTTCGACCCGGAACGCTTCAGCGACGACCGCGCCGAACACAAACGCCACCGCATGGCCTGGGCCCCCTTCGGCGGCGGCCCCCACAAATGCCTGGGCCAGCACTTCGCCGGCCTCGAGATCAAAATGGTCCTCCACCAGCTGCTCCGCAGCTTCGAATGGGAAGTCCCGCAGGACTACATCATGCCCCTCGACATGAGCGCCACCCCGCTGCCGGAAGACTCACTCCCCGTGACCCTTCGACGACGGGGCTGACACGCCGAATCGGCTGCGGGGTGCCCGCCGGGCTTCGGCGGGCACCCCGGCCGAGGGCGCGGACTAGTCGGTCACGGTGACCGGCGGCATGGTGAATTCACCTGCCAGCACGGAGGATCCGGGGATGTAGGCGCGGGCGAACAGGATGAAGGCGTGGCCGGGGCCGGGGCCGGGGAGCCAGTTCGGCTGCTTGTCGGCGGCGGGTTCGGTGGCTTGGATACGGATGTCGAAGCTACCGTCGGGATGGGTGACCAAGCCGGGAGTGTTGTTCGCGATGTGGTAGCGGTTGATCGGGTTCTTGGTGAGGAACTGGCCGTTCTGCTGGACCTCGTAAAGGGTGACCGACCAGAACGCCTTGGACGGGATGCCGCCGGAGGGCAGGCGCAGGGTGTAGGCGCGGTCACCGGTCATGTAGTTGCCGGAGCTGTCGGTGAACGTGATCCAGTAGTTGGCTTCCTCGCGGCGCAGGCCGAGCATGCCCGTTCCGCTGCCCAATGAGCTGGCGCGCAAGGCGTAGTCGCGTTGTTCGGTGGTGCCAAGTAGGGATCCGGGCGGGCTGTAGTCGACCCAGCCTTTGGCTTTGGCGGTCTGGGCGGCATATTGGGCCATGTAGTTGCCCAACGTGGGATAGAGCTCCTGCCACGCCTGTTGGGTCGGCTTCGGGATCTTGTCGAAAGTGCAATCCGCACCACAGATTCCGACCTTGCGGAACTTCTTGATCAGGGAATCGTCGTAGCTCGGTGGCGGATTCAGTTCCAGCATCTGGTTGACCACGGCGAGGTAGTTCTCCGGGCCCGTGCCAGGCGCGACCCGGCGGACCGAGGCGCCGGCCGAATACCCCGGTGCCGGTGTGATGGTGAATCCGTCCTGGACGGCGTTGACCGCGGCCTGGTCGTCGGGCCCGGTCGTCTGAACGCGGAGGTTGACGTAGACGTCGTTGGTGGACGAACGCACCACCGAGACCCCTTCGGGCGCTTGACCGTTCCACTTCGGGCCGACCAGGAGGACACGCTTCGCCGCGGTGCCGGTCGCCCGGGTTCCGCCGTAATAGAAGGTGTTGGAGTAGAAGTCGATGAGGGTCAGTGCGTAATACCGGCTGCCGGTGTCGGGCGTATCGAGGAAGACCGGTCCCGCGGCGAGATCGATCCACGCCGTCGAGTAGAGCGCGTCGACCAGCGGTGCGTTGGCCCAGGTGTCGTTCGGTCCCGCCACCGACCGCGAGTGCGCGTAATGGTTGAGCGTGGTGCTGGTGCGTCCGCCGGTGGTCTCGAGCGCGTTCCATCGCAGCTTCGACAGGAAGTAGAGGGGGAACGCGTAGTCGTAGGCCTCGCGGATGGTGGTTTCCCGATGCGGTTCGGGACCGTTCGCGTCGGGTTCGTCGGCGCCCGCGGGCGCGGCGAGGGTCGCGAGTGTGGCGGCGGCGAGCGCACCCGCCAAGCCGCGTGCGACCAGCGAGATGACGGCCCTGCGGCCTCTGATGATTCTCATGTGGACCACTCCTGAGAGGTTAAGTCGAGCGCCTTAAGGCATATGACTTAACTCGGGTGGTCGTCAACGGCGGAACTGCTGTACGGGCCACGGTCTTGACAGCTCGGTCGAGCAGGGGATGCGGTCACTCTCCGCTGGCGGCGCCGATCAGGAAGGGCCACGGCCAATCGGGCTCGGGTGTCGTGCCGGGCAGCTCGGCGAGGAGGGCGTCGGCGGCCTCCGAAACCGGCGCGGTGAGCATGCCGATGGTGGCGTCGATGATGTTGACGGTGAACAGTGCGCTGCGGGTGCCGTCCGCCGGTCCGGCGTGCTCGAACCCGGCAAGGGCTCGGACCGCGAGCATCATGCTCAGCGACAGGCGGGTACGCAGGATCGGCAGGGGAAGGTGTGCGAGGCGATCCGCCAACGCCGCCAGCACGGCCCGCACACTGCTGGTGACAGCGGGATCGGCACTGGCAAGGGTGTGGATCCACGGCGGGGTCGACACCTGGGCCAGGAAACGAAGGTAGTAGCCCTCGGGTTGAGCAGCCTTCTCGGCGAGGGGCCGGATCAGGGCGTCGGTGAGTTCGCGGGTCTCGGCCCCCTCACCGAGAGCGCCGAGCAGCTCCCAGCGCCGCTGATTCACCTGGCCGGTGTGCTGCTCGAACAGCTCGCGAACCAGCTGTTCCCTACTGCCGAAATGGTATTGCGCGGCTGTCTTGTTGCGCTGGCCCGCGGCGGCGGTCAGCTCCCGCAGGGAGACCGCGTCGATGCCGCGCTCGGCGAACATCCGCAATGCCGTGTCGGCCAGAAGCTGCCGGGTGGAAGGGCCTTGGGACATTCAGCCATCGTAGTGATCACCGGAGCGGGCCGGCCGCCCTGACGGGATCGATGGACCGTAGTCGTCGATGGTCATGGAGTTGTAGAGGCGGCCGGTCTGGCCGGCGAGCCGTAGGAGGGCTCGGCGGGGGCGGGTGGGCAGGGCCGCGATCAGGCGGGCGCCTTGGGTCAGTCCGGTGATGCCGAGGCGGGATGCGGGGATGAGGGTTTTCGCGACGCTGAGCGCGGCTGCTCGGCTGCCCTGGATGTGGGGTGTCATCACGCGTTCGTAAGCGGCGAAAGCGCGTTCGTGGTCGCTGCGCGCTCGAGCCAGTTCGCCCGCGAGAACGTAGGCGCCGACAACTGCCAGGGTGGTGCTGCCGCCCACCGCCGGGCCGGGGCAGTAGCCCGCGTCGCCGACCAGCGTCACCCTTCCGCGCGACCAGGTGTCCAGGTGGAGTTGGGTGATCGAGTCGAAGTAGAAGGCCGGTGTGGTGTCGAGTTCGGTCAGCCAGTGGTCCACGTCCGGATGCATGTCCTGGAAGGCGTTGCGCAGCAGTTCCTTCTGCCGTGGCATATCACGGTAGTGGTAGTCGAGTTCCCGCTCACTGTGGAACAGAAACAATGCCCGTGCCTCGCCGCAATGTCGGGTGCCGTACATCCCCGCGGTCCGGCCGACGCCGACATGAATGAGCAGCTCACGATCCAGCGCGGCGGCATCGCGCAAGGTCAGAACGCCGAGGTAGGCCCCGATGAAGGTGCTGGAACCGGGTCGGTCGCCGAAAACGAGCCGCCGGACCGTGGAGTGCAGTCCGTCCGCGCCGATGACGAGGTCGAACCGGCGCGGAGCCGCATGCTCGAACCGAACCCCGCCGTCCGGCGAGAGCCCGGTGATCGAGTCCCCGAACAGGTACTCCACATCGTCACGCGTTGCGTCGTAATAGATCTCGCTCAGGTCATCCCGCATGATCTCGACATGCCGGTCGGAGGCGGCGCTGAAGATCTTGCCGAGGTCCACCTGAACCGCCCGCGACGACCTTTCCGGCCGCAAGGTCAACCGCGCAGTCCCGGTAGCGCACTCCTCGATCCGTTCCAGCACCCCCATCCTCTCCGAGATCTCCATCGCAGGCCGGAACAGATCCACCGCATGCCCCCCGGTCTTGCGCGACGTCACCGCCCGCTCCACCACGGTGACCGAAAACCCATGCCTGTTCAGCCAATACGCCAACACCGGCCCCGCGATGCCGGCCCCTGAAACGAGAATCCGCACGAAGCCCTCCTTGTGAACGAGTTCCACTATCCGCCGCCCACCACTCCGGATATAGGACAAATGTTCCCGAGCCAGTCGGATGCCCGGTCCGGGCAGGTTCACCGTGACGCCGGCCAGTAGCCCTTCGACTGGAAGTACTGTGTGGCCTCGGGGGAATCGTTGTAGTCGAGGAGATTTCCGACCTTCTTCGCGAGTACTTGCCGTACTTCCTCAGGGGTGGCGAAGAAGAACTCTCGACGAGGGTTGGCGTGGTTGAGCCGTTGCCGGCCGAACTCTCTGTGGAGTTCGTTTTCGAGGGTGACCGCGTCGTCCGAGAAGTAGACCGCGTGGACGTCGAATGGGAACGGCACGGAGGCACCGCCGAGTTCGCGTACTCGGTCGAGTGGTTCGAGTCGGCGTGTCAAACCAATCTTGACCACGCCCGGGCCGAAGGCGCCGATGTTGGAGATGACGTAGACATAGCCTGCGCGGATATTCGCTGCGCGAAAGTCGTTCTGTGCGATGGCGTCGGCGATGCGTTCCAGCTGCTCTTCGATTTCGCTCGTGTCCTGTCCGGTATCGCTGAGTCGCTGCAGCACGGCACGGTAGTGAGCTTGTTCCTTGTCGAGTCGCTCGCGTTCGGCGGCGAGCTCTTGTTCGACCTTGCGTTCCTCGCGCAGTCGCTCGCGTTCCTCACGAGCGATCTCGCGTTCCTCCTGTACCTTCATCATGTAGTCGGCGGTGAGCTCGAGTTCCTTGGTGCGCATCGTGTGATAGCTGGATGACACTCGCATCTGCATTGCCGCACCGAGTTTTTCGATGTCCTTGGCGGCCTTGTCGAGCCGTCGCTTGGCGGTGTCCAGGTTGCCGGCGCGCATGGTGCGGACGCAGTTCTCTGCCTCAGCGTTGTAGGCGCGCAACATGAGCTTGGCCAGGTCCGAGGTCAACCGGCGGCCTTCCGCCAGGGAATTGTTGAAGCTGAACTTCTTGGCCACTACGATAGCCTCGCTGCCTTTCACGGCCTCCCGTACATCGGCGCGGAGCTGGGCGAGGGCCTGCTTGTAGTTCTCGGCGTTCTCCAAAGGGTGGTGATACTCGTAGATCCCCACCTCCTGAAGCACCAGGGCGTCGTCGACTGTGATGAGTCGGGGATCAGCCGGTGCCGGAGGCTCGAGAGCGGCAATCGCGCGGGACTGGAGTTGCGCGGTGAGCTGCTGGATCCGGTCTTGCAGGTCGGCGGATTCACGTTCCTTGACGACCAACATCTTTCGCAATCCCACGATCACTTCTTGCTGGTCGCTCATCCCCGTACTCCATGGTTTGCCAAGGGAACCAGTCCGTAAGGGTTCTTCGACACCGCGGCCGCCAGGTAATCCAGCGTGGCGCTGGGCTCCACCCTGGAGAGTTCCAGTGGAAGGAAATCCGCGCGATCAGTCGCCAACCGAACGAGGTCGATGCGGACGTCGTGGCCTGTCGCGCTGTCGACGGTATTGACTGCGACAGTGAGCGCGATGCTGTCGATGACCTTCTCCCGGTCGGCTTCGAACACTTCGTGCGCCGTTCGCAACGCGGTCTGTGCGATCGCTGACGCGTAACGCCGTTTCGTTTCGGTCGCCGGCACCGAGGTGGAGGTGATCTCGTCGCTGGTCTTGTTGTAGCGAAACGCCTTAATCGTCGGGAAGGTGTCGGGGTGCGGCGCCAACACGCTGATGTGCAGTTCGTGGTCGCCCGCGTCGAAGGAGTGCTCGTACGACACCTCGAACGCTTCTGGATAGATCGAGTTCGCCATGACGATCGACACGTATTCATCCATCGCATCGGGTCGGCGCTCCCGCAACCCGATGATCAGACTGTCCAAACGAGCATTCGACTCCTCAGTCTGGCGTCGACGTTCCGCATTCGCTTCGTCCAGTTCATGTTTCGCGTCGGCCAGCGCTGCCTTCCTCGCTGACTCCTGCTGCCGCCATCGATCGCGCAGCTCTGCGTTCATCGCGCAGGTATGAGACAGCGCCAGCTGCCAATGCTGAACGCGATTCAGGTACTCCTGTTGCGCCGACTCCATCTGGGCGGCATGTCTGCGATTGCCGCCGAGTGTGCCGCTGAGGCCCGACGGTGGCGGGGGCGGCACGAAGACCGGGCGATCAGGGGGCACTTGGTAGGCGGGAGGCCGAGTCGGCGTAAGTAGCTCAGGCCGGTTGAGCGGGAGTTCCGCGGAGTGTTCGCGGAGCAATTCCAGATCGACCCAGTCATCAACCTCGAGAGTGGCGTTGAGGAGATTGTTGATCTCGTCGTAGGAGACGGCGAGCTGTGCATTCCTCTCCTCGACCTCCGCCTCTCGCGCCGCGATGTGGGCCAGTTTGGCCGCGCGCTCCGCGGATGCGCGTTCAGCGGCCGAAGCGCGCATGGCAGCTGCAGCTGCACGCTCTTGTTCGCGCGCGAAGCGCTGCGCCTCCCGGACGGCCTCGTTGTGTGCACGTGTCGCAGCCCGCTGCATCTGCGCTTGCCGCTGTTGCGCAAGCCGCTGCTGATGCTGCAATTCAGCGAAGAACCCCCGACGCCGCGTCACCCAGCTCCACCCCATTTCCGGCCATATTCACAGATCCGGCCGCAGAACCACGGCCTGCACTCCCTGTCGCGACTGGGTCGGCTCCGTTACAGACACCCGGCCCGGACACGCCGGATCTCGGGTCCAGGGGCCGTCGACACTGGTCGGGGGCGTTCGTCACGCTGAATTCCTTGCCGGCGTGCTGATCTGATCGGCAGGGGACGCGATCCCATCGCGGTACGCCTGCCCGATCGCTCGTTTCCGCGCGCAGGCTGGTTGATTCGTCGCTGGGTAGCTGGGGGATCGGCCGCTGAGTTCGTATTTGGTCAGGGCGTAGGGAATCAATCCGAGCTTTTAACTGTTCAAGCCAGTGTTAACGGTTAGAAGGCTGCATCTCGCGTGGGCCGATCGAGAGGGAGGTTGGGGGATGACCGGGCATTATGCGCAGGTTGCGTTCACCGATGCGGTTCGGGCTCATCAGGCGGCGCAGGGGAGTTTGCGGGGGTATGAGCGGATGGCGGCGGTGCCGGAGGTGGCGGATCGGCTGGGGGAGAACGAGGCGTGGTTCATCGGGGAGCGGGACAGTTTCTATCTGTCGACGGTGAGTGAGACGGGGTGGCCGTACATTCAGCATCGGGGTGGGGCTCGGGGGTTCTTGAAGGTGGTCGATTCGCGGACGTTGGGGTTCGCGGACTTTCGGGGGAACAAGCAGTACATCAGCCGGGGGAATCTCGACCATGACGGTCGGGTGGCGTTGTTCCTGATGGACTACGCGGCCCGGACCCGGTTGAAGATCTTCGGGCGGGCGCGGGTGGTGGAGGCTGCGGAGCAGCCGGAACTTGTTGCCTCGCTGACGGTTCCGGGGTACAAGGCGCAGGTCGAGCGGGCGGTGCTGATCGAGGTCGAGGCGTTCGATTGGAACTGCAGTCAGCATATTCCGGAGCTGTATCCGCGGGAGGAGGTGCTGGAGGCGGTGGCCGATCTGCGGGAGCGGATCGCCGATCTGGAGCGGGAGAACGCGGCCCTGCGGGCGGCGGGGACGACGAGCTGAGACGGCTATCGACTGGCGGCAGCCGCCGGTCTGGGCTTCGCGGGACTCCGTGCATGCCCAAACCGACGGCTACCGTGGCTATTTCGCGCTCAGCCGGTGTTCAGTATCGCCTGCGTGGCGCTCCCGAGTCCGAGATCAAGGTGCCATGAAGGTGCCGAGCCCCGAGGACACGTTCGCCGCAATGCCGTCGGCGGTCGCCAGGGCGACGATCCGGCCGGCTCCGGTGCGCACCGGTACCGACGCCGGGGCGCAGGTGCAGGGCTGCGCCGCGGTTTCCCGGACCGGCATGTCGATCATGCCGGTGGCGCCGGTGGACAGATTCACCCACCGGATTCGGACGGCCGAGTCGAGAACGTGGTCACCGTCGTACGCCGGCGGGTTGGCGACACCGAAGCTGGTGACTCCCGGCTCGTCGCCGACGGTGGCCGTCATGAAGATCGTGAAATATGCCGGGACGCCCCATGATTGGGAAACCTCCATCAAGGGGAGCTGAAACGTGGTCGTCTCCGCGGCCTGCGCGACGGCCTGCTGCTCCAGCAGCAGCGCACCTGCCATCACACCCGCGAAACCCAGCCTGCCGACGACACCGGCAGCCCGGCGAGTCACGTCATTCGTCACTGAACCTCCTCATGGTTGATTCGTGCGTGCATCGAGTGATTTCTGCGTGCATAGACATCGGCCGCGTGACCGCATGATGATGGGATCGGCGCAGCCGACAGCCGCGAGCGCAGCGGCATCTGTGTATTCGACGCGGCGAGCTGCTCGGGCACCCCGGCTACTGGGCGGCGCGTACGCCGGCGGCGAAGGCGTAGTCGTTTCGCCAATCCGGGCCGGTCGGAGCCAGCACGACCCGCTCGACACCGGCGGCCTCGTAGGCGACCAACTCGTCCGCGGCCGCACGAGGCTCCGCGGAGAGCGCCGGGGCGACGACGGTCACCGCGGGGGTCTGCCGCCCATACTGCTCAGCGAGCTGCTTCAGGTCGGTCAGCAAGCCGGGCAGATCGTCGAGGCCCGGGTTGATCGGCATCCAGGAATCCCCGTGCACGGCGGCCCGGCGCCGGGCCCGAGCGCTATTGCCCGCGACCAGGATCGGCGGCACCGGCGCACCCGGCGACAGCGCGACATCGAGCCCGTCGTCCAGCGTCGTCCGCTCGCCGGCGACCAGCCGCGGTAGCACCGCCAGCGCCCGATCGGTGCGAACCCCCCTTTCCGCGAACGGCACTCCCGCCGCCCGCCACCCGACATCTCCGTGTGCCGGGTTGCCGGTCCCGACTCCCACCAGCAGCCGACCCTCCGACACCTGCTGCAAGGTGGCGATCTCCTTGGCCGCCCACGCAACCGGCCGCATCGCCAACAACATCGCGCCGAACCCGACCCGGATCCGATCGGTCACCGCCGCCGCCGTGCTGAGCGCGACGGTACTGTCGAGCATCGGCTGACTGGCGACGAGGTGATCTGTGGCCCACAGGGATTCGAGCCCCGCGGCCTCCGCCACCCGCGCACTCTCCCGGACCTCGCGTGGCCCCGACGCCGCGCTGTGCGGTCCCGACGTGGGCAGGAATACGCCGATCTGAATAGCCACCGGAGGGCCTCCACTTTCCTGTGCGGTTGGTACGTGGCTCAACGGTATGACCTTGCCGCGAGCGTTCCAATGCGTGATTCGCTCAGATCTATATCCGAAGCGCGCAATTCCCGGCGCGCGGTGGTGAATGCCGGGGAAGCGGGATGCCCTTGCGGGCGGGGCGTTTCGGGTGGGTTGTGCGGTTCGAGCTCTTGCCCGATCCGGGGGTGCGACTCATGGCGCTGCGGTATACAGGCGGGGGACGGGTTTTCGGATACGGGTCGTAGGGGGCCGTTGTGGCGAGTTCGCGTGAGCTACGTACTGATGTGCCGCATTCGGCTCGGATGTATGACTACTTCCTCGGGGGGAAGGACAATTACGAGGCCGATCGAGAGGCGGGGGACAAGGCGCTGGCGGAGTTTCCGGCTGTTCGGGTGACCGCGCAGACCAATCGGGAGTTCATGCGGACCGCTACCCGGTATCTGGCGGGGGAGGGGGTTCGGCAGTTCCTGGATATCGGGACGGGGATACCCACCGAGCCGAATTTGCATCAGGTGGCGCAGGGGTTGGCGCCCGAGTCGAGGGTGGTTTACGTCGACAATGATCCGTTGGTGTTCTCGCACGCGCGGGCATTGCTGGTGAGTGCGGAGGAAGGACGGACGGCGTTCGTCCTGGCCGACGCGGGCAAGCCGGAGGAGATTCTCCACGCTCCGGAACTGATGGAGACGCTGGACCTTTCGCAGCCTGTCGCGGTGTCGCTGATGGCGGTGCTGCATTTCGTGCCGGGGGACGTGCTCGAGATCGTGCGGACCCTGATGGAGCCGCTGGCGAAGGGGTCGTATCTGGCGATCTCGCATGTCACGACCGATTTCGACGCCGGGCCCGAGGATCCCGAGGGGATGGCCCGGCTGTTGCAGGTCTACATCGATCGCGGGATACCGGTGCAGCCGCGCACCCGGGGCGCGGTCGAGCGGCTGTTCGACGGGTTGGAACTGGTGGAGCCGGGGGTGGAGATCATCCACCGGTGGCGCAACCCCGGCGAGGAATTCCCGCCCGGCCACGACAAGAACGTGTCGCTGTACGGGGCTGTCGGCAAGAAGGTCTGAGCCGCACCGGGTTACGCGACGAAGGCCAGGCCGTAGAAGATCCAGCTGGTCACGGCGGTCAGCGTCATGCCGATGGCGGCGATCGGCGCCCAGCGGCGATGCCAGGCGCTGTGCGCGCCGGGGCGCGGGGGCGCATCGAAGTTGCGGGCCGCGCGGATGATCACCACGGGCCACAGGACGACCGAGAACACCGCGCAGGCCAGGTGGATGGCCAGGGCGGTCCACACCACGGTGGAGGCCGTGCCGCCGACGACGCCCGCGGCCCGCTCCTGCCAGCCGTTGAAGCGGACATCCATCTCGAAGAGCACCACGGCGGCGAGCAGACCGACCGCCAGCAGGATCTGAACTCCCTTGTGCAGGCCGAATTTCCGATTGACCCGGGCCTGGTGGACGCTCCACGCCAGCACGGCGACCACGGCCGCCATGACCAGCACCATGGTGTCCATCGCCCACGACGCTCTCGTGCCGAGGAAACCGTCGACTCCGGGGAAGTTGTTCATCGTCGGTGCCTTCACCTCTCTGCGGAGACAAACTTACCGACGGTGCGTCGGGAAGATCCGCGGACCGCGAGCGTAGCAGCGCGCGCGGCGTGTCCGGTTATCCCCCCTTTCCAGCCGCATCACCCCTCGTCAGCAGGGGTCCGGCGGCTGTTTGATGCCGTTATCGTCACCATCGAACGGAGGGTTCATGTTCGGAACGCAAGCGGCCGAGGGGCCGGGTCGGGTTTGTATCGTCGGCGCCGGGCCGGCGGGATTGTCCGCGGCTCGGGCGTTGAAACGCCTCGGGATCCCGTACGATCAGTTCGAGCGGCATTCCGATGTCGGCGGCATCTGGGACCTCGACAACCCGGGCACCCCGATGTACGAGTCCGCGCATTTCATCTCGTCGCGAAAGACGTCGGGATTCTTCGATTTTCCGATGCCGGAGCACTACCCGGACTATCCGGGTAACCGGCAGATCCTGGAGTACACGCGCTCCTTCGCCGCGGCTTACGGCCTGCGCGAGGCGATCCGATTCGATTGCGCCGTCGTCGATGTGCTCGAGGACGGCCTCGGCTGGCTGGTCACGCTGGACGACGGCACCGAGCGCCGGTACGCCGCGGTCATCTGCGCGACCGGCGTGACCTGGCAGCCGCGCTCGCCCGAACACCAGGGCTCGTTCGACGGCGAGATCCGGCACTCCTCGACCTACCGCAGTCCCCTCGAATTCCGCGGGCGGCGGGTCCTGATCGTCGGACTGGGCAACTCCGGCGCCGATATCGCCTGCGACGCCGCCGCGAACGCCGAGGCCGCCTTCGTCAGCATCCGGCGCGGTTATCACGTCATCCCGAAACACATCTTCGGTATCCCCAGCGACGAAATCGCCAATAGCGGACCGCAATTGCCGCTGTGGCTGGAACGCCCGTTCTTCCAGGCGCTGCTGCGGCTGCTCCAAGGAAACCTGACGAAATACGGTCTGCCGAAACCGGATCACAAACTGTTCGAGTCGCATCCGCTGCTCAACAGTCAGCTGGTTCATTACCTGCAGCACGGTGACGTCGCCATCCGCCCCGATGTCGCGGCGCTGGAAGGCTCCCGAGTCCGGTTCGCCGACGGCAGCAGCGAGGAAATCGACCTGATCCTCCACGCTACCGGCTACGACTGGTCGATTCCGTACGCGGAGAAGTACTTCGACTGGACCGAGGGCCGACCCGATCTGTACCTGTCGGTGTTCAATCGCGAGCACCGCAACCTGTTCGGCCTCGGCTACCTCGAGATCAACTCCAGCGCGTACACGCTGTTCGACCACATCAGCAATGTCGTCGCCCAGTACCTGCACGACCAGCAGCACAATCCCGCCCGGGCGGCCGCGTTCGAGGGACTCATCGCCGGCGATCGGCCGAAACTCAACGGCGGCATCAAGTTCCTGGCCTCGGCCCGGCATCGCGCCTATGTCGACGCCCACGCCTATCACGGCTATCTCGCGGTGCTGCGCAAGCGATTCGGCTGGAGCAACCTCACCGCGGGCCAGTTCGAACCGATCCGGGCCGAGCGGTCGGCGTCGGAGGGTCGGTCATGAGGTGCCTGGTCACCGGCGCGACCGGATTCGTGGGCGCGAACCTGGTCCGGGAACTCCTGAGCGCCGGTCACCAGGTGACCGCGTCCGGCATGCCGGGCTCGGAAACCCGCTGGCTCGCAGAGCTTCCCATCACCGTCCGCCTCGCGGACCTGACCGCGCCCGGCGCGGCCCGGAGCCTGGTCGACGGCCACGACTGGGTCTTCCACGTCGCGGGCGACACCTCCGCCTGGTCCGGCCTGGCGGAACGGCGGCGGCTGGTCAATGCCGTGGTCCCGGCGCTGCTCGCGGATGCCGCACTCGAGTCCGGCGTGAAACGGTTCCTGCACACCAGCACCACCGATGTGCTGGGGTATCACCGCGACGGCCGACCCGTCACCGAGGACGGCGGCGACCAGCTGTTCACCGGTATCGGCTATCACTACGCCGACACCAAACTCGCCGGTGAGATCGCGGTCCGGCACCGGATCGAACGCGGACTGGACGCGGTGATCGTGTACCCGGGCTTCATGATCGGCCCCTACGACTACACCCTGCAGATCGGCCGGGTCATCCGGGCGCTGCAACAGGGCCGCCGCTATCCGTGCCCGCCCGGAACCACGTCCTGGTGTGACGTGCGGGCGGTCGCGCGCGGCATGATCGCCGCGCTCGAACACGACGGCACCCGCGGCAGCAGCTACATTCTCGCCGGGCCGAACCACAGCTACCACGAGGTGTTCAGCCGTATGGCGGAACTGGTGGGGGCGGCGAAAAGGCCACTGCCGCTGCCCGGTTCGATCGTGCGCGCGGCGGGACTGTTCGGGGAGTTGACCGCCACGGTCACCCGGACCGCTCCCGAACTCGATCCCGGTCTGGCCCGCTACCTGTCGCTGCCGCAGGCGACCAGCAGTGTCCGCGCCATCGCCGAACTCGGCTACTACCCGGGCGATATCGACCAAGCGATCCTCGATGCCGCCCGCTGGTACGAGGAACACCTGCCGCTGTGACCGCTCAGCCGGTCCGGATCCCTTGTCCGGGATACGGACCGGCTACGGGAGCGTGCGGCGGGCCACGCTGGGCGCGGATCCGGTCCAGCGGATGTAGGCGCGGCGGAACTCGCGGATATCGCTGTATCCGATCTGGTGCGCGATCGCCGAGATCGGCAGCGCCGAATCCTGCAGCAGATAGGTGGCGCGCCGTTCCCGCACCCGATCCCGGACCGAGCTGAAACTCTCACCGGCGGTGGCGAGTTGGCGGCGCAGCGTGCGTTCGGTGACGTGCAGTCGCGCGGCGACCTCGGACATCGTCAGGGGATGCCGCAGATTCTGCTCGAGCAGGGTTTCGACGATCAGTACCACGTCGGGTTCCCGCCGCCCGATATCGAGCAGGCGACGGCACGCGTCGACCGCGATCACCCGGGTCGGCTCACTGTGCGTGGCGAAGGGCAGGGCCAGGTCCGCGGCGGGGAAGACCGCCCGGTTGGCCTCGGCCGAGAACTCGACCGGGCAGCGGAAGAACCGCTCGTAGTGACCGGCGTACGGCGGCGGGGCATAACTCAGCTCCACCCGGGTGGGCGACCAGTCCGACCCGACCACGGACCGCACGAAAATCATGGTGCTGCACAGTATTTCCTCACACAGGAAGCTGAGCAGCTGCGGTTCGGGCCACCGTTCGTGCAGGCGCAGCGCCGCGTGGTGCTGGTCGCGCTCCAGTTCGATGTCCATGAGGCTGCCCGATGCCTGGTGCAGTTCCAGCCCGATCGACATGGCCTCGCCCACGGTGGCGGCCGAGCGCATGGCCACCCCGAGCATGCCCATCGACAGCAGGATGTCCCGCCCGCCCACCTGCATACCGAGCGGCCGCCCGGGCATATCCGCGATGCCGCGCCGCAGGACGGTGACGGCCTGCCGGAAGGACACCTTGATGGAGTCCGCCGTCAGCACGTCCGGCGCGGTGAGACCGGTACCCGTGAACCACCGCCCGACATCGCGCGCCTCCCGCGCGCCGATCTCGACCAGCCCGCTCAGGACCGACGGGGGGATCGTGGGCAGATCCAGCCTCGTGCTCACTCCGTCCGGACCTCGCGCCGACGGACGCCAAACTTGGTCACACGTCCAATCTAGGTTCGCGAGATCGTTTACACCAGCGGACACCGGTCGTCACCCCTCGAACGCGGCGAGGCTCAACAGCCGCCGAGCCGGGCCAGCACCGCCCGGTACAGCGCATGCCATTCGTCATTGCCCTGGCCCGCGAACTCCCCGTCCGTACTCAGCTGGAGAGTGTGCGCCAGCCGGACGCCGGTCACGCAGTCCGACGGGGCGACCGTGATGTACTGGCCCTGGAAGCCGTTGGCCTGGAAGCCATCCGGCGTCGCGCCGCTCCACCACTGGAAGCCGTAGCCTCCGACGGTGGCGTCCCCGGCATCGCTGGCCGGTTTCATGCCGGTGGTGGCGGCGGTGACCCACTGTGGGGACACCACCTGCCGGCCCTCGGGCGTGCGGCCGCCGGTACGCAGGAGCTCACCGAGCCGCACGAAGTCGCGAGGCCGGGCGAAGAGGGCTTCGGAGGCGATGGCCGCGCCGGTCCGGTCGGTCATGATGTCGGCCGGCGCTTCCATGCCCGCGGGCCGCCACAACTGTTCGGAGAGAACCTGGTTGAACGGCTGGTGGTAGACGCTCTCCAGCATCCAGGCCAGCACCTGGGTGTCGGCGCTGCTGTAGTTGAAGGCGACGCCGGGCGCCCGATCCGCCGGAAGCGACTTCAGGAACTCGTCCCGGGTCTTCCCCGACCCGCCCTCGGTGTAGTAGTCCAGGGACATCTCGATCCACTGCGTCACCTGGGTGTTCTGCGACAGCTCCTCGGTGTGCTCGTCCCACCGGATGCCCGACCGCATCTCCAGTAGATTCCGGACGGTCGCGCCCTGCCAGGCGGTGCCGGTGAGCTCGGGGATGTAGCGCTCGATCGGATCGTCCAGCGAGGCGATCAGGTGCTGGTCGACGGCGATGCCGACCAGGGTCGAGACGAAGGACTTGGTGGTCGACCACGCCTGATGGGCGGTGTCATTGGACCAGCCATTGGCGAAGTATTGCGCGACCAGGGACCCCTGGTGCGCGAATTCGATGACGTCGGTGCCGGAGTCATTGAGAAAATCGGCGACCGTCTTGGTGCCGCCCGCCCACTCGTAGGTCACGTCGAGCAGATCGACGGGCGCTTGCGGCAGCGCGGCGGCGGCTCCGGCCGCGATCGGCGCGTGCGGCAGGGCCACATCGGGTTTGACCACATCGATCGGGAGCGGCAGCAGCACCTTGTTGTGGACGAGGATCTCGCGCACGTAGTTCGACCAGAATTCGGGCGACGACAGGCTCGCGGCGCTGCCCGCGATCACATCCCGCAAGGGCGGCACCCCGAGCAACCGGCCACCCTGGATCGCCGCCAGCAGATCGGTCGCGTCGGTGATCGGCTGCGGCGCGGGATCGGCCGTCGCGGCCGGGAACGGCCCGCCCAGGGCGAGCACGGTAGTCGTGGCCGTGATCGCGCCGAACCGAATCAAACGACCGCGATCGCCTTGGCTGCGAACTGATCTGCGCATGCGGGTGGGGAACTCCTCTGAGTCCCGCCGTCCCCCTGGGGAACACTGAACGGCGGGTGTCCGGCTGGTTTCGCAAGAACATACCCAGAGGTAGAGGCGGTGGACTCGGGACTCACCGCCTTGACCGACCGGACACCCGTGAGTGACCGGTTTGCCCCCCATCGGCCGGAACAGCCGCGCTCAGGCGGCGCTGCGCATCAGGCCCTGGGTGTCCACCGTGGCCACCAGATCGCCTGCCCGCGTGAAGATCTGGATCCGGCCGTGCATCCGGCCATTGCCCGCGAAGTTGCTCTCGCACCGCATGAGCAGCCAGTCGTGGAGGCTGAACGGGCGGTGGAAGGTGACCGTCTGGGCGAGCATCGCGGCGGCCCCGCGACCACCGAGACGCGCGATCTCGGACTGCGTATAGGGCCGCATGGCGACCGGGCCCAGGAAGCCCTCGCTGCCGTGGGCCAGCAGGGCGCGGGCGAGACCGGGCTCGTCCGGAGCCTTGTCGCAGCGCATCCACACGTCCAGGGTCGGCGGCCCGGCCAGCTCGAGAGCGAGCGCATCGGCCCCGCCGAGCGTGCGAACCTCCCAGGGCAGCAGCGCGCAGGGCAGTTCGTCGCACTCGTCGGGACCGGGAACGTCCTCGGGCAGGCGGGCACTGTGGGCGAGGAAATCGGGCTCCTCGACGCTCAGCATGGCCAGCACACACGCGCGTGTTCGCGCCCTTCCTGCCGGAACGACACCTGGACGGTCGCCAGCGCCCGGCCGGACTGAACGGTCTCGACCTCCACCTCGACATCGCGATCCGCGTACCCGCCGCGCGGAAACACCCCGTGCAGCGACTGGACGGCCATGTGCGGCACCGTGCGCTCGGCCGCGATGACGGCCTGGGCGAGCGTCTGACTGCCCAGGGTCGTCGGCAGCGTCGAGGTGACGTTGCGGGCCCGGAACCTCCCGGGCCCGGCCTCGGTCAGATCGAGAACATCGAGCAGGTCCGTCAGGTCGACGACCGGCCACATGTGGGTACCACCAGCCATGGCCGAATGTTTGCACACCCGGCCGTGGAAATCCGCACGGGTCCCGCTCGCCGGATCAGCTCCGCTCCGCGATCAGCGCGGGAGTCTCGTCCCCGGATCGCGCCGCGCCGCGGAAGGAAACCGCCGCGACGGACAGGATCCCGACGGCGAAGCAGGCGAGGGTGTACCAGAGGTTGCCGATGGGGTCGCCGTTCTCGGTGACGCCGTTCTTCGCGTCGAAGAAGTCCGGGAGGGCCGTCGCCCACAGGACCGCGAAGACGACGAGGTAGAGCGTGGCGTAGACGCGGACGAAGGCATTGTCGTAGCGCGGTTCGGTGCTGCCCGGCTGCCGCAGGCGCGACCACTGGCGATACATCAGCCAGACCGCCACCACCGAGAGCGCGATCAGTTCGAGCGCGTAGATGACGCCGCGCACGGTGGTGCTGCCGGCGCCGAGGACCGTGGCCGGAAGCGGGAGGATGAAGGTGCCCGCGGACGCCGCGAGACCGATCACCACTGTGCGCCAGGTCAATTGGAGACCGGTGAAATGCTCACCGGCATCCACGCGGCGACCCACGAACCGGTACACGCAGAACGCCAGCGACATCGGCCACAGGGCGGCGAAGACCACCACGCTCGGCAGCGGCACCGAATCGAACATGGGCTGGTTGAGCGGGTTGTCGGTGGTCCACTCCCACCAGCGCAGCTGCGGGCCGATCTGATCGAAGATCTCGTAGAACGCATGGTGCACGAAACCGACGCAGGTCGCGCCCGCGAGCGCGCCGTAGCGGAAAACGCCCAGCATGCGCACGATCTCGTAGGCGATCGTGGCCATGAACGGGTAGATCGCCACGATGTAGAGCGGCAGGCGGCCCCACAGGAAGTCCACCGTGAACACGTTGTGCGCGAACATCGTGTCCACGTGTCCCGAAATGCCGAACGCGGCAGGGAAATACAACGGCGGCTCGATGACGAACAGGTACGCGGTCGCGCCGAACCACAGCACCAGATTGGTCGGGTCGCCGTGGCGGCGCAGCCGGATGACGGCCCACACCAGCGCGAGGATCGAGCCCAGGATGATCGTCGTCTCCAGGACCGGCAGGGTCCAGTTCTCCAGTGCCAGCGGGCTTCTCAGCTCGAACAGCCCGCCCGCCTCCTCGCAGGAGAAGCCGAGCGACTTCGCCAGCCCGGCGAAGGTGGGTGCGCAATGCTCGGCCATCAGTTCGCTCCCGCCCCGGACGTCTCGGCGGTATACCAGCGGGTCACGTCGTAACCCTCCTGGTAGCGCTTGAACCACACGTCGGCCAGAGCGGGCGTCGTCTCGTGCGCCGGATTGTGTTTGGGCAGCTGGCTGCGGATGACCCCGCGCAGCGCGACGAGCTGCTCACCCAGCGGCAGATCGTCGAAGGCGCGCGGGCCCGGACCCGCGTAGGGCAGCGCGAGGCTGGGCACCACCTTGCCCAGCAGCTGCTGATAGCGGTAGGTCGCGAACATCGACATGGCGTCGATCTTCCGCTCCTCCAGCGGCACATGCTTGTTGAATCCGGCGCACGCGATCCGCACCATGCGCAGCACGTGCCGGAAGATCGACGGCGCCACCCGCATCCGGTAGAGGTCGCTGCCCACCAGCGAATCGAAGATGATCAGCGCGGAACTACGGTGCTCGACCTCCTCGACGAAATGCCAGATGAACAGCGACGCGACGCGGTCGTCGCCGGGCCGGAAGAGCGAGGCCTCGTTGTCGAGCATCAGCTTGAACACCGAGGTGAAGGTGGCCTCCAGGTCGGCGGTGTAGGCCAGGCGATACTTCAGCGGCTTCTCGGCGGTGAGCTTGTCGAATTCGCCGACCACCTCGTCGAGGGTCTCCTGCAGGCCCGGGTAGGCGCGGATCAGGCCGCGCACATGCTGGCGGTGCGCGGTCGAATGCTGGCCCTCCTGCCGCATGAAGGCGTCGGCTTCCTCGGCCACCTCGGGGTCGGTGAACTGCGACTTCGCCTGGGTGATCATCTGCACGATCATCTTCTCGAAACCGATGGCCAGGAACGACACCGCGTTGGCCATGCTGGAGAAGGCCGGGTTCTCCGGATTCCAGAGGAACGGCACATCGTGTTGTTCGAACGCGAAAGTCAGCTTCCGCACAATCAGGTCAGTCATATCGGGCGATTCCTCGTCTTCCGGAAGGGCTGGGGTCCGGTGGCCCGGTCGCGCGCTCCGATGCCGCTGTGAACATACAAACATACACAGCCACGTACAAGTGTATGATTTGAAATCCCTGCTCAGCGGGATCGCGCGCCGAATGCGACCCTTCCGGGTGTTACGGTCTGGCCATGGCACGCAGGCGCGGGTGGGGCGGGAGTCCGCCGGAGAACGACGAGGAGGCGGCGGCTCGAATCGTCGCCGCCGCAGTCGAATTGATCGCGCGCACGGGCTCGGAGATCAGCATCGCCGACGTCGCGGAATCCCTCGGCGTGATCCGGCAGACCGTGTACCGCTACTTCCCCAGCGCCGACGCCCTCATGCGGGCCTCCGCCATCGCCTCGGTCGCCGGCTTCCTGGACCGCCTCGAAGCGCAGGTCAGCGGCATGACCGATCCCGTCGAGGCGATGACCCACGGCATCGCCTACACCCTCACCGAGGTCCGCCGCACCCCGCACCTGGGCCTGCTGCTGGCCGCCACCTCCTCCAACGCCGACCCCGCCGGCATCACCTCCGAGGAGGCGCAGGCCTTCGGCCTCACGATGATCAAGCGATTCGACGTCGACTGGCGGCATTACGGCTACGACGACGAGTCCCTGGCCGAACTCGTCGAATTCCTGCTCCGCACCATGCAGTCCTTCTTCATCTCCCCGGGCAACCCGCCCCGCTCCGACGCCGAACTGCGCCGCTACCTGCGCCGCTGGATGGGGTCGGCCATCATCGCCCAATCCACGGTCATGAACTAGGCGCACCGCTCACCGGGGATCGTTAGCGCTGCTCTCGAGTGCTACCGTGCCTCCAAAAGGAGGGCAGGGTTATGAAAAATGTTGTGGCACAGCTGGCGGGCGGGTTCAACGCGGGCATGGTGGCGCTGACCAAGCTCCCGGTCATCGGGCCGTTCGTGGGGCGCGGGCTGGTGGTCATCACCTACACCGGGCGGCGGTCGGGGAAGACGTTCTCCATTCCGGTCGGGTACATGCGGTCGGGCAAGGACATCGTCATCGGAGTGGCCATGCCGGAGAAGAAGACCTGGTGGCGGAACTTCCTGGGCGAGGGCGGGCCGATCTCGCTGCACCTGAACGGCGTGGATCGCAGCGGGCACGCGGTGACCGAGCGCGACAACGGGCGGGTCAGCGTGCGGGTGACGCTCGACGACACGGTCTAGCCTGGAGGGGTGCCGGTGCTGCGCGTGACCGTGGAATTCGCCGATGGGGCGCATCGGTCACTGCGCGTGTGCTGGTCCTCGGACACGGACGCACCGCGCTTCGAGTCCGCGCGGGTGTTCCTGGTCGCCGTCGAATCCCGCTCGCCCCGAACCTATCTGAGTCTGGTCGATCGGCTGGATCGCGCTTCGGTCCAGCTGCCCGAGGACCTGCCCGCGGGGACGTATGCGATCGAGGTCGACGCCTACGGCAGCTCGAGCTGGGGTGACGGGCGGCTGGACGCGCGCGGGCGCAGTCCGGAATTCACCCTCGAACCCGCCTAACCATCCGCCGGTCGCGACGGCGACCGGCGGTCGATTGGTGCGGCGAAGTCCACCGGGCCGAGCAGGTCCGCGACATGCAGCAAGGGGCCCGCATAGCCGGGAATCAGGTTCGGGTTGTTGAACTTTCCCGCCGGGAAGTAGCCGAGCAGCCCATTACCCTGCAGCGTCCACTGCGGCACCGCGTCAGCGATGTGCGCGGCGATCAAGGGCGGGCTGATCATGGCCTTGGCGTGCGAAGCGTCTGCGGCGCTGATCTGATACTGCGCGTCGAACATGACATTGCCGGTCGCGGTCGGCTTGTCGCCGAACAAGGCCCGCCCGAACTGCGACATCAAGCCGCGTCGTTGCACCGCCAGCCACGGATGGGGCCGATCCAGCAGGACCAGCACGACGATGTACCGGTGGGTGTGCGTGGTCGTGGAATCGCCCGAGCTCGAGGTGGTCTGGTAGGAGTACTCCGCGACCGTCACCCAGTGGCCGCCCAGCATGCCGGTCACCGCGATGCCGAGTCGTCGGCGGCTGCGGCCCGGCAGCCGGTTGATCCAGGGTGCGGAGCCGCCGTCCTGGAACTGCCATCCATTGGTCATCGCCCACTGCCATACCCGGGCCCTGCGGTCCCGCTCGCTGTGGGCCGCCATGGTCGCCGCCGCGACCAGCAGGAGCAATGGAACGCCGACGCAAATACCCAGCGAGAAGATCAACGATTCCATGGGGGCCCCTTTCCGTCGGAGGCCAGATTTCGCGAGTGATCTTCCGGTTTGCTTAACAAGAACTTTGGGGCACGATCGGGTCATGAAGGTTCACCACCTGAACTGCGGCACCATGCGGTTGCCGTTCGCGACGTACGTCTGTCACGTGCTGCTGATCGAAACCGCGGCGGCCGGTCTGGTGCTGGTGGATTGCGGATTCGGCCTGGCGGATATCGCCGATCCCGCGGGGCGGCTGGGGCCCAGTCGGTTCATGAACCGTCCCATCCTGGATCCGGCGGAGACCGCGGTGCGTCAGCTCGCGGGCCTGGGCTACTCGCCCGAGGATGTCCGCCACATCGTCGCCACCCACCTCGACGGGGATCACATCGGCGGCATGGCCGACTTCCCGCACGCCACCTTGCATGTCACCGCCGCGGAGGCGCTGGGGGCGATGCACGAGCCGACCTGGCAGGAGCGCAACCGCTTCCGCCCGGGGCTCTGGGCGCACGGGCCGAAGATCGTCGAGTACGCGCCGGCGGGGGAGAGCTGGCGGGGGTTCACCGCGCGGGAGCTGACCGAGATCAGCCCCGGAATCGTGTTGATCCCCATGCCCGGTCACACCCGAGGCCACGCGGCGGTCGCGGTCGACGCCGGTCACCGCTGGGTGCTGCACTGCGGCGACGCCTTCCTGCACCCGGGCCGCCTGGACGGGTCGCCGGTGCCGCGCATGCACGCGCTCGCCGAGAACCTCCTCGCCCACGACCGCGCGGTGATGCACGCCAATCAGGCGCGTCTGGCCGAGCTGTACCGGTCGAGCGGCCCGGATCTGCTGATGGTGTGCGCGCACGACCCCGGCATGCTGGAGGACGCGGTCGCCACCGCCTGAGCCGATCCCGGCTGGGCGGCAACGGTATTCGGGGGGACCCGCCCGGGCGCACCGGATATGCTGCCTGGCGGACCGCCGCGCCGGGAACAGGGCAGCGGGGAGGATCGAGGGGAGACAACAGGATATGCGGGGTGGATGGGCCAAACGGGGCCTGGTGGGAGCCGCGCTGGCGACCGTGGTGCCGTGGGCGGCGGTGGTGACGGCCGGACCGGTCGCGGCGGAGCCGAATCCCAAGGCATTCGACTTCTTCGTCGACTCGGGCATGGGGTCGATCAAGACCCGGATCGTGCGGGCGGCGGACGGCAATACCGATCGGGTGGTGTACCTGCTCGACGGTGAACGCGCCCAGAACGACTACAACGGCTGGGAGCTGCACACCGAAATCCCGGCCGCACTGGCCAAATTCAATATCAATGTGGTGCTGCCGGTCGGCGGCGAGTCCAGCTTCTATCAGGACTGGGACGCCCCGAGCAGCTTCGGCGGCGTGAATCCGGACGCCGGGCTGTTCCCGAGCCGCGACTCCGGGTCGGCCATCGCGGGCTGGGACGAGAGCTCCGGCAAGTCCTACACCTATCAGTGGGAGACCTTCCTCACCCACGATCTGCGGGACGCGCTACGGGATCGGCTGGGGTTCAGCGACTCTCGCAACGGCATCTTCGGACTGTCCAGCGGCGGCAGCGCGGCGCTGCTCATGGCCGCCTACCATCCGGACCAGTTCGTCTACGCCGGTTCGATGTCGGGCTATCTGTCCCTGGCGGCGCCCGGCATGCGGGAGGCGCTGCGCCTGGCGCTGCTCGCCGCGGGCGGCTACAACATCGATTCCATGGCGGCCGCGGGCAGCGCCAAATGGCAGCGCATGGACCCGTACGGCTTCGCGCCCAAGCTGATCGAGAACAACACGCGGCTCTACATCGCCGCGGGCAGCGGGACCCCGGCGCAACAGGACCTGTCCTCGGCGGACGCGATCATCCAGGGCATGCCCCTGGAAGGCATCGCCCTGGCCAACACCAAGGCGTTCCAGTCCCGCCTGCAGGCGCTCGGCTACGACAATGTCAGCTACGACTTCCCGAGCATCGGCGTCCACAACTGGGGCAACTGGGAACAGGTCGCGACGCGCATGCTGCCGGACCTGGCCCAGCACATCGGCAAGCCGCTGCCGCCGGGTGCGCAGCCGGGCCCGCCGCCCGGGGACGGTCCGGGCGGTGCGCAGCCGCCGAACGGTCCCGCCGGCCCGCCGCCGCAGAACTAGCGGGTCGTGACACCGAAGATCCGCTGCCGACCGGTTCACCGGCCGGCGGCGGATCTTCTGGTGCGCGGGTCAGCGGGCGTTGTCGACGGCCAGCAGGTGGAAGGCCGTCTTGCCCGCCTGGCCGAAGTTGTTGTCCGAGACCAGGATCAACGAGCGGCCGCCGCCGGGCAGCTCCGGACCCCAGGTCATGCCCTCGGCGCACTGGGGGTCGATGCCGTTGGCGGTGAAATCGAACAGCAGCCGCTTGGACATCGGCTTGGCCGACGCCGGAGCCGAGGCCGCACCGGTCACCGGATCCGCACCGGCGGTGGAGGTTTCATAGATGCGGGCGGTGAAGCCCTGGTTCGGGACGAGGCTGCGTTCCAGGGTCAGGTAGCGGTCGCCGTCGATCGAGAGGATCTCGGCGACACCGGTGGCGACCGGCAGCGCGCCGGGGGCGACCTTGTCGACCGGGTAGATGTACTCGCCCAGGTCCGCGCCGGTGGTGTGGTGGATCCGCACCAGGCGGGCGCGGCTCTCCACATCCGATCCGGCCGCGGGACCGTCCTGGGTCAGGGCGTTCTCGCTGAGCGCGACGATGGACGAACCGGCCGCGTCCATGGCCTCGAACCCGAGGTTGTCACGAATGCCGGACTGCGGGACGCCCTGGGCGTCGAGCACCGGCGTGAAGGCCTCGGGCACCGGAATGTCGCGGACGTAGGAGCCGTCGAGGTTCGCCTCGCGGATGAAGCCCGGTCGGCCGACCTTCGCCTCGCCCTCGCTGGTGTAGTAGAAGCCCTTGTGATTCGGGGTCCAGCGAATGGACTCGGTGTCGGAGGCGCGCGGGGCGTACGGGTTGCCGTCGGCGTCGCGCAGCTTTATGAGGGTGTCGAACGCCGGGTCGCCCAGGCGGCCGTCCGCGCCGATCGGCAGCCGCAGCGTATAGGCCCGCACCGGTCCCTGTTCGCCGCGGTTGTCGCTGATGGCGAGGTAGTTCTTCTTCGCGTTGTCGTAGTCGATGCCCGACAGGCCGCCCACCTTGAAGCCGCCGAACTGGGTGTCGTCCGACAGCGTCACCGAGTTGACGTAGCGAATGCCGATCGCGGTGTCCGCCCGGCCCGCCGGCGTCGAATCCAGTGGTAGCAGCGGTGCGGTGAGGCCCACGGTCACGGCGCAGGCGACGGTGCTCAGGCGTGCGAACTTCATTGGCGTGAAGGCCCTTTCGTTACGGGGAAGCGCTGCTTCCCGGTAAGCGTCCGAACCCTCACGCCGGTCGGCCAGAGATCGTCCCGCTCAGCGGATTCCGGCCGGGAATTTCGTCTAAACGTCCAATCCGTAGGTGAGGACGTCCGGGTCGGGGCCGATCCGGGTGCCCTGATCCAGGGCGGTGACGCGGTGCATCTGGTCGGCGGTCAGCTCGAAACCGAAGACGTCGAAGTTCTCCCGGATGCGGGACGGCGTCACCGACTTCGGGATCACCACGGTGCCCAGCTGCAGATGCCAGCGGATGATCACCTGCGCCGGGGTGCGCCCGGTCTCCTCCGCGACCTCCACCACGACCGGATCCTTCAGATCCGCGCCCCGCCCGAGTGGACTCCACGCCTCGGTCGCGATGCCGTTGTCGGCGTGGAAGGCGCGCAGATCCGCCTGCCCCAGATGCGGATGCAGTTCGATCTGGTTCACCGCGGGGATCTCGCCGGTCTCGGCCATCACCCGGGACAGATGGTCGCGGGTGAAGTTCGAGACGCCGATCGAACCGACCCGGCCCTGCGACTTCAGCGTCTGGAAGGCCCGGAAGGTGTCGACGAACCGGTTCGCCTGGGCCACCGGCCAATGGATGAGGTACAGGTCCAGGTAGTCCAGCCCGAGCCGGGCCGTGCTCTCGTCGAAGGCGCGCAGGGTCGAGTCGTAGCCCTGCTCGGAGTTCCACAGCTTCGTGGTCACGTAGACCTCGTCGCGCGGCACGCCGGACTCGCGGATCGCGCGGCCCACTTCGACCTCGTTGCCGTAGATCGCGGCCGTGTCGATGCTGCGGTATCCCGCGCCGAGCGCGGCGGTCACGACGTCGAACGCCTCCGCGTCGGCGACCTGGAACACCCCGAAACCGAGCGTCGGAATCACATGTCCGTCGTTCAGGACGACCGACGGCACCGTGCTGCTCTCGCTGCGAAAGGTCATATCGATCGACTATAGGCTTCCCGCGCCGCCCGGCTACGGCGTCCGGGCCGGGTCGGCGCGGATGGGGTCGTCCCCGGCCCAGCCCCAGCGGCTCTCCACCCGTACGGTGACCGGGGCGGCGGGGGCGTCGACGTACGGGGTGAGGCGCTGCAGTTCGCCCCAGTCACGGGTCCAGTCGTGGTCCAGGTAGGCGGGGACGGTCTCGGAACGCGCCAGCAGATCCGACCAGCCGAGCGGGCCGCCGCCCGAATCGCCCTGCCAGGTGGTGGCGACCTGGGCATTGAGCTTGTCGGGCAGGATGCGCCAGGCCGGGAGCTGGGCGACGCCGTCGCGGTGGTCGAACGGGCGCTGGCACGGGAAGGCCAGGCCGACATGGAAATCCGTCAGCACCGGGGCGTCGTGGCCGACCACCGCGTCCAGGGTGGCCAGGCGCGGCAGGCGTGGCGGTGTGAGGGCCAGCCACTGCTGACCGGTGGGGTCGTCCGCGGTGGCGATCAAGCGAATGGCATTGGCGCCGACGGGGACTCGGTCCAGGGGGATGGGCAGGTTGCGCCATCCGGGTGCGCCGCCGACCGTGGGCGGGGTCAGATCGCCGCGGGGCTGGAGGGTGCCGTCGTCGGCGCGATGCGCGAACTCCACGCGGAGGGCGGCTCCCTCGACCCGGTGGCCCTGCTGCTCGCCCGCGATATGACCGGCGACGGTCAGGATCAGCGCCTTGAATGCCGAGTCCGGTTGCGCCGCCTCCTGATCCAGGCGATACCACTGGGTCGTCAGGTGGCTGGGCCGAGGGTGATCGGTGGTGTAGTTGCCCAGCACCGGTGTGCGTGTGGGATCCAGGCCGTAGGGCAGGGCGACGGTGCTGCCATTGATGCCGGGATCGGACTTGGGTTTGTCGGCCGGGCCGCCGGGTGGGGGAGTGGACGGCTTGCCGCCGTTCCCGGCGCCGCCGCCCGGGCCGCCTTCGGGGGCGAGGTCGCCGACGCCGTTGGCGGTGAATCCGCTGTTGTCGGCGGCGAGTCCATCCGCCGGTGCGCCCGTGTAAGGCTGGAGGACCGAGTCCGCCGTCGCGGTCTCCACCAGGACGTCGTCGGCCACCGCGCACGGTTTGCCCTCCAGCGCGCGGATATTCGACAGCGCGACGGAGTACGCCGGGTATTGCGACCAGGCGGCCGAAGCCATGGTCGCCACTTCGAAGGCCACGAGCGCGGCGGCGGCGATGGTCAGCGGCCGAATGGCGATCCTGGCGAAAGGCGAGGCAGCGCCGCTGTTTCCGGCCGATCGATAGGGTTCGCGCCAGTACTGCCAGGCGGCCACGGCCAGGCACAGCGCACCCAGCCCGAAGATCAGCGACGCGAGGCCGACGCCACCCGCCAGCGGTGCGCGATCGGGCCAGCGCACGCCGTAGCCGGAGACGTACCACCAGCCGTTGGAACCGGTGAAGCTGAACGCCACCAGGAACTGGACCG
The DNA here is from genome assembly GCF_050956485.1 of Nocardia sp. CA-145437. NCBI lineage: Bacteria > Bacillati > Actinomycetota > Actinomycetes > Mycobacteriales > Nocardiaceae > Nocardia > Nocardia sp. CA-145437. Next base: position 5,550,270 of record NZ_CP191204.1, on the reverse strand, counting down.
CCGCCGCGAACGCGGTGCGCAAATACGGTAGTCGAATACCGTTGCCGCCCATCGCGACCGCCGTCACCGCGGCCAGCGCTCCCGCCAGACCGGCGTAGACGCCGAAGTGGTGGGTCCATTTGGTCGGCGTGAAGGCCATGAGCAGCGGCGACATCACGGCGATGCCGAGCAACCGGGCGACCGGGCCGCGCGCGGTGTCCGGAATCCGTCCGCCCTTGCGCAGCGCCACCGCCAGGCAGACGGCCAGGCACAGCAGCATGGCGAGCACGCCGAAGCGGCGGGCCAGGGATCCGTCCGGGGTCAGCGAGAGCAGTGAGATCCAGCGGGTCGGCTCATCGGGCCAGGAGAAGTCGGGGCCAACGAGTTTTCGCACCCGGGTGGCCTCGGCGACCGACGCCAGCGTCTGATCGGCGAAGACGACCGTCAGCACCAGGGTCCCCGCCGTGAGCACGGGGGCGATGCGCGCGAGATGTCCGAGCACCCCGCCGGAGGCAGCCCGGACCTGGGCGACCAGCACGAACAGCACCCGCCGCGAACCGGCGAACAGCGCTGCCAGGCAGATCAATCCGGACGGACCGGCCGCCAGGGAGAACGCCGCGATCAGGACTGCCACCGCGGCGGGCAGCAGGCGCCGCGTCGCGATGGCGCGCTCGATGGAACACCAGGTCAGGAGCGCGCCCAGGGCGATGAACGGTTCGGGACGCAGGCCGTTGTCGTACGGCAACCACAGGGCGAGGAACACCAGTGCCGCCGTCCATCGCGGTCCCGCCGACCGCACCCGGGAACCCAAGCGCGGCAGCACTTCCCGGCTGATCACCCACCAGCTCAGCACCCCGGCCAGCAGCGCGGGCAATCGCAGCCAGACGCTCGCCTCACTGATCCGGGTCATCTGGGCCAGCAATTCGTACGGCCACCCGAACGGCGCCTCGGCCACCCCGTACCAGCGGTAGTAGTTCGCGGTATAGCCCGCGTGCTTCGACACCCGCGCCATGGTGAGGATGTAGCCGTCATCGGAGGTATTGGCCCCGATCACGTGCCAGACGCCCAGCGTCGCGAGCACCACCGCGTCGGTGCCGGTGAACCGCCACCAGCGCGCGGGCAGGAACCGCCGTCGCCGCCGCCCGTCGGCGGCATCGAGGAAGTACAGGCAGACCAACGCCACCAGCGTGCACAGTCCCGCGCCCGCCATGGCCGCCAGCTTCCACAGGCTCGGCCGTGACGAGAACCGCGCGTCCACCTCGGCGTGCAGCGTGGCATCGCCCAGCCGAGCCTGATCCAGATCGGTGTACACGCCCACGATCCGCGGCCGCACATCCTCGGCCACCGTGGACCGGAACGGCTTACCCTCCGGGGTCGCGAGTCCGGTCAGCTCGGCGGTCGTCCCGCTCGCGGTCGAGTGCACGATCAGAGCGTCGCAACCGTTGTGCGGCACGATATTCGGAGTCGAACCGGCGCCGGTGCCGGGTCCGGGCGCGGTGCCGCTTCCGGAACCGGCGGGCGGCAGCGGTGCGTCGGCGGCCGGTGTGGATCCGGCCGGGGGAGTGGTGCCCGCGGGCGGCGTCGGCCCGGTGGGCGGTACGGGCCCGGCAGGGGGAGTCGGGCCTCCCGGTGGGGTCTGACCCGCCGGTGGTGTGGAGCCCGGCGGCGGCGTCGATCCGGCCGGCGGCGTGGCGCCCGCGGGCGGCGTCGGGCCGCCGGACGGAGCGGGGCCGGTGGGCGTCGTCCCGCCCTGGGGCAGCTTGGCGCCGGCGGGCGGAGTTCCTGTCGCGGATGGCGGGACCGCTGCCGGGGTCGAACCCGGTGCGGGCGGCACGGCTTGCGGCGTGACGCCCGAGGGCGTGGTGATCGCGGTCTCGGAAGCTGTTCCTACGCCCGTCATCTGGAATACCGATGCCGTGATCAGCGGCTTGTTGCGCAGTGTCACCGACAGGGTGCGCCCGCTGCCCGGCAGTTCCTCGATCCGCGCGATCAACCCCGTGGCGGAGCCGCCCGGGGCCTGGGCCGGCACCGTCGACAGCACGGTGCCGCTGGGCAGCTCCCGGAGCGCCGCGCACGGCACCCGGAGATCGAGCGTGAGCGGCACATAGTCCACCAGTGGCGCGGTCAGCTGAATCGCCTGCGCCGGTTGCCAATCGATACTCGCCCGATCCTGCCGGACCGGCAGCAGCGGCACCAGCACCGCCAGCAGAACACCGAGCACCCCCGCCACGAGGGCGATCAGTCGAATGTGAAAACTTCCCCCGGAAACTGAACGCACGAACGCCGATGCTAGCCATCGCCTCCGCGAATCTCATCGCGGATTTCCGCGGCCCCCGTTTCAGTGGCCGGCGATCGACCGCATCCAGTCCAGGACCACGGCGTGGTAGCCGCCGGTATTCGGGGCCAGATTGACGGCGTGGCCGCTGTCGGGCACCACGTGGGTGCGCAGTCGTGCGGCGGGCGAGAAGTACTGCTGTTCAGCCGCGTACAGGGTCGCGGTGTCGGTACAGGTGCCGAAGCCGGGGCCGCACACCATGCGGTCGCGGCTGCCGTCCACGATGAGCACGGGCGCGGAGATGAAGCTGGACATACCCGGCAGGGTGGAGAGCAGGCCGTCCGGGTATTCGGTGAGCGAGAAGGTCTCCTTGGTGGCCTCGTCGAGGGCGACCACCCGCGGATCCGGGTCCAGGCCGTAGAAGTCGGCGGCGCGGGTGCCGGGCCGGGTCACCAGGTAGCCGGGATCGTAACCGCGCCCGGCGAACCCGGGATCGTCGACGGCCCGCTGATAGGTGCTGATGACGCCGAGGACGTCCGGCACGCTGAGCGTGTGGGAGTAGCCGGTGAGCAGGACGCCGTCGACATCGTGGTAGCCGGTGGCCTCCATGACCGAGGTGCCCGAACTCAGCGAATGCCCGGCGGTGACCACCGTGGTGAAGGGCGCGTTGCCCGCCAGTCCGGCCCGCAGCGCGGTGACCATGCCGTGCAGCGCTTCCGCGGTGGCGGTGGCGGTCAGGCTGACGCTGAGCGGGCGGGTGCTCGCCCCGTTGCCGAGCCGGTCGGCCACCAGTGTCGCGTACCCGGCCTTGTTCATGGCCTGGCGGAAGTTGTAGGTCTCCGGCTGGTAGGGGAAGTCCCAGTAGACGTGGTTGTAGTTGGAGCCCGACATCAGGACCATGACGGTGTCGGTCGGCCCGTCGGGCAGGCAGAGCGTGGCCGCCACCGTCCCCTGCGGCACCGGGAAGGTCAGGTGCTGGCAGCGGTCCGGTGCGGGTTCGCTCGCGTGGGCCGGACCGGTGACGAGAGCGAGCAGAGTCGCGGCCGCGCACACGGCCGACGTCCGTAATGAGGTGCGCACGTGCGGAAATCCCCTGAGCGGTTCGATTCCGGCCATCTTCTGGCGAATGACGATACTCCACACCGAGATCCGCGACCTACCCATCGAGAAATGTGATCGAAGATCTACGATGCACGGTATGGGCGCGCGAAATGTGCACTTCGTCGGGAGCTTTCCGGCCGAGAGCACCGGCGATGCGATGCGGGCGATGCTGGACGGTGCGGGCCCGCGGTTACGCACCCTGCCCACGGGGGAGACCCGCCGCTACGAGTGGTACATCCAGCCCATCATCGACGACCTGGTCGCCCAGGGTGCGCTCGAGGTGAAGAGGAGCGGCACCTGGCTCTCCAGTCACGAACGCACCATCCACCGTGCGGCCCGGGGTGTCGCGCTGACCGGCGGCATGATGGAACTGGGGTACCTGGCCGAGGCCCAGGAGGCGATGCCGATCTTCCGGGCACTGCGCGCGGAACGGGATCTGCCCGGGCTGTCGCTGCAGATCGGGATGCCCACCGCCTTCACCCTGGCGTTCATCGCCATGGGCCGGTGCGGCGTGCGCAAGCATCGGAAAGCTTTCCAGGACGCCAGTATTCGCGATATCGAGACCATTCGCGCGCTGGCCGGTGACGACGTGGTCGTGCAGTTCGAGGCGACCGCCGAGATGGTGCTGATGGCCACGACCCAGCCCCTGCACCGGCAGGTGGAGGCGGCGGCCGGCCTGGGTCGCGGCATCGCCGAGATGGCCGCGGCGACACCGCCGGGGACCCGCATCGGCGTCCATTTGTGCCTGGGCAGCATGAACAACAAGGCGCGAACCACCTTGCGGGACACCAGACCGCTGGTGACGCTGGCGAATTCGATTGCCCGGCAGTGGCCTTCGGGAAGAACCCTGGAATTCATCCACGGCCCGCTGGCGGCCGGAGACATCCCGCCGTCCACGGATCCCGCCTTCTACGCGCCCCTCGCGGGCCTGGACCTGCCCGCGGGCGCCCGCTTCCACGCCGGGCTGGTCCACGAAAGCCCCACCGAGGCAGCGCAAATCGAGACGCTGCGGATCGTCGAGAAGGCACTGGGTCGTCCGGTCGACGGGGTGGCCAGTGCGTGCGGTCTGGGCCGCCGACCGCGCCCGATCGCCGACGCTCTGGTCACTCGCGCCGGCTTCCTCGCCACCGCAGGCTGATTCGGCCTCAGCCCAGGCTGATTCGGCCTCAGCCGACGACCGACTTCATCCAATCGACGACGACGGCGTGGTAGTCGCGGGTGTTCGGGGCCAGGTTGATGGCGTGACCACTGTCGGGCAGCACGTAGGCGCGCAACTTCGCGGCCGGTGAGAAGTAGGGACTCTCGGCGGCCTGGAGGGTGGCGCTGTCGGCACAGACACTGAAGCCCGGACCACAGACCATGCGGTCGCGGCTCCCGTCCACCAACAGCACCGGGGCGGTCATCAGGCTGGACTCGCCGGGCAGCGTGGCGAGCAGGCCGTCGGGATACTCGGTGAGGGAGAAGGTCTCCTTGGTGGCCTCGTCGAGGGCGACCACCTGCGGATCCGGGTTCAGGCCGTGGAAGTCGGCGGCGCGGGCCCCGGGGCGGGTGACCAGATACGTGGAATCGTAACCGCGCCCGGCGAATCCGGGATCCTCGACGGCTGGATAGTAGCTGCTGATCACCCCCAGCACGTCGGGGACGCTGAGCGTGTGCGAGTAGCCGGTGAGCACGACGCCGTCCACGTCGTGATAGCCGATGGCCTCCATGACCGAGGTGCTCGACGTGAGCGAGTGCCCGACCGTGACCACCTTGGCGAAGGGGGCTTTGCCCGCCAGTCCGGCGCGCAGCGACTGCACCATGACGTGCAGGGCGTCGGCGGTGGCGGTGGCCGTCAGCGAGAGACTGGGCGGCCGGGTGCTCGCGCCGTTGCCGAGCCGGTCGGCCACCAGTGTCGCGTATCCGGCCTTGTTCATGGCCTGGCGGAAGTTGTAGGTCTCCGGCTGGTACGGGAAGTCCCAGTAGACGTGGTTGTAGTTGGAGCCCGACATCAGGACCATGACCGCGTCGGCGGGACCGTCGGGCAGGCACAGCGTCCCCGACAGCGTGCCCTGCGACACCGGGAAGCTGACGTCCTGGCACCGGCCGGCCGTCGAGTCGTCGGCCTGGGCGACGCCCGGGGTGAAGCACAACAGCGTCGCGGCGGCGCTCACAGCCAGCGCACGGAACTTGGTGTGCACGTGGGTAATTCCCTTCCGGGGATCGGGATGGGCTGCGGCTCAGAGCTTCCGGCCGATACCACAGAGGACGACGAGACTGGTCGGGCCCGGGTCGACCGCGAGCCACTCGTTGGCGGCGACCAGACCCGGGGGCAGCATCTCCATGCCGTCGAAGAACTCCCGCACCCGTTCCGGCGGGCGGAAATCGGGCTGGGCGGGGCTGTTCGCGGCATTGGTGGCGGCGGTGTTCTTGAAGAACGGGTGGGTATTGGTCGAGGCGTGCTGGATGGCGAGCAGGCTGCCCGGGGCCATGGCCTCGCGCAGGCGGGCCACCGCTTCGAACGGCTTCTCGTCGTCCATGACGAAATGCAGGACACCCACGATGAGGAAGGCGACCGGCTGCGAGAAGTCGATTCCGGCTTCGATACGCGCCAATTCGAGAATCTTGTCCGGTTCGCGAATGTCGGCGAGGATCGGCGTCACGCCCGGCGCGCCGGTCAGCAAGGCATTGCTGTGGGCGAACACCACGGGATCGAAATCGATGGACGCCACGATCGAGGTCGGCTCGATCTCCTGCGCCACCTCGTGCACATTCGGCGAGATCGGAATGCCCGCGCCGATATCCACGAACTGGCGGATACCCGCGTCGGCGGCCAACTCGACGGCACGCAGCAGGAAACGCCGACTGTGCCAGGCGGTCACCCGGGTATCGGGCGCGACTTCGAGCATCCGATCGCCGTATTCGCGATCGGCGTCGTAGTTGTCCTTGCCGCCGAGCATGTAGTTGTACACCCGAGCAGGGTTGGGCCGGAACGGGTCCACACCAACCGGTGCTCGATTGTTCTCAGACACCGCACCTCCCTCGACATCCACGCCGATGGTAACAATCGGCGGCGCGCGCCAGAGGGAAACGCGCAGCTTACCCGCAACCCGCCAGAATGGTGCCCATGACGCGAATCGGAACCGAGCGGGTACCGGTGGGAGCGGGGCCCCTGACGCGGGCGGCGGTGGTGGCGGTGGCCCGCCGCCACGCGTGGGTGGACGTCGACGCGCGGGCACTGGCGGACCTGGAACGCAGGCGCCGCGACATCGACGAGCTGGCGCACAGCGACCGGCCCGTCTACGGGGTGTCCACCGGATTCGGGGCGCTGGCCCTGCGGCACATTCCGGCGGATCGGCGAACCGACCTGCAGCGCTCGCTGATTCGCTCGCACGCCGCGGGGGCCGGAGCGCCCGTCGAACCCGAGGTGGTGCGCGCCATGATGCTGCTGCGGCTGCGCACCTTGTTGTCCGGGTACACCGGCGTCCGGCCCGAAACCGCCCGTGCACTGGCCGCGCTCCTGGACAGCGGACTGATTCCGGTGGTGCCGGAATACGGTTCGCTGGGCTGCTCGGGCGATCTGGCCCCGCTGGCCGCGGTCGCGCTGGCGCTCATGGGGGAAGGCTCGGTGCTCGGCCCCGACGGCGCGCGACCCATCGCGCCCGCGCTGGCCGAGCACGGACTGACCCCGATCATCTTGGCGGAGAAGGAAGGTCTGGCCCTCACGAACGGCACCGAAGGCATGCTCGGCATGCTGGTGCTGGCCATCGAGGACCTGCATCGGCTCTTCGACCTGGCCGACCTCACCGCCGCCATGAGCGTGGAGGCGCTGCTCGGCACCGACCGCGTCTTCGCCGCCGACCTCCAGGCGCTGCGCCCGCATCCCGGGCAGGCGGTGTCGGCCGCGCGTATGCGGACGGCGCTGGCCGGATCGGAGATCGTGGCCAGCCATCGCGGCGAGGACTGCCCGCGCGTCCAGGACGCCTATTCGCTGCGGTGCGCACCGCAGGTACACGGCGCGGCCCGCGACACCCTCACCCACGCCGAGACCGTCGCCGAACGCGAATTGGCCTCCGCCATCGACAATCCCGTGGTGCTGGCCGACGGCCGGGTGGAGTCCAACGGCAACTTCCACGGGGCGCCGGTGGGCTATGTGCTCGACTTCCTGGCCATCGCCGTCGCCGACGTGGCCGGGATCGCCGAGCGGCGCACCGACCGGATGCTCGACGTGCACCGCTCGCACGGGCTGCCCGCGTTCCTGGCGGCCGACCCGGGCGTCGACTCCGGGTACATGATCGCGCAGTACACGCAGGCCGGGGTGGTGTCGGAGCTGAAGCGATGCGCGGTCCCGGCGTCGGTGGACTCCATCCCCTCGAGCGCCATGCAGGAGGACCACGTGTCCATGGGGTGGTCGGCGGCCCGCAAACTGCGCCGTGCGGTGGACGGGCTGACGACCGTGCTGACCATCGAACTGCTCACCGCCGCAAGAGCCTTGGACTTCCGCGCGCCGCTGCGGCCCGCTCCGGTGACCGGCGCCCTGCGGGACCTGGTCCGCACCCGGGTCCCCGGCCCCGGACCCGATCGGCATCTCGCGCCCGATATCGCCGCCGTCACCGACCTCCTGCATTCAGGAGCGATGGATCACCTTCTCGGACAAGGGGTTTCGTCATGACCAGAACGGTTCGCGCGGCCCGCGGCAGCACCCTCACCGCCCGCACCTGGCAGACCGAGGCCGCCTGGCGGATGCTGCACAACAACCTCGATCCCGACGTGGCCGAACGACCCGGCGACCTGGTCGTCTACGGCGGCACCGGCAAAGCCGCCCGCGACTGGCGCTGCTTCGACGCCATCGCCCGCACCCTCGTCGACCTGAGCGCCGACGAGACGCTGCTGGTGCAGTCCGGCAAGCCGGTCGGCGTGCTGCGCACCCACGAATGGGCGCCCCGGGTCCTCATCGCCAACTCGAATCTGGTGCCGGACTGGGCGAACTGGCCGGAATTCCGGCGGCTGGAGGCGGCCGGGCTGACCATGTACGGGCAGATGACCGCCGGATCCTGGATCTACATCGGCACCCAGGGCATCCTGCAGGGCACCTACGAGACCTTCGCGGCGGTGGCGGCCAAGCGTTTCGGCGGCACCCTCGCCGGAACCCTCACCCTGACCGCCGGCCTGGGCGGTATGGGCGGGGCGCAACCACTGGCCGTCACCATGAACGGCGGCGTGGCGCTGTGCGTCGAATGCGATCCGCGCCATGCCCGGCGGCGGGTCGAGACCCGCTACCTCGACGAGATCGCCGACGACATCGACGACGCCCTGACCCGGGTGCTCGCCGCCAAGGCCGCACGGCGGCCACTGTCGGTGGGGCTCATCGGCAATGCCGCCGAAGTACTGCCGGAACTGCTGCGCCGGGAGGTCCCGGTGGACATCGTCACCGACCAGACCTCCGCCCACGATCCGCTGACCTACCTGCCGATCGGCGTCGCCGTCGAGGACTGGGACGACTACGCGGGCCGCAAACCCGACGAATTCACCCGCCGCGCACGGGAATCCATGGCCATCCACGTGGGGGCCATGGTCGGGTTCCTGGACCGGGGCGCGGAGGTCTTCGACTACGGCAACTCGATTCGCGGCGAGGCGAAACTGGCCGGATACGAGCGGGCCTTCGACTTCCCCGGTTTCGTCCCCGCCTACATCCGCCCGCTGTTCTGCGAGGGCAAGGGACCGTTCCGGTGGGTCGCGCTGTCCGGCGACCCGGCCGATATCGCCGCCACCGATCGCGCCGTCCTCGACCTGTTCCCGGAACAGGAATCCCTGGCTCGCTGGATCCGGCTGGCCCGCGACCGGGTCGCCTTCCAGGGCCTGCCCGCCCGCATCTGCTGGCTCGGCTACGGCGAACGGCAGGCCGCCGGACTGCGCTTCAACGAACTGGTCGCGGACGGGACGGTCAGCGCGCCGCTGGTGATCGGGCGCGACCACCTCGACTGCGGGTCGGTCGCCTCGCCGTACCGCGAAACCGAGGGCATGGCCGACGGTTCCGACGCCATCGCCGACTGGCCACTGCTCAACGCCCTCGTCAATACGGCGTCCGGGGCGAGCTGGGTGTCCATCCACCACGGCGGCGGGGTCGGCATGGGGCGCTCCATCCACGCCGGACAGGTGACCGTCGCGGACGGGACGCCGCTGGCCGCGCAGAAACTCGACCGGGTGCTCACCAATGATCCGGCCACGGGGGTGTTCCGGCACGTCGATGCCGGATACCCGGAGGCCGATGCCGTCGCGCGGGCGAAGGGCGTCCGAATTCCTCTGGGGGAGGCCTGAATTGACCACCTACTGGGGTGAGCGCGCGTGGCTGCCGTCGGGGGTGGCGGAGGGGGTGCGCATCGATGTCGCCGAGGGCGTCATCGTGGCGGTGGCCAGCGGTGAACGGGCCTGCGGGACCCGGCTGCCCGGCATGGTGGTGCCGGGGTTCGCCAACGCGCACTCGCACGCGTTCCATCGGGCGCTGCGCGGACGGGCCCAGTCGGGTCGGGGCAGCTTCTGGACCTGGCGGGACCGCATGTACGCGGTCGCCGCACGCCTGGAGCCGGACTCCTATTACCGGCTGGCGCGCGCGGTGTACGCCGAGATGGTGCTCGCGGGCTACACCAGCGTCGCGGAGTTCCACTACCTGCATCATGCGGCGCACGGGCAGCGGTACGCCGACTCCAACGAGTTCTCGCACGCGCTGGTCGCGGCCGCCACCGATGCCGGGATCCGGCTGACGCTGCTCGACGTGTGTTATCTGGCAGGCGGTTTCGGTCAGCCGACGGCCGGTGCGCAGCAGCGGTTCGACGACGGCGATGCGGAGGCGTGGGCGCAGCGGCTCGAATCCTTCTCCCCGGCAAGGGGATTGGTGCAGGTCGGGGCGGCGATCCACTCGGTGCGGGCCGTCCCCGCGGATCAGCTGCCCACTGTGGTACATGGCGCGGGGGACCGGACCCTGCACGTCCACCTGTCCGAGCAGCCGCGGGAGAACGAGGAATGCCTCGCGGTCCACGGCTGCACGCCCACCGAACTGCTCGCGGCCGCCGGTGCGCTCGGCCCGCGCACGGTCGCGGTGCACGCGACTCATCTGACGCCCGGGGATATCACCGCCCTCGGGGAGTGCTGGGCGTGCCTGTGCCCCGGTACGGAAGCCGATCTCGGCGACGGCATCGGGCCCGCCCGGGCGCTGGCCGACGCCGGGGTGCGGCTGGCGCTCGGCAGTGACGGGCAGTCGGTCATCGACCCCTGGTTCGAGGCGCGGGCCCTGGAAATGCACGAACGGCTCCGCAGCGGCGAGCGGGGACGATTCGGCGCGGGCGAACTGCGGTCCGCCGCCACCGCACACGCCGCCTCGGGATGGACCGGCCCGGGCGTGATCGCTCCCGGCCGGGACGCCGACCTGGTGTGCGTGGACACGGCGTCACCGCGCACCGCGGGCGTGACCGGGGACGGAATTTTGTTCGCGGCCACCGCATCCGACGTCACCGATGTCATGGTCGCGGGCCGCTGGGTGGTCCGCGATCGCGCCCACGGAACCCTCGGCGATGTCGCCGCGGCCCTCGACACCGAGATCGGAGCACTATGGCGATGAACCCGGAGACCACGGTCATCACCGGCATCGGCGAACTCACCACCAATACGGCGGAGTACGGCGTCCTGCGCGACGCGGCCCTGGTGATCGAGTACGACCTTGTGCGCTGGATCGGCCCCACCGCGTCGGCTCCGGCTGCCGATCACCACGTGGACGCCGGAGGCAGGGCCGTACTGCCCGGCTGGGTGGACAGCCACACCCACCTGGTGTTCGCGGGGGATCGCACCGCCGAATTCGGGGCCCGGATGAGCGGAATCCCGTACTCCGCGGGCGGTATTCGCACCACGGTCGATGCCACCCGAGCGGTCAGCGATGCCACCCTGGCCGCGAACCTGCGGCGGTTGCGGGCCGAAGCCCTGCGTCAGGGCACCACCTACCTGGAGACCAAGACCGGTTACGGGCTGACCGTCGCCGACGAACAGCGCTGTGCCATGGTGGCCGCCGACATCGCGGACGAGGTCACGTTCCTGGGCGCGCACATGGTCCCGCCCGAACTGTCCGCCGACGAGTACCTGGACCTGGTCTGCGGACCCATGCTCGACGCGGTCGCGCCGTATGTCCGCTGGACCGATGTCTTCTGTGAGACAGGCGCTTTCGACGCCGATCAGTCGGCCCGGGTGCTGACGGCGGGCCGCGCACGCGGCCTGGGTCTTCGCGTCCACGGCAATCAACTGGGCCCCGGGCCGGGTGTCCGACTGGCCGTCGAGCACGGCGCGGCCAGTGTCGACCACTGCACCCACCTGACCGACGCCGATGTCGACGCGCTGGCCGATTCCACCACCATCGCCACCCTGCTGCCGGCCTGCGACCTCTCCACTCGCCAGCCACTCGCCCCCGCCCGCCGCCTGCTGGACGCCGGCGCCCGGATCGCGCTCGCCACGAACGCCAACCCCGGCAGCTCCTATACGACCTCCATGGCCTACTGCGTGGCCACCGCGGTCCTGCAGATGAATCTGACTATCGCCGAGGCGATCTGGGCCGCGACCGCGGGCGGCGCCCAAGCGCTCGCCCACGATCTGTCGGCGCCCGGCGCGGTGGGGGTGCTGCGCCCGGACTCCGCGGCCGACCTCCACATGCTCGACGCACCCTCCGCCATCCATCTCGCGTACCGCCCCGGCGTCCCGCTGACCCGGTCGGTCTGGCGGCGCGGCGAACAGGTGCGGCCCGGCTAGCCGGAGCGCTTGCTCACGAATCCTGTTCGTGCGCCTGCGCCACCAGATCGAAGAACACCCAGACGCCGCCCTTCTGATAGGCGTCCGGCGTCTCGGAACCGCCGAGGAAGGGGTACGGGGTGGCGATGTAGACCTCGCCGTCGTCGAGCGGGCCGAGGCGTCGGCGGATCTCGGCGACATGACCCGGCTGCAGTACGTAGGTGATGACGCTCGGATCGAACAGGACCCGGCTGACGAAATCGGTGACCTCGGTGAAGACGCCGTAATCCTTCACGCCGGGACTGTACGGGTCGAAGATGCCGTACTCGCCGGTGCGGCTGCTCATCAGGAACGCGTGCCCCAGATCCGAGTAGCCGACCACCGTGTCGTACGGCGGATACTGCTCGGCCCACGCCGGCATCACCCGGTCCATACGCAGGTCGCCGATGAGGCGGAAGGGAACGCTGGTCACCGCGACCATCCAACCAGACCGGCCGGGACTCTCACTCGACAGGTTCCGCGGCACCGGGTAGATATCGAGCGACCGATCGACATGGAGGTGCCCGGTGACCGAGGAATGGCGCAAAGCCGCTGAGCGCGTGCGGAACTGGGGTCGCTGGGGCGACGACGACCAGCTCGGGGCACTGAACCACCTCACACCGGACCGCATCGCCTACGCCGCCACCCGGGCGCTGCGGGGCCGCGCCATCCAGCTCGGCATCCCCATCGACGCCTACGGCCCGCAGGGTTCCAGCGGCTACCGGCGCAACCCCATCCACCTGATGTCCCTCGACGGCGGCGACGCCGAGCTCGCGGGCTACCTCGAAGGCTGGGGCGGACCCACCGAAGCCCAGGTCGCCGGACTGTACGGGCACGGCCCGATGCGCTTCAACGACGACTACCTGATGATGCCGCTGCAATCGTCCACGCAATGGGACGCCATCTCGCACGTGTACTACGACGGACTGCTCTACAACGGGTACCCGGCCGGTTCGGTCACCAGCTTCGGTGCGACGAAGTTGGGTATCGAGCGGATCGCCGAGGGCGGCGGCGTGGTCGGCCGCGGCGTCCTGCTGGACGTGGCCCGGCACCGGAACGTGGACCGACTCGAACCGGCCGCCGTCATCAGCCCGCAGGAACTGGCCGCGGTGGCCGAGGCCCAGGACGTCGAGCTGCGGCCTGGCGACATCCTGGTGGTGCGCACCGGGTGGTGGACCCGCTTCCTCGAAACCCGCAGGCACGGCGAATGGTTCGCGGGCAGCCCCGGCCTGAGCTGGCGGTGCGCGGAATGGTTCCACGAACACGACATCGCCGCCGTCGCCGCCGACAACCCGGCCGTCGAGGTGATCCGGCCCGAGGACGGGGTCATGATGCCGCTGCACATGATCGCGCTGCGGGACATGGGCATGCCGCTCGGCGAGATCTGGGATCTCGAAGCGCTGTCCCGCGATTGCGCCGAGGACGGCGTCTACGACTTCCTGCTCTGCGCGCCCGCTTTGCGAATTCCCGGTGCGGTGGGGACCCCGATCAGCCCGATCGCCATCAAATAGGACCGGCGGCCGGTAGATTCGGCAACGCTCATGGTCGAAAGCGGACAACCCAGTCGAACACCGCGGTACGCGCCGAGGGCCGGTGCCCCCACCGGTCTCGAACTGCTGGACTTCGACCGGCTCCGCGGCATGTCCGTCGCCCTGGGCCGGGAGACCATTCGCGGCGATTTCCACGTGCTGGCCCGGTGCACCGCGGGCAGCGGGCGGCTGACCGTCGACTTCGCGGCACACGAACTCACCGCCGACACCATCGCCTGGATCCATCCCGGCTGGACGCACCGCTGGGACGACATCGCCGACCTGAAGGGCGATCTCGTGCTGGTGCGCTCCGACCTGGTTCCGGCCGCGGTGCTCGGACGGCTGCCGTCCACACCCCCGATCGTGGCCGCCAATGCCCTGACCGACAGTGCCTTCGACCATCTGGCCGGGGAATACGCCGCCGATCCGCCCGACGCCGCCATCCTCGGGCACCTGCTCGGCGCGGTCACCCTGCGGCTGTCGGCGGCCCTGCCGGCGCCGCCGGAACCCACCGACCTCTTCGGCCGGTTCGCGCGCCTGGTCGAACGCTGTCACGCCGACACCCGGGAAGTGTCCTGGTACGCGGCACAACTCGGCTACTCGCCGCGCACCCTCTCACGCGCCGTGCAAGCCGCCATCGGGGTCACCGCCAAGCAGTACGTGAACGCGCGCGTCACCCTGGAGGCGAAACGCCTGCTCGCGCAGAGTCCCGCCACCACCGCCGACTGCGCCCGTCACCTCGGCTTCGACGACCCGGCCAACTTCACCAAGTTCTTCCGTGCCCACACGGCGACCACCCCCACCGGGTTCCGGCTCGAACTCGGTGAGCAGGGCGCGACCCCGGCGTCCCCCGGGTGACGCCGGGTGAACCGCCGCGGCCGTCAGGCCGGAGGCGCGGGCTGCCAGCAGCCAACGGCGGTCCGGGCGGGGTGATCAGAGTCCAGCCGATGAGCAAGGAGAACACGTGGCGGTCATCGGGAAAATACTCCGGAATCGGCGCGCGACGGCCGCGGAGCTGGCCTGGGGCCGGGCGAATCTGGGCGCGGGCGACGTCTTCGAGGTGACGAGCACGGACTTCGCGCACGAGGCGCGGCTGGACATCCGGCACACCATGAGAAGAGTCGGAGGGCAGGATCTTTCGCCCGCGCTGGCCTGGTCGGGGCTACCGGCCGGATATGCCGGACTGCTGGTGGTGGTCGAGGACCAGGACGCGCCGTTCGGCGGGCCGTTCGTGCACGCGCTCGCACTGATCGAACCTGGCATCAGCGAATTGGCGACGGGCGCACTGGGTTCCGGCACCGACGCCGAGGGCGTCCGGCTGCTGCGGTCGAGCTGGGGCCGGGGCTACATGGGGCCCGGGCCGATTCGCGGGCACGGACCGCACCGCTACGTCTTCCAGGTGTTCGCGCTGGCCGAACCGGTCGCGCTGCCCGGCGGCCGGGCGCTCGACGCCGCCACACCGCACAAGGTGCTCGACGCCGCGCGGGCCTGCGGGCGCGGGCGGATCGACGGGTTCTACGAACGTTCCTGACACAGCACGAGAGCCGCGGGCGGCAAGGCCTGCGGCTCTGGGGGATTCGATCCGGTCGTTCATCATCCGGCGGCGTTGACGGGCAGCGACAGCACCACCTCCTGTTCGTTCTCCGGCAGGTAGTGGACGCCCACGATGCGGCCGACCTGGACCAGCGAGACCGCCGTCGGGGGCAGGAACTTCTCGGTGCGGGTCTCGAAGGTGGTGCCGTCGGGGCGGGTGACCACCAGGACCAGGTCCAGACGGGTGTAGCCGTCCCGGATCTCGCCGGGCACCGACAGCGACCGGACCACCGCCTGCGCCGCGGTGCCGCGCCGGGCGATATCGAGCTTGGCGGGCGTGGTGAAACCCTTGCGGATCATGGCCGCGTTCATGGCGTCCTGGGCCGCCGAGGTGTCGCCGGACAGGTCCACCTCGACCTTGTCCAGGCTGTCGGGCAGGTAGCGGACCGGCAGCACCACGCCCGGCCGCAGCAGGGCCAGTTGGGTGAGCGGCACGATCAGCTTGGCGTGCGAGGCGAACACCTTGCCGTCGGCGCCCTCGACCCGGAAGTCGATGCGCACCTGCGGCTGCTCGTTGAGATACACGCCGGTCTGGCGGACGCTCTCGACGGTGCCCAAACCCACCAGGCCGTCGCGGAACTGGGAGCTATTGGTGCCGGTGAAGGCCGACATGATGCCGTCGCCGGTGAAGGCGAAGACGATCGGGATGATGGTCAGGGCGATGATCGGCAGGGCCATCTGCGGGCCCACCCAGCCGAAGACGTCGTCGGCGGTGAGGCCGTGCCACAGGTAGTAGCCGATGGCCAGGACGCCGAGAGCGAGGACGCTGTAACGGATTTGGTTCTTCATGTGTTTCTCCTGATGCGAAGACGTTGTGGTTGCCGCCCCCGCTCGTGCCAGGTGGCACGAGCGGGGACAACGGGGGGGCCGGGGCGGGCCGGGTCAGCCCACGATGGTGGAGCAGGCGAAGACGATCTCGAACTTCTCGGTCTTCGGGCCCGCCATCGGGTTCGACAGGTCCACGCCGCCGACGCCCTCACCGGACACCGTGTAGGTGTTGCCGCTCTTGGTGACCTTCGCCGAACCGCCCGGCATGCCGTTACCGAAACCCACCGCGTACGGCTGGCCGTTCGCGCCGCCCTTGGTGCCGGTGATGCCGACCGCCTGCACGGTGTTGTCGCCGGTGATGGTGGCGCTGGCGGCGAGGGTGCCGTAGGTGGCGTTGCTCTGGTCGGCGAGCGCCAGGGCCAGGGTGCCCGCCTGCTTCACGCAGGTGGTGTCGAACTTGCCGCTGATCGCCTTGCCGTCCACCGACGCGGACGACGCGCCGCCGGCGGGAGCCGCGGAGCCGGGCGCGGCGGAGGTCGCGGCGGTGGTGGGGGAACCCGACTTGGAATCGCTGGAGCTGCAACCGGTCACCAGCAGCGCGGCCGCGGCGGTGGCGGCGAGGACGGCGGTGGTGAGGCGGATCGGCTTGGTGTTCATGGTCATTCCTCGTTCTCGTGATGGTGGCTCCGGGGTGGAACCGATGCCAGAACAGTAGGAATCGGCACCCGGCCTACCGATCCCAACTTCCGGGGCGCGCGGGCCGGGGAAACTGCGATAACGTGGGCGAATGCGACGACCGCGGGCCATGGTGCTGGATGAGGTCTGGCACCGCCTCGCCGGTGTCGAACCCCTGAGCGGACCCCACGGCGGGCCCCTCCGCCGCACCGTCAAGCTGATCCTGGATCCCCTGGTGATCCGGCCCGTCCAGCACCCGGCCTGCGCCGGAGCCATGCTGACCGCCGACGGCGCGGTGCTGCTCGCCGCCCGCGTCCACGCCGCCGCCGACGTCCTCGCCGCCACCGCCGCCTGGTTCACACTGCTCAAGCAGACCCGGCGCGCGCTGCGCATCACCGAGGGCAATGCGCAGGATCTGTACTTCCAGCGCTGCTTCGAACTGGCCACCGTCTCGGGTCGGCCCGATCCTGTGCGGGACCGGCCCGCCGCCGAAGCGGCGCTGCGCGAGATCCACGGGGTCACCGCGGGGCGCACCACCCAGGCGCTGCGGGAGTACCTGTCCGAACCGGAACGGGCCGGGGAAGTCGCCGAGCTGATCGACACCGCGTGGCGGCGACGCCCGCTGACCGAGGTCCCCGATCACGCTGATCTGCTGGGCGAACTCGTCGACGCCTGCGCCGTAACCCGATTCGACGATGCGGACGGTCAGCCGGACCTCGACGACGCTGTCGCGGCGTCCGTGGGCACGCACACCGGGATTCGGCTTTGGGACGGTGGGATCGGCAGTACCGCACAGGAACTCGGACTCACCCTGTACCCGCTGCCGCAACCGCCCGGAGTGGGAGCGTCGGCCGCCACCGCCACTCTCGGACTACCGCTCGACCGCACCATTCACGAGCGGGTCTTCACCGTCCTTCAGGCCTCCAGCGAACGCGCCGACCTGCCCCCGATTCCGGAGCTCGTCGACGCCGAGATCGCGCGCGCCTGCTCGCCCTGGGCGCTGCTGGACGAGTCGCTGCGGGTGGCGGCGGCCGCGGGAGCCCGGCTCGCGGTCGCCCTGCGGCCGCTCGGCGACCACCGCGGACACGGGCCGAACGGCAATGGCGGGAGCGTGGTTCCGCCCCAGGCCCGAGCAGGTGCACCGGATGCGGCGGCCGGCTCACCCGGCATCACCACCGGAGTCCCCGGGGCCGCGACAGATTCGGGGGACCCCGCCGCCGGTGGCGCGGCCGCACGGCTGATCAACGGGCGCTGGCAACGCGAGGCCTACGTCTTGCAGGCCCGGCGGATGGCGGTGCACGTGGGCGCCGTCGACGGGCCGCTGGGTGCCATCGCCGCCGATCTGCGGGTGCCGTGGCGTCCTTACCTGCGGAGGCTGTGGCCGCGATTGCATGGCCGGGATGTGCGCGAATTTCCGGTGTACGCGGCCGTCGAGCTCTGGGACCTCCTCGACGGGGTGGCACGGTCGGTCATCCTGGACCACCGCATGCGGGTGAAGAAGGCCCTGGCCGCCACCGCGACCGCCGAGCCCGAGGCCCTGGAATCGAGGGCGGGATGACGCACTCGACTGTCACCATCGAGCGCTGGCCCGACGCGGTGCGCGCGATCGTCCCGGCCGGAACCCCGGCCGTCGCGCCCGCCGGACCCGGCGTCATGGTGCTGGAAGTACTCGGCGGCCTCCTGACCTGGAATGTCCTTGCCGCGCAAGAACTCCCCGTAGCGATCATCGACGATGTCGACGCCGCCCAGGAGTGGGTATGGGCCCTGTACGGCGAACTGGTCGCCACCGCGCTCGACGCCGTGCGGCCGCGAGCCCGCGAACTGGACAGGGATCTCGCCGAATTCGATACCGCCGCAACCGGTCCGGATACTCCCCTCGACGAGCCGACCGGTGTGGACGACGGGGTCTACGGTGCCGACGCTGTCGATCGCGGGTCCCAAACACTCCCCGCAGACTCCCGTCAGCGCCGCCTGACCGAAGCGGCGACGGCCCCCGGGCTCCCCGCGCTGGTGGCGAGTGCCCGCAGACTCGCGTACGCGCACTGGGCGTCACGCTGGTGGCCGGTCTCGGTACTGGACGGCATCGCCGCGCTCGACCAAGCCCTGCTCGATCGCGATATCGCACTGCTGACCGAGGAGTGCGAGTCGCTGGTCGACGGGGACGACGCGGTCCCGCCACCGGTTCGGGAACCTGTCGAATCCTCGCTGCGGGCTTCGGATTACGCGCTCGCGGCCGGTGACGGTGACCGGATCGGCGCCGCCATGGTGCTCGCCCGCGGCACCGGTGGCTGGGACTGGCGGCGGTGCCCGCCCGGCCTGGTCGACGCGTCCGAATCCGCGGTGTCCTGGCAGGTCCTGCGGGCGGCCGGGGTCACCACCGTCGCCATTGCCGTGGCGGCTCATCCGGACCTGCCCGCAGGGGTGCCCGAGCACCTGCGGCCGTGGGCCCGCGTCGACACCGGTCGTGGTGAGCTGCTGACCGAACTGCGTCCGGGTGGCGACAGCTGGACCGGCGAATCCGATTTGCCCGCATCGGCTTCCACGGTGGACGTCGCCATCGGCGTCCCGGGCTTCGGGCCCGACCTCGAGGCCGATCCACAGGCGGCGGCGCAGGGCGCGGTGCGTCAGCGAATTCGCGACTTCGCGGCCGAACGGCTCCGGACCGCGTCGGCCCAGGTCGGTGACGACGGTCCGTTCGCGCCACTGCTCGCCGAAATCGATGCCGCCGCAGGTGATTCGGACTTCTGAGCATGAGTACGGGTATCGACGAGAACGCGGGCGAGAGCCCGCTGTTACGGGCCGGGGCGGAAGCCGTGGCGCGCGGCGAACTACTGGAGGGGCTGCGGATATTCGAGCGGGCCGCCGAGGTCGAGCACGGGGATCTGCGGTTGTGTGCGCTGGTGGACGTGGCGGTGGTGACCGATCGGCTGGGGGATCACGCCGGGGCGGCCGCGCGGTTCCGGGAAGCACTGGCGCGGATGCGGAAGGACGCGCCCAGGATGTATCCCGGCGCGCTGATCGGTTTGTCACAGGCCTTGCAGAATCTCGGGGATCTGGACGGGGCGCAGTCGGCCCTCGAACAGGCTCGGGAGGTGCTCGGGTACGAGGGTGCGCCGGGCGATCTGCGGCTGGCGTGCCTGGTATCCGCGACGGCGATTGCCCTGCATCGGCAGCAGTGGTGGCGCGCGTTGGAGCTGGCCGGTGAATCATTGGACGCGGCACGGCGGTTCGGGCCGGAGCAGGCCGGGCATCCGCTGATGAACCTGGCCGCCGCGCATTTCGAGACCGGGCGCTGGGAACTGGCCCAGGATTTCGCGGGGCAGGCGCTGGCCGCCTTCGAAGCCGTCGCCGACCCCGGCGGCGTCGCCGAGACACAGCAGAACCTGGCTTTGATGCACACCCGCACCGGCGCTTTCGATGAAGCCGAACCGTTGCTGGCCGCCTCCCAGGAGTATTTCGAGGCGACTGGAATGGCGCATCGCGCGGGCATCGGTCTGAAGGTCATGGGGTTCATCGCCGAGCGCCGTGGGCGGACCGGTGCCGCGGACGCTCAGTACCGTGCGGCGCTGCACCGGTTCGAAGAGTCGCACGCCGTGGTCGAGGCAGCGGACGTGCGACTTCGATTGGCCACCAACGCGTTCGCGGCGGGACGATACGAGGACGGCGAGTCCGAGCTGGCGGCGGCGCGCGGCACCTACGCCGCTCGCGGCCTCGGGCTGCACTGCGCCCAGCTCGACTACTGGCACGCGGGACTCCTGGAACCGCTCGTCGCGCACGTACCGGGCCTGCTGGCGCGAGCGGTGGATCTAGCGGTCCCGGCGGCACTGGCCTTGGACGCCGTCCGCTACGAGCTCCCCGACGGCACCCAGCGTGACACCTGGAACCGCCGGATCGTGAATCCCGCCCTGCGGCTCGCCTTCCGGTACGCCTACCTGGCCGGGGACGCCCGGCTGGTAGCCGACCTCATCGACAATCAGTGCGCGGGAACGATCCTGGACATCGACCGGCTCGCCGCGGACCAGCCCGCACCGCTGGACCTGTTCGAACCCTTCGATCCGCCCTCGGACTCGGCGGCCGCGGTTCAGGACGCGCTGCAACTCGGCACCGCCCTCGCCGCGGTGGCCGCGGGCGCGGGACTGCCCGTCACGCCACCGCCTCGTATCGCGGTGCGACCGGACGGCCACATCGCCCTGGCAGCCTGGCTCGACGCCGCCGAACAACGCTACGGCCGCCGCGTCCGCACCGATCGCGTGATCCCCGCATGACGCCCACCGTGCTGGTCCGCATGGCGGACGCGGGCGACCTCTACCTGACCTGGCGCTGGATCGACGACAGCGCCCCCGCCGGGGTCGGAGTGGTACCGGAAGACCAGGTCGAAGCGGCCATGAGCCGGTTCACCGCCGCCCTCCCCGCACCGGGAGTCGCCGGTGGGCTCGAGAATGCGCTCACCGCAGGTGAACTGGCGACCGCCGAGGCGGAAAACGCGCTGGCGCAGTATCTCTCGTCGGTATTTCTCCCGTACAACCTGGCCGTATCGCTGCACGAGTTCTCCGTGCGAGGTATTCGCCCCCACATCCGGATTCAGCCGTCGCCCCGCACCGCCCAACTGCCCTGGGAACTGATCGCCCCCGACCCGGAGGTGCGCCTGCTGGACATCGCCGACGTGAGCGTCCTCGCCCCGCCCGGCATCGTGCACGCCCCCGCCCGGGTAGCGCGAACATGGACGGACACCCGCGATCTGCCAGTCGTCGCGGTACTCGACCCGCGCGTGCCCGGCTTCCGCGCCGACTCCGCCCTCGGATCCGTCCTCGGCCGGATGGACTCCGCCGCAGCCCCACTGGCCGCGCTCGTCGCCGACCACGCGGCCGCCGGCCGCCTCACCCCGCCCGTCGCCGAACCGGTGGAGGCGTTCCGCCGCACCGATCTCGACCGCGCGTGGCTGAGCCGCGCCCTGCACGCGGGCGCGGCCCGGCTGCTCTACGTCGGCCACGTCACCGCCGCCGCTCCCGAATCCGGCCGCAGCGAATCGGCCACTCTGCACCTGTCCTGCACCGCCGCCAGCCCGGGCTGCGCGCCCGCCTACCGCGATCATCGCCCGCTCTCGGCGCGCGACCTGCTGCTGGGCACGCATGCACTCGCCGCGGATCCGAGCTCCGGCAACCTCGGCGATGATCTGGGCTACGGTCCCGGCATCGTGGGCAAGCGCGCTGGGACGGGCAATGGTGTTGGCGGCGTGCGTGTTCCCCGGACGGGACCCGAGATCTGGCCGATTCCGAGCCGGGTCGCGCTGATCGCTTGTGAGAGTGGTGGCGACCTGCGCTTCGCCGAACCCGTCGGCCTGGTGGCGGCCATGCTCACCGGTGGCGCGGAACTGGTGACGGCGGGGCGTTGGCCGCTGCCCACCGACCTGGCGTTCCGCCGGTACTCCGGCATCCCCGACACCGTGCACCCGTTCCAGGAAGCCGTGTGCGCCATCGACTCCGCGCACGAGACAGCCGATCCGGTCGTCGCCCTCAATGCCTGGCAGCGCACACATCTGGCCGCCTGGCGCGCGACCGGGGCGATCGAGCATTCCCCGCTGATCTGGGCGGCGTTCGCCACCGTCGACACCCGCTGATCGGCTGCCCCGAAAACCCGCGCCCCCGAAAGTCACGGGCCGGAAAGAGCTAATCGCGCCCGCCGATTCTCCGATGAGCCAGACGGATTCAACGGAGTACGGAGGATCGAGTGGCGCGCTTCCTGACAGGCATCCTGGCGGTGATGATGGCGGCCGCCCTGACCTCGTTCGCGGCGCCCGTCGCCGGGGCGGAGCCGGACGGCCTGCGGCACTGCGACGTCAGCGACGGCAGGCAGCCCGACACCGCGACCGCCGAAGAGGTGGGCTTGGATTCGGAGGCGCTGCGGCGCGCGGTCGACTTCGCCTCCGACCCGACCCGCTTCACCGTGCAGGTGTTCCGCAACAACTGCCTGATCGCGGCCGGACCCACCAATCAGCGGGCGGGCGGCGTCCCGTGGAATCTGTGGAGCGGCACCAAGAGCGTCGTGTCCATGGTCGCGGGTATCGCGGTCGGCGAAGGCCTACTGCGCGTGGACGATCCGATCGGCGACTACCTGCCCGCCGGGCTCGGTGACGCCGAACATCGCGCGATCACCGTGCGCAGCCTGCTGACCGAGACCTCCGGCATGGAGATCGCCATCGCCTCCGAAGGCATCACCGGGGTGGCCCGGCTCGACTCGAACGTGGTCGCGCAGGCCCTCGCCATGCCCATCCTGCATCCGCAGGGGGAGACCTGGCAGTACAGTCAACGCGCCGTCGACCTGCTCGTGTACGTGATCCAGCGGGCGGTCGGCGAGGACTTCCAGGCGTACGCGCAACGAAACCTGTTCGATCCCTGGGGCATCCGGCACTCCGACTATCTGTGGGCGCGGGACCGCAGCGGCAACACCTACGGGCACGCCCACCTGGTGCTCCCGCCCGACGACTACGCCAAGCTCGGCCTGCTGCTCGTCAATCGCGGCACATGGCACGGCCGCCCGGTGATCCCGACCGCCTACCTCGCCGAGGCCACCACCTCCAACGGCGTCAACCCCTGCTACGGCTTCCTGATCACCGTCAACGGCCCCGACTGTGAGGACCTGTTCCCGGGCCTCCCCAAGGACGCCCTCCAGATGGCCGGCATGATGCGCCAGGACAACTTCATCGTCCCCAGCCTCGGCCTCCTCGTCAGCTGGACCGGCGTCACGGTTCCCGGTGGCGCGGTGAGCTTTCCGCACGACGTCCTGCGCGGCCTCACCACCGCCTTCCGCACCCCCGCACTCTCCGACCCCGGCCCCTACGTCCAACGTCCGGACGCCAGCATCACCGACCCCATGTTCATGAACCCCGACGCTACCCTCGCCGCCCTGGGCCTCGGCCCGATGGCGTACCCGGGGTGCGGCCTGCTGGAATGCCTCGGCAAACCCCTGTACCCGCCCTTCGGCGACTGGCCCCCCGGCTGTTTCATCCTCGGCTGCACCGGGGCCGATCCCGCGACCCCGGGCATCCGCTGACCCGTCGGGGGCATGGGTTCAGAAGCCGATCTCCACTTCGGTTCGATCCCGGCCGGTATACAGGTCCCAATAGTGGTCGCCCAGTTCGCTATTGGTCATGCGCGGGATGCTGACGCCGGACGGCACCACTTCGGGGTGCTCGTCGACCATGCGCTCCGCCTCGCTGTCGCCGATCAGCACGCCGATGTTCATCAACCCGACGTGCACGCCGGTGCCGCGCAGTTCCTCGGCCAGTTGCAGCACGTAGGCCCGCTGCGCGGCCAGCGCCACACCGAAATTGGCCAGATAGGGCAGCACGCCGTGCGCGGGCGAGCCCGAGGAGAACAACAGGGCGCCGGTGCCCCGCTCGAGCATGGCGGGCAGCAGGGCGCGGGTCATCAGGATGGGCGAGTGCAGCTTCAGGGTCATGGGAACGCGCAGGGCCGCGAGGTCCACGGCGCGGGTGGAGGGTGCGCGGTCGGTCATCCCGGCGGCCGCGCCGTGCAGTGCGACATCGATGTCGCCGAAGGTCCGCCGAATGGTCGCGATGGCCTCGTCGAGCTGGTCCGCGGCGGTGACGTCGGCGGGGAAGGCCTGCGCCTCGATGCCCTCGGCTTTCAGGTCGGCCACGTGCCGATCGGCCTTGTCGGGTCTGCGGCCGATCACGGCGACGCGGAACCCCTCCCGCCCGAAGCGCCGCGCGACGCCCATGCCGAGGCCGGGGCCGAAACCGAAGATCGCGATGGTCTTGCTCATGCTCGCTCCCAGATAAGTTGAGCAGTGGTTCAAGTTACGTCTCCGACGCTAACACTAAGTTGAACCTATGCTCAACATAAATCGTGACCCGGATTTGTAGGATCGGCGGATGCCCGCCCAGAAACCGCTCCGCCTCGACGCCCGCCGCAATCGCGACGCGCTGGTGACCGCGGCGCGTGAGGTTTTCGCCGAACGTGGGCTCGACGCGCCCCTCAAGGAGATCGCCGCCCGCGCGGGCGTGGCCATCGGCACCCTCTACAACCGCTTCCCGGCGCGCGACGATCTGATCGCGGCCGCGGTCGAGGACCGCATCGAGGCGGGCGGTCGCATCGCGGAAGCCGCTCTCGCCTTGGATGATCCGTGGGATTCGTTCGTGTACCTGGTCGAGAAGATCTGTGAACTACAGGCTCACGACCGCCTGCTCAACGAGCTCGCATTACGCGCCGCGCCCAGTCCGGAGATCGCCGCCCAGCGTGATCGGGGCCACGCCGTCATGCGTGAAATCATCACGCGCGCACAGGATGCCGGGGCGCTGCGGGCGGACTGGGTGCTCGAGGACATCGCGTTCATCACCTGGTCGCACACGCGGGTGGTGGAGCAGACCACGGACATCGCCCCCGAAGCGTGGCGGCGCAATCTGGCGCTGATCCTGGACGGTCTGCGGGCGGAAGCCGCTCACCCGCTACCGGTTCCGCCGATCAGTGAGGAGCAGTTGAACCGCTCGCTGCTCGCGGACCCGGACCGCGATTGAGGGACGAACACCGACCCGAAGAAACGGCGGAATCGGCTCCGGTTACCGTCGAGGATGATCGTTCGTTCGCACGTGTTGGAGGTAGTGAAATGGCTGGGATTCCCGCGGTACCGACGTCGCTGCTCGCGGCCGGTGGACTCACCGGCGGCTTCGCGCTCGCCCAGGCCACCAAGAAGCGTCAGCTCGGCGGTGCGGTGTTCGCGGCGGGCACGGCGGCCGCGTTCCCGCGGTGGCGCAAGACCGTCGGCGCCGGTGGCGCGGCCGCGCTGACCGGGCTCGCCATCGGCGCGATGGGCGCCTCGCACCCGCTGGCCAAGAAGATCGGCGCGTGGCCGTCGGTGGCCGTGGTGTCGAGCGTGGTCGCCGTGGCCGCGTGGGCCGCGGTGGATCGTCGCGCCTGATTCATCCGCCGGTCCTCCGGTGTGTGTCGGACCGTAAGGTTCGATCGCGTGCCGGGGGACCGTCCACGCAATACCGTGGAGTATGCGCACTTTCGTTCACCTACTGCTGTTCGCCGCCGCCATCGCGGTGGCGGCCGGGGTCTTCGGTCCGCTCGTCGGCACGGTCGACGCGCGGAATGTTCAGTTCACCGACCTGCGGAACGGCTTCGAGCAAGGCCGGACCCTGGGGCAGATCGGGGCGCAGTCGGGGAGCTTCGTCACCTCACTGGCCATCGGGCTGCTCGCGGTCGCGGCGGTGGTGCTGGTGGCCGCGCTGACCGGGTCCCGCATCGTGGGCTGGATCGGCGTTTTGGCCGGACTGGCTGGACTCGGCGTCCTGGGCTGGCGGCTCGACCAGCGCTTCGACCACGAACTCCGCACCGACTACCGGCACCTGCTCTCCGGCACCTGGGGGCTGTACCTCGTCGCCGGGGGACTACTGCTGTCGCTGCTGCTCCTGCTCGTCCCGCGCGAACGCCGCCTGCCCCCGCCGCCGGGATTCTGAACTCGCGGCTTTTCCGGGCGAGCGACCTGAACGGTGGCCGCGCAATCAATAGAGTCGGGCCATGCCCGGTACACCCGCGGGGTCCAGTCCGCACACGCTCGCCGACATCCTGCCCTCCGTCGCCGCCTCCTTCGGACTCGACCAGCCCAATCCCCTGGCCATCGCGCCCAATCGGGACGTCGTGGTCCTGCTCATCGACGGCCTCGGCGCGGAGCTGCTGGGCCGACACCGCGACCTCGCGCCCACCCTCGCCGCACACGTCCGCACCACGCTCACCGCGGGCTTTCCGGCCACCACGTCGACCAGCCTGACCAGCCTCGCGCTCGGCGCGCCCTGCGCCACCCACGGCATCATCGGTTACAGCTTCGCGCTGCCCGAGGGCGACGGGGTGCGGCTGCTGAACTCGCTGCGCTGGACCCTCGACAGCGCCACCGGCGACACCGCCGTCGAGGCCTACCCGCCGGAATCGGTGCAGCCGCAGGCCAGTCGCCTCGAGGACCTGGCCGCCCACGGGATCGAACCGCACTACGTGATCCCCGGCTACCAGCGCGCCTCGGGACTGACCCGCGCCGCCTTCCGCGCCCCGGGCACCCTGCACCCGGCCTCGAACCTCGATGATCTGCGCGCCGGAATCCTCGCTGTCGCACAGCATTCGGGGACGGCGTCGCGGTTCGCTTACGCCTACTTCGCCGACCTCGACGCCAACGGGCACCTGTACGGCCCCGAATCGCCGCAGTGGCTGGCGGTACTCGCGGAGATCGACGCCGCGGTGGCCGACCTGCTCGCGGACCTGCCGTCCAGCTGCACGCTGCTGATCACCGGCGACCACGGAATGGTCCACGTGGACAACGCCATCGACCTCGACGCGCTCCCCGCCCTGCACCGGGGCGTCCGCCTGATCGGCGGCGAGGCGCGGGTGCGTCACGTCTATCTCGACCACCCCGACGCCGTCGCCGATGTCCGCGCGGCCTGGACCGGGGAACTCGCGCCGCACGCCACCGTCGTCTCCCGCGAACAAGCCCTCGACGAGCACTGGTTCGGGCCGACCCCGCCGACACCCGTGATCGCCCATCGCATCGGCGATCTCATCGCCGTGGCCGAGAATCGAGCCGCGCTGATCCGCCCCGCCCTCGAACCCCTGGAATCCGCGCTGCTGGGCCACCACGGGGCCCGCACCTCCGCCGAACAGCTCGTCCCGCTGATCGCGAACCGCTGAATCAGGTTCGCAGCAGCGCGTTCTGGACCTTGCGCAGGCGGTCCACGTCACCGCGGAAGCCGGCCACGGCATCGTTGTAGAGGAACGCCTCCCACAACCGGACCAGGGCATAGGCGAGGGTGTCCGGCTCGATCGGCGGCTGGTAGCCCTCCGATCGCGCGCGCTCGATGTGCCGCTCGACGATGCTCACCGCGGTCTGGTGCACCGTCCCGTCACCGCGCGTGATCAGGCGCAGGGCGGCGGTGGACTCGTTGTCGAAGTAGGCGCGCAGCGCGTCGTTGGCGACCAGCAGGTCGATGGTCCGGTCCAGCACCGCGGCGAGCCGCTCCCCACCGGTGCCGCGGGTGCGGCGGTCGGCCAGGGCGACCACCTTCTCCAGCTGCCGCGCCACGGCCGCGCCGAGCAGGCCGTCGCGGGAGCCGAACCAGCGGTAGATGCTCGCCCGCCCCACCCCGAGCTGCGCGGCAATGGCATTGACGTCCAGCCGCTTTCCCGCCAGGAACACGGCGATGGACGCCTCGAGCACATCGTCCCGGCTCGCCGACGCCGGTCGGCCCGGCGCTCTCGTTCCCTCCGCTCGTGTCACGCGGACAGCTTAGGAGCCAGGAACTCCGACAGCGTGCGCGCGGTCGCCGCGCGTCCCAGGATGAGAGCCGTCCGCAGCACCTCGGGGTCACGATCGACGCGGCCGATAGCGGGTGCGTCGCGCGGCGGGCGGATCTGCAGCACGGCCGGGTCGGAGGCGAAATCGCGCTCGTCGCTGTGATGTCGCTCGACCCGCGCGAGCCAGGGCTCGACGGTCCCGGGCGCGTGCCGCGACAGGAAGCGCGCCACCACCCGCGACTCCACCGTCGACGGGGGCCGCACGGCCTCGTCGTCCCGGCGCGTGCGCAGCACCAGCACCCGGGTAGCGCCCTGCGCCAATGCCGTTCGCACCGGCACGGATTCCGACAGCCCCGCGTCCACGAACCGCCGCGCCCCGATCCGCACCGGCCGCCCCGCCAGGATCGGCAGGCAGGTCGAGGCCCGCAGCGCCGTCTGCACCGAGCGCACATCGCTCAGCTCCGGGTGCAGGTCGACGGCCGCGCCGGTATCGGCGTCGGTGGCGATCGGATGGAAGGTGATGGCATTGGCCAGGATCGCCGGGAAATCCATGGGCACGATCCGCTCGTACACGGTGTGCACCAGGTAGTCGGTGTCCACCACCTTGCCGCCGCGCAGCGCCCGCGCCGGACTGATGACGCGGTTGATCACCTCGGGATTCCAGGCCCGCCGCGAATCCACCGCCCGCCCGCACAGCAGCCAGGCCGCGTTCAACGCGCCCGCCGAAGCCCCGTACACCGCGTCGAAGCAGGACAGCACGCCCAATTCCTCGATGGCCATGGCCATTCCGTGCGAGTAGGCGCCACGCGAGGAGCCGCCCTCGATGACGAGGGCGAGACGATGGCGATCGGTGCGGCGACCGGGGGCGCTGTCCTCGCGATGCCGGCGCGCGATGAGTTCGCCGACGCCGAGGTCGTGGTCGGACAAAGGTGCTCCTTTCGAGGGGCCGGGGGCGTGTCGAGTATACGACCCTATTTGAGACACGGCTATGTCTGTGTATCATTTCCGGCGATGGCGTGGGTAACCACGAAACTGGAGGTCAACGCATGCAACTAGCGCTCACCGACGACGAGCTCGCCTTCCGCGACGAGCTGCGCGCGTTCTATCGGAGCGAAATCCCGGCCGACATCCGCAACCGGCATCGGCACGGACAGGAACTGTCCAAGGACGACCTCGTCACCAGCCAGCGCATCCTCAACGCGCACGGGCTCGCCACCCCGAACTGGCCGGTGGCCTGGGGCGGCAAGGACTGGACCCCGATCCAGCGGCACCTGTGGCACGAGGAGATGCAGCTCGCGTCGGTGCCGGAACCGCTCACCTTCAACACCAATATGATCGGGCCGGTCATCGCGCACTTCGGCTCCGAGGAACTCAAGGCGCGCTTCCTGCCCGCCACCGCCAACCTCGACATCTGGTGGTGCCAAGGCTTTTCCGAACCCGAAGCCGGCTCCGACCTCGCCTCCCTGCGCACCGTCGCCGTCCGCGACGGCGACAGCTACGTGATCAACGGCCAGAAGACCTGGACCACCGGCGCGCAGTTCGCCGACTGGATCTTCTGCCTGGCCCGCACCGATCCCGACGCCCCCAAGAAGCAGGCGGGCATCTCCATGTTCCTGTTCCCGCTCGACACCCCGGGCGTGACCGTGCGGCCCATCAAGCTCATCGACGGCGGCCACGAGGTCAACGAGGTGTTCCTGGAGAACGTCCGGGTGCCCGCCGACCAGCTCGTCGGCGCCGAGAACCAGGGCTGGACCTACGCCAAATTCCTGCTCGGCAACGAACGCACCGGCATCGCCGCCGTCGGCCAGACCAAGGTGCGGCTGTGGCTCGCCAAGGAACACGCCAAGCAGACCCGCCTCGGCGACCGCACCCTGCTCGACGATCCGCTGTTCGCGACCCGCCTCGCCGAACTCGAAAACGAGCTGCTCGCATTGGAACTCGTGCAACTACGGGTCGCCGCCGGATCCGCCGACGGCAAACCCAACCCGGTGTCGTCGATCCTCAAACTGCGCGGCACCGAGCTCCAGCAGGCCGTCACCGAACTCCTGGTCGACATCGCCGGCCCGGATTCGATTGCCCGCGAGGACGAGTCGAACGCCGACTGGGCGCGCCGCAGCACCGCCACCTACCTGAACTATCGCAAGACATCGATCTACGGAGGATCCAACGAGGTGCAGCGCGGCATCATCGCCTCGACGATCCTCGGACTGTGAGGCAGCACCATGGATTTCGATCTCACCCCCGAACAGGAAATGCTGCGCGACACCGTGCGGGACCTGCTCGCCCGCGGCCGCGACACCAAACGATGGGCCACCTTCGCCGACATCGGGCTGCTCGGACTCACCTTCGATGAGGCAGACGGCGGCACGGGCGCCGGACCCATCGAAGCCATGCTGGTCATGACCGAGATCGGGCGCGCCCTGGCCACCGAACCGATCCTGGACTGCGCGCTACTGCCCGGTGCGCTCATCTCGGCCGTCGGCCGCGACGTCCAGCGCAAGGATCTGCTGCCGCGCGTCGCCGAAGGACAGCTGAAACTCGCTTTCGCCCACGGTGAGCCGGGTCTGCGCTGGCCTGCCACCGACACCGACACTCAGGCCGTTCCCGATGGCGACGAGTGGCGCATCACCGGACGCAAGCACCCCGTTTCTCACGGTGACCAGGCGGACGTTCTGATCGTCAGTGCTGCCCACGCGGACGGCGTCGGGCTTTTCCTGGTCAAGCCCTCCGATCCGGGTGTGCGTCTGCGGCCGTACACCACCCACGACGGACGGCATGGCGCGGACATCGAATTCGACGGAGCTTCCGCGGAGCCGCTCGGCGACGTGGCCGATGCCTCCGATGCCATCGGTGCCGCCATCGCCGCCGCCCAGGCCGCGTTGTGTGCCGAAGCGATCGGGGCGATGGAAGAGTCACTGCGGCTGACGGCCGAATACCTGAAGACTCGCAAGCAGTTCGGTGTGGCGCTGCGTACGTTCCAGACGCTGACCCAGCGTGCTGCCGACATGTACGTGTCGCTGGAGCTGGCGCGGGGGATGAGCATGTACGCGTCCATGTCGCTGGCCGACGGGGTTATCGATCCGATGGTCGTATCCCGTGCCAAGTTGCGAATCGGGCGGTCGGCCAGGCACATCGGGCAGGAGGCGATTCAGATGCACGGAGGGATCGGTATGACCGACGAGTATCCGGTTGGGCACTTCACCGCGCGGTTGAACGCCATCGAGCACACGCTGGGGGACTGCACCGACCACTTGCGGTACCTCGGCAGTCATGTGGCCGACTATCAGATGGTCGAGATCTGAGGGCAGAGAAGACCGAAGATCAAGAGACCAAAAGATAAAGACGCCTGGAGAAGGAAGAGAGGGTGGCCGAGCTTGCGAGGCACCCTCACCTACCAGCCCCCTCACGGCTCGGCCGCGCAGCATCCCGGAGCAAGAGGGGTTAGGGGTTGGGGTTCGGGCTCGACAAGGTGATGCGTGCGGTCCGTGGGCTGGGATCGGCGGGATACGGATCTCAGCCCGGCGTCAGCCCCAGTCCGGCAGGGCAGGCGAGGTGACCACACTCCGCGTAGCTTTGCGCACGCCGGTGCGACATGAGCAGCCGGGTGTCACGCTGCCCGTGAGCGCCACGTTCGGCAACTGGAATCGACGGCAGCGGCGATCGCCTGCCCTACGTGATGACGATCGTTGACGCGTGGGGTGCCGGTGGGATCAAGACTCTTCGGTGCGATCCACCCTGTCCGGCCGGGGTAAAGCGAATCTTTACCCATCACAACGGTTTTCCAGCCATCAGGGCCGTCGTTGACCAGCGCGTGGCAGTGGTCGCACGCCAGGGTCAGGTTGGTGATGTCGGTGGGTCCGTTTTTGGCCCAGTCGGTGATGTGGTGGGCGGCGCACATGTTGGCGGGTTGTTCACACCCCGGTCGAGTGCATCCCTTGTCGCGGGCGAGGAGTGCGAGGCGTTGGGCGCGGTTGGCGGTGCGGCGGGAGCGGCGCAGGTAGAGCGGCATCCCATCACCATCGAGGACCGCGATCACCGGCCGGGTGCCCTCGGCCATCTTCAGCGCCTCGTTGACCGAGATCTGGATGCCCGACGCGGTGGTGGCAACCCCGGTGCCGTTCTCCAGGTCGGACAAGCTCATGGTCAGCACGACCTCGACCGGCAGCCCACGGTGCATGCCCAGGGTCCGCATGTTCACACCCGGCTGCACCAACGCCAGCAACGCGTCATGAGTCCGCTGCCCGGCATCACGACGATCACGACGCGCGGCAGCATCAAGAACACTGTCGGCGATGAACCCACCAGTGGCCGACGGGCTTTCCGGATCCTCGACATTGCACATCCCCGGCCGCGCCAGCTTCGCGAACACCGCATCCAGGCACGCACGCAGTTCTGGCGTGATCCACCCTTCGATTCGCGTCATCCCGTCCACCCCGGGGCGGCACAACGTGATCCCGCGACGGCGGCGACGGTCAGCGTCCGACACCACTTTCCCGTCGGGATCGAGGCGGGCGAGGATGTCACGGCCGATCTTCAACAGATCATCGGGCCACCCATGACGGGAGTAGTCCACCAAAATCTGTTCGGCTTCCGCCCGCGCCTCGGCAGGCACATCGAGAGGGAGGTGGTTCATCACATCCATGATGTGACGCACGTGATCCCGCGAAATGACACCGGCCGCGAACGCTTCGGCGGTCACCGGCAGTACCGGCGGCGCGACATGGCCCGTCTGCTGGACGAATTCGCCGCAGTGGTGAGTGACCTTCACCCGCACCGACGCGTCATAGCGTGACAGCCCGAGGGTGTGGCGCAGAAACGGCACCATCTTCCCCGCGCCACTGCGCGAATGCAGCGACCGCTCCCCGGCTTCGATGATCAGACGGGTATCCAGAGCGGCGAGCTGACGCTTGCAGGTTTCGAGCTGCCGCATCAACGACACAACATCCTCGTCGGAGAACTCCACCATCTTCCCGTTCTGCAAGGATTCGGTCAGGGTCGAGACCGCGGCCGCCAGTTCAGCGATGCCGCAGTCGTCGAGTGTCACCCCATTCGAATCCATGCCTCCATTTTACGCCCGCATGATTATCTATGTTGCCTGAAATACAAAGGAGTCCAAGCCTTTTCAGATTGCACGAATTAAATAGTTTGCGTCACAATCGGATCGGGAATCGCGCCTTCCTCTCGGGAATCGAGTCGGGTGCGTCGTGGCCACCACATGCGCTCACCCAGATCGATCGCGAGCGCTGGTACAAGCACGGTCCGCACCAGAAACGTATCCAGCAGCACTCCAAACGCGACCGCGAACCCGATCTCCGCCGCGAAAACCAAAGGCAGCGTGAGCAATGCCGCGAACGTCCCCGCCAGCACAACACCCGCCGCCGTGATCGTTCCGCTGGTGGTGCGCACCGCGATCGCCGTTGCCGTAGCGGTGTCATGGTTCGCTGTCTCCTCGCGGATCCTGGCCATGAGGAAGATGCTGTAGTCGATCCCCAGGCTGATCAGAAACACGAAGGCCCACAGCGGGAACGATGGGTCCGCGCCCGCGAAGCCGAGCACCTTGTCGAACACCAGCGCGCTGACGCCGAGAGCTGCCGCGAGAGAAAGGACGACAGTAGCCAGAACCACCGCGGGAGCGACCAAGGCTCGAAGCAGTAGCGCCATGATCGCCAAGACGACGAACAACACCAGTGGCACAACCGTATTACGGTCGTGGCGGGCGGACTTCTGAGTATCGAGCGCGATGGCGCTGCTGCCTCCAACCATGGCGTCGGGCACCGAACGCACCACCGAGCGGAGACGTTCGACGGTTGCGAACGCCGCAGCGCTACCGGTGACATCGGCCGTCGTCGCCTCCAAGTACGCGAGACCGCCCGCGCGCACGGGAGTCGACACCGACACCACACCGGGAACCCCCGAAGCCGAGTCCCGCAGGCGATCCGCGTCCGACGCCGGTCCGATGATCTGCAGCGGGTCACCGGATCCGCCCGGGAAATGCTCGAGGAGAACCTGCTCGCCGACCACGGCATCAGGGCGGTTTCGGAAGGTGTCCTGCGCCCGCAGTCCGGACGCGTGCAAACCGAACAACCCCAGGGAGAGGAACGCCAGCACGGCCGCGGTGACCTGCCAGACCCTGCGCGGACGGGAGGTAATCAAGCGTTCGAGGCGACTCCCTCGGCGGCTTCCGGCCGGTTCGGGATCGCCGAATCGCGGTGCGGCGGGCCAGAATATCCACCTGCCGCACAGCACGAGCAGAGCCGGATACAGGGTGGTGAGCACCGCGAAGCTGACCAGGACGCCCGTCGCCATCACCGGGCCCAGGCTCTTGGTCGAGTTCAGGTCGGCCACGACCAGGCACAACAGGCTCAGCGCGACGGTGATCGCGCTCGCGGCGATCGCGGGTCCGGCGCGGCGGATGGCCGTGGCCATGGCCGCGTGACGATTCTCCGTGCGCCGCAACTCCTCTCGATAGCGGGCCGTGAGCAGCAGTGCGTAGTCCGTGCCCGCGCCGAAGACCAGGACGGTCAGCAGGAATTCCGTGTCACTGTTGACCGTCAGGCCCGCGTGCGCCGCCAGGAGGTAGATCAGCCCCTGCGCGACGGTCAGGGCCACGCCCACGCACACCAGCGGCAGCAGCCACAGCACCGGACTGCGGTAGGTGACCAGCAAGATCGCTATGACGATCGCGATGGTCACGTACAACAGTGTCGAGTTCACCGCGGAGAACGCGTCCGCCGAATCGGCCCCATAACCCGCCGGCCCGGTGACGTGCACGCTCATGCCCGCATCGGAGACGATGTCGCGGATCGATCGCACCGTCGGCAGCGCGTCCGTGACCCCCTTGACGCCCACCGAGATCGGGACCACGACTTGGATCGCCTTGCCGTCCTCGGACTCCACGGGCTCCGGGACCGGGCCGTGCACCTGCGGCAGCGTCGCGAACCGCTGCGAGTCCGACTCCGCGCGCGCCCGCGCGGTGGCGCTCGACACCGCGTCGCCGCGCTCGTAGACGACCACCGCCGGATACACATCGGACCCGATGAACTTCCCGGTCAGCTCGGAGACCTTCGTCGACTCCGCACTCTTCGGCAGCCACGTCGTGGCGTCGTTCTTCTCGGCCCCGGCGAGCTTGCCCGCCAGACCACCGGTGGCGACGAGCACGGCCACCCAGAAGACGATGGCGGCCACAGCGATTCGCCGCACGATCGGCGCGGATAGCGAGGACCTCACGGTTACTCGCCCTCCACCGGCACGGAGCGGGTGAGCTGATCGATCCGCTCGATGCGTCCGTCCGGGGACAGGCGGCCGATCATGCACACTTCGGTGGCGGTCGGGCCGGTCGTGCGGAGGGTCGCGAACATTGTGTAGTGGGCCGCGATGCTGTCACCCGACAGCAAGGCTCGATGGATGCGGACCCGGACGGATTCGGCGTTCCTGCGAGCCGGGCGGGCGTGGGCTATCAAGGACTGACGGTTCAGGTGGAGGCCGTCGTTGCGGTAGTCGACGTCGGGGGCGAACCAGCGGTCGACCACGGTGGACGGGTCATCGGGGCTGAACGCCATGTCGTGGGGATAGGTGGTGAGGAACTCGTGCAGATCGGAGTCGTTTCGCATACGACCCACACTGCGGGGCGGCGCTCACAGCGAGTTCACATCGCGCTCACACGCATTCACGCGGCGCTCACGTGTGCCGATAGCCCAGGCGTGTCGTGGCGCGTCTGGCCCATCCGAAGGGACGACCCAACGTCCGTCGTGTTGCATACGAGCCGGGCTGCTCGATCGTGCTGCTCATCAACCCCGGTCGTCCGAGCTGCTGTCCCTCGCCGTCCGAAGACTGGCTTCGACCGCCGCGAGTGCCCCGTCGCGTGGGAGAACCCGGGCCCGTTCGTAAGCGGCAGTCGCCTGATCGCTGCCGAGGACGGCCGCCAATTCCGTTCGGAGCGCCACGATGTCGGGATAGCGGGCATCCGGCGCGCCACGCAACGCGTGCCCGGCGCCCAAAGCCTCGGCCGACGCCGCCGCGGCCCCGGCCGCCAGGCACACCCGTGCGACGCCGACGGCCACCTCGGCGGCCAGGGGCAGGTCGCGGACGGCCACGGCGTTCGCCCACGCATCCGAACAATGGGTGGCGGCCGCAGCGGTACTGCCCTCGGCCGCGCGCAGCAAGCCCATGCGCAGACCGAACATCGCCCGGTACGACCGGTCCTCGCGCACCGCCCGCCCGAGATCGGACTCCACCCGCCGCAAACAGCGCACCGACTCGGCGAGATCCCCATCGAACCGAGCGACATCCGCCGCGAGCAGCCGGGTCATGACGGTGTCCCCGGCCGGCAAGGTCTCCTCGGCCAGCGCGGTCAGATCGGCCCGGGCCGCCTCCACCTCGCCCGAATGCAAGCGGATCATCACCAGCCACACCCGCAACGCGACCGGTCTGCCCAGCTCCTCCGCCGCGACCAGCGCCGACGCCATCGCCGCCTCGGCCCCGTCGAAATCCCCGAGCGCCGCCCGCGCGAACGCCAGATACGTCAACGCGGTGGACCAGCCCCACCGCTCCCCGGCCTCCTCGAAACACCCCGCCGCCATCCGCAGATCCGCCTCCAGCCGCGCCACTCCGGACTCGTTCGCGTGCAGGAACGACCGCACCAACCAGAACATCCCCCGAGTCCACGCATCGGGATGCCCCAGCCACGGCTCCACCACCCCGAGCCCCACATCGACTCGTTCGGACGCCAACTCCACCAGCGCCCAAGCCAATTCCGCTGCCCCGTCCGCTGTCGCCGAAGCGGCTGAACCGGAAGCCGATTCCGTCGCGCCCGTCCAGCGGCGGATGTGGTCGGCGGCCGCGGTGAGTTCGGTGGCCTGGGCGGCGAGCATGGAATGCAGGGCGAACGCGGCCGCCAGCGGGGGATGAGGGTGGGCCGTCGGGAGTTCGAGGATTGGGCGCAGGAGCCGGACCGCGTCCGTGTGACTGGCGTGGAGGGCCCAGTACATGCCGAGCGCCGAGCCCAGGCGGGCCGCGGTGTCGGTGTCCGCGGACTCCTGGGCGAAGCGCAGGGCTCCGATCAGGTGATCATGGTGGGCATCGAGGAGCCGGAGCCAGGGGAGTTGGGCATGGCCTCGTAGATACGGATGGGCGGCTTCGGCGAGAGCCAGGTGGTAGGCCGCATGGGCGGATCTGGTCGAGTCCAGTTCACCTCGGGCCGTGAGGTGCTCGCGACCGTAGGCGCGGACCGACTCGAGCATGCGGTAGCGCGGCTGCGGTGTGGGCAGGGCGGGTTCGGCGACCAGGACGTCGACGAGCTGCACCAGTGATTTGTCCAGCAGCGCTTCGAGTTCGGCGCACGCCACACCGAGACCCTCGGCAGCAGCGGGGGTGAACGGTGCGGGAAAGACCGACAGGCGCGCGAGGGCGGTGCGCTCCGCCTCGATGAGAAGCTCCCAGTCCCAATCCAATACCGCCCGCAGCGTGCGGTGACGGGGGAGCGCGGTGCGGCTCCCGCCCGCCAGCACGGCGAAACGATCATCCAGCCGTGCACGCAGCACCGGCAGTGGCATGACCCGCAGCTTCGCGGCCGCGAGCTCCAAGGCCAACGGCAATCCGTCCAGGTGACGGCAGATCTCGGCGACAGTCTCGAGTACGCTATCGGTCGGTGCGAGGTCGGCGCGGACCGCCGCAGCGCGATCCAGGAACAGTCGAACCGACGGGAAACCCTCGATATCAGCCGAATCGGGTGGCGGTACCGCTAGCGGCGCGGTCTCCCACAGCGTTTCCCCGCCGATCCCCAGCGGTTGACGGCTCGTCGCGAGGACCCGCAGCTCCGGCACCCGCCCGAGCAGCTCCGCCACGAACAGGGCAACCTCATCGACGAGGTGCTCGCAGTTGTCCAGCACCAGCAGCATCGGCGCGGTCGGCAGCGCCTCCGCCAGCAATCCCACCGGATCCGCCCCCGAAGGCTCCACCGTCCGCGACAACGCCACCCCCAGCGCCCCGGCCACAGCCCGCGGGAGATCCGAGGAATCACTCACCGCCGCCAATTCCGCGAACCCCACACCACCCGCGAACCCTCCGCCCGCCGTGCTGTCGCCTCGGCCGTGTGCCGTGCTTTCGCCTCGGCTGCTCGTCGTGCCTTCGTCCGCTCGGCCCGCCTCGCCCGGGACCGGTCCGCCCGCGATGTGCCCGCCCAGTTCTCCGGCCACGGCCACGGCCAGTCGCGTCTTGCCCGCGCCGCCCGGCCCCACCAACGTGACCAGCCGCGAGGCTCCGACCCGTTTCACCACCTCCGTCAGGTCGTGTTCGCGCCCGACGAAGCTCGTCAGCGGAATCCGGAGCCGCGCAGCCGGACTTGTGGCGGCGGTCGCCTTCATCGCCGAATCTCTGTACGCCGGTGTCGGCTCCGGCAGCTGCTGCGTGGAACCCGGAGCGGTCGTGGCCGGTTCGGGCCTCGCCGCCGCGGGGCCGGTCGGGGGCCCGCCTCGCAGGAGCTTCAGGTGCAGGTCCGCGAGTTCCGGGCTGGGGTCCAGGCCGAGTTCGGTGGCCAGCAGGGTGCGGTAGTGGGCGTAGGAACTCAGGGCTTCGGGGGTGCGGCTCGCGGCGTGGAGAGCCTGAATGTGGAGCAGACGGGGGCGTTCTCGGAGGGGGTGGGCGGTGAGGAGGCCGGTCAGTTCGGTGATGAGGAGGGGATCGCCGGGGCGGGTGGACAGTTCGGCGGCCAGGGCCGATTCGGTGGCGGTCAGGCGGAGTTCGTCGAGGTGGGTGGCGGCTGCGGCGGCGAAGGGCAGGACCGATACGTCGGCGAGGGCGGGGCCGCGCCACAGGGAGAGGGCTTCGCGCAGTTGGTTGATGGCGGCGGTGCGGTCGCCGCCGTCGAGGCGCAGGATGCCACCGCGGACGAGGCGCTCGAAGCGGTGGGCGTCGACCGAGAGGGCGGCGATGCCGAGGAGATAGCCGCCCGCGGCCGCGTGGAGCGGGACGCTGGCGGGGAGGGTGCGGCGGAGGCGGGAAACCAGCTCTTGCAGTGCGTGTTCGGGGCGTTTGGGCGCGGCTTCGGGCCACAGGTCGTCGATCAGGGTGGGGACGCGCACCGGGCGGCCGGGGTCCAGGGCGAGGCGAATCAGCAGGGCGCGCAGGCGGGTTCCCGGGACGGGAACGGGCCGGGCGTCGTTCGCTACTTCCAGCGGGCCCAGGATGGCGATTCTCACTCCGCGAGTGTGGCACGGCGGCACGATCGGCTCGGATATTCGCTCGACCCCCCGAGCGGTCCGGTGGCGTGCGCCGGTAGCGGTGTGGTCAGCCGCAGTTGGCGGTGGACAGGACGCGGGTTCGCCGGCGGCCTTCCTCCTCGGCGCAGGCGGTGGCGCGGCGGCGGTTGCTGCGAACCGCGGCGCTGAAGAGCTGGTATTCGGCCGACGGGACGCACACCTCCCGGTACGGATGTCGCTGGCCGACGCGGCGCTGGGGGCCGGGGATGACCACGCCGCGGCGCGGGTCGGGCCCGGTCTCCTGATCTCGCACCCACGACTTCAGGATGTGCGAATCGATACTGGGCAGAAATTCCACCGCACGATCCCATTCCAGGCCCTCCACCTGCATCGGATCGGCGACCGCGGTGACGACGACAGCGTATGCCGCACCGACGGAGTTGTCCGCCATTGGATCTACCCCCTGTCCATGCTCGAGATCTCCGGCGTTGCGCGGGGAATGTTCAGGATACTTCGAAAGATCTTGCACTACTGAGTGTTTCGCTGTACCCGCAAGTGGATTGCGGGTACTGGTCAGTCCTCGGTTCCGGAACGAAGCAGGTGCCGCCCGAATTCGGGACCCGTGGCGGGTGTGGTGGCGCATTGGCGGCAGTGGCGCGAATCACGCCCCTGTCCCGCTCAGGAATACCCTCCCGACCCGCTATGTTCAAGTGGTTGCCATATCCACCAAATGTGGACGCGACCCGAGGAGGACCCGTGCAGTTCGGAATTTTCAGCGTCGGCGACGTGACGATGGACCCCACCACCGGCCGGACGCCCAGCGAGGCCGAGCGCATCCAGGCCATGGTCTCCATCGCCCTCAAGGCGGAGGAGGTCGGACTCGACGTGTTCGCCACCGGCGAGCACCACAACCCGCCCTTCGTGCCCTCCTCGCCGACCACCATGCTCGGCTATGTCGCCGCCAAGACCGACAAGCTGGTGCTGTCCACCGCGACCACCCTGATCACCACCAATGATCCGGTGAAGATCGCCGAGGACTTCGCCATGCTGCAGCACCTGGCCGGCGGCCGCGTCGACCTCATGATGGGCCGCGGCAACACCGGACCCGTCTACCCGTGGTTCGGCAAGGACATCCGCGACGGGGTGCCGCTGGCCATCGAGAACTACCACCTGCTGCGCCGCCTGTGGCGCGAACAGCGCGTGGACTGGGAAGGCAAGTTCCGCACCCCGCTGCAGGGCTACACCTCCACGCCCGCCCCGCTGGACGGCACCCCGCCGTTCGTGTGGCACGGCTCCATCCGCTCGCCCGAGATCGCCGAGCAGGCCGCCTATTACGGTGACGGCTTCTTCCACAACAACATCTTCTGGGACATGCAGCACACCAAGCAGATGGTGACCCTGTACCGCCGCCGCTTCGAGCACTACGGGCACGGCGCGGCCGAACAGGCCATCGTCGGACTCGGCGGCCAGGTGTTCATGGCCGAGACCGAGGCCGAGGCCAAGAAGATCTTCCGGCCCTACTTCGACAACGCGCCCGTCTACGGACACGGCCCGTCGCTGGAGGACTTCACCGAACTGACCCCGCTCACCGTCGGCACCCCCGAACAGGTCATCGAACGCACCCTGGGCTTCGCCGACAATGTCGGCGACTACCAGCGCCAGCTGTTCCTGATGGACCACGCCGGCCTGCCGCTGGACATGGTGCTGCAGCAGATCGAGATCCTCGGCAAGGAGGTGGTCCCGGTGCTGCGCAAGGAGTTCGAGGCCCGCCGCCCCGCCCGCGTGCCCAGCGATCCGCCCACCCACGCGTCGCTGGTCGCCGCCGGCCCCGACGCCCCGCACCACCTGGTCGAGCCCGCCCGCGAGCGCGTGCTCGCCGAAAAGAACTGAGGCCGAGCATGAGTCGCACACTGGTAGTCCTGACCGCCGGGCTCTCGCAGCCCTCCTCCACCCGGCTGCTCGCCGATCAGCTCGCCGCCGCGGTCTCCGCGGCGGTGGGCGGGCGCGGGGAGAGCCTCGACGTCGAGGTGATCGAACTGCGTGAACTGGCAGGCGATCTCGCCACCACCCTGACCACCGGCGGGCTGCCCACGCCCGCCGTGGCCGCGGCCCGGCAGCGGGTCTCCGACGCCGACGGGATCATCGCGGTGACCCCGGTGTTCACGGCCAGCTACAGCGGGCTGTTCAAGATGTTCATCGATGTCCTGGACACCGACTCGCTCAACGGCATGCCCGTGCTGATCGCCGCCACCGCGGGCACCGCCCGGCATTCGCTGGTGCTCGATCACGCGCTGCGGCCGCTGTTCACCTACCTGCGGGCGGTGGTCGTCCCCACCGGCGTGTTCGCCGCCACCGAGGACTTCGGCTCCACCGGACTCACCGAACGCGTGCACCGGGCGGCGTCCGAACTCGCCCAGCAGATCGTCGCCGCACCCACCGCGGTGCAGGGCTTCCTGCAGGACGAGCCGGTCCGGCACCGCAACTCCGGCAATGGCGTCGGCGCGGTCCGGCCGTTCGCCGAACTGCTCGCCGGGCACACCGGCGACGGGCGGTAACGCATTGATAGCTGAGTAGCATGAGCGGATGGCTCAGGACATACTTCCCGCCATCCCGCTCGACTCATGGCGGCCCACCAAGGAAACCCTGCACCGTTACGCCCAGATCGTGGGCAAAGT
This sequence comes from Nocardia sp. CA-145437, assembly GCF_050956485.1. NCBI lineage: Bacteria > Bacillati > Actinomycetota > Actinomycetes > Mycobacteriales > Nocardiaceae > Nocardia > Nocardia sp. CA-145437. Next base: position 5,508,396 of record NZ_CP191204.1, on the reverse strand, counting down.
GGCCCTGGCCAAGGGGATCAGGCGCAACCACTGGTGGCACATGACCTACCGGCTCACCGCGCGCGGCTGGACCACCGTGCCGCTCGGTACCGCCACCGAAGGCCCCGTCTTCACCTGCTCGTTCGACTTCTTCGACCACGTGCTGCGGGTCTGCAACGACCGCGGCACCGAGGAGGAGGTGCCGCTCACGGGGCAATCGGTGGCCAGTTTCTACATCGAGACCATGAACGCGCTGCGCAACCTCGGCGTCGAGGTGGCGCTCGCCCACCCGACCCCCTTCGACCTGCCCGACCACGGGCGGCCCTTCGACGAGGACGAGCAACACCACACCTACAACCCCGCCGCCGCGCAACGCGCCTTCCACGTGCAGAGCCAGGTCGGACGCATCCTGGAACAGTTCAGCGCCACCTACTCCGGCAAGATCAGCCCCGTCCAGATCTTCTGGCACACCTTCGATCTGGCCGTGCAGCGCTTCTCCGACCGCAAGATCCCCATGCCCGACTCCGTCGACCTGGTCACCCGGGAGGCCTACTCTCGCGAGGTGATCAGCGCCGGATTCTGGTTCGGCGACGACAAGGTCCCGGCCCCCACCTTCTACTCCTACACCGCGCCCGAACCCACCGGGCTCAGCGACAAACCACTACGACCCGAACAGGCCCGCTGGGTGGCGTCCGGTTCCGGGCACAGCGCCTACCTGTCCTACGACGACGTCCGCGCCACGGCCGACCCCGTCGCCACCGCGCTGGATTTCTTCCAATCCGCATATGAGTCCGGATCGAGTCTCGCGGGCTGGGACTCTGACGGTTTGGCCTGCCACAATGGCATCACCGATCCAGTGCTCACCACGCCGCGACTGGGCTGGCCGGAATAACCCGATGCCTCGAACCGTCTCTCACACATAGTGTCGAGTGGGAGACGCGGGAGAAAAGGGGTCCAGATGCGTGAGGAACGCGTACCGAATCCGACGCTGACCGCATACCGGGAAACCACCTTCGTCGCCGGGCCCAGCACCCGCGTCGGGCTGATGGGCGCCCTGGTCCTGGGCAGCGTCATCCTCGTCTGGGCCGCCGAACGCGCCTCCCGCGAAGGCGACGACCACGGCTGGTTCATCGCCGTCTCGGTCGCCGGGCTGTTCGTGGCGCGCGGGCTCTACCTGCGCCGGCCCATCACGCTGCCCCACCTCACCGGCGCGGCCATGACCCTGGTCGTCTCCAACTTCGCCTACCGCACCGAGCATCCCGGGGTCGGATTCGCGTTCCTCTCGGTCAGCGGCGCGATCCTGGTGCTGCCACAGGGCAGCAAGCCGCAACCCGAACAGCTGCCCCGGGTGGCGGAACTGGTTCGGCGCAGCTCAGGGGATCCGCTCGCGCCGTTCGCGCTGCACTCGTCCAAGACCTACTTCTTCGGCGACGGGGGCTCCGCGGCGCTGGCCTACCGGGCCCGGCTCGGCATCGCCGTCGTCTCCGGCGACCCGCTCGGCGACCCCGCGCGGTTCCCGGACCTGCTCACCGAGTTCTCGCTGTTCGCGGGCAGCCACGGCTGGCGCATCGCGGTGCTCGGGGCGAGTCCCGAGGTCAGTGAGCTGTGGCAGCGGCGGGCCGTCGACCACCGCGGGCTGCGCGCCATCTCCGTGGGCCGCGACGTGGTCATCGACGTCGACCGCTACGACCTGGTGGGTCGTAAGTTCCGCAATCTGCGCCAGGCCGTGAGCCGCACCAAGAACTACGGCGTGACGACCGAGATCCTGCCCGAGGTCGCGCTCACCGAACCGCAGCGCCGAACCCTGCTGTCCATCGTCGACGAATGGGGGACCGGGAGGCAGACGCGTGGCTTCTCCATGATCCTCGACCACCTGCTCGACGGACGGCACCCCGGCATGCTGGTGGTGATGGCCCGCGACGCCGACGGACAGGTGGTCGGGTTCCAGCGCTACGGGACCTCCGGCAACGGCCAAGACCTCAGCCTGGACGTGCCGTGGCGGCGGCGCGACGCACCCAACGGACTCGACGAACGCATGATCGTGGACCTGGTGGACTACGCGCGCGACCATGGGATCAAGCGAATCTCGCTGGCGTTCGCGGCGTTTCCGGAGATCTTCGCCGAGAAGCACCGGTCGCGGACCATGCAGGCGGTGTATCTCGCGGTGCGCCTGGGGGATCCGCTGATCCGGCTGGAATCGCTGTACCGATTCCTGCGCAAGTTCAACGCTTTCGGCGATCAGCGGTACGTGCTGATCCGGTGGCGTGAGGTGCTGATCGCGGCGCTGGCACTGCTCTCCCTGGAGTTCGTGCCGCACCGCAGGCAGCACTGACCAACTCTCGGGGACGCGCGAGGGAACCCCTGAAACCCCATAAGCCCGCGGCCGTTGTCAGCTCAGGAAGTCGACCAGGGCCTTCGAGAACGCCGGGTCGGCGACGGCGGCGAGGTGGTCGCCCTTGACCACCACGCACTCCGCGTGGGGAAGGGCGGCGGCCAGGCGTTCGGGTTCGGCGGCCAGCGGGTCGGCGTCGCCCGCCAGCACCAGGGCCGGAACGGTGATGCCGATGAGGGATTCGATCGGGGCCTCGTTCAGGGCGGTCGCCACGGCGGCGATGGCCTCGCGGTCCGCGCCCAGCGCGTCGGCCAGCAGGCGGAACATGCTGGGCAGCCCCGTGACCGCCGTGGCGTCGCCGGACATGGCGGACACGATGTCCTGCGCCGCGATCACCCGCCAGTCGATGCCGCCGCAATCCACCACGCCCGACCCGATACCGCCGATCGCGAGCCGCTCCACCCGCTCGTCGGCGCTCGCCACCAGCAGCGAGATGATCCCGCCCATCGAGTAGCCGACCACCGCGACCCGATCCAGGCCCAGGTGGTCGAACAGCGCGCGCATATCGTCGGCCATGGCCTGCCACGAGTAGCGGGCCGGGTCGTGCGGCTTGTCCGAGCGCCCGTGGCCGCGCGCGTCCAGCGAGATCACGTGGTGGCCCGCCTGTTCCAGCGCCGCGACCACGCCCAGGCTCATCCAGTTGGCATTGGTATCGGCGACGATGCCGTGCTGCAACACCACCGGGACGCCCTCGCCCTCCCACACGCGGTAGTTGAGTTCGAGCCCGTCCCAGGTGGTGAATTTCGCCATGGCCGCGATGCTAGCGGCCGGGTCACGACCTTCGATCGGCATTCCCGGCCAGGAACCCGGCGTCAGCCCATCCGGGCCATGATCGCGCGCGGCAGCACCGGCATCACCAGACCCAGCACCCGCCACGGCCATTCGGGGACCGAGGCGCGCACGGTCTCGCGCTCGATGGCGGCGACCATCGATCGCACGCCCTTCTCCAGCGGCACAACCAGTTTCGCGTCCCCGGCCTTGGCGGACATGTCGGTGGCGATGAATCCCGGCTGCACCGTGGTGACCTTGATCGGGGTGCCGCGCAGCTCGATGGCCAGCCCCTCGCCCAGCGCGGTCACGCCCGCCTTGCTGGCCGCGTAGGCCGCCTTCTTGCCGGGCAGCCCGCGCACCGCGCTCATCGATGAGATGAGCACCAGGTGACCGGCGTGCTCGCGGCGGAAGATACCCATGGCGGCCTCGGCCTGGGCCAGGGCGCTCACGAAGTTCGTGGTGGCGGTGGCCAGATTGGCGTCGGCGCGGCCGGTGCCCAGGCGCGCGCCCTTGCCGATCCCGGCATTGACGATGATCCGGTCCAGCCCGCCGAGCTCCTCGCGCAACTCCTCGAACACCTTCGGGACGGCCGCGTGGTCGTCCACGTCCAGGCCGCGCACCGCGACCGTGATGCCCGGGTGCGCGGCCAGCAGCTCCGCGCGCAGCGCCTCCAGATTCGAGACCCGCCGGGCGCACAGCGCCAGATCGCGCCCGCGGCTCGCGAACGCGCGGGCCATCCCCGCGCCGAGTCCGGAGCTCGCGCCGGTGATGAGAATCCTCTGCCTGGTCATGCGCTCACCCTAGTGATCCGGCCGCGCCCGTGCGGGGTACCGGGACGAGCCGATACCTGGCACGAGCGCGGGCCCGACTATCCGAACGACCCGGTGTTGGGCCGTGCGGGCGTCAGGTGCCAGGCCCCGCAGTTCTGCGTCGAGAAGGCCACGTCGGTCGCCTTGATCTCCACCGTGATCGACCGCAGCCGGGTGAAGTCGCTGGCGATGATGTAGAAGTTCGGGTCCGCGTAGTCCTCGGGGGTCTGGACCTTCCACAGCCGCCGCCAGAAGCAGCCCGCGGGGGCCGGGTCCATCGTCCCGTCGCCGATATAGGTGCCCGGCTTGATATCCACATTGACCAAATAGGTGCCGTCGACGGTGATATCGGTGGCCGGTTCGGCCGCCGCAATTCCCGACGCCGCCATTGTCAGCGCGGAAGCGAATGCTCCCGTCGCTACGAGCGCGCCTGCACGCACGATGTTCCTCCCTGAGCAGTTCACTGCACCGCACGGTTCCCGTCGTACGGTGTTCGGGCGATCCCCGCATCTCCCGGGAGGGGTTTATCAGAAATTCCGGTCTGTTTTCGGGAAATCGGGCGATTTCGGGGAATTCACAAACATGCGATGCTCTTTCGGCCTCCAGCGCGATATTCAGTCATGGGAAGACTTCGCCCGGTCATGACCGGATGCGCCGGACAGTGCGCCCGGCTGTGTACCGACTCCGGACTGGCGGCTGTCCTCGCCGCCGATCGCGGCCTGCTGCACTGGCGGGCGATGAGTCGCCTCGGCGATCCGGGTCTGGCCGAACACGCCGTGCAGGAGACCCTGCTGCGGGCGTGGCGGGCCTGCGCCAGCTATGACCCCGACCGGGGCAGCGTGCGCACCTGGCTACTGACCATCGAGCGCAACGTGCTCACCGACATCGCCCGCTTCCGAGCCGCGCGCCCCGGTGACACCTGCTGGGACGAGATCGGCGAACAGGCCGAGAACCGATGCGCCCGGCCCGACTTCAGCGAAGCCCTGACCGACGGCCTGCTGGTCGCCGACCTGCTCGCGCAGCTGCCCGCCCCGCAGCGCGACGCCGTCGTCCAGGTCATCCTGTGCGACCGCGCCTACCAGGATGTGGCCGCCGACCTGGGCATTCCGGTCGGCACCGTGAAGACCCGGGTGCACTACGCGCTGCGATCCCTGCGGCGCGTACCGCTCAGCGCGTGAGCCGGTGAACCAACCGACCCCTCCCATACGTCGAACAAGCAGCGGCCGAATCGCATCGGTCCGGCCCCGAGCGAGGAGTTTCCGATGACCGACACCACCGCCGGCCCCGGCGGATTCCGCCTGGACCGCCGCACCGCGCTGGCCACCACCGCCGTCGCCGCCACCGCGCTCGCCGTGGTGGGCTGCGGAACCACATCCGACGGGCCCGCCTCCGCGGCGCCCAAAGCCGAGCCGGGCGGGCCGGATGCGAGACCCGCGAAGAAGCTGGACGTACTGGCCAATACCTCCGACGTGCCGGTCGGCGGGGGTCTGATCACCGGCGGCACCGTCATCACCCAGCCGTCCGCGGGGTCGTTCCTGGGCTTCTCGTCGGTCTGTACGCACCTGGGCTGCAACGTGAATTCGGTGTCCGGCGGCCTGATCCGATGCCCGTGCCACGGCAGCACCTTCAATCTGGACGGATCGGTCGCGAGCGGGCCCGCGCCGCGGGCGCTGGACGCCCGCGGCATTCGGGTCGACGGGGACCAGATCGTCTCGGCCTGATCAGCCGTTTCCGTCCATGCGGTTCGACGCCGAGGGGTTGCGTCGAGCCGCTCAGGCGCGTCGTCCGGGCGGGACACGCGGGGTGGGGGATAGTTGGCGCTGTGGTCGCTTGCCATTGCGCCCGGTAGTGCTCCGGATCAGGGCATTTCGGTCGTTTGACCACTGGTAACGGTTCCGTCACGACGCTTGCCAGGTAGTAACTGGTGTTGCAAGAGTGAACTGCTGGGTCTGGTGTTACTAGTGGGAAGGGAGGGGCGCTCCGCCCGAGCGCCGCCGCTTATGAAACGAAGCATCACCAAGTCCGGAATTTGCACGGTCGTCACCGCGGCGGCCATCACCACCGTGGCCGGGATAGTCCCGGTCGCCGCGCTGGCCGCGCCGGCGCTGCCCGAACTACCCCAGAAGCTGGCCGGGAAGACCATCTTCCTGGACCCGGGCCATCAGGGGCCCAATCACAGTCAGGACACCAACAAACAGGTCAGTGACGGTCGCGGCGGCACCAAGGCGTGCCAGACCACCGGCATGACCACGCTGCACGGCATCGCCGAGCACACCATCACCTGGAACGTCGCGCAGCTGGTCCGCACCTCGCTCGAGGGCCTGGGCGCGCACGTGGTCATGAGCCGCCCGGACGACACCGGCTGGGGCGGCTGCATCGACGACCGGGCCAAGGCCGCCAACGACTCCGGCGCGGACGTCGCCGTCAGCATCCACGCCGACAGCGGGCCCGCCGACGGCAAGGGCTTCCATCTCATCGTGCCGCAGCTGCCGGTCCCCGACGCCAAGGTCAACGAGGTGCAGTCCGGTGCGGGCCTGGCCGCCAGCAAGGCCATGCGCGACACCTACCTGCAGAGCGGGTATCAGGCCGCCACCTACAACGGCGCCGCCGAGGGACTCCAAACCCGTTCCGACGTCGCGGGTCCCGCGCTGACCCTGGTGCCGGACGTCTTCCTCGAAATGGGCAACGGCGCCAACGCCGAGGACGCCCAGCAGCTGGAAACCCCGGAGGGACAGCTCAAGCACGCGGTCACCATCACCACCGGGATCGCGTCCTATCTGCTCGGCGTGCCGGTGCCCGCAGCCACCGACAAGCCGGCGGAGCGGGCTGCCGAGCCGGGAACCCAGTCGGCGCAACAGCTTCCGGCGCAGGCTCCGGCTCCCGAGACGTCGCTGGTCCCGCAGACCGCGGTTCCGGTTCCCGAGGCCACTGTCCCGCAGGCTCCGGCCGTCGTGCCCGAGGCCGTGGCTCCACAGGCCCCGGCAGCGGTCCCGGAGCCGACTCCCGAAGCCGTTGCGCCGCAGGCTCCCGTGGCGGTAGTGCCGCAGGTTCCGGCATTCATCATTCCGGCGAAGGCTCCGCACTCGACGGCTCCGGCGGCTCCGGCGACTCCGGCGACTCCGGGGACGAGCCAGGCTCAGCCGGGGACGAGTCAGGCCCAGCCGGGGACGAGTCAGGCCCAGCCGGGGACGAGTCAGGCCCAGCCGGGGACGAGCCAGGCCCAGCCCGGACAGGCTCCGGCACTCCCGGCGCAGAACCCCGGGACGCCCGGTACCGCTCCGGCGCAACAGAATCCGGGACAGCAGCCGGGAGAGGCGGTGCTCGAGGAGGGGCTCCAGGTCTTCCAGCAGCTCGCCGATCAGTTCCTGAACAACTGGCAGCACGCGCAGACTCCGCCGCAGCCGGGTATCCAGCAGCGGACCGTGCCGCAGCCGGGAACCACCCAGCCGCAGAACGGAACTCAGCCGCCGGCCGCGCAGACCAAGCCCGCCACCCCGGCGGTGCGGGCGATCGCGGATCTGCGCGCACCGGTGCGGCAATCGCCGAGCACCCCTGGCGGTCAGGGGAATTCGGCGGCGCCGGGCGGCCTCGGGACGCAGTCGACCCCGGGCGCGCAGGCTCCCGGCACCGACAAGAACTCCAAGTCCGACAGTCTGGGCGCGGGGGGCCTGAGCTCGCTGGTGCAGATGGCGGTGAAGTTCTTCGGCCCGCTGGCCAAGATGCTCACCGGTGACTCGGGTCTGGGTGCGGACCTGATCAACCTGGCCTACAGCGTGGTCTCGGTGCTCAGCAATACGCTGTTCAGCTCGACCACCAAGTAGTCGAACAGATCGACGCGGATTCGCCCTCGCTCCGGATTCTCCGGTGCGGGGGCGATTCTCGTGGGTGGCGATCCTCGTGGGTACGGAGACCAGGCGTACCGGGTGGCCTCGGCTGCCGCGTTTCCGGCGAATGGGTGAGTTCGGGCAAACATCTCGCGATTGGAATGTGCGCGGCGGGTTTTCGTGATCGCCTGCCTGGACAACATGGTTGTCGCCGGTCAGCGGCGCACGTGCGGACAATCGCGTGTCCGGTGGTTGGCAAGCATCCGGCGCAGGAGTTGCATGAATTCGAGTCGAGTTCGACGGCCGGTGCGAAGGCTCGGCCCGATGGACTCGTCGAACGAGGTGGATCATGGCGTTCGGTGTGGGGCTGAGTATCGGCACGGTCAACACGGTCTGTTCCACGGCGGCCGATCGAACCGGAAAGCTGCCGCCCGGCCGTCGAGGCATTCCTCCGGCCACGTGGCGCACCACCCTCACCTTCGACAGTTCCGGGACCGCCCGCGTCGGTCGCATTCCCCGGCACGGCCGCGTCATCACGGACTTCGCCGATCTCGGCCAGCGCGGCGCGCCGATGGCGCGGGTCGGGCACCGGGCGCTCTCGGCCGCGGATCTGGTGGCCACCGTGGCCTACAGCGTGGTCGCGGAGGTGCTGGGCAAACCCCCGGCGGGGGCGCTGGACCACGGGCAGACCGGTATCGCGGTGACCCATCCGGCCGGTTACTCCGCCCCTCTGATCGCCGAACTGCGCACCGCCCTGGACGGGGTGGGCCTGGACCGGGCCGCCCTGGTGGCCGAGCCGATCGCGGCCGCGTCCTGGCTGGCCGCCGAGCGCGGGCCGCTCACACCGGGATTGGCGCTGGTCTACGACCTCGGCGGGGCGGGGCTGGACGTCACGCTGCTGCGCGTCGGCATGGGCGCGCCCAGCAACCCGATCGTCGGCATGCCGCTGCACTCGGCCGACTACGGCGGCCGGGCCTTCGGCGACCTGGTGGGGCGCACACTGCGGCGCACCGCGGGCTCGCCGGTGGTGCCGCGCGGGCTGTCGGACGCGGACTCCGGGGAACTGCGCGCCGGCCACATTCGCCGATCGCTCGCCCTGGTCTACAAGTGCCTCCGGATCGCGGACGTCACCATGGCCGATGTGGATCGGATCCTGGTGGTCGGCGGGGCCGCGCGACCGCCCGAGGTGGCCCAGGTGCTGGCCAAGGAGCTGGCCCGTCCCGTGGTCGTGTCCTCCGACCCGGAACGGACCATCGCCGACGGCGCGGCCATCGCTGCGCGTCAGAGGTTGCTGGCCCAGGAGTCGGCCAGCCATCGCCATCATCCGCTGACCGGACTCTTCCGGCGTGTCACGCGGGTGGCCGCGCTCTGACGGGGTCCGCGGCGCTCTGAAGTGATCATTTGTCCTGCTACTCGCGAGTTCGTCCGGGTACCGCGTGTGCAGGCGTGCTAACTCGTGCAAGCATCTTGCGAACTGTTGTTGACGCCTCTCCAGTTTGGTGTAACTATTGGGTACACATAACGCCACTGACTGGAGAGGTGACGACGATGTCTCCGACCACGACCCCCCTTGACGACCCCGTGGTTGCCGAAGCTCAGGAGTACGCCAACAAGCTGCTGCTGCTCTCGGAAGGGTCGGTGAACAAGCACTTCGACCCCTACGAGGACATCGACTGGGACAACCCGGACTTCGATTCCAACGCCCGCCCCGAGCGCTGGATCCTGCCGGAGTCCGCGGACCCGCTGGGCCGCCACGACTGGTACCAGTCGCTGACGGTGGAGCAGCAGATCGCGGTCGGCAAGTACCGCCAGGCCAATATCGCCAAGGTCGGCCTGCAGTTCGAGTCCATCTTGATCAGCGGCATGGTCAACCACACCTTCTCGCTGCCCAACGGTGACGCGGAATTCCGCTACTGCACCCACGAGATGGCCGAGGAACTCAACCACACCCTGATGTTCCAGGAGATGGTGAACCGCATCGGCGTGGACGTTCCGGGCATGGGCCCGCTCGTCCGCCAGCTGCGCCTGCTCGGCGTGCCCGTCGCGGTCGCCTTCCCGAACCTGTTCTTCATGGCCGTGCTCGCCGGCGAGGAGCCGATCGACCACATCCAGAAGCAGATCCTGCGCTCGGGCGAGGAAGTCCACCCGATCATGCGCGGCGTGATGAGCATCCACGTCGCCGAGGAAGCCCGCCACATCTCCTTCGCGCACGAGTTCCTCAAGCACCACGTGCCGGAGCGCAACGCGGCCGAGCGCTTCATCCTCTCGATCGCCATGCCCGTCATCATGTTCATCCTGGGCCGGTCCATCGCGACCCCGCCGAAGAAGTTCTTCCAGGAGTTCGACATCCCGGAGAACGTCCGCAAGGAGCTGTTCTACGGCTCCAAGGAGGCCAAGCGGGTCTTCGCCGACTACTTCATCGATGTGCGCGCCCTCGCCGACGAGATCGGTCTGATGAACCCGATCTCCAAGCGGGTCTGGAAGCTGCTCGGCATCTCCGGCCCGGCGTCGCGCTACCGCTCGGAGCCCATCCGCTCCGGCAAGGTCGCGTAGGAAGGGGACGTACAGTGCCGTACGTTGTCACTCAATCCTGTTGCAGCGACGCCTCGTGCGTCTACGCCTGCCCGGTCAACTGCATCCATCCGACTCCCGACGAGCCGGACTTCCTGACCGCGGAAATGCTCTACGTCGACCCGCAGGCCTGTGTGGACTGCGGGGCGTGCGCGACCGCCTGCCCGGTGGACGCCATCACCTCGTCGAAGAAGCTGACCGCGGAGCAGCTGCCGTTCATCGAGATCAACGCCGACTTCTACCGGCAGGAACGGCCGCGGCCGCTGCTGGCCATGCCGATTCCCGCGGCCGAGGTCAAGCCCGGCCGGGAACCCTTGCGGGTGGCCGTGATCGGCTCCGGACCCTCGGCCATGTACGCCGCCGACGAGCTGCTCACCCAGCCCGGCGTGTCGGTGACCGTGTTCGACAAGGTGACCACGCCCTACGGTCTGGCCCGCTTCGGCGTCGCGCCCGACCACACCAAGACCCGCCAGGTCGGCGAGCTGTTCGACGTGATCTCCGCGCAGCCCGGCTTCGGCTCGTACCTGAACGTCAATGTGGGCGAGCACGTTTCGCACGAGGAACTGCTGGCGCACCACCACGCGGTGATCTACGCCGTCGGCGCGTCCTCGGACCGCAAGCTCGGGATCCCGGGTGAGGGGCTGCCCGGCAGCACCTCCGCCACCGACTTCGTGGCCTGGTACAACGGCCACCCCGACCAGGCGGGCCGGTTCTTCGACCTGTCGGCGCGGCGCGCGGTGATCGTGGGCAACGGCAATGTGGCGCTGGACGTGGCGCGCATCCTGACCACCGATCCGGAACTGCTGGCCGGCACCGACGTGTCGCAGCGGGCGCTGAACACGCTGCGGCGCAGCAATATCGAAGAGGTCGTGATTCTCGGGCGGCGCGGACCGGCCGAATCCGCCTTCACCGTGCCGGAATTCGTGGGCCTGCTGGGCGCCGATGTCGGCATCGTGGTGGAGGGCGAGCTGCCGCCGATCGTCGAGGGCATGTCGCAGAAGGTCGAGCACAAGCTGAAGCTGTTGCACGGCTTGGCTGATCGGCCGGTGGGCGGGCGCAAGCGGATCGTGTTCCGATACCTGTCGGCGCCGGTGACCATCGCGGGCGTGGACCGGGTGACCGGGGTCGAGGTGGTGCGCAACGAGCTCGTCACCGGCGACAACGGTGCGGTGCACGCGGTTCCGACCGAGGACCTCGAGACCCTCGACGCCGGACTGGTGCTGACCTCGGTGGGTTACCGCGGTGTGGCGCTGCCGGGCGTGCCGTTCGACGAGCGGGCCGGGATCATCCCGAACCTGGACGGACGGGTGCTCGAGGAGTCCGGCGGCGCGGTGGTGGCCGGCGTGTACGTGACCGGCTGGATCAAGCGCGGCCCGACCGGGTTCATCGGGACCAACAAGTCCTGCGCGCAGCAGACGGTGCGCCAGCTGGTGGACGACTTCAATGCCGGGCGGCTGACCCGGCCCGCCCGCGGCGCGGGCGATTTCGACCGGCTCGTCGGTGAGCGGCAGCCGCACGCCATCCGTGGCGGCGCGGTCAATCGGCCCCGGCGCAAGCTGCCCCTGATGGTACGTCGCTGACCCCACCCCTGTCGGCGTCGTTCCTTGGAAGGCCGCTGTACGCAACCCCTGTGCGTGCGGCGGCCTTCGTCATGTCCGGGCCCGCCGGGCGGTCCACCGCGACTTTTTGTGCCGGGCAACGTATCCGGTGTCGGCGCGGCTGCGAATCTCGGGGGTCTGTGTGAACGCGGGCCGACGCTGTCGAGTCCGCTGTACCGATGGTGTTGTGCGAGTTGTAATACCGCGTTTGCTTGCAGCGACATCTCCGGTAGTAGAGAAGATTTCGTCGTGAATCACGGACGGCATGGCGGCCCGCGTGGGGTATTCGGGGTCAGCTACCGACCAGTGATCGGTAATCCGCACTTCCGTACTGACGATGCGGTTTTGTTTTTCGGACACTACTCGCCTACCGGTCGGTATGAATTTAATGTTCGCTGTGGTGTAGCCACCGCCAAAGACTGTTCGGTTGTCTTTGCGGGGTCGTTGGATTTGATCTTGCTACGGCGGTTTCCTGACCAGTAGATTCGCCAACTTCGCTACTGGACGCGAAATCTTTTCTCCCGATTCGATATTCAATGCCCGCAAACGCCAGCTAACCTGAACGCGCTGTTTGGAAAACGACCGCGACCACATGGTTGGTACGCCTGATGGGCCGTGGTCTCGGTGCGTTGACGGGATAGCAATGACAGTTGGCTTTGGCATGAGCATCGGTACAGTGAACTCTGTATGGGCCACCACGGCCGGTGAAAGGAACCGACCAGCCGTGCGGGTTCGTCGGACCGCTGTCACCTTCGACAGCGCCGGCGGCCCGCAGATCGGGGGGATTCCCCGGTTCGCGCCGGTGGTCACCGACTTCGCCGACCTCACGGCCGATCCCGACCCGGTGGTCATCGGGGGCCGTATCTGGTCGCCCGCGGACCTCATCGCGGCGGTGGTGAACGGGCTGATCGAATCCCATGCGCCCGAAGCGCCCGCCGTAACCACGTATCCCGCTTGCTATTCGGACAAACTCGTCACCCGCATTCGGCGGGCGCTGGACTGGTCCGGCGCGGCGGACGTCACCCTGATGCCCGAACCGGTCGCCGCCGTCGAATGGCTCGACGAGGAATACGGCCTCTCCGAGAACGGGATCACCCTGGTCTACGACCTCGGCGGCAACAGCCTCGACCTGGCCGTGGTGCGCACCGAATCCGAGGTGGAGGAGCGCGGCATCCTCGGCCGCGCCGAACGGTCGTACGACTTCGGCGGGCGGCCGCTGGGCGCGCTGCTGGCCAAGTACGCGCGCAGCATCGCGCCCGGCGCGACCGAGCCCGTGTCGGCCGTGGTGCCCGCCTCCGACACGAACCGGCTGCGCAGCTGGCATATTCGCAATTCGCTACGCCTGGTCCGGTCCGTCGTGCACCGGGCCGGGCTGCACATGGAGGAGATCGACCGGGTGCTGCTGATCGGCGGCGCGGCCCGGCCCCCCGAGGTGGCGCGCGTGCTGTCCGATCTGGGCCGCCCGGTCGTCATGTCGCCCGATCCCGCGCACACCGCCGCCGTCGGCGCGGCCATCGCCGCCTTTCGTAGCGTCGATACCGGTTCCGCCATCGGGCGCTACGCCCCTCGCGCCGCCGTGATCTCCGGCGCGGCAGTCGCTTCCGCGCTGGCCATGTCCGCCGCCACCGTGCTCGGCGGACCCGTCGCCGGGCCGCCCGGACTGCAGGCCGCCCCCGAACCCACCGACCCGCCCGCCGGCGCCTCGGCCCCCGGCGGCGGGGACGTCATGGTGCTCGACGACGCCGCCGCCCCGGCGGGCACCCGCTCCCACGCCGTCGCCACCGTCGCCGCCGTGCGCAGCTACGCGCCGCAGGCCCCGACGGTCACCTCCACCTGGTACAACGGCCGCCCCGTCGACACCACCGGCGGCGGCAGCCACTGCGAGACCCGCGCCCTGACCCTGACCAATCCCGCTGTCACCTACGCGAACCCGGCCCAGTTCACCAATCCGCTCCCGTTCCAGAACCCCGTCCTCGCGGGCTGGACCGTCGGCGGCTACGTCGGCCAGACCCCCAAAGTCAGCATCCCCGGCGCGCCGTCCGGAACCCTCCCCGGCACAACCCAACCCGGCACAACCCAACCCGGCACAACCCAACCCGGCACAACCCAACCCGGGACGACACAGCCGGGCACCGGCCAGCCGGGCACGACACAGCCCGGCGGAACCCAGCCCGGCGCAGGTCAACCCGGTAATGGCCAGCCCGGCGCGAGCGATCCCGGTGCGGGCCAGCCGGGTTCGGGCCAGCCCGGCGGCACGACTCCCGGCGGCGCCACGGGCGGCAACGGTGGCGGCACTGGAACCCCCGGCGCCTCGACGCCCGGCGGAACCGACGGAACCACCACGGGTGGTACGACATCCGGCGGTGGTGCCTCGGCCGGGGGCGGCGCGACCGGCGACCCCGCAGGCGCGAACACCGGTGGTGCCTCACCCGGCTCCAACGGTGGAGGCTCGAATCCCGGTGGCTCGAATCCGGGCGGTTCCAACCCCGGTGGTTCCAACGTGGGCGGCTCGAACTCGGGTGGTTCCAATCCTGGTGGGTCGAATCCGGGTGGTTCCAATCCTGGTGGTTCCAACGTGGGCGGCTCGAACTCGGGTGGTTCCAATCCTGGTGGGTCGAACCCGGGTGGTTCCAACCCCGGTGGCTCCAATGCTGGTGGCTCGAACCCCGGTGGTTCCGACCAGGGCGGTTCGAAGCCCGGCGGGGCCGATGGTGGCGCTGGAACCGGCGGTGGCACAGCATCTCCCGGCGGCTCGAAACCCGGCGGCTCTCAGGGTGGCGCGATCGGTGGCGGTTCCCAGGGCGGCGGCTCATCCAAGGGCGGCGCGGGCGGTTCTTCGATTGGCGGCAGCCACGGTGGCGGCATGGGCGGCGGAGCCGGTGGCGGTATGGGCGGCGGCGGTGGGGCCGGCGGCGGCAAGGGTGGTGGTGGCGGTGGCAAACACTGACCCCTTGCGGCAGTGCGCTTCCCGCCCGCTCGGGCAGGGCTCGGCGCGGGCGTCGGATCGATCGCGGGCCTCGGGCCCGCGAGGTCCGGCACGGCCCGCCGGATCGTCGTCGTTGGCGGCGTTGGCTTTCGGTCTGGCTCTCACCAGGCGCGTTGTCCCGCGCGCCGGTGGGGGTGGCGGGGGAGATCGGGCGGTGGCGTCCCACCATTCGCCGGCTTCCCACGGTGACGCAGGCGGGGGCGGGACCGACCAGCCCGCCCCGCCTCGTCCCGTCGAGTGAGGGGAATCCCTCCCGTGGACCGGTGTCAGGGGAGCGGGGATCTGCGGGCTTCGCTGCCTTGACACCAGAGTGACCGGCCCACCACGCGTTCCAGTGCCCGGACGCGGTGGTGGGCCTGTCGCGTGCGCGGCGGTCAGCGGGCGGTGAAGCCGCCGTCGACGGCGAGCGCCGCGCCGGTGATGAACGACGCCTCGTCGCTGAGGAGATAGGCGCAGAAGGCGGCGATCTCGTCGGGACGGGCGATACGGCCCAGTGGGTGCAGGGCGGCGATGGCGGCCTCGCCTTCGGGGGTGGCGCCCATGGAATTCCGGAAGGCGGGGGTGTCGACCGCGCCCGAGACCAGGGCATTGACCCGGATGGACTGGTCCGCTGCTTCCAGGGCGACGGCGCGGGTCAGGCCCACCACCCCGTGTTTGGCGGCCACATACGGCGCGACCTGTGCCATCCCGACCACCCCCAGGTTGGAGGCGTTGTTGAGGATCGCGCCCCCGCCGGTGGCCGCGAGCGCCGGAACCTGGTGGCGCAGGCCGTGATAGACGGCGGTCAGGTTCAGTTCGAGGTCGGCGCGCCAGCCCGCCTCGTCGATGTCCTGCACCGGGCCGAAGGCGTTGACCGCGCCCGCGTTGTTGAAAGCCCCGTCCAGGCGGCCGAATTCGGTGATCGCCGCGGCGGTGAGCCGTTCCACGTCGGCGTCGACGGTGACGTCGGTGGGCACGAACAGCGCCCGTCCGCCGCCGGCGCGGATCTCCTCGGCCATGCGGTCACCGGCTTCCTTGCCGCGCGCGCCGAGCACGACGGCCCCGCCCTCGGCGGCGATCCGCCGAGCCACGGCCGCACCGACTCCCGAGGTGGCACCGGTGATCAGGACGACCTTGGATTCGAACCGGGTCATGACTGCGTCTCCTTGCGGTAGAGCGGATTTCGTTGACATGTCATAGTCAACGCCGCGCGGGGACCGGCCGCTGGCGGAAAACGGCCGTCACGCTTGATGTGTCATGTATTGGGAAATCAGGCGGGCGCGAGCAGATCGGGCAGCTCGTCGAGGCTGTCGATGACCGTCGCCCGGGCCGCGTCCGGCAGCTCCGCGGTCAGATAGCCCCACGGCCCGCGGCGGATCAGTACCGGCCGCATGCCCGCCGCCAGCACCGGCAGCACATCGTTGTCGACGCGGTCGCCGACGTAGCAGATCTCGCCGGGCTCGACCCCCGCCACCTCGGCGACCTTGGCGAAGAACTTGGGATCCGGCTTCTCCAGCTCCCATTCGGCCGAGGTGTAGACCGCGTCCACCGGCAGGTCCATGCGCTCGATCGCCGACTTCGCCTGCGGCGGCTGGTTTCCCGCGATGATCACGGTGATCCCGCGCCGCCGCAGTTCGCGCAGCGCGCGGTGCACGTCGGGGTAGAGATCGTCGGCGTCGAAGTTGTTGCGCAGGCTCGCGGGTTCCTCGGCGGCCCAGGCCACTTGTTCGGCGTCCAGGTCGAGGTCGGGCCGGAACAGGGCGAAGGCGTCGGTGAGGGGACGTCCGGTGGCCGCCATACCGCCGATGACGCCGAGGAACGCGAAGCGGGGCACGCCGAGCCGGTCGGCCCAGCGGCACCAGATGCGCGTCTCGTCGATCAGCGTCTCGCCCACATCGAATACCGCAGCCTTGATCATTCGCCCAGCGTATCGGGCGGGGGATCAGCGCCGGGCGTTGAGGAAGCCGATGGCGGTCGCGCCCCACCAGCAGACCTGCGACGCCATCCCCGTGGCCGCGCCCCACGTCAGCAGCCGCGCGGTCAGGGGAGTGTCGCCGCGCGCGGTGAGTCTGTGATTGAGCGAGTAGGCCTGAATTCCATTGAGCGTCAGCGCCAGGACCAGCGCCAGCTTGGTGCGGGTCATGGTGGACGAGAGGTCGGGTTCCAGCACGCAGCCGCTGGCCACCAGTCCGGCCAGGCCCAGCCAGATGGGGACGTGCAGACGGCTCACCGCGCGCAGCGCCGACGCGAGGTCGAGACGGCCCGCGGCCCAACGCAGTACGAACGAGTCGGCGGTGAGGACGCCGCCGAATCCCACCACCAGCGAGGCGAGGTGGACGAACACGCCGCCGTGGTGGACGGCCGGGCTCGCGGTGACGTGCGCGGCGATCCAAAGGGCGGCGGTCAGCGTGCCGGTGGCCAGCAGCGCGTACGCGGCGGTGATGCCCCAGGAATCGTGCGGGATGCCCGTCGTCCCGGTGTGCTGCCGGGTGCCGCTGATCTGGAGCATATCGAGCCTTCTATTAGGTAAGGAAATCCTAATTTACTGATCCCGTCGGCGTGGTGGCAAGTCCACAACGATCACGCCACGGTCGATGTCGGGCACACTGGGGTGAGTTGTGCGCACAGGAGGGGAAGCCTGATGGACGCCAGAATCCGGGGGACGGTCATGCCGGTGCTCGAGGTCGCCCTCGACCCCGGCGACAGCCTCGTCGCCGAAGCGGGCCAGCTGTCGTGGATGACCGAGAGCATCCGCCTCAACACCTCCACCCGCGCCGCGGCCGGCGGCGTCTTCGGCGCGGTCCGCCGGGCCATGGCCGGGGCGGGCCTGTTCATGACCGAATACACCGCGCACCGCCGGTCGGGCAGCGTGTCCTTCGCGGCGAAACTCCCCGGCCAGATCCTGCCCGTGCAGATCGGAAAGGACCGCGAATACCTGGTCCACCGGCACGGATTCCTCTGCGCCGCAGGCGATGTCCGGGTGGCCCTGAGTTTCCAGCGGCGCCTGGGCGCGGGCATCTTCGGCGGCAGCGGATTCACCCTGCAGCGGCTCAGCGGCGAGGGCTACGCCTGGGTGGAGCTCTCCGGCGAGGTCATCACCTACGACCTGGCCCCGGGCGAGACCCTGCGCGTCCACCCCGGCCACGTCGGATTGTTCGACGCCTCGGTCGATTTCGACATCACCATGATGAAGGGCATCCGCAACGTCCTCTTCGGCGGCGACGGCCTGTTCCTCGCCGCCCTCACCGGCCCCGGCCGCGTCTGGCTGCAATCGCTCACCATCACCAACCTCGCCCACTCCCTCATCCCGTACCTGCCGTTCCCCGAACCCGGAAACCAGGCCCGTTGAATCAGAAAGGCGCCACCGTCGACTGACGGTGCGGGACAGCGGGTTCGGTCAGGCAGTGAGTTCGAGCGGCAGGGCGGCGGTGGCGTAGCGGTCCAGCGCCACTTCGGCCAGTAGCGGGTGCGCGCCGATCGTCTCGGCGTGCCGGACCAGCGGTAGCGTGTCGCGCAGGCGGTCGGTCAGCAGGCCCGGGGCCAGGAACCAGGGGGCGACCAGGATGCGCTCGGCGCCGCGTGACCGCAGGCGGGCGAAGGCCTTGTCGACCGTGGGTTGCGTGGTGGCGAAACAGATTTCGGTGTCCCAGCCGGTCATGGCGGTGAGCAGTCGCGCCACGTCACCGGTGCGGGTGTTGGCGATCGCGGACGTCGAGCCGACGGCGGCGACGGCGATGCCCCAGCGCGGACCGGCCGTCCGGCGCAGCCGCCCGGTCGAGGCGTCGCTGACGGCGGCGGGCCGGAAGCCGGTGCCCGCGGCCATAGCCGCCGCGATGCGATCGCGCAGGGCGATGATCAGATGCGGATCTGGACCCAGCACCTCGGCCTGGGTCAGCCGCAGCTGCGGATGCCGGTCGCGGGCGGCGTCCAGCAGGCCGGGCAGATCCACCCGCGCGTGAAACGCGTTGCCCAGCAGCAACGGCACCACCACGGCGTGCGCATGCCCAGCGGCCGCAACGGCATCGATGACCTGATCCACCGACGGCGTGCTCAGATCCAGGAACGCCAGCCGCACATCGAGATCCGGCCGCTGCGCCGCGATCCGCGCCACCACGTCCCGCATGGTCGCGGCCGAGCGAGGGTCACGGCTCCCGTGCGCTACCGCGATCAGCGCGGGCGCGTGCTCGAGGCGGAAAGGCGAAGCCGCCCCGCCGCGCACGGTCAACATGGCGCCCACCGCCGAACCGGTCGCGATGCGCGATGCCGGACCATCGGCTGTGGGCCCGGGCGCACCGGGCACGGTGTGGAGCGCCGAACCGGGTCCGGTGTGCGGGGCCGGGCCGGGCACGGTCCGTTGGGCCGGGCCGAGGGTGTCGTGCGGGGCCGAACCGCCCGGCGAGACGGCCGGAACTGCGCCGTTGCCGGGCGGATTCATATCAGGCTCCGACTTCGACCGCGGTCAGCGCGTCGCCGACCAGGCCCGCGGCCAGGGTGTTGCCGCCCGCGGGATCGATCAGCAGGAACGAGCCGGTGTGGCGGTTGACGCTGTAGTCGTCGGCCACGATCGGGTCGGCCACGCGCACCGAGATGCGGCCGATGTCGTTGAGCGACAGCGACTCCGGGTTGGGGTCGGCGGCCAGGTGCTGCTCGTCGAACCGCTCGATGAGCGCGCCGACGATGGCCTGGGTGGTGCGGGTGCCGTGCTTGAGCAGCAGGCGCGCGCCCGGGCGCAGCGGCTTGTCGCCGAGCCAGCAGACGGTGGCGTCGAAGGCGTCGATCGGCTCGGGAGCGCCCTCGGCGGCGGCGATCACGTCACCGCGCGAGACGTCCACGTCGTCGGCCAGCACCAGGGTGACGCTGCGGCCCGGCTGCGCCGAGGCGAGTTCACCATTGGGGGTGTCGATGCGCTCGACGGTGGTGCGGGTGCCGGAGGGCAGCACCACGACCTCGTCGCCCTTGGACACCAGGCCCGCCGCGACCTGACCCGCGTAGCCACGGTAGTCGGGGTATTCGGCGGTGCGGGGCCGGATCACGTACTGCACCGGGAAGCGCAGCCCGATCTCGTGGCGGCCGTGCACGTCCGCGTCCACCGGCACCGACTCCAGGTGCTCGATGAGCGAGGGACCGGTGTAGTACGGGGTGTTCTCCGAGCGCGAGGCGACATTGTCGCCGTGCAGCGCCGAGACCGGGATCTCCTGGATGTCCTCGGGAGCCCAGCCGAGTTTGGCGGTCAGCTCACCGAATTCGGAGGTGATCTTCTCGAAGACGCCGGCCGGATCGTCCACCAGGTCGATCTTGTTGACGGCCAGCACCAGCTTCGGCACGCCCAGCAGCGCCATGACGGCGGCGTGGCGGCGGGTCTGCTCGATGACACCCTTGCGGGCGTCGACCAGCAGGATCACCAGCTGCGCCGTCGACGCGCCCGACACGGTGTTGCGGGTGTACTGGACGTGGCCCGGGGTGTCGGCGAGCACGAAAGACCGCTGGGGCGTGGCGAAGTAGCGGTACGCCACGTCGATGGTGATGCCCTGCTCGCGCTCGGCGCGCAGGCCGTCCACCAGCAGCGACAGGTCCGGAGTCGACAGACCCTTGTCGACCGACGCGCGGGTGACGGCGTCGATCTGGTCCGCGAGCACGGACTTCGTGTCGTACAGCAGCCGGCCGACCAGGGTGGACTTGCCGTCGTCGACCGATCCGGCGGTGGCCAGTCTCAACAGGTCGGACATCAGAAGTAACCCTCTCGCTTGCGGTCTTCCATGGCGGCCTCGGAGACACGGTCGTCGCTCGCCCCGGATTGGACGCTGTGCGCCACGTTCGGTGCCCTCATCAGAAGTACCCTTCTCGTTTGCGGTCTTCCATCGCTGCCTCGGAGACACGGTCGTCGCCGCGGGTCGCGCCACGTTCGGTGAGCCGGGACGCGGCGACCTCGGCGAGGATCGCGTCATTGTCGGCGGCGTCGGAAATGATTGCGCCGGTGGTGGATCCGTCGCCGACGGTGCGGTAGCGCACCGACTTGACGAGCAGCTCCTCGCCCTCGGCCGGGCCGCCCCACACGCCGGGGGTCATCCACATGCCGTCGCGCTGGTACACCGGGCGCTCGTGGGCGTAGTAGATGCTGGCCAGCTCCACGTCCTCGCGGGCGATGTAGCGCCAGATGTCGAGCTCGGTCCAGTTGGAGATGGGGAACACACGCACGTGCTCGCCCGGAGCGTGGCGGCCGTTGTACAGGTTCCACAGCTCGGGACGCTGGCGCTTGGGGTCCCAGCGGCCGAAGGCGTCGCGCAGCGAGAAGATGCGCTCCTTGGCGCGCGAACGCTCCTCGTCGCGGCGGCCGCCGCCGAAGACCGCGTCGAAGCGGTTCTCGTTGATGGCGTCCAGCAGCGGGACGGTCTGCAACGGGTTGCGGATGCCGTCGGGGCGCTCGGTCAGGCGGCCGTCGGCGAGGTAGTCCTCGACCGAGGCGACATGCAGTCGCAGGCCGTACTTCTCGACCACCTTGTCGCGGAACGCGAGGACCTCGGGCAGGTTGTGCCCGGTGTCCACGTGCAGCAGCGCGAACGGCAGCGGCGCCGGCCAGAAGGCCTTGATCGCCAGGTGCAACAGGACGGTGGAGTCCTTGCCGCCGGAGAAGAGGATCACCGGCCGCTCGAATTCGCCTGCCACCTCACGGAAGATGTGGATGGACTCGGATTCGAGCGCGGCCAGGGTGTCGAATTCAGTCTCGATGGAGGTCATGAGGCGTGCAACCCGCATTCGGTCTTGGCGAGCCCGGCCCAGCGGCCGGATCGCGCGTCGGATCCCGGTTCCGGCTTCCGCGTGCACGGAGCGCAACCGATGGAGGGATAGCCCTCTTCCACAAGGGGATTGACGAGAATGCCGTTGGCCTCGATGTAGGCCGCCATCTCGTCATCGGACCAGGCGGCGATCGGGTTGATCTTCACCAGGCCGAAGCCCTCGTCGTAGGAGATGAGGGGTGCGTTGGCGCGAGTCGGCGCCTCCACTCGACGGATGCCGGTCACCCAGGCGTTGTATCCGACGAGGGACTTCTTCAGGGGGACCACCTTGCGCAGGCGGCAGCATTCGGCGGCGTCGCGCGCGAACAGATCCTTGCCCAGCAGCTGATCCTGTTCGGCGACAGTGTTTTCCGGCTGCACGTTCACGATGTTCACGCCGTACACCAGCTCGACCGCGTCACGGGTGCCGATGGTCTCGGCGAAGTGGTAGCCGGTGTCGAGGAACAGCACGTCCACGCCGGAGCGGACCTGCGAGGCCAGCTGCACCAGGACGGCGTCCTGCATGTTCGAGGCGACGATGTAGTTGGAACCGAAGGTGTCCTCGGTCCACTGCAGCAGTTCCTGCGCGGTCGCGTTCGGGCCCAGCTCGGCGTTGCCCTTCTCGACCAGGGCGCGCAGCTCGGACTCGGCGAGTTTCGTTGTGGTCATTGATGTCTCTCCCAACTACCGCAGGTCTGCCTCATCGGCACGGACAGCCCACACCGCGAAACGCTCACCCTCGTCACGGTTCTTGACGAAGTTGCGCACCACGCGCTCGATGTAGTCGCCCAGTTCCTCGCTGGTGACCTTGTGCTGGCGCAACTTCCGGCCGAAGCCGGAGTCGAGTCCCAGGCTGCCTCCGAGGTGAACCTGGAAGCCCTCGATCTGATTCCCGTCACCGTCGTCGACGAGCTGGCCCTTGAAGCCGATGTCGGCGATCTGGGAGCGGCCGCAGGAGTTGGGGCAGCCGTTGATATTGATCGTGATCGGCACGTCGAGCTGCGCGTTGATGTCCGCGAGCCGCTGCTCCAGCTCGGGAGCCAGCACCTGCGAGCGCTTGCGGGTCTCGGTGAACGACAGCTTGCAGAACTCGATGCCGCTGCACGCCAGCAGGTTTCGCCGCCAGATGGACGGACGGCCGTGCAGGCCGAGTGGTTCCAGCGCGTCGATCAGCTGCTCGACCTTGTCGTCGGGGACGTCGAGGACGATGAGCTTCTGGTAGGGGGTGAAGCGCACCCGGTCCGAACCGACCGCCTCGACGGCGTCGGCGACCTGGGTCAGGATGGTGCCCGACACGCGACCGGCGATGGGGGAGAAGCCGATGGCGTTGAGGCCGTTGCGCAGCTTCTGCACACCGATGTGGTCGATCGGGCGCTCCGGCTGCACCGGCGCGGGGCCGTCGATCAGCTTGCGCTTCAGGTACTCGTCCTCGAGCACCTGACGGAACTTCTCCACGCCCCAGTCCTTGACCAGGAACTTGAGGCGGGCCTTGGTGCGCAGGCGGCGGTAACCGTAGTCGCGGAACAGCGAGACGACCGCTTCCCACACGTCCGGAACCTCGTCGAGCGGCACCCACGCGCCGAGGCGCTGGGCCAGCATCGGGTTGGTGGACAGCCCGCCGCCGACCCACAGGTCCAGGCCGGGCCCGTGCTCAGGGTGCACGACGCCGACGAAGGCGACGTCGTTGATCTCGTGCACCACGTCCTGCTGGCCGGAGATGGCGGTCTTGAACTTGCGCGGCAGGTTGGAGTATTCCTTCTTGCCGATGTAGCGCTCGACGATCTCGTCGATGGCCGGGGTCGGGTCGAGGATCTCGGTGAGCGACTCACCGGCCAGCGGCGAGCCCAGCACGACACGCGGGCAGTCGCCGCACGCCTCGGTGGTCTGCAGGCCGACCGCTTCGAGGCGACGCCAGATCTCCGGCACGTTCTCGATCTCGATCCAGTGGTACTGGACGTTCTCGCGGTCGGACAGGTCGGCGGTGTCGCGGCCGAACTCGGTGGAGATGCCCGCGAGGGTGCGCAGCTGGGCGAGGTTCAGGGCGCCCGCGTCGCACCGCACCCGCATCATGAAGTAGCGGGCCTCGAGCAGGTCGATGTTCTCGTCGCCGGTGTAGGTGCCGTCGTAGCCCTGCTCACGCTGGGTGTAGAGACCCCACCAGCGCATGCGGCCGCGCAGGTCGCTCTTGTCGATCGAGTCGAAACCCTGCTTCGAGTAGATGTTCTCGATGCGGGCGCGCACGTTGAGCGGGTTGTCGTCCTTCTTGGACTGCTCGTTGGCGTTGAGCGGCTCGCGGTAGCCGAGCGCCCACTGGCCCTCCGACTTGCGCTTCACCGGGCGGGCCGTGCGCTCACGCCGGACGGGCTGCGCCGGATCGGGCACAGTCTGCGGCGTATCGGAACTGGTGGCGTCGGTGCTCGACGTCATGGGGGTCGCTCCTGAAGGTCTTGCGGGCAGGCGGGAGGGGCTGGCTCACGCCTCCGATATCAGAGAACCGGCTCTATACGGCGTCAGGGAGACGCCGGATTCCGGGAGAATGGGAGCCGATCTACCGGAGGCTTCCGGACAGACAGCTCGCGCTGCAGACACGCTTGAAGTCGACATGGCGACGCGCCACGAGTCGTACTCCGAGTCCAGTCATGGGGCTTATTGTGCCACGTCAGAAGGGTCGTTCCGACTGCCGGATCGAATTTTCCGCAGTTTTCCGGGAAATCCCCTGGATACATTGTCCGATTTGTGACGGGCATCATAGATCAACACCGGGCAAACCACTTGGACGGTTGACCTGAACGATTCGGTGTGAGTTCCTCGGCGATTCGGTGCGAGTCTAGGACGCGCGATCGGCGTCGGCCTCGGTCAGGCGGGCCTTCGCGGCCGCGAGGCGGGCCAGCTCGTCACCCAGTTCCGGGGAGAACATCCAATCCGGCCGATCGATGAATCCGGCCGGTAGGTACTCCGAGCGGACGGCCGTCCGATACCCCAGGTCCCGGGCCCAGCAGGCCAGGCCCAGCAGCGGCAGCGAGAACACGCCCTCGGGATCGTTGCGCCACACGTCGTTGTCGAAGAACGCCCGATGCCGCCGCAGCGCGTGGGACAGCTCGCGGTCGAAGCCCTCGGAATCGCCGTCGGCCAGCCGGATGAACACCTCCACGGCCGGGCGGAACAGCAGGTCGGTGACGCCCTGCGCGCCCACGCGGCTGGTGGTGTCCAGCGCCCAGGCCGCCTCGTAGACGCTCTTCGGCCCGTACCGCCACGCGGTCTGGAGCAGCCGCACCCACTCGTACTGGAAGTCGTCGAAGGCGTCGTCGCCGAACTCGCGCAGCCGGTCGATCGGGTAGTCGACCAGCTCGGCCATGGCCTCGGCGTCGCGGGCGATGAGCGTCCACCAGAACGCCGCCCGCCAGCCCGCCACCTTGTCGTGTCGGTCGAAGCCGGATTCGATCCCGTCCGCCCGGAACCGGCGGGTCACCGTCTGCTCGGTCGAATGGGCGAAATACCAGGTCCGCGACCGCAGCGCCGCCGGATCCGGCAGCAGCATGGTGGCCAGCAGCACCCCGTCCATGGACCGCGAGAAGTTCGGCCCGACCGGCCGCACCGGCCGCCGCGCCCGGTAGACCACCGGGGCCACCGACCCCTCATCCACTTCCCTGATCGACTTGGCGTCGATCTCGTGCCGCGGCACCTCGATCATCGGCTCGTTCCCGTCCGCACCCGGACCAGCTCGCACCCGGCCCGCCGAAATCCCTTGGAATGTACCCGGATTCACCGAATACCGCCGGGTGGAGCCGGAAGCCGTCGGCCCGGGCGTTTGCCCGGCGCCAGCGGCCATGACGGCCAGGTACGCCTCCGGACAGCCTGCGACCCGGTCGGGGCCTGGCTTCGTCCGCGGCCGATCGGGCCCGGATTCGTCCCGCCCGCAATCGGGCCCAACCCGGCTTCGCGTTGTCGTTTTCGGGACCCCCTGCGGCCTTCGGCCAGGTTGCCGCCCGAGCCCGGGGTGGGGCGTTGGTGACCGGGTGCGCTGTGATGCGGGCAACCGGTCACACTGAACGGGTGACCTCCACCGCTCCCGAACAGACCACCGGCACGGCTTCCGCGCAGGACGCCGACGCGCCGGTGCTGCGCGACTTCGGGGGCGGGCCGTTCGGGATCTACATCCACGTGCCGTTCTGCGCGACACGCTGCGGATACTGCGACTTCAACACCTACACGGCGGGGGAGCTGGGCTCCTCGTCCTCGCCGCAGTCCTGGTTCGAGGCGCTGCGCGGCGAGCTGGCCACGGCGGCACGGGAATTCGACGCGCTGCCCTCGGCGACGCCCGCGGTCGAGACGGTGTTCGTAGGCGGCGGCACGCCGTCGCTGCTCGGTGGTGACGGCCTGGCCGGGGTGCTCGACGCGATCCGCGACAACTTCACCCTCGCGCCCGGCGCGGAGGTGACCACCGAGTCCAATCCGGAATCCACCTCGCCGGAGTTCTTCGAGCGGCTGCGCGCGGCCGGGTACACCCGGATCTCGCTGGGCATGCAGTCGGCGGCCCAGCACGTGCTGAAGATCCTCGACCGCACCCACACGCCGGGCCGGGCGGTGGCGGCCGCGAGGGAAGCCCGCGCGGCGGGCTTCGACCACGTCAACCTGGACCTCATCTACGGCACCCCCGGCGAATCCGACGCCGATCTGGACGCCAGCCTCGACGCCGTGCTGTCCGCGGGCGTGGACCACGTCTCGGCCTACTCGCTGATCGTGGAGGACGGCACCGCGCTGGCCCGCCGCGTCCGCCGTGGCGAACTGCCCGCCCCCGACGACGACGTGCTGGCCGCCCGCTACGAACGCATCGACACCCGCCTGGCCGCGGCGGGCCTGCACTGGTACGAGGTCTCCAACTGGGCCGCCTCCGACGCGGGCCGCTGCCGCCACAACCTCGGCTACTGGGACGGCGGTGACTGGCTCGGCGCGGGCCCGGGCGCGCACAGTCACGTCGGCGGCACCCGCTGGTGGAACGTGAAACACCCGGCGCGCTATGCGGATCGGGTCACCACGGGTGCGTTGCCCGCGGCGGGCTGGGAGTCGCTCACCGACGAGGAGCGCTACACCGAGCGCGTCATGCTGACCGTGCGG
This sequence comes from Nocardia sp. CA-145437, assembly GCF_050956485.1. Classification (NCBI taxonomy): domain Bacteria; kingdom Bacillati; phylum Actinomycetota; class Actinomycetes; order Mycobacteriales; family Nocardiaceae; genus Nocardia; species Nocardia sp. CA-145437. The sequence goes on along the minus strand of NZ_CP191204.1, from coordinate 5,481,599 downwards.
CTGCGCACCGGCCTCCCGCTGGCCGATCTCGACGCGGACGGCCGGGCCGCCGCCGAGCGCGTGATCGCGGACGGTCTGGCCGAGCGGGCCGGCGACCGCCTGATCCTCACCGACCGCGGCCGCTTGCTCGCCGACGGCGTCGTCCGCACCCTGCTGACCTGAGGCGAACGGATTCGGCCAACCGCGAGTGAAACCGCCTGGTCGGGACTAAATTGTTCACCGGAGATTGCGCAGCACCGGTCAGGATCGACACCTTCGGCCCGAGGACATCTCATGGTGAAGCCACTGATGCGACCCGTCCCGAACCGCTTCCGTACCCGACGCCTCACTCGCGCGACGTTCAGCGCGGCCGCGGCCGTGGCGCTCGCCGCGAGCCCGCTCGCCGCCGGATCGGCCACCGCCGCGGACCTGCCGACGGTCGTGCTGGTGCACGGCGCCTTCGCCGACGCCTCCAGCTGGGACGGCGTCGCCGCGCGACTGCGCGCGGACGGCTACCCCGTCGTGACGCCGGACAACCCACTGCGCGGTCCCGCGTACGACGCGGCCGCGATCCAGCGCACCCTCGACGGCATCACCGGTCCGATCGTGCTGGTCGGGCACTCCTACGGCGGCACCGTGATCAGCAATGTGCACGACCCCGAGGTCGAATCACTGGTCTACATCGCCGCTTTCGCTCCCGTGCAGGGCGAAGCCGCGCTGCTGGAACTGAATCCGATCCAGTACCCGGGTTCGCAGCTCACGCTCGCGCTGCGACTGAAGGCCGTCGACGACGCGCAGGGCATCGCGGGCAGGAACCTGGACGCCTACATCGACCCGGCCCGCTTCCCCGAGGTCTTCGCCCAGGACGTCGACCCGGCGACCGCCGCCGACATGGCCGCCCGCCAGCATTCGCTCGCCCTGTCCGCCAACCTCGAGGCCTCGGGCGCGCCGTCGTGGGCCTCGACACCGAGCTGGTACCTGGTGTCCGCCGCCGACCGGGTGATTCCGCCCGCCTCCCAATGGGATATGGCCAAGCGCATGAACGCCCATGTCTCGTCGATCGACGCCTCGCACGCCGGGCTGGTCTCGCACCCGGCCGACGTGGCGGCGATGGTGGAGGCCGCCGCCGGGCGGTGAGCGTGCGGGCGGTCATACGGCGAGCTGCGCGACGCCCACTATCCTGGAGTGGATAATCCGGGAATTCCGTATGGCCGGCGCCCAGTGTCCCGCCGCGGAAGGCTCGGGGACGCGCCAGGCGTGCCCGAGGCGAGCGAGGAGGTGGGGCCACCATGTCGAGCACTGAGCAGCGACGGCTCGAGGTCCTGCGGGCCATCGTCGCGGACTACATCGCGACCAAGGAGCCGATCGGGTCCAAGACCCTGGTGGAGCGCCACAACCTCGGCGTGTCCAGCGCGACCGTCCGCAACGACATGGCGGTGCTGGAGGCCGAGGGCTACATCGCCCAGCCGCACACCTCGTCCGGCCGCATCCCCACCGACAAGGGTTACCGGCAGTTCGTCGATCACATCTCCGAGGTGAAGCCGCTGTCCGGTCCGGAACGCCGGGCCATCATGGAATTCCTGGAGAGCGGCGTCGATCTCGACGATGTGCTGCGCCGCGGGGTCCGGCTGCTCGCGCAGCTGACCCGGCAGGTCGCCATGGTCCAGTACCCGACGGTGTCGGCGTCGACCGTCCGGCACATCGAGGTGGTCGCGCTCAATCCGGCGCGGCTGCTGCTGGTGGTGATCACCGACACCGGCCGGGTCGATCAGCGCCTGGTCGATCTGGGCAATCTGATCAGCGACGAGGATCTGGCCGCGCTGCGCGGCATGCTCGGCAAGGCGATGGAGGGCAAGCGACTGGCCGCGGCCTCCGCGGCGGTGGCCGAACTGCCCGAGCACTCCCCGGCCAAGCTGCGCGACGTGCTGGTGCGGGTGTCCACGGTGCTGGTCGAGACCCTCGTCGAGCACGCGGAGGAACGCCTCGTGCTGGGCGGCACCGCCAACCTCACCCGCAATGCCTCCGACTTCCCGGGCAACGGTTTCCCCGGTTCCCTGCGCACCGTTCTGGAGGCGCTCGAGGAGCAGGTGATCGTATTGAAGCTGCTGGCCGCGGCGCAGCAGCCGGGTACCGTGACGGTGCAGATCGGTGAGGAGACCAAGGTCGAGCAGATGCGCGGGACGGCCGTGGTGTCCACCGGTTACGGGCTGACCGGTACGGTGCTCGGAGGTATGGGGGTGCTGGGGCCGACCCGCATGGACTATCCGGGGACCATTGCCTCGGTGGCGGCCGTCGCCCGGTACATCGGTGAGGTGCTCGCCGAACGGTGAGCAAGCACGAGACGAAACAGGACTAGAGACGCACGTGGCACGGGACTATTACGCACTGCTCGGAGTCGCACGGGGTGCGACCGACCAGGAGATCAAGCGCGCCTACCGGAAGCTGGCCCGCGAACTGCATCCCGACGTGAATCCGGAGCCGGAGGCCCAGGAGAAGTTCCGCGAGGTCTCCACGGCCTACGAGGTGCTGTCGGACCCGGAGAAGCGTCGCATCGTCGACCTCGGCGGCGATCCGATGGAATCCGGCGGCGGCATGGGCGGCGGCTTCTCGGGCGCGGGCTTCGGCGGCCTCGGCGACGTCTTCGAGGCGTTCTTCGGCGGCATGAACGCCTCCGGCGGCACCCGCAAGCCGCGCGGCCGGGTGCAGCCGGGCGCGGATTCGCTGCTGCGGACCCGGCTTTCGCTGCAGGAGTGCGCGGTGGGCGTCACCAAGCACCTGACCGTCGACACCGCCATCCTCTGCGACCTGTGCCAGGGTTCGGGCACCAACGGCAACTCCAAGCCGGTGCGCTGTGAGACCTGTGGCGGCGCGGGCGAGGTGCAGACCGTGCAGCGGTCCTTCCTCGGCCAGGTCATGACCTCGCGTCCCTGCCCCACCTGCCGGGGCGCGGGCGAGACGATTCCGGACCCCTGCCGCAAGTGCGGCGGCGACGGCCGCGTGCGTTCGCGCCGCGAGATCGCCGCGCCGATCCCGGCCGGTGTGGCCAACGGCATGCGGGTGCGTCTCGCGGCCCAGGGCGAGGTCGGCCCGGGCGGCGGTCCCGCCGGCGACCTGTACGTGGAGATCGTGGAGCAGCCGCACGACACCTTCGTGCGCGACGGCGACGACCTGCACTGCACCATCCGGGTTCCCATGGTGGACGCGGCGCTGGGCACCACGGTCGTCATCGACACCATCCTCGACGGCCCGGTCGAGCTGACCATCCCGGCGGGCACCCAGCCCGGCGAGGCGTCGGTGCTGCGCGGCCACGGAATGCCGAAGCTGCGCGCCAACTCTCGCGGCGACCTGATCGCGCACCTCGACATCGTGGTGCCGACCAAGCTCGACGCCAAGCAGTCGGACCTGCTGCGCAAGTACAAGGGCATGCGGGCCAACGAGCACACCGAGGTGCTGTCGGCGCAGTCCGAGCACAACTCGGGCCTGTTCGCCCGTCTGCGCGCCTCGTTCAGCGGACGCTGATCCCTTGGCCGCCACCGTCTTCTACCTCGACGAGATCCCCGAACCGGGCGCGACCGCGGTGCTGGACGGCCCCGAGGGCCGCCACGCCGCCACGGTGCGCCGCATCCGGGTGGGGGAGCCGATCACGCTGTCCGACGGGCACGGGATCCTCGCCGATTCGGAAGTGGTTGCGGCCCAGAAGGATCGCCTCGAGCTGAAGGTCCTGTCCAAGCGCGCGGCCGCGCCCTGGACCCCGCAGGTGACGGTGGTCCAGGCGCTGCCCAAGTCCGACCGTTCGGAACTGGCGGTCGAGCTGATGACCGAGGCGGGCGCCGACGCCATCGTCCCGTGGCAGGCGCTGCGCTGTGTCTCCAACTGGGAGTCCAAGGCCCGCAAGGGCGTCGAGAAGTGGCGCGCCGCCGCCAAGCAGGCCGCCCGGCAGTCGCGGCGCGCCTACATCCCGGATGTGGCGGAGCTGCACGGCACCAAGGATCTGCTGGAGCTGGTGCGCTCGGCCAAGGCCCAGGGCGCGCTGGTGACCGCCCTGCACGAGTCCGGTGAATCCCGTTTGACCGAAATGTCTTTCGCCGGGGTGCCCGAGATCATTCTCATCGTCGGCCCCGAGGGCGGCCTGGACGACTCCGAGCTGAAGGCCCTCGCCGAAGCCGGAGCCGAGATCGTCCTGCTCGGCCCCACGGTGCTGCGTACCTCCACCGCCGCGGCCGTCGCGCTCGGCGCGCTGGGCGCTCTCACCCCGCGCTGGTAGCCCTCGCCCGCGGATCGGCGGATCGATTCCGCGGGGTTCGCCACGGAATGGATTCGGCCCAGCGGCAGTTGCGTGTCAGCGGGGCGTTATGCCTGCTGGTAGCCGCTTATTCACTGGGCGGTGTCGGTGGGCGGCGGTAAACTTCTGTCAACGACGACGGCTTCGAGACCGGAAAGCAGGCCATAGCCACTTTTGAGAACACCAGGCGAAATCGGCGATCAGAGCACAACCACTGCCCGCATCGGCGGTGTCGACGGTTCCGGACCGGCGGGGCGGACCGTTCGTTCGAGCATCGAATTGGCACCGGAGTCGGTGTTCGGATTCCTGGGTTCGGCTGATGAGAACCTGCGTGAACTCGAGCGCCTCCTCGATGCCGACATCCACGTCCGCGGCAACTCCGTCACTCTGACCGGCAAACCGGCCGATGTGGCGCTGGCCGAGCGCGTGGTGGCCCAGCTCGTCGCGTTGACCGCGCGCAACCGGGTGGTCACGCCCGAGGCGGTGCGGCACACCTACTCCATGCTCACCGAGGGTTCCTCGGACTCCCCGGCCGAGGTGCTCAGCCTGGACATCCTGTCCCGGCGCGGCAGGACCATCCGGCCCAAGACGCTGAACCAGAAGCGCTACGTCGACGCCATCGACGCGCACACCATCGTCTTCGGCGTCGGCCCGGCCGGTACCGGCAAGACCTACCTCGCCATGGCCAAGGCCGTGCAGGCGTTGCAGACCAAGCAGGTCAACCGCATCATCCTGACCCGGCCCGCGGTCGAGGCGGGCGAGCGGCTGGGCTTCCTGCCGGGCACGCTCAACGAGAAGATCGACCCGTACCTGCGCCCGCTCTACGACGCCCTGCACGACATGATGGATCCCGAGGCGATCCCGAAGCTCATGCAGGCCGGGGTCATCGAGGTCGCGCCGCTGGCCTACATGCGTGGTCGCACGCTCAACGACTCGTTCATCATTCTGGACGAGGCGCAGAACACGACGGCCGAGCAGATGAAGATGTTCCTCACCCGTCTGGGCTTCGGTTCCAAGATCGTGGTGACCGGTGACATCACCCAGGTCGACCTGCCGAACAACGCGCGGTCGGGTCTGCGCGCGGCCACGGAGATCCTGCACGGCATCGAGGACATCCACATCGCCGAGCTCACCAGCGCCGATGTGGTCCGTCACCGCCTGGTCGGGGCGATCGTGGACGCCTACGACCGCTACGAGTCGGACACGCGCCCGCCGGCGGCGGTGCACTATCCGGGCAATCGGGCGCAGCGACGTGCCGCGAGCCGGGGAGACCGGCACTGAACTCGACCACTACGCTGATCGGGTGAGTATCGAGATCGCCAACGAATCGGGTATCGAGGTATCCGAAGAAGAACTGGTCAGTGTCGCGCGGTTCGTCATCGGTCAGATGGACGTCCATCCGGCGGCCGAGCTGTCGATGGTGCTGGTCGATCTCGACACCATGGCGGATCTGCACATGCGCTGGATGGACCTACCGGGTCCGACCGACGTCATGTCGTTCCCCATGGACGAGCTGGAGCCGGGCGGGCGGCCCGATGCCGCCGAGCCCGGCCCCTCCATGCTCGGCGACATCGTGCTCTGCCCGGAGTTCGCGGCCCAGCAGGCCGAGAAGGCCGGGCACTCCATGGATCACGAGCTGGCGCTGCTGACCGTGCACGGCGTCCTGCACCTCCTCGGCTACGACCACGCCGAGCCGGAGGAGGAGAAGGAGATGTTCGCGTTGCAGGCCTCCCTGCTGGAGGGCTGGTACGAGAACGTGCGCCAGGAGATGCGCCGCGCCGAGCTGGCCGAGCGCGACCAGCGGCTGCTGGGCAAGACCGGATTCACCGACACCACCGGTGATCCGCTGGGCCCGGCGTGAATTCATTCGTTCTGCTGCTGCTGGCGATCGTCCTGGTCCCGGCCGGCGGGGTGTTCGCGGCGCTGGATTCGGCGCTGAACACCATTTCGCCCGCGCGCGTCGAGGATCTGGTGCGCGCGGAGCGGACCGGGGCGGCGCGGCTGGCGCGCATCATCGCGGATCGGCCGCGGTATGTGAATCTCATGGTGCTGCTGCGCCTTACGTGCGAGATCACCGCAACGGTGTTGCTGGCGGCCGTGCTCCTGGACTCGCTGGGCGAGGCGCCCGCGCTGCTGATCACCGCGGCGGTCATGGTGCTCGTCGACTACGTGGTGATCGGTGTCGGCCCGCGTACGCTGGGCCGTCAGCACGCCTACTCGCTGGCGCTGGGCGCGTCGCTGCCCTTGCAGGCCATCGGCTCGCTGCTCGGCCCGATCAGCCGCCTGCTGATCCTGATCGGTAATGCGATCACCCCCGGTAAGGGATTCCGCAACGGCCCCTTCGCCTCCGAGATCGAACTGCGCGAAGTGGTGGATCTGGCGGGTGAGCGCGGCGTGGTGGACGCCGACGAGGCGCGCATGATCCAGTCGGTGTTCGAACTCGATTCCACCCCGGCGCGAGAGGTCATGGTGCCGCGCACCGAGATGGTGTGGATCGAGGCGGACAAGACCGCGGCGCAGGCCATGTCGCTGGCGGTGCGGTCGGGGCATTCGCGGATTCCGGTGATCGGGGAGAACGTCGACGACATTCTCGGCGTCGTCTACCTGAAAGACCTTGTCCCGTACGCGGATCGGAGCCGGAAGGTGAAGGTGCGCCAGGTCATGCGGCCCGCCGTCTTCATCCCCGACTCCAAGCCCCTCGACGCGCTGCTCGACGAGATGCAGCGCCACCGCAACCACATGGCGGTGCTGGTCGACGAGTACGGCGGCATCGCGGGCCTGGTCACCATCGAGGACATTCTCGAGGAGATCGTGGGCGAGATCGCCGACGAGTACGACAAGGACGAGATCGCGCCGATCGAGCAGATCGGCGCCGGCAAGTTCCGGGTCTCGGCCCGGCTGCCCGTCGACGACCTGGGCGAGCTGTTCGACATCGAGATCGAGGAGGAGGACGTCGACACCGTCGGCGGCCTGCTCGCGCACGCCCTGGGCCGCGTCCCGCTGCCCGGCTCCAAGGCCGTCGTCCAGGGCTTGCAATTGAAGGGGGAGGGCGGGGCCGACGCGCGCGGCCGCATGCGGATCCACACGGTGGTGGTGCGCAGGGCCCAGGAGAAGACGAGAACCGAACCGGCGGAACAGGAACCGGGCGGCGCACACGACGATGGAGAGGCCGATGACCGAGATGAACGCCGATGATTGAGCTCGACGCCGAGGACGGCAAGCTGCGGGTGCTCGCCCGCGGCGCGATGGGCCGCACCGGCGGCCGCGGCGGCGCGGCCGTGCGCGACACCGACGGCCGCACCTACGCGGCCGGGACGGTGGAGCTGACCGCGCTCCCGCTGACCGCCCTGCAGGCCGCGGTGGCGGCCGCGATCTCCAGCGGCGCGACCGGTTTCGAGGCGGCCGTGGTGGTGGCGGGCAAGCTGTCCGATCCCGGTGTCGCGGCGGTGCGTGAGGTATCGCCCACGGCGCGAATCATTTTCAGCGACGTCAAGGGCGCGGTGTTCGACGTGCTGGACGCCGACGACCACTACGGCGTGGAGAACCCCATCGCGGCGCAACGCCCCGAGGACGATGCCGCGGGTGCGCGTCAGGTCCCGGCGGGTTTCGACCTGGACACCGAATCGGAGGTCTTCGAATGAGCGGCAAGGGCGACGGCAAGGGCGAATTCCGTTCCGGCTTCGTGTGTTTCGTGGGGCGGCCGAACACCGGCAAGTCCACGCTGACCAATGCCATGGTGGGGCAGAAGATCGCCATCACCTCCTCGCGGCCGCAGACCACCCGGCACACCATCCGCGGCATCGTGCACCGCGACCACGCGCAGCTGATCCTGGTCGACACCCCCGGTCTGCACCGGCCGCGCACCCTGCTCGGGCAGCGGCTCAACGACCTGGTGCGCGATACGTATTCGGAAGTCGACGTGATCGCGGTCTGCATTCCGGCGGACGAGAAGATCGGTCCCGGTGACCGCTGGATCGTCGAGCAGATCAAGACCATGGCGCCCAAGACCACCCTGCTGGGTGTGGTCACCAAGATCGACAAGGTGAGCCGCGACCAGGTCGCGCACCAGTTGATGGCGGTCTCCCAGCTGCTGGGTCCCGAGGCCGAGGTGGTTCCGGTGTCCGCGGTCAAGGGCGAACAGGTCGAGGTGCTCATCGACGTCATCGCCTCGCAGATGCCCGAGGGCCCGGCCTTCTACCCGGACGGCGAGCTCACCGACGAGCCCGAGGAAGTCCTGATGGCCGAGCTCATTCGCGAGGCCGCGCTGGAGGGCGTGCGCGACGAGCTCCCGCACTCGCTCGCGGTGGTCATCGAGGAGGTCCTCGAACGCGAGGAGAACGACGACACCGAGACCGACGGCCGTCGCTCCGCGGAGGGCATGCTCGATGTGCACGCCCTGCTGTACGTGGAGCGCCCCAGCCAGAAGGCCATCATCATCGGCAAGGGCGGCGCCCGCCTCAAAGAGGTCGGCACCAACGCCCGCAAGCAGATCGAGCACATCCTCGGCACCCGCATCTACCTGCACCTGCACGTGAAGGTGGCCAAGGACTGGCAGCGCGACCCGAAGCAGCTGGGCAAGCTCGGCTTCTGACCCGCGTCATGCGAATGGCACACCGGTGAGGGAATGTTCCCTCGCCGGTGTGCCATTCGTCGTTTCTAGGACTGCGGCCACCACGGGGTCGGGCGGGCCTTGTACCACTGGAGTTCCGATTCCAGCTGGGCCGCGACCGAAACCAGGAGTTCCTCGGAGTTGGCGGGGCCCATCAGCTGGGAGCCGACCGGGAGCCCGTCCCCGGTGAAACCGGAGGGGATGTTGACCGCCGGCCAGCCCAGCACGTTCCACGGCCAGGTGTAGGGGCAGGCGGCGGTGATGAGTTCGTCGGTGGCCCAGGAGCCGATGCCGTCGATCTCGCGGACACCCGGGGGCGGGGTGGCGGTGGTGGGGGCCAGCACCAGGTCGAAGTCGTCGAAGATGCGGCCGGTCTGCTTGCGCAGCAACGGTTCCGCGGCGCGGGCGGCGAACAGTAGCGGGGACAGCAGGCGGCCGACGGTGGCGTTGTGGTGGGTGCGCGGGTCGACCTGCGCACCGGGCAGCCGGTCGAGGGCCTCGCGGATGCCGACCATGGACCGCGGCAGGAAGGTCGCGCCCATCAGCACGCCGTAGTGCACGTCGGCGATGGTGACCTGGTGGCCGAGACGGCGCAGGGTCGCGGCGGTGGCGTGCACACCGGCCTCGACCTCGCGATCGAGCGCGGTCTTGGTGGCGGTGAACGGGATTCGCAGCGAGAGCGCGATGCGCAGGCGGCCCGGATCCCGGCCGACCGCGTCGGAGACGCGCAGCGCGGGCGGGGTGTGCAGGTCGCCGGGGTGCGGGCCGGCGGCGGCGTCGAGCAGCAGCGCGGCGTCGGCGACGGTGCGGGCGAGCGGGCCGTTCACGGTGAGCCCGTGGAAGGCTTCGGGCAGCGGCCAGGTCGAGATGCGACCGCGCTGGGGCTTGATGCCGAACAGGTTGTTCCAGGCGGCGGGGATCCGCACCGAGCCGGCGCCGTCGGAACCCAGTGCGGCGGGGACCAATCCGGCCGCGACCGCCGCCGCGGAACCACCCGACGAACCGCCGGGGGTGTGGCCCGCGCTCCACGGATTCGTGGTGTGGCCGAAGGCGTCTCCGCTGGTGAACGGGAGCTGGCCGAGCTCACAGGTATTGGTCTTGCCGACGATCACCGCGCCCGCCGCGCGCAATCGGCGCACCGCTTCGGCGTCCTCGGTCGCGGCGGGGAAGTCACCGCCGCAGCCGAAAGCCGTTGGCGTGCCGGTCAGGTCGGTGTCGTCCTTGATGGCGAGCGGCACCCCGAGCAGCGGTTCCCGTTGTCCGGCGGCGAGTTTGCGGTCCGCCTCGGCGGCCTCGGCGAGGGCCTCGGCCCGGCGCACGATCCGGAAGGCGTTCAATGCCCCCTGGCTGGCCTCGATGCGATCGAGTACGGCCGTGGTCGCCTCGACCGATGTGATCGTGCCCGCCGCCAGGGCCGCCGCGAGTTCCGTCAGGCCCAGTTCGCCGACAGACGCCAAAGTCATGTGAATCCCGTCTCGTTTGTACTCGGGAGTAACATAGCGCGACTTTGGTCACACGTCCAACAGGTGGCGGTTGTGAAAGACGACCTCCGGCCCTACCTATCCCCGCGCCGATCGTTCGAGGGCGTACCGCCGTCCGGCCCACCCCTCCAGGGCCGGACGGCAGTACAGATATGGGTCGCCGCGACCATCCGCCGGGCGGCGCGCAGCGATCGGGGCGCGGACGGCACGGCCGCCCAGCGGGATCCGGCGGCGGGAGTCTGGCGCGTCATGGAGTCCTCCGATGGGTGCGTCCGAATGCTCTGCCTTGCGGGTTTCAGCCTGGTTTCAGTCGCCAATCGCGGGCCAACGAACTTCTAACCGCGCCCCGCCGCGCTACACGCCGCGACTCGTCACCGCCCGGTCGGTCCCGCGTGCGAGACTGTTGCGGTGCGGTTGTATCGGGATCATGCGGTGGTGTTGCGCCAGCACAAGCTGGGCGAGGCGGACCGTATCGTCACGCTCCTGACCCGCCAGCACGGTCTGGTGCGCGCGGTAGCCCGGGGTGTGCGGCGCACGCGCTCCAAGTTCGGCGCCCGCCTGGAACCGTTCGCCTACGTCGACATCCAGCTCCATCCCGGCCGCAATCTCGACACCGTCACCCAGGTGCACACGGTCGAGACCTTCGCCGCCGACATCGTCGCCGACTACGGCCGCTACACCACCGCGTGCGCGGTCCTCGAAACCGCCGAACGCCTCGCGGGCGAGGAGGGCGCACCCGCCGCTCGCCTGCACACCCTCACCGCGGGCGCCCTGCGCGCCATCGCCCTGGGTCATCGCCCGCACGAACTGATCCTCGACGCGTTCCTGTTGCGCGCCATGGGTTTCGCGGGCTGGGCTCCCGCACTGGACGACTGCGCCCGCTGCGCCACCCCCGGCCCGCACCGGGCCTTCCACGTGGCCGCCGGCGGCGCGGTCTGCGTGCACTGCCGCCCGCCCGGCGCGGCCACCCCGATGCTCGGCGTCCTCGACCACATGAGCGCCCTCGAGCGCGGCGACTGGTCCGGCGTCGACGCCGTCACCGACGCCATGCGCCGCCAGGCCAGCGGCCTCATCGCCGCGCACCTGCAATGGCATCTGGAGCGTCAGCTCCGCACCCTCCCGCTCATCGAGCGCACCCGCCCTCACGAGGCCGTCGACCGGACCGAAGCCGCCATCGGCTGACCGGTCGACCACCCGCCGGTCCGGCGCCGGAATTCGCGGAACGAGTGTCGGTGGTGTGGAGGTCCGGTGTGAATCCAGTGGGCGGCGTCCGGCGCTCCGGCGCGTCGGGCAGGATGGGGGCGTGATCGGGAACCGGAAGTCATCGACTGAGCAGCGTGTTGTGCGGCCGCCGTCGCCGCATCCGTCGGGGGCGAAGCCGCCGGCGATTCCGGCGGAGTTCGTGCCCAGGCATGTGGCGCTGGTGATGGACGGGAACGGGCGGTGGGCGCAGGAGCGCGGGCTGCCGCGCACTGCGGGACACGAGCGCGGCGAGGCGGTGCTCATGGACACCGTCGAGGGCTGCATCGAGATGGGTGTGAAGTGGCTGTCGGCGTACGCGTTCTCCACCGAGAACTGGCGGCGCAGCCCGGACGAGGTCCGCTTCCTGATGGGCTTCAACCGCGATGTGATCCGCCGCCGCCGCGACGAGATGCACGAGATGGGTGTGCGGGTGCGGTGGGCCGGGCGGCGACCGCGCCTGTGGCGCAGCGTGATCAAGGAATTGGAAGTCGCGCAGGAGCTCACCAAGGACAATACGGTGATGACCCTGACCATGTGCGTCAACTACGGCGGCCGCGCCGAGATCGCCGACGCCGCACGGGAAATCGCGCGCCGGGTGGCCGCGGGGGAGCTGGATCCGGAGAAGGTCACCGAAGCCACCGTCGCCCAGTACCTGGACGAGCCCGATATGCCGGACGTGGACCTGTTCCTGCGCCCGTCCGGTGAGCTGCGCAGCTCCAACTTCCTGATCTGGCAGGCCGCGTACGCCGAATTCGTGTTCCAGGAAACGCTTTTCCCTGATTTCGATCGCCGCAATCTCTGGGACGCCTGCCTGGAGTACGCCAAGCGCGACCGCCGTTTCGGAGGTGTGAAGTGACCGATCAGCTCACTCCCGCGGAGGCGCTGCAGGACCGCGCCCGCGCCCTGCTGCTGCGCTACGGCGTGGAGGTTCGCGAGGAGGAGGGCGCCCTCGGTTTCGAATACGAGGGCGCGCTGTGCTCGCTGCGCGGGGTCAACCTGTCGCCGGGCCTGGATGTGCTGGCGCTCATGTGCATTCTGGCCTGGGACCGCCCGGTGAAGCCGCAGCTGCACAAGCGGGTCGCCGAGCGCAATGCCGCGCTCCAGTTCGGCACGCTGACCGTGGTGTCGCGCGACAAGCTGGCGGACGTGATCCTGCGCTACACCTTCCCGGCCGCCGGGCTGGAGGACGAGCCGCTGGCCACCCTGCTGCTGTTGACGCTGTCCGGCGCGGGCCGCGCCCGCCAGGGCCTGCTGCCCTGACGGGGCTCGCCGCCCGGGATCGGTTCAGGCCCGGGCGGTTTCGGGTTCCCCGGCGGCGTCGCGATAGCCGGGCAGGATCTCGGTGATGCCGCGCGCGAAGGTGTCGGGATCGGCGTCGCCGAGAATGAGGTGCTGCAGGATGATCCCGGGCAGCAGCCCGAGGAAGATCTTGGCGATGGCGTCGGTGTCGGCGTCCGGGGGGAACCAGCCCGCGTCGCGCATGCGGTTGGCGTAGTCGAACCACAGGCGGCGGAAGCCGAGAATATTGGTGCGCACGTAATCGGCGATATTGGCGTCGGTGAGGGCCAGCGCCCAGGACTGGGGGATGACCCGCACGGGCCCGCCGGGGGCGCTGAGCTTGACGATGTCCTCGCTCATCAGCCGGACCAGTGCGGGCGGCGTGGGTAGCGGGTCGCTGTAGACGGCTTCGCTGAGGGTGGCGCGCAGGTCGACGGTGGCTTCGGTGGCGAGGGCCTCGATGATGTCGTTCTTGGATTTGAAGTAGCGGTAGACCGCTCCGGCGGAGAGCCCGGATTCGGCGAAGACGTCCTGCATGGTGGTGGCGTGCAGGCCTGTGCGGGCGAAGCAGGTCTGTGCGGCGTCGAGAATCTGTTGTCTGCGGCGTTCCAGGTGTGCATCGCTGACTCTGGGCATGCGCCCAAATTAAAACGAATATCCGTTCTCAACAAGCTGACACTGCCATGTCAGCCCTGTCCCATCTGTTGCGAATTTGTGTGGGCCACGCGGGATTCCGGCTGGTCAGCCCTTCGCGGCGCAGCATTCGCGGCAGGTGCCGAAAATTTCCATGGTGTGGCTGATATCGGTGAATCCGTGCTCGGCGGCGATCGAGTCGGCCCACGCTTCCACGGTCGGTCCCTCCACCTCGACGGTGCTGCCGCAGCGGCGGCAGACCAGGTGATGGTGGTGTCCGCTCGAGCACTGCCGGTACACCGATTCGCCGGTGTCGGTGCGCAGCACGTCGACCATGCCGGCGTCGGCCAGTGATTGCAGGGTCCGGTAGACCGTGGTCAGGCCGATGCCCTCACCGCGTTTGCGGAGTTCGTCGTGCAGTTCCTGCGCGGAGCGGAATTCGTCGATGTCGGCCAGCAGTGCGGCGATGGCGCTGCGCTGACGGGTGCTGCGAACTCCGACCGTCTTCTCGGTTGTTCCCACGGGTCACCCTTCCTCTGCGTGCGCGACCGCGTCGATGACGATGTGCGCGAGATGCTCGTCGACCAGCTCGTAGATGACCTCGCGCCCGGTGCGCTCACCACGCACCACGCCCGCGGACTTCAGGATCCGCAGGTGCTGACTGATCAGCGGCTGGGTCACTCCGAGGGTATCGACGAGCTCGTGCACACAGCGCGGCGACTCCCGCAGTTGCAGCACGATGGCGATGCGCACCGGCGCCGCGAGGGCGCGCAGCAGTTCCCCGGCGGAGTCGAGAATGGTGCGTGACGGCACCACCGGCGGCTGCGGCGACCGGTACGGATACTCGTCGTGGGGGATCGCGGCCGGAGCCTCGGTCGCGACGTGCGAGCGCCGCAGGGGCGCGCCGCTGTCCGTGGTCATCGAACCAACTCCTTATTGGAAACCGATGCCATTCTTATATGCACGGGTACGCATGTCAAACATGAAGTCGGCGCGTCGCCTCAGCAGTTGCCGTCCTGGGGCATCGGCATCGACCGATCGAAGTAGTACTCGGGCCGATGCTTGTCCGGCGCGCCGCCGAACGACGGCGGATTGCCGTAGTTGGGGGCCAGATAGCCCTTCTTCCCCAGGAAGCAGTTGACCGGATACGCGAAGCCCTGGACGTCGCCGATCCACATCCCCTGCGATCCGCCGTCGTAGGCCGGGTCCTCGACCCAGTCGTACTCGACCACCCGCCGCACCATCGCGACGATGTCGAAGGCCCCGTACCCGGTGCGGTCCGGCGGCGTGAACGCGTACGCCACCGAGTAATCGGTGCGAATCGCCAACTCGCCCTTGCTGTTCAGCCCCACCGTCATGGACCCTTCGACCCGCGGCGAGACCGGCAGCAGCCGATATCCGGGTGCCAGCTTCTCGGTCAGCCACCAGGTGTCCGCCGCGTTCCCGGACTTCAGTTTCGGCCGGATGTCCTCGACCTGGTGGGTGGCCAGCAGGGCCAGCACCGGTTCGGCGTCCTGGGTTTCGAGGACGTGCTGATCCAGCCGGGCGGCGACGATCAACTGTTTGACGCGATCGGTGGCCGCGGTCACGGTCGCGGCCGAGTAGCGCCCGATCGGGGCGGCGGCGGGCGGCTGGATTCCGGCCGCGCCTTCGGACCAGGTGGCGGTCGGGGTGTTGGCGAACGGGTGGCCCAGGTCCACGGGCGCGGTCGTGGCGATCGTCGAACCCGCATCGTCCGCCGGGCGGGCCTGGATACGATTGAGCAGAACGGCGCTGCCGAGCAGTGTCACCGCCACGATCGCGAGCGCCACCGTGTACTTGCTCCCATACGTTCGCATGGCCCACCCCTGTGCTGTTGTGGATCGCGCACCCCCGCGTGCCGACCAGTGTCCTCGTTCCAATATGGCCGGTTGTGATCAGGGCTGCATCCCCTGCTTGTGGGGGCAGTGGGTGCAAAGTGGGTTGCTCGCGGCAGATAGTCTGGACCTAATCCTTTGCAATCTTCCGGACACGGATGGAGAACTGTTCAGTGGCACCCAAGTCGAAGGTGGACACCGTCGCCAATCTCGCCAAGCGTCGGGGTCTCGTGTACCCGAGCGGTGAGATCTACGGCGGAACGAGGTCGGCCTGGGATTACGGTCCGCTGGGCGTGGAGCTCAAGGAGAACATCAAGCGGCAGTGGTGGCGGTCCATGGTGACCAGCCGCGACGACGTCGTCGGTCTGGACTCCTCGATCATCCTGCCGCGTCAGGTGTGGGTGGCCTCGGGTCACGTCGCGGTGTTCAACGACCCGCTGGTGGAATGCCTCAACTGCCACAAGCGGCACCGGCAGGACCACCTGCAGGAGGCGTACGCCGAGAAGAACAAGCTCGACGACCCGGACTCGGTGTCCATGGAGCTCATCGTGTGCCCGGATTGCGGCACCGTGGGCAAGTGGACCGAGCCCAAGGACTTCAACATGATGCTGAAGACCTACCTGGGCCCGGTCGAGTCCGAAGAGGGCATGCACTACCTGCGTCCGGAGACCGCGCAGGGCATCTTCGTCAACTACGACAATGTCGCCACCACCGCGCGCAAGAAGCCGCCGTTCGGCATCGCACAGATCGGCAAGTCGTTCCGCAACGAGATCACCCCGGGCAACTTCATCTTCCGCACCCGCGAGTTCGAGCAGATGGAGATGGAGTTCTTCGTCAAGCCGGGCGAGGACGAGCAGTGGCACCAGTACTGGATCGACACCCGCATGGCCTGGTACACCGACCTCGGTATCGACCCGGAGAACCTGCGGCTGTTCGAGCATCCGAAGGAGAAGCTGTCCCACTACTCCACCCGCACGGTGGACATCGAGTACCGCTTCCGCTTCGCGGGCAGCGAGTGGGGCGAGCTCGAGGGTGTCGCCAACCGCACCGACTTCGACCTGAAGACGCATTCGGAGCACTCGGGCAAGGAGCTGGTCTACTTCGACCAGCAGACCGGTGAGCGCTACACCCCCTTCGTCATCGAGCCCGCGGCCGGTCTGACCCGTTCGCTGATGGCGTTCCTGGTCGACGCGTACCACGTCGAGCAGGTGCCGACCGCCAAGGGCGGCGTGGAGGATCGCACCACGCTGCGCCTGGATCCGCGGCTCGCTCCGGTCAAGGCGGCGGTACTGCCGTTGTCGCGCAACGCGGACCTGTCGCCGAAGGCCAAGGACCTGGCCGCGCAGTTGCGCCGGAACTGGAACGTGGACTTCGACGATGCCGGCGCCATCGGCCGCCGCTACCGTCGCCAGGACGAGATCGGCACCCCGTTCTGCATCACGGTCGACTTCGACACGCTCGAGGACCACGCCGTCACGGTGCGTGAACGTGACTCGATGGCCCAGGAGCGGGTGGCCCTGGATCAGGTAGAGGGCTACCTGGCCGCGCGCCTCATCGGCGCCTGATCCCAGTCCCACAGAAAAGACCGGTCAATGCCTGACCGGTCTTTTCTTTATTTTCTCCTCGGCGAAATTCGGAGTGTCATAGATAAATTGGGTAACCCACTACTCGTGTTAACGGCTCATGACCGGGCCACTATTTGAGTATGTGGGCAACGGCGCCTTCTCCTGCCGAAGCTCGATCAGCCGAGGTGAGTCATGAGCGAGCGTGTTACCGGCCCCCGCTCGGGGCTACAGTGGGTCCCTTTGGGGGACATCGGATCAACCTGCCCGGCCGCCCGGCCGACGGTGGCGGCGTTCCGGTCCTGGGCGGATTCCATGCTGACCCAACCCAGTGACGAACTGGGCCGTGACGGGCCGGTTTGTCCGTACGTCCGGCCGTCGATGCGGCGGGATCTGCTGTGGCTGGCGCAGGTGCCGGCGGCGGAACCGCGGCCGATGTGGGTGCGCGCGATCATTCGCGACGCCCTGGAGCTGTATCCGGAACTGCCCACGGGGAACGGTAGTTCCTCATCGGTGCTGCGCGCATTGATCACGGTATTCCCGAATTTGACCGACTATTCCTTGATCGACGAGATCCATGAGGAATTCAAGACCAAATTCGTGGAGCGCGGCTCGATGCTCGGGCAATTCTATCCGGGCTGTGATCAACCGGGCCTGTGGAACAAGGAGTTTCGGCCCCTGGACGCGCCGATGCCGATGCTGGTGGTGCGCGCCATGATGACCACCGACTTCCCGTTCCTGCTCGACGACCCCGAATGGGCGGACGCCTATGTGCGCAAGTTCGCGCCGACGCTGCCCACGCACGTGCGCTCGGTCATGGTGAGTCGCTTGACTTCCCGGCACGCCTCCCAGGTGCCCGCCTACGAGGTGGCGCCGACCGATGAATCCTTCTCGACCAGCAGTTAGGCGGTAAGCATGACGCGAGTTTCCGGCCACACCTTCCCGCTATCCCCGGCGCAGCTGGGGATGTTCTACGCCCAGCAGCTGGATCCGGCCGTGCCGTTGTCGGAGGCCCAGTACATCGAGATGCGCGGGCCACTCGAGGTCGAGACGCTGCGGCGGGTGGCGGTGCTGGCGGGCCGTGAGTTCGGTTCGGGTGTCCTGCGGTTCGTCGAGGCCGGGGACCAGCCGTGTCAGGTGGTCGACGCCGGGATGGAGCGCGAGATCGGGTTCCTGGATCTCACCGATCGCACCGATCCGGTCGCCGAGGCGCTGGAGTGGATGCGTGCCGACGTGGCGCGGCCGATCGACCTGTTCGGTGTGAACGCCGGGGTATCAACGGTGATCCGGGTCGGGGAGTCCCATCACCTGTGGTACACCAGAGCTCACCACCTTCTCATCGATGGATTCGGTTCGGTGACCATGCTGTATCGGGTCGCCGAGCTGTACAACGCCGCGGTGCGCGGGCAATCGGCGCCTCCCGGCACCGCGGCCTCGCTGTTGGCAGTGCACGAGGCGGAGATGGCGTACCGGGAGTCCTCCCGGTACGTCACCGACGAGCACTACTGGCGCGAGGCCACCGCGGGCATGCCCGACCGTTGCAGCCTGGTCGCGGCCACCGCCCCGGCGTGTGCGCTGGGACGTGAGGCCCGCGCCCAGCTCGGTGACGGCACCGCCGCCCGGCTGGAAGCCGCCGCCCGCCGCTTCGACACCAGCTCGGCGACCGTGGTCATGGCGGCGGTCGCGCTCTACTACGCCCGCCTGACCGCGACGGAGGACGTGGTCCTGAGCCTGCCGGTCTCCGGCCGCACCACCGCGGTCCTGCGGCGTTCGGGCGGCATGATCGCCAATGTGGTGCCGCTGCGCGTGCCGGTGCCGCGCACCGGGCGGGTCGGCGAGGTCCTGGACGCGGTCCGGGTCGCGGCGTCGGGAGCCCTACGCCACCAACGCTTCCGCCACGAGGACATGCGCCAGGACGGTTCGCGAGAGGAGGACGGCGACCGGGCCGCGGCCGGGAATGACGGGGGACGCCAGGCCGAGTTCGGGCGGGGGATGACCGGGCCGGTCATCAACATCATGTTGTTCCCGGCCGGGATCGATTTCGAGGGCGTCGAATCGAGCCTGCACGTGGTGACGTCGGGGCCGATCGAGGACCTGTTCGTCAACTTCTATCAGCACGGGGCGGGTGCGCCGATCCATGTCGACTTCGCGGCGAATCCGCGGTTGTACGACGAGGATTCGCTGGCCCGGCATCACCGCCGGTTCCTGGCGCTGCTGGATTCGCTGCTGTCGGCGGAGGCCGGGACTCCCGTGGCCGCGCTGGATTACACGGTGGCGGACGAGAAGCCGCTGCTGGCGGGCGCGCACGGGATGACCGCACCCGAACCGCGGCTGCTGCCGGAGATCCTGGCCGCCGGTCTGCATCGGGCGGGGCCCGACGCGATCGCGGTCATGGCCGCCGATCGGCGACTGACATACGGCGAGTTGGACGCGCTCTCGAATCGGCTGGCGCGCCGGATATCGCGCGCCGCCGGGTCCGGCTCGGACGCGCCCGTTCTGGGCCCGGAGTCGACGGTCCTGCTCGCCCTGCCGCGCTCGATCGAGGCGGTGGTCGCCTTGTGGGCGGTGGCCAAGACCGGTGCGGCGTTCGTGCCCGTGGGCACGGCCCTGCCCGCGGCCCGGCTGGCCGATATCGCCGCCGAAGCGGGCGCGACGGTCGGTCTCGCCTTTACGGAATCGTCTGCGAAACTGCCGGATTCGATGCCGTGGATCGCCCTGGATGATCTCGTGCGAGGCGGTGGCGCGGCCTCCGACGACGCCGCGCTGTCGGATCTGCCGTTGACCGACCACGAGCTTCGTGGCCGTCCCCGGGTCGAGAATCCGGCCTACCTGGTCTTCACCTCCGGGTCGACGGGCGTGCCGAAGGGCGTGGTGGTGACCCACTCCGGTCTGGCCGGTCTGGCCGCGGCCATCGTGTCCGCGTACCGGGTGGATCCGGGTTCCCGTGTCCTCCAGTGCTTGAACCCGAGCTTCGACGCGGCGGTGCTGGAGTGGCTGATGGCGTTCGCCGCGGGCGCGACGCTGGTGGTGGCCGAACCGGATCCGGTGCTCGGCGCCGAATTGGCCGGACTGGTCCGGGATTACGGCATCACGCAGGTGTGTTCCACCCCCGCGGTGCTGTCCACGCTGGAGTCGAACGCGCTCGACGGTGTGCGCGCGGTGTCCTCGGGCGGTGAGCCGACGCCGCCGGATATCGTGGCGCGCTTCGGGGCCGGGCGGGATCTGCTGAATTCGTACGGGCCCAGCGAGACCACGGTGGCGGTCACCTACACCGGTGGCCTGGTCGCGGGCGTCCAGTCCGGTCTCGGCGATCCGATTCCGGGCGCGGGGATGCTGGTGCTGGACCGCTGGCTGCGCCCGGTGCCGATCGGCGTGGCGGGGGAGCTGTACGTGAGCGGTCCGGGGGTGGCGCGCGGGTACGCGGGCCGTCCCGGTCTGACCGCGGAACGGTTCCTGCCCGCGCCGGACGGTGCGGCCGGGGCGCGTATGTACCGCACCGGAGATCTGGTGCGCTGGACCGAGCACGGCGTGCTCGAGTACGTGGGTCGTGGTGACTTCCAGGTCAAGTTGCGCGGTATGCGGGTCGAGCTGGGGGAGATCGACGCCGCCCTGAACGCGCACGCCGGGGTGGAGATCGCGGTGACCGTGGCGCGTCCGGGCGCCGGCGGTGGCACCGTGCTGGCCGCGTACGTGGTGCCGCACGCCGGGCACGCGATCACCGAGGCCGAGCTGCTGGACCACGCCACGCACCGGCTGCCGCCGTACATGGTGCCCGCGACCGTCACCGTGCTGGGCGCGCTGCCGCTCACCGCCAACGGCAAGGTGGATCGGCGCGCGCTCCCGGAACCCGTTGTGGCGCAACCGATCGATGCCGGGGCGGCGGCCACCGAGACCGAACGCGCACTGTGCACCCTGTTCGCCGAGGTCCTCGGCATCCCCGGGGTCGGCCCGGGCACCTCGTTCTTCGCCTTGGGCGGCGACTCGATCATGGCCATCACCCTGGTCTCGCGCGCCCGCGCGGCGGGTCTGGTCTTCTCCGCCCGCGAGGTCTTCGAGCATCGCACTCCGGCGGGTCTGGCCGCCGTGGTCACGCATCTGGAGGATCGCCACGAGCGGCTCGCCGAACTTCCGGGCGGCGGCGTCGGCCGGCTGCCGCTGACACCGGTCGCGTCCTGGCTGTTGAGTCGTCCCGGCTGGCGGCATTTCGCGCAGTCGATGGTGGTCCAGGTCCCGGTCGGGGCCCAACCCGCGATGGTGCTCGCCGCCGTGCAGGCGGTGCTCGACCGCCACGACATGCTGCGGGCCCGCGTCGTCCGCACCGATGACGGGCTGCGATTGGATGTCGCCCCACCGGAGACCGTCGACGCGGCGAACCTGCTGACCCGAATCGACTGTGCCGCGGTGCGGGGCGTCGCGGGCGACGGAGTCGGCGAGCCGGAAGCCGAGGTCGTGATCACCGCCGCCGCGATCGATCGCGCCTTGGCGTCGGCCGTCAACCGCCTGGATCCGCGCTCGGGGTCGATGCTCGCCCTGACCTGGCTGGACGCGGGCGCGGGCCGCTCGGGACGGCTGGCGATCGCCGTCCACCACCTGGCCTGTGACGCGGTGTCGTGGCGAATCCTGCTGCCCGACTTGATGTCCGCTTGGGCGCAGGCCGTCTCCGGTACCCGGCCGGAACTACGCGAGACGGGAACGTCGATGCGCACGTGGTCGTCCGCGCTGGCCGCGGTCGCGAACGCCGATACCGGCGGCGCGGACCACCCGGACGGTGCGGTGGTGGACCTGCCGTGGCCGAGGCGAGAACTCGCGTACTGGCGCGACGTCCTGGCCGAGGCCGCTCCGATCGGATCGCGCGCGCTGGACCCGGCGGTGGACACCCACCGCACCGCCGCCCGCGTCGATCTGGAAGTGCCGGAGGACGTCTCGTCGATTCTGGTCACCCGGCTCGCCGGAACCTATCGGTGCGGGGTCGAGGACGCCCTGCTGGCCGCCTTGACCATGGCGCTCGCGCGCCGGCGTGCCGGGCGCGGCGAGACCGGGGCCGCGAGCACCGTGGTCATGGTCGAGCGCCACGGCCGTGACGAGACCGCTGTCGCGGGAGCGGACCTGTCGCGGACGGTCGGCTGGTTCACCGCGCAGGTGCCGGTCCGGCTGGGACCCGTTGCCATGAACGGTGATTCGGGCTCCGACGCGGTGGAATCGGTGCTGAAGAACGTCAAGGAGCAGCTGCGTGCCGTGCCGCGCAGTGGCCTCGGCTACGGCCTGCTGCGCTATCTGAATCCCGAGACCGCGTCCGAGCTCGCCGCCTTCCCGGAGCCGCAGCTCGGTTTCAACTACCTGGGCCAGATCCCCGATATCGAGCTCGAGGGCGACTGGCTGCCGATCGCGGTCGGCGACCGGCTGGGCGGGCACGCCGACCCGTCCATGCCGCTGGCGGCGGTGCTGTCGGTGGATGCCGTCACCCTGGAGTCGGCGGCGGGGCCGCGGATTCGCGCGATGTGGCAGTACGCCTCCGATGCGATCGCCGCCGAGGACGTGGAAACGCTGTCGCGCGAATGGCTTTCGGCTATCCGCGAGATCGCCGAGCTGCTCCGGCGGCCCGATGCCGGTGGTCTGACCCCCGCTGACCTACCCCTGCTGAAGGTCTCGCAGCCCGAAATCGACGCTTGGGAACAGGCTCTCGGCCATCTCGCCGATGCCTGGCCGCTGACGCCGTTGCAGCGCGGCCTGCTGTTCCAGGCCCACTTGGCCGAGGGCCGCTCGGACGGCTATTCGGTGCAGGCGATCATCGACGTGGAAGCCGACCTCGATCCGGACCGGCTGCGAGCCGCCGCCGAAGCCCTGGTCCGCCGCCACGACGTGCTCCGCGCGGGGTTCATCGACTCGGATATCGGCGCCGTACAGGTGATCCCGGCCGAGGTGCCGGTGCCGTGCGAGTATCGCGAGGCGATCGGCGCGACCCCCGAGGAGCTCGACGCTCTCGCCGCGGCCGAACTGCGCGTCCCCTTCGCGGTGGACCGCCCGCCGCTCATCCGCTTCCTGTGCATCGCGGCGGGCGAGCGCCGGTTCCGGCTGGTCATCACCAACCATCACCTGATTCTCGACGGCTGGTCCATGCCGCTGCTGTTCGCGGAACTCATCGGCCTCTACGAAACCTCGGGTGACGACGCGGGTTTCGCGACCCCGGTCCCCTTCCGCACCCACCTCGAATGGCTGGCCGCCCGCCCCGCCGAACGAGCGCGCACCGCGTGGACGCGGGCCTTGGCGGGTCTCGACGGTCCCACCTTGATCGCACCCACCGCCCCGCGCGCCGCGGCCGCGACCGCGCCGGTCGCCCACGAGGTTCCGCTTCCCGCGGGCCTGCCCGACGCCCTGCGCCGCACCGCCGCCGCCTGCCAGGTCACGGTCAACACGCTGGTCCAGGCCGCGTGGGCGCTGCTGCTGGCCGAGCGGACCGGAGCCACCGACATCGTCTTCGGCGCCACGGTGTCCGGCCGCCCGCCGGAACTCCCCGGCTCCGACCGCATGGTCGGCATGCTGGTGAACACCGTCCCGGTCCGGATCACTCTGAACCCGGCCGAATCCATCGCCGACCTGCTCACCCGCGTCCAGCACGAACAGGCCGCCCTGGCCGAACACCAGCACCTGGGCTTGGACGAGATCCACGCCGCCACCGGACTCGGTCAGCTCTTCGACACCGCCACCGTGTTCGAGTCCTACCCGGTCGACGCGGCCACCCTGGCCGCCGCCACGCGCCATGCCGACCTCGCCGTCACCAACCTGCGCGCCCAGGACGGCACCCACTACCCGCTCTCGCTGGCCGCCTACGCCAATGACGGACTCCGCCTCGAGCTCACCCGCTCGCCTCGCTATTTCGATGCCGACCAAGCCGATTCGCTCGCCGAATCCCTGTCCCGCCTCCTCGTCGCGCTGACCGGACGGTCGACCCACCGCATCGCCACGGTCACCGGCGCGGCCCCGGAGGCCGATGCCGCGATCCGCCACGGCCGGCCCGCGAGCACGCCTCGCCTGCTACCGGACCTCTTGGGTTCCGGCGCGTCCCCGCACGCGGTCGCGATCCGCGATGCCTCCCCGCTCGCCGCCGGGGTGGACGATGCAGCGCCCGTGGCTACGGGAGTGGACGGCACCGCGCCCGTGGATGCCGGAGTGGACGGCACCGCGCCCGCCGATGCCGGAGTGGATGCCGCCGCACCCCGTGCCGTGGAGTCCGACGCGACGGGTACGGGTCGGTTGGTGGACGCTCGGCTCGGCCGGAACGTCCACGAACTCACCTACGGCCAACTGGAGGCGGCGGCGAATCAATTGGCGCGCAGGATGATCGCGGAAGGAGCCGGGCCGGAGCGGACCGTGCTGGTCGCCCTGCCCCGGTCGATCGAGTCCATGGTCGCGGTGTGGGCGATCGCGAAGACCGGTGCGGCGTTCGTCCCGGTGGACATCACCCAGCCCGTCGCGCGGACGAGCGCGATCGCCGCGGAATGTGGTGCGGTACTGGGAGTTACCGGTGCGGTCCGGGAATCGGACGGGGCGGGCGCCGAGCTGCCCGGCGAGGTGGAGTGGCTGCGGATCGACGATGCGCGGTTCGCCGCCGAGTGCGCCGCGCTGTCCGGCGAGGCGGTCACCGATGCGGATCGCGCCGCGCCCTTGCGTCCGGAGCACGCGGCCTATGTCGTGTTCACCTCCGGTTCCACGGGCACGCCGAAGGGTGTCGTGGTCTCGCATGCCGGGCTCGCCGACATGGTGGCAGCCACGATGGCGCGCGGCGGGATCACCGCCGATGCGCGTGTCCTGCATTGCGTGAACCCGGCTTTCGATGCCGCGATGCTGGTGTGGATGTCCGCGTTCGCGGCCGGGGCGACGCTGGTCGTCGCGCCGCCGGAGGCGAGCGCCGGAGCCGAACTGGCCGCGGCGATCCGCGCGGGCGCCGCCACCCACCTGGTCTGCACACCGAGCGTGCTCGGCACGCTCGACGCCGCCGACCTGGACGGGATCGGAAGCGTCGTCATGGGCGGCGAGGTCTGCCCGCCCGCCCTCGTCACCCGGTTGGGTGCCGGTCGCGCACTGGTGAATTCGTATGGACCGGCCGAAACCACCGTGGCCGCGAGCTTCGGCGACGCGATGACGCCCGAGACATCCGCCCTGGTGGGCACGCCGGTGCCCGGAACGACGTTGCAGGTGCTCGACGGGTGGCTGCGCCCGGTGCCGATCGGCTCGGTGGGCGAGTTGTATGTGCGTGGCCCCGGGTTGGCGCGTGGCTATGCGAGCCGCGCTGCGCTGTCCGCGAGCCGGTTCGTCGCCGACCCGTTCGCGGCCGGTCAGCGCATGTACCGTACTGGCGACCTGATGCGCTGCACCACAACGGGTTTCGAGTACGCGGGGCGCACCGACTTCCAGATCAAGATCCGCGGGATCCGGGTGGAGCCGGGTGAGGTCGATGCCGTCCTGCTGACGCATCCGCAGGTGGAGGCCGCGGTGACGGTGGCCCGCAGGAATCCGGCCGGGGCGATGACATTGTGCTCGTATGTCACCCTCGACGCCCCGGTCCCGGTCCCCGACCTGCTGGCGTGGGCGGCGAACCGGCTGCCGCGTTATCTCGTGCCCGCGACCCTGCAGGTGCTCCCGGAGCTGCCTCGCACCGTGTCCGGCAAGGTTGACGCGCGTGCCCTCCCGGAACCGTCACTGGTCCAGGCGGAATACGTCGAGCCGACGGGTACGGCGTCGACCGTCGCCGCGACTTTCGCCGAGGTGCTGGGCTTGGACCGCGTCGGCGCCCGCGACGACTTCTTCGCCCTCGGCGGCGATTCGCTCATCGCGACCCGCGTCGCCGCCCGCCTGGCCGCGCACCTGGACCGCACGGTCCCCGTCCGGCTGCTGTTCGAGGCCCCGGTGGTCGCCGAGCTCGCCGACCGCCTGACCGCTACCGAATCCGACACCGCCGCACCGGCTCTGACCCGGGCCGAGCGCCCAGCCCTGGTTCCCCTCTCCCCGGCGCAGCAGCGCATGTGGTTCGTGAACCGCTTCGACCCGGCGTCCCCGGCCTATAACGTGCCGGTGGCCCTGCGCCTGACGGGCCGCCTGGACCATGCCGCTCTGCGCGCCGCACTCCACGACGTCCTGGACCGCCACGAAACCCTGCGTACCGTCTACCCCGACATCGACGGCGTCGGCATGCAGCACGTCCTCGACGCCGGCGAGGTCCCCCTCGACCTCGAGCCGATTCCGGTGACCCCGGACGCGCTGCCCACGGTGGTCGCGGAAACCATCGGCGACGGGTTCGACGTCACTGCCGCTGTCCCACTGCGCGTTCGCGTGTTCCGGATCGACGCCTCCGCCGGTGACGTGAACGACCACGTCGTCGTCCTCGTCGCCCACCACATCGCGACCGACGGATTCTCGATGGCGCCGCTGACCCGGGATGTGGCCGCCGCCTACGCGACCCGCGCGGCCGGTGAAGTCCCCACCTGGGAGCCGCTGCCGGTGCAGTACGCGGATTACACCCTGTGGCAGCGGGATCGGCTGGGCGATGAGGAGGATGCCCGCTCATCGGCCGCCCGGCAGGTCGCCTACTG
This sequence comes from Nocardia sp. CA-145437, assembly GCF_050956485.1. Classification (NCBI taxonomy): domain Bacteria; kingdom Bacillati; phylum Actinomycetota; class Actinomycetes; order Mycobacteriales; family Nocardiaceae; genus Nocardia; species Nocardia sp. CA-145437. The sequence continues at coordinate 5,455,090 of NZ_CP191204.1, read as the reverse complement.
GTCGGACACGCTGGCCGGGGTGCCGGATCATCTGGAGCTGCCGACCGACCGTCCGCGCCCGGCCCGCGCCTCGCATCAGGCGGCCGAACACACCGCGCGCGTGGACCGCACCGTGAGCGACGCGATCGACCGGTACGCCCGGGAGCATCGGGCGACGCCGTTCATGGTGGTGCACGCGGCCCTGGCCGTGCTGCTGGCCCGGCTCGGCGGGACCGCCGATGTCGTGGTCGGCACCCCGGTGGCGGGCCGTGGCGTGCGCGAACTCGACGACCTGGTCGGCATGTTCGTGAACACGCTGGTCCTGCGCACCGACGTCCGGCCCGCCGAGGGTTTCGGAGCCCTGCTGGATCGCGTGCGCGACACCGATCTGGCGGCGTTCGAGCACGCCGACGTGCCCTTCGAGCGGCTCGTCGAGGTGCTGTCCCCGGCCCGCTCGGAGGCCCGCCACCCCGTGGTCCAGGTCATGCTGGTGTTCCAGAACCTGCCCATGCCCGAACTGCGGCTGCCCGACCTGACCGTGGCCCCGCTCGAACTGCCGCAGACCAACAGCCGATTCGACCTGAGCCTGACCGTGATCGGCGATACCGACGGCTTGGAGCTGCGCTGCTGCTACGCCACGGACCTGTTCGACGCCGCCACCATGACCGATTTCACCGACCGGTTGGTCCACCTGCTGGGTGAGATCACGACCGAATCCCCGCGCCCGGTCGGCGATCTGGACCTGCTCACCCCGGCGGAGCGGGACCGGCTCGGCGGCGGCCGCGCCCCGGTGACGCCCCCGCGCACCCTGGCCGAGATCATGGCCGACGCCGTCGCCGCCAATCCGGACGGCATCGCCGTGGTCTGCGGCGGCCGGAGCCTGACCTACCGCGAACTCGATGCCCGCGCCGACCAGGTGGCCCGACGACTCGCGGCCGCAGGCGCCCGCCCGGAAACACTGGTGGCCGTGGGTATTCCGCGCTCCATCGAATCGGTGGTGGCGGTCTGGGCCGTCGCTCGCACCGGCGCGGCCTTCGTCCCCGTGGACCCGGCGTACCCGCCCGATCGCATCGCCCGCATCATCGACGTGTCCGGGGTGCGCCTCGGTCTCACCGTCACCGACCAGCGCCCCCGCCTGCCCGGCGGCGTGCACTGGTGGTGCCTGGACGAGCCCGACGCCGACGACAACCCGCCCGAACTCGCCGGAATCCCCAGGAACACCGCCAATCCCGCGTACGTGATCTTCACCTCGGGATCGACCGGCGCGCCCAAGGGCGTGGTGGTGTCCCACGCGGGTCTCGCGAATCTGGCTGCCGCCCAGCGGGAGCGGGACGAGATCACCCGCGATTCCCGCGTCCTGCACGTCGCCTCGCCCAGTTTCGACGCCTCGGTCGTGGAGCTGCTCATGGCCGTCGGCGCGGCCGCCACCCTGGTCGTGGCGCCGCCCACCGTCTTCGCCGGACTCGAACTCGGGGAACTGCTGTCCCGCGAACGCGTCTCGCACATCGCCCTCACGCCCTCGGCCCTGGCCACCGTGGACCCCGCGGGCCTGGACGACCTGCGCCTGATCGTCACCGGCGGCGAGCCCTGCCCGCCCGAGCTGGTGACGGCATGGGCCGCCGAGGGTCGCGGTCACTTCAACGACTACGGCCCGACCGAGGCGACCGTGTGGGCCGTCGGCGGGGCCGTGCGCTCCGGTGAGCCGGTCACCATCGGCATCCCCGCGCCCGGCGTGCGCGCCCTCGTCCTGGACGAGCGGCTGCGACCGGTCCCCGACGGCGTGGTCGGCGAACTGTATCTGGCCGGAATCCCGCTGGCCCGCGGGTACTTCGGCCGCTACGACCTGACCGCCGCCCGCTTCGTCGCCGACCCGCACGGCGTGCCGGGGGAGCGCATGTACCGCACCGGCGACCTGGTGCGCCGCCGCGCCGGGAACCTGGAGTACCTGGGCCGCACCGACACCCAGGTCAAACTGCGCGGCCTGCGCATCGAACTCGGCGACGTCGAGGCGGCCATGACCGCCGACCCGTCGGTCGCGCGGGCGGTCGCGGTGGTGCGCGACGACGGCCACGGCGGCCTGCTGGCCGCCTACGTGGTCGCCGCACCCGGAGCCGAGCCGGTGCCGGCCGAACTGAAGAAGGCTGCCGCGCACCGACTCCCGTCCTACATGGTGCCCACCGCGGTCATGGTGCTACCGGAGCTGCCGCGCACCGCCAACGGCAAGCTGGACCTGGACGCCCTGCCCGCCCCGCGGCAGGAGGCCCGCGCTCACCTGGCCCCCGAGGGGCCCGTGGAGACCGCGGTGGCGGCGGCCTTCGCCGAAGTGCTCGGCATCGATCGGGTGTGGCGCGACGACGACTTCTTCGCGCTCGGCGGCAATTCGCTGATCGCCACCCGGGTCGTGGCCCGGGTGGGCGCCGCCCTGGACGCCGCCGTGCCGGTGCGGGCGCTCTTCGACGCCCCGACCGTGGCCGAGCTGGCCGCACTCGTGGCGGCGGGCGCCGCGTCCGACCGCCCGCGTCCCGGACCGCGCCCGCGCCCGGCGCGGATCCCGTTGTCGGCGGCACAACAGCGCATGTGGTTCCTCAACCAGTACGACCCGGGCTCGCCGCTCTACAACATTCCCGGCGCCTTCGACATCGATGGCGCGCTCGATGTCTCGGCGCTGCGCGCCGCGATCGACGATGTCGTGGCCCGGCACGAGACGCTGCGGACGATCTATCCGGCCGGGCCCGACGGCCTTCCGGACCAGCGGATTCTGCCGCCGACCCCGGGTTCCACGCCGATCGCCGAACTCGATGTCACCGCGGACGGCATCCACGCCGCGCTGATCACCCAGCTGTCGCGGGGCTTCGACATCACCCGCGAAACCCCGCTGCGGGTGTGTGTCCTCCACGTCGGGCCGGAACGCACCGTGCTGGCGATGGCGGTCCACCACATCGCGGCCGACGGCTGGTCGATGGCCCCCTTGGCGCGAGACGTCGTGTACGCGTTCGCCGCTCGCACCGCGGGCGTCGCGCCCGAATGGACGCCGCTGCCGCTGCAGTACGCCGACTACGCCCTGTGGCAGCACGAACTGCTGGGCGCGGAGAGCGATCCCGGCAGCCTCGCGAGTCGGCAGCTGGAATTCTGGCGCACCACCCTGGCCGGTCTGCCCGAGGTCCACGCCCTGCCCACCGACCGCCCCCGCCCGACCCTGCCGTCCGGTACCGGCGATCGCATCGAATTCACCGTTCCCGCAACCGTTCAAGACCGAGTTCAGCAGCTGTCCCGCGCCCACGGCGCGACCCCGTTCATGGTGGTGCACGCCGCCCTCGCGGTGCTGCTGGCGCGGATGTCCGGTCACCCGGACATCGCGCTCGGTTCGGTGGTCGCCGGTCGCGGCGACGGCGAATTCGATGACCTCGTGGGCATGTTCGTCAACACCGTGGTGTTGCGCTCGCAGGTCGATCCCGCCGCCGGATTCGCCGCCACCCTCGACGCGGTCCGCCGCGCCGACCTGGCCGTCTACGGCAATCTGGACCTGCCGTTCGAACGACTGGTGGAGGCGCTGGCCCCGGTCCGCTCCACCGACCGTCACCCGCTGTTCCAGGTGCTGCTGGCCTTCCAGAACGTGCGGACCGAGCGAACGGCGCTGCCGGGCTTGGCGGTCCGCCCGCTGGACGCGCCCGCGCCCGGTTCCAAGTTCGATCTCGAATGGATGCTGGCCGAACAGTTCGGCGCCGCGGAGGAGCCCGCGGGGATGACCGCCTCCCTCACCTTCGCCACCGACCTGTTCGACCGCTCCACCGCCGTGGCCATGGTCGACGGCTTCCTCGCGATCCTGGACGCGATGACAGCCGATCCCCTGGCGGCGGTCGGCGCCATCGAGGTGGCCGGGGCAGGGCTGCCGGCGCTGACGGCGACTCCCCACGAGAAGCCGAGCCAGGTGGCGCAGGCTCCGGTCCATCGCGGCTATCGGGCCGCGCGAACCGAGGAGGAACGCATCCTCGTCGCCGCTTTCGAAGCCGTGCTGGAGTCTCCGCGAGTCGGCGTGGACGACAACTTCTTCGATGTCGGCGGCACCTCGATGGGCGCGGTCCGCGTCGTCACCCAGGTGCGGGAGGCGACCGGCCTTCCGATGGCGCTGCAGTGGATGTTCCTCGATCCCACCCCCGCCGCGCTGGCGCGACGCCTCGGCGAAGCCGCCGCGCAACCGGGCGTGGAGCAGTCGATGGGGGTGCTGCTGCCGATGCGCCCGCAGGGTGACGGTGCCGCGCTGTTCTGTGTGCATCCGGCCATCGGATTGGCCTGGTGCTACGGCGGATTGGTCCGCCACATCGACGGTGCGCACCCCATCTACGGCATCCAGTCTCCGGGTGTGACCGACGGCGGGACGACCGACCGCACCGTGCGCGACCTGGCCGTGCGCTATGCCGAGGAGATCCTTCGCGTGCAGCCCGAGGGTCCCTACCAGCTGCTCGGCTACTCGGCGGGCGGTCCGCTGGCGCACGCCACCGCGGTCGAACTGCGCCGCCGGGGTGCGGAGGTGCCCTCGCTGATCATGCTCGACTCCCGCGCCGACGTCGCCGTACGTGACGACACCGCCATTCCGCCGCTGTCGCTGCTGCTGGCCGAATTCGGCGGCATCGACATCCCGCCCGGACTCGACGACCTCACGGCCGACCGCGCCGCCGAACTGCTGGAGTCGGCCGGAATCAGTTTCTCCGCAACCGAACTGGAGAACGTCTACGGGGACATGTGTCATCTGCTGCGGCAGATCGCCGCCCACGAGCACGAGGTCTTCGACGGCGACCTGCTGTTCATCGCCGCCTCGGGCAACCCGGACCCCATCCCGAACGTCAGCACCTGGCAGCCCTACATCGCGGGCCGGATCGACCACCGCCCCGTCGAATTCGGGCACAACCGGCTCACCACCCCGGAGGCGTGGGAGGAGATCGGCCCCCTGGTCGCGGCGTATCTGAGCCGCTGATCCTGGCCGCGATCCGCTCGGCTGGGGAACAATGGGCCCGGAAACCCGGTCGGCGACGGAAGGTTCGGAGAAGTGTCGGTGAAGGGGACGGCGGACGAGAAGGGGCTGCTGCACGCGGTCGCGGTGGGGGTGGGCGCGCTCGGCGCGGGCGAGCTGCTCGCCGCGGCGCGCGGCGGCTCCATGCTCGACGGAATCGGGCGGCTGGCCGCCGATTACGCGCCCGTGCCGGTGGTCGAGACCATGGTGGCGCAGGCCGGGGACCACGACAAGGAGATGACCCGGCTCGGTGTCGCGCTGTGGGGTGTGGGCGCGGCCGTCGGCACGGCGCTGCTCCCGCCGCGGCTGCGCACCCCCGCGGCCGCCGTGTTCGGCGCCGCCACGGCGGCCGCGGCCCTGCGCAGCACCGACCGCTCGGTGCCCGGGGCGCTCGGCGCGGTGGCCGCCGCGGCCGTCCTGCGGGCCGGACTGCGCAAGCCCACCGGGCACGGATTGTTGTGGGCCGCAGCGGGAACCGGCCTGATCGCCGCCGCCGAAACGCTGGTGCGACGCCAGGATCAGCGGCACCGGGAACGGGCCCGCCGGGTCGGCCCGATGGGCGCGCACGTCCCGGTCCCCGACGACGGCATCGGCAGCGAGCCCGGCCTGACTCCGTTGATCACGCCCGCGAGCAAATTCTATGTGGCGGACGTGAATTCGCGAGCGCCGCGCATCGACCCCGCCGACTGGCGGCTGTCCATCGGCGGCCGGGTCGCCCATCGGCTGCGGCTGTCGCTGGCCGATCTGGCCGAGCAGGCCGTCGAATTCGACGCCGTCATGGTGTGCGTGCACAACACCGTCGGTTCCGGCCGCTGCGCCAATGCCCGCTGGCTCGGCGTCCCGCTGACCGAGCTGCTCGACCACGCCGTCCCCGAATCCGGCGCGACCCGGCTGGTCACCCGCGCCGTCGACGGCTACACCATCTCGCTGCCGCTGGAACCGCTGCGCACCGGCGAATGGCCCGGCTACCTGGTCATCGGCATGAACGGGGAGCCGCTGCCGCCCGAACACGGCTTTCCCGCACGGGTTTTCGTGCCCGGCATCTACGGCCAGTACTCGGGTGCGAAGTGGGTCGGCGAACTCGAGCTCACCGACGACAGCCACGTCGACTACTGGTGGAAGCGCGGCTGGCCCACCGAACCGCTGTGGGTGCGGCCGCAGGCCCGCATCGACGTCGCCTCCGGCGGCGGCGCGGGCGGCGGCAAGTTCACCGTCGCGGGCGTGGCCTGGGCCCCGCCGCACGGGGTCGCCGGGGTGGAGATCCGGATCGGCGAAACCGACTGGCTGCCGGTGGAACTCGGCTCCGAACTGGCTCCCGCCGCCTGGCGGCGCTGGCGCACCATCGTGGATGTGCCGCCGGGCACCCACACCATTCAGGCCCGCGCCATCAGCCGCTCCGGCGAGGTCCAGGACGCCGAGGAGCGCCCGCCGTTCCCGATCGGCCCGGGCGGTCTGCACAGCGTCACCGTCACGGCCTGATCCTCGCCCCGCCCATGACATCTGTCATGGGCGGACAGTGACGAACCGAGGATGCGCGGCAGGTCGCGGCGGGTGACGGTATTCGTGTGAACCTCACCCTGTGTGGCTCGTGCCGCGTTGCCCCGGGCCGGTGCCGCCGGCTGCCCCGATGCTGTCCCTGAGCGCTGTCATGCCGTCTCGATCCGCCGTAGGACCGCACGCTGACCGGCGACGATCGGTATGGGCTCGGGTAGCGTCCCGCGGTGTGGACGCGGAAGAGGCGGGTATTCGGCGACGGCGACGGTTCGGGACGCTGCTCGCGGCCGTGTGGGCGGTATACCTGTTCGACCCGCTGCGACAGGGCTGGCAGCTCGAGAATCCGGTGGCCCGCACGTACACGATCGCGGTGATCGTCGCCTTCGGCGTCGCCTACGTCGCGTCCTATTGGCTGCTGGTGCGCGGCCCGTCCGACCAGGGCTGGCCGCCGCGGCCGCCCTGGCCGGCGGTGGCCGGATCCCTGGCCGTGCAGGCGGCGCTGATCGCGGCCGCGGCGGTCACCCTGCACTCGCAGATGCTCGGGCTGGGCGTCTACATGGCCTCCTACATCGCGTTCACGCTCCCGGTGCGGCGGGCGGCCCCCCTCGAACTCGCGTTGATCGTGGTGTTCGCGGTGCTGCCGCAACTGCTCACCGGGCAGCCGCCCGCGTACTCGCTGATGCAGTCGATCGTGTTGGCGGCCTTCGCGGTCGGCGGGATCCGGGTGATCCTGCAACGCAATCACGAACTGCACATCGCCCGGCAGCAGCTCGCCGAACTGGCCGTGGCGGAGGAGCGGCTGCGGGTCGGGCGCGACGTGCACGACATCCTCGGCCACTCGCTCACCGTCATCACCGTGAAAACCGAATTGGCGCAACGGCTCGTCGACGTCGCCCCCGAGCGCGCGAAGACGGAGATGGCGGATGTGGAACAGCTGGCGCGGGAGGCGCTGGCCGGAGTGCGCTCGACCGTCGGTGGGCTGCGGGCGGTTTCGCTCGCCGGCGAGCTGACCACTGCCCGCACCGCGCTCGACGCCGCCGAAATCGAGGCCGTGCTACCGGATCCCGGCGAACTGCCATCGCGGCACAGCGTCGTGTTCGGCTGGGTGCTGCGCGAGGCCGTCACCAATGTGGTGCGGCACAGCGGCGCGGCGCACTGCTGGGTCCGGGTCACCCCGAACAGCATCGAGATCGCCGATGACGGCGTGGGCCCGCGCGACTCGGCCCGCACCGGATCCGGCCTGTCCGGACTGCGCGAGCGGGTCCGGGCCACCGGCGGCGAACTCACCCTGGGCGCGCGCCCGGACGGCGGCTTCCGGGTGCTGGCAAGCTTCCCGGAGACGATCAAGGAGCCGGAATGATCAAACTGCTGCTCGCCGACGACCAGGCTCTGGTCCGCGGCGCCCTGGCGGCCCTGTTGAGCCTGGAACCCGACCTCGACGTGGTCGCCGAGGTCGGCCGCGGCGACGAGGTGCTCGCCGCCGTCGAGCGCACCACCCCCGACGTGGCCCTGCTGGACGTGGAAATGCCCGGCTTGGACGGCATCTCGGCCGCCGCCCATCTGCACGCCGCCCATCCGGCGGTCCGCATCCTGATGGTCACCACCTTCGGCCGCCCGGGCTACCTGCGCCGTGCCATCGACGCGGGCGCCTCCGGCTTCGTCGTCAAGGACACCCCCGCCCGGGAACTCGCCGACGCCGTCCGCCGTGTCCACCTGGGCCTGCGCGTCGTCGACCCGGCCCTGGCCACCGAAACCCTCACGGCCGGAACCTCACCCCTCACCGCCCGGGAACGCGAGGTTCTCGCCGCGGCCGCTGACGGCGCGACGGCGGGCGCCATCGCCAAACTGCTGCACTTGTCCGAGGGCACGGTCCGCAACCATCTGTCCTCCGCCATCGGTAAAACGGGCACCCGCACGCGCGCCGAAGCCGTCCGGGCGGCCGAGCGTCTCGGCTGGCTCTAGCACCCCGGGGCATTAGCTGAATCATGACCACGGGTGGCACATTGTGGGAAATGTTCTGAAATGAGCCACTTTCTCAAGTTTGCCGGGTTAGGTTCACGGCTACACCGGACAGTCGGTGAGGAAGCGGAAGTCGGAGGACACCATGGGAATTCTCAGCCTGATCGCGGGGCTCGCGCAGATGGTCATCGGCACCATCGTGGCCAACACGGGTTCGGGTGGGACCGGCTCCGGCTGGTGAGTGCGCCGGGTTCGGCTCACCTCAGGTGAGCCGAACCCTCAGAACCGGCCGCCCCGGCTGATCCGCCGGGAGCCGTCGGAACCGCCGAAGGAGCCGGGGCCGTAGCTGCGGCCACCGCCCCCGCCTCCGAAACCGCCGCCGAATCCGCCACCGCCGCGGCGGTATTCATTGCCCATCCCGCGCAGCATTCCGTCGATGAGGATGCCACCCAGGATGGCCCCGGTCTGGGAGCCGCCGGAGGACACGCGTTGCTGCTGCTGGGCCTGCCATTCCTGCACCGCGGCCTGCGCGGTGTGCAGTGCGCGATCGCCGAGTTCGACGGCGCGCTGGGCGGATTGGAGAGCCTGCTCGGGATTCGAGGCGGCGAGCTGATCGGCCTGCTCCAGACTGCGCTGCGCCTCGGCCAGACGGGTACGCGGTTCGGCGTCGACACCGCCGCGACGGGTACTGATGTAGTCGGCGGCCGCATTGACCTGGCTGCGGGCCGCGGTCAGCGTCTGGTCGAGGCGGCGACGCAGGTCATCGGCTGCCCGCTTGCGATCGCCGGCCGCGGCAATGGCCTGATCCAGCGCGGCGTCGGCGGCGACGGCCTGTCGGAAGACCCCGAGCGGATTGGTGGCCCCGTCAGCGGTGGCCTGATCGAGAGCCGTGCGCGCGGCGGCCGTCGCGGCGGGCAGATCGGTGCCGCCGTGCTCCGACAGTCCGCCGGCGGTGGCCAGATCACCGCGCAGTTCCTCGATCATGGCCGACAGTCCGGCCCGCGCCTGCTCGATATCGGTGGCGGCCGAATCGACCGCGTCCAACAGCGTGCGAGCCGCGTCCACGGCCGATTCGGCGGCGCGAATGTCGGATACCGCCGCGCCCTGCTGCCCGACCGGTTTGGCGGCTGCGGTCCGGCCGTCCGCGATCGTCCTCTCCGCGAACCCGATTCGCTCGCTCGCCATGCTCACGTTGTCGTGGATGGGCGCGAGCACCGACGCGGGATGCGCGGCCACCAGCGCCGTGAGCGTGGCCTGGGCGCCGGGTACCCGCGCGGTGAGCTCGATCAGATCGCGGGTCAGCGCGTCCAGCCGCTCTCCGGCATTGATGAGCAGATTGCGCATGGCGTCGAATTCGCCGACCTTGGCGTCGAGGTCCCGATTCGCGCTGCCGCAGCTGCTGACCAGGTCGATCAGCATGCGCTGCTGCTGATCCGGGGTCTCGGGGATGTCGTCGTCGAGCTGCTGGCGGATGGAGAACGCCTTGGCCAGCGCCCGTTTCGCGCCCTCCAGGGCGGCGGTGAACGGGGTGGTGGCGGTGGCCCCGAATTCGTCGGTGGCCAGCCGCAATTCCTCGGTGCTGGTGCGAATGGCGTTGTCGGTGTCGACCAGCGTCTCCTTGGACAGGGCGTCCAGTACGACCAGCGGCAGGGCCTCCAGCGTCCGGGTGTCGGTCGGATCGGCCTTGCGCGCCGAATCCATGACCGAGCGTTCCCGCCGCGTCTTGCGCCGCTTCGACCACCACCAGATCCCCAGCACCGCCAGCGCGACCAGGAGCGCGATGATCAGCATCGGGAACAGTCCGATGCCGCCGGACCCGCTCATGGCGTCCGAGAGCCCGGTCGCCGTGGCCAGCCCGGTCCCGGCCCAGTTCCCGTCGCGCAGCTTCGGCTCCACCCTGTCGGTGAGCAGCCGGTCGAGTTCCTTGTCGCTGACCGACTGCGGCACCGTCCCGGTGAACGCGTACGCCCGATCATCGACGGCGACCGACAGCAGCACGTCGCGATCCCCGAACCCGGACAGCTTCGCGGTCTGCTCACCCCAGGCGTGCGAGTCCATTCCGCTGAAGTCGCGCACGTAGACGATCCACAGCCGCTCGTGGTCGCGCGAGTACAGCGCGTCGATGGCCTGCTGCAGCTCCGCGGCCTGTCCGCGGTCCAGCGCCCCGGCCTGGTCGGTGATATAGCCGGGCAGTCGCAGGGGCGTCTCGGCCGCGGCCGGCGCGGCGTGGCCGCCGACCAGGGCCAAGGCCGCGAGCAGACCGGTCACGAGGAGGGACAGCTGCTTCGGTGGCCGCATGCATCGAATCTAACTGTGGAACGCGGAGGGTCGGTTTCTTCTGCACACTGTGTCGGGAGCCATGACTACGATCGGTGACGTGATCACCATCGATTCGCCCTACACGGGCCACGTCTCGCCCGGCTCCAATCCGCAGCAGCGTGAGGTTCCGGGCGCGCGCATCGTGAAGATGTCGGTCGGTGGCATGGACAACAACACCTATCTGGTGCAATGCGCCGCCACCGGCGCGACCCTGCTGATCGACGCCGCCAACGAGGCCGAGCGGATCCTCGAGCTCATCGGCCAGGAGGCCCCGGGCCGGCTGGAGCTCATCGTCACCACCCATCAGCACCAGGACCACTGGTTCGCGCTCCAGGATGTGGTGGCGGCCATCGACATTCCGACCGCCGCGCACGAGCTGGACGCCGCGCCGCTACCGGTGCCCCCGGCCCGGCTGCTGGCCGACGGTGACAAGGTCCACGTCGGCGACCTCGTGCTGGAGGCCATCCACCTGAGCGGGCACACCCCCGGCTCGGTCGCGCTGGCGCTGACCGACGGCGCGGGCGGCGTCCACCTGTTCACCGGTGACTCGCTGTTCCCGGGCGGCGTGGGCCGGACCCGGTCTCCGGAGCAGTTCACCTCGCTGCTCGGCGACGTCGAGACCAAACTGTTCGACCGCTATCCGGACGACGCCGCGGTGTATCCGGGCCACGGCGACGACACCACCCTCGGCGCCGAGCGCCCGCACCTGCCCGAATGGCGGCAACGCGGTTGGTGAGACTCCGCAACCACCGAGCCGAACCGGACTGGTTGGCACAGGACATGGCCACATCCACCGCCCCCGAACGCGGTGGCGGCACGCTGCGCTGGGTGCGGCGGCTGCTGGTCGGCGGGGTGCTGATGGGCCTGGTCGTGGTGGGCGGCACCGCACTGCACGTGTGGCAGGTGGCCCGCATCGACGACTACACCCACGCCGACGCCATCGTGGTGCTGGGCGCGGCCCAGTACGACGGCACCCCGTCGTCGGTGTTCGAGGCGCGACTGGACCAGGCGCACAAGCTGTTCCGCAAGCAGGTCGCCCCCATGATCGTGACGGTGGGCGGCAAACAGGTCGGCGACAACTACACCGAGGCGGCCTCGGGCAAGAACTACCTGAAGGACCAGGGCGTCCCGGAGGACCGGATCCTGGCCGTCGAAACCGGTTCCGACACCCTGCAGAGCGTGGAAGCGGTGTCGAAAGCGCTGCTGGCGCGCGGAAAATCGTCGGTGGTGCTGGTCAGCGACCCCTGGCATTCGCTGCGCACCCGCACCATGGCGCGGGACGCCGCGCTGTCGGCGTGGACCGCCCCCACCAGAACCGGGCCCGCGGTGTACACGCGGGAATCGCAGGCGCACGGGATCTTCCGGGAGACCTTCGCATTGCTCTGGTATCAGCTGACCCATTTCTCGGCGGACTTCAAATACACGGCGGATCAGTGAGCAATGAACGCACGCATCGACTATGACGGGGTCTACACCGACGCCGACCGGGAACGCATGGTTCCCGAGACCGAGCACACGGCCGGACTGAGCTGGTCGCCGTGCCCCGCCCGGCGCAGCGAGTTCGCGCGTGACCGGGCCCGGGTCCTGCACTCGGCAGCGCTGCGGCGGCTCGCCGACAAGACCCAGGTCATGGGCCCCCGCGACGGTGACACCCCGCGCACCCGGCTCACCCATTCGCTGGAGGTCGCCCAGATCGGCCGCAGCATCGCCGACAGCCTGGGCTGCGATCCCGACCTGGTGGACCTGGCCGGGCTCGCCCACGACATCGGGCACCCGCCCTACGGGCACAATGGCGAGAAGGCGCTCGACCAATTCGCCGACGCGCACGGCGGTTTCGAGGGCAACGCGCAGAACCTGCGCATCCTCACCCGGCTCGAACCCAAGGTGATCGACGATCAGGGCGTCAGTGTCGGGCTCAACCCGACCCGGGCGGCCCTGGACGCCGTCATCAAATACCCGTGGGGCAGAACGGGTCCCAGCTCGAAGTTCGGGGCCTACGGGGTGGACATGGACCGCCTGGCCTGGGTCCGCAAGGACACGCCCGAACGCCGCCAGTGCCTGGAGTCGCAGATCATGGACTGGGCCGACGATGTCGCCTACTCGGTGCACGATGTCGAGGACGGGGTCATCGTGGGGCGTATCGACCTGCGCGCCCTGGCCGATCCGGTCGAACAGGTGGCGCTCGCCGAACTCGGCGCGCAACGGCATGCCGCGCATTCCGTGGACGACATGGTGGCCGCGGCGCAGCGGCTCTCCGAACTACCGGTGGTCGCGGCCGCCGCCGAGTACGACGGCTCGCTGCTCGCCTCCGTCGCGCTCAAACGGCTGACCAGCGATCTGGTGGGCCGCTTCGCCACCGCCGCCGTCGAGGCTACCCGCGCCGCGTGGGGCGGCCGCCAATTGTCGCGTTACGCCGCCGATCTGGAGGTGCCGCGCATCGTGGCCGCCGAGGTCGCGGTCCTCAAGACCATGGCGTTGCGGTACGTGCTCTCCGACCCGATTCACCGGGTGCGGCAGGCCGGGCAGCGCGAACGCATCCTGCTCGTCGCCGACCGGCTGCTCGCCGCCGCCCCGCACGGGCTGGACCGGCTACTGCTGCCGTGGTGGGAGGAAGCCGCCGACGACACCGCGCGGGTGCGGGTGATCGTCGACCAGATCGCCTCCTACACCGAGAGCCGCCTGGAACGCATCGCCGCCGCGATACCCTGATTCCGGTGAATCCGGCGGCAGGGGGCGCGCGATGACACGCGAGGTGGACGACCTGGTCGACCTCGAGCGATATCCGCTCGACCGACGGTCTGTGGCACGGCTGCGCGAGGTGATCGAGCGGTCGCAGGCGGACTTCCTGGTCAGCGGAGTCACCGTGCTGCCCGAATTCCTGCGGCCCGCCGCGGTCACCGAGATGGCGGCCGACGTGCTCTCCGACGGACTCGGCGACGCCATGCGCTTCGAATACACCGTGGCCTGCGACCGGATTCCGGACTCCTCGCCGTTGAAGGCGCTCTACCACTGGGAACCCCTGCGGGAGTTCGTCTCCCACCTGGTGGGGGAGCAGGCCTACCGGTCCGCCGACGAACTGGGCGCCATGACCGTGCAGATCCACGAGAACGGGGACATGCAGGACTGGCACTACGACATGTCCGATTACACGGTGATGCTGCACATCGTCGCGCCGGAGCGGGGCGGAGCACTCGAATACATCCCGCTGCCCGGCGCTTTCATCGAGCGCGGGGGCGGGCTGCCGATGCGGCACCGGCACATGGTGAAGATGCTGCCGACCGTGCCCGGGACGCTGGTGCTGCACGCCGGGCGGCGCTCCCGGCACCGGGTGACGCCGGTGCAGGGTGAGATTCCGCGGGTGAGCGTGCACATGGCGTTCAACGCGCGGCCCGGGCAGCGGTTGAACGCGCACGTGCGGAGGCATCTGTTCGGGCGCGAGGACTGAGCTTCGGTCGGAGGTCGTGGACTGAGCCTCGGTCGGAGGTCGTGGACTGAGCCTCAGTCGGAGTGCATGGCCACGTAGTGCGGGATGGTCTTCGCGGGCGGGCCGTCGGCCACGACGCGGCCCTCGTCGAACACCAGCACGCGGTCGAAATCGGCGAGCAGGTCCAGATCGTGGGAGACCACGACCAATCGCTGCGGGAGGTCGCGCAGCATCCGGGTGATGCGGCGGGTGTTGCGGAGGTCGAGCAGGGTGGTCGGTTCGTCGAACACCACGTACTCCGGTCGCACCGACAGCACCGCGGCGATGGCGAGCAGTTGCTTCTGGCCGCCGCTGAGCAGATGCGCGGGATGGTCGCGGAATTCGGTGAGGCCGTAGGTCGCGAGGGTCTCGGTGACCCGTTGCGGGATGTCGGATTTGGCGACGCCGTGGTGCTTGAGCCCGAAGGCGAGGTCCTCGGCGACCGTCGGCATGACGATCTGCACATCCGGATCCTGGAACACGAATCCGACCAGTTTGCGCACGGCCCGGCCCTGTTTGCGGGTATCGAGGCCGTCCACTCGGACCGTCCCCGCGGTCGGCACCTGCAGGCCGTTGAGCAGCCGCGCGAAGGTGGATTTGCCCGAACCGTTCGCGCCGACGACGGCGATCCGATGCTCGCTCAACCGCAGATCCAGGTCGCGCAGTACTTCGCGCTCGCCGAATCGGTGCGAGACGCCGTCGAGTTCGATCATGCCCGGGCCGGAATCATCGGATACGCCTTGCGCACCGCCACCGCGGCCAGCGACCCGATCACCGTCTTGACCACGTCGCCCGGCAGGAACGCCACCGAGGTCGTGATCGCCTTGCCCAGCGAGATGTGCGCGGCCGCGGCCATCCACGGGATCCCGATGGCGTACAGCACGATCGCGCCGCCGAGGAAGTTGATCAGCAGGGCCAGCGGCAGGTTGTAGTGCTTCCACACTCGTTCGGTGAGCAGGCCGATCACCAGCGCGCCGATCGGATAGGCGATCACGAAACCACCCGTCGGGCCCATGATCACCGACAGGCCGCCGCGCCCGCCCGCCAGCACCGGCAGTCCCGCGAAGACCATGACGTCGAAGAGCAGCATGGCCAGCGCGCCGCGCTTGGCGCCCAGAATCGAGCCCGCCAGGATGACGCCCAGAGTTTGCGAGGTGAATGGTGCGAAGGCGCCCGGCAATTGGATCAGCGGGAAGAATCCCAGGACCACCATGATTGCCGCGAACAGCGCGATCTGCGCCAAATCCCTACTACGCACCCGAGGCATCCTAAATGGCTGCTGGACCGACCGGTCAGTCCAGTCCCCGAGCGTCCAGGGCCTCACCGACCCCGTCGGCCATGCGCAGTGTGCGGATCAGTAGCGGGACCAGGAAGACGGTGCTGCGCTCGATGCCGCGAGCCCGCTGGGCGGCGCGCACGAGTTCGGCCTGCTCACGGATGACCGGGATGAATCGGATGGTCATGGCGACCAGCAGGCCCACCCGTTCGGGGCGGACGCCGAGCGGGCGCAGCGGGGTGAGTGCGCGTTCGATGGTGTCGACCATGGCCGAGGTGCGGGTGGTCAAGGTCACCAGATTGGCCAGCAGGACCAGGGTGAGCAGGCGTTCCCCGACCAGGACCGCCGTACGCGCGTCGGTGAAGATCACCTGCGCGATCACGATCAACCCCAGGAACGGCAGCAGCGCGAGGACCTGCCGCCCGGTCGTCCGCCACGGAATCCGCGCGAGCGCGTACAACCCCAGCACCACGATGAGCACGCCGGTCAGCACCGTGATCGACGACACGAAGAACAAGGCCGTCCCCGCGACCGCGAGCCCGGCCAGCTTCACCCCCGCGGGCACGACGTGCACCGGCGTCCGGGCGTCGTGGTAGAGGCTGAGCACGCATCGATCCTGGCATGCGCCGGAAAGGCCATTCGGTCCGGCGTCCAGCCGTGCGTCCCGGTCGAGCGTGTCGGGGCCTCGGGGCTAGACTCGCTGGGTGGCTGGCCGACTTCCGGACCGCGATATCGCGGCGATTCGTGAACGTGTCCGGATCGAGGATGTCGTGGGGGAGTACGTCGCCCTCCGCGGAGCCGGCGCCGACTCCATGAAGGGCCTGTGCCCCTTCCACGACGAGAAGTCGCCGTCGTTCCACGTGCGGCCCAATCACGGCGTGTTCCACTGCTTCGGCTGCGGTGAGGGCGGCGACGTCTTCGCGTTCCTGCAGAAGATCGAGCACGTCGGTTTCGTAGAGGCCGTCGAGCAGATGGCCGACCGGCTCAACTACAAGATCAACTACGAGGGCGGCGGCACCTCGGTCCGCGTCGACCGCGGCACCCGCGCCCGGCTGGTCGCCGCCAACGCGGCCGCGCACGAGTTCTACATCTCACAGCTCGGCGAGCCCGGGGCCGAGGCGGCCCGCAAGTACCTCACCGACCGTAATTTCGACCACAATGCCGCCCATCAGTTCGGCTGTGGCTACGCCCCCGGCGGCTGGGACACCCTCACGAAACACCTGCTGCGCAAGGGTTTCGAGTTCAAGGAGCTGGAGGCCGCGGGCCTGTCCAAGCAGGGCCAGCGCGGCCCGATGGACCGTTTCAACCGCCGTCTGCTGTGGCCGATCCGCAATCTCGGCGGCGAGGTGATCGGCTTCGGCGCCCGCCGCCTCTACGACGACGACACCATGACCGCCAAGTACATCAACACCTCGGAAACGTTGCTGTACAAGAAGTCCCAGGTGCTGTTCGGGCTCGACCACGCCAAGCGGGAGATCGCCAAGGGGCATCAGGCCGTGGTCGTGGAGGGCTACACCGACGTCATGGCCATGCACCTGGCCGGGGTCAAGACCGCGGTCGCCTCCTGCGGCACCGCCTTCGGCGACGACCACCTCGCGATCCTGCGCCGCCTGCTCATGGACGACAACTTCTGGCGCGGCGAGATCATCTACACCTTCGACGGCGACGCCGCCGGCCAGGCCGCCGCCCTCAAGGCCTTCTCCGGCGACCAGAAGCTCGCCGGCCAGACCTACATCGCGGTGGCCCCCGACGGCCTCGACCCGTGCGAACTGCGCCAGCGCAACGGCGACGGCGCGGTCCGCGACCTGGTCGCCCGCCGAGTCCCGTTGTACGAGTTCGTCATCCGCGGCCTGCTCGCCGAACACAACCTCGACGCCCCCGAAGGCCAGGTCGAGGCCCTGCGCCGCGCCGTCCCCGTGGTCTCCCAGATCAAGGACTTCGCCCTCCGCAAGGCGTACGCCACCAAACTGGCCGGTTGGGTCGGCTGGGACGACATCCAGCAGGTGGTCCGCCGCGTCGGTGAGGAGGCCCGCAAGGGCGCCCGCACCGGCGCCAAGCCCGGCATCCCCGAACGTCAACCCCACCACGAGGTTTCACCCGGCCCCGCCGCCCGTCCCAACCCCACGGACCCGGCCCTGCTGCCCCAGCGTCAAACCCTCGCCGCCGCCCTGCAATACCCCGCCTTCGCGGGCGCGGTCTTCGACGCCCTCGAGCCCGAAGCCTTCACCCACCCCGCGTTCCTCGCCGTCCGCGCCGCCATCGCCGAAGCCGGCGGCACCGCCGCGGGCCTCACCGGCGCGGAATGGGTCACCGCCGTCGCCGACAACACCGACGACCTCACCCTGCGCGCCATGGTCTCCGAACTGGCCGCCGAACCGCTCCCGGTGAAATCCGCCGACGACATCCCTCGCTTCGTCGCCGGCGTCCTGGCCCGCACCCAGGAATCCTGGGTCGGCCGCCAGATCGCCGAACTGAAGTCCAAACTCCAGCGCATCTCCTCCACCGAGCAGCCCGACGCCTACATGGCCCTGTTCGGCGACCTGGTCGCGCTGGAGCAGTACCGCAAGAGCCTCCTCACCCAGGCCATGGGCAACTCAGGCGACTTCGCAGGCGTCTAGCGACGCCGCCCACACCGCACCCACCCGGCAGGCGGCGAAGCTCGCCGCCCCAGGGCAGGGGTGTGGGGGCGCAGCCCCCATCAGGGGGCAAGGGGCAAAGCCCCAATCCCTCACCGCCGCAGCTGATCCTGCGGCACGAGGATGGTGGTCCGCTCGTCCAGCGGCACCATCGGTTCCAGCTTCGGCTGGGTGTTCAGCTTGTCCGCGAGCTTCTGCCGCCCCATCAACACGACCTTGCGCGTGACAGGACTCTCACTGATCGCGCGGGTCGTCTTGCTGATCTGTTCATACCGAACCCGCCCGGCCTTGGCGCCCAGCACATACCCAGCCGCCACACCGATGATCAACCGCAGCATCCCGAGAAGCTCCTCCCATAGGGTCAGACACGAATGGTAATCCGTTGTCTTTTTGTCGTCCTCCGGTGGTGTCCGGAGGATCGGCAGTGGGCGTGACTCGCGCCGCCCCGTGACGCTGTCGCTGAGCGATCTCGGCGAACGTCCAGCCCCAACGGGACTGAAATCGTTCGTCGAGGGCATTCAGGACTTGTCCACGATTCCGAGACGAGTCGGAGCCCACTAGGTGAGAACGTCTCAGCAGTGTTCGGGCTCCGCCAATGTCGGCGTGGACGGTTCTCCCGCAGAACCGGCACCGGAAGCGTGCTTGGGTTCGACGGTTGCTTCTGGCGGTGTATCCGCAGCTGCCGCATTCCTGACTGGAGTACGCGGCAGGGACTTCGAGGATCTCGATGCCGAGATCCTCACGCAGGGAAGCGAGTTTGGTGTCGACCGCGGCCCGGCCCGAGAACGCGAGCAGTCGGCGCAGGCGTTTGGACAGTTTGCCGGCCTGGGCCAGACCGCGGAAGTCCAGCTTCTCCACGATGACTCGGGCGACATCGGGTGCGCCGCCCTTGTCTGGGTTCAGGATTCGGTTCAAGCACCGGTTGACCTCGTTGGTGACGAACCCGCGAATGTCTTGGACCAAAGCCCGGTAACGACGCGAATCCCGCAACCGGATGTGCTGGCGGTTCAACGCCGCGACCAGCGGTTGCAGACGGGCGTCGTAGGCGCGCAACCGGTCCAGGAAGTCGCGCCCGTGCAAGGTACCGGCACTGGTCGCGAACAAAGTCGCCATGCCCCAGTCCACGCCCAGGTCGCGGGTCCGCTCGTCACCGGGTATCGCTTTCCTGGTTTTCACGACAAGCCGGAACTCGACCCGGCCCTCCCCGGTGATGATGACTTGGCAGTGGTTGGCCACCACCGCGCCCGGGCGCGCCAGGCGCGCCTCGAACGCCGCTTGGGTGCGCAGTGGGATCCACACCGGCTTGTTTCTTGTCAGGGTGGAAATCCGGACCCAATAAGCGTGTGTGCCAGCGTGTTTCGGGGATTCGACGACGGCGATCTTGCCGTCCATCACCATGGTGCGGACACGCCGCAGATCCGGAGCCCCGACACGCTTGCGGACCTGGCGCATGATCGTGCGGGCCAGGGTCAAGATCTCGGCCGCGATCACACGGTGCTTCGACATCTGAATCTGCCCGGCCTGGGCCCCGTCCTGCCCGAGGCCGGGCTGCCGGTACCAGGCGTTGGCCTTGTTCACGTACAGCAGATCCTCGGCGACCTTCTCGGGCAGAGTTGAGCCGGTGACGAGGTCGCGAAACACGCGTTCGCAGCTGCCCAGCCATGACCGGTGCGTGGCCACCGCCTGCTGACCGACCGAGTCCCACTGCCGTTGCGATAAGCCGTCGTCCCAGCCTTTGGTGTCCACCCACCGGGGCAGTACACCGGTGGTGAACAACTGTCGCCGCACCGCCGATTGGGCCCGCCCGAGCCCGGCCTGCCACACCGGCAACACCGCCGCGACCCGCGCGAGTTTCGCCGCGTTCGCGCATGACGGCAGCCGGTAGGACCGGCAACTCATCGCAGCGACCTCCGCAGCGGGCTTCATGACTCCAGTCAATACATGAGGCCACCGACAACTTCAGGCCCCGAGCGCGAACAGAAGGACAGAACGGACGCGTTTCCAGCGGACCCGCGACTCTTCGCACATACCATCCCGCCTCCGGCCCTGCCCGCCCCCACCCCGCCCCTGTCGATCCGGCACCCCATCTCGCCCCCGTCCATATTCCCGCAGGTAGAGCCACGATTTGGGAACTGTACAACCGATACGCTAAAGTTTTCCCCGGCCGGTCCGGAAGGGCCAGCCAGGGAAACAATCCCCTATAGCTCAATTGGCAGAGCAGCCGACTGTTAATCGGCAGGTTTCTGGTTCGAGTCCAGATGGGGGAGCCGAAAAGGCCCCTGACCAGCGGTTCACCCCGCAAGGTCGGGGCCTTTCCCGTTTCCGGGCCCGAATTCCTCAAGAAAGTTTCATGAAACTCGGCATCGATCCATTCCCGTCGTGATCATGGTCCGCCGGATTCGTGCAGCCGGCCGCCTCGTGCAAGATTGCCGCCGCCCCGTGGTGAACTTTGCCCTGCGCCATGTACTTCCGCTGGGTCATCGCCGGATCCGCGTGCTGGAGAACATCGGCCACCACCCGCGCGGAAAGCCCCGCGTCATCGGGCAATAACGCCATGAACTTGCGGAAGGTATAGGGTTGTCGATCACCGGCACCGAAACACGTTGTGGTTCAGGGATATTCGCCAATACGCCCTTGGCAGTCAGGTATTCGTTCTGCCACGCCGCGCGCTGGGCGACCGACGGCGCACCCGAACAGCAAATGAGATTCGGACTTCAACAGATCTGCGGCGCGGAGGTTGACACCCTTAGGCGGCGGAACGGGGGCTCAGCCGACCGGGAGTTTCACCACCGGATCGGTGCCCTGGTCGGTGATGTAGACGTTTCCCGCCGTGTCGACGGCCACACCCTGGGGATTCTTCAGGCCGGTGAACGGCAGCGGGGTCGGCGTCGACGCGCCCGCCGCCAACCTCACCACCCATTGATTACCCCAATCGACCACGTACAAGTCTCCCGCCGTGTCGACGGCCACACCCTGGGGATCCTTGAGTCCGGTGAACGGCAGCGGGGTCGCCGTCGACGCGCCCGCCGCCAACCTCACGACCCGCTCGGTACTCAATTCGGTGACGTATACGTTGCCCGCCGTGTCGACCGCCACCCCTTGGGGATCTTGGAGCCCCGTGAACGGCAACGGGGTCGGCGCCGACGCGCCCGCCGCCAACTTCACCACGCGATCGTTACCCCGGTCGCTGACGTACACGTTGCCCGCCGTATCGACGGCCACACCCTGGGGATCCTTGAGTCCGGTGAACGGCAGCGGGGTCGGCGTCGATGCGCCCGCCGCCAATTTCACCACCCGATTGTTACTCGTGTCGGTGACGTAAATGTTGCCAGCCGCGTCGACCGCCACACCCTGGGGATTATTCAGGCCGGTGAACGGCAGCGGGGTCGACGTCGATGCGCCCGCCGCCAATTTCACCACCCGATCGTTACCCATGTCGGTGACGTACACATTGCCCGCTGCGTCGACAGCCACATCGGTGGGCAAGCTGACGCCGGTGAACGGCAGCGGAGTCTGGGCCGAGTAGCCCGAGGTGATAGGTGTGGGCGAGTTGCCACCGCCTGATCCGAGGCGGACGCCGATGATGGCGGCCACCACCGTGACCGCGACCGCGGCGGCGAGCAGCCCGGCGGTCTTGGGCGACAATCTGATTCGCCGCCCATGGCGCGCAGCCATGCCCCCGGTGCTGCTGACCGCGGAATCGCCCACCGCGGTGCGGGCCGCCGCGGCCAGCTCGCGCGCGGTCTGGTAACGATCGTCGGGGTCTTTGGCCATTCCCTTGGCGATGATCGCATCGAACGCAGCCGGTACATCGGGTGTCATGGTGCTGGGTCGCGGCGGCGGGGTATGCAGGTGATGGGCGATCACACCCTGCACCCCCGCTGCGCTCGCAAACGGTGGTTGGCCGGTCAGGCACTGATACAGCACGCACGTCAACGCGTACACGTCCGCTCGGGCATCGGCCTTGACCTCCGCGGTGAGCTCCTCCGGCGCCATGTAGGCGACGGTGCCGAGGGTTTCGCCGATCGTGGTCAGCGTACGGTCATCGGCGGCGTGGGCGATCCCGAAGTCGATCAGGTAGGCGAACTCATCGGCCCCCAGCAGGATGTTGGAGGGCTTGACATCGCGATGGACCAGCCCGACGTCGTGGGCCGCCTGCAGCGCGCCGGCCACCTGTGCGCAGATCGCCACTGCCCGCCGCGGCGACAAGGCACCTTCTCGGCTGATCACTTCACGCAGGTCGGTGCCCTCGATCAAGCGCATATTCAGATACAGCCGACCGTCGATGTCGCCGAAATCGTGGATGGGGATCACATGCGGCTCGGTCAGCTGCGCCACCGCCCGGCACTCCCGGCGGAACCGTTCGCGCAGCTCCTCGTCATCGGCGAAGCGCTCAGGCAACACCTTGACCGCCACCACCCGGTTGGTCAGCGAATCATGCGCCCGCCACACCTGGCCCATGCCACCCTGCCCCAGCAGGGACAACAGCCGATAGCGCCCGAACACCTCCGCTGAGGTGGTGTCTCTGCCACCTACTGACGTGTCGTCCATTGTGCCGTCCCGTGACCACCCGACTGGCAAACGGTGTACTTGCTTGCGGTCCAACCCCCGCCCGAGCTGGTACCCCGCCCTAGTTGATTCAGCCAGGCCAGACAGTCGAGAGTCGGCGCTATCCGCCAACAAACCTGTAGCAACTTCAGCGTACCGCTTTATCTATTCGTATCGCTCGCCGGCGAGCTGGCGGCCCAGTAGCCGCGTCCCGCGCCGAGCTCCACCACCGTTCTGGTCCCGCAGAACTCGCGAACCCACGCGATCGTCCGCGGCGGGGGAATCGCGTACGCGTGGGTCGCCTGCAGGATCGACTGCGCGTAGGCGAGGTGTCCGCGGCCGGATGTCTTGCCGCCGTTCACCACTCGGCGACCGTCGCGTTCGCCCACGGACGCCGCGACGATGTCCCAGTACGGGTTCCGGGACTCGCCGCTGGTCAGGTAGTGCACCAGGCGAAGGTCGAAGGCGGCGTCCGCGGCGTCGTCGCCGGTGCCCGACAGCAAATCGGCGCTGTCGTCAAATACTCGGCAACGTGGGGGAATTGCGTTCGCGGCTGGTGTTCGTCGCCGAGCAGGGCGGCTAGTTGGTCGCGCCGCTCCGGTGTGAGAACGAGATCGGCCATGACACCGGTTTTCCTCGGCCGTACAGGGCGAGTAGGGGTTTCAGTGGCATCCATTCGCCGAACCGGTACTCGGCGCCGCGCACGAGCCGCTCGGCCAGGTCCGGGCGTTGGCGGACGAGGTAGGACCGGCCTCGCTCGGCGTGGTAGGGGAGCGAGACGATCTTGATCCGGTCGACGCTCTCCAGGTACGGGAGGGCGAAAGCGATGTTCTCCCAGGTGCTTCGGCTCTGTGGTTCGACCGTGAGTGGCCCGCGATAGCCGTGGGTGGTGGCGTAGTCGGCCATCAGTGCGGCTTCGGGGGTCGGGCCCGCGCACGCGCCGCCGCACAGGACGAGCCGACTACTGGCCGCGGCCGGGTCGACGGACCGCAGTCCCGCCCGCACCCGCCAGCGGTTCATCACATTGGCCCGGGTGCCCGCGTTGCGGTAGCCCAGCACGACGACCGCCTCCGTGGTGCCGGGAGCGGACCCCACGAATCTGCGTGAGGCGCGCCAGTTCTCCCACTCGCCCCAGAGGCTCACCGCCACGACTGCCCCGATCGACAGCTCGATCCGTCCCCTACGGGTCGTCACGTTCATGTCCTCTCACCGGCGTCGATTCGTGTTCGAGCCTACGCTCGCCACCGTATTAGACATTTGTTCTAGACAAACGTGTCAGACCTCGTGTAGACATATGTCTTAGACAAACGTTCTTCACCACGAACCGGGAGACACCCCATGAGCACCACCGCCAACACCCTCCGCGTCCTGGTCGCCGGCGGCGGCATTGCCGGCAATGCTGTTGCCCTGCAGCTGCTTCGGGCCGGCATCGCGGTCACCGTCGTCGAGCGGGCGGACGCGCCGCGGCCCGGCGGGCAGGCTGTCGACCTGCGTGGGCCCAGCCGGGAGGTGGCCGAGCGGATGGGGCTGATGGAGGGGATCAAGAAGAGCCTGCTGCACGAGAAGGGGATGGCGATCGTCAAGGCGGACGGGTCGTCGGTGTACCGGATGTCGATGGAGATGTTCGACGGCAAGGGTCCGGTGGCCGACATCGAGATCAGCCGCGGCGACCTCAACAATGTGCTGCTCACCGAACTCGCCGGTGCCGCAGGCGAACTCGACTACCGCTACGGCGACTGGATCGAGACCATCGACCAGGATGGCGACGGGGCCACGGTCGGATTCGCCTCCGGCCGCGAAGAGCGCTACGACCTGGTGATCGGCGCGGACGGCGTGCACTCCCGGACCCGCAAGCTGGTGTTCGGCCCGGAGGAGGAGTTCACCACCTACCTGGGCGGCTACATGTCCTTCTACACGATCCCCACCCCGGCGGGCGTGGAGCAGGACTGGATGTCCATGCACGTGGTGCCGCGCGCCTCACTCGGCCTGCGCCCCGATTTCGACCCGGCCACCTCGAAGGCCATCATCACCCTGCGCACCGACGCCGACCCGGCGCTGCGCCGCGATATCCCGGCCCAGCGCACGCTGATTCGCGACATGCTGGCGGACGCGGGCTGGCTGGTCCCCGAGGCCCTCGAGCACCTGGAGACCACCGAGGACTTCTACTTCGACGAGCTGGTCCGCGTCGACATGCCCACGCTTTCCAAGGGCCGCGTCACCCTGCTCGGCGACTCCGGCTTCTGCGGCTCCCCGATGACCGGCATGGGCACCGCCATGGCCATCGTCGGCGCCTACCTGCTGGCGGGCGAAATCGCCGCTACCCCAGCCGATATCGACGGCGCTCTGGCCCGCTACGAGGAGCAGGTCACCCCGTTCCTGGAGAAGGCCAAGGAGCTCCCCGGCGGCGGCATCCAGATGATGCTCCCCACCTCGAAACTCGGCCTGAAGATGATGCAGCAGGTCGGAAAGCTGATGACCACCAAGCTGTTCCGCCCCATCATGATGAAAATGCTGGACCAGACCCAGGACTACGTCCTCCCGACCTACTGATCAAACCGCGCCGAAAAGGCCTTCCTCGACCGATCGACCGGTCGGTGAAGGCCTTTTCGTGCGACTGGCCCGCTAACTCGAGCCGCTGGTCGCCGCGCCGAGCAGTCCCGACAGGATGCTGGATATCACCGCACCCGGCAGGTCGCTGGTGGCGGATCCGGACGCGGACCCACTGGCGGAGCCCGTCAGATATCCCCGGCCCGGCCCGGTCGTCGAGCCGAGGAAGGCGTCGCCGCCCCCATTGGCCAGTTCGTCGAGGGCGCAGGTGGCGAGTCCGCCGCCGGAGCCGCTGGTCAGGGCTGTGATGATCCCGTTCGTCAGACCTGCGGCGAGACCGGCCTCGGGGCCTGCGGCGGAACCGCCGAGGAACCCGAGCGCGGAACCCGTCACCGAGCCGGTGGCGGCCGAACTGGCCCAGCCTTTGAGGAATCCCTCGAGGCAGGTCATGCCGGGATCCAGTGCGGTGGGATCGGCCTGGGCAACCCCGGGGCCTTCAACTGTGAGTGGTTCGGCGGCCGCCGGCGCGGCCGCGATGGCGAGTGAGATACCGATAGAAGCGGTGATCAGAATGATGTTTCGCATCGAAGTACTGCTTTCCCCGAAAAACCTGGACGCATGACCAAATTAACCCCGCCGCCGATCGCTCGCAGGCCGAACGTGAAACTTGGCGGGAACGGCTCAACGCGGACCGCTCGGTGAAAAGTCTTGGGGGAAGGCCTGACTCGAGTAACGAATGCCGGCCGGTGCCGCGCTGGGGAAGACTCGTGTACTCATGGTCAGGGGACGAGAGGGGAGTATGTGGTGAGCGGTACACGGTGGCTGTTGATCGAGACCTTCGGCGGCGGCGAGCCGACGGTGGTCGGACTCGGAAGTGCGCCAAGGAAATTCGTCCCGCTCACCCAGATGTTCCGGCAGCGGGAGACTCTCTCGGCCATTCGTGGCGCGGTGGCGGCGACCTTGGCCCGCCTCGGGTCGGTGGATGTCGTGAGCGAGGACGGGCGGCGGCGCACGGTGACGGTGCCGCTGCACATCACACCGGAACGAGTGCACGCGGTGCTGTTGTGGTCGGGCCCGGTCGAGGAGGAACTGCCGCCGCGAGATCGCGTGGGGGCGTGGTACTTCAACCTCTCGACGTCGAAATCCACGCGGTCGGATGATCTGCTCGAGCTGTACGGGGTCGCGCCGGAGAACCGGGCTCGGGAGCATGCCATCGCGGGGGTGTTCGCCCGCGTGATCACCAATAGCGACGAATCCGATGCGCTGGCGAAGATTGTGCGGTCGGCTCCCGGGACCGAGCATCAGGCGGTGTGGACCGTGCGGCGGGATGACGGTGCGTTGCGGGCGGCGCACTTCTCCTGCCGGATCCTCGAGGAGCGCACGTCCGCCGAGGTGCCGGAGATCTTCATGCGGGGTGTTACGCATGACATCGGGGACGCGACCGAGGTGAGTTCGGCGCCGCCGCCCGTCATTCTGGAGCATCGGGTGTTGGATGCGGCTGCGGCGGAAGGGGATTATCGGGCGATCGTGGATTTGCGGAATCTGCGGTTGTTGCGGTGGATGGGGCCGGCGATGCCGGGGATCGCGTGGCAGTCGTTGGCGGGGGAGCCGGAGCCGGGGATTCATCCCGAGGATCTGGGGATCGCGAAGGCCATGAGCCGGGATCTGGCGCAGTCGCGGACGTCGGGGGTGTTGCGGTTGCGGGCGTTGGACGGTGGGTGGCGGGTGGTGCGGGCGCGGGCGGTGTTGATGGCGCTGGATCAGTACACGACGGCCGCGTTGGTGACCGTTCGGGACCCGGACCTGGTGGATTAGCCGGCCAGCAAACAAACCACCAGTAATGTTTGTTGGGTATATAACAGCGGTTCGCCGCGCGTCGCGGGTTTGCGGCAGGTCAGCGTGATCAAGGGGGAAATACGCAGGTGGGCGGGGGATTTGCTCAATTGATCACGGTATGTCCGGATCGCTACACTGCCGCCAGTACGCACCCGCGCGAGCGGGAATCTTGCCGGTTCTCCCCGTGAGGCCGCCTGGCGCGTCGTTGACAGGCCCTGCCCGGAGACGCTGTTGCGGCTCCGGCGGTCGTGGCTGCTCGGCGTAGGGAGGCGGCAACAGTGCTCGGACCGAACAATGCGTGGTGGCTACGTCTTCTCACCGGTATCCGGCAGTGGCTGGCGGCTCGAATGGTGCGATCGATGGGGTTGCGCACCTATCGGGGCGCGAATGTCCGCGGACTCGAGCCGAATCCCGCCGAGATCGTCCGAATCCCCCTGGACCGCGTGCACATCGGCGCGACGCTGCGGCAATCCGGGGAGAACGCCCGGCATGTCGCCGCGCTGTCGGAGGTCGCCGCGGCCCTGCCGCCGATCGTGGTGCACCGGCCGAGCATGACTGTCATCGACGGCGCCCATCGCGTACGGGCCGCGCAGTGCAGCGGGTCGCAGTGGATCGACGCGGTCTACTTCGACGGCGACGACGGACAGGCGCTGCTGCTGGCCATCCGGCTGAACACCGCGCACGGCCTGCCGTTGTCCGCCGCCGATCGCAAGGCCGCCGCCGAACAGGTGCTGATGTACTACCCGGACTGGTCGGACCGCCGGCTGGGCATGGCACTCGGTCTGTCCGAGCGCACGATCGCGGCCGTGCGGCGCAGAACCGCTGTGCTGCCGACCTGTCAGCCGCGCCCCTGCCCGACCCCGGTCGCCGCGCCGGGCGAGATTCATCGCCGCCCGGAGCGCATCCCGCAGGCCGATTCCCGTCCGATCCAACGCTGTTCGGTCCCGGCCGCCGGAGCCGATCAGCCGTCGGCCCTGCGTACCTCGGACCCCGCGCTGCACCGCACCGAATCCGGCCGGCAGTTGCTCGACCTGCTGGCGACCATCCCCGCCGATCCCGCGACCTGGGCCGAGCTGATCGGTGATCTCCCGGCCTATCACGCCGCCTTCCTCGCCGAATTGGCCGCCGAGCAGGCCGAGAACTGGTCGGCCCTGGCCCGTGCCGCGACCCGGCACGCGGTGACGGAGGAGAACACCGCGGCGTGACGAGCGCCGCGCCCGCGGCGAGCCGGACGGCGTCGAAGGGCCTGGCGCTGTTCGGGGCTCGAATCCGGCCATGACAAAATGTTGAAAAGCGTGGTGAAGGATCGATCGGAGTAGGTGCGGTGCAGGGGGTCCGGCGAGTCGAGGTGCGCGGCGGCGAGGGGGCCGATGCGGGCCGGCTGTTCGAGCAATGGGAGGCGGGGCTCAGCGAAGCGTATGTGCCGCTGGCGGTATCGCCCGGCGAGAGCGAGAGCTTCCAGGGCTGGATCGTGCACGGCCGCTACAACGAGGTCGAGCTGTCCACCTTGGGCGCGAGCAAGCAGCGGGTTCATCGCACCCGCACCCTGATCGCCCGCACCGATGACGAGTTCCTGCACACCAGTATTCAGATCGCGGGCCGCGGCCGGCTGCATCAGGACGGCCGGGTCGCGGAGGTGGGCCCGGGTGAGATGGTGTTCTACGACAGCACTCGCCCGTACCACTGGGAGTTCGAGGGCGCGTGGGAGATGTCCGCGGTCCAGGTGCCGCTGAGCCGGCTGCGGCAGCGCTCCGGCATCGCCCCGTCGGAGATCCCGACCGCGACCACGGTGGCGGGGACCAGTCCCGCCGGTGTGGTCACGAGCTTCCTGCGTGAGCTGACCGAATTGCAGAACACCGACCCCGCGCAGGCCGCGGTGCTGGCCGGTTCGACGGTGGATCTGCTGTCCTCCGCGATCGCGCTGACCGCCGGCCGCTCGATCCCGGGCGATGCGTCGGAGACCCTCACCCGCCGTCAGGTGCTGGATTTCCTCCGGAAGCACTGCCTCGACGCGTCGCTCACCGTGGAGTCGATCGCGTCGGGCTGCGGGGTGTCGCGGCGCACGCTGTACCGGGTGCTGGAGGAGTTCGAGGAGGGCCCGGCGACGCTGCTGCGCCGGATGCGGATCGAGTACGCGTGCGGATTGCTCACCGCGCGAAAGGATCTCCCCGTGGCAGCGGTCGCGCACAGCTCCGGCTTCACCAATGAGCGGCAGTTCTATCGCGCTTTCCGGGTCGAGATGGGCACTACTCCGGCCGCCTACCGCGAGATCGGCTGCGGCTGATCGCAGCCCGCCCGCGAAGGAAATCCGCCCGTTGATCCGGCCGCAACCTTCTGCTAACTTCTACGTATCTACTAAGTAGGTACGTAGAAAGCTTGGGGCGTAGACCACCTGCGACCCGGGGGCGCCGTGGGGACGGCGTCGTGGCGGCGGCGGCCTTGTACGGACCCCTCATCGCGTGCAACGCCGCCGAAACCACAAGGGGCGGGGCCGCCTTCCAGCGGCGCCGCCCCGAGCGGTGGTCTTCGATACGCGATGCGCTCAGACGCGTGCGCGGATCCACTTGTAGATCGCCAGCACCACGATCGCGCCGACGATCGCGCCCAGGAAGGCGTGCTTGACCGGCGGATGCACGCTGAACTCGTGCGGCGAGAACAGCAGGCTGCCCAGCGTTCCGCCGACATAGCCGCCGACGATGCCGAGCACCGCGGTCCAGATGATGCCGAAGTCCTCCTTGCCGGGGACGATCAGCCGGGCGATCGCGCCCGCGATCAGGCCGATGATGATCATCGTGATGATGCCGCCCATGACATTCTCCTTGTCGTTGGGTTCCGCTGCATCGACGGTAGCAGGGCGAAGGCCGGTGATGAGCGAGCCGAAACACCCCAATTCGCCCGTGGCGGACACGGCCGCACGCGCCGGAATCGGGGTCCCGGCACGTGGGCGAGCGGTCAGACCAGGTGCAGCGGCAGCGCCGCGATGTCGTTCTGCGTCATGACCGGAAGGTTCACGATGTCCGCATCCGCGCCGGCCAGCCGCAGCGCCGGGAAGCGGTCGAACAGCGCGGGCAGCGCGATGGCCGCCTCCAGCCGCGCCAGCGCCGCGCCGGGGCAGATGTGCGGGCCGTAGCCGAAGGAGATATTGCGGTGCGCGGTCGGCCGGGAGATGTCGAATTCGTCGGCGTCGTCACCGAATACGCCGGTGTCGCGTCCGATCGCGCGGTACGACATGACCACGCCCTCACCCTGCTCGATCACGGTGTCGCCGACCGTGATGTCCTCGGTGGCGAACCGCATCAGCAGATGGGTGACCGGCCCGTCGAAGCGCAGCGACTCCTCGACGACCTGCTTCCACTCCACTTCCTCCGACCGCACCCGGGCCAGCTGTTCGGGCCGGGTCAGCAAGGCGCGCACCGTGTTCAGGATCAGGCTGACGGTGGTCTCGTGCCCGGCCGCGACCAGCGCCTTGAGGTTGCCGACCACCTCTTCCTCGGTGAGCGGCTCGCCGCCTTCGTCGGCCAGGATGAGGGCGCTGGTGAGATCGTCGGTGGGGGTGGCGGTCTTGCGGCGGACCATCTCGGTGAAGTAGACGTCCATGTCGTCGATGACCCGCAGCCGCTCGTCCTGCGGGGTCATCATGGAGAAGAACTTCTTGTACCAGTCCAGCAGCATGGGGTGGTCCTCGCGCGGCACGCCCATCAGTTCGGAGATCACGCGCATGGGCAGCGGGTAGGCGAAGACCTGCTTGAGGTCGACCACCGCGCCCTCGCCGCCCGCCGCGTCGAGGTCGTCGAGCAGCTCCTTGGTGAGCCGTTCGACCGTGGGGCGCAGCTCTTCGAGGCGGCGCGGGGTCAGTGCCTGGGTGGTCTTGATGCGCAGGCGGCGGTGTTCGGGGCCGTCGACGGTGAACATGGACCGCCCGGCGTCGATCATGCCGATCAGCGGCCACTGCCGGGTGATCACGCCCTCGCTGAACAGCTTCCAGGCGTTGATGTCCTTGACCAACCGGGTGTCGGTGAGCAGCTGCCGCGCCACGGTGTGATCGGTGATGGTCCAGGCGGGCGCGCCCAGCAGGTCGATGCGGGTGATCGGTCCGGCGGCGCGCAGACGGGTGGTCTCACCGGCGAGATCGCCGACCATCGGATCGATGGCGATGGCATGCGGGCAGGGGGAACTCACTGGAAACCTCCGAGAGCACGAACAGGTGTGAAAACAACGGGCAGAGAAGTCATTCCGCACAGGAACGGGGAGGGCCGGCGCACCAGGCTCGCCGCGGGCACCGCCAGATCGATGTCGGGCAGCCGGTCCAGCAGCACCTCGATGCCGGTGCGCGCCACGGTCTCCGCGATCTGCTGCGCCGGGAACGGGCACCGGTATTCGCCGTGACTGAACGCGAAGTGGGCGTTGTTGCCGCTGTTGATGCCGTCGCCGACCGATTGGCGCACATGCGGATCGGTGTTCGCGGCGGCCAGCCCGAGCAGCACCAGATCACCGGCGCGAATCTGGGTGTCGGCCAGCCGGGTGTCGCGGGCGGCCCAGCGCCCGGCCAGGATCGAGTTGGGGGAGTCCTCCCACAGCACCTCGTTCATGGCCTGGTCGACGCTGCGCCGGCCACCGCCGAGCGCGGCCGCGAACCGGTCGTCGGTGAGCATCAGCCGCACCGAGTTGATCAGCCAGTCCGCGGTGGGCAGATGCCCGGCGGCGGTGACGGCCATCAGGTCGTTGACGTACTCCTCGTCGGTGAACTGCCCCGGCTGCGCGAGCATGCGCGAGACCAGGTCGTCGCCGCGCGCGGCCTTCTTCATGGCCAGCAGGTGCTGCATGTACTGCATGAACTGCAGGTGCGCGGTCTGGGCGTCGGCGCCGCCGTCGGCCATCACCTTCATGGCGCGCGCCAGGCCGGGGCCCTCGACCTCCGGAAAACCCAGCAGCGCGGCCAGCACCAGCACGGGCAGCGGTTCGGCGAATTCGGCGACCAGGTCCGCGGAGCCGCGCCCGCAGAAGGCGTCGATCAGCTGATCGGCCAAACCCTCGGCGACCCTGCGCAATTCGAAGTTGTCCACCGATTCCAGCGCCGGCTCCACCATGGCCAGGTGGCGGCGGTGCTCCGCGCCCGCGGTGAAGTAGATCGACGGCATCGGAGTGCCGACCATGGGCAGCAGCGGCCAGTCCGGGGGGATGTTGGGCCACTGGTTCCACAGGCTCACATCACGGGGGAACAGTTCGGGCGAGCTGGTGACCTGATGCATCTCCCGGTAGCCGAGCACCAGCCAGGCCGGGATCCCGCCGATCAGCTCGACGGCGGCGACCGGGCCGTGGTCGCGGCGGATCTCGCGATAGAGGGAGTTGCGGTCGGTGTGGAAGCGGGGGCCGCTCAGCGGCACCGCCGCCGCGGCGGCGTGCGGCACCGGGCAGCCGCCCTGCACGGGCGAGGTCATGAGACGGTCTCCGGGTGGTAGAGGAACTCGACCAGGGTGATCAGGACGTTCTTGCAGGAATCGCGCACGCGGGCATCGCATTCGACCAGCGGGATGTGCGGGCCCAGATCCAGCGCCTCCCGCACTTCGGCCATGGACGGTCCGGGCCCGAAGCTGTTGCAGGCCACGATGAACGGCGTGCCCTGATGTTCGAGCCGGTCGATGGCGTACCAGGAGTCGGCGATCCGGCGCTGATCCACCAGCACGATCGCGCCCAGCGCGCCCGTGAACAGCCGATCCCACAGGAACCAGAAGCGTTCCTGGCCGGGCGCGCCGAACAGGTAGAGCACGTGCTCGTTGTCGATGGTGATGCGGCCGAAGTCGAAAGCCACCGTGGTGGTGGACTTTCCGGGTATCCCGGCCGGGTCGTCGACGCCCTGGCCGACCTGGGTCATGGTGGCCTCGGTGTCGAGCGGGCGGATCTCGCTGATCGAGCGCACCATGGTGGTCTTGCCGACGCCGAAGCCGCCCACGATGACGATCTTCAGGCCCTGACGGGCGTCGGCGGGCAGCGGAGCCTCGGCCCGGGACGGGCGGAGGTCAGAGTTTGCGGAGTCCAACGAGCACCTTTTCCAGCGTGTCGGTAGTGGGCAGCCAATTCCATTGCCGCGACGCGTGATCCGGATGACGCACCGTGATCTTGCCCGCGTGCAGCAGGTCCGACAGGAGGATCACGGTGATGCCCACCGGCAGGCGCAGCTCGGCCGCGATCTCC
The DNA here is from genome assembly GCF_050956485.1 of Nocardia sp. CA-145437. NCBI lineage: Bacteria > Bacillati > Actinomycetota > Actinomycetes > Mycobacteriales > Nocardiaceae > Nocardia > Nocardia sp. CA-145437. The sequence goes on along the minus strand of NZ_CP191204.1, from coordinate 5,421,833 downwards.
ACCACCGCGGTCGGCGCGCGGCACATATCGAGGATGGCGGCATGCTCGGACTGCATGCCGCGCACCGGAGCGCTCTCGCTGACCACCAGGGTGACCAGGTCGAAGGCGTCCGAATCCGGTTGGCTGCGACCGCCGGTCAGCGTGTACAGCCGATCCGGATCCTCGTCTGGCCTGGTCACGGCACGCTCGCCCCCGGTACTCGCGGGGCGGCGGCCAGATGCTCGCCGAGCTGTTCGACCAGCTCGCGCATATTGTGGCCGACCAGTCCGGCGTCGGCGTCCTCCGCGGCGACCACCGCGATGTGCGCGCCCACCCCGGCCTCCACGATGAACAGGATGCCCCCGTAGAACTCGGTCATCGACTGCCGCACGCCGCCGCGCCCGTCCCCGAACTCCACCGAGGCCCCGTGCGACAGGCTCTGGATCCCGGCCGCGATCGCCGCCAGCTGATCGGCGCTGTCGTTCCCCAGCCCGGGCGTATGACAGATCTTCAAACCGTCCCCCGACAGCAGCAGCGCGTGCCGCGCCCGCGGCGTGCGCACCAGCAACTGTTCCAACAGCCAGCCCAGATGTGTGGCGGACGGTGTCATCGATCGGTCTCCCAGGGGTTCGCAGGGGCAGGGTAAGCGCCGGTGCCGGGCTCGCCGTCGGGGAGCTGTGCGGTCCGACCGGCGGAAGGCGAAGCCGCGGAGGCGTTGTCGCGCAGATCGATCCCGCGCCGGACGGCGTCCATCAGTGACCTCGGCAGCAAGGAGGCGTCGCTCGAGCCGTCGAGGCCGAGCGGATCCGGCCGGGTCGAGACGGTGGGGACGCGGCCGCCCGCGGGCGGATCGAGGTTGGTGAGCGGCGAAGACCCTGCGTCGGCGGGGGTCTCCCGACCGGAGACGGCACGCTGGAAGGCGGCCATCGACGCCGGAGCGGCCGGCGGACGCGGCGGCGGCGGGGCCGCCGGAACGGCGAGGCCCTCCGGGTGGACGGCGGCGAGGGTGCTGCCGCGCTGCCGCTTGGGCAGCCCGCTGGAAGTCGCTGCGTGCGTGCCGGATTCATCCGGCTGATGACCCTGGTCATTGCCGTGCGCGGGGAACTGCGCCGGACCGCTCGGGGCGGTGCGGGCCGGGCCGGCGGGATCGGCGTGGTTCGCCGCGGTGGAATCGGCCGCGGCCGCGATGGGCTCGGATCGTTCCGCGCTCGCCGGGTCGAAGGATCCGGTGCGGGCCGATCCGGCGAGCTCGGTCCCGCGCCCCGGTGCGGTGGCCGAGCCCGCCCACGCGGGTTCGGCGGCCGAGTCATCCGAGCGCGCTGGGACGCGGGTGAGCTGGGGTTCCGCGGGGCCGGCGGCCACCGGGGTGAGGCGGGACAGGGTGCCGGACTGGCGTTCCAGGCGGGTGGTCAGTTCGCGGGGGATGACCACCACCACGGCGGTGCCGCCGATGGCGGAGGGCCGGTAGCTGACGGTCAGGTCGTGCTTGCGGGCCAGGTGCCCGACCACGGCCAGACCCAGGCGGGTACCGGAGAGGGAGGACAGGTCGGTGTCGGCGCGGGGGCCCGCCACCGCGGATTCGGCTCTGCGGAGCGCGGATTCGCTCATGATGAGGCCGCTGTCCTCGATGGTGATCACCACGCCGGCCGGGACCTCGGCGGCGTAGACGTGCACCTCGGTGGTGGGCGGGGAGAAGTTGCAGGCGTTGTCGAGCAGTTCGGCCAGCGCGTGCATGACGCCCTCGGCGGCGTGGCCCGCGACGGCGATCTCGGTGACCGCGCGCAGTCGCACCCGCTGGTATCCGGCGACGCGGCCCATGGCCCCGCGCAGGATCGACTCCATGGCAATGGGTTTCGCCCACCGGCGGCCGGACCGGGCGCCGCTGAGCACCGCGATGCTGTCGGCCAGTCGTCCGGCCTGGGCGGTGCGGTGGTCGAGTTCGAGCAGGTCGGCCAGCACCTTCGGGTCGGCGTGGCGGTGTTCCATCTCGCGTAGCTCGGCCAGCATGGAGGTGCTCATCGCCTGCATGCGGCCCGCGGCCCCGGCGAACGCGGCCAGGGCCGCGGCCCGGCGGTGCTCGTTGTCCTTGGCGGAGCGGGCCTGTTCGGCGGCGTGCTCACGGATGTCGTGAACTCGGGCCTCGGACTCGGTGATTCGCGCCTGGGCGGCCGACATGGTCGCGGCCACATGGGCATCGGCCTGCGCGGTGTAGGCGAGGGCCTCGCGGCGCACCGCGTGCACCCGGTCCCGGTAGTAGGCGGCCGCGCTGAGCGCTCCGGTCAGCAACAACGCCGCCACACTCGCCCCGATGGCCAGTGGTATCCGGAATTCGCTGGGGGACAGCAGGACCGCGACCGCGACCAGGATCGCGGTGGCTACCAGTGAGACGGCCGTCGTCAGATACGGCGGGCGTTGACCCCGAACGGTGTGCTGTTCCCCGTTCGGCGGATTGACTGATTCCGACACGCTCCGCACTTCCGAACTACGTCCACCAGGGCGGACGCCCCGATGCCCCCGACCGCGCCCGCTTCGCGGAATACCGTGCCAAATGCGCGGACCGCCAAGCGGATTCGGTTCTGCCGGACGCAGCATAAGCGCCCCCGGTCAGCGGCGCTACCCGAGCGCGTACCCACGGGCAAACATCCGTCCCACCCGTTGGGACAACGGATCTCTGGTGTTCGCCCGGAGTGAACGTTCGCCGCCCGGCCTTGACCTCAACATATGTCGAGGTTCGATGCTGGATGCAGTGACGGCCGGTCGAAGCGGTCGTCGGAAGCGGCAGGGAGGCAACGAGATGCGTGCGGTGCAGGTCGAAGAGTTCGGCGGACCCGAGGTGCTGAAGGTCGGCGAGGTTCCCGACCCCGTCGCCGGGCCCGGCGAAGTGGTGGTGCGGGTCGCCGCCGCCGACGTCATGTTCCTGGACACGATGCTGCGCAGCGGCGCGGCGAGTGACTACTTCCCGGCCGAACCGCCGTTCGTCCCCGGCGGCGCGGTCACCGGCACCGTCGAGTCCGTCGGCCCGGACGTCGACGCCGCGTGGGTCGGCAAGCGGGTGGCCACCCCCACCGCGGCCAGCGGCGTCGGCGGCGGCCTGCCCATCGGCGGCTACGCCGAACGAGCCCTGGCCAAGGCCGACACCCTCGCGGCCATCCCCGCCGAGTTGAGTTTCGAGCAGGCCGCCGCCCTGGTCCACGACGGCCGCACCGTGCTCGCCATCGCCGACCGGGCCGCCATCGAACCGGGGCAGCGGGTGCTGGTCACCGCCGCCGCGGGCGGATTGGGCACGCTGCTGGTCCAATTGGCGCGCACCGCCGGAGCGCGGGTGATCGCCGCCGCCCGCGGCGAGGCGAAACTCGCGCTGGCGCAACGACTCGGCGCGCACGAGGTGATCGACTACTCCGAGCCCGGCTGGGCCGCGCGGGTGCGCGAACGCACCGGCGGCGTCGCGGTGGTCCTCGACGGCGCGGGCGGCGAGATCGGGCGCGCGGCACTGGCCGCCGTCGCGCCGGGCGGTCTGCTCATCGCCTACGGCAACGCCGCGGGTGGCTTCGCCGCGGTGGACGCGGAATCCGCTGCGGCCCAGGACGTCACCGTCGTGACGCTGTTCGAGCTCACCACCCCGGACACCGACTGGCTCGCGCTGCACCAGCGCGCGCACGCCGAAGTCGCCGCCGGGCGCCTGGAAGTCGTGATCGGCCAGACCTTCCCGCTCGACCAGGCGGCCGCAGCGCACACCGCCATCGGATCGCGTGCCGCACTGGGTCGCACCCTGCTCACGGTCTGACCGTCATCGGCGTGTCGTGAGCGTGCGCCCGGCGCCGCGGAGCAAGGTGACACCGGGTACAACGCGACACGGAGGTGGGCGATGGGCAGGCGGGCGGGTGTGGTCGAGATTGTGGCGACCGGAGTCGGACTGGCACTGGGCGTCTGCGCCGGCGGAGCCGCGAGCGCACAACCCGCGCTCGACCCCGGCGCCTTCGACCTGTCCCGCGTCCCGCCCCGCACCGCGCTCTCGGTGCGCACCCTGGTCCCCGGCGCGGGCTGGGGCACCGCCAACCAGCACGAGGAGCGCGCGGCCCTGTCCCTCGCCAAGCTCTACCTCGCCGACTACGCCCTCGAACACGGCGACGGCTCCGCCGAGGACCGCGACCTGAGCGAACGCATGATCCGCAAATCCGACGACGGCGCCGCCGACCGCATCGAGGCCAAATACGCGTACGCCATCGACGCCGAGGCCGCCGAGTACCACCTGCGCTCCACCCACAGCCACGGCGACTGGGAATTCTCGACCACCAGCACCGCCGACGTGGCCGACTTCCTCGCCGCCAAGATCCGCGACGAACCCGACAGCCCCATCCTGGCGTGGATGGAACAGCCCGCCGACCGAGCCGCCGACGGCACCCGCCAGGACTGGGGCACCGCTCGACTGCCGCTGGTGTACGGAACCAAGTGGGGCTGGGCCGATGTCGGCGACCCGGAGGTGTCGTCGGTCTCCTTCGGCCCGGGCTTCACGGTCGCCGCCCACACCTACGGCACCCCCGATCAGCAGACCGAGGACGTGCTCGCGGCGTGGTCGGCCTTGATGCCCGAGGTGAATCCCAAGCACTGACACCGGGACTCGGTGCTACCGCCCGCGCAGCTTGTCGGCCATGATGACCAGCCGTTCCGACAGGGGACCGGAGATCTCGTCCGGGGTCATGGCCGTGGGGTCGTCGCACCACACGAAGACGCCCGAGCCGATCAGTTGTGATCGGCTCGCGGCAGGCAGGGTGCTGAGGTCGACGAAGATGCCGGGATTCCACAGTTTCAGCAGGGCGGGCGGGGTGTTCAGGCCCGATGCGGGTCCGCCGGTGACGAAGTAGGTGGGGGTGAAACCGGCGTTGACCAAGCGGTTTCCATTCGCCGCGAGCTCGGCGGGGCCGCGGCCGGTGCGGATCCACGGCGCGGTGCCCGCGGACCAGTAGTCGATGATGATCGACGGGTCGAGGCCGAGTGCGCCTGGCCACTGGAGCCCGTCGTTCCAGACGATCGGCGTCTTGCCCGTCTCGGCCAGAATGCTTGACGCCCAGGTGATGTAGTCGCGCACCGCGTACGGGCTCAATTGCGGATAGCGATCGAAGTCGCTGACGTACTCGTCCGCGCCGAGGTGCCAGTACGGGCCGGGGAACAGCGGCAGGAATTCGCGCAGCAGATCACCCATGAGCTGATAGGCCGCCGGGTTGGACAGATCGATCTTGGTCTCGGGTCCGCCGAGCAGCGAATCCTGCTGGGCCTCGGCCGGTGTGGTGTGCGCCGGCACCAGCTGGAGTTCCGGATGATGGGCGAGGATCTGCCCCATGTGGCTGGGCATGTCGATCTCCGGCACCACCGTGATGCCGTAGCCCTCGGCGTAGGACACCAGCGCGCGGATCTCGTCCTTGGAATAGGTCTGCGCCGAGTTCACCTCCGGATGGGTGTCGCTGCGCAGCCGGAAGCCCTGATTGTCGGACAGGTGCAGATGCAGCGTGTTCATCCCCAGCGCCGACAGCTCCCGCACCCGCGCCTCGAGCCAGTCGATCGGGAAGTACTCGCGCCCGGTGTCGACCATGAGCTGACGCCACGGGTACTCGGTGGCAGCGACGGGCGCGGGCTGCGCCGCGGCCGGTGTCGCGGTGACCAGTCCGGCGGTGAGCATCGCGGCGATGACCGATCGCCGCTTCACGTTTCCCGTCATGGGTGTCGAGTGTCCTCTCGGTGCGGGTGATCGGGGTGTGATCGGGGCCACAGTGCGAGACCTTGCGTCCGGAACAGTTGTGAACACACAATGATTGTGTGCTTACAACTGTTGAGGGGCTCGACGCGCGGCGTAAGAAGATCATCCTGGTCACCTGCTGCCTGAGCCTGCTGATCTCGTCCATGGACGCGACCATCGTGAACGTCGCCATCCCGGCCATTCGCGACGATCTCGGCGCGCCGCTGTCGCGGTTGCAGTGGATCGTCGACGTGTACACGCTGACGCTGGCCAGCCTGCTCATGCTGTCGGGTGCGGCGGCGGACCGGTTCGGGCGCAAGCGGGTGTTCCGGATCGGGCTGCTCACCTTCGCTGCCGGATCGCTGTTGTGCAGCCTCGCGCCGAGCATCGAGATCCTGATCGGGGCGCGGTTCGTGCAGGCCATCGGCGGGTCCATGCTGAATCCCGTTGCCATGTCGATCATTACGACGACCTTCACCGGGCGCGTGGAGCGGGCGCGCGCGGTCGGGGTGTGGGGTGCGGTGGTCGGCATCTCGACGGCGCTGGGGCCCATGGTCGGCGGTGTGCTCATCGACAGTCTGGGCTGGCAGTCGGTGTTCTGGATCAATCTGCCCATCGTGGCGGTCGCGTTCGCGCTCACCACGATCTTCGTGCCGGAATCGAAGTCGGCCAATCCGCGCGGCATGGACCCGATCGGACAGCTGCTGGCCATCGTGGTGCTGTTCACGCTGGTGTTCGGGCTCATCGAAGCCGAGCCCGCGGTCTTCGTCATCGCGGCGGCCGCGCTGGCCGGATTCGTGTGGCACGAGTCGCGGCACCGGTCGCCGTTCATCGACCTGCGCTTCTTCCGCAGCTTCCCGTTCTCCTCGGCCACCGTCATCGCGGTCTGCTCGTTCGCCGGGCTCGGCGCGTTCCTGTTCAGCATGTCGATGTATCTACAAGGGACACGGCACTTCTCGGCCGTTCACACCGGACTGCTGTACCTGCCGATGGCGCTGGGCATGCTGTTCTTCTCGCCGCTGTCGGGACGACTGGTGGGCCGCTACGGCACCCGGCCGTCGCTGCTGGCCTCCGGTTCGCTGATGGGCGTGGCCGCGGTCCTGCTCACCCTGCTGCGCGCCGACACCCCGATCTGGCAGCTGATCGTCACCTTCGTGCTGTTCGGCATCGGATTCGGCATGGTCAACGCGCCCATCACCACCACCGCGGTCAGCGGGATGCCGCTCGATCGGGCCGGGGCGGCCGCGGCGGTGGCCTCCACCAGCCGCCAGGTCGGGGTGAGTCTCGGTGTGGCACTGTGTGGTGCGCTCACCGGCGCGGGATTGTGGTGGACCATCAGCGGATTCGCCGTGGCCGTCACCGCGCTCGGCGTCGCCGCCAATACCGACTGGGCGTACCGTTCGCGAGACCGGATCGCGCCCCTGCTGGAACAGAAGGTCCCCGTTCATGCCGGATGACACGCCCACCACCGACCAGGTCTGGCGGCAGCTCACCCACCTGGTGATGGACACCCGCGACGGCTGGAAACGCGCGGTGACCGAGCGAACCGGCATGCCGTTCAGCCGGATCCGGGTGCTGCGGCGACTGCGGCCCGGACCGCTCAGCGCCAAGGATCTGGCACGGGCGGCCGCCATGGACGCGCCCGCCACCACGGTGGTGGTCAACGACCTCGAGGAGCGCGGACTGGTGACCCGCGAGATCGACCCGACCAACCGGCGCAGCAAGCTGATCTCGCTCACCGACGCCGGCGAGCGGGTGGTGGCCGACGCGCTCGCCACACCCGACCCCGCGCCCGCGGAATTGGCCGACCTCACCCCGGCCGACCTGCGCACCCTCCACGAGATCCTGCGCAAACTCGAACACTGACTTACCTCTTCGTGATTCAACCGTTATCGTCGAGGCGTGCGACACCGACACTGGAAGTCCATGGCGGCACTCTGCGGCGCGCTGCTGCTCGCGGGCTGCGTGCAGAGCCAAGCCGTCCCGGTCTCGCAGTCGCGCCCGGCGCAGGACGCCCCCGCGAAAGCGGATCTGCCTGCCCTCCCGATCTTTCCGATCGCCAACCGGACCGTGGTGATCGATCCCGGCCACAATGGCGGCGGCGCTGCCCACGCCGATGAGATCAATGCCAAGGTGCCCGACGGGCGCGGCGGCATGAAGCCCTGCAACACCACCGGCACCAGCGGTGACGACGGCTACACCGAGCACGAATTCAATTGGGCGGTGGCCCAGCTGGTGCGCGATCAGCTCGCCGCCCGCGGCTTCCAGGTGATCATGAGCCGCGACAGTGACACCGGCGTCGGCCCCTGCGTGAACGACCGCGGCACCCTCGGCAATCGGGTCGGGGCGGCCGCCGTGGTGTCGATCCACGCCGACGGCGCGCCCGCCGGGGCGCACGGCTTCCACGTCGCCTACTCCTCGCCCGCCCTCAACGACGCTCAGTCCGGGCCGTCGGTGCAGCTGGCCACCCGGCTGCGCGACACCCTGTCCGGGGCGGGCTTCACGCCCTCGACCTACGTCGGCTCCGACGGCATGAACCCGCGGCCCGACCTGGCCGGGCTGAACTTCTCCGAGCGGCCGACGGCTCTGGTCGAATGCGGCAATATGCGGGATCCCGGCGATGCCGCCCTCATCGAATCCCCGGACGGCCGTGCCCGATTCGCGCGGGCCATCACCGACGCCATCGCGGCCTATCTCGGCTAGCACATTCCCCTGATCGACTCACGGCGCGGGCTCGGACCGTGCCCGGTTTGCCGTGAGTACATTCATCACGTCATTTCGGAAGATTTACGGGAAACCGGACCGCAGCGATCCGGGGAGGACTCCTTGACCACGACCGATGTACGGCCGCGCTCGCGCTTCGCGAACTGGCTACTGGAAGACGCGGGGGAGCACCACTCGCAGATCCAGGGCCCGATGGTGAAGAAGCCGCCCAAGGAGCATCAGCACTCCTGGTGGAAGGTGATGTGCCTGACCGGTGTCGACTACTTCTCGACACTCGGATATCAGCCGGGCATCGCCGCGCTGGCCGCGGGCGTGCTGTCCCCGCTCGCGACCATCGTGCTGGTCGCGCTGACCCTGCTGGGCGCACTACCGGTGTACCGGCGGGTGGCCACGGAGAGCCACGAGGGCGGCGGGTCCATCGCCATGTTCGCCAATTTCCTGCCCAACTGGTGGGGCAAGGTCTTCATCCTGGTGCTGCTGGGCTTCGCGGCCACCGACTTCACCATCACCATGACGCTGTCGGCCGCGGACGGCGCGGCGCACATCGTCGAGAACCCGTACGTGCCCGAGTGGCTGGCCGACCAGAACATGACCATCACCCTGGTCCTGCTGGCGCTGCTGGCGGCGGTGTTCCTCAAGGGGTTCAGCGAGGCCATCGGCATCGCGGTCGGACTGGTCGGCGTGTACCTGTCGCTGAACCTGGTGGTGGCCGTGGTCGGCATCGTCAAGGTGCTGGAGGCCCCGCATCTGGTGACCAACTGGACGCATCTGCTGACGGCCGAGCACGGCAATATCTTCGCGATGATCGGCGTCGCGCTGCTGGTGTTCCCGAAGCTGGCGCTGGGTCTGTCCGGCTTCGAGACCGGTGTCGCGGTCATGCCGCAGATCAAGGGCAATCCGGCCGACCCCAAGGACTTTCCGCGCAGCCGCATCATCGGCACCCGCAAGCTGCTGACCACGGCCGCGCTCATCATGAGCGGCTTCCTGATCGTCACCAGCTTCATCACCACCATCCTGATTCCGGAGCAGGAGTTCCAGGAGGGCGGGCAGGCCAACGGGCGAGCGCTCGCATATCTGGCGCATGAGCATCTGGGCAACGCGTTCGGCACCGTCTACGACATCAGCACCATCGCGATCCTGTGGTTCGCGGGCGCGTCGGCCATGGCGGGCCTGCTGAACCTGGTCCCGCGCTACCTCCCGCGCTTCGGTATGGCTCCCGAGTGGGCGCGTCAGATCCGGCCGCTGACCCTGGTTTTCGCGCTCATCGCCTTCGGGATCACCTGGTACTTCGATGCCAGCGTGGACCAGCAGGGCGCCGCGTACGCGACCGGTGTGCTGGTGCTGATCACCTCCGCGGCGGTGGCGGTGTCCATTTCGGCCTGGCGCAAGCAGCAGTATTCGCGGGTGCTGGGCTTCGGGCTGGTGTCGCTGATCTTCGTCTACACCACCATCGACAACATCATCGAGAAGCCGGAAGGTCTGCACCTCGCGATCCTGTTCGTGCTGGCGACCCTGGTGGTGTCGTTCGCCTCGCGCATCCGCCGGGCGTTCGAGCTGCGGGCCGTCGAGGTGATCTTCGACGAGAAGGCCTGCGCGGTGATCGACCAGCTGGCCGAGCGCGGCGAGATCCGCATCGTCACCCACGACATCACCGACGGGCGCTCGCCGCAGGAGTACGCGGAGAAGGAAGCCGACCAGCGCCGGGAGAGCCACATTCCCGACAGTGAGCCCATCCTCTTCCTCGAGGTCATCGTGAAGGACCCCTCGGAGTTCAGCACCACGCTGCACGTGACCGAGGTGGATGTGGAGGACTATCACATCCTCACCGTCGAGGCCGCGGCCGTGCCGAACTGCATCGCGTCCATCCTGATCGCCATCCGGGACCGGACCGGGGAGTGCCCGCACGTCTACTTCGAATGGACCGAGGGGAACCCGCTCGTCAATCTGGTGCGGTTCATGTTCTTCGGTGAGGGCGAGGTCGCGCCGGTGACCCGGGAGATCCTGCGCCGGGCCATCCCGCGCCGGTCGCAGCGCCCGCACGTGCACGTCGATAGCTGATCGGGGCCGAAAAATCTAGGTGTAACTCCTGGTTTCATACATAGGTAGAATGTTGCTACGCTCACGCAGCAAATCGCTACGAGACCAGGAGTACCGATGAAGCTACTTCCGAAGCTGGGCCGCCGAGAGGTGACCGAACCCGGAGAGGTAGCCCTGCACGCCCGCAATGTCCGGTTCGATTGGTCGCAGACCGAACCGGTCTGGATGAAGCAGGAACCGATCGCCTCGCACGTCCTCAATGCCCTGAGCATGCTGCTGCCCGAAGGCGAGCGCATGTTCCTGGTGACCTTCGGCGAAGCCCTCGAACTGGTCAAGGACGAGAAGCTGCGCGAGGCCATGATCGGGTTCATCGGCCAGGAGTCCATGCACGCCGAGAGCCACCATGGGGCCCTCGAAGAGGTGCTGGCCGCCCACGGCATCGATGTCGAGCCGTACGTGCGACAGGCCGAGTTCCTGTTCCGCAAGACGCTGGGCCCGCGCCGGCTCGGCACCACGGCCGCCCAGCAGCAACAGCTCGTCGAGCGGCTCGGTGTCATCGCCGCGCTCGAGCACTTCTTCGCCTTCCTCGGCGACTGGGTGATCAACGCCGACCTCGAGCAGTTCGACGCCGACCCGCAGATGCTGGACCTGTTCCGCTGGCACGGGGCCGAAGAGGTCGAGCACCGCATGGTCGCCCACGACGTGGCCGAGTACTTCGAGATCGGCTACGTGCGCCGCGGAGCGCTCATGCTGATCGTGTTCCCGATCTTCATCGCGCTGCTGCTGCGCGGCACCAAGTACCTGGTGCACGCCGACCCCACGCTGCCCAACCACCGCTATCCGATGCTGGTCGCCCGGATCTTCGCGGGCATGTGGCGCGGCTCGGTGCCCGGCATCCCGTCGCTGCTGATCAGCGCGCTGTCCACCTTCAAGCCCGGCTACAGCCCCGAAGGCGTCGGGTCCACCGCGCAGGCCGTGGCCTATCTGGCGCAGTCCCCGGCAGCGCGTGTGATGGCATCGTGAGCGCGGCTATCCGGCCCGTCCCCGTCACACCACCACAGGACCTGTTCGGCAAGGGGCGCGCCGACCGCACCACCCGGGTCCTGGACTTCATCGCCGAGAGTCGTTTGCGCTGGAGCACTTTCGTCAACCGGTACGAACCCGATGTGCGGGTCGACGCCTGGCGGATTCCGCTGGTCGTCGTCGAACGCCGCGTCGAGGCGCACGACACCGACGTGATCAGCCTGCTGATGACCGCCCCCGACGGGCGGGAACTGCCCGCCTGGCGGCCCGGCGCGCACCTGGATCTGGAACTGCCCTCGGGCAAGGTGCGGCAGTACTCGCTGTGCGGGGACCCCGCCGACCGGCACGCGTATCGCGTTGCGGTGCGGCGCATTCCGGACGGCAACGGCGGCTCCCTCGAGGTGCACGACGAGGTGCGGGTCGGCACCACGATCACCGTGCGCGGGCCGCGCAACGCCTTCCCGTTCGTACTGCCCGGCTACGGATCCTCCGCCGCGCGAGTGCATTTCGTGGCGGGCGGCATCGGGATCACGCCGATCCTGCCGATGATCCGGATGGCCGATCGGCTCGGCGTCGACTGGACCATGGTGTATGCCGGGCGGTCCCGCGACACCATTCCGTTCTTGTCCGAGGTGGAGTCGTTCGGGTCGCGGGTCACCGTGCGCACCGATGATGAGCACGGCATCCCCACCGCCGCGGACCTGCTGCCCGGCGTCGGTCCCGACACCTCCGTCTACTGCTGCGGACCGGTCGTCATGACCCAGGTCATCGCCGACACCGTGCGTGGCATGCCCGGCGTGGAACTGTATTCCGAACGGTTCTCGCCGCCGCCGGTGGTGAACGGCACCGCCTTCCAGGTGGAACTGGCCCGCACCGGCGAGGTGCTCGACGTGCCCGCCGACAAGTCGGTGCTCGAGGAAGTGCTCAAAGCCCGTCCGGACAGCTCGTACTCGTGCCGCCAGGGCTTCTGCCGCACCTGCGTGGTGCGGGTGCGCTCCGGCGAGGTCGACCACCGCGACACCGTGCTCACCGACGCCGAGCGCGCGGCCGGCGACATGCTCATCTGTGTATCCCGTTGCGGCGGGGACCGTTTGGTGCTGGACCTCTAGCACCGTCTCAACGAGGAGAAGATCGTGACCGAAGCCACCGTCGTCCCCGCCGCCGAGCGCCTGGTGCGCTCGGGCGAATTCGATATCGCCGTCTACGAATACGGTGAGCCGTCCGCCGCTGGGACAGTGAAAGAAACCATTGTGCTGGTGCACGGTTGGCCCGACGACAACCACCTGTGGGACCGGGTCGTGCCGCTGCTCGCCGACCGCTTCCACGTCGTCACCTACGACACCCGCGGCCACGGCCGCTCCACCCGCACCGACCGCACCGAGGACTTCCGGCTCGAACACTTCGCGGCCGACTTCTTCGCCGTCGCCGACGCGGTGAGTCCCGATGCGCCCGTGCACATCCTGGCCCACGACTGGGGTTCGGTGCAGATGTGGGAGGCCGTGTGCGAGCCGCAGGCGGTCGGCCGGGTCGCGTCCTTCACCTCGGTGTCCGGGCCCAACCTCGACCACCTGGGCGCGTGGGTGCGCTCGCGCATGTCGCAGGGCAAGGTGTGGGGTCCGTTCACCCAGCTGCTGTCCTCGCTGTACACCGGTCTGTTCATGACGCCGGGCGTGCCGCGGGTGGTGCTCAAGCCGCTGGGCACCGAGAAGATGTGGTCGCGCTTCGTCGGCCTGATGAACCAGACCTCGCCGGAGAACATCAAGCTGGGACCGGAATTCCGGCGCGACTTCTTCGACGGCATGCGCATCTACCGCGCCAATATCCTGCAGCGCCTGGGTGATCCGCGCGAACGCCGCACCGAGGTGCCGGTGCAGCTGGTCATCGCGCGCCGCGATGTGGCGGTGCGGCCCGCGGGCTACGCCGACACCAAGGAGTACGCGCCCAACCTGTACCGCCGCGAGGTCGGCGGCGGGCACTGGCTGCCGTTCTCGCACCCCGAACTGCTGGCCACCTCCACCATCGAGCTCATCGACTCGCTCCGCACCGGGGACACGCCGCGCACGCTGCGCCGGGCCGAGGTCGGTTCGGAGCAGCGGCCTTTCGACCACCAGCTGCTGGTGATCACCGGCGGCGGCAGCGGCATCGGCCGCGAGACCGCCCTCGCCTTCGCGCGCAAGGGCGCCGAGGTCGTGCTGTCCGACATCAACCTGGACTCCGCCAAGGAGACCGCGGACCTCATCGCCGGGATCGGCGGTGTCGCGCACGCCTACCAGCTCGACGTGTCCGACGCCGAAGCGGTCGCCGAGCACGCGAACGCGGTCATCGCCGCGCACGGCGTGCCCGACATCCTGATCAACAACGCCGGCATCGGCGCCGCGGGCGACTTCTTCGACACCTCCGCGGCCGAATTCAACCGGGTGCTCGACATCAACCTGCACGGTGTCATCAACGGCTGCCGCGCCTTCGGCAAGGCCATGGCCGACCGCGGCCTCGGCGGCAATATCGTCAACCTCTCGTCGATGGCCGCGTACACCCCGCAGCGTGGCTTCGCGGCCTACTCGACCTCCAAGTCCGCGGTCTTCATGTTCTCCGACTGCCTGCGCGCCGAACTGGCGGGCCAGGGGATCGGTGTGCAGACCATCTGCCCGGGCATCGTGCACACCAATATCGTTGCCAACACCCGCTTCTCGGGCGTCTCCGCCGAGGAGGAAGCCGCCAAGCAGCAGCGCTACGACAAGCTGTACGCGGCCCGTCGCTACGGCCCCGAGAAGGTCGCCGACCAGATCGTCAAGGCCGTCGAGAACGGTCGCGACGTGGTGCCGGTGACGCCGGAGGCGTGGCTGCAGTACCGCTTCAACCGCTTCGCCCCCGCCGTCGCCCGCTTCTTCGCGGCGCGCGTGAAGCTGACATAGGGAGTACCCGCCGTCGAGGGGCTCGCATCAGTGATGAGCCCCTCGGCAAATGCGCTTGTCGCACCGGCCCCTCCCCGCGTAGCTTTCGCCTCAGCCTCGCAGCCACAGGGGCGGCGGGACGGGGGAGGAGGCCGACGATGTTCGCTGTCGGATTCATTGTTGTCTTCATCGTGTTCACGCTGGTCGTCGTGGCGGTGGTCACCAACCGAGGTGAACGCGATCGAGCACGTGGAAGACGCGACAGGCGCTGGGGAGTCGGGAGCAGCGGCCACGGGCACCACGGGAGCAGCGGCCACGATCACCACGGCGGCACCGGCCACGGCCACCACGGTTGCGGCGGCGGGCACAGCGGCTGCGGCGGCGGACACAGCGGCTGCGGCGGTGGCAGCAGCTCCAGCAGCAGCTGTGGCGGCGGTGGTTGCGGCGGAGGCGGCAACTAGCCCGCCCGCAACTCCGCCTCGATCGAGTGGACCCGCTCGGTGGGGATTCCCCACGGATGGTCCACTCCCACAACGCTGTCCAGGTTCCACAGCACGCATTCCTCGCCCGGTCGCGCCACGAACGACCACGCGACGACGGTGCGTCCCAACTGCTCCGCCATCGGGTCCCCGGACCCCGTGCCCTCCCCGTCCGGGAAGTGGTGCAGGAATCGTCCGTACGCGTCATCACACAGGCGCGCATACCGTTTCGTGCACAGGATGAGCCCGTGCCACGCCTCGTCCACCGCGTGCGACGGCATCCCGATCACCCGATCGTCGCGCATGGCCGCCCCGCAGCACCGCAACCACTGCCGCAATCCGGTCTCCACCAGCTCCCGGGGCTGCCACGGGCAGGTCTTGAATACCGCCTCCGGAATCTCCAGCGCGTCGACCACCCGATTGACCTGTTCGATGCTCGGACGCCGAGAACGGTTCAGCAACATGGCTACACGCTACGTCGAATCCGGTGACAGGGCAGGGCCTGATAAATAGGTTGGTCGAAGCGATTCCCCGAGCGTATTTTTCGGCTATATCTCGCGGTCACGGCTGCCGCGAGACGGGGGAGGAGGCCGGCGATGATCGGCATCATAATTTCCGTGATCCTGTGTATCGGCTTCGTGAGCGCGCTGAGTTACGGGCTCATAGAGGGCATCCGGTCCGATCTCGAGGTGAAGCGCCGGAGGGAGAGGTGGCGTGCTGGGGGAGGCTGGGCCGGTGGCTCGGCCTACAGCGGCGGTTCCGTCAACAGCAGCGGCGGTGTGATCAACTGCGGCGCGGGCGGGGACCCCGGTAGCGGCGGTGGCTGCGGCGGCGGGCACAGCGGCTGCGGCGGTGGCAGCGGCTGCGGCGGCGGAGGTTGCGGCGGTGGCGGCGGCGGAGGGGGTTGCGGCGGCGGTGGTGGCGGCGGGTGCGGTGGCGGCGGCGGTTAGCCACGCGTCCACCGCCCGATCGACTGGATCGAGCAGTGGACGCGGGAGCCGGTTCGGCGGCATCGGGTGACGCCGCGTTGGCTCACCGCGGGTCGGCTACGGGTTCGCTCTCCTCGCCGCGAGTGGCGTAGATGCTGGTGAGGGTGACCGTCGTCAGCACCACCACGATCACCACCAGCGAGGCGGCGGTGGGGATGGTCGGAACGCCGCTCCAGATGCCGTGGGCCCAGTGCAGGACCAGCTTCACGCCGATGAAGGCGAGGATGGCGGCCAGACCGTAGGCCAGGTGCACCAGGCGGGACAGGGCGGCGTGCAGGACGAAATACAGTGCGCGCAAGCCGAGTAGCGCGAAGGCGTTGGTGGCGAAGACCAGGAACGGGTCGCCGGTGACGCCGTACACCGCGGGGACCGAGTCGACGGCGAAGACGATGTCGGTGGCCATGACGGCGGCCACGACCAGAACGAGCGGGGTCAGGACGCGGCGGAACCGGCCGGGCCGGTCCGGGTCGGCTTCCTGCACCGTCATCTTGGTGCCGCGGTAGTCGTCGGTGACCGGCCAGATGCGGCGCAGCAGCTGCACCGACCTCATGTTGGCGACGTCCAGTTCCTGCTCGTGTCCGCCGGCCGCGTCGGCCAGCAGCTTCAGCGCGGTGACCAGCAGGATCAGGCCGAACAGCAGGAACGCCCAGTCCAGGGTGGCCAGGGCGGCCGCGCCCAGGGCGATGAAGATGCCGCGCAACACCAGCGCGCCCGCGATGCCGTACAGCAGCACCCGCTGCGCCAGCGCCGCCGGGACCGCGAACGCCGACAGCAGCAGCATGAAGATGA
Organism: Nocardia sp. CA-145437; assembly: GCF_050956485.1. Lineage (NCBI taxonomy): Bacteria > Bacillati > Actinomycetota > Actinomycetes > Mycobacteriales > Nocardiaceae > Nocardia > Nocardia sp. CA-145437. The sequence continues at coordinate 5,405,191 of NZ_CP191204.1, read as the reverse complement.
ACAGGTTGTCCACCGACAGTGACTTCTCCAGCAGGTAGCCGGTGAAGAACTCGACCGCGGGGGTGCCGCCGTTGTTGAACCACAGGAACACGCCGAAGGCGACCGGCAGAGCGATGTAGAAGGCCGTCCAGCCGATGGCCTCCCGCATGGACACCTCGTGCGGGCGGCGGGTGAGCGTGAAATCGAGAATCAGCAGCGCCAGCACCGCGGCGATCGTTCCACCCCACAACCAGGGGGTTCCGATGCTGTCGATGACGGGGGTAGCGGCTAGGAGAGTGGGGGTAGCACTCATGGGACCTCCTCGGACATGGCAAACCAGCCGAGGTCTCCTTCACCCGCGGATACCGTGGGCAACCACCCGGGGGACGCGACGGCGCGGCCCGTACTGACCGGAATGGTTCGTGGGAAGTACTCCCCTCTGCCCAGCAGGGTAGCCGACCCTTAGCGGGTCGGTCTACCTGCTCCGCGTTTCAGCGCGGTGTGAGCACCACCACCGCGATCGGCCGCGATGTCATGGTCTGATACTGCGTATAGCGGCCCTTGTTCACCTTGTCGGCCAGCTGGAACCGGCGCGCGTAGTCCGGATTGTTCGGATAGATGGCGGTGGCCGTGACCGGAATCCGCGAGGTCCCGATCTGGATCACACACTCCGGCCGGGCCTTCACATTCGCCAGCCAGCCCGGCGGCCGCGGCGACCCGCCGTTGGAAGCCGTCACCAGATAGTTCTTGCCGTCCGTGGCATAGGTCAGCGCATTCGTGCGCTCCTGACCGGTCTTCCGCCCCACCGTCCGCAGCAGCAGCGTCGGATTCCCGAACAGCAACTTGTGCCCGATCGCCCCGTGGCTGTTCTCGTAGATCCACTGATGCGCCTTCAGCACGTTCCCGAACAGACTCGACATCCTGTGCCTCCCTGTCGTTGGTGGTCGCCTCAGATTAACGCTTCACGATCAGGTCACGATTCTGTGGATACGTTCTGGCAGCCGGCTTCTACCGGGACACGAAAATCGCACGACAACAAAAGGATTCACCCCATGACCACAGCCCTCGCCACACCGATCAAACCCCGCAACCCCGTGCTGGTGTGGCTGGTCTGGCCGCTGTTGACCCTCGGCATCTACTTCCTGGTCTGGTACTACAAGATCCACAAGGAGATGGCCGAACTCCGCCGCGACCCCGAAGCCCCCGTCGCCGGCCCCCTCCTGGTGATGATCCTGCTCTCCTGGACCGGCATCGCCGCCCTGATCAGCTTCTGGCGCACCGGCACCCGCATCAGCCAGTCCCAGCAAGCCGCAGGCCTCGAACCCACCTGCAACCCCCTCCTCGGCTTCCTGCTCAACTTCGTCTTCGGCCTCGGCATCCTCTACTACCAACTCGAACTCAACAAGATCGCCGACGGCCCCACCGCCGCCTGATAGGTCCGACTGGGCATCGCCCCCACCGAAGCGGTAGCATCTCGCGGAGCCCGCGGTGATCTGCAGCGGTCTGGGGCGGTAGCTCAGTCGGTTAGAGCCGTGGACTCATAATCCATTGGTCGCGGGTTCGAGCCCCGCCCGCCCCACTTACCCCCTCTGAGCAGGGGGTTTTGCTGTTTCTGGAGAGGTTTCGACCTAGAACAGAGCTCTTCCATGAAATAGATTGCGGGCGTGCCATCGCACCCTGGGGAGCGCTTCGCTGGACTTCGCCGATTACCTTCTCTCCGAGGCACTTCCGATCGAAGCGTCCGACCTCACCCGCGACCATATCGGCGGATACATCGAGACGTTGCTGTCGCGAACGAACGCGCGAGCCGTGTGGCCTACCGCAGCATTCGGACACCCAAGATCATGGCTATGGCGAAAGGTCCGCCACTCGAACCACTCGAAAGCACTGGTAGGGGTGCGGATTGCGCCGTGCCGGTCGGCGGGTTGCGCGTGATCCATTGAGCCCGGTCTGTTTTCCGGCAGTGTATTTATAGGCGGGTATCGGCTCGTCGGCAGGAATTCCCTGATCGACACGCCTTATCGCCGCACTGCTCCTCAGCCTGATGTCTCCGATAGGCTCTATTGCCAGCCAACAGCGGTGTTCCTGTGATATCGGACTTTGGAAGAAGCGCTAGCGCACATCTTCGAGAAAGGATCCAGGTTTGCGGCGTCTACTAATCGTCGCCGCGGCGGGCACGGCCGTGGCAACCCTGGGCGTGTGGGTCTGGGGTACCAACCTGGGCCGAGCCCAGCCGCTCGGCTCGGAGGTAACCGGTTCGGGAGTTCATCTGACGGCATCCGTCGACAGCGTCGGGGTGAATCTGCCCGGTAACCGGACTCCGAATTTCCTCATGACGTTCGCGCATGCCGCGCAGCTGTCCGGCGATTACTCGGTCAATGTGGAGGGTGGCCCGATCACGTCCGGTCAGGCCGTCGCAGGGTTCATCCTGGGCTGCGGGATCGCTGTGGCCGGCGGCTTCACCGTCGGAGTTGAGCCCAATCAAGGCTTGGTCGGCGCCCTTGCCCCGACAGTGATCCCTGCGAGCCCTGTCAGCGCGCCGATCGCGACGGCCACTCCCGTGCCGACTACGTCCATCGCTTCCGTCATCACCCCCAGCGCCATCCCACCCAGTACCCGCCCGGTCGGCTTCGCCATAACCACTACCGGCCCAGCCGCTGCCCCAACCACCACGACGACCCCTACAACCACGACAACCACGACCACTACGACCACCACGACCACCACCACCACCCCAACCACGACCACTGCCACCCCAACCAGTGCCAGTCCACCCAGCATCGACCTCGGACCCAGTGTCGGTGGAGTACTGGGTCTGATAGAGGTCTTGACGGCCACGTTGGGGCCCGGCCAGGTCACCGTCGCGACAACGGCGACGTCGGCCCTGGACGACACCACCGTGTTCCCGTACCGCATCTCTTTCGACAACGCCGCGTTGAATGTCGCCCAATGCGCCTCGCCGGTGTCGGCCGTCCCCTTCGTTACGGCCACGGTGGGTACCGTGCGGGGGGTTGTACAGACCACCGCCTACGGCGATCAGTTCACCTTCTGAGGCCCGGAGCCGCTTCGAGAAGGGTTGGGGGTCAGCGAATCCGGAACACCGGTCCGCGGGGGCGGAACGGCAGCGCAGCGCCGGCGTACCTACCGGAAGATTTTGCCGGGGTTGAGAATCCCGTCGGGGTCCAGCGCGGTCTTGACCGCACGGTGCATGTCGAGGACCGCGGGGGACAGCTCCTGCCGGAGGCCGGGCATCTTCAACAGCCCAACGCCGTGCTCGCCGGTGACCGTGCCGCCGAATTCCAGCCCCGCCGTGATGATGTCGTCGAACGCAGCCTGCGCGCGGATGCGCTGCGCGTCGTCGTCGGGCGGGACGATCAGCAGCGGGTGCAGGTTGCCGTCGCCGGCATGCGCTATGTTCGCGATGACCACCTCATGCGCGTCGCCGATCTGTTCGATCCTCGCCAGCATGTCCGGCACATGCTTTTTCGGTACGCAGATGTCCTCGGTCAGCACCGGGCCGAGGCGCTCCATCGCCGGGTAGGCGAGGCGTCGCGCTGCGAACAACGCGTCGGCCTCGGTCTGATCGGTGGACGCCGCCGCCCACGTCGCCCCGCCCTCGGTGAAGGACCGCACCATCCGTTCGGCCTCGTCGTCACCGACGGCGCCGGGGGTGTCGATGCGGCCGAGCAGCACCACGTTCGCCTCGGCCGAGATGCCCATCTGCTTCCAGTCATCGACGGCCTGCAGGCACCTTTTGTCGACGAGCTCCAGCGCGGACGGCGTCAATCCCGCGTCGGCGACGGCCCGGATGGCCTTTCCGGCGTCGACCAGGGAGTCGAAGTAGCCGGCGATCGTCCGCTGCTGTTGCTGTAGCGGACGCAGCTTCACGGTGATCTCCGTGATGATGCCGAGCGTGCCCTCGGATCCGACCATCAGCCCGGCGAGGTCATATCCGGCAACGCCTTTCGCGGTCTGCCGACCCAACCGAACCAGCTCGCCGGTACCGGTGACGACCTCGACACCGAGGACATAGTCGCGGGTGACGCCGTATTTGACGCAGCAGATGCCGCCGGCGTTGGTCGCGACGTTGCCGCCGATGGTCGACCACGGCGAACTGGCCGGATCCGGCGGATACCAGAGCCCCTCGGTGGCGCACTCCGCCCGCAGGTCATCGTTGACGACGCCCGGCTCGACGACCGCGATCCGCTCGAGCCGGTCGATCCGCTTGACCGCCGTCATCTGCTCCAGCGACACGATCACGCATCCCGGCACGGCGTTGGCGCCGCCCGAGAGTCCGGTTCCCGCACCGCGGGGTACGACGGGGATGCCGTGCCGCCGGCAGTGCCGCACCAGCGCCTGGACCTCGGCCGCCGATCGGGCGCGCAGCACCGCGAGGGCATCGTGGTAGGGCGCCCACGCTGCCTCGTCGTGCTGGTATCGGTCGACGATGTCGGGGTCGGTGACGAAGCGATCCCTCGGGATCTCGTCGCCCAGAGCGGCGATCAGATCCGGCCCATCGACGGCTGCGCTCATGCCAGCACCATAGGCCGCACAGGACATCCGTTCCGGGCCTCGAGTGGAAGTTCATCCGTTGAGTGGGACGGTCGCTTCCGGCCGTCACTTCTCGATCGAATGATCAAGAAGCTGAAATGAACCGTCACAATCGTGGGTTTCCCACGTGGCCTCGAGTCTGCAAAGGCGATTGCAAATGTCTGACGTATTCCTCCCGGAACCGCGGTTCGTCGACACCGACGGGGCCCGCCTCGCGGTCTTCGAGGTGGTGCCGGAGAAGATCACCCGCGACGTGTGCGTCGTTCTCTGCCATGGCTTTCCGGAGCTGGCGGCCTCGTGGCGGCACCAGCTGCAGCCCATCGCGGACGCCGGATTCCACGTCCTGGCACCCGATATGCGCGGCTACGGTCAGTCGACCGGGCCGGAGGATCCCCGTCAGTACAGCATCGCCGAAACCACGGCGGATGTGGCGGCGCTGATCAAGGACGCCGGTTATGAGAAGGCCGTCGTGGTCGGTCACGACTTCGGCGGCATGGTGTCGTGGTCGATGCCGTACCTGCGGCCCGATTCGGTCGCCGGCGTGATCACGCTGAACACCCCGTTCGGGTTCTCGGAGCACAATCCGATCGAGCTCTACGAGCAGGTGTACGGACCGCGAAACTACGTGGCGTACTTCCAGACACGGGAGTGCGAGGATCTGCTCGACAAGGACCCCGCGGCCACGTTCCGGTTCTTCATGCGCCGCGACACCGGCAACGGGACAAACCTGTCGCGCTCGGGACAGCACGATCCGGAGTCGATGTCGTACATCCACTGGCTGCACGACGACGAGTCGACGTGGCCGGGCGAGGTCGTCATGAGCCCGGAGGAGCTGCAATACTACGCGAATGCGTACGCGCGCAGCGGTTTCCGTGGCGGCCTGAACTGGTACCGGAGCATCCTCCGGAACTGGGAAGTGCATACCGAGCGTTTCCCGGACGGCGTGCCGCAGGTGGACGTGCCCGCGCTGATGATCGCGGCACGCCGCGACCCGATCTGCCACCCGATGCTCAGCAACAACCTGCTGCAGTACTTCGAGACGTTCGAGCGCCGGATCATCGACACCGGCCACTGGACGCAGCTGGAGGATCCGGACACCACGACCGCGATGATCGTCGAATGGCTCGACCGCCATTTCTGAGCAGGCCCGTCCCATCGGGGCGGGTAGCCTGGCCGGCATGAATCGCGTGCTGCCGAACCGGCAGGGTGATGCCACCCGGGCGCACCTGATCCGCACCGCGGAAAAGCTCTTCGCCGACTACGGCGTCGACGCCGTGTCGGTCCGCGCGATCAATGCCGCCGCCGGACAGGGTGCTGCTGCGGTGAACTACCACTTCGGCACCAAGGAAGACCTGCTGTCCGCGGTGCTGCTGGACCTGGGTTCCGCGGTGGTGGAGTCGATTTCGCAGCGGATCGACCGCCTCGAGGCCGGCCCCGCGCCCGACCTCGAGGCGGTCGTGCGGGCGCTGACCGATCCGTACCTGGAATTGCTACTCGCACATCGGGTTCGGGGTATCCGCTGGACCAAGATCGTCGTGGACGTGTCCCGCGACTACACCCGGCCGGCGATCGCCGACACCCCGCAGGACGAGCTTGCCCAGCGGCTGCGAGCCCAGCTCGGCCGCGCGCTGCCCGATACGCCCGACGAACGGATCGCGCAGCGCTGGCCGATCGCGGTGATGAGTTTTCTGCAGTCGCTCAGCCGCGTGGATCTGTGGTCCAGCAGCCCGAAGATGAGCGATGTGGAGCTCATCGACTTCTATGAGGACCTGGTGTCCTTTCTCATCGGCGGTGCCGAACGCATGCTGCGCTGACCGGCCGATCGGCGATTGGGATCGCGAACGCGGCCGGCCCAAGCTTGTGCGCGGCGGTGCAACGGCACCTTGGCCCGGGGCCTACATGCGGGTTCGAGCCCCGCCCGCCCCACCGCAGTCGCGGTGCGCAGCCCGGAATGCCGAAGCGCCGCAAGGGCGTTCGGCCGCTGGTGTGCCGGCTTTCAGATGTGGTCGACCAGGCCTATGGCACCCTCGGATACGGCGCAGTGCACGCAGCAGAAGAATCGGCCCTCCGACTCCACGCCGTGACCGATGATCTTGACGTTGCAGTGCTCGCAGATGGGTGCCATGCGGTGGATCGCACATTCGAAGCAGTCGAAGACGTGCCGCACTCCCTGAGCTTCGACGACGATCGGCATGGCGTAATCGTTACCGCAAACCTCGCATGCGCTCATGGACCGCACGCTACTCCGCGGGGCCGGTTCGGTGTCCCTGGTTCCAGCTTATGTGCGCCTCACCAGGGGCTCGGGGAGTCGTGACGCACCCGGTCCGGAGGACGGGTTGCCGCCACGCAAGGTGCGATTTTCGCGGTATCACTCCGCGCGTGTCGCTCAGGAGAAGTCGCGGATGGGGCGTCTCCGCATCCGTTGAGAATGTAAATGGTCGACCGTATGCTTAGTTTCATGACGACGATTGCGCAGCCTCTCACCGAGGAGACCGACCCTCACGTTCTCGCGCCGACCGACCTCGCCGCATTGCTCTTCGGCGCACCGTGGCGCCGCTATGCCGTGCTCGGAGACAGCCTGTCGGTCGGTGCGGGTGATCCGACGCCCGGTTATGCGAACCTGGGATGGCCCGCGCGGGTCGAACGCGTGCTCCGGATGGTGAATCCGGATCTGGCCTACCTCAATACGGCCCGCGTCGGGGCCACGACCGCGCAGGCGCTCGAGGGGCAGGGGCGTCGGATCCTGGACTTCAAGCCCGACCTGCTGCATGTGAACAGCGGTGCGAACGACATCGTGCGCCGCAGTCCCGACTGGGAGCGGATCGAGGCGGGACTGCGTGAGATGTATCGGTTCGCCGCGGGCACCGGCGCTCAGCTCGCGGTGTTCACCCTGGGGCGGGCATTCGTGATCCCGGTCTTCGCGGATTGGACCGAGCGGCTCACCAGGCTCAATGACATCACCCGGAAGCTGGCCGCCGAGTTCGACGCGGTGCTGGCCGATTCCGAGGATCATCCACTCAACGATCGCCCGAATCTGTTGAGCGAGGACAAGATTCACTTCTCGACCTCGGGTCAGGCGATCCTGTCGACGATCATGGTGCGCGAACTGGCGTTCCGGGTGGAGGCCGCGTCCTAGGTCTGGGCGTGGGACCGCTCCGGCGGGGCAGGTAGGTAACGTACGATCGGATGTATGTCTAGTTCGATGACGCCGGCCGTGGGTGCCACGGCATCGGACGCTGTCGGTGAGATCACCGACAAGCGACTCCTGCGCGGCGCTCGGACCAGGCAGGCCGTCCTCGCTCACGCCGTGGACATGGCATCGCTGGACAATCTCGAGGCGCTGAGCTTCGGGCGGCTCGCCGCCGAAGTGGGGCTCAGCAAGGCCGGTATTCAGACCCTCTTCCGGACCAAGGAAGCTCTGCAGCTGGCCACCATCGAGCATGCCCGCCGCATGTTCATCGACTTCGTGATTCGCCCGGCGAATGCGAAATCACGTGGCGTGGAACGCTTTCGCGCATTGATCGAACGCTGGATCGCCTATGCCGAACAGCCCTTGTTCGAGGGTGGCTGTTTCCAGGCGGCGAATCTCGCTCTGTACGACAGCCGCCCCGGCGTGTTGCGCGACAAGCTCGCGCAGTATCAGCAGGAATGGGTGGACGTGCTGTCCGCGGAATTGGCGTGCGCCGTCGAACGAGGCGAAATCGCGCACCTGGATACCGATCTCGCCGCGTTCCAGCTAGACGCCGTGCTGCGGACGGCGAACACTTCCATGCGCCTCGGTGACCAGACCGTCGAGGGCAAGATCCACCGTGTCGTCGAGCATTTCCTGGTGCCCGCCGAAAAGTAATGGGCCAACCTGTGCATGCGATGTACCGGCGCTTCGTCGTGTCCGCAATCGGCAGGACATGGATGCCCAGCGCATCGGTCCGAGATGGCGCAACCCGCCGTCCCGGTCTCGATCCCAGTCGAAAGCCCCAGCGCTGCAGCTGATCCGGCGCGGCAAGCACGATGCCTTCGTCTGACTTGATCTCACGGTAGTCAGCCCCTACGGTGGCTAACTATGGTGGAATCAAGTCAGATCGTGTCCGCTGCCCCGGAGACGCAGCCCCAGGTACGCGACCGTTCGAATCTCATCCTGTTGGTGCTGTGCTCGGCGGCGTTCATGGCGATGCTCGACACATTCATCGTCAACGTCGCCTTCAAGGCGATCGGTGAGGGCTATCCGGGCTCGACGCTGTCGAATCTGAGTTGGATCCTCAACGCGTACACCATCGGGTACGCGGCTCTGCTCATTCCGGCCGGCCGGCTGGCCGATCGTTTCGGCCGCAAGCGCGGATTCCTGGTCGGGCTCACGGTTTTCACGCTCGCGAGCGTGGCGTGCGCTGTCGGTCCGACGCTGTGGTGGCTGGTCGGATTCCGGGTGTTGCAGGCGGTCGGCGCGGCCCTGCTGACACCGACCAGCCTGGGGCTGCTCCTCACGGCTCTTCCGGCCGAACGCCGGGCGGGCGCGGTGAAGATCTGGGCCACCTCGACCTCTCTGGCCGCCGCGGTCGGGCCGGTCGTCGGCGGTGCGCTGGTGAAGCTGTCGTGGCAGTGGGTGTTCCTCGTCAACGTGCCGGTGGGCGTGATCGCGCTGATCGGGGCCGTCGCACTGCTGCCGGAGACCGAAGACGTGACGGTGACCCGGATTCCGGACCTGTTCGGAGCGCTGATCCTGGCGATCGGTCTCGGCGCGCTGGCGCTCGCGCTGGTGAAGGGGCAGGAGTGGGGTTGGTCGGGGAGTTCGACGCTCATCGCCTTCGCGGCGGCCGCCGTTGCCGCGGCGCTCGCGATCGCCCGGGTGCTCACCCATGCGTCGCCCATCGTCGATCCGAGCTTGATGAAGGTTCGAACCTTCTTCTGGGCCAATGTGACCGCCCTGCTGTTCTGCACCGCCTTCGGCGCGGTGCTGCCCAGCGTCGTGCTACGACTCGAGGGCGGCGCGGGTTACAGCGCCCTGGCCACCGGTCTGGCGGTGGCTCCCGGCCCGCTGATGGTGCCGGTGTTCGCCGCGGTGGGGCAGCGCCTGGCCGGGCGCGGCTGGTCGGCCGGTTACCTGGTGGCTCTGGGTAATTCGTTGGTCGGTGTGGGTGCGGTGGCCTTGGCCGTGAGCGCCCGGACCGAGGTCGACTACCTGACCCAGCTGCTGCCCGGTTGGTTGATCATCGGTGTGGGTGTCGGCTTCTCGTTGCCCAGCCTGCTGGCGTCCGCCACGGTGGATCTCCCGCCCGCCCAGGTCTCGACCGGCAGCGGCATCGTGAACACCAGCCGCCAGCTCGGCTATGTCCTCGGCGTCGCCATGCTGGTCGCCCTGCTCGGCACGCTCACCGCCTCGGGGAACGACGCGCTGAACGGGTTCAGGCACTCGTGGTGGGCGATCGCGGCGGTGGCGCTGCTCAGCGTGTTCACCGCGCTGGGGATCACGGCGCGACGACGCCTCGACTCCGTAGGTCGTGTGTCCTGACCGCGGTTCCGGAACGCGATCTGAAGCTGGGCCGGCTCTCCCGCGGGAAGGTTCATCATTTTCTGAATACAGATTCTTATGTACTGTCAGAGGGTGGACACTCTGCTGCACCGTGATGCGCTCGCCCGGTTCGGGCATGCCCTGTCGGATCCGACGCGGACCCAGATTCTGTTGAGCTTGCGGCGGGAACCGGGTTATCCGTCCGAGCTGGCGGAGCGGATCGGGGTGTCGCGTCAGATTCTGTCGAATCATCTTGCGTGCCTGCGGGGTTGCGGACTCGTCGTCGCGGTGCCGGAGGGGCGGCGGTCACGGTATGAGCTGGCGGATGCGCGGATCGGGCGGGCGCTCGATGATCTGACCGGGCTGGTGCTCGCGGTCGACCCCGCGTGTTGTGCGGCGGCCGAGGCCGAAGGGTGCTGCTGATGTCGGCGTCACTGGGGATGCCGTCGCTGCCGTCGTCGGTGGTGGGGCCATCGCCGGAGCGGCGGGCGGTGCTGGCGAGCCGGATTCGCTGGTTCGTGGCGGCGACCATCGGTTACAACGTGGTCGAGGCGCTCATCGCGCTGAGTGAGGGCACTCGGGCGTCGTCGACGGCGCTGATCGGATTCGGGCTGGACTCGGTGATCGAAGTGTCCTCGGCCGCGGCGGTCGCGTGGCAGTTCGCGGGCCGGGATCCGGAGCGACGGGAGCGGACCGCGCTGCGGATCATCGCGTTCTCGTTCTTCGCGCTGGCCGCGTACGTCACGGTCGACTCGGTGCGCGGGCTGGCCGGTGCCGGGGAGGCTCGGCATTCACCGATCGGTATCGCGCTGGCGGCGGTGAGTCTGGTTGTGATGCCGGTGCTGTCGTGGGCGCAGCGCCGGGCCGGGCGGGAACTCGGGTCGGCCTCCGCGGTGGCCGATTCGAAGCAGACGCTGCTCTGTACCTACCTGTCCGCGGTGCTGCTGGTCGGACTGGTGGTCAACAGTGTGTTCGGCTGGTCGTGGGCCGACCCGATCGCCGCTCTCGTCATCGCCGCCATCGCGGTACGGGAAGGTGTCAACGCGTGGCGCGGTGACACCTGCTGCCCGTCGCCGACCGCGCTCGGAGCGGGCGCCCGAGCGGCGGACCGTGATTGCGGCTGCCGCGAGCACTGAATCCGATGGCGCGGCGGCGTTGTTCGACCGTGTCGTTGCCGCGAATGTCAGCCGATCTCGACGACACGGGCCCAGGATGGGGGCTGGTCGGGGATGTAACCCGTGTCGTCGTCGGTCCAGGTGATGGGTCGGCGGAAGAGGCCGACCACGGTTCGGGCGGACGGGCGGTGCGTGGGCCAGGGGGTTTGGCCGTCGGTGAGGACCACCAGGACGTCCGGGCGGGGTTGGGCGCGTGCGGCTTTGGCGAAACCTGTACAGAGGTCGGTGCCTCCGCCGCCGATCAGGGGGATGCTCTCGGAGTGGCAGAAGGGGCCCGCGATGTGGGCGGCGGCGTCGCAGGAGATGACGGTGAGGAGGTCTTTGCGGCCGCCGAGAGTGCGGGCTATGGCGGTGGTTTCGAGGAGGGCGCTGCCCAGTTCGGTGTCGCTCACCGAGGCTGACGTGTCGATGATGACGGTGACGTGGGGTGGGGTTCGGCGCAGGGTCGGGAGGATGGTTCGGGGGAGGGCGGTGGCGCGGCGGGAAGGCCGCGAGTAGGTGTGGGTTTCGCCGAGGCCGGGGGCGGAGGCGGCGGAGCGGAGGGCCGCGCCGAGGAGGTCTCGCCAGGGCTGGGGTGGGTGCAGGGCGCGGTCGGCCCAGCGGCGCCAGCCTTCGGGGGCATCGCCGGGCCGGCCGACGATGCCTTGGGCGACACGGAATTTGACGGCGTCGCGTTGTTGTTCGGTGAGGACGTCGGCGCCGTCGGGGCCCAGGTCCCACTCCCGGTCGAGGCCGTCGGCGCCGCTGCCGCAGTCGAGCCAGGCCAGGTGCTGGGTGGTGACGGTGAGCCGGAATTGGTGGAGGTAGTCCTCCATCAGCTCGCCCGAGGAGAGGCCGAGGGTGGCGGGGGTGACCGCGTCCTCGGGCTGGATCAGGCCGTCACCGAACGCGTCGTCGTTGATCTCGGCGTCGGCGGCGATGTTCATGCGGAGGCGTTCGGCGGGGCCGGACAGGTTGTGGGCCTGCGCGAATCGATCGCTGCGACCGTGGTGGTCGCGGAGCAGATGGGAAACCTCGTGCACGAGAATCGAAGCCAGGTTCTCGACAGGGGTGTGGTCGACGAAGGCGGGGGAGACGTAGCAGCGCCAGCAGCGGTCGACGGCCATGGTGGGGACGCGGCGGGATTCGACGATGTTCAGGGCGTAGAGGGCCGTGGCGAGGTACGGGCGAGCGCGGACGGCCAGCAGGCGGGCGGCGAAGAGCTTCTCGGAGTCCAGGATCGGGGTCATCGGCCCACCTGCGCGGTGATGCGGGCGGCCGCGCGGTCCGCGCCCTGGGAGACCGAGACCATGCCGGTGAGGCGTTCGATCGAGGCGGGGACGTCCCAGGTTTCGTGGCGCACACTCGCGAGGGTGGTGGCGGGGACGACCACCAGGTCGGGTGCGCCGGTTTCGGCGGCCTTCGCCAGCAGCACCCAGGCGGCGTCCCACCGTGCCTTGGTGCGGCGGCCGCGCACGGCCGCCACCACGGCGTCGAGAGCGGCCTGACGCAGATCGCCGCGGGTCGGCAGTTCGGCGGCGTCGGGATCGGCGAGCAGCAGCTCGGGGTCGGGGAGATCCATGCGGTCGATACTGGTGAGCAGCTCGAAGCCGGGGCCGTCGCCGACCGAGCCGCGGACCAGCAGAGACAGCACGTCGCGACTCGCGCCCGCGGCGGTGGCGAAGGCGATGAGCCGCACCGTCATCTCCCAGCTGCGCGGGGACGGCCACGCGCCGCCACGGCGAGCCTCGCTACTGGGCAGCTGGTGCACGAGCTTCGGGCGGCCCGCGAGCAGGCCGCACACCGCGCGACGGGCGAAATCCACAGCCTCCGGGAACTTTTCGGGATCGAGCGTGGGCAGCGTCGCGTACGGCCAGGTCCCGCCGAGACCGCGCACCACCACCTCGTGGTCGTGCACCCAGTTCAGGTGCACGAATCGGTTGGCCAGCGGCGGGCTCAACTCCCAGCCGTCGGCCGCCGAGGAACGCGGGTTGGCGGCGGCCACGATACGGACGCCCGGCGGCAGTCGCAGGGTGCCGATCCGGCGTTCCAGCACCAGGCGGAGCAGCGCGGCCTGGACGGCGGGCGGCGCGGTGGACAGCTCGTCCAGGAACAGCAGGCCGCGCCCCGCGCGCACCAGGCGGACGGCCCACTCCGGCGGGGCCATGGGGACTCCCTGGGTGGCGGGATCGTCGCCGATGATCGGCAGGCCGGAGAAGTCCGACGGTTCGTGCACGCTGGCGATCACCGTGGTCAGGGGGAGGTCGAGAGCGTCCGAGAGTTGGTTCAGGGCGGCGGTTTTGCCGATGCCCGGCTCGCCCCACAGGAGGACCGGCAGGTCGGCGGCCACGGCCAGGGTGAGGGCTTCGAGCTGGAGATTGGGCCGGGGCTCGGTGGCGACATCGCCCAGCAGGGTCAGCAGGTCGCCCGCGATGGCGAGTTGGGAATCGGAGTGGGCTTCAGAGGACATGCGTGAATCACCTTGGGAGTTCGGAGGAATGGGAAGAGACGCGACGATCGCGGGATCAGCGGAAGGTCGCGTTTCGCGGATGGGCTCGGTGCTTCGGCCGGGGCATGCACGGGAACGGCTTGGCCAGACCGGATCGGAACAGGCCGTAGGTGATCCGCTGGCGCGCGGCCGACTCCAGCTCGTCGCGCAGCGCGCCCTCGCGCAACAACGCGTCGGGACCCAGAGCGCGCTCGACAACGGTCAGCGCACCGGCCGTGTCGCCGTGCATCAACCGTTCCCGGACATCGGACAGCCAGTCCGGTCGCCGGTGGGCCCGGTCGATCGCCTGGAGACAGGGCAGGGGAGTTCCGGTCAGCGCGACCAGCAACTCTTCTCGCCGGACCTCGGCGGGATCGTGATCCAGGGCAGCCAGCACCCCGTCCACGAGTGCCACCCGATGCAGCTCGCCACGGCACTCCACCACCAGTGTCCGGCCGTCCTGAGCTGCGCCACCGGAGGTTTCGGACCTCGAATGGCCCGGGTCCAGTGCCGAGGCGACCAGTGGATGCAGCCGATCGGCCGTGATCGCACCCGCGCGCATCAGCTCCAGATCGGGCAGCACCCAGGTCGCGGCATCGGGCAGCACAGGTAGCCCGGACATCTCGCCACGCGGATATCGCTCGGCGATTCGCACGTCGGGAGGATCGCCTGCGTGCGAAGGCAATTCGAGGACGATCCGCCGCCGCACCCCGGCCCGTACGAGAACCCGGCCGTCCGCACTCCGTTCGGCGCGCAGCAGGATCCCGGCCTCGTCGGACCACCGGTCCACGGCGCAACCGGGCGGGGCCGCACCTGAGAGTTGGCTCTCGATGTCACCCGGGCTGTCGAGTCGCGCTGCCCCGGAACGTATTCGGAGCTCGTCGCTGCGGCGGGAGTCCCACAGGTGGCGATGAAGATCCAGCCGATACCGCCGGTCCGGCCGGGGGTGCGGATGCAATGTGCCGACGTCCCGGTCACAGGATCCGTCCCACAGTGCGAGGTTCACCCGTTGACCGGCATCCGCCCACGCGGGCGCGGTCCGCGCCACCAGATGAACCGAACCGGCTCCGCCGCAACCATTTCCGTACTCGTTGCCGCCGTACCGGGCCAGCGACATCGTCAGCCCGGGCCGCAGCAATCCGTCAGGAGCGACCCGCGGCAGATGCCAGCGCAGCAGATCCGGTGCCAGACTTCGCAGATCGTCTCGCACTCGAGCGGCCAGTCCGCGCCCGTGCACGCGGGCTACGGCCCGCAGATCGATATCCACATCGAAACCCGCTGCGGCACAAGCCCCAGCCCAATCGCCGACGCGTCGCCGAGCGGTAGCGGTCTCGATCATGGAGGGCGGCACGGCGAACTCCCGCACGCGCAGCCAGAATGAATGTCGGGAAGTTGTCCCGTTCGCGGTGGATGGGTGCATCAGCACTCACCACAAGCGAACGAAACCCCCAATCCTTGATGGGAATGAGTAGTCATCGAGCAGATCATAACGCCCAGACTCGATCCGGGCCACCTGGCCGGATCGAGGGTGGTCGGCATCCGCTCGGGGGATCAGAGGACGGTGCAGTGGGACGGGGGCGCGGTTTCGGCGGCGGAGCTGGTCATGGTGCCGCCCTTGAGCTGGCACAACAGCATCTGGAGGCCGAGGCCGGCCACAGTGCCCGAGCCCGAGGCGGAGCCGCTGTCGGCGACGGGCGTCGCGGCGGGCTCGGGCGCCGCGGAGGCGGTGGCGGCCAGCGGGCCGAGGGCGAGAAGTGCGCTGGTGGAGGCTGCGGCGATGAATCGGTTCACTGAAGGTCCCTTTCGACGGGACGAACAGTAGTTGCGGTCGTTCCGATTGGAACGACCGCAACTTTGGGGGCATCGCGTGAGAGCCGGGTCAGAGCACCGCCTGGGTCTGCGTCACCTTGGCGACGAGAGCGCCCGCGTCATCGCGGATCTCGGTCTCCACGACGATGAAGCTCCGGCCGGCGTGCAGCGGCGTGGCGGTGGCGGTGGCGTGACCGGACCGCAGGGCGCGCACGAAGTTCGTCTTCGACTCCACGGTGGTCGTACCCTGCTTGCCCGCCGGAAGATTCAGGTACGCGCACACCGCCGCGGTGGCGTCGGCCAGCGCCATCAACGCGCCGCCGTGCATGGAACCACCCAGCGTGCACAGGTTCTCGCGCCAGGCCAGCCGGCTGCGCACGAGTTCCGGGCCGCAGTCGAGAACCTGCACGCCGAGGCCCTCGGTGAACGGCATGGTGGCGAACAACTGGGGGCCGATCGGATCGTCGGAGATATCGGTCATGGGATCGACTGTGCCCGGCGCGGCGCCCGGAGTCGATTACCTCCGGGGTAATCGGCTGTGCCCCGCCGCGATCGGAGACCGGTGCCGGGCCGGTGTGTCTGGAAGACTCGCCGGGTGCAGGTGAGTGTGCTCGGACCGGTTCGGGTCCATGCGGAGGACGGGACCCGGGTCGAGATCCCCGGCGTCCGGGTGCGAATGCTGGCGGCGCGATTGGCGCTGGAGTCGGGGCGCGATGTGCCCGTCGCCGCGCTCGTCGACGGACTCTGGGGTGAGGAGCCGCCCGCCGAGGCGTCGGGCGCGCTGCAGGCGCTGGTGTCGCGGCTGCGCAAGGCCCTGCGCGAGGTGGGCGCCGTCGAATTCGGGCCCGGCGGCTACCGGCTGCCCGGGGTGAGCGTGGATGCCGATCGGTTCGAGGATCTGGTGCGGCGCGGACGGCAGGAACTGGCCGCGGGCCGTGCCGAACCGGCCGCCCGCCTGCTGGGCGAGGCCCTCGCGCTGTGGCGCGGGCCCGCTCTCGGCGATGTTCTCGACGCCCCCTACGCCCAGCCCGCCGCGACCCGGCTCGACGATCTGCGGGCCGCCGCCCTCGAGGACCGCTTCGAGGCCGAACTGCGGTTGGGCCGCCACGCCGAGGTGCTCACCGACCTCGAGGTCGCGGCCTCCGACAATCCGCTCGGCGAACGGCTCGCCGCCCTGCGCATGCGGGCCCTGGCCGCGGCCGGACGGCAGTCCGACGCGCTGGCGGCCTACGAGGAGACGCGGGCCCGGCTCGACGAGGAACTGGGCATCGACCCGTCGGCGATCCTGCGCGAAACCCACCTGGCCCTGCTGCGCGGCGAACTCGAAAGTCCGCCCCCGCGACGAGAAGCCGCGACCCGGAAGCTCCCGGCCCGCCTCACCGGATTCGTCGGCCGCGAAGCCGAGATCGCGGAAGTGGCCGGGCTGCTGGCGGATTCACGACTGGTCACCATCGTGGGACCCGGCGGCGCGGGCAAGACCCGCCTCGCGCTCGAGGCCATGGACCGGCCCGGGGCCGGCGCGGTGTTCTTCGTCCCGCTGGCCGAACTGGGCGCACCCGACCAGCTCGCCGACGCCGTCGCGGGCGCTCTCGACAGTGACGCCGCCGAACGTCCCGGCAAAGCCGGTCGGCTGATCGAACTCCTCGACGTCGGCCCCGCCGTGCTGGTGCTCGACAACTGCGAGCATGTCATCGCGGCCGCCGCCGGGCTCGCCGAGACACTGCTGGACCGGCTGCCGCAACTGCGGGTGCTCGCCACCAGCCGTGAACCCCTCGCCATCACCGGCGAGACGCTGTGCCACCTGGGGCCGCTCGAGGTCCCTGCCGAGGCAGCGGATGCCACTGCGGCCCAACGCTCCTCGTCGGTGCGGCTCTTCGTCGAACGCGCCGCCGCCATCCGTCCCGGCTTCACACTCGACGACGACACCGTCGCGCCGGTGGTGGAGATCTGCCGCCGACTCGACGGCCTTCCGCTAGCCCTGGAACTGGCCGCCGCGAAACTGCGCGCCATGAACGTCGACCAGGTGGCCCGGCGGCTCGGCGACCGCTTCCGGCTGCTCACCTCCGGCAGCCGCACCGCCCTGCCCCGGCAGCGCACCCTGCTCGCCCTGGTCGAATGGAGCTGGGACCTCCTCGAAGAACCCGAAAGGATCCTCGCTCGCAGGCTTTCCGCGTTCCCCGGCGGGGCGACCGCCGAAGCCGTCGAGATCGTCTGCGGCGACGAGGAACTCCTGGCCGACGACCTGCTCTACCTCCTGGACGCCCTGGTCGAGAAGTCCCTCGTCACCGTCAGCTCCGACGATCCGCCGCGCTATCGCATGCTGGAGACCATCCGCGCCTACGCCGCCGACCGGCTCGCTTCCTCACTCGACCACCTCACCGAGCCGTTCACCGACTACTACCTGACCCTCGCCGAGCAGGCCGAACCTCACCTGCGCGGCACCGAACAGCTCGCCGCCATTGCCCTTTTCGACGCCGAACACGCCAACCTGGCCGCCGCGCTGCGCACCGCGCTGGGGGAACCGGCGTCGCCGGAGATCGCGTCGCGTCTGGTACGGGCCCTGTTCTGGTACTGGGGGATCCGGGGGATGAGCACCCAGTTCGAGAGCTCGCTGGCCGGAATCCTGAGCCTCGCGGACCAGCTGCCGGAATCGGCGCGCGCCGCGTTCCGGGTCATCGCCCTGATGGCCGGAGCCCCGCCCGCCGGAAGCACGCTGCCGAGCCTGATCGAGGAATGCGTGGCAGCCGGTGGGCTGGAATTCCATCCCGCCGTACCGCTGTGGACCGCATTGCTGGCCGCCCGCGCCGAGGACGAGAAGCTCGCCGAACGACAGCTGAAGCAGGCCATGACCTGGCCGGATCCGTGGGTGCGGGCCAGTGCGCAGTTCGCCCGCGACATCGCGCTGACCGGGGAGGGGCGGCTCTCGGAAGGCGTCGAGGCCCGGCGAGAAGCATTGCGGGGCTACGAGATCGTCGGTGATCGCTGGGGCCTGGGCATGGCCCTGCTCGCGGACGGACGCGCCCACGCGGTGGCGGGCGAGCATGATCGGGCCCTCGCCGACTACGCCCGCGCGGTCACCCTGGCATCCGAACTCGGGACCGAGGACGATATCGCCGCCGCTCGCACCGCCCTCGCGGAAGAACGAATGCGCGGCGGTGAACTCGCCGAGGCGGCCCGCGATATCGAGGCCGCGCAACGACTCGCCGCCGACCAGGGCCTGGCTCGGCTGGGCGCGGTGATCCTGTTCATCAGCGCCGAATTGCATCGCCGCACAGGTGATCTCGATCGGTCCGGTCGCGATCTGGATCAGGTCGAACAGCGGATTCGCCACCTGCCCTACCCGGAGTCCATGGCAGCCAACCAGATAGCGGTCGCGCGGCTGCGGAATCACCTCTCGGGGTCGGATGTCGAGTCCGCTCGTGCTCTCCTCCCACAGGTGGTCGAAGGCTCGTTCGTCCACGGCGATTCCGCTCTGACCGCGCACGCGCAGGCTCAGGCCGCCGAACTCGTCGCGAAACTTCTTCTCCTGGAGGACGATCCGACAGCGGCCGCCACGGCCCTCGGTCTCAGCGAGGTCATCCGCGGCGTCTTCGATCACGGAGAACCCGAGCTGGCCACTCTCGTCGCCACCCTCACCGAGCGTCTCGGCGAGGACGCGTACCGCCGCGCGTACCGACTCGGAGCCGATCTGTCCAGGCCGGAAGCCTTGGGCCGCTTGACGCGAGCTGTGGGCTGACGCGACGACAGCGCCGACCCGGCGCTGTCGATGCATGCCGTTCAGGACACCCTGCCGAACAGTCGCCCGGCCAGATCCACGCCGGAGATCTGCCCGTCGGCGTCCCGGCTGAAGAATCCGCGCTGACCCTCGAAAGACCCCGCGGTGATCACATATTCGTCCCCGTCGCCCGGCAGGATGCCGAACGGGAACGGCGGGTGATCCTGCGGGATCTCCGCGCCCCCGGCGGCCCGGATCTCCGGCTTGACCTTGCAGTCCAGGTACAGCTGATCGCCCTCGGCGTAGCAGGTCATGGTCATGGCGTCGATGTCGTACACGCCCGACAGCTCCTCGACGCGGGTGGCGTCGAACGGCACCGGCACCGGGTCCCGGTCGACCACGCCCAGGTAGTGCTCCAACGCCCAGCGGACGGTGGCCTGGTTGGCCGGAATACCGTCCGGGCCGGCATTGGAGAGCACCACGATCGCGAAATCGCGCTCCGGCACCACCTGGAAGTCCGCGAACTGGCCGAACCCGGAACCGCCGTGCCCGGCCATGCGGACCCCGTCCACGTCGCGCAGCATCCAGCACAGGCCGAACGCGTCGGCCAGGGTGCTGTTGCGCAGCGTGACGGTCGGCTCCCGCATGGCGCGCAGCAGGTCGGCGGGCAGCACGGTCTCACCGTGCGCGCCGCGGCCGTCGCCGAGGTGGAATCGGCCCCAGCGCAACAGATCCGACACCGTGGCGCCGATGCCGCCGCCGGGATTGTTGGCGCGGGTCCCCTTCCAGACCCTCGCCACCTCGAGGGTCCCGTCCTGCCGGCGTTCGTGCCCGGCCGCGAAACGGCGGGTCATGATGTCGCCCTGGAAGTAGTGGCTCTCGGTCAGCCCGACCGGCGCGAAAACAGTGTCGGCGACGACCTTTTCGAACGGCTCGCCGGTCACGTTCTCGATGACGCGGCCCAGCAGGTTGAAACCGGCCTGACTGTAGGACGCGCGCTCACCGGGCGCGGCGAGCAGCGGCAGCTCGGCCAGCGACGCCACGAACGCGGCCAGCCCGTCCTCACCCTCGCCGGTGTTGTTGATCAGGTTCCACTCGAACCCGGCGGTGTGGTTGAGCAGCTGCGCGACGGTGACTGTGGCCGCGGCGTGCTCGTCGAGCAGATCGAGCTCGGGAACGTAGGCGCGGACCGGGGCGTCGAGGTCGACCCGGCCGTCGGCGACCAGGCGCAGCAGCGCGGTGGCGGTGAAGGTCTTGGAGGTCGAGCCGATCGCGAACACGGTGTGTGCGGTCACCGGAACCGGGTTCTCGATGCTGGTCACGCCGACCGTGGCGTGGATCTCACGGCCGCCCGTCCAGATACCGACGGCGATGCCCGGCATGTCGTACCGCGCGGCGGTGGCCTCGACGAAAGCGGTCAGAGCGGCGTCGGAAGTGGTGGTCTGTGTCATGTCCATGACGATGCCGACCGGCGCTGACAGCTCACCGACAGTGCTCTGACAGCCGCTGACCGGGGTTCTCAGCCGCCGCTCAGTTTCGAGCCAGCAATTACTTAGACGAGATCGGCAAGGTGAGGCGCTGAGTCGTAACAAGCTGGAAAACACTGCCGAAGGAGAAAGCGTGCGTTCAACGAAGATCTGGGGCAGTGGAGTACTCGCCTTGACCGCAACCGTTCTGCTACCAATGGCCGCGGGTGCCGCCTGGGCCGACCCGGCCGCGGTGGACTACGCCGGGGCCTCCACCGACGGCTCCCGCATCGCCTCCAGCAAGCCCACCGATGCGCGGAACCTGACATTGCAGGTCTATTCGGCCGCCATGGACAAGAACATCCAGGTCGACGTGCAACGAGCCGCCGACACCTCGGGGCCCACCCCGGTGCTGTACCTGCTCAATGGCGCGGGCGGCGGCGCCGACACCGCGACCTGGCGCAAACGCACCGACGTCCTGAACTTCCTGTCCGACAAGAACGTCAATGTGGTGCAGCCGGTCGGCGGCGCGTTCAGCTACTACACCGACTGGCGTGACCCGGATCCCACACTGGGCGTGAACAAGTGGACGACCTTCCTCACCCAGGAGCTGCCCCCGCTCATCGACGCCGCCTTGAACACCAACGGGCGCAATGCCATCGCGGGTCTGTCCATGGCGGGCACCTCGGTGTTGCAGCTGCCCATCGCCGCGCCGGGCCTGTACAAATCGGTGGCCGCCTACAGCGGTTGCGCCCAGATCAGCGATCCGCTCGGCTACAACTTCGTCAAGATGGTCGTCGCCGCGGGCGGCGGTGACAGCAAGAACATGTATGGCCCCCAAGGCGATCCGGAATGGGCCGCCAATGATCCCTACCTGCACGCCGATCAGCT
The DNA here is from genome assembly GCF_050956485.1 of Nocardia sp. CA-145437. NCBI lineage: Bacteria > Bacillati > Actinomycetota > Actinomycetes > Mycobacteriales > Nocardiaceae > Nocardia > Nocardia sp. CA-145437. Next base: position 5,383,635 of record NZ_CP191204.1, on the reverse strand, counting down.
ACGCGGCCTGGACCTGTTCATCTCCAGCGGATCCGGCATGCCAGGCGAATGGGATACCCTCGACGGCCCGCACACCCTGCCCGGCGCGGGCGGCCTGATCAACCAGCTCGCCCTCGGCGGCGGGCTCGAGGCCGCCACCAATTACTGCACCCACAATCTGAAGGTCAAGCTCGACGGCCTCGGCATTCCGGCCACCTACGACTTCACGCCCACCGGCACCCACTCCTGGGGGTACTGGGAGGACGCGCTGAAGAAGTCGTGGCCGGTCCTGGCATCCGGTCTGGGCCTGCCCGCCTGATCGGGGTGGTCGCGGGACGGCCACAGTGCGGTCACCGGGGGGTGGAATCCGGCCCTGACCGGCGGCGCGGAATCGTACCCTCAGGCATAGTTCCATCGCCGAAGGAGACACCGTGCGATCGACAAATGCCCTGGTCAGCGCACTATCCGCAGTGGCCGCAACCCTCCTGCTCACGACCGCCGCGGGCACCGCCACCGCCGAACCCGACACCGCCGACGCGCGCCTCCAGACACTGTGGGTCCATTCCGACGCCATGGGCCGCGACATCCAGGTCGAAGTGCATCGCGCCGCCGACACCTCGCAGCCCGTCCCGGTGCTCTACCTGCTCGGCGGCGCGGGCGGCGGCGCCGGCGCGGTGAGCTGGCAGACCGCGACCGACGCGATGGACTTCCTGGCCGGAAAGAACGTCACCGTGGTGGCGCCGATCGGCGGCGACTACACCTACTACACCGACTGGCGCGAGCCCGATCCCGTTCTGGGCGTGAACAAATGGCGGACCTTCCTCACCCAGGAGCTGCCGCCGGTCGTGGACCGCGAACTGAACGGCAACGGGCGCAACGCGATCGCGGGCCTGTCCATGGCCGGCACCTCGGTGCTGCAACTGGCCATCGCCGCACCCGGGCTGTATCGATCGGTCGCGTCCTACAGCGGCTGCGCCCAGATCAGCGACCCGCTGGGCCATCATTTCGTGAGCACCGTGGTGGAGAAGGGCGGCGGTGACCCGGAGAACATGTACGGGCCCGCGGGGGATCCCGAGTGGGCGGCCAACGATCCCTTCCTGCACGCCGATCAGCTGCGCGGCCTGAATCTGTTCCTCTCCAGCGGATCCGGGCTGCCGGGCCGATGGGATCTCCCGGGCGGCCCGCACACCCTGCCCGGCCTCGACGGCTGGATCGACCAGCTGACCCTCGGGGGCAGCATCGAAGCCGCCACCGACTACTGCAGCCACCATCTCGCGGCCCGGCTCGAGTGGCTCGGCATTCCCGCCACCTGCTTCTTCACGCTCACCGGCACCCACTCCTGGGGCTACTGGCAGGAAGCGGTGAAGCAGTCGTGGCCGGTGCTGGCGGCCGGGCTGGGACTGCCCGCCTGAAACAGCGAAACCGGCTTGCCCCCCAGGGAAGCAAGCCGGTCTCCGCGGTCGATTACGCCGTCAGCTCGAAGTTCGGGTAGCCGTTGTCGCGCTCGTCGTCGCAGTAGCGGCGGTAGTTGCCGAAACCGCCGATGTAGGGCATGAACACGCGCTTCTTGCCCTCCACGTTCGCGCCCATGTACCAGGAGTTGGCCTTCACGAACAGCGTGCCCTCGGCGACCTCCAGCAGGTGATCGGTCCACTTGACCGCCGCTTCCGACCGCGCCTCCGCGGTGCGGATGCCGTTGGCGCGGCAGTGCTGCACCAGCGCCAGCACCCAGTCCAGCTGCTGCTCCGAGTGCAGCACCATGTTCGCCATCACCGACGGGGTGCCGACACTGTTGATGCTGAACATGTTCGGGAAGCCGGGGATGCCGAAGCCCAGGTAGGTGACCGGGCCGTCGGCCCACAGGTCGCCCAGGCGGGCGTCGCCCGCGCCGTGCAGGTCGATGCGCAGCAGCGCGCCGGTCATGGCGTCGAAACCGGTGGCGTAGACCAGGGTGTCGAGCTCGATGAACTGGTCCGCGGTGCGGATACCGGTCGGGGTGACCTCCTCGATCGCCTCGCGACGCAGGTTCACCAGCGACACATTGGGGCGGTTGAACATCTCGTAATAGCCCGAGTCGGTGCAGATGCGCTTGGTGCCGATCGGGTGGTCGCTGGGGATCAGGTCGTCGGCGACGGCCTGATCGTCGACCTTGGCGCGGATCTTCGCGACCGCGAACTCGCGCACCAGCTCATTGGCGCGGATATCGCTGTTCTGGTCCGGGAAGACCTTGTTGAACAGCACGCCGCCGCCGTTCCAGCGGTCCTCCATGGCCGTGGCCCGATCCTCGGCGCTCATCTCCAGGGCCTTGGTCTCCAACGAGGCGTGCGGGGTGGCCGCGCCCGCGTAGTAGGACTTCTCGCGACGCTGCCGGTAGGTGGCGCGGATATCGGTCTGCTCCTCCTCGGTCCACGGGCGGTTCGGGACCGGGACGCTGAAGTTGGCCGAACGCTGGAACACGGTGAGCGCCTGCGCCTCCCGCGCGATGATCGGCGACACCTGGATTCCCGAGGAACCGGTGCCGATCACGCCGACCCGCTTGCCCTCGAAGGACACGCCCTGCTCGGGCCACTGCGCGGTGAACAGCTCCTCGCCCGCGAAGGATTCGATGCCCGGGATGTTCGGCTTGATCGGCGCGGACAGGCAGCCGGTCGCGAAAATCACGAACTGCGACCGGAATTCGTCGCCGCGCTCGGTGCGCACCGTCCAGACGGCGGCGGCGTCGTCGAAGCTCGCGCCGATCACGCGCTGGCCGAAGCGGTAGTGGCGCTTCAGTTCGAAGCGGTCGGCCACGTGGTTGATGTAGTCGAGGATCTCCGGCTGCGCGGCGAACCGCTCGGTCCAGGTCCAGCTCTGCTGCAGGTCCTCGTCGAAGGAGTACGAGTAGTCGACGCTCTCCACGTCACAGCGCGCGCCGGGGTAGCGGTTCCAGAACCAGGTGCCGCCCACGCCCTCGCCGGCCTCCAAGCCGAGCACGTTCAATCCGGCCTTCGCCGCCTGGTGGACGCCGTACAGTCCGGCGAATCCGGCCCCGATGATGATGACATCGAATGGGCTGCCCTGCTCGGGATGCATGCGCGCGACCTCTCACTATTCGTCCGGCGATATTTCGAATAGGCATATCGTCGCGGCGAATGCGGGTACACGGCGATACCACGTCCCACTGACCAGGAGCGCAGGTCCGGGGGATGGTTACTCGTGGGAGGGTTCGCCGGTCACGACGTGATCGGCATGGTTGAGGCCCTCGCGGACCAGGCGGGCCAGGTGGCCGTCGCGAATCCGGTAGATGATGCGGCGTCCCTCACGGCGAGTGTCGACCATGCCCGTGAAGCGCAGCTTCGCCAGATGCTGGCTGACCGCGGTCCGGGACGCGCCGCAGGCCTCGGTGAGCGCGGAGACATCGGCCTCGGCGGCGGCCAGGATCCACAGGATGTGCAGGCGGGTCGGATCGGAGAGCATGCGGAAGGTCTCGGTGGCCACATCCAGCCGGGCCTCGTCCGGAGCGACCGGATGGGTGAGGCTGGGAGTGGCGGCGGGCAGCGATTCGGCCTTGCTCACCTGATCACCTTCCTGCCGCGGGCACCGCCTCGATGTCGGCGGGGACGGACGCGGGCCAGACCCGCGCCGCGGTCGTCGCTGCCAGTGTAGCGAGCGCGGCCAGCACGATGGCCGTGGTCGGCAGACCTGCCAGCGCGCCCAGCTTGCCCGCGATCGGATAGGTCACCAGGAAGCAGGCGTGCGACAGCGAGAACTGGGCGGTGAAAACGGCTGTGCGATCGGAGAGTTGGGTCTGGGCGCGCAGCAGGCGGGCCGACGGGGTGCTGATCATCGAGGTGCCCGCGCCGAGCAACAGCCAGGTCAGGGCCAGCACGATCGTCCCGGCGGTGTGGGGGAGCAGAGGCGGCAGGGACGCGGCGATCAGGCCCAGCGGCAGCAGAGCCGCGCCGGTCAGCAGGAATCGCCGGTCGGGGAGGAGTGTCAGCAGTCGCGGGGTCGACAGCGCCACCGCCATCGATCCGAACCCGAAGCAGGCCAGCGCGAGTGCCACACCGGTATTGGAGCCGTCGAGCTGGTCGCGCACGTACACAACGGTGTTCACGATGACCAGCGAGGAGGCGGCGGCCACCACCATGTTCAGGGCCAGCAGGCCGCGCAGCACCGGGCGGTTCATCATGATGCGCGCGCCCGCGGTGATGCGCTCCAGCAGCGGGGCCGAGTGGTCGGCCGGGTCCAGGCGCGGGAGTCGGGTGGTCACCACCAGCATCGCCGACGCCACGAAGCCCGCGGCGGTGCCGACGAACAGCGAGTGATAGCTGATCACGGTCAGCAGGGCGGCGGCCAGCATCGGGCTGAGCAGCGACTCCAGGTCGTAGGCCAGGCGCGACAGGGACAGGCCGTGCGTGTAGTCCTCCTCGTCGACCAGGATCGACGGGATCAGCGACTGGAACGCCGGGGTGAAGGTCGCCGAGGCCGACTGCAGCAGCGCGATCAGCACGTAGATCTGCCAGGTATGGGTGACGAACGGCAGCATGAGCGCGATTCCCGCCCGCACCGCGTCCGCCGACACCAGCACCAGGCGGCGCGGCAGCCGCGCGGTGAGCGCCGAGATGACCGGCGCCACAGCGACATACGCCACCATCTTGATGGCCAGCGCGGTTCCCAGCACCGCCCCCGCCTGGCCGCCCGCCACCTCGTAGGCGAGCAGGCCCAGCGCGACGGTCAGCAGGCCGGTGCCGACCAGGGCGACGACCTGGGCGGTGAACAGCTTGCGGAACTGGGGATGGCGCAGGACTACGAGCATGCCGCCACTATAAGCCAATAGGTGCGCAGGTGTGCACATGATGTCGCGTGTATGGTCCCGGTGCCTCGTCGCCGTGCGGGTGACTGGGCGATTCGTCGCTATCCTCACTGTTATGGGGAGGAATCTCGCGGCCGGCGTCCTGGTCGCCGCCGCGACACTGGCACTGGCCGCCTGCGCCCGTCCCAGCGCGCCCCTGGCGGGCAACCTCGACCCGCAACCCAGCGCACCCCGCGACATCGCGGCCACCGACCCGCCCGCCCCTGTTTCCGGCCTGGAGCCGTGCGGCGATATCGGTTCCGCCGCAACGCCTCCCGACTGCTACCTGCAGTCGCACGACAGCGCCGGACTCACCTTCGAGGTCCGCCACCACGGCCACGGACAGCAGAGCGCGGTCACCGTCACCACCCTGGACCCCGAGGGCGTCACCCTCCAGACCCTGACCGAACCGGCCGTCGGCACGACCGAACCGCGCCTGCGCGACGTCGACAACGACGGCCGCGACGAGCTGATCATCCCGGTCATGGCCGCCACCGCCAATATCCGGTACGTCATCTACCACGCGGCGCCCGACGGCAAGCTCCAGCGCTCCGGCGAACTCGCCGGAATCGGCATCGACACCTCCGCCGCGGGCTACACCGTCATCACCGCCCGCGACTCCTACGAACTGTGGAACATCCAGTTCTGGACCTTCGACGCCGCCGTCCTGCACCCGCTCGTCACCGTGGAGATCCACTTTCTCGACGACGGCACCGGTCACGTCGGCGGCAGCGAATGCAAGGTCGTCGACACCGGCGGGCTGGCCCGCACCGGGCTCAGCCCGGACCAGGCCACGGCCCAATTCTGCGCCGAACCAACGGTTCTGCGGGTCAAGCGCTGACCGTCCGGGGGTGGTAGGCCCGGTTCAGGGGGATTCTCCGGGCGATTCCGGATGCCCATACCGCCCCGGCGCCGCCACCATGGAAGCCGGTCAGCTCACCGGCTTCGCGTATCGCCGGCGCAGCCACTCGGCATAGTCGAAAGACACTGCCTCGCCAGCGGAGTCGAGGCACAGCGCAGCGTCGCGCACCCGCCGGATGGCCCGGCCGATAGGCGGCACGGGGAAGGGCAGCAGGGCCTGGCCGAGGGTTCGGCGGCGGAGTTCGGCGAGTTCGGCCAGGGTCTGCACGGCCGGTCCGCCGACATCGCGGACCCGGCCCGACGGCCCGGCCTCCACCGCGTCGGCGAGCCGGCCCGCCACCGCGGCCACGTCGACCGGCTGGAAACGCATGGCGCTGTGCGGAGCGATCCGGAACTTCGCGCCGCCGCCCAGCAGTTCGTCGATGAGCTCGTGGAACTGGGTGGCGCGCAGCAGCGTCCACGGGATCGGGCCCTGGGTGACGGCGCGCTCCTGGGCGACCTTCGTCCGGTAGTAGGCGAACGGGACCCGCTCGCAGCCGACGATGGAGATCTCCACGTGGTGGCCGACCTTCGCGCGCTGCTCGGCGGCCAGCAGGGCGCGCACGCCCTCGACCATGGTGCGGGCACTGCGCGGGCCGCGGTGATTACCGGCGTCGACCACGGCGTAGACACCCTCGAGCGCCGCGTCCAGGCCCGCACCGGTCACCAGGTCCACCGCGTGATGCTCGGTCCCCGGCACCGGGTCCGCCGGTGCTGACCGGCTCAGCACCCGCACGGTGTGGCCCCGGGCCGCCAGCTCGCGGACCACCGGCGCGCCCAGGGTTCCGGTACCGCCCACCACTGCTACCTGCATTTCGACTCCCCTTTCTCGACCTGCTCGTCTCGGACGCTAGAACTACAAGGGATGGTGCTCAACATGATTCATCGCATGGTGTTCGATTGCCCACAGCGTTCGACTACCCATATTCGGTGCGCTGTCGCGGGGTGTCGCGGTGGGATGCCGGGCTCAGATGTGTGCGCCCTTGGTGCGATTGCAGGCGCGGCACAGGATCTGCAGGTTGGCGGGGCTGGTCGCGCCGCCGCGGCTGATCGGGATGATGTGGTCGAACTCCAGGTAGTGGGTGTCGCCGCATTCGACGCACTTACCGCCGTCGCGCTGCCACACCACGGCCTTGACGTCCGGTGGGACCGAACGGGTGTCGCGGCGGCCGGGGGTGAGGGCCAGGCGTTTGGCCACCCGTAGCGCGCCCTCCATGGCGGCGGCCGCGTAGTCCGGATCGGCGAGCTCGAGGATCGCGCCGCCGCGCGCGGAGGTGGCCGAGATCTCGATCCGCCCGGCGGCGGGAGTCACCGAAACCACTCGGGCCCAGGGCATCTCGATGCCGGTATCGGGGCCGGTGAAGCGGAGTTTGCGGTTGCTGACGATCAGGCGGCCCTCGGTGCGTTTGGGGCCGCGGGCCAGCTGGCGGACATGGACGGCGGGCAGGTTCAGGTGGACGCGCTCGTCGGGGTCCAGGTGCAGGCCGGTGGCGGGCTGCTGTGGGAGTTCACCCGAGCGCAGGCGGGTGAGCAGACGACCGCGGTGCAGGCGGCGGCGCAGCTCCTCGATGCGCGGGTCCGACAGCGACAGTTCCCCGGCGATGTCCTCGAAGGAGTCCAGATCGGACTGCTCGACCACACTGTCGGCGAGGGTGAAGGCGACCACGCGTTCCAGATGCGCACCGGCGACCGGGCGCAGCGGATCGACGGCTACCGCACGCTCGATCCGCTGGAATCGCAACTCGGTCCACAGCGCTTCCCAATCGCCGTCGGCAGCGCCGGACGGGGCGACCCGATCCTCGCGCGGGCCCGGGGCACGCAGCACCCGCTCGGCGCGCTGCCGCCATCCGCGCAGGTATTCGGCTGTCTCGGTGGCGCATTCGCGGCACAGCGACGCCGACCCGAACAGTCCGGCCGCCGCGCCGAGCAGCCCTTTACGCGGCGTGCCGCAGCGCGGGCAGTGGCGGGCGTCGCGGACGACGACGGGCCGGGTCGAGGTGGTCCAGGTTGTGCCGTCCCACCAGCGCAGGCGCGCCGGATCACGCGGGTCCGGATGCCAGTCGGCCCGTTCGGGATCCGGCGGCGGCGGAGTGCGGCGCGGCTCGGCCCGGACCGTGCGCGCGGGATCGATCCGCACCCCGAATTCGCGCACCAGCCCGGCCAGGCTCACCCCGGCATCGGCCAGCCCCCGGAACTCCCACCCGCCCTCGGCGCGCGCGAATTCACCCAGTACCAGGGCGGCAGCGGTATCCGCCACGGCCACCGGGTAGGAGACCACGGGGCTGTCATGGTCGAACACCGTGAGCGTCAGCCCGTCGACCCCGGCGAAACCTCGGCCGGACCCGGCGGATCCTCGGCCCGGAGCCGCCGCGCCCGGGGAGAGCCGAGCGGCGTCCTCGGCCTCGACGGCCGACTCGTCCACCGATCCGATGACGACGATCCCGGCGATGTCCGGCCCGGTCCGCGGGAGCGACACCGACAGCCGGGCGGTCCCCGCCGCGGGCTCGCGATCCAGCGTCACCGCCTGCGAGACGTGGCGGGGCGCGTCGAACCAGACGAAATCGCGGTCGGACCGGGCCCGGCCGTGCTCCGCCACCAGGACGGCCTGCGCCCGCACCGCATGCGACGACCGCCACGAAAGCACAACCGTCAGAAGCGATGTCGGAACCGTCGTTCGCTCACCCTTGGTCAGTTTCATCGTGGTGGCACTATGCCACGCGCCACCGACACAAACGGCCACCAGCCACCGGCGAAACCGCACGCCCGCGCTCACGGCCGATCCGGAAATCGTGCGGCACAGTAGAGGGATGACCAACCCCAAGGGGAGCGACCAGCAGAACCCCGCCCCGCGCGGCAAGGGCGCCGGCGCGCGAGTGCCCACCGCCGGCGACATCCTGGCCGCGGCGCAGGCCGCCGTCGAGGCCGCCCAGAACGCCGCCGGGCTGGCCCTGGACTCGGCGCAGGTCACCGCCTCGACCGCGTTCGACACCGCGGTCCGGCTGCCGCCCGCCTCCATCCAGCTCGCGGCGCAGCTGCCCGACCTCATCCAGAGCCTCACCATCGCGGTCGAACGCCTCAACTCGACCATCGACCGGCTCGACCGCACCCTCGCGCTGGCCGAACCGGCTTTCGTCGCCTACGACCGCGTCCTGACCCGGCTGGAATCGGTCACGGCGCTCGGCGAGGACATCCTCGAGCGACTCGACAAGCTCCCCGGCGTCTCGCTGCTGGGCCGTCTCACCGGCAGCCGTGACAATCCGGAACCCGAACCGCCGCAGGAGAAGTCCCGCCGCCGCAAGTGAGGTGACCGCGGCGGTCAGGCCAGGGGGAGCGGAGCGCGTGGCGGGACGCCCAGACCGGGCAGGGCGCGCAGCGCGGCCGCGGCCTTCCACACCATCTCGTGGTACTCGCCCTCGGGATCGGAATCCAGGACCACCGCGCCGCCCGCGCCGATCCGCCACCGGCCGTCGTAGCGGACCGCGCTGCGGATGACGATGTTCAGGTCTGCCGTGCCACCCAGGCCGAGGAAGCCGATCGTGCCCGAATAGACGCCGCGGGCCTCGGTTTCGAGGGCGTCGATGATCTCGAGGGTGCGCAGCTTCGGCGCGCCGGTCATGGAGCCGCCCGGAAAACAGGCGCGCAGGCAATCGACGACATCCAGCTCCGGGCGCAGTCTGCCGCGGACGGTCGAGACCAGTTGGTGCAGCGTCGTGTACGTCTCGACGGCCATCAGCTCGGGCACGTGCACCGAGTCGACCTCGCAGACCCGGCCCAGATCATTGCGGAGCAGATCCACGATCATCAGGTTCTCGGCGCGGGTCTTCGGGTCGCGGGCCAGGTCCGCGGCGATCTCCGCGTCCGCGGCGGGTGTGTGGCCGCGCTTCGCGGTGCCCTTGATCGGCTTGCTCTCCACGGTCCGGGCCCGGTCCAGCTTGAGGAAGCGCTCGGGGGAGGAGCAGGCGACTTCCAGGTCCGCGAAGCGCAGGAAGGCCGCGTAGGGGGCCGGATTGCAACGGCGCAGCGTGCGATACACGGTCAGACCGTCGGCGTCGCCCGGCGGATACGCGCTGTCGGTGATGCAGATTTCGTACGACTCGCCCGCGTGCAACTGCTCCTGGCAGGCGGCGACATCGGCCAGATAGCGGGCGCGGCCCCGGGTCAGCAGCGGCGCGACCGTCGCCTCGTCGGCGCGCAGCTCCAGTAGCGGCGGGTTCTCCCATGTCGGAAGGGTTTCCACGACGGCGCGGGTGGTGGCGAGCCAGCCCCGGGCGGCGGCGGTGGCCTCCGGTTCGGTGAGGGCCAGCAGGTGGGTGCGGCCCGCCTCGTGGTCCACCACGATCAGGCGGTCGGCGAAGATCCACTGGGCATCGGGGGTGGGGGAGCGGTGCGGTGCGGGGGCCCCGCAGTCGGCCTTCATCTCGTAACCGAGGTAGCCGACGTAGCCGCCCGCGAAATCGAAAGGGACGTCGGGGAAGTCGATCCGGCGGCGCCGCAGCTCGGCGGACAGGTAGTCGAGCACGCTGCCGGGGACCGTGCGTCGCCCGGCCGCGGACTCGACCTCCACGTGGCCGCTGCCCACCCGGTAGCCGACCACCTCGGCCAGCGGGCCCGACGCGTCGCCCAGGAACGAGAAGCGGTCCAGGCCCGGCTCCACGTGTTCGCTGTCGAGCCAGAAGGCGTGGGGGGAATCGGCGTACAGGGCGTCGAAGACGGCTTCGGCGTCGACCGCACGCTCCACGACGGTCCGCTCGACGAGGTAGTGGACGGGTGCCTCGACCGGGTGCGGGGCCTCGGCCTCGATCGGACTGTGCGCCAGGGGCGTTCGCTCGGACGGCGGGGAGACGCCCTGTCCCCGATGGTATTCGGCGGTCAGCTCGGCGAAATTGCGGAGCAGCTGTTCACCGTGCTCGCTGGAGACGGACTCCGGATGGAACTGCACACCCCACTGCGGGCGGGTGCGGTGGCGCACGCCCATGATCACGCCATCGGGGGCGGTGGCCGTGATCTCCAGGGCCGCCGGGACCGGCTGGGCGGCGCACAGCGAGTGATAGCGCACCGCCGAGAATCCCTGCGGCACATCGGCGAACAGGCCGCGGCCGTCATGGCTGATCAGATCCGGATACCCGTGCCGGGCCCGCGGTGCGGTGACCACCTCGCCGCCCGCCGCGATCACGATGCCCTGATGGCCCAGGCATACACCCAGCAATGGGAGGTCGGACTCCGCGATCAATGCCGCCGAGATGCCGAAATCACGAGGCACATCCGGCCGTCCCGGCCCGGGGGAGATGACGATATTGTCGAATCGTTCGAGCCCGAGCTCCTCGATCGACCCCGCCTCGTCGTTGCGCACGACCACGGGTTCGACCCCGTTCACCCGGCTGATCAGCTGATACAGGTTGTAGGTGAACGAGTCGTAGTTATCGATCAACAGCGTGCGCATTTGACCCAGCACATTACGCCTGCCGTGTCGAAACACCGCGCTCCGACCTGCGTGAACGAGTCGCCCGCCACTACTGCTGGCACACGCCTTCAGTTCGACCGGCCGACTACGGCACAATGGTCGGCATGTCTGTTGCGCAGCCGTCCGAAGTGGATCGTGACGTCGTCGATTTCGCCATCGTCGGAAAGTGGATGGAGGAGCAGGGCTTGCCCGGCGGCGAGTTCGAGGAGGTGAAGCCGCTCGGCGGCGGCACCCAGAACATCATGCTGCGCTTCCGGCGCGGCGGCCGCGACTACGTGCTGCGGCGCGGGCCCAAGCATCTGCGCACCGCCAGCAACACCGTCATCCAGCGCGAATCCCGCATCCTCGGCGCCCTCGGCGACACCGAGATCCGCGCCCCCAAGGTGATCGCCGCCTGCCCCGACGAATCCGTGCTCGGCGCGTCGTTCTACCTGATGGAACCCATCACCGGCTTCAACCCGCAGAACGAACTGCCCGAACTGCACGCCGGCGACCCCGAGGTGCGGCGGAAGATGGGCCTGTCCGCGGTCGAGGCCATCGCGCGGCTCGGCTCCCTCGACCACGAGGCGCTCGGCCTGGCCGACTACGGCAAGCCCGAGGGCTTCCTGGAACGCCAGGTGCCGCGCTGGCTCAAGGAACTCGACTCCTACAGCGTCAACGAGGGCTACCCCGGCCCCGAGATCCCCGGCGTCCAGCAGGTCGGCGATTGGCTCGACCGCAACCGGCCGGCGCAGCCCAAAGCCGGGATCCTGCACGGCGACTGCCACCTCGCCAACATGATGTTTTCCTTCGACGGCCCCGACGTGGTGGCCATGGTCGACTGGGAGATGTCCACCATCGGTGACCCGCTGCTCGACCTCGGCTGGCAGATCGCCACCCGCCCCGAACCGGGCACCACCGGCGCGGCCCTGATCGGCACCCTGGGCGCGGTCGGCGGCCTGCCCACCGCCGAGGAGATGATCGCCCACTACGGGCGGTTCTCCGACCGCGACCTGAGCCACGTCACCTGGTACACCGTGCTGGCCTGCTTCAAGCTCGGCATCGTCCTCGAGGGCACCCACGCGCGCGCCTTCGCGGGCAAGGCGCCCAAGCAGGTCGGCGACTTCCTGCACGCCATCACCCTCGAGCTGTTCGGCAAAGCGCACCAGCTGATGGAGTGATGGCACACCTGTCGCCATCTCGACGGCGGCTGGCTGAATATTGGTGGCCGACAAACAATTGCCACCGTAAGTTGGGGCCATGCCGATCGTTCCCGACGCCAAAGACTGGACCTGGGTGCTCGAACGCACTTGCGCCGACTGCGGGTTCGACCCCGACGCCATCGCCTTCACGGCGGTGCCGGGGTCGGCCCGCGACAGTGCCACGCGGCTGCTGGCCGCGCTGGAACGGCCGGACGCGCGGGTCCGGCCCGACGACTCCACCTGGTCCGCGCTCGAATACGCGGCCCACGTACGCGACGTGTGCCGGATCTTCACCCATCGGCTCGACATCGCGCGCACCGGCGGGCCCCGGCCGGGGCCGGTGATCGCCGCCTACGACCCCGCGGTCACCGTGGGGGACAACGGGATTCCCATGTTCGCCAACTGGGACCAGGACGCCACCGCGCTCGCCGAGAACTACGGCGCGTCCGAGACCGCCACCGTGGCAGCCGAACTCGCCGCCGCGGTCGACGTGGTCGCCAGCGCCTTCGAAGCGGTGCCGGGCGATGAACACGACCGAGCCGCCTTGCGCAGCAACGGTTCCGCGTTCACCATCTACTCCATGGCGCGGTACTTCCTGCACGACCTCGTGCACCACGCGCACGACGTCGAACGCGGCTGAGGATCAGCGGCAGCGCAGCAGGGCGTCGCGCAGATTGCGCGAACGGACATCGTCGAGCACCGCCATGCCCAGGCGGTTCATCACATAGCCGAAGCCGAGACCCGTTGCCGGATCGGCGAAACCGAACGAGCCGCCGTAGCCGGTGGTGCCGTAGGCGCGCTTGTCGGAGCCGAATCGGAAACTGCCGCGTGACTTGCGGAAACCCAGGTGATAGCGGCTCGGGGTGAGCAGGACCAGGTCCTCGGCCGGGACATCGTCGGCGGTGTCGGCGGTGGCCAGGCGGTCCAGCAGGGCCCGGCCGATCGGCAGCTCACCGGTCTGCCCGGCCGCCGCCCCGTAGATCCGGGCCAGGGCGCGTGCGGTGCCGACGCCACCGGCCGCCGGACTCTCCACGGAGAGGAACTCACGTCGCGCGGCTCGGGCGGGCGCGCCGACCTGCGGGCTGTTCAAGGCGCGGTAGGACAGGCCGCGCTTGCCGTAGAGCTGGATTCCGATGCGCACCGGGAGATCCCGCTCGTAGCGGAGGATGTCCAGGCCCTCGGTCGCCGACAGGGTCGCCACCCGATCGAGCGAGATCTCCTCCGGCAGGCCGATATAGAACTCCGCGCCCACCGGGGCGGCGATGTCCTCGGCGAAGATGCGGCCCAGCGTGCGATGCGCGGGATCCACCCGTCGCAGCAGCTCACCCTGATACAGGCCGGCCGTGATCGGGTGATAGCCGTGCCGGGTTCCCGGCCGCCACAACGGTTTCTGCTCGGCCAGCACCACCGCCATGCCGTCCAGATCCGCCATGTCCGTGAGACGGAACGGGCGATCCAGGGCCGCCAGGCCGCCCTGATGGTCGAGCAGCTGGCGCACGGTGATCGATTCCTTGCCGTGCGCGGCGAACTCGGGCCAGTGCAGCGCCACCCGATCCTCGTAGTCGAGCAGGCCCTTCGACACCGCCGACGCGACCACGAACGCCGTCATGCCCTTGGTCGAGGACCACACCGGGGCCATGGTGTCGCGCTCCCACGCCACCGTGCGCTTGCGATCGCGATACCCCGCCCACAGATCCACCACCGGCCGATCCCCGTCGAAGACGGCGACCGCCGCACCGATCTCGCCGTGCCGGGAGAAATTGCGGCGGAACGCATCGGCGACCGGACCGAAACCCGCGTCCACCTCGCCGTGGACCGTGACCTGCTCACTCATGATGGGGACGATCGTAACCGGGTTCCCGCAGAGCGCCAGGGCGGTGACCTCGCCGTCCGCCGATGCGGGGGTGCCGGGAGACGCGGCGCACACCGAGCGAAGCCAAGGCATAGCTGCTGGTTGTTCATACCCTTCCCGGACTTGGTGGGCGAAAGGCATTCCTGCCGGTCCGAACCGGTATCGTGCCCGGACATGCCCGGAATCCCGCGGATTACCGCATCATTGCTGCGCACCAAGCCGGTGGAACAACTCACCTCCGACGGCGAGCACACCGCACTGCGGCGCAGCATGGGCCTGATCCCGCTGATCGCCCTGTCGGTCGGCGCGACGCTGGGGACCGGCATCTTCGTCGTCCTCGGCGAGGCCGCGCCGCTGGCCGGGCCCGCCGTCGTCGTCTCCTTCGTCATCGCCGCGCTCGCCGCCCTGTTCTCGGCGTTGTCGTACGCCGAACTCGCCGGCGCCGTGCCGGTGTCCGGGTCGGCCTACTCGTATACCTATGCGACGCTGGGCGAGATCGTGGCCTGGGTGTGCGGGTGGTGCCTGCTGCTCGAGTACGGCGTCTCGGTGGCGGCCGTCGCGGTCGGGTGGGGCGCGTACCTCAACGAATTCCTCGGCTCCACCATCGGCTGGCGCATCCCCGACGTGCTCGCGCAGCCGCCGGGCGCGGGCGGGGTGATCAACCTGCCCGCCGCGGTCGTCGTGCTGCTGGCCACCGCGGTGCTGCTGGGCGGCGTCCGGGAGAGCGCGCGGGTCACCACCGTCACCACCGTCATCAAGATCGCGGTGCTGGTGTTCTTCGTGGCCGTGGCGGTCACCGCGTTCAACTCCTCGAACCTGCACCCCTTCGCGCCGGAGGGGATCTCCGGGATCGGGGCGGCCGCGTCGATGGTGTTCTTCTCCTTCATCGGCTTCGACGCCGCCTCCACCGCGGGCGAGGAGGTGAAGAACCCGCAGCGGGATCTGCCGCGCGCCATCATCATCTCGCTCGGCATCGTGACGCTGATGTACGTGCTGGTGGCGCTGACCGCCGTCGGCGCGGTCGGGGTGGGCGGCGTGAGCAGCTCCGGCGCCTCGCTGGCCACCGTGCTCGACCAGGTCACCGGGCGCGGTTGGCCCGCCACCATCCTCGCGGCGGGTGCGGTCATCGCCATCGCCTCGGTGGTGCTGACCGTGCTGTACGGGCAGACCCGCATCCTGGTCGCCATGTCCCGCGACGGGCTCATGCCGAGCGTGCTGTCGCGGGTCGGGCAGAAGCGGGTGCCGACGATCAACACGCTCATCGTGGGCGGCGTGGTGGCGGTGCTGTCGGCGCTGGTGCCGCTGGGAGAACTGGTGAACGCCACCAATATCGGCACGCTGGTGTCCTTCGGGCTGGTGAACATCGGCGTGCTGGTACTGCGGCGCACCAAGCCCGACCTGCCGCGCTCGTTCCGGACGCTGGTGCCGGTGGTGCCGGTGATCGGCGTGGCCATGTGCGTCTGGCTGCTCGTCCATCTGCCCGGGGTGACCTGGCTGGCGTTCACCGTGTGGTCGGCGGTCGGGCTGCTCGTGTACTTCGGGTACGGCAGGCGGCGATCGGCGCTGAGCCGGGCCGCCTAGGCTCGACGTATGCGATCGCTCGAGCAGATTCGACAGTGGCCGGTCCGGAACGCGGCGGCGGGTGTCGTCGTCCGGGGCAAGGGTGTGGTCGACACCGAGGGGGATGCCGCGCGGGTGTTTCCGCTCGCCTCGGTGACCAAACCCCTTGTGGCATACGCGGTCCTGGTGGCGGTCGAGGAGGGGGCGATCGAGCTCGACCAGCCCGCCGGGCCGCCCGGATCCACCGTGCGGCACCTGCTCGCCCACACCTCCGGGCTGGCCTTCGACACCGACGCGGTGCTGGCCGCGCCGGGCGCGAAGCGGATCTACTCCAGCGCCGGATTCGAGGTGCTCGCGGATTTCGTTGCGGCGCAGACCGGTATCGCCTTCGACCGGTATCTGCACGAGGCGGTGTTCGAACCGCTGGGTATGACTTCCTCGGTGTTGACCGGTCCGGCCGGGCATGCGGGCCGCTCGTCGGTCGCAGATCTGCTGCGCTTCGCTGAAGAATTGCTGGCACCGGAAATTCTGAGTGCTGAATTGGCTTCCGAGGCAAGCGAAGTGCAATTCCCGGGATGCAATGGCGTACTGCCCGGCTACGGCTCGCAGCGGCCCAACGACTGGGGACTGGGATTCGAGATCCGCGACCACAAGGCGCCGCACTGGACCGGGGGCGCGAACTCGCCGCGCACTTTCGGGCATTTCGGGCAATCCGGAACGTTCCTCTGGGTGGATCCGGACGTCGGCATGGCGTGTCTCGCGCTCGCGGACGAGAATTTCGGGGACTGGGCCCGGGCCGCGTGGCCGACCCTCAGTGATGCCGCGATCGCGGAGTTTGCGTAGACGGCGACACGGTCGCGGAGTAACACACGCATCATCGGGCACTCCAGTAAGCTCGGGCCACACCGCGCTCGGCCCAGGGGTCGTTGGGGAAGACGTACCTCGTCGAGCCGGAGGTGTCAGTGGTGCGTGCGTCGAGTCAGTTCGCGGAAGCGACGTCTGGGGTCGTCTATGTCCATTCGTCGCCGGCCGCGCTGTGCCCGCATATCGAATGGGCGCTCACCTCGACCCTCAAGGCCCCCGCCAAACTCCGCTGGACCGTCCAGCCCGCCGATCCCGGACAGCTGCGCGCCACCACCGATTGGTACGGGCCAGTCGGTACTGGGGGGAGATTAGCCAGAGCATTGCGCGATTGGCCCGTGCTGCATTTCGAAGTCACCGAGGAACCCAGTGAGGGCGTCGACGGCGAACGCTTCAGCTTCGTCCCCGGCCTCGGCATGTGGAGCGGCGCCACCGGCGCCAGCGGCGACGTCATGGTCGGCGAGATGCGGCTGCGCGCCATCGTCGCCGAGGCTCGCGCCCACGGCCGCGGCTCGGCCGCCGAGATCACCGCCGAAATCGATCGCGCCCTCGGCACCGCCTGGGACGACGTCCTCGAGCCCTACCGCCTCGGCGGCGACGGCGCGGACGTCACCTGGCTGCGCCGCGACGTCGGCTAGACCCGCACCACCGGACACACCGCGCGGACCGCCGAACCATGCGAGCCTGCCGTCGCAAACGCCCCGAAACGGGCAGAATGCCCAGGGGAGGGGCAGCCGACGAGGAGGATTCGTGCGGACCACAGCGCAGATCGCGGGCACGGCACTGGCCGTCATCACCACGGCCCTCACCCTGACCGCCTGCAACGACGCCACCAACAACAGTTCTTCGGACGCCACCAGCAGCGCCGCCAAACCCGCCACCTCCGCCGCCGCCTTCCCGGCCGCCGGCCACGACGCCGTCCAATGCGGCACCGGTCCCTGGGGTCTCGCCGTCGTCGCCTCCACCGCCAAGGGCAACGACTTCTGCTCCACCGCCCTCTCCGTGGCGGGCGCCTACGCCGACCAACGCGCCAAACAATCCAGCGGCGACATCGCCGTCACCGTCGCCACCATCCGCTGGGTCTGCGGTGAACGCGCGGGCAACCCCAACCCGTACCAGGAATGCGCCAGCCAGAACGAATCCGCCGACCGGGTCCGACTCCAGTCCTGAACCCGGTCAACGGATTCGCGCACCACTACGCCGGTGCGACCGCGCTGGTTTCGACCGGCCGGATCACGCCGATCGCCGGTTATCGCCGGTGCGGACCAACTCGGCCGCATTGACCACGCCCAGAGCGAGCAGCGTTGTCGAGAACAGCACGGGCAGGGCGAGAATCCAATGCTCGGCAGCACTGTCGCCGATCGACACCGACTGAGTGATGAGCAGAACGCTGATCGCCGCTTCACCGGCCACGCAACCGATGGTGAGCAGGATGGCGAGCCGTCGCGGGTGGAGGGCCGACAGCGCGGCCGGGGCCAGAGCCAGAACTGCCGCCGAGGCGAACTGCCAGAGGAAATCCGTGCGCAGGATCGGCGGGATGATGGTGGACAACACGAGGACGGCACTCAGCAGCACACAGCCCGACACCGCCAGGGCCGCCGTGGCGATCGCGAATCGGCCACTCGGCCACCGGAGTTCGAATCGAGGCGCGCCGAGCAGCACCGTCGCCGCGGCCAGGAGCCCTGCCAGACCCAGGAACAGGTGCGCGTTCAGCGCGAAGTGCGCGCCGGTGGACGTCGCGAACCCCGGACGATCCGAGGCGATCCAACCCTCCAGCCGGGCGATGACGATGGCGCCCCACGGACTGGTCAATGCGAACCCCGCGACCAGTGCCTGCCGCGTGGTCCGATGCGGCCGTGGGAAGAACGTGAACAGCCCTGCGATGACCGACATCCAGGTCACGGCCGCCAGATACCAGGAGCCGTGCGCGAGAACGTCATCGAACCAGTACGCCGCGTCGTACTCGGCGGAATCGGCGAAGGGCATATGCCGACTGTCCAGCAACACGCCACCCGCGACCAGCGCCGCAACTCCGGACAGCGCGGTGGTGACACCGGCGACCATGCCACGCCGACTCGCGAGCCCACTGTCCTGTCGCGCACGCTGATTCGCCTCGCGTCCTCGCGCCCTCGGGGGAGCGCCGGAGGCCGCGACGGTGTGCGCACCCGTCGGGGTCGCTTCGGCCCGCGGTCCGGTTCGGACGCTGTTCTGCTCGGGAATCGGATTTCGCCCCGCGTCGCCCTGGTTCGCGCGACCGGAATCGGCCCGCCGAAGCCGGCTGTGCCGGGGTACGTCTCCTTCTCCCGCTGGACCTTCGCGATCGCCGAGCGGATCGGGTTCGCGGGGGGATCCAGGCGCTACGCCGAATTGCCTGCTCGACAATGAATCCGGGTGGTCCGCGTCCCGAACGGCAGCTGTGGCTCCGGATACTTCGGCGAGCGCCGCTGGCTGCGGGTGCTCGCGCCTCGGGCGGCTGCCGGGCATGCGCGGGCTGTCCATGGTCGAGGCTCCGCCCAGGACCTCGCGGGCATAGGACGCGACGGCGGGGTTGTCGTGGAGTGCCATGTAGTGCAGGGCTTTTCGGGCGACATCGGCTTGGAGCTGGTCGGATGACGAGAGGCGGGTGCTCAGGGCCTGTGCTGCGCCGCGACGAATCTCCGGATGGGGGCTGTCGAGGGCGACCCGGATCGACTCGGGGATGCCTGTCAGGGCACTGTGATCGGCGGAACTCGTTGGACTGATAGGGGATTCGTCAGCTCTCGCCGTGGCGGGTTCGGGTTCGGAGGTGGGCGGGAGGTGGTTGGCGGGGAGGGTGTGGATGAGTTCAGGGTGGGGTGGGGCGGCGAGAGTTGGGGCGGTGCGGGGGTTCGCGGGGCGGGATCGGGTCAGGATCTGGGTGGCGGCTTCGGCCAGGGCGGCGCAGGTGGGGTAGCGGTCGGCGGGGTTCTTGGCGAGGGCTATGGCGATGACGTCGTTGATGCCCGAGGGGAGTTCGGGGCGGATGTCGGTGGGGCGGGGCGGGGGAGTGTTGAGGTGGGCGGCGATGACGGCGGCCTGGTCGGTGCGCGGGAAGGGCTGACGGGCGGTGAGGAGTTCGTAGAAGGTGCAGCCGAGGGAGTAGATGTCGGCGCGGTGGTCGGCGGTGGCGCCGTGGAAGCGTTCGGGGGCTGCGTAGGCGAAGGTCGCGGCGGTGCCGGTGAGGGTGAGGGTGTCGTCGAGGGCGCGGGCGATGCCGAAATCGGTGAGCACGGCGCGATTTCGGTCCGTGCCGGGATGAGCGGGGTAGTCGTCGAGAAGGATGTTGCCGGGCTTCACGTCGCGGTGCAGGATGCCGTGGCGGTGGGCGTAGTCCAGCGCGCGAGCGGCGTCGGTCAGGATGCGGACCGCGTGGTCGTCGGGGAGGGGGCCGCCGCGCGTGGTCATCCGCTGCGCCACATCGCCGCCGCCGACGTATTTCATGCTGATCCACGGCAGGTCGGCGTCGGAGGACGCGCGGTCGTAGATGGCCACGATGTTCGGGTGCTCCAGGCGGGCCGCGAGCGCCGCCTCCCGTTCGAAACGGGCCCGCCCCCGGGAGTCCGCGGCGATCAGCTCACCGAGCACCTTCAGGGCGACCAGCCGGTTCAGCCGGGGATTGCGGGCCAGATACACGACCCCCATGCCGCCCGTGCCGAGCGTTCGCTCGATCGTGAACCCCGAGAATTCCGCCCCCGGATCGAGCCGCATACCGCCGCCTCCGCCAGTCACCCCAATGCCAGCCAGGTCACCATACGCCCGGCCACCGGCCTCCGCCCGGCGTTTTGCCACCCGGCGCGCCGCACGAGCGGGACACGCGCCACACGCGACTCGCCGACCATTTCGGCGCGCACCGGCCCATGAACCCGTTCCGCGTCTCCTGCGTACTTCCGGAACACCCGAGCGGCGGCGTTCAATAGGGCGAATGACCGATGTGCTGTGAACCCGTACAGCGCAGCCTGAATTTCGCCACGGAGGCAGACCGACACCTTTGAGGAGCGGACCATGACCACTGCGGAAATCGATATCGAGGGACTGCGCTCGGCCGTCGACGGGGTGGTGATCACGCCCGCCGACCCCGACTACGACACGGCCCGTCAAGTCTGGAACGGCGGCATCGACCGCCGCCCGGCCGTCATCGTCCGCCCCGCCTCCGCCGCGGGTGTCGCGGCCGCCGTGCTGGCCGCACGCCAGTACAACCTCGAGATCACCGTGCGCGGCGGCGGCCACAACTACGCGGGCCATGCGGTCGCCGACAACGCCATGATGATCGACCTGCGAACCCTCGATTCGGTCACCGTCGACACCGACGCCGCGCTCGCGCACATCGGCGGCGGCGCCACCTGGGCGCAGGCCGACGCCGCGATCTCGCCGCACGGCTTGGGCGTCACGGGTGGCTTCATCTCCAGCACCGGCGTCGGCGGCCTCACCCTGGGCGGCGGCATGGGCTGGCTCACCATGCGCTGCGGACTGAGCTGCGACAACCTGGTCGCCGCCGAGGTCGTTACCGCCGACGGCCGCGTCGTGGTCGCCTCACCGCGCGAGAACGCCGAACTGCTGTGGGGATTGCGCGGCGGCGGAGGCAATTTCGGCATCGTCACCACCCTCACCTTCGCCCTGCACGACGTCCCGGCGCTGGCCCAGCTCACCATGCTGTGCTTCGCCCCCGAGCACGCCGCCGCCGGCCTCGCCGCGGGCCGCGAGCTCATCGCCACGCTGCCCAAGGGCTACGGCGGCGTGATCTTCGCGGTCAGCGCCCCGCCCGCGCCGTTCGTGCCCGAGCACTATCAGGGGCAGCCCGGATTCGTGGTGATGGTGGCGGGCTTCGGTGACCCGATGGAACTCGAGGCCATCGTCAAGCCGATGCGTGACGCCGCCCCGGTCCCCGCCTGGGAACTGGTCACCCCCATCCCGTACACCGCGCTGCAACAGATGTTCGACGAGTCGGCCCCGCCCGGACTGCACGCGTACGAGAAGTCGCTCTACGTCGATGACCTGTCCGACGCCGTCCTCGCCACCCTGATCAGCGCCTTCCCGCAGCGGCGCTCCCCGATGACCCTGATCCCGATCTTCGCGCTGCGCGGCCGCTACAGCGAAATCCACGAGGACACAACGGCATTCAGTGGCTCCCGGAACCCCTGCTGGGCCATCAACATCAGCGCCATCACCCCGGACCCGGACGAATTCGCCGCCGAACGCCAGTGGACCCGCGACCTCTGGGACGCACTGCGCCCGTACGCCAACTCCTCGGCGAGCTACGTCAACTTCCTCGTCGACGACGACCCCGCCCGGCTCCGGGAATCCTACGGCGAGAAGTACTCCCGCCTCACCGCCCTCAAAGCCGAGTGGGATCCCGACAACGTCTTCCACCACAACGCCAACATCCCTCCGGCCTGAACCGGAACTTCTTCTCCCACAACGAAAGCGGGCGGTCTCCGAAGAGACCGCCCGCTTTTGCGTTGCCGCGTAACGAATTACAGCGGAATGTTCTTGTTGTGCTGCGGCCGCGACGGCGCGGCGGCCAGTGCGGCGGCGATGGTGGAGCGGGTCTTGGCCGGGTCGACGACCTCGTCCACGACCCCGATCGCCATCGCGCGCTCGACACCGCCCGCGATCCGCTCGTGCTCCTCGGTGAGCCGCTCCAGCATGGCCTCGCGCTCCTCCTCGGGGGCGGCCGCGAGAGCCTTCTTGTGCAGGATGCCGACGGCGGCCTTGGCGCCCATGACCGCGACCTCGGAACCCGGCCACGCGTACACGGCCGTCGCGCCCAGCGAGCGGGCGTTCATGGCGATGTAGGCGCCGCCGTAGATCTTGCGGGTCACCAGGGTGACGCGCGGGACACGGGCCTCGGCGAACGCGTGCAGCAGCTTCGCGCCGCGGCGCACCACGCCCTCGAACTCCTGCGAGACGCCCGGCAGGTAGCCCGGCACGTCGGTGACGACGATCAGCGGGATGCCGAACGCGTTGCACAGGCGCACGAAACGCGAAGCCTTCTCGGCGCTTTCGGAGTTGAGGCAGCCACCCAGACGGATCGGGTTGTTGGCCAGCACGCCGACGGTACGGCCGCCGAGGCGGCCCAGACCGACCACCATGGACCGGGCGTACCCGCCCTGCAGTTCCTCGAAAGTGCTTTCGCCGTCGACATTGTCGAGCAGCTCGTTGATGATCGGCTTGACGTCGTAGGCGCGCTTGGCCGACTCCGGCATCATGGCCTTGAGGTCGACATCGCCGTGCGCGGCGGCGGCCAGGTCGAATTCGCCCTGCTCGGCGAACATCGAGACCAGGCGGCGCGCACGGTGCATCGCGTCCTGCTCGTCATCGGCGACGATGTGGCAGACGCCGGACTTCTTGCCGTGGGTGACCGGGCCGCCCAGGGTCGCCATGTCGACGCTCTCACCGGTCACCGTCTTCACGATGTCCGGACCGGTCACGAAGACCCGGCCTTCCGGAGCCATGATGACGATGTCGGTCAGCGCCGGGCCGTAGGCGGCGCCACCGGCGGCGAAGCCGAGCACCACGGAGATCTGCGGGACCTGGCCGGACGCGCGGACCATGGCCTCGAAGACCAGACCGACGGCGTGCAGGGCCTCGACGCCCTCCGCCAGTCGCGCCCCGCCCGAATGCCACAGGCCCACAACGGGAATCTTGGAGTCGATGGCGGTATCGATCGCATCGACGATGTGCTTGCACCCCTCGACGCCCATGGCGCCGCCCATCACGGTCGCATCGGAGCAGTAGGCGACGGTGCGGACACCGTCGATCTCACCGATGGCGGCGAGCACGCCGGACTTGTCGCGGGGGTGGAGCGGGAGAACGGTTCCGGGATCGAAGAAGCGCTGCAACCGACCCAGCGGGTCACGGGGATCGGTCGTGGTGTCCGCGTGTGCGGGGGCCATGATGGTCATCGCAAACTCTCCTCATGAGGAAAATGCGGTCGCTGAGAGCGGCTGCGAAATGTCGAAATCCCGGCAGGGGATCAAGGTTTGGGATCTCGATCCGAAAATCCCCTGCCGGGACCGCTTGTCTTACTGACCGGTTCTAGAAGTGCGCGGTTCGTCTAGACGGTTGATCGTGAAAACTGCGCGTCAGTACCGGCCGAAGGCGAGCGCGACATTGTGCCCACCGAAACCGAAGGAGTTGTTGATCGCGTACTGGATGTCCTGATGGCGCGCGGCGCCGTGCACGACGTCCAGATCGATCGCCGGATCCTGGTTCTCGAGGTTCAGCGTCGGAGGGACGACACCGTCCCGGATGCTGAGCACCGTGAGAATCGACTCGAGTGCGCCGACGGCGCCGATCGAGTGGCCCAGGGCCGACTTGGGTGCGTAGACCGACGCGTGCTTGACGCCGGCCTTGTGAATCGCGTTGGCCTCCGCGGTGTCACCCACGGGGGTGGCGGTCGCGTGAGCGTTCACGTGGGTGATGTCCGAAGCGGACAGACCCGCGGTCTGCATCGCGCGCTGCATGGCGCGAGCCGCACCGCTGCCCTCCGGATCGGGAGCCACGAGGTGGAACCCGTCGGAGGTGATACCCGCGCCCATGAGGCGGGCGTGGATGGTGGCGCCGCGAGCCTTGGCGTGCTCCTCGGTCTCGAGGACCATGAGCGCGCCCGCTTCGCCGAAGACGAAGCCGTCGCGATCCTTGTCGAAGGGACGCGAGGCGCCCTTCGGATCGTCGTTGCGGGTCGACATGGCCCGCATCATGGAGAACGCGGCGATCGGAATCGAGTCGATGAAGCCCTCGACACCGCCGGTGACCACCATGTCGGCGTCACCCATGACGATCATCCGCCAGGCGTTGGCGATGGCCTCCGAACCCGACGAGCAGGCCGAGACCGGAGTGACCACTCCCGCGCGGGCCTTGAGCTCGAGGCCGACCACGGCGGACGGACCGTTCGGCATGACCATCTGAACGGCCAGCGGCGAAACCTTGCGGTAGCCACCGTTCTTCAGCTTGTCCACCGAATCGATCAGCGCGTCGCCGCCGCCGAGACCGGTACCGATGGCCACACCCAGCCGGAGCGGGTCGACCTCGGGGGTGCCGGCGTTCTTCCAGACCTCACGACCGAGCACGGTGGCCAGTCGCTCGACATACGCCATGCGGCGGATCTCGACCCGCTCGAGCAGAGTGTCCGGCGACACCTTCAGGTGGCCGCCGATACGAACCGGAAGGTCGTACTCCGCAATGAAGTCGTCCTCGAGCGTGTCGATGCCGCTCTCGCCATTGAGGAGGCCCTTCCACGTCGCATCGACGTCACCGGCGATCGACGTGGTCGCCGCCATGCTCGTTACGACGACGTTGGGAAAGTTCCCGTTCAAGGTGGAAGGAGTGGTCACGGTGTCGGTCCTACTCGCCCTGGTGCTTGGCCTTGAGGGCCTCGGCAGCCTCGGAGTTCTCGGCCTCGAGCTTCTGGATGTACGCCACCGCGTCGCCGACGGTCTTCAGGCTCGCCAGGTCCTCGTCCGGGATCTTGACGCCGTACTTGTCCTCGGTCTGGACGGCGATCTCGACCATCGACAGCGAGTCGATGTCCAGGTCGTCGACGAAGGACTTCTCGATGGTGACCTCGGAGGGCTCGATACCGGTCACCTCTTCGATGATCTTACCGAGCTCTTCGACGATCTGTTCCTGGGTCAGAGCGGCCACTGTGGTGGCTCCTTATCTTCTGTAGAGGGGTGGGGATTCATTGTTTGCGACCCGGTGCTCCATCGCCGTTGATGGGAGCGGGCCGCCAGCCAAGCTAGCTTGCTGAAGTCAGCTCGGCGAGCGCGGGGAGATCCGCGGGGGTCTTCAGCGCCAGGTTCGGGGTGCCCTTGAGCTCCCGCTTGGCGATGCCGACCAGGGTGCCCGCCGGCGGCAACTCTGCCACCGCGGAAACCCCTGCCGCACGGATCGTTTCGGTGCACAGGTCCCAGCGCACGGGGCGCGTGACCTGAGCAGCGAGCTTGTCGATCGCATCCTTGCCCGAGCTGACCGGCTGCCCGTCGAAGTTCGACAGCAGGGTCCGGACCGGCTCGTTCGGGACGATCTGGGCGATGGCCTCCGCCACCGCGTCCTGGGCGGGTGCCATGAACACGGTATGGAAGGCGCCGGCGACCGGCAGAGCACGGACGCGGGCCTTTTCGGGCGGGTTCGCGGCCAGGGCCTCGAGCGCCTCGAGCTTACCCGCGGCCACGATCTGACCCACCGCATTGCGGTTGGCCGGGACCAGGCCGAGTTCCTCGAGACGAGCGAGAACCTCCGCTTCGTCACCACCGAGCACCGCGGACATTCCGGTCGGCTCGAGCGCGCACGCCTTGGCCATCTCCGCACCGCGGATGGCGGCCAGGGTGACCGCGTCGTCGGCGGAGATGACTCCGGCGACGGCGGCGGCGGCGAACTCACCGACCGAGTGTCCGGCGACGACTGTATCGGCGGGCAGTGAATCCTGCGGGATTTCGGCGAAAGCCAGCAGGGCGGCCGCGACGACGAGCGGCTGGGTGACAGCCGTGTCGACGATTTCTTCGGCGGTCGCAGTCGTGCCCAACCGCAGCAGGTCCAGCCCCGCGGCCTTGCCCCACAGCGCGACGCGGTCCGCGGCGCCGGGAAGCTCCAGCCATGAGGTGAGCATGCCGGGTGTCTGTGAGCCCTGTCCGGGCGTGAGCAATGCGATCACGGGTTTAAGAAAACACTGTGAGGCGGCTCTCACGAGATGTCGGCGCGAATGAAGCTTCGTTGGCAGTTTTGTGAGGAGTCCACAAAAGACCACGTGGGTTGTCCGGATCGCCCCATCCTCGAATCTCGTTACACCCCATCCTTGGGCTCTGTGACGGGAGTCACGTCAGTGGCAGGAGTGGGTGATTCGTTACGGGTTCGTGTCAGCCGGCCTACTGTGGCCGCGATCCGTAACACATAGGCATCGCGCGGATTCATCGGATCCCGACCCGTGATGTCGCCGATCCGCTTGAGGCGATAGCGCACTGTATTTGGATGAACGAACAGCTGGCGGGCGCAGGTTTCGACGGCTCCACCGCAATCCAGATACGCGTCCAGCGTGTCCGACAAATCGGCGCTGGCGGCGGCCAACGGTAGCACGAGAAGCTCGTTCAGGGCGTCGATGGCGGCGCGGTCCCCGAGCAGGGCACGTTCGGGCAACAATTCGGACGCGTGCACAGGTCGGGGGGCTCCCCGCCAGCCCACCACGGCCTCCATCCCGGCCATCGCCTCCACCGAACTCACGTGCGCCGCGGACAGCGCGCGCATGGTCGGGCCGATCACCACCGGGCCCTCACTGAAGGCATCCGCCAGCAGATCCGCCAGAAACTGCGACGGATACATCGGGTCCCCGAGATGTCCGCTGACTACCATTACCAGCCGCGAACCCTGCACCACGGCGAGCGCGTTGCGGCCGTGCCGGGCGGCCACCGCATGTACGGAACTGACAACGGCCACCTGATCCTTGGGCGGAGTGCCCACGAGAACGGTGGCCGGTGCTGTCGCGTCCCAATTGAGGGTGGACGCGCGGGAGAGCATCTCCGGGCCGTTGTCGCCGCGCACCACGGCGTCGACGACCAAGGCTTCCAATCGGGTGTCCCACGCGCCGCGCGACTCCGCGGCCGAGGCGTACACCGAGGCGGCGGCGAATCCGAGCTCACGCCCGTAGCGCAGCACCGCCTCGGTCAACGCCACCAGCTGCCGGTCGTTGCGGGCCAGCGCCGGCAGCCACTGCTCGAAGAACTCCATGGCCACCCGGACCATGTCGACGGTCTGGCGCAGTGTCAGCCGCCGCGCCAGATCGTCCGGAATCACCTGGAAGGCATCGAGACTGAACCGGATGTCGGACTCCGGGTCCTGCAACCATTCCAGGAAGTTCACCACCGCCGTCTGCACCAGCATCTGCACCCCGGCCCGCTGGGCGGCATCCAGATTGGCGAAGAACGGCAACCGATCCTGCATCGAGGCCACGGCCTCGGTCGACAGGCGACCGGAGAACTGCTTGACCCGTTTCAGGAGGGTGTCCGGAAGCGGGTCGCGCGTCTGCCGATTCGGGGAGAGCGCGCCGGTCGGAAGATAGACCTCGTGGGAGGAGGTGCCCTCTTCGTTTATCCGGCGCGGCCTCGGCGGTTTACGTTCCACAGTTCTTATGTTCGGCTATGCGTCGCCGCCTTCGGTACCGGGTGCCGCCTTCGGCGCGGCGTTCACGTCGTCGACGCCGTACCGGCGGGCCGCCTCGGCCACCGTCGCCTGCGCGATCCGGCCCTGATTGGCCAGTCCCTGCAGCGCGGCCACCACGATGGACGCGGCATCCACATTGAAGACGCGGCGCGCGGCCGGGCGGGTGTCGGAGAAACCGAAACCGTCCGTGCCCAGGGTGATGTACTCGCCCGGCACCCACTGGCGGATTTGATCGGGCACCGCGCGCATCCAGTCCGAGGCCGCCACGAACGGGCCCTGCGCCTTGGACAGCACCTCGGTGATGTACGGCAGGCCCTGATCCTGGTCGGGGTGGCGCAGTTTCGCGATCTCCTTGGACAGCGCCTCCTTGCGGAGCTCGCCCCACGAGGTCACCGAGTAGACGTCGGCCTGCACGTTCCAGTCCTGGGCCAGCATCTCCTGGGCGCGCAGGCCGTCGGGCATGGTGACGCCCGCGACCAGGATGTTCGCGCGCAGGATTCCCGCCGAACCGGGCTGATAGAGGTAGATGCCCTTCAGCAGGCCCTCGACGTCGAGGCCCTCCGGCTCGGCCGGCTGTACATACGGCTCGTTGTAGAGGGTGATGTAGTAGAAGATGTCCTCGCCGCCGAACTCGTGGTGCACCGAGTGCGATTCGGGATCGGTGCCCGGCAGCGCCTCCTGATACCCGGTGGCCACGCCGCCGCCGTACATGCGGCGCATGCCGTCGCGCACGATGTGGGCGATCTCGAAGGAGAAGGCCGGGTCGTAGGCGACGCAGGCGGGATTGGTGGACGCCAGCAGCAGTGAATGACCGTCGTTGTGCTGCAGGCCCTCACCGGTCAGGGTGGTTCGCCCGGCCGTTGCTCCGAGCACGAAACCGCGGGCCATCTGATCCGCGGCCGCCCACAGGCCGTCGCCGGTGCGCTGGAAGCCGAACATCGAATAGAAGATGTAGAGCGGGATCATCGGCTCGCCGTGCGTCGAGTACGAGGTGCCGACCGCGGTGAAGCTGGCGGTCGAACCGGCCTCGTTGATGCCCTCGTGCAGGATCTGGCCGATGCTCGACTCTTTGTAGGCAAGCATCAATTCCGCGTCGACCGATGTGTACAACTGGCCGTTGCGGTTGTAGATCTTCAACGAAGGGAACCACGAGTCCATACCGAAGGTGCGGGCCTCGTCGGGGATGATCGGGACGATGCGCTTGCCGATCTCCTTGTCGCGCAACAGTTCCTTCATCAGGCGCACGAAGGCCATGGTGGTGGCCACGCTCTGTTTGCCCGAACCCTTGCGGACCGAACGGTAGGCCTCGTCGCCGGGAAGTTGCAGGGGCTTGGACATGGTGCGGCGCTCGGGGACGAAACCGCCGAGCTGGCCGCGGCGGGCCATCATGTACTGGATCTCGGGGGCGTCCATGCCGGGGTGGTAGTACGGCGGCAGGTACGGATTCGCCTCGAGCTCGGCGTCGGTGATCGGAATGCGCTGCACGTCGCGGAACGCCTTCAGATCGTCGAGGGTCATCTTCTTCATCTGGTGGGTGGCGTTGCGGGCCTCGAAGTGCTTGCCCAGGCCGTACCCCTTGATGGTCTTGGCGAGGATGACCGTCGGCTGGCCCTTGTGCGCCATGGCCGCGGCGTAGGCGGCGTAGATCTTGCGGTAGTCGTGGCCGCCGCGCTTGAGGTTCCAGACCTCGGAGTCCGACAGGCCCTTCACCAGTTCCTTGGTGCGCGGGTCGCGGCCGAAGAAGTGCTCGCGCACGTAGGCGCCGTCATTGGCCTTGTAGGTCTGGTAGTCGCCGTCGGGGGTGGTGTTCATCAGGTTGACCAGCGCGCCGTCGCGGTCGGCCTGCAGCAGCGAGTCCCACTCGCGGCCCCACACCACCTTGATGACGTTCCAGCCGGCGCCGCGGAAGAACGACTCCAGCTCCTGAATGATCTTGCCGTTGCCGCGGACCGGGCCGTCGAGGCGCTGCAGGTTGCAGTTGATGACGAAGGTCAGGTTGTCCAAGCCCTCGTTGGCGGCCACCTGGATCAGGCCGCGCGACTCCGGCTCGTCCATCTCGCCGTCGCCGAGGAACGCCCACACGTGCTGATCGGAGGTGTCCTTGAGGCCGCGGTCGTGCAGGTAGTGGTTGAAGCGGGCCTGATAGATGGCGTTCATCGGGCCCAGACCCATGGAGACCGTGGGGAATTCCCAGAAGTCCGGCATCAGGCGCGGGTGCGGGTACGACGAGAGGCCCGCGCCCGGACCTCCGTGGCTGTACTCCTGGCGGAAGCCGTCCATCTGATCCTCGGACAACCGGCCCTCGAGGAACGCGCGGGCGTAGATGCCGGGGGAGGCGTGGCCCTGGATGAACACCTGGTCGCCGCCGCCGGCGTGGTCCTTGCCGCGGAAGAAGTGGTTGAAACCGACCTCGTAGAGCGCCGCCGAGGACGCGTAGGTCGAAATGTGGCCGCCCACACCGATTCCCGGGCGCTGGGCGCGGTGCACCATGACGGCGGCGTTCCAGCGGATGTAGGCGCGGAAGCGGCGCTCCACCTCCTCGTCGCCGGGGAACCACGGCTCGTTCTCGGTGGGGATGGTGTTGACGTAGTCGGTGGAGGTCAGCGCGGGGATCGCGACGTGGCGTTCACCGGCGCGCTCCAGCAGGCGCAGCATGAGGTAGCGGGCGCGGCCGGGGCCCTCGCGGGTCAGCATTTCGTCGAAGGAGTCGAGCCATTCGCTGGTCTCCTCCGGGTCGATGTCCGGCAGGTATGACGCCACCCCCTCGCGAATCACTCGAACCCGGCCCCCCGCCGGGCTTTTGCGTGCCGATCCGCCCTGGGGTTCCTGTGACCCGTTGGTGGAGTTCGACGACGTAGGGTGCATCAAGTCGGTCAAGACGATTGCTCCTCGTACACATGGGGTGGGACATCTGGTGTGGCGTCAATACCCCGGGTAGCCGTTGGTGCGCGGCGTACCCGTTAACGATTGGTTGGGGCGCATCTCACATCCTTGCCGATGATGCGGCCCAGGTCATCATGTCAGCCGGAAATCCAGTACCGTGGCGCAGGGAACCGCGCCGCTCGCGACTGGTTCCATCACTTCCGGGCTGGATCGGGGAGGAACCGAGTGAAGCTGCTGAACCCGAGGGGGTTCGGATTGCTGTGCGCGTCCGCGGCGGTGGCGGCCGGACTGGCGCTGGCCGGGTGCACGAACACGGTCGAGGGTACCCCGACGGCGAATCAGGTTCAGGTGTCGTCGTACAAGGCCGACGCGGCCACCTCGGCGGCGGCGGCCAGCTCCTCGAAGGCGGCCGCGGCGAAGGCGAAGGCGACCGCGGACAACTGCGGTCCGTTCCGCAAGACCACCGGCACCCAGGTCGACCGCTACAACGAGTTCGTGGACGCGCACGACGCGAACGACGTGAGCGCGGCCGACAAGAACGCCAAGCGTGACACCGCGGCCCAGGCGCTCGAGGACGCGGCCAAGACGGTCGAGGCTCAGGTGACCGCGTCGGGGCCGGACCTGTCGCCGGAGGTGGCGCAGAAGTTCACCGACTACGTGTCCGCGGCCCGGGATCTGGCGGCGTCGGTGCGGAAGCTGACCACCAACTCCTCCGTCGCGCCGTTGAACGACGCGAGCCGGAAGGTCAACGACACGTTGACCGCGGTTCGCAATGCCTGTCCGGTCTGAACGCCGCTCCGGCTCGGAGCCCGATCGATCGGCCAGGTCGGAGGGGGTCCGGGCGGGCTGTCCACTGAGCCCCGGCGGTCTCACATACGACATTTAGGGTGCGATTTCGGCCGATCGGCTTGCGCTGGGGGCTTTTACCATGTTCGCTTGCAACTACCTATTGTCGGGAATTGAGGAGGACACCACCGTGGTCGCCGCGGCGGACGCGCAGAACTACGCTCAGAAGCTTGGCATTTCACACGACATGGTGGTTCAGGAACTGGGCTGGGACGAAGACGCCGACGACGCGCTTCGCTCCGACATCGAAGAGGCCACCGGATCCGAGCTGCTCGACGAGGACACCGATGAGGTAGTCGACGTCGTGCTGCTCTGGTGGCGGGACGGTGACGGCGACCTGGTCGATGAACTGCTCAATGTGATCACCCCGCTCGCCGATGACGGCGTCGTGTGGGTGCTCACGCCCAAGACCGGTCAATCCGGCCATGTCGATCCGAGTGAGATCGCCGAGTCGGCCACCCCCGCCGGCCTCACCTCGACCACTCCGGTCTCCCTGGGCACCTGGACGGGCACCAAGCTCACCCAGCCCAAGACACCCTCCAAGCAGCGCTGAGGCCTTCCACTAAGGTTTTCGGTGAACCGGGTGCACCCGGTGGATCGGCTCGTCCGATCCACCGGGTCGCACGCGGCGCCGCGTCGCACGCTGCGTCGCCACATCAGGATGGAGGGGAACGCATGCCGCTCGAGATCGGTACGCTCGCACCGGACTTCACGTTGAAGGACCAGAACAACCAGGAAGTCACCCTGTCGGGCTTCCGTGGTGAGAAGAACGTCCTCATCGTCTTCTACCCCCTCGCCTTCACCGGCATCTGCCAGGGCGAACTCTGCAAGGTCCGCGACGAACTCCCCAAGTTCCAGAACGACAACGCGGAAATCCTCGCCATCTCCGTAGGCCCCCCGCCCACCCACAAGATCTGGGCAGCCGAACAGGGCTACACCTTCCCCCTGCTCTCCGACTTCTGGCCCCACGGCGAGGTGGCCCAGGCCTACGGCGTCTTCAACGCCAAATCCGGCTACCCCAACCGCGGCACCTTCGTCGTCGACAAGGACGGCATCATCCGCTTCGCCGAAATGAACGGCCCGGGCGAGCCCCGTGACCAGCAGGCTTGGGAAAAAGCCCTCGCCACATTAGATTCATAACCCGTCGCCCGGCATGTTCGGGCGATCAGGGCGTATAGCTCAGTGGTAGAGCTCTGGTTTTACACACCAGCGGTCGGGGGTTCGAAACCCTCTGCGCCCACTCTGGGAGAAGCAGGTCACGGCCTCGGTCGTCATCGATTCACCGATAGGGATGACGCGCCGCTCGAAGTCCTTGGGAGGCTTCGGCCGTCGGCCGGCCTTGTCCCATGCCCACTCGGCCCCATGCCCACTCGACACCGAGCGCTCGCCGCCCGCCGGCATCGTGGTCTTTCACGGACATCGTCCGACACCCGCACCGCCGGCGGCCACGCGACGACACGCAGTCGAATCGCCGTAGATGGACGCGAATTCGGCGTTTCTTCCGCTGCTTCACAAGGATTCGATAGACCGGCGTATAGCCTCAACACCCGATTCTGTGCCCTGGGTCGCTCACATCGCAGGAAGGATCGGAAGAATTGCGGAGCCGACTGTTTGGATTGGCTGCAGCTTTGACAGGAACTCTCGTCATGATCGGAGGGGGCGTCGCGAACACGGCGCTACTCGCCAGGGCCGAACCCGTCGCGGCAGGTGACGACTTCTACTTGCCGCCACCGCTACCGCCTGTACCGGGAGCCATCGTGCGCGCGGAACCGGCGCAGGTGGCTCTCTCCGCACCGGGAATGCCCGGCGTCGTTCCGGCCGCCGCGACGCGGCTGATGTACGTCAGCAGCGACACCCACGATGCGCCGACGGCGGTCGTGGGCACCTACCTGCAGCCGACTGTGCCGTGGACCGGGCCAGGCGAGCGCCCGTTGATCGCGTACGCGGGAGGCACGAAGGGGCAGGGCAACCAATGCGCGCCGTCGAAACTGATGACGCAGATCGTGCAATACCAGCCTCCGGCCGACGTCACGTTCGAATACGACCTGCTGGCGATCACGTCCCTGCTCACCCGCGGAATGGCGGTGGTGGTCACCGACTATCACGGGCTCGGTACCCCTGACGTGCACGACTACCTCAATCGCAAGGCACAGGCCTACGCCCTGCTGGATGCGGCGCGCGCCGCGGTGCAATTGCCCGGTAGCGGCCTCAACCCCGGTACGCCGGTCGCTCTCTACGGATACTCCCAGGGCGGGATGGCCTCTGCGGGAGCGGCCGAGCTGCAGTCGAGCTACGCGCCGGAGCTGAATGTCCGCGGTGCCTACGTAGGCGGTCCGGTGGTCGATGACGAGTACTTCATCGGGTACAACGACGGACGATCCCTCATGGCGCCTGCCACCGCGTGGATCCTCAACGGCATCGCCGCCGACTATCCCGAAACCCGCCCGATTCTCGACGCCGAGCTCAATGACACCGGTAAGGCGATCCTGCACGAATCTCTGGGCAAGTGCGCTGTCCCGATCGGCTTGGCCCAGGCACATCCGAACACCTCCGAATGGACGACCAGCGGCGATCCGATCACCGCGGTCATCGATCGGAACCCCGCGCTGAGTTCGGCCTTCGCCGAACAGCGCCTCGGCACGCTTTCCCCGTCAGTACCGGTCCTCACCGCCTCGGCCATGCACGACGAAGGGGCGCCGTACGCGCCGGTGCGGGCGATGGCGGCGGCATGGTGTGGTGACGGAGTGCCTGTCCAGCTCGATGCCAACGCCGAGATCCCCTCCGTCTCCGGCATGGTGGGAACGCATGTGATGGCCTTTTTCCCGGCGCTGACAGTCTCACAGCAGTGGGTGACCGATCGGCTCGCCGGCGTGCCCGCCCCGAACAACTGCTGGGCGCTGCCCTGACCCTATGACGTTCGGGCCACGATGCCCGGTAGCCGCGATTCGGTGCTCTTGCCGATCCGGCTGCCGGGCATCTCGCGTTCGAGCGCAAGGTTGATTTGCCCGGTCAGTCCGTATTTTTGGCCGTTCCAGCAGAATTCGCGGTGGAAACCGCTAGCCTGGAGCGACGTTTGGGCCCAAACGATTTCGACCGCACACACTTTCGACCCAAGTGTTGTTCTGTTGAATCACGAGGCACATACACATGTCAATATTTCAGAATTCGAAGGCGCGCGACCCCAAGCGATACCTATGGATTCTGGGGCTGATCGCTCCGTCGTGCGCTGTGGTTCCATCGCAATTGGTAGCCCGCACCGGGCTCCCCATATTCTGGTGGATCGGTCCGGTTTTCGTGCTCGGCCTGATCCCACTGCTGGATCTCTCGGTCGGCGATGACGGGAGCAATCCACGCGACCAGGACTACCAGTCGTTGTCCAACGACCGGTATTACCGGTGGTGTACGTATCTTTTTCTGCCGCTGCAGTTCGCCGGGCTGTTCGTGGCAGGCTATCTGTGGGCTAGTCCCGAGCTGAGCGTAGCCGACAAGCTCGGATTGGCTGTGACGCTCGGATTCGTGTCGGGCATCGGCATCAATGCCGCCCATGAACTGGGGCACCGAGTCGAACACCTGGAACGCTGGCTCGCGAAGGTCGCACTGGCACAATCGTGTTACGGGCACTTCTTCGTCGAACACAATCACGGCCATCACGTGCGCGTGGCGACGCCCGAAGATCCGGCCAGCGCCCGCTTCGGCGAGTCCCTGTGGGGATTCCTGCCACGCAGTGCGACGGGTGGCTTCCGCTCCGCCCTGAAACTGGAGCGGGAACGACTGCACCGCAAAGGAAAACGTTGGCTCAGCCGAGACAATCAGCTCTTGCAGGCCTGGACGATGTCCGTCGCCCTGTGGGGCACCCTGATCGTCCTATTCGGCCCCGGCTTGATTCCGTATCTCGTAGTGCAGGCAATGCTGGGCGCCGGCCTGCTGGAAACTGTCAACTACATCGAGCACTATGGGCTGCTCCGCCCGCGCCGCGCCAACGGCAAGTACGAACGGTGCTCCCCCCGCGACAGCTGGAACAGTGATCGCCTCGTCACGAACATCTTGCTGTTCCACCTCCAACGCCACAGCGACCATCACGCCAACCCAGGCCGCCGCTACCAAACCCTGCGCAGCTCCGAACAGGCCCCACAACTCCCGGCCGGATACGCCACCATGATCCTGCTCGCCGTCGTTCCTCCACTCTGGCGCGCAGTCATGGACCACCGCGTCCTCGAGCACTACGGCGGCGACCTGTCCCTCGTGAACACACGCCGGCCACCATTGACTCGGGACCCGTCATCGCTAGCCAAGAACTAGCCGGACCAGGGACCACTGACTTTCACCAAGACTTGCGTCGCACGACGGCTCCCGGTGTGGGCAGTAGCGGCGGCGGCAGGTAGAAGTCGTCGCCCACCGCGACGGGTAAATCAGTGGATGAAACGCCGAATTCATGTCGGCCCACCGCGTGTCGTTATGGGATTGCCCCTCGTGTCGGCATTGCCAATTCGGGGATGTCTATGAATGACCTGTGCGCCCCTACGGGATTAGGAGTCGTCGGGTTGCGCAGGCGCGAGGGCTCGTTGATCGGGTGGCCGGCATCGGGCAGGCGAGCAGGTGAATCCCGGTCGCGGGGAGGACTGTTGGCCGATCAATGACACACGCGCATTTTGATGTGTTGCTGGAAGTTGGCCGATATAGTCGCGTCAGAACTCGGACTGGCTTGTCGAACAACGTGAACTATTCATGGAGGTCAGACACGTGCTTGGTCGTTTTTCTGTTTTCCTCCGCAGCGGGTCGGCGAAAGTTGTGGTTGCGCTGGGCGGTGTGGTTCTCGGGTTATCGATGACGACGACTGCTGCGGCGGATCCGATATATCCGATCCCCGATCCGGATCCGTTCTACGCCGCGCCGCCGGATCTGGCGGCACATCGGCCCGGTGATGTGCTCCGCACGCAGACACTGCCGCCGGTGGCCGTATTTCCCGGCGCCACCGTTACTCTGGTGCAATTCCGATCCACCAACTCCCAGGATGAGCCGATCGCGGCTACCACCACGGTCCTCACTCCGATCGGTCACCAGCCCGACGCGCCGTTGATGTCGTATCAGCACTTCATCAATGCGCTCGGCACCCGTTGCGCAGTGTCGCATCTGTTGTACTCCGACGATCCGAATCTCTTGGTGACGGCGTCGATTCTGAATGCGGTACTGGCGCAGGGCTGGAGCATTGCGCTGCCGGATCATCTCGGTCCGTACTTCGCATTCGGCGCGTCGCGTCTGGGTGGCCGGATCGTTCTGGACGGCGTCCGAGCGGTGAAACAGGTCCCGAAACTCGCTTCCCAGCAGAGTCCGATTACGTTGGCCGGCTACTCCGGCGGCGGCATGGCCACCGGGGCGGCGGCGGCGCTCCAACCGTCGTACGCGCCGGAGCTGAAACTCGCGGGCGCGGCCATCGGCGGTGCCCCGATGAACCTGGAGACGATGGTCGAGGCGTTGGGCTACGACCCGCACCCGGCCTTCGGGCTGGCCATGGCGGCGGCGATCGGCCTCGAGCGCGAATATCCGAGCCAACTGCCGATCAGCTCCTACCTCAACCAGCGTGGCTTGGCGATCCGCGATGGCATGGCCAATGACTGCACCAATCAGATCCTCGCCGAGGGCGTCGGCGGCAGCGCGGGGGCATTGATGACCGATGCCTCGAGCTTCAACGTCCGTGAAGGCCGGGAGGTGCTGCGGGAGAACAGCTTGGAACTCTTCGGCGAAGTGCCGCAAACACCGGTGTTCGAATGGCATTCACCTACCGACCCGCTGATTCCGGTCCAAGCGATCGACAACACCGACCGCCGGTGGTGTGCGGCCGGCGTTCCGGTGCAGACGCTGCACGTTCCCGCGCCCGAGCATCTGTCGGGAGCGGTGATGGGTGCCCCTGAGGTCCTGGCGTGGCTCAACGGCCGGGTTCGCGGCGAGCCGGCACCCAGTAACTGTTGACGGGTTGCCGTGACTTCACGGCCGGCGTTCTCACATGGTCCGGGCGGCCTGACAGGTCGCCCGGACCGGGCCGAGCAGACGGGATCGGGCGGCTCCGGCTTCCCGCCCCGGCGGGGCGGTCGGCCGAGCTCGACACTCTGACCGCCCGGTCTCGATGAGGTGCAATAGAGTCCATGCGAGACCGCAACAATCGTCTGGCCCGAAGCGCTGGGCCAGTCGGCGGCTTCCTCGCCGGTTACCGGACGGGTTATCGCTTCGAGCTGGGCTTGGCGATACGAAATCTCCTCTTCCCCCGCATCCCAATCGGGCAGTGGGCCCGACGTCTGCCCGGACGGTTGCCGATCCGGGACACACCCGAACCGCCGCAATCCGACACTTAGGCGGGCACCGAGGAGTAGCCGCTTCCCGGGCCGTTCAGTGGCTCCCGGCCTCATGGAGACACACGGTGACGGGACCCGTGCGCTAGAGAAGGCGCGGGTCCCGTTGTCCTCGAAGATCAGCCCTGCGGCTGGGAGAAGCGCAGGTGGTTGCCCCATGGGTCGGCGAAACCGCAGTCGCGCATGCCGTAAGGCTGGTCGATCAGCGGCTGCTCGATCGGGACGCCAGCCGCTTCGAGGCGCTTGAAGGTCGCGTCCACGTCCTCAGTGACGAAGATCAGGGTGCCCATGGCGCGGCTTTCCAGGCGGGCGCGGTTGGCTTGGACGGCAGCCTCGTTCGGGTTCATGGTGGGGGTTTCGAGGAGGAACTCGATGCCGGGCTGGGTGGCCGGGCCGAGGGTGAGCCAGCGGACGTCGCCGAAGAACGGCATGTCCTGGCGTACCTCGAGGCCGATCACGTCGCGGTAGAACTCCAGAGCTTGCTGCTGGTCGCCGACCAGTACGGCGACGTGGGTGAGTACGAGATCTTTTCCGGTGGTCATGGCTGTCCTTCTTCCTCGCGGTAACCGGGGTTCGTGGGTGCAGACGGGGCCGCACGCAGAAACTAATCGGTGCGACCGACAACGTCTCCGTGTGGACGATGAGACTGGCGTAGGCCGCCCGAAGATCCTCCGTTGATTTGGTTGAGCCACAGGCATTTCTGGGCCGCGCAGGGAGATTGCCGGTGTCGCCGACGGGAGTTCGGACGGGCCTGCGCGATTGTTGGCGTACCGGAACGAGTCAGTTGGCAGTGGGTATCTTGTCAAGGACGCTGGCGAACACTCCTGCGAGCATGATCAGGCCGAAGGCGAGCACTAGTGCAGCGACGCTCGTGCGTAGTTTGCCCAATGCCTCAGCGAGCTTGGCGAGAGCTTCGATGGGCTTTTCGACGAGGGCTTCAGCTCCCTGTTGTTCGAAGGCGCCGCCAGCACCTGGTTCGGACCGGTGCTCTTTCGCGACCGCATCGAGTGTTCTCAAAGCACTCTTTTGTGCGTCGAACTCTGAATGTGCGGCGTACGCGGAGTATCCGAGGAGCAGGGCTGCACCGATGAGGCAGAACCAAACGACAGTGGTGAGCATGGACGTCCTTCCACTAGAGCTTGCAGTTCGTCGCCCTCAGCTGTGTATCGATGTCCTGGATGAAGCTCATCATCGGCGGCGAAGCCCCGACGACGTGCCCCACGACGGTATTGGTGCCTGGTTCGAATACGGGTGCGCCGGAATCGCCTTTCCGGCTGCATTGCGTGCCGGTGAAGTACGTCTGTGCCCACATTCCCGTCACGGAGGGCACATACAGGGCGGGTGTGAATCCCATCGTGTAGCTCGTCCCGACCTTGGTAACCGCGCCACGGACTTCAACCTGCTGTGACGGCGCGGACCGTCCCAGGTTGACCGCGCTCGTCGCGGTGATACCAGCGTTCTTCGGATCGATCAGCGCCAAGTCGACACAGGGTGTCGGCGCGGATGCGCACGCCGGGTCCTGAGACCACACGACATTCCCCTGGTTCCGCTGAGAATCGTGGACCACTGCCTGGCCGCTGGAAGGGGCGACATGTCCGGCGGTTGTGATGAGGTCCTGTGCCCAAGTTCCTGGCGACCGAGGGTGCACGACGACACCAAAGGTCCCCGTCCGTGAGGGGCCGGTCACCGTTTCGACGGTGGCGAACTGGGGCTGTGGCTCGGTGATTGGTATTGCCCAGACGTCAGGGGTTCCCCCAAGAAGGTCCTCGATGAGATTGCCGATCTCCGATCGGTAATTCAGCCGCGTTGGGAAACCGGGGGCGGCGTCGTGGTCGACGACATATGTGTCGAGGTTTGTTGCATCGAGGAGCACGACCGCCTGGGTACGGTCCTCAACCCATACGAGTCCCGCACCGTAGACCGTGTCGAGCCCTTGCAATGGGCGGCGAGCTTCTTCGATTTCTCGCTCGCCGATGTCCTCGACGTTGTGGTCGGCCGCTTCCGCTATTCGCCGAATCGCGGTGTCTGCCCGGTATCGGAACAGTGCCTGGCTGAGATCCGCAGCCACGGTGACCGCGTAATCGTTGTCCCCGAACTCTGCGAGGCGCATGCATAGAAGGTTAGCCGCCTCCTATCCGACGGAGGCGGAATCTGCATCAACGAGCTGTGGCGTTGGTTTGGGGGCGCGGGATGTAGCCTGGGACTGTGGGGCGCCGTCGTCGGCGAATGTCCCCTCTCCCTTTACACCTGATGTGGTGCGGCCCGGATTTGGCCTTGGTTTGCTATCCGCCGAGGAAAAGGGAGCCGTGATGAGCACTGCAGCGGAACGGGCAGCCCAGCTGGATTTGGTGGCTCGACTCAAATCTTCGTACTCCGAGATTCCGGACGCGCCGACTCCCGATCTTCTGGATCACGAGCACTTGGCGGCCTATATGAAGACGGTGCATGACGTGGGCGGGGAGCCGGATGCGCCGATGAAGTACGAGAACAAGCAGTACGAGGTGTGGGAGCACAACACCTATGTGATTTGCGAGGTGCTCGCTTGGCGCGGGATCTGGCTGTCGGAGGAGCGGCGCCGGATGGGCAATGTCGACGTTGGTCGCGCGATCTACTTGGGGATTCCGTATTACGCTCGCTGGCTGCTGGCCGTGGCGCGCGTCCTGGTCGAGAAACACCACATCGGCCTCACCGAGTTGAGCGAGCGGATGGTCGAGGTCCAGGACCGTTATGCGGGTGGTCTCAACGGCAGGCCCATCGAGGCTCGCCCCAAGTTCGAGGGGGACGGTTCAGGGGTCGAACGGAACCGGCATCACATCGAGGCGGTGGGCAAGGGCGATCCACAGGTGTTCGCCGGGCGCGCCGGTGAACCGAAGTTCCGCGTCGGCGATACCGTGATGGTGCGCGAACTGCCGGCGCTGTTCTACACCCGGACGCCGGAGTACGTCCGCGGCGCCACCGGTGAAATCGCCTCTGTCGCTTATGAAAGCCCGGCGGCCGAGGACGAAACCTGGGACCGGCCCGACGCGAAACCGGAGTGGTTCTACGTCGTTCGGTTCAATCTCTCCGAATTGTGGTACGGCTACACCGGAACGAGCACCGACACCCTGCAAACCGAGCTGCCCGAGCGTTGGCTGAAAGGGATCGAATGACCGGCCATGATCACGACCATGACCATGACCATGCGCGCACGGTCGCGCCGATGGTCGACGAGATAACCGACTTCGAAGTCCTGGAGATCGCACTACGCGAACTGTGCATCGAGAAAGGCATCTTCACGGCCGAGGAGCACCGCCGCTTCACCGAATTCGCCGAGCAGATCGGACCCACCCCGGCCGCGCACCTGGTGGCCCGGGCGTGGCTCGACCCCGAGTTCAAAGCGCTCGCTCTCGCCGAACCGATGACCGCCAGCCGGGAAGTCGGCGTGGACTGGCTGGAACCCACGGGCTTCGGAACACCCAGCGATTTCACCGCATTCGAGATTCTCGAGGACACGCCGACCGTGCACAACGTGATCGTCTGCGCCTTGTGCTCGTGCTATCCACGCCCGATCCTCGGCAATTCCCCCGAGTGGTATCGCACGCCCAACTACCGGCGGCGTCTGGTCCGCTGGCCGCGCCAAGTGCTGTCGGAATTCGGTCTCGAACTGCCCGAGGGTGTTTCGGTGCGAGTGCAGGACTCCAACCAGAAACACCGGTTCATGGTGATGCCGCTGCGGCCGGAGGGAACCAACGGCTGGGACGAAGACCAGCTCGCCGACATCGTCACGCGCGACTGCTTGATCGGTGTCGCGATGCCCAAGGTGGGCGTGACGAGCAACGTCATCACCGACACGCGTCCGGCCATCCATCCGGTCGACTGAGGAAGCGGGCAATCGTGAGCACGGAAGAAATCTCGTCGCTGCAGAGCATCGTGGAACGAAACCAGGTCTGGCCACGGATGGCCGCCAAATACGGGGTCAGCAACCCGGTGCCGCCCTGGAAGACCAGCCTGGACGGTATGTGCGACGCCCTGGACAATGCCGCCTGCGCGGCGAATATCCCTGATTTCAAGGAGCGCCGCGACGAAGAGGACTCATTGTCGTCGACCCTCTACGCCGACCTGCCCTACCCGGAAAACCAGCTCGTCGCCTTGGCGCACTCGCTGGTGGTCCGCGGCGTCATCGACGAATCCGAACTCCGGGAACGCCTCGCCACCATCCGAGCCAGACTGGAAGCCTGACCACGGACGGTGAGCTGAGGATGTGACAACCCCATTCGGTTGGTCGGACGACTGCGGCGCTTCTTCGAGCCTGATCTCGACGTCATTGGCGAGATCTGTCGGGCGATTCCGCCGAATGGGGGTGACGGTGTTGCCAAGTACTTGCTGATATCCATAGTGGGGTGTCGCGGCCGGGCAAGAATCCGTAGTTTCCGGTATTTCTGCTGGTCGACTACTTACGGATGGGCGGTGGGGGTGGGGAGTACGTAGGGTGGCGCGTATGTCGAGGAATCCCTTCTTTGAGCGCAGTGTGCTGCCGTATGAGCTTCCGGAGTTCGCGGAGATCGGGGACGAGCATTATCTGCCCGCGTTCGAGCGGGGGATGGCGGAGCAGCTGGCCGAGGTTGCGGGGATCACGGCGGGACAGGGGGAGGTGACGTTCGCGAATACCGTTGAGGCGCTGGAGCTCTCGGGGCAGCTGCTGGGGCGGGTGTCGCGAGTGTTCTTCAATGTCGCGTCGTCGGATTCGACGGAGCGGACCGAGGCGATCGAGGCGGAGGTGTCGCCTCGGCTGGCGGCGCACGAGGACTCGATTCTGCTGGACGGGGAGCTCTTCCAGCGGATCGAGGAGCTGTACGAGCGGCGGGGGGAACTCGGGCTGGACGCGGAGCAGGTGCGGCTGCTG
Organism: Nocardia sp. CA-145437; assembly: GCF_050956485.1. Lineage (NCBI taxonomy): Bacteria > Bacillati > Actinomycetota > Actinomycetes > Mycobacteriales > Nocardiaceae > Nocardia > Nocardia sp. CA-145437. The sequence goes on along the minus strand of NZ_CP191204.1, from coordinate 5,340,883 downwards.
GAGCGGTATCGGCTGCGGTTCGTGCGGGCGGGGGCGCGGCTGGACGCGGGGCAGCAGGCCCGGTTGCGGGAGTTGAATGCCGAGCTCGCGTCGGCGTCGACGCTGTTCAAGAAGAACAATCTGGCCAACACCAACGCCGCGGCGCTGATTCTGGATCGGGCGGAACAGGTCGAGGGGCTCGCGGACGCGGCGGTGGCGGCCGCGGCCGAGAACGCGGCGGCGCTCGGGCACGCGGGGGCGTGGGCGTTGAGCTTGCAGAATGTGTCGAACCAGCCGGTGCTGGCCGAGTTGGCCGATCGCGACGTGCGGGAACGCATGATGGCGGCGTCACTGGGGCGCGGGTTCGGCGAGGGGGGTAATGCCGAGTTGGCGGTGCAGATGGCGGCGTTGCGGGCCGAGCGGGCGGCGCTGCTCGGGTACTCCGATCATGCGGCGTACGTCGTCGAGGATCAGACCGCGAAGACGGTGGACGCGGTGGAAGAGATGCTGGCGCAGCTCGTTCCGCCCGCGGTGGCCAATGCCGAGCGGGAACAGGGCGAACTCACCGCGGCCATGCGCGCGGCGGGCGACGACGACGAGCTTCGCTCCTGGGATTGGCAGTTCTGGTCGGAAAGGATTCGCGCGGAGCAATTCTCGGTCGACGCCGAGGCGCTGCGGCCCTATTTCGAGCTCGAACGGGTGCTGTGGGACGGCGTCTTCTTCGCGGCCGGTGAGGTGTACGGCGTCACCTTCCAGGAGCGCCCGGATCTGCTCGGCTATCACCCCGAAGTCCGGGTGTTCGAGGTCTTCGACGCCGACGGCTCCGGGCTGGGCTTGTTCCTCGGCGACTTCTTCGCCCGCCCGTCCAAGCGGGGCGGCGCGTGGATGAACAGCCTGGTCGGCCAGTCGACCCTGCTGGGCACGCGGCCGGTCGTCGTCAACAACCTCAATATCGTGAAGCCGCCGGAGGGCGAACCGGCCCTGCTCAGCTGGGACAATGTGCGCACCCTGTTCCACGAGTTCGGCCACGCGCTGCACGGGCTGTTCTCGGCCGTGCGGTACCCGTTCTTCTCCGGGACGGCGGTGCCCCGCGATTTCGTCGAGTTCCCGTCGCAGGTGAACGAGATGTGGATGTCGCGCCCGGAGGTGCTGGCCAACTACGCCAAGCACGTCGAGACCGGGGAGCAGATGCCCGCCGAGCTGGTCGAGCGCATGCTCGAGGCGGGACAGTTCGGTGAAGGCTTCCGGACGGTCGAATACCTGGCGGCCGCGCTGCTGGACTGGGCCTGGCACCGCCTGCCCGCCGGGGCCACCGACGGCGTCGACGCCGAAGCCTTCGAAGCCGAAGCCCTCGGCAAGGCGGGCGTCGCCCTGGCCGCGATCCCGCCGCGCTACCGCACCGCCTACTTCTCGCACATCTTCGCGGGTGGTTACGGCGCGGGCTACTACTCCTACATCTGGAGCGAGGTGCTGGACGCCGACACCGTCACCTGGTTCGAGGACGAGGCCGCGTCCATCCGCGACAAGGGCGAGGCGTTCCGCCGCGAACTGCTGTCCCGCGGCGGCGCGGTCGACCCGATGGCGGCCTTCGAATCCTTCCGAGGCCGCCCGCCGATCATCGAACCCCTGCTGACCCGGCGAGGCCTGACCGCCTGACCGGGCCGCATCGGCTCACATCGGGTAGATGGCGTGCTTGCGCGGGTTGAATTCCGGCTTCACCTTCGGCTTGTCGCGTAGCAGCCGCAGGGCGTGGCGGATTTCCAGGCGGGTCCGGGACGGTTCGATCACCGCGTCGATGTAGCCGCGTTCGGCGGCGATCCACGGCGTGGCGATCGTCTCGTTGTACTGGTTGACCATGAATTCGCGGGCCGCGGCGCGGTGTTCCTCCGGCATCGCCGCCAACTGGCGTTTGCCGAGCAGGTCGACCGCGCTGTCGGCGCCGATCACCGCGATGCGGGCGGTCGGCCACGCCAGGCTGATATCCGCGCCGACCTGCCGGGCCGCCATCATGCCGTAGGCGCCGCCGTAGGACTTGCGCACCACCAGGTTGATGATCGGGACGGTGGCCTCGATGATCGCCCGGGGCGTGCGACCGCCGCGGATGATCACGCCGGCCGCCTCCTCCGCGAGACCCGGCAGCACGCCCGGGGTGTCGGCGACGAACACCAGCGGGATATTGAACGCGTCGCACAGCCGGATGAAGTAGGTCGACTTGTCCGAGCAGGCGGCGTCGATCGAACCGCCCAGCACCAGAGGCTGATTGGCGATCACACCGACCGGATAGCCGTCGACGCGGGCGAACCCGGTGATGAGATTCGGCGCGAATGCCGCACGGATTTCATGGAATTCGCCGTCGTCGAAGAGGCGCAGCAGAATCTCGTGCATGTCGTAACCGGCGCGATCGGAATCCGGGATGATCGTGTCGAGTTCCAGGTCGTGCGCCGTAATCTCCGGCTCCAGGCCGGGATTCACGATCGGCGGCTGCTCGAGGCAGCTGGTCGGCATGTAGCTCAGGTAGTCGCGGGCCCACTTGTAGGCCTCTTCCTCGGTGTCGGCCACGTGGTGCAGGGTGCCGCGTTTGGCCTGCACTTCCGCGCCACCGAGTTCTTCGGCGCTCACGTCCTCGCCGTTGACGGCTTTGATCACGTCCGGCCCGGTGACGAACATGTAGGAATCCTTGGTGCCGATGAGCACGTCGGTATTGATGGGCCCGTACACCGATCCGGCGGCGCATTTCCCCAGAATGATCGACACCTGCGGCACATAGCCGGACAGCTTCTCCAGCACCCGGGAGATATCGCCGAACGAGGCGATGGAACCCACCGCGTCCTGGATGCGGGCACCGCCGGAATCGTTGATCGTCACCACCGGGCACGCGGTGTCGAACGCGAATTGCAATGCCCGCATGAACTTCTGCGCCGACGTCACCCCGACCGACCCGCCGTACACGGTCTGATCATGCGAGATCACCACCACCGGACGGCCCCCGATCAGCCCGCGACCGGTCACCAGCCCGTCACCGTACAGTGCGTCCGCTTGACCCGGCTGGCGAGCCAGCGCCCCGGTCTCGATGAACGTCCCGGGATCGAGCAGCATGGTCACCCGCTGCCGAACGCTCGGAATTCCCTTCTTCTCCCGTTTGACGATCCCGGCTTCCCCCGCCGGTTCCGCCGCGATCTCCAGGATCTTTGCCAGTTCATCGAGCTTCGCCCGCGTACCGATCACTTAGTGCCACCTTCTGAGCCGAACCGTTGTGCGCCAGCGAGGTTAATCGGTATCGCCCCGAAACGGGGGCCCACCTTTTCCTCGGCACGGCAGTCGGAGCCCGTCGGCTACCGGTACCAGACTCCGGAATCCCAGTTGCCGTAGTCGTGGACGTCGAAGTCGTAGCGGATGTGGGCTCCCGCGGCGTAACCCTGCCAATCGGCCGAGGTGTCGCAGATCGGGTCGTCGTGGTTGCAGACGCTGAGAACCGGGACGCTCCCGAACCAATCGTCCACGCCGGAGAGGGGGTAGCCGACGAGCGAATTGCCGGGCGTCGCGGACAGCCCGCCTTCGCCGGGACCGGGGGCACGCTTGGGGTCGGCCAGGAGAATGGCGTTCGTGTTGGCGGCGTTCGGGTGCGCCGTAATCCACGCGTGCAATATCGCCGCGCCCTGACTGTGTCCAATCAAGCGAATGTGGTCGCCTGGGCATTCTGCACGGTGCGACCAGAAGAGCCGGTCGACTTCGTCGAGCGCCGCTGCCGGGGCGGCGGAACTGTAGATGATGACCCGGTCGGTATAGGGGGCGAATGCCGACTGGACGCTGTCACCACCACCGATTCCGATGGTCCAGGTCCCGGTACAGCTGTCCGCGCCAGCCTGGGGAATCATCGCGGGGGCGATGGGGAAGAGGATGGTAATCAGTAGTCCGGCGAGGAGCGCCGTTGCTCTACGCATAGTCATACCTTCTCGAACACGGCGAATCCGACTTCAGCTTACGCAAAAATGGAGTGGCCGGTGCGGTGGCCCGACCAGGGTGCGACTCGGGCTGCGGATGGGTCGGTCCGGGCGGTAATGCCGGTACCCGCGGACCCGGAATGCTGTGCGAGGCCCCTCATATATCATTCCCTCCCGCCTTGACCGAGCGAGGCTACCGGTGCAAAGTGGCTCGAGGGCAACATAATTGGGTGCCAGTAACGCGAATTACTCGAAATAGGACTGGAATTGGCAGAAGCGTTCACGTCGAATACCAGGACCGGATGGCTCGAACCGATCGCGGCATCGACGGAACGATTCATCGCGACGGTAGGTCGGCTCACCGACGATCAGGTTCACGCTGAGACATTGATCCCGCCGTGGACGCGCGGACATGTCATCACCCATGTCTGCCGCGCGGGCGACAGCTTGATGCGGCTGCTGAGTTGGGCCCGGACCGGAATCGAAGTCCCGCAATACCCGAGCATGGAAGCGCGAGCTGCTGACATCGAGGCCGGTGCTGGACGATCGGTCTCCGAACTGATGACCGATCTCGTCGACAACGGGGTTCGGTTCGCCGACGCGGTGCGCGCGTTGTCCGAAGTGGGGTGGCAGCGCCAGGTCCGTCCGCGCACCGGAGAACTGCGCACGGCGGAGACATTGATCCCGATGCGGCTGCGCGAGTTGGAGATCCACCATGTCGATCTCGACGCGGGGTATTCGTTCCCGGATATTCCTGTCGCCGCGGCTCGATGGATCCTCGACGACATCGCCGATGCCCTCGATCGGCGCGGTACGGACTGTCCCGCGCTGCGCTTGCGGGCGACCGACAGTGGGTTCGCCCGCGACCCGGGAGCTGCGGAGACCCGCGACCGGATCGGCGTCACCGGCACGCAGGCCGACCTGCTCGCCTGGCTCAGCGGCCGCGTGCCCGCTGAAAACGCCGATCTGGTGGCCGACGGCGCCGATACGATTCCGGTGGCACCGGTCTGGATCTGACCCGATCAGTAATCGAGTGCGTGCTCCGGTTGGCACACGTCGAGTGGGGAGGGGAGGTAGCGCACGATGGCGTCCAGAAGCGGGGCGGTGTCGTTGCTTCGGGGGGCGGCGCTGCACAGGATCGGGACCACGTCGCCGAGGCGGGTGAGGGAGCGGATGCGGTGGTGCAGGTGGTCGAGGGTGAGCTCGGTGGGAGTCGAGTTCTCGGTGTCCACGGTGAGGGTGCGGATCAGGGCGCGGTAGCCGTGTTCGGCGGACTTCCAATGGGGGCCGTAGATTTCGGCGGCCAGGGGTTCCAGGGCCCAGAGGGGGAGGAGGTCGATGACGCCTTCGAAGGTGGGGCCGGCGCCCAGCGGGAATTGGAGGGGCAGGGGGATGGCGCCGCGGATGTCGGCGATGGTGCGCAGGCAGCGGGGGAAGTTGGCGGAGGCGTGATCCAGGGAGGTGACGAGGCAGAGGCGCGCGACCTGGTGGTCGTCGGCGATCTGGAGGATCGTCTCCAGGCGGGGCGCGTTGGTTTCGGCGGCGTTCACGACGGCGATGACGCTGTCGGCGACGCGGATGGCGCGTTGCAGGATCGGGATGGGGGCGTGGCTGGAGACCTCGCACAGGCGGATCGTGTGATCGGCTCGGTCGGCGGACCAGCGCAGCTCGGGGGCGGGGTGGGCGGAGCCGTGCAGGCGGTGCAGCAGTCGGGTGGTGTCGGCGGGGTCGCCGATGAGCGTCACGTTGCGGATCGACTGCGGGTCAATAGCTTTGGTGGCCATCGCGGTGGGTTACTCCTCAATCCGAGGGTTCACCGTACCTCCGGGGGCGGATCGCGCGTGGGGAATTCGCCCCCAAAGTAGAACGTGTTCCTATACCGTCGGGCTTGTGCAGAAAGAACAACGCCCCGCCGTGGCCGACTGGTTCACTGCGGATGACGGTGTGGCGCGGCTGCGCGGCAGCCGCTGCAAGGAGTGCGGCACACCGTATTTCCCGAAGAACACCCTCGCCTGCCGGAACCCCCGGTGCGCGGGCCCGAAAGACGGCTCCGAGCTGGAGGACTACCTCTTCTCCACCCGTGGCCGGATCTGGTCGTACGCGGATGCCCGGTACAAGCCGCCCGCCCCGTACGTCTCGGGTGACCCGTTCGAGCCGTACGTGATCGCGGCCGTCGAGCTCGAGGTCGAGAAGATGGTCATTCTCGGACAGGTCGTGCGCGGGTTCACCGTCGACGACCTGGCCGTGGGCATGCCCGTCGAACTCGCCATCGGCACCCTGTACGAGGACGACGAGGCGGAGCACACGGTGTGGAAGTGGAGGCCGGTCAATGACTGACACGAATCGCGATATCGCCGTCCTCGGCGCGGGCATGCACCCGTGGGGCAAGTGGGGACGCAACTTCGTCGAGTACGGACTGGTCGCCGCCCGCGCCGCGCTCGCCGACGCCGGAATCAAGCACGAGGACGTCGGGTACATCGCCGGCGCGGACACCATCCGCAACGGCTACCCGGGCTTCGTCGCGGGCGCGACCTTCGCCCAGGCGCTGGGCTGGTCCGGCGCGCGCATCTCGAGCAGCTACGCCGCGTGCGCGTCCGGTGCGCAGGCCATCGCCAACGCGCGCGCCCAGATCCTGGCCGGGCTCACCGATGTGGCGCTGGTGATCGGCGCCGACACCACCCCGAAGGGCTTCTTCCAGCCGGTCGGCGGCGAACGCCGCGACGATCCGGACTGGCTGCGCTTCCACCTGCTCGGCGCGACCAACCCGATCTACTTCGCGCTGTACGCCCGCCGCCGCATGGCCTTGCACGGCGCCACGCTCGACGACTTCGCCGCGGTCAAGGTGAAGAACGCCCGCCACGGTCTGAACAACCCGTACGCGCGCTATCGCAAGGAGGTGTCGGTCGAGGAGATCGCCGCCTCGGCCATCGTCTCGGATCCGCTGCGGCTGCTGGACATCTGCGCCACCAGTGACGGCGGCGCGGCCCTGGTCCTCACCTCGATGGACTACGCGCGCAAGCACGGCATCGCCGACCCGGTCCGGATCAGCGCCCTGTCGACGGTCACCCCGGTCTTCCCGAAGACCGTGCTCGACCTGCCGGACTTCGCGACCGACTCGGCCCTGGCCGTCGAGCCGCCGCCGCACACCTTCCGGTCCTCCCTCGCGCACGCCGCGTACGAGGAGGCCGGTATGGGCCCCGAGGACCTGTCGATGGCGGAGGTCTACGACCTGTCCACCGCCCTGGAGCTGGACTGGTACGAGGACATCGGCCTGTGCGAGGTCGGTGGCGCGGAGGCGCTGCTGCGCAGCGGCGCAACCACCTTGGGCGGCCGCGTCCCGGTCAACCCCTCCGGCGGTCTGGCCTGCTTCGGCGAGGCCATCCCCGCCCAGGCCATCGCGCAGATCTGCGAGCTCACCTGGCAGCTGCGCGGGCAGGCCGACGGCCGTCAGGTGGAGAACGCCCGCGCCGGCATCGCGGTGAACCAGGGCCTGTTCGGCCACGGTTCGGCGACCATCGTGACGCGCTGAGGACCCTCGTGACGCGCTGAGTTCGAGTCCACTCCGAAAAGCCCGGGCCCAGGCCCGGGCTTTTTCGTGCCCGGGGTCGTATTGGTTGTCATCGGCAAAGATCCCGCGTCGGGTGTTCATACCGCCAACGCTGTGGTTCGCGGAAATCGTGTCGTCCCAGTGCTTCCCGGCGATTTATTCGCTAATCGGGACTATTCACAACCGCCGTCCGGGATCGACTGTGGCTGGGATACCAAACGGTCCAAAACGCCCATGTGAATTAGCGATATTTCATATGCTCTGGCCCGCGGAGTGGGACGACCGCGTCCCGCTCCGACAACCTGGATAAGAGGGACAGTTTATGAAACGAACGATTCTTGTGGGCATCGCGTCGGCGGCGCTGCTCGGGGCCGGCATCGGAACGGCTGCGGCGGACGGGATTCCGCTGACCCCGGCCGCCCCGGTGGACCTGCCCGTCACGTCCGGTTCGGCCTCGGAGCTCGGCAACGCGGTGGGCACCGGGTCGGTGGGCCTGACCGCCCTGGGCGCGAGCCTGGGCAGCGCGTTCGGCGGCGGGTACGCGGACGGTGTCCTCAGCACCCTCTCGGCGGGCATCTCCTCGCACTAGCGTCGGAGTCGCGACGGCGGTCGCGGGGCGGTCCTCGCCCCGCGACCGCCGTCGTGCGTCACGGCGACCGTTCCCCTCGTGAGGGCGACGTGGATCTCACATGCGGGTAGCCGAGGATTGTGCGACTTCGGGGCTGGATAGAGTCGACACCACGTGCAGATCGAGGAAACCCCGAGGACTTGTGTTGACTACCGACCATCTTGACCGCTGGAACGCTCACGAGGCTGCGGCGGAGGCGATGATTCCGATCATCGGCAGCTTGTATCGGGACAAGGGGGTGACGATTCTGCTGCACAGCCGGTCACTGGTGAACAAGTCGGTGATCAGCATCCTGCGGACCCACCGGTTCGCGCGGCAGATCGAGGGCGAGGAACTGTCGATCGACGAGACGCTGCCCTTCCTGGAGGCGCTGCGCTCGCTCGACCTGGGCCCCAGCAAGATCGACCTGGGCCGGCTGGTGATGGCCTACCGCGCCGACGAGCGCGGCCTGTCGGTCCCCGAGTTCACCGCCGACGTGCTCGCCGAGGTGACCGACGGCAACAAGGCCGAGGCGCAGGGCCCGCGCGATGTCGTGCTGTACGGCTTCGGCCGCATCGGCCGCCTGGTGTCGCGCCTGCTCATCGAGAAGGTCGGCTCCGGCAACGGCCTGGTCCTGCGGGCCGTCGTGGTCCGCAAGGGCGGCGAGGACGACCTGGTCAAGCGCGCGTCGCTGCTGCGCCGCGACTCGGTGCACGGCCAGTTCAACGGCACCATCAAGGTCGATGCCGAGAACAACACGATCATCGCCAACGGCAACGCCATCAAGTTCATCTACAGCAACGACCCGACCTCGATCGACTACACCGAGTACGGGATCGACAACGCGATCCTGATCGACAACACCGGCAAGTGGCGTGACCGCGCGGGCCTGGAACAGCACCTGCGCCCGGGCATCTCGAAGGTCGTGCTGACCGCGCCCGGCAAGGGCGACGTCCCGAACATCGTGCACGGGGTCAACCACCGTGAGCTGGACCTGTCGCAGACCATCTACTCCTGCGCGTCCTGCACCACCAACGCGATCGTCCCGCCGCTGAAGGCGATGGAGGACGAGTTCGGCATCGTGCGCGGCCACGTGGAGACGGTGCACTCGTTCACCAATGACCAGAACTTGCTGGACAACTACCACAGCTCCGACCGTCGCGGTCGTTCCGCGCCGTTCAACCTGGTGCTGACCGAGACCGGCGCGCAGTCCGCGGTCAAGAAGGCCATGCCGGACTTCAAGGCCAAGATCACCGGCAGCTCGATTCGCGTTCCCACCCCGGATGTCTCGGTGGCGATCCTGAACCTGCAGCTCGAGCGCGCGACCTCCAAGGACGAGGTGCTCGAGTACCTGCGCGAGATGTCGCTGTCGGGCCCGTTGAGCCGCAACCTCGATTTCACCGCGGCCACCGATGTGGTCTCGAGTGACTTCATCGGCTCGCGCGCGGCATCGATCGTGGACGCCAACGCCACCATCGTGGACGGCGACACCGCGATCCTCTACCTCTGGTACGACAACGAGTTCGGCTACTCGTGCCAGGTCGTGCGGACCGTGCAGTACATCTCGGGCATCGAGTACCCGACCTACCCGCGCGTGGGCGCGGAGAGCGTCGCGGTCGCGGCGGGCTAGTCCCCGGATGTGACGAAGGGCCCCGGCGGTGTGACCGCCGGGGCCCTTCGCTGTGTGTCGACTAGCTGACCGGTGTGACCGGCTGCCAGCACACCACGCGGGCGGGCTGCGGGGTCACGGTCGCGCCGGCCGGGATGGCGCACTGGTTGGTGTCGGTGGTGCCGTCGAAACGGCCGCCGATCTGGACGGTGATGGCGGTGCCGTTCTTGGCCGCGCAGTCGATGGGCGCGATCTGGTTGACGTCGGGCTGCATGCTGTAGCAGCTGCCCACCTTGACGTTGGGGGCGAAGCACAGCGAGCTGTTGCCATTGGTGAGTACGAAGTAGCCGGCGTCGCGCAACTTGCCGTCGGGGCAGGTGGCGCCGTTCTTCACCGAGGCGGCCAGTTCGTAGACCGCGGAGTTGTCCTCGCAGGCGGTCGGCTTGATCTTGCCGATCTGGGCGCCGCGGTAGTCGGTGGCGGTGACGCAGTTGCCCACGGCCAGTTCGGGATCCTTGGCCGAGATGGTGCCGGACTTGGTGAGGCCCGCGACGAGGCCGAGCGCCAGGATCAGGATGCCGGCGACGGCGACGATGGTGCCCGTGTGCTTGGGCAGGCCGGATGACGCGGTGGGCAGGCCGCCCTCTTCCGCTGCGACGGGGGTCGTCTTCGACCGGTTGCGCAGTACGAGCCCCACGATCAGCAGGACCACGCCGGCCGCTGGGATCAGGAGGCTGCCGGCGGAGAAGCCGGAGGAGTCGGCCGAATCTCCGGCCGCAAGGATCGCGGTCGACCCGATTTGCCCAATGAACACGTGTTTCAACCCTTCCGGTCCGGTGACGGACTCGGCAGGAAAGTACCTCGAGTGGGGTACCGGCCGGGCTGTTTTTAAATGAACTTGTTTCCGATTTTTTCGGAGTGTGCTCACTGCTGTGCGGGACCACCGAGATGATCCCGCACGGCCCCGGTCAGTGGCAGTCGTGCTTGAACGACAGCCGCTCCGACCAGCGCTGCGAGGTCGGATCGTAGGCCTGGATGTAGGAGTCGTCGCCGCCCGTGCAGGGCGCGTGGAAGCCGGACTTCGGATCCCACATCGTGGTCTGGTAGCCGAACGAGGCGCCCGCGTAGCCGTTGTGCGGCCCGGCCTTCACCGTGTAGGTGGCCAGCCGGGTGCCGTTGTTCCGATTCACGATCAGCGTGACCGTCCCGGTGTTGAAGTGATCACCGTTGATCTTGAACTGTGCTCCGGCATCGGAGACCGCGGTGCACACGTCGCCGTCGCATTTGTTGCCCGCGGTGTAGGTGGTCAGCCAGATGTTCAGCGATGCCTTGCGGGCGGCCGCCGCGGCATTGTCGTCCTTGGCCTGCTGCCGCACGGCCGGGGTGACGCAGGCGACGTCACCGGTGTAGGCCTCCCGCCAGACGTACCCGTTCACACAGGTATTGGGCCCGTACGCGCCGCCGCCCGCCTTCCGGGCCGCGGCCGCGGCATTGTCGGCCCGCGCCTGATCCCGGGTGCCGGGGCTGACGCACACGTGGTCGGCCGAGTTGGCCTCCCGCCACACATAGCCTTCCTGGCAGGTGTCGGGCCCGTAGTCGCCGCCCGCGTTGGCGACGGTGAGGCTGCCGAACAATCCGAAACTGGCGGAACCGACGACGGCCGCTGCGAGTGCGGCGCGGGCGGCGGTACGGGCGTGGGTGGCGATCATCGGTGCGGTTCCTTCGTATTCGAGGGGCGAGTACACCGAGAATGCGGGCGGCTACCAACGAACGACCAACGACGAACTCATGGCCGCGAACGGCCGGTGGCCAGCAGCAGCAACTCGCCGATCGGCGCTCGCACCGGAAGGCCGCCGCCCGCACTCCATGCGGTGTCGGTCGCGATGAGCCGTTGCCGGGCCAAGGTCTCGCGAATCCCGAAAGTGCCCGCCGCGCAGATCCGATCGAGCGACACCCGGGCCGCGTCGACCGGGGATGTCGCGCGGGATGCCGCGGGGCCTTCGCGGATTTGGTCACCGCGGTCGGGGATCCCGGCCTGTATCAGGAGGTTTCGCGGCAGCTGTGGCGGTCGGGCCAGGAGCGCATCACGCATCGGCGGGCGCTGCTGGACGGTGTCGCGTGTCCGGCGCAATCGATTCCGACGAACGGACCCTGCGCTACTGGAGCCTGACCGCAGAAGTGACGGTGCCCTGACGACCGGCGCCGCGCAGCAATGGCTGCACGGCGCGTTGGAACGATCGGTGGGTGGTGGGCCGGAGTAGCTGGTCCGGCCCACCGGAACCGCCAGGGATCAGGGCGTTTCGCCCGCGGTCTCGGCCAGCCAGTTGCGGAGCCAGATGGTGGCGGTGGTGCCGTTGCTGTCGACGACGTACCGCGGATACGACTGGTGCACGCCCGAGTCCAGGAAGTCCTGGACCTGTTTGATCCACTGCTCGCCCGCCGGGTTGTCGCCCGGCGCGTTGATGATGGCGGTGCCGCCCTGGACCAGCGCCTCGGACAGGATGGACTGGAAGGTCATCGCATAGCTGGGAATCTGGACCGGGTCCTGGGCTGTGAGCTGGGTGAGCAGCCCGGCCGAGCGGCCCGCCAGGTCGTCGGTGGGGACCGAGCAGTACAGGTCGCCCGCCGCGCAGAAGGTGCGGACCCGCGGGCTGAGCCAGCCGAAGCCGCCCGCCCGCGCGCCGCCCGCGCCGGTGCCGGCCACATGGGGGCCGATCAGGGCGTCGGTGGGGGAGCGGCGCGGATCGGAGACCAGTCCGACGGCGGCCACCCGATCGGGCGGGACGACACCGAGGCCGGTGCCGATCTCGGAGGCCAGGTCGCCCGCCGCGTCCGCGCCCTGGCTGTAGCCGATCAGCGCGAAACGTGTTGCCGCGCACCGGGCGGCCATGGCGGCGATGAGCCCGCGGGCATTGCTCACGGCCTCGTGCTTGGAGCGGCCGTAGACCTCGCCGTCCCAGGGGAAGGCGGTGGCCGGATAGCTGACGTAGTCGGTGCGCACGGAGCCGGGCAGGCCGCGCGTGACTTGGGAGAGCATGCCCTGTTTCGGATCGTCGACAGAGGTTTCCCAGGTGCCGGGGACGGCGATCACATTGAGGTTGGGGCAATCCGCCGGCGCGGCCTGTGCGCCGGGTGCGCCAGTGGCCGTGAGGATTCCGGCCGCGGTCGCCACCGCCGCGAGCGCGCTGCTCGCCGTTCTGAAGGCTCGGGTTACTCGAATGGACAAAGTCCACACCCCTTGTTCGAATCGTTCGGACGATTTCTCCACCGCATGGTCGGTGCCGGGGCGGCACGTCGAGCAGAACATACCAAAGGTGGGGGCCGGTCTCGAGACTGATTGCGCGGGAAACGCCGAGAACCGGACGGATGGGATAAATTGACACCTGTTCCCATTGTCCGGCGTGGCGGCGCGCGGGCGAAATCCAATTCCATTGTGCCGCGCCGATTTCACCGAGGTTAATTCGCGGGCCGGTAGCCGATTCCCCATTGCTATCAATCGACGCGCCGCCCGGCGGGTCGGACTCCAGGCCGATTATGTGGGAGTATTCCGTCCGGGAGAAGTTCTGGCAGTGGTCGCGGACGCTGAGCCGTCGATTCGCTACGGGGCAGGAGGGAACCGGCGGATATGAGTATCCGGGCAACGAATATCGGGGAACATCAGGGCATCACGCTGCCCACATTCGGTGATGTGTTGCGGCGGTTGCGCGACCAGCGCGGACTTTCCCGGGAGCGGCTGGCATTCTCGGCCGGGGTCAGCGCCAGTTATGTCACGCAGTTGGAGAAGGGTGGGAAAGTCAAGCCCGCCCAGGCCGTGGTCGACGCGCTCGTCCGATGCATGAATCAGCGGAATCCGTTGTCGGACACCGAGCGCCGCTATCTCTACGATTTGGCCGGGCTCACCGGCTCGGGATATCCGACGGTCGCGGAGTTGAGGAGATCGATCAGCGCCGACGCGCTGCGCATGCTCGCCATGCACCGGCCCAAGCTGGCCGCGTTCTACGACACCCGGGGCAATGTGCTGGCCGGGAACATCGAATGGGCGCAGGCATTTCCGGGGTTGGCCGAGAACGGGAATCTGTACCGGTGGATGTTCGCCGATCCGGCGGCCCGGCGGGTGATGGCCGATTGGGAGGCCGACGTGCGGAAGTCGGTGAGCTGGCTGCGCGGGAGTGTCGGCTCGCTGACGGATCCCACCGTGTTCGGTGATCTCATGCGCGAACTCGGCGAGTTCGCGGAGTTCCGGCGGTTCTGGTCCACCGGTGACGTCGGGTTCGCCCCGCCCGTGCGGACCATGCGGTTGCGTGATCGGGGCACGGGCGAGCTGAAGCTGTACCGGATCCAGGTGGGCATACTGGATTCCGTGGCGCATCCCGGACTCATCGTCGCCACGGTCGGGCTGCCCACTGGTTCGGCTAGTTGATCGGGGTCAGGATCACGACCGGGATTTCGCGCTCGGTCCACGCCTGGTAGGTGTCGAAGTCGGCGTAGGCCTCCACCAGTCGCGGCCAGAGCCGGGCGCGCTGCTCGGCGTCGGCGGTGTGGGCGCGCACCGCGAACCGGTCGCGGCCGATCTGGATGTGGGTGTCCGGGTTCGCGCGCAGATTGCGGTACCACTGCGGGTGCTTCGGCAGTCCGCCCTGCGAGGCCACCACGATGGTGTCCGTGCCGTCGCCGATGTACAGCAGCGGGACCGTGTAGACGGCGCCGGACTTGCGGCCGCGGTGTTCGAGCAGCAGCGTCGGCACCGGTTTGCGGAAGCCCGCGCCGATGCGCCATTTCCCGCCGATCCGGCCGCCGGTGCGCCGGTAGATCCAGACCTGCGCGCGGCCGGTGTATTTGAAGATCTTGGGCAGGACCGGGGAGTCGAGTTGCGGGGGCCGCGGCGGGGTGGTGGTCATGGGATTCCTTTCACGCCCCTCGACCATACAGTCAGCACCATGTGTATGGTCAAGGCGTGCGTACGCATGGATGGTCCGGATCAGCGCCCGCCGACGACGCGGAGGCCGTCGACCGCATCGTGGCCGCCGCCCGCCGCGCCATCGACCGCTCCGGCGACGAGTTCAGCATCGCGGAGGTGGCCCGCGACCTCGGCGTCACCCGGCAGACGGTGTACCGCTATTTCCCCAGTGCGGAAACGCTTTTGACGGCGACCGCCATCGCGCAAACGGAACATTTCCTGGACGTGCTGGCCGAGCGGCTGGTCGAGATTCGCGATCCGGCGACCGCGGTCGTGGAGGGCATCGCCTACACCCTGGAACGCCTGCCGGAGGAGAAATACCTCGGCCTGCTGTTGCGTCCGGGGCGGGCCAGCGCCTTCTCGGCGGGCGTAACGTCCGATACCGCACGATCTTTCGGGCGTTCATTGCTGGAACGCTTCTCGGTCGATTGGGCGGGCGCGGGGATCTCCGACAGTGATCTGGACGAACTCGTCGAGCACATGCTGCGCATCGTGCAGTCGTTCGTCATCGATCCGGGCCGCCCGCCGCGCCGGGGCGCGGAGCTACGCGACTATCTCTCGAAGTGGGTCGCGCCCGCACTGCTGTAGGGAAACCCCGGGGCCTAGCCTGCCCCGGGGTCTCGGTGGCCGCCCAATTGCGGCACGCCGACACGGTGGAGAACGGGTTGAGTCTGAAGTTAACGTGACGCTCTGCGATTGAGCTACAGCCCATTGGTGGCTGGGCCGGCAGGAGTTGAACCCGCAACCTTCACGCTGACAAGCCGTTCCTTCGATTCGGCGTTCGGCGGCGAATACTGAAACTGGAGCGATAGTGTGAGTTTGAAGGCGCGGTGCCTCTGCCGGTTGGGCTATCCCGCCGTGAGTGGCGGGAGGAGGATTCGAACCTCCACTGGGCCGCTGTGCCTGTCACAGTTGAACTTCTGTTTCAGCTTGCGCTCCTTGCGCACTGCCGACTGTAGTCGCCGCCCCGCTACTCAGCCAAACAAATATCCGAAGATGTTCTCGCCCAGCTTGCGCTGGGTGACTTCGGCGTTGTTGGCCTCCTCGCGCGCGAATTTCACCGCGTGCTGGAGCTTTTCGACGCGCTCGACGAGCTCGTTGACGCGTTTGGCGGGCAGCGCGCCGGAGAACCGGATGGTCCGCCAATAGCCGACCACCACGTCCTCGTGATACACCTCGACCTGCGCCGGATGCTTGTCCGTCGCTTCGGCTTTCACGTGGTTGCGCGGAATCTTCTTGGTGCGCACCGTCTGTACCGGCTCGGTCGCGTAGCAGTCCGCGGCGGCGTCGTACTCCCACGACTCGGCGGCGTCCAGCACCGGCAGCTTGCGGACGAAGGTGTGCAGGTCCACCAGCTGCTTCTCCAGGAACAGCAGGTAGGTGATGGGCGCGTTCTCGACCAGGGTGCGGCCGTCGACGACCACGTCGGCGGTGGCGGCGCAGTTCGCCCAATCCTTGGTGGCCACCACATCGAACAGTTTGGTCAGGATTTCCGCCGTGGAGTGCAGGACTTCCTCGGATCTCACCTGGACGCGCGTCGACTCGGGCGGCAGCTGCTCGCCCTCCTCGTCCTTGGGGCGGTAGGTACGCGAAATACCGCTCAGCAACGGGTTTTTGGCCAGCTTGTGATGGGCCTCGGTGAGCTCGGAGAAGGTGCGGGACTTGATCCCTTTCTCGACGGCGACAATCTGATTCAAACGTGTCATTCGGGCACTGTATCGGTGGATCGTTCTTGTCGGCCAGGTGTTTTCGGCCCGCGCATCGGTGGTGGCGGTCGGTGCTGGACGGTGTGGTCTGTGAGTCCGACGCGGTCCGCTGCGACGTCGCGGTCGGGTACGGATGCTGCTCGCCCGCGCCCGGTGCCGGAGCCCGATCGTCGAGTCCGGCCGCACCCGTGCCCGATGCGGTGGCGCGCGAGCGGCGGGGTACGCGGCCGCGTCGGCCGGCCGGGTCGCACGGCTCGGCCTGGGCCGCGCGCCCCGAAGCCGCGCTCAGCCCGGAATCGGGCGTGCGGTAGAAAAGGTATGGCGTCGTGGACGCATCCGCTGATGCCGCCGCCGAGGAGACTTCGTGCGGTCATCGACATCTGAACGGAGAGGCTGTTTCATGGCGACCTCGGAAGCGCGCGCCCAGATCGGCGTGACCGGCCTGGCGGTCATGGGTAGCAATATCGCCCGCAACTTCGCCCGGCACGGCTACACCGTGGCCCTGCACAACCGCAGCATCGGCAAGACCGACGCCCTGCTCGCCGAGCACGGCGGTGACGGCGACTTCGTGCGCACCGAGACCGTCGAGGAGTTCGTGGCCGCGCTGGAGAAGCCGCGCCGCGTGCTGATCATGGTGAAGGCGGGCGACGCCACCGACGCCGTCATCGAGGAGCTGGCCGCGGCCATGGAGCCCGGCGACATCATCATCGACGGCGGCAACGCCCTCTACACCGACACCATCCGCCGCGAGGCGGCCATGAAGGCGCGCGGCCTGAACTTCGTCGGCGCCGGCATCTCCGGTGGCGAGGAGGGCGCCCTGAACGGCCCCGCGATCATGCCGGGCGGCCCGAAGGAGTCCTACGAGTCGCTGGGCCCGCTGCTGGAGTCGATCGCCGCGCAGGTCGACGGCGTCCCCTGCTGCACCCACATCGGCCCCGACGGTTCCGGCCACTTCGTGAAGATGGTGCACAACGGCATCGAGTACGCCGACATGCAGCTGATCGGCGAGGCCTACAACCTGTTCCGTGACGCGCTGGGCTTCGACGCCAAGCAGATCGCCGACGTCTTCACCCAGTGGAACTCCGGCGACCTGGAGAGCTACCTGGTCGAGATCACCGCCGAGGTGCTGAACCAGGTCGACGCCAAGACCGGCAAGCCGCTGGTCGACGTGATCGTCGACGCCGCCGAGCAGAAGGGCACCGGCCGCTGGACCGTCAAGTCGGCCCTCGACCTCGGCATCCCCGTGACCGGTATCGCCGAGGCCGTCTTCGCTCGCGCCCTGTCCGGCTCCCGCTCCCAGCGCGCCGCCGCCAAGGGCCTCGCCTCCGGCGTCTTGGGCGAGAAGCCCACCGATGTCGCCGAATTCACCGAGGCGATCCGCCAGGCCCTCTACGCCTCCAAGATCGTCGCCTACGCCCAGGGCTTCGACCAGATCGCCGCCGGCTCCGCCGAATACAACTGGGACCTGCACCCCGGCGACCTGGCCACCATCTGGCGCGGCGGCTGCATCATCCGGGCCCGCTTCCTCAACCGCATCAAGGACGCCTACGAGGCCGACCCGGCGCTGCCGAGCCTGATCCTGGCCCCCTACTTCCGCGAGGCCATCGAGACGGCCATCGACAGCTGGCGCCGCGTGGTGGTCGTCGCCACCCAGCTCGGCATCCCGGTCCCGGCCTTCGCCTCCTCCCTCTCCTACTACGACGGCCTCCGCGCCGAGCGCCTCCCGGCCGCGCTGACCCAGGGCCAGCGCGACTTCTTCGGCGCCCACACCTACGAGCGCATCGACGCCGAAGGCAAGTACCACACCCTGTGGAGCGGCGACCGCAGCGAAGTCCCCGCGTAATTCGCGGTAGGACAACCGGTCTCATGACGAAGGCGGGGCAGGTGCCGATCGGCGCCTGCCCCGCCTTCGCTTTTCGAATGCGAGCCGAATCGTCTCAGAGGGGGAGGCAGAGCAATAGGACTATTCGGTCGGGGTAGGTTTCGCTTTGGATGGGGCCCACTTGGACGTTGTATTCGCGGATTGTGCCGGAGTTGGGGTTTCGGAGGCGGAGGGTGCGGACGGGTGGGGTGAAGTCGACCGTGCCTTCGGACCAGTAGTGGCGGAAGTGGGGGTAGCGGGCCAGATCGGAGACCAGGGTGGTGAGGGAGGGGTCGTCGGGGAGGCGGCCGACGGTCATGCGGAGCCATTGGACGTAGAGGCGGGCCTCGGTTTTCCAGTCGGGTTCAACGAGTTTGGCTATCGGGTTGCCGAAGAGCCAGTGGAAGATATTGCGGTCCTCGCGGAGGCCGGGGAAGGCGGCGTACCACGCGTCGTTGGCGTCGAGGACGTCGCCGCCGGGGGCGATGTAGGCGGCGAGGGCGGGGTGGAACAGGGCCAGGGCCTCGCGTTGGTCGGGGGTGAGGGAGTCGTACAGGTCCTCGGAGGTGGGGGCGTCGTCCACGCGCAGGCCCGCCAGGTCGAAGAGGTGGCGGCGGTCGGT
Source organism: Nocardia sp. CA-145437 (assembly GCF_050956485.1). Lineage (NCBI taxonomy): Bacteria > Bacillati > Actinomycetota > Actinomycetes > Mycobacteriales > Nocardiaceae > Nocardia > Nocardia sp. CA-145437. The sequence continues at coordinate 5,322,054 of NZ_CP191204.1, read as the reverse complement.
GGGGGTCAGCGGCGCCTTGGTGTCGAGGCAGCGCAGCAGGGCTTCGACCACGGACCGGGTCGGGTTGCCGCGTTCGCCCTTCTCGAGCAGGGTGACGTAGCTGGCGCTGACGCCGGCGGAGTATGCCAGGTGTTCGCGGGAGAAGCCGCGTTCGTCGCGGAGGCGGCGTAAGGCCTGGCCGAAGCTGGGAATCGAGATGTCATCCGCCAGCCGGTCGCCGTTTCCGGTCACCGATGCCCGCCTTCCCACTGCATGCTCATCGCCGATTCCCGCTCGCAGTCACCGACGAGCAACCTATAACGGGATGCTGCCACATGACTCGTTTCTCGACGGTCACGCGTTAGATCCTGTTTGTGTGTGTCGGAGCGCTTGTGGCGGCGGTGCGGCGCGTGATATCCGCGCTTATCACATCGGGGCTCGATCGGGTACTGGGAAGGTGCTGGGTATCGCCATGGAGTCGGCGCAGAATCCGGGTTCGGCTCTCGTCGGGACATGGTGGGCCGCACTACTTTTCGAGGCGTCTTCAATTTCGCTCTCGAAAGGTTCTACATATGTGGGCTCTGGTTCTCGCCGCGGTCGGTCTCATGACGGGTAGTGCGGTGGCCGCGGGTGCGGCGGGTAGTGCGGGATCGCTGGCCGGGAATATCTGACCGGTCAGGGCTGCGGGTCCGCGGCCATCGCGTCGCGGACCGAACTCTCCTGTGCGCCACGGAATGTCGGCTCGGGGTGCAGGAGAATGGAATAGACGGCCTTGGTGTCGGCCAATTGCTCGCGCAGCCAATTCTGGCGATAAACCATGGTGTGCGGCATGGTGTCGTCACCGACCGCGACCGTATCGATCCCGGCCGCGCGGCACAGCGCGATGGTGCGGGGCAGACTGAAATCCTGGGTGACCGCGATGGCGGAGGTGACGCCGAAGATGTCGTGGGCGCGCACACACGATTCGTGGGTGCTGAATCCGGCGTAGTCGAGCGCGATCTTGGCGGCGGGCACGCCCTGCTCGATCAGGTAGGCGCGCATGGCGGTCGGCTCGTCGTAGGTGGAGCGGCCGTTGTCTCCGGTGAGCAGCAGCGCCTTCACCTTCCCGGCCTCCAGCAGCTGCCGGCCCAGGTCCAGGCGGGCCTTCAGGTAGCCCGACGGCTTCCCGTTCGCCTTGACCTCCGCGCCGAGCACGATGGCGACATCGGCGGACGGGGCGCTCTCCACGCTGTACTCGTACTTCCGGTGCGCCATCCGGATCCACAGATCCGACGCGACCAGCACCGTGAACCCCAGCACCGCGATCACGGCGCAGATCTTCACCACCCGCCGCAGCGGCAACCATGTGGCGACCCGGCTGCGGGCGGAGCGGAGAGCGGAACGCAACTGCATGGTCGCCAGTGTGCCGGAACTCCCCGCGTCGATCGAACGACTTTCCGCCCGTGTCGGGACCGGCTCAGATCGGCTGCACGCCGATCATCGGCAGCACGGTGCGCCGCGCGAACTCGCGGGCCGCCGTCTCGTCGGTGAGCGGGATCAGCCCGTCCGGTGTCAGCACCAGCGACTGCCCCAGCCGCGCGAACACCTCCGCCACCAGATCCGCGTCGAAGTCCGGCACATCCCCGGAAGCCTGTAGCGCGCGCAGTTTCTCGGCCAGATAGGTGCGCCCGACCGCGAGCACCGGCCCGGCCTCGGTGGTCAGCCGCGGCAGAATGGTCTCCGGCTCGGTGCGCAGCAGCCGCCGCAGCAGCTTGTTGTTGGCCAGCTGAATGATGAACGCCGCGAACACCTCCACCAGCTGCGCCTGCCCGGACTTGCCGCCCGCGGCGATCCGCACCCGCTCGTCGATCTCGGCGATGAACAGCTGCGCCTCGCGCACGCCGACCGCGGCGACCAGATCGTTCTTGGATTCGAATCGCCGGTACAGGGTGGCGGGGCTGATCCCGGCGCGACGGGCGATCTCCCCCATGCTGGTTCGCTTGATCCCGAAGTCCAGGAACGCCGACAGCGCGCTTTCCAGTAGCTGTTCGCCTTCGGTCCGCGGCTTCTCGAGAATGCGTTGCAGGATGGTGGGAACGGACGGCATCGAGTCTCCAGTCGATCGGGTGGACGACCCCGCGACAGCGCGGTGAACGGCCGAGGCGCGGTAGCGCACAGGCCGATCCGAAAGTATCTCATTGCCGCGGGGTCGCGGTTCGTACCCCGTCCGATCAGTGAACGCCCGGTCCGGTCAGCGGACGTCGAGGGCGGCCATTTCGCTCTCGATGGCATTGGCCGCGAAATCGATGCCGCTGGAACGCAGTTCGTGGACGCGGCGTTGTAGCGCCTCGAATCCCCCTGGCTGCGCGGCGATGTCGGCCACGCTGATGCGCTGTCGGTGCATACCGTCGTGCTTGTACGACACCGTGAAACCTCCTGCTAGCCCCGAGCGCGCACCCGGCTAGCGGCGGCACAGCACGGGCCGCCGGGAACGCATCCGCCGATGCTAGCAGCGGACTGACTGGTCACTTGATCAGTGTGGGGCTTCTCACACGCCCCCTTCAGTCACACCTCTTGACCCTGGCGATGCAGCGCCGAGTTGTGCAGGTATGCGGCCGCATTCAGGCGAATGTGATCGCGCTCGGCCTCGCTCAGCTCCCGGCGCACCTTGCCCGGGACGCCCGCCACCAGCGACCCCGGCGGAATCTGCGCGCCCTCCGGCACCAGCGCGTTGGCCGCGATCAGGCTGCCCTCGCCGATCACCGCGCCATTGAGCACCGTCGCGCCCATCCCGATCAGCACGTCATCGCCGACGGTGCAGCCGTGCAGAATCGCGTTGTGCCCGACCGAGACACCCTCGCCCACGGTGCACGGGAAGCCGGGATCGGCGTGCAGCACGCAGCCGTCCTGGATATTGCTGCGCGCACCCACGGTGATCTGGTCCATGTCCCCGCGCAGCACCGCCGAATACCAGACGCTCACTTCGCCTTCCAGCCGCACCCGGCCTGCCACGGTGGCGTTGGGCGCGATCCACGCGGTCTCGTCGATCTGCGGCGCGTGCTCACCCAGCTGAATCCTCATGGGGCGAACTTAGCGGCGGAACAGAGCGCGGTGGGCCGCGGGGGTGGTGCCCAGCAGCCGGTGGAAGTGATGGCGCAGATTGACGCCGGTGCCCAGGCCGGAATCGGCGGCGACGCGATCCATGGTGTCGTCGGTCGATTCCAGCAGCAGCCGGGCGTGATCGACGCGCTGCTGCAGCAGCCACTGCTGCGGGCTCGCGCCGGTGCGGTCGCGGAATCGCCGGGTGAAGGTGCGCCGCGACATGAGCGCCGTGCGCGCCCAGCCGTCCAGATCCACGGGCTCGTCGAGATGGGTGCGGGCCCAGACCATGGCGTGCTCGATCGGATCCTCGTCCACCGACTCCGGCACCGCGACCGGAATGTACTGCGCCTGTGAGCCACTGCGATGCGGGGCCAGGACGAGACTGCGCGCCAGCTCGGCCGCCATCCTGCTGCCGTGATCGGTGCGCACCAGATGCAGGCAGCAATCGAGCGCCGCGGCCGTGCCGGCGGAGGTGATCAGGTCGCCGTCGTCGGTCCACAACCGGTCGGCCCGCACCCGCACCGCCGGATAGGCGCGGGCCAGCTCGGTGGCCGCCGACCAGTGGGTGGTGATCTCGCGGCCGTCGGCCAGGCCGCTGGCCGCCACCGCCCACGCGCCGAGGCACAGGCCGACGATCCGGGCGCCGCGGGCGTGTGCTCGGTGCAGGGCGTCGCGAACCGGTTCGGGCAGTGGGCGATCGCGGTCCCACGCGGGGATCACGAAGGTGTCGGCGGTCTCGGCCGCCTCCAGGCCCTGGCCGACGACGATGTCGAATCCCGCGGGTGTGGCGAAGGTTCCGGGTTGCTCGGCGCACACCACCACGCGGTAGGGGCTGTGGTCGGGGCCGCCCGCGCCGATCCGGCCGAACACCAGGGTGGGGACCGAGAGGTGGAAGGGGCTGATCCCGTCGTGCGCCAGAACGGCGACGGTGTGCTCGGCACTCATGGCCCGATCTTATCGATGCGCGGCCTTCGGGCCACTGTCGGCGCTCGGTCCCACGGACGACACTCGATGCCATGACGAACAAGATCGACACCGCCGCCGCCCTCGAGATCCTCCACATCGGCGGTCCCACCGTGCGTTTCGGCTACGGCGACCTCACCTTCCTGACCGACCCGACCTTCGACGAGCCCGGCAACTACCCCGGCCCGGTCACCCTCTACAAGCTGGCCGGACCCGCCGTCCCGGTCGCGCAGATCGGCCCGATCGACGTGGTGCTGCTCTCGCACGACCAGCACGCCGACAACCTCGACGCCGCCGGTCGCGCGCTGCTGCCGAGCGTCGAGCACGTGCTGTCGACCCCCGACGCCGCCGAGCGCATGGAAGGCGTTCGGGGACTCGCGAACTGGGAGTCGGCGCGGATCGGCGCGGTGACCGTCACCGGCGTGCCCGCGCTGCACGGGCCGGAGGGCTGCGAGCCGCTCACCGGTGTGGTCACCGGGTTCGTCCTGCAGGCCGACGGGCTGCCGACCGTGTACGTCTCCGGCGACAACGCCTCGGTCGAGAACGTGCAGCGGATCGCGGACCGCTTCGGGCGCATCGACATCGCCATCCTCAATGTGGGCGCGGCGAACGTCGACCGCTTCGGCGATCTGGATCTGACCCTCAACGGCCGCACCGCCGCCAAGGCCTCCCTGGCGCTGGGTGACGCGCTGATCGTGCCGGTGCACGCCGAGGGCTGGGCGCACTTCTCCGAGCACCTCGACTACCTGACCCACCGCTTCATGCTCGCCGGACAGGCCGACCGCCTCCGCATCCCGAGCCCCGGCGAGACCCTGACCCTCGACCTCCCCGCCCCGGTCGCCCGCGGATGACTGCCGCCGAATTCGGGCCGTGGCGCTGATGGCGGCGCGGCCCCGGGCGGGGAACGATGGCGGTATGAGAATCGGGGTTCCACGGGAGGTCAAGGAGCAGGAGTACCGCGTCGCCCTCACCCCGGCCGGCGCCGGGGAACTGGTGCGGGACGGCCACGAGGTGCTGATCGAGGCCGGAGCGGGCCTCGGGTCCGGCTTCCACGATGCCGACTACCTCGCGGCGGGCGCCCGCACCGCGCCCACCGCCGACGACGTCTGGGACGCGGCCGAACTGGTGCTGAAGGTGAAAGAGCCCATCGCCGAGGAGTATTCGCGCATGCGGGCGGGGCAGGTGCTGTTCACCTTCCTGCACCTGGCCGCCTCCCGCGAATGCACCGACGCCATCCTGCGCTCGGGTATCACCGCCATCGCCTACGAGACCGTGCGCGCCGCCGACGGCACCCTGCCGTTGCTCGCGCCCATGAGCGAGGTGGCGGGCAAGCTCGGCGGCATGGTCGGGGCGTATCACCTGATGGCGCCGCAGGGCGGGTCCGGGCTGCTGCTCGGCGGGGTGCCGGGCGTGCGGCCCGCGGACACGGTGGTGCTGGGCGGGGGTGTGGCGGGCAGCAACGCGGCGACCGTCGCGGTCGGCATGGGGGCGCGGGTCACGGTGCTGGACACCAATATCGCGCGATTGCGGGAACTCGACGCCCGGTTCGGCGGGCGGATCACCACCATCGGATCGAATACCGCGGAGGTCGAGAAGGCCATGCTGGCCGCCGATCTGGTGATCGGGTCGGTGCTGGTGCCGGGTGCGCGGGCCCCGAAACTGGTGCCCGACAGTCTGGTCGCGCGGATGAAGTCGGGCGCGGTGCTGGTCGATATCGCCATCGATCAGGGCGGCTGCTTCGAGAGCTCGCATCCGACCACGCACGCGAAGCCGACGTTCCACGTGGCGGACACGCTGTTCTACTGCGTCGCGAACATGCCGGGCGCGGTCCCGCACACGTCCACCGTGGCGCTCACCAATGTGACGCTGCCGTACGCGCGCGCCATCGCGAACCTGGGCTGGTCGGGCGCGTGCGCCGCGGATCCCGGTCTCGCGCAAGGGCTCACGGCGGACGCCGGGCGGCTGTACTCGCCGGAGGTGGCGGCCGCGCACGGCCTGGGGCCGGCGACCTACACCTCGTCCTGACCCGGCGGCGGGCCCGGGACCGGGTGAATCCGGTTGCGGGCCCGCGGTGTCCGTCGCTCAGGACTCGGACGAGCCCAGCGCCCAATCGGGTCCCGCGCCGTCGGCCGGGAGGTCGCGCAGCTTGTCCGGGTTGCGCACCACGTCGATCTTGGTGATCCGGCCCTCGTCGATGGTGAACGAGAAGACGCCGGTGTTCTTGCCGTCGAACACCACCAGGCCGGGACGGCCGTTGACCAGTACCGGGCGACCCCACGCGCCGCCGACCTTCGACGCGAACTCCAGGAACCCGAGCAGTGTCGCGGCGACCTTGTCCGCGCCGTGCATCGGGTGCAGGAACGCCTGCACCTTGCCGCCGCCGTCGGAGGTGAAGGTGACATTGGTGTCGAGCACACCCAGCAGCGCGCTCAGGTCGCCGGAACGCCACGCCACCGCGAACGCCGACACCACCTTCTCGTGCTCGTCCGCGCTGGCGGGGAAGCGGGGAGTGCCGTTCTCCACGTGTTTGCGGGCGCGCGAGGCCAATTGGCGCACCGCGGCCGGGGTGCGGCCCACGACTTCGGCCACCTCGGGGCCGGTCATGCCGAAGACGTCCTGCAGCACGAACGCGGTCCGCTCGGCGGGCGACAGCGATTCCAGCACCACCAGCAGCGCGGTGGTGACCCGCTCGTCCTGCGAGATGCGGTCGGCCGGGTCGTCCCAGGTGGTGACCTCGGGCTCCGGGAGCCATTCGCCCACATACTGTTCGCGCCGCGCCCGCGCCGAGCCCAGATAGTCGAGGGCCAGCCGCCCGGTGACCGTGGTCAGCCAGGCGCGCAGATTCTCGATCTGCGCGTCCTCGGGGCTGGTCTCGTAGTACCGGACCAGTCGCAGCCACGCCTCCTGCACCACGTCGTCGGCGTCGCTGAGACTGCCGAGCGTGCTGTACGCGACCCGCCGCAGATAGCCGCGATGCTCCTCGAACTGCCGCGCCAGCTCGGCCTGATCGGGTCCGTTCCGTCCGTCACCACTCATCGCAACCCTCGCCTTCGCTCACGCCCGCCCGGTGGGGCGGACCGTTCACAGGACCGACGAGACAGGTCGCCGGGCTGTGACATTCCCCTGGAAAATCTAGCGAAGGCGACCGCGCGGTTCGCGAATTCGCGGTGACGGGTCAGCGTCGCCGCAGGTAGACGGCCGTGGCGGCGAGGACCGCCGTCGCGGCCTGAACGGCCTCGGACAAGCGGACCGCGCGCCGCAGATCAGGAACCCGGGGGACCGGACCGTCGCCCAGGGTCGGCCGCATCTCGATGCCGTGCCGGTACTCGGTGCGGCCGCCGAGCGTCACGCCGAGCGCGCCCGCCATGGAGGCTTCCGCCACACCGGCATTCGGGCTCGGATGCTTGCCCGCATCGCGACGCCACGCTCGCCAGGCGGCGGCGGGACGACCCCCGATCACCGGTGCGAGCACGGTCGTGAGCAGACCGCTCACCCGGGCAGGCGCGAGATTGGCGACGTCATCGGTTCGCGCGGCGGCCCAGCCGAACCGCTCGTACCGCTCGTTGCGATAGCCGACCATCGCGTCGAGCGTATTGATCGCCCGGTAGGCCAGCAGCCCCGGAACGCCCGCCACCGCGCCCCAGAACAGCGGCGCGACAGTCGCGTCCGAGGTGTTCTCCGCGATCGATTCGAGCGCCGCGCGAGCCAGCCCGTCGGCGTCGAGCGCCTCGGGATCGCGACCGCACAACGACGGCAGCAACACCCGCGCGCCCTCGATGTCCCCGGACTCGAGGCGATCCGCCATGTCCCGTCCGGTCTTGGCGAGGGTCGTCCCGCCCAGCACGGTCCAGGTCGCGGCGGCGGTGAGCGCCACCTCGCCGAGCGTCCGAGCGATGCCGCTCGAACTCGGCCGCGAGGCGCGGTGTTTCGCCCCGGCCCGGGAGACGGCGCGCCGCAACCCGATTCCGAGTCCCGTCACGGTGCCGACCAGCACCACTTCGTGCACGATTCCCGCGGCCCGATCGTCCCGATAGGCGAGCTGCTCGACCCGCATTGCCGCCGAACCGAACCCGGCCACCGGATGCCCCCTGCGAGGATCGCCCAGCATCCGATCCAGCCCGAACCCGAGCAGCAACCCGGCCGCAGCGGCAGTCCCCATACGCACCCGGCGAGGCTAGCCGAGCCGGCGGCACGCCCGGGCCCCGGCCGCCGTGCACACCGTCAGGCGACCGTCCTGGCGGGAGATCGTGCGCCCAGCACGAACACAACGATGGCCCAGGTGCCGACGCCCCGATGGCCGTGCACCCTGGATTCGCGCGCTCGGACACCGTGCGGAGTTCAGGAGCCTCGGGATGCTGCGGCGCGGTCGCGGTCGGCGGCGCTCGGCCGGAGTCAGCGGCGGGTGCCGCCGTAGCGGTCGGCGAGGCGGGCCTCGTTGGCGGTGGGCTTCGCCTTGATCGGGGCCGGATCGTTGGGTTTGGCGGTCGGCGAGGGAGTGGGCGATTCGGCGGTGTCGTCTGTCGTCGCGGTCACCTCGGTGACCTGTTCGGCCGGGGTGGCGGGTTGGGCGTCGGCCTCGGTCTTTTCCCGGCGGCGGGCGCGGATCTCGGCCCAGACGAAGTAGCCGAGGCCGAGGGGAGCCATGACGCCGAAGGCCAGCCATTGCAGGCCGTAGGAGAGGTAGGGCCCGGCGTCGAGCTGGGGGAGGGCGTCGGGGGTGAAGGCGCCCGGCTGGCCCGTGTCGAGCTGGAGGTAGCCGCCGAGGCCGTCGGTGGGGATGGGGGTGAGGGGGAGGCCGAGGACGGTGGCCTCCTGGGCGGTGTCGGTCGTGTACACCTGCCGGAAACCGTCTTCGGTGGTCGGCGGCTTCTTCTCGATGACGCCCTCGGAGGCGCGGATACGGGCCTCGAGGTGCTGCGGCCCGGTGGGCGGGTCGGCGATGGCGGGCGGGCGGGTGCCGCCCTGCGCGGCCGCGATCTGGCCGCGGTCGACCAGCAGGGTGCGGCCGTCGTCGAGCCGGAACGCGGCGAGCACGGTGTAGGCGGGCTGCCCGTCGAGGTGGCGCAAGCGCACCAGGACCGTCGAGTCCGGGACGTAGCTGCCATTGGCGGTGACGCGCCGCCACTCGGTGTTCTTGCCGTCGCCCGACAGCAGCCCGGCGACGTCCACCGGGTCGGCGTGCACCGACGCGGCGATGCGGTCGTTGCGATCGGAGGTGCGGGTGTTCTTGCCCAGCTGCCACGGCGCGAGCACGGTGAAGCACAGGTAGGCGAAACCGGCGACCACCACGGCCAGGATCAGCCAGCTCGGGCGCAGCAGGAAGGTGAGGCGGCGCAGCAGTGAACTCATGCGTCCCGGCCTCCGGCCCGCGGATCCTCGCCGAGCTGTTCGCGCACCCAGTCCAGCATCCCCGGCACGGCCGCCTCGATCTGTTCGCGCACCACTGCGAAATCGGACTGGTCGCCGTAGTACGGGTCCGGCACCGAGCGACCGTCCGCGTCGGGGTCGAAACTGCGCAGCAGCCGCCGTCGGTCCGACGGCACCCCCAGCCGGGCCAGGTCCCGCTCGTGCCCGGTGTCGAGCGCCACCACCAGATCGGCGTCGCGGTGGTCGGCCCCGATCACCGCGGCGGTGTGCCCGGTCGGATACCCGTGCGCGCTCAGCTCCCGATCGGTCCGGTAGTCGGCCTCGTCCCCGACATGCCAGCTCCCGGTCCCGGCACTGCTCACCCGCACCCGATCCGCCAATCCCGCGCGCTCGAGATGCGCGGCGAAGATCTTCTCGGCCATCGGGGACCGGCAGATATTGCCGGTGCAGATAAACGTCACATGCAGGTCGCCCACGACAGCCATTCTGGCCGGTAAGCGCGGACGGCGGCCACGTAGGGTGGACGGCTGTGCCGGACGACACCGAGTTCCAGGATTTCGACCATGCCAGGCTGCGGCACCACGGGGACGTGGACGCGCGGCCGGGCATGGTGGATTTCGCGGTGAACGTTCAGGGGAGCGCGCCGCCGGAATGGCTGCGGGACCGGCTGGCGGGACGGCTGGGGGAGCTGGGGCGGTATCCGGGGGAGGCGGACGAGCGGGCGGCGCGGGCAGCGGTGGCCGCGCGGCATGGGCGGTCGGTCGACGAGGTGCTGTTGCTGGCCGGGGTGGCCGAGGGGTTCGCGATGCTGCCGCGGCTGGTGTCCCGGCTGGCGGCGGTGATCCATCCGTCGTTCACCGAGCCGGAGCTGGCGTTGCGCGAGGCCGGGGCGCCGGTGGCGCGGGTGATGCTGGAGCCGCCGTACTCGCTCGACGGTGTCGTGGTGCCGGAGGACGCGGATCTGGTGGTGGTGGGCAACCCCACGAACCCGACCTCCGTGCTGCACTCGGCGGACAGCATCCGGGCGCTGCGGCGGCCCGGACGCATCGTGGCGGTGGACGAGGCGTTCGCCGACGCGGTGCCGGGCGAGTCGGAATCCCTCGCCGGAGAGAGCCATCCGGATGTCCTGGTGTTCCGGAGCCTCACCAAGACGTGGGCGCTGGCCGGACTGCGCTGCGGGTACGCGCTCGGCGCGCCGGAGGTGCTGGCGCCGTTGAATCACGGCCGCGCGCACTGGCCGCTGGGCACCTTGCAGCTGGAAGCCATTGCGGCGGTGAGCGAACCGGCCGCGGTCGCGCAGGCGCGGCGGATGGCCGAGCGCATCGCCACCGATCGCGCCGCCATGATCCCGCGGCTGCGGGAACTGGGCGTCGAGGTGCACGAGCCCGCGGCGGGCCCGTTTCTGCTGATCAGGGTGCCGGACGCGGAACTGTTGCGAAAGCGTCTCGCGGACAAGGGGATCGCGGTACGCCGCGGTGATACGTTCCCCGGGCTGGAAACGGGTTTCCTGCGGGTCGCGGTGCGGCCCACGGAGGCGGTGGACCGGCTCGTCGCGGCCATTCGCGACGTGGGGTTGTGATCGTGGCAGGCAGGATCGAGCAGGAGGTTCGGTTGTGACGACGGTGCGGCTGTCGGATCTCATCGCGGCGCTGGAAGCGGCGTACCCGCCCGGACTGGCCGAGTCCTGGGATTCGGTGGGCTTGGTGTGCGGTGACCCGCGGGACGCGGTCTCGCGGGTGCTGTTCGCCGTCGACGCCACGGCCGCGGTCGTGGACGAGGCCATCGAGTGGGGCGCGCAGGCGCTGGTCGTGCATCATCCGCTGCTGTTGCGCGGGGTGGACACGGTCGCGGCCGACACCCCGAAAGGCGCGTTGCTGCACCGGCTCATCCGCTCCGGCTGCGCGCTGTTCAGCGCCCACACCAACGCCGACTCCGCTGATCCGGGCGTCTCCGACGCGCTCGCGGCGGCGATCGGGCTCACCGTCACCGGGCCGCTCGATCCGAAACCGCTGACCGCCCTGGACAAGTGGGTGGTGCAGGTGCCGGTCACGCACCGCGACGCCGTGCTGGACGCGCTGTTCGCGGCGGGCGCGGGCAGGATCGGCGCCTACTCCGACGCCGCCTGGACGGTCGCGGGCACCGGCCAGTTCCGGCCCCTCGAGGGAGCCAACCCGGCCCTGGGCGTGGTCGGCGAGCTGCACGAGGTCTCCGAGGATCGCCTCGAGGTGGTGGCCTCGCCGTCGCGGCGGGCCGCGATCCTGGCCGCCCTGCACGCGGCCCACCCCTACGAGGAACCCGCCTATCACGTCACCGAACGCGCCGACCTGCCGTCCGGGCTGGGCATCGGCCGTGTCGGCGAGCTGCCGGCCCCGGAAACCCTGCGCGAGTTCACCGCTCGCGTGCGCGCCGCCCTGCCCGCGACCACCTGGGGCGTGCGGGCCGCCGGTGACCCGGACCGCGTCATCCGCACCGTCGCCGTCTGCGGCGGCGCGGGAGATTCCTTCCTGGGCAAGGTCTCCCGCCTCGGCGTGGACGCCTACGTCACCTCCGACCTGCGCCACCACCCCGCCGACGAACACCTGCGCGCGGGTGGCCCGGCCCTGATCGACGCCGCGCACTGGGCCACCGAGTTCCCCTGGTGTGGCCAGGCCGAAGGTGTGGTCCGCCACGCCCTGCCCGGGCTCGAGACCCGCGTCTCCACCCTGCGCACCGACCCCTGGACCCTCGGCGAGTCCGACTGCTGAGCCCGTCCGCGCGCGACCCGGCCGACCCCGGCCGCCCCGGCGATTTTCCGGCCCGGCCCGGTCCGCGTGATCGTTTGTCCTGCTCGGGGCGGGCTTGGCGTTTCGGACCCCGCCGGGGCGGTACGGTGGGAGTCTTGAATTTCGTCCATAGCGTCCAGGAGACCTTCGCGTTGAATGCCGAACCATCGATCCAGGCCAAGCTGCTCGACCTCGCCGCCGTCGACGCCGAGCTGACGCGGATCGAGCATCGCCGCAAGGTGCTGCCCGAGCAGCAGGAAGTGGATCGGCTGGCCGCGGAGCGCGGCACCCGCAAGGACGAGGCGGTGAAGGCCGAGATCCTGATCGACGACCTCGACCGCGACATCCGCAAGCTGGAAGGCGAGATCGAGGCCGTCCGCAAGCGCGAGGAGCGCGACCGCGGCCTGCTCACCGCCGGGTCGGTCGGAGCCAAGCAGCTCTCCGAACTGCAGCACGAGCTGACCAGCCTGGAACGCCGCCGCAAGGTCCTCGAGGACGACGAGATCGAGGTGATGGAGCGCCGCGAGGCCGCTGCCGCCGCGCACGCCCACGCCGGGGCCAACCTGGACCAGGCCGAGGCCGAACTGGTCGACGCCGAGCGCCTGCGCGACAGCGCCCTGGCCGACCTCAACGTCGCCCAGCAGCGCTGCGACTCCGACCGCGAAGCCCTGACCCGATCGTTCCCCGCCGACCTGATCGCCACCTACGACAAGCAGCGCGCCACCTACGGCGTCGGCGCGGCCCTGCTCCAGGCGCGCCGCTGCGGCGCCTGCCGCATCGAACTGGACCGCGGCGAGATCTCCCGCATCTCCCAGACCGCCCCCGACGTCGTGGTCCGCTGCCCCGAATGCGGCGCGATCCTGGTGCGCACCAAGCACTCCGGGCTCTGACCCGACCGCCGCGCGCTCACCGGCGTGCGGCGCCTGTGCCGCCCGGCGGGGACCGGCACACGACACGACAGCCCGAATACCGCGAACCAGCACGGCGACGCGACAGGATCGACGCCTGGCCCGCACCGGATCCCCGAGGCGATGACACGGTGAGGCGGCGCGGCGGCCGACCCGCGAACCAGGCGCCGCGCGGCACGGGCCTCGACGCCACGGCGGGGTGACCCGCCGGCGGATTCTCGAACCTGCACGGAAGGTGAACAGCGTTGGTGGACATGGTGATCGTGGAAGCGGACGGCGGCTCGCGCGGCAATCCCGGCCCCGCCGGGTACGGCGCGGTGGTCTGGGACTCCGATCGTGCGCGCGTCCTGGCCGAGCGCAAGGAATTCCTCGGCGTCGCCACCAACAATGTCGCCGAATACCGGGGGCTCATCGCGGGTCTGGAGGCGGCCGCCGAGCTGGGTGCGCGGGAGGTGTCCGTGCGCATGGACTCCAAGCTGGTCGTCGAGCAGATGTCGGGGCGCTGGAAGGTCAAGCACGAGGCCATGATTCCGCTCGCCGATCGGGCGCGGCGGCTGGTGGCCGGGTTCGATCGGGTGAGCTTCGCGTGGATTCCGCGCAAGGAGAACTCGCACGCCGACCGGCTGGCGAACGAGGCGATGGACGACGCCGACACCGTCGCCGAGGTCCGCACGGCGCTGCGGGAGTCGGGCCAGGCGCTCGGCCGCCCGGCCGAACTCGGATCGGACGCGTCGAATTCGACGGCGGCCGAACGCGATTCCGGGAGCGGCCAGGGCACGCTCGGGCAGGTCGCCGCCGCCGTGGCGGGCGGGGTCGTGGACAGTCCCGCATCCGCCGCCACGCCCGCACCCGGCTGGACCGGGGCGATCGGGCGGCCGACCCGGCTGCTGCTGCTCCGGCACGGGCAGACGGAATTGTCGGTGGAGCGCCGGTATTCGGGCCGCGGCAATCCGCCGCTGACCGAGCTCGGGCGGCAGCAGGCCGCGAACGCGGCGGCCATGCTCGCGCGCAAAGGCGGGATCGAGGCCATCGTGTGCTCGCCGCTGGGTCGGGCGCGGGAGACCGCGGAGGCGGCCGGAAAGGCGCTCGGGCTGCCGGTGCGGGTGCTGGAAGGGTTGACCGAGACCGACTTCGGGGCCTGGGAGGGAATGACGTTCCTGGAAGCCCGGGAACAGGATCCGGAGCTGCACGGCCAGTGGCTGGGCGATCCGTCGATCCCCGCGCCGGGCGGTGAGAGCTTCGATCAGGTGCGTGAGCGGGTCGAGTCGGTGCGGCGGGATCTGGTGGCCTTGTATCCGGGCGCGAATGTGCTTGTGGTCAGCCATGTCACGCCGATCAAGACGCTGCTGCAACTAGCGCTCGGAGTGGGTCCGTCGCTGCTCTACCGGCTGCACCTGGATCTGGCGTCGCTGTCGATCGCGGAGTTCTATCCCGACGGCGGTTCGTCGGTGCGCCTGGTCAACGACACGTCGTATCTCTGAGGAGACCGGTAACCCCCGGTGCCGCAGGGGGTTCGGTTCACGGACGTAGGGTCGCCATCAGGAACTCGGTCTGGTCGTAGACGGCCTTCTCGAACCAGTCGTCGAAGTAGATGTCGAAATGGCCGATCGGATAACGCTTCACGGTGGCGTGCTTGGTCCGCTCGGCCGCCTTCACGGTGGGGCCCGCCGGGGCCACCGTGTCGTTGTCGCAGATCGCGTACAGCACAGGCGCTTTGATGTCCTTGACGTGCCGCGTCGGATTGTCGAACAGCGTCGACAGCCCGATCCGCGCCGCCACCTTCGGCCGGTACTGCGCGCTCTCCTCGGCGAGCCGCCCGAATCCGGCGGGTACGTCGGCCGCGCTCATCAACGCCGCGGAGTGCTTCTTGCCCGCCAGCCGCGCGGTGATCGGGCGCCGAATGATCGGCCCCACCACCTGATCCGTCACCGCCAGCGTCCCGGTCTTGATCAGACTGAACGGCCCCTTCGTCAGCGCCGAGGACCAGCCGCTGGTGAACGGGCACTGCGCCACCACCGCCGCGATGTAGTGGTCGTCAGGAGCGACAGCGAGCACGTGCCCGCCGCCGAAAGAACTGCCCCACAACGCGATTCGCGTAGCGTCGATCCCCCGGATGGTGCGGGCGAACGCGATCGCCGCATGCCAGTCCTCACGCTGCCGCGCGATATTGATCATCTGCCGGGGCTCGCCCCCGCTGGCCCCGAAATGCCGATAGTCGAAGGCCAGAGCCGCGATTCCCACCGACGCGAACCGTCGCGCGTACCGATCCAACCCCATTTCGCGGTCCGCCCCCAGCCCGTGCCCCATGACCACCAGCGGGCGCGGACGCGGCGGTCCATCCGGGAGATACAGCCAGCCGGCGCACTGTTCGACACCCGAAGGGAACCCCACCTCGACACGCTCCATGACGCCCTACCGTACCCTGGTGGCCGCGGACGAGTCGGTCGGGCGGCCGCGGCGAGAGGAACGGGCAACGCGTGTGCCGCAGCCTGTCGCCGAGGAAAGTCCGGACTCCGGAGAGCAGGGCGGTTGTTAACGGCAACCCGGGGCAACCCGCGGGACAGTGCCACAGAAAACAAACCGCCGGCGGGCCGCACTTCGCGAGAAGTGCACCGCCGGTAAGGGTGAAACGGTGCGGTAAGAGCGCACCAGCGCGCCGGGTGACCGGCGCGGCTAGGTAAACCCCGCCCGGAGCAAGGTCGAAGGCCGCACTCGCGAGAGTGCGGCTGCGCAGGTGTTCGAGGGCTGCTCGCCCGAGCCTGCGGGTGGACCGCTCGAGGCACCCGGCAACGGTGTGTCCAGATGGATGGTCGCCACCCGGCGTTTCGACGTCGGGGACAGGATCCGGCTTACAGACCGACTCGTCCGCCCGTATTTTTCTGCCCCTACGCTTCGCTGCGGGGCGGTTCGCGGCCTCTGGTCCCGATTCTTCCCTCCTCCGCTCCTCCGCTACGTCAGTCCAGAATCGGGACGGCCGCGAACTGGGGGTGATCTGTCGGCGAGAATTTGGCGTCGCGGGGGCGATCTCCCGGTGCCATCATGGAAGGCACACCGTCGGATTTCCGATGGCGCGGAGATATTTTCGCGGAGCTCGCCATGGATGTTCTGTATCTGCTGATCGGATGGCTCGCCGCCATCGTCGTGATCGCCGGAATCGGCCTGGCGGCCGGGGTACGGGTGGTCACGCAATACGAGCGGGGCGTTGTGTTCCGGCTCGGGCGGGTGCGGGCCGTGCGGGAGCCCGGATTGCGGCTGCTGATTCCCGGCGTGGACAAGATGTCCAAGATTTCCCTGCAGGTGGTCACGATGCCGGTGCCCGCGCAGGAGGGCATCACCCGCGACAATGTGACCGTCCGGGTGGACGCGGTCGTCTACTTCCGGGTCATCGATCCCATGCGCGCCCTCATCGAGGTGCAGGACTATCTGTTCGCGGTCGCGCAGGTGGCGCAGACGTCGCTGCGTTCGATCATCGGCAAGAGCGAACTCGACGATCTGCTGTCGAATCGGGAGCAGCTCAACAAGGGCCTGGAATTGCTCATCGACTCGCCCGCTCTGAACTGGGGCGTGCACATCGACCGCGTCGAGATCAAAGACGTCGCCTTGCCCGACGCCCTGAAGCGTTCCATGTCCCGCCAGGCCGAGGCCGAACGCGAACGCCGCGCCCGCGTCATCTCCGCGGAGGGCGAATTGCAGGCCTCGCGGAAGCTGGCCCAGGCCGCCGCCAATATGTCCGACGCCCCCGCCGCATTGCAGCTGCGATTCCTGGAAACCGTGGTTCAGGTTGCGGCGGAGAAGAATTCGACCCTGGTGTTGCCGTTCCCGGTGGAGCTGCTGCGTTTCCTCGAACGCAGCGGCCGGACGCCGGCCGAGACCGCGCCGGAGGAGCCCGACGCGTCGCAAGAGATGAGGGAGTAAGTCATGGCTGGTGTCGTTCAACCGGCGGCCATCGTGGTGCTGTTCGCCATCGCGTATGGATTCAAACTCTTCAGTGCCAAGTTCCCGGGCGGTCTGCGCGGTAGGTAGGCGGTCCGCGCGGCGAGCGGTGCGGCCGCGGGAAAACCGGCGGGCGGGCGGCGTGATCGACACCGCTCGCCCGTTTCCCTGCGCATCTGCTCCGCGTGGATGAGAATGGCGGCGCGCCCCACGGTGTGTACCGGCGCGGCTCGGCGTGTCGGGCGGGTTATCGGCCTTGAACTGGCACCGAACGTGATCGACGTCATAAAGTGTTGCGCGTTGGAAAGTTCCGTAGCGGTCCGCGACGGGACAAGGGCTCAACAATCGTCGGAAAGCAGGTCTCGTCTCAATGCGAATTGCTCGCAAACTGGCAGTGGGAGCGTTTCTCGCCGCTGCCGCTTCCGCTGTGCTGGGTGCCGGTTCTGCCTCCGCGGTGGCCGTGACGCCGCTGCCGGGCGGGATTCAGGTGGATCTCACCGCGGCGGACACGCAGTGGGTGGCGCAGAACCACTTCGGACAGGTCATCGCCGGCCTGCCGCATCCGTCGGCCGCGTCGTTCGGGGAAGCCCTGGACTCGGCCGCGTTGCTGTCGTCGCAGTACCCGGGCGGCCGCGTGGTGTTCACCGTGTACGGTCCGTTCAACGAGCTGAACGGCACGATGCTGGCCCTGCAGTAGGGCCAGTCTCCGCAGTGGAACTGCATCAACGGATCGTGTCGGCGCCGGTGGACTTCGGCGCCGTCCGAACCGAGTTCGGACTGGCCTCGGACTACCCGTCCGAGGCCGTCTCGGAGGCCCGCGACGCGGTCGACGCGTTCGCGGGCGCCCGAGCCGACCGGCGGGAGATCCCGCTGGTCACCATCGATCCCCCGGGTGCCATGGATCTGGACCAGGCCGTCTGCCTGGAACGCACCCCGAGCGGCGGATTCCTGCTCCACTACGCCATCGCCGACGTCGCCGCGGTGGTCGTCCCCGGCGGGCCGCTGGCCCGCGAATCCCTGGCCCGCGGCCAGACCTTCTACTTCCCCGACGGCACCGTCCCGCTGCACCCGCCGGTGCTGAGCGAGGGCCTCGCCAGCCTGCTGCCCGACGTCGACCGCCCGGCCGCGCTGTGGACCATCGAATGCGACGCGCACGCCGAACCGGTGCGGTTCTCGGTGACCCGCGCGCTGGTCCGCTCCCGCGCCCGCCTCGACTATCAGGGCGTGCAGGCCGACGCCGACAACGGCCGCCTGCACC
Organism: Nocardia sp. CA-145437; assembly: GCF_050956485.1. Taxonomy (NCBI): domain Bacteria; kingdom Bacillati; phylum Actinomycetota; class Actinomycetes; order Mycobacteriales; family Nocardiaceae; genus Nocardia; species Nocardia sp. CA-145437. The sequence goes on along the minus strand of NZ_CP191204.1, from coordinate 5,303,803 downwards.
CGTCGATCGCCGCGCTGCCCGATTTCGGGCGGCTGCGCATCGCGGCCGGCATCGAGCGGGGCGCGATCACGCTGCGGTTGCCCGATCAGACCGTGGTCCGCGACGCCGAGCAAACCGGGATCGACCACTGGCAGCTGGCGCTGGAACCGCGCACCGCGGCCGACGACTGGAACGAGCAGATCTCTCTGCTGACCGGTATGTGCGCGGCCCGAATCATGCTCGACGGACATAACTCGAACGGCTCCGGCAACCCCGAGCCGCCGGGTCTGCTGCGTACCATGCCGCCGCCCGCCCCGGCCGCCATCGAGTCCATGCGCCGCACCGCCGCCGCGGTCGGCGTGCCGTGGCCGCCCGAGGAGTCCGCGGGCCGCATGCTGGCCGAACTGGACTGCAACACCCCCGCCGCCCTGGTGCTCATGTCGGAGGCCACCGGCCTGCTGCGCGGCGCCTCCTACACCATCCTGAACGGCCAGGACCCGGACACCTTGCGGCACAGCGCGATCGGGGCCCCGTACTCACACGTGACCGCCCCGCTGCGCCGCCTGGCCGACCGCTACGCCACCGAGATCTGCCTGGCCCTGTGCGCGAAAACCGCGGTGCCGCACTGGGTCGTCGACGAACTCACCACCGCCGTCGACACCATGCGCCGCACCGACGCCCTCGCCGGCAAGGTCGAACGCGCCTGCCTGGACCTCACCGAAGCCACCGTCCTGTCCCCACGCCTGCACACCGACTTCGACGCCGTCGTGCTCCGCGAGGCCAACGGCACCCGCCCCGCCGAGATCTTCATCGCCGACCCACCCGTCCTCGCCAAGTGCACCGGCGCCCCACCCGAAGGCGAGAACGTCCAGGTCCGCCTCACCGAGGCCGACCCCGTCACCCGCACCGTCACCTTCAGCTACGCCACTGGACCAGCGCTTTCGATGCCATACTCGACGTCATGACCACGCAAACCGCAGCTCTACGCGAAGGCTGGAATATCGCATTTCTGGCGCGTGGAGAATACGGACGGGCGGCCGGTTGTCTACGTCTATGAGCTCGACCCGGCCACGAATACCTACGCGCTCACCGGAATCCACCATGATCGGCTTCAGCTGACCGTTCCGTTCGAGCTGGAGATCGATCTCACCGAGATCGACTTGCTCTGACTGCCTTTCGCGGGGGCGAACCGCTCGTCCGGGTCAGCTCAGTGGGTGGTGGTGGACGAATTCGACGGCGTCCGGGTACTGGTCTAGGGCCTGGGCGGCTGCTGCCGCCTCGGCGTCGCAGAGGTGTTGGTAGGTGTAGTCGGCGTCGACGGCGTGGGTGCGGATCGTGTTCAGGGCTTCCACGGCGTCACGGTGGTCGCCGAGCACGCCCTGGAGGTGTTTGGCTTTCTTGCCGAGGTCCTCGGCGGGTTTGCCGAGGACGGCGGTGGCGGCCTCGGCGGAGTAGCGCAATCGTTTGGCGGCCTTGCGAATATCGTGCAGGCGCTCGATGCGCGCGTCCCCGGACAGCCCGTGCTCGGCGTGCACGAGGTGGCGCAGCTTGCGGAGATCGCGGCGCAGCACCTTGGTGAAGACGGGCTCGGCGGGCTTGCCGGCCCGGGAGTCCTTCAGCGGCGGGTCGGTGATCAACTCCCGCAGATCGCTGATCAGTGTGGCGTAGCGGCGGTCGCCGAATGCGGTGACCACCGCGCGGTGGGCTCCGGCATAGGTGTCGCGTTCCTCGGTGATGAGTCGCTGTGCGAAACCTTGGTGATGAATGGCTTTCTCATCTGTCGGCACAGCCTGTTCGGCCAACGCCCCGGTGGCGGCGAGCAACTCGGTGAAGCGTTCGGCGCGCACCTCCGCGTCCCGGGCCACCCCGAGTAATCCCGCCAGCCAGCGCAATTCGTCGGTGATCTCGGTGACCGGTGCCCGGCGCAGTATCCGCCGGTAGGACTTCAGCACGCTGCGCAGCCGCCGGGTGGCCACCCGCATCTTGTGCACCGAGTCCGGAAGGTCCTGGCGCACATCGGGTTCGGCCGTACACAGCCGGTCCACATCGGCGGCTACTGCGTCGACCAAGGCGGGACCGGCTGTGGTGCTCATCTACGTCCTGTACTTGTCGGTGGCTTCCACCAGATGGTGGGTGATGCCGGGTTCGAGGGCCGCGTGGCCGGCGTCGGCCACCAGGTGCAGTTCCGAGCCGGGCCAGGCCCGGTGCAGATCCCAGGCGCTGGTGGCCGGGCACACGACGTCGTAGCGGCCCTGCACGATGACGCCGGGAATGTGGGCGATGCGGTCGATGTCGCGCAGCAACTGTCCCTCGTCGAGGAAGCCGCCGTTGACGAAGTAGTGGTTCTCGATGCGTGCGAAGGCCAGCGCGAAGCGCGGATCGGCGGTCTCGGCGACCCGATCCGGTTGGGGCAGCAGGGAACTCGTGGCACCCTCCCAGGTGGACCACGCGACGGCCGCGTCGGTGGCGAGAGCGGCATCGGGGGAGTGCAGCAGGCGGTGATAGACCTCGACGAGGTCACGCCCGCGGTCGGCTTCCGGCACCGGCGCCAGGAACTTCTCCCACTCGTCGGGGTACACGTACCCCGCGGAGCCATTGTAGTACCAATCGATTTCCTTGCGCCGCAACAGGAATATGCCGCGCAGCACCAGCTCGGTGACTCGGTCGGGGTGGGTCTGGGCGTAGCTCAACGCCAGCGTCGACCCCCACGACCCGCCGAACACCAGCCACCGCTCGATGCCCAGATGCGTTCGCAGCCTTTCGATATCGGCGACCAGGTCCCAGGTGGTGTTGTGCTCGAGGCTCGCCCCGTCGGCGATGTGCGGCGTCGACTGCCCGCAGCCGCGCTGATCGAACAGCACGATCCGGTACGCCTCGGGATCGAAGAACTGCCGGTGGTAGGGCGCGGTGCCGCCGCCCGGTCCGCCGTGCAGGAAGACGGCGGGCTTGCCGTCCGGATTGCCGCTCACCTCGTAGTAGAGCGACTGACCGTCGCCGACGTCCAGCTTGCCCTGCTCGTAGGGCTCGATCGCCGGGTACAGGGTCCGCATCAGCCCGCCACCAGCCCCGCGGCCATGTTCGGGATCTCCAGCGCCGACAGCGTCTGATCACGCACATCGGAACAGCTCTTGGTGGTCACCCGGTCGACCACGCCCCGCTCGCTGGGAATGAACAGGCCGTTCTGCACCGCCCATTGGGCGACGGTCGCGTTGAACGCGATCTTGCCCAGCGTCGGACCCTGCACCCGCCAGTCCGACAGCTGCGGGCGCAGCATGTCGCACAGCTGCTTGGCCTGATCCTCGGAAATGTTCAACGGTGCACCGGTGCTCGGCACGGTCGACTGCGCGGTGGTGAGCGGCGAGCCGGAGCCCTGGGGCTGCGACGGTCCGGTGGTGGTGTTGTCCCCGCACCCCGCGGTCAGCGCGATGGCGGCCAACGCCGCGCCCAGCAGCGAGGTGCGGCGGATCCAGCGACTCGTTCCACGATCCATGAATTCCCTTTGGTCGTTCCAGCTCGTTGGCTTTCGAGTCTGCCACCAAAATCGGGCAGTGGACCGAGATGACGGGGCCCGAAGGCTGGGAGATAGCCGGAAGCTATGGAATGCGCCGGGTGGGGCGTCGGCGGGTGACCTCGCCCGCCCGCGTCCCGGTATCGGCCCACCACGTCCCGGTATCGGCTCACCGCGTCTCCGTATCGGCCCAGCACGCAGCGAAACGCCCCCGCGATCAGCGCGGGGGCGTCCTCGATCAGCGCGTGGCCGGACGGCTCAGTAGCTGTGCTCCGGGCCGGGGAACACCCCGCGCCGCACTTCGTCGGCGTAAGTGGCTGCGGCGGTACGCAATTGCCCGCCCACATCCGCGAACTGCTTGACGAACTTGGCGGTCTTGCCGCCGGTGTAGCCCACCATGTCCTGCCAGACCAGCACCTGCGCATCGCATTCCGCGCCCGCGCCGATGCCGACGGTCGGAATGGTCAGCTTGCGGGTGACCTGCCCGGCCAGTTCGGCGGGCACCATCTCCATCACGACGGAGAAGGCCCCGGCCTCCTGCACCGCGATGGCGTCGGCGATGAGCTGCTCGGCGCCGTCGCCGCGGCCCTGCACCCGGAATCCGCCCAGCGTGTTGACGCTCTGCGGGGTGAATCCGATGTGCGCCATCACCGGAATGCCGGCGGCGGTCAGCGTGTGGATGGTGTCGGCCACCCGCTCGCCGCCCTCCAGCTTCACCGCGTGCGCCCCGGTCTCCTTCATGAACCGCACGGCCGTGGCCAGCGCCTGTTCGGGGGAGGACTCGTAGCTGCCGAACGGCAGATCGGCCACGACCAGCGCGTGCGGAGCGCCCTTCACGACGCCGCGCACCAGCGGGATCAGTTCGTCGACGGTGATCGCCACGGTGGTGTCGTAGCCGTACACCACATTGGCGGCCGAGTCGCCGACCAGCAGGACCGGAATCCCGGCCTCTTCGAAGAGCCGAGCGGTGGAGTAGTCGTAGGCGGTGAGCATCGACCAGCGCTCCCCAGCCTGCTTCATCTGCTGCAGGTGCTGCACTCGCGTCTTCCGCTTTGCGGGAGTTGTCGGCGCCGAACCGTACACAGGGGTTTCCGCCTCGGATACGGACATCATCGTCCCTTTCGTCGTTGCCTCGAGGCCCTGTCGGGTCCCCGGGTTGTTCTGACGTCCTCAGTCTGCCATTGCGGCCGCTCACCCCAGCGATGCAATTGCTCACATCTCAGCCGACCGGTCCCTTCGCCAGCTGGACGCGCTCGGACCGGTTCTGCCCGCTCGCGTCGGTCCATTTCAACGTGACGGTGTCGCCCGGGTGGTGCAGGTCCATGGTCGCGGTGAGGTCGGTGGCCGTGGTGATGGTGTGGTCGTCGAGGCCGGTGATGACGTCGCGGGCAGCCAGCCCGAGCTGATCGGCGGGCCCGCCCTGCACCACGCCCCGGATCTGCGCGCCGCCCCCGGCGGAGGTCACCGAGACGCCGATGAAGGCGGTGTCGCCGATGTGGATGCGGTCCGAACTCTGGCCCGCCTGGATCTGCTTGGCGACCCCGGCGGCCTTGTTGATCGGGATGGCGAAGCCCTGACCGCCGCCGATGCTGAACCGGAATCCCTTGGACGCGGCGGTGTCCATGCCGATCACCTTGCCGGTCGCGTCGACCAGCGGGCCCCCGGAGTCGCCGGGTTCGATATTCGCGGCGACCTGGATGAGGCCGGTCAGCTGCTCGGAGCTGCCGGTGGTGTCGTCGCTGGCGGTGATGGACCGGTTCAGTGCGGTCACCGTGCCCTGGGCGGGAGTGGGCTCGCCGCGGCCGCCGGCGTTGCCGACACCCACCACGGGGTCGCCGACCGCCACCTTGTCGGAGTCGCCGAGCGGCGCGGTCTGCAATCCGGACGCCCCGGTCAGTTTGATGACGGCCATGTCCTCGCTGCGGTCGAATCCGACCACGGTGGCCTCGTAGGTCTGCCCGTTCCCGAGATCGGTCGCCGAGATCTTGGTCGCGCCCTCCACCACATGATTGTTGGTGAGCACGATGCCGTCCGAGCCGAGCACGATGCCGGTCCCCGCGCCCTCGCCGTTCTGCAGCCCCAGTTCGGTGTCGATATCCACGATGCCCGGCACCACATTTCGCGCGGCCGCGTCGAGATCGGCTGGGGCGGTGGTGAAGTCGATGGGCTGGCTCTTCGTCACCCCGCCCGGCGATTCCGCGATCGGCGCACCCGGCAGGGTCGAGGGCCCGCACGCGACCAGTCCCAGCGTGGCGGTCAGCGCGACCACCGCCGCCGCGGCGACCCGCAGCGCGCGGGGGCGGGACGAGCGGGTGGTGGGCCGATTCGGCGAATGCGGTTGCACGGACATGGCATCCCCTCGTACGTAGAGCCCCCCGGTTCTCTCCCATTAAGCATGCGGTTTCTGAGAGCCGCCTGGGGACTTTCCGTGCGAACGCCCACGGACCGGGGAGGACCCGCACCGAACCTCCACCATGGCCGAAACCGTGACATGGCACGATCGTGGGATGGCGTTGATGCGAACCGGCCGGGTCGTGCTCATGGCGACGGCGTTGGCGATGACCGCGGCTGCGTGCACCAGCGTGGTGGACGGCAATCCCACCGCGTCGGCACCGGTGGGGATGGAAACCTTCTACAACCAGACCCTGAACTGGGGCAGCTGCCGCGAGTACAGCGAAGACCAGATGCCGCGCGACGCCGAGTGCACCCGGGTGACCGTGCCGGTCGACTACGCCAATCCCGGCGGGGCCACCGCCAAGATCGCCATCTCGCGGGTCAAGGCGAACGGCGCCAAGATCGGTTCGCTGCTGTTCAACCCCGGCGGACCGGGCGTGACCGGCCTGAGCATGGTCACTCTCGGCGACAGCACCGCGCTGGCCGACCGCTTCGACCGGATCGGCTTCGATCCGCGCGGTATCGGCGCGTCGCAGCCCGCGATCACATGCCGGACCGACGCCGAGAACGACGCCCAGCGCGCCGAGCCGAACCGGGACAACTCGCCCGCCGGCATCGCCGCGCTCGAGGCGGAGAACAAGGACTTCGCCGGCAAGTGCGTGGAGCGCACCGGCAAGGAGTTCCTCGGCCATGTCGGCACCCGCGAGGTCGTGCAGGACATGGACGTGATCCGGGCCGCGCTCGGCGACCCCAAGCTCAGCTACGTGGGCTACTCCTACGGCACCCGCCTGGGCTACGCCTACGCCGAGAAGTTCCCCGACAAGGTGCGCGCCCTGGTCCTCGACGGCGCGCTGGATCCGGAACAGGATCCGGTCAAGGAGTCGGTGGCGCAGGCGGCCAGCTTCCAGAAGGCGTTCGACGCCTACGCGGCGGACTGCGCGGCCAAGGAGAAGACCAACTGCCCGCTCGGCGACGACCCGGGTCAGGCCACCAAGAAGTTCCGCGCCCTCGTCGACCCGCTGTGGGACAAGCCGGTGCCCACCCAGGACGGTCGCGGCCTGCACTACGGCGACGCCATCACCGGCGTCCAGCAGACCCTGTACTCCAACCGCCTGTGGCCCGCCCTCACCAAGGGCCTGCGCGAACTGGCCCAGGGCAGCGGCGACACGCTGCTCGCGCTGGCCGACATGTACGACGGCCGCCACGATGACGGCAGCTACGACAACAGCGCCGACGCCTTCAACTCCATCCGCTGCGTGGACGACCCGGCCATCACCGACCGCGCCGTCGCCGCCAAGCAGGACGCCGACTACCGCCGCGTCGCGCCCTTCCTCGACGACGGCCACGGCAGCGATGCCGCCCCGCTGGAACTGTGCGCCATCTGGCCGGTCCCCAATACCAGCACCCCGCACAAGATTTCGATCCCGAACCTGCCCAAGGTCGTGGTGATCTCCACGACCGAGGACCCGGCCACCCCGTATCAGGCGGGCGTGAACCTGGCCCAGCAGCTCGGCGCCTCGCTCATCACCTTCAACGGGACACGCCACACGGTGTCGCTGTCCGGTGTGAAATGCGTCGACGACCCGGTCATCGACTATCTCGTGGACCTGAAGCAGCCCGCCCAGGGCCTCACCTGCTGATCGCTGACGCCCGGGCCGCGCGCCGATATCTCCGCGCGGTTCGGGGTCGTCGCTGCTGACAGTTCCGAGAGTTGAATCTGTCGGCGTATGTAACACGGATTTAACTCCGGGACCCTACGCTCGCGGTCATGGACCGTCAGAAGGAATTCGTGCTCCGGACGCTCGAAGAGCGGGACATCCGTTTCGTGCGTCTCTGGTTCACCGATGTCCTGGGATATCTCAAGTCCGTGGCGATCGCGCCCGCCGAGCTCGAGGGTGCGTTCGAGGAGGGTATCGGCTTCGACGGTTCGGCCATCGAGGGGTTTGCCCGGGTCTCCGAGGCCGACATGGTGGCCAAGCCGGATCCGTCCACCTTCCAGGTGCTGCCGTGGTCCACCTCGAAGGGCCACCAGCACTCGGCGCGCATGTTCTGCGATATCGCCATGCCCGACGGATCGCCGTCGTGGGCCGACCCCCGGCACGTGCTGCGCCGCCAGCTGAACAAGGCCGCCGATCTGGGCTTCAGCTGCTACGTGCACCCCGAGATCGAGTTCTTCCTGCTCAAGCCGGGCCCGCACGACGGCACCGCGCCGATCCCCGCCGACAACGGCGGTTTCTTCGACCAGGCCGTGCACGACGAGGCCCCCAACTTCCGCCGCCACGCCATCGACTCGCTGGAGTCCATGGGCATCTCGGTGGAGTTCAGCCACCACGAGGGAGCGCCCGGCCAGCAGGAGATCGACCTGCGGTACGCCGACGCGCTGTCCATGGCCGACAACGTCATGACCTTCCGCTACCTGATCAAGGAAGTGGCCATCGACGAGGGCGTGCGCGCGAGCTTCATGCCCAAGCCGTTCGCCGACCACCCGGGTTCGGCCATGCACACCCACATGTCGCTGTTCGAGGGCGAGCAGAACGCCTTCGCCGACCCCGACGACCCGGACAACCTGTCCGAGACCGCGCGCGCCTTCATCGCGGGCATCCTCGAGCACGCGCACGAGATCTCCGCGATCACCAACCAGTGGGTGAACTCCTACAAGCGCCTCATCCACGGCGGCGAGGCCCCCACGGCCGCCTCCTGGGGTCGCTCGAATCGTTCTGCGCTGGTGCGCGTCCCGATGTACACCCCGAACAAGTCGGCGTCGCGTCGCGTCGAGATCCGCAGCCCTGACAGCGCCTGCAACCCGTACCTGGCCTTCGCGGTGTTGCTGGCCGCGGGCCTGCGCGGTATCGAGAAGGGCTACACGCTGCCGCCGGAGGCCGAGGACGACGTGTGGTCGCTGACCTCGGCCGAGCGTCGCGCCATGGGCTTCCGCGAGCTGCCCGCGTCCCTGGACGAGGCGCTCAAGGCGATGGAGAAGTCCGAACTGGTCGCCGAGACCCTGGGCGAGCACGTCTTCGACTTCTTCCTGCGCAACAAGCGCCGCGAATGGGCGGGCTACCGCGCGCAGGTGACGCCCTACGAGCTGAAGGAATACCTGGGGCTCTGACCCCGGCGAATCACCCGAATCGGGCCGCAATCCTCGCGATTGCGGCCCGATTCGTGTCTCCCGCCGCCACTCTCATGCCCTGATCGGCACGTCACCGCGGCCACTCGCTGGCGTCGCGGACTGGAGGCGGATTGGACACAGTGTCTGGTTTGGGCGGGATGGGTGGCATGTCTGGTGGGCGCGACCTGTAATTTGAAGGACATGGTTCGGCCTCCGACTGCTCGTTCCGCTGTGCCCGGTGTCGGGCGGCTCGGTCTGCTCGAGCCGTCGGCCGCCGCCTCTCTGCGAGAGTTGGCATGGGACAACGTGGACAGCGTTCCCCTGCTGTGGGCGCTGTCGCGTTCCCCCGACGCCGATCTGGCGCTGCTGACGCTGATCCGGCTGCGGGAGCAGCTCGGGAGCGATTGGGCCGCCGTGGATTCCGAACTGCGCCGCGACTCCGCGCTGCGCGGGCGGCTGTTCGCGCTGATCGGCTCCTCCAGCGCCTTCGCCGATCACCTGGTGGCCGATCCGGGCGCGTGGCGGCTGCTGCGGCGGCCCACGCTGCCCAGCCGCGCGGAAGTGCTGGCGGATCTGCTGGACGCCGTGCACGCCGTCCCGGAGAACGGGGCCGCGGCCGGGCCCATGATGTACCGGGCGGGGATCTCCGGGCCCGAGGCGATCGCCTTGCTGCGCAAGCGGTATCGCGATCAGCTCATGCTGCTGGCCGCCATCGACCTGGCCGCCACCGTCGAGAACGAACCCGTGCTGCCGTACCAGCAGGTGGGGCAGCACCTCACCGATCTGGCCGACGCCGCGCTCACCGCGGCGCTGTCGGTCGCGGTCGCGCGGGTGTGCCAGGACCGTGAGGTGCCGGTGCACCTGGCCGTCATCGCCATGGGCAAATGCGGTGCGCGGGAACTGAACTACGTCTCCGACGTGGACGTCATCTTCGTCGCCGAACCGGCAGACACCACCGCCACCCGGCTCGCCGCCGAGATGATGAGCGTCGGCAGCGCCGCGTTCTTCGAGATCGACGCCGCGCTGCGGCCCGAGGGCAAGGCGGGCGCGCTGGTCCGCACCCTGGACTCACACATCGCGTACTACAAGCGCTGGGCGCGCACCTGGGAATTCCAGGCGCTGCTCAAGATGCGGCCCGCCACCGGTGATCTCGACCTCGGTCGCGAGTATCAGAAGGCCCTCATGCCCATGGTGTGGGCCGCCAACGAGCGACCCGACTTCGTGGCCGACGTGCAGGCCATGCGCCGCCGCGTCGAGGACCTGGTGCCCGCTGACCTGCGCGAACGCGAGCTCAAACTCGGGCACGGCAGTCTGCGCGATGTCGAATTCGCCGTCCAGCTGCTGCAATTGGTGCACGGCAAGGCCGACGAGTCGCTGCACGTGCAGAGCACCGTGGAGGCGCTGGGCGCGCTGGCCGCGGGCGGCTATGTGGGCCGCGACGACGCCGCCAACCTCACCGCCTCCTACGAATTCCTGCGGCTGCTCGAACACCGCCTGCAGCTGCAGAAGCTCAAGCGCACCCATACCCTGCCCGCCCCCGAGGACGAGGAGGGCATGCGCTGGCTGGCGCGGGCCGCGCACATGCGCCCGGACGGCCGCCAGGACGCGGTCGGGGTTCTCACCAGTGAGATCAAACGCAACGCGGTGCGGGTGCGGCGGCTGCACGCCAAGCTCTTCTACCGGCCGCTGCTGGACTCGGTGGCGCGCATGGACGCCGCCCAGCTGCGCCTGAGCCCCGAGGCGGCCGTGCGGCAGCTGGCCGCGCTGGGCTACGTCGCCCCGGAGAACGCGCTCGGCCACCTCAAGGCGCTGACCGGTGAGGTCGGGCGCAAGGGCCGCATCCAGGCGCTGCTGCTGCCCACCCTGCTCGAATGGCTCGGCGAGACACCGAATCCCGACGCGGGCCTGCTCGCCTACCGGCGGGTGTCGGAGGGCCTCGACAACGAGATCTGGTTCCTGCGCGAACTGCGCGACGAAGGGGCCATCGCGCAACGGCTGATGATCGTGCTGGGCTCCTCGGCGTACCTGCCGGACCTGCTGATCAACGCGCCCGAGACCATCCGCATGTACGCCGACGGGCCGCGCGGGCCGCTGCTGCTGGCCACCAAGCCCTCCGATGTGGCGCGCGGAATCCTGTCCGGGGCACGGCGTTACGACGATCCCAAGCGCGCGGTCGCCACGGCGCGCTCGCTGCGCCGGCACGAACTGGCCCGCGTCGCCTCCGCTGACGTGCTCGGCATGCTCGATGTCCAGCAGGTGTGCGAGGCGCTGTCCTCGGTGTGGATCGCCACCCTGGAAGCCGCGCTGCAGGCCGTAATCCGGGCCAGTGAAGCCGAACTGGGCAGACCCGCTCCCGCGGACTTCGCTGTCATCGGCATGGGGCGGCTCGGCGGCATGGAACTGGGGTACGGCTCCGACGCCGACGTGCTGTTCGTCTGCGATCCGCGGCCCGGCGAGGACGAGACCGTCGCCGTGAAATGGGCTGTCGGCGTGGCCGAACAGGTGCAGCGCCTGCTCGGCGCGCCCAGCACCGACCCGCCGCTGCAGGTCGACGCCGGTCTGCGCCCCGAAGGCCGCAACGGCGCGCTGGTCCGCACCCTGGCCGCGTACGCCGCCTACTACCAGCAGTGGGCGCAGCCGTGGGAAGTCCAGGCGCTGCTGCGCGCGCATCAGGTCGCGGGCGACCCCGAACTCGGAGTCCGCTTCCTGCGCACCATCGATCCGGTCCGCTACCCCGAGGGCGGCATGTCACCCGAGGGCGTCCGCGAGATCCGCCGCATCAAGGCCCGCGTCGACTCCGAACGCCTCCCGCGCGGAGCCAACCCCGCCACCCACACCAAACTGGGCCGCGGCGGACTGGCCGACATCGAATGGACCGTCCAGCTCCTCCAGCTGCTCCACGCCCACGAGGTCCCCGAACTCCACAACACCTCCACCCTCCAATCCCTCGACGCCATCGAACGCGCCGAACTCATCGACACCGCCGACGCCGACCTCCTCCGCGACGCCTGGCTCACCGCCACCAAGGCCCGCAACGCCCTGGTCCTGGTCCGCGGCAAACCGGCCGACCAACTCCCCGGCCCCGGCACCCTCCTGTCGGCGGTAGCCCGCGTCGCGGGTTGGCCCAATGACGACGGCAGCGAATTCCTCGACCACTACATGCGCGTCACTCGACGCGCGAAAACGGTGGTGGAACGCGTCTTCGGCGGCGAATAGCGACATGAGGAATCAGTAGAAGTAGGGCAGCGGTAGGTTTCGCTGCCCCATCATTTCCTGGTACGAGAGATCCATCGCGATCACGGTGTCCAACGCCTCCCTGAGCGCGAACAAGGCGTCCTCGAGACTTCCGCAGGTCAGCTCTGATTCGGCCTCCTCCAAGACCTCCCGCAGGATATGAAGGCTATCGCCCTGGATGCTCAGACCGGGAAACTTGCGGCCTTCCCACCTGACCAGCGAATAGTTTCCTTGTACACCCAGCAACTGCGCCGGTTCATCCATGATCACCTCCTCTCTCTTACCCGGGATCGAAGGACCCGCGAGTAGTCCGCAACTTCGTTGACCCACGACCAGCCATTCACCCTGGTCCAGTTCCCGGCGCTGATCAGCAACGTCGTGGACGCACCGGCGGTCTACCTCGAAAGCGGTTCCGCAGGCTGGATGGTTCAAATCGACCCGGTCGAAGGCCTCCGAAACCTGCGTGGAGGTTTGCTTCGCTGGCGAAGCGGTCGGTGTTCGCGACTCGAAGAATCCTGGTGGCCCGGAACTGTTCTTCGACGGCGCCGAGTGGGACGCATTCCTCGGCAGTCGCATCTGGGACCGGTGACGCGGGGACGCGGCTCAGCCGAGTGGAATCCATTCCACGCCAACCTGTTCGACGTGGGCTGCCTCGTCCACGGTCAGTGGTGTGCGGCCACTGGCCTTGGCGAGGTAGGTCATGGGGTCCCAGCCCAGCGGAGCGAGGTCGTCGGGGTTGCCGGAGACCAGGAGCAGGGTGGTGACGATGGTGGCGGCTTCCGGGGTGGTCCACGGGGCGCGGTCGAGGGCGGTGGCGAGGTCCAGGCCGTGGAGGGCGAGTTCGGCTACGCGGGTGATGAGGAAGTCGGTGAGGCCCATGCCGATGCTCCAGCGGGTCATCAGTCGGCGGTCGTCGGGTTCGCGGCGGGCGGAGTCGTGGACCAGCGGCCAGGCGGCGTCGAGTGCGGCGGCGACGGCTCGGCCGGAGGGGTAGGCGGTGGCGCTCCGCTGGGCGAGGGCCACGCGTTCGATATTGGCCTGCGCGTCGAAGATTCGCGGGTTGTAGTAGTTGACGGCGTTGAGGGGAGCCGTGGCCGGTTCGGGGACGGTCAGGCCGTCGGTCACGCGCTCGATCCCGGCGACCACGTGGGCGAGCAACTCGGTGACCGTCCACGGTGCGCAGGGTGTCGGCTTGGCGAAATCGGTTTCGGAGAGCCCTGATGCCACGTGGACCAGTGCCTTCGCCTCCTGGCGGAACCCGGTAAGGATGTCATCTCTCCCCATGAGGACACCCTAGGGCGGCGACGGGAGGATCGGCGTACCCGTCGGATGATGATCACATCGTTCTTCGAATGCCGGATTCGGTTGGGATGCCGCGAATTCCAGTCCCTAGCCTGTGGGCGGACCATGTACACAGCAGGTCGGTTGTTCGGGCGCCCGGAGCGAACATGCCCGGCGGTATGGCGGTGCTGGGAGATTCGGGACCGGAGCGGGTGCTGGTTCGCATATCGGAGGCATTGCACCACTGTTGTTTCCGGATGCTTCGGACTCGCCCACTGCGGTGCGGAACGCACGCTCATGCCGAAAGGCGTGCACTCCGGGAAGACCCGCGTTCGCGGACGCGCCCCCGAGAGTCGAGAGCCATTGGCAACACAGTGGCAATCAATTTCCTGGCCTGCTGGAAAGGCGTGTTACGTTCGCTGAACTCGGAGACTTCTGTTCGTTTCGACCGGCTGTGGGTAGTTGGCCCTCGCCGGGCGGGCTGCAGCGGTTTCTGGCTTTCCAACTGCAATTTCGCGTCCCTTCGGCCGCGAGGGACAGGAGTGATGCACCGGTGAGTTCGCCTCGATATCTGCGCACGGGCCCCGTTGCCGCCGCAGTGGCTCTGGCCGCGGCACTGGCGGTTTCGTCCTGCAGCAGCAACTCTTTGGATTCGGGTGACAGCGGCTCGTCGGGCACTTCTTCTCCGGCGGCCGCCGCAGGGCAGGGCCCGGCGCGTAATCCCTATCTGGCCGCGGACAAGTACGCGGTCACCCACCTGGACTCGGGCCAGACCGATACCTTCGACGACCCGGTACCGCGGGGCACCTTCCACATCGATCCGGCGCAGATGCCGCGCGTCACGGTGGGACCGGTCAGCATCATCACCCTGGCCGGCACCGACCCGAAGTATCGGTGGATCTCCTCGTCCGCGGGCGTGCGGTACGTCGACGTCTCCGGCGGCGGATTCAAGGAAGTCGCGGGAATGGACGCCCCCGGCATCGCGCCGATCCCCGCGCCGGCCTTGGACGCGGTGCTGAATCAGAACTTCACCGACGTCGCCCAGATCCAGGACGCGGTGAATCAGGACTGGGGCGCGGCGAACTGGACCCGTATCGCCAACGGCGTCTACAGCCTGGTGGACAAGGACAATCGCGTCTACTACACCACCAACGATTCTCAGTTGTACGTGTTCGGGCTCGTGAACAACGACAAGCCCGAGGACGGCGTCCAGGTGATCAAGCACCTCGACCTGAAGCCGTTCCTGGGCACCGGCACCACCGCCACGGGCCTGCCGGAAAACGTGGTCGGGGTGAATCTGACCTACGACGGCCACCTGGTCGTGGCCGCCACCCGTGGGCTGCTGGCCTTCGACCGCACCAACCTCGACGCCGCCCCGCAGCGGGTGCGTTTCGGTGACGACGAGACCGTGTCGAACTCGATGTCCATCGACGAGCACAACGGCATCTACATCGCCTCCAACAAGATCATGCGCAAGATCGTGTGGACCGGGTCGAAACTCTCGACCGACGAAGCCGACGGCGCGTGGTCCTCGCCCTATGACACCGGTCGCCGGCCCCCGGCGGTGAAGTTCGGCACCGGCACCGGCTCGACCCCCACCCTGATGGGATTCGACGGCAAATCCGATGAGCTGGTCGTGATCACCGACGGCGCGGACCAGATGCATCTGGTCGCGTTCTGGCGCAACAAGATCCCTGAAGGGTTCCAGCAGAAGCCGGGCACCAAGTCCAACCGCATCGCCGACCAGGTCCAGGTGACCGCGGGCCTGCCCGACCCGCTACCGGAGTTCGTGCAATCCGAACAGTCGGTCGTGGTCAACGGGTACGGCGCGTTCGTGGTCCAGAACATCGGTAGCGGCGGCGAACCCGACCGGCTTATCGACGTCCTCGCCAACGGCCCGGTCGATCCCCCGCCGCACGGCATGCAACGCTTCGAGTGGGACCCCGCCGGGCACCGCTGGAACTCGGTGTGGGCACGTGGCGATGTCGCCTCGACCTCCATGGTCCCAGCCATCTCCAGCACCACTGGGATTGTGTTCGTCAACGGCTACAGCAAAGCCGACGGCTGGGAAGTCACCGGCCTGGACTGGAAGACCGGAGAAACCGTGCACCGCACCATCTTCGGCCAATCCAACCTCGGCAACGGCGCCTACGCCATCATCGAAGCACTCCCCAACGGCGACCTGCTGTTCAACAGCATCGGCGGACCGTTCCGCGCCAAGATCGCCAAGTAAAACCCCGCAACACTCACCCGACGGTCTGCTCCGATCCCACCGGGGCAGGCCGTCGCGCGTCAGCCCGGGGCGGAGCGGTATTCGGCCCCACTGCCGCTATGGTTGCTGGAAATGAACCGGGCTGCCACCGCCGCTGAACTCAGCCCACCGCCGGGCCGAAGGAGGCCACACCGTGCTGCATCTGCGCATCGTTTCTCCGAGTGAGCGGAGCGGCGACGTGCTGCGCATCCTGGTCGCGGAGCCCGGTGCCACCCATGTGACGCTCGCGCGCGGTGAGGCCGTGGATCCGCCCGGCGATGTGATCGAAGCCGATCTGGCGCGTGGCTCCGTCAATGCCGCGGTCGCCGCGCTGAGCGCGCTGGATCTTGCTCGGACGGGCAGTATCTCGTTCGCGCCGACGGGAATCATGCTGTCCGGCGCAGGGCAACGGGCCGCCGCCGCCGCGCCGCGGCCGCCGGACCAAGCAGTGGTGTGGGAGCAGTTGCTCGCGCAGGCGCGCGAAGGGGCCCGCTTCACGCCCACCTTCCTCGCGTTTCTGACGATCGCGATTCTGCTGTCGGCGGTCGGGGTGACGACAGCGTCGCCACTCACCTTGGTCGGCGCGATGGTGGTCGGGCCCGAATTCCGGCCGCTGGCAGCGCTTTCGGTGGGGTTGGTGCGCCGCGATGCGCGGCTGGTACGGGCTTCGGCACGCACCCTGGCCATTTCGTTTCCGGCCGCGATGGCGATCACCGTGCTGGCCACGCTGTTGTGGGTCCGCCTCGGCTGGATCGGGGTCGGCAACGTCGAGAGCGCCCATGCCTTCGACTTCATCTACCAGGTCGGTCCGTTCTCCTTGGTGGTCGCCCTGCTGGCTGGGGTAGCGGGGATGCTGGCCGTGGTCACCTCCACCTCCGCCGTGCTGGTGGGGGTGTTCATCTCGGTGACGACTGTGCCGGCCGCCGGATTGGCGGCGGTCGCGGCCTTCGCGGGAAAATGGCATGCCGCACTGAGCTCGCTCGCTCAACTCGGCGTCAACCTGATCGGGATCGTCGTCGCCGGGGTAGCGGTGCTGCAGTTACTGCAGGCCGCCGAACGCCGCGGCGGCGTACTTCCCCGCAAGCGCTGACCCGCTTCGTAACTCAGCCCCTCAAGTGTTGCTATAAGTTCGCTCAGTGGTGTCATCATTGCCCCATGAGTGCACGCCACGTTGATCTTCCCCGCCCGCTGCGACGGCTATCGGTTTATGTTCGGGTACCGATGGTGCTGTTGGGGGTGTCTGCCATGGTGCTGGGATGTTCGACCGGCACGAATCACCAGGGTGACAACGCCTCGCCCCAGAGTTCGGACACTCGGGCAGCGGATGCCAAGGCCGAGGAGAACTGGGCCTACTCGGTCGGCATTCAGAACTACGTGTTCGGACTCCCGCTGACGATCTCGGAGCGGGAGCGCGCGCTGCGGCTGGATCCGGTGGCGTTGGAGAAGGCCAAGGCGTACGCGCCGGCCGCTCCGCTGAACCAGATCGGCCACATGAAAACCCTTGCTACGGCGGACGACAAGATGCCGTACACGCCGAACAACGACACCGTCTACAGCGGTGTGGGGATGGAACTTCGCGATGAGCCGATGATCCTGACGGCCCCGGACATCATGGACAGATACTGGTCGGTCGAGGTCGCCGACGCCTACACCAACAATGTCTTCTATATCGGAACCCGTGCGACCGGCGGCAAGGGCGGCGACCACGCCTTCGTAGGACCGAACTGGCACGGCGAACTACCGCCCGGCGTGATCGAGCATCGGCTACCCAACAACAGCGCGATGGTCGCGATTCGCATCGGCGTGCTGCCCGAAAACGTCTCCGATCTCGCCGAAGTCAATGCGCTGCAAGAGAAGTTCACTACGACCGCGTTGTCCAACTGGAGCGATCCGGCCAAACACGGCCAGGTGACCGTCCCAGACCTGGGCAAGCGCCCGCACTACGACGGCGATCTGGCGATCTTCCAGGCGATCGCCGATCTGGCGGCCGAAAACCCACCGGCACCGGGCAACGAAGCAGCCATCGAACTACTTCGCCGCGGTGGGATCACCCTCGGCAAGCCCATGGACGTCAACGCTCTCAGCGAACCGATGCGAAAGGGATTGGCACGCGCGGCCGTCGACGGTCCCCAAGTCATGTCCTGGAAGGTGAAGTACCGCGGCACCCCGTACCCCACCCGCTGGAACAACCTCGAACCAGGAACCTACGGAGTCAACTATTTCGACCGTGCCGCCGGAGCATTGGAAGGATTGTTCGTTCACGACCGCGACGAGGCCGAGTACTTCAGCACCTACGAAGACGGCGACGCAAACCTGCTCGACGGATCACAGCGATACGTGCTGCACTTCAACGCCGACCAGCTCCCACCCACGCTGCCGAACGGATTCTGGTCGATCACCATGTACGGCGCTGATTTTCAGCTGGTGAAGAACCCGATCAACCGCTACTCCATCGGTGACCGCACGCCGGGCCTGACCAAGAATCCCGATGGATCACTCGACATCTACATCCAGAACCAGCAACCGGCAGACCACGCGAGCAACTGGCTGCCCTCGGCACCCAGCGGACTGTTCCGGTTGAACTACCGAATCTACCTCCCCACTGCCGACGCCAAGGATCCCGCAACCCTCGGCAAGTACCTTCCTCCCGTCAAGAAGGCCAGCTGAGAGCGTCACTCGGAGCCTGGTGCGGTGCAGAGCGCACGCTCATGGCGCATACCGCGTTGACCCAACCGGCCAGCGCCGGGCGCCGGCGGCCGGATCCCGGTGCGGTGCAGAACGTCCGCTACTGCCGAGGACCTGTGCTGGAACTAGATCAAGGCTGGGTGCAGGCATGTTCGCGATTGAACGCGCCGACGCTTCCGGTGCCGGTGGGGAGGTTGCGGGTGGCGTCCGCGTATGCCTCCCCCGGGGTCGCCCCCTTACCGAAGCCCACGATCGGGAACCCTGCGACGATCGCGAGCGGACTCGTCACGATTGCACCGCAGCCGTTCGCGAACGTCACCATCATCCGGCAGTCGATGATGCCTTGACCCTTGCATGCTCGGTCGGCGGCTCGAATGGCGTCGGCTTCCGTCGGGTGGTTGACCGAAAACGCGTAGACGTTGCCCCACGCGCTGAGGGAAACGGCGCCCCAGTTGACCGGGTCGGCGGCGGCAGGCGGTGTCGCAAGAACGGCAGCGGCGCTCGCCGAGAGGGCGGCGGCCGCAAAGGATTTGTTGAACAAGTGGCGTGCTTCCTCTGCGCGCCGACCAGGGTGCGGCGATCGTATGGAAGATACCGCAGCGCATGGACTCGAGATCGCCCAAGTCTTGGGGGCACGGCAAAGACCGTCACGAACTGCGGTGTTCGTGACGGATCCGCTGAAACCGATCTTCGACCGCCCAGCGTGCACAGGGATCGGCCGCGAGATCGCCCGCTGGCGGGCGCGGTGCTGAAACCTACCTCGCCACACCGCCTTCGGCGGCCATGACCTCTGTGGCGGCGCGTTCCGCCGACCGCACCGCACCGTCGATCCAGCCGCACATGATCGCCGAACTCTCAGTCCCGGCCCAGTGGATCCGCCCGCAGGGGGTGCGTAGCGCGTGACCGAACTCGGTGAGCACACCCGGTGGCGCATGACTGATCATTCCGCCGCCGGAGTAGCGCTCGACCGTCCAGTTCTGCTCGTGGTAGCTCACCGGGGACGAGGCCTTCGCCCCGAACCGGTCGACCAGTTCGTTGATCACCACGGCCTTGCGCTCCGCCGGATCGAGTAGCCCGAGCTTGCGAGCCGCGGGACCTTCGGTAATCACGCACATGATGCCGGGAGTGCCGGTGTCCGTGCAGGCGTCGATGGTCAGAGTGGCCGGGCTGCCGGGCGCGGCCGACTGTCCGCACAGGCCGTCAGCGCGCCAGAACGCGGTGTCGTAGACGACCGAGATCTTGTAGACGGCACCACTGGGCATGCGCCGGTGCAGGAAGGTGCGGTCGACGGGAAGCAGTGGCTCGTACGCTATTTGCGTGGCGACGGCCAAAGGCACGGCGACGATCGCGCGCCGAGCGCGGACGGTGAGCCGCTCGGAGTGGACGCTGACGCCGTCCTCGTCCTGCGCGATGAGGTCCACCGGTCTCGAAAGATGCAGCGCGTCACCGAGTTCGGCGGCCATCGGCCCATAGATCGCACCCATACCGCCGTGCACCCTGGCGTCCTGGGCGCCGTCCTTGCTGGAGATGACGAACACCGGCCCGCCGCCCGAGCCCATCTGGTGCAGCGCCCACAACAACGACACCTCCGAGGCGGCCGAGGTGTAGATGCCGGCGAACGCCATGTCGAGCATCTCGCGCGCCTGATGGGAGTGGATATTTCGATTCAGCCACTCCCCCAGGGAGATTCGATCCCACTCGCCGGCCTTCTCGGCCTCCCACGGAGCGTCGAACGGGATCGACTTGCACATCTGCCCGACCTCGAACAGGCCGGCTCCGAGGTTGGCGATCGCCCACGGGCTCATCGCCCAGGGAATGGTGCCGGAGTAACGGTGCTTCTTGCCGTCGACGATCATCATCGCGTCGCCGTCGACATACTCCTTGTATTCGGTCACGCCGAATTCAGCCATCAGGGCCTTGATGCGGTCCTGCCCGGGGCCGACCCACGCGCCGCCGCGATCGATCCAGGTCCCGTCCGGCAGGAACTCGGTGAAGGTGCGACCTCCGACCCGGTCACGCGCCTCCAGCACAGCGACCGAGCGGCCGGCCTGCTTCAGCCGCAGTGCGGCGGTCAATCCCGCGAAACCCGCACCCACGACGCAAAAATCGACATCGGCTGCCATGAGTCGCCCCTTCGTCCGGAAGTTCCGCACTAGCGCCACGTGTCCCCGTCATCACGTGAGGTGACAGGGCCGGCTCGTCGACCGCAGGGTCTGGCATAGTCAAAGTACGCCGCGCGCCAGTCTCGGTATCGGGATTCGCAGGAAATCTACGCATGTGAGGCCGTGTCCCGCTGTCAGGGATTCCTGACAGATTTCAGCCACGTAGGCGGGGTGAGAGTCCCGGTAGTCATAAGCACGGCGCCGGTGGGCTGTGCGAGTCGGTGCCGGCCACCGGCCGAGGACGCCGACGCGGGAAGCACGACTGTGGGTGTGTCCAGCAGAACGTGCAGGCGGGCGATGAAGACGTCGATGCTGCCGTAGCGTGCCAGGACCTGCGCGAGCAGTTCGTGCACGGTCGATCCCATGAGATCAGTCATTTCACCCCATTAAGGTTCACCGACCGGTCGGGCCGGTTGTGACCAGCATTCTGCACGACAATCCCGATCACGCAGCTAATTTCGAGATATCGGTGACTTTCCGTGCCTGGACACTCTCGATTCGTGCCATCAGCGCGGTATTCGGGCCGCTCCCGCCCAGGATCTCGATACGGTGCGGTGCGGGTGATCCGATCGGGGAGCGTGGCGGGAATCCGGGTACGGTTATCGTGCCGCATTCTCACGTCGGATCATCCGACCGGGGTCAACCGTGGACGACTCCGGAATCGATGCCCCGCTTCACCGACTCCGAGCGGCGCATCGTGCTCGGTAGCCGGGTGGATAGGCCCGCAGACTCTTCCTATCCAACCGGCCCGAGCAGCAATGTGACCGTCACGGCGGAAATCGTCGCTCGAAGGGGAAGTGCTCGCGTGCAGACATTCATCAGCGGCCAGCCGCTGCGGTAGTGAGGCCCACGTCGTCATCGGTGCACCGCGCCCGGTCGCCGGGTGCGCCCGCGGTGCAGCCTCAGCCCGCCTGCCCGCCGACCGCACCATCGGATTCGGTGATCTGCCAAGGATTTTCAGCTCCGACGCGGTGCTTCATGTGGATCAGGTTGTGTGGCAGGGTGGGGCGGGCGTTGGGTCGTTGGTGTTCGGAAGGTGTCGTCAGTGGGTTTGGGTTTGGGGCGCAGTGGGCTTCGGCGCTTTCGGGTTGTGGCCTGCATGGTGGTGTTCGCGGGGTTGGTGGGGGTGCCGACGGCCGAAGGGGCGGATCCCTCTGAGGATTCGCTCGCGGAGGCAGCCGTAACGCCGGTGCTGCGATGGGCGGACTGTGCCGAGGGGTTCGAGTGTTCGACTGCCGCGGTGCCGCTGGACTATCACCGGCCGCAGGAGGATCGGATCGAGCTGGCGGTGATCAAATTGCCTGCCACCGATCCCGGTAGCCGGATCGGGACGCTGTTCGTCAACTTCGGTGGGCCGGGGCCGTCGGGGGTGGATCGGCTACGGGAGCGGGCGCGGTGGCCGTGGTTGTTCTCGGCCGAGCTGCGGGAGCGGTTCGATATCGTGTCGTGGGATCCGCGCGGGGTGGCGCGGAGTGCGGCGGCCCGGTGCTTTCCGAACACCACCGAGCAGCTCGCGTTTCTCGGATCCTTCCCGGACATGCCGGGTGACCAGGCCGGGGAGGCGGATTTCTATGGCCGGAACCGGGAGTTGGCCGACCGCTGCCGCGCGCTGGCCGGGCCGGTTCTCGACCACGCCTCGACCGCCAATACCGCGCGGGATCTGGAGCTGCTGCGGCGCGCGGTCGGTGACGCGCATCTGACCTATCACGGTATTTCCTACGGGACCCTGGTCGGCGCGACCTACGCCAACATGTTCCCCGGCCGGGTTCGGGCCATGGTGTTCGACGGGTCGATGGATTTCGACGGCAGTGTGAACGGCCATGGCGGACAAGGCGATACGGTTCCGGTGGATACCCGCCAGAATGTGGCCGCGGGTATCGCCACGACATTCGATGCGTTCCTGCGTGATTGCGCCGCGGCGGGTCCGAAGTGTGCGTTCTCGGCCGGTGATCCCGCACTGAAGTGGCCGGTGCTCGCGGAGCGGGCGCGGCTGGCGCCGATTCGGGCGGCGGGAGAGATCTTCACCTATTCGTCGATAGTCAATGCGGCGGCGAACCTTTCGCGCCCGGACACCTATCCGCAGCTCGCGACGCTGTTGCAGATGCTGTTCGACGCGGGCACCTCGTGGCCGGGCATTGTGCCCATCGCAGATCGAGAGTCCTATACCGGCAATCGTACCGAGGCCTTCTACGCGACCCAGTGCGTGGACAGCGCCGTCCCCACCGATCTCGGCATCTACAGCCGCACCGCGATCACCGAGGATGTGCGGGTTCCGTACTTCGGCCGGATCGGCGTCTTCGACATGATGGCGTGCGCGTTCTGGCAGGCTCGTGACGCCGACCGCTACACCGGCCCGTGGAATCGCCGCACCGCCGCACCGATCCTGGTGCTGAACAGCAGATTCGATCCGGCGACGCCTTTGCAGGGCGCGGTCACCGGAGCCGCTCAGCTGGCGCGGGCGCAGGTCGTGACGATCGAGGGCATGGGCCACAGCAGCATGTATGTGGCCAGCACCTGCGCCGAGCGCGTCAAACGCGACTACCTGTTCAGCACCGAACTGCCGCCGGCCGGAACCGGTTGCGCCGTCGACGCTGCACCGTTCAGCTGAGCGATCAGACGGGGTGGATGCCGCCGCCGTAGGACACCCCTGGGTGCCGGATGGTCGGAGATCAAGACATCGACGCGATCCTCGGCCGTCCCTCCGCGGTCTCCCCTGTCTCCACCTCGGGGGAGGGCATCCTCGGCCTGCGGGTCAGTCGAGGTCGTCCGGGGTGGGCGCGATTCGGGTGGAGGGGAATTCGGCTCCGAGGGTGGGTTGGACGTGCGGGAGTGGGCTGCCGAGTAGTTCGTTCTCGCGGTTGCGAATCAGCCAGGGTGGGCAGGTGTGGGCCGATTCGGGGGTGGTCGGGCGGGTGTCCGGAGCGAACATGCCCGGGGGCATGGCGGTGCTGGGAGATTCGGGGCGAACCTGTGGTGTGACGGGGCGGGGCTGGGTGGTCGGCTCGGGCACGGTCGGGCCGCGGAAGCTGCGGGCGAGGTCGGGGAAGGGGTTGGGGGAGTAGCGGTTCGATGGTGAGCCGGTGGGGGAGGCGGGGTGCCCTGCCGGGGCGGGATCGTCGGTTGGCGTCGTCGAGGTCGGGAGGGTGGCCGTGGGGTGGGTGCCGGTGGTGGTCGATGGTGTGGGCGAGCGGTGATCGGGATCGGTGTCCGGTCGCCACCGATCCGTGCCGGGGTCGGTCGCGCTTCGATGGAGCGCGTCCGGGTCGTCGGCAGTGGCTTGATCCTGGGGGATGCGCTGTGCGAATGGGGAATTGGTCGCCGAGGCGGTCTCCTCGCCTGCCTGCGGGCGGTGGGTGTCGGGGTCTGCCGGGTTGCGCCACGCGTCCAGGTCAGGCGTGGACCCTGGCGTGGTAATGGCTCGCGTATCGGAGGCGGGACTCGGATCCATTGCGCCACTGCTGTTCCCGGAGCCGTCGGCCGCGCCCGGTGCGGTGATCGTGAAGAAGGCGGGGATTCCTGAGCCTGCCGGCGGATAGATCGGGGTGTAGTTGGCGTCCAGGGCCGCGAGGGCGAGCTGGTATTGCTCGTCTCGGTCGGATCGGGCACCGTCGGTCACCGGTGGGGGCACGGTTTTGCGGAGGGCTTCGGCGCCGAAGGCGGCGGCGATCATGCGGTGGCCGGTGCTGTGGGCGATCTCGGCGGTGTCGGTGGCGTCCTGGACGAAGCGGCGGGCAGCGGCCGCGGCGGCGTCGGCGAGGTGGCCGGTCATGCTTTCGGCGAGGGCGGTGTGGCTGGTGGCGTGGAGGGTGGTGACGGCGCCGAAGATGCTGTCGGCGATGGTGACCCAGGTATCGGCGGCGGTGTGCATGTCGCCGGGGTTCATGGCTTGGACGGCGTCGTGGATCTGCTGGTGGGACAACCGGGTGAAGTCTTCGACGTGGTCGATGTAATCGGGGTCGGCGGTGCGGTCGGTGAGGCGGGCCTGGTCGTGTTCGGCGCCCGATTGGCTCAGGCGGGCGCTGCGCCGCAAGGCTTCCGGTTCCATCGGCGTCCCTCCCGTCGTCCGGCTTCCGAGTGCTTGGACGCGGGAGGGCCGGTGCCGGTTCCCTGGGGAAGCGGTCAGCCTTTGCGGGCTTGCAGGGTGTAGCTGAGGGGCAGGCGTTCGGGGTGGTCGATCAGACGCCATTCCCACTGGTCGTCGTGGACCATGCGGCCGGGCAACGGGTTCGAGGGGACGCTGTCGTGTTCGACGAGCTGGGTGAGGGTGAGGTCGGCCTGCAGCAGGGCTTCGACGATCTCGCCGAGGCCGTGGTTCCACTCGTGTGTGATGGTGTTGGCCACCGTGGAATCGGTTTCGACGTAGGTGGTCTCGTCGTTGAACACCATGGGCTCCGCGGTCTCGAAATACGGGTAGCCGATCGTCAGGGCGTCGGTGCGGGTCTCGTCGATCGACCACAGCACCGGGTGGTACTCCCGCAGGAACAGGCGGCCACCGGGCCGCAGCAGCGCGGCCACGGTCGCGGCCCAGCGGCGGATGTCGGGCAGCCAGCACAGCGCGCCGACGCCGGTGTAGACCAGCCCGAACCGCCTCCCGCCGAGCGCGGATACCGCGTCGTAGATATCGGATTCGACGTACTCGATCGGCGTCGCGGCGGCGTCGGCCAGCTTGCGAGCCTCGGCCAGCGAGGCGGGGGAGAAGTCCAGTCCGGTCACGGTCGCGCCCAGCCGGGCCAGTGACAGCGTGTCGGTGCCGATGTGGCATTGCAGGTGCACCGCGTCGACCCCGCGAATGTCGCCGAGCCGTGGCAGATCGAAGCGCACCACATGGCTGAGGAAGGACGGGTCGGTCCGGAAGTCGTCGAAGTGGTAGTCGAGGGAATCGGCGTGCAGCGGGGCCCGATCGTTCCAATTGGCCTGATTGAGGCCGCGATAGTCGCTCATGATCCTCGACTGTGTCACGAACTGTCGTTGCGGGACCGGGGACTTCGCGCGATATCTCGGTGGATACTTGTCCCGAGTGGTGTGGGAGGCGAGATGGGGACGTCGCGGATTCGGCGGGGGCTGGTCGTACTGCTGGCGGTCGCGGGGGTGGCCCTGACCGGCTGCTCGGCGTCGAAAAGCCCTGCCTCGCAGCAGGTGTCGGCACCGGTGACGGACAACCCATGGGTGGTGGCGGGCCAGACCTCGGCCGCCGGGCCCAGCGGACCCCGCTCCGGGGTGCCGGACGCGAACCTCGCCGCCGAGAACGGGGACGGCGGCGCGGTCGACAAACTGGCCCTCAATGCCATCGCGGATATCGCCGACTATTGGAACGGCCAGTACGCCAAGACTTTTCCGGGCGTGTTCAAACCGGTGACCCGGTTCATTTCCTGGGATTCCACCGCCCCGCGCGCCCAGGCCGTCGAATTCTGCCGCGGCAGTACCTTTCAGGAGGTCAACGCCGCCTATTGTAGTGTCGACAAGACCATCGGGTTCGACCGCGGCACCCTGCTGCCGGGCTTGGTGAAGAAGTTCGGCCCGATGGCGGTGGTCATGGTCCTCGCCCACGAGTACGGCCATTCGATCCAGGCGCAGGCCAAGCTGAACGGCTTCTTCACCCCGACCGTGGTCCGTGAACAGCAGGCCGACTGCTTCGCCGGCGTCTTCCTGCGCTCGGTGGCCGAAGGCAATTCGCGCCATTTCACCCTCAATACCACCGACGGCCTCAATGGCGTCCTGGCCGCGGTGATCTCCTTCCGTGACCGCGAGCCGGGCGCGTCCCGGGACGAGCACGGTACGGCGTTCGAGCGGGTCACCGCCGTGCAGATCGGCTACACCGACGGCGCGACCGCGTGCAAGGGCATCACCCGCGCCGAACTGAAGCAGCGCCGCGGCACCCTGCCGACGAGCTTCCAGCCGGGCGACAAGGATCGCCAGCTGCCGGTGGACCAGCCGGATCTGGCCTTGGTGGCGCAGTCGCTGACCCGCACCTACCCGATCCAGCCCGCGCCCGTCTTCGACTACGGCGGCATCACCCGCAGCTGCCCGACAGTGACCGTCACCCAGCCTGTTTCGTACTGCCCGGCCACCAATGTGATCGGCACCGACATCCCGAGCCTCGCCAAGCGCGCGGCCACCGGCGACACCGGCGACCTGTTCTCCGCGACCGTCGGCGGCGACTACAACGCCTTCGTCGTCTTCGTCTCGCGCTACATGATCGCCGTCCAGCAGGCCCGCCGGCTCGGCATCTCGGGAGCCGAATCCGCCGGGCTGCGCGCCGCCTGCTTCTCGGGGGCCTACAGCACCGAGCTGAGCCGCCCCGGCAGCGATCTGCAGTTGTCCGCGACCGATCTCGACGCCGCCATCTCCGGACTGCTGATGGACGGTCTGGCCGCGGCCGACGTCAACGGCGCGGTGGTGCCCAGTGGTTTCGTCCGGCTGGAGGCGTTCCGGACCGGCGTCCTCGACGGTGAGGACGCCTGCCTGAAGACCTACAAGTGAGCCCGGTCGGGCTCCGGTGAAACCCGGTCAGGCGCTGGGCAAGTGCGCTTCGAGCCAGTTGACCACGTCGGTGAGCACCTTGTCCTGCTCGGGCTCGTTGTAGATCTCGTGGTAGAGCCCGTCGTAGCGGATGACCGTCTTGTCCTTGGCCGCGGCGTCGCGTTCCACCTTGTCGGTGCCCGTGGGTGAGGCGAGGCCGTCAGCGGTGCCGTGCTGGACCAGCAGCGGCGCGGTCAGGCGATCCAGGTGCGCCTTGACGTACTCCCCGGCGCGCAGCATCTCCCCGGCGGTGCGGGCGGGCACGCCGCCGTGATGCACCAGCGGGTCGTCGTCGTAGGCGCGCACCACCTCGGGGTCGCGGCTGACCAGCGTCGAATCCAGTTTCACGACGGGCACATTCGGCAGGTACTTGGCCACCAGCGGCGCGGCCAGGCGCTGCACGGCATTGCCGGCCTCGATGTCGATCGCGGGGGCGGACAGCACCAGGCCGTCGACCTCGGGCTGGTCGCGGGTGGCGAAGTAGGCGGTGGTGAGCCCGCCCATGCTGTGGCCGATGACGAATTTCGGCAGTCCCGGGTGGCGGCCGGTGGCGGTGGCGAGCATGGTGCGCACATTGTCGGCGGCGGTGTCGAGCGAGCCGATATTGGCGCGGGCGCCCTCGGACTTGCCGTGGCCGGTGTGGTCGAGCGCGTAGACGGCGAACCCGGATTCGGTGAGCCGTTGCGCGACGTGCGCGTATCGCCCGGAATGCTCGGCATACCCGTGCACGATCACCGCCACGGCGCGAGGCTCCCCGTCGGGCAGCCACGCCTGCCAGAACACGCGGCCGCCCGCGCCTTGGAATTCACCGGTCTCCGTGCGGGTCATCGCCGCTCCTTCGAGTCGAGGTCGTCACGTACCTACGAGGGCAAGGGTGCCGGGTCGCGGTTTCGGCCGCCACGGTGTGCGTCCGAAATGTCGCCAACCGGCGGAGCCATTCTCGCTCATCGGCCGCGTGATGGGGCGGGCACCGGTAAGCGCGTGGCGACGGGCATGATCGAGCATCGTCGCCGCCCCGGCTCCGAGGACTGTGGTGCCGGTCAGAAGGCGGCGATGCGGTCGATGAGCAGCCGGTTGAACCGGATCAATCGGGCATAGTTGGCGCGGGAGATGCGTTCGCCGGTGCCGTGGATGCGTTCCAGGTCGGCGGCGGACAGCATGATCGGGGCGAAGTTGCAGCGGGTCCGCGCCAGATCGTCGTAGTAGCGGGAGTCGGTGGCGGCCGGGACCACGCCGACGGTGACGGCCAGCCCCGGCACCACCGCGCGCGCGACATCGGCGACGACGTCGAAATCCGGTCCGGCGCTCGGATCGGCCGACGGCTCGGAGCAGGTGCCGTCGAGTTCGATGGTGACGCCGTTGTCGCGCACCACCTTCCGGCAGTGCGCCAGCACCCCGGCCACCGAATCACCGGGCAGGATACGGAAGTTCACGTACGCCTCGGCCCGCTGCGGGAGCACGTTGGACTTGACCCCGCCGCTGATCACGGTGGGGGCGGTGGTGGTCCGCACCAGCGCCTCGGTCTGCGGCCGGGCGGCCAGCACCCGCGCCGCGATCGGCCCGGCCACATTGACCAGCCCGAGCAGGGTGCGCCGCGGTTCGGTCACGAATTTCCGCACCCGGGTGAGCATGTCGACGGCGACCGGTGTGAGTCGCAGCGGGAACGGGTGGTCCTGGATCCGCGCCACCGCCCGCGCCAGCCGTCCGACCGCGGTCTGCCGCCCCGGCATGGACGAGTGCCCGCCCACGTCGGTGACCGAGAGCCGCACGGTCGCGAACCCCTTCTCGCCCACCATGATCGTGGCTACCGGCACGTCGATGCCCTCGGCGACGCCGACGGTGATCACGCCGCCCTCGTCCACCAGCAGCCGGGCCCGCACCCCCGCGTCCCGCAACCGCCGCGACATCCGCCCCGCGCCCTCGGCCCCGAAGATCTCCTCGTCGTGGCCGAACGCGAGGTAGATGGTCTGCCTCGGTCGAATGCCGTCCCGCAGCGCATGTTCGATCGCCTCGAGAATGGCCATCATCCGGCTCTTGTCGTCGATCGCGCCTCGGCCCCAGATGAATTCGTCGTCCACGACGCCGCCGAACGGAGGATGAGGCCAACCGTCGTGGTCGTCGACCGGCACGACATCCATGTGCGCCAGCAGAATCGCCGCCGCGGCCTCACGCCCGTCGCCGGTCTGCCCCGTGGCCGCCGCGTGCCCGCCATCGGTCGGCTGCCCGGTCGTCGCGTGTTCGCCGTTGGTCGGCCCTCGGGCCGCTCGGGGCTCTCTGATGGTCGATAGCTCACCCGCGGATGACTCCACGCCGGGCACGGGGGTTCCCGCCGCGTCGCCGGTCGCCGGACCGTTCGCGCCGGTGAGGCTCCCGCCCTGCGCGCTGCTGCCTGCCCACCGGTAGAGGCGGCTGTGCCCGAAGCTCTCCCACTCGAGATGAGTGTGGACCAACGGGAAGGACTGTCCGAGATGGTCGAGCAGCCGATCGAATTCGGCCGGGTCGATGCGGCTGTGGTCCTCGTGGGAGACGGTGCGGCAGCGCAGCGCCCCCGCCAGCCGCTCGGCGGTGGCGTCGTCGACGGTGGGCGCGTGGGTCGGGGTGCTGGTCATGGGCTAACCGCCGGTCCGGGGAGGGAAGGTCACGGCCACAGTGGCATTGTTCACCACATCGGCGATCAGGGAGACCGTCTTCTCGTTTCGCCACTTCGGAATCGCCTCGCTGAGGTCGCCGGGCAGGTCCGGGGTGCGGATTCCGGACAGCAGCGGCAGGTGCAGTTGGGCGGCGGTCACGGTGACGGGGGCGTTGGCCGGCTGATGCGCCCACACGTCGTCGACCACGTCGGTGACGCGGATGCCGATGCGATGTCCGGCGGGAATCGGCCAGTCCTGGGCGAGGAGCCGGACCTGCGTGGTCGGGGTGACCGGTGCGATGCCGCGGGTGATCACGGTGGCCCGATTGTCGGGTCCGATGTCGTAGACCTCGACGGTGACGCTGGCCGCGGCGGGACCGTCCAGGGTGAGCGTGGCGGTGGGCGCACCGGACAGCTGCTGATCCTGGGCGAGTGGTGGGGAGACGGTCCATATCTCCCGGTCCGCGCCGGGCAGCAGACCGCGATCGGTATACCGTCCGGTGCGCAGGTCGATGTCGAGGGTGCGGCTGTCGGCCGGCGGCCACGCCGCCTCCGCCCGCCAGCGGCCGTCGAACTGCCCGACCGTGACGCGCGGGCCGGGCACCGTCACATCCTTGCCCGCCACCTGCCGGTCGAAGAAGGCCAGCAGTTCCGAGGAGAACTGTGTGGCACCGCACTTCTCGCTGCAATCGCGGTGCCCCCACTGCCCGAACATGGCCTTGTGCTCGCCGGGGCCGAGCCCGTTCCACAGCTGGAAGACCCGGTCGGCGCGAGTGTTGTAGTCGACGAAACCCTGGCCGAGGAACAGCGGAATGGTGTTGCCGCGCAGCTTCTCCACCAGATCGCGGTCGCGCCAGAACGGCGTGCTCGCGTCGTGGTTGCTGGTGTCGGCCAGATACTGCTGGTAGCAGGCCGGGTCGATGGACGACGCGTTGGCCTTGTACTCGGCCGAGTCATTGGGGTGCGCGGGCGTCGACGCGATCAGCAGGTGCTCGAATCCGGCGATGTCCCCGGGCCGGAAACCTTGTTCACTGATCGGTTTCAGCGAGAACTTCCACGCGATGCCCTGCATGTACAGATACGCGTTGGGGTCGGCGACGACTTCGAACGAGGCCACCGCCGCCAGGCCCGCCGGCTTCTCGGCCAGCCCCATGAGCCCGGTCCACCCCTCGTAGGACACCCCGTACAACCCGACCCGCCCGGTCGACCACGGCTGTGCCGCCGCCCAATCCACCGCGGTCTTCACATCCGAACGTTCACCCGGCCCCCCGAAATCCGGGCACCCGTTGGATCCGCCGAACCCGCGCAGGTCCACGATCACGTAGGTGTATCCGGCGGCCAGGAGCATCGGCACCGGCAGGTCGCCGGTCGAGGGCCCGCCGCCGGGCCGCAACTCGGTCAGCCGCGCCTCATGCGACCGATACGGACTCACCGTCATCACCACCGGCGTCCGCACGTCGTCCCCGAGCCCCACCGGCCGCAGCACGTCCGCGTGCAACCGCGTCCCGTCGGGCGCGGTGATGAACTCCTCCCGCCACTGATACCCCGGACCCGCGCTCGCCTGCCCCGGCGCGACTACCGCCCCTATCACCAACAGCACGCCGACCACCGCGCGCCACACCACCATCCGCATGCTCACCATAGTGACCTTGGTGGTTGTGCGCGCCCCTGACCAGCCCCAGGAACCTGGGTGCACGGTGGCCGGCGGCGTCGGTCATTCAGTGGTGTTGGCCGCGAGTTTCCGGACCAAGAACCGTTCCTGGGCGGCGATCGTATAGACGTGTAGTAGGTATTGTTCTGTAGGCTCCATCGGCGAGGGGCCGACCATTGGCCGCCCTGGATGCGCTGGCCACAGTGGAGATCGAACGGTTCGCAAACTGCTCTTGCATGAGGGGTTTTCGATGAAGCGCAAAACTGGGCGCGACACTCTGTACCACGATCAATCCGCGTGGTGGAAGCTCCAGGAGTTCCTCCCGCCCCGGCTCCGGCTCATGTCCGAAGCGGACCTCCCCACCGAGGATTTCTGGGAATGGGAGAGCAACAATATCCACCTCGATCAATATCTGAATCCCGAGGCCCCGGCGAAAGTGATCCTGCATCACGGCGTCGGCACCAACGGGCGGCAGATGAACCTCATTATCGGTAAACCGCTGGCCGACCAGGGCTGGGAAGTGACCGCTGTCGACAATCTCGGCTACGGCATGACACAGGTCCGCCCCGGCGGCACTTACGGGTATGGCCAGTGGATCCAGATGGTCACCGACTATCTCGCATACGAGAAGTCGCGCGACGATCGCCCGATCGTGCTCTATGGGCTGTCGGCCGGCGGTATGGTCGCCTACCACGTCGCAGCGCACGCACCGCGCGGCGCCGTGCACGGAATCGTCGGCCTGACCTTCCTCGACCAGCGCAATCGGGACGTGTGGATCGCGACCGCGCGCTACAAATTCAGCGCCACGGTGGGCATGAAGGGCGTCGAGGCCCTGGCCCGTTCGCCGATGAAGGGCCTGGAGTTCCCGATGAGCCTCGCCTCGAAGATGAGCGCGCTGTGCAACAACGCGGACGCCATGAAAGTCTTTCTGGCGGACAAGACTTCGGCCGGCAATGCGGCGTCGATGAAATTCCTCGACGATTACCGCACCTATGTCCCGGATATCGAACCCGCCGATTTCGACGTCTGCCCGATCCTGCACACCCAGCCCGCCGAGGATCATTGGACGCCGCTGGAATTGAGCAAACCCGTGCTCGACCCGATCAAGAAGGTTCCGGTGAAGCTGGTGATGCTCGAGAACGCGGGGCACTATCCGCTCGAGGAGCCCGGACTCACCCAGATGGAGGAGGCCGTCGACGCGTTCGTGCGCGACGTCACCGGCACCAACCCCTGAATCACAGAGAGTCGGGTACCCCATGGCGAATGTAGAGGAAACCGCTCCCGAATCGTTGCCGCGCAAGAGTCCCCGGGTGTGGCTGGCCCCGGCGGTCGTGGTGTCGCTGCTGATGGCGCTGCTGGCCACCATGTACCTGGCGTATGTGGTGGATCCGTCGAAGCATCTGCACGACTTTCCCGTCGCGCTGGTCGATCAGGACTCCGGCGATGTGATCGGCGGGCAGCCCACCAATGTCGGCAAGCAGATCAATGACGCACTGGTACAACAGATTCCGGCCGACAAGTTCGATCTGCGGGTACTGGGCATCAGCGAGGCGCAGCAGCAGCTGAACACGGGCAAGGTGTACGGGGCGATCGTGATCCCCAGTGATTTCACCAAGCGGCTGGGCATCTTCGCGGCCGCCAGCGCCGTGCCCGGCGATGTCACCCGCCCGCAGATCACGGTGTTCACCAATCCGCGTACCGGGACCTTCGGATCGCAGGTGATGCAGAACCTCGCGGCGACGGCGCTGAAGCAGGCCAACGACACTGTCGGCCGACAGCTCACCGGCACCGTGAACACCCGGTTGCAGCCCTCCGGCGGCGTGTCCACGTTGCCGGGCCTGAGCAAGCTCATGCTGGCCGCGCCGATCGAGGTGACGGTCACGCCGTTCCATCCGCTGCCGGGCGGCACCGGCGGCGGTCTGACCGCCTTCTTCTACACCGTGATGATCCTGCTGGCGGGCTTCACGGGCGCCATGGTGATCAATGGAATGGTCGACGCCGCACTGGGTTTCGCGCCCACCGAGTTCGGACCCTGGTATGTGCACAATCCCTCCGTGCCGATCTCCCGTTTGCGCACGCTGTTCCTCAAATGGGCGGTCATGGCCGGTGTCGCGCCCGTGGTGGCGGGCATCTACATGGGGGTCGGTCAGTGGCTGGGCATGCCCATGGACCGGCCGCTGCTGCTGTTCCTCTACAGCACCTTCGCGATCATCGCGGTCGGCGTCACCGCGTTGTCGATCGTGTCCGCGCTGGGCACCATGGGCCTGCTGGTGAACCTGGTGCTGTTCATCGTGCTCGGCCTGCCCTCCTCCGGCGGCACGGTGCCGATCGAGGCGATCCCGAGGCCGATGGCCTGGCTGGCCGCATTCGAGCCGATGCACCAGGTGTACCTCGGTGTGCGCGCCATCCTCTATTTCAACGGCGACGGCTCGGCGGGATTGAGTCACGCGTGCTGGAAGACCTTGTTCGGATTGCTGATCGGTCTGCTGGTGGGCCTGATCGTGACCGGCTACTACGACCGCAAACAACTGGATCGCGCACCCGCTGCGACCCGATAGCGCTCAGGCGGGTTGCAGCTGGCGGAAAGCGCACGGGCCGATGTCCTTCCAGCACAGTATCGGCTGCGAGAAGCTCGACATCTCGAGATAGCCCAGGCGCTGGGCGATCTCGGCGACCGGCAGGCTCACCGCGACGAGCATCTCCTCGGCCGGTCGACGGTTCCCGGGGTTGGAATCAGCGACAGGAAAAGGGTGTTCCGCCACGGCGCCGGTTGGTTCGATGCGGACGTGGTTGTAGCCGGGATCGTGCTGTGGGGTTGTTCAGGGTTCGGGTTCGATGAGTGGTGAGGGCGTCGCCGATATCGATACGCGGGTGGTGCGGCTACGGGAATTGACCTGGCAGGTGTTCGTGCCGACCGCGGTGTTCGGGATGGGTGGCGGAGCGGCCGCCCCGATGTATCCGCTGCGCGCGCTCGAACTGGGCGCGAGCGCCGGGGCGGCGGGAATCGTGGTGGCGCTCTCGGGGTTCGGGCAGCTGCTCGCGGATCTGCCCGCGGGACAGCTCATCGCCCGGGTCGGTGAGCGGCGGGCGGTCGCCGCGGCGTCGGCAGGCGGCGCGGCCGGTGTGGTGCTGGCCATCGTCGCGCCGAATCTGGGGTGGCTGGCCGCGGGGATGCTGCTCACCGGAGCGGCCTCGGCGCTGTGGGGGCTGGCGCGGCAGACCTATCTGGTGGCCGTCGTGCCCGAGAGCGACCGCGGGCGGGCCCTGTCCCTGCTGGCGGGCTCACAGCGGTTCGGGGTGTTCGCCGGGCCCTTGATCGGCGCGGGCGCGACGCACACGCTCGGGGTGACCGGCGCGATGTGGCTGCAACTGGCGGCGATCCTCGTCGGCGGGACGCTGATGATGTCGGTGCGCGATATCGACGAGGGACCCGAGCAGATCCGGCGCGGGCTGCGGGCGGTGGTGACCGAAAACCGCCGTGTGCTGGGCACACTCGGGTTCGGAGCGCTGGCGACCGGCGCGGCGCGGGCGGCTCGCGTGGCGCTGCTGCCGCTGTGGGCGGCTCACATCGGAATGAGCGCCCCGGTCATCGGGCTGATCTTCGGGGTCGCCGGAGCGGTCGACGTCCTGCTGTCCTATCCGTCCGGCATCTGGCTGGACCGGTACGGGCGGCGCGCGACCGGGACACCCTCGCTGCTGCTGTTCGCGCTCGGCTACACCGCGCTGCCCCTGGCCACGACGGCCTCCGGATTGTGTGTGATCGCCGTGATCCTGGGCATCGCCAACGGTCTCGGCAACGGTCTGATCATGACCGTCGGCTCCGATGTCGCCCCACCGTCATCGCGGGCCGAATTCCTCGGCGCCTGGCGGCTGACCCACGACCTCGGCATGTTCGCGGGCCCGATCGCGGTCGGAATCATCGGCGCGGCAGCCACACTCGGTTCCGCCGGGGTCGCGCTGGGAGCGGTGGCGACCGCGGGTGCGGTCGCCATCCGCCGCTGGTTCCCGGCGCGGGTGACGGTCAGATCGGGCGCAGATTGATCATCGTGCGCAGGCGGGCGCGGTCGCGTTCGAGGCGGCGGGCCTCGTAGGCGATGGGGAAGTAGCGGACGCGCTCGGGCAGTTTCGGGACGGTGCGGCCGATGGCCCAGCCCAGGAGTCGCAGGGCGCGTTCGTCATTGGCGGTCCACTCCAGGCCGAGCTTCTCGCGAATGCTGGCGGGGGTGGTGCCGACGGTGAAGAAGTACTGGAGGCGGCCCACCGGAGTGGTCACCGCGCGCCAGACCGGGTGCAGGGGCGCGGGGATCTGCTTGGGCGGCGCGATCTTACGAATCACCTTCAGGTAGTCGTAGGCGACATTCGTTGTGGTCAGGTGGTTCTCGACCTGATCCCAGAACCAGGGCTCCCACTCGGCGTAGGAGGCCGGGATTTCCTTGGGGGCCACCGAGAAATTGCGCATGAGCTGCACCGTTTCCTGGTAGTACGCCTCCTTGTCGGCGTCGGTGAGCTTCTCGCGTGAGAAGTACTTGTTGCCCTCGGTGAACGCGAAGACGCCGGTGTGCAGGACCCACGCCCACGGGGCCGAGGCCAGCGCCTTGTGTTTGACGCCCGCGGCGTCGGTGGTGTTGAGGGTGGCGTGCATGGCGCGCAGGCGGTCGGCTTCGGCGAGGGCCTCGTCGCCCCCGTAGACCCACATCATGACCGAGGCGATGCTGCGCAGGGCGCGGCCCATGGGGTCGGTGCGGAAGGTGGAGTGCTCGTCCACCACCGCGGCGATCGTCGGCTCCATGGTCTGGAGCAGGAAGGCCGAGCCGGCGGTGAGGGAGAAGGTGAGCAGACCGACGTCGTCCCACATGCGGCTACCGGGTTCGAACGGGCGGCGGTCGGGGCGGGCTGCTCCGGATCCCTCGGCGAGCGCGACGGCGGCGGTCATGGTGGATCTCCTTTGATCGACCGTTCCTGACGGCTGTCACCCGCCGACAGGATGAGAGAGTTACTACCGGATCTTCTCATCATGTCGGTGGAGTGGCAACCGTCACGATCGAACGGGATACGATCGATTCCGGCCCGGGCCTCGGTTCGAAGCCATGAAGGACGATGCGATACCCGAATATCCCTACTGACGAATCCCCGCGTTAGGAGCGAGATGACCGAGGTGAGCGAGGACTTCCGGTTGTCCGGACCCGGCGACCGCACCCGATCGACGGTGTCCGAAGGCAGGCCGAACGGCTGAGCCCGTCGTGGACCCGATGCCGAGAACGGCTGCGGCGGTGATCGACACCGCCGCCGGTTGGTTGCGCGGCACGTCCTGGGGCCGGACCGCCTGGCGGGTGGTCCAGGGCCTGTTCGAGATCGAGCTCGTCGATCGCTCGCTGGCGTTGTCCGCGCAGATCTTCACGTCGGTATTGCCGGTCATCATGGCGGCAACGGCCCTGAGTGGCTGGCATTCCGCGTCCGGCGCGATCCGTTTCCAGTTCGGGTTCGATCTCGCGGCGCTGCCCGTCGGTGACGCGGCGCAGGTGTCGGATTCGTCGCTGGCCGCGTTCGGCGTGGTCGGCCTGCTGATGGTCGTATTCAGCGGCACGTCGTTCGCCCGCGCGCTCGGACGTGTCTACGGGGCGGTGTGGCAGGTGAATTCGATCGGTCCACGGGATGCGTGGCGGTGGTTCGCGGCACTGTTCGCGGTCGCCTTGGCGGTCGCGCTGGTCGGGCAGACCCAGAACCTCGCGCGCGTCAGCTATGTCGGGTGGCCGCTCGTGCTGGCCGGCGAGGTCGTCATCTGGACGTTGGTGTGGGCGTTCACGCCGTTCCTGCTCACGAAGGGTGCGTTGACCGGGCGCGTGGCCTGGGCGACCGGGCTGCTGACCGCGACCGGGTTGACCGTCGTGCATCTGGCCGGGCGGGTCGTGCTGCCGAGAATCACGGCCAACGCCCAGCGGCACTTCGGGCCCCTGGGGCTCGCTTTCACTTCTGTCAGTTGGCTTTTCGTGATGTCGGTGGTGATCGTGGGCGCTGCCGCGATCATCAGGGCTTTCGCCTTGGACGAGACCGTGATCGGACGTTTTCTGCACGGCCCGAATTGACCATCGCACGATCGAGGCGGGACAGTCATGGCGGCTTCCGAACCCGAACGCCCACGCCGTAACGCATTACGGTGGACGGCCGCGGGCGTTCTGCTGACATTGTTCGCCGTCCTGGCGATCACATCGGTCCTTGCCGGATTCGCGCACCGAGAGCTCCTCGACACCGACCGCTACGTCCAGACCGTCACACCCCTGCCTGCCGACCCCGCGCTACGAGAGGTTCTCGCCGATCGCGCCACCGACGCGATCATGGATCGCGTCGACGTCCAATCCGTCACCGCCCAGGCCCTGGCGGCGTTGGCGGACAGCAACTCACGCGTTCCGCGTGCCGTGACCGGGCTGGCTCCACTGGCTACCCGGCAAACGCGAGGTCTGGTGCGAGACACGGCCGAATCCGTTCTGGCGTCCGATCGATTCGAGGCCGTGTGGATCGACGCGAACCGGCAGGCGCACCGGGGCTTGGTCGCCGTGCTGACCGGCGAGGCCCCGGAGGCCGTCGGCATGGATCAGAACGGCGCGGTGAGCGTGGCACTCGGCCCGCTCATCGACAGCGTCCGAACCGAGTTGACCGAACGGGGCTTCACATTCGCCGAAGAGGTGCCGTCGATCGACCGGTCGGTCGTGATCTTCCGGTCTCCCGAACTGGTCGAGGCGCGGCGGTGGGTGACCGTCCTCGATCGCGTCGCCGATGTGCTGCCGTGGATCACGGTGCTCGTGGCGGCCGGCGCGATCTGGGTCGCGCCCGGCGGCGCCCGGCGGCGCGCCCTCGCCTGGCTGGGTGTGACGCTGGCGCTGGCGATGGCATTGCTCGCGGTCGCCATCGGCCTCGCACGATCGGCCTACCTGGACGCGGTGCCGGCCGATGTGCTGCCCACACGCGCCGCCGCGGTGGTGATCGACGCGTTCCTGGCACCGCTGGACACCATCGTGCGAGCGATGTTCGCACTGGCCGTGGCGATCATGCTGGCCGCGCAGGCGCACCGGGTCGCGCGGAACTCACCGGCGATCCGAGTCATCGCGGCCCGCTACCGGGTCCCGCTGCGGATCGCCGTCATCGCCACCGCGGCGACCACGCTGACGTTCTGGTCCTACCCGACCGCGGCGGTGGTCATCATGACCGTGCTCGCCGCCCTGGCCGCCCTGCTGGTCGTCGAACTGGCGGCCGGACGTGAAAAGCCGGATGACGGGGACCGGCCGGGTAAAACCGGTCCACGCCATCCGGCGATTCCGCCCGCCACCGGGTGAGTTCGGCGCACGGCGGGCGACGCCGTCCGATCCTGGATCAGAAAATCGGACGACGGTCTGGGGGTGACTAGGTCACGATGCGCAGCGGGTGCTCGATGAGTTCCTTCAACTGCCGCAGGAACTTCGCCGCGACCGCACCGTCGATCGAACGGTGATCCGCGGACAGCGTGACGCGCAGGATCTTGCGCGACACCACCTTCTCGCCATCGAGCTTCAACTCGTCCTGCGCGGCGCCGACCGCGAGGATCGCCGACTCCGGCGGGTTGATCACGGCGGTGAACTGCTCGATGCCGAACATGCCCAGGTTGGAGATGGTGAAGGTGCCGCCGGACATGTCCTCGCCCTTCAGCTTCCGGTCGCGGGCGCGATCGGCCTTCTCCCGGCCCTCCGCCGCGATGGCCGACACCGACTTGCGGTCCGCGTCATGGATGACCGGCACGAACAGGCCCGCGTCGGTCGCCACGGCGATGCCGATATTGATCGCCTTGTGCCGCAACAGCTTGTCGCCCGCGAACGAGACGTTCACCGACGGATCCAGGCGCAGCGCGGTGGCGACCGCCTTCACCAGCAGGTCGTTCACACTGACCTTGCCGGAACCGGTCTCCTCCAGGGTCGTGTTGATCTGCGCGCGGAAGGCCAGCAGCTCGGTCACGTCGATGGCGCTGGTCAGGTAGATGTGCGGCGCCTGCTGCATGGACTCGGTCAGGCGCTGGGCCGAGACGCGCTGAATGGTGGTCAGCGGAATCTCGTCGTAGTCGCCGGTGGCCGGGGCGACGGGTGCGGCGGGAGCCGGGGCGGCGGCGGGCACGGCCGGAGCGACTGTGCTGCTCGCGGTTTCGACATCCAGCTTGGTGACGCGGCCGCCGGGGCCGGTTCCGGTCACGGCGGTGATGTCGACGCCCAGCTCCTTGGCGATCTTGCGGGCCAGCGGAGACGACTTCTTGCGCTCGCCGTCGGCGGAAACGGCGGGGGCGCCGCCGTTTCCGCCGACGGCGGCCGGATTGCCCTGCGCGGCAGGAGCGGCGGGGGCCGGAGCCGCGGCGGGGGCGGCGGCGGGCGCGGCCGGGGCCGGAGCGGAGGAGGACCCGCTCCCGTCACCCAGGATCGCGATGGCCTCACCGATCGGCACGCGCGCACCGGCTTCGGCGATGATCCGCTCGAGCACCCCGTCCTCATAGGCCTCGAGCTCCATGAGCGCCTTGTCGGTTTCGATCTCGGCCAGGATCTCGCCGGCCTTGACCTGATCGCCGACCTGCTTGAGCCAGGCCGCGACGACGCCCTCCTCCATGGTGTCGGAGAGCCGGGGCATGGTTACTTCGGACATGGTTCCTTCCGGATCTCAGCGGCGCTTGCCCACGGCGGCAAGGGTTTCGGTGGCGGCCCGGTACAGCGACTCGGGCGAGGGCAGCGCCAGCTTCTCCAGGGGCTTGGCGTAGGGCAGCGGCACCTCGGCCATGGCGACCCGGCGGACGGGGGCGTCGAGGTAGTCGAACGCGCCGTCGGAGATGGACGCCGCGATCTCCGCGCCGATGCCGTAGGTCAGCCAGTCGTCCTCGCCGATGACGGCGCAGCCGGTCTTCTTGACCGAGGCGATGATGGTGTCGCGGTCCAGCGGGCGCAGGCTGCGCAGGTCGATGACCTCCGCCGAGATGCCGTCGGCGGCAAGCTGTTCGGCGACCTGGGTGCAGACGTTCGCCATGCGGGAGTAGCCGATCAGGGTGATGTCGGTGCCCTCGCGGGTGACCGCGGCCTTGCCGATCTCGACCGGCGGCAGGTCCTCGGGGACCTCGCCCTTGGTGTTGTAGAGCGACAGGTTCTCCAGGAACAGCACCGGATCGTTGTCGGCGATCGCGGCCTTCATCAGCGCCGCCGCGTCGGCGGGCGTCGACGGCGCGACCACCTTCAGCCCGGGCACGAACGCGTAGTACAGCTCGATGTTCTGCGAATGCGTCGCACCCAGCTGCTGGCCGCCGCCCCCGGGGGTGCGGATGACCATGGGCACGGCGGTCTGCCCGCCGAACATGCCGTAGATCTTGGCGGCGTGATTGACGATCTGGTCCAGCGCCAGCAGCGAGAAGTTGATCGTCATGATCTCGACGACCGGGCGCAGGCCCAGCATGGCGGCGCCGATCGCCGCGCCGACGAAACCCTCTTCGGCGATCGGGGTGTCGCGCACCCGCTTCTCACCGAACTCGGCCAGCAGGCCGGCGGTGATCTTGTACGAGCCTTCGAAGACGCCGATCTCCTCGCCGATGAGGAACACGTCGTCGTCGCGCCGCATCTCCTCGCGGAGGGTCTCGCGCAGCGCTTCACGGTAGGTCATGACAGCCACGGTGATGTCCTTAGGCGGTGAAGAGCGGATCACCGGGCAGGCGATGGGAATCGCCCGCGACCGGGGTCGCGTAGTTGTAATCGAACAGGGTGGCCGGGTCCGGATGCGGGGACTGGTCGGCGAAATCGACCGCGACGCGCACGCGCTCCTTCACATCGGCCTCGATGGCGGCGGCCGACTCCTCGCTCAGCACGCCCGCCTCCAGCAGACGGTTGTGCCACAACACGATCGGGTCGTGCGCGACCGCGGTGGAGACGGCGTCCTCGGCGCGGTACTTGGCCGGGTCCACCACCGAATGGCCCTTGAGCCGGTAGGAGACGGCCTCCAGCAGCGCGGGTTTGCCCTCGCGGCGGGCGGTCTCGATGAGATCGGCGGCGACCTCGCGCACGGCCAGCACATCGGTGCCGTCCACCCGCTCACCGCGCATGCGGTACGAGGCGGCGCGCTTCCACAGATCCGGTTCGGCCGAGGACTTCTCGACGGTGGTGCCCATACCGGTCTGGTTGTTGATCACCAGGAACACCACGGGCAGATTCCACAGCGCCGCGATGTTCAGCGACTCGTGGAACGCGCCGATGTTCGTGGTGCCCTCACCCATCTGGCACACCACGACGTCATCGCCGCCGCGGTAGTCGATGGCCAGCGCCGCGCCGATCGCCAGCGGCACCTGGCCGCCCACGATGGCGTACCCGCCGAGCAGCCGGGTCTCGGTGTCGTACATGTGCATCGACCCGCCCCAGCCCTTGGAGGTGCCGGTCGAGCGGCCGTACAGCTCGGCCATCACGCGGCCGGGCTCGATGCCCTTGGCCAGCGCGTAGCCGTGCTCGCGGTAATTGGTGAACAGGTAGTCGGTGGGACGCATGGCCCGCCCGACACCGACGACGGTGGCTTCCTCACCCAGGTTCAGGTGGCAGTAGCCGCCGATCTTGGCCTGCTGATACGCCTGCGCGGTGCGCTCCTCGAAGCGGCGGATGAACAGCATCTCGCCGTACAGCTCGCGCAGGGTCGCGGCGTCGGTGCCGCCGAAATCGGCTCCGCCGAGCAGGGTTTCGGTGCCGGATACGGCGACGTCCGGGGTCTGGTCGGCCGGGCGGGCGGCCTTGCGCGCCGGCTTGCGCGGCGCGGTGGTCTGTGTCAGCTCCGCTGCAGTGGTCGTGGTCATGACGGAACTCCTCAACGCTTCCGGGGCGGCGCGACGTGAATCGGCAGGCCCAGCCCGACCAGGGCGGCCTCCATACCGATCTCGCCGAGGGTGGGGTGGGCGTGGATGGTCTCGGCCAGCTCGTCGAGGGTCGCCTCCAGCGAGATCGCCAGGGCCCCTTCGGTGATCAGGTCACTGGCCGACGGGCCGATGATGTGCACGCCCAGCACTTCGCCGTGCTTCTTGCCCGCGACGATCTTGAGGAAGCCCTCCTGATCGCCGAAGGACTTGGCCCGGCCCAGCGCCGCGAACGGGAACTTGGCGGCCACGATGTCGTGGCCCGCGGCCTTGGCGGCGTCCTCGGTGAGGCCGACGCTCGCGATCTCCGGATGCGTGAAGGTCGCGGCCGGGATCACGTTGTAGTCGATGTGGGCGGCGTGACCGGCGATGGTGTCGGCGGCGACCAGGCCCTGATGCGAGGCCACGTGCGCGAGCAGCGCCTTACCGGTGACATCGCCGATCGCGTGGACGTGCTCGACGCCGGTGCGCAGGTGCTCGTCGACCGGAATGAAACCCCGTGCGTCGGTGGCGATTCCGGCGACTTCCAGGCCCAGCCCGGCGGTATTGGGGCGGCGGCCGACGCCGACCAGCACCACGTCCGCGGGCAGCTCCTGCGGCTTGTCTCCGCCGACCGTGACGGTCAGACCCGCATCGCCCTGGGCGATGGCGGTGACGGTCGCGCCGGTCAGCACCGTGATGCCCCGCTTGGTGAACGAGCGGACCAGCGCGGCGCCGATCTCCTTGTCCTCCAACGGAACCAGGCGATCCTGCATCTCCACCACGGTGACGTCCGCGCCGAACTCGTGGAACAGGTTGGCCCACTCCGCGCCTACGGCGCTGCCGCCGATGACGACCAGGCGCTCGGGCACCTCGGTGAGACCGAACGCGCCGTCGGAGGTGATGACGCCGGGCAGGTCCGCGCCCGGGATCGGGAGTACGGCCGGGACCGAACCGGTCGCGACGATGACGTCCTTCGCGCTGACGGTGCGCACGGCATTGGCGGTCGGGGCGGCGGCGTAGCGCGGGCCGCCCTCGAAGATCGGCGACGGACCGGCCTCGACGACCTCGACTGTGGTCGGGCCAGTGAAGCGGGCGTGGCCCTCGATGACGGTGACGCCATTGGCCTCGAGCAGGCCCGCGACCCCGTCGGTCAGTTCCTTGACGATGCCGTCCTTGCGCTGCCGCACCGCGGCGTAGTCGAAGCGCAGATTATCGGCGTAGATGCCGAATTCGGCGGCGTGCGCGATGGTGTGGAAGACCTCCGCCGAGCGCAGCATCGCCTTGGTCGGGATGCAGCCCCAGTTCAGGCAGACGCCGCCCGGGCGTTCCTTCTCGACCAGGCCGACGGTGAGGCCTCGTTGAGCGGCGCGGATGGCGGCGACGTACCCGCCGGGACCGCCACCGATCACCAGAAGATCGAATTCCGGCACTCGTGGTGCTCCTCGTTCTCGATAACTCGACCCGCCATCGGTTGTGATGCGAGTCATTGCGAACGAGTCTGTCGGTCCCCATTTGCACAATCAATGCACTCGAAGCCCATATATGTTTGTGCGCAACTGGGCGGAGAGCACAATTTGTACCCGTGAGTAGCGTGCTTTCGGCGGCTCAGCCGCGGGTGGTCCCGGGCAATTCCAGGGCGGCCAGCGCGAGCGAAAGTTCCAGGTAGGCGCGCTGGCCTTCCAAGGGCCGGCCGAGCAGCATGGTGATGCGCTGCAACCGGTTGATGACCGTGTTCCGATGGCAGTGCAACTTGGGTGCGGCATTGGCC
This sequence comes from Nocardia sp. CA-145437, assembly GCF_050956485.1. NCBI lineage: Bacteria > Bacillati > Actinomycetota > Actinomycetes > Mycobacteriales > Nocardiaceae > Nocardia > Nocardia sp. CA-145437. Next base: position 5,259,772 of record NZ_CP191204.1, on the reverse strand, counting down.
GCGGAGCAGTTCTCGGCGAGCCAGACGGCCAAAGTCCGCAGCAGAATGTCGCGTTCCTTCGGCGGCAATTCCAGGATCGGGCCGAGGGTCCGGGAGACCAGGAGATCGGTCAGATCGGGGGAGCGCAGCAGCAGCGCCTCCGGATAGCGCTCGTCCAGCGAGATCAGCAGCCCGGCCGCGTCCCCGGGCACGGTATCCAGCGCCAGCACCGCCAACCCGTGCGCGGTATCGATGCCCGCCAGCCCGGCGACCGCGGGGGAGACCCCCGCCCGGCCTCGGATCAACGGCCGAAGCTGTTGCAGCACAACCGAACTGTCCCGATGCTCCAGCGACACCAGCCCGACCGTCGAATCCACGCGCTCGTGCCACACCGAGCGCACCCCCGAAACCCCCAGCGCCGCCTCCGCGCCCATGTGCAGCCGTGGCCCGCCCTCACCGCGCGCCACCACTACGAGATACGCGCCGTGCGCGGGCAGATTCAGCTCCCGCCCGGCCCGCGCCGCGAACGTGGCGTCGTGGGCACGCCCGGCGAGGAGGTCCTCGATCAGCGAATGCCGGCGCCGCTCATCACTGCGCACCCGATCCAGCTCGGTGTTCCGATACGAGGTCACCAGCGCCGACGACATGCCGTCCACCACCGCCCACATCGCCGACCCGACCTGCCGGGTCTCCGCCGACCCGATGTCATCGGCCTTGTCCAGCAACGCTTCCCACACGATCTGGCCGCCGAGCCGGAACGTCCGCAGCATCGCCTCCAGCGGCACCCCCTGCTCGGCGCGCCGCCTGCCGATCGCCGCGGCCACATCGTCGCCGTCCGGATTCGGCGGCAACCCGCCCAGCAGATCCAGAATCCGCGTCAGATACCGGCGGCAGCCGTCCCGCAGATCCGCCCGCGGCACCGCCGTGTAATCCGTCCAGCCCGGGTTGTCGGTGAAGATCGCCGCCATCAACCGCTTGGTCAACGCGGGCACCTCGGCCTGACACGCCGCGGCCAGCCGCTGCGTGCCGACCGCCGGGATCGGATGCCTGGGTGCCGCCATGGCACTCAACCTACTCCCGGGGGTCGCCCGCCCGTCCCATCCGGGCCGGTCAGCGGGTGTCGACCCCGCCCAGCACGGGCTTGATATCGAGGACCGGCGTCCCGTCGATCGCCTCCAGCCCCGCCACTCCCAGCACGCCCGGGGTCACCGCGGTCAGCGTCACCTCGTGCAGCCCGATCGGGTTCGGCCGGTCGGGGGACCGGGTCGCGAACACACCCGTCGCCGGACGGGAACGATCCCCACGCGGATGCACCGCCAGCACCTCCCGGCTCCCCGCGTGCAACCAGGTCAGCAGCACGACCCGCATCCCCGGCCGCAGATCGGCCGCGGCCGCGGCGAATTCGGGCGCCAGCACCACCTCCGCGGGCGGCGCGTCCTCATCCGCCTGGCGCGGCGCCCCGGCGCGGTCGGTGAGCCGCGAGCGGACGTGGCCGACCGGGCGCACCTCGAAATAGTCAGGGCTGCTGGAGAATTCCGAGGACATGGTTTCTTCTGCTCCTTTACACCGTCGCGGGGTTGGCGATGTCCATGATTGTCCGAGCTGATCGAAGTCGCCAATATTTCCGTGATCGGACTGGGCGGCACGGTAATTCGTCCGGTTGTTGCTTTGGACGGCGTATGATCGGCCGGGATGGGCATCCAGGGCCAGCGCGAACGAATAGTCACCACCGACTGGGACGTGTTCGCACGCAGGCTGGCCACCTTCCTCGCCGGGTTGCCGTCCCGCGCCACCCTCACCCTCGTCGCCACCGGCAATCGATACGTGCAATTCCAGCAGTTCGACATCAATCTCTCCGCCGAACTCACCGGTAACTACTATTTGCCCGAACCGATTTCGGAGGCCGCCGCCCAATTGTTGCGCGACCTCGGCTGGACCGCTCCCGCCCTGCAACGCGAAATCGAGAACTGGCGGCGCACCCTGCGCTGGCCGATCACCCGCACCGCCTTCGAGGACCTCGCCCGCTCCGCCACCCGCGGCCTGCACGAGGCCCTCGGCGTCGGCGATCCCGGCGACCTGCGCGCCAGCGCGTGGGCGGAGACGACCGCGCTGGACCTGTCCGCCTTGAGTTCCCGGCGATAGCCGGACACGCGACGGCCCCGCCGCACGCGGTACGACGGGGCCGGAACGGGTGAGGGTCAGCCCACCAGGGTCTTGTGCAGCTTCACGATGGTCGCGGCGTCGATGCCCAGCCCCTTGGTGAGGAACTTGCCGAAATCACCGAACTGCTCGTTCATCTTGTCGATCGCGTTGTTCAGGTACTCGTCGCTGACGACCTGCAACGGGATCAGCAGATCCGGGTTCTGCATGATGCCCGCCTGCTTCAACTGCGCCCGCTGCGCGGCATCCGCGGCCGACCGGTACTGGTTCGACAGCAGGTAGTCCTGGCGGGCAACGCTTTCCGGCACACCCACGGCGCGCAGCATCACATACGTCATCCACCCGGTGCGGTCCTTGCCCGCGGTGCAGTGATACAGCGTCGCGCCACCGGAGGCCGCGATGTCCTTGATCGTCTGCCCGAACTTCGCCATCGAATCCGGCGTCAGGAAGCTCTGATACATGTCGCGCATCATCTGCTCGGCCTTGCCGTCACCCAGCGCCGCCTGCTGCACCGCCGGATCCTTCGACCCGATGGCCTGCACCATCTTCAAATACATGCCCCCGTCGTTGATCGGCCGGGACACCGCGGCGGCCCCCGGAATCGCCCGATCCGCGCCCTGCGCCCCCACCTCGGCCTGCGTCCGGAAGTCGATCACCGACTTGATCCCCAGCGCCCCCAGCTGCTGCACATCGGCGTCGGTCAGCTTCCCGAGCGCATCCGCCCGAATCACCTTCCCCGACTTGGTCGAATCCCCCGTGTAGGTCGCATACCCCCCGATATCACGCACATTGACGGCCCCCTGCAGCGTGATCCGAGTCGCCTCGGTGTGCATGACCGGCGGCGCGGCCAGAGCCACCGACGGCACCCCCGCCACCCCGCCCCCGAGCAGCGCCCCGGCCGCGGCAGTCACAACGAGCATTGAAATACGAAGTCGTGCAAATCGTTTGATGTTCACGGCGGCGACGGTAGGGGTGCTTACGCCTGCCCCGCGCGGTTACCCACCGGTCCTCCCGCCCACCGGCCATCCATCCCCACCCACCGGGACCCGCACTGGACCACCCTGAACACCCTTGCACCCCAGTAACTCTCGCGCAACCATTCTACCCGCGCAAAGAACCGGAGTCCCACTGACCACCCGGAGTGTCGATTCCGAGCGGTAACCTGAGGCGCTCGGTACTCCAGGAGGGGAGTCGTTTTGGCGCAAATCTCGGTGACGGTCTGCCTGCCGCCGGATGCGATCGATGACGTGCAGGCCGCGATCACGAGAGCCCTCGCTCCGTTCGAGATGCACCAGGGGTTTCCGGAGCGAGACATGTGGAGCACCTGGCGGCTTCGGAGCGGCGGAGACGGAGCCGGGTTCTATGTCCGACCGGGTCATGAGGATGATCCTCGGCTGATCCACGACGGTCCCAACCAGTTCGGCATCGTGCTGCCCCCCAACCGAGGCGAATGCGCGGGCGGCCCGAAGGCCTTGCTGGACGTCGCGACACACAATGTCGCAGAGCCCGATGTGCTCACCTTGGATGGCTGGTGGATCGAGTCGAGCGGCGTTTGCCGACACAAGGACTGGGACCAGAACACGTCCCCCGCAGACCGGCCCGCCTGCCCCATACCACCCGGCGATCTCGAAAACTACCTCGAGACACTGCCCGACGACACCGTGCTCGTCCGGGTCCACTGCCACCGCCGGTAACGCGCAAAGCCCCACCCGCCGAGGCGGATGGGGCTTCCGAGAGCGCTTGCGCTACTTCGACTTAGACGTCGTAGTACAGCTCGAACTCGTACGGGTGCGGGCGCAGGTTGACCGGGGCGATCTCCTGGGTGCGCTTGATGTCGATCCAGGTCTCGATCAGGTCGGTGGTGAACACGCCACCCTCGGTGAGGTAGTCGTGGTCCTGCTCGAGGCGGTCGATGACCGACGCCAGCGAGGTGGGGGCCTGCGGGATGTTCTTGGCCTCCTCCGGCGGGAGCTCGTAGAGGTCCTTGTCGACCGGAGCCATCGGCTCGATCTTCTTCTTGATGCCGTCCAGGCCGGCCATCATCATGGCGGCGAAGGCCAGGTACGGGTTACCCGAGGAGTCCGGCGCGCGGAACTCGATGCGCTTGGCCTTCGGGTTCGAGCCGGTGATCGGGATACGGATCGCGGCCGAACGGTTGCGCTGCGAGTACACCAGGTTGATGGGGGCCTCGTAGCCCGGCACCAGACGGTGGTACGAGTTCACGGTCGGGTTGGTGAACGCCAGCAGCGACGGGGCGTGGTGCAGGATGCCGCCGATGTAGTGACGCGCCAGATCCGACAGGCCCGCGTAGCCGGCCTCGTCGTGGAACAGCGGCTTGCCGTCCTTCCACAGCGACTGGTGGGCGTGCATACCCGAGCCGTTGTCGCCGAACAGCGGCTTCGGCATGAAGGTAACGGTCTTACCCTCCTGCCACGCGGTGTTCTTCACGATGTACTTGAACAGCTGCAGGTCGTCAGCGGCGCCCAGCAGGGTGTTGAAGCGGTAGTTGATCTCGGCCTGACCGGCGGTGCCGACCTCGTGGTGGCCGCGCTCCAGCTCGAAGCCCGCGTTCTGCAGGTTGGTCGAGATCTTGTCGCGCAGGTCGACGTAGTGGTCGTACGGCGCGACGGGGAAGTAACCACCCTTGTTGCGAACCTTGTAACCACGGTTCGGGGTGCCGTCGGCGTTGTACTCCGCGCCGGTGTTCCAGGAACCCGACACCGAGTCGATCTCGTAGAACGAGCCGTTCATCGCCGAGTCGTAACGGATCGAGTCGAAGATGTAGAACTCGGCCTCGGCACCGAAGTAGCAGGTGTCGGCGATGCCGGTCGCGGCCAAGTACTCCTCGGCCTTGCGGGCGACGTTACGCGGGTCGCGGGAGTACGCCTCACGGGTGAACGGGTCGTGCACGAAGAAGTTCATGTTCAGCGTCTTCGCGGCACGGAAGGGGTCGACCCGCGCGGTGCTGTAATCGGGCAGCAGCAGCATGTCCGACTCGTCGATCGACTGGAAGCCGCGGACGGACGAACCGTCGAACGCCAGGCCCTCTTCGGCGAGATCAGCGGTGAACGCCTTCGCCGGGATCGAGAAGTGCTGCTGCACACCGGGGAGGTCGGTGAAGCGAATATCGACGTATTCGAGCTCCTCCTCCTTGATGTACTTGATGACCTCGTCGGCCGTGCTGAACGCCACTTAGTACTCCTTACGGATCGGTTCCCAGCCAGTGGTGACTGCATGGGTTCGTCGCGACCACACGGTATGGATGCGGTGTTTCCCTGCAATCAAGGCTGTGTTTCGCCAGTGTTACACGCACTGCTGGCCGGGGGTTCGGCGGTGCCCCCGGGTTCGCGTGGACGCCGCAGCGGTCGCCGAGCAATGCTCGACCAGCACCGATATCCTGCCACCGACCTGCCGGAACCGGCTGTTAAGACTCTGAAAAGTTAGGGTCCTTACCGCGTGCGACCCGGTCAGCGTGACAATCCTCACCGCCGGGCATCCACCTGGCAACCGGGGTCGCCGAACAGTTGCGGCAGCCGCCGGAATCGTGCAGGCAACATATACGATTCCCCGCTCGTCCGCCGATCGACGGGCGTCGGCGACCCGTCCACGGGCGGCGCATAAGCTGAGTCCATGGCACGCATCACCGGCTCATGGCTGTCCGGACCGAACGCCGAATCCGGAGACAACCCGCTCGGTGACTACCAGGGCAAGGAACTCGGCCTCCCGGCCTCCGGCCCCGGCGCGCTCGCCCCCTTCACCCGCCGCGTGCTGGCCGTGCTGGTGGACTGGTTCATCTCCATGGGCCTGGCCGCCATCATCGTGCGACCGGACGCGGACAAGATCCTGTCGAAGATGACCATCCCGAAGGGGCAGCAGCCGCCTTCGCATTTCGAGGTCGTCACCCAGGCGCTGTCGACGCCGACCCTGGTGGTGTGGTTCGCGCTCGGGATCATCGCGGTCACACTGTTCGGGTTCACGCCGGGCCAGTACTTCCTGAAGATCAAGGTCAGCCGAGTGGACGCTGACGCGCCGGTCGGTTTCGTCCGCGCGCTGGGCCGGCAGCTCATCCTGCTGTTTGTCATCCCCGCGCTGTTCACCGACAGCGACGGCCGCGGCATGCACGACCGCGCCACCGGCACCGCCCTCGTCTACAGCCGCTGACCCCCGCGCGGTCACCGCGTTCACCGGCCCCGATCACGGATCTGTCGATTCCGGTCACAGTTTTGTGCTCGGGGTGATTCGAACACATCACGCCGCGTCGAGTCGGCGCGGATCAGCCGCGTTACCTGCGATGCTGTTGGTGCAGTGTGTTGCAAGGCGTTGCCAAATGTTCACCGCTGTTTGCTTTCGATCGGTATGGTGGCGGCGATTTGCCCTGATGCAGCCACCTGGCCGTCGTCCGGGCGGTAGCTGTTGCTGTGCCGATGGAGGGATCGATGGTCGAGGACTACCGGGCGGCCGCGCGGACCCTGAGCCGCCGGTCTCTGCTCGCGACCACCGGACTGGTTGGTTTGGCCGCAGCGGGTGCGGCCGTCGCGGCCGGAGTGAACGCCTCCACCGAAGCCGACGGCGTCCAGCGCACCCAGCACGCCGAGGATATCGGCCAGACGGCCATGGGCGTCGCCCCGATCATCAGCACCGAACGCGTCTACTCGAAGGCCCGCCGGTGCGAGGTCGACCTGGTCACGATCCTGCCGCCCGGCGTCTCCGCCGACAACATCCCCATCTCGCTGCTGTTGCACGGCCTGCACGGCACCGCCCGCAACGCCGCCGTCGGCAATATCGCCGACCTGCTGGCCGCCGCGGTCGCCACCCGCCTCACCCCGGCCTTCGGTTTCGTGGCCCTCGACGGCGGCGACAACTACTGGCACGACCACGGCACCGGCGACGACCCGATGGCCATGCTGCTCGACGAGGTCCCCGGCTGGCTCGCCCAGCGCCGCCTCGCGGGTAAGGACGGACAACCCTTCGCCTGCACCGGAACCTCCATGGGCGGCTTCGGCGCCCTGGTCTACGCGCGTCGCCGCGCCGAGCGGAACCGCCCGTTGAACGCGGTAGCCACCATGTCGCCGGGTCTGCTCACCTCGTGGACCGAAATGGCCAAACGGAACGCATTCACCAATGCCGACCAGTGGGCGGCCCTCGACCCGCTACGCAACCTCGACAAGCTCGGCCCGGCCCCCGTCGGCCTGTGGTGCGGCGACCGCGACCGCTTCATCGAGGGCTGCCGCCGCTTCATCGCCACCGCCCGCCCCGAGGTCGGCCTGATCACCCCCGGCACCCACACCGAGGAGTACTGGAGCACCGTCACCCCCGACGTCATCGGCTTCCTCTCCCGCCACCTCCGCTGACCGTTCCGCCGAGTGGCACACCCTGGAGGGGATTCGTCCGATTTCCCCGCCACCCTGTGCCACTCGGCGAAAGGGTAAGGCCCGCATCCTGGGGATGCGGGCCTTTACTTTCGAGTGGTCAGCGGCGGCGGATCGAGCGCTGGACGCCGCGCATCTTCGCGCCGTTGGGCAGCGGGCCCTTGGGCAGGGCCGGGCCGCCGCGGGTGGCGAGGGCCGACAGACGTCCCTCGATATTGTCCATGCGCGCCGCGTCGATATTGCGCGGCAGCTTGCGCAGGTGGCGTTCCAGCTCCTTGAGCGGAACCTGGCCCTCCTCGTTGCCGATCACGATGTCGTAGATCGGGGTGTCGCCGACCAGCCGCGACACCTTCTTCTTCTCCTGTGCCAGAAGCGACTTCACCCGCTGCGGCGAGCCCTCGGCGACCAGCACCACACCGGGCAGGCCGACCACGCGGTGCACCGCGTCGAGCTGGGTGGTGGCCGCGACACCCGGGGTGACCCGCCACTTGCCCTGCAGGTTGTCCAGCACCCAGGCGGCCGCGCCGGCCTGGCCCTCGGCCTTGGCGTACACGTTCTTCTGCACCCGGCGCCCGAAGATGATGAACGCGGCCAGCACGCCCAGCACCAGACCGATCGGCAGCAGGAACCACTGCAGACCGAAGATCAGGCCGATCACCAGGAACAGCACGGTCACGCCGACCAGCGCGCCGATCATCAGCGGCAGCAGCAGCTTGTCTTCCTTGCGCTGCATCTGGAACGCCTGCCAGAGCTGCTTGCGACGGTCCTTCGACGCCTGCTTGCGCGCCGCCTTCGCCGCGGCCTTCGCTTCCTTCGACGGATTACCGCCCTTGCCTGCTGCCATGCGGTCCAGCTTAATCGCCGGGTACGCCCGGTTCGCGATGGGATGGACAGTGACGCGACCGGTCGGTGCCCGATGGCCCGAATCGCGGTCGGCGCGAGTGCTTGTCGGCCGGAGCCGCCGCATCGGCCGGAGTCCTGCCGGCCGATGCGGTGCTCGTGGCGTCAGGCCGCCGCCCCGATCGGTTCGGGGGCCGCCGCCTCGGGCGCTTGCTCGCGCGGGGTCCGCAAGGTGATCAGCGCCAGCGGAATACCCACGGCGACAATGACGCCCGCGACGATGATCGCCAGGCGATAGCCCTCGAGGAAGGCGTGCATCGGAGCCGCGCCCTGCCCGGCCACGGTGGCCGCGCGAGTGGTGAGGATCGCACCGACGATGGTGACGCCGAGCAGCGCCGAGATCTCGCGGCTCGCATTGACCACCGCCCCCGCCGCGCCCGCGATGGCTGGCGGCATCCGGTCCATGATCGCCGTGTTCAACGGCGTCATGAGCAGGCCCGATCCGATGCCGAACCCGATGAACGCGGGCATCAGGTCGAGGATGTGCCCGTGCTCGCCGATCGTCGAAATATCCAGCAGCGCACCGACGATGCCCGCCACCCCCAGTGCCACGGTGACGTTCGTGCCCAGCCGCCGCGCGGCCAGCGGGGCGAGCGGCGACACCAGCACCATGGCGACCGCCATCGGAATGAACGCCGCCCCCGCCGCGGTGGGTGAGAAGCCGAGCACGTTCTGCAGATACATCGCGGTGAAGAAGTAGATGCCCATCACCCCGAAACCCCACAGCATCATCACGGCGATGCCGCCGCTGAAGGCGCGGGAGCGGAACATCGACATATCCACCATCGGGTCCGGCCGGCGCGATTCGATGACGACGAACGCCGCGAGCGCGGCCGCGCCGATCGCGAAACAGCCCACGATCACCCAGGAGGTCCAGCCGCGGTTGTGTCCTTCGATCAGGGCGTAGGTGACCGCGAACAGCGCGAGCGCGGAGGTCACCAGTCCGGGCAGGTCGAGCCGGTGCCGCACCCGTTCGCGGGTTTCGTCGAGGGTCAGCGCGGTGAGCGCGAAGGTGATGACGCCGAAGGGCACATTGATCAGGAAGATCCAGCTCCAGTCCACGTGCTGGCTGAGGACGCCTCCGGTGAACGGCCCGAGGGCCAGGGCCAGCGCGCCGATGGCGCTCCACACGCCGACCGCCTTGGCGCGTTCGGCGTCCTCGGGGAACAGTCCGGCGATGATGGCGAGGGTCGGGGGGATCGCGGCGGCAGCGCCGACGCCTTGCAGCACCCGGGCCCCGATGAGCATGGCCGGGCTGTCGGCGAGTCCGGCCAGCAGTGAGGCGAGGGTGAACACGGCCAGTCCGCCGAGGAACATCCGGCGGCGGCCGAACAGGTCCGCGAGTCGTCCGCCGGCCAGCATCAGCCCGGCGAAGACCAGGATGTAGCTGCTCACCACCCATTCCAGGCCCGAGATGGACAGCCCCAGGTCGCTCTGGATGGACGGCAGCGCGACGTTGACCACGTTGTTGTCGAGAAATGTCATGAAGGTCGCCAGGGAAACCCCGATCAGGGCCCACCAGCGGCGGGGCAATAGTGGCACCGCAAACTCCTATGCGTTGTTCCTGTACATCATTCGCATACGTTGTACATGTACGTGGTACAGGAAAGCCTGTACGTTGTATATTTGTCAAGTGGCAAAAGCGGAGAACCGATTGAGCCGGGAGACCGTCGCCGACGGCGCGATCGCGCTGGCCGACGCCGAGGGCCTCGACGCGCTGACCATCCGGCGACTGGCCCAGGAACTGGGCGTCACCCCGATGGCGCTGTACTGGCATTTCAAGAACAAGGACGAACTGCTGGCCGGCGTCGTCGACCGGCTGTGGGAACAGGTCGACACCACCCGCGACCGGTCGCGCCCGCTGCTGGAACAGTTCCGCGCCCTGGCCGAATCACTGGTGACGGTGCTGCGCCGGCACCGCACCCTGGTGCCGCTGTTCCAGGTGTCCCGCGACAACGACCCGAGTCCCGGATTCCTGGATGCCACCGAGGCCGCGCTCGAGATCCTCACCGAATACGGCTTGGACGTCGACTCCGCCGCCGCGATCTGCGGCAACACCTTGCGCACCGCCGTCATGTTGGTGCTGGGCGAGCCCGGCGCTCCGGCGCCGCAGCAGTCCGCCGACGACAATGCCGAGATGATCCGCCGCAAGCGCCTCCGGCTGGAAACCCTTCCGCGGCAGCGTTATCCGCGGATCGTGCAGGCCGCCGACGCGCTGACCTCCTGTGAGGCCGATCGGCACTACGGCTTCGGCCTCGACTTCTTCATGACGGCCCTGGCCGCGCTGCCGCTGCCCGCGCGGGTCGGCGCGGAGGAGTCCTGACGGTCAGGCGTGGCCGGATTTGGCCTGCTCCCGCAGACTGTCGGCCAGCTGGTGCGGCATCGGTTCGTGGCGCGCGTAGGCGCGGGTGAAACTCGCCGCGCCGTGGGCCAGTGACCGCAGATCCACGGCATAGCGGCTCAGCTCCAGCTCGGGGACTTCGGCCCGAATCGCGGTGCGGCCCAACCCCGCCGGTTCGGTGCCCAGGACCCGGCCGCGGCGACTCGACAGGTCGCCGAGCACCGGGCCGACGTAGGTGTCCGAAACCACCACCAGCACTTCGGCAATGGGTTCGAGCACGCTGATGCGGGCGGTGGCGGCGGCTTCCCGCAAGGCCAGGCCGCCCGCGGTCTGGAAGGCCGCGTCGGAGGAATCCACCGAATGCGCCTTGCCGTCGAAGAGCGTCACCCGCACGTCGACCAGCGGATATCCGGACGCCACCCCGCGCAGGGCCTGAGCGCGCACACCCTTCTCCACCGACGGGATGAACTGGCGCGGAACGACTCCGCCCACCACCTTGTCCACGAACTCGATGCCCGAACCCTCCGGCAGCGGGGCCACCTCGATCTCACAGACCGCGAACTGCCCGTGTCCGCCGGACTGCTTCACATGCCGCCCGCGCCCGGCCGCCTGGGTGGCGAAGGTTTCGCGCAGGGCCACCTTGTGGTCGACGACGTCGACCTGCACCCCGAACCGGGACCGCAGCCGTTCGAGCGCCACCTCGCGATGCGCCTCGCCCAGGCACCACAACACCAATTGGTGGGTGTCGGGATTCTGTTCGACCCGGACCGTGGGGTCTTCGGCCACGAGTCGCGACAGCCCCTGGGAGAGCTTGTCCTCGTCGGCTTTGCCGTGCGCCTTGATGGCGACCGGCAGCAGCGGATCCGGCATGGCCCACGGCTCGATGATGAGCGGGCTGTCCTTGGCGGACAGGGTGTCCCCGGTCTCGGCGTGCGTCAGTTTGCTCACGCACACGATGTCCCCGGCGATGGCCTGCGGCAGCGGCCGCTGCTGTTTCCCGAACGGCGCCGACACCCCGCCGACCCGGTCGTCGGCATCGTGATCGCCGTTCGTGCCGGTGCCGTGCCCGCACACGTGCACGGTGTCGTCGGCGTGCAGGGTGCCGGAGAACACCCGCACCAGCGACAGCCGGCCCACGTACGGGTCGGAGGCGGTGCGGATCACCTCGGCCGCCAGCGGCGCGTCCGGATCGCAGGCCAGCGCCGCGGACTTGCCGCCGCTGCCGGTCGCGGACACCGGATGCTCTGCGGGCGTGGGGAATCCGCGGGTGATGAGGTCCAGGATCTCGACGGTGCCGAGCCCCTGGCGCGCGCCCTCGGGTGGGGGAGCGGCGATCAGCATGGGGTGGAAGCTCCCGCGCGCGACCGCTTTCTCCAGGTCGGCGACCAGCGAGGCGAGGTCGATCTCCTCCCCGCCGATGTAGCGGTCCATGAGGGTCTCGTCCTCGCTCTCGGCGATGATGCCCTCGATGAGCCGGTTGCGGGCCTCCTGCATCTGCTCGCGCTGTTCGGCGGAGGCGGGCGCCTCGACGCGTTCCCCGGTCGCGTAGTCGTAGACGTGCTGGGTGAGCAGTTCGATCAGCCCGGTCACCGGCCGGTGCCCGTCGGGGTTCTTGGGCCCGTACACCGGAAGATGCAGCGGCAGTATGGATTCCGCGCGCCCGCCGCCGAGGATCTGGCGGCAGGTCTCGGTCATGTCCTCGAAATCGGCCCGTGCGGTGTCCAGGTGGGTGAGCACGATGGCGCGCGGCATGCCGACGCTCGCGCACTCCTCCCACAGCGCCAGCGTGGGCCCGCTGACGCCCTCGACCCCGGCGGCCGCGGAGAGAATGAAAAGGGCCGCGTCCGCTGCTCGCAGACCGGCCCTGAGCTCCCCGACGAAATCGGCGTATCCGGGGGTGTCGAGAAGATTGACCTTGACCTTCTCCCACCCCATCGGCACCACCGACAGTTGCACCGACCGGTGTTGACGCTGCTCGATGTCGTCGTAGTCGGAGACGCTGGTGCCGTCCTCGACGCGCCCGGCTCTGGGCACCGCCCCGGCGGCCACCGCGAGCGCCTCGACCAGCGTGGTCTTCCCCGACCCGCTGTGCCCGACCAGCACCACATTGCGGATGTCGCCGGGCCGTTCGGCCACGACTGCCTTGCCGTTGACACCGTGCGCTGAAATCGTTCGCTCGACCATGGCTCGCTCCGTGGGTCGATCATTGCGGTCCTTCGAGCTTCCCACCAGCGGCGCGCTCCCGTCCACGAATCGCGGGATAACTCGTCTACCGGCGTTTCGCCGGAGGCCGCGCGGCCTTCACGTCCGCGTCACCCGGAGCAGCGGTCCCCCGGACGCGACCGCGCGCCGCGTCCCTCGTGGGTCGCGGCGCGCGGTCTGCGGTGCGTCGGGTGCGCTAGGAGCCGAAGCGGGCCAGCACGCTGGTGGCCTCCTGCGCGGCGCTGCCCTCCTCGGCCAGGTGCGCCATCTCCGGGGAGATCTCGCGGCCGTGGTGACGCATGGCCTGGGCGTAGAGGCGGCCCGCGCGGTACGAGGACCGGACCAGCGGACCGGCCATGACACCGGCGAAGCCCATCTCCTCGGCGGCCCGGGAGTGCTCGACGAACTCCTCCGGCTTCACCCAGCGGTCGACCGGGTGGTGCCGCGGGGAGGGCCGCAGGTACTGGGTGATGGTGATGATGTCGCAGCCCGCCTCGTGCAGGTCGCGCAGGCCCTGGGTGACTTCCTCCGGGGTCTCGCCCATGCCCAGGATCAGGTTGGACTTGGTGACCAGCCCGGCCTCGCGGGCCGCGGTGATGACCGCCAGCGACCGCTCGTAGCGGAAGGCGGGACGGATGCGCTTGAAGATGCGCGGCACCGTCTCCAGATTGTGGGCCAGCACCTCCGGCCGCGACTCGAACACCTCGGCCAGCTGCTCGGGCACCGCGTTGAAGTCGGGGATCAGCAGTTCGACGCCGGTGTGCGGGTTGAGCCGCTTGATGGCGCGCACGGTCTCGGCGTACAGCCACGCGCCGCCGTCCTCGAGATCGTCGCGCGCGACGCCGGTGACGGTGGAGTAGCGCAGCCCCATGGCCTGCACGCTCTCGGCCACGCGCCGCGGCTCGTCGCGATCGAGGGCGGCGGGCTTGCCGGTGTCGATCTGGCAGAAGTCGCAGCGCCGCGTGCACTGCTCGCCGCCGATGAGGAAGGTGGCCTCGCGGTCCTCCCAGCATTCGAAGATGTTGGGACACCCGGCTTCCTCGCAGACCGTGTGCAGCCCTTCGCGTTTCACCAGGCCCTTGAGTTCGGTGTACTCGGGGCCCATGGTGGCGCGGGTGCGGATCCACGAGGGTTTGCGCTCGATCGGGGTCTCGGCGTTGCGGGCCTCGATGCGAAGCAGCTTGCGGCCGTTGGGTGCGGCCGGATCGTTAGGTGTCGGGGTATCGACGGAGGTCACTTGGTTCACCCTACGCTTGTGGTCATTCGGCCTTGACGGGCGCTTCGTCGCGCGCCGCGGGAACTGGTTCGGGGCATTCGGCGGCGGCTGCGGCGCAACGGGACACGGTGTGGTCGGTCACCGTCAACTCGCCGTCGAGGGCGCGGGTGATCGCGTCGGCGACCAGCGGCCGCACCTCGGCGACGGTGACGTCACGGCCGAGTTCGCGGCTGAGGGTGGTGACCCCGGCATCGCGGATGCCGCAGGGCACGATCGCGTCGAAACCGTCCAGGCTGGAATCACAGTTGAGCGCGATGCCGTGCAGGGCGACGCCACGCTGCACGCGCACACCGATGGCCGCGACCTTGCGCTCGGGCAGGAACTGGTTCGCCGGGACCCACACGCCCGAACGGCCTTCCACCCGACCGGTTTCCAGTCCGAGCCGCGCGCACACGGCGATCAGCGCCTCCTCGAGGCGGCGCACGTACGCGACGACATCGACCGGTTCGGCCAACCGCACGATCGGGTAGCCGACCAATTGCCCCGGCCCGTGCCAGGTGATCTTCCCGCCGCGGTCGACCGCGATGACCGGGCTGCCGTCCACGGGCAGATCCCGTGGCTCGGTGCGGCGTCCGGCGGTGTAGACGAAGGGGTGTTCCAGCAGCAGCAGTCGATCCTGCCCGATGCCCTCGGCGCGTTCGTCCGCGATGGACCGCTGCAATTCCCAGGCTCGCTGATAGTCGATCAGGCCCAGATCTTCGACCGCGAGGGGTGTGCTGTCGAAGCGAGCCGACACCGCGCGGGGTAACGCCGCGGTGGCCGTAGTGCTCTCGCTCACGATGGCGACGCTACTCCTTCGGGGAAGGTCCGTTGCATGAGCGTCAGGTCCATCCAGCGCCCGAATTTGTGCCCGACTTCGGGCAACCGCCCGACGGTGGTGAAGCCGAATTTCTCGTGCAGGGCGATCGACGTGCGGTTACTCGATTCGATCGCCGCGATCATGGCGTGCACCTCGCCGCTCTCGGCGCGTGCCAGCAGCGCCCGCATGAGCGCGGTGGCCACGCCGCGGCGATGGAATATATCTGACACGTACACCGAGTTCTCGACCGAGAACCGGTAGCCCGACTTGGGCCGGAACTGCCCGTAACTCGCGTACCCCGCCAGCTTGCCGCCGATCTCGGCGACCAGCACCGGATGGCCGGCGCCGGTCCGCGCCGCGAACCAGGCCTCGCGCTCGTGGATGTCGGCCAGTTCGGTATCCCAGATGGCCGTGGTCTCGGCGATGGCGTTGTTGTGGATCACCAGGATGTCCGGCAGATCGCTCTCGCGTGCGTCCCGCACCACCACGTCGGACAGTTGATTGGTCACGGGGTCCACGGTATCGGCGCGGTTGCTGTGACGCGCACCGCGCCCGGTATCGGCCGGGAAGCTCCGGGCGTCAGCCCGCGTGGCCCAGTGTCGCGGTCAGCGCCGCGCCGATGGTCGGGTGCTGGAACTGGTACCCGGCTTCCTCCAGCGCGGTGGGAATCGCCCTGGGCCCGTGCAGGATCGCCTCGTCCGCGAACTCGCCGACCGCCAGCTTCAACGCGAACGCGGGCACCATCAACGGCGTCGGCCGATGCATGACCCGCCCCAGCGCCCGCGTGAACTCGGCATTGGTGACCGGCGCGGGACCGCACATATTGACCGGCCCGGAAAGGTTCTCGTGGGTGAGCGCGTACACGATCGCCCCCACCTCGTCGTCGAGCGAGATCCACGGGACGTACTGCCGCCCGCTGCCGAGCCGCCCGCCGAGCCCGAGATAGTAGAGCGGGTACAGCATTCCGAGCATGCCGCCGTGCCGCGCCAGCACCACCGCCGAACGCAGCAGCACCGTGCGCACCCCGGCGTCGGCGGCCTGCTCGGCGGCGGCCTCCCAGTCGGCGCAGAGCCGGGCCAGGAATCCTGTTCCGGCGGGGGAACTCTCGGTGACGACCCGGTCGCCGGTCTCGCCGCCGTAGTAGTGCGCGCCGCTGGCGTTGACCAGCGTCGGCACTCCCGCGGCGGCGACCGCGGCGGCCAGCACGTCGGTGGGGACGATGCGGCTGTCGCGCAGCTCCTGTTTGTAGCTTCCGTTCCAGCGCCGCCGCCCGATGCTCGCGCCGCAGAGGTTCACCACGGCGTCCGCACCGCGCAGCGCGCGCTCGTCCAGGTTGGAACGGACCGGATCCCAGGTGAATTCGTCGCGGGCATGCACGGGACGGCGCACGAGGCGGGTGACCTCGTGCCCGTCGCGGCGCAGGGCCGCGACGAGTGCCGTCCCGATCAGTCCGGACGAACCGGCGACCACGATCTTCATCCGATCCAACCCCCGACCCGTCTCCGTTCCGGCCTCAGAGGCCCAGGTCACCCTCGAACGCGGCCTCTTCCAGACGGTGCTTGATCGTGGTCACGAAGCGACCCGCGTCGGCGCCGTCGATGAGGCGGTGGTCGTAGGTGAGCGGCAGATAGGCCATCGACCGGATACCGATGAACTCGTTGCCGTCGTCGCTGATCACCATGGGGCGCTTCACGATCGCGCCGGTGCCCAGCTCGGCGGCCTGCGGCGGCACCAGGATCGGGGTGTCGAACAGCGCGCCGTTCGAGCCGATGTTGGTGATGGTGAAGGTGCCGTTGGCCAGCTCGTCCGGCTTGAGGCCGCCGGTGCGGGCGCGGTTGGCGATATCGGCGATGGCGCGCGCCAGTCCGGCCAGCGACAGGTCGTTGGCGTTGTGGATGATCGGCGAGAGCAGACCCTGCTCGGTGTCGACCGCGATACCCAGGTTGACCACCGAGTGGTAGGTGATCTCCTTGGTCTCCGAGTTGTAGGAGGCGTTGATGTTCGGGTGCACGGCCAGCGCCTCGATGACGGCCTTGGCGTAGAACGGCAGGAACGTGAGGTTCACGCCCTCGCGCTGCTTGAACGAGGCCTTGGCGCGGTTGCGCAGGGACGCGATCTTGGTCATGTCGACCTCGTGCACCTGGGTGAGCTGCGCGGTGGTCTGCAACGACTCGAGCGTCTTGGCCGCGGTGATCTGCCGGATGCGGCTGGCCTTCTGGACCGTGCCGGTGAGGTGCGACAGCGACGGACGCGGCGCGGCGGCGGCAGCGGCCGGGGCGGCCGGAGCAGCGGCGGCGGGCGCGGCGGCCACGGGCGCGGGAGCCTTCTTGGCCTCCGCGGCGGCGAGCACATCCTGCTTGCGGATGCGGCCGCCGACCCCGGAGCCGGTCACGGCGGCGAGGTCAACGTTGTTCTCCGCGGCCAGCTTTCGCACCAGCGGGGTGACGTAGGGGCCACCGTTGCTGGAGGGCTCGTCGGCCGGGGTCGCCGCGGCCGGAACCGGGGCGGTCTTCGGCGCGGGAGCCGGGGCCGGAGCGGCCGGGGCGGGCGCGGGAGCCGCGGCGGCCGGAGCCGGAGCGGGGGCGGGCGCAGGGGCGGGGGCCGGAGCGGGCGCCGGGGCCGGGGCGGCCGCGGGGGCGCCGCTGCCGATGACACCCAGCTGTCCGCCGACCTCGATGACGTCGTCTTCCTGCGCGGAGATCTCCAGCAGGGTGCCCGCGACCGGGGACGGGATCTCGGTGTCGACCTTGTCGGTGGAGACCTCGAGCAACGGCTCGTCCACGGCGACCTGGTCGCCGACCTGCTTCAGCCAGCGGGTGACGGTGCCCTCGGTGACGGACTCACCGAGCTCCGGCATCTTGACCGGGGTGCCGGAGGCGGCAGCGGCGGGGGCGGGCGCGGCGGCCGGAGCCGGGGCGGGTGCGGCGGCGACCGGCTGCGGGGCCGGGGTGGGAGCCGCCGGCGCGGGGGCCGGGGCAGGGGCCGCGGCGGGAGCCGGGGCGGCGGCCGGGGCCGGAGCGGAACCGGCCTCGCCGATCACGCCGAGTTCGCCGCCGACCTCGATGACATCGTCTTCCTGGGCGACGATCTTCACGAGAACGCCGGCGACCGGGGACGGGATCTCGGTGTCGACCTTGTCGGTGGAGACCTCGAGCAACGGCTCGTCGACCTCGACCGTGTCTCCCTCCTTCTTCAGCCACCTGGTGACGGTGCCCTCGGTGACGCTCTCACCAAGAGCTGGCATCTGGACGGAGAAGGTCATGTCCGTTGACTCCTCTGACTGCTCGTCGGGTTAAACAGTTCGTCTCTCCGCGGGCGTGGCACCGCGGGTCGCGGTGTCGTCCCGGACGGCCACCGCAGGGTGATGGCACCGGAGATCCGTGTTGGTTCTTGTTCCAGCCACCCATCCTTGCACTCGTCCGGGTGCGGCGTGTCACAGGGCGGCGGTTGTGCCGACCTCTCTACGCCACATTTCCCGGCGTGAGCGTCGAACGCCACGGCGCGCGGGTGAAATAGCGGGATGCCATGACACGTATCACGTTTGCGCCGTCCCGGCCTTTCCGGCGTGCCGCTGACCGGACCGCGCACCCCCGCTGAGTCGATTCTGAAGGGATTCTGTGCAGCTGCTATGGAAATGGCCGATGGTCTGGCGAAGCGGCCGTGAGCTGCGCACTATCGAAGTATCCGGCGGTTTTCCGAAGCCGGGGAGGAGGTTGACGGGAATGGGTTTCCTGGATCTGTTCGGGCACAGCGGTACCGCGCGCCGAGGCGAGGCCGATCCGGCCGACATGGGCCATCTCGTGGCCTGGACGCGAAACCATTACGGCGTGGAGGCTTTCGTCGAGCCGCGCACCACGGTCACCGATGTCACGGTGCTGCTCGTCGCGCATGACGGCGAATGGACCCGTCGCGTGGTCGGCGAACGCGGAGCGCAGCGCCTCTCGGGCGCCCTCGGCATTCCCGTCTACGACGCCCGTCGCGTCGGCTACCCGCAGCGCATGCGCGACTACGACGCCCGCCGCCGCATCCTGGAACGCCGCACCGCCCAATGGGCCTGAGCCCCGTGGACACCCTGGGCCGCAAGCTGTTCGGGGCGCGTGCTCGATCAGCACCGCCGCCAACACGATCGAGGCCGGCGGCGACACGTCGGTGCCGCGACCATTCCCGGGGGGTGACGCTGGTCTGCGGACCTGCACGGTCTCCTGCCGGTCCCGAGCTGATGCTGGATCTGCGGCTGTTCCGACTGGGCAGCTTCAGGGCCGCGCTGTTGCTGTGCACCCCGCGCTGAGCGCTGACGCGAACGCCCGCCCCGCTGTGCAGCGGGGCGGGCGTTTTGTCACAGGAACTCGTGTCGCGACCAGGGGCGCGATTACTCCGCGGCGATGTCCTCGAGCGTGGCGATCAGCGTGCGGACCGGGACACCGGTGCCGCCCTTGCCGATGTAACCGAACGGTCCGCCCGTGTTGTAGGCGGGCCCGGCGACATCCAGGTGCGCCCACTGCACGCTCTCGGCCACGAACTCCTTGAGGAACAGCCCCGCCGACAGCATGCCGCCCCAGCGGTGCGGCGCGACGTTCTGCAGATCCGCGATCTTGGAGTTCAGGTCGGCGCGCAGTTCCGCGGGAAGCGGCATGGCCCAGGCGTTCTCGCCGACGGCCTGCGAGATGCGCGCCACCCGGTCGCGGAAGGCGTCGGTGCCCATGACGCCCGGGGTGCGGGTGCCCAGCGCCACCATCTGCGCACCGGTGAGCGTGGCGACGTCGATGACGTAGTCCGGCTCGTCCTCGCCCGCGCGCACCAGCGCGTCGGCCAGGATGAGGCGTCCCTCGGCGTCGGTGTTGATGACCTCGACGGTGGTGCCGCCGTACTGGGTGAGCACGTCACCGGGCCGCTGCGCGGTGGCCGAGGGCATGTTCTCGGCCATGGGCACGGTGGCGATGACGGTGAGCGGCAGGCTCAGTCGCGCCGCCAGCAGCGTGGTGGCGATGACCGCCGCCGCGCCGCCCATGTCGGAGGTCATGTTCTCCATGGACTGCGCGGGCTTGATGGAGATGCCGCCGGTGTCGAAGGTGATGCCCTTGCCGATCAACGCCACCTTGGGGTCGCCGCCCGCGTAGGTGATGCGGATCAGGCGCGGCGGCCGCGAGGAGCCCTTGCCGACGCCGAGAATGCCGCCGTAGCCCTGGGATTCGAGTTCGGTCTCGTCGAGAACCTCGACCTGGAGACCGGCGGCCTTGGCCAGTTCGGCCGCGCGGTTGGCGAATTCGGCCGGGAACAGGTCGCTGGGCGGGGTGTTCACGAAATCGCGTGCGGTGGCGACGGCTTCGGCGATGGCCTGCGCCCGGAACAGTTCCTCCTCGCCGAATCCCGGTGCGGGCACCAGGAACTCGACCCGCTGCACCGGCTGGTCCTCGGGCTTGGGCGCGCTCTTGGCGGACTTGAACGCGGTGAACTGGTACGCGCCCAGGTAGAACCCCTCGGCCGCGGCGGCCAGATCCAGGCCCGACAGCGTGGTGACCGCGGTGGCGACCCCGGTGAGCGCCCGCCCGGCCGCGCCGGCTGACTTGCGCACCTGCTCGGCGTCGAGCTTGTCCACTGCCCCGAGCCCGACCGCCAGCACGAAGTCCACGCCCAGCCCGGCGGGCGCGGGCACCTTGGTGACCTCTTCGCCCTTGCCCTTGGCCCCGACCGCCCGCAGCGCGCTCAGCAGGGCGTCGCGGGTGTCGCCGTCGAGCACATCCTCGAACGCGTCCGCGGGCGCGATGACCGGCCCGTCCTCCGACGAGGTGAGTCCGATGACCAGGACATCGGCCTCCCCGATGCCCTCGGTGCGGGCGAGTTCCGGCCCGAGCGAACGATCTGCAACAGCTGTCATAGCTGCCCACGTTACTGCGCCGCTCCGGCCGCAGCCGGTTGGGCGCGGACCGCACGATAGATTGCTCTGTGATTGCTGTTTGCCCGAATCGTCTCGGCACGAAAGGGTCGTCCTATGGCGTCACTGATGAAGGCGCGTATGGCAGGGTCGGCTGTCGCCCTGGTAGCGGCCGTGTCCTACAGCTGCGTGCTGATGAGTTGCTCCGACACCAGTCCGGCCCCGACGCCGACCACCGTCACCACGCTGCCGTCGATACCGCCGACTTCCGTCCAGCCCGAGCACAATGTCGGCGACGACTGCTCCGACGGCCGCATCGTCGCCCAGTGGGGTCTGACCGCCGACGGCCGGTGGGTCTGTGTCCCGAAGGAACAGGCCACCTCGGCCGAGCCCACCCCGCCGACTTCCGCCGGTGAGCCAGGCGGCCGCTGACCGCTCGGCGAATTCGCGGAAAACCTCTGGTCGAGACGGGTTTTCGTCAACGGTCCTCGACGTCTGTTTCGCCCGGTTTTCAGCTCTTCCGGCCCCCGTCCTCCCTACCCTGGAACCGACGGGCGCGCAGGAGGTTCCAGTGGCGAAGGCGAGATTCCAGCGGACGAAGCCGCATGTCAATGTCGGCACCATCGGCCATATCGACCACGGCAAGACCACCCTCACCGCGGCCATCACTCGGGTCCTGCACGACCGATATCCGGACCTGAATCCCTTCACGCCCTTCGAGGCCATCGACAAGGCCCCCGAGGAACGCCAGCGCGGCATCACCATCTCCATCGCGCACGTCGAATACCAAACGGAGAACCGGCATTACGCGCACGTCGACTGCCCCGGGCACGCCGACTACATCAAGAACATGATCACCGGCGCCGCCCAGATGGACGGCGCGATCCTGGTGGTCGCCGCCACCGACGGCCCGATGCCGCAGACCAAGGAGCACGTGATCCTGGCCCGGCAGGTCGGCGTCCCGAAAATCGTGGTGGCGCTGAACAAGTGCGACATGGTGGAGGACGAGGAGATCCTGGAGCTGGTCGAACTCGAGGTGAGCGAACTGCTCAGCGAGTACGAGTTCGACGGCGACAACAGCCCCATCGTGCGGGTCTCCGCCTTCCAGGCGCTGTCCGATCCGGCGGGGGAGTGGGGCGCGACGATCACCGAACTGCTGGCCGCCGTGGACGACTGGATCGACACCCCCGCCCGCGAGGTGGAGAAACCGTTCCTCATGCCCATCGAGGACGTCTTCACCATCACCGGCCGCGGCACCGTCGTCACCGGCCGCATCGAGCGCGGCGTGCTCAAGGTCAATGCCGAGGTCGAGATCGTCGGCATCCGCCCGAAAACCACCAAGACCACCGTCACCGGCATCGAGATGTTCCGGAAACTCCTGGACGAGGGCCAGGCGGGGGAGAACGTGGGCCTGCTGCTGCGCGGAGTCCGCCGCGAGGATGTGGAACGCGGCCAATGCGTCATCAAGCCCGGTTCGGTCACCCCGCACACGCAGTTCGAGGGTCAGGCGTACATCCTGTCGAAGGAGGAGGGCGGCCGTCACACCCCCTTCTTCAACAACTACCGCCCCCAGTTCTACTTCCGCACAACCGATGTCACCGGCGTCGTGACCCTGCCGACGGCAGTGGAGATGGTGCTGCCCGGCGACAATGTCTCCATGGAAGTCGTGCTGATCCAGCCGATCGCCATGGAGGTCGGCCTCAAATTCGCCATCCGTGAGGGCGGCCGGACCGTCGGCGCGGGCCAGATCACCAAGATCCTGAAATAGCCCGGCCGCCTCGCGCGGGTGTCAGCCCATCTCCTCCAGCGCCTTGCCCTTGGTCTCCGGAACGAACCTGAGCACGAACGGAATCGAGAGCAGTGCGAACAGCGTGTAGATGACGTACGTCCCCGACAGGTTCCAGTCCGCGAGGCTGGGGAAGCTGGCGGTGATGACCCAGTTGGCGATCCACTGCGCCGACGCCGCCACACCCAGCGCGGCCGCGCGCAGCCTGTTCGGGAACATCTCACCCAGCAGCACCCACACCACCACACCCCACGACAGCGCGAAGAACAGCACGAAGCAGTGCGCCGCGACCAGCGCGACAATGCCCTGCGCGTGCGGCAACGACACGCTGTCACCGGACCCGGTCTTGGCCGAGAACGCCCACCCCTCCAGTCCCAGCGCGACGGCCATGCCCGCGGAGCCGATGAGCGCCAGCGGTTTCCGCCCGATCCGGTCGACCAGCAGCATGGCGATCACGGTGCCGACGATATTGATGATCGAGGTGGTGAACGAATAGAAGAACGAACTGGACGGATCGATGCCGACCGACTGCCACAGCGTCGCCGAGTAGTAGAAGACCACATTGATGCCGACCAGCTGCTGGAACATCGACAGCCCGATACCGATCCACACCACCGGCAGGAACCCGAACCTCCCGCCCAGCAGATCCTTGAACGTCGACCGGTGCTCGCTGTGCATGGCCTGCTCGATCTGCGCGACCCGGGCGTCCAGATCGCCCGTGCCGCGCTCGACCTCGGCCAGCACCTGCTTCGCCTTCTCGATCTTGCCGACCGAGATCAGATACCGCGGCGACTCCGGAATCGTGAAGGAGAACAGCCCGTACAGCCCGGCCGGAATCACCATCACGCCGAGCATCCACTGCCAGGCCTCCAGCCCCGCGATACTCCCGCGCTGCTCACCGCCCGCCATCTTCAGGATCGCGAAGTTCACCAGCTGCGAGGTCGCGATGCCGATCACGATGGCCGCCTGCTGGAACGAGGCCAGCCGTCCGCGGTACGCCGGCGGCGACACCTCGGCGATATAGGCGGGCCCGATCACCGAGGCCATCCCGATCCCGATCCCGCCGATCACACGCCACATGGCCAGATCCCACAGCGCGAACGGCAACGCCGACCCGATCGCGCTCGCCGTGAACAGCGTCGCCGCGATCCGCATCACCCAGATACGCCCGATCCGATCCGCGATCCGCCCGGCGATGGCCGCGCCCACCGCGCAGCCGATCAACGCGATCGCCACCACCTGCGCCAGCGTCGCCGACCCGATGTCGTACCGATCGCGGATGGCCTCGACCGCGCCATTGATGACGGAACTGTCGTAGCCGAACAGGAATCCACCCATCGCGGCCGCCGCGGTGATGAACACGACGTAGACCAGGCTGTCGGCCCCGCGCTCCTGATCGTCCGAGGTTCGCGACCCCACCGATGAATTCACGCCGACTCCTTCGTCCGGACCCGGGTCGTGAAACCCGAGCCATCCTCTCTGGGCTCGGCCGAGATGACGCACGATCCCCGTCAGACGGCGCACTTCGACCATTCTTGCTGGGGGAATGCCCGTGAATGCTCAACGCAACGCCGAACTGGTCGTCCGGTTCTCTGGTGGTTCATCCGGTTCCGTGGTCGGCCAACGCCCACCCCCGGCCGGGGCCATGCGTGTCTCCGTCGGAGGGCGGACCGGTCGGGCGGAAGGGCCTAGGGCCCACGTCCTCTCAGCGCCGCGGCAGCCCCGGTATCCGCGGAACCCGCAGCCGCCCCAGCCGATTCGCCCGCGCCGTCTCGCGCGCGAGCGCCTCGGCCGCCAGCTGGTCGGCCAGCGTCAGCAACTGCCGAGCCGCGATCACGTCACCCCGCTTGGCCGCCTCCACCGCCGCCTCCACCGCCCGCGACACCCCGGTGCGATCCGCCTGTCCACCCATACCGCTTGCCCTCCACTCGATTTCCGGTCGGGAGGTATTCGGTGCCGCGATCCAGCGCACTCCTACGACTTCGGGATGAATCGGAGATTTACGATCGCGCCACGCCTACGTTCAGGAAGGGATCATGGCCGAAGCCAAGGGCAGGGCCGGGATTGTCGGGGGCGGAATCGGCGGCCTGGCCGCCGCGATCGCACTGCGCGCGGCGGGCTGGGAGGTCGTCGTCTACGAGTGCGCGCCCCAGTTCACCGAGGTGGGCGCGGGAATCGTCCTCGCGGCCAATGCCTTGAATGCCTTGGACCTGCTCGGGGTGGGTGAGGCGGTGAGAGCGGGGACCCTGCCGGATCGACGTGGCTTCGCGCGGAACGATCGCGGGCGGGTCCTGGTGGACGCACGCATCAGTGACTTCACCGGCGGAGTGGTCGCCCTGCACCGCGCCGACCTGATCGCGATCCTCGCCGCCGCGGTGCCCGCGGACTGCGTCCGCACAGCTACCCGGGTTATCGACGTCCACGCGGACGGGCGGGTCGAAACCGCCACCGGAGCCGACCCATACGACCTGGTCGTCGGTGCGGATGGCGTCAACAGCGTGGTCCGGAGCCGGCTGTGGCCGCAGGAGCGCCCGGTGCAGCGGACCGGCATCGCGGCGTGGCGATGGGTCCTCGACCTTCCCGCGCCCGATCCCGTGGGCGTGATCCTGGGCCGGCATGGCGAAGCCGGAGTGGTGCCGATCGCGGGCGACCGCACCTATGTCTTCACCGCGGGCCGTCCCAGCATCGCGGACCTGGACTACTTCACCGACTGGCCCGATCCGCTGCCGGAACTCATCGCCGTCACCGACCGCTCGACCGTGGTGACCGATGAACTGCTCGAAATCGATGTCCCACGCCACCTGTGGAATGGCCGCGTGGCCCTGATCGGGGACGCGGCCCACGCGATGCGCCCAACCCTGGGCCAGGGAGCGGGCATGGCATTGGAGGACGCCGTCACTCTGGCGGCCTGCGCACCGGATCTCGCCCGCTATTCCGCCGCCCGCCGCAGCCGGGTCGCCCGGATGAGCTTTCTGTCCAGACACGGAACCCGCATGACCTCCCCGGGCTCGGCCACTCTCGCCGCCTTGCGCGACGCCGCACTCCTCGCGATCCCGAACAAAGTCTCGGTAGCGATGTTCCGTTCCCACAGCCGCCGCATCCTCGAAGGCTGGAAGCCCCCGCGGTCCTCCGCGTAGTCGCCGGAAAACCGCAGGTAGAGAGGCGATTTGACTTTGCTTCGACGCACCACGTAACTTATTCCAGGTCAGAGCGACACGGACACCGACCCGGAGCCCCAAGGGCCTGGGAAACGAGGTTGGACGAGGAGCGCCTGATGATCACACTAGTTCCACCTGACCAGCGGATTTGGTTCTGCTGCATGGCCGGGGCTAAGCTTGAAAAGTTGCCTAGCTAGTCGAACGGGCTTACCGCTCGGATCGATGGCTTGTGCGTGTGTTCTTTGAGAACTCAATAGTGTGTCGATGAATGTCAGTGCCAAATTTTGAAATTTGGTTCCGGCCTCACACCCCCCGTGTGATGGGGTCGGACATTTAAGTCGGTCAATTTTCCGGCCGACTGTTTTGCTAGGTTTTCGGACTCTGGTTCGAGATACTTCTGATTCGCTCTTCGGAGCGTGTCTAGAGTCTTCAACGGAGAGTTTGATCCTGGCTCAGGACGAACGCTAGCGGCGTGCTTAACACATGCAAGTCGAGCGGTAAGGCCCTTCGGGGTACACGAGCGGCGAACGGGTGAGTAACACGTGGGTGATCTGCCTCGCACTCTGGGATAAGCCTGGGAAACTGGGTCTAATACCGGATATGAGCAGCCTCTGCATGGGGGTTGTTGGAAAGGTTTACTGGTGCGAGATGGGCCCGCGGCCTATCAGCTTGTTGGTGGGGTAACGGCCCACCAAGGCGACGACGGGTAGCCGACCTGAGAGGGTGACCGGCCACACTGGGACTGAGACACGGCCCAGACTCCTACGGGAGGCAGCAGTGGGGAATATTGCACAATGGGCGAAAGCCTGATGCAGCGACGCCGCGTGAGGGATGACGGCCTTCGGGTTGTAAACCTCTTTTGACAGGGACGAAGCGCAAGTGACGGTACCTGTAGAAGAAGCACCGGCCAACTACGTGCCAGCAGCCGCGGTAATACGTAGGGTGCGAGCGTTGTCCGGAATTACTGGGCGTAAAGAGCTTGTAGGCGGTCTGTCACGTCGATTGTGAAAACTTGCAGCTCAACTGCAAGCTTGCAGTCGATACGGGCAGACTAGAGTACTTCAGGGGAGACTGGAATTCCTGGTGTAGCGGTGAAATGCGCAGATATCAGGAGGAACACCGGTGGCGAAGGCGGGTCTCTGGGAAGTAACTGACGCTGAGAAGCGAAAGCGTGGGTAGCGAACAGGATTAGATACCCTGGTAGTCCACGCCGTAAACGGTGGGTACTAGGTGTGGGTTTCCTTCCACGGGATCCGTGCCGTAGCTAACGCATTAAGTACCCCGCCTGGGGAGTACGGCCGCAAGGCTAAAACTCAAAGGAATTGACGGGGGCCCGCACAAGCGGCGGAGCATGTGGATTAATTCGATGCAACGCGAAGAACCTTACCTGGGTTTGACATACACCGGAAAGCCATAGAGATATGGCCCCCCTTGTGGTCGGTGTACAGGTGGTGCATGGCTGTCGTCAGCTCGTGTCGTGAGATGTTGGGTTAAGTCCCGCAACGAGCGCAACCCTTATCTTATGTTGCCAGCGCGTAATGGCGGGGACTCGTGAGAGACTGCCGGGGTCAACTCGGAGGAAGGTGGGGACGACGTCAAGTCATCATGCCCCTTATGTCCAGGGCTTCACACATGCTACAATGGCCGGTACAGAGGGCTGCGATACCGTGAGGTGGAGCGAATCCCTTAAAGCCGGTCTCAGTTCGGATCGGGGTCTGCAACTCGACCCCGTGAAGTTGGAGTCGCTAGTAATCGCAGATCAGCAACGCTGCGGTGAATACGTTCCCGGGCCTTGTACACACCGCCCGTCACGTCATGAAAGTCGGTAACACCCGAAGCCAGTGGCCTAACCCTTGTGGAGGGAGCTGTCGAAGGTGGGATTGGCGATTGGGACGAAGTCGTAACAAGGTAGCCGTACCGGAAGGTGCGGCTGGATCACCTCCTTTCTAAGGAGCACTTCTCCACGACGCTTCACACAGGTGAATGTGGTTGTGGCAGAGACCGTTTGAGTCCCCAATCGTGGGACCGCGGAAGCTCATGGGTGGAACACTGATAACCTCTTCTCATCAAGTTCGGTCCCATGTGGCCGGCAGAGCAGATATATCGACACACTGTTGGGTCCTGAAAGAACAGACGTTCTTTCCAGGCAAAAAACGACGAGACTGGTTCTTCAGTCATACCGCGGAACATGGGTTCCGGCTGGTGCTGAGATACAGAATCAATCTTGTGTGTTGTTTGAGAACTGCACAGTGGACGCGAGCATCTTTGTTAGTAAGTGTGTAAGAGCGTACGGTGGATGCCTTGGCACCAGGAGCCGATGAAGGACGTAGTAGGCTGCGATAAGCCTCGGGGAGCTGTCAAACGAGCTGAGATCCGAGGATTTCCGAATGGGGAAACCCAGCACGAGTGATGTCGTGTTACCCGCGCCTGAATATATAGGGCGTGTGGAGGGAACGTGGGGAAGTGAAACATCTCAGTACCCACAGGAAGAGAAAACAACAGTGATTCCGTGAGTAGTGGCGAGCGAAAGCGGAAGAGGCTAAACCGTGTGGATGTGATAGACGGCAGTCGTTGTCCATGCGGGGTTGTGGGATTGTTCTTCTCAGATCTGCCGATCTGAGCATGAGTCAGAAACCGTTGTGTTAGCTGAATTGGTCTGGGATGGCCAACCGTAGAGGGTGAGAGTCCTGTAAGCGAAAACTCAACGGCTCATGTGAGCAACTCCCGAGTAGCAGCGGGCCCGTGAAATCTGCTGTGAATCTGTCGGGACCACCCGATAAGCCTGAATACTACCTGGTGACCGATAGCGGACTAGTACCGTGAGGGAAAGGTGAAAAGTACCCCGGGAGGGGAGTGAAATAGTACCTGAAACCGTGCGCTTACAATCCGTCAGAGCTGTAATAGGTGATGGCGTGCCTTTTGAAGAATGAGCCTGCGAGTCATCGGTGTGTGGCAAGGTTAACCCGTGTGGGGGAGCCGTAGCGAAAGCGAGTCCGAATAGGGCGCCCTGAGTCGCACACTATGGACCCGAAGCGGAGTGATCTACCCATGGCCAGGGTGAAGCGACGGTAAGACGTCGTGGAGGCCCGAACCCACTTAGGTTGAAAACTGAGGGGATGAGCTGTGGGTAGGGGTGAAAGGCCAATCAAACTCCGTGATAGCTGGTTCTCCCCGAAATGCATTTAGGTGCAGCGTCGCGTGTTTCTCACCGGAGGTAGAGCTACTGGATGGCCTAGGGGGCCCACAAGCTTACCGAAGTCAGCCAAACTCCGAATGCCGGTGAGTGAGAGCGCGGCAGTGAGACTGTGGGGGATAAGCTTCATAGTCGAGAGGGAAACAGCCCAGATCGCCGGCTAAGGCCCCTAAGCGTGTACTAAGTGGAAAAGGATGTGGAGTCGCGAAGACAACCAGGAGGTTGGCTTAGAAGCAGCCACCCTTGAAAGAGTGCGTAATAGCTCACTGGTCAAGTGATTCTGCGCCGACAATGTAGCGGGGCTCAAGTACACCGCCGAAGCCGCGGCACTCAGACATACAGATCGCCTTCGGGCCAGTCGTCTGGGTGGGTAGGGGAGCGTCGTATGGCCAGGGAAGCGGCGGAGTGATCCAGCCGTGGAGGCCATGCGAGTGAGAATGCAGGCATGAGTAGCGAAAGACGAGTGAGAAACTCGTCCGCCGAATGACCAAGGGTTCCTGGGCCAGGTTAATCCGCCCAGGGTGAGTCGGGACCTAAGGCGAGGCCGACAGGCGTAGTCGATGGACAACGGGTTGATATTCCCGTACCCGTGTATCCGCGCCCAATGGCGAATCATCTGTGCTAACCGTCCAAATGTTCTCTTATCGAGCCTTCGGGCGAGAGGGAGAATTGCTGCACGGGACCCTGGGTGTAGTAGTCAAGCGATGGGGTGACGCAGGAAGGTAGCTGGGCCAGGTGATGGAATACCTGGTGTAAGCCTGTAGGGCGTCTGGTAGGCAAATCCGCCAGACATGTAGCCTGAGAGGTGATGCGTAGCCGATTGAGGCGAATTCAGTGATCCTATGCTGCCGAGAAAAGCCTCTAGTGAGTTGGTACACGGCCCGTACCCCAAACCGACACAGGTGGTCAGGTAGAGAATACTAAGGCGATCGAGATAACTGTGGTTAAGGAACTCGGCAAAATACCTCCGTAACTTCGGGAGAAGGAGGGCCCGGTCTGGTGAACACCCTTGCGGTGGGAGCTGGGTTGGGTCGCAGAGACCAGTGAGAAGCGACTGTTTACTAAAAACACAGGTCCGTGCGAAGTCGTAAGACGATGTATACGGACTGACGCCTGCCCGGTGCCGGAAGGTTAAGAGGACCGGTTAGCTCTTCGGAGCGAAGCTGAGAATTTAAGCCCCGGTAAACGGCGGTGGTAACTATAACCATCCTAAGGTAGCGAAATTCCTTGTCGGGTAAGTTCCGACCTGCACGAATGGCGTAACGACTTCTCAGCTGTCTCAACCACAGACTCGGCGAAATTGCAGTACGAGTAAAGATGCTCGTTACGCGCGGCAGGACGAAAAGACCCCGGGACCTTCACTATAGCTTGGTATTGGTGTTCGGTACGGTTTGTGTAGGATAGGTGGGAGACTGTGAAGCGGGCACGCCAGTGTTCGTGGAGTCATCGTTGAAATACCACTCTGATCGTATTGGACCTCTAACCTCGGACCCTGATCGGGTTCAGGGACAGTGCCTGGTGGGTAGTTTAACTGGGGCGGTTGCCTCCCAAAATGTAACGGAGGCGCCCAAAGGTTCCCTCAGCCTGGTTGGCAATCAGGTGTTGAGTGCAAGTGCACAAGGGAGCTTGACTGTGAGACCGACAGGTCGAGCAGGGACGAAAGTCGGGACTAGTGATCCGGCACCGGCAAGTGGAAGCGGTGTCGCTCAACGGATAAAAGGTACCCCGGGGATAACAGGCTGATCTTCCCCAAGAGTCCATATCGACGGGATGGTTTGGCACCTCGATGTCGGCTCGTCGCATCCTGGGGCTGGAGTAGGTCCCAAGGGTTGGGCTGTTCGCCCATTAAAGCGGCACGCGAGCTGGGTTTAGAACGTCGTGAGACAGTTCGGTCTCTATCCGCCGCGCGCGTTAGAAACTTGAGGAAGGCTGTCCCTAGTACGAGAGGACCGGGACGGACGAACCTCTGGTGTGCCAGTTGTTCCGCCAGGAGCACGGCTGGTTGGCCACGTTCGGAAGGGATAACCGCTGAAAGCATCTAAGCGGGAAGCCTGTTCCAAGATGAGGTTTCTCACCCCCTCGAGGGGGTAAGGCCCCCAACAGACCATTGGGTTGATAGGCCAGAACTGGAAGTGCGGTAACGCATGGAGGTGACTGGTACTAATAGGCCGAGGACTTACCAACAAAGAAGCTACGCGTCCACTGTGCAGTATCTGAAACAACACACAGATCACTGAGCAGACAGATCCGAATCCCGTTCGCGGGTGCCGGGTTTGGCTCTCTGTGTGACAGTTTCATAGAGTTACGGCGGCTATAGCGGTGGGGAAACGCCCGGTCCCATTCCGAACCCGGAAGCTAAGGCCACCTGCGCCGATGGTACTGCACTCGACAGGGTGTGGGAGAGTAGGACACCGCCGGAACATCATTCGCGAAGGCCCCCAGCAATAGCTGGGGGCCTTTGGCGTATCTCGATCAAATCGATACGTGCCCAAGAACTTCCAGCGCCGAATATCCACTATGCGCTACTTTTGGCCGAATCCAGTGACGTGCCGAGCCCTCACCGCAGCGGGCTGGACCCCTTCCCGTCGTATCGACATCACCGGCTGGACCGACCAGCTGGAAGCCGAGGGCTTCCACGTCTCCCGCCCCGCTGCGAGCATCCTCCAAGGCTTCGGCAACCTGACCCTCCAGCCCCCGGATCTCCCCGGCGCCCTCTGGACCGCGGACCCCCTATTCTTCGACCCCATCGACGTAGCCAGCGGCATGTACGACCGCTACGCCGATTTCGAACGCGCCCTGGGCCACCGCATGACCCCCCTGGCCGCCAACACCGCCGGCACCACCTTCCTCCTGATGCTCGACGACGGCCGAATCGTCTCCGACGGCGTCCTCTCCCTCGACCTCGTAGCCCCCACCTTCCCCCAGGCCCTCGAGGTCATCATCCGCCGCCACACCACCCCCACCTCGATCCTCTCCTACCACCGCCCGCGCCCCCGCTTCACCTCCGAGTGGATGCACGCGGGCTAGCCCCACCCCGAGTGCGCGAAGTTCGAATCTCGCACCCCACCACCGCCTTCCGTCACTACCTTCGTGCGGATGGTGGGGACACTGAAGATCGACCCGGCCGCGATGCGCGCGGCCGCGGATTGGCTGGACCGCGCGGCCCAGGACCTCGTGGACGACCTGACCGCACACATGCGGCTGGTCCGCTCGTTCCTGGGCGGCGACTGGCAAGGTGACGCCGCGGCCTCACACGAGACCCCGTGGACCGATTGGGAATCCGGCGCCCACCGGATTCTCACCTCCTTCGCCACCGACGCCACCCTCCTCCGCCAGGCGGCCGCGGAACACACCCGGATTGACCACCACCGAGCGGAGGCGGTCGCGCAAGCCGGCTCGGGCCTCGACCTGCCCGAGGTGGTCTAGTGGCGGACTATCGGGTCGACCTGGGTGGTCTGCAACAACTCATCGACGGCACAGCCAAACTGGAGTCCTCGATCGAGGCCCGGATAGCCGCGATCGAGAAGTGCGTAGCCGAGCTCCACGTGGACTGGTCCGGCGAAGCCGCCACCGCCCACCGCGCCGCCCACGATGACCGTGTAGCCGCGGCCGCCCTCATGCGCGAGGCCCTGCGAGCCCTGCGCGAGAAGCTCTCCGCCGCCCACACCGCCTACGGAACGGTGGGATCCACCAACGCGTCCATGTGGCCATGAGCCCGCCTCCCACGGTCCCGCTGATCGTCTGCCGCTCAGGCGAATACAGCTCCGCCGGAGAGGTTTTCGGCACCCTAGAGTCCGACGCGATCGAAACCCACTCCGGCCTGCTGACCGTCCTCCGCGCGAACGCCGGCATGGCCGGCAGCGACACCATCGGCCAAGAATGGTCCGCCGCGTACGACCAAGCCGCGAACTCGGCCCTGCAAGCCTCCGCCCAACTGGCCGCCGCCGCGGCACAAGTCCGAGACCTGATCGTGGTCGGTGCCTACAACCACCAGGCAGGGGAGTCCGCAGCCGACCACAACGAGGTGGAACCCCCTCCACCACCCGCCCTGACCCCGCCATCTTGCCTCCCCGACGAGGCTCCCTCCGCGGCCGGCGACGGCATCCCCGAACCCTTCGGCTGGTCGATCATCAAGGACGCCGTCGGCGCCATGTGGCCCAACGGCCACCAGTCCGAACTCCTTGCCGCCCAGTCCGCCTGGTCCACCACGGCCACCAACTTCCACACCCTGGCCGACACGATCCCGAAGGCCATAGACCTCCTCGCCAACCAGCAGTCCGAGGAAATCCCCGCCGCGATCGAGGCGGCCCGAACCCGCCAATCCGACCTGACCGACCTTGCCGCCATCAGCGCCGAGATCGGTACCGCCTGCGGCGACTACGCCCACCACCTCGACGAGGCCCACCACCAAATCCTCGAAGAGCTGAAAGACCTGGGCCTCGAAACCGCCGCGGTAGAAATCGGCTTGGCGTTATTGGCTCCGGTGACCGCGGGCCTGTCCGAGTACATCGGCAATACCGCCTGGGCCGCCCGAGTAGCCGTCAAAGCAGCCCGCATCGCGTCGATCATCGCCGGCTTGGCCACCAAGGCAAGGGAATCCGCGCGGGTCGTCGGCGTCATGGCCGACCGAGTCCGAGCCCTCACGGCAAAGGTCGCCAAGTGGGTCCAGGAGGCCGCAGCGAGACTGGCAGTCTTCGGCCGCCGAACAGGCTCTGTTCCCAAACTCAGGACCACCCCGATGAACCCCCACTACAAGGGCGAAAACCTCCCCGGAAACTCGATCTGGCCAGGACAATCCGTTCGCTACCTCACCCCCGAAGAACGCCAGAGCTTCCAACTCTCCATCCACGATGGCAAGCTCTACGACGCCACCGGCGCCCTGTTCGACACCACCACCTCAGCTACCCACTTCAACGGCGGAAGAGCGATCTTCGTCATGGACGAGAACGGTGCCCTCTACGCCTCGAAGTACCATGCCCCCGGCGAATTCCACCACTCCAGCTTCCTTTCCGGCGCCCCGGTTGCCGGTGCAGGCGAGTTCGAAGTGGTCAACGGCGAACTTCGCTTCATCACCGACGCCAGTGGCCACTACCGCCCCGCCCAAACATTCTCGAACCAGGTTATCGACCAACTTCGCAGCGAAGGCCTCCGAATAGATCCCACCCAGATCGACCTGCGAGCCCCGAAGTAGCAAGAGAGGATTCGACATGACCGAGCCATGGCGTGCAGTCGTCACCGCCGTCCTGTACCGCACCCAGTTCGCCAGTACCCTCGGCGACACCGAGGCCCGTCGCACCGCAGAATGGCTTGTCCACCAACCCCTCTGGGATCTGACGGTCGAGGAAGAACACCAAGCCCTCACCGCGGCCCTCGACTCCAACACGGCCCTCGACCCAGTAGTCCACGCCCCATTCACCGAAGCAGAAAAGCGCCACTTCCTCACCCGTGTAGTCGCCGACCTCGACTCCATGCGCCCATGGCCCGACCGCTCTTACCGCGAGGTCCCGCTCGAAAGGTGGTCAGAGTTCGTCCACCTCGACCCCATCGCCCGAATCGACCTGTCCTGGATCGACATCCAGCCCATCGTCGGAAAGATGTTCCGAAAGCCCGCAGGCTACAACCGCGAGGTACTGCTCCTCCGCCTGAAGTCCGGCACCGAAGTGGGCTTCATCTGGCCCGGCTGGCGCGACCGAAACGCGACCGCTCTGGTAGCGCGCGAGAACAACCCCAACGCCGCCGCGATAGTCCGGGAGATCCTGTCGTCCTCATCCCTCGACCCCTCCAAAGTGACCGTCCTGTCGACCCCCTCAGCTCCCGTGCCTTACGAAACAACCCCACTCCGCCCCGAGTTCATAGGCGAGCACCTCCCAGGAAACACCCGCTGGAACGGCACTCACGTCCGCTACCTCACCCCCTCCGAACGCGCCCCCTACAAGCTGACCATCACCAACGGCCTCCTGTACGACGCCCAAGGCGCCCCCTTCGACACCACCACGTCCCGAACCCTCTGGACCCCCCAGGGCGGCCGAGCCATCTTCGTCATGGACGCCGACGGCGCCCTCTACTCTTCTCCTCACCACATCCTCGGCCAGTTCCACCACTCCAGCTTCCTGTCCGGCGCCCCAGTAGCCGCTGCCGGCGAACTCTCCGCCAAATCCGGCCACCTCCATCTCATCTCCGACCACAGCACCCACTACCGCCCACCCCGCCGCTTCACCCACCAACTCCTCGACAACCTCAGTCGCCACGGAATCGAAATCCCTGACGACCAGGTCGAATACCACATGTCCCCGGACTAGTTGGACTGCCGCCGAATGTGCGACCTGTCCGGAGGAGAGTCAGCGGGGTGGTTCGGTGTAGTTCAGGAGCTGCTGTCGATCCGCGATCTCCGCGGGGTCTCCGAGCGAAGATGCCGTCGGAACGCCGCATCTCGGCCGCTGGAACCGAGACGGTCCAACATTGCACAGCGGCCTCGAATTGAGGGACCCTTACATAAATTCGGATGTGGCTATGGCGACATTGCTGGGCGGAAATCGGTCCAGTGTCAAGGGAATGCGCAGCCAGATGGTGGGGAACGCGCATGAACGACGACAACTTGTGCCCGCGCTGTGGGCGAATCGACTGGGTACACAGAATGCCGCGATCGCGGCGACCGGCATGTCCACCGTGCAGGGCTCGAGCACTTACGCGGGTGTGGGGATCTGCCTGTCGATCACGGCATTCTCATTTGGGGGTACCACCCGTTCAGCGTGATTGCCGACGCGAGACCGGTCCGTGCAGCTTCTCGCTTGCGCGTTGTGCCCTGCGGTGCCCGGCGCGTTGCCACCAGATAGTGGCTTCGGGGAGTTGTCCGCGGTAGCGCAGTCGAATCGCGAGGTTGTGCATCGCGTCGGGGTGATCGG
The DNA here is from genome assembly GCF_050956485.1 of Nocardia sp. CA-145437. NCBI lineage: Bacteria > Bacillati > Actinomycetota > Actinomycetes > Mycobacteriales > Nocardiaceae > Nocardia > Nocardia sp. CA-145437. Next base: position 5,223,835 of record NZ_CP191204.1, on the reverse strand, counting down.
CTTCGGCGGCTCGTTGGTACCAGGTGAGGGCCTCGCCGAGGTGCCGAGATTTGTCGAGCAGGAGGGCGAGGTTGTACATGGCGTCGGTGTTGCCGGACTCCGCTGCGCGGCGCCACCAGAGTTCGGCGTCGCTTACCCGTTTCATCTGGTGTAGAAGGCTTGCCAGATTGCCCATGGCAATGACGTTGCCGCGCTCGGCGGCTTGGCGGTACCACTCGTGTGCTTCACGGGCTAGGCCTTGCGCATCGAGCAGGTTGGCTAGATTGTTCATCGCGCCGGTATGTCCCTGCGCTGCTGCTTGCCGCCACGAGCTCTCCGCCTGGGGGAGGTCGTCTTGATCGGCGAAGCGCCGGCCGTCCTCGAAAAGCGCATCGGCGTTGTCATCGGCGGTGGTGAGTTGGTCGCGCATCGGTGTGATCGTGGCGTTGTCACCAGGTGCTGATCGGAGCGCGGGTGGGGTGAACAGACGAAGTTCCCCGGCGATGTTGACGGTTCGTCGTTGGGGGCGGGGGTAGCCGTCGCGGTGCAGGGCATGGTCGACCTTGCGGTATAGCTGATCGAGAGTGAGCCCGGTGTGGGTGGCGGTGCTGAGCAGGGCTGCGGTGAAGGCGGTGTGGCGATGCCCCTCGGGCGCGACTGACGGTTCGTTCCTGGCCGAGGAGGCGATGGTGTAGGTGCCCTGAATGTCGATCTGTCCGTCAACGAGTGAGGAGGACGTACCCATGGCCTCGAACGCTCGTCCCGAGAAGCAGCAGTCCAAGATCAGGACGCGTGCGCGGGCTGGACTCGACGCGAGTTCATCGCGCAGCGTCGTGAACGGTACTGAGCTCCACTCGGGTTCGTCGCGACTGGTACCGGACAGCGCCAGATACAGCCGCCCGCGCCGATCCACCACGCCGTGTCCGGCGAAATACACCAACAGCACATCCCCGGCTTCCCGCGCTGCGGCTGCGACAGCCTTGCCGACCTGCGTGTTGTGCTCGGGATCGGTCAGGACGTTGCACTGGTGTTCAGCGAGAGCACTGCCGGTCGCCGCAGTCAGCAGCCGGGCGAGATCTGTGACGTTGTTGAGGGCGGCCGGAATATCGGGGAATTCGGGATCGACGTACCGGCTCACTCCGATCAGAGCGGCACGCCACCCGCTGCGACTCGATGCCGGTGTCACTGGGAGTCGTGGGACCGTTCGAGCATGCTCTGCAAGGCCTGGGTGATCTCTGGGGTCTGGATTCGCTTGGCGTCCAGGGTGATCTCGGTGTGATCGTCGAGCTTGAGGGTGACGGCGATATCGGATCGGCGCGCGGTGAACCACGCGGTCAGCGACCGGGCCAGGGCGGGGGCGATGCCGCCCGCACCAACAGCCACGACAAGCACATCGTAAAGGTCACCCATCTGACCCGGCCGAATCCGATTCGCGGGCAGTCTCACTCGGCCTCGCAGTTGGTCGTCGTCATTGAACCATTCGAGGAGCTGGAACAGATCATCGGCGCTGCCGTGGGAGCGGATCGTCAACTGGCCCTTAGCTTCCGGCATGACATCCATCCTGCCGGGTGAAGGCCCGCCGTGCACAGGAAACTCGTCCGATTGACTCATCTCCACTCCATGTTCCAGTCCGCGCCGTTGTGAGGACAGCGATGACGAAGGCAGGCAGAACCCGACCCAAATCGACATGTCCGACTGTCGGGCTCTGATGCCGAAGCCCTCTGTCGCGCAAGATCATCGCTGGTCCTTTTTGCGGGGGTCAGCGGGACTCTGACGGAATTCCACGGCCTCGGCAAGCTCGTCGAATACAAGGAGCTCGTCTGTCAGTTCCTGCAGGCGCTCACGTACTTCCGCAGGGGTGGCGTAGAAGAACTCGCGGCGTTGGTTGACCCCGTTGACGCGTTTGTCTGCCAGACGGCGGTGCAACTCGGCTTCGATTCCGGCCGCGTCGTCGGCAAGGAAAATTGTGTGGATGTCATATTTGAACGGCACCGATGAGTTGCTCAGGTCACGGATCCGCTCGTACGGGTCATGGCGACGAGTCATGCCGATCTGGACGACACCCTCGCCGAACGCACCGACATTGGAGATGACGTAGACGTAGCCGATGCGAAGGTCATTCTCCTGGTTGGCGATGGTGGTGAGCTTTCGCTCCCGGTCCTCCAACCGGTCACGCAGGTCGTCCGCATCCACGGTATCGGACTTGCCTGCGACCTCGAGTGAGGCGAGGGCGTCACGGTCCTGCTGTTGCAGCTTTTCGAGCTTTGCTCGGTCGCGGGCAAGTTCCTCGTGTGCTTTTCGGTCCTCGCGCAGCTTGTCGCGTGTGTCGCGCTCGCGTTGCTTCTGTTGGGCGAGCTTCTGGAGATGGTCAGCGGTCCACTCCAGCTCGCGTCGGCGGAGCCGATGATATGCCGGGGCTACGCGCAATTGCATCGTCGCCCCCGTCCGTTCGATGGTGGTAGCGATCTTGTCGAGACGGTCGAGTGCCGGATCCAGCTTGTAGGGCTTGAGACTACGGACGAGGTTGTCAGCCTCGGCGTTGTAGGCCCGCAGCATCAGCATCGAGTATTCGCGAATCATCTTGCGGCCGGCGGCGTCCGACCCTTCGACGCTCCACGTCTTCCATGCTTCGATCGCGCCGCCGTCCCGGCGCGCCATGTCTTTGATCTGGCCTTGCAGATCTTTGAGCGCATCGCGGTAGGTGACCGAGTCCGATAAAGGATGCCGGTATTCGTAGATGCCGATCTCTTGAAGCACCTGCTCCTCGCGAGTGACGATCACTTGCTTGCGCACGGTGTCCAACAGCGTCTGCTGGTCGGTGACCTGCGCCGCGAGCCCGTCGCGCAGGCGCTGCAGCTCGGCGACCTCGAGTCCTCCGAGGTTCGCCAACTGTGCTCGCAGTCTTTGATTTTCGGTGAGTGCGTCAGCCAGCTCCTGTGATTGGCGTTTCGCGTAGGCTCGGGTGCCGAACAGTGGGACCTTCTCAGCCTGCACAGTGCTATGCCCGGTCGGCTCGGCACTGTCCACGGCAGGAACTGGCACCGGGCCGCCGATCCACGCCGTCCCGTCCCAATACCTCAGAAGGCCCTCGTTCTGAGGGTCGGGATACCAGTTCGGTGGCACGGTATTCATGATCCCCCTTGCCGCAGTTGCTCTTTCGAGAATGCCAGCAAGCTCCGACATATGGGGATCGAACGCGCGATTGCGTCCGAACCGCCCTGGGCGCGCGAACAAGATGCCCTGACCGACGTGGGAGTGCGCGGCAACCTAGCAGCGCAACACGGCATCGTTCGAGAAGCTGATCAAGGGCCGTGACGAGAAGCGAGCACAATCTGCGGTACTGGTTACCGAAGCGATGCCGACTGTTCCTGCCATCGTAGGCTTGGGATGGGTCGACTAGATTCTGGTGCGCGATTTCGAAACTGCCGCCCACGTCGACCGTCGAGCACCTGGCTGGCTTCAGTCCACCGGTTCGGCATTCGCCGGTTCCGCCCCCACAACAAGCGTACGTGCGTCTCCGAAGTTGGTGCTGCGGGCCTTGCACCTAGAAGGGACAGGGCTGCGGCCCAGGCATCGGTTCCACCGACGTGATCGCCTTCGGCAGAAAGACATTCGGCCAGCAGCGCGTACGCCGGAAAAGACGGAGCCTGTTCGACAGCGATCCGCGCCAACTCCTGTGCCTTCGACACCGCCCCCAGCGTGAATTGCCGTCGCGCCATCGCCAGCTCCCCGGCATGTGCCCGGTTACGCGCGGTGACCGCCGCAGCGGCGGCCCGGACGGTCATCTCGTCGTCCCAGTCCGATTCGGCGTCGAGGATTTCGAGTAACCGGACGTGCTGGCGTCGCCAGCGTGGCGGGTTGGCCGCGCCCCGTTCCCGCAGGATCTGCGTGAACAAAGGATGGTGGATGATGTATCGGTCGTACTCTCCGCGCGGCTCGGCCGGCCGCACCAGCCCATGCTGGCCGTAGAGAACGTCTAGGCGCTCGTAGACGTCATCGACGTCCCGCGCTTCACCAGTCGAGCCACATAGTCGACCTCGAAGCTGTAGCCGACCAGGGCCGCGGTCTCCAACAGCCGTTGATCGTCTTCGGTCAGATACGACAGCCGCTCCTCGAGCACAGCAGTGATCTGCACCGGCGCCGCCCCATCACCATGCTCACCGACTCGAACCAGCGACTCGGCGAACAGCGGATTACCCGTGCTCAACCGAACGATCCGCGACATCACGTGCGGGGCAATCAATCTGTCCGTCGCCGCCTGACGCACCAACGCCTCGGTATCACTGCTGGACAACCGCGCCAGATCGACAATCCTGGCTTCGGGGCGATAGCGGCACAGCCGAAACACCGCGCGCTGCAACGAATGTGTCTGCTCCGCCGACCGCGCCTGATCCGGCCGATACGCAAGCACCAACATCAGCGGACCCTCGACCCGAAGCGCAATAGTGATCAACAGATCGATCGTGGCGGTGTCGGCCCAATGAAGATCGTCGAGGACCATCAGCAACGGGCTCTCGCTGACGAGATCTTGGATCAGCCGGACCAGCTGATCCAACCGGCTGTCCATTTCCAGCCCGTCCCGACCGGACTCCATAAATGTCTGACCCGTGCGCACCCCGGCCGCCAGCAACTGGCCGACCACCGGCACGGACTCGATCCAGTCCGGGGCGTTCGTGCGGAACGACGACACCACCCGCTCCAACGCGGAGCGCGAGCCCGACCGCTGCACGGCCGCGGTCAACGACCGCAGGCACTCCCGCACGGGTTGAAACGAGTCCGAGGCCAGCGAGTTCAACATCGCCTGCCCGTATCCGGTCAGCAGGCCCGCCCCTGCTTGCTGTTCGGCGGCGCGCTCAAGGAAGGTCGTCAACAGAGTGCTCTTGCCGACGCCGGCCTCACCCCGCAGCACCACCACCGCGCCCTCACCAGCCTGCACAGCACGATCGACACAGCCCACTAGTAGGGACATCTCATCAATACGATCGACCAAAGCCGGTGGTGCATCGATCCGCGACAATGCGCGTCCCCTCCCGATCGACAGAGTGTGAAGCTGGCCACGAATTATAGTTCAGCACAGTGGGATTCGCGTAATAATGCTTGTTCGGGCAAACGCCTCGACAATGCGACCGGGGCCCTGAGGTCTCCTGTCCGCCATGGCGACTCGTTAGCCGATCGCAGAGGGCGGTTCCCCGTGTGGCTGGGTGATCCGGATAGGGTGATGGGGTGCCTGCGCGCCGCCCAGCTGGCTACCTACAGCCGAAGGGTCGTGACTGGCGCGAATCTTCCCTCCTCTGGCAGGCTGAGAGAGCTTGCGTTTAGGCGCTGAATGATCTGGAGGGCGGGGCGAGTGGCTGACGGACGGGTTGATCCGAGGATCGCGCAGCTCGCGGTGGCGTCGTCGAACTTTGGCTTTCTGCTTGATCACCTGGATCTCCTGGTGCTGTACGGAGCCGGTGCAGAGAATGTCATCTTCACTGATCCCAACATCGCCCTGGTCAAATCTCGGCAGTTCGGTGAGGCCCTCGCAGGGGACCTCATCCGACGCTTCAAGCTGAGACCCTCCGGTGACCGGCAAGTAGATCGGCTTCATGCTCTCGACCGGGCGGGCGTACTCCACGGTGGCGTACGGCCAGCCTTCGACCGCATCAGGAGTCTCGGCAACCAGGCTGTTCACTCCGGATACGCTGAACAGCGAGCTGCGTTCGATGCTGTCAGAACGTGCTTTCAGCTTGGAGTCTGGTTCGACCGACTGCTGACAGGAACACGCGAGCCCCGGGCTTGGGTACCCCCCAGACCGCCGGTCCAGGCGCAACCGGTTTCTGTAGCTGAACGTGAAGCGCTCACTCAGCTCAACGAGGACTACAAGCAAGTCTGCGATCAGCTTGCTCAAACAAAGCTGAACTACCAGACCGCGGTCAGCGAAGCGGGGGCGCTGGAGCAAGCTCGCCACGCGATGGAAGCAGACCTGGCGGCTGCACAGGCAGAGCATGAGCGCCTGGCCGGGTTGCTGTCGGCGCTTGGCGACGCCGCAGCGCAACCGGTCGAGCAGGCACTTGGTTCGCGGGCTACTGCAATACCGGACGCCCTGCAACGAGATGTCTGGCTGGGGCGTGCCCAGGAGGCAGCTCGCGAACCGCTGACCGAAGCCGAAGTCCGTGTCGAGCTGGATCGGATGCTCACCGAAGCTGGTTGGTCAGTCCAGGACAATAAAGCCGCGACGCTGAACCTCTATGCTAAGCAGGGTGTCGCAGTGCGTGAAATGACGGTAGCCAAGGGACGTGCGGACTACCTGCTATACATCGATCGGCAGCTCGTTGGAGTAATCGAGGCTAAGAGGGAGGGCGTCGACCTCAGCGCCGCCGAAGATCAGGCCGACGATTACGTCACCAACCTCAAATCTTCGCAGAAGATGGCCGCGTGGCGACGCGACGAACTGCCCTTCCGGTACGTGAGCGATGGGGGTCGCACCCGATTCCGCAACACCTTGGACCCGGACTCTCGGTCGCGGAATGTCTTTTCCTTCCATCGGCCGGAGACTCTCGCCTTGTGGATGCGCGAGGCCGAGGAGGATCCGCAGGCACCGTCGTTGCGTGCCAAGATGCGGTTCAGAATGCCGAACCTCGACATCGAGACACTGAGGCCGGCTCAGGTGGAGGCTGTTACGGGGCTTGAGCGTTCACATGCGATGGGCAAGAGGCGTGCCCTGATCCAGATGGCTACTGGAGCGGGCAAGACGTACACCGCGGTCACGTTCTCGTACCGGTTGGCCGAATTCGCCAAGGCGCGCAAGATTCTCTTTTTGGTTGATCGGAACAACCTCGGGGCTCAGGCAAAAGGCGAGTTCGATAACTACCTGATCCCTTGTACTAACAACGCGTTCCCCGAGGTGTACAACGTCCAGCGGTTGGTGACTGGCGAGGAGATGCACGACTCGACCAAGGTCGTTGTTTCCACCATCCAGCGATTGTGGATGGCTCTCACGAACCAGTCACTGCCATCATTGGATGATGAGGCGGAATCTCCGGAGGATGATTACCAGCCTGACCGCCAGATCGAGGTGCGCTATAACCCGGAGATTCCCCCGGAGACGTTCGATCTGATTATCGTCGATGAATGTCACCGCTCCATCTATGGAAAGTGGCGCCAGGTCATCGAATACTTCGATGCCCACCTCGTGGGTCTCACCGCGACGCCCGTCGCGCAGACCTTCGGGTTCTTCGAGGGCAACCTCGTATCTGAGTACACCTACGATCAGGCTGTAGCGGACGGGGTGAACGTCCCGTTTGAGGTATATCGCATCCGTACCGAGGTCACCGAGCAGGGAGCGACGATCCCATCGGGCATTGTGGTCCCCAAGGTTGAGCGGCGTACTCGCAAGCAGAAGTACGAAGAACTGGAAGACGACTTCACATACCGGGCGTCTCAGGTCGGTTCATCGGTCATCACCAAGGACCAGATCCGCAAGGTCATAAGGACCTTCCGAGACAAGCTGTACACGGAGATCTTTCCGGAGCGTCAGAAGATTCCTGAGTCTGAGCGTATGGTGCCCAAGACCCTGATCTTTGCGCAAAACGACCAGCATGCCGATGACATCGTTGAGATTGTGCGCACCGAGTTCGGCCGTGGCAACGACTTCTGTAAGAAGATCACCCATAAGGCGCTCAAAGCACACGATCTGATCAATGCTTTCCGCACCGACGCCAACCCGCGGATCGCGGTCACGGTAGACATGATCGCCACAGGCACCGACGTCAAGCCGCTGGAGTGCCTGATTTTCCTCCGCGACGTGCGGTCTTGGGCCTACTTCGAGCAGATGAAGGGCCGCGGTGCCCGCACGCTCAAGCGCGCTGAACTCCAGCAGGTTTCTCCGGATGTCGAGTCGAAGACTCATTTCATGATCGTCGATGCGATCGGGGTGACCGAGCACAAGCAGCTCGACGTCGCGCCCATGGACAAGGACGCGACCCGTCAGCAGTCCCTTGAGAAGTTGCTGCGCAAGGTTGGCAATGCCACAGTCTCGCCGGACGAGGTCTCCACGCTGGCTGCGCGTCTGGCGAAGCTGAATCAGCAGATCGCAGACGACGACAGGGCTGAGCTTGAGAAGCTCGCCGGGCAGCCACTGACTGCGATTACCCGACGCATGGTGGACGCCGTCAGTGTCGACGCCCAGGAAGCTGCGAAACAGCGCGGCGGCGAGAAAGCAGTATGGGACTTGGCTCGCGAATCCATTGCCCCTTTGGCAGCGAACCCCGAGCTGCGCAGCCGCATCCTTGAGATCCGTCGCGCTGCGGACATCGTGTATGACGAAGTCACGATGGACACTATTCTTCACGCAGGTGCTGTCATCATGACCAAGGACGATGCGGAGGAGAAGGTCAACTCCTTCCGCGACTACATGAAAAAACACCAGGACGAAATCCTTGCCTTCCATCTGGCCTACAAGGACCCCGGGGTCCAGCCGCGGGAAGTCTTCGCGCAGCTCAAGGAACTCGGTCGCCGCCTGGAGCGCCCGCCGCAGCAGTGGACACCTGATATCCTCTGGCAGGCGTACGAAGCCATGGAGATCACGGCCTCGACGCCCGGGACGCGTCATGGGGTCACTGATCTGATCTCGATCATTCGGTACGAGCTCGGTGAAGACAGCGAGCTGCATCCCTTCAGTGAGATCATCCGGGAGCGCTTCGCCAGCTGGGTGTCCCGGCAGGAGCAGGCCGGCGCTGAGTTCAACCCTGAACAGCGTTGGTGGCTAGAGCAAATCGCCGAGTCAATCGCACGTAACGCCCGCTTCGATGAAGCTAGCCTTGACGCCACACCCTTCACCCAACGAGGCGGGACTGGCGGCTACCTCCGCGACTTCGGGGAAGAAGCCGCTGTCCAATACTTGAACGAGTTGAACCGGGAGCTATCTGCGTGACGGACGGACTGCCAGCTGGTTGGACAGTAGCAACGCTTGGGGATCTTTGCGAGGTCAACCCGCGCAATTACTCGGTACCCGCGGACGATGATGAGCTGGTATCTAAGGTGCCGATGGCCGCCGTGGAGGCGGAAACCGGTCGTATGGACCCATCGGAGACAATTCGCTATCGCGATCGAAAGTCGCTGACTCCGTTTGAAGATAATGACGTTCTGTTTGCAAAGGTGACTCCTTGTATGGAGAACGGCAAGATCGCCCTTGCCGATGGTCTCCATAACGGCAAAGGAGTGGGAAGTACGGAGCTGTACGTATTGCGGAGCCTTGGGGCCATTGAGCCAAAATACCTCATGTACTACCTTCTCCAACCCGGAGTGAGGAAACGAGCGGCGGAGTCTATGACCGGCGCTGTCGGGCTTCGGCGGGTTCCAAAGAACTACCTTGCAAACCTGAAAATTCCTGTTCCTTCTCTTGCTGAGCAGCGTCGAATAGTTTCAACACTCGACGCTTTCCTAGACCGTGTCGATGCTGCAATGTCTTCCATTGATGATGTGAAGCGCAAGATCAAGCAATGCGTTGACAGTACAGTCGACAGAAATTTCAACGAATTAACTGAGAAGAAGAGAATCGGCGACCTGTTTAAGGTGGCGGTTGGTACAACTCCAAGCCGATCGCGCTCGGATCTTTGGGAAGGCGACATCCCCTGGGTATCCAGTGGGGAGGTGTCCTTCGGTCGAATATCGGACACCAGGGAGAAAATTTCGGAGGAGGGTCTAGGTCGTCGTGAGACTCGGCTCCATCCTCCGGGGACGGTTCTCCTAGCTATGATCGGAGAGGGAAAGACGCGTGGCCAAGTGGCAATCCTTGACATCCACGCTGCACACAATCAGAATTGCGCCTCTATCCGTGTGTCGGAATCGGGGTACTTGTCAGAGTTTGTCTACTGGTACCTCTTTTCTAGGTATGAACACAATCGACGTGCAGCGTCGGGTGGGAATCAGCCTGCGCTGAACAAGGCGAAAGTGGAAGATATCCTAATCCCCGTCGCGCAGGTCGAGCTTCAGCGCCAGATAGTCAGTCAGATAGAAGGGGTGGTGGATCGACTCTCTCGAATTCAAAGTTCGGTGAATGATATTGAGAAGAAGGCAGAAGCTCTTCGAATTTCCATTCTGGCCGCCGCGTTCAAGGGGGAATTGGCGGTCCGGGATCGACGTGAAGGGCTGGTGGAAATAGCCCTCGCAGAAATTCGGGGCGAGGTCATGGATGGAAGAAGGGGAATGGTGCTTTCCGGTCGGGATCGCGAATTTGTTCCAGCGGGTCAGAGCCCTGCGTTATTGGCTATCCAGGAAGAGCTGCCATTGTGATGATTCCTAGCGTCGATGTCAGGGCTGAAGACGAAACCAGGGTTCTTGTAAACCGGCTGTGGTCGTACTGTGAACTCCTGCGACACTCTGGCGTTTCCACTCTAGATTATGTCGAGCAGCTCACCTACCTGCTCTTCTTGAAGATGGTCCAAGAACGCAAGGATTGGCCATTCAACAAATTGGAGATCGAAGATAACGGCTTCGATTGGAATAGTCTGGTTCATAAGAGTGGCCACGATCTCGCAGATCGCTATGTGGAGATCCTGACGGGGCTCGGCGGGATGCCGGGAATGATTGGCGCAATTTTCAAAGGCGCGCAGTCAAAGATACAGGAGCCGGCGGTTCTGGAAAGGCTCGTCAAGGATCTGATTAACAAGCACCAGTGGAACATGACTGGTGTCGATGTGAAGGGCGATGCCTACGAGGGGTTGCTCCAGCGAGGTGCGGAGGATCGTAAGACGGGAGCTGGCCAGTACTTCACGCCACGTCCGGTCATTGACGCGATTGTTGAGTGCATACAACCGGAGCCGTCTGACACCATCGTGGATCCGGCCTGCGGGACTGGTGGGTTTCTGATCGCGGCGGCGACGTACATAAATCGACACTACGGAAACTCGATGACCGACGAAGAGCAGCGTCGGTTGAGGAATCAGGGTGTTACTGGTGTTGAGTTGGTGGCAGAGACTGCGCGGTTGGCGCTCATGAATATGCTGCTCCATGATCTCGGTTTACCCAATGGTAATCCGGTGATCGAGGTGAGGGACTCGCTCGCAAAGAGCCCTGCTCGACATGCTTCTGTTGTGTTAGCAAATCCCCCGTTCGGTGTGGGAACTATCAGCGGCGCAAACTACAGCGAGACCCGCCAAGACCTGTGGACCAGCACCACAAATAAGCAACTGAACTTCCTGCAGCACATCTTCACACTACTTGATACCGACGGAAGAGCCGCCGTCGTGTTGCCAGACAACGTGCTGACCGAACAAGGCGCGGGAGTAGCGATCCGGGAGAAACTTCTCCGCACGTGCGACGTTCACACGCTTCTCCGCCTGCCGACCGGGATCTTCTACGCCAACGGCGTCAAGGCCAACGTTCTGTTCTTTGACAAGCGCAAGCCCAAGCCCGATGCGACTCCCGCAACGAAGAAGCTCTGGGTGTACGACTTCCGAACTAACCAACATTTCACGATGAAGCAGAATCCGCTGCGTCGTGAATATCTCGATGAGTTCGTGGCCTGCTACCGGCCCGGCAGGCCGTGGTCGGAGCGTGTCGAGTCGGAGCGCTTCAAGTCGTACACCTATGACGAAATTATTGCTCGCGGAAAAATCAATCTCGACCTGAAATTTCTCAAGGACGAGTCTCTGAGTGACGCGGATTCGCTGCCATCTCCGGAGGTTCTAGTCCAGGAGATCATCGATGACCTCCAGGCGGCGTTGGCCGAGTTCCAGTCCGTCGGCGAAGAGTTGGGCTTGAGTCCTGACGAGCTGGAAGTTGATGCTGCGGAGTTGTCGTATTCGCAGGTTACGACCGAGGAGTCGTCCAGACTCGCCGTCGAATAGCGCTGAGAGCGCATTTTAGCCATGCTGCCATCGCACCCGAGCGATGGCAGCATGGCACCGGCGTGGCTTCGCGGTCGAATCTGTAAAGTTGGCAACGGATTTGGCAACCGGACACAGCGGATCCAACCAGACGGCTGGGACGACGTGGACAGCACGGACAGATGACACACCCGATGACCAGCTCAAACGGGATTCTGTGGGGCCTTGGGCCCGTGTGGGACCAACCCCGCCCCTGTCAAGCACCAGGTACCGACAGCGGTTTGTGATTCTCAACGGCAGGACGGTATCGGGCCATTTCTGTACCAGCCGCAGAGGGGCCGTCCGGTCCCGAATTCGCACAGCGGACAGCCTGAACATCCTGGCCGCGTTCCTGCTGTGTACACCGGCCGTGGCGCGACGAACTGCGGTGGAACGGCGCACCTCTGCCGCCATGGCCGAATTCGCTAATGTCGGGGTGACGGAAGGCATCTCGATCGCCGATCGTGGCGAACGGTCATGGATCGCACGCGACGAAATCATTGGTCCGGGCCGGAAATTTGGCATCAAATTTGGCATCACGACGGGATGTGACCATTCGATACAGGTGGGACCACGCGGACTCTGCGGACTGCTGGGATCCCGATGACCAGCACCTAACGGGATGCGACGGCACATGATGACACGTCTAGGACCGTTTCCGGTTGGCTCATAACCCAGCGATTGCGGCTTAATCTTGTTTTCGCTGCTGACAAGGCGGCGCGCATCTGACGCCCCAAACCTGCTCAACGTTGCCATATTTGCGATAGAGATGCCGTTCGGTGATGATCAATGACCATCGAAATTGGTTCAGCCACGGCGGCTTTCAGGTCCTCGCGAGCTACCACAGTTGTGACGAGGCAGGCTGCTGACCCTGGTCGACGTTGCCGACGGGTCGACCATTGCGGGCAGCGAATGGAGGCGATAACAGCGTATGGCGGACGCTGCGAGGGTCGGCATGCATGCTGCTTCTGTCAACCGAATCTGCGTCCTTTAGCAGCCAGGATCGCCCGGCCGCGACCTGTGATCCGCCAGCGTCCTCGCGGGCGGCTGGCGATGATCAGGCCGCGGGATTCGAGCTGGGCGAGAGCATTTCGAGTGCGCCAGCTGGTCAGGGTTGATATCTGTTGGATCTGTACTGCGGTGAGAGCGTTGTCGGGGTGGAGTGCGGCCAGGACGGCCACTTCGGCGGGGTTCATGGGTTGGTCGCCCTTCGGTAGTGGGAGCGGTGCCTTCCGGTGGGATGTCCGGCTGGATCGGGGACATCGACGTATCCGCCGCCGATGAGCGGAAGCCGAAGGGTGTTGGGGGTTCCCGAGTGGCTGTCCGAGTAGAAGCCCCAGCAGGACCAGAGGATGACGGCGATGCAGAGGGCAGTGATCGACAGCAGAGCCCATGCGTCCCAAGGCATTATGGCCTCCTCGCGTGAATCGAAATATTTGGGAGAGTTCGCCCGTCGCGGGCCGATTGGGTTCTTGGGTGAACGATTCCCAGTAGACGCGGAGCCTGGCGATGCTGGAAGATTTCAGTGCCGTGGTTTCCCGGACTGTTCTCAAACTTCCAGAACTCAGGAAGATGCCATTCCAAAACGATGCTGAGCAGATAGTGAGGCTAACGGAATGACCGGTTCGACCGTTCCCCGCCGGATGTTGGGTCGCCAGTTGCGCAGCATGCGGGAGAAGGCGGGAGTGAGTATGACGCAGGCGTGCAAGGCTATTGAGGTTTCGCCGCAGACCATGTGGAGGATGGAGGGCGGGCAGTCGGTCAAGCTGAAGGTGGTTTACATCGAGGCGTTGTGCCGGCTGTATGAGGCATCGGACGACGATGCGGCGGCTCTGTTGGGGCTGGTCGAAGAAGCTCAGCGCACCGGTTGGTGGCATTCGTACGGTGATTGTGTACCAGTGCATTTCGACCTGTACCTCGGGCTAGAAGAGGCTGCGCGGAGGCTGACCACCTGGCAGCTCACGCTGTTGCCCGGGCTTCTTCAGACACCTGAGTACCGGCGGGCCATGATCTGGACGGTGTTTCCTGGGATGCCCACTGCGGCGGTCGAACAGCGGGTGGCGATGACCGTGAAGCGGCAGGAGCGGTTGCGCGAGGCCGACTTTGTCACAACCGCGCTGCTGTCTGAGGCTGTGCTGCACCATCACGTTGGCGGTCAGGCGGTAATGGCTGACCAGCTACGTCATCTCGTGACGCTCGGTGCTTCATCGAATGTCTCGATCCGCGTTGTGCCGCAGCGGGTTGGTTCGCACCTCGGATTGCAGACTGGACCGTTCGTCTTGCTGGAGTTCCCCACGCGAACATCGCCTGAACTGCGTACCAAGTGGGTTGAGCCGCCAGTCGTGTACGTCGAGGGCTATACCGGCGCTCTCTACCTGGAGAAGGGCAGCGAAATCGACAGCTATCGGAGCGCCCTTGTGGAAATCAAACGGCATGCGTTGGATGAACAGGACACACGGGACATGCTGGTGCAGGCAGCGAAGGAGTACGACGGATGATTGCTCGATCCGATGTGGTCTGGTTCAAGAGCAGCAGATCAGCGCAACAGGATGCATGCGTAGAAGCCGCGCACCTCGGGGGAGGCGGTGTGGGCGTACGGGACTCGAAGTTGGGCGAGTCGAGCCCAGTGTTGGTTTTCGATGGGCCGACCTGGGATTGCTTCACCCGCGCGGTGAAAGCGGGCAGGTTCGATCGGCCCTAGGCGCCGGCTCGTAGAGCTGAGTCGACGAAGACTGGGTCGAAGTTGCGCTCTCGGCCCCAAACCTGTTGAGCCAAGCAAAGTTTGACGATCAGGTTCGTAATCAAGGCGGCTTCTTGGTCCGGGGATCGGCTGCCGTCTGCCAGGACTTTGGAGTAACGGACTGCGTCGACGATGACGGACTTGATCCGCTCGTGGTTCAGGTAGGTCTGGAGGTCTGACTCCCAGCCGGGGGTTGATGCCGCGGGCTCAGCGGCTGCCCACTGTTCCAGGAAGGACACCTGCTCATCCGGCTGGTAGCCCATCTTGTGGAGGTGGGAAGCCACGTCGTAGAGCGGGTCGCCGTACAGGGCCAGTTCCCAGTCGAGGAAGACGACTTCTCGACCGTCGCGGATGATCATGTTCTTGTGGTGGACGTCGGCGTGCAGCAGTCGGAATGGTCGGGATTCGAGTGTGCGCCAGCCTGTCTCGATGGTGGCGAAAGGGTCGGGCGGGATTTCGAGGGCTTGGTAGAGCCTGGCGTAGCGGTCGCGGTTGTCGCGGAATACTCCGTGGGTCACATCGGAGAGTCGGCTCGCGAAGGTGAGGGGATCGTCCGACAGGTCTGATTGGTGTGAGTGCGGCAGAAGTGCGCGCGGGATCAGGCGGAGATCGCCGAAGAGCCGGGCGACTTCTCGGGGGACGAAGGACGGTACGGCTTGGCCGCGCGGTGCGATGTCGTCGAGTAGCTCGCCCTCGATGTGGTCTTGGATCTGGTAGGTCGGATCCGTGCACTCCCAGCGGACTCGGGGCGCCGCGGTCACGAAGGGTTCGATGGCGCGCAGGATTTCGACCTCGGGCCACACGTGCAGGTCCATCATGTCCGCGCCGGCGACCGGGATTCGGACGTTGACCGGGCCGGAAGGGGAATCGATTCGTACGTTGTGGTTGTAATACCCGGCCGCGGCGTCGGTTCGGGTGATGGCTTCGCGGTAGTAGGCGGCGGGATCCAGGCCGAGGACCTTTGCGAAGATGACCTGGGCAGCGTGGTCGAGGTCCTGGTCGGGCGTCGGGGGTTGGATTCGGGTGACTGCTCGCGCCGCGGCCAGGGACACTGCGGGATCGGACCATCCGAACAAGGCGAGCACGGCTCGGGCGAGCAGGACGAGTGCCGGGTAGACGTTGGCCGCCTCGAGTTCGGAGACTGCCCAGCGAGCCCCGGTGACAGCCGCCGCACGGTCGCCGCGGCGGGCGTGCAAGCCGGCGCGGAACAATTCGGCTCGGGCCCGGCCGGAGCGGTATCCCGCGCGGTCGAGTGTTTCGCAGGCGTCGGCGAACGCGCGGTCGGCGGCTTCGAGATCGGCGAGTGCCAGGTAGGCGATCCCGAGAGCAGTGTGTACCTTTCCGAGTTCGTGGAGGGCGCCGAGGTCGCGTTGGATTGCTATGGCGTCGGCCGCGGCGGCGATGCCGGCGGCGGGGTCCGTCAGGGCCAGCAGTTCGGCGCGGTTGGTTGCGATGTTCGCCTGTCCGACAATGCTTTCCGCTGCCTCGTAGTGGGTATCGGCGTCAGCCAGGTAACGCGCTGCCGCATCGGTGTCGAAGGACATTCGGTAGGTGAGGTGCCGTAATCGGGCTATGTCGCCGAGGAATTCGTGGTCGTCGGCATCGGCGAGTTCATCGAGCTGGTCGCAGAGTTCGAGGGCCTGAACGAATCGGCCTTGGCGCATGTGCAGGTCGGCGGCCCACAATCCGGCATCCAGCCGCACTTGACCGGATCCTGCCGACCACAGCGTTGTGTAGATGTCCAGCGCGTCGTCGGTGCGGCCGAGGATGCGGCGGGCATTGGCCGCGGCCAGCGTCAAACGCTCGGCGACCGGTCCGGTGGACTCTGTGGCGATCGCGGCGGTCAGTTCGTCGGCTCGATTGGCATCCCCGAGAAGGATCGCGCCCTCGGCGGCCAAACATTGTGTCAGTTCACGAAATTCGGTGGTGTCGGATCGGTTGCCGTCAGCGAGATACTCGTTCAGATCGACGAGGACGGCGTCGATCCCTTGTTTGCCGCCCGCGGCCGCGATGCGGTCCACGTAGTCGAGCAGCGCGACGGCGGTCAACGTTCCGGCGCGCACCCCGTGGTAACAGGCTTCGCGCAGCGCGGCGACCCGGTCCGATCCGGATTCTGCTCGGTCCCGCCAGAGGCTGTGCAGCACATTATGAAGCGTAGCGGCCACCTCGTCGTCCAGGTGTCGGCGCAACGCGGTGACCATCAGCTGATGCAGCTGGAACCGGTGGGCAGCTTGATCCTGGTCAGCGGCGTGAACGAACGAATAGCTGATCAATGACTTCCAGGCCGAGATGTGCGCAGGGAGCCCGAAAGCTGTTGTGATGGCTGTGAATATCCCGTTGTCGAAGACGCGGGGGAGGCCCAGCAACTCCAGCGTCCTGAACTCGTCTGGTGCAACATGCTGGAGAAATCGCTCCAGGATCGCCTCGGGTGAGACCGGATCAGGTGAGGTACCGGCATAAGCTCGGGCGTCGATAGCGAGGTGCAAGTAGAACGGGACGCCGGCACTGGCTGCGGCAATCGCTTCGCGCTCGGCCGGATCGAGCACGCCCGACGCATCGAGCAGGCGGTGCCGGTCGGCCATCGACAGGTCATCGACGGCCACCGTGTCGATCCGGTCGTTCCATTCGCGATCATGCCGCTGCCAGCCGAGGGGTTCCCGGCTGGCGATTACCACCAGCCCCTTGTCCAGCTGAGATACGACGTCACGAAGCCAGGCATCAGATACAGCGGCCCGCCCGACTCGGTCGATGCCGCCGACGAGCGCCTCGTACGCATCGAAGAACGCGACATACGGCAGCTCGTCTGCGGTGCTCTCGGCGAGATCAGCTGCAAACAGGTACGAAACCGCATCTTCGAGTTGACTCAGCGTGAGCTTGTCAAGCTCCTGGAGAACCTAATCATGTCGAATGCGATAGGACCGCTTGGCCTTTCGTGTCCCCAGCTCGACCAGGCGAGCCGCGGTGCCGAACACTGGAATCCCCGTGGCGTCGTTCAGGATTTCGGTGAGCACCTCGCTGTTCTCCGCGAACGTCATCGACTCGAAGCTCACGCGCAGATGTGGGTGCAGCCGCTGCCACAGCACCGTGTAGGCGATGTCGAAGCGGTGGAACTTGATTTTCCGAGAACCGAATTGGGATCGCAGCACGGCCAGTGCCTCGATCGATTGCCGGTGGCTGGGCACCTGGAAATCGACCATGGCGGTGGGGTGCTTGTCGGCGGCCCGCGAGCGCAACTCAGCCAGTAGACGCGACTTACCGATTCCGCCGACGCCGGTGAGCAACAGGACTTTCGGAGTCTCGGACGCGTCAGCCAGCAGTCGGTCGAAACGGGCGAGCGCCGCCTGCCGGTTCACGAACGGCCGGCCGATCGCTCCCGGTTGATAACGTGCGATCAGTGCCATAGAGCCTCCCCTTGCCGTGGGCACTCACAAGTGTCGCCCATGATCAAGTAGGAGGGCGGAGTTTCGGTAGGGCCCGGCTCGGGTTCATCCTGCGTCGCGCGGCACCGACCGCAGCGCGAGTGAAACATCATCCGGCAGAGGGGAATCCATGGCTCCGTCCGCGAAGTGCTGGTGGGCAGTCGTGTGAAGGTGGCGGTGATCCTCCGGCTTCTGGCAGGACGACCAGCTGTGTGCAAACACGTATCGCGATCAAGGGTTCGGTCCAGCTCACGGACGATCAGAATCTCCTCACCACTCGCGGGCAGACGCCCGACAAGATTGCGAAGCGATAACGGGGCCGATCACCCCTTCTCTCGGCCATTTGGGTCTTGCTGCTGAGACCTTCGAAGGTGATCGTGGATTGATGGCAAAAGTTTCGATTCTGACCGCACCGGAACGACGACGGCTGGCCCAGAACACGCTGGACTCGCTGACGGACCGGGCGGGGCATACGTTGACGCAGGTGCGGTGCGGTTGTGGTCATCGTGTGGCGGCGGTGTTCGATACACCGGCCGGCGCGGTGTATCAGTCGGCGACCGGGCCGCGCGCGCATGGGTCGCGTGATTTCGTCGATGCTGCGCACAGCGCTAACGGGCATGGCACCCGGTATACGGATCTGCTTGCCGGTGATGGCTTTGTCGATGACGCGTTGCCCGCTGCCTGCGAGTGTGGGCCGCACACACTGTCGCGGTTCCGGCTCCAGGAAGCTGTCGCGAACCATGAGCATAAGATTCAGCTGCCCTGATCGGCCATCACAACGCCTGGTCGTCCAGCAAAACGGCTGCCGTCCACAGCGCTCCTCCCCGCGGCCCTCCGGTCCGAGCTTGGAACCGGCAGTCGCTTCGGTATGACATGCGCTTGTGCCACTCAGTTCGAGCTCAGGGCGGAGTTGAGTGTGTAGGTGCCGACGAGGTCGGCCTGCCCCAGGACGTGGCCGGTCATCGCTTGGCGTAGCTGTTTCCCGGTCACCGCCTGTCGCAGCGGCAGCCGTTCGACATCCAGGGCGCTGACGGTGAACACGTAGTGATGGAGGCGCTGGTCGTTCCAGGGCGGGCAGGGGCCGTCATAGCCGTAATGATCGTTTCCCGCACTGCTGAAGTCGTTGAGGCCGTACCGCGCGTTATGGGGTGCGGTCGGATTGTGTGTGGTCTGGAGGCTGCCTGCGGCGATCTGCCGCACGTCGGCTGGGATATCGAACAACGCCAAATGGTAGAAGTCGTTGCGCGGCAATTCCTCCGGCACCGTTCGCCCCTCGACGTTCACGTCCGAGCCGGTGCTGGGCACGTCGGGGTCGCAGCACACGACCGCGAAGGATTGTGTTCCCGCGGGCACCTCATCCCACGCCAGATGCGGGTTGCGATTGGCGCCCGCCCGGACATGGTGCACGGCATCCGGTACGCCGTAGGCGAACGTGCCCGGAATGCGCGCATCAGCGTCGAATGAATCACTTCGGACCTTCATAACGATGCCTTCCGCTCATGCGGCCCGATAAGCCGCCGCTATTCGGGCGAATCGATTCGTGCGATAGATAGATTCTGCGCTTTCGCCCGGACCCTGCCCAGAAGCGAAGGTCTTCGGAGCGGTATCCCCGCCGCTACAATGGCCATTACATCCGTCGTCACGGACAGGTAGACAGCTCTTGGGCAGGCCGTGTTCTAGGGGCGAATCGATGACGCAGACGAGTAGTCCATCGCAACAGAGTCCGGTCACCGTGCTGCTTGGCGGTGATGTGATGCTCGGTCGTGGCGTCGATCAGATCCTGCCGCATCCGGGTGATCCGCTCTTGCACGAATCGTGGGTCGAGGACGCCTGTCGCTACGTCGAGTTGGCCGAGAAGGCGAACGGGCCGATACCGTACCCGGTCGACTTCGACTGGCCGTGGGGCGACGTCGGGCCGATGCTCGACCAACTGGCGCCCGACGTCCGGCTGATAAACCTCGAAACCTCGATCACCAGCGACGGCGTATTCGCGCCCGCCAAGGGCATCCATTATCGGATGAACCCCGCCAATATCGCGACGCTGAAAGCGTTTCGGCCCGACACGTGCGCGTTGGCCAACAATCACATCCTCGACTTCGGAAACCGTGGTCTGCTCGACACGCTCGACGCGCTCGACGCGGCGGGCATCCGCGCGGCCGGGGCGGGAGCGAGCATCGACGCGGCATGCCGCCCGCAGGTAGTGGAGCCGGCCGGGCGGCGGGTGGTTATCGTCTCGGTCGCCAGCACCAGCAGCGGCGTCCCGCGGGCGTGGGCCGCGCGGCACGATCGGCCGGGAGTGTGGCTGTTCGGTGATCCGGCGGGCCGTGATGTCGCCGACCATGTCGCGGCGCAAGCGGTCGCGTACAAGCGTCCCGGCGATATTCTGATCGTGTCGATGCATTGGGGCCCGAACTGGGGCTACGGGATCGGGCGGAGCGAAATCCAGTTCGCCCACCGGCTCATCGACGCCGGCGTCGACATCGTGCATGGGCATTCATCCCACCATCCTCGCCCTGTCGAGATCTACCATGGCCAACCGATCTTCTATGGCTGTGGTGATGTCATCGACGACTACGAAGGCATCTCCGGATATGGGTCCTACCGTCCCGAACTGCGGCTGCTCTTCCTGGTTTCGGTCGAGCCCGGCGGGCAGCCGACCGGAATTCGGATGTTGCCCATGCGGATTCGCCGCATGCAGCTCGAACCTGCATCCCGGGCCGATGCCGATTGGCTGGTCAAAACGCTCACTCGCATCAGCCGCCGGTTCCACACCCATATCGACCGCGGAGCTGATGACCTGCTCGAGATCCGCCTGGCCACCAAATAGCCACCCGCTATTGCCGTGGCGATCGGGATAGAGCACTGTGAAAGACGCCGGTGGCGCTAACAGCGGGCACTGGTAGCGAAGCACTACAACGGGCCAGCCAGGATCGTTGCGTCGGTGGCGGGTGCCGTTCCGGAACCTCGAGGACTACACCGGTGCCGACGAGGACATGATCAAGATCGGCACCGTGTACCGCGCCAAGGGGCTCGACTTCCGTGCAGTCTTGCATCCCTTCTTCGCGAAGGCTCTTCCCGCGGAACTGCTCACTGACGCGGCTCGTGACCGTGCCGAGTTTGGTGATCAACCAGCGATTCGTCGCCATCACCAGGGCGCGCGAGTACGTCTGGTTGGGGACTGTCGAGAGATGAGGTGGTGGCGGATCCACGCGGCTCTGCTATCGGGCTGTGGCGGCTGCTTCAGGCACGTGGGATTTGAAGAGCTGATGATTGTATTGTCAAGGCATACAACTTAATTCAGCTATCCGACTTCTACGGTCGGGGCGCGGCCGCAAGGCTGCGCCGAATTTCGCTATCGGTGATCGATGGTGCGGCGGCTGACAGCGATCCGATCGAGGGTTCGGTCCGCCTTCGAACCTTGGCGGCGGCGCGAGGTCCAGACGCGCTCTTCGGTCCGGTGCGGTGGCCAGTCCATACGGTCTCCTTGGCAAAAGTCGACCTACTGAGGTGCCTGATGTTCTTCGGACAGTGTCCCAATCTAGGATTGGGTGACTGAACGGAGTGGCTTGTGGCGCAGAGGAAATCGCGGAAGTTCAGCCCGGAGTTCCGGGAGTCGGCTGCTCGGGAGGTGCTGGACAAGGGGCGGTCGTTCGGCGATGTGGCGCGTGATTGCGGGGTGACCGAGCAGACGATCCGGAATTGGGTTCACGCCTTCCGGGTCGAGAGCGGTGAGACCGGGTCGGATTTGTCGACCGATGAGCGGTCGCGGTTGCGGGTGTTGGAGGAGGAGAACCGGAAACTGCGGGAGGAGAACGAGTTTCTGGGAAAATCAGTGGCCTTCTTCGCGAAGAAGTACCTGTAGCGGCGAAATATGCGTTCGTCGCTTCCGAAGAAGGCCATCACGCGATCGCTGACATGTGCCGGTGGGCCGGGGTGTCGCGGTCGGGCTATTACGCCTGGCGTCACCGGGCGCCCTCGGCCACCGACCGCCACCGGGAGAGGTTGAAGGTCGAGGTCCGGTCGTGTTTCACCCATTCCGACGGCACCTACGGGTATCGACGTGTCCACGCCGCGCTGGCCCGCCGGAAGGTATCGGCAGACCCGGATACGATCCGGAAAATCATGCGTGAACTGGGGTTGGTTGCCTGTCAGCCGCGCCCGTTCCGGCCCCCACCACCGTTTGCCGCCGACCAGCTCGGCCACCCGGATCTGGTTCGCCGTGATTTCACCGCCACCGCGCCGGCCCGCAAACTGGTCGGCGACATCACCTACATCCGCACCCGCCAGGGCTGGCTTTATCTGGCCACCGTCCTGGATTGCTATTCCAGGAAAGTAGTCGGCTACGCCATGGCCGACCACATGCAGACCGAACTCGTTGTCGAAGCCCTGAACATGGCGGCACGAAATCTCCCGATCCGAGCCGGGGACACCATCTTCCACAGCGACCGCGGCACCCAATACCTGTCCACCGAATTCCGTCGAGCCGTTCGGAAACTCGGCCTCCGACATTCCGTGGGACGCACCGGAACCTGTTTCGACAATGCCTGGGCCGAGTCGTTCAACGCCACCCTGAAAAACGAACGCGTCCACCGCACCCACTATCGGACCCGCGAACACGCCCGCCGTGACATCACCGCCTATATCGAGTTACGGTACAACCAGATTCGACTCCACTCCGCGATTGACTACCGCACGCCGAACGAAGTAGAGTCCGCCTGGTTCGCACGGAACAAAACAGCCTGAGAAATCAAACCCTCACTGTCCGAGAACATTCCAGCCCTTCACTACTCTGCCATTACCATACTTTATTTGTATAAAAGTTTGCCAACGTCTTCGATTACTGCACTTTTGTTCCAAAAGTGCAGCAGCTGGCGTCGGATCCCGTCACAAGCATGAGTGACTATCGGGTCGACCTCCCCGGCTGGCAGCTGGGGACCGCACCCGGTTGTCGACGAGCTTGTTGCCGCGCCGCCCGGCATCCCCGGTCTGCGCACCCTGACCAGCTACGATCCTGGCTCAATCGAGCATTGTTGACCCCGGACAGGAATGTATTCGATGAGCGCACCGCGAAGTTCGCTCGCCGCTGCGGTATTCGCCGCGGTGTTAGCCGGGTCGATCCACGTCGGGTCGGCGCCTCTTGTGCAGGCCGCACCCACGTGCGATCGGGTCCCGACGGGGGTCGAGGCATCCGACTACACACTGGATTTCACGATGCCGCCGCACCTGATGCCGGATGCGATGTTCGACGGCCGTCCTGCCACGATCCGAGTGCATCGCGTGACGCCGGCCTATGCGCACGGCAGGTGCCCAGGTGTGCAGACTACGGCGATGGTGCTCGTGCACGGTCGCTCGATCCCCGGGTCGTCCACCTTCGACCTGCGTCATCCGACCTCGCAAGACCCCGGTGGTGGGGCGTTCAGCCTTCAGGAAGCCCTCGCTCGGTCCGGGATCGACACCTTCGCGCCCGACCTGCTCGGCTACGGCAAATCGACCCGATTCCCCGATGGCCTCGACGATCCTGCCAACGCCAGTCTTCCGGCGTACGGTGCCGACAACAGCTGTGCGACACCGGAAGTCGGGTGCGACCGGACCCGGAATGCGGCCATCTTCCCGCTCAACCAGCAGGCCCGCTATCTCGGCGACGGCAAGAATCCGCCGATCGATGGGCTCGGCGTGAATCCGCTGCACGGCGAAATGCGCAAGCACACCAGCGGCCATTACTTCGCCACCACCGACGTCTGGGCGCGCGACATCCTGCAGGTAATCGACGACGCCATCGCCAAGGCTCGGCCGCGGGCGGACAAAGTCGCCGTGCTGGGCTACTCGCTCGGTGGGGCGCGCGTGGCCCGTGCGTTGTACCGGCTCGGGGAACACGCCAACCGCAAGGTCAGTCGAATCCTGTTGGTGGCATCGGTTTTCAACCGCCTGCCCGGTGTGCCCGGCGACGTCAACCTCCCCACCGAGGAAGCCGACCTGCCCGAGTTGGAGCGGTCCACGTCGTTCCCGCTCGCGATCGGTCGCACGGGCGGCTGGGACGGCGTGCCGCCGGATCGTGAATCCGTCTGCACCGGCCGCGTGCCGGTCGGCGGACCACAGGATCTGCAACGGCAGGTGCTCGACCTCGATCCGCTCGGCAAGACCTGGGGCGGTAGCGATCCTGCCCATCCGAGCGGGGTGTACCGGCTGCCGACGTTCACCAACTACGGCTGGAATCCCACCGTCGCGGCCACCTTCACGGTGCCGACGCTGATCCTGCAAGGCTCGGACGACCTGACCAACCCACCGGCCAACGCCGACAACATCTTCGACTCGCTCACCGGCGTCGCGAACAAAGTGATGGTGAAGATCGAATGCGGCGGACATTTCATGCACAGCGAGGGTTGTGCCGACGCCCGCTGCGACGACCACAATGATGCGACCATCCCGTATGGGCAAACCGCGCAGACTTGGCTCGGCCCTCACAGCACCGTCGCGGCAGCACTGACCGAATGGGTCGAACACGGCACCTTCGATGGCAAGGAATGCGGCCGATTCGCCGTCAACGCAAGCGGAATCGCTGCCCAAGGGACCACGACAGGCTGTCCGGCGTGACGGCTTCGCGCTAGCGGTTGCCCAGGGGACAACTCGATTCGGCTACAGCTTCTCGAGTTCACCGACCAGGGTGATGATCAGCGACGTGTGTTGATCCGGATTCGGTGCAAACACGCGCGCCGTCGGCGTTTGCCCGGCCCCGTAGTACAGCGACACCGGGGTGGTGAGGTAACCGAGGTCGGGGTGGAACTTGGTCACGAAGTACGACACCCCCGCACCCTCGAGGACAATGACGTCGGAGACCTGGCCGAGTTGTGCGGAAACGCTGGTGAGATGCAATCGCTTCCCGGCGGGAACCGTTGGAAACGTGAACTGGCATTGTGATCCGGGGCAGGTCGACGAATCGGCGACGGACGCCTCTGCCTGATAGGGCTCAATCGAGCTTGCCATCTGCGAGATCCTCACTGTGCGATCGACGGTGGTCGATATCCGACCTCGGCAATAGCTTGTGGGAGCGGCCAACGGGTAAATGATACGACCGCGCCACCCGGACATGCCTCAATTAGCCGTGCGCGGCAATCCTCGGCGAGGTCACAACCTGGCTGCCGAGTAAAGCCCCTTGGTTCTGGGGTCATGGCCGGTGAGGCCGTTCGATTGCTGCGAAATAGCCATCGGCTATTGCTCTGGTGATCAGGAGGGGGCACTGTGAAGTGTGCCGGTGGCGCCGCCGGGCGCTGCCTCTGTGGAGAAAGGAGGTGGGTCGTGTACGCACGGTCTACCACGCTTCAGGCGCAATTGTCTGCTTTGGAATCCGGGATCGCGCATGTGCGGGACGAGGTCATGCCGGGGATTGAGGGGATTCCGGGGTGTGTCGGGCTTTCGTTGCTGGTTGATCGGCATACCGGGCGGTGCATCGTGACCAGCTCGTGGGAATCCGAGGAGGCGCTGCGGGCGAGCGCCGCGCGGGTGAATCCGATTCGTAATCGTGCGGCGGAGATATTCGGCGGGAGTCCGGTGGTCGAGGAATGGGAGATCGCGGCCATGCATCGGGCGCATGTGACGCCGGAGGGTGCGTGTGCGCGGGTCACCTGGGTGAAGACTGATCCCAGCAGGATCGACAGTGCGATCGACGTGTATCGGGGGCATACGTTGCCCGGTATGGAGCAGCAGCTCGATGGATTTTGCAGTGCGAGCCTGATGGTGAACTGGGCGTCGGGGCGTGCTGTGTCGTGCAGTGTGTACGACAGTGCCGAGGCGATGGAACGCAATCGGATGGCGTCGGCCGCGTTGCGAGTGGACGCCGCTCGGCAGGCGCGCGTCGAGGCTGTCGACGTCCGCGAATTCGAGCTGGCCTTGGCGCATTTGCGCGTTCCCGAACTGGTCTGATCTCGGGCTGGAGTCGGCGGAACGGCTCATCGAGGCACGGCCGCGGCGCGCGGCCGTGCTCGGTCGACCGGCGGTGAGTCGGGCATTGATCGTTCGACGATCGGAGGCCGCTTTCTGCGCATGCTGATTCACCGTGGGCAGCGGGTCGGGTGCGGGCCGAGTTGCGTAGTGGAACACCGGTCGGTCGGAACTGTTTGGCTCCGTTGATGATTCGCGTGGGGGTTCACGGAAATCTGTCGGCGGGATGCTCTAACGTAGCGCGGGACCTGTTCGCCACGACCGTGGAGCGTTATGGCTTCCTCCTCCGACCTTCATTCCCTCGCGGTGCTCGGCGCGGGCGGGGAACGGATGGTCATCTGGCATGTGAATGTGGGCGCGGCGGTGGGGGAGTCGCGGCTATCGGGCGCTTGGGTGCTGGATCGGTCGTGCGTGGCGGAGATCGAGAGTCTCACGAGCGGATACCCGGTCGCGATGGCGAAAGGCGACGCGGCAGTGGATGCTGGGAGTGCGCGGATCGTCGACATCGACGCGACAGTTGAAACCGTCCGCGCGGCAGTCGAATCCGCGGATGCGCGGTTCACCGAGCATCAGGACGCGGGCGGAAAGCTGACGCGGCCGCAGTGGCCGGTGATCGCGGCGGCCGATGGGGTGCCGTTGACGCGGTATCAGGTCGACGTGGTGGACGACCATATTCGGCCGGTGCTGACGTTGGCGCGTGAGGTCGCGGAATTGGCTGATGCCTGGGCGGCGTTCGAGTCGCTGCGGCTGGCCCGGCCGTTCCTGGTCGAGCTCGGTGGGCCCGAGGCGCGGTCGCTGCCGCTCGCGGTGCGGTGAGCATGGCGGGACTTTCGTTCGCCGCCATCGATGTCGAGACCGCCAACTCCTCACGGGGGAGTATCTGCGCGGTCGGGGTCACCGTCGTGCGGGACGGTCGTCGTGCCGAGGAGGCGTCGTGGCTGTGCCGGCCGCCCGCGGGGCTCGACTTCTTCAACTGGCACAACATTCGCGTGCACGGGATCTCGGCGGCGATGGTCGCCGACAAGCCGGAGTTCGCGCACCGGTGGCCCGAAATGGTGGGCCTCATCGGTGACCTTCCTGTCATTGCTCACAATGCGGGCTTCGACAGCGGCGCCATCCGGGAAGCCTGCGCCCACAGCGGTATTCATCCGCCCACCTGGACCTACAGCTGCAGTCTCGCGCTGGCCCGCCGTCACCTCGCCCTCGACAGCTACCGTCTGCCGCACGTCGCGGACGCGCTCGGCATCGACTTCACCAACCACCATGACGCAGCCGCCGACGCCGCCGCGGCCGCCGACATCGTGATCGCCCTGGCCAACCGGGCGGGCACCGACTCGCTCGCGGCCCTCGAACGGATGGTCGTCGACCGGCCGCAGCGGACGGAACGGACGCCTCGGCCATTGCGGACCGAGCCCGTCGCCGCCGAGCGCGCACCCCGCCGATCCTGGTTCGCCCGTGAGGAATTGGTGCTGCCGACCGTCACCGGCACCGATCCGACCCATCCGCTGTACGGCGAGATCATCGTCTTCACCGGTGATCTCGCGGCAATGAACCGTCAGCAGGCCTGGGACGCCATCGCCGCGTGCGGGGCGACCCCCGCCCGCAACGTCACCCGCCGCACGACCGGACTTGTGATCGGTGACGGCTTCCGCGGCGCCGACGCCGCCGCGTTCACGACGAGCAAGGCTCGGCGGGTCGCGGAACTGCGGATACGGGGTCAGCGAATCGAGGTGATGGATGAGGCCGCGTTCGTCGCCCGCCTCGGCGCGCGGCCCGGCCCGGCAGCAGCCGCCATCGTGTCCGAACCCCCGGCAGCGGGCGCGATCGTGTCCGAGCCGCTGACCGGTGGCGATCGAGCGTTGCAGGCGGTCGGTTCCGATGTCACCCCGCTATCGGCCGACCGATAAACTGCGGCGGTGACCGACGAGAAGCTGCTGCAGGGACCCATCCACGCCGTCCATGTCGAGCTGGGCGCCACCTTCGCTCCGTTCGGGGGGTGGGAGATGCCGGTTTCGTACGCGGGGACGGTCGGTGAGCACACCGCCGTGCGGACCACCGTCGGGCTGTTCGACGTCAGCCACCTGGGGAAGGCGACGGTCAAGGGCGCGGGGGCCGCGGCGTTCGTGAACTCGGCGCTCACCAATGATCTGAACCGGATTCGGCCCGGGAAGGCGCAGTACACGCTGTGCTGCACGCCCGAGGGCGGGGTCATCGACGACCTCATCGCGTATTACGTGAGTGACGACGAGATCTTCCTCGTGCCGAACGCGGCGAACACCGCCGCGGTGGTGGCCGAGATGCAGAAGGTCGCGCCCGAGGGGATCACCATCACCGACGAGCACCGCGGGTACGCCGTGTTCGCGGTGCAGGGGCCGCGGTCGACGGAGGTGCTGGCCAAGCTGGGGCTGCCCACCGACATGGAGTACATGGCCTACGCCGACGCCGAGTGGGACGGTCGCCCGATTCGGGTGTGCCGCACCGGGTACACCGGCGAGCACGGTTACGAGCTGCTGCCCAAGTGGGAGGACGCCGAGGCCGTGTTCCGGGCGCTGACCAGCGAGGTGCAGGCCGCCGGCGGCCAGCCCGCCGGACTGGGCGCGCGCGACACGCTGCGCACCGAGATGGGGTACCCGCTGCACGGACACGAACTGTCCGTGGACATTTCGCCGCTGCAGGCCCGTACCGGCTGGGCGGTCGGCTGGAAGAAGCCGGAATTCTGGGGCAAAGAGGCGCTCGACGCCGAGAAGGCCGCCGGTCCGCGCCGAACCCTGCTGGGGCTCAAGGCGATCGACAAGGGCGTGCTGCGTCAGGGCCAGGCCGTGATGCGCGGTGACGAGCAGGTCGGCGAAACCACCTCCGGCACCTTCTCGCCCACGCTCAAGGTCGGCATCGCGCTGGCATTGCTCGACACCGCCGCGGGCCTCGAGCCGGGCGACCAGGTCGAGGTCGACGTCCGTGGCCGCCGCCTTCGCTGCGAGGTCATCCGCCCGCCGTTCGTCGAAACCCGCACTGCCTGAAGGAGCTTCGCTCGTAGCGATGAACGCTGCAGTCGAGACAACCGGCTGCGGCGTTCATCGTTCGGCGTCCGGGTGAACTCACCCGCACCAGGTGCCGACGACCTCGTTGTCCTGTTTGCAGTCCGCGACGGCCAGCCCCGCCGGGCGGAGCGTGTTGTACATCTGGCGAAGAGTGTCGTCGGTGACCGCGCCGTCGACGTTCTGGTCGGCGTAGATGACCATCACCACGGATTGGCCTTTGTTGCCGGGCACGGCGATGGCGTGGACGACCGAAACTGCGGGGTGGGAGCAGTCGTTCGGGCCCGGGTTGGCCAGGGTGGCGGTTACGTGGGCGGCGGGTTTGCCCTGGACGGTGAGGGTTTCGGCGGGGGAGAGGGTGTAGGTGGAGTTGGGGCGGTCGTCGTTGGAGCCGACGACCTTGGCCCAGCTGGTTGCGATGTCCTTGGCCGCGGCGGCGGTGTCGCCCATTGTGGAGCCGGTCACGCCCGCGAGGGCTTTGGTGTGATGGCCGTCGCAGGACTTGGGCTGCCATTCCGCCGCGCCGCTCATGACCACGCGGCCGCCGCCGCCCTCGTAGCCGACGATGGTGGTCGGGGTCGGGACCGTCCAGTCCTGGGGTGCGTCGTAGCCGGCGTTGCGGTTGATGGAGTACGCGGTCTGCCAGCCGGGGGTCAGGGCCGCGATCTGGGATTTGGCGGCGCCGGTCGTGGTCGTGGTGGTCGGCGCGGTGGTGTGGGTGGCAGTGTCCTGGGGGCCGTAGTCGTCCGCGGGGAGGGCGGTTCCGGGGATGGTGTGGGCGGGGGTGAGGGCCGCGACGGCGAGGATGGCGACCAGGCCCAGCACGCTCACGGCGATCAACGCGATGACCAGGGGACGGTTGGAACGGGGCGGCTGCGTCAGCGGAGGCTCCGGATACACGCCGTCCACCCTATCCAGCGGTCGCGGCGACGGCGGGATGGTGAACGGTCCGTAAGGGCCCGCACCCGCGTGTCGA
Source organism: Nocardia sp. CA-145437 (assembly GCF_050956485.1). Taxonomy (NCBI): domain Bacteria; kingdom Bacillati; phylum Actinomycetota; class Actinomycetes; order Mycobacteriales; family Nocardiaceae; genus Nocardia; species Nocardia sp. CA-145437. The sequence continues at coordinate 5,193,902 of NZ_CP191204.1, read as the reverse complement.
GGGCGGCGAATTAGACTCCCGGTCATGACACTTGCCGCGCAATTCACCCGTGTCCCGCATCCCGCGCCCGTTTCGGCGGAGCGGCGCCAGGAGATTCTCGCGGAGCCCGGGTTCGGGCGGTACTTCACCGATCACATGGTGTCGCTGGATTATGTGGACGGACAGTGGACCAACGGCCGCGTCGAGCCCTACGGGCCGATGGCCATGGACCCGGCCACCATGGTGTTCCACTACGGCCAGGCCATCTTCGAGGGTCTCAAGGCGTACCGGCAGGCCGACGGCTCCATCGCGACCTTCCGCGTCGACGCCAATGCCGCGCGTTTCCGCCGGTCGGCTGCCCGCATGGCGATGGCGGAGCTGCCCGAGGAGCTGTTCGTCGAATCGATCCGCCAGCTGCTCGAGGTCGACGGTGACTGGGTGCCCGCCGCGGGCGGCGAGGACGCGCTGTACCTGCGGCCGTTCATGTTCTCCACCGAGGTCGGCCTGGGCGTGAAGCCCGCCTCCGCCTACAAGTACCTGCTGCTCGGCGGCCCGGCCGGCGCGTACTTCCCGCGCGGGCTGAAGCCGGTCAAGGTGTGGCTGTCCACCGAATTCGTGCGCGCCGCTCCCGGCGGCACCGGCGAGGCCAAGGTGGCGGGCAACTACGCCGCCTCCCTGCTCGCCCAGCAGCAGGCCTCGGAGAAGGGCTGCGACCAGGTGGTGTGGCTGGACGCGTGTGAGCACCGCTACGTCGAGGAGATGGGCACCAACAACCTGTTCTTCGTGTTCGGCAGTGGCTCCGACGCGCGGCTGGTGACCCCGGAACTGTCCGGCTCCCTGCTGCCCGGCATCACCCGCGACTCGCTGATCACCCTGGCCGCCGACTCCGGCTACAAGGTGGAGGAGCGCAAGATCTCCGTCGAGGAATGGCGCGAGGGCGTCGAATCCGGTGAGATCACCGAGGTTTTCGGCTGCGGCACCGCGGCTGTCGTCATCCCGGTCGGTTCGGTCCGCTCCGCCGAGGGCGAATTCACCATCGGCACCGGCGACCCCGGCGAGGTCACCATGGCCCTCCGCGACACCCTCACCGGCATCCAGCGCGGCACCTTCGCCGACAGCCACGGCTGGCTCCGCACCATGGCCTGACGCCCCCCGCGCCGAAAAACGCCCGCCCCGAACCAGTTTCGGGGCGGGCGTTCCCGTATGCCTCGCCGAGTGGCACATGGTGGAGGGGATTTGTCCGGAAATGCCTCCAGGGTGTGCCACTCGGCGGGAGGGTCAGCTGGGCATGAACATGTGCCACTGCTCGAGGGTCTGGGGGCGCATGACGTAGTTGTGGTCGCGGATGTGGGACAGGGAGGCGCTGGGCTCCTCCGAGTACCAGTGGCCGGGGAAGACCGTCGGGTTGGACTTCAGGTCCGCGAGGTAGCGGAGGCTGCGGAACATGGCGTCGGAGTCGCCGCCGGGGAAGTCGGTGCGGCCGCAGCCGTCGACGAAGAGGGTGTCGCCGGCGATGAGGCGGTCCTCGAAGAGGAAGCACTGGCTGCCGGGGGTGTGGCCGGGGGTGTGCAGGAGTTCGATCTCGAAGCCGCCGACCGCGACCTTGTCGCCGTGGGAGTGGCCGGTGAGCTCGGAGGGGGCGATGCCGGTGACATTGGCCACCCACGGCAGTTCCTCGGCATTGACGTGGACGGCCACCTCGGTCTTCTCCAGCAGTTCCTTCACGCCGCGCAGGGTGAAGCCCATCATCGAGCCGCCGACGTGGTCGGGGTGGTGGTGGGTGGCCAGGACTCCGGTCAGCCGCATGTCGTCCGCCTCGGCGATCTCCACCAGCTGGGCCGCCTCGTAGGCGGGGTCGACGACCACGCATTCGCCGGTATCCCGATCACCGATCAGGTAGGCGAAGTTGCGCATCTGGGTGGCGATCGGGTCGCCCACGGCCCAGTCGCGGCCGGAGAGCAACTGGCGGAAGTACAGACGGTCGTCGGAGGACATGCCTCACAGCGTATTGCGGGCGACGCGTTCGTCCGAACCCGGACCGGCAACGGGACCGCGGCGATCCGGACCGGCGGCCGGTAGTGCGGACAGCCGCACGCTGATCGGATCAGCGTGCGGCTGTCGGCTGTCGGCGGCGCGGTGGCCGTCAGCGCAGGATGGGCTCGATCTCGTTCGCGGCCTCGGCGCCGTACGCCTCGCGCAGGCGCTTCATCGCCACATCGTGGTCCAGGGTCCAGTCCTGCGGCCCAACGGTTTCCAGCACGTGCACCGCGACCAGCGAACCCAGCTGGGCCGAGCGCTCCAGGGACAGGCCCGCGGAGCGGCCGGTCAGGAAGCCCGCGCGGAAGCCGTCGCCGACGCCGGTCGGGTCCTCCTTGGCCATGTCGGGGACCACGTCCACGAACAGCTCGGAGCCGTCGCGGTCGACGATCTTGGCGCCCTTCGAGCCCAGGGTGGTGACGCGGATGCCCACGCGCTCAGCGACATCGGCCTCGGACAGGCCGGTCTTCTGCAGCAGGATGCCCCACTCGTACTCATTGGTGAACAGGTAGTCCGCGCCGTCGATCAGGCGCAGGATGGTCTCGCCGTCGAGGAAGGCCAGCTGCTGGGAGGGGTCGGCGGCGAACGGGATTCCGGCGGCGCGGCACTGGTCGGTGTGGGCCAGCATGGCTTCCGGATCGTCGGCGCCGATCAGCACCAGCTCCAGTTCGCGGTCGGCGCCCAGCTCGGTGATGTCGATCTCGCGGGCCTCGGCCATGGCGCCGGGGTAGAAGGACGCGATCTGCGCCATGGTCTCGTCGGTGGTGCAGACGAAGCGCGCGGTGTGCGCGGTCGCGGACACGCGGACCGCGGAGCAGTCGACGCCGTTGTCCTCCAGCCACTTCCGGTAGTCGCCCCAGTCCTGGCCGACCGCGCCCACCAGCAGCGGGGTGCGGCCCAGCACGCCCATGGCGTAGCTGATGTTGCCCGCGACGCCGCCCTTGCGGATCACCAGATCATCGACGAGGAAGCTGAGCGACACGTGCTGCAGCTGATCCGCCAGCAGCACATCGGAGAACTTGCCCGGAAAGCGCATGAGGTGATCGGTCGCGATGGACGCGGACACGGCGATGGTCACGGGTGAATCCTTCGAGTGGGGGAGGCGTCCCGAAAATGGTCCGCACATAAGAAAATAACCGGACACGCGACAGCGCGGAACATCCCGGGAGATGTTCCGCGCTGCGCGGGGCTAACTCGGGGGCTAGCTCAGTTGAAGCTGTCGCCGCAGGCACAGGAGCCGGTGGCGTTCGGGTTGTCGATGGTGAAGCCCTGCTTCTCGATGGTGTCGACGAAGTCGATCGAGGCGCCCTGGATGTAGGGAGCGCTCATGCGGTCGACCGCGAGCTTCACACCGTTGAACTCCACGACCAGGTCGCCGTCGAGGGTGCGGTCGTCGAAGAAGAGCTGGTAGCGCAGGCCCGCGCAGCCACCGGGCTGAACCGCGATGCGAAGGGCGAGGTCGTCGCGGCCTTCCTGGTCCAGCAGCGCCTTCGCCTTGAGGGCGGCGGCCTCGGTCAGAGTCGCACCATGGGTGGTGGTCTCGTTCTCAACAGTCATGAACTCTCCTAAGGGACCCATTTGTGGTGGCGTGTGGGCCAGCCCGTGAGGGTATGGCTCGAAGCCTGTCAACACCCGTCGGCGGGCGACTATTCCCTATCCTACGCGGCGCTTATTCGCCGGAACGGTCAGGCTGCGTCGTCGCTGACAAATAGCTCCGGGGGTGTGCCGAGGTGACAACTGATTTCGGGTGGCGAGGGTAACTCGCCGGGGACGTCCAGAATCGGGCCGGCTCTCGACCGCCGGCCCGCACGCATGCCGGAAAACGGCTCTCAGCTGGGCGCTGAAGACCCGGGGAGGCGGGATTGTTAGCCTGGTCGGCGTGAAGTTCCTGCGCCGTGGCGAGTCCACCCCCACCTCCGACAGCACCAGCACCGACGCCGGTGCCGCGGTGGCGGACACGACCGTCACCCTGGGTAAAGGGCGTCCGACCCCGACGCGCCGCGAGGCGCAGGGCCGCCGCCGCGGTCCGATCGCGCCCGCGCCCAAGACCGCCAAGGAGGCCCGGGCCCGCCGCAAGGCGCTGCGCGGCACCAAGGAGGAGCGCAAGGCGACCTCGGCCGAGCGGCGCGCCGACGTCAACAACCGCCGCGCCCGCATGCTCGCAGGTGACGAGCAGTACCTGCTGCCGCGCGACAAGGGCCCGGTCAAGAAGTACGTGCGCGACATCGTCGACGCCCGCCGCAACCTGCTCGGCCTGTTCATGCCGCTGGCGCTGGTGCTGATCCTGAGCATGATCCTCTCGCCCGCGCTGCAGGCGATCGTGACGCTGGCCATGCTGGTGATGATGCTGTTCATGATCATCGAGGGCGTGGTGCTCGGTCGGATCGTGAGCAACCGGGTCCGGGAGCGCTTCCCGGACAGCACCGATTCCTCGTTCTCGCTGGGTTGGTACGCCTTCGTGCGCGCCTCGCAGGTGCGGCGCATGCGCGCGCCGAAGCCGCAGGTGAACCCGGGCGACGCGGTCTAGCGATCAGTTGTGCTCTCGGTAGGCCGAGAGCGCACGCAATTCCATCGCGACGCGGGCGTGGTCTCGATCGACCACGTTCGTCGAGCCGGCGAATTCCCAGGTGTTCTCGCGGTGCAGCGGGACGGCACGGCCGGCCGCGGCGAACAGGGCGGTGATCCGGCGGACGGCGTGGCCGACGCGGGAGGTGGCGGTCGCGGAGCGGTAGTGGCCGTGTCCGGAGGTGATGGCGGTCATGCGCGGGCCTCTTCCTCGTCGAGGTGTGCGGTGGTGTCTGCGGCCATGAGGCCGAAGGTCAGGGTGCCGAGCGCGGTGATCGCGGTTCCGGCTGCGACGATTGCGGACAGTGCATCCATGGCAGTAAGTTTTCAGTAGGGAACTTTCGGCCAACAGTGGCTGTTATGACATAGTTCGCAAAAATCCGGCCAGATGGGATCGGGACATGCTCTCCAAGGTCGCCGTCGTCCTCAACGACAACCTCGCCATGTTCGAATTCGGCGTGGTCTGTGAGGTTTTCGGGCTCGACCGGACCGCGCAGGGCCTGCCCCTTTTCGACTTCCGGGTCTGCGGGCTCGAACCCGGGAAACCGCTGAAGTCCAGCTCACCGGGCATCCACGTCACCCCCGACTACGGGCTCGAAGAACTGCGCGACGCGGATCTGGTTGCCATTCCGGCCTTTCCGATCCGCGACGGCGCGGCGAAGATCGACGCTCGGGTCATCGACGCCGTGCGCGACGCCGCCGCGGCCGGGGCCACGGTGCTGACCGTGTGCTCGGGGGCGTTCCTGGCGGGCGCGGCCGGACTGCTCGACGGGCGCACATGCACCACCCACTGGCATTACGTCGACCTGCTGGCCGAACAGTTCCCGCTCGCCACCGTCGACCCGGACGTGCTGTTCGTCGACGAGGGCAATCTCATCACCAGCGCGGGCACCGCCGCGGGCATCGACGCCTGCCTGCACCTGGTGCGCCGCGAACTGGGCAGCAGCGTCGCCAATGCCATCGCCCGGCGCATGGTGGTCCCGCCGCAGCGCGACGGCGGACAGCGGCAGTTCATCGAGCGGCCCGTCGTGGCCTGCGAATCCGAGGGGCTCAGCGAGACCCTGCACTGGATGGGCGAGCATCTGGACCTGCAGCACTCGGTGGAATCGCTGGCGGCGCGCAGTTCCATGTCGACGCGCACCTTCGCGCGGCGCTTCGCCGCCGAGACCGGGACCACGCCGGTGAAATGGCTGACCGGGCAGCGGGTGCTGCTGGCCAAACAGCTCCTGGAAGACACCGACCTGGACCTCGAATCGCTGTCCCACCGTTGCGGATTCGGGTCGGGGGCGCTGCTGCGGCATCACTTCCAGCGGTTGGTGGGGATCGCGCCGGTGGAGTATCGGCGGCGGTTCGGCGCCAGGGTCTCCTGAGCGGGCCCGGGCCGTTACGATGCGCACTCATGCGGTGGGCAGTGATGATCGCGGCGGTGCCGCTGGCGGTGCTGGCTGTGTCGGCGACGACGGGATGCACGGATCCGCGCACCGCGGTGGGGGAGTGCATCGTCGGCGGGGCGACAGGTAACCACGACAAGGTGGTGGCCTGCTCCAAGCAGCACGACGGCAAGATCATCGCCAGCGTGGCGCACGGCTCGGACTGCTCGCAGGGGACCGATTGGTCGTATACCGCCAAGGACCTGAAGGTGCAGTGCGTGCACAACGAGAAGAACTACTGACTCCCGCATCCGGGATGGCCGTGCCTACTCGGCCGGAGCACCGGCGCAGTTGATACCGTGCTGACGTGTCGCACACTGCTCAGACAACCGATCGGCCGCTGCGGACCCTGGTGCTCGGTGGCGCCCGGTCCGGCAAGTCGGCCTTCGCGGAACAGCTCGTCGCGTCGGAGGCGGTGCGATACGTCGCCACCGCCATGGTCGACCCCGCCGACGCCGACTTCGCCGAACGCATTGCGGCGCACCGGGCCCGGCGGCCCGCGACCTGGACCATCGTGGAGGGCGATCCGATCGCCGCGCTGGGCGAGCCCGCCGCCGCCACCCTCGTCGACGACCTCGGCACCTGGCTGACCGGGCGCATCGACGCCCGCGCCGCCTGGGAATCGCCGCGCGGCACCGTCGGCCCGGACATCGACGCGCTCGTCGCCGCTGTCTCCGGCTATGAGCAGCGCTTGATCATCGTCAGCCCCGAGGTGGGGCTCGGCGTCATTCCCGCCACCGCCTCCGGGCGTCTGTTCCGTGACGAGATCGGGACCCTGAACCAGCGCCTCGCCGAGGTGTGCGACGAGGTCTTCCTCGTGGTCGCGGGGCAGCCGGTGCGGGTCAAGCCCGACCGCGCGGTGGTCTCCGCCGCCGCGCTGTCGGATGCCGCCGGAACGGATTCATCACTCGCCATGGCGACTTCGTCGACGATCGGAACGGATTCGGTTGCGGTGAAGCCTGTTTCGGCGGATGCCGTTGGCTCGGCCGCCGCTGATGGCGGGACTCGCCGACCGGAAGATTCTGTCGAAAGTGCAACCGGCGGTTCGGAACTCGGCTCGGCGAGCGCAGCGTCTCCGGCCGTCGGGACCGCCGCCGTCGCTGCTGCGGCCGCCACGGCGGGCGGCGCGTCCGCTGACGGCGAGACCGGTGACCCTGCGGTCGCGGGCCCGGTGGACGACGGCGCCCAGAGCGCGCCGGTGCTGACCAAGCCCGCCCGCATCTCGTTCGGACCCGTGACCGGACCCGATCCGCTGGTGTGGGCGGCCGCCGAGGAGCGGCAGGCGCAATTGACCAAGCCCGCAGGGGCATTGGGCCGGCTGGAGCAGCTGGCCAACTGGGTCGCCGCTTGCCAGGGCGTGTGCCCGCCCAAGCAGTTCGAGCGGGCCCGCGTGGTGGTGTTCGCCGGGGATCACGGCGTGGCGCAGCATGGTGTGTCGGCGTACCCGAGCGAGGTGACCGGGCAGATGGTCGCCAACTTCGTGCACGGCGGCGCGGCCGTGAATGTGATGGCGCGCTTGGCCGATGCCACCGTGCGGGTGGCCGACATCTCCGTGGACGGCGACACCGCGCCGGAGATCTCGCGGCACAAGGTGCGGCGCTCCAGCGGCTCCATCGACCGCGAGGACGCGCTGACCGAGGCCGAGGTGCAGGCGGCGCTGGCGGCCGGCGCGAGCATCGCCGACGAGGAAATCGATTCCGGCGCCGACCTTCTCATCGCCGGCGACATGGGCATCGGCAACACCACGCCCGCCACCGTGCTGATCGCGGCCATCACCGACACCGAGCCGGTGGTGGCGGTCGGCCGCGGCACCGGCGTCGACGATGCGGGCTGGATCCGCAAGACCGCCGCCATCCGCGACGCCATGTGGCGCGCCCGCCCCGTGCTCAAGGACCCGGTCGCCCTGCTGCGCACCGCCTCCGGCGCGGACCTGACCGCCATGGCGGGCTTCCTGGCCCGCGCCGCGGCCCGCCGGACTCCGGTCATCCTCGACGGCGTCGTGGTGACCGCGGCCGCCCTGGTCGCCGACCAGCTCGCCCCCGGGGCCCGCGCCTGGTGGGTGGCGGGCCACCGCTCCAGCGAGCCCTCCCACACCATCGCCCTCAAGCGTCTCGACCTCGAGCCGCTGGTCGACATGACCATGCGCCTGGGCGAAGGCTCCGGCGCGGTCGCCGCCCTCCCGCTGCTGCGCGCCGCCGTCGCCACCCTCGGCGAGATGGCCACCTTCGCCGAAGCCGGAGTCAGCACCGCCGACGCCGACGCGGAAGCCGCTGAGGCCTGATCGGTGAACGGGCTTCGGCTGGCGGTGTCCTGGCTGACGGTGCTGCCAGTTCGAGGGCCGGATGAAGTCGACCGGTCGGTTGCCGCTCGGGCGATCGGGTGGGCTCCGGTGGTCGGGGTGTTGCTCGGCGGTGGGGCGGCCGGATTGCTTTGGGGGCTGGGCAAACTCGGGGCCTCGGGGCTGTTGGCCGGGTTTGTCGTGGTGGCCGGGCTCGCGTTGATCACGCGCGGGATGCACGTCGACGGGCTGGCCGACACCATGGATGGGCTCGGGAGCTACGGTCCGCCGGAGCGGGCTCGCGAGATCATGAAGAGTGGCGGGGCGGGGCCGTTCGGGGTGGCGGCGTTGGTGTTCGCTGTTGCCATTCAGGCGGTTTCGCTGGGGGCGCTGGCCGAGCAGGGGCGGTGGGCGGCGGTTGTCCTGGCCGTCGCCGTCGGGCGGGTCGCGGTGGTGCTGGCGTGTCGGCGCGGGATCGAGGCGGCTCCGGGGGCCGGGTTCGGGGCGTTGGTGGCGGGGACGCAATCGCCGGTGACAGGGTACGGGTGGGGTGTGATCGCCTGTGCCGCAGCGGCGTTCGCGACCGGTAATCACTGGCAGGGGCCGGTGGCGGTGGTGCTGGGGCTGGTGGGAGCCATGGTGCTGGTGCGGCATTGTGTGCGGCGGTTCGGGGGATTGAACGGCGATGTGATCGGTGCCGCACTGGAATTGAGTGTCACCCTGGCCGTAGCGGTGTTGTCGTTCGGCCGCTGAAGGTAGGCCGGGCAACGAGTTCCGGCCTTGGCGGGGTTGGGATTCGGACACTCGTATAACAGTTCGTCCTCTGTTCACAATCCGACCGACCCGTGGCCGCGAATACCTTCTGATCGCATGCACCCGGCCGGAAACGGAGTCGCGAAATGCTCGGAATTCTGTTGCAGCTGGGGATATTGGCACTCTTCGCGGGCATCGCGGTGGGAATCTTCGTGCTGGGGGACCGGGTGCGCCCGAGGTCCTGGCGGCACGGCGACGATTCGGGCGCGGGCTCCATGACCTTGGACATGGTCAACATGTTCTTCGCCGCGATCGTGGCCTTCGTGGTGGTGATCCTGTGGCAGCAGTACGACACCTCGCACGCGCACACGGTGGCCGAGGGCAAGGCGCTGGTCACTGTCTACGAGACCGCCAACGGCATGCCCGAACAGGACCGCAAGCAGATTCAGGCCCTGGTGACCGCGTACACCAAGCAGGTGGTCGGCGACGAGTGGAAGGTGATGGACGAGCAGCGCCGCCTGAGCCCGGCCGCGCAGTCCACCCTGGACGATCTGCGTGAGGCCGTGGACGCCGCGCCCGCCGCCGACCCGGACGCCAAGGCCACCCAGGACAAGGCGGCCACCGCGGTCGAGGCGATCATCGACGCCCGCTACGACCGCGGTCTGGACGCGGGGTACCGACTGCCCGGATTCCTTTACGTGGCCCTGTGGTTCGCGACCGGCATGCTGCTGTTCGGCACCGTGTTCTCCGGTGTCGTGGTCACCAAGCGCAGCATCCTGATGACCGGTCTGTTCGGTCTGGTGATCGGCGCGGTCATCGTGGCCGTCTATCAGCTCGATCGGCCCTTCTCCGGCGGCAATCACGTCGCCAAGGACGCTTACGAACTCGCCCTCGCGCGCTTCCAGCACATCGCCGCGGAAACGCCGTCCAGCGGCGGCAGTCCCCGCTGACCGTCGCGACCGCGTAACCAGCTCGGCTTCTCGGAGGCACCCGTGAACGGAAACCGCAGAACAGCACGAGGATTCGCGGCGGTGACAGCGGTCCCGGTGGCCGCGGCGCTGCTCGCCCTCCATCCCGATGTCGCCGCCGCCGACCCGGGGCCGCCGTCGATCGGGGAGATCATCAGCGGCAGCGCGGGCGGGGGAGCGCCGGATGCGGGTGACACCGCCGCGCCGATCGACGCGCCCACCGGCAGCGCGCTCGGGTTGGGTACCGGCAGTAGCTATTCCGGCAATCAGGGCCGGCCGGGCGGCCGGGTCGTCACCGGCAACCCCGCGGGCCGGAATCCGATGACCGCCTTGGATCTCGGTAGCAGCAGCCCGGACATCCCACGCGAAACGACCGCGGGGGCACCGGATCTCGTGCCACCCGAACCGCCCGCGACTCCGATCGCCATCCCCAACACCCTCGGTGGCCTGCTCGGCCTCGACTCCGGCAGCGTCCTCACCGCCTGCGCGGGCAGCGCCGTGGTCGGCAGTGCCGCACTGGGGCTGGGCATCCTCACCGGCAGCGGTATGGGTTCGGGCCTGATCGGCCCCGGCTTCATCCCCGGCTCCAGCGGACTGGTCGGTCCGGGTTCAGCCGGGGCGGGCAGCGTGGTGGTCGGCAGCGCCGCCACCGGCAGCGCCCTGCTGACCTGCATGCTACTGCTGCCCGTCCCGATGGCGCCGGAACCCGGTATCCCCCTGCTGATCCCGCCGGCCGCCCCCGCGGTGGTCCCCGCCGCCGCGCCCGTCGTGGCCCCACTTCCCGAGGCGGTTCCGCCCGCCCCAGCGCCGATCCCACCGCCTCCGCCCCCGGTCGACTTCGTCGCGCCGGATCCGCCGCAACCGGCGGTCAGCCTGACCGCGCTCCAGGTCATGACGGTCATGATCATCACCATCATCGCGGGTGCGCGCGCCCGCCTCGCCCGCGCCCACCACGCGCCCGCCGACTGACGGCGGGCGCGCGGTGGGTCAGGACAGCTTCTCCAGCTTCGGGATCTCCCACTTCCCGTTCAGCACGCTGTCCTTCGGTGCGTACAGCCGCAGCGTGAGAGAGAACCGCCCGGACTCCGGGATCGGCAGCCAGTGCCCGGCCGGAACCTCCGACCCGGGATCGGCGTTCTGCACCGCGATCGTGATGGTGCCGTCCTCGGCCGGGGAGAGCGGGACCAGGTGGCCGACCGAATAGATGTGCGCGGGGTTCTGCACCAGGTAGGACTCGCCGTCATAGGCGGTGAGTGACCAGAACGCCCCCACCGGCGGCAGCTGATCCTTGGCGAAGGTGACTCGGAATCGGCTGTCGCCGTCCGCGTTCGCGTCGATCGTGGGATACACCGCGTCCCGGGGCAGATTCGCGCCCAGGCCGAGCGCGGCCACCTGGGCGCGCAGCGGATAGTCGGTGCCGTACGCGCCGACTTCCAGATTGAAGAGCCACCCGTTCTGGTACTGCGACTTGGGATCCCGGTAGGCGGTGAGCGCGCGACGGCCGTCGGCGAGGCCCGCGTTGAGCACGTCCGCGGGTACGGTGGCCGCCCCGCCCGGGGTGATGCCGATGGTGGCGAAGCGCTTCATGGCGTCGACGGCGTCCTCGTCGGCCGGATTGGCCGCCATGACCGCGCACATGCGCGCGAAGAACGTGGGCCCGTCCATGGCCCCCACCATCTGGGCGGGTGCGTCGGCGCTCGCGGCCAAGGCGCCCGGACCGCCCTGCACTCCACCGGAATTCCAGACGCTGAGGGGGGCGAGCTTCAACCGGTGCTGGAGCGCCCGCACATGCTCGACGTCGGCCTCGCCCTGGTATTCGATGCGGCCGAGCAGCCAGGTGGTGCCGGTCGGCATGGCCAGCTGGGTCATGCCCTCGGGCACGGTTCCCTTCCAGCCGGGTCCGGTGACGAGATAGGTGTAGGGCGGCTGCTCCGGCGCGTTCTTGACGCGCGGATTGGTGCTGGCGGGATCGTGCACCGTATTGGACCAGGCGTCGAGGAACTGCATGAGCCAGTACCGGCCGGTCTCGATCGCGGGCACCTGCAACACCATCGGTTCGGGCCGAAGGTCCAGCCAGGCCTGCGAGTACAGGGTGTCGAGGTTGAGTCGCACGACCTGCCTCACCTCGGGGGTGGGCGGGTTCTGGTGCACGAATTGGTTTGCCGGGCCCCCGGTTTCGCGGGTGACGTCCATCAGGACCAGCGGGTAGCCGAACACGTAGGCGTCCGCGGCGATGTCCTTGGCGTCGTTGGAGGCCGAGGCGGATCCGGTGGCGGCGGATCCGTTGTCCGAGGTGCCGCAGGCGGCCAGTCCGAGGGCGGCCGCGGCGCCGATGCCGAGCGTCCGGGCGCCCAGTGCGAGCATCCGGCGACGCGAGCGAGGTGCAAACGGGTAGCTCATGGCCAGCACCGTACTGCGGCGACGCGGACCGGAGCGCCCCCCACGGGCGTGGCGCTCCGGTGTGTCGCGTGCGGTCAGAGGTTGACCGGGTAGGTCGGCTCCTGGATCTCGGGCTTGATCCGGTTCTCCACGAAGATGCCGTGCCAGATCATGAACACGATGAGCGTCCACAGGCGGCGGCTGTGGTCGACCGGACCGGTGCGGTGCGCCTCCAGCATGGCCAGGATGGCCTGCTTGTTGAGCAGGTGGTCGGTGCCCGACTCGGTGATCTGGGCGCGTGCCCAGTCGTAGAGCTCCGGGCCGCGCAGCCAGTGCCGCAGCGGCACCGGGAAGCCCAGCTTGGCCCGGTTGAGCACGTGCGGCGGCACGATGTCGGTGAGCGCCCGGCGCAGCGCGTACTTGGTGGTCTCCTTGGTGATCTTCTGGTCGACCGGGATCTTCTCGGCGACCTTGAACACCTCGGGGTCCAGGAACGGGACGCGCAGTTCCAGCGAGTTGGCCATGGTCATCTTGTCGGCCTTGACCAGGATGTCGCCGCGCAGCCAGGTGAACAGGTCCAGGTGCTGCATGCGCGCCACCGGATCCCAGTGGTAGCCCTGCATGGCGTAGATCGGGGCGGTGACGTCCTGGTGTGTCCACTCGGGCCGGAACTCGCGCAGCACCGACCGCAGCTGGGCGTCGTTGAAGCTGCGGGCGTTGCCGTAGTAGCGCTCTTCCAGGGTGAGCGAGCCGCGGTGCAGCAGGCTCTTGCCGCGGGTGCCCTCCGGAATCCGGTCCGACACCTTGCCGGCCAGCTTGCGCAGCGGCTTGGGCAGGTATTCGAAGGGCTTGAGCGACAGCGGTTCCCGGTAGATGGTGTAGCCGCCGAACAGCTCGTCGGAGCCCTCGCCGGAGAGCACCACCTTGACGTGCTTACGGGCCTCCTTGGCCACGAAGTACAGCGGAACCAGTGCCGGGTCCGCGACGGGTTCGTCGAGGTACCAGACGATTTCGGGAATGGAGGCCGCGTACTCCTCGGGGGAGACCATGCGGATGTAGTGCTTGGCGCCGATGGCCTCGGCGGTCTCGGCGGCCACGTCGGCCTCCGAGTAGCCCTGCCGCTCGAACGCCGAGGTGAAGGTCAGCAGGTTCGGGTTGTGGCGGATGGCCAGCGCGGCGATGGCGGTGGAGTCGATGCCGCCGGACAGGAACGCGCCGACGGTGACGTCCGCCCGCATGTGCTTGGCGACGGAGTCCTCGAGCGCCTCGGCGATCTCCTTGTAGCGCTTGGCCTCCGAGCCCGCCGCGAACTTCTGCACCCGGAACTGCGGGTTGAAGTAGCGGGTCACCTGCGGGGCGCGGCCGGGCTCGACCCAGGCGTAGCAGCCCGACTCCAGGCGGCGGATGTCCTTGTGCAGCGTCTCGGCCTCGGGCACGTACTGCAGCACCGTGTAGTGCTCGAGCGCGCGCGGGTCGAGGGCGTCGGACAGCTCCAGCTCGGCGAGCAGGTCCAGCAGGCTCTTCTTCTCGCTGGAGAAGGCCGTGCCGCCCGCGCCGGTGGCGATGAACAGCGGCTTGATGCCGAACGGGTCGCGGGCCAGGAACAGCTTGCTCAGCTCGGTGTCCCAGATGGCGAAGGCGAACATGCCGCGCAGCCGGCTCGCGGCCTTGGCGCCCCAGTAGTGGAAGGCGGCCACGATGGCCTCGCCGTCACCCTCGGTGCGGAACATCGGCTGGTCGCCGAACTCGGCCCCGTGGGCTTCCTTCAGCTCGGCGCGCAGCTCCAGATAGTTGTAGATCTCGCCGTTGAAGGTCATGGCGTAGCGCTCGGGGTTCTCCGGCGGACCCCAGCGCAGCGGCTGGTGCGAGTGCTCGATATCGATGATCGACAGGCGGTTGAAGCCGAAGATCATGCGCTCGTCGTTCCAGGTGCCGCGCTCGTCCGGGCCGCGGTGGCGCTGGCAGTGCAGCGCCTCGTACACCTGTGCAGCGGTGGTCTCGACCGTCCGCCCGTCCGGAGTAGTAGCCGTGCCAGCTGTCAGAAATCCGAGCAGACCACACACTGCGCCGAGAACCTCTTTCCGGAGTCATAAGGATTGGGGCGTACCCGCACGGGCACGCTGCACGCGAAACCTACTGCCCGAGTATGCCGTACCCGTGCAGATCCCGCCGCCAGAGCCCATATCCACTGCATATGAGGTTTCCGGAGTGTCGGACAGGACCCCGTCGCAACGGGGGGCCATTGTTGGTCTACGCTGCGTAGTACTTGGGAAACTCTCAGGGTCGGTTGCGCGTTCGCGTGTACCCTTCCCCGAGCTCCCGAACTGTGCTGATTATGTGTCGTCCGGCGGAAGGGAGCCCGGGCGGCGCGGTGTCGGAATGACGACCAGGAAGGCGTTGAGCGTGGCGCACAAGGCGAGCGAGGCGATAGGGGCACGACCCGCCCAGGGTCGGCGGGGCCGCATCCTTCGGCGGGCCGGGCTGGCGGTGTCCTTGGGGATGACCGCGATGCTCGTCTCCGGCTGCTCGATCGACAACGTTTGGCTTCGATTCGGCTGGCCCTCGGGCATCACGCCGCAGGCCACCAGGATGCGCGAGCTGTGGACCTGGTCCGTGCTCGCCGCGCTGGCGATGGGTGTGCTGGTCTGGGGCCTGACCTTCTGGACCATCGCGTTCCACCGCAAGAAGGCGAACTCCCCGGAGTTCCCGCGGCAGACCGGTTACAACGTGCCGCTGGAGCTGAGCTACACGGCGATCCCGTTCGTGATCATCGCCGTGCTGTTCTACTTCACCGTCGTCGTGCAGAACTACGTGCACGAGAAGGTCGAGAACCCGGACGTCGTGGTCGACGTGACCGCGTTCCAGTGGAACTGGAAGTTCGGCTACCAGAAGGTCGACCTGAAGGACGGCTCGCCGGTCTGGGACGGTGTCGACACCGAGCGCCAGGACATGAACGAGGACATCAAGGATCGCTACAAGGAAGCGACCAAGGATGGCCACCCGCAGCCGGGCCCGAACAACGGCCTGCCCGCGAACGACATCTCCTACCTGCACTACGACAAGGTCGAGACCGTTGGTACCTCCAACGAGATCCCGGTCCTGGTGCTGCCCTCGGGCAAGAACATCGAGTTCCAGCTGGCCGCGGCCGACGTCATCCACTCGTTCTGGGTGCCGGAGTTCCTGTTCAAGCGCGACGTGATGCCGAACCCGAAGCAGAACAACTCGGACAACGTCTTCCAGATCACCAAGATCGAGAAGGAAGGCGCGTTCGTCGGCCGCTGCGCCGAGATGTGCGGCACCTTCCACTCGATGATGAACTTCGAGATCCGGGTCGTCTCGCCGGACGACTTCAAGAAGTACATGGACGCGCGGATCAAGGACCACAAGACCAACGGCGAGGCGCTCTCCGCGATCGGTCAGTCGCCGGTGGCGACCTCCACCAAGCCGTTCAACACCGACCGCAAGGCGCGCGGCAACGAGCTCGCCGACGCCAAGTGAGGATGAACTGACATGAAGGTCGAAGCTCGCATCTTCGAACTGCTCACGGTCTTCTTCGTGATCGTGGCCGTGATCTACGGCTACTTCACGGGCCAGTCCCGCACCGGCGTCGAGTGGGCGGGTACCACCGCCATCGTGCTGACCGGTGGTCTGGCCCTGATCGTGGCCACCTACTTCCGCTTCGTCGCCCGTCGTCTGGACCTGCGTCCCGAGGATTACGAGGAGGCCGAGATCGTGGACGGCGCCGGCGACCTGGGCTTCTTCTCGCCCGGCTCGTTCTGGCCCATCCTGCTGGCCGCCGCGGGTTCGGTCACCGCGCTGGGTCTGGCGTTCTTCCAGTTCTGGCTGATCGGCATCGGCGTGGTCTGCGTCCTGGGCGCGGTCGCCGGTCTGGTCTTCGAGTACCACCTGGGCCCGGAAAAGCACTGATCCGGAACACAACTCGAAGCGCCCCGTCCGAATTCGGATGGGGCGCTTTGCTGTTCGGGGGAGTTGTCGGGGGGTGTTCAGATCCCGAGCGCGTGCTTGAGGCGGGTGGTGCGCGGCGACATCGACGCCAGACCCAGCAGGGCGCGCGGGAACCGCGGTGGCAGCTGGGACGGGCGGCTGCGGATGGCGGTCTCGATCCAGCGGGCGGCCTCGGCCGGATCGATGGCCCCGTATTCGGCGTGTACGCGAGCGCTGGTGGCGTCGTTGAAGATCGGGTACTGGACCGTGGAGACGTGGATGCCGCGCGGGGAGAGTTCGGCGTCGGCGCACTGGCCGAAGGTGGTCCAGGCGGCCTGGGCGGAGGCGTAGGAGGCGAAGTTGGGCGCGGCCCCGGTCTCCGGGCTCCACGGGCCGACGTTCACCACGTGGCCGGAGCCGCCCGCGAGCATGGCGGGGAGCAGGCCCAGGGTCAGGCGCAGCGGGCCGAAGTAGTAGGCGGCCATCATGCGCTGGTAGTCGCGGAAGCGGTCCAAGGATTGCAGGATCGGGCGGCGGGCCGGGCGGCCGGTGTTGTTGACCAGCACGTCGACGGTGTCGAATTCGGTGAGCAGCCACTCGACCAGCTGGTCGACATCGCCGAGGGCGGCGATGTCGCAGCGGTACCAGTGGGCGCGGCCCCCGGATTCGATGATGGTGGCGCAGTCTTCGACCAGCTGGGCGCCGGTGCGGGCGACCAGGACGACCTCCGCGCCGTGAAAACCGAGTAGTCGGGCCGTTTCTCGGCCGATCTCGGAGGTGGCGTCGGTGATGACCACGCGTTTGCCCTCGAGCGGGCGTTCGCCCTCGGGGTCACCGGCGGTACGGAGGCGGCGGGCAGCACGGAATTCGATCATGGGACAGGCAACCTTCATCTGAGGATTGAGCATGAACCATGCACCGATACCCCGCCGACAGTATCGATACTGCCGCGTCTCCCGGCTGCCAACCGATAGCTGATTTGCGCTACGCGATTGCTGGGTGAGCGGCGGAACACATTCTATTCGGTCGGGTCATAACGCCGGGCGCGTTCGGACACACAGATCTCGTCGATTCCGGACACGATGTCCCGCAACAGTTCCGAGGGCAGCGCCGCCGGGCGCAACCGGCAGGTGAAGGTGATGAAGCCGTGGTCCTCGTCATCGAGTTCGCGCAGGTAACGGGAGCGCACACCGTAGGTCATGGCCGAGATCACGGTGAAGCAGCCGGTGCGCTCGCGATGCCCGGAGAACAGGTCGTGCAGGCCGTGGAAGACCCGCGCGTAGTTGGACATGGGCGCGAAAAGCGAGATGCGGTAGGCCGGTCCGCGCTCCGAGGAGCTGATCACGGTGTCGGCCAGATACTCCGCGTCGCGCAGGGTCAGCACCTTCGGAGCGAACATGAGCGCGCCCGCCGCGGCATTGCGGACCGGCATGCCGGCGCGGCCGCCCGCCGAGGCGGCGATGGCGCCCAGCGACTTCCGGGCGCGCGCACCCACCTCACGCCGGGCGCGCAGCGATAGATTGGGGGTGGTGGGGTGCAGGCTCGACCACTGGCCGAAGCGGACCGTGCCCAGCTGCACGGTGCCGGTGCCGACCGGGCGCGCGACCTTCAGCGGCGCGGTGTCGATCCAGCGGCCCACCTGCAGCATGGAGTCGCCCGGGGACTGGATCTCGCGGTAGGAGTGCTCCACCCAGGTGTCGAAGTCCAGGAAGCGGTGCGCGTCGGTGGTGAGCCAGGTGCGGTCCTTGTCCACGCCGGTCACCTCGAGGGTGAGCGCGGTGATGATGCCGGTGCGCCCGCCGCCGCCCAGGATCTTGCGGAAGCGCTCCGCGTGGTGGGTGCGCCCGCAGGTGCCGAAACGCCCGTCCTGATCGACGTATTCGAGCTCGGCGACATTGTCGGAGAACATGCCGAAGCGATGCGACGCCGCCGACAGCCCGCCCACCGCCGCGAACCCGCCCGCCGTGATGTCGCGATGGTCACCCACGATGGGCAGCCCGAGCCCGTGCGCGCCCAGGGTGCGGTCGATGTCGGACAGCCGTGCCCCCGCCTGCACCCGCACAGTCCTGGCATCGGCGTCGACCACCTGTACGCGGTTCATCTTCCGCATGCTCAGAGTGGTGCCCTGCACCGGCAGTCCGAACTCCTCGTCCGGACGTTCCCCACCCCGGATGATCAGCGGTTTCGTCGAACGACGTGAATCCCGAACGGTCCGAACCACATCCGCGGTGTCGCGGGGCAGAAACTCGTCGGGGTGGGTGGAGACGGGCGTGCTCATGGCGCTACAGCTAACCACAACCGCGCGAATTGCGCTCGCGCGTAGAGTCCGGCCCATGAGTTTCCTGGGTGGGGTTTTCGGGTCGCCGCGAAATCGGTTCGGCAAGAAGATCTTGGAGCAGGTGCGGGGGTACGACGCGGTGGAGTTCGCGCAGTTCGACGCGGAGGCGTTCGAGATCGCCTACCGGCTGACCAACGGGTACGCGGCGAAGCTGAATCTGGACACACTGTATCGCCGGTTCGACGGGAAGATCAGCGCCGAATTGTTCGAGGCCGTCGACACCCTGCTGCTGCCGCCCGACGCCCCCGAGGGGTGGGACGAAGTGGCGCCCAAGCTGCGGCCGGTGCTGCGGCGGGCCGGCTACGGGGCGGTGCAGGTCGCGGGGGTGAACGGCCGCGATCTGGTGCTCACGCGGCCCGCGCTGCCGTACCTGTCGGAGCTGGTGGTGATCGATCTGCCCAGCACCGTGCAATTCGTGACCCGGCAGGATCTTTCGCGCTGGGGCGTGGACGACGAGCAGGTGTACGCGGTCGCGCACGCCAATCTCACCGAGCTGGCCATGAGCACGCTGACCGCCTTCGATCCGGGGCAGGGCGTGCGGGTGCTGGACTTCGCCGACGACGCCGGCGAGAACTACGTCGGCTCCCTACCCCTGGTGGCGGGCTGGCTGGCGGGGGTGCGGACCCGAACCGGCGGCACGCCACTGTTCTTCCTGCCCGGCCATCTGGGCATGCTGGTGGTGCTGGGGGCGACGCCCGAGGCGCTGCCGCAGTTGCTGGAGCTGGCCGCCGAACGGCACGAGGCCGCGCTGCGCCCGCTGTCGGCGGTGCCCTACACCGTGGACGACAACGGCGACCTGATGCCGCTGCGGGTGGACGAGGACCATCCGGCGTACGCGGAGATCCGGCACGCGCAGGCGCAACTCGCGGTCGGCGCGTACCGGTCGCAGACCGAGAGGCTGCGCGCCGAGGACGACCGCGAGGGCGCGATCATGGAACTGCTGCACGTGCGCGCGCCCGACGGCAGCGAGTACACCATGACCTCCTGGACCGACGGCACCACGAATCTGCTGCCCGCCGCGGACTTCATCTGCTTCGTCACCGGCGAGGGCGATGTCTTCCGGGTGGCCTGGGACGACGTGTCCGGGCTGGTGCCACTGGAACTCGCCGGCGAGTACGACCCGCCCCGCTTCCGCGTCCACGACCATCCGCCCGCCGAGATCATGACCCAACTGCGCGCGCTGGCCCGCTGATTCGGACGAAGCGCGACGGACATGGCAGAACCGCCGCCCCGGCGACGTACACGTCGGCGCGAGGGCGCTCCGCCCGGCCACGGCCGCGGCGCGTCGCCGGTGTGGCGGGATTTCTTCACGACTGTGTCATCTGGGTCGGCTAGGGTCGCGGCGTGGACAGGGCGCAGCTGACAGCGGATATGGCGGCCGGAGCGAGACCGGAGTTCCTCTTCTTCTGGGGGCACACCCGCACCCCCGGGCACGAGGTCGGCAAATGGGTGCTCAGCCAGTGGTGGCCCGTCGACTTCACCGTGGACGGCCAGACCTACTCCAGCGCCGAACATTTCATGATGGCCGAGAAGGCCCGTCTGTTCGGCGACGAGGACATGCGCACCCGCATCCTCGCCAGCGACACCCCCGCGGACGCGAAACGCCTGGGCCGCGCCATCTCCGGCTTCGATCAGGACACCTGGGAAGCCCACCGCTTCGACATCGTGTTGCGCGGCAGCATCGCCAAATTCGGCCAGCACGACGCGCTGCGCGACTTCCTGCTCGCCACCACCGAGAAGGTCCTGGTGGAAGCCGCACCCCGCGACACCATCTGGGGCATCGGCCTGGGCGCGGAGAATCCGGACGCCGCCGACCCGTCCTTGTGGCGCGGCGAGAACCTGCTCGGCTTCGCCCTCATGGACGCCCGCGACGCACTGGCCCCCGCCCGCCAGCTCTGACGCGCGGCGCCCACGCGCCGCTCGTAGAGCGCGAGCACGGCCTCGACCTGCGGTGTGCGCGGTGCGTTCTCGGCCAGGCGATGCGGGTGCCGGTGAGCTCGAGCTCGGCGGCCGAGAGATCGGGTTGATCGAGAGCGATCTCCCACAATGCCCGCACCGTTCCGGCGGCCCGCCGGCCGGGTAGTAGCCGCGATCGCCGCACTCCGCTGATCTCGGTTCGGATGAGGGAGGATCGGGGCATGGAGACGGTGAGCGGTCGTGAGGTGTATTCGAATCGGTGGATCACGGTGCGGGAGGACGTGGTGCGGCAGGCCGATGGAGAGGAGTCGATCTACGCCTTCATCCGGAAGTCGGACTTCGCGATCGTGATTCCGTGGGACGGGGAGCGGTTCCATCTGGTGGAGCAGTTCCGGTATCCGTTGCAGCGGCGGTGCTGGGAGTTCCCGGGTGGGGCGGTGGCGGGGGAGAGTGATCTGGTCGCGGTGGCTCGGCAGGAGTTGCGGGAGGAGACCGGGCTGCGGGCCGGGGAGTTGACGGTGCTGGGGAAGGTGGCTCCGGCGCCGGGGACCAGTACGCATTACGGGACCGTGGTGCTGGCGACCGAGCTGACCGAGGGGGAGCACGAGCGGGAGCCGTCGGAGATGGACATGGAGTCGGGGTGGTTCACCCGCGACGAGTTCGAGGACATGATCCGGGCGGGGGCGATCGTGGACGCGCAAACCGTTGCCGCGTATTCGCTTCTGCTGCTGCACGAGAAGGCGACCGGGCGTCCAGTCGGATAGACGGTTCATCACGGTCGACAGCGGAAGATCCGCTGAAAGTGGATAACAGTGGCCCTTGCGGTGTGACGCGGGCGGCGTTCAATGGTCGTCGCGGTCCACGCCGGGAAGGGCTGGGGGATTTGGTCATGGATCGTATTGGTGCACTCCGTAATACGAAGAAGTGATCATATGTTCGCAAGAACTCCCGCGGCCGCGCTGGCGGCCGTGCTGGTGACGGCGCCACTGGTGACGGGCCTGGCCGCGGCCCAGGCCGCACCGGCGGCGGGCCCCGCCGCCACCCGGTACGAGGACCAGAGCCCGGACCGCGATCGCGGCGGCGACCAGGGCGACGCCTGGTTCATCCACCACTGCAAGCAACAGCACGAATGGTGGCTGCCGCGCTGCATGCGTGACCGCAACGATATGTGGCACCGCGGCGACCCGCCGTCTACCGGCAGCTGGTAGCGCTCACCAGTCCAGGCGCGCGTACTCCTCGCTACCGAAGACGTGCCCCCAGAAGGTGCCCGTGGGTCCGTCCGCGGGCAGCGTCGCGAGGTACACGCTGGGTTCCGCGCCCTGTTCGGGGGTGCGGAAACCGCTGTGGCCGTTGAGATCCGTGGCGGTGTAGCCGGGGTTGGCGGCGTTCACCTTGATCGGGGTGTCCTTCAGTTCCTGCGCGTAGAGGACCGTCACCATGTTCACGGTGGTCTTGGACGCGGTGTAGGGAATCGCGGACGGCATCAGTGACAGCGGGCCGTCCGGATCCGTGCGTGCGGCCAGGGAGCCGACTTCGCTGGACACGTTGACGATTCGCGCGGCCTCCGCGCGCCGCAGCAGCGGCAGCAGCGCGTTGGTGACCGCGATCAGGCCGAAGACGTTGGTGTCGTACACGTGTCGCAGGGTGGCCAGGGTGCCCGAGGACGCCTTGCCGTCGCCTTCCAGGCCGCCGGTGATGGCCGCGTTGTTGACCAGCACGTCGAGCCTGCCGAACTCGGACTCGATGCGGGTGGCGGCGCGGGCGACGGAATCCTCGTCGGCGACGTCGATCTGGACGAAGTGGGCGTCCGCGCCCTCGGCCCGCAGCGTGTCCGCGGCGGCCTGCCCGAGTCCGGGGTCGCGCGCGCCGATCAGGACGGTCATGCCGCGCGCGGCCAGCTGCCGGGCGGTCTCGTAGCCGATGCCCTTGTTGGCTCCGGTGATGAATGCTGTTCCGCTCATGGGAAAAGCCTCGCGCGGCAGCGGATTCCGAGGGAGGACCGGTTTGTACCACCCTGGACGGGAATACCGGCCCACACTGGAGTCATGGCTGACCGTAGCGAGCTCGCGGCCTTTCTCAAGGCCCGGCGCAACCGGCTGACACCCGCCGACGTCGGATTGCCCCTGGGCCTGAACCGCCGCGCGCCCGGCCTGCGGCGTCAGGAGGTGGCGCAGCTGGCCGGGATCTCGGTGGACTACTACATCCGGATGGAGCAGGCGCGCGGGGCGAGACCCTCGCGGCAGGTGCTGGCGGCGATCGGGCGCGCGCTCATGCTGACCGCCGACGAACGCGAATACCTGTTCCGGATCGCGGGGGAGGCGCCGCCCGTGGTGGCGGGGCCGAACAAGACGGTGCCGCAGGCGGTCCGGACCATTCTCGACGCGCTCGCCACCCCGGCCTACGTGGTGGACGCCACCTACGAGGTGCTCGCCTGGAACCGGGCCGCCACCCCGTTCGTCGGCGATCTCGACACCGTGCCCGGCCACGAGCGCAATATGATCCGCTGGATGTTCCGGGAGGCCGTCGACCACCCGCAGTGGGCCGAAGCCGACACCCGGGATTTCGCCCGCGCCCTCATCGCCGACCTGCGCGCGGCCTACGCCCGGTATCCGGGCCATCCGGCGCTCGCCGCGCTGGTCACCGAATTGCTGGGCACCTCACCGCGTTTCGCCGACATGTGGGGCGCGCACGATGTGGAGGTGCGCCGCACGCATCGCAAACGCATCCGGCATCCGGAACTGGGTCCGCTGGATTTCCAGTGCCAGGTGCTGCACATCTCCGACACCGATCAGCGGGTGATCGTCTACTGCGCGACCCCGCACAGCCGCACGGCGAGCATCTTCCATTCCCTGGCCGCGGCGACCGACCGCTGAAAAGTTGCCAACAATCGTTGGCCAACAACTGTTGACATGGTGCCGACCGGGTCGTACCGTCTAATTCAACAGACGTTGGCCAACGAGTGTTGGCAGAGATTGGGGAGTTGTCATGAACGCAGTGCCCGCCACCGCCCAGGTCGTCATCGTGGGTGCCGGCCCCGCCGGCATGACCGCCGGAATCGCGCTCGCCGACGCGGGCGTGGACGTGGTGCTGCTCGATCGGCTCGCCGAGGGCGCCAACACCTCGCGTGCGGTGGTGGTGCACGCTCGCACGCTGGAGGTGCTCGAGGAGTTCGGGGTCACCGAGCGACTGCTGGAGCAGGGGCTCGTGGTGCCGAACTTCGTCATGCGCGACGGCGATCGGACGCTGGCCCGCGTCTCCTTCGCGGGGCTGCCCACCGAACACCCCTACACCGTCATGCTCGGTCAGGAATCCACCGAGGCGATCCTGCTGGCGCGGCTGGAGAAGGTCGGCGTGCGGGTGGTCCGGCACGCCGAGGTCACCGGGCTCACGCAGGACGCGGACGGCGTCACGGTCACCTTCACCGATGCCGACGGCGTCGCGAATTCCGTTCGCGCGGAGTGGGTCATCGGCGCGGACGGTATGCACAGCAAGGTGCGGGAGGCGGCCGGGATCGGTTTCACCGGCGCCACCTACCCCGAATCCTTCGTCCTCGCCGACGTCCGCATGACCTGGCCGGAGCCGCGTGACGAGGTCTGCCTGCAACTCTCGCCCGAGGGTGTCACCGTCATCGCCCCGCTGCCGGACGCGCGGCCCGACCGCTTCCGCATCGTCGCCACCGTCGCCGAAGCTCCCGAGCACCAGGACCTCGCCTACGTGCAGGGTTTGGTCGACGCCCGCCGCCCGGGCGCTCACGCGAAGGTCGAGGAGATCATCTGGAGCTCACGCTTCCGTGTCCATCACCGCGTCGCCGACCACTACCGCGCGGGCCGCGTCCTGCTGGCGGGCGACGCCGCCCACGTCCACAGCCCCGCGGGCGGCCAGGGCATGAACACCGGCATCCAGGACGCGGTCGTCCTCGGTCGCCTGCTGGCCGCCGTGGTCGCGGGCGCCCCCGCCTCGCTCCTCGACGACTACGAGACGACCCGTCGCCCAGTCGCTCTCGGCGTCGTCGCCTTCACCGACCGGGTCACCCGCATGGCCACTCTCCGTGCCCGCCCCGCCCGCATGATCCGAAACCTGGTGATCAGCACCCTCGCCCGCATCCCCGCGTTCCGCTTCAAGCTGGCCTTCCAGCTCTCGGAACTCGCGAATCGCTGACGTTTGCAGTCTGATTCGACGGCCCGCACCGACCCGGTGTGGGCCGTCTCGCGATGGCGGGAGGAGATCCGCGCGGTGTCGGTGGCGCGCGGGTGTCAGCTGCGGAGGGAGGCGGTGACGGTGTCGGCGGCGGCGATGGTGGCGGTGGCCAGGTCACCGAGGCCCGCGGCGGAGAGATTGGTGTCGGGGCAGGCGACGATGGAGGCGATCACGGGGCCGTCGGGGGAGAAGATGGGGGCGGCGACGGACACGACGGCGTTCTGGTCGCCCAGTTCGTCGGGCAGGTAGTCGATGGTGATGAGGTCGGCGATCATGGCGCTGAGGCGGTGGCGCAGGGGGTCGGTGACGGGGGAATGACGCAGGGCGCCCAGGGCTTCCAGCATGGGCGCGGAGTCGTCGGCGAGGCGTTCCACCGAGTAGCCGCGGGAGGCGATGGCGTTCAGGACGGCGGCGAGGCGGTCGCGGTGGGCGGGGTCGGCGGCGGCCAGCCAGGCGGCGCGCTCGGATTCCGGTGCCCAGGCGACGAATTCGCGGCACACCGGCGGGGCGAAGGGCATACGGCGGGCCGGGCGGATCCAGGGGGCGGAGGGAGTCCCGAGAACCTCGGTGATGACGATCGTGTCCAGCGCGGCCTCACCGGGCCCGGGCTTCGCCGACGCGGCGGTGCGTGAGCCGCTGTGGAATTCCCGCTCGGCGAGGAACACCGGTACGCCGCTGTCGGCGGCGAGGGTGTGCATCGCGCCGAGGGCGAGGCTGCGGACGGGGAAGGCGGTGTCGGCGCGGCGGGCCACGGCGAGCAGGCCCAGGCCGAGGCTGTAGTTGCCCTCGGGGTCGCGGACGGCCCAGGCGTCGGCGCACAGCTGGGTGAGCACGGCGTGCGCGGTGGCGCGGGACATGCCGGTGGCGCGGACGATCGCCGCCAGGGACAGGCGCTCACCGGAGTGCCGGGACAGCAGTTCGATCGCCTGCACGACGCGGTGGGTCGGGGGCGACGCGCAGGGTTCGGTCACCGTCGCGGGGGTGGAAGCCACTGGTGCGGTGGTGGATTCAGGCAACTCGGTTCCTGCGGGTGTCGGTCCCGCGGTGCGGGAGGGGCGCGTGGAAATCGTATCGGTCGGTGTATCGGTCACGCACAGCGGAGTGACCCTGACCGGGCCGGTCCAGGCGGTGTCGCGGGCCGATCCCGGCGGGGCGGCGGCCGATTCCGGCGATGACGGTGCGCGCCAATTCGGGCACGGGTATTGACCGTCGCCCGGTACCGACTTATCGTCGGTGTCACATTATCGAACAATAGCGTCGAATATTCGACACCGCAAGGGTTAGTGAGAACCCGACCGGTTCGACAGACGCGGCGAATGGGACGAGAGATGCGCACGGGATATGAGCTGTCGCACCTGAACGCCTTGGAGGCGGAATCGGTGCACATCATTCGGGAGGTGGCGGCCACCTTCGAGCGGCCGGTGCTGTTGTTCTCCGGCGGCAAGGACTCGGCGGTCATGCTGGAACTGGCGCGGCGGGCGTTCTGGCCCGCGCCGCTGCCGTTCGCCCTGCTGCACATCGACACCGGGCGCAACTTCGACGAGGTCATCGACTTCCGGGATCGCACGGCGGCGCGGCTGGGCGCCCAGCTGCTGGTCGGCAAGGTGCAGGACGATATCGACGCGGGCCGGGTCACCGAACGCCCGGGCGAGACCCGCAACCGGCTGCAGACCGCCACCCTGCTGCGCAGCATTCGCGAGCACCGCTTCGACGCGGTCTTCGGCGGCGCGCGGCGTGACGAGGAGAAGGCGCGCGCCAAGGAGCGGGTGTTCAGCTTCCGCGACGAGTACGGCGCGTGGGATCCGCGCGCGCAGCGGCCGGAGGTGTGGAACCTCTACAACGGGCGGCACCGCAAGGGCGAGCACATTCGTGTGTTCCCACTGTCCAACTGGACCGAACTCGACATCTGGGAGTACATCGACCAGGCCGAGGTGGAACTGCCGTCGCTGTACTACGCGCACCGCCGCACCGTGGTGGAGCGCGACGGAATGCTGCTGGCGGAGAACCGATTCCTGGAATTCGGCGCGGACGAGCGGCGATTCGAGGCGACCGTCCGGTTCCGCACCCTCGGCGACGCCGACTGCACGGGCTGCGTGGAATCCGGCGCGTCCAACCCAGTCGAGGTGATCGCCGAGACCGCGACCACCCGCCTGACCGAGCGCGGCGCCACCCGCGCCGACGACCGGATCTCCGAGTCCGGCATGGAAGACCGCAAGCGAGAGGGCTACTTCTGATGCGCCGCAACCTGTTACGGATCGCCACCGCCGGCAGTGTGGACGACGGCAAGTCGACCCTCATCGGGCGGCTGCTGTTCGACTCCAAGAGCCTGTTCAGCGATCAGCTCGACGCCATCGAGCGCGCCAGCCTCTCGCGCGGCGGCGACGGGCCCGACCTGTCGCTGGTCACCGACGGCCTGCGCGCCGAGCGCGAGCAGGGCATCACCATCGACGTCGCCTACCGCTACTTCACCACGCCGCGACGCAAGTTCATCATCGCCGACACCCCCGGGCACGTGCAGTACACCCGGAACATGGTGACCGGCGCGTCCACCGCGGACCTGGCCCTGATCCTGGTCGACGCGCGCAAGGGCGTCTCCGAGCAGACCCGCCGCCACGCCTTCCTGTCCTCGCTGCTGGGCGTCGGGCACCTGGTGTTGTGCGTGAACAAGATGGACCTGGTCGACTGGTCCGAGCAGCGGTTCGAGGAGATCCGTTCGGAATTCGCGGATTTCGCCACCAAACTCGATGTCGGCGACCTGAGTTTCGTGCCGGTGTCGGCGCTGCTCGGCGACAATGTGGTCGATTCCTCGGCCAACACCGCCGATTGGTATCCGGGGCCGCCGCTGCTGCGGCACCTGGAGGAAGTGCACGTCGCCTCCGACCGCAACCTGATCGACAACCGGCTGCCGGTGCAGTACGTGATCCGGCCGCACGGGGAGACCCAGCGCAGTTACGCGGGCACCGTGGCGGGCGGCATCTTCAAGCCCGGCGACGAGGTCGTGGTGCTGCCCTCGGGGCGCACCAGCCACGTCAACCAGATCTGGGGGCCGGGCGGCGGCAAGGTGGACGAGGCGTTCACCGGCATGGCGGTCTCACTGACCCTCGACGACGAGATCGACATCGGCCGTGGCGATATGCTCGCCCGGCCCGGCAACCAGCCGCACACCGATCGCGAACTCGACGCCATGGTGTGCTGGTTCTCCGACGACACCGAACTGCGCGCGGGCGCCTCGTACTCGATCCGGACCGCCACCCAGACTTCCAAAATCGAGGTGACCGACCTGGACTACCGGCTCGACGTGAACACCCTGCACCGGCAGACCGACGCGGAAACGCTGGGGCTCAACGACATCGGGCGCCTCACCCTCAAGAGCCGGCAGGCGCTGCTGTTCGATCCCTACCGTGAGAACCGGGCCACCGGCAGCTTCATCCTCATCGACGAGACCACCAACCAGACGGTGGCCGCGGGCATGATCACCGGACGCTCCACGGGCGCGCCGAAGGTCGGGCACAAGGCCTCGAACGTGGTGTGGCACAGCTCCGCCGTGGAGCGTGGGCAGCGGCTCAGCACCGGCGCGACGGTGTGGCTGACCGGGCTGTCGGGCTCCGGGAAATCCACCATCGCAGTGGAACTGGAGCGTCAGCTCATCGCCTCCGGGCAGCCCGCCTACCTGCTCGACGGTGACAATCTGCGGCACGGGCTGAACAAGAACCTGGGCTTCACCGATGAGGACCGCCGCGAGAACATCCGCCGCGTGTCCGAGGTGGCGGCACTGTTCGCCGACGCGGGCGTGGTCGCCATCGTCTCGCTGATCAGCCCCTTCCGCGCCGAACGACGCGAGGCGCGGAAACTGCACGACGCCAAGCATCTTCCGTTCCGGGAGATCTTCGTCGACACGCCCCTGGAAGAGTGCGAACTGCGGGACCCGAAGGGCCTGTACCGGAAGGCCCGCGCCGGGGAACTGCCCGAATTCACCGGTGTCAGCTCGCCGTACGAGCGGCCGGAGTTCGCCGACCTCACCATCACCCCCTCGGACGGGACGCCGGCCGAGATCGCCCATCGAATTCGAGAGACACTAGGGATCGCTGACAGCTGATGACAGACATCGACAAGGCCCAACCGCCGCTCACGGAACCGTTCCTGGCGGCCGTCGCGGAGGCCGAGAAGCTCATCGCCGGTGCGGATTTCATCCGCGACCCGCACGACCTGGCCGAAGGATACGACTATTTGCAGGCCGGTATCGCCGCGGTGCTGCAATTGTCCCGGGCGCACGGCACCTCGCACCCGTACCTGGTCACCGCGACCGGGCCCTACACCAAGATGGGCCTGGATAATCCGGACACGCTGTACTACAGCGCCAATATCGAGCCGGGTGCGGAATACCTGCTCACCGGCGTGCGCGGCAGCACCGTCGACCTGAGTTTCCAGGTACTCAAGGGCGATTACACCGCCTCCGATGTGCCCAATGGCGACGACGCGTTCGACGACCGGCGGCTGGAGATCAACGCGGACGGCAGCTACCAGTTGCGTTTCGGGCCGCCCAAGGAGAACCCGGAACCGAACTACTTCGTGCTCGCCGAGGGCGCGTCCATGCTGGCCGTGCGCGAGGTGTACGGCGACTGGAACGCGGAGCGCAAGGGCACCATTCGCATCGAGCGGGTGGACACCATCGGCACCGCGCCGGTCGAAGCGGGCGTGGAACAGCTGCGTAAGCGGTACCGGGCGGCCGGGCGCATGCTGCTCACCCGGGTGCACACCTGGTTCAACTTCCCGAAGTGGTTCTACCTGAACCTGCCGGTCAATACGCTGACCGAACCGCGGCTTACGCCGGGCGGGCTGAGCACCCAGTACTCCTCGGTCGGGCACTTCGAGCTCGAGGACGACCAGGCGCTCATCATCACCGTGCCGAAATCCGATGCGCCGTACCAGGGATTCCAGCTCGGCAGTCGCTGGTACATCTCCCTCGACTACGTCAACCACCAGACCTCGCTGAATCACCGGCAGGCGCAGGTGGATCCGGACGGGATGATCCGCATGGTGGTGTCGGCGCGGAATCCGGGCGTCGCCAACTGGATCGAGACCACCGGGCGCAAGCTCGGCATTCTCCAGTTCCGCTGGCAGCGGGTCTCGCGGACGATGACGCCCGAGGACGGGCCCACCATCGAACTGGTGCCGTTCGACAAGGTGGCGGAGAGCCTGCCGCACCATGAACTCAATCGAATCGACGAGGCCGGGTGGCGTGAGCGGATCGCCGCACGTCAGCGCGCCTTCGCGGAAAGGATGCTGGGATGAGCCGTCTGAAGACCGGACTGCTGGACGGCAAGGTCGTCGTGGTCAGCGGAATCGGGCCCGGACTGGGCCGTTCCATCGCGTTGGAGGCCGCCGCGGCCGGCGCCAAGGTGGTGCTGGCGGCGCGCACCGAATCACGGTTGAAGGAGGTCGCCGACGAGATCGCGGCCGAGGGCGGCGCGGAAACCCTGTGCGTGCCCACCGATATCACCGATGAGGCGACCGTCGAGAACCTCGCCAAGCAGACCCTCGAGACGTTCGGCCGGGTCGACGCGCTGGTGAACAACGCGTTCAAGGTGCCGTCGATGAAGCCGCTGGCGCGCACCGACTTCGAGCAGATCCGCGAGAGCGTGGACCTGACCGTGCTCGGCAATCTGCGCATGACGCAGGCGTTCACGCCCGGGCTGGCCGAGACCAAGGGGTCGATCGTCATGGTCAACTCCATGGTGCTGCGGCACAGCGAACCCCGCTACGGCAGCTACAAGATCGCCAAGGCGGCGCTGCTGGCCATGTCGCAGACCCTGGCGACCGAGCTGGGGGAGAAGGGCATTCGCGTCAACAGCGTGCTGCCCGGTTACATCTGGACCGACCAGCTGAAGTGGTATTTCGCGGAGATCGCCAAGAAGTACGGCATCACCGAGGAGCAGGTCTACCAGCAGACCGCCTCCAAGTCCGACCTGAAGCGGCTGCCGCTGCCCGATGAGATCGCGCAGACCATCGTCTACCTGATGTCGCCGTTCGCGAACGCCGTCACCGGGCAGACCATCGACGTCAACTGCGGCGAATACCACGTCTGAGCAAGGAGTTTCATCACCATGACCGGACGTACCAACGTCGGCACCGTCGAGGATCTGCACGCCTCGGCCACCAAGGTCTGCGGGCTCACCGACTTCGGGTCCGACGACCACCACGAGGCTCTGGGCGTGCTGCTGGATTCCTACCAGCGCGACGCCGGACTCACCGAGATCGGCTCCAAGATGAGCCGTTACTTCCTGCGCGGCGCGCTGGTCGCCCGCGCGCTGAGCGAAGCCAGCTGGAAGGCGAACCCGGCGTACGCCGAAACCAAGGTCACCCGACCGATTTTCGTCACCGGCCTGCCCCGCACCGGCACCACCGCCCTGCACCGCCTGCTCGCCGCCGACCCGCAGCACCAGGCCCTGGAAATGTGGCTCGCCGACTTCCCGCAGCCGCGGCCGCCCCGCGACACCTGGGCCGACAACCCCGTCTACCAGGCCGTCGACAAGGGCTTCGCCCAGCACCGGATCGAGAATCCGGAATTCATGGGCGTGCACTACATGACCGCCGCCGAGGTGGAGGAGTGCTGGCAGCTGCTGCGCCAGACGGTGAAATCCATCTCCTACGAATCGCTGGCCTACCTGCCGACGTATTCGGAGTGGCTGCGCAAGCAGGACTGGACCGACGCCTACACCCGGCACAAGCAGAACCTGCAGCTGATCGGGCTCGGCGACGAACGGCGCTGGGTTCTCAAGAACCCCAGCCACTTGTTCGCCCTGGACGCCCTGATGAAGGTGTACCCGGATGCGCTGATCATTCAGACCCACCGCGACCCGGTCACCATCGTGGGCTCCTCGTGCAGCCTGTCCGAGCAGGCCACCGCGGGCTGGTCCACCACTTTCGTGGGCGAGAAGATCGGTTCGTCGCAGCTGGAGCTGTGGTCGCGCGGCCTGCGCGAGTTCAACGCCGCCCGTGCCCGCTACAACCCGGATCAGTTCCTGGACATCGAATTCGACGAACTGCGCGCGGACCCGTTCGCCACCGTCGAGAAGATCTACTCGAAGTTCGGGTTGGACTACACCGACTCGGCGCGGTCCTCGATGACCGCGCTCGACGAGGAGAGCAAGTCCGGCGACCGCAAACCGGTCCACAAGTACTCGCTCGCCGACTACGGCCTCACCGAAGACCAGGTCCGAGCCGAATTCGAGCTCTGACCCGAGACAAGCCCCGGGCCGGACACGGTGTCGTGTCCGGCCCGCGGTGTCTCAGCGGCCGATAGCGGCGCTGCCGGTGCCGTTGCCCGCAGTGGGCAACCGCTGCAGCTTGCCGGATCCGGTCGGGATGGGCGGGCGGCAGGCTCGTTCGGCGGTCTAGCCGCTGCTGCCGGCGTTGCTGCTGCCGGAGTTGAGGAAGCGTTCCAGCGGACCGCACCCGCTGGGTTGGGTGGGTGTGGCGGGGACGGTTCCCGCGGGTGCGGCCAGGACGTCGACTTCGAACGTCTTGGTGGTCCGGCTGTCGTCAGCGGTGAGGACGTGGTGGCCCATCGTCGATGGGACCCAGTTCACTTTCGCGATCAGACTGACGGAATCGACGTTCTCTTTCGGCTTCGTCCACATGCCGCCGATGCACTGGCCGTTGTCGTAGAGGGTCACCCATCGCAGCCCGCCCGTCGGCATGGTCGACGCGACCAGTTCGTAGGAGCTTCCGACGTAATAGGTTTGACCGGTGGGATAGATCGCGAGCGTGTGGACATCGGCGGACGCGGTGGGCGCGCCGACTCCGGCGACGGCCATGATGGTGGCCAGTCCTGTTGTGCCCCAGCCGATTCTGCGGCCGAGGTTGGTACGCGTGGTCATCGTTCTCCTGGTTCGGTTCCCGAGCTCCGGGATCGCCGAACGCTACCGTTCGCAATGAGTGAAACGTGGTGATTTCGGTATCTGGCCCTGCCCCGAATTACCGGGGGTTGCCAACGGCATTCAGCCCTTGCGGCGCCGCGTGCGGTCGTACTGATGGTGGGTCTGGATCGACGGGTACTTGTGTCGGGCGGATCTCTGCGCGGCCGCTACTCGATCAGGGAATGCCGACCCGTTCTGGACGGACGACAGATTCTTCCTCGCGGACTCGGCCAGATGCTGGACCGGGTGGGAATGGGACTCACGCGATCTCATCCTGGAGAATGACGTGACGGTGTGCGCGAAAGATCAACGAGGCGTGCCCCTCTCGCCCTGCCGAACCCACGGAACTGCCGAAAGGCGAGTGGCACATGGTGGCGGTGGTGTGTCGGCGGTTACCGGCGCGGATCAGCAGTGTTCGTACCGACGCACGTAGGGCTGCGACTCCGGTAGAACGTCGTGCCCGGGTATCTGGCAGCCGCCGACCACGACCTCGAAGAAAGGGCCCATGGAGTAGGAGGGGCCGTTGGGCGTGTGGATCGTGTAGTCGACCGTTGCGCGGGAGCCGGCCAGGTAGGGAAGGTGCAGTTCGGCGAGTCGAGTAGTCTGCGCGGCGCTGAATTCCGTACCCACGGGCGGGTATACGGTGACGTCCAGAGTGCGGCCTTCGAGGGGCGGGTCGTAGACCGACACTCGAACGAAGAACGGGATGGGTTGATCGGTCAGGAACCACTGCCACAGGTCGAGTTCGTCGTTGGAGGGGAATCGGGGGGTGGGGTTTTGCTGGGGAGTGTGGCGATCGTGGGGGATCGGGTACGACCCGGGGCTCCGTTCGGAGTGATTGGTGAACCCGCGATCGCGCTCACGCTCGCGAATGGTGGATACGACCCAGTTGTTCGATGCCAATTCGGGGAAGTCCCGAATGATTCGGCGCATCGCCGCGGTGGCCCGGTGCGGTTCGCTCTCGGAGCCCGCCCGGACGTCGATGGTGTTGGTTATGCGGTCTGCGAAGCCGCCGCTCGAGTCCCAGTGCACCTCGGTGCCGGGTGCCCATAGTCGCGACCAGGTGACCGCTGCGTTCGATTCAGAGCTCACGTCCCGGCCGAACATCCAGTATGCGGAGAACGAATCCGTCATCCGCTTGATGGTGAGCTGTATCGGGTCGCCGTGGAAACGCTGCGGAACCGGTTGAGCGCCCACGACACTCACCACGGCCGCAGCCTCGACCCCGGTCGCGTCGTCGCTGAGCCGCACGTCGAGATTGGAGGTGAAGTGTTTGCCCTTGTAATGGTCGAACCGGTGTGATGCATCGGTTACCCCCGGAAGGGCCCGGACGGCAGTCTCGATCTTGCGTGACCAGCTGTCGTGCTCGGCCTGATCGTGGCCTCGATCGAAAGAGCCACATCCGGTCAGGAGGACTGTCGTCATCGTCAGTATGACGGGCGGGGCGGTAACGCGAATGACTTTGATTCTGCGGAAGAGGAGTCGCGCATGCGCCGATGAGGGAGTGTAGGCAGAGAAAAGTGTCGCCCCCCAACGACGTACGAGATTGGAGGGGCGAAAACCTTCGAGGAACACTCCAGCAACCTACGTCAGCAATGCGGTGCCATGCATGCCCCGAATTGTGAGGACGAGCGAGCGGGACATGTCTTTCCGTGCCTTGACGATCTCGGGGCGAACTCGGTAGGGCGATCTGCGGATCAGTTCTGGCAGACCGGGTAGGCGGCGGCTGGGTGGCAGTGGGCGGGGCAGGCCAGGATGTAGATCATGTTGCCCAGGAGTAGGCCGTCGTCGAATGCGGCGGGGTAGTCGGCGGAGTCGTCCAGGTCGTCGCGGAGGTGGTCGTCGAAGCCGAAGTCTTCTGGGATCTGGCAGAGGAAGGTCAGGTCGGCTCCGCAGCGGCAGCGGTAGTGTTCGGCGTCCTGTACCCAGTACGGTGCGCCGCCGACCTTGAAGTCCTGAAGCGGGGAATCTTCGTTGTGGTGGTCGACATCTTCGTAGCGGTGCAAGGTCAGGCGACTCGGCCGCAGGAAGGGGTCCGGGGTTTGGGCGGGGGCGCCGTTGCGCTGCAGGAGGATTCGCCAGAAGGCGTGGGGGTTCGCGGGCGGTTTGTCCCAGAATCGTTCCGGCAGTTGGGGATCGGCCGTGGAGAAGCACGCGTCGCTTTCCAGGGGGCATTGGAAGACCAGGAGTTGGTCGCCGCCGAAATGTGGGACGTCGTCAGGGATTCGGACCTGGAAATACAGGGCCATTCGGGCGCCGCAGTCGCAGACCGGCCAGGGTTGGTCCGCATCGAGGACCGGCCAGCCGCCGATCGTGTCGCGGTCACCGGCGACGGCGGGCTCGTCGCTGACGTCGATCACATAGGTCAGCGATGTTGTCGAACTCATTCTTCCCCGTTCCTCCGTAGCGCTCGGTCAGCACTCGGGCGAACGATATCCACGATCTCCGACACACCGAGGGGCACATGCGACCTGTGCGGGGAGGGCCGGGCGGCGGTGGACGCCCGGCGGTGAGCTGGTTCTCGCCACGATGGTCTGATCGGCCGGGTGGATCGAGAGTCTCTGGACATCGGCGGACGCCGCGGGAGCGCTGGCGACGACAGCCCTGGCGGCGGCCAGTCCTGTTATGCCCCAGCCGATTCGGTGGCCGGGGCGGGTATATGTCGTCTTCGTTCTCCTGAATCGCTGGGCGAGGGGTTGGGGAACGCTACCGCCCCGAATTTCCTGGGGCGAACAGATTGGGGGTCAGCGGGATTCGCGCCAGGGGGCCAGGAGGAGGGTGCAGGCGCGGTGGACGTCGGAAACGGCTTGAGGGGTGGTCAGGCGGCCGGCGATGGTCCAGGTGAGGATGCCGTAGACGCACTGTTCGAGGAGGCGGGTCAGGCGGCGGTCATCGTCGGTGGGGGTGGTGATGCCGGCGGCGGAGAGGATGCGCTCGGGCATGACGTGGTCGGTTTCGAGGGCGGCTGCGGCGGCCGAGGAAGCCGCGGCGGGGGGTTCGGCGCGCAGTGCGTGGCCTTCGGCGCGGACCGCGTTCATCGAGACGATCATGGCGCGGGCCAGGTGGGGGTGGCGGAGGAGTTCGTCGACGGCGGTGGCCAGGAACTCGGACGCGCCCGCGATCGGGTCGCCGGGAACCGGGGCGGGGTGGGGTAGTTCGCGGACCGCGCCGTCGAGGACGCCGGCGAACAGGTGGTGTTTGGACGGGTAGTAGCGGTAGAGGGTACCGAGGGCGACGCCCGCGGACTGGGCTACCTCGCTCATCTGGACGCGTTCGAGGCCGTGCTCGGCGCCCAGGCGGGCGGCGGAGCGGAGGATGGCGCGCTGGCGTTCCAGTTGCCGGGCCGTCGAGACGCGGCCGGGGGCGCGGGAGTCCTGGATGCGCGGCATGGAACCACCTTCTGTCCGATAACTAGAATTCACTCTAGTTTTTTTGGGCGGAAGTTTGTAGAACTGGAGAGTATCGAGTTCGGTCTCACAGGTGAGGGAGTCGCAATGAGCGGTGTGGATCCGCAGCGTTACGGGCCGTGGGCGGTCATCACCGGGGGATCGGAGGGGGTCGGGCGGTCGTTCGCGAAGGAGCTCGCGCGAGCGGGGATCGCGCTGCTGCTGGTTGCCCGGCGGGCCGAACCGCTGGAGGCCACGGCCGCGGAATGCCGGGAGCTCGGGGTCGAGGTGCGGACGCTCGCAACCGATCTGACCGACCCGGCCGCCGTCGGGCGGATCGTGGCCGCGGTCGAGGACGTGGAGGTCGGGCTGCTGGTGCTCAACGCCGGGGCCAATACCCACAGCGCGCCGTTCGTCGACGGGGATCTCACCGCGTTCCAGCGGGTCATCGATTTGAACATCACCGCGCCGCTCGGGCTGATCCACCACTTCGGGGCGCGGATGAAAACCCGTGAGCGGGGCGGAATCCTGATGGTCGGTTCGCTGGCCGGGTATCTGGGGTCGCAGCACCACACCGTGTACGGCGGGGTGAAGGCGTTCGGCCGGATCTTCGCCGAAAGCCTGTGGCTCGAACTCGGCGAATACGGGGTCGACGTCCTGGAACTGGTGCTCGGCGTGACGCGGACACCCGCCATGGAGCGAGTCGGACTCAACTTCGACGTGCCGGGCATGGCGGTGTCCGAACCCGATGACGTGGCACGCGAAGGACTCTCGAATCTCGGACGCGGGCCGGTCCACATCATGTCCGGCAACGAGGCCGGGGCCGCGCAGCGCAACGATCCGGATCGGGCGACCGCGGTGCTGCGCGCCGATCGCGGCATGCGTCGGCTCATGGGCCTGCCCGAGCGGGTGACCCGATGACGATAAAGCTCGGGCTGTCCACGCCCATCGTCGTGCAAGTACCGGGGATCGCGTCGCCGTGGGAGGCCACCGCCGGGGCGGAGGAACTCACCCGGATCGCCAGGGCCGCCGACGAACTCGGATTCGACCACCTCACCTGCGCCGACCACGTCGGGGTGCCCGCCGCGGCGGCCGCGCTGCGGGGCGCGACCTACTGGGATCCGCTCGCGACGCTGTCCTACCTGGCCGCGCACACCAGCCGGATCCGGCTCGCCACCTCGGTGCTCGTGCTCGGATACCACCATCCGCTGGCGCTGGCCAAGAGTTACGGAACCCTCGACCGGCTGAGCAATGGCCGCGTGGTGCTCGGCGTCGGAGTCGGTTCTCTCGCCGAGGAATTCGCGCTGCTCGGCGCGGCCTGGGAGGACCGGGGCGCGCTCGCCGACGCGGCCCTGGCGCGTCTGAAACGGGCCTGGGGTCGTCGAGAAGCCGAGGACTTCGTCATCGAACCCCATGCGATCGACCACGCCGTGCCGATCTGGGTCGGCGGCCGCACCCGCCGGTCCCTGCGCCGGGCGGTGACGCTCGGCACCGGGTGGGTGCCGTTCGGGCTGAAGGCCGAACAGATCGCCGACATGCTCGCCACCGTCACCGTCCCCGAGGGCTTCGACATCGTGCTCTCGCCCGGCGCCCCGCTGGATCCGCAAGGCGACGAAGCGGATTCGCTGCGCAGGCTGACCGCCTTGCGCGACGCGGGCGCCACCCACCTGACCTGCACCGTGCGCGCCGCCGACGCCGGCCACTACTGCGAGCAACTCGCCGCACTCCGCGAACTCGTCGACCGCCATCTCCGGTAGAAGCCGGTAGAAGAAGGACTCTCATGACCGACGAGCGCCTCGCCGCCCTCGAAGCCCGGCTGCTGCGCCTCGAGGACGAGCTCGCCATCACACGCCTGATCGCCTCCTACGGCCCGCTCGTGGACGCCGGGGTCGCCGACGAGGTCGCCGAATTGTGGACCGAAGACGGCGAATACGACGTCGAGGGCTGGCACATGCGCAGCCGCGACGACGTGCGCGCCATGGTCGGCTCGACCGCGCACCAATCACTGATCGCGGCCGGATCGGCGCATTTCCTGGGCCCGGCGGCGGTCACCCTGGACGGCGACACCGCCGAAGCGGTGTGCGAATCCCTCCTGATCCGCCACCGCGACGGCGAGTTCTTCGTCTGGCGTGCCGGGGCCAACCATTTCCGGCTCGCCCGCACCCCCGAAGGCTGGCGGATCACCAGCCGCGTCACCCGCGTTCTGGACGGTTCCGACACGGCTCGCGGACTGCTCCGCGCGCCCCGGACCGGCGCGAATATCACTTCCGAATAGAAATGAGGGTCCCCTAACGACAGGGCCGCTTCATCCAGTTATGGTTAGCGTCACCTAACGCCGAACCTGGGCGTTTCGTTGGAAGGACTGACATGAACGGACGAGCGAGCGGTACCCCGGGCCGCAAGACCCTGCTGCGGCTGTCCGCGCTGGGCGCGGCGCTGGTCGTGACGGCGGCGTGCAGCAGCACGAAGTCGGACTCCGACGACGTCAAGGCCCTCGACGGCAACCATTACGCCCAGGTCAACATCGCCTCCAACAAGGCCTCCGACAAGGCCCAGTTCACCGACCCCAACTTCATCAACGCCTGGGGCATCGCGGACCGGCCCAAGGGCGCGGGCGGCCACTTCTGGGTCGGCGCGGGCGGCTACTCCTTCCAGTACGTCGGCGACGTCACCAAGTCCCCGGACGCCAAGTACCAGAAGATGTTCCAGGACCAGCTCAAGCTGGTCACCATCCCGGGCGCCGACTCCATCCCGGACGAGGACGGCGACGAGGGCGAGGGTAAGACCACCGGCGTCGTCTTCAACCCGGCCCCCATCACCTCCGACATCTTCCTGGTGAAGGACCAGCCCGTCAGCTACGACGGCAAGGACGAGAAGCTCACCGGCTCCGCGCGATTCATCTTCGCCACCGACTCCGGCAAGATCTCCGGCTGGACCGAGCAGGGCGCGGGCGGCGCCATCGTCCGCCACGACGGCCCCGCCGTCCTCGAATACGACGGCAGCGCCCAGGGCATGAACTTCAAGGGCATCGCCCTCGACCCGTCCGGCACCAAGCTGCTGGCCGCCGACTTCGGCAAGGACCCGCAGGTCCGCACCTTCGACAAGGACTGGAAGCTGGTGCCCACCACCGGTTTCGCCAACCCGTTCGCCACCGGTGACGCGGTCGACCCGGCCGACGCCACCAAGGGCAAGAAGATCAAGGTCGGCGACCCGGCCCCCTTCAACGTCGCCACCATCGGCGACCGGGTGTTCGTCACCTACGCCATCACCGGCTCCGAGGGCGGCGACCCGAACAAGCTCAAGGTCGGCGAAGAGGACTCTCTCGACAAGGACCAGGAGAAGAAGGAAGGCAACAAGGCCAAGAAGGGCCAGGTCGCCGAATTCGACAAGAGCGGCAAGCTGGTTCGCACCATCGACGCGGACGGCCGCCTCAACGCGCCGTGGGCCGTCGTCGTCGCCCCGCAGGGCTTCGGACCGCTGTCCGGCAAGCTGCTGATCGGCAACTTCGCCGGCGCCGGCCACATCCTCGCCCTCGACGACCAGTCCGGCAAGTTCGTCGACTACCTGCGTGACGCCGACGGCAAGCCTGCCGAGATCGACGGCCTGTGGGGTCTGATGTTCGGCAACGGTGAGAGCCTCGGCGACGCCGACGCCCTGTACTTCACCGCCGGGCCGAACTCCGAGAAGGAAGGCCTCTTCGGCAGCCTGCGACTGAAGTAAGCTGCGAATCCTGCGGGCCCCGAGCTGAACTCAGCTCGGGGCCCGAGTTCCTTTACAGGGGCCTCAGGGTGCGCCGTGGCGGAGGCCGTAGATGGCGAGGCGGACGCGGTTGGGGGAGCCGGTTTTCGCCATCAGGTTGGTGACGTGGGTTTTGACGGTGGTCACGCCGAGCACCAGGCGTGCCGCTATCTCGGCGTTGGACAGGCCCTCGGTGAGCAGGGCCAGCACGTCCGCTTCGCGGCGAGTCAGCGGGAACAGGTCCGGGGGAGTGGCGAGTTCGCCGTCGGAGCGCGCGGCCACCGCGGATTCGACCAGGCGGTGCAGGACGTCCGGGGAGAACGGGCGTTCGCCGATCGCGGCGCGGCGGATGCCGTCGAGCAGGTCGGCGGGGGCGGCGTCCTTGACGAGGAATCCGCAGGCTCCGGCTTCCAGCGCCGGGTAGAGGTGATCGTCGTCGTCGAAGGTGGTCAGGGCCAGCACCCGGGCGGACGGGCGGGCGGCCAGGATTCGTTCGGTCGCGCGGATTCCGTCCATGCCGGGCATGCGCAAGTCCATCAGGACGACATCGGGTGCGGTGGCGGCGGCCAGCCGCACGGCGTCCGAACCGCCGGAAGCCTCACCGATCACTTCGAGGTCGTCGGCGGTGTGGCACAGCATGCGCAGGCCCGCGCGGACCAGTTGCTGATCGTCCACGATGAGGACCCGGATCGTCATGCGGCCGTACCGATGCGGCGGGGGAGGCGGGCGGTGATCCGCCAGCCGGAGCCGTTCGGTCCCGCGCCGAATTCGCCGTCGAGCAGCTCGACGCGTTCACGCAGCCCGATCAGGCCCACCCCGCCCGGTAGCCGGGGCCGGTCGGTTCGTGGAGAGCCGTTGTCCCGCAAGGTGAAATCGAGGTCACCGGCGGCGTCCACGGAGACGGTCATCCACACGGTGGTCTCCGGCCCGGCATGTTTGACGACATTGGCCAGCCCTTCCTGCGTCAGTCTCAGCACGGTCAGCGCGCGCAACGCGTCCACCGCCGTGACGTCCTCGGCCACGTTCGCGGTGACGGCCAGACCACCGCGGCGGGCGCGCTCGACCGTCTCGGTGAGCGCGGCGGGCAGGTCCGCCGGAGCCAGGAAGGATGCGCCGTCACCCGCGGGGTCTCGCAGGATCGTCACCAATTTCCGCAGATCGGTGAGGGTTTGCTTGCCGGTCGAATGGATGTCGTCGAGGACTTCCAGCAGTGCGGGCGGCGCGTCGGGCACCGCGTGGCGGGCGACTCCGACCCGCAGCACGGTCGAGGAGACGTGATGGGCGATCAGGTCGTGGAGTTCGCGGGCGATCGCGGTCCGCTCGGTCTCCCGGGCCGCGGCGATCTCACTCGCCCGGCGCTGTTCGAGTGCGTCCGCCTCGCGGGCGGACTCTTCGGCGCGGGCCCACGCGGCGCGCAGCAGACCGCCGATGAACAGTGGCAATACGGCCATGACGACCGCGCGATACACCATCACCGCTGTTCCGCCGACCGGATGCAGCAGGTACGCCGCACCCAGTCCGACCGCCGCCGGCCAGGAACGACCGCCGCCACGGCGAGCGGTCAGTTCCGCGAGCGCGAAGGCCGCCGCGACCTTCGCGACAATCGGTCCGGTATGGCCGAATTCGAAGCCGAGGACCAGCAACCCGGTCGTCAGCAGCGAGGCCGTCATCGGGCGGCGCACCCCGTGGGCCGTCGCCAGCACCGCGAGCAGGCCTGTCGCCCAGTCGAAGACAGTCGGCTCATTCCCGAGCAGCAGCAGACAACCCACTGCCAGCACTGTCAGCACGGCGAGCCGGACCGGCAGCATGCGCTCGCCGAGCAGCGACTCGGCACTTCGGGTCACGCCGGAGGAACCAACCACGCTCCCATCATGGCGTACCGGTGAGGACCGGCGATTCCTCCGCAGGGAGGAGATCGGTCTCCGACATCGGGCCGATCGGAGGGGCCCGTGGTCGGATCCCTCACGCCGGTTCGGCCGCGAGGGTGAAAGGCATGAGCATCAACGACAATCCGGCCGACGACGACGCGAAGACGGGCAAGCCGGATGACCCGGCGGCGCGGTCACCGCAGCGCGGTCCCAGCCGCAGACGGGTCCTGGGCGCGGTGGCCGGGGGACTGGTGGCCGGCGCGGCCGCGGGCGTCGCGAGCGGAGTCGCGCTCGCGTCCGACGCGAATCCACCGCACCTGCGGCCCTCGGCGCGACGGTTCGAGAACAAGGTCGTCGTGATCACGGGAGCGACCTCCGGAATCGGCGCCGCTGCGGCCCGGCTGTTCGCCGCCGAGGGCGCCCGCGTCGCGTTCTGCGGACGCCGCGTCGACCGGGGCCGCGCCGTCGAGCGCGAGATCCGCTCGGCGGGAGGCGAAGCCACCTACATCCACGCCGACGTGCTGATCGAATCCGACGTCCGCGATTTCGTCGACGCCGCCGTACAGCGCTACGGCGGACTCGATGTCGCCTTCAACAACGCGGGCATCACCATCCAGAAGCCGCTGCACGAGTACTCCGCCGACGAGTTCGACCGCGTCGTGAACACCAATCTGCGCGGCAGCTTCCTGGCCATGAAATACGAAGTCCCGCACCTGATCCGCCGTGGCGGCGGAACGATCGTGGTCACGGCGTCGAGCAATGCGCTGGCCACCGATTCCGGCCGTGCCGCCTACACGGCGAGCAAACGCGGTCTGGTCGGGCTGGTCCAGTCCGCGGCACTGGATTACGCGGGCCAGGGGATTCGGGTCAATGCCCTGGTTCCGGGTACCACCGACACCGACCTCGTCCGCAATGCCAGCCCGATAGGCCACCTACCCGACGACGCGTACCGGGTGGCGATGAAGCAGTGGGCGGCATCGAATGTGCCCGGCCTGGGCAGGCTCGCCACGGCGGAGGAGATCGCGGCCTTCGCGCTGACCCTGGCGTCACCCGAGTTCCCCTACCTCACCGGTGCGCAACTGGTGATCGACGGCGGAAAGACCGCGCACGCCTGATGGTTTTCTCAGCTCGCTCCCACCCCCAGTGCGGTGAGCAGCACCAGGACGACGGTGATCACGGCGAACACGCCGTGGCCGCCGACGACCAGTACGGGGAAATGTCGTTCGGCCGGTTCCCGCGCGGGGATCGATACCGGAGCCGGTTCCGCGGCGAGCGTGCGCGACTCCCGGAACACCGGGAGCCAGCGCAGCAGCATCACGAACCCGAGCGCCGCCACCGGCACCAGGAAGCCGAAGGCGACCCAGGCCAGGGCATCGGAATCGACGACCAGGTAGATGATCCACAGCACCAGCCCGATCACGGCCAGCAGGAAATGGCCGAAGACGACGGGCGCGGGCAGATGGCTGGTACGCGGTTCGCGCACACCGCCTTTGGCGATCCAGGTGCCGAGCAGGACGAAGCCGCCGGTTGCGGTGAGCAGCCAGGTGATCAGTGCCGCGATGGCCATGACGAACTCCTGTCGAATGCGAGGGATGGGAATTCAGCGGCGGAAACCCTCCGCCTGGGTGGACTCGTCGGCGACCCGGACGCCGTAGCGGTAGGCGAGTTTGCCGCCGAGGTAGCCGGAGACGGACAACGTCGCCAGGGCCACGAGCGACAACACCAGTGGCCCGATCGGCACCGCGCCGTCGGGCGTGCCCCGCCACCAGAAGTTCAGGGCGAACGCCACGGTCACCGCCAGGTTCAGGCTCAGATGCGTCAACCCGATGCGGAACGCCGGGGTTCCGGCCGGAATGGCCAGGAAATCCAGGAACCCGACGGTCG
Source organism: Nocardia sp. CA-145437 (assembly GCF_050956485.1). Lineage (NCBI taxonomy): Bacteria > Bacillati > Actinomycetota > Actinomycetes > Mycobacteriales > Nocardiaceae > Nocardia > Nocardia sp. CA-145437. The sequence goes on along the minus strand of NZ_CP191204.1, from coordinate 5,150,321 downwards.
CCGCGGCCAGTGCGCCCAGCACGCCGATGGCGATCAGCCACCGCGCGCCGTAGGCCAGTGCGTCCGAATCCCCGGCCACATGGGAGGCCAGGTCGAACACCACGCTCGCCACCCACGCCCCGATGGGCACGGTGACCAGGATCGGATGGAACGGATGGCCGTAGGGTCCGGCCAGCGCCGCACTCACCGGACGCTTCGCCCGCTGTGGATCAGCGGTCATGACAACCTCCCAACCAGGGTCGAGCAGGACTACCTGCCGCATACCCGTTCGCGCTCGGAGATCACGATCGGCGCTATCGTGAGTCGCGTGACCAGCACTTCCGTGCCCGAGCCGACCCTGACCGCCGTGCTGGCCGACTTGGCCGCCCTGGAAGACCCCAAGGCCCGCGCCGTCAACGAGCGACACGGCGACGACCACGGCGTCAACCTCACCAAGCTGCGCGCCCTCGCCAAGCGTCTCGGCCCCCGCGAGGACCTGGCCCGCCAACTCTGGAAGACCGGCGACAGCGCCGCCAAACTCCTCGCGATCCTCCTCTCCCGCCCCAAGCAGTACGACCGCGCCGACCTCGACACCATGCTCCGCGAAGCACGCACCCCCAAGGTCCACGACTGGCTCGTCGGCTACCTCGTGAAGAAGAACTCGAACACCGAGGTACTGCGCCTGGCCTGGATGAACGACCCCGACCCGGTCGTAGCCAGCGCCGGGTGGGCCCTCACCGCCGACCGCGTCACCAAACGCCCCGACGGCCTCGATCTATCCACCCTCCTCGACACCATCGACGCCGAGATGAAGGCCGCCCCCGATCGCCTGCAGTGGGCGATGAACACCTGCCTGGCCCAGATCGGCATCGCGCACCCGGACCTGCGTGCCCGCGCCATCGACATCGGCGAACGCCTGGAGGTTCTGAAGGACTATCCGACCCCGCCCCACTGCACCTCGCCGTACGCACCCATCTGGATCAACGAGATCGTGCGCCGGCAGCGATAGCCGAACGGTTCAGGAGTCCATGGCCTTGCCGACGAACCAGAGGGTGAGGACGGCGCCGGCGGCGATGACCGCGCCGTAGTGGCCGGGGGAGATGGCGTAGGTGTAGGTGGATGCGGCGAAGATGATCGCTGCCGCCAGGAAGAGCAGGCGCTTCACGGTGGGCTCCACAAGTCGGGATTCAACCGTATGAGGGGCGGGAGCGGGCGCACCATGGGATGGGCGGCGTGGTGGCGGCGGTGGGGCGCGCGGGGAGGAATCGGGGTGAATTGGGCAGGGAGCGATGAGATTCGGGCCGGGACGCCGTCGTATCAGGTAAGCGCGCGAGACATTCGACCACTGATCGGCAAGGAGCACACTGATGCGCAAGGTAACGGCGGGACTGTTCATCTCACTCGACGGAATCGTCGCGGAGCCCCAGGACTGGCACTTCCCCTACTTCAATGACGAGATGGGGGAAGCGGTTTCGGCTCAGGTCGCCGGGGCGGACACCCTGGTGTTCGGGCGGACCACCTATGAAGGATTCGCGGGAGCGTGGCCCGAGCGGGAGGCCGCGGGCGGCGAGGACGCCGGGTTCGCGAAGGCGCTCGGCGATATGCGGAAAGTCGTGGTCTCGCACAAGGAACTGGAATTCACGTGGCGGAACTCCGAGCAGCTGCGCGGCGACCTGATCGAGGGCGTCGCGGCGCTCAAGGCGGAGGAGGGCGGAGACATCGCGATGAGCGGCTCGCCGTCGGTGGTGGTGCAGCTGCTCGCCGCCGGACTGGTGGATGAGCTGCACCTGCTCGTGCATCCGGTGGCCCTGCGCAACGGCGGGGTGCGGCTGTTCGACGAGGGGAATTCGGTTCCGCTGCGGTTGATCTCGGCCACGCCGTTCAAGACCGGCGTGGTGCACATGGTGTACGGGCCCGCCGAGGAGCCCGCCCCCGCGGGGTACGCGGACGCGGCGGGGCTCATCTCCTGATCACCCACCCACGCGAAAGCCGGTCCCGGGAACCGAACCCGGGACCGGCTTGTCGACGTCGAGCGGCCTACTTGCCGTAGGAGCCACCGGCCGAGCCGCTCGCGACCAGGCACAGCGGGTTGTTCACCATCAGCATCTGCGCCGAACCCGACGACGAACCGGTGAGCCCGGAATCGAGGGCGGGCGTGTTCGGCGGGGTCGCGGCGGGATCGCCCGAACCGCCCAGCCGCATGGACCGGCCGTCGGAGTTCGGATCGGCCGGAGCGCCCAGCAGATCCAGCACCGTCGGGGTGATGTCGGCCAGCGCGTAGCCGTTGTTCTGGGCGCCCGCGGTGAAGTCCGGGCCGCGCGCGATCACGAAACTCGCTGTCTCGTAAGCGCTCTGACCGCCGTGCCCGCCCTCGGGCTTGTGGCCGTGATCGGTGGTCACCAGAATCGTCCAGCGCTCGTCGGCGTGCGTGCGGGCCCGGTCGTCCACCGCCTTGGTGATATTGCCGACCAGCGTGTCCACCCGGCCGATGGCGTCACGGTAGGCCTGCGGCCAGACCCCGCGCAGCGTGTGGCCGACGATATCGACCTGATCGAGGTGGGTGAAGGTGAAATCGGCGCCGTCGTCGGTGATCGAGGACACCACCTTCGCCGCCGCGGCCGAATCCGCCGTCGTCTCACAGACTCCCGCGCCCGTCGGGTCGACCTGCGTCACCGACACCTTGTCCGCCGCCGGACTTCCGGTCCGCGCGATCATGCCGATCTTGTCCCAGGTGCCCAGCGACGCCGTCGCCAGACTCGGCTTGTAGCGCTCCAACTGCGTGAACACCGTCGGATACTGCGCGAAAGGCGCGGGGTTGCAGGTGGCGTCGTTGTCCTTGATGCCGTGCTTGGTGTCCCACACGCCGGTCAGTGCCGTCGCCCAGGAGACGCAGGACATGGTGGTGTGCGGGGCTATCGAGGTCCGGGCCAGGGTGCCCTGCGCGGCGAGCAGGCCCAGGTTCGGCGCGTTCGCCGCCTGCACCTCGCTCCACAGCGTGCCGTCGATGCCGATCACCACGACCTTGTTCACCACGGGGGCGGCCGTCGCCGGGGCGGCCGAGGCCAGCGGGAGTGCGGCCAGCGCGACGGCGGCCACCCATGCACGAGTTCCAGACATGCGCGGCAGGTTAGCGGGGGCGCGGCACTTCCGCAGCGAATTCGGACAATCGACCAGAACTGTCCCGCAGAGTGAAACTCCTGCGGGTCTCATCTCTGGTCGGCGCGGGGATGCGAGCGCGACTGCCGTCGGCGGGCGCGCTCCCGCTCGATCGCGTCGAAGCGCAGTTGCAGGCCGTCGAGGAACGCCGACAGGGCCAATTCGAAACTCTCCGCGTCGATCTCGTCGGCTTTGGCGCGCAAGAGGTGGGCCTGCTCCAGGTGCGGATACCGGTCCCGGTAGACCTGCACGTCGTCGACGAAGCCACGCGAGAACGAGCCCATGGTGGCGCCCATGACCAGGTAGCGGGTGGCCGCACCGATATTCGTGGCGTCGCGCGGGGGCCAGCCCGCGGCGACCAGGCCGCCGTGGACGGCGTCGGCGGTGCGCAGGTTCTCGTCGCGGGTGCCGGGACCCGCGGCCAGGTAGGCGACGAAATTGGGGTGGCGGACCAGGGCGTCGCGGTAGGAGTGGGCCCAGTGGGTGATGCCGATACGCCAGCCCCGATCGAAGGACGACGCGTCGACTCGGGACATGAGCATGCCGCCGATGTCGTCGAGGACGGCGTCCTTGGTGGGGAAGTGGGTGTAGAGCGAAGCGGCCTGCACTCCCAGCTCGGCGGCGAGCTTGCGCATGGACAGTTCGGCGAGGCCGTCGCGGTCGATCAGGGTCAGCGCGGCGTCGCGAATGCGTTCGCGGCTCAGCAGCGGCACTTTCGGCCTGGCCATGCGGCTCACCTCCTGGGGTCCGGCGACACCGGCGCTCCGGTGGCTCTCGAACTTATCACCGGATCCTTGATAAACCGAACGCTGTTAGGATACCGTCGAGTCATAAACCTAACAACGTTTGGTTAGGAGCTATCGCAACCATGGACTTCGAACTCGGCGAGTCGCAGCGCGAACTGCGCGAACTGGCCCGCGCCTGGGTCGACAAGGAAGTCGTCCCGTACGCCGCCGCCTGGGACCGGGCCGAATCGGTGGACACCGCCATCGTCGGAAAACTCGGCGACATGGGCTTCCTCGGCATCGAGATCCCCGAGGAGTACGACGGTTCCGGCGGCACCGCCCTGGACTACTGCCTGCTGCTCGAGGAACTCGGCCGCGGCGACAGCTCGGTGCGCGGCATCGTGTCGGTGTCACTGGGCCTGGTATCGAAGTCGATCAAGACCTACGGGACCGAGGCGCAGAAACGAGAATGGCTGCCGCGGCTGTGCGCCGGGCAGGCGCTGGGCTGCTTCGGCCTCACCGAACCCGGCACCGGCTCGGACGCGGGCAGCCTGATCACCAAAGCCGTTGCCGACGGCGACGATTGGCTGCTGTCCGGCACCAAGATCTTCATCACCAACGGCACCTGGGCCGACGTCGCCATCATCTTCGCGCGCACCGGCGGACCCGGCCCCAAGGGCGTCACCGCGTTCCTGGTGCCCACCGACGCACCCGGTTTCACCCGCACCGAGATCAAGGGCAAGCTCGGGCTGCGCGGCCAGGCCACCGCCGAACTGGTCCTCGACCAGGTCCGGGTGCCCGACGCCAACCGGCTCGGCGACCTCGGCCAAGGCTTCAAGATCGCCATGGCCGCCCTCGACAAGGGCCGCATGGGCGTGGCCGCCGGATGCGTCGGCGTCGCGCGCGGCTGCCTCGAGGAATCGGTGAAATACGCCGGACAGCGCGAGCAGTTCGGCAAGCCGATCGCCGCCTATCAGCTGGTCCAGGAACTGATCTCGGATATCGCCGTCGACGTGGAGGCGGCGCGGCTGCTCACCTGGCGGGTCGCGGACCTGGTGGAGAAGGGCAAGCCGTTCGGCACCGAGGCCTCGGTCGCCAAACTCTTCGCCAGCGAGGCCGCGGTGAAGGCCGCCAACAACGCCATCCAGGTGTTCGGCGGCTACGGCTACATCGACGAGTACCCGGTCGCGAAGTACCTGCGCGACGCGCGTGTCCTCACCCTCTACGAGGGCACCAGCCAGATCCAGAAACTGCTCATCGGCCGCGCCCTCACCGGCGTGAACGCCTTCAACTGACCACTCACCCAGGGAGATACCCAGATGTCGAAAGTCGCAGTCGTCACCGGCGCCGCCCGCGGAATCGGCGCGGGCACCGCGGCCCGCCTGGCCGCCGACGGATTCGCCGTCGCCATCGTCGATCTCGACGAAGCCGCCTGCACGGACGCCGTGGACGCCATCGCCGCCGCGGGCGGGACCGCGATCGCGGTGGGCTGCAACGTCACCGACGAAGCCCAGGTCGCCGCCGCGTTCGAACGCGTCGCCGCGGAACTGGGCTCGGTGGACGTGCTGGTCAACAACGCGGGCGTGCTGCGCGACAACCTGCTGTTCAAGATGTCGGTCGACGACTGGGACCTGGTCATGTCCGTGCACCTCAAGGGCGCCTTCCTGTGCACCCGCGAGGCGCAGAAGTACATGGTGAAGCAGAAGTCCGGCAAGATCGTGAACACCTCCAGCGTGTCCGCCCTCGGCGCCCGCGGGCAGGCCAACTACTCGGCCGCCAAGATGGGCATCCAGGGCCTGACCCGCACGCTCGCCATGGAATTGGGGCCGTTCGGCATCAATGTCAACGCCGTCGCGCCCGGATTCATCGTCACCGAGATGACCGACGCCACCGCCGCTCGTGTCGGGGTCTCGCCGGAGGAGTTCCGCGCCGAGGCCGCCAAGATCACCCCGCTGCGCCGCGTCGGTACACCCGCCGACATCGCCAACGTGGTGTCGTTCCTGGTCTCCGACGACGCCTCGTTCGTCACGGGCCAGACCATCTACGTCGACGGCGGACGCCGTCTCTAGTCCGGAGAGTTTCCCATGCAGAGAACAGTTTTCGACAAGGACCACGAAGCCTTCCGCGAGACCGTGCGGGCCTTCCTCGAAGCCGAGGTCGTGCCCGTGTACGACCAGTGGTACGAGCAGGGCATCGCGCCGCGCGAGTTCTATTACAAGCTGGGCGAACTCGGCGTCTTCGGCATCGAGGTGCCCGAGGAATTCGGCGGCGCGGGCATCGAATCGTTCAAGTTCCAAGCCATTCTCATCGAGGAATGCGCGCGGGCGGCGGTATCGCTCGGCGGGTCCGGGGTGCACGTCGGGCTGTGCCTGCCCTACATCCTGAACCTGGCCACCCAGGAACAGAAGGAGCGCTGGCTGCCCGGCTTCGTGTCCGGCGAGACCATGTTCGCCATCGCCATGACCGAGCCCGGCACCGGCTCGGACCTGGCCGGCATGCGCACCACCGCCAAGCTGTCCGAGGACGGCACGCACTACGTGCTCAACGGGTCCAAGACCTTCATCACCGGCGGTGTGCTCGCCGACCGCGTCATCGTGTGCGCGCGCACCGCCGCGCCCACGGAAAGCGATCGCCGCCACGGCATCTCGCTGTTCGCGGTCGACACCAAGTCGGCGGGCTACACCGTCGGCCGCAAGCTCGACAAGCTCGGCCTCAAGGTCTCCGACACCGCCGAACTCAACTTCACCGACGTCGAGGTGCCGGTCGAGGACCTGCTGGGCGAGGAGCACCAGGGCTTCTCCTACCTGGGCCAGAACCTGCCGCAGGAACGCGCCTCCATCGCCGTCGGCGCGTACGTGCAGGCCAAGGCCGCCATCCGGTTCGCCAAGGAATACACCCAGCAGCGCAACGTGTTCGGTCAGCCGGTCGCCGGCTTCCAGAACACCAAGTTCGAGCTCGCCGCCTGCCAGGCCGAGGTCGACGCCGCCGAGGCCGTGGTCGACCGCGCCCTCGACGCCCTCGACAACGGCACCCTCACCGCCGCCGACGCCGCTTCGGCCAAGCTGTTCTGCACCGAGGTCGCCCACCGCGTCATCGACCGCTGCCTGCAGCTGCACGGCGGCTACGGGTTCATCAACGAATACCCCATCGCCCGCCTCTACGCCGACAACCGCGTGAATCGGATCTACGGCGGCACCAGCGAAGTCATGAAGATGATCATCGCCAAGGACATGGGGCTCTAGGCCCGCACCCCGACCCGATCGAACCCGAGGTCTCCATGAACGCGACTCTCTCCCTGGCCAGCATCCTCGCCGAACCGGCGTGGCGGCGGCCCGACCACCTCGCTCTCGTCGAGGGCGACCAGCGCATCACCTTCCGCGACCTGTGGCGGCAAGCCCGCGAACAGGCCGGGGCGCTCATCGAACTCGGGGTTCGGCCGGGGGACCGGGTCGCGCTCATGGGACCCAACACCGCCGACTTCCCGCGCGCGTACTTCGCCATCCTGGCGGCGGGCGCGACCGTGGTGCCGGTGCATCTGCTGCTCACCGCCGACGAGGCCGAGTACGTGCTGCGCGACAGCGGGGCCAAGCTGATGGTGTGTCATCCGATGGTCGAGGCCGTCGGCAAGGAGGCGGCCGCGCGCGCCGGCATCGACTGCGTGAGCCCGAAAGAGCTTTCCGGCGAGGCGATTCCGGCTTTCGTCGCCCGCAGTCCGCTCGACACCGCCGTCGTGTTCTACACCAGTGGCACCACCGGCCGCCCCAAAGGCGCGGAACTCAGCCACCTCAATATGGTCATGTGCGCGACGGTCAACGCCTTCGACGCCAATGAGGTCAAGCGCGAGGACATCGCGCTCGGGGCGCTGCCGCTGTTCCACGTGTTCGGGCAGACCGTGTCCATGAACTCGCACTGGCGGCTCGGCGCGACCCTGGTGCTCATGCCGAGATTCGATGCGGCACAGGCCATCGAGCTCATGGTGCGGGAGAACGTCAACACCTTCCATGGCGTGCCGACCATGTACCACGGCCTGCTCGACGCCGCGCGGGACGCGACCGCGCTGCCGGAGCTGCGGCTGTGCATCAGCGGCGGGGCCGCCATGCCGCCGGTCATCATCGAAGAGTTCGAGAAGGTGTACGGCGCACACATTCTTGAGGGCTACGGGCTGTCGGAGACCTCACCCACCGCGACGGTGAACCAGCCGCTGCTCGGTCCCGAGACCGGGACCGTCGGGCACCCGGTGTGGGGCGTCGACGTCGAGATCGCCGACGCCGCCGTGCGCAACCGCATCGACCTGCGGCCCGCCGGAACCATCGGCGAGGTCGTGATCCGGGGCCACAATGTGTTCGGCGGCTACACCGGACGGCCCGACGCCACCGCGGAAGTCATGGTGGACGGCTGGTTCCGCACCGGCGACCTCGGCGTCAAGGACGAGGACGGGTACCTGCGGATCGTGGACCGGATCAAGGAGATGATCATCCGCGGCGGGTTCAACGTGTACCCGACCGAGGTCGAGGCCGCGCTGCTGCGGCATCCGAATATCGCGCAGGTCGCGGTGATCGGGGTGCCGGACGAGAACTACGGCGAGGAGATCCTGGCGGTCGTCGTGCCCTCGGGGCCGCTCACGGCAGAGGACGTCATCGCCTACGCGAAAGAGCATGTGGCCCGGTACAAGTATCCGCGCCGCGTGGAGTTCGTGACCGAACTGCCGATGGGTCCGACCCACAAGATCCTCAAGCGCGAATTGAAGCAGCGATACCTCTGAAGGGCAGGACCATGATCGACTTCAGCGACTTCGACACGCTCCGCGCCGCCGCCGGAACCGAACTCGGCGTCAGCGACTGGATCACCGTCGACCAGCGCCGCATCGACACCTTCGCCGACGCCACCGACGACCACCAGTGGATCCACGTCGACGCCGCCCGCGCCGCCGCCGGACCCTACGGCCGCACCATCGCTCACGGGTTCCTCACCCTGTCGCTGGTGGTGCCGATGACCGCGCGGATCATGACCGTCAGCGCGGCGAGCATGGCGATCAACTACGGGCTCAACAAGGTTCGCTTCATCACTCCGGTGCTGGTCGACAGCCGCATTCGGGGACGGCTCACCCTCGACACCGTCACCGACATTCCCGGCGGTGTGCAGGCCGTGCGCACCATGACCGTCGAGATCGAGGGCGTGGACAAGCCCGCCTGCGTCGCCGAGAGCATCGCCCGCTACCTCGCCTGAGGTCATCGCACGCCGAAGGCCCGCCGATCGAATCGATCAGCGGGCCTTCGAGTTTCCGTGACCGGCCTACTTCGCGCCCGGCCCGAACGGCTGCGCCGACAGCGGCGCGGAATCCGGAGTCAGGGTGGCCACCACCGAAATTCCGGCAGCCCGGAAATTCGTCAGCGCCCGCGCGATGTGATCCGCGGAGGTGATCAGGATCGCGGCGTGCGCGCCGATCACATCCATCAGATGCGCCGAGAAGGCGGCGTTCTGGACCGTCGAATTCGCCTTGGTCTCGGTGTGGATGCGGTTGCGGTCGATGCCGCGCTCGACCAGCCAGTCGGCCATGGCATCGGCCTCGGTGACGCCGTTCTGCGGATTGCCGCCGGTCACGATGACCGGAGCTTGGGGCGACAGCAGCGCCGAGACGTAGCCGGCGGAGAGGCGGGCCATGAGTTCCGGGCGCATCTGGCCGTCGGGGAGCAGGCCGTAGCCGAGCACCACGATCGCGGTGTCCGGGGTGAACAGCGCGGGCAGATCGAGACCCGGCAGATCCATGCCCGGAATATTGATGGACTTGACCGCGTCGAAGGTCGCCGGCAGGTCCTGGGACAGGCCGAACACCGGATCGACCTGTGGCGGCTGGTCCGCCGAGTCGCCCGGTAGTAGCCGGGTGTCCGAGGCGGCCTGTTGCGGAGCCTCCCACTCGGCCGGTGGCTGGGTCCCCGAGTCCGCGAGCGGCGGGCCGGGCGTTTCGGCGGGAGCCGGGTTCGCCACCTCGGCGTACGCCGGGGTCGACACCGCCGCCAGGGCGACAACCGTCGCTCCGGGGAGCAGCGCCTGTAAGGTTTTGGTGCGCAAGGTGTTCGGTGTCTGCCGATGATGTCGGCCGGGCGGGGTGCGCCGCAGCTGCGGAACAACCCACTGCCATTGGCCCGCGGACGGGACGCGGCGGTGTCTGCCTGATTCGAGCATCGCAACCCCCTAGGTAGCCGGGATGTGACTACCGGTCGGTTCACAATCTACCGATTCATGATCGCGTGGGATCGCGCCGCGCGGAGGCGAATTGGTGAAATCCAGATTCACATTTCGCGCCAGACCCCTCTTTCCGGGGGTGACCGGGCTCACACGCGAGGCGATGTCACACCTGTGCGAGCCACGTCGTCAACCTCATGAAGCCAACGAACACCCACCAGAAAAGAGAGAACGATGACCCGCTTCGCCCTGTACGAGAACGAGATCGCCGCCAAGTTCAGCAAGCGCATCGTCACCGCCGCCCGCGTCATCGACGACTCCAGCCTGCCCAAGGCCACCCAGGAACTGGTCAAGATCCGCGCCTCGCAGATCAACAACTGCGGCATGTGCCTGGACATGCACACCAAGGACGCCGCCCACGCCGGCGAAACCCCCGTCCGCCTGGCCATGATCGCGGCCTGGAAGGAATCCATCGTCTTCACCGACCCCGAGCGCGCCGCCCTGGCGCTCACCGAAGAGGGCACCCGCCTCGCCGACACCTCCTCCGCCATCTCCGACGACACCTGGGCCCAGGTCCGCAAGCACTACGACGACGACCAGATCGGCGCGCTCATCTCCCTGATCGCGACCATCAACGCCTGGAACCGCCTCAACGTCATCTCCGGGCAACTGGGCGGCGAATACACCCCCGGCCAGTGGTGACCGCTCACCCGCCGCGGAAATTCGATACCGATTTCCGCGGCGGGCGGCTACTGTCCTTGTCGCCACCGACGCCCTGGCGCGCAGGACGTGGGGTGGTCCAGCCGGTGTGATGGCAGTCCTCGCGGGTTCGAATCCCGCCACTGGCGCAAGAGAATTCGGGGAGTCCGTCAGTCGGTGAAGGCGGCGCGGTGTGCCTCGCACCATGCCGCGAAGGTGCGCGGCGGGCGGCCGAGCAGTTCGGTGACGGTGTCGGTCCGGGCGTCGGCGCGATTCGCTCGCAGTAGTGCGAAGCCTTCGATGATGGCGGCGGCCAGGGCTGGGGGAGCGCCGTGGGGGTATCGGGCGGCAACCGCCTCCTCGGGTGTCGTCGTTTCGCGAATCTTGATGTCCCGGTCCAGGATTCGAGCGAGAATCGCGACCTGTTCGGCGGCCGTCAGGGCGTCCGGGCCGGTGAGGTGGTAGGCCTGCCCGGTGTGGCCGGGCTCGGTCAGGCAGCGGGCCGCGACCTCGGCGATGTCGGCCGGGTCGATGGGGGCGAAACGGCCGGGGCCCGAGGGGTCCAGGATCGGGTCGCCGGAGCGGAGATGGGGGATCCACTCCAGGGCATTGGACATGTAGCCGCCGGGGCGCAGGATCGTGGCGGGAATTCCGGTGTCGCGCACCAGATTCTCGCGGTCGCGGTGCCAGGTGCCCATGGCGGGCAGGGGGTCGATCAGGACGTGGGCCGAGGAGATGAGGACGATTCGCTGCACCTCCGCTCGCTCGGCGGCGCGCAGCAGGGTGCGGGTGTCGTCGAGGCCGATGCCGGGGACCAGTACGAACAGAGCGGTGACTCCGGACATGGCGCGGTCGACGCCGGCCGGGTCGTCCAGATCGCCGAGTGCGGCCTCGGCGCGGGCGGGCAGAGTCGCCGCGCGCGCCGGATCGCGCACCAGGGCGCGGAAATCGGTGTCGCGGGAATCGAGAATCCGGGTGAGTTCGCGGCCGATGTTCCCGGTCGCTCCGGTTAGCAGTAGCATGAGATCTCCAGATCGTTAGCCGTCTAGTGAAAAACATTAGACGGCTAACGATTGAGCGTCAATGCCCGACCGCACCCGTATGGAGGCTCCGTGACCGAGTTCCTCGATCTGCACGGCCGCACCTCGAAAGTCCTACGCGCCCTGGCTGATCGCGATATGCGCCGCCTCGGGCTGCACCTGGGGCAGAACCACGTCCTGGCCGCACTGTGGGAACAGGACGGGCGCACCCCGGGGGAGCTGGCGACCGCGCTGAACGTCACCACGCCGACCGTGGTCAAGATGGCCACCCGCATGGCCGCCGCCGGACTGCTCACCCGCCGCCGCGACGACAAGGACAACCGCCTGGTCCGGCTCTGGCTCACCGATCACGGCCGCGAACTGCGCGAACCCGTCGAAACCGACCGGAAGGCGCTGTCGGACAAGGTCACCGCCGACCTCACCGCCGACGAACGCGAACACCTGATGTCCGCGCTCGCCAAGATCCACCGCGCCGCCGCCGACCTGCTCGGCGAACCACTAGAGTTGGGCACATGATTACCGCGATCGTGTTGATCTCCGCCGAACCGGATCGGATTCCGGAGACCGCGCAGGAACTGGCCGACATCAAGGGGGTGACCGAGGTCTATTCGTGCGCGGGGGATGTGGACCTGATCGCCAAGGTCCGGGTCCGCGACCACGAGGAGATCGCCGACGTCGTCACCGGGCACATCAACAAGACGCCCGGCGTGCTGCGCACCGCCACCCACATCGCGTTCAAGTCCTATTCGCGCGCGGACGTGGAAGCCGGATTCTCGATCGGCGAATAGCCGCCCGGATCAGCGGGTCAGCACCGAGGCGCCCAGCGCCCGGCCGCTCCGGCCCGGTTCGATCACGTGCGTCACGCCGCCCTTGCAACCGGGAAGCAGGTACACGCTGACCGGCAAGCTGGTCGAATTGGCGACATCGAGCCGATGCGGCCAGTGGCGGACCGTCACACACTCGGACGGAACGCCGTAGCCGTGGCCGTCCACCGAGAGGCCTCCGGCATCGGTGGCCTCGGCCCGGGCCGAGGGATGAGCGGCGCTCACCGAGACTCCGAGGCCCAGAAGCACGACCACCAGGCCGGGTAGCACCACCGCGTATCGCATAGCGGAACTGTAACGCCGCCGCGGGCGGCCGAACGACCACGCGGCGCCGAGGGACTCGAACTCCCAGGACACTCTGAGCAATCCGCCCAGGGAAAGGCAGGAACCCATGTTCGTGAAAGTCTGCGGACTGACCACCGAAGAACAGATCGACTGGGCCGTCGACCTCGGCTACACCGCCATCGGCGTGGTCGGCACCACCAAGAGCAAGCGGTACGTCGAACCCGCGCGGGCCCGCGAACTCGCCGCCTACGCGCGCGGCCGGATCGAATCGTTCGTGGTCGCCTTCGACAAGAGCGAAGTCGACGAGGTGATCGACGACTTCGACATCATCCAGCTCTACCACTGGACCGACCTGCCGAACCTGGCCTACTGCTCGGCCGAGCGGCCCGAACCCGGCCGGAGCTGCCGCTACTTCTTCTACGACGCCAGCCACGGCTCCGGCGTCTTCGCCGAATTCCCCGACTGGCTCGAGCAAGCGCCCGGCCAGGTGGTGCTGGCGGGCGGTCTGACCCCCGACAATGTCGCCGAGGTCATCGCCACCCACCGGCCCTTCGGCGTCGACGTGTCCAGCTCCCTCGAAACCGCGCCCGGCATCAAGAGTTTCGATGCCATGCGCCGGTTCATCGAGGCCACGGCCTAGGCGGCTAGTCTGCTCCGAGCTCGTTGGAGACGGTCACCCAGCGCTCCAGCAGCGCGGTGGCCGCACCCGAATCCACCGTCTCCGCCACCCGCTTCAGGGCCTCGGCCAGCTTGCCGTGCAGATCGGCGTGCACGTCGTCGGCGGTCAGGTCGAACGCGACCAGCGCGGCCGCCGAGTTCACCAGCACCGCGTCCCGCACCGGACCCGGCTCCCCGGCGAACATCGCCCGGGCGATCGCCGCGTTCGTCACCGCGTCGCCGCCCTTCAGCGCCGACGGATCCACCCGCTCGATGCCGAGAGTCGTTGGGTCGATGGTGGTTTCGTGCAGCTTGCCGCCCGCCACCACCCAGACATCGGAGGTGTCGGCGGTGGTGATCTCGTCCAGGCCGTCATTGCCGCGCACCACCAGGGCCGAGGCCCCGCGCTCGGCGAACACGCCCGCGATCACCGGCACCAGCTCCCGGAACGCGCAGCCGATCAAGCCCGCGCCCGGCTGCGCCGGATTGGTCAGCGGGCCCAGGATATTGAAGACCGTCGGAATCCCGATCTCACCGCGCGCCTGCGAGGCGAACCGCAGCGACGGATGGAACACCGGAGCGAAACAGAAACCGATCCCGGTCCGCTGCACACACTGCTCGACCGACTCCGGGCCCAGCGCGATCTTCACGCCCAGCGCCTCCAGCACGTCCGCGCCGCCGCTCTTGGAGGAGGCCGCCCGGTTGCCGTGCTTGATCACCGGAACCCCGGAGGCCGCGACCACGATCGAGGACATGGTCGAGATGTTCACGCTGCCCGAACGGTCGCCGCCGGTGCCGACGATGTCCACCGCCGCGCCGTCGTGGCGCACCCGGCGCGCGTGCGAGAGCATGCCCCCGGCCAGGCCGTTCAACTCCGACGGGGTCGGGCCCTTCATCTTCAGGGCCACACCGAAGGCCGCGATCTGCGCCGAGGTGGCGTTATCGGTGAAGATCTCGTTCATCGCCCACGCGGCCTCGTCCGAGGACAGGTCGTTGCCGTCGGTGAGGATGCCGAGAACTTCTCGCCAGCTGCGCGCGCTCATTGCCTTCTCTTCCCGTTGCCGGATGCCCGGACACCAGTGTGGTTCGGAGGCAAGCCTAGTGCCGAGAACCCGACTCCCGGGACTCTCAGGGCGCTTCGTCCCGAACCCCGACTATCGGGGCCGCTCGGCGGGTTGCAGGGCGTCCCAGCCCAGAGCGTCGCCGTCATGACGCTGAGCCAGGCCCGCCATGCGGGAACGCTCCTGGGAGCAGTGCACGGCGTCGAGGATCTGCACTCGCTGCAAGACCAGCTTCGCGGGGTCCGCGGCGGAGACCGAGGCGGTTTCATAGCCGCCCTGCGCGGCAATGACTTGCACCGCATTCACCTGGGCCGCGGGCAGGCGCAAATGGTGCCTGAGCACCACCGGCTGGTCCGCCGTCCAGTCCAGGGCCTTGCCGAGGGCCGCCGAACAGGCCTCCGCGTCATCGAAACTCGATGCCACCACCACCAGATCCGGGCGCGCCGGATCCAGTTGTGTTGCGCCGCCGCGCGCTCGCCACCGCCGCCACCACGACTTCACGTCCACTCCCTCTCGCGGGCCCCGAAACGGGCCTCAGCTTCCTCTTACCTGCGCAATCTAGGCTCTGCGGGGACACGCCGGGTACCCCGCGAGAGCCACGCTCGCCCTGGGCTTTCCGACACGGACGACAAAGTTTCGTACCCGCCTACACCTGTCGTACTACGACGAGTCATACTTACCGGCGTGACGACCGCAGTAGGGACCCCAGGATCGGCCATTACCCAGCGTGTGCATTCGCTGAACCGGCCCAACATGGTCAGCGTCGGTACCATCATCTGGCTGTCGAGCGAGCTGATGTTCTTCGCCGGCCTGTTCGCCATGTACTTCGTTGCTCGTGCCCAGGCACACGGCGTCTGGCCGCCGGAGCCGACCGAGCTGAATCTGAAGCTGGCCGTGCCGGTGACCACGGTGCTGGTGCTGTCCTCCTTCACCTGCCAGATGGGCGTTTTCGCCGCGGAGAAGGGCGACGTGTTCGGCCTGCGCCGCTGGTACCTGCTCACCTTCATCATGGGCGCGTTCTTCGTGGCCGGCCAGGGCTACGAGTACACGAACCTCGTGCACGAGGGCACCACGATCTCCAGCTCGGTGTACGGCTCGGTGTTCTACATCACCACCGGCTTCCACGGTCTGCACGTCATCGGCGGTCTCATCGCGTTCATCTTCCTGCTGGTGCGCACCAAGCTCAGCAAGTTCACCCCGGCGCAGGCCACCGCGGCGATCGTCGTGTCGTACTACTGGCACTTCGTCGACATCGTCTGGATCGGCCTCTTCGCGACGATCTACTTCGTCCGCTAACACCGGACACCCGCCGGAGCAGTCAGCCCCCCGCCCCGGCAACCACAAACTTGTACAAGTCGGTTCCGTCTACTCCAAAGGGACACAGATGAGTTCATCTCCCCCGTCAGCGCCAGATCCCGAGGGGATCGGCCAGGCCACCAAGACCCGCAAGCAGCGCCGCATTCGCCGGAAGCTGGCCGGCGGTCTGGTCCTCCTGATGGGCCTCGTCGGAGCCGGCTTCGCGGCATCGGCCCTGACCCCGCAGGCTCAGGTGGCGACCGCGCACGAGGATCAGTCCGCGCTGATCCGCGAGGGCAAGCAGATCTACGACACCTCCTGCGTCACCTGCCACGGTGTCAACCTGCAGGGCGTCCAGGATCGCGGCCCGAGCCTGATCGGCGTCGGTGAGGCCGCGGTCTACTTCCAGGTCTCCTCCGGCCGCATGCCCGCCGCCCGCAACGAGGCGCAGATCGTGCGCAAGCCGGCGAAGTTCGACGCGCACCAGACCGACGCGATCAGCGCCTACGTCCAGGCCAACGGTGGCGGCCCCACCGTCGTGCGCGACGCCAACGGCGAGATCGCCCAGGAATCCCTCATCGAGGGCCGCGACCTCGGCCGCGGTGGCGAGCTGTTCCGCATGAACTGCGCGTCCTGCCACAACTTCACCGGCAAGGGTGGCGCGCTGTCCTCCGGCAAGTTCGCGCCGCCGCTGGAAGAAGCCAGTGAGCAGCAGATCTACCTGGCCATGCTGACCGGCCCGCAGAACATGCCCAAGTTCTCCGACCGGCAGCTGACGCCGGACGAGAAGAAGGACATCGTCGCCTACATCAAGGACCGCATGGAGACCCCGTCCGAGGGCGGCTACGGCCTCGGCGGCTTCGGTCCCGCGACCGAGGGCCTGGCCATCTGGGTCGTCGGCATCGTGGTCCTGGTCGGCTCCGCGATGTGGATCGGTTCCCGGTCATGAGCGAACAGGAGCGAAACACCATGGGGGACAACCCCACCGAACCCACCGATGAGCAGCTCGACGCCATGTCGCGTGACGAGCTGGTCAAGCTCGGCACCGAGCTCGACGGCGTCGACGTCGCCTACCGCGCCCCCCGCTGGCCGGTCGAGGGCACGCGCGCCGAGAAGCGCGCCGAGCGCCGCGTCGCCCTGTGGTTCGGCATCTCCGCGCTCGCGGGTGCCGCGCTGATCGGTGTCTTCCTGTTCTGGCCCTGGGAGTACAAGGGCCGCAACCAGGACGGCAACGCGATGTACACGCTGACCACCCCGCTGTACGGCCTCACCCTCGGCATCGCCGTGCTGGCCATCGGCATCGCGGTCGTGCTCATCCGCAAGCACTTCATCCCCGCCGAGATCTCCATCCAGGACCGCCACGACGGCGCCTCCTCGGAGGTCGACCGGCGCACCCTGGTCGCGCAGCTGCAGGACGCCGCCGACACCTCGACCCTGGGCCGCCGCAAGCTCATCACCCGCACCGCGGGTCTGGGCGCGGGCCTGGTCGGCGTCGGCGCGCTGTTCGTCTTCGTCGGCGGCATGATCAAGAACCCGTGGGCCAAGCGCGACAAGTCGCCGCTGTGGGTCTCGGGCTGGACCCCGGACTACCCGGGCGAGACCGTCTACCTGCGTCGCGACACCGGCCGCCCCGAGGACATCGTCCTCGTCAAGCCGGAGGACCTCGACGGCGGCGCCATGGAAACCGTCTTCCCCTGGAAGGAATCCTGGCGCGGTGACGAGCACGCGACCCTGCAGTCGCTGCGCGGCATCCGCAACGCGGTCATGCTGATCCGTCTGCGTCCGCACGACGCCCAGACCGCGATCAAGCGCAAGGGCCAGGAGAGCTTCAACTACGGCGACTACTTCGCCTACTCGAAGATCTGCACCCACCTCGGCTGCCCCACCTCGCTGTTCGAGCAGCAGACCAACCGGATCCTGTGCCCGTGCCACCAGTCGCAGTTCTCGGCGACCGAATGGGGTAAGCCGGTCTTCGGTCCTGCCGCCCGCGCGCTGCCGCAGCTGCCGATCACCGTCAATGCCGATGGCTACCTGGTCGCCGCCGGCGACTTCATCGAGCCGCTCGGCCCGGCCTACTGGGAGCGTCGTTCATGAGCCCTAGCAAAGTGGCCGTTCAGGCCAACGAAATGGACGAGCGCTACCGGCTGGCCGCGTTCGCCAAGCGATCGATCAACAAGGTCTTCCCGACCCACTGGTCGTTCCTGCTCGGTGAGATCGCGCTGTACGCGTTCATCATCCTGCTGCTGTCGGGTATCTACCTGACGCTGTACTTCGACCCGTCCATGTCGGAGACCGTGTACCAGGGCGCCTACCAGCCCCTGCGCGGTGTCACCATGTCGCGGGCCTACGAGACCGCGCTGAACATCTCCTTCGAGGTGCGCGGCGGTCTGTTCGTGCGCCAGGTGCACCACTGGGCGGCGCTGCTGTTCGCGGCGTCGATCATCATCCACCTGTTCCGCATCTTCTTCACCGGCGCGTTCCGCAAGCCGCGTGAGGCCAACTGGGTGATCGGCTCGCTGCTGCTCATCCTGGCCATGTTCGAGGGCTTCTTCGGCTACTCGATCCCCGACGACCTGCTGTCGGGCACCGGTCTGCGCGCCGCCTTCGGTGGTATCACCATGGGCGTGCCGGTGATCGGCACCTGGATGCACTGGCTGATCTTCGGCGGTGACTTCCCGGGCACCATCATCATCCCGCGTCTGTACATCGCGCACGTGCTGCTGCTGCCGGGCATCATCCTGGCGCTCATCGCCGCGCACGTCGCGCTGGTCTGGTACCAGAAGCACACCCAGTTCCCCGGACCGGGCCGCACCGAGAAGAACGTCGTCGGCGCCCGCATCATCCCGGTGTTCGCCGCCGACCAGGGCGCGTTCTTCGCCTTCACCCTGGGCGTCGTCGCCATCATGGGTGGCGTCTTCCAGATCAACCCGATCTGGAACCTGGGTCCCTACAACCCGTCTCAGGTCTCCGCGGGTTCGCAGCCGGACTTCTACATGATGTGGACCGACGGCATGGCGCGTCTCATGCCGCCGTGGGAGCTGTACCTGGGTCGCTACACGATCCCGGCGCCGTTCTGGGTCGCCCTCATCATGGGCCTGGTGTTCACCGTGCTGATCGCCTACCCGTGGATCGAGAAGCGCCTCACCGGCGACACCGCCCGCCACAACCTGCTGCAGCGTCCGCGCGACGTGCCGGTCCGCACCGCCATCGGCGCCATGGCCATCACGTTCTACATGGTGCTGACCCTGGCGTGTGTCAACGACATCCTGTCGCTGAAGTTCGACATCTCGCTGAACGCCACCACCTGGTTCTTCCGCATCGCGCTGCTGCTGGCCCCGCCGCTGGCGTACTTCCTGGCCTACCGCTTCTGCATCGGCCTGCAGCGGTCCGACCGCGCGGTGCTCGAGCACGGCATCGAGACCGGTGTCCTCAAGCGGCTGCCGCACGGTGAGTACATCGAGGTCCACCAGCCCCTCGGCCCGGTCGACTCGCACGGCCACCCGATCCCGCTGGAGTACCAGGGCGCCCCGGTGCCCAAGAAGATGGTCAAGCTCGGTTCCGCCGGCAAGCCCGGCACCGGCTCGTTCATGCGCCCCGACCCCGCGTCGGAGCAGGCGGAGAACGTCGCCATCGCCCACGAGGAAGAGCACAAGATGCTCTCCGTGCTGGAAGCGGCCCAGAACGCCGCCTCCGGTAAGCAGACCGATCACTGATCGGATCGTCACCAGGGAAGGCCCCGAGTCGAATTCGACTCGGGGCCTTCCCCGTTCCTGGCCAGGCACCAGCCGAGCTGCAATGATGGTCGGCATGAGCGCTCCCGACGAGCAAGACGCCCAGCGCGTGACAGCCGAGGAGTTCGACGACGGAGCGACCGCCGAACTCGGTGACATCGAGATCGTGGACGGGCGCGTTGTTCAGATGATGGCGCAGAGCCCGCTCCACAGCCGGGTGGTACGACGACTGGCTGGGCTGCTCGAGGCCGCCCGCCGTCCCGGAGGGCCGTGCATGGTGGTGGATTCCGATGTCGCCGCTCGCTTCGCCGACAGCGATTCGGCCGCCGCCGATCGCCGCCTGAACATTCGGTACCCCGATATCTGGATCCGAGACTGCGAGCCATACAACGTCAATACCGTCGGGGACCACATCCTGCTCATCGTCGAAGTGACCTCCGAATCGACGATCGATGCCGACATCACCGACAAGCGGATCCAATACGCCATCGCGGGCGTCCCCCGCTACCTGATCGTCCGACTGGACCAGAAGGAAGAGCGGATCGAGGAAATCGAGGAGTACCGCCTCGACTGGTCCGGTCGCCGGTACCGTGCCCACGACGTCCACCGCCGCGTCCTGCTGCTCGATGATCCGGTCGAGGCGACGATCCCGTTCGACGTGCTGGAACAGGCGTAGCGCGAATCCCGATGTGTCGCCGGATCGTTGGTGAGTATTCGCATCGTCAGGTTGTGGAGTCGGCTGCAGTGGGGTCGGGCTTGGTCCAGATCAGGGAGAAGCGCCACAGCAGGTGGCGGCGGTAGCGGACGCCGGGGAGGAGTTCGGCCGCGGTGCGGCGGGTTTCGGGGTAGGTCTGGGGTGGGGGCCAGACGACGGGGGAGGGGTGGGCCCATTGGGCTCGGAAGAGACGGTCTTTGATGCTGGTGAGGAGGGCTGCCGCCTCCCAGGGGAGATCGGCGGGGAAAGTGCTGCGGGCCATGCCGATGACGGCCAGGGTGCCGCCGGGGCGGAGCAGGGTCCGCATGCGGGTGAGGGCCTCGACGGTGTCCATGTGATGCAGGGCGGCGACGGAGACGATGCCGTCGAAGGACTCCGGCGGGAAGGGGCGGGTGAGGAAGTCGGCCTCGAGGTAGGTGATGTCCTCGTCCGGGGACTGCTCCCGGGCCAGGGCGATGCTCGCGGGATCGGGGTCGATGCCGGTGACCGTCGCGCCCGCGCGGCGGATTCGCCTGGCCAGCATGCCTTCCCCGCAACCGACATCCAGGACGTTCTCGGCGCCGGAGACCGCGTCGGCCAGCAGCGGGTGGTACTCGATGTTGTGGTTCCAGCGCTCGGCGTCGGGCAGGTACATCACGCCATTCTGGCAGCGATGGGGTGCGGCGGCCCGTCAGTCCGCTGGGTCGAGGGTCGAGCGCGCGGCCTCGGCGCGGTCGGCCCAGGCGAGCCAGGGGCCCGCGCCGAGGCGGGGTTCGCCGTACCCGTCGGTGGTGCGGACGATGCGGGTGCCGGGCTGTTCGAGCCACCGGACCAGCAGGCCCGCCTCCTCGGGGAGGGCGCCGCGCAGGGGGGGGAAGGCGGGGGTGCCGCCGGAGTCCGGGAGGGGTTGGGGGAGGACGGTTTCGGCGGCGGCCGCGAGGCGGTCGACGACGGCCATCGGGGAGATGCCGCGGACCGCGGTGCCCGCGGCGGCCAGGCGGGCGTGGCGGATGATCGCGAACTGCCAGCCGCCGGCGCCGTCGGGGTGGGCGGCAATCAGTTCGGGGATGGCGGCCAGGGCGGTGAGGCGCTGGGTGCGGCGCAGGGCGCGGACCACCGCGACCGTGCGGTCCCGGAGGCGGGCCGCCGCCTCGAAATGTTCTGCGGTGGAGAGTGTTTCGAGTCTCGCGGCGATGGTGTGCAGCAGGGCGTCGTCCACCCCGGTGAACAGGGCGCGGACGGCGGTGGGCGCCGGTTCGTACTCCTCTATATAGAGGGGGCTGTTTTCGGCGGCTGCGGGGCAACCGCCGACGATGGCGGGCTGGCAATCGTGGCGGCCCGTCCGCGGGATGCGGGTGGTGCACGTGCGCAGGCCCGACTGCTCGGCGAGGGTGGCCGCGATCTCCTGGGCGTCGGTGCGGGAGGTGAACGGGCCCAGCGCATCCCGGGTCGGGGTGCGCGAGACGGCGAAGCGGGGGAAGGGTTCGTCGGTGAGGGTCAGCCACCACGCGCGTTGCGGGAACTTCGAGCGCCGGTTGTAGGGCGGAGTGTGGGCGATCAGCAGTCGCAGCTCGCGCACGCCCGCCTCCAGGCCGTGCGCGCATTCGACATGATCGACGCGGGTGGCCAGCTGCACCATCTCGCGCATGCGCGGGCGGGTGTCGGAGCCGGTGAAGTAGTTGCGGACGCGGCGGCGCAGATTCACCGCCGTCCCTATATAGAGGACTTCGTCGGAGGGGCCGCGGAACAGGTACACGCCCGGGGTCGCCGGAAGGTCCGCGGCCATCACGCGTTTCGCGCGCTGACGGCGGGTCACCTCGGGGAGATAGTCGAGCAGCTCGGTGAGACTGTGCACGCCCTGATTGCCGACCCGGGCGATGAGCGCGTGCAGCACGTCCACCGTCGCCTTGGCGTCGTCGAGGGCGCGGTGCGTCGGCCGGGTCTCCGCGCCGAGCAGCTGGGCCAGGTACCAGAGCTTGGCCGAGGGCGCCTCGTCCTTGGGCAGCACGCGGCGGGCCAGCTGGACGGTGCACACGTGCTGGAAGGCGGGCCAGGGCAATGCACACTTGGCGGCGGCGGCCTTCAGGAAACCCAGATCGAAGCGGGCGTTGTGGGCGACCAGCACCGCGCCGCGCGCGAACTCCAGGAATCCGGGCAGCACCTGCTCGATCCGGGGCGCGTCGATCACCATGGCGGTCGTGATGCCGGTGATCTGCACGATCTGTGGCGGGATGGCGCAGCCGGGATTGACCAGGGTCGCGAACTCGCCGAGCACCTCACCGCCGCGCACCTTGACCGCGCCGATCTCGGTGATCGAGTCGCCCTCGGGGCTGGTTCCGGTGGTCTCCAGGTCCACGACCACGAACGTTGTGTCATAGAGCGGGGTTTCGAGCTCATCGAAGGCCAGCTGTCCGGACACGAGGGGCAAGCCTAGGCGCAGGGTCCGACAACTCCGCCCGAAGTTGATCTTTCGAGGCCACCTGGGGAAATGATCGAATATGGGATGGCGATTCTCGAGATGAAATCCCCGAATTGAGCGAATATGCAGCTTTGTGGCCAGGGTCACAGTTATTCGCAAAATGGATCAATTTTGTTGGGGAGGGCGGTTGGTTCGGACTCGCGCGGGGCGGGTGCTGGCCCGGTGCCCCGCGCCCGGGCGCGCCGGATGTCGGTCCGGGAATCCCCCAGGTCGCGGACCACGGCTCTGACCTGGAGTTATACGGAATTCGCCAAGGTCGGAGGCGCCTTGGGCGGGCGCTTGCTACCGGCGGGTAGCTCTCAGGACGCTCTCAGAAAAATGGCCGCTGTTATCGTTTCGTGATTGTTGTGACGTTTGTCGCACCGAAATGCGAGTGCGCAACAATTTTGAGTCACGCGCCGGCGGCCTTGGCTTTACAAAGCACCGTTATGTCCTCGTAATCTTCCTGAGACCTCGCGGAGTCCGACGCACCACCGGGTGCGGCGTCGCGGGGCAGATTGGAAGTACCTCACCATGGCGACCACCACCGTCAAGCGACAGGTCCGGGGCATGCAGCGCACTGCGCGTCGCGCCGCCGCGGCCGGTGCCGTCGGCGCTGCCACGCTGAGCGCGCTGCTGCTGCCCGCCACGCCCGCGTCGGCCCAGCCGGTCAACACCCCCGTCGGAACCATCGACGTGCCCGACGCCATCCAGCTTCCCGCCGGGATCCCGGGCCTGCCCGAGTCCCTGCCGATCACCATCCCGGCCCTGCCCGGCATCAACGTTCCGGGTGTCCCGGCTCCGGGTCCGCAGCGCAGCGTCCGTCAGGCCGCGGTCGACGCCGCCATGAGCCGCATCGGCGACCCCTACGTGTACGGTGCCGCGGGCCCGAACGCCTTCGACTGCTCGGGTCTGGTGCAGTGGTCCTACGCGCAGGCCGGTGTCAGCCTGCCGCGCACCAGCTACGAGCAGGCCGGCGCGGGCAGCCCGGTCTCCTACGACGCCCTCGAGCCGGGCGACGTGGTGTCGTTCTACGGCGGCGGCCACTCCGGCATCTACATCGGCGACGGCAATGTCGTGCACGCGTCGACCTCCGGTCAGCCCGTCAAGGTCGCCCCGATCTCGTCGATGCCGTTCTCGGGCGCCACGCGTATCTGATCCCTGGCCCTACCGGGGGATTCGTCCCCCAGCCGACCGCGGGCGGACGACCCGCGGGGGAAACGGCGACCGTAATGCTTCCGTGGCCTGCTGGACACAAGCGGTCGCCGTTTCGTAATCTTACCGAGACCTTCTGACCGGCTCGGGGTAAGAGAACGGGACGACACCAGCGGTGGCAGCGCAGCAGCGACATCAGCGGACACACAGTGAGCGGACCAGGCGACTGGTAGGAGGAGCCTTCACGGTCGGGGCTCTCATGGTCGGCACCTACGGCGGCTACGGCTTCGCCGGAGCCGATCCGGTGGCCGCACCGGCCTCCGCCGGGGACGCGGTGCAGAAGCTCATCGATCTCTCCCGGCAGTCCGAGCAGATGAATCAGCAGGCGCTCGACGCCCAGGCCGATCTCGACGCCAAGTCCGCCACCGCGGACGCCGCCGACCAGCGCGCCGCCGACGCGGCCGCCACGCTGGACGCCGCCAAGGCCGAAATCCGCCGCTACCAACCGGTCATCGAACGCGCCGCGACCTCCGCGCTGCTCGGCAGCCGCACCAACCGGATCACCTCGCTATTGGTCAGCAATTCGCCGCAGCAGCTGCTCGACCAGATGTCGATCGTGGACCTGGTGGGCGCGCGCACCAATGATCAACTGGCCCAGTATCAGAAGGCCACCGCCGCGGCCGCCACCGCCGAATCCGGCGCCCGCGCCGCCGCCGACTCCGCGCGCGCCGCCAGCGCCGCCGCCGACCGGGTCCGTACGGACCTGGAGGCCAAACGCGCTGCGCTGCAAGGCTCGATGGCCCAGGTCATCGCCGCGTGGGGCCAGCTCTCGGCCGGTGACAAGTCCGCGCTGGCAGGCTCCATGTTCCCGCCCGGCTTCGATCGTGACAGCCTGCTCAAGGGCTTGGTCCCGGGCTCGGGCACCAGCGCGCTGGCCGCGGGCCTGACCCGCGTCGGCGATCCGTACGTCTGGGGCGCCACCGGACCGGACCAGTTCGACTGCTCCGGCCTGGTGCAGTGGGCCTTCCATCAGGTCGGCAAGAGCGTGCCGCGCACCTCGCAGCAGCAAGCCGGATACGGCACGCCGGTCGACCAGAAGGACCTGCAGCCCGGTGATGTGGTCTTCTTCTACTCGGACATCTCGCATGTGGGCATCTACGCCGGCAACGGTTTGATGCTGCACGCTTCGACTTTCGGCGTTCCCGTCCAGGTCGCGCCGCTGGGTTCGACACCGTTCCATTCGGCTCGTCGATACTGAACGAGAGGCGGCGATGAGCGCTCTGCGGCAGGTCCGCGGCTGGCTGTCGGCGAAACGGCGGTTCCAGTTCGTGCTCACCCTGGTCATGGTCAGCGCCCTGACCGCCGCGTGCGGCGCGCTGCTCATGCTGCCGAACTCGGTGCTGCCGACGCTGCGCGCCGTGGTGCCGGGCCAGGACGCGAGCCAGGCCACCGATCCGCAGGTGCCGCTGGTGAAGCGGTCCATGGACGCCTACGGGAAGGTGGTCGCCGAACCGGTGCCGACCGGATCGGGCCGAACCGGCATCGTGCTCGGCCATCCGGGCCAGCGCGCCGATCTCGATGTGCTGGCGAGCGAACTCGCGGCATCCACCGCGGCGGTCTCCGCGCTGTGGGGTCAGGACTGGAATCGGGCGCCGGTCGTGGTGGTCGCCTCCAGTCCTTCGGAATTCGCGGCGCTGACCCGCGCCACCGGTGACGTGCCCGCCGAGGTCGCCGCCTCCACCATCGCCGACCCGTACCGGCCCGGTACGCAATTGACCGGGCAGCGCGTGGTTTTCGGGCCCGACGCCGGACGCCGGCTGGGCGCGGACGGCCTGCGCTCGGTGCTGCGTCACGAACTCACCCACATGGCCAGCCGTGCGGTGACCGTCGACGGTTCGCCGATGTGGATGCTCGAGGGTTTCGCCGAGTATTCGGCGCACCGCGGCATGCGCCACCCGATCGCCCAGATCGCCCCGACCCTCACCGCCCGCGCCCGCGCCGGCGACCTGCCCGCCGATCTCCCCGCCGACGCGATGTTCGAACCGTCCAGCGGCAAGGCCTCGCTCGCCTACGAACAGGGCTGGTCCGCCTGCGCTTTCATCGCCGACCGCTACGGCGATCAGACCCTGGTCGAGCTGTACCGGCAGCTGGCTTCCGGGCCGAAGGACCGGGCCGCCGTGGAAGCCGTGCTGCGCGACTCGCTCGGCACGACCTCTGCCGACCTGGTCGGCCAGTGGCGTGCCTGGCTCACCAGCCGTACGACCGAGGGCGCGTAAAGCCGCCTGATCCGCGGGTGCAGTAGGTTTGTGGCATGGGGCGAACTCTGCTGGTTACCAATGATTTCCCGCCGCGACCCGGCGGGATTCAGTCGTATCTGCACGCGCTCGCCCTGCAGCTGCCCGCCGACGAGCTGGTGGTGTACGCGCCGCGCTGGAAGGGCGACAGCCACTGGAAGTTCGACGCGCAGCAGCCGTTCCAGGTGGTGCGGCATCCCACGACACTGATGCTGCCGACGCCGCTGGTCGCGCGCCGGGCCAGGAAACTCCTACGCGACGAGCAGTGCGACCGGGTGTGGTTCGGGGCGGCGGCGCCGCTGGCGCTGATGTCTCCGGTGTTGCGCAAGGCCGGGGCCGAACGGATTCTCGCCTCCACCCACGGCCACGAGGTGGGCTGGTCGATGCTGCCCGGCGCGCGGCAGGCGCTGCGCGTCATCGGCGATCACACCGATGTCGTCACCTATGTCAGCAAGTACACGCGGCGGCGGTTCGCGGCGGCGTTCGGGGCGCAGTCGGCGCTCGAATACCTGCCGCCCGCCGTGGATGCCGAGGTGTTCAAGCCGGATCCGGCCGCGCGTGCCGAACTGCGGGCGCGCTATGGGCTGGGGGACCGGCCGACCATCCTGTGCCTGTCGCGGCTGGTGCCGCGCAAGGGCCAGGATGCGCTGATCGCGGCCATGCCCGACATCCGCAAGCGGGTCAAGGGCGCGGTGCTGGTGATCGCGGGCGGCGGACCGTACGAGCAGAAGCTGCGCGAACTGGTCGCGGCCCTGGGCGTTTCCGACAGTGTGGTGTTCACCGGCCGGGTGCCGTCGCAGGAGCTGGCCGCCCACCACACCATCGCCGACGTGTTCGCCATGCCCTGCCGGACCCGGGGCGCCGGCCTGGACGTCGAGGGTCTGGGCATCGTGTTCCTGGAGGCCTCGGCCACGGGAGTGCCGGTGATCGCGGGCAATTCGGGCGGTGCGCCCGAGACCGTGCGTGAGGGCGAGACCGGCCGGGTGGTCAACGGCCGCAAGCTGGAGTCGCTCGCCGACGCCATCGTCGACATCCTCTCCGACCGCGACGCGGCGGCCGCCATGGGCGCGGCGGGCCGCGCCTGGGTGCAGCAGCAGTGGCGCTGGGACCTGATGGGTCAGCGACTACAGCAGCTGCTGGACCCGAACCATGCAGCGATGGGTACTGGGCGCTGAGGCCGCACCAGAAGGTTCGCGGCCGTCTCGATTCTGGACTGACGGAGCGGGGGAGCGAAGCGGAGGAGCGGAGGAGGGAAGAATCGAGACTTCGGGGCCGCGAACCCGCCCGGAGCGAAGCGTAGGGCAAGATAAGCACTGTGAGCAGTATCCAGGTTGCCGATATGACTTTCATCGCCGCGCCGGGCGAGGCCGTCGCCGAGATCTTGGCTGATCGCGGGCGCTGGCGTCAGTGGTGGCCGGACCTGCAATTGGACGTGCGGGAAGATCGGGGCGACAAGGGAATCCGGTGGACCGTCAGCGGGGGCGCCGAGGGCACCATGGAACTCTGGCTCGAGCCGATGCTGGACGGCGTCCTCATGCATTACTTCATGCACGCCGAACCGCGCGGCGGCGTCGCCGGTATGTCCGGGCGTGACCTGCTGGCGCTCAACCGCACCCGCCGGGTGGCGGGCAAGGTCATGTCGTTCGAGATCAAGGCCCGCCTGGAGGCGGGGCGCAAGGCCGGGGTCGCGCCCGCGGCCGCTCACTAGAAAGGAAGCGTTGCCGCCCATGGCCGATCGAACTCAGCGGTCGATCGTGATCGACGCCCCCTCGGACCGAGTGATGGCCGTCATCGCCGACCTGGAGTCGTATCCGGAATGGGTCTCCGCGGCCCGCTCGGTCGAGGTCCTCGACAAACTACCCGACGGCCGGGCCCGCACCGCGCGCTTCGTGCTGGACGCCGGGGTCGTCAAGGACACCTACACACTGGCCTACACCTGGCGGCCCGACGGCCGCGCGGTCAGCTGGAGCCTGGTCGCCGGGGAACTGCAGAAGGCGCAGGACGGCACCTACGAACTGATCGCCCTGCCCGACGGCACCACCCAGGTGGTCTACGAGCTGACCGTCGACCTGAACATCCCGATGATCGGCATGTTCAAACGCAAGGCGGAGAAGGTCATCACCGACACCGCCCTCAAGGAACTCAAGAAACGGGTCGAAGGCTGACCGCCGGCGGTACCGAACGCCCGACCCGCCCCGCCGCCCGAGTCGAGCTGTTCATCGGCAAGGGCGGCGTCGGAAAGACCACCCTCGCCTGCGCGACCGCGATCGCCTACGCGCGGACCGGGCGGCGGGTGCTGCTGGCCTCCCTCGATCAGGCGCACTCCCTGGGCGACGCGCTCGGCTACCGGCTGCGGCACGGCGCGAAACCGGCGGTGGCCAGCGTGCCGCTGCCCGTGTTCGCCACGGCCGCACCGGATCTCGCGAGCGACCCCGAGGCCACCGATCCGGGGCTGCCGGTGGTCGGGTCCGCCGCCGCGCCGACCCTCGATGTCATCGAGGTGGATTCGCTGGCGCTGCTGGAGGATCGGTTCCGGCAGGTGCTGATGATGGCCTCCGGCGCCGGGCACGAGCACGGATTCGATCTGGGCGCACTGGATCCCGCCGAACTCACCGGGCTGCCCGGGGTGCAGGAACTGCTGGCGCTGCTGGAGATCACGCAGTTCGCCAAGGACAAGCGGTGGGACGTGATCGTGCTGGACTGCCCGCCCTCGGCGGACATGCTGCGCATCGTCACCGCCCCCGACACCCTGCTCGGCTACCTGGAACGGGTGTGGCCCGCGCACTCTCGCACCATGGAGGCCATCGGCGCCGACTTCCGCAAGGCGGTGCTGGCGGTGACCGTCGAGCAGATCGTGGAGGCGGTGACCGAAGCCCGTGACCTGCTGGCGGATCGGACCCGCACCGGCGCGCGCCTGGTGACCGTCGCAGAACAGGTGGCGGTGGCCGAATCGGCGCGGGTGCGCTCGGCCGCCGCCCTGCTGGGCCTGCGCCTGGACGCGGTGCTGGTCAACAAGGTGCTGCCGGAGATGCCGGGGCCGCATCCGGCCGCGCCGCCGCATCCGGCCGTGCAGTGGTACTTCAACCGGCGCGGTGAGCAACTCGACGTGGTGACCGAACTGCGCAAGCGGCTGCGCGAGGTTCCGGTGCAGGTGGTGGGGCATGCCGGGACCGAACCGGTGGGGTTGGGCTCGCTGGCCGCACTGTCCTACGCGGTGGACGCGAGTGGTAACTGGGTGGGATGGCGTCCGGTCCCTATGCTT
Source organism: Nocardia sp. CA-145437 (assembly GCF_050956485.1). NCBI lineage: Bacteria > Bacillati > Actinomycetota > Actinomycetes > Mycobacteriales > Nocardiaceae > Nocardia > Nocardia sp. CA-145437. The sequence continues at coordinate 5,120,822 of NZ_CP191204.1, read as the reverse complement.
GGCACAGATGCGGACGGGGCGCCGCCCGTCGCCGCCGAACCGGTGGTCAGGCTCGAGTCCGGGGCGGGGGTGGCTTCGGTGTTCGCGATGCGCATGCATCTGCCGGTGGTCGATGCGTCGACGCTGCGGCTGGGACGAGTGGAGGACGATTTGATCGTGGGAGCGGACGGGGTCCGGCGGCGATTGCGGCTGGCCCCGGTATTGCGGCGGTGCACGGTCGACGCCGCCGAACTCGACGGCGACCACCTGGTGATCCGCTTCCGGCCCGACCCGCAGGTCTGGCCGAAATGACGACCACGCACCACCCGCGCCCCGGCCAACCGGACGAGAACCTCGGCGAATTCGCCGAGGAGCTACGGCTGCTCGCCGAAGCCCTGCTCGAACGCGTGGAACCGGTGCTGCGCCGCACCGCCTCCGACGGGCGCACCGAATGGTCCAGTTGCAGTTGGTGCCCGGTGTGCGCGGCCGCCGCGATCGTGCGCGGCGAGCACCACGACGTGGTGGCCGCCATCGCCGAACACGGCACCGCCATCGTGACCGTGCTGCGCGAGGCGCTCGCGGGGGTGCCGGTGGACCCGGTGATCCCGCCGGATCTGGATCCGGAATCGCCGGAATATCAAGCCTGGCATCGGTATTCGCACGGGGCCGGAACCGGGTCCGGCGCAGGCGATCGGCCGTTCGCCGACGCCTACGCGAACGCCCGCGGCGAACACGACGAGAAGGACGGGCCGGGCGAGGGATCCGAGTCCACGGCGAGCGCAGCCGAATCCGCCGGCCACCACGGCGCGGCCGCGAACCTCGCGGCGGTGTTCGCGCGCTTCGTCGCGGGCGCGCAGGGTCGTGCCGCGGCTCGCGTCCGGGCCCCCCACAACGACGACCAGTCCGACGAACCGATGGGGCCGGGCCCCGGTGCCGCGCGCCGACCCGAGGACCCGGACCCGGTGTCGGGCACGGGCTTTCGCGCCGCGAACGGTGCGGACGATCGGGTCGGGCCCGCGGCGCAACCGTTCGGGCCGCCGGTGGCGCGCCCCGCCGACGACCCCGGCCGATCGGCTGACGCGGGCGGGCCCGCCGCGGGACCGTCCGGTCGTGAAGCCTCCGCGCCCGGCCGCGCCGCGCAGACCGGGCGGCGGCCGACACGCGGCAAGTATGTGCCCATCGACATAACCATCAAGGCATGACGGGCGGTGTGGATGTGCCGTTGACCGTGGGTATCGATGTGGGCGGCACCAATATTCGGGCGTCGGTGGTGGACGGTGCGGGCGAAGTCCTCGACACCGTCACCGCGCCGACCCCGCATTCGGCGCGCGCCCTGGAGGACGGCCTGGCCCGCGCGGTGCACGAACTGCGCGGCCGCCACGCCATCGGCGCGGTCGGGCTGGCGGTGGCGGGTTTCGTCGACGAGGACCGCGCCACCGTGCGTTTCGCCCCGCATCTGCCGTGGGAGGACGCCCCGGTCGCGCAGCGGCTCACCGATCGGCTCGGCCTGCCGGTGATCCTGGAGCACGACGCCAATGCCGCGCTGTGGGCGGAGTACCGGTTCGGCGCGGCGGCGGGCGGGCGCAATGTGGTGCTGGTGGCCATCGGCACCGGGATCGGCGCGGCTCTCTTGATCAACGGCCAGCTGTATCGCGGAAGCTACGGCGTCGCACCGGAACTCGGGCATCTGCAGGTCGTCCCGAACGGCCGGGCCTGCGCGTGCGGCAAGCGTGGCTGCTGGGAACGGTATTGCAGCGGAACCGCTCTGGTGGACACCGCCCTGGAACTGCTGGCCACCGACCCGCAGCGTTCCACGGTGCTGGCGCGCGAGGCGGGCCGGGACCCGGGCTCGCTGACCGGTCGCCGGGTGGCGGGCGCGGCCCAGGACGGCGACCCGGTCGCCCTCGAGGTGATGGCGGACTTCGCGCGCTGGCTCGGCCTGGGCCTGGCCTTCGTGAGCGACATCTTCGACCCGGACCTGATCGTGGTGGCCGGCGGCGTCAGCAGTTCGGCCCCGCTGTTCCTCGACGAGGCCCGCGAGCACTACGCCGGTTCCATCACCGGCGCCCGCCACCGCCGCCTGGCCCGTATCCGCACCGCCCAATTGGGTGAGGCCGCGGGCATGATCGGCGCGGCGGAACTGGCGCGCGCGGCGGTGCTCGCGAAGTCCGCCGCCGTGCCGGTCGCGCCGGCTCGCCGCTGATCCGTACCTGCTCACCGGGTTCCGTATTCCGGAGCATGGGACGTTCGTCCCGACATTGGAGAATCCGGTCACCACGGTTGGTTGCTCTCAGGTCTCAGCGGTAGGGTAGGCAAGCGAGTGTGGTGCCCGCAATGAGGCCGGTCCCGGGTATCGAAAACAGGGGAAAGGACGCAATGTTCTACTGGCTGCTGAAGTTCGTCTTGGTAGGGCCGCTGATGCATCTCATCAACCGGCCCGAGGTCGAGGGCGTCGAGAACATTCCCCCGAAGGGTGCGGCCATTCTGGCCGGCAACCACCTGTCGTTCACCGACTGGCTGTTCACCCCGCTGATGAGCCCTCGCCGGATCACCTACCTGGCCAAGGCCGAATACTTCACCACCCCCGGTCTCAAGGGTCGGCTGCAGAAGTTCTTCTTCTCCGGCACCGGCCAGTACCCCATCGATCGTTCCGGTGCGGACGCCGCCGAGTCGGCGCTCAACACCGCGCGCAAGCTGCTCGGTGAGGGCCGCCTGGTCGGCCTGTACCCCGAGGGCACTCGTTCGCCCGACGGCCGCCTCTACAAGGGCAAGACCGGTGTGGCACGCCTCGCCCTGGAGACCGGAGTGCCGGTGATCCCGGTCGCCCTGATCGGCACCGACGAGGTGTGCCCGCCCGGTCCGTTCCGCTGGCGGCCGCGCAAGGTGACCGTGAAGTTCGGTGCGCCCATCGACTTCTCGCGCTACGAGGGCATGGGCGGCAACCGCTTCGTCGAGCGCGCCGTCACCGACGAGATCATGTACGAGCTGATGCGGATGGGCGACCAGGAGTACGTGGACGTCTACGCCGCGAGCCTGAAGAAGGGCGTGCCCTCGGGCAGCCGCCCCGACGCCGACCGCGTCCCGGAGACCCTGGCGAGCTAGTCCCGTCGGCTGGAACCGGAAAAGGCCCCGGGAGACCAAGTCTCCCGGGGCCTTTCGTCTGCCCGGTATCGCGGCTCAGACCGCTTGCAGGCGCCGGTGGGCTTCGATGGCCTCGAACTTCGCGAGGTTGTGGCGGGCGTCGGCCAGCGCGTCGTGCGCGTCCTTCGGCACCGGCGGCAGCGGCGGGCGGCCGTGCTGATCCCAGTGCTGGCGCAGTTCGTTGGTGTAGCGGGGCAGCGCGTTGGGCAGGTCGACCATGGAACCCCACAGCTGGCACAGTGCGACGTGGTCGTAGGCGCCGACCCAGGCCCACAGTTCGGGTTCCACGCCGGGGCGCGGGACCAGGAACTTGTAGAGGTCGTCGCGGATGCGCTGACGCGAACGCCACAGCGGCGAGGACGGGGGCGGGAGTTTCGGCAGTACGTTCCGCCGGACGAAAGGACCTGCTTTGTCGGCGTTGAATTCGTTCGAGATCGCATAGAATTCGCGGCCATCCTCGCAGACCACTGCGATGGACACCAGGTCTATTACGACCCCATCCTCAATGAATTCGGAATCGTAAAAATACCTCACAAGCGAGAGTCCTTTCGGGTAACTTGAGGATCGGTGCGATAAATCGATTTCGGGGGTGTTCAGTTGGAATCATTGTGCATTGTTTCCGGTTGCTCTCGACCGGTGGGGAAGCGTTACTCGCGCGGCATGTGTCATCACCATTATGTCAAGAAGCTTCAAGAGGTTTATCCCCGCTGCTCGGTTTCGGGTTGTGAGCGCCCGGCCATCCTCAAGAGTGGAGTCTGCCCTCCTCATCAGAGGCAGATCCGCCGGTGGGGTTCGGTCGAGGCTGCGCCGGGGCGCGGCGCTCCGGGTCGACGTCGCAAAAGCACGCACGACGGTCGTAGTCGCATTACTTCTTTCGGGTATCGGCTGCTCAGACTTCCGGAGGGTGGTTGGGTTCTGGAGCATCGCTTGGTTATGGAGCAGGTGCTCGGAAGGAAGCTCTATCGAGGCGAAAACGTGCACCATATCAATGGTGACAAGATCGACAATCGGCCCGAGAATTTGGAACTGTGGATCACCGGTCAACCGATTGGGCAGCGAGTCGAGGATATGCTCGATTGGGCGCGCGAGATTATCGCCCGGTATGACCCGGAAGCGGAACGCTGACAAGGCTTCCGGTGGCAACCTTCGGAGGTCCTTCCGCTCGTCAACGCGTATCAATCGGTCACCTCGACTCTGTCTGTTCCGGTCGAACTGTACGGGTCCGGTAACGGGTGAGAGGACCCCAGCCCTGGGTGTGCTTCGCCCGAACAAGAGCGATCCGTATTCTGAAACCGTGAACTGGACCGTCGACGTACCGATCGATCGCTTGCCGGAACTTCCTCCGCTGCCTGACGAGCTCCGTCGGCGTCTCGACGAGGCGCTCGCCCGACCGGCCCTGCAGCAGCCGTCCTGGGATCCCGAGCAGGCCGAGAAGATGCGCACCGTCCTCGAGAGCGTGCCGCCGATCTGCGTGCCCGCCGAGGTCGAGGAACTGCGCCTACGCTTAGCCGAGGTAGCGCGCGGCGAGGCTTTCCTCATGCAGGGTGGTGACTGCGCGGAGACCTTCGCCGACAACACCGAACCCCACATCCGCGGCAATATCCGCACCCTGCTGCAGATGGCGGTGGTGCTCACCTACGGCGCGAGCCTGCCCGTGGTGAAGGTGGCCCGCATCGCGGGCCAGTACGCCAAACCCCGTTCCGCCGACGTCGATTCGCTGGGCCTCAAGTCCTACCGCGGCGACATGGTGAACTCGCTGGTCGCCGACGCCGGGCTGCGCGAGCACGACCCGTCACGCCTGGTCCGCGCCTACGCCAACGCCTCCGCGGCGATGAACCTGGTGCGTTCGCTGACCTCGGCCGGAATGGCCGATCTGCACAAGGTGCACGACTGGAACCGCGAGTTCGTGGCGCAGTCCCCGGCCGGGGCCCGCTACGAGCAGATGGCCACCGAGATCGACCGCGCGCTGGCGTTCATGAAGGCCTGCCGGGTCAACGACCCGAACCTGTCCAGCGCCCGCCTCTACGCCAGCCACGAGGCGCTGGTGCTCGACTACGAGCGGGCCATGCTGCGCCTGAGCGAGCACCCCGTCACCGGGGAGCCGGTGCTCTACGACCTGTCGGCGCACTTCCTGTGGATCGGTGAGCGCACCCGTCAGCTCGACGGCGCGCACGTCGGGTTCGCCGAGCTGATCGCCAACCCGATCGGCCTCAAGATCGGCCCGAGCACCACGCCGCAGCAGGCCGTGGAGTACGTCGAGCGCCTGGACCCCAACAACGAGCCCGGCCGGCTGACCATCGTGGCCCGCATGGGCAACCAGAAGGTCCGCGACGTGCTGCCCCCGATCATCGAGAAGGTGCAGGCCACCGGCCACCAGGTGATCTGGCAGTGCGACCCCATGCACGGCAACACCCACGAGGCGTCCACCGGTTACAAGACCCGCCACTTCGACCGCATCGTCGACGAGGTGCAGGGCTTCTTCGAGGTGCACCACGCGCTGGGCACCCACCCGGGCGGCCTGCACATCGAGCTCACCGGTGAGAACGTGACCGAATGCCTCGGCGGCGCGCAGGACATCTCGGACCTCAACCTGGAGGAGCGCTACGAGACCGCGTGCGACCCGCGCCTGAACACCCAGCAGTCCCTCGAACTGGCCTTCCTGGTCGCGGAGATGCTGCGCTAGAGGGCGGATGTACGAAATGAGCCCGGACCGCGAAAGCGGTTCGGGCTCCTTCGTTTTCCGAGCTCTATGAGTGCTGTCGTGCGCTACGAGCGGTTACGGTATCGCCACGATGGTGACGGTGGAACCGGGTTCGACCGCGTCGCCGGGGGCGATGCTCTGCGAGATGACGATCGAGCTGTCATTGCTGGCCAGCTGCCGCACGGTGACCGACAGCCCCATTTGCTGGAGCTTGCCGCGCGCGGTACCGACATTGGCGCCCAGCAGATTCGGCATGTCGAGGGCGCTGTTGACGATGAGGACCACGCCGGTGCCGGATTCGGCGCTGGTGCCCGCGGCCGGATCGGTGCCGATCACCTGACCGGACTTGATCTTCGGATCGAACTGCTCGCGAGTGGAGCTGACGGTCAGCCCGGCCTTCTGCAGGGCGATCTTGGCCTCCTCCTGCGTCTTGCCGCGCAGGTCCGGCACCTTCACGGGCAGGGATCCCTTGCTGCGGTAGACCTTCACCTGGCCGTTGGCCGGGAGGACGGTGCCGGGCGCCGGATCCACCTTGGCGAGCGAGCCTTTCGGTGCGCTACTGCCCACTTCGCCCGCGTCCACGGGGGTGAGCCCGGCGTCTCTGATGGCCTTGTTGACCGAGCTGACGTCCTGGCCGGGGCTCACGTCCGGAACCTTCGGCTTGCCGCTGGAGACCAGCACCGCGACCAGGGAGCCCTTGGTGACGCGGGTGCCGGCGGGCGGATCGGTGCCGACCACATTGCCGACCGGGATCATGTCGGAGGGCTTGTTGCGGGTCTCGGTGGTGAAGCCCGCGTCCTGGAGCGTGGAGACCGCTTTCTGGGTGTCCATGCCGGCGATCGTGGGCACCGGCGAATAGCGCCCGACGCCCAGCCACCAGCCGCCGATGCCCAGCAGCACCGCCAGCGCGACCACGATGCTCAGCCACACGACGACCCGGCGCCGCGACTTGCCGCGATCCTCGATCAGATCCGAGCCGGGGTGCTGGGGGCCCGGCGGCGGGGCGTAGTCGTGCTGCCGGTACTCGGCCGGGATCTCGCGCGCCGCGGTCATGACCCGGGTGTGCTGGGGCTGCTGGGGTGGCGCGAACACGGTCGGCGGGTCGGCCGGGAGCCTCGTGGTGGCATCGGCCTGGAACCGGGTGGTCTGGTCCGCCGCGCCCGGAATCGGCCGCGACGGGGGATGCACGGGGCCGCGCGGGGCGGGCGTGGGCCCGACCCGGTACTTGGCGCTGAGGTGCTCGGCGGATTCGGTCGGCGCGGGCACCCGGTAGTCCGGCAGTTGCAGTTCGCGGGCCACGCGGCGCAGTTCGTCGGCCATCTCGGTGGCGTTGGAGAACCGGTGCATGGGTTCGCGGGCGGTGGCGTGCGCGACCAGTTCGTCGATCTCGGTGGGCACGCCGCCGATCAGGCGGCCGGGCGCGGGCACGTCCTTCTCGACCCGCTGCAGGGCGATCGAGAGCGAGTTGTCGCCGGTGAACGGGGTTCGGCCGGTGAGCATTTCGAAGATCAGGATGCCCGCGGAGTAGACGTCGCTGCGGGCGTCGGCGCTGCCGCTGGTGACCTGCTCGGGGGAGAGGTAGGCGGCGGTGCCGAGAATGACGCTGTCGGAGGTGATCTTGGCCTCGGCGACGGCGCGCACCAGACCGAAGTCGGCGATCTTCACCTCGCCGGAGTCGGAGATGAGCACGTTCTCCGGCTTGATGTCGCGGTGCACCAGCCCGGCCGCGTGGGCCACGCCGATGGCGTAGAGCACGGGTTCGGCGACGGCGCGCACCGCGTGCGGGGGCATGGGGCCGCGTTCGCGCAGCAGTTCGCGCAGGGTGCCGCCCTCGACCAGTTCCATGATGAGGAACGGGTGGTCACCGTCCACGCCCTGGTCGTAGACCGCCACCAGGGAGGGGTGTTTGAGCTTGGCCACCGCTCTCGCCTCGAGTTCGAAGCGGGTGAGGAATTGCGGGTCGGAGGCGAACTTCGGGTCCATCACCTTGATGGCGACCGGTCGGTCCAACCGGGTGTCCACCCCCCGGAACACCATGGACATACCGCCACGCGCGATCGGCGCGTCGATGCGGTAGCGCCCTTCCAGCATCTGGCCGATCAACTGCGACCCTTCCGATTTTCGTCAATGCCGCCCAGCGCGGCTCACCCGATGGTAGCCGCGTCGGGGTGTGATGCGACTGTGGCGACGCGAGAGACTACCGTGGTCGGCGTGAGTGCCTTTCCTTGCAGCGAAGACGTCCTGCCGGATTCGGTGACCCTGATCCCGCTGCCCGACGTGGCCGAGCAGCTGGGCATGGTGGTGACCCGGGTCCATCAGATGCTGCGTGACCATCAGATCATCGCGGTCCGCCGGGACGGTATCGCCGGTGTCCCGAAGGAGTTCTTCGACTCCACCGGCGCTGTCGCCAAGCACCTGACCGGTCTGTTCACGGTCATGCGTGACGGCAAGTACACCGACGAGGAAATCCTCGAGTGGATCTACACCGAGGACGAGACCCTGCCCGGCCGTCCCATCGACGCCATCCACGGGCCGCTGGCCCGCGAAGTGATCCGCCGCGCCGCCGCGGATCCCTTCTGACATAGATCGACCGCGGACGCGGTCAGTTCCCGAGGGGACTGGCCGCGACCAATTCGCGCGCCGCGACCCGGAGCCGGCGATGCTGGGGGACGACCGCGCGGCTCGTGAAGACCGCGTAGTCGGCGCGCTCGATCTCGTCGAGGATGCCGCCGTAGAGCGTGGCCGCCGTCCGGATGGCCGGGCGCACCCGCGGGGCCAGCAGCTCGATGCCGGGGGTCGCGCGACGGTAGACACCCCTGTTGACCGCGATCAGATGGGCGAGCGCACGCCGCACCCGAGGCTCGGTCCGGCCGGATTCGCGGCAGTGGAACAGCAATTCGTCGTCCACGCCGAAGGCCGCCAGTTCGTCGGCGGGCAGGTACACCCGGCCGCGGCCCAGATCCTCGCCGACGTCGCGCAGGAAGTTGGTGAGCTGGAAGGCCTCCCCGAGCGCGGCCGCGGCCGGTTCGGCCTCGGCGACCGGGACGACGGTGCCCAGCACCGGCAGCAGTTGCAGCCCGATGGCGGCCGCCGAGCCGCGCATGTAGTCCTCGAGGTCGCCCATGGTGGGGTAGCGGTCGCGGTATTGGGGCGCGCCCGGAATGTCCATGCGCATGGAGTCGAGGAACACCCAGAAGTGTTCGGCGGCAATCGAGTACCGGCGAATGGTGTCGGAGACCGCGAGCAGCACCCGCTGTTCGCGGCTGTCGCCCGGTGCGGTGGGCGCGTCGGCCAGGCGGGCCCGCAGTTCGTGTTCGATCCGGTCGAGCCGGGCCGCGGATTCGGCGGCGCGGCTGGGCGCGTCGCTCGCGTCGACGGTGTCGTCGACCAGGCGGGCGAACGCGTACAGCGCGTGCACGGCCGGTCTTCGCTCGGGTTCCAGCAGCCGGGTCGCGAGGAAGTAGGTGCGTCCGTGGGCGGCGGCGATGCGGCGGCAGTCGCGGTAGGCGCGGTCCAGCATCACGCGGGGCTGGGCGCGGGCGCGCCGAGCTGATCGGAATGCGGGCGTCCGGCACGCAGTTTCAGCGGATCCACCTTGCACAGCGAGACCGCCGCCACCACGGCGGCGACGATCGCGAGGGTGCCGTGCACATAGTCGGACACGGGTGCGCCGTCGGGCTGGAAGATCAGCATGAGCCAGGTGCACAGCCCGACGAGGACCTGCAATGTCCGGGTGGAGAGCGCGAAGCCCGCGGCCAGGGCCAGCGGCCACGAGTAGTACCAGGGCAGCGCGGCGGGGGACAGGATCACGATGGCCACGAACGCGACCAGAATGCCGAGCACGGCCTCCTTCTCGCTGTTCTTGAACCGCCACCAAGCCCACACCAGGATGGCGACCATGGCGATCGCGCACAGCATGCGCGTCCACGGCAGCACCTTGTCCATCGGCAGCGGCGTCACCCAGGTGACGACGTGGGCCATGATGGTCGGCAGCGAGAGCCAGTTGATGATCTTCTTGGAGCCCGACAGCGCGGTGAGCCAGCCGATCTGGTGATCGCGCAGCCCGGTCGCGACGGTGGCGACGGCGAACACGGCCGCGAACACCGCCACACCCAGCGCGCCGATCTTGGCGAAGGTGCGCAGCGGATGCGGCAGTTCGCCCTCGTGCTGGGCGGCGCGGCGTTCGCGTTCGTGAATCACCCAGATCCACACCAGGAATGGCAGCGCCACGCCCGCGGTCGCCTTCACGGCCACGCCGATGGCGACCACCACGATGCCCGCGGCGTGATGGTGTTCGAGCACCAGCGCGATGCCCGCGGCCATCAGGCCGACCATGAGCATCTCGTTGTGCACGCCGCCGATGAGGTGGACGAGCACCAGCGGGTTGAGCACGGCCAGCCACAGCGCGGTGGTGGGCTTGCCGCCCAGATGCTTGGTCAGGTGCGGGACCGCCCACACCATGAGCGCCAGCCCGGGCAGCATGACCAGCCGCAGCGCGATGGTTCCGGCCACCACGTTGTCGCCGGTGATGGTGGTGATGGCGCGCCCGATGAGCAGGAAGACCGGCCCGTAGGGCGCGGTGGTGGTGGTCCAGACGGGGCTGACATTGTCGAGCAGGACCGCGGCGTTGGCCTTCAACTCCACCGGCCCGTACAGGTACGGGTTGATGTTGTCGCGCAGCATCGCGCCCTGCGCCAGATAGGAGTAGGCGTCGCGGCTGAACATGGGGACCGCGAACAGCAGCGGGAAGGTCCAGACGCCGACGATGCCGCGCAGTTCGTTGAGAGTGACCGCGGCGCCGGGCTGGCCGCCGATCACGATGCGCCCCAGCCGGACCCACGCGGTGATCATGGCGATCACGCCGAGCCACACGAACATCGACGACAGCACCAGGCCGTGCCCGAACCGCAGCCACGACAGGTGCATGACCTCGAGCAGCGGGTCGCTGCGCCGCACGCCGCCCGCGCCGAAGCCGCCGAAGGTGATCAGCAGGGCGCCGAAGAAGCCGAGCGTGGCCGCGTGTCCCTCGGGGGTGCGGGCGAAGTCGGCGGCGTGGCGCACCCGGGTTTGCCAGCTCATCCGGGCGCTCGGAGACGGAGTGTCCGGGTCCGCGGCGTCGGCGGCGCTCGGGGCGCCGGCCGGACGCGTGGCGACAGCGCCGGTGCCGGGGGTGGCTGCGTCCATATCGGGGGTCGGCATAGGCGGTCGTTCCCCCCGGAAAGGTCAGCGGCGGCAGCCGCGTTGGTTCAGGACGCGGTCAGTCTAGTGCGTGTGCGCGGACGCCACCGCCCCGGTGTCGGCGGATCCGATACCGGCATGTCGTACGTCACCCGTGATGCGTGCCGCCGCCAGTCTGCCCGAAAGCAGCACGGTCGGCACGCCGACGCCGGGCACGGTGCCCGAGCCTGCGAGAACGACATTCGCGCGACCGGCCACCAGGTTCCGGGTCCGGAACGGCCCGGTCTGCCGGAACAGGTGCGCGGCCGAGAACGGGGTGCCCGCGAGCATGCCCTTGGCCCGCCAGGTGCGTGGGGTGTCGAGGTGGTCGACCCGGAAGTACCGCGAAATGCCTTGGTAGCCGCGCGTTTCCAGGATCTGGAGCAGTTCGCGCAGGTAGTGCGGGCCGAGTTCGTCCCAGGCCAGTGGCGCGGCATCCAGGTTCGGGCAGGGGGCGAGCAGCGAGAGCGGTTCGTAGCGGACCGTGTCGCGCAGGTGGCCCCCGGCGTCGATGTGCTGTTCGGGGCGGTCGATGTAGAGGGTCGGATCGGTGAGGGCGGGGCGGGTGAGCAGCAGCGACGGGTCGCTCATCAGCGCGCCGCGGCCGCGCCGGGCGGCGATCTCGGCGAAGGTCCGGTCCCACTCCGCGCCGAAGTCGATGGTGTGGTGCGCCTGCACCGGCCAGGCGGCCGCCACCTCGGCGGGAATGGTGCCGTGCGCGACTACCGCGGACGGGGAGGCCCGCAGTCCGCGGCGATGCCGCAGCCCGAACCGGGTCAGCGACCCGATGTCGGCGGTCACCACCAGGGCGTCGCAGTCGAAGACGCGGCCGTCGGCGGTGTGCACGGCGGTGGCGCGGCGGCCCGTGTAGTCGACGCCGATCACCTCGGCGTTCAGTTCGAGGGTCCCGCCGGCGGCGGTGAACGCGCGGCCCAGCGCCGCGGCGATGGCCCGCATGCCGCCCTCGGGGTAGGTGACGCCCAGGCAGGTGTCCATGTACGGGATCGCGCCGTAGACACCGAGCGCCCGGTTCGGAGCCATGCCCGCGAAGAGGGCTTGGAAGCTGAACAGCCGGGCGATGTCCGGATCCCGGATCACGCGACCGACCTGGGGGCCGAGTCGCCCGAAGGCGCCGAGCCGCACGAGCCGCGCCAGTGCGGTCCGCTTCTCCGGAATCCGCACCATGTCCAGGGGCGACTCGAAGTTGGTGTCCATGAACTGCCGGAACTCGGCCTCGTACACGCCTTTCAGCCAGCCGCGCAACCGCCGGTAGCGGCGGGCCGTGGCGGGCCCGCGCACCCGCGCGACTTCTTCGGCCATGCGCTCCTCGTCGGAGTAGACGCCGATGCGGGTGCCGTCGGCGAATCGCGCCCGGTAGGCCGGGGCCATGTCGAGGATCGTCAGGCCGACCGATGCCCGGGTGTGCCCGACCACGCCGAGCGCCTCGTCGATGAGTTCGGGCAGCGTGAGAATCGTCGCCCCGGAGTCGATCTCGTAGTCCGGCCCGCTGTAGGACCCGACCCGTCCGCCGGGGCGGTCATCGCGTTCGAGCACGGTCACCCGCCGCCCGGCCGCCAGCAGGTGCAGCGCCGCGGACAGCCCGGACAGTCCCGCGCCGACCACGACCACCCGATCGGTCGGTCCCGCAACTGTTTTCATGCCACCCTCCTGCGGCCCGTGCTGTCGGTCGGATCCGGCGTCAGTAGTGCCGCGCGGTGGCCGAGAGAGCCATGCCGCGCAGCTGCCGGGCCGCCTCCGGTGTCACGGTGCTGGCGTCCAGGGCGGTCAGGGCCTGCTCGGTGAGCGAGGCGATGCGCTGCTCGACGGCGTCGACCGCGCCGAGTTCGGTGAGGGCCGTGCGCAATTCGGCGACCTGCTCGGCGCTGAGGTCGGTGCCGAGGCTGGTGCGGATGAGCGCGGCGGTGGCGGGCGCGGTGGCGTCGGCGCGTTGCAGGGCCTCGGCGATGAGCACGGTGTGCTTGCCCTCGCGCAGGTCGTCGCCGGACGGCTTGCCGGTGACGGCCGGATCGCCGAACACGCCGAGCAGGTCGTCGCGCAGCTGGAAGGCGATGCCGATATCGGTGCCGAATTCGCGGTAGGCGGCGATCACGTCGGGGGAGGCCCCGGCCAGCGCCGCGCCCATGTGCAGCGGGCGTTCGATGGTGTAGGCGGCGGTCTTGAACCGGTTGATCCGCAGCGCGGCCTCCACCGACTCGTCGCCCGCGGACTCGCCGTGGATGTCGAGCAGCTGGCCGCCCAGCACCTCGGTGCGCATGGCCGCCCAGACCGGGGCGAAGCGGGCGGCGGCGTCGGCGGGCAGCCCGGCGTCGCGGGTCATGTCGTCGGCCCAGGCCAGGGCCAGGTCGCCGATGAGGACGGCGACGCTGACGCCGTAGTGGTCGGCGTCACCCGTCCAGTGCTGATCCCGGTGCCGCTGTTCGTACTCCACGTGCACGGTCGGGAAGCCGCGCCGGGTGCGCGAGGAGTCGATGATGTCGTCGTGGATGAGTGCGCACGCCTGCACCAGTTCCAGTGCCGAGCAGGCGGTGAGCACCGCGTCGGCGTCCGGGTCCTCGGGGCTGCGGCCCGCGCCCAGCCAGCCGGTCCAGGCGAAGGCGGGGCGGGTGCGCTTGCCGCCGCGAATGACGAAGTTCTCCAGGGCCGCGGCCGCGTCCACGAAGACCGGGCCGAGGGGCTCGACGATCGGTTCCCGGGTGCGGAAGAAGGCGGTGAGACGGTCCTCCACGGCGGCGACGAGCGATCCCGCGCCGACCGGGTGGCGGGTGGGGGTACCGGGTCCGGCGGACAGGGGAGCCTCCTTGGTGAGTGCGCGGCGCGGCGCGAGCGCGATTCCCCGATGATCGGTCCCGGCGCGCGTGCGACGATGGCGAACGCCCCTATGACCGGCCCGATCGCGCGGGCGTCAGGTCCGCGCGCGGGGTTCGCCCCGACTCTACCGACCACCGGGTCGCGGCCGGGAATCGGTCGGGCCCGGTTGGTCCCACCTGCTGGGATAGGCACAGGTCGGGGTCCGGGGCTCGGGCGCGGACCCGTAAAATACTGGCGTGAGTTTCGACAATGTACGGGGATATTCGACCCCTGGCCGAGTTTCCCGCACACCTCATGTGTCCGGAACTCGCTCCGTGGTGCAGCAGCTGGGCCCACGTCCCGATGGGTCGGTTCCGTTCTCGGTCGAGTTCAATCCGCCGCGTGACGCCGCCGGCGAGGCGCGCCTGTGGCGGGCCGCCCGCGAGTTCGAACGGCTGCATCCGGCGTTCGTGTCGATGACCTACGGCGCGGGCGGCTCCACCCGCGACCGCACCATCCGGGTCACCGGCGAGCTGGCGCGCGAGACCACGTTGCTGACCGTCGCCCACCTGACCGCGGTGGACCACTCGGTCGCGGAACTGCGCTCCATCGTCGGCGCGTACGCCGACTCGGGCATCCGCAATCTGCTGGTGCTGCGCGGCGATCCGCCGGGCGACGTGCTGGGCGAGTGGCTCAAGCACCCCGAGGGCGTCGAGTACGCCGAGGAGCTGGTGCGCATCGTGCGCGACCTGGGCGACTTCCACGTGGGTGTCGCCTCGTTCCCGCAGGGCCACCCGCGCTCCACCGACCTCGACGACGACACCCGCTTCCTGGTGTCGAAACTGCGCGCGGGCGCGGAGTATTCGATCACCCAGATGTTCTTCGACGTGGATCACTATCTGCGCCTGCGGGATCGGGCCATCGCGGCCGATCCGATCGAGGGCGCCAAGCCGATCATTCCCGAGCTCATGCCGGTCACCTCGCTGCGCACGGTCGAGCGCGCGGAGGAGCTGTCGGGGCGTCCGCTCCCGGCGAAGGTGATCGAGCGGCTGCGCAAGGCCGCGGGCACCGGGCCGGAGGAGGATCGCGCGGCGGTCCGGGCCGAGGGCATCCAGATCGCCACGGAGATGGCGCAACGCCTGATCTCCGAGGGCGCGCCCTGCCTGCATTTCATCACCCTGAATTTCGCCAAGGCCACCAGCGAAGTGCTGGCGAACCTGGGCTATTCGGTCTCGGCCGCGCCGGCCAACGCCTGAACGGACCGGTTCGCACCGCGAATCGGCTCCGGCATGCCGGAGCAAATGAACGGAATGCACTGGTCAGCGGAGTACCGTCCCCTCACGACTCGTGACCTCGAGGGGAGCCCTTCATGTCCGTGTTCCACCACATCGTCCGGGTGGCCGGCGCTGTCAGCGCCTGCGCCGTGCTCGCCGCCGCCGGACCGGCAACCCTGGCGGGACCCGCCGCCGCGGCCCCGGCGCAAGCTGATACCGGCGACGCCACCGTCGCCGCGGTGAGCCCCGAGGCCGCCGCCGCGCTGGCCGCCATCACCGCGGTGAACGAGACCACCGGCCGCGCCGACGCCACCGCTCGCCCGGATACCTCGGCTCGCACCGACAGCGCGGCTCGTCCGGACACCACCGGCCGGTCCGATGCCGCCGGGCCGTCGTCCGCTCCGACGGACTGGCTGTCGGCCTACGGTCAGGCCGTCGAAGGACTCCAGACCTTGGGCATCAAGCCCTTCCTGTACCCGACCGCCGCGCCGTTCTGCCTCGGCGGCACCACGCTGGGCCTGGCTCCCGCCATGGCGGGCAGCATCCCGGGTCCGTGGCCGCACTACGCGATCTCCATTCCCGGCCTGGATCTTTCGGCCGTCAAGGCGGGCCAGACCATGTTCGCGTTCGTGCCCTACGGCATCGCCCCCGACGGCGCGGACACCTCCGGCATGCAGGTCGCCTGGTTCAACACCACCACCGGCCACGGCGGCCTGGTGCCGATGGGCCCGCTGAACCAGGTGCTCAATGCCATGATCCCGCCGCAGGTCCCGAACGAGTTGCGGCCCATGGTCGAACAGGCCGTGCACGACTACTTCACCGCGGCCCTGCCGGTCGGCGGCGTCCGCGCGGTTCCGGTGAACACCGGGTCGGGCACGGTGCTGGCGGCCATGTTCGGCACGGTCCGCAATGGCGACACCACCTGCTTCTTCCTGCCGACCATCGGGATGACGCCGGTTCCCTGATCGGGACTCTCAGCCGACGGTCCGGCCCTTCCAGCGCAGCGCGCGGGTGCGATGTGCGCGGTGGGACCGGGCCGACAGGGCCAGGTAGGCGGCGACCGAGAACGGGTGTGCCAGTGCCGCAAGGGCATCCGTGGCGTCGACCGGGCCGCCGTTCTCGGTGGAGCGGGCCAGCAGGCGGGCGGTGACGGCGGCGGTATAGCCGAGCAGTCCGATCCGGCGCACGCGTCCGCGCCCGCACACCGCCGCGAGGGGTGGAACCCAGAAGGCCAGCGCCGCAATCGAACCGACCGCGAGACTGCCCGCGGGCCCGCCGTAGGCCGACCACAGCCAGCGGCTGAAGCCCTCGCTCACCTCGGCGGCGTCCCGGTACATGCGGGTCTCGGCGAGGGGCCCGGCCGCGATCAGTGTGGTGGGCCGGCCCGCGCGCCGCAGCTCGCGGGCGATGGCCAGATCCTCGGTGACGCTGTCCGCGACCGCGGCGTGCCCGCCGACGGCCCGGTAGGCGGCGGCGTCGAAGACCAGGAACTGCCCGCACGCCACGGCCATCGACGGCCGCCGGGTCCGATTCGCCGGCGCGACCGGCAGAGTCGAGGCCCACGACCAGCACAGCAGCGGCTGGACGAGGCGTTCGACGGGGGAGACCGCGAGCTGGCGGGGCCACGGGCAGAGCAGATCGGTTCGGGCCGACCGCAGTTCCCGGACCGCGGCCGACAGCGCGCCGGGCGCGAGCCGCACGTCGGCGTCGAGGAAGACCAGCACGCCGTCGGTGGTGTCGGCGAGTTCGGCCAGCCGGGCGCAGGCCGCGGTCTTGCCGGTCCAGCCGGGCGCCGGATCGGTGTCGTTGCGGGAGAGTAGGAATCGGTGGTCGCCGCGGATGGCCGCGCGCGCCGCCTCGAAGGTGTCGTCGGTGGAGCCGTCGTCGAGCACGAGGACCCGCAGGCGCGGCAGATCGGGCTGGGCGCGCAGATCCGCGATGAGCTCGGGCAGCCGGTCGGCCTCGTCGCGGGCCGGGACGCAGACGGTGACCGGTTCGATGACGGTGGGCCCGCCGCGCCGCAGCCGGGGGAGGGTGAGGCGATTGGCGAGGGCCACCGAGGCGCCGAAGGCGGCGACGGCGCTCGCGGCCGTCACCGCCTTCGGGGCGAGAGTCATGGGGTGTGTGCTATCGCGTGTTGGTGCGGTCCGGGCGCAGCCAGCGCGCGGCACGCACGTAGGCCGGCGGATCGGGGTTGCGGGTCATGTACGCCAGCACCGCGACCACCGCCGCCACCGCGAGGGTGATGCCGCCGACGATGCCCGCCCAGCCGGCGAAGGACCGCGTATTCGGGTCCGCGTAGCCGACTTCGGCGCGCAGTGTGCTGACATCGCCGGGCGGCAGCTTCCAGGTGACCACCGAGTCGCCCTCGCGGGTGCCGTTGGTGGTGGCGACGCGCGCCGGGAAGGCGACGGTCAGCTGCACGTCGGAACCCTGCGGCGGCAGCGACTTCAGGTCCACCCGGCCGGTCAGGGTGACCAGGTCGCCGGTGCGGGCGAAGACCAGGTTGAACATGCCGGAGGTCTGGTCGGACAGGCCGCCGAGCTGCTGCACCTCACCGAAGGTGAGATCGTCGAAGTACACCTGGCTGCCGACGTAGCCGTCCTGCGCGTAGGAGTCCACCCGCACCTTGCCGGACAGGCCGTCGGGGGCCACGAGCTGCGGGCCCTTGTCCTTCTCGTGCTGGGGCACGGCCGCGGCGACGATGCGCCCGGACACCCGGTCGTTGGAGGACACGCCCATGGATACCTGTACCCGCAGGCACCCGGTCAGCAGGACCGCCAACCCCGCGAACAGGATGACGGCCACGGTCCGTACCCATCGCCGCGATCGCCGCCGGGGTGGGGCGGATTCGAGGGTTCCCTCTGCTGTCGACATGTTCGGACTCGGCTGCACGGCTCACATCGTGCCATGCGTCCCGGGCCACAGGGTGATTCGACGGGCCCTCAGCCCCCGAACCAGCGGAATCCCCAGCACCCCGAGCCCGCAGCACCCGTACACCGCCGACACCGGCAGCCCCAGGAACACCGCGTGCGCCAGCGTCGACCCCAGCCACGTCCACCCGAACACCGCCACCGGAACCACCCGAGCCGCACCCGAATCCGGCGCGGTCCGATCCCACCCCGCCAGCAGCCCGGCCATCACCGCAGCCACCGCGAACCAGCCGAGATAGTTACTGACCGGAATCTCCGCCAGTCCCGGCAGCCCGGGAATCGGCGAACGCCATGTCCACTGCCCGTCGGCCACCATCTGCGGATCCAGGAACAGATCCCACCCGACGGCCCCGGCCGCGGTCAGCGAAACCCGCCCGGCCATACCCTTCGCCAGCATCCCCGCCACGACCCACACCGGATACAGCCCACCCGTCCACGCCAGCGGAACCACCACGGGCACCCCGAACACCCCGGGCCCCAGCCGCCCGCTCGCATAGTCGTAGCCGCCGAACGGAATCCCGGTGGCCGTCCCCGCAACCTCCGCCGCCAGCCCCACCCCCGACACGATCACCAGCACCCCGGCCGCCCAGCACACGTTCCGGGTGACTCCCGCGTGCACGAGCGCCGTAGCGGCGGAGAGCAGCACGACCGCCACGGTCACCCGATCCCGCCCCACCCCGTCCGCCAGCGGATAAGCGATCTGCACCAGGACCAGCAACACCGCGGGCACCGCCGCGACAACTGTCGCCCGCTCGATGCCCGACGTCCGCAACTGTTCCAGCGCAGTCATCACGCACCGTCGCGCGGTCGAACGGCGCCGCCACCCGGGCGGACACGGTGTCGGACGGCCGGTACCCGTGCGGGGCGGTTCGCCGCGGCAGTGCCGTCAGGATTCGCGGCCGCCCACGGCCCCGCCGCCGCGGTCGCGGGCTGGGCCGCAACGGTTTCGGCGGCTGAGCGGTGGCCCGATAGCGCGGGGTCGGTCATCGCCGGAACGAGAACAGGCGGCGGGGGCGTAGGTCGCGCTCCACGATGCGGGCCACGCTGCGGCCGCTGGCGCCGGAGACGCCGCCGCCCGGGTGGGTGGACGCGCCGGTGAGGTAGAGGCCCGGGGCGCCGGGGACGCGCTGGTCGGCGAGTTCGGGCAGGGGCCGCCACATGAACATCTGGTCGATGGACATCTCGACGTGCATGACGTTGCCGCCGAGCAGGCCCATCTCGCGTTCCAGGTCGGCGGGGGTCTGGACGTAGCGCTGGGTGATGGAGTCGGCGAATCCCGGTGCGAGGGCGTCGACTTCGGCGATGATGCGGTCGGCCTCGGCCTCGGTCTCGGCGTGCGCGGACCAGTCGCTGCCGTCGGCGAGATCGTAGGGATGCCACTGCGACCACAGGGTGACCTGGTGTTCGCCCGCGGGGGCGATGCTCGGGTCCAGGGCGCTGAAGGTCATGGCCAGGACGACCGGACGCGGCGGCAGGTCGCCCGCCAGGGCCGCGCCGTGGGCGCGGCGCAGTTCGCGGCGGTCGGTGACGAGTAGTTGCAGCCCGTGCGCCGATTCGCCGGTCTCGGCTCCGGGATAGCGGGGAAGTTCGCTGATCGCGGCGCGCACCACCATGCCGATGCCGGGTCCCACCCGGATGCGGCGTCGCCAGTCGGCGATCGTCGCGGTGTCGAATCCGCCCTGTTCCAGCAGGTTCAGGGTGGTGAGGATGTGGCTGCCCGCGATCACGGTGTCCGCGGACAGGTTTCGCCCGCTCGCGGTGCGCACCCCCCACCGGTCGCCGCGGCGGGTCAGGGCGGTCACCGCGTCGCCGGGGGAGACGACGCCGCCGTCGGATTCCAGCCGCGCCACCAGTGCCGCGCTCAGCGCGCCGCTGCCGCCGACCGCGCGCCCGGGCGGCAGGGTGTGCATGAGCGCCGCGAACCCGACCATGGGCGCGGACCCGGGCTCGGACATGGGCGGCCCGGACTGCGCGCCGAACC
The DNA here is from genome assembly GCF_050956485.1 of Nocardia sp. CA-145437. Taxonomy (NCBI): domain Bacteria; kingdom Bacillati; phylum Actinomycetota; class Actinomycetes; order Mycobacteriales; family Nocardiaceae; genus Nocardia; species Nocardia sp. CA-145437. The sequence goes on along the minus strand of NZ_CP191204.1, from coordinate 5,100,788 downwards.
AGGCCAGCGCCGCCTTCAGTCGTTCGCTGTCGAACAGGCTGTCCAGCAGCGCGTCTCCGCTCTGCATCATTTCCCGGGACAGGGCCCCGCCGCTGGCCCGCCCGGTGGCCCCGGCCGCCTCGCGGGGATCCATGCCCCAGAACGACTTCAGCAGATGCCCGCCGGTCGGCGTGCCGGAGAAGGCCCGCATCACCCGTGCGCTGCGCGGACCCCACACGGTCGCGAACCGCCGGTACGCGTCGGCGTCGCGCTGCCCGCAGGCGGCGGCGATGGACGCGCAGGTCCGGTCCAGATCACGGTGGAAGACGATGGGCGCCGTCCCGCTCCCGGCGGGCGCGGGCGCGAAAGCCCAGGGGTCGCAGTCGATATAGCGCAGCCCGAACCGGGCCAGCTCGAGCTCCTCGATGATCCCGGTGTGCCGGATCATGATGTGCGCCGAGGACCCCCGATCGACCAGATGCCCGGGGAACCGTTCGACGGTGGAGACGGCCCCGCCCAGCACGGTGTCGCGTTCGAGCACCTCGACCCGATGCCCGGCCTTGGCCAGGTAGCAGGCCGCGACCAGCGCGTTGTGCCCCGATCCGACGACTACGACTGTGCGGGAACCGTTGTCGCGCCCGCTCACAGGGGCAGCCGCCGCCCGAGCACCGCGAACCGGCGGGTGTCGCCGGAGAAGATGAAGTGCCGCACCACATCCCCGAACCCCTGGCGCCGGTACAGCCGCCAGGCCCGGTTGGCCTCGCGGTCCACCTCGGGGGTGGACAGCAGCACGGTGCGCTCGGGCCGGTTCTGCAGCAGCCGGGTGAGCAGGATCTCGCCGAGTCCGCGGCCCTGCGCGGCGGGGTGCACGTGGAGTTCGGTGAGCTCGAAGTAGTCCGAAAGCAGTTCCCGCGCGCCGGATTCGGGCCAGCCGGTGCGCCGCATGCCGCTGTACACCTGCTGATGCCACCACTGGTGCGGCGCGCCGTGATAGCCGTAGGCGATGGCCACGATGGGCGCGGTGCGCAGGTCCAGGCGCCCGTCGTCGTCGGGCAGCACCGCGGCCACGGCCTGCCATCCGGGGCGGGTGGTGTGCTCGGTCCACATGGGTGCGCGCTGGTGTTCGGTGCCGCGGGGATAGTCCATCGCCGCGACGTAGACCGCCAGGGCGTCGTGCAGCCGGTGCCGCAGGGTCGCGGCCGACAGGTCGACCACGACGGGTGCCGGCGTCGGTTTGGGGGTGACTGCGGTCATCGGCTGGACGCAACTCTCGTTGGCGCGGACGGATGGATCGACAGTAGCGCCACGGTGGGCGTCTCAACTTGTCGGTGGGTCTCTCTATATTCAAACCCAACAGAAACCTTCGAATGCCTGTTCGATCATCGAGTTGGGTGAAATGCCTGATCGGGACGCGTTGTCCTTATAGATGTGATTCGGGTGTGCGAGTGGGGAGGTACGCGAAATGACCGGGAAAACTGAACGTCCGGGCCACCCGGGCCGCGCCGGCGACCTGCTGCGCAAGGCCGACGGGCTGTTGTCGGAGGCACGGGGAGAACGCGATCCGGCGGAGCGTTTCCGCATCGCCTACCTGGCCGCGCTACGCGGGGCGGGCGCGGTGCTGGCGCTGACGGGGGCCGACCGTGCGCCCCGGGCCCGCTCCCGCAACGCCTGGGTCCTGATGCAGCGCGCGGCACCGGAATTCGTCATGTGGACGGACTATTTCACCGGCCAGTCCGAGACCCGCGCGGCGCTCGAGGCGGGCCTGTCCCGGCCCGTCGACGACCACCGCGCCGACGAGTTCGCTTCGCGGGTAGGCGCATTCCTGCACGACGTGGCGGATCTGCTGGCCGCCGCGTCGCGGCTTCGGCCCAGTTCAGGGTGGGTGAACGGAATGCTGGCGTGAGTATCGGCGAGTAGGTGGTCCGGTTCTGATCGAACTCGTATTATTGGTGGCAGATAGCCGCCAAGGTCGGCTACCCGTCGTCTACCCGGAGGCGACAGCCACCACCTAGTGCCGGGGGAGGTACCGTGCCACTCTCCGAGCACGAGCAGCGCATGCTCGAACAGATCGAGAGCGCGCTCTATGCTGAGGATCCGAAGTTCGCCTCGACTGTTCGGGGCGGGCGGTTACGTTCTGCCACCGGTCGGCGCAGACTCCAGGCGGCGGCCTTGTTCGTCCTCGGCCTGTTTCTCTTGGTGGCGGGCATCGCCGCTCCGTTCAAGCCCGGCGGCTTCCCGATCATCAGTCTCGTCGGCTTCATCGTCATGTTCGGCGCGGGTGTGCTGTTGCTGATCGGTGGCCCCCGCATGGGCGGTTCGGCCGGTCGGGCCTCGGACGCTCATCCCAGCCAGGGCGGCGCTCCCGGCGCCGGCCGCGGCAAGCCCCGCAAGCAGGGCGGGTTCTCCGCGCGGATGGAGGACCGGTTCCGCAAGAGGTTCGAACAGGACAGTTGACCGGGCTACCGTGCGGTCGAGTGCTTTCGGACCCGCGCGGTAGCGGACCACGATCGACCAACTGAAGATCTTCACGACACGCCGTGACGCCACACCGATTTGAGGTGTGGCGTCACGGCGTTTCTGGTTGGTCGGGGATCGGCGTGTCGGGTGGCGGCCACGATTCCCCACACCTCCCCACGGGGGTGCCCCACCCCGCCCCACGAGTGCCGGAAATGCACGCTATCTGCGGGTTTGCTGGCGGTTGTCGGGTGCCTGCCGGCGCGCGTCGCGCGTGTCGGGGGAACTGCGCGAAATCTTCCCCACCATCGTGATAGCTGGTGTGACCTGCGAAGTTCGCCAAGCGGGGACCGAGATCACCGGCGCTTTCGATTGAAAGTGGGGGAAAGTGGGGTAATGTGGAGCCCGCACTACAGGAGGCCGACAGTCGAGAGGGTGATCCGGCAGGAGGTGTCGAGACGTGTTTCTCGGTACCTATACCCCTCGATTGGACGACAAAGGGCGACTGACGTTGCCTGCGAAGTTCCGGGACGAGCTGGCGGGAGGGTTGATGGTCACGAAGGGACAGGACCACAGCCTTGCCGTTTATCCCAAGGACGAGTTCACCGCGCTCGCGCGGAGAGCCGCGGCCGCGTCCCGATCGAACCCGCAGGCCCGAGCATTCGTCCGGGCCTTGGCGGCTTCCAGCGATGAGCAACGTCCGGACGCACAGGGCCGGATCATGCTGTCGGCAGAGCATCGCCGCTACGCGAATCTCTCCAAGGATTGCGTGGTGATCGGCTCGGTCGACTTCCTCGAGATATGGGACAAGACGGCGTGGGATTCCTACCTCGCCGAGCATGAGGAGGACTACTCGCAGGCCAGAGACGAGTCGCTGGGCGAGATCTTCTAGCCCGAGCGAGGCGAGTGCCCTGCGGCCTCTGCCCGACACCGACCCTGACGTACTTCCCCAACGCCAGGTGCGGTGCTTCGGTCAGAGACCACGGGGCATTCGCCCTAATTCGAAGGTCGTTGTGAAGAGGCCCGCCGTCGCTCGCTATCCGATGTGGCCGTGCGAATGAACGTGAGGCAGTGAATTCCGGGAGGTCCTAGGTGAACCAGAGCAATGACGGCCCCCGCCATGTTCCGGTTCTCCTGCATCGCGCTGACGAAATCCTCGGTCCCGCACTGCATTCCGAGGGCGCCGTCTACCTGGACTGCACGCTCGGTCTCGGCGGTCACGCCGAGCATTTCTTGCGCGCCTACCCGAACATCAGACTCGTCGGCCTGGATCGCGACACCGCCGCGCTGCGGCTGGCGGGGGAGCGACTAGCGCCGTTCCGGGACCGGATCACCCTGGTGCACACCAGATATGACGGGATCCCCGCCGCGCTCGAACAGGCCGGCCTGCCCGAAAAGGGTTCGGTCAGCGCCATTCTCATGGATCTGGGCGTGTCCTCCATGCAGCTGGACGAGGCCGATCGCGGGTTCGCCTACTCGGTGGACGCGCCGCTGGACATGCGGATGGACTTCAGCACCGGCCCCACCGCGGCCGACGTGCTCAATACCTACAGTCACGGCGAACTGGCCCGGGTGCTGAAAACCTATGGCGAGGAACGGTTCGCGGGCAAGATCGCCTCGGAGATCCTGCGGCGGCGCCAGCGCACCCCGTTCACCACGAGCGCCCAGCTGGTGGAGCTGCTCTACGACACCATCCCGGCCGCGGCCCGGCGCACCGGCGGGCATCCCGCCAAGCGCACCTTCCAGGCTTTGCGGGTGGAGGTGAACCGCGAGCTGGAATCGCTCGAGGCGGCGATGCCCGCGGCGCTGGACGCGCTGGCCCCGGGCGGCCGCATCGTGGTGATGAGCTATCAGTCCCTCGAGGACCGGGTGGTGAAGGTGGAGCTGGCCAAGCGGTCGGCGTCGCGCACCCCCCTGGACCTGCCGGTCGAATTGCCCGGCATGGGACCGGAATTCAAGATCCTGACCCGCGGTGCGGAGAAGGCGACCGAGCAGGAGATCGAGGAGAACCCGCGAGCCGCTCCGGTGCGCATGCGGGCGGCGGAACGTATCGCAGGGGAGGACAGGGCATGAGTGGTCAGGCGCGGAGGCGGCAGCGCGGGGGCGGCGGGCGGTTCCGGGCCGCGACCCGAGAGATCGGAGCCGCGCTATGACGATCAAGACGCAGGTGAGCCGGGGGGCCCGCCGGGTGCAGGCCGCCGAGCGGGTCAAATCGGGTGCGGCGCAACGAGCCTACGCCCGGCGCCGCAATCGCGAGGGCGGCGTGGAGCTGCCCGGGATGCGCCGCGGCCGGCGCAGTGAATCCATTCCGCGCGGGCGGATGTCCTTCGTGGCCACCATCATCGCGCTGCTGGGCTGCGGTCTGGCCTTGACGCTGTTGCTCACCACCCGCGCCACCGAGGACAGCTACCAGCTCGGCGATCAGCGCCGCGCCAATCAGAAGCTGTCCGACGAGCGGGACGCGCTACAGCGCGAGGTGGCCGCGGCCGACTCGGCGCCCGAATTGGCCCAGCGCGCCGCCGAACTCGGCATGATCCCGGCCAAGGATCCGGCCCGCCTGATCATCGCGCCCGACGGTCAGGTGACCGTGGTCGGCAATCCGCAGCCCGCGCAGGGCGCTCCGGCTCCCGCGCTGAACACCACTCCGGCCGCGGCCCCGCCCAAGCAGTCGCAGACGCAGGGTGAGCGGGTCGTCCCGGTGCCCACCACCCCGGCGGCGCCGCCCACGACGACCCCGGCCCCGCCGACCACCTCGGCCGCGAATCCCGTTCCGGCGTCCCCGCTTCCGACGCCGCAGAACCCGGCGGTCCAGGCGAACGGCGTGCCGCGGTGATCGAACCGTCGCGGCCGACCACGATGCCCGTGAATGGGGCTGGTCGATGAGCCCTACCCGCGCGGGGCGCGGGCGTGATTCCGGCCGGGGCCGTTCCGATTCCGGCCGGGGGCGCGCCGCCGTCGCACGGGCGAAGTCCGGGTCGGGCCGCGCGGGTTCGGGGCCGGGCCGGCAGTTCAGACCGCGGCCGGCTCCGGGATTGGATTCGAGTACGCGGTTCCGGTTCGGGGTGGGCCGGCTGGTGATGCTGGTGGCGATCGTCGTGGCCGCCATCCAATTGCTGTGGGTACAGAGCATTTCCGCGCCGAAGCTCTCCGCGGAGGCGGCCAGTCAGCGGACCGTGAAGCTGGCCGATCCCGCCACCCGGGGGCCGATCACCGACCGCTACGGGAAGTCGCTGGCGTTCACCATCGCCGCCAAGGCGTTGACCTTCCAGCCGGTGCGGGTCCGCAAGGATCTGGCCGACGAGCGCGAGAAGCAGCCGAAGACCGCTCCGGACCCGGACGACCGGCTCGCCGCCATCGCCAAGTACTTGCACGAGAAGCTGGGTAAGGAAGCTCCCGCGAAGGACATCCTGGCCAAGCTGAAGAGCGACGAGCCGTTCGTCTATCTGGTGCGCAATGTGGATCCGCGGGTCGCCGCCGACATCACGCTGAAGTTCCCGGAGGTCGGGCTCGAACGCCAGGACATGCGTGAGTACCCGGGTGGCGCGCTGGCCGCCAATGTGATCGGCGCGACCGGCTGGGACGGGCACGGGCAGATCGGCCTGGAGTCCTCGATGGACGCCCTGCTGGCCGGTTCGGACGGCTCGATGACCTACGACCGCGGCTCCGACGGCGCGGTGATCCCGGGTTCGTGGCGTGACCGCCAGCCCGCGGTGAACGGTTTCGGCGTGGAGCTGACCCTGGATTCGGATCTGCAGTACTACGTGCAGCAGCAGGTGCAGCAGGCCAAGGATCTGTCGGGCGCGAGCGCGGCCTCGGCGGTGGTGCTGGACGTGCACACCGGCCAGGTGCTGGCCATGGCCAATGACAACACCTTCAATCCGGCGATGGGACCGCGCTTCTGGTCCACCACCGATCTGGGCAATCCGTCGGTGCAGGAGGTGTACGAGCCCGGCTCGGTGAACAAGATCGTCACCGCGGCCTCGGCCATCGAGTACGGCCTCACCAACCCCGATGAGGTGCTCCAGGTTCCGGGCAGCATCTTCATGGGCGGGGTCACCGTGCACGACGCCTGGGAGCACGGCGTCGCCCCCTATACGACCACCGGCGTCTTCGGGAAGTCCTCGAACGTGGGCACCCTGATGCTGGCGCAGCGGGTCGGTGAGGACCGCTACTTCGACATGCTCAAGAAGTTCGGCCTGGGTCAGCGCACCGGCGTCGGCCTGCCCGGCGAGAGCAGCGGCGTGGTGCCCGCGCGTGACCAGTGGTCGGGCTCGACCTTCGCCAACCTGCCCATCGGCCAGGGTCTTTCGATGACGACCCTGCAGATGACCGGCATGTACCAGGCCATCGCCAACGACGGCGTGCGGATGCCGCCGCGCATCGTGAAGGCCAAGATCGCCCCGGACGGCGCGCGCACCGAGGAGGAGCCGCCGGAGGGCGTGAAGGTGGTGAGCCCGCAGACCGCCAAGACCCTGCAGCAGATGTTCCAGGCCGTGGTGCAGAAGGATCCGCGCGGCGTCCAGTCCGGCACCGGCGGCCCGGCCTCGATCGAGGGCTATCAGATCGCCGGCAAGACCGGCACCGCGCAGCAGATCGATCCCAAGTGCCGCTGCTACTCCAGCGACCGCTACTGGATCACCTTCGCGGGCATGGCCCCCGCCGACAATCCGCGCTACGTGATCGGCATGATGCTCGACGCGCCCATGCGCAGCTCGGACGGCAGCGGTGGCGGGTCGGCCGCGCCCCTGTTCCACAGCATCGCGTCGTGGCTGCTGCAGCGGGACCGGATCCCGCCGTCACCGCCCGCCAAACAGCTGATTCTGCAGGCGAGTTAGAGCAGGGAACGAATGGTCGTGACGCACGCCGCCGCCGATACCACCACCGGCGGGTGACCGAACTGCGCCGTGCCGATCGCACGGCAATCGAACACAGGTAACCTGACACGTCGATCCGGTCGTCCGGATCTTTTCTACATATGAAACCCGCCCGTGAGAGGAGCTTCGTGCCCGCGCAGTCCAGCCCGCAGGTGTTCCGGCCCGCCGCACCGGCGGCGACCAGCTTGCGCACGGTCTCGGAGCTGACGGGCGCGACGCCCGCCGGGTCCGCGGCAGGTTTGCAGGACATCCAGGTCACGGGTATCGAGCAGCGGTCGAACGCGGTGCTGCCGGGAGATCTGTTCGCCGGTCTGGCCGGTGGGCATTCCCATGGCGCGCGCTACGCCGCCGACGCGGTGGCGCGCGGCGCGGTCGCGGTCCTCACCGATCCGGCGGGTGCGGAGCTGATCGGCGAGATCGCCGTCCCCGTGCTGGTGCACGCCGCGCCGCGCACGATTCTCGGCGAGTTGTCCTCGGCCCTGTACGGTGATCCGTCTCGCAAACTGCGCATCATCGGTATCACCGGCACCTCCGGCAAGACCACCACCTCCTATCTGGTGGAGGCCGGGCTGGCCGCGTCGGGGCTGCGCACCGCGCTGATCGGCACCATCGAGACCCGCATCGGCGGGGTCCGGGTGCCCTCGGCGCTCACCACCCCCGAGGCCCCGCAGCTGCACGCCATGTTCGCGGTCATGGTCGAGCAGGGCGTGGACGCGGTGGTGATGGAGGTGTCGAGCCATGCGCTGGCGCTGGGCCGGGTGGACGGGGTGAGCTTCGCGGTCGGCGCGTTCACCAACCTGTCCCAGGACCATCTCGACTTCCACGCCGACTTCGAGGACTACTTCGCGGCCAAGCGCCGCCTGTTCATTCCCGACGGCCCGGACACCGCCGCCGGGTCGCGCCCCTCGGTGGCCGCGCGCACGGCGGTGATCTGCGTGGACGACGAGTGGGGCCGGCGCTTGGCGGGCGATGTATCCGACTGCCTGGCAGCCGAATCCGGTGATACCACCGGCCGCGTGCGCACCGTGGCGACCCGCGCGGGCGCGCCGGCCGACTGGACCGCGGGCGAGGCGACCGCCGGGACCGGCGGCACCCAGGAATTCACCGCGTCGGGGCCGGGTGTCAATGTGGATGTGCGGTTGCGGCTTCCGGGCGCGTACAACATCGCCAACGGGCTGCTGGCGGTCGCGGTCTGCGCGGCGGCGGGCGCCGATATCGAGACTTCCGCAGCGGCGCTCGGCGAGGTCGACGTGCCGGGCCGCATGCAGCGGGTGGATAGGGGTCAGGAGTTTCTGGCCGTGGTGGACTACGCGCACAAGCCCGCCGCGATCGAATCGGTCGTGGCCACCCTGCGCACGTGGTTGGCCGAGAAGGGGACGGGACGTCTGGCCGTGGTGGTGGGCGCGGGCGGTGATCGCGATGCCGGCAAGCGGCCCCTCATGGGTGCGGCGGCGGCGCGCGGCAGCGACCTGGCCATCATTACCGACGACAATCCGCGCAGCGAGGACCCGGCCGCCATCCGCGCCGCGGTGCTCGCCGGGGCCGAACAGGTGCCGGACGCGGAACGCGGTGAGGTCCGGGAGGTCGGGGACCGGGCGGCCGCGATCCACGCCGCCGTGAACTGGGCGCGGCCCGGGGACGCGGTGCTGGTCGCGGGCAAGGGACATGAGACAGGGCAGGAGATTGCAGGCGTGAAGCAGCCGTTCGACGACCGTGAGGTACTCGCGGCCGCCCTGTCGGAAAAGACGAGGGACCTGACGCATTCATGATCGAGATGACTTTGCGGGAGATCGCGGAGGTCGTGGGCGGCACGCTGCACGACGTCGCCGATCCCGAGGCGAAGGTCACCGGCTCGGCCGAATTCGACTCGCGCCGAATCGGTTCCGGTGACCTGTTCCTGGCGCTGCCGGGTGAGCGCGCCGACGGCCACGACTTCGCGGCGCAGGCCGTCGCGCAGGGCGCGGTCGCGGTGCTCGCCGCGCGGCCGGTCGGGGTGCCCGCCATCGTGGTGGAGCCCCACCCCGGGAACACCCGCGCCATCGCACTGGCCCACGACACCGACGGCTCCGGCGCGGCGGTGCTGGACGCGCTGGCCGCGCTGGCCCGCGCCAGCGTGGACCGGCTGGTGCGGGCCGGGAGCCTGACCGTGGTCGGGGTGACCGGCTCGTCCGGCAAGACCTCCACCAAGGATCTGATCGCGGCCGTGCTCGCGCCGCTGGGATCCGTTGTGGCCCCGCCCGGTTCGTTCAACAACGAGCTCGGCCACCCGTGGACGGCGCTGCGCGCCGACGCGCAGACCCGGTTCCTGGTGCTGGAGCTGTCGGCTCGCGGCCCGGGACACATCAAGGCGCTCACCGAGATCGCTCCGCCCGGTGTCGGCGTCGTGCTGAATGTCGGCACCGCGCACCTGGGTGAGTTCGGCAGCCGAGAGGTGATCGCGCAGACCAAGGGTGAACTGGTCGAGGCGCTTCCGGTCTCCGGGCTGGCGGTGCTGAACGCCGACGACCACCTGGTCGCGAAGATGGCCGGGCGCACCGCCGCCCGGGTGGTGACCGTGGGCCTGGCGTCCTCGGCCGACGTGCGCGCCGCCGACGTCGTGCTCGACGAGCAGGCGCGCGCCCGATTCACGCTGCACGCCAACGGCGAATCGGTCGACGTCCAGCTGGCCGTGTCCGGCGAGCACCAGGTCGGCAACGCCCTGTCCGCGGCCGCCGTCGCCCTCGACCAGGGCGCGGATCTCGCGACCGTCGCGGCGGCGCTGGCCGGCGCGGCCGCCGTCTCGGCCCGCCGTATGGACGTGCGCACCCGCGCCGACGGCGTCACCGTCGTCAACGACTCCTACAACGCCAACCCGGATTCGGTCCGTGCCGCGCTCAAGGCGCTGGTCACCATGTCCCGCGCCGGGGCCGAGCCGCGGCCCAGCTGGGCGGTGCTCGGCGAAATGGGTGAACTGGGCGAGGAATCCGTTCTCGAACACGACAAGATCGGCCGCCTGGTGGTGCGCCTGGACGTGGACCGGCTGATCGTGGTCGGTCAGGGTCGTCCGGTGCGCGCCATGTTCCAGGGCGCCGTGCAGGAGGGCTCGTGGGGTGAGGAAGCCATCCACGTGCCCGATATCGACTCGGCCATCGCGCTGCTCGACGAAGAACTCGAGCCGGGCGCGGTGGTGCTGGTCAAGGCATCCAAGTCCGTCGGTCTGTGGACCGTCGCCGAACACCTGATCGGTGCGGAGCAGGAGGCCGCTCGATGACCCAGATTCTCTTGTCGGCCGCGATCGCGCTGGCCGTTTCGATTCTGCTCACCCCCGTGGTGATCCGCTATTTCGCCAAGCAGGGCTTCGGCCAGGAGATCCGGGTCGACGGCCCGGAGAGCCACAAGGCCAAGCGCGGCACCCCGACCATGGGCGGCGTCGCCATCATCATCGGTATGTGGGCCGGTTACCTGGGCTCGCACCTGATCTCCATGACCTACGGCGAGCCGGGCCCCTCGGCCTCGGGCCTGCTGGTCATGGGCCTGGCCACCGCGCTGGGTTTCGTCGGCTTCACCGACGACCTGATCAAGCTGCGCAAGCAGCGCAACCTGGGTCTGACCGCGGCCGGGAAGTACATCGGCCAGCTCACCTCGGCGGTGGTGTTCGGTGTCCTGGCCTTGCAGTTCAAGAACATTCACGGCCTCACCCCCGGCGACAAGCGGCTGTCATACACCCGCGACATCAACACGCTGTCGATGAGCGTGGTGGTGTTCCTGGCGTTCGTCTGCCTCATCGTGGTGGCCTGGTCCAACGCGGTGAACCTGACCGACGGCCTGGACGGTCTGGCCGCGGGCTCGATGAGCCTGGTGCTGGGCGCGTACATGATCATCACCTTCTGGCAGTGGCGTAACTCCTGCTCCGCGCACGCGGTGGCGGGCTGCTACCAGGTGCGTGATCCGCTCGACCTGGCGCTGGTGTGCGCGGCGGGCGGTGCGGCCTGTATCGGCTTCCTGTGGTGGAATGCCGCGCCCGCCAAGATCTTCATGGGCGACACCGGTTCGCTGATGCTGGGCGGCCTGCTCGCGGGCCTGTCCATCACCACCCGCACCGAGCTGCTGATGGTCGTCATCGGCGCGCTGTTCGTGGCCGAGACCACCTCGGTGGTGCTGCAGGTGGCGGTGTTCCGCGCGACCCGTAATCGCTTGTTCAAGATGGCACCGTTCCATCACCACTTCGAGCTGAGCGGGTGGGCCGAGACCTCGGTGATCATCCGGTTCTGGTTGCTGGCCGGTATGGCCTCGGCGATCGGACTGGGCCTGTTCTACAGCGAATACCTCTCTGCGGCAGGGTGAGACAGCAATGGCCGAACATTCTCCGAGGGTCCTGCGGTCGCCGGGGCCCATGCTCGAATTCCTGCGTGGCCGTGACGTTCTGGTCGCCGGGTGGGGTGTCTCCGGGCGTTCGCTGATCGAACCGCTGCGCGATATCGGTGCGCGGCCGGTGGTCACCGACAGCGGCGCCAAGGCGCTGGCCGAGGCCGCCGAACTGGGTCTGGGCACCGCCACCAGCGCGGATCTGCTGGAACCGGATGCGCTGCGCCGCTTCGCGCTGGTCATCACCAGCCCGGGCTGGCGGCCGGATTCGCCGGTGCTGGCGTCCGCGGTGACCGAGGGCATCCCGGTGTGGGGTGACGTCGAGTTCGCGTGGTGGGTGGACCAGGCCCGTATCTACGGTCCGGTCCGCAAGTGGCTGGTGATCACCGGCACCAACGGCAAGACCACCACCACCCAGATGACGCACTCGATCCTGCGTGCCGCCGGCATCCCGTCGGTGGCCTGCGGCAATATCGGGCTGCCCATCCTGGACGCGCTGCGCCGCAATCCCGGCCCGCAGATCCTGGCCGTGGAACTGTCCTCGTTCCAGCTGCACTGGGCTCCGTCGGTCCGCCCCGAGGCCGGGGTGGTGCTGAATGTGGCCGAGGATCACCTGGATTGGCACGGCGGCCTGGACGCCTATGCCGCCGCCAAGGCGCGCGCGCTGACCGGCCGGGTCGGCGTGGTCGGCCTCGACGATCAGGTGGCCGCGGCGCTGGCCCGCAAGTCCAAGGCGCGCCGCACCGTCGGCTTCCGCATCGGCGTGCCCGCCGACGGCGAGCTGGGCGTGGTGGACGGCAAGCTGCTCGACCGCGCCTTCACCAAGGCCGCCATCCTGGCCGAGACCGGCGACATCAGTCCGCAGGGTCCGGCGGGCGTGGCCGACGCGCTGGCCGCGGCCGCGCTCACCCGGTCCATCGACGTGGCCCCGCAGTTCGTCAAGGAGGGCTTGCAGGAGCATCGGGTCGGTCCGCACCGGGCGGCCTTCGTGCGCGAGTTGTCGGGCGTGGAGTTCGTCGACGACTCCAAGGCCACCAACCCGCACGCCGCGCGTTCGTCGATCCTGGCCCACCCCAACGTGATCTGGGTGGCCGGCGGTCAGCTGAAGGGCGCGGGCGTCGAGGACCTCATCGAGGAGTGCCGCGAACACCTGGTCGCGGCCGTGCTGTTCGGGCAGGACGCGGCCGTGATCGCGGCCGCACTCGCGCGACACGCCCCCGATGTCCCGGTGGTGGAGCTGAATTCGGGGGACGATGCTCGAATGGGTGACCCCTTCACCGAGATCGAGCCCGAAGCGGTGATGGCGCGCGCGGTCCGCGTGGCGGCCGGTTTCGCCCATCGCGGCGATACCGTGCTGCTGGCTCCGGCCGCGGCATCCCTGGACATGTTCGCCGACTACACGCACCGCGGGCGCAGTTTCGCGGCCGCCGTGCAGGCCCTGGACGAGAAGGACATCGGGAGAACAGAGTGACAGCGGCGACACCGCGGCGGGCCGCGCCAGGAGGTGAGCGGCGGGTCGGGAACAAGGGCCCACAGCGTCTACGAACCGGATGGTTCGTTGCGTGGCTGGCCCGCCCGCTGGCGTCGTTCCACCTGGTGGTGGCGATCGCGGTACTGCTCACCGTGCTCGGGCTGGTCATGGTGCTCTCGGCCTCCAGCGTGGAGTCCTACGCCGGTGGCGGCTCGGCCTATTCGCTGTTCTTCACCCAGGCGGTGCTGGCCGCGGTCGGCGCGGTGCTGTTCTACATCGCGTTGCGCATCCCCATGCGGGTGATGCGGCAGCTGTCGTTCCCGGTGTTCGCGCTGTCGGTGGTGCTGCTGGTGCTGGTGCTGATTCCCGGCGTCGGCACCAAGGTGCAGGGTTCGCAGCGCTGGTTCGACCTGGGCGTGGTGTCGGTGCAGCCCTCGGAGATCGCGAAAGTGACGCTGGTGGTGTGGGGTTCGCACCTGCTGGCGTCGCGGCAGTCCGAGAAGGCCGGGTACAAGGACATTCTCATGCCGCTGGTGCCGGCCGGACTGCTGGTCTGTCTGCTGGTGGTGCTCGAGCCGAACCTGTCCACCACCATCGCGCTCGGCATCGTGCTGACCTCGCTGCTGTGGTTCGGTGGGCTGCCGCTGCGCATGTTCGTCACCATCGCGGTGTCGGGCGTGGTGGCGGCCTCCATCCTCGCGCTCTCGGCCGGGTATCGCTCGGACCGCATGCGCGCCTTCTTCAATCCGGGCGACGATCCGCAGGGCATCGGCTACCAGGCCCGCCAGGCCATGTATTCCCTTGCCGACGGCGGTATCTGGGGTCGCGGCCTGGGCCAGTCGCGCGCCAAGTGGAGCTATCTCCCCAACGCGCACAACGACTTCATCTTCGCCATCATCGGCGAGGAGCTCGGCTTCCTCGGCTGCGCGCTGGTGCTCGGGCTGTTCGCGCTGTTCGTGTACACGGGCCTGCGGATCGCCTCGCGGTCGGTGGATCCGTTCATCCGGCTGCTGACCGCCTCGGCCACCACCTGGATCACCGGGCAGGCGCTGATCAATGTCGGCTACGTGGTGGGTTTGCTGCCGGTGACCGGTCTGCAGCTGCCGCTGGTCTCCGCGGGCGGCTCCTCGCTGGCGATCACCCTGTTCATGTTCGGCATCATCGCCAATGCCGCCCGGCACGAGCCGGAGGCGGTGGCGGCGCTGCACGCCGGGCAGGACGGCCGGTTCAGCCGTCTGCTGCGGCTGCCCAAACCCGACATCTACTCGCCCGCCCGGGCCGCGCGCGCCCGCGCCAAGTCCAAGGCGACAGGTAAGTCCAAGGCGACCGGCAAGCCGAAGGCGAACGCGAAGGTGAAGTCCGCGCCGCAGAAGCGCGCGCTACCCTCGGGGCGGGGCCGGGGCGGCTCGGCGGAATCATCCTCGCGGCGGTCGGTAGATTCGGATTCGGCCCGGCGCACCAGCCGCTCCACGGAATCGTGGCGCAGTACCCGGGCCTGGGAGCCCAACTATCCGATGAAACACGCCAGGGAACGGGGTAATTCGAGGTGACAGTGGAGCGGCCGGACAGTGATGTGGGTACCGCGGAAGCTCACACCGATCTACCCGAGCATCTGCGGCGCGTGCACATGATCGGCATCGGTGGTGCCGGTATGTCCGGTATCGCCCGAATTCTTCTGTCACGCGGCGGCATGGTGTCCGGTTCCGACGCCAAGGAGAGCCGCGGCGTGCTGGCCCTGCGGGCGCGCGGCGCGCAGGTGCGCATCGGCCACGACGCCTCGGCGCTGGACCTGCTGCCCGGCGGGCCCACCGCGGTGGTGACCACCTACGCCGCCATCCCCAAGACCAATCCCGAACTGGTGGAAGCCCATCGGCGCGGGGTGCCGGTGCTGCTGCGCCCGGCGGTGCTGGCCTCGCTCATGCAGGGGCACAAGACGCTGCTGGTGTCGGGCACCCACGGCAAGACCTCCACCACCTCCATGCTGGTGGTGGCATTGCAGCACTGCGGACTCGACCCGTCCTTCGCGGTCGGCGGCGAGCTCAACGAGGCGGGCACCAACGCCCACCACGGCACCGGCGGCATCTTCGTGGCCGAGGCCGACGAGAGCGACGGCTCGCTGCTGCAGTACGCCCCCGATGTCGCGGTAGTCACCAATATCGAATCCGACCACCTGGACTACTTCGGCACCGACGAGGCCTACGTGCAGGTCTTCGACGACTTCGTCGACCGGCTCGAATCGGGCGGCCGCCTGGTGGTGTGCCTGGACGACCCGGGCTCGCTGGGCCTGGCGCAGCGCTCGGCGGCCCGGCTGGCCGAGGACCCGCGCGGGATCCAGGTGATCGGTTACGGCTCGGGTGATTTCGCCGAGCTCGGGCTGACGGTCGGCGCGCGGTTGCTCTCGTGGGAGCCGCGCGACGTCGGCGGCGTCGCGGTGTTCCAGCTCTCCGACGAGTCCGCGCCGCGCACCCTGCGGCTGTCGGTGCCGGGCCGGCACATGGCGCTCAACGCGCTCGGCGCGCTGCTGGCCGCCCGTGCCACCGGCGCCGATCTGGGCGAAATCATCCAGGGGCTGGAGGGTTTCGGCGGTGTGCACCGCCGCTTCCAGCTCACCGGGCGCGAGAACGGCGTGCGCGTCTTCGACGACTACGCCCACCACCCGACCGAGGTGCGCGCGGTGCTCTCCGCGGCGGCCGAACTGGTCGCGCAGGAGGCGCGCGACGGCGCGCGGTCGCGGCCGGGGAGGGTGATCGTGGTGTTCCAGCCCCACTTGTACAGCCGCACCGCCACTTTCGCGACCGAGTTCGGGGCGGCGCTGTCGCTGGCCGACGAGGTCGTGGTGCTCGACGTGTACGGCGCGCGGGAGGAGCCGCTGCCGGGTGTGAACGGCGCGCTGGTCGCGAGCGCGGTCACCAAACCCGTGCACTATCAGCCGGATATGTCGCGGGTCGGTAAGCAGGTGGGCGCGCTGGCGCGGCCCGGCGACGTGGTGATCACCATGGGCGCGGGCGATGTGACCATGCTGGGCAGCCAGATTCTGGACGGGCTGCGCGCACGACCCTCGCACGGGCGGTGAGCGCCGATGGGCTCGGGTGGGGGAGAGCTGGAGCGGACGGTTCCGGCCGTGGACGACGCCTACGACACGGCCGCGGCCGATAGCGGCACGCGCGGTACCGATTCCGCCGAACCGGCCACCGGCGACACCGGGTCCGCCGAACGCGCGGCGGCCCGCCGGGCCCGGCTCAGACGCGGCCGGGAGCCGCGGGAGTCGCGGATCGCGATCGCCTGGCGGTCGCGCGGGGTGCGGATCGGGTTGCTCGCGGGTGCGGTGGCCCTGATCGCGCTCGGACTGGTCGCCTGGTTCACTCCCATGCTGTCGGTGCGCACGGTCGAGGTCGACGGACTGGCCGCGGTGCCGGAAGAGCAGGTGCGGCAAGCCTTGCAGGTGCCCGACGGCCTGTCCATCCTCCGGCTGGACACCGATGCCCTGGCCGAACAGGTCTCCCGGCTGCCCAAGGTCCGCTCGGTCCGGGTCCAGCGGGTCTTCCCGTCCACGGTCCGGGTGACGGTCACCGAGCGAACCCCGGTGCTGTATTTCGACAGTCCCGATGGCGCCCATCTGCTCGATTGCGACAGCGTGGAATTCGCCATCGAGCCGCCCGGCCTCGGAGTACCGAAACTGGTGACCGAGCATCCGGGCGGAACGGACCCGGTGACCAAGGCGGCGGTGGCGGTGATGGCCGCCATTCCGATTCCGCTGCGCGATCAGGTCGGCGTGGGAGCGGTTGTGGCCCGCTCGGTTTCGGATATTGCCCTGGAGTTGCGTGACGGTCGCACGGTGCTGTGGGGCGGAACCGTGGATTCCTCGCGCAAGGCCGCGGTGGTCGGACCCCTGCTTTCCCAGCCGGGCAAGGTATTCGATGTTTCGAGTCCGAATCTGGTCACGGTAAAGTGAGCGATACCCATTGGGCCGCCGAAATTTTCGGTGGTTTGCCGGAAGGGCACCGTCGGTCCCGATCCAGGACCGAAGGGCAACCGTCCACGATACGATGCTCGGGTGGGTCGGACGAGGCGAATCACACAAGATTCTGACACTCGTTTCGGCGCGCCTGCGCCCGTAACGCGGTGGCTGCGAATACCGTTCGGCACCAGTCGGATACTTGACATAACGCTGAAGCTATGGTTGAGGGTTTATCGGACCGAGACCATTGCGTCGTTATATGTCGAGTAACCGAAGACGACACAAGCTGTTTCAGATCGAAGGAAGGCGAGAGCCCATGACGCCCCCGCACAACTACCTTGCTGTGATCAAGGTCGTCGGTATCGGCGGCGGCGGCGTGAACGCCGTCAACCGGATGATCGAGCAGGGACTCAAGGGAGTCGAGTTCATCGCGGTCAACACCGACGCGCAGGCGTTGTTGATGTCGGACGCCGATGTGAAACTCGATGTCGGCCGTGAACTCACCCGCGGTCTCGGCGCCGGCGCCGATCCGGAGGTCGGCCGCAAGGCCGCCGAGGACCACAAGGACGAGATCGAGGAAGTCCTCAAGGGCGCCGACATGGTCTTCGTGACCGCCGGCGAGGGCGGCGGCACGGGCACCGGCGGCGCGCCCGTGGTGGCCTCCATCGCCCGCAAGCTCGGCGCGCTCACCATCGGTGTCGTCACCCGGCCCTTCTCGTTCGAGGGCAAGCGCCGCAGCAACCAGGCCGAGGCCGGCATCCAGGCCCTGCGCGAGTCCTGCGACACCCTCATCGTCATCCCCAACGACCGCCTGCTGCAGCTCGGCGACGCCGCGGTGAGCCTGATGGACGCCTTCCGCTCCGCGGACGAAGTGCTGCTCAACGGTGTTCAGGGCATCACCGACCTGATCACCACCCCGGGTCTGATCAATGTCGACTTCGCCGACGTCAAGTCGGTCATGTCCGGCGCGGGCTCGGCGCTCATGGGCATCGGCTCCGCGCGCGGCGAGGGCCGCTCGGTGAAGGCGGCCGAGGCGGCGATCAACTCACCGCTGCTGGAAGCCAGCATGGACGGCGCGCACGGCGTACTGCTCTCCATCGCGGGCGGCTCGGATCTGGGCCTGTTCGAGATCAACGAGGCCGCCTCGCTGGTGCAGGAGGCCGCGCACATCGAGGCCAACATCATCTTCGGAACGGTGATCGACGATTCGCTCGGCGACGAGGTCCGGGTCACGGTGATCGCCGCCGGCTTCGACGGCAGCGGGCCCGCCCGCCGCATCGAACCCGCGGTCAGCCGGTTCCCCGGCACCCAGTCGAGCACCTCGACCGCGAGCGCCAGCGCCGGAAGCGTCAGCCGCAGTACCGAATACACCCCGGCCCGCGCGGTCGAGCCCGCCCCGGCCGCGCGCCCGGAGCCCGCGCCCGTCGCGCAGCCGATCGCCGAGCGCGGTCCGGCCCCGTCCTACAGCGCGCCCCGGCCCGTGGTGGACCCGACGGTGGCGAGCAACAACCGCGGCCACATCCAGCCGCCGGACGCCGACGACTACGAGGTCGACGTGCCGGACTTCATGCGCCGCGGCTGACACCGGCCGCTGTCACGGAACGCGATTCGAACGCGCCCGCCCGAGAGGGTGGGCGCGTTCGTGTTTCCGGCCGCAGACGCTGTCTGATTCCGGGTTGCCCCGCAGTGGCTACTACCCTCGGTGGCATGACTTCAGCGGCACCTGTTTTCCGGACCAGACGGGTTGTGACGACGCGGGCGGGCGGATTCTCGCAAGCGCCCTACGACTCGTTCAATCTGGGCGACCACGTCGGTGATGATCCGGAGGCGGTGCGGCGCAATCGGGTTCGGCTCGCGGAGAGCATCGGGCTGACGCCGGACCGGCTGGTGTGGATGGAGCAGATCCACGGCCGCGCCGTCGAGATCGTGGACGGTCCGCGCACCGAGCCGGTACCCGCCACGGACGCTCTGGTCACCACCCAGCGAAACCTGGCGCTGGTGGTGCTCACCGCCGACTGCGTGCCGATCCTGTTGTCCGACGACGAGGCCGGGGTGATCGCGGCCGTGCACGCGGGCCGGATCGGCGCCCGCATCGGGATCGTGCCGCGGGTGCTCGAGGCCATGGTGTCGGTCGGCGCGAAGCCGGAGCGGATCGGGGCCTTCCTCGGCCCGGCCGCCAGCGGCCGCCAGTACGAGGTGCCCGCGGCCATGCGCGCCGATGTCGAGGCGCATCTGCCGGGCAGCGCGACCACCACCGCCAAGGGCACGCCCGGCCTGGATCTGCGCGCCGGCATCCGGCGGCAACTGGAGGCCGCCGGTGTCGGCGCCGTCGCGATGGACCCGCGATGCACCATCGAGGACAAGACCTTGTTCTCCCACCGCCGCGACGCGCCGACAGGCCGACTCGCCGGTGTGATTTGGATGTCACCCGAGGGGGTTTCAGAATGACC
Organism: Nocardia sp. CA-145437; assembly: GCF_050956485.1. Classification (NCBI taxonomy): domain Bacteria; kingdom Bacillati; phylum Actinomycetota; class Actinomycetes; order Mycobacteriales; family Nocardiaceae; genus Nocardia; species Nocardia sp. CA-145437. Next base: position 5,081,258 of record NZ_CP191204.1, on the reverse strand, counting down.
GAAAGTTTCACCGCCGCAGCGGGATCCGATGCGGCGCACGTCACGTCCGGCGGAGGTCGCGTCGCCGAGCTCGAAACCGCCCTGTCGGCACTCATCGAGCGAATCGACGCAGCGTGCACGGCCGCGGGCCGCGAACCCGGGTCGGTGCGGCTGCTGCCGGTGACCAAGTTCTTCCCCGCCTCGGATATCGAGATCCTCTATGACCTGGGCCGCCGGGAGTTCGGGGAATCCCGCGAACAGGAGGCCGCGGGCAAGGTGGCGCAGCTGGGACACCTCTCCCAGGTCCGGTGGGAGTTCATCGGACGGCTCCAGCGCAACAAGGCGAAAGCCGTTGCACGCTGGGCGGATACGGTCTACTCGGTGGACAGCGAGCGGCTCGCGAGCGCGCTCGACGCCGGTGCACGGGTCGCGCTGGACGAGGGCGCGCGTTCGGCCCCCTTGCGCGTGCTGCTGCAGGTGTCCCTGGACGCCGATCCGGCCCGCGGCGGCGTCCGCGACGACGCGCTGCGCGCGCTCGCCGATCAGGTCGCGGCGTCGGAATCGCTGCAGCTCGCGGGCCTGATGGCGATCCCGCCGCTGGATGTGGAGCCCGACGCGGCCTTCGAGCAACTGGCCCGCATCCACTCTGTATTAACGATTGTTCACCCTGATGCGAAAGAACTGTCGGCGGGCATGTCCGGCGACTTGGAGTCGGCCATCCGCCACGGCAGTACGTGCGTGCGTGTCGGTACTGCGCTTATGGGCGCGCGACCGATAACCTCGGCGTAGCAAAGAAACCTCACCAGTCACATTTGAAACATATGCTTGGTGACAGACGAGGACTGAGCAGGACAACACCCCAGGCCAACCGGGGCCGAAGGAAGGTCGACCAGATGAGCACGCTGCACAAGTTCAAGGCGTACTTCGGGATGGTTCCGCTCGAGGATTACGAAGACGATTACGTCGACGACCGCGGAGCCGCCCGGAGCGCCGATGAGCGTGGCCAGCGTCGTCCCCGGCCCTACGCCGAACGCGAGCGTGACTACGACCGATACGGCGAGGACCGTTACGACGACGAGCCGGCCTACGAGCCGTCGTACAAGGCCCCCTACAAGCCGGCCTACAGCACCTCCCGTCGCGACGACTACGCCGACGAGCTGCGTGAGCGCGAGCGTGATCACCGCGAGCGCGACCGCTACGACGCCGACGCCCGCTACGACGCCCCGCGTCGCCCCACCCGCATCGACACCGCGCCGTCCAGCCGCACCCGGTCCATGGGCGGCGGTGCGAGCACCCGCGGCGCGCTGGCGATGGACACCGACGCCGAGCGGCGCATCGAGGAGCTGCGGGAGCAGGAGCGCCGCATCGAGGCGGCCCGCCGTCCCCAGATCTTCGAGGACGGAGGCACCTTGTCCAAGATCACCACGCTGCGCCCGCGCACCTACGCCGAGGCCGCCATCATCGGTGAGCGCTTCCGCGACGGCACCCCGGTGATCATGGACCTGGTCGAGATGAGCAACTCCGACGCCCGCCGCCTGGTGGACTTCGCCGCCGGTCTGGCCTTCGCCCTGCGTGGCTCATTCGACAAGGTGGCCACCAAGGTGTTCTTGCTCTCGCCCGCCGACGTCGACGTCTCCGCCGAGGAACGCCGCCGCATCGCCGAGAACGGCTTCTACAACCAGAAGTAACCAGCTGCCGCTGCCGTGGGGAACGGCGGCGTCAGCCGGTGCCGGCGCACACCGCGCCGAACACGCACGGCGGCAGCGCAACGCGCCGCGTACACGGGGGTTGCGACCGAGGGTCGCGGGGGGATCATGGGGGAGTCTTGCGGCCATGCCGCGTCAACACCGGATGTGACCGGCACGATCCGTGTTTCTGTTTTGCCGATGACGGTTTGTCGGGCAGAGTGGTGCGGTGGCCTTGTTCCAGGTGTTGAACCTCCTGCTGTTCCTCTTCTGGCTGCTGCTGATCAGCCGAGTCATCGTCGAGTTCATCCGCAGCTTCGCGCGCGACTGGCGGCCGACCGGCTTCGTCGTGGTCATCCTCGAGGTGATCTTCACGATCACCGACCCCCCGGTGAAACTTCTGAGGCGTTTGATACCCCCAGTGAATCTTGGGGGAATTCGGCTCGATCTGTCGATTATGGTCCTGCTGTTTATCGTGTTCATCCTCATGTCGATCACGGGCCAGATAGGGCAGTCGGTAGCTCAGGTGTGACAGAATGAGCCGAAAGAATGCTTGCCCAGATCTACCGCTAGATCTCCATACGAAGCGTGAAGGGATCGTTCCATGCCGCTGACCCCCGCCGATGTTCATAACGTCGCGTTCAGCAAACCGCCGATCGGGAAGCGCGGCTACAACGAGGATGAAGTCGACGCCTTCCTCGACCTGGTCGAGCAGGAGCTCTCACGCCTCATCGAGGAGAACGCGGATCTTCGCCAGCGCGTTGCCGAACTGGACGCGGAACTGTCCGACGCCAAGAAGAACCGCGGCCCCGCGGTCCAGCCGGTGAAGGCCCCGGTCGCGCCGGAGCCCATCAAGGCCGCCCCGCCGGTGCCCCCGGCCCCCATGCCGGCCCCGGCCCCGGTCGCCGCCGTCAAGGCCGAGGCACCCTCCGCGGACGCCAATCTGCAGGCCGCCAAGGTGCTTTCGCTGGCCCAGGAGATGGCCGACCGCCTCACCTCGGACGCCAAGACCGAGGCCGAGTCGCTGCTGGCCAACGCCAGAGGCAACTCCGAGCGCCTGGTCAGCGACGCTCGCACCCGCTCGGAGGCGATGATCGCCGACGCGCGCCAGAAGGCCGAGGCCATGCTGTCCGACGCGCAGACCCGCTCGGATTCCCAGCTGCGCCAGGCCAAGGAGAAGGCCGACGCCCTGCAGGCCGACGCCGAGCGCAAGCACACCGAGATCATGGCCACCATCACCCAGCAGCGCAGCGTGCTGGAGAGCCGCATCGAGCAGCTCAAGACCTTCGAGCGCGAGTACCGCGTGCGCCTGAAGTCCTACCTGGAATCGCAGCTGGAGGAGCTGGAGAACCGTGGTTCGGCGGTCCCGGTCGACGGTGGCGAATTCGGTCAGGATGCCTCCGGCAACGGCGCACTCCTCAAGGGCAGCAAGTAAAGTCGTAACTACGGCCAGCGTTGCCGGGCCGCTCCGGGTGACCGTCCGGGCGATCCGGCCTCGCCGCCAACCTTTCGAGTCCTCCGATGGCCCGCGCCGTCGAAGCCCAACGAGGGGGTGGTGCACTTGCTCGCAGTGACACTCGGGCTCGCCGCTGTCGGTTTCGGCCTGCTGGTGACCGCACTGACCACCGGTTCGGTGATCTGGGCATGGGGCTGCATCATCGTGTGCGTGATCGGCGCGGTGCTGCTGCTCGTCAGTGCGTTGTCGCTGCGGTCCGATGACGAGGACGCGTCCTCGCCGCCACCGGGCGGACGGCACGCCAGGCATTAGCGGCTCACACGATTCGCTTCGGGGCGGGTCCGGGGAATAACCCCTGGGCCCGCCCCGCTAGTATGGAGACAGCACCACGGCGTCGATCCGGCCATCACCGGGGAGCCTTCGGAAGAACGGCGGGACCTGCTCCGAGCGGGTATCGCCCACTAGAACCGAACGGGTGAGCCCGTCACAGCTCGCAACGAGAGGCTCGGTCTCGCAAGGGTTTTCACAGACCCGCGGTCCGGGCAAGCGGGGTGGTACCGCGGTTACGGCGCGCCGAGCGCCGGGATCGTCCCCGTGCCCACGACGCAGGCACGAGGAGACGAGAGGCCGCCATGGCGGACGACAGCAGCACCCGAAGCGCATACCCCCGCGCGGACCTGAGCCGGACCACCGGGCAGGTCTCCTTCCCCGAGCTGGAGCAGCGGGTCCTGGACTACTGGGCCGCCGACGACACCTTCCGTGCCAGCATCGAGAACCGTTCCGAGGCAGAGGAATTCGTCTTCTACGACGGCCCGCCCTTCGCCAATGGGTTGCCGCACTACGGTCATCTGCTGACCGGATACGTGAAGGATTTGATCCCGCGTTTCCAAACCATGCGCGGTAAGAAGGTCGAACGGCGTTTCGGCTGGGATACTCACGGCCTGCCCGCGGAAATCGAAGCGGAGAAGCAGCTCGGTATCACGGACAAATCACAGATCGATGCCATGGGCCTCGCGGAATTCAATGCCGCGTGTAAATCCTCGGTCTTGCGCTACACGAACGAATGGCGTAACTACGTCACCCGCCAGGCGCGCTGGGTCGACTTCGACAACGACTACAAAACCCTCGACCTCGACTTCATGGAGTCGGTCATGTGGGCGTTCAAGTCGCTGTACGACAAGGGCCTGGTCTATCAGGGCTTCCGGGTGCTGCCCTACAGCTGGTACGAGCAGACCCCGCTGTCCAACCAGGAGGCGCGCCTCGACGACTCCTACCGGATGCGCCAGGACCCGGCGGTCACCGTCGACATGGTGCTGCGGGTTCCGGCCGACCACCCGCTGCACGGCCTCGACGGCGCCAACGCGCTGATCTGGACCACCACGCCGTGGACGCTGCCGTCCAACCTCGCCATCGCCGTGCACCCGGACGTCACCTACGCGCACGTGCAGGGCAAGGACGGCAAGCGGTATGTGGTTGCCGCCGAGCGGGTGTCGCACTACACCCGTGAGTTCGGTGAGGAGCCGCAGGTGCTGTCGGAGCACTCGGGCGCCGCGCTCGAGGGCCTGAACTACCTGCCGCCCTTCGACTTCTTCCTCGGCCACCCGCGCGCGCACCGCGTGCTCAACGCGGACTACGTCACCACCGACTCCGGCACCGGCATCGTGCACCTGGCTCCCGCCTTCGGTGAGGAGGACATGGATGTCGCCTCCGCCAACGGGATCGACATCGTGCAGCCGCTCGACGCGGGCGGCAAGTTCACCTCCATGGTGCCGCCGTACGAGGGCCTGATGGTCTTCGACGCCAACCCGGTCATCATCAAGGACCTCAAGGCCGCCGGAAAGCTGTTGCGGCACGAGACCATCGAGCACTCCTACCCGCACAGCTGGCGCTCGGGCCAGCCGCTGATCTACATGGCGGTGCCGTCCTGGTTCGTGGCGGTCACCAAGTTCCGCGATCGCATGGTGGAGCTCAACAAGGAGATCACCTGGGTCCCGGAGCACATCCGCGACGGCCAGTTCGGCAAGTGGCTGGAGAACGCGCGCGACTGGAACATCAGCCGTAACCGCTACTGGGGCGCGCCGATCCCGGTGTGGATCTCCGACGACCCGGCGTACCCGCGCGTGGACGTGTACGGCTCGCTCGACGCGCTCGAGCGGGACTTCGGCGTGCGCCCGGACGACCTGCACCGGCCCATGATCGACGAGCTGGTGCGGCCGAATCCCGATGACCCGACCGGGAAGTCGATGATGCGGCGCACCCCCGAGGTCCTCGACTGCTGGTTCGAGTCGGGTTCCATGCCCTACGCGCAGGTGCACTACCCGTTCGAGAACAAGGAGTGGTTCGAGGGCACCTCGACCGAGTCCATTGACGGCGCCACCGTCGCCGCTCCGCACAGCCCCGGCGACTTCATCGTCGAATACAACGGCCAGACCCGCGGCTGGTTCTACAACCTGCACGTGCTCTCGACCGCGCTGTTCGACCGCCCGGCGTTCAAGTCCGTTGTGGCGCACGGCATCGTGCTCGGCGACGACGGCCTGAAGATGTCGAAGTCCAAGGGCAACTACCCCGACGTCAACGAGGTCTTCGACCGCGACGGCTCCGACGCCATGCGATGGTTCCTCATGGCGTCCCCGGTGCTGCGCGGCGGCAACCTGATCGTCACCGAGCGCGGTATCCGCGAGGGCGTCAGCCAGGCGCTGCGCCCGCTGTGGAACGCGTGGACCTTCCTGCAGTTGTACGCCTCGCAGCCCGGCACCTGGCGCACCGACTCGGAGAACGTGCTCGACCGGTACATCCTGGCCAAGTTGGCGGCGACCCGCGACGTCATGACCGACGCGCTCGAGGTCTACGACATCGCCACCGCCTGCGACGAGCTGCGCACCTTCGCCGACGCGCTCACCAATTGGTATGTGCGCCGGTCGCGTTCGCGCTTCTGGGAGGAGGACCGCGACGCCATCGACACCCTGCACACCGTGCTCGAGGTGACGACCCGGCTCGCGGCCCCGCTGCTGCCGCTCATCTCCGAGGTGATCTACCGCGGCCTCACCGGGGAGCGTTCGGTGCACCTGGCCGACTGGCCCGCGGCCGACGTCCTGCCGCACGACGCCGAACTGGTGTCGGCCATGGACGAGGTCCGCACCGCCTGCTCCACGGTGCTGAGCCTGCGCAAGGCCCAGAACCTGCGGGTGCGCCTGCCGCTCTCGGAGGTCACCGTCGCCGCCGCCGACGCGGAACGCCTGCGCCCCTTCGTGGATCTGATCGCCGACGAGGTCAATGTCAAGAAGGTCGACCTCACCGCGGACGTGGCCGCCCACGGCCGCTTCGAACTGGTCGTCAACGCTCGCGCCGCCGGTCCGCGCATCGGCAAGGACGTCCAGACGGTGATCAAGGCCGTCAAGGCGGGGGAGTGGACCGAGGCCGCCGACGGCACCGTGACCGCCGCCGGAATCGCCCTGCTCCCCGAGGAATACACCCAGCGCCTGGTCGCCGCCGAGCCCGAGTCCACCGCCGCCCTGCCCGGCAATGCCGGTCTGGTGGTGCTGAATTCGGTGGTCACCGAGGAACTCGAGGCCGAGGGCTGGGCCCGCGACCTCATCCGCGACCTCCAGGAAACCCGCAAGTCCCTCGGCCTGGACGTCTCCGACCGCATCACCGTGGTCCTCGACGTCCCGGCGGACCGCCTCGCCTGGGCCGAAACCCACCGCGACCTGATCGCGGGCGAGATCCTGGCCACCACACTGACTTTCGGCGCGGCCCCCGCGGACGCGTCCGAGATCGTCGGCGGCGTCAAGGTCTCGATCACCAAGGCCTGACCGAGTTCACCCGACAGCGGCGCGGACCTTCGGGTCCGTGCCGCTGTCGTATCGGTGCGCTGTCGTGTCGCGCCGATCCGCGTCCCGGCGGCCCCCGAACGATCAAACATGGAGCACGCGAACAGATACGGCCGGACGACCTGCGAAACCGGCTCGAGGCGATCGTGCGTGGTGTGGCAGCCGCAGGTGGGGAAGCGATCATCACCGACGGCGGCAGCGAGATGGCGGTCATCATCTCGGTCGCCTGCTACGAGCGACTCCACGAGCACGCCGACACCGTTGATGCCGTGCGTCTAGTTTCGGGGCCGCAAGCCCTCGAGGACGGGACCGACCAGGGTCGGGACGTCGAGTAGTTCGCCGGCGCCGAGGAGGAAGCGCAGGTACACCGGGCCGTAGAGCATGTTGGTCATGGTCAGGAGGGGGAGGTCGTCGCGAATCTGCCCGGCGCGCATGGCGGTTTCGAGTCGGCGGCCGGCCATGCGAACGCGGGGCTCGATGAACGTCTCGCGGACCATCTGGAGGAGCTTCGGGTCGTTCTGGGCTTCGGCGATGACACCGCGGTAGACGCAGCCGGCGTCGCCGGCGAGCATGCGCGACAGGGCGGTGATCTGGGTGGTCAGGTCGGCGGCGATGTCGCCGGTGTCGGGAAAGTCGGTGGCGGAGCCGACCTGGTCGTTGATGGCCTCGAGGGCGATCGCGCCCTTGGAGGGCCACCAGCGGTAGATGGTCTGCTTGCCGACGCCGGCATGGGAGGCGATGGCCTCGATGGTGAGTTTCCCGTAGCCGTTGCGCACGGCGAGTTCGAAGGTGGCGTCGAGGATCGCCTGATGCGACTTGGCGCTGCGCAGTTCGGGGTTGGGCGGCTGGGGCATGGGTCCAGCATACCGCCAAACGAGACGGTACGTCTCGTCTTGACAGGGTGTGGGCGGCGGGCTAACTTACTTCATGAGACGAGACGGACCGTCTCGCCAGAGAAATGGGAACACGGTCGCTAGGAGCGAACAATGACCACCATCACCACCCCCGCCGCTGTCACCGCCACCCCCGCCGCCATGCCGTCGGTGCACCGGCGCGCGCTGATCACCTGGCTGGCCGTGTACCCGACCATCACCCTCGCACTGGCCCTGCTCGGCCCGGAGATGGGCGGGCTGCCGGTCTTCGTGAAGACGCTGATCCTGACCGTGATCGTGGTTCCGGTCTCGGCGTACCTGCTGGTTCCGCTGTTGATGAAGGCCAACCAGCGGCTGGCGGTGTGGGCGCGGCGCTGACTCGGCCGCTTCGTGAGACTCCAGCAAACATGGAGCGCCTCCCCGATCGGGGAGGCGCTCTTTTTGTTATGTGGGGTCTGAATCGGTTGACCAGGAGTTTCTTCGGGATGGGCACCGGCGGCTCGAGACACGCCAGCCGTGGTTCCCTTGTGGCTGCTGTTGCGGGTGCGATAGAACGGCTATCAGCTAGCTAACAGACCTTGTTCCCAGCTGTTTCCGCGGTACCACCGATGAAGGGGCGCCCCTATGGCTCGCAAGCGGCTCGGCAGGCTCAGAACCTTGGCCACGACGGTGGCCGCGATGGCGATGACAGGGGCGATGTGGGCGGGCGCCGCGCACGCCGACACCGGGTCGGGGGGCTCGGGCTCCGCGTCCGGATCCTCCTCCGGCAGCGGGACCGGATCGTTCTCCGGAAGCGCCAGCGGCTCGGCGCAATTGCCGATCGCGAGCCCGCGGGCCATGGCCGCGCTCGCGCTGGCCGGCACCCAGACCGGCAAGCCCTACGAGTGGGGCGGTACCGGTCCGGACGCCTGGGACTGCTCGGGATTGGTGCAGTGGGCCTTCCGCAGCGTCGGCATCAATCTGCCGCGCACCACCTGGCAGCAGGCCGAGGTCGGCCTCGAGGTGCCGTTCGGGGCGCTGCAGCCCGGGGATGTGCTGATCCTCAACGATGACGCCTCCCACGAAGGGATCTACGCGGGCGGCGGCAACGTCTTGAACGCGTACAACTGGGGTGTGCCCGTCGGATTGACGCCCTTGAGCGAGTTCGACATCTACACCATTCGACGATTCTTCTGAATCGCCTCAGTCGACAACCAGTTCCACGGGGATGTTGCCCCGGGTGGCCTTGGAGTACGGGCACACCTGGTGAGCGGCCTCGACCAGCGCGTGGCCCTGCTCGTTCTGCAGTTCCTCGGGCAGTTCCACGTGCAGCACCACGGAGATGCCGAAGCCGGTCTCGTCGTCCTTGTTCAGGGTGACGTCGGCGGTCACCGAGGTGTCGCCGAGCTTCACGCCCTGGCTGCGGGCCACCGCCTGCAGCGCGCCGGCGAAGCAGGCCGAGTAGCCCATGGCGAAGAGCTGCTCGGGGTTGGTGCCGTCACCGCTGCCGCCCGCCTCCTTGGGCTGGGCGAGCTTGAGGTCGAGGTAGCCGTCGGAGCTGACCGAGCGGCCCTCGCGGCCGACGGAGGTGGCGGATGAGGTGAAGAGTGCGGGCATTGATATCTCCTAGACAGACTTGTCTGTTCACGTCCGAGTCCCAGGGTAGACAGATCTGTCTGCTATCGTCAATACATAGCCCCGATCAGGGAGAAGGAGAGCAGGTCAAGCCATGAGCGAAGCCCGCGAGCGCCTGCTGGACACCGCGACCCGGCTGTTCTACGCCGAGGGGATCCACACGGTCGGCATCGACCGGATCATCGCCGAGGCCGGGATCGCGAAGGCCACCTTCTACCGGCACTTCAAGACCAAGGAAGATCTGGTCGTCGCCTACCTGATCCGCGAATACGGCCGCCAGCGCGAGACCTTGGAGGCCATCCCCGGCTCGGGCGCGGAGTCCATCGTCGGCATCTTCGAGCGGCTCGGTGAGCTCAGCCGCGGCCCGGGGTTCCGGGGCTGCCCGTTTCTCAATGCCGCCGTGGAGTTCCCGAACTCCGACCACGCCGTGCGCAAGGTCGTCGACGAGTACCGCGCCTGGTTCCGCGACCTGATGGCCCAGCGCCTGCGCGCCGCCGGTCACCCGCAGGTCGAGGACGCCGCCCGCGCCCTGCTGCTGACCCGCGACGGCGTGACCATCAGCGGGGGAGTGGGCGACGCGGAGACGGTCCGGGTGGGCATCCGGACCGCCTTGTCGCAGTGGGGTATTCGCTAGACCCCGACGGCCTCCTCCATCTCTTCCTCGGCGGCGTCGTCCGCGGCGGGCTCGGGCGCGGCGGGCTTCGGCGCGGCCTGCCGCTTCTCGGCGAGGCCCGCGGCGGCCATGAGCGCCACGCCCGCGGCCAGCCACAGCGCCAGGCTCGCCATCCGGCTGCCCAGTCCGATGCCGTCGAAGTAGAGCAGACTGCGCGCGCCCTCCACGAACCCCGCGCCGTTCCAGAACCGGTGCAGCGTGCCGAAGAAGTCGTTCTGCAGCCACGGGCTGTAGACGCCGCCGGAGCTGGTGAAGTTCAGCATCACGAACAGCACCATCATGGCCAGGGTGGTCCAGCGCTTCAGGAAGGTGTGCAGGCCGATGCCGATGCTCAGGATGCCCGCCGAGTACAGCCACGACATGCCCCAGATCGCGCCCAGATCGTGGTCGACGATGTGGAAGACCGGGCCCGCGAGCGCCAGGCCGATCAGGCTCACCAGCAGCGAGGTGATCAGGCCGATGATCCCGCGCTGCCACAGCGGCAGGCCCGCGCCCGCGGCGCTGATGGCGGCCACGCTGCCGTAGGAGCCGATGCTCAGCGCGACCAGCAGGAAGAAGATGCCCTGCGCGGTGGGGTCGCCGGAGCTGGGGGTGGTGACGTCGGTGACGGTGAGCGGCGTGTTCTGCAGGCCGGCGACCTGCCCGAACACGGCCTCGGCGGCCATGGCGGTGGTGTCGGATCCGGCCCTGGCGACGAGTAGTTCGGGCTTCTCGCGGTCGGGGACGTACGCCCCGGCCAGATCGCGGTGGCGCAGCTTGTCGACGGCGTCGTCGCGGGTGGGCACGGTGATCACGTCGAGGGCGTTGCCGCCCTTGTCCTTCAGCGATTGGGCCAGCACCTTGACCTGCGCGTTGTCGCCGACCACGGCTACCGCCAGGTGGTTGGGCTGGGGCTGGTGGAACGCGCCCAGGTAGGCCAGGCCCATGCCGAGGCACATGAGCAGCGGGGTGAGCAGGTGGACGGCGACGTGCCGGATCTGTTGGGTGGCCATGAAGTCTTCTCCAATAGTTGGTAAATACAACCAAGTGAGGTTGTAGTCTACAACTATGAAGAGTGAATCCGCATTCCCCGCCCGCGCCGATGCGATCGAGGTCATACAGCGCGAGCTCACCGCCTTCGCCCGCCGCGCCCGTGGCCGGGCCAGCGAACTACACCCGGAGCTGTCGCTGGTGGCCTCCAGCATCCTGGACCTGGTGATCGAGCGGAACGGCTGCCTGGCCGCCGATCTCGCCGGTCACTTCCACCTCGACAAATCCACGGTCAGCCGCCAGGTGGCCGCCCTCGAACGCGACGGCTACCTGGAACGTGAAGTGGATCCGACGAACCGCCGCAACCTGGTCCTGCACGCCACCGCCGAGGGCCGCCGGGCGGCGCGCGCGGCGGCCCGCAGCCGCGCCGCCGCCTTCACCGAACGCTTCCAGGACTGGGACGACGCCGATGTGGAGCGGCTGGCGGAATACCTGGTGCGCTACAACGCCGCCGACGCGGGCTAGGCCCGAACCCGGCCCGGCTCAGTTGGTTCCGTCGGAGCGCTCGGTCTCGGGCGCCCATTCCTCGTCGGGCAGGCCCATGCCCTTGGCCAGCACCGGCCACGAGGCGCGCAGCGCGTCCTGCCAATAACCCCACGAGTGCGTGCCCGCCTGGGTGATGTCGAAGGTCGCGGGAATGCTCATGTCCCGCAGCCGCGCCCGCAGGTTGCGCGCGCACCAGTCGCTGGCCGCCTCCAGGATGCCGCCCACCAGGATCTGCTGCGGCAGACCGCCGTCGGCCGGGCCCAGGCTGCGCACATCGGCCACATTGTCGTGCTTGCCGGGCAGGCCGCTGCCGTTGGAGACATAGATCTCCATGCCGCGCAGGGCCTCCGCGTGCACGTACGGGTCGTTGGCGGCCCACTCCGGATCGTCCATCGGCCCGTACATGTTCACCGGATTGCCGCCGCCGATACTGATCACCAGGTTCGCGAACTTCTGCCCGACCGGATCGGAGATCTGCGCGCACCCGCTGTAGGCGGCGACCGCGCGGTACAGGCCCGGCGCGGCGATGGCCAACTGCAGCACCGAGGTGCCCGACATGGACATGCCCGCGATGGCGTGCGTGCCGTCGGTGCCGAGCGCCGCGTCCACCAGCGGCGGCAGTTCCTCGGTGAGGAAGGTCTTCCACATGGGCTGTCCCAGTTTGGGATCAGCGCTGCGCCAGTCCGTGTAGTAGGTGAACGCGCCGCCGATGGGCATCACCACGTTCACGTTCTTGTCCATGAAGAACTGGGTGGCGTCGGTATTGCGCTTCCAGGTCGCGGTGTCCTGGCCGCCGCCCGCGCCGTTGAGCATGTACAACACCGGCCGGGGTCGCGAGGGATCGGCGGGCCGCTGCACCTCCACGGTGATGTCGGCGTCCATGGCGGCCGAGTGCACCAGCAGGGTGAGGTTGCGCGCGTCGTGGATCTCGAAGCTCTCGATCGTCGATCCGTCCTCGGACACCGTTGTCGCCGCGAGTGCGGCGCTGCTGGTTATCGGGTCGGGAGGGGCGGCGAAGGCCGGGCCCGCGGGCACGACCGTGGTGAACGTAGTGACAAGGGAACAACTTGCCGCCGCGAGCAGTGCTGCCCGAGTGCCCAATCCGCCTAGCAAAACCGACCTTCGATCCACAGGGTGTCCCGACCCATGCGCATGATCGCCGACTCGTGCCCCAATGTTTCAGGTTTCGACAATATCGGGGTCGGCGTGCTTGTGGCACACGGCACTTGTGCGCCGGGCTATGCGGATCCGCTGTGGTTCAGCGCGTGTCGCGGTTCTCCTACTCGGCGACCAGGCCGCGCAGCAGTGGACCGTACTCCGGGTGCGCCAGCGCGGAGGCGAATTGCGCGGTCAGGTAGTCGGCCGGGTTGCCGGTGTCGTACCAGCGACCCCGGATCACCTGGCCGTACACCGGGTTCTCGGCGGCGAAGATATTGATGGCGTCGGTCAGGTACACCTCGCCGGTGCGGTGGGTGTACCAGTGGTCGACCTGGCGGCGCAGCTCGGCGATGATGCCGGGCGTGACCACGTAGCCGCCGATGGCGGCGAACTCGGACGGCGCGTCGGCCGGCTTGGGCTTCTCCTTGAGGCCGCTGATCCGCATCAGGCCGTTGCCCTCGGTCTCCTCGACCACCGGCACGCCGTAGCGCGAGGATTCGGCCGGGTCCATCGGCATCAGGGCCAGTACGGGCGCGCCGGTCTTGGCGTAGGCGTCGACGAGCTGCTGGGCGCGCGGCACCTCGGCGACGAAGACGTCGTCGGGCCACAGCACCAGCATGGGCTCGTCGCCCAGGTGGCGGGCGGCGTTCAGCACCGGCGTGCCGTTGCCGTAGGGACCGTGCTGGTCCAGGTAGGTGATGTGGCCGGCCCGGGCCAGCTCGCCGACCTCCTCGACCGCGTCGGCGTAGGCGGTCTTGCCGTCGGCGCGCAGCTGCGCGACCAGCGCCGGATTGGGGCGGAAGTGGTCCTGGATCAACGACTTTCCACCGCTGACCACGATGGTGATGTCGGTGATACCGGAGGCCACGAGTTCGCGGACGGTGTGCTCGATGACCGGCTTGTCGCCCACCGGGAGCATTTCCTTCGGGATCGCCTTGGTCAACGGCAGCAGGCGCGAGCCGATGCCCGCAGCGGGAATCACGGCCTTGCGAATCGTCATGGACGAATTCTCACACAGGTTCCTGCTCGTACCTGTCGGTAGCCGCTTGTAGATTTCCCTGTGTGACCACCTCCGCCGACCCCGCGAACCCGGGCATCGTGCCTGGTGAGGCCGGTTGTGCTGGGGTGTCGGCGCCGGGCGGCGGCGCGGTGCGGGCCGTGGCGGATTCACGGCAACCCCTCAGCCCCGCCGGAGGCCGGGGCCAGCGGCGCTGGGTGCTGCACATCGATATGGACGCCTTCTTCGCCTCGGTCGAACAGCTCACCCGACCGACCCTGCGCGGACGGCCGGTGCTGGTCGGCGGCATGGGCGGGCGCGGCGTGGTGGCCGGGGCCAGTTACGAGGCGCGGGTGTTCGGCGCGCGGTCGGCCATGCCCATGCATCAGGCGCGTCGGCTGGTCGGCGCGTCGGCGGTGGTGATACCACCGCGCGGGGCGGTGTACGGGGAACTCAGCCGGCAGGTGTTCGAGGCATTGCGGTCGCGGATCCCGGTGCTGGAGACGCTGTCGTTCGACGAGGCGTTCGGGGAACCGGCGGAACTGGCGGGGGCGACGCCGGAGCGGGTGCTCGAATTCTGCGAGGAGCTGCGGACGGCGGTCCGCGAACGCACCGGACTGGTGGCCTCGGTCGGGGCGGGCAGCGGCAAACAGCTCGCCAAGATCGCCTCCGGCCTGGCCAAACCCGATGGGGTGCGGGTGATTCCGGCGGTCGAGCAGGACGGCTTCCTGTCCGCGCTGCCGGTGCGCAGACTGTGGGGGATCGGGCCGGTGGCCGAGAGTCGTTTGCGCTCCTTGGGAATCGAGACGGTGGGGGCGCTGGCGGCGCTGCCGGAATCGGAGGCGGCCTCGATCCTGGGCGGCAGCATCGGGGTGGCGCTGCACCGGCTGGCACGCGGGATCGACGACCGCCCGGTGGCCGAGCGCGCCGAGGCCAAGCAGATCAGCGCCGAAACCACCTACGAGACCGACATTCTCACCCTCGCCCAGCTGCGCCCGGCCATCGACGCCATGGCGGCCTCGGCGCACCGGCGGCTGAGCAGAGACGGGCGGGCGGCGCGCACGGTGGTGCTCAAACTGAAGAAGACCGATATGAGCATCGTGACCCGATCCTCCACACTGCCCTACGCCACCGAGGACCTGGTCACGCTGACCGCGGCCGCGCAGCGCTCGGCCCTGGACCCGGCCGAGATCGGTGCGATTCGTTTGGTGGGCGTGGGTTTCGCCGGGCTGTCGGAGATCCGGCAGGAATCGCTGTTCCCGGAACTGGATCAGACGGTGGACGCCGACGCGGTCGCCGAGGAGCAGACGCCGGCCCTGCCCGGCGGCCCGGATCCGCTGGTACCACCCGCAACTCGCTCCTTCGCGATCGGAACCTGGTATCCGGGACTGGATGTCGAGCACCCGGAATTCGGCCACGGCTGGGTGCAGGGCGCGGGGCACGGGGTGGTGACGGTCCGCTTCGAGACCCGTTCCACCGGACCGGGTCCCACACGCACCTTCGGCGCCGCGGATCCGGCTCTCACCAGGGCGGATCCGCTGGGCAGCCTGCGCTGACGGCGTTAAGACCCGAATGCGCGAATTATGAGGATTCGGCCTGAAAATGCCGCGCCACCACCCTCGGAGGCGGTTTCCGCGACCGGGCGTTGGTAGTGTCGCCAGTCGGGCAGCCCGCCGCGGGTGTAGCTGTCACTTGTCGAACGGACCTACTCGAACGCAAAGGACGAGCAGTTGAAGCTTCAGAAGACTGGACGCATCGCGGTCGCCACGCTGGCTGTCGTGACCGTACTCGGGCTGTCGGCGTGTGGCAGCGGTGACAAGAAGGAGACCAAGCCCACCAAGGCCACCACCTCCAAGGTCACCGGCGCGCAGAACAACTACC
Source organism: Nocardia sp. CA-145437 (assembly GCF_050956485.1). Lineage (NCBI taxonomy): Bacteria > Bacillati > Actinomycetota > Actinomycetes > Mycobacteriales > Nocardiaceae > Nocardia > Nocardia sp. CA-145437. The sequence goes on along the minus strand of NZ_CP191204.1, from coordinate 5,065,598 downwards.
CGCCGGCCCCGTCCGCGGCGGACCTGAATGCCGAGCTGCAGAAGGCGCTGGATCCGAACATTCCGGATTCGCAGAAGCTGGACATGATGCAGGGCGCGCAGGCCGACCCGGCCCTGCCCGGCCGCCTCACCGAGGCCTACCGCCAGAACAACGCCACCATCACCGTCACCAACGTGACCGACCTCGGCAACGGCACCCTCACCGCCGACGCCCAGTTCGCCGTCAACGGTGGCACGCCGCAGCAGGCCGTCGTGCCGTTCGTGGCCGAGGACGGCAAGTGGAAGGTCCAGAAGGACTGGGTCTGCAACGCCCTCTCGCTGGTCAACCAGACCTCCCCGGCCTGCGGCTAGTCGTCGGGGACGGACCCGGCTTCCCCTGATGGAATGCCGGGTTCGTCCTCTTCTTGGCGGTCGATGATGAGGACCGCTTAGGATCTGCGGTCGTGACGGACGTGTTGGAGAAGGCGGGGCCGGATGCCGCCGGGAGTGCTGGTGCCGAACCCGAGAGACGGACTCGAGGGGGCTGGGCGCGCCCTGTCGCCCTGATCGCCGGCCTGATCGCGGTGCTCGCGGCGCTGGCGGTGCCGTTCCTGCCGGTGCGTGTGGACCACACCACTCTGACCTGGCCTCAGGGCAATTCGACGCAAAGCATCGAAGCCCCGCTGATCACGTACGCGCCGCAGAGCTTCGACGCCACCATCCCCTGCGCCGCCGTGGCCCAGCTGGGCGCCAAGGGCGGCACGCTGGCCGCCACCGGACCCCACGGCGCGCCGGACCTCGAGAAGTACGGATTCGTGGCCCGCGTCACCGCGGCGACCACCGCCGACGGCGTCACCACGCCCGGCAAGCTGGAAGCGATCCTGCACCACAAGACGCTGCTCAGCGTGCCCGTGGACCAGCTCGGCGCGGGCTGCGCGCTCACCGTCCACTCGGACTTCACCTCCTCCACCGCGACGCTGACCGGTTCCTCGGTCGAGCCGGTCACCCTCGACGGTGACTACCGGCCGCAGCTGGTCGGGATCTTCAGCGATCTGACCGTCTCCGACGGCGCGAAGGTCACCGCGGCGGTGGACAGCCGCTTCACCTCCACCCCGGGCCCGCTCAAGCGGATCGCCATCTGGACGGCCATCGTCGGCACCCTCGTCGCGCTGGGCGCCCTGTTCCGGTTGGACCGCCTCGACGGCCGTCGCAGCCGCCGCTTCCTGCCCGCGCACTGGTGGACGTTCAAGCCGGTCGACGCCGTGGTGCTGGGCACGCTGGTGCTGTGGCACTTCATCGGCGCCACCACCTCCGACGACGGCTACCAGTTCGGCATGGGCCGCGCGTCCCTGCACGCCGGGTACATGGCCAACTACTTCGGCTACTTCGGTGTTCCCGAAACCCCGGTCGGCACACCGTATTACGACCTGATCGGCCATATGGCGCAGGTCAGTCCGGCGAGCGTGTGGATGCGCCTGCCCGCGCTGGTCGCGGGCGTGCTGATCTGGCTGGTGCTCAGCCGCGAGGTGATCCCGCGCCTGGGCGCGCGGGTGCGCCGCGACCGGATCGCGGTGTGGACCGGGGCGCTGGGCTTCCTGGCCGTGTGGCTGGCCTACAACAACGGCCTGCGACCGGAACCGCTGGTGGCGCTCGGTGTGCTGCTCACCTGGGTGTCGGTGGAGCGGGCCATCGCGACCGGACGGTTGCTGCCCTACGGCATCGCCGTCACCATCGGCGCGTTCACCTGTACCGTCGGCCCGTCCGGCATCATCTGTTTTGCTCCGCTGCTGGCGGGCATCCGGCCGATCTGGCGGATTCTCAACCGGCGCGCAACGGAATTGGGTAAGCCGACCCCGCCCGACGCGAGTGCGCTCACCATCCTGAAGGCCCGCTTCGGCGCGTACCTGTCGCTGGCCGCTCCGGTGGCCGCGGCCGGCGCCGTGGTGCTGGCGGTCATGTTCTGCGATCAGCCGCTGGCCTCGATGTTCGAGATGAGCCGGGTGCACACCGCGGTCGGCCCGGATGTGCACTGGGACGGCGAATACATTCGCTACCAGTACCTTTTCATGCCCACCATCGACGGCTCGCTGGCCCGGCGCTTCGGCATGTTCGTGTTCTGGATCGGCCTGGCGGTGTGCGCGGCGGTGCTGCTGCGCAAGGGCGGCCGGATCCCGTTCACCGCCTCGGGCCCCGCCCGGCGCGTGCTGGGCACGGGCGTCGGCGTCATCCTGCTGATGATGCTGACCCCCACCAAGTGGACCCACCACAACGGCATCTACGCCGGACTGGCCGGTGTGGTCGCGGTGCTCACCGCGGTCGCGGTCGGCCCCAAGGTGATGCGCTCGCCGCGCAACCGGGCGCTGTTCGCCGCGGTGGTGGCGTTCGCGCTGGCCGCGGCGTTCGCCAGCATCAACGGCTGGTGGTACGTGTCGAACTGGTCGATCTCCTGGAACGACAAGCCGGTGGTGCTGGCCGGGTTCCTGGTCTCCAAGATCTTCCTGGGCATCGCGCTGGCGCTGCTCGCGCTCGCCGGCTGGTTCCATGTGCGCGCGCCCGAAAAGCCGGGCCCGCACCGGATCTCGAAGCTGGGCTGGCGTTTCGTCGCCATCCCGCCGCTCACCGTCGCGGCCGCGTTCATGGTCGTGTTCGAGGTGGCCATGCTCGCCAAGGGCGCGGTCGTGCAGTACCCGGCGTACTCGCTGGCCCGCTCGAATATCGATGCGGTGCTGGGCAAGCCGTGCGGCCTGGCTCGCGACGTGCGGGTGGAGGAGCAGCCCAACGCGGGCATGCTGGCGCCGCTGACCGGCGACCCGCACAGCGCCTTCGGCGCCGAGGCCACCGGCTTCACGCCCCAGGGCGTCGCCACCGATCTGCGCCCCGACGACGACCTCGACACCGGCGGCAGCGTCGCCAGCGCGGTCAGCGGGCGCAGCAGCGGCACGACCGACGGAACCACCACCGCGCCACTGCCTTTCGGCCTGGATGCGAGCACCCCGGTGCTGGGCAGCTACAACAGCTCCGAGGCGATCTCCACCCTGACCACCGGCTGGTACCCGCTGCCCGCGGCCGAGAACCGCTCCGGCATCATCGCGATCGCCGCCGCGGGCCGCATCCGCTCGGTCGACCAGGACGGCATCGTGACCCCCGGCCAGTCGGTCGAGGTCGAATACGGTGTGCCCGGCGCCGACGGTGTGCCCGTCGCGCAGGGCCGGGTGACGCCGATCGATATCGGTCCCGCCCCGACCTGGCGCAACCTGCGGACGCCGTTGAGCGAGATCCCGGCCGCCGCCACCGCGATTCGCGTGGTCGCCACCGATCGCGACAGCGACCCCAAGCAGTGGGTGGCGCTCACCCCGCCGCGCATCCCGCACACGGTGACGTTGCAGGAGTACGTCGGCAGCAGCAAGCCGGTACTGCTGGATTGGGAAGTGGGCCTGCAGTTCCCGTGCCAGCGGCCCTTCGATCACCTCGACGGCATCGCCGAGGTGCCCGAGTACCGCATCCTGCCCGACCGCGGCGGCGCGGCGATGACCACGCTGTGGCAGAGCCACGACGGCGGCGGCGCGCTGGGCTGGAGCTCGATGCTCCTGCGCCCGGTCACCATCGCCACCTTCCTGGACAACGACCCGCGCCGGGACTGGGGCGAGCTGCAGCGGTTCGAGCGCATCGACAGTTCCGCGCAGACCGCCAAGCCGTCGGTGACCGTCGAGAGTCACCCGGGACTGTGGAATCCCGGGCCGATCAATGTGACCGGCTGGCAGTGACTCCGGCCCCCACGCAGTGACCGCGACCGCACCCGCTTCCCGACGGAAGCGGGTGCGGTGTCGTTTTCGGGGGCTCGGCCCTGGCGGTTTCGGCGGGACTCAGCCCTGCATGGCCGCCATGCGCCTGGCCATCTCCTCCGGATCCACGTCCTCGACGTGCAGGGCGAGGGTCCAGCGGTGCCCCCACGGATCCTCGATGCCGGAGGTGCGGTCGCCGTAGAACTGATTCTCCGGGGCCTGGAGCTCCTGCGCGCCCGCGGACAGGGCGGCGGCATGGGCGGCGTCCACGTCGTCGACGTAGACATAAAGGTTGACCGGCGTGCCGCCGACCGTGCGGGGATCCAGGAACCCCATGGCCGGGGCCGGGTCACCGAGCATGATCACCGAAGAGCCGAACTGCATTTCGCAGTGCGCGATGGTGCCGTCCGGGCCGGGCATGCGGAAACGCTCGTCGGCGCCGAACACGTGCTTGTAGAAATCGATCGCCCGGGCGGCGCCATTGCAGGCGAGCGAGGGACACACGGTGGGATAGCCGTCGGGAATGGGTGAGACATCGGACATCGGAAACCTCCCGTCGAGGTTGTTGTCGGACGCGTCCAAGCCTAGGCCCGGGGACCGGCGACACCTAGGGTCCCGCGGCTCCCCGCAGTTTCCGGACCTGGGCCGCCGTCATGGCGCTGAGCTGCTGCGGATCGGGTTCCTTGGCGTCGGAGTAGGCGATCTGCACGACTGTCGAGCCCACCAGCGTGATGCTCACGTCGGTGTAGAGGGTGAGTCCCTCGCTGGTGGTCCGGACCTGGAACGCGGTCGATCCGTCCCCGGCCTGCGGCTGACTCAAACCACCCAGCCGGAATTCGACCTTGGTGTTGTCGGCATCGGTGCCCGCGTACTTCGTGCACCCGGTCAGCAGCGACTGGGCGGCGGAAAAGGCCTGGGCCGCGCCTCCGTTCGCATAGGACGCCGCGTCGATGTCGACACTGGCGAAGTTCATTCCGCCGAACTGGGCCGCCGCGCGCGCCGCCGCGCCGGGCGCCTGCACCGCGATCGCTTCCAGCACCTTCGCGCACTGCGCGGGATCGGTCTTCGCGCCCGCGCCGCCCGACGCACCGGGCGGCGGGTCGTCCAGGGCGGTGAACCCCGCGGGCATGGCCGTCAGATCCAGCAGATCCGAGCGCAGCGTGTACTCGTCGAGAACCGGTGCGCCGCCGGGCGACTGCGTCGGCTGCACGGCCGGGCCCAGACTGGGCAGCGGGCCCCCGGAGTCCTTGCTGTTCCCGCAGGCGGTGGCGGTCAGCGCCAGCGCGCCCGCCAGCAACGCCAGCCGTGTCAGGCTCCCCACTGCACCTCCGTGCGCAGCGTCTGGCGCAGGGTCACCGCGCTGCGCGGGTCGCGGTAGGTCTGGTTGCCGCCGACTTCGACCTGGCCGGAAACCGGGAGCGGCAGGCCCAGATCCACGGTGATGGTGCCGGTGCCGTGCATCAGGTAGTCGACGATCTCGAGCTGGCCGGCCTCGTTGGGCAGATGCCACACCGCGGACTTCGGGCTCTGCACCACGTTCAGTTCGATGGTGAGTTCGTTGCCCTCGCGGGCGGTGAGGGTGCAGGTGGTCACCTGCTCGAGCGGGACGCTCCCGGAAACCTGTTGCCGTACGGTCCATACCGCGCCCACGCCGACGGCCTCGGTCGGGAAGGCGATGGACTGGTACACGGCCTGATAGAACGACTGCTCCAGCGCGGCGCGCGCGGCGTCGGAGGTGGCCGGTTTGGGGGCCAGCTTGAGTGCGGTGATCGCGCCCAGCTCGCTCACGTCGAAACCGACGTGGGATCCGTCGGCGTGCGTCAACGCCTGAGCCAGGGTCGGGTCGGGGGAGGTGACATTGCCGACGGTCAGTTCGACCCCGTCGGCCCCGGCCTGCGCGGTCAGCGGAATGGTGACCGCGGGCGGGGAGATGTCGCGCTGCGCCTGCTGATTGATCTGCTGCTCGATGTGGTGCTCGGTGCTCAACGTCACCTGCTGGCTGGTGCCCGGCTCGAGGGTGCGGCGCAGCGGCGAGCGGGGTTCGGCGCCCGGGGTGACAACGGTGGTGGTCACGGCCTCGATGGGCATGGTGACCTCTTTGTTGATGCCCACCGGCTCGGTGCCGTCGCCCTCGGCCGTGGTCTCCGACGAGTCGCTGCAGCCGACGCCGAAGGCGGTCAGGGTGACCGCGAGGACCAGCAACAGCACCCCGGAACGGTGGCCGCGGGCGCTCCCGCGGCGAGGCGGTCGCGGGGGTCCGGAACAGGGTGCGGTGGCGTTCGCCGAGCTGGGGGAGGAAGACAACACCGTCACGTCGAACAGGTTACGACGGGTTCCTGAAAAACAGCTGGGATCCTGTGCGGCCGCCGTTTCGGTTCGCCGGGACGGGCCCCGGGTCGGCCCGCGCGGCGGTTCGGAGCCGCCGGGCCCGGACCGTTCGGAGTCGCCGGGCGCGGATAAGGAATGATGTCAGGGTGAGTACCGACCGGCCGCGCGAAACGGGCGCTGAGGAACCAGACAAGTCGCCAGGGGAGACCGTTCCCGCGATCGATGCCGAGGCTTCCCCCGCCGGCGCAGCCGCCGAGTCGGACAGCGCTCCCGCCGCGACCGCGTCGCAGCCGCTGCGCCTGCGCAGTCTGCTGGTGCTCGCCGCGGTGGTGCTCGGCCTGGATCTGCTGACCAAGACGATCGTGGTCTCCACCATCACCCCCGGCAAGCCGATCTATCTGATCGGCGACTGGGCGCGGCTGTCCCTGGTCCGCAACCCGGGCGCGGCGTTCTCCATGGCCACCGGCATGACCTGGCTGCTGACCCTGATCGCCGCCGCCGTGGTGATCGGCGTGATCCGGATCGGCCGCACCCTGCGCTCGCTGCCGTGGGCCATCGGCCTGGGCCTGGTGCTGGGCGGCGCGCTCGGCAATCTCATCGATCGCCTGTTCCGCGCGCCCGGCCCGTTGCAGGGTCACGTGGTGGATTTCGTGGCGGTCGGCTGGTGGCCGGTGTTCAATGTGGCCGATTCGGCGATCGTGTGTGGCGCGATTCTGCTGGTGGCGTTGACGGTGTTCGGTTTCGAACCCGACGGCACCCGCATGCACCGCGCGCCCGCGACGACCTCGGAGGGGAAGGCGGCATGAGGGAGACTCGCAGCATGCCCGTGCCCGACGGGCTGGACGGCATGCGTGTCGACGCCGGGCTGTCGCGGCTGCTCGGCCTGTCCCGCACCGCCGTGGCGACCATGACCGAGGACGGTTCGGTGCAGCTCGACGGCGTCGCGGCCGGAAAGTCGGATCGGCTCACGGCCGGCGCCTGGCTGGAGGTCGAATTCCCCGAGCCCAAGCGCGAACTCACCGTCGAGGCGACCCCGGTCGAGGGCATGAAGATCCTCTACGCCGACGACGACATCGTGGCCGTGGACAAGCCGGTCGGCGTGGCCGCGCACACCGGTGTCGGCTGGACCGGCCCCACCGTGGTCGGTGGTCTGGCCGCGATGGGCTACCGCATCTCCACCTCGGGCGCCCACGAGCGTCAGGGCATCGTGCACCGCCTCGACGTCGGCACCTCCGGCGTGATGGTGGTCGCGCAGTCCGAGCACGCCTACACCCAGCTCAAGCGCGCCTTCAAGTACCGCACCGTCGAGAAGCGCTATCACGCTCTGGTGCAAGGCCATCCGGATCCGTCGAGCGGCACCATCGACGCCCCCATCGGCCGCGCCCGCGGCAACGACTGGAAGTTCGCGGTCACCGCCGACGGCCGCCCGTCGGTCACCCACTACGACACGGTCGAGGCCTTCCAGGCCGCCAGCCTGCTCGACATCCATCTGGAAACCGGCCGCACCCACCAGATCCGCGTCCACTTCTCGGCCGTGCGCCACCCCTGCTGCGGTGACCTCACCTACGGCGCGGACCCGCGCCTGGCCGAACGCCTGGGCCTGGAGCGGCAGTGGCTGCACGCCCGCCAGCTGGGCTTCAACCATCCCGCCGACGGCCGCTGGGTCGAGATCACCAGCGAATACCCCGCCGACCTGGAACACGCGCTCGACGTCCTGCGTCAGCACTGATCGGAGCTCCGAGTGGATGCACCGCGGCCGGGCGGCGTGGCGGGCCCGACCCTGCGTCGCGCCGGGATCGCCACGGCGGCGGTGCTTCTCGTCGTCCTGATCCTCGTGCTGGGCTGGGCGAACCCGCCTCGGCCGGGGATCATCGCGACGGACCGGCTGGGACCGGAAAGCGGTGAGCCGGTGTCCGATTACCTGACGCGCGCCCGGAAGTCCTTGGAGGGCAGCGACTCCGGAGGTCGCTGGGCCCTGCTGTCCTTCGCTGCAGGCGTCACCGCCGACCGGATCCCGGAATTCGGTGCGGGCCTGCGTATCTCGGAGGTCGACTATCACGTGTGGGTGGACCGTGTCGCGACACCCATCATCGCGATCGGCGTGCCATCGGGTGAGGCCGTCGCGGTCGCCTCGGTGAAATCGGCCGTCGCCCAGATGGAATCGACCCCGACCTTCGATTCCCGCTCCTCGCAGGTCAAGGACCTCGTCGCCGCGCGGCTTCGCGCCGGCTGCGCGTGCGTCGTGGGCGTGGTCGTCCACGGCTCCCTCGACCGGCTGCGAACCGTGGCCACCCGTCCCGGAATCCGCGCTGTCGAGGCGCTGCCGGCCGACGCCTCCGCCGCCGTCTTCGCTGTCTCGCCACTGCTGCCCGAGCAGCGTGAGGCCGCGGTCCCGGGCCCCGATGATGGCCCCGTCCCCGCCGGCTGACCGGTTCCCGGACGCTCGACTTTGCAGAATCTTCATCAACTAAATCTGCATACTCCGCCCAAATCGATTGGTAGCCAGGAGTAAGCTCCTACTCGGCGTCGTTCCACTTGACGCCCTGTTCGGTCAGGTCGATGCGGTAGCTCTCGGCCGGCCTCACTGCGTGTTCCGATCGGGACACGGCATGTGCTTGACAAGGATTACTGCTTAACCGAGGAGCCAATCGGGTGTCGCAGAGCCGACTCGGCGTGCGACGCGATCGCGGTCACGTCCGCTAGCTCGGCAGCGCAGCCTGGCAGACGCGGACACCACAAAAGCTCGTGGTAAGGAAGCAAAATGTCTAGAAAGATCATGAAAACCGTAGCGGCGACTGTATTTGCGGCGCCCTTGCTGGTCTTGGCCGCACCCGCGGCCGGCGCCGACACCACTGCTGCGGCGCCACCGGCGACCTCCGCCACTCCGATCAACGGATCGTTCGGATCAGCTGCGTTGTGCTTCAACCTCGGTAGCGTCATCTGGTGCATCTGAGTGCTCCTGTGACAACGCCATCCCTCGGTGCGCGAACTGCCAGCGGGTTGCCCCGTGTGGGTCGGTCAGCGCCACCCCGACGGCCGAGTGGATGGTGAAGCGGTACAGGTGCCATGGCGCGGGACCCGCGCTCTGGGCGCTGTAGGGGGCGGTGACCTCGCTTCCCGATCGTTCCGCGGGCCATCCGCCCGCGCGGTAGACAGCCGTGACGCGGTCGAGTTCGGCCGTGTCCGTGACTCGATGAGCCTCCCCGGAGAGGACCAGGTCCACTCCGGGGAGGCGGAGTGAGAGGGTGCAGTCCGGGTTCGAGGCCAGGTTTCGGGACTTCCTGGTGGCCGGTCCGCTCGTGAAGTAGAGATGGCCGTCGGATTCGACGCAGCCGATTCCCGCGGAGCTGGGCTTGCCGGAAGGGCTTACCGTGCCGAGGAATTCGGCCGTCTCGGGGAGTCCGATCGCCATGTCGAGGGCTTTGCGGACTCGGTCCCAGGGCAGGTCGGCCCGGCCGTAGATATTGAGATCCTCGGCGGAGACGGGGGTGGGGAGCATCAGGCGTCCTCCAATGCGCAGAGTTGGGCGATGGCGCGCGTCTCCTGGTCGACGGTGAACCAGAGCGTGAGCGCGCCGGGGGCGTCGACGGCGTGGATGTCGAGGGGTTCACCGAAGCGGATCGGCTTGTTGTATTCGAGGATGTAGCGGTGCGGGCCGCGGGTGAGTTCGGGTGTGCCGGCCGCGAATTCGTGGACGGCATGCCAGTACGCGGTATTGGTGATGTGCCGGAAGTGATCGGTGTCGGTGCGGCGCAGGGGATACCGGGTGCCGTCGGCCGCGGGGGCGGGGGTGTCGAGCCATTGGCGCCAGCGCAGGCGATGGTCGTCGGTGGTGGTGGCCATGAGGTCGAAGAACTCGTCGGCGACGCGGGACGGGCTCATGGTCTGCTTGTTCATGTGGATCCAGAAGCCCTCGGTGTCGACGAGGCCGCCGGTGTCGGCGTCGAGGCGGACGCGCATGGAGCACCAGCGCGGGGAGATGCCCGAGCACCAGCGCCGGACACGTAACCGGGTGGGCCAGATGATCGGGCGCAGCACATCGATGACGGTGCGCCGCACGATCCAGTGCGGGTGGGATTCGAGGGCGCCGATCTGCGTCAGATGGTCGACTCCGGCGTCCTGCAGGTGGCGGGCGATACCGTCGATGCGCAGATTCTGGATCTCGTCCGTGTCGACGGTGCTCAGGCGACGTTCGACGTCGAAGATGTGTCCGGAGCCCGGGACGGGGGCCAGCGGTGCGGACCGCGGGTCGGCGGCGGACTGGGCGGAGCGGTCGGTGCGCTGATTCGTCATCGGCAGAACCTCCGGATCCGAGGGTAGTCCAGAACCCGTGAAGACCGCGGATGCCCGGGTCGGCGTGGCCCCGGGGTGGGTAACGTCGTGGTGGATCGGATACGCGTGGCGGATCGATGCCGACGGCATCGGAGCGGAAGAGGCGAATGCGGATGGAATTGACGCCGGAGCAGGCTGATCGGGCCCTGGGCGTGCTGGTGGGGACCGCGGCGGGGGATGCGCTGGGTGCCGGATACGAGTTCACCCATCCCGGTCCCGACGTGGAGATCCGGATGAAGGGCGGCGGCGCGTTCCGGTGGGCGCCGGGGGAGTGGACCGACGACACCGCCATGGCGGTCGCGGTGGCCCGCGCGGCGGCGGTGGCGGGCGACCTGTGCGGCCCCGAAGGGCTGGACGCGGTGGCCGCCGAATTCGTGGCGTGGTGGGACTCCAAGCCGGCCGATATCGGGAACCAGACGCGGCAGGTGCTCGAGCACCGCGATCGGACCGGCCGGGCCATGCAGCTGCGGGCGCACGATCTGCCGGGGCTCAAGGCGGGTAACGGGTCGCTCATGCGGACCGCCCCGGTCGCCCTCGCCTATCTCGACGACGCCGAGAAGTGCGGCAAGGCAGCCAAGCTGGTGAGCTCCCTGACCCACTACGACATGCAGGCCATGCAGGCGTGCAAGCTCTGGACCCTCGCCATCCGCCACGCGGTGCTGTTCGGCACCTACGACGGCCTGCGGGAGGCGCTGTCGCAGGTGGACACCGGCTTCTGGGAACCGCTGCTGGACAAGGCCGAGACCGGCGTCCCGGCCGACTTCGCCAAGAACGGCTGGGTGGTGCACGCGCTGCAGACCGCGTGGTGGGCGATCACCCACGCCGAAACTCTTTCGGCCGCACTGGAACTGGCGGTCCGCGCGGGCGGCGACACCGACACCACGGCGGCCATCGCGGGCGGCCTGCTCGGGGCCCGCTGGGGCGCGTCGGCCGTGCCCGCGGAGTGGCGGGCGATCCTCCACGGCTACCCCGGCTATCGGGCCGACGACCTGGACACGCTCACCCGGCAGATCGTCGCGCGCTGACCCGGCCTCCCGGCGGTGACCTGGCCGGACGCGCGATGGGACCGCTGGCCGCGCGGTACCTGGCCGCACGAGGCATGGGCGGCCGGCGGGCTCTCGGTCCGGGACGCGGCTCTCGGTCCGGGAGGCGGCTCTCAGTCCGGGATGCGGACGACGCCGTCGAGGTAGCGGCGGCAGCGGCCGGTCAGGCGGACGCGGTCGCCCATCAGCGTGCAGCGCAGGGAGCCGCCGCGGCGGGAGAGCTGGCGGGCGGTGAGGCTGGTGCGGCCCAGTTCGCGGCTCCACAACGGGGTGAGCTGGGCGTGCGCGGAACCGGTGACCGGGTCTTCAGGAATGCCCTGGCCGGGAGCGAAGACGCGGGAGACGAAGTCCACCTCGGTGCCTTCGGCGGTGAGGATGGCGGCGCGTTTCAGGTCGGGGAAGGCGGCGAAGTTCGGGCGGGATTCGCGCACTTCGTGTTCGGCGGTGACGACCAGCACCACGTCGGTGCCCTCGAACGCGCGCAGCGGCCGCACGCCGAGCGCCTCGGCGAGCCGGTGCGGAAGTTCCTCCTGCGCATCGATTTCCACCGATGCCACCGACGGCAGGTCCAGTACCAGATCGTCGCGGTCGCGGTCGACGCGCAGCCATCCGCTGCGGGTGTAGAAGTGCACCCGGTCCGCGCCGGGGTGCATGTCGTCGAGGATCTGGGCGGCGGTGGCCATCGTGGCGTGCCCGCACAGGTCGACCTCCACGGTCGGGGTGAACCAGCGCAGGTGGAAGGCGGGCGAGTTGTCCGGCGGCACACCCGCTTCCGCGGGTAGCGCGGAGGTGTAGAAGGCGGTCTCGGCGAGGTTGTTCTCCTCGGCCAGCCGCTGCAGCAGTTCGTCGGGCAGCCACGACAGCAGCGGCATGACCGCCGCGGGGTTGCCGGAGAACGGCGCGTCGGCGAATGCGTCGAGCTGATGCAGCAAGACCTCCATGGGGCACAAGGTACCTGCGATTTCGACCGCTGCCCAGGACGGCCGACCACCCGGCGAGCCAAACCATGCGACCAGTTTGGAAACAGCGGAGCGGCGGCACACCCCGAGGTGCGCCGCCGCTCCGGAACGCCGTGCGATTCAGTCGTTTTCGTCCAGCACCGCCGGTGCGTTGTGCGGGGTGTCGCCGAGATACTTGGCGCTGAGCCACCACGCCACCTCGACCAGCACCACGCCGATCGCGCCGCACACGACCGCCGAGGTGGTCAGCGCGACATTGGACGGATCCAGTTTGAAGAAGTGCCGGGTGAACGGCACCGCGAACAGGATCAGGTATCCCGCAACGGAACCCGAGACCAGCAGGATCTTCCACCAGTTCCACGGCCGGGCCACGATGGCCAGCACCCACACCGCGATGATCAGCAGCGTGATCAGCGCCGTCGTGCCCGCCTGCACCTTCGCGGTGTCCCCGGCGTCGGGTCCCCGGTAGGCGATCAGGTAGGAGATGAACGTCATCACGCCGATCACCACGCCGGACGGAATCGCCAAACGCATGACGCGGCCGACGAATCCGGTGCGGGCGCGCTCGTTGTTGGGCGCGAGCGAGAGGATGAAGGCCGGGATGCCGATGGTGAACCAGGCGGCGATCGTCACGTGGCGGGGCAGGAACGGGTAGCCGATCGCCTTGTAGTGGAAGATCTGCGACCCGATGCCCGCGATGCCGACCAGGAAGGCCAGCACCACCGAGTAGACGGTCTTGGTGAGGAACAGGTTGGAGACCCGCTCGATATTGCCGATCACCCGGCGGCCCTCGGCCACCACGTACGGCAGGGTCGCGAACTTGTTGTCCAGCAGCACGATCTGCGCCACCGAGCGGGTCGCCGGGCTGCCCGAGCCCATGGCGACGCCGATGTCGGCGTCCTTGAGGGCGAGCACGTCGTTGACGCCGTCGCCGGTCATGGCGACGGTGTGCCCGCGCGACTGCAGGGCTCCGACCATGGCGCGCTTCTGATCCGGGCGGACCCGGCCGAAGACGGTCTTCTCGTCGAGCACGTCCGCGAGTTCGTGCTGGTCGGTCGGCAGCGTGCGCGCGTCGACCGGATCGTCGCCGCCGCTCAGCCCGAGCGAGGACGCGACCGCGCCGACCGACACCGCGTTGTCGCCGGAGATGACCTTGGTCGAAACATGCTGGGAGGCGAAGTATTCGAGGGTGCCCTTGGCGTCGGGCCGTACCTTCTGCTCCAGCACCACCAGTGCCGCCGGGGTGACCTGGCCGGGCGCGTCGGGCGAGTCGACCGGGCGGTCACTTCGGGCCAGCAGCAGCACGCGCAGGCCCTTGGCCCCGATCTCCTGTGCGGTGGCGGCGATCTCGGTGTCCGGGTCCAGCAGCACGTCGGGCGCGCCCATCAGCCAGTTGCCGTGCTCGCCGTAGGACATGCCGCTCCACTTCTTGGCGGAGGAGAACGGCGCGAGACCGGTGGACTGCCAGCCGGGGGCGTCCGGCAGCGCTTCCTTGATGGCCAGGACGGACGCGTTGGGGCGCGGGTCGTCGGCGGCGAGGGCGGCCAGCACACGGCGCAACTCCTCGGGGGCCCGGCCGTCGTTCGATGGGTCCACCGCGCGTCCGCTGTCGTCGACCGGCCGGATCTCGGCCAGCCGCATGCCGTTCTCGGTGAGGGTGCCGGTCTTGTCGGCGCACACCACGTCCACCCGGGCCAGACCCTCGATGGCGGGCAGCTCCTGCACCAGGCACTTGCGCGCGCCGAGCCGGACCACGCCGACGGCGAAGGCGATGGAGGTCATCAGCACCAGGCCCTCGGGCACCATCGGCACCAGGGCGGCGACCATGCCGTTGACGGCGGGCCGCCAGGATTCCTTGGAGGAGAACAGCTGGTTGTAGATGGACAGCAGGCCCGCCGGAATCAGCAGGTAGGTAATGACTTTCAGGATGGTGTCGATACCGCTGCGCAGCTCGGACTTGACCAGGGTGAACTTGCTGGCCTCGTCGGCGAGTTTGGCGGCGTAGGCGTCCTTGCCGACCTTGGTGGCCCGGTACGCGCCGCTGCCGGACACCACGAAACTGCCCGACATGATCTGCGCGCCACGGGTTTTGTCGATCGGGTCGGCCTCACCGGTGAGCAGCGACTCGTCGACCTCGAGGAGTTCGGTCTCGATCACCTCGCCGTCGACGACGATCTGGTCGCCGGGGCCGAGCTCGATGATGTCGTCGAGCACGACCTCCTGCGGCGTGACCGCGGTGGCCTGCCCGTCGCGGCGCACCATCGGTTTGGCCTGACCGACGATGGCCAGCTTGTCGAGGGTGTTCTTGGCCCGGATCTCCTGGATGATGCCCACCGCGCTGTTGGCGATGATCAGCAGGCCGAACATGCCGTCGATGATCGATCCGGTGGCCAGCACCAGGATGAACAGCACGCCGAGGATGGCGTTGATCCGGGTGAAGACGTTCGCCCTGACGATGTCCTTGACCGACCGGCTGGCCCGTTCCGGCACGTCGTTGGTCAGCCCGTCCCGCCGGCGCTGCTCCACCTCGGCGGAAGTGAGCCCCAGCGCGGGTGGGCTCGGCGGACTCGCTGCCTGCGCGGTGATCGACATGCCGACCAGGCTAGCCCTTCCGGGCCGTTAACCCAGATGTAGCTGAATTCGGCGGTGTCGAAAATGCGCGCTGTGCCAGGTCAAAGGCAAACTCCGACAAATCGGACACCGTGAAGGGGGGTGGGAGAGGACACGGACTGCGGGGGACAGGGCGGCGCGTGACTTCCAGCGGGGTCGGGGTGCGTGGCGGCGGCGGGGCCGGGCGCGGTGGTGGCACGGCGCGGCGGCATCGCGGCGAAATAGACTTGTTGCGCACGCTAACGTAATTGGGTGGCCGAAGGACATCAGCATCCGAAGTCCCCCGCCCCGCACCCGGCCGCGGGCGCCGCGATGGTGACGGCCGAGCGCGGGTGGCGTGGCCGATTCGCGGGGCACGACGGGGAGCGGGACACCGGGATCGCCTTCGGGATCGGCGCGTACTTCCTGTGGGGTCTGTTTCCCGCGTTCTTCGGTTTGCTGTCCTTCGCGAGCGCGGGGGAGGTGCTGGCCGAGCGGATCCTGTGGACCCTGGTCGTCGCCTTGCTGGCGCTGCTGGTCGCCGGGCGGCTCGGGGAGCTGCGGCGGATCGACGCGCGGACCTGGCGGCTGGCGGCGGTGGCCTCGGCCGCCATCTCGCTGAACTGGGGCACCTACGTGTACGGGGTCATCTCGCATCACGTGGTGCAGTGCGCGCTCGGCTATTTCATCAATCCGCTGGTGACGGTGGCGTTCGGCGTCCTCATCTTCCGCGAGAAGCTGCGCGCCCCGCAGTGGGTCGCGCTCGGGCTGGGCGCGACCGCGGTGATCGTGCTGACCGTCGACTACGGGCGCCCGCCGTGGATCGCCTTGATCCTCGCCTGCTCGTTCGCCACCTACGGTCTGGTGAAGAAGGTGATCCGGCTGGACGCGCTGCCCGGGCTGGCGGCGGAGGGGCTGGCGGCCGCGCCGTTCGCGGTGATCGCGGTCATCGTCATCGCGCTCACCGGTAATGCGACGTTCGGTTCCTCGGCCGGGCACACCGGGCTGCTCATGCTGACCGGGCCGGTGACCCTGGTCCCGCTGGTGCTGTTCGCGCTGGCCGCCCCGCGAGTCCCGTTGTCCACCATGGGAATCCTGCAGTACCTGACGCCCGCGCTCCAGCTGACCTGGGGTGTCGCGGTCGGCCACGAACCGATGCCCGCCTCCCGCTGGGCGGGTTTCGCGCTGATCTGGCTGGCGCTGGCCATCTTCACCGCCGACGCCCTGCGCCGCTCCCGCCGCGCCGCGAAGACCTCCGTCTAGCGCGAAACCGCACACCCCCTCATGCGGTGTGCGGTTCCGGGCGACCGGTCAGGGTTGGCGTGTGCCCTGGGCCTTGCCGACGAACTCGTTGGTGTAGGTGGCGTCCAGGTCGATGCGGTCCCGGACGGGCGCCACATTGCGGGAGTACCGGCCGAGGATGCGCAGGACGTTCTCCGCGCCTTCGCGTTTCATCAGGCCGTCACCGTTGAACATGCTGATCGAGTCGGTGATGGACTTGACGTACAGCTTCGGATCGCCGCCCGCGTACTGGGCGGGCATCTTGGCGGCGATCTCCTCGGGGGAGTGGGATGTGATCCAGCGCAGCGTCTCCACGAACGCGTTCGCGAGCTTCTGCACGATGTCCGGATGCGCCTGCACGGTCTCGCAGCGCATGTACAGCGACGCGGCCGGATACAGCCCGCCGAGCGCCGCCCGGGTGCCCTGTTCGTTGCGCATGTCCACCAGCACCTCGGCGTCCCCGGAGGAGACCATCTTGGCGACGGTCGGATCGGTGGTCATGCCCGCGTCGATGCCGTTGTGGTTCATGCCCGCGATGAAGGTCTGTCCCGCACCGACTTTCACCCGCGTGTAGTCGGAGGTCCCCAGCCCGGCCTGCCCGGCCAGCGCCTGGGTGAGGAAGTCGGTGGACGAACCCAGCGACGTGACACCCAGATTCCGGCCCTTGAAGTCCGCGGGCGACTGGACGGCGGCGGCGTCCTGCTTGGATACCAACTCCACCTCGCCGGGTACGTCCGCGAATTGCACCACGGTCTTCAGGCACTGGTCCTTGGCCTGCAGGTCGATGGTGTGGTCGTAGAAGCCGACCACGGCCTGCACGTCGCCGGTGAGCAGCGCGGTCTCGGCGTTCGCGCCGGACTGCTCACCCAGCAGGTGCACGTCGAGGTCGTTGGCCTGGAAGAAGCCGAGCCGCTCGGTCAGCATCGCGGGCAGGTAGATGACCTTCTCCAGGCCGCCCACCATGATGGTGATCTGCGGCCGCCCGTTCGCGGTCGGAATGGTGCGGGAGTCGCGGCAGCCGGTCGCCAGCAGCAGCGAGCCGACGGCGAGCAGGATCACGGCGATATGCTTGCGGTACCTCATGGCTCAGATCCCGTGTCCCGAACCGGCCTGCGACGGCCGCCATTTCAGCAGCCGGTTCTCCGCCAGCCCGATGAGCCATTCGGCGACCAGCGCCACCACGGTGATGATGATCATGCCCGCGTAGATGCCCGCCGCGTCGAACGTGCCCTGCGCGTTGCTGATCAGCAGGCCCAAACCCTTACTGGCGCCCGCGTACTCGCCGACCACCGCGCCGATCAGCGCGAAACCGAACGCGGTGTGCAGCGACGACAGGATCCAGGTGGTGGCGCTGGGCAGCACGATCGAGCCCAGCACCTGACGGCGGCTCGCGCCCAGGATGCGGGCATTGTCGATGACATTGCCGTCCACCTCACGCGCGCCGGTGAACGCGTTGAAGAACACCGCGAAGAACACCAGCACCACCACCGTCGCCACCTTGGACTGCAAGCCCAGCCCGAACCAGATGATGAACAGCGAGGCCAGCACGATGCGCGGGACGGCGTTGAGCGCCTTGATGAACGGGGCCAGCACGTCGGCCCAGTAGCGGGAGCGGCCCAGCAGCACGCCGAGCACGATGCCCGCCACGGTGCCGATGGCGAAGCCCAGCACCGCTTCCTGCACGGTGGTGTACAGCTGCAGCCAGATCGAGCCGAACTGGGTTCCCTCGGTGAACCATTCGACCAGGCGGTCCCAGATCAGCGAGGGCTTGGAGTAGAAGAACGGGTCGATCCAGTAGGTGGCGGTGAGCTGCCAGGAACCCAGCCACACGGCCACGATCAGGGCGCGCAGGCCCCAGGTGCGGATCTTGTTCCTGCGCGCCTGCGAGCGGACCCGCGCGAGGATCTGCTCCTCGGTCTCCACCTCGAATTCCGGTGCGGTGGTAGTGGTCTTGTCCACAACCTCAAGCGACACGGGTCGCTCCCTTCGTCCGGGCCGCCTCGACCTGATCGCGCAGCGTGTCCCAGATCTCCTTGTAGAGGTCGCGGAACTCCTCGGTGAGCCGCACCTCCTCGACATTGCGCGGGCGGTCCAGGGTGACCTCGAAATCGCCGCACACCGTCGCGGGGCCGGCGGTCATGACGACGACCCGATCGGCGAGGGCGATGGCCTCCTCCAAGTCGTGGGTCACGAAAATGACCGCCGCCCGGCCCTTCTCCCGGCCCTCGGAGCCGTCCGAGCCCGACCACACGCGCAGCAGTTCGTCCTGCATGAGCTGGCGGGTCTGCACGTCCAGGGCGCTGAACGGCTCGTCCATGAGGATGATCTCGGGATCGTTGACCAGGGTCTGGGCCAGGGCCACCCGCTTGCGCATACCGCCGGACAGCTGATGCGGGTAGTAGTTCTCGAACCCGCCGAGCCCGACCGTGCGCACCCAGCGGGCCGCCCGCTCCCGCGCCTCGGACTTGCCGACGCCCCGGAACTTCGGGCCCAGCGCCACGTTCTCGAGCACCGACTTCCACGGCAGCACCGCATCCTGCTGGAACATGTAGCCGACGCCGTCCGGGATGCCGCGGACATCTTTGCCGCGCACCAGGGTTCGGCCGGCCGAGGCCGGTTCCAGGCCCGACACCAGCGACAGGGTGGTGGACTTGCCGCAGCCGGTGGGGCCGACGACGGCGACGAATTCGCCCGCGGCGACGGTGAAGTTCAGGTCGCGCACCGCGGTGTGGATGCCGCCGTTGTTGCCGGGGAACCGCTTGGTCGCGCCGCGCAACTCGATCAGGGGTGCCGGCTCGATCGGTGGCGTCGTGCCACCGCGCTCCGTGGTCGTTGTGCTCATTACCGCTCCGTTCCAGTGCCGCCGCTGCGGCGTCGAAGCGAAGCTACGTGTGCCGGGTCACACTCTGCCCGGTTGTGCGCGCAAGTCACACAAGCAGCGATTCGACCGTTTTGCGCATTCTGCTCAGCTGTTTGCGGAGGGTTGTCTACACTGGCGTCGTGTTCTCGCCAGGCCCGCGTTCCGTCCGGCTCCGGACGCAGATCCTGCTTCTGCAGATCGCGGTGGTGGGTCTGACCGTCGGCCTGGCCTTCGGCGTCTTCGCCTATGTCAGCGGCGACCGCCTCTCCGGCGAATACGGGCAGCGCGCGCTGGCCATCGCCCGCACCGTCGCCTCCGACCCGCAGGTCCGCGCCGCCGTCGCCCATTACGCCGACAGTCCGCTCCCGGCCGGTCCGGGACTGCGGTCGGAACTGGCCGACGGGGAACTCGAGCGGATCGCCGACAGCGCCCGGCTGCGCACGGGCGCGCTGTTCGTCGTGATCACCGACGACGCGGGCATCCGCCTGGCCCACCCTGACCGCGCCCGCCTGGGCGAGATGGTCAGCACCGACCCTTCCCGCGCCCTGGGCGGCGGCGAGGTCGTGATCCAGGAACACGGCACCCTCGGCGAATCGGTCCGGGCGAAAGTGCCCGTTCTGCAACCGGATCCGCCGGGCGGCCAGTCGGGTCCCGGCCGGGTCGTGGGCGAGGTGAGCGTCGGCATCTCGACCGCGGCCGTGCGCGAACAACTGGTGCGGGATCTGCGCCGGGCCGGTCTGCTGGTCGGCGGCGCGCTGCTGGCGGGCATTGCCGGATCAGTGTTGCTGGCCCG
The DNA here is from genome assembly GCF_050956485.1 of Nocardia sp. CA-145437. NCBI lineage: Bacteria > Bacillati > Actinomycetota > Actinomycetes > Mycobacteriales > Nocardiaceae > Nocardia > Nocardia sp. CA-145437. Next base: position 5,045,653 of record NZ_CP191204.1, on the reverse strand, counting down.
TCGCTGGCACGGTCTGACCCTCGGCCTCGAGCCCGCCGATCTGGCCGACCTCGTCCGCGAGCAGGACGCGGTCCTGCACGGCATCGGCGAGGGCGTCGTCGCCGCCGACGCGAAATCCCGGATCACCGTCGTCAACGACGAAGCTCGCCGCCTGCTCGGCATCGATCCCGCGCCCGGCAGCGGTATCGACGCTATCGGCCTGACTCCCCGTGTCCTGCAAGCCTTCCGCGCCGCCGACGGCAACCCGGTTCAGGCTGCCGTCGGCGACCGCATCGTGGTCGTCACCGCCCGCACCGTCACCCGCGACACCCTCGCCCTCGGCGCGGTCCTGTCCGTCCGCGACCGCACCGACGTCGAATCCCTCACCCGCCAGCTCGACGCCGTCTCCACCATGAGCACCGTCCTGCGCGCCCAGCGCCACGAATTCGCCAACCGCCTCCACCTGCTCAACGGCCTCCTCCACACCGGCCGCCCCGGCGAGGCCGCCCGCTACGTCGAGGAGTTGCTGGGATCCGGACCCCTCGGCACGACGCTGCCGGGCATCGAGACCATCAGAGACCCGTATCTGCAAGCGTTCCTGGCCGCCAAGGCCGCCCACGCCCGCGAACAGGGCGTCCACCTCCGCCTCGGCCCCAATACCTGGGTCGACGCGAATCTCGCCGCCCCCGTGGACGTCACGACGGTGCTCGGCAATCTCGTCGACAACGCCATCGACGCGGCGAGCGACGCCCCGGCCCCCGGCCACGAATCCGTGGTGGAGGTCGAGTTGGTGCGCGACGGCGATACCGTGCACTTCGCGGTGGCCGACAGCGGGGCAGGCGTACCGCCCGAGCTCGCGGATTCGATCTTCGCCGAAGGAGTCTCGACCAAAGCCGGTGGCGGACCCGGCGGACGCGGCCTGGGTCTGGCACTCGCTCGCCAGGTGGCGCGCGCCCGCGGCGGCGATGTACTGCTCGGCGACCCCGGTGGGGTACGCGACGATGCAGTGGACGGGGAGTCCCGGCTGCGGGGCGCGGAGTTCATCGCCCGAATGCCGGGCGTACTGACCGAGGAGGAGCCGGCGTGGGCCGAGGAGAACTGACCGTCCTGGTGGTCGACGACGACTTCCGCGTCGCGAACCTGCACGCCGGAATCGTCTCCGCGCTACCGGGATTCGCGGTCGGAGCGACCGTGAACTCGATCGCCGCCGCGCGCACCGCACTGGCCGACGGCACGTTCGATCTGGCACTGGTCGATGTCTACCTGCCCGACGGTTCCGGCGTCGACCTCGTCCGCGAGCTGAGCTGTGACGCCATGATGCTCACCGCCGCAACGGAATCGGCCACGGTCCGGGCGGCGCTGTCGGCCGGCGCCCTGGGCTATCTGGTGAAGCCGTTCGATCACGCGGTGCTCGCCACCCGGCTGGCCGGATACGCGCGCTATCGGCGACTGCTCTCGGCCCCGGAGGTCGCCGCCGCCGATGTCGATGCCGCACTGGCGGCGCTGCGCCCCGCCGCTTCCCCGACCAGCGTGTCGACCGGCGCGGCGGCGGCCGCCTCGCCGACGAAAGATCTGGTGCTGCAAGCGGTCCGCGACGCCGACGTCGCGATGTCGGCGGCTCAGGTGGCGGCCGCCATCGGCATCTCCCGCGCCACCGCGCAACGCTATCTGGCGAACCTGGTCGGCGCCGGTGACCTGCGAATGCAGCTGCGCTACGGCAGCACCGGCCGCCCGGAACAGGAGTACTCCGCGCCCCGGCGCGCATGACCGCCCCGATCACGAACCTCACCTGTGACGGTTGCCACACCCCCCTTGGCGAATTCTCGGGCACCTGGTTACCGTCGAATCAGTGGCGGTGCTCCTGTCGGCCGACTTGTACCGGTCCAGGGTCGGGATCGCCACGAACACAGGAGAATTCCTATCACTATCCAGTTCAACCACACCATTGTCGCGTGCACCGACAATCGGGTTTCCGCCGAATTCTGGGCGGATATCCTCGGGGTGGAGGTGGGCAAGCCGTACGGGCCGTTCATTCCGATTTCCGTCGGGAACGGAGTCACCTTCGACTTCGCCAATCTGCCACCGGGTTTCGAGGGCGAACCACAGCCGCAGCATTACGCGTTCCTGGTTTCCGAGGACGAGTTCGATGCGGCGTACGCCAAGATCAAGCAGTACGGCATGACGTATTGGGCCGATCCGCGGCAGCAGGGCGTCAACGAGATCAACCACAATGACGGGGGCCGGGGGATCTATTTCCTCGATCCCGTCGGCCACTACATGGAATTGATCACCGTTCCGTACGGCGGCTGGCCGCGGTAATCCTCACGGGGCGACCGCGGTGCCCAGATTGAATGCCACCCAGGGTTTGGGGCCCCGCTGGTAGTACCGGTCGATATCGCGGATCTCGAAGCCGGCGGCTTCGATCAGACCGGGGATGTCGCGGTTGAGATGGCAGCCACCGGCGACCGCCTGCTCCAGGCGGTCCAGCCGGTGCTGCCATGTCCGGACACCCGGATCCGGTGCCAGTCCGTGCTCGACGAAATGGAATGTGCCGCCGGGCACCAGCACCCGGCGCACCTCGGCGAGCGCGGCGTCGACATCGGGAATCGTGCACAGCGTCCACGTCGACAGCGCGGAATCGAAACTGTCGTCGGCGAACGGCAGCGCCTGCCCGTCCAGGCCGGCGCGTTCCACCGGAACCGTCGCCGCGGCCACCCGTCCGGCGGCCATATGCCAGCCGAGATCGGCGGGCTCGACCGCGCTCACCGACTTCACGGTCTCCGGATAGAACGGCACATTGCGGCCGGATCCGAAGCCGATCTCGACGACCCGGCCGTGGAGTCCGGCGCAGACCCGTTGGCGTTCGCCGTTCATGTTCTTCGCGCCGCAGCACAGGTCGACCAGCCGGGGCACGACTCGATCCTCATAGAATCCCACGACACCACTCTCGCAATCGGTTGGCTCGTCCGCCACTCTTTCGGTGGATACGGGCGAATCGAGCGGGCGGTTCAGTGGCCGGGCGGGAAGCGCTGGGTCAGCCAGCCGGTCACGGTGGTCAGCACCTGCGGGTCGATGGTGGTCTCGATCCGGGCGTACTCGTCCGGCGTGCCCTTGTCGGCGGGCTGCATCAGGTGATCGAGACCGTCGAACACGATCACGGTCGCGTCCGGATCCGCGGCCAGCAGCGTCCGGGCCGGACCCTCGTTCTGGGCCGCCGGCACCTGGAGATCCTTGCTGCCGTAGAACGCCAGCACCGGAACCCGTAGCGCCGACAGCGCCGGGGCCGGGTCGTAACAGACCAGGGCCGCCATGTACGGCGACACCAACTCGTCCATGGCCTCCTCGGAGAGGCGTTCCTCCGCGGGGAGGGTGTCATTGTGCTGGCGCACATAGTCCTTGGCGGCCACCAGATCGCCCTTGCACAGCACCGACGACAGCGTCGAGGTGAACCCGACCTGCTTGCCGACCTGCTCGGGCGTCGCGCCCTGCGCGGCCAGGATCAGCCGATTCTGTTCCAGCAGCACCTCGGAACCGGGTACCGCCGGGCCCGCCATCAGGATCACGAAGGCGACCCCGCTGTCGGGCCGCCGCGCGTAGAGCGGCGCGAGATACCCGCCTTCGCTGTGCCCGAGCAGCCCGATCCGGGTGGCGTCGATATCGGAACGCCCGCGCAGGAACGTCATTCCGGCGGCGATGTCGTCGGTGAGGTCGCTGTAGGTCGCGCTGTTCAGCCGCCCGCCGGTCTGCCCGACACCGCGCTTGTCGGTCCGCAACACCGCGTAGCCCGCGCGGGTGAGGGTATCGGCGAGCAGCAGGAACGGCTTGTGGCCCAGCAGTTCCTCGTCGCGGTCGTTGGCCCCGCTGCCGTTGATCAGCAGCACCGCCGGGAACGGTCCGCCCGACTGCGGCTCGGTCAGCGTCCCCGCGATCGTGATGTCGCCGCTGCGATAGCTGACGTCCTCGGATTTGTACGGGTAGGGCGGCTTCGGTTCCTGCGGCCGCGGCGGCCCCTCGACCGTGCCGCGGGTCAGGGTCAGCGGGAACGACTGCCCGGACTGGGTGAACTGCCCCTTGATGTTGTCGGAGCCCTTGTCGTAGACGCCCTGGAACGACGGCTTGCCCGGAATCTTGGTGATCGTCCAGGTCACGGCATCCGGTCCGGTCCGCACCTCGCTCAACGGCCCGTCCACCACCCCCTGCGCCGGAATATCGATGGTGGCCGTGCCGTCCGCGGTGAAACCGACTCCCACCGCCAGCGGCTGATCGGGCACTTCGATGGTGCCGTGCCAGTGCCCGGTCAGCGTGACCGGAGGTGCGCTCTCCTGCTTCGACGACGAACATCCGGCGACCAGCGCGGCGATCACGACCAGCGCCGCCGCAACCATCGACCACGGCTTCCGCATGCGCCTCAGCCTACCGATATGCCGCCGTCACCCCGCTGATCTCGGTAAACCCCGCGTCGATAACGCCGGGGTCACTACCCGGCCACCCCGGATAACCACTGGGCCAACGACAGTAACTCTCCCGGTGTCATCATTGCCCTCGGTGACTGGTCACTCGTACTGTGGATTCCGTGAGCAATGACGCCACGGGGCTCGTCGACCTGCCCGCCACGGTGGGCGGTTACGCGGCCGCCGAATTCGGCCCGCTGGTACGTACTTTCACCCGCATGGTCGGCGGTCACCCGGGCGCCGGCGGCGCGCTCACGGTGCACCTGCGCGGAGAACCGCTGGTGCGGATCTGGACGGGGGAGGCCGCGCCGGGCCGGGCCTGGGACGCCGATACCGGGGCCATCGTCTTCTCCGCCACCAAGGGCATCGCGGCCACCGTCATCCACCGGCTCGCCGACCGCGGCCTGGTCGACTACGACGCCCCCGTCGCCCACTACTGGCCGGAATTCGCGGCCAACGGCAAGGGCCGAATCACGGTGCGGCAGTTGCTGTCCCACCGCGCCGGGCTCTACGGGCTGCCCGAGATCGCGCGCGGCCTCGACGACGTGCTCGACCACCGCATGATGGAAGACCATCTGGCGGCCGCGAAACCCGATCATCTGCTGGGCGTCCCGACCTATCACGCGCTCACCTTCGGCTGGCTGCTCGCCGGGCTGGCCCGCGCCGTCACCGGCCGCGGCATGGCCGAACTGATCCGCACCGAGGTCGCCGAACCGCTCGGCGCGGAGGGCATCCACCTGGGCCTGCCCCCGGCCGGGTCGCCGACCAGCGCCGCGGTCCTGAGCGGCAACAAGCTGTCGGCCGTCGGCGCCAATTACGTCTCGCTGGCGCTGGGCCGCGCGTATTCACTGCCCGGCGCGGTCGGGGCGGCGGCGCGGGCGCTGTTCCTGCCCGGCCTGGATCAACTCCTCGAAGGCGAGGACCCGCCGATCCTGCACACCGAACTGGGCGCGGGCAACGGCGTGTGCACCGCCACCGGGCTGGCCACCGTGTACGGAGCGCTCGCCAACGACGGCATGCACGAGGGCCGCCGATTCCTGTCGCCGGAGACCATCGCGGCCATGCGGCGTGTGGAGAGCTATCACCTCGACCGCGCGCTGTTCTACATCCCGATGATGTGGCACATGGGCTATCACTCGCTGCCGGTGCCGGGGGCGCGCGCCGGCTTCGGGCATATCGGATTGGGCGGGTCCTTCGGCTGGGCGGAACCCCGGCTGGGCCTGTCTGTCGGTTTCGTCCACAACCGGCTGGGCCTCGGGGCCATGAGCCTGGACCAGATCGCGTCGGCATGGGTGCTGCCGCTGGCGGTGCGGGGCGCCAACGCGACGCGCCGCACCGCTACCCTCGACCGGCCCGCCGCCGCCTGAACCGATGCCCGCGCGGGCGTCCGGGTGAGCTCCGCCACGACACGCAGGGCCCGCCACGCCGATCGTCGCGGGCGGCCCCGCGTGGCTGCGGAACTCGTCGGTGGGGCCGCATAGTATGTCCGGGTGTCAGCCTCGTCGGGATCATTCGTCCATCTCCACAACCACACCGAGTACTCGATGCTCGACGGCGCGGCGAAGATCACGCCCTTGTTCAAAGAGGCGACCCGGCTGGGAATGACCGCCGTCGGCATGTCCGACCACGGCAATATGTACGGCGCCTCGGAGTTCTACAACTCCGCCAAGAAGCAGGGCATCAAGCCGATCATCGGCATCGAGGCCTACATCGCGCCCGAGTCCCGGTTCAACACCAAGCGCGTGCTGTGGGGCGACCCGTCGCAGAAGGGCGACGACGTCTCCGGTTCGGGTTCCTACACCCACATGACCATGGTCGCGGAGAACGCGACCGGTCTGCGCAACCTGTTCAAGCTGTCCAGCCTCGCCTCCATCGAAGGCCAGCTGGGCAAGTGGGCGCGGATGGACGCCGACATCATCGCCGAGCACGCCGAGGGCATCATCGCCACCACCGGCTGCCCGTCCGGTGAGGTGCAGACCCGCCTGCGCCTGGGCCACGAGCGCGAGGCCCTCGAGGCCGCCGCCAAGTGGCAGGAGATCTTCGGTCCCGAGAACTTCTTCCTCGAGATCATGGACCACGGCCTGTCCATCGAACGCCGGGTCCGTGAGGGCCTGCTCGATGTCGGCAGGAAGCTGGGCATCCCGCCGCTGGCCACCAACGACTGCCACTACGTGCACGAGCACGACTCGGGCAATCACGAAGCGCTGCTGTGCATTCAGACCGGCAAGACGCTCTCGGATCCGACCCGCTTCAAGTTCGACGGCTCCGGCTACTACCTCAAGTCCGCCGAGGAGATGCGCGCCATCTGGGACGCGGAAGTCCCCGGCGCGTGCGACAACACGGTCCTGATCGGCGAGCGTGTCCAGTCCTACGACGACGTCTGGGCACACCGCGACCGCATGCCGATCTTCCCGGTGCCCGAGGGCGAGACCCAGGCCAGCTGGCTGCGCAAGGAGGTCATGCGCGGCCTGGATCGGCGCTTCCCCAACGGCGTTCCGGCCGACTACATCACCCGCGCCGACTACGAGATCGGCGTCGTCAACGAAATGGGCTTCCCCGCCTACTTCCTCATCGTCGCCGACCTCATCACCTACGCCCGCTCGGTCGGCATCAATGTCGGCCCGGGCCGTGGTTCGGCGGCCGGCTCGCTGGTCGCCTACGCCATGGGCATCACGAACATCGACCCGATTCCGCACGGTCTGCTGTTCGAGCGCTTCCTCAACCCCGAGCGCGTGTCCATGCCCGATATCGATATCGACTTCGACGATCGCCGCCGCGGTGAGATGGTCCGCTACGCCACCGACAAGTGGGGCAGCGACCGAGTCGCCCAGGTGATCACCTTCGGTACGATTAAAACCAAAGCGGCGCTGAAGGACTCGGCCCGCGTGCAGTTCGGCCAGCCCGGCTTCGCGATCGCCGACCAGATCTCCAAGGCGCTGCCGCCGCCGATCATGGCCAAGGACATTCCGCTCTCGGGCATCATGGACCCGGAGCACGAGCGGTACAAAGAGGCCGCCGAGGTCCGCGAGCTCATCAACACCAACCCGGACGTCAACAAGATCTACGAAACCGCCCGCGGTCTCGAAGGTCTGATCCGTAACGCCGGTGTGCACGCCTGTGCCGTGATCATGTCGTCCGAGCCGCTGACGGACGCGATCCCGGTGTGGAAGCGCGCGCAGGACGGCGCCATCATCACCGGCTGGGACTACCCGTCGTGTGAGGCCATCGGCCTGCTGAAGATGGACTTCCTGGGTCTGCGCAACCTGACGGTCATCGGTGACTGCCTGGTCAACATGAAGGCCAACCGCGGCATCGACCTGGACCTCGACACCCTGCCGCTGGAAGACGCCGCCACCTACGAATTGCTCGCGCGCGGTGACACTCTCGGCGTGTTCCAGCTCGATGGTGGCGCCATGCGAGATCTGCTGCGCCGTATGCAGCCCACCGGCTTCGAGGACATCGTCGCCGTGCTCGCGCTGTACCGCCCCGGCCCCATGGGCATGAACGCGCACAACGACTACGCCGACCGCAAGAACGGGCGGCAAGAGGTCAAGCCGATTCACCCCGAATTGGAAGAGCCGCTGAAGGACATCCTGCGTGATACCTACGGCCTGATCGTGTATCAGGAGCAGATCATGCAGATCGCGCAGAAGGTCGCCGGCTACTCGCTGGGTCGAGCAGACATTCTGCGTCGCGCCATGGGTAAGAAGAAGGCCGAGATCCTGGAAGCCGAGTTCGAGGGCTTCGAGGAGGGCATGGTGGCCAACGGCTTCTCCAAGCCCGCGGTGAAGGCGTTGTGGGACACCATTCTTCCGTTCGCCGGCTACGCGTTCAACAAGTCGCACGCCGCCGGCTACGGCCTGGTGTCGTTCTGGACCGCCTACCTCAAGGCCAACTATCCCGCCGAGTACATGGCCGGTCTGCTCACCTCCGTCGGTGACGACAAGGACAAGGCCGCCGTCTATCTGGCCGACTGCCGCCGCCTGGGCATCCAGGTGCTGCCGCCCGACGTCAACGAGTCCGAACTCGAATTCGCCTCGGTGGGCAATGACATTCGCTTCGGCATGGGCGCGGTCCGCAATGTCGGCGCGAACGTGGTGGCCTCGATCATCGCGGCGCGCAAGGAGAAGTCGAAGTTCACCGACTTCTCCGACTACCTGAACAAGATCGACGCCATCGCCTGCACCAAGAAGGTCACCGAATCCCTGATCAAGGCAGGCGCTTTCGACTCGCTCGGGCATCCGCGCAAGGGTCTGCTGCTGGTGCACTCCGACGCCATCGACGCCTGCATGTCGACCAAGAAGGCCGAGGCCATCGGCCAGTTCGACCTCTTCGGCGGCCTGGACGAGGGTGACGACTCGATCGCGAGCGTCTTCAATGTGAAGGTCCCCGACGACGAATGGGAGACCAAGCACAAGCTCGCCCTGGAGCGGGAGATGCTGGGCCTCTACGTGTCCGGGCATCCGCTCAACGGCGTCGAGCACGTGCTGACGGCGCAGTCGGACACCAATATCCCGGCCATCCTCGAAGGCGACGTCAAAGACGGTTCGCAGGTCACCATCGGCGGCATCTTCGCCAATGTCACCCGCCGCGTGAACAAGAACGGCCTGCCCTGGGCCTCGGCGCAGCTCGAGGATCTGACCGGTGGCATCGAGGTGCTGTTCTTCCCGCAGTCCTACTCGGTCTACGGCATGGACGTCACCGAGGACGCCATCGTGCTGGTGAAGGCCCGCGTCAACGCCCGCGACGACCGGGTCTCGCTGATCGCCAACGACCTTGTGGTGCCGGATCTTTCCTCGATCGGCGTCGACAAGCCGCTGCAGGTCGTGATCCCCACCCGCCTGTGCACCCCCGACAAGATCGGCGAACTCAAGCGCGTCCTGTCCCGCCACCCCGGCACCGCGGACGTGCACATCAAACACGTCGGTTCCCGCGACCGCACCACCAAACTGAAGGTCGCCGACAACCTGCGCGTCTCGCCGTCCTCGGCCCTCATGGGCGACCTCAAAGCCCTGCTCGGCCCGGGCTGCCTGGCCGGCTGACCGGCACGGGCCGGCGTTCACCCACCCCTGCCCGGCGGATCGCCCCGAGGTTGCCGTTGGGCAGGGCACTGGTGGCCAGTGCCGCGCGCGTGGTGCCCCCATCTGATTCAGCGGTGCGATCCGGTTGATGGGTAGAAGTGGGCCGTATGAGTGGGCCGACCAAACGGATTGACGTCCGGTTCGAAACCGGGGAATTCCGGATCGAGATCAGCGCCGGATGGAACCGGCGATCCACCGCAGGGCCGCGATCACGGCCGCGCCGAGCACCGCGGCCTGCGCGGACCCGGTGATCAGGGCGAGGGTCAGGGCGACCACCACACCGGCGAACAAGGCTTCCAGCTTGTAGACCGGCCACGCCGTCCCGGCGATATCCACGGCCGCGACGCGCGCGACCGCGCGTTCGGTGTCCGTAGGGTGAACCACTGCCATATGGTCAGGGTAGACGTCGAACCAAAGTTCGGGCAACCGAAACTTTCTGTCGGGAACAACACACGAGCCCGGGCCGTTGCTGGTCGTATGCCACTTCACGGAGAGTACGAACCCAGCACGTCCGATTGGGCACGCGAGCAGGCCGAGAAGTACGAGAACTCCGGGGGAGCCACGGGCGCCACCCTGCAGGGTGTGCCGGTCATCCTGCTGACCACCCGCGGCAACAAGTCCGGCAAACTGCGCAAGACCCCGCTCATGCGCGTCGAGCACGACGGCGAGTACGCGGTGGTCGCCTCGCTGGGCGGCGCACCCAAGCATCCGGTCTGGTACTGGAACATCAAGGCCGACCCGCACGTGGAACTGCGTGACCGCGACGTGGTCAAGGACTACGACGCCCGCGAGGTCACCGGCGACGAGAAGGCGGTGTGGTGGAAGCGGGCCGCCGAGGTATGGCCCGACTACGACTCCTATCAGAAGAAGACGACCCGGGAGATCCCGCTGTTCGTCCTCACGCCACGCGCCTGACACGCCGTCCCGATCCCGGAGGCGGCCCCGAAATGGGCGCTGCCTCCACCGGGACGCACGCACCCGGCTAGCATGTTCGGGTGTCTGATCCGCTTGCTGTAGCAGAGAAAGTGTCCGGTCCGCTGCCCGAATTGACGGCGGACGAGATCGACGCGGCTGCCAAGCGAATTTCGAACATTATCGAGCCGACGCCGCTGCAGCGGATTCCGAGGCTATCGGCGCTGACCGGCGCGGAGATCTACCTCAAGCGTGAGGACCTCACCGCCGTCCGGTCCTACAAGCTGCGCGGCGCCTACAACCTGATGGCGCAGCTCACCGACGACGAGAAGGCCGCCGGCGTGGTCACCGCCAGCGCCGGAAACCACGCCCAGGGCGTGGCTTTCGCGTGCAAGGCGATGGGCGTGCGCGGGCGCATCTACGTGCCGCGCACCACCCCGAAGCAGAAGCGCGACCGGATCCGCGTGCACGGCGCGGAATTCGTGGAACTCATCGCGGTCGGCGACACCTACGACGCGGCCGCCGCGGCCGCCGCCGACGATGTGGCCCGCACCGGGGCCACCATGGTCCCGCCCTTCGACGACCCGCGCACCGCGGCCGGGCAGGGCACCATCGCCGCCGAATTCCTCGAACAGCTCGGCCGCGCACCGGATCTGGTGATCGTGCCGGTGGGTGGCGGCGGCTGCCTGGCCGGGGTCGGCACCTATCTGCGCGAGCGGTCGCCGCAGACCGCGATCCTGGGTGTCGAGCCCACGGGCGCGGCGTCGATGACCGCCGCGCTGGTGGCGGGCGGCCCGGTCACGCTCCCCGAGATCGATCCGTTCGTGGACGGCGCGGCCGTGCGCCGGATCGGCGCGGTGCCCTACACCGCGGTGTCGCGCTTCGGCGGCCTGGTCCGCTCGCACGCCTCGCTGCCTTTACTGACCAGCACCGAAACCGAGTCCGGCGCGGGCACTTTCCGCATGATGCACGTGGACGAGGGCGCGATCTGCACGGCCATGCTGGAGCTGTACCAGAACGAGGGCGTGGTGGCCGAGCCGGCGGGCGCGCTGTCGGTGGCGGCGCTGCGTGAGATCGACGTGGAACCGGGCTCGACGGTGGTGTGCCTGCTGTCGGGCGGCAACAACGACATCTCCCGCTACGGCGAGGTGATCGAGCGCTCGCTGGTGCATCAGGGCCTGAAACACTATTTCCTGGTGGACTTCCCGCAGGAGCCCGGTGCGCTGCGCCGCTTCCTCGACGAGGTGCTCGGTCCCGACGACGACATCACCCTGTTCGAGTACGTCAAGCGCAACAACCGGGAGACCGGGGCCGCGCTGGTCGGCATCGAACTGGGCAGCCCGGACTGCCTGGAGCCGCTGATCGCGCGGCTGGAGGCCTCGCCGATCCAGGGCCAGCGGCTGGACCCGAACTCGCCCGCGTACCGGTACCTGACCTGACCCGGTGACCCGTGTGATCCGACCCCTCGTCCGGATCACACGGGACCGGTTGCCCCCGTGGGGTTCTCAGGCGTGCGGCGGATATCCCGCCGCCGAGCCGTGGATGATGCGCGGAAAGGTGCGCTGCGGTGGGACACGGGCTCACGGTGCCAGGCCGATGGTGAACGATTCATGACCGATCGCGGGCCGAACCCAGCGTGTCGACGGCGCTGGTGCGGGGATTCCTGGGGCGCGCACACGGTTAACGGCCGTGCGGCGGGGCGGCGATTATTCGAGTAGTTCGCTACGCAGGAAACCGGACGGTCAGAACGGGAGGCTGACGTTCATGAAACGACTCGTGGTGTGTTGCGACGGCACCTGGCAGGCGGAATCGAACTCGGCGGTGTCCAATATCGTGAAGATCGCCGAGACGGTCCGGCTGACCGGGACGGATCAGGACGGGAACCGCGTCGGCCAGCGCATCAACTATGTCCCCGGACCCGGCTCCCGCGGCTTCATGTCCGACAAGCTCATGGGCGGCGCCTTCGGGCTCGGCCTGGAGGCCAACCTGTCGGCCGCCTACTGGCAGCTGGCCCTGAACTGGGAACCCGGCGACGAGATCTACATCTTCGGCTTCAGCCGCGGCGCGTACACCGCCCGCAGCCTGGCCGGGATGATCAACCGGCTCGGCATCCTGACCTACCAGGCCATGATCGGCGGCCGGTACCCCAAGGCCTTGAAGATCTACCGGACGCGCAAGAAGCACGCCGACGACCCGGACCCGCCCGAATGGGCCGAGTTCCGCGCCCGGAACTCCCACCCCGAGGCCCCGACCATCAACTTCCTGGGTGTCTTCGACACCGTGGGCGCGATGGGCGTCCCCGGCATCACGGCGCGCCTGCACCGCTTCCACGATGTGCGGCTCTCGCACATCGTGCGGTGCGCGCGGCAGGCACTGGCCATCGACGAGCGGCGGCGCGCCTTCTCACCCTGCCTGTGGGAGGTCCCCGACGAGCAGCGCGGGCTCTACGCCGACCGGCCCGACCGGGTGAAGCAGGTCTGGTTCGAGGGCGTGCACTGCGATATCGGCGGCGGCTACGCCGACTGCGGCCTGTCCGACATCCCGTTGCGCTGGATGATCGCCGAAGCCGAGGCCGAGGGCCTGGCCTTCGACCACGATCGACTCGACGACCTGTTGCGCGGCTGCCCGTTCGATGCCCCGCACCTGCACGATTCGCTGAGCCCGGGCTTCCGCATCCTCAATGTCGCCCGCATGACCACCGCCTGGCGCAGCCCGCGCTTCTACTGGGACTCGTGGCGCAAACTGCTGCAGCCCGGCGACCAGGACAGCTTCCTGGCCTCCACCGTCGGGGATCGAAAAGGCTACCGCCCGGCCAATATTCGGCGCTGGTGCGAGCGCCGCCCCGGTCCGGTCCCGCCGGAGTTGATCGAGTCCATCGACCTGGTTCCACTGCCCCGGCATCCGGTCAGCATCGACGAGGGGAGCGGGTCGGCGGAATCCGCCGCTTGATAATGGGCTGCCGGACCGGCGTGACGGCGCTATCCTCCTCCAATCGGCGGGCTCCGGGAGGAGGTGCGCGGACGGTGGACGCAACCGAGCTGGCCGCGGGGTCGGTCTTCGCCGGATACGTCATCGAGCGCCGGCTCGGCGCGGGCGGGATGGGCACGGTCTACCTGGCCCGGCATCGGGCGCTGGACATGCCCGTCGCGCTGAAACTGCTCACCCCCATGAAGACCGGCACCGCGGGCACCGCCCAGTTCCGCCGCGAGGCGCAGCTGGTGGCCAATCTGCAACACCCGAACATCGTGGACGTCAAGGACTTCGGCGACGCGGACGGCACGCTGTGGATGGCCATGCAGTACGTCCCTGGCGGCGACCTGGCCGATCTCATCGAGGCCAACCCGTTCGGCATCGACCCCGACCGCGCGGTCCGCATGGTCGCCGACGTCGCCGCCGCCCTCGACTACGCCCACGCCCACCAGGTCGTCCACCGGGACGTCAAGCCCGCCAATATCTTCCGTACCACCGGCACCGCGGGCGCGGACTGGGTCCTGATCGGCGACTTCGGCATCGCCCGCAGCCTCGCCGCCGAGGAAACCCAGACCGCCACCGGCCGCTGGGCCTTCTCCCAGCCCTACGCCCCACCCGAACAGTGCGCGGGCCGCACCGTCGGTCCGCCCGCCGACGTCCACGCCCTGGCCGTCACCCTCTACCAGCTCACCACCGGCCACCTTCCGCGCGAGATCCCGATCCCCGCAACGGATCCGAGCCTGCCCGGTCTGCTCGGCGTGGTGCTGGCCAAGGCCACCGCCTGGCAACCGGCCGACCGCTACCCCGGCTGCGGCGCCCTGGCCGCCGCCGCGGAAGCCGCCCTGCGCCTGCGCGACTCCGACCCGCTCTCCCGCCCGGCGATCCCGGCCCCCCTCGTCCGCTCGGCCGTACTCGACACCGCCCCCACCGAATCGAGCCCGGTCCGCCCCGAATCGCCACCCGCGCAGTCCCTCGACGCCGACATGGCCCGCCTGCTGGCCGCCGATTCGGCGCAGACCGTGGACGCGAGCACCGCAGGCCCGCCGGAGGCGGATCCGATCGGCCGCCGGGGCCCGAATGCTGCTGGGCCGCACGGCGAGAACGGTGCCGGACCATCGGTCGTCGGCACTGACGCACCGGTGGACGCCGATCCGCTCCGGCATGCGGACCCGAGCGCCGCGCGGGCCCGGGGGAGCGTGGCGCGGTCGACCGATGACGCGGAGGCCGATCCGACACGTACTCGCGTCAGCGATTCGGCCGACGAAGGCGTGGATCCGCTCTGGGACGACGAGCCGGAGCACCCCGGCGGGTTCGGGAGTTCGGGGCGGGGTGGACCGGATGAGCCGCGCCGATCGGCCTGGTGGCGCATCGCTGTCACGGCCGCGGTCGGCGCCGTGGCCGGGGCGGCCGTGATCGCCGGTGTCCTGCATGGGAATTCCGGGTCGGATGGGAGCACGAGCGCTGCGACCACGCCGCCGCCCATTACCGCGCGCTGCCTGAACTCCGCTCCGGTGCCGGTGGCCCCCGGCCTGCACGTCATCGTCCCCGCCACAGCCGACGGCGGTCGACGGTGCATTCTCTCCACCAAGGACGCCGCCCAAGGCCCGCTGACGGGTGTCCAGACCTTGCAGGCGGCGCTGCGTGCCTGCTACAGCGCCGTGATCAACGATACCGAAGGGGTTTTCGGCCCGGACACCAAGCGCGCCGTGCTCGCCGCGCAGGACCGCCACGCCGTCACCAAGGACGGCGTGTTCGGCCCGCAAACCTCCGCCGCCATGACCTGGCCCGTCACCGCCGGCGACGGTACCCCCCAACCCCCCTGCCGCACAGTCGGTATCTGAGAACCAGAGCGAGCAGCGCGCCTCCGCCTATTACGGAGTGGTCGGATCGCAGACCTCGGCAGCCCTGGTATGGCCGATCTCCGCGGGCTGCGGCTGTGGTGTGCCCGAGCCGCTGGCCGCGCAGTCGGTTTCGAGGCTGCGGACCGACGAGGCCGCCGCGGTTCTCGCGGTAGCTGGGTGGGTCGGGTGTCAGCGCACCAGCAGGGCGACCGGGAGTCGGGCGAAGAGTTTTTCGAGGCGGGCGCGGCCGGAGAAGGTGTGGCCGGTGAGGCGGTCGGTCCAGTGGCCTTGGGGGAGGTCGAGGACGGTGTCGCCCCAGCCGCCGGCCTCGTCGAGGCGGATGCTGTGGCGGGTGACGGCGACGATGATCTCGGGGGTTTCGCCGGTGCGGCCGCGGGCGTAGGAGAGCAGGTGGTGGTCGCGGTCGCCCGAGGCGAACAGGGGGGTGTAGGTGCCGCCGACGAAGCAGTCGGGGCGTTCGCGGCGCAGCCACAGCGCGTAGGCGGCGATCCACATCTTGACCGCGCCGGTGGGGTCGAGATCGGGGGTGCCGGTGAGGGATTGGAGCAGCAGGGAGCGGTGGGTGAAGTCGACCGGGCGGCGGTTGTCGGGGTCGACGAGCGAGTCCTCCCACAGTTCGCAGCCCTGGTAGATGTCGGGGATGCCGGGGCCGCACAGCTGCAGCAGCTTCTGGGCCAGGGAGTCGGTCCAGGCGTGGATGGCGAGATCGTTGACGAATTCCCCGAGTTCCGAGCCGACCGGTCCGTCGATGACGGCGTCGATCCAGCGGTGCACCGCCGTCTCGAACTCGATATCGGGTTCCTCCCACGAGGACTGGGTGCCCGCCTCGCGGACTGCCTTCTCCGCGAACTGGTGCAGCCGTTCCCGCAGCCCGGGCACGCTCGCGGCGGGCCGTCCGTCGGCGGGCCACACGCCGAACATGTTCTGCAGCAGGAACAGTGTGGTCGCGCCGTCGGGCCCGGGTGCGATCTCCTCCCAGGTGCTGACCGACCGCGCCCAGATGTCGGGCACCTGCGAGAGCATGCCGATGCGGGCGCGCACGTCCTCGCCGCGCTTGGTGTCGTGGGTGGACAGCGCGGTCATGGTCGCGGGCCAGCGGGCGGCGCGCTCGGCGTTGGCGAGATGGAATTCGATGGGGGAGCAGCCGAACCGGGCCGGATCGGCGCCCATCTCCTGCAGCGACACCAGCCGGGCGGCGCGGTAGAACATGGTGTCCTCCACCGCTTTCGCGCTCATCGCCCCGCCCACCTGGTGGAAGCGGGTGGCGGCCTCGCCACCCACGGCGAGCGCGGTCACCAGCACCTGCAGCGGCGCGGTGAGTTCGGCATTGCGGCGCGTCACCTCCGCGACCACCGCGCCGACCATCCCGGCCAGCGGCGCGTAGTCGGTGCGGTACACCGGCATGAACGACAGCACCTCGATGGCGGCGTTGGTGAGCGCCATGGTGTCGAACACGTCGGCGCGGGCATCGCGTTTGACCGCCGCGACCAGCCGCCGCACCTCCGGCACCAGCATGGTCTCGGCGACCGCGCGGCGAATCCGATGCTCCTGCTCGGTGAACCAGGCCCGGTCGCTGCCGTGGCCGGTGAACTGCCGCGACAGATCGGTGAGCTGCTTCTCCCCGTCCGGGTCGATGAGCACCCCGCCGATGTCGGCGAGCGCGTCGTAGCCGGTGGTGCCGTCGATGGGCAGCGTGGCGTCGAGGGGCTCACGGTTGGAGAGCACCTTCTCCACCAGCAGCAGCCGCTGCGGCCCGATCAGCTGCCGCAATCGCCGCAGGTACTGCGCGGGTTCGGCGAGCCCGTCGGGATGGTCCACGCGCACACCGTCGATGAGGTCGTGCTCGCACCAGGCGGCCAGTTCGCGGTGGGTGGCCTCGAAGACCGCCGGGTCCTCCTGGCGCAGCGCGGCCAGCCCGCCGACGGTGAAGTAGCGCCGGTACCCGCACAGCCCGGATTTCCAGTTGACCAGCCGATAGTGCTGTTTGTCGTGGATGCGCAGCGCGTTCTCGCCGTCGGTGCCCGGGGCGATGGGGAAGCGCATATCGTGCAGCGCCAGCATGGGTTCGGGCCCGGATCGGTCCACGGTCAGCGCGGCCGGATCGTTCTCCCCGGCCAGCACCGGCAGCGCGATCCGCCCGCCCGCGCCGTTGCCGGACGTCCAGTCGATATCGAACCAGGTGGCGTAGGGCGAGTCCTTGCCGTCCCGCAGCACCTCCCACCACCACTGGTTCTGCCGCGGATCGGCGACCGACACGTGGTTGGGCACCAGGTCGACGATGAGCCCCATACCGCGGCTGCGCACCTCGTCGGCGAGCGCCTTGAGCCCGGTCGGCCCGCCCAGTCCCGCCGACACCGTGGTCGGGTCGGTGACGTCGTAGCCGTGGGTGGAGCCGCGGGCCGCGCTCATGACGGGCGACAGGTACAGGTGCGAAATGCCCAGCTGTTGCAGGTATTCGGCGATACCGCGCGCGTCGGCGAAGGTGAGCGCGTCGGGCCGCAGCTGCAGGCGGTAGGTGCTGCGCACGGGCATCTGGCGGGCGATGGGTCCGGTGGTGTGTTCGGGCGAGCTGGTCATGTCGCTACCGATCATGCCGTACGGCGCAGCACGACGAGACAGCGTGCGGGCACTTGCAGCGTGGACGACGCGCCGTGCGGGTCGCTGCCTGCCGGTTCGCCGGTCGGGGTGGAGCAGTCCAGCGCCACCGTCCAGGTGTCGCCGTGCCGGGCGTCGGGCAGAGTGAAGTCGAGGGCCTCGTCGTGGGCGTTGAAGCACAGCAGGAACGAGTCGTCGGTGACGCGCTGCCCGCGCGGGCCCGGTTCACCGATGCCGTCGCCGTGGAGGAACACCGCGAGCGAGCGCGCGAAACCGGTCTCCCAGTGGGCGTCGGTCATGGCCGCGCCGCCGGGGGTGAACCAGGCGATGTCACCGAGCCCGTCCGGCGCGGGCGCGGGATCGAAGAAGCGCCGCCGCCGGAACACCGGGTGCGCCGCGCGCAGGGCGACGGTGCGCCTGGTGAATTCGAGCAGCTCGGCCTCGGTGTCCATGCGAGTCCAGTCCATCCACGACAGCGGCGAATCCTGACAGTAGACATTGTTGTTGCCGTGCTGGGTGCGGCCGAACTCGTCGCCGTGCAACAACATCGGGGTGCCCTGCGAGAGCATCAGGGTGGCGAGCAGGTTGCGGCGCTGCCGGGCCCGCAGGGTCAGGATCTCCGGGTCGTCGGTGGGGCCTTCGACGCCGCAGTTCCAGGAGCGATTGTAGGTTTCGCCGTCGTGGTTGCCCTCGCCGTTGGCGTCATTGTGTTTCTCGTTGTAGGACACCAGGTCCGCGAGGGTGAACCCGTCGTGCGCGGTGACGAAGTTGATGCTGGCGCTGGGCCGGCGACCGGTCGCCTCGTACAGGTCCGAGGAGCCGGTGAGCCGGGACGCGAACTCGCCCAGGGTGGCCGGCTGCCCGCGCCAGTAATCCCGCACGGTGTCACGGTATTTGCCGTTCCATTCGGTCCAGGCGACCGGGAAGTTGCCGACCTGGTAGCCGCCCTCCCCGACATCCCAGGGTTCGGCGATCAGCTTGACCTGACTCACCACCGGATCCTGATGCACCAGGTCGAAGAAGGTGGAAAGCCGGTCCACGTCGTGCAATTCGCGCGCCAGGGTGGCGGCCAGGTCGAATCGGAAGCCGTCCACGTG
Organism: Nocardia sp. CA-145437; assembly: GCF_050956485.1. Lineage (NCBI taxonomy): Bacteria > Bacillati > Actinomycetota > Actinomycetes > Mycobacteriales > Nocardiaceae > Nocardia > Nocardia sp. CA-145437. The sequence goes on along the minus strand of NZ_CP191204.1, from coordinate 5,026,706 downwards.
CATGTCGAGCACCCAGTACCGCAGCGAATCCATGATCAGCTGCAACGCGTGCGGATGCCGCATATTGAAGCTGTTGCCGGTGCCGGTGTAGTCCATGTAGTGCTGCGGATCGTCGTCCACCAGACGGTAGTACGCGGCATTGTCGAGGCCGCGGAAGCTGAGGGTCGGCCCGAACTCGTTGCCCTCGGCGGTGTGGTTGTAGACCACGTCGAGGATCACCTCGATGCCCGCGGCGTGGAAGGCGCGCACCATGGCCTTGAATTCGGTGACCGCGGCGGCGGGGGAGGCGCCGGCGGCGTAGCCGCGGTGCGGTGCGAAGTAGCCGAAACTGTTGTAGCCCCAGTAGTTCCGCAGTCCCCGGTCGAGCAGGATGCGGTCGTCGAGGAACTGGTGCACCGGCATGAGTTCCACGGCGGTGACGCCGAGCCCGCGCAGGTGGTCGATGATCGCGGGGTGCGCCATGCCCGCGAAGGTGCCGCGCAGTTCCGGCGGCACCTCGGGGTGGGTGACGGTCATGCCCTTCACGTGCGCCTCGTAGATGACCGTCTCGTGGTACGGCCGTCTCGGCGCGCGGTCGTCGGCCCAGTCGAACCAGGGGTTGATGACCACCCCGGTCATGGTGTGCCCGAGCGAGTTCTGCCCGTAGTTGTAGGGCGCGATGGCGGTGCCGAAGTCGCCCTCGAACGCCTTGCCGTACGGGTCGAGCAGCAGTTTGCTCGGATCGCAGCGCAGGCCCTCGGCCGGTTCGAAGGGGCCGTGCACCCGGAATCCGTAGCGCTGCCCGGGGCCGATCCCGGGCAGGTAGGCGTGCCAGACGTACCCGTCGACCTCCTCGAGCTCGATCCGGGTCTCCCGGTGCTCGGCGTCGATGAGACACAGCTCCACCCGCCGGGCCACCTCGGAGAACACGGAAAAGTTCGTCCCGGCGCCGTCGTAGGTCGCGCCCAGGGGATAGGCGGTCCCCGGCCAGACACCGAGCCCGGTGGTGCCGGGAGTCGCGGGAGCCATACCGGGAACCCTATCGGCCCGCGCCTGCCGGGTCGTACGGCGGTTCTGGTAACTTGAACACCGTTCAAGCCCGCTGCTCGAAGGACCACCTGTGGCATTGACCGACCCCCTGACGGCATCGGCCGCGCTGTCGCCCGCCGAAATCACCGCCCTCGACGCCGCCCACGTGTGGCATCCCTACGGCGGCTTCCCGGCCGGCACCGAACCCCTGGTGGTGGCCTCGGCGTCGGGCACCCGGCTCACCCTGGCCGACGGCCGGGAACTGGTGGACGGCATGAGTTCCTGGTGGGCGGCCGTGCACGGGTACCAGCACCCGGTGCTGGACGCGGCGCTGCTCGCGCAGTCGCGCAGGATGAGTCACGTCATGTTCGGCGGGCTCACCCACGAACCCGCCGTGCGGCTCTCGCGACTGCTGGTCGAGCTCACCCCCGAGGGGCTGGACAAGGTGTTCCTCTGCGACTCCGGCTCGGTGTCGGTCGAGGTCGCGGTGAAGATGTGCCTGCAGTACCAGCGCGCGCTGGGCCGGCCCGGGAAGCATCGGCTGATGACCTGGCGCGGCGGCTACCACGGCGACACGTTCACCCCCATGAGTGTGTGCGACCCGGAGGGCGGCATGCACTCGCTGTGGTCGGACGTGCTGGTCCCGCAGATCTTCGCGAGCGCGCCCCCCGCGGACTTCCGGCCGGAGTACGTCGCCGAACTGGAACGGACCATCGCCGAGCACGCCCACGAATTGGCCGCCGTCATCGTGGAACCCGTGGTGCAGGGCGCGGGCGGCATGCGTTTCCACGACCCCCGCTACCTGACCGAACTGCGCCGCCTCTGCGACGAACACGACGTCTTGCTGGTCTTCGACGAGATCGCCACCGGATTCGGCCGCACCGGAACACTTTTCGCCGCCGACCAGGCCGGCGTCCGCCCCGACGTGATGTGCGTCGGCAAGGCCATCACCGGCGGCTACCTGACCCTGGCCGCCGCCCTGACCACGACGGAGATCGCCGAGGCCATCAGCCGCTCGCACGGCGGTCTCATGCACGGCCCGACCTTCATGGGCAACCCCCTCGCCTGCGCGGTGGCGGTCGCCTCGATCGAACTGCTGCTCTCGCGCGACTGGCGGGGCGAGGTCGCCCGGATCGAGGCCGAGCTGAACTCCGGTCTGGCCCCGGCGCGGGACCTGCCCGGCGTCGCCGACGTGCGGGTGCGCGGTGCCATCGGGGTGATCGAGCTCGACCACCCGGTGGACATGCGCGCGGCGACGCACGCCGCCGTCGACGCGGGAGCCTGGCTGCGGCCCTTCCGCAACCTGGTCTATGCCATGCCCCCGTTCATCAGCACCTCGGAGGACGTCCGCCGGATCACCGCCGCCATGCTCGCGGCTGCCGCGGCCTGATCCTGAACGACCGCCGGGATGCCGAATTCCTAGCGGTTGACCCGTTTCTCGCGTGCTTTGTCTGCATTGTCGCTGTCTGACAGGACTTCCCAGACCTTGAACACGCAGTGATAGTCATCGGACCAGCCACGTGCGATCAGCATGAAGGTGTCGCCGTCGCGCAGAATCGTGCGGCGGCTGATCAACTTCGGATGATCGGGAATGAATTTCGAGACGAGGTCAGGGACCTTGGCGAGAGCTTGTTCGCGGGTTCCCACCACCTCGGTGAGGATCTTCGGACTCCAGGTTTTGGAGTCGCCGAAGCCGGTCGTCTGCTCGACCACTATTGCCCATCGTGGCATCGCGCAGCCTCCTTACGATCCTCCAGCATAGCGCCGTCCACCGACACCCATGGCCTCCTGAACGGCGTTCAAGTATGCTTCCGAGCTGTGACTGCCGATCCCTTGAAGTGGCTCGACACCCGCGCCGCCGAACGCGTGGACGCGGGACTGCGCCGTGAACTGCGACCCCGCACCTCCGACGCGGCGAGCATCGACCTGGCCTCCAACGACTACCTCGGGCTTGTGCGCCACCCCGAGGTCGTCGAGGGCTCGGTCGCCTCGGTGCGGTACTGGGGCACCGGCTCCACCGGTTCGCGACTGGTCACCGGGACCACCGTCGAACACGAGCAGCTCGAGCGCGAACTCGCCGAATTCGTGGGCGCGGAAGCCGGATTGGTGTTCGCCTCCGGCTACGCCGCCAACCTCGGCGTGGTCACCGCGCTGGCCGGACGTGGGGCGCTGGTGGTTTCGGACGAGGGCAGTCACGCCTCCCTGGTGGACGCCTGCCGGTTGTCGCGGGCGCGGGTGGAGATCGCGGCGCACAAGGATCCCGCGGCCGTGGATCGGCTGCTGTCGCAGCGCACCGAGGAACGCGCGCTGGTGCTCACCGATTCGGTGTTCAGTGCCGACGGCGACCTGGCGCCGCTGACCGAGCTACATCGTGTCACCCGGGCCAATGGCGCGGTCCTGATCGTGGACGAGGCGCACGGACTGGGTGTGCGCGGCGACGGCGGCCGCGGCCTGGTGCACGAGTGCGGGCTGGCCGGCGAACCGGACCTGATCATCACCGCGACCCTCTCCAAAGCCTTTGCCGCGCAAGGCGGTGTGGTGCTGGCGAGCGAGCGGGTGCGCGCGCATCTGATCGACGCGGCCCGCACCTTCATCTTCGACACCGGCCTGGCTCCGGCCGCCGTCGGCGCGGCCCGCGCGGCGCTGGGACTGCTGCGCCGCGAGCCCGAGATGGCCCAGCGGGTCCTCGACCGCGCCGCCGACCTGGCCCGCATCGCCGGTGTCGGGCACCCGGAGTCGGCGGTCGTCTCCGTCGTGCTCGGCGAGGCGCAGGTCGCCTTCGACGCCGCCCAGGCCTGCCGTGCGCGCGGCCTCAGCGTCGGCTGCTTCCGTCCCCCGTCGGTGCCCGAGGGCACCTCGCGCCTGCGCCTGACCGCGCGCGCCGATCTCACCGAGGCCGAATTGGCCACCATCGCCACTGTTCTCGGCGAGGTCCTGGCCGAAGCCCGTGGGCGGGAGGCCGTTTCGGTATGACCGCGACACTGCTGTTCGTCACCGGCACCTCGACCGATGTCGGCAAGACCATCGTGACCGCCGCGCTGGCGGCGACCGCCCGCGCCGCCGGGGCCGAGGTCGCGGTGGTCAAGCCCGCGCAGACCGGCATGGCGCCCGGCGAACCCGGCGACCTGGCCGACATCACCCGGCTCAGCGGCGTGACCCGCACCCTCGAATTCGCGCGCTATCCCGACCCGCTGGCTCCCGACACCGCCGCGCGCCGCTGCGGTCAGCCGTTGCTCACCCTGGCCGAGACGGTCGCCGGGATCGAGTCCTGCGCCGACGCCGACCTGATCCTGGTCGAGGGCGCCGGCGGGCTGCTGGTGCGTATGGGCGAGTTCACCCTGCTGGACCTGGCCCAGAAGATGAGCGCCCCCGTCCTGCTGGTGGCCGCCGCCGGGCTGGGCACCCTCAATCACAGCGAGCTGACCACCCGCACGCTGGCCGCGGCGGGCGTCGACTGCGCGGGCCTGGTCATCGGATCCTGGCCCGCCGCACCCGATCTCGCCTCCGAATGCAATCGCATCGATCTGCCCGCCGTCACCGGCGTCGACCTGGTCGGTTCGTTGCCCGCCGGAAGCGGGGCCTGGGACCGACCCGAGTTCACCGCGGCCGCGCCCGGCTGGTTCGACGCGGACTGGACCGATCGGTATCTGCGACCCTGACCGGTGGCCGCCCGGACTGACGAATTCCTCACGAGCGTGGGTGGCCGCGGTCCATTCCGGTTCGGTGACACCGGTTCCCGCGCCCGGCGGCGGCACCCTGGCCACCCGCACGCTGCCGGTCGTGCCGGAGGACGCGGGCGCGGATGCGCCGGGGCTGTCGTGATCTTGGTCACATCGGGCGTAGGGTGGCGCCCGTGCCTTCCACTCGAGTCGAGAAGTTCGTCGGTGCTCCGCGTCCCAGCGTTTTCCGCGCCCTCCTGGACGCGCATTCGGTGCGGACCTGGATGGTGCCCGACGGAATGACCAGCCGCGTCCACGAATTCGATGCCCGCGTCGGCGGGCGGTTCCGCATCTCACTGACCTACGACCTGCCCACCGAGGCCGGCAAGACTAGCCCGCACACCGACACCTTTCACGGGGTCTTCGCCCGCGTCGTCCCCGACCGCGAGGTGGTGCAGACCATCGAGTTCGAGACCGACAATCCGGAACTGACCGGCGAGATGACGGTCACCTACACACTCGACGACGCGCCCGGCGGCACCCGCGTCACCGCTCAGCACGACAATCTGCCCCCGGGGCTGTCCCCGGAGGACAACGAGGTCGGCTTCCGCACGGCCCTGCACAATCTCGCCACCCTCGCCGAACGCGCCGAGGGGCACTGATCCACGCCGCGGCACGCGCGGGTGAAGCGCGCGCTATCAGCAGATGACGCGCGGCACAAGCCTGGATGACGAGCCGGAAATTCGTACAGTGGATTGATGGCCCTGCCGGGGTTCCCGCATCCGTCCGGCGCCGCCGAGTACGACGATCGGCGACGGCGCGCCCGGCTGCGGTCCACCCGGCTCGGCGCGCGCTGGGGACGCTTCCGGCGGGCCCGGCTGCTGGCCCTGCGACTGGGCCTGGTTCCGCTGGTCGCGCTGGGTGCGTTCGTCGAGTACATCGGCCTGGACGTGCTGCCCGAACAGGATCGGCTGGCCCGCACCGAACCGTCGGTGCTGCCCATCGCCGCGCCCGCGGAACTGCAGGCCACCGACACCGCCGTCTTCGATCTGGTCGGGCTGGGCGTGCTCGACGCCGGGGACACCGCGCGGGCGCTGCCGTCGCTGTCGCGGCTGGGATCGGTGTGGGCGGTCCGCTACGACAACACCGGTATCGACACCAAGGTGATCGCGGATCTCATCGTGAAGGTGACCGACGCCGCCAAGGTGCCGAACGTGGTGCTGGCCGGGCACAGCATGGGAGGGGTCATCGCGCTCGAGATCGCCAAGCACCTGCACGAGGACAGCGGCACCCGGGTGCGGGCGGTGATCCTGGACTGCACGCCGGTGGATCTGAACGCGGTGCGGCCCGAGAGCCGCGACCAGGGCGAGGAGATGCTGCGCTGGATGGGCTGGGTGCCCGGGGCGCGGGAGAGCCGGATGCTGCGGCTGGTCGTGGAAGTGTATGCGCGCCATGACCGTTTCGTCGGTGGGCGCTACGTGATCCGCGGCGGCGAGTTCCGGCGCGCGGTCGACGACGTGCTGCGCTCCAAGATCCTCAATACCGACGCCGCCAGCAACGGGCTGATCGAGGCGCAGTTCAAGGCCATCGTGGCGGGCGGCGCGGTCGACGACCTGCGGGCGCTGGCCAAACCCGCGGCGGGCAAACCCCGCCCGGCCATCGTGTTCATCCGGCCGCACGACCCGTACGACGATCCGGTGGTGGACGTCGAGTACTCGCACCAGGTGCTCATCGACCGGGTCGGCGGGGTGCGCGGGACCCTGCTGGTGGTGACCACACGAACCACGGGGCACGCCAACCCGATCGAACGGCCGCAGGAGTACAACACCGTCATCGACCAGCAGGTGGTGCCGTTCGTGCGGCAGCTGTGGCGGGAGCAGTCCGGGGCGGCCGCGGCCGGCCACTGAGCCGATCGGCGTCGACGTGCCGCGTGGTCGGCTCAGCGATCGGCGCGGTCGGCCTGGCGCCACGCGTCGTCGGCCCTGGCGCACCGCGTCGTCGGCCCTAGCGCACCGCGTCGTCGGCGGCCGGACGAATTCCCGAGGCGGGCACCAGGTTCCAGCGTTCCAGCTGCGCCCGCACCTGCTCGGCGGCGTCGATGTTCAACGGCCCGCTGGTCCACAGCGCGTACGGCAGGTTCAGGAACCGGCCTTGTGTGACCGCCCGCAGATTCTGGATGCCCGGCTTGCCGCGCAGCAGATCCACCTTCTGCTGGAAGGTCTGCGGCGGATAGTCGACGAACACGATGGCGTCCGGGTCGGCCGCCGCCAGCCGCTCCCACGACACCGCCGTCCAGGTGTCGGCCACATCCGAGAGAGCGTTGCGCGCGCCCGCCGCCTCCAGGATCGCCTGCGGCGCACCGTATTGCCCGCTGGAGAAGACCGTGTCGGAGGCGCTGTCGAACAGGAACACCGTCGGCCGCCGCTCCGGCTGCGGCGCGGCGAGCAGCGTGGACAGTCGGCGATCCAGATCCCCGGTGACCCGCGCGGCCTGGTCCGCGCGCCCCGTGATCGCGCCCAGCGCGGTCAGATCCGTGCGCAGCGCGGTCCAGGCGTCCACCACGCCCCGCTCGCCGCCGGGCCGGCGGCAGCTCTCGGTGAGCACGTACGGCGCGACCCCGGCCGCCCGCAACGATTCCGGCGTCAGATTCGCCGACTCCGAGTACCCGTAGTTCCAGCCCGCCACCATCACGTCCGGCCGCTGCGCGAGTACCGTCTCCCGCGAGGGATAGTCCGGCGCGACCGAATTCAGCCGATCGACTCCGTCCCCGTAATGCTTGCGCAGCGTGTCGGCGTCCCGCTTCAGGCTCGATACCGCGACGGTCTGCTCCGCCGCCCCCAGCGCGAGCACCATGGAGATCAGATTCCCGTCGTTGACGAACATCCGCTGGGCGGGCGACGGAAACTGCTGGTCCACACCGCAATTGCGCACCGTCAGATTGCCGGTCGCGGCCTGCGGCGACCCGCACGCGGCGAGAGCCCCGGCGACGGCCGCCACCGCGAGCGCTCGCCGGGCGCCGCGGGCGACCACGGCCGAAGTCCGGCGCCGGTCGCCGCCCGCCCGGTCGTGACGAACCCCTCGCGCCGCGTGTGCCGCATCGGTCCGGATGGTGCGTGCCGGGATCTTGTTCACGAGTTCGCCTTTCGTCCGGTGATCACGAGGTGCGTGCCGCCCGAGTCCGGGTCGGGCACCCGGCGTGCCAGTACGCCGAACACCTCGGCGAGTACTTCGGGGCGCAGCGCCGCGCCGGGAGGTTCCAGGGGGCGCGCCCGGCCCGCGTCCAGCACCAGCACCCGATCGCAGAACCGGTCCGCGAGGGTGAGATCGTGCAGGCTCATCACCACGGTCCGCGCCAATTCCCTGGTCAGCGCCAGCAATTCGAGCTGATGGGTGATGTCCAGATGATTGGTCGGCTCGTCCAGCAGCAGCACCGGCGTGTCCTGCGCCAGCGCCCGCGCCAGCAGCACCCGCTGCCGTTCGCCGCCCGACAACCGCCCCACCGCGCGCGCCTCGAACCCGGCCAGATCCACCTGGCGCAATGCCCGTTCGACGGCCGCCCGTTCGCCCGGGCCGCCCGCACCCCACGGCGGCAGATACGGCGTTCGGCCCAGTGCCACCAGCTCACCGACCAGCAGATCGGTGGGCGGCACCTCGTCCTGCCCGACCAGACCCACCAGCCGGGCCCGCTCCCGGGCCGAAACCTGGTGCACCGGACGGCCATCCACCACGACCTCGCCCGCGGCGGGCGTGATCAAACCCGCCAGCGTCCGCAACAGCGTGGTCTTGCCCGCACCGTTCGGCCCGACGATTCCCACCGTTTCGCCCGGTGACACCGTGAAGTCGACGTCCGTGACAACCGTGCGTCGCCCCGCCGCGCAGGCCAGCGCTGACACCTGGAGCGCGCCGGGGCTCTCCGCGGCCGGGTGGTGTCGCCGCATCGCGCTGTTCCGCCACCCACGCCGGCGCTGTCGTGGCGCCAGGGCATTCGGGGCCGGGAGGTCGCGGCTGCTCGGCCCGCTCGTCGTGAGCGCGTCGCGGCGGTCCGCTGCGGCGATGGCCTCGGAGGTCTCCGGAGCGGCGTTGTCCGGGTGGCCGGGCCTCATGCGGTGCCGAATCGGTAGGTGCGGCGGCCCATGAGGAGCAGGAAGGCGGGGGCTCCGATGAGTCCGGTGAGGACGCCGACCGGGATCTCGGTGGGGCGGACCAGGACTCGGGTGGCGGCGTCGGCGACGACCAGGAAGGTGGCGCCGCACAGGGCGCTCGCGGGCAGTAGGACGCGGTGGCGCGGCCCGACCAGCAGGCGGGCGGCGTGCGGGACCACCAGGCCGACGAAGCCGATGCCGCCGGAGACCGCGACCAGGACGCCGACCAGGACCGCGAGCAGGACGAAGAGAGCGATGCGCAACTCGCGCACCGGAACTCCGATGGAAGCGGCCGTGTCCGGGCCCAGGTTCAGCGCGTCGAGCCAGTTGGCGGCGAGCAGCAGGGCCGTCAGGCAGGCCGCGACCACGCAGCCGGGCAACAGGATTCGGGTCCAGTCCGCGCCGGAGAGGCTGCCGAGCAGCCAGAACAGCACCGACTGCGCGGCGGACGGGTCACTGCTGCGGAAGATCAGGTAGCTGCTGAAGGCGGCGAAGGCCGAGCCCAGCACCGTGCCGGTGAGCACGAGACGCAGTGGCGTGAGGCCGCCTTGGGCCACGGCGATGAGGAAGACCGCGGCCGCGGCGGCGAAGGCCCCGGCGAGCGCGCCCGCCGAGAGCGCCCAGAGTCCGGCTCCGGCGAACACCCCGGAGGTGATGACCGCCGCCGCGCCGACGCCCGCGCCCGAGGAGACGCCCAGCAGGTAGGGGTCGGCGAGGGGATTGCGGACCAGGGTCTGCATGGCCGCCCCGGCGACCGCCAGGCCCGCGCCGACGATGGCGGCGAGAACGGTTCGCGGCACCCGCAATTGCCACACGATGGTGTCGAGCCCCAGATCGCTGTGCGCGGTCCCGGTCAGCCGGTCGCGCAGGACTCCGAGCACCTCGCGCACCGGGATCGTCTCCGCGCCGAAGCCCGTCGCGACGATCATGGCCACGACCAGCAGCGCCCCCATGACGGGCAGGGCGAGCGAGGTCCGCGCGCGGCTCATCGCGGTAGCTCCTCGGGCATGACGCGGCCTCTCCAGAGTGTTGCGCGGCGGGGGAGGTCTGACTCGCACCGGGATCCGGTGCTCACAGTGGCGCGACCGCTCCGGATTCCCACCGGATTCCCGCACCCGCCGATATCGACGAGGGGAACCCTACCGTCCGGAACCTTCGCCGGTTCCGACTGGTCGGTACATCCCGGGGTCCGGCCCCGATCCGCCCGCGCCGAAACTCGATTCGCGGTCGATCGCGCGTATCAGCGGATTCGCGAACCGAGCAGATGTCGCACGCCGCTCACGAACAGCTGCAACCCGAAGTCGAATCGCGCGGTGGCGTCGGGCATGTCGTACAGCGGCGAGTTCTCCTCGGTGAGCGCGCCCGCGGAATCCATCTGGATGCGCGACTGCTCGTCCACCGTCTGCCCGAGCACGTAGTACAGCAGCGTGTAGGCGGCCAGTTCGGCCTCCTCGCGCGTCATGCCCGCGCGAATCGCGGCGCTGGCCAGTCGTTCCCGGCCCTTGCTGGTGGTGAGGCGGGACGCGTAGGTGGCCGAGACCAGTTCGGCCCCGTCGCGGTAGGCGAGCAGGCTCTCGCGCAGCCGGTGCGCGAGTTCGGCCATCTGCTTGGACCATTCCTCGGCCCGGACCGGTTCGTCCATGGGCGCGAGAATGCGGTCGGCGACCGCGCCGAGCAGCGCCTGTTTGTTGGGGAAGTGCCAGTACAGCGCACCGGGTTGGACGTGCAGCGAGGTGGCCAGGCGGCGCATGGTGAGATCCGCCAGCCCGTACTGGTCGAGAATGGCGATGGCCCCGTCGACCACGTCCGTGCGATGGAGTTGCACTGAAGATTCCGACCCTCTCGTGTTCCGGCTCACGTTCCGGGCTGCTAGCCTACCCTGAACACCGTTCAAGTTGCTCGGTCACACGGCCGGACGAAGGGATTCCCGCGGACATGACCCAGGTAGCCGTCACCACCGAAGCCGGTACCAACGCAGGCGATGACATTCTCGCCATCGCTCGCGAGCAGGTGCTCGAGCGCGGCGTCGGCCTGACCCAGGAGCAGACCCTCGCGGTCCTGCGGCTCGGCGACGAGCGGCTCGAGGAGCTGCTCGGCCTGGCGCACGACGTCCGCATGAAGTGGTGCGGCCCCGAGGTCGAGGTCGAGGGCATCATCTCGCTCAAGACCGGCGGTTGCCCCGAGGACTGCCACTTCTGTTCGCAGTCCGGCCTTTTCCAGTCGCCCGTGCGCGCCGCCTGGCTCGACATCCCCTCGCTGGTGGAGGCGGCCAAGCAGACCGCCAAGACCGGCGCCACCGAGTTCTGCATCGTGGCCGCGGTGCGCGGTCCGGACGAGCGCCTGATGGCGCAGGTCGCCGCCGGCGTCGAGGCCATCCGCAACGAGGTCGACATCCAGGTCGCCTGCTCGCTGGGCATGCTGAACCAGGAGCAGGTGGACCAGCTGGCCGCCATGGGCGTGCACCGCTACAACCACAACCTGGAGACCGCGCGCTCGCACTTCCCGAACGTGGTCACCACCCACACCTACGACGAGCGCTGGGAGACCCTGCGCATGGTGCGCGAGGCCGGTATGGAGGTCTGCTGCGGCGGCATCCTCGGCATGGGCGAATCCCTGGAGCAGCGTGCGGAATTCGCGGCCGACCTGGCCTCGCTGGAGCCCGACGAGGTGCCGCTGAACTTCCTCAACCCGCGCCCGGGCACCCCCTTCGGTGACCTCGAGGTGCTCCCGGCCGCCGACGCGCTGCGCGCCGTCGCCGCCTTCCGCCTCGCCATGCCGCGCACCATCCTGCGTTTCGCCGGCGGCCGCGAGATCACCCTCGGCGACCTGGGCGCCAAGCAGGGCATCCTGGGCGGCATCAACGCCGTCATCGTCGGCAACTACCTGACCACCCTGGGCCGCCCGGCCGAGTCCGACATCGATCTGCTCGGCGAGCTGAAGATGCCGATCAAGGCGCTCAACGAAACCCTCTGAGCGAAAACCACTGAGATAAAAAAGGGGGTTCGGGGCATAGGCCCCGAACCCGTCTCGTACGGTAGGGGTACGGGGGCCGACTGTCCCCTGGACCTGATCTACCCGCCGAGTTCGATACGCGAAGGATCCATCGAGGTGGTCGTGGACATCGAGGAGCGCTACAACCCTTTCACGGGCAAGCGAGTCGTGCCGGGGCTGGACGATCCGGTACCCCCCGCTGCGGCCCTGGGCCTGGAGCCGCCGCGCTTCTGTGAGCAATGCGGTCGCCGCATGATCGTGCAGGTCAGCCCCGACGGCTGGTGGGCCAAGTGCTCGCGCCACGGGGTGCTCGACTCCACGAGCCTGGAACACCGCTAGTGGCAGCCACATTCGCCGCCGAGCCGGGCGGACTACGCGTCGAGGTATTGATGCGGGAAGTGCGTGCGGCGGCGGCGGTGTGTGCCGCGCTCGCCGCGGTGAGCGCCCTGGCCGGGGTGGCCTGGGCGTATCTCGCTCCGGCGGAACAACTGCTGGTGGTCGAACCCGACCGCGGCACCGCCCTGACCGGTGAGAGCCTGCACCGTTTCGACGCGCTCGCCATCTACGTGCTGATCGGCATCGTGCTCGGGGTGCTCGGCACGGTCGCGGCCTGGCGCTGGCGGCGGGTGCGGGGCCCGGTCCTGCTGACCGGCATCATCCTCGGTTCCGCGGTCGGCGCGTTCCTCACCAAGGTGGTCGGCGAGGCGGTGGCCGAACAGCGTCACGTCCGGCCGACCCACCCGCCCATTCACACCATCGTGGAATTCGCTCCCTCCGTGGAGGGTTGGGCAGCCCTCATCGCCCAGCCGCTCGCCGCCGCCGTCGTGATCCTCCTGCTGGCCGCCTTGAGCACCTCCGACGATCTGGGCACCGGCGAATATCTGCCCTTCGGCGGCCCGCGTCCCGAACCGGCCGTCATCGCCCCGCCCCCATACGGTTCCGCCATCCTCTACGGCCCGTACCCCGGCAATTCCGCTGCGCCCCAGCCTCTCGCACCCCGCGGCCCGGTCGTCCCCTTCGAAGCCCCCGAAACCGACGCCCCCCGCTGACCACGTAGTGCGGTGCCTGAATTACCCCGGGCGGCCGTTTCCGATGGTGTGCCGGTAGTCGGCGACCAGCAGTTGGCCCAGGGCCAGACCGCCGTCGTTCGGGGGGACTTGGCGGTGGGTGTGGACCTCGAAGTCGTCGCGGGTGAGCGTTGTCAGGCAGTTGATCTGGAGGAATTCGTTGAGGAAGACGCCGCCGGAGAGCACCACCCGGCGGATGCCGGTTCGGCGGGAGATGTCGTGGCACCGGCGGCGGACCATGGTGACGACACTCGAGTGGAATCGGCGGCTGATCTCGGGGAGGGGTAGGTCGGCGGCCAGGTCTTCGGCGATGGCGCGGATGACAGGTCTGAAGTCGACTTCGGTTGTGGTGTAGTCGAATTCGTATCCATCGGCCATGTCGAGGTTGCGCTCGAGCAGGCCCTCCAACTCGATCGGGCCCTGGGCTTCGTACTCGGCGTATGAGCAGATATCCAGGAGGGCGGCCACTGCGTCGAAGAGCCGGCCCATGCTCGACACTTCGGGGGAGTTGATGCCTCGCGCCCGCATTGTCGAATACACCTGCCGACGCTCCTGCTCGAGCCGACCGAGCGCCGGGAAGGCCTTGACGGCGGTATCGATATCGCCGAACGTGTCCACGGCGACCGACACCGCGGTCCGGATCGGTTCGTGGACCGCGCGGTCGCCGCCGATCAGTGCCAGACGCCGCAGATGGGTTGCCCGCTCGACCTTGTCGAAACCGCCCACCAGGAATTCCCCGCCCCAGATGGCGCCGTCGGTGCCGTAGCCGGCCCCGTCGAACACCACACCGATGGCCTGCCCGGTGAGCCGATTCTCCGCCATACACGCGGCCATATGGGCATGATGGTGCTGGACGAACACGGGCTCGCCCGGCTCACCGATGCCTTCGTGGGAACTGCTGGTGCGGAACTGCGGGTGCATGTCGTAAACGCCTGCGGCGGGCCGCAGATCGTAGAGCGATGCCAGGTGCGCCGCCGTCTTACGGTGCGAGGCAAAGGTTTCGTCGTTCTTCAGGTCGCCGATGTGCTGGCTGAGGAAGACCCGGGAACCGGCGGACAGGGCCACCGTCGTCTTGAGTTCGGCGCCGTAGGCGACCAGTGGCGTCAGCGGCCGCCCGACCTCCACCGGGTACGGCGCGTAACCGCGCGCCCTGCGCAGGAACGTCAGCAGGGGGCCGTCCAATTCGGGGTGCGCGGACAACCGGACCACGGAATCGTCGACCCTGATCTCGATTTCACGGTCGTGGTAGAGGATCACATCGGCGATCTCGAAGAGCTGTCCGAGGGCGTCCTGGTTGCGATAGGCGATCGGATAGCCGGAGAGGTTCCCGCTCGTCATGACCACCGTGTCCAGGCCGGATTCGTCCAGGAGCAGGTGATGATGCGGCGCCGAGGGCAGCATCAGACCCAGATTCGGATTCCTCGGGGCGACGTTCTCGGGCACCGCGCCGGAACGCTTGCGCGCGAGCAGAATCGGCCGTGCGGGCGAGCTCAGCACCGCTTCCTCGGCCGCGGACAACTCCACGATCCGATGAGCGGTGGCCAGATCCCGGACCATGACGGCGAAGGGTTTCGAATCCCTGCGCTTACGCTCGCGCAGCAAGGCCACCGACTCGGCGTTGCGCGCATCCACGGCGAGGTGGAAACCGCCGACGCTCTTGATCGCCGCGACCCGTCCCGCCGTCAATTCCCTTGCGCATCGGCGCAATGCGTCCTCGCCCTCGATGACCGTTCCCTGCCGGTCGGCGAGGAACAGGCGAGGTCCGCAGTCCGCACAGGCATTGGGCTGAGCGTGGAAGCGCCGGCTCATGGGATCCCGATACTCGCGGTCGCATCGCTCGCACATGACGAAGGAGTGCATCGTGGTCTGCGACCGGTCGTAGGGCAGTGCGCGAATGATCGAATACCGGGGACCGCAGTTCGTGCAGTTGATGAACGGGTAGCGATAACGGTGGTCGGCCGGATCGCGCAGCTCGGCCAGGCAGTCGGCGCACACGTGCGTATCGGCCGGTACCAGAGCCACTTTCGCCCCGGTGTGCTCGCTGTGCACGATGTCGAAGCCGGTGGCCTCCGACCGTCCGGCCGACCTGCCGAGGGTGACCACGCTGTCGACCCTCGCCAGTTCCGGAGCCTTGCTCGCCAATTCCTCGCTGAACAGCCGCAGCACGGACTCGACGCCGCTCGCCTCGATGAGCACGCCCTCGGGATCATTGCGAACCCATCCGGCCAGTTGCCGTTCATGGGCGAGCTTGTAGACGAACGGGCGATAGCCCACGCCCTGAACGACACCGGTGACCCTGATCTGCCAGGTTGCTTGTTCGGTCATGACGACTCAGCACAACCGGGGCAGCTCTGCGCCGAGCAGCGGTTGGAGCGCCGACTCGCGACCCGCGGAATCCCGCAACAGCACCGAAGCGCCCTCTCGCGCAGTCACTTCACCGATCGCCACGGCGTGCCGTCCGTACTCGTGCCCGTGCAGTGCGGCCAGGACCGCATCGGTCGCCGCGGGATCGATGAAGATCGCCACGCAACCCTCGTTGGCGCAGTGCAGCGGATTGATCCCCAGCATGTCCGCCGCCATCGCGGTCTCGTGCTGGATGGGCAGGGCCGGCGCCTCGACCACGATGGTCTTGTCCAGCTTGCCCGAGTACTCGTGCAGCACCGCGGAGAGTCCGCCCCGGGTGACATCGCGCATCGAGTGGATCGACCCGGCGGGCACGGTGGCGAACAATCGGTCGATCATGGTGTTGAGCGGCGCGCAGTCGCTGAGGACCCGGCTTTCGAAGCCCAGGCCTTCGCGAATCGACAGCAGATGGACGGTGTGATTACCGATCGGGCCGGACAGGATGACCGCGTCCCCGGGGCGCACGGAATCCATCCGCAGGGGTTCGCGGGCGAAGAAACCGACCCCACTGGTGTTGAGGTACAGCTGATCCGCTTCCCCCGCGCGCACCACCTTGGTATCGCCGCACACGATCTGCACGCCGGCTTCGCGCGCGGTCTCCCGAATGGAGGTCAGCACGCGGAACAGGCGATCGAACGGCAGTCCCGTCTCGAGGATCAATCCGAGCGTGAGATAGCGCGCGGTGGCCCCCGAGACCGCGAGATCGTTGACGGTCCCGCAGACCGCGATCTTCCCGATATCGCCATTGCCGAAGAAGGGCGGATCGACCACGAAACTGTCCGTGGTCATCGCGATCCGGGTGCCCTCGACGGGGAGGACGGCGCTGTCCTCCATCTCGCCGATGTAGACGTCGCCCAACGTTTCCGCGATGAATGCCACGAGTTCGCCCGACAATGTCGCACCCGTGCCGTGGTCGAGTTGAATCTGCTGGGTCGCGAGAGTCACGGTGTCTTGGTTTCCTTCCGGGGCAGTCCGCCGTTCTCATCCAGCGTCCGAATGATCTCCTCGGAATCGGCAACGGTGGCGCAGTACCCCTCGAGCCATTCGAGCGCACGCAGCCGGTCGGCTTCGACGGCGGAGAAGACGCAGTCGCTCGGCACCCCGACGATGTATCCGCGAAAGAACGCGTCGGCCGCCGTCGTCTGAATGCAGATCTGGGTTTGCAGGCCGATGAGAATCAGGGTCTCGACCCCGACCGCCTGGAGTCGCTCGTGCAGATCGGTCTCGTAGAAACCGCTGTCCTTGCTCCGCTCCTGAATGATGTCGTCGGGGTCGAGGAACTCGCGAATCACATCGGCGCCCTCCGTGCCTCGCAGGGCGGGGATGCGCCCGTCGTACCGCTCGGCGAGGGGATCGTCGGGCTCGTTGAGAAGCTGCAGGTGGAAGACGGGGTAACCGCGTTTCCGCATGGCGGACAAGAATCCCGTCACATGGGGAGTCGCCGCGGCTATGGCAGCCTGACGCTCCGGATTCTTTCCGACGATGTCGTACTGCATGCCGCTCGTGAGAATGGCGATCTTTGACATTTCGATTACTCCAGTGATTCGTTGTTCTGCGCTGCGTCCGAGCGACCTTGCAGATCCCGTGCGATATTCGACCAATTGACCGCGCATTGGTACGCGAATTCGATGATGTGGTCCCGCGTATGGGGGAGAATGGCGTCGGCGATCTGCTCGAGATCGCTGCTCTTCACCGCGCGCTGATGCATCCACCGCAGGAGGTCGCGGCCGCTGGCACTCATACGTAGTGCGGGGTCCCTGGACAAAACGGCCAGCAGGGCGCCGAGATCGGCGGGCCTCTCGGGATTGAGCGGGGAGTTGAGCCGATCGAGAGTTTCCGAGAGTTTGCTCTCCGGCTCGGATGGTGCAGTGAGACTACGGTTTTCGTTCGTGTGGAGGAGGGGGTCCTCCCCGCGTTTGAGTCGGGTGCGCACATCTCGAACGGTCGAGGGGGACAACCCGACCTCTTGGGCGATGCTGCGCAGGGAGGCATCGGGCCGGGCCATGATCAGCTCGGCGGCGGTCCGCCGCGCCGACTTGGTGTCGACCGGTCGCAGGCGGCCGTCGCTGCCCAGGCGATGGCTGGACCGTGAATCGTCGTGGATGCGGCCCCGGATCGATGCGACGGTCTTCGCCGACAGTCCCGCGGTGGTAGCGATCGAACGATCCGACCAATGCGGATGCGTCCGCATGATCCGTTCCGCGGCGGTCCGCCGATCGGTGAGTGACAGTGGCAGGCCGTGGGTTGTGTTCTCGCGGACCCCGACTATGAATGCGAGTTCCTCGGAACCGTCCACCAGATATGCATCAATATGTGTGAATCCCTTCAGTCGCGCGGCGGAGGTGCGGTGAAATCCGTCGATAACCCGCATTGTGGGCCGATGAACGAGAATTGGCGGCAACGGCCATTCGGCCTCGACCAACCGTTCGATGTGGGAATGATCCTCACCCTCGGATCTGGGGGATCCGGCGGTGACCAGCGATACAATCTCTAGGGATGTCTTGACGCGATTCACGTTCTAGAAATGCTCCAAATGCGTTGTGCCCCTGGGCCTGATCGAAAATTACCGCAGGTGCATCATTCCGGCAAGGGTGCTCGGGATTGCGAACACAGCCGTTGTGATCGTCCCCCCGCCCTCCACCATGCCAGGCGGTGCCGACTCGCGCCCGCCGGCGCCCGTCCCGGGGCTGTGCAACTGGGTGAAAGCCGCAGTTGCACAGCGTGATTCGATGCATTGCCGCAGGTTACCGCCCGGTACGGGGTGAGCGTTCACACAATTGTGACGGCTCACACCCGCGGCGTCTCTCCCGGTGAGATCGGCAACTCGCGTTCGGCCCTTGTCGTGACGATCGACATGTGCGGTAATACCGTGGCCGACTTCGGTTGCGGTACATGTAAATCGCAATCACAGAGATTTGCTCGTCGGCTGACAGCTCACCCGATCGTCTTGCTCGGGACCTTCTATTTTCGACAGTGGGTGAAATGGACGCGGCAATCGTCCCGCTCCGATGGGTGGGGCCGGTCAAGATCACCGGTAATGTGGTGGACGAGCCGGTCGAAATCCCGTTGGCCACATACGAATCGCCACTGTGGCCATCGGTGGCGCGCGGCGCCAAGATCACCAGGCGCTGCGCGCGCGGCATCGTGGCCACGCTCGTCGACGAGCGGATGACCCGGTCGGTGCTGCTCGAGGCCGACGACGCCGGTACCGCGCTGGCGGCGGCGCGCAGTCTCGCGGACTCGATGGGTGAGCTGCGCCGGATCGTGTCCGAATGCAGCCGGTACGCCGAACTGCTGGAGGTCCGCCACCAGATCGCCGGCAATCTGCTGTTCCTGCGATTCGAGTTCTCCACCGGCGACGCGTCCGGCCACAATATGGCGACCCTGGCCGCCGATGCTCTCCTCGCGTACGTCGTGCGAACGTTCCCGGGCCTGCGCTACGAATCCGTGTCGGGGAATTTCTGCACCGACAAGAAGGCGTCCGCGGTCAACGGCATCCTGGGCCGCGGGAAGAACGTGGTGACCGAATTGCTGATCCCTCGTGCCGTGGTGGAGAACGATCTGCATACGACCGCGCGGCGGGTGGCGGCGCTCAATGTCCGGAAGAACCTGATCGGAACGAACCTGGCGGGCGGAATCCGTTCCGCGAACGCGCATTACGCGAACATGTTGCTGGCCGTCTACCTGGCCACCGGCCAGGACGCGGCGAATATCGTCGAAGGCTCGCAGGGCATCACGCACGCCGAGAACCGCGACGGTGATCTCTATTTCTCGTGCACGCTGCCGAACCTCATCGTCGGAACCGTCGGCAACGGAAAGGGTCTCGATTTCGCCGCCGCGAATCTGGCCAGGCTGGGATGCCGCGACGACCGTCCGACGGGGGAGAACTCCCGGCGTCTCGCCGTGGTGACCGCGGCGGCGGTCCTGTGTGGCGAACTGTCGCTGATGGCGGCCCAGACGAACTCGGGGGAATTGATGCGGACACACCTGAATTTCGAACGCTCACCATCGGATGGAGGGAATTGACGTGGCGTTGACCGTCGGAATTCACGATATCGCCTTGGCGACCGGGCATTACGCGCTGAGCCTCGAGGACCTGGCGGAGCGGCACGGCGTCGATCCCGGCAAGTACACCGTCGGCCTGGGGCAGACCACGCAGACCGTACCGGCGACGGACGAGGACATTGTCACCATGGCCGCCGCGGCGGCGAAGCAGATCATCGCCGAGCACGACGCGGGGGACATTCGCACCGTTCTGCTCGCCACCGAAACCGGGATCGACCAGTCCAAAGCGGCCGCGGTCTACGTGCAGGATCTGCTGGGACTGTCGTCCTCGACCCGGGCGGTGGAATTGAAGCAGGCGTGTTACGGCGGCACCTCGGCGCTGCAGTTCGCGGCCGGGCTCGTGCATCGCGACCCCGAGCAGCGGGTATTGGTGCTCGCCAGCGATATCGCGACATACGATGTCGATTCCGCGGGCGAGGCCACGCAGGGTGCGGCCGCCGTCGCCATGCTGGTGTCGGCGGATCCGGCCGTCGCCGTCCTGGAACCCACGTCGGGTCTGTACACCGCCAATGTGCAGGATTTCTGGCGGCCGAATTACCGTTCGACACCGATGGTCGACGGCAAGCTGTCGGTCTCGTTGTATCTCGAAGCGGCGGAACAGGCGTGGAAGGACTACGAGGCTCGTGGCGGTCGTGCGATCGAGGATTTCGCGGCTTTCTGCTATCACCAGCCCTTCACGAAAATGGCCTACAAGGCCCACGCGCGGCTGCTCGAGATCCACGGTATCGACGCCCAGATGGCTCGGCTGGACGCGGATCTCGCACACACCACCAGCTACAACCGCCTGATCGGCAACAGTTATACGGCCTCGCTGTATGTGGCCCTGTTGTCGTTGCTCGACCACGCCGAGGATTTGAGTGGCCGCTCGGTCGGGATGCTGAGTTACGGATCGGGATGTGTCGCGGAGTTCTTCGGATTGTCGATGGTGCCGGGATACCGGCAACGGCTGCGGACCTCGTCCAATCAGGACGCCATCGCGCGACGGGAGTCGATCTCCTACGAAAGGTATCGTGCGATAAGGGATTTCGAATTGCCCGAAGACGGTTCGTCGACGGTGCTGGAGGTGGACGGCGCGGGAGGGTTCCGTTTGCGAGCCGTCACCGAGCATTCGCGAATGTACGAGGCATGTCACCCGATTCAGGCATGAGGATGGATGCGAAACCCTCGGATTGCGGCACGCTCGGCAAGGGCCGGGCGGCCGCCAAACTGATTCTGCTCGGTGAACATGTGGTGTTGTACGGCCGTCCGGCGATCTCGCTGCCGGTGCCGCAGATCGGGGTGCGGGCCACCGCCTATCGATCCAGGGGAACCGCCGCGCGGCTGGGCGACACGGCGGTGTCGCGGCAGGCGATGGCGGCGGTCTGCGCGCATCTCCGGGTTCCGGAGGACGGCCTGGCCGTCGCCGTGGACAGCGATATCCCCAGCGAGCGCGGATTGGGTTCCAGCGCGGCCGTCGCCGCGGCCATCATCGCGGCGGTGGCCGATCTGTGGGATCGGCAGCTCTCCGGCGAAACCCTTTTCGCGCTGATTCAGGAGTCGGAGACGTTGGCGCACGGAAACGCCAGCGGCGTCGACGCGCGCACGGTGATCGGCGCGGGCGGGCCGCTGTGGTTCCAGGACGGGGTGGCGCGGTCACTTCCGGTGGCGGACAGCGCGGATCGCGCGGTCCTG
The DNA here is from genome assembly GCF_050956485.1 of Nocardia sp. CA-145437. Lineage (NCBI taxonomy): Bacteria > Bacillati > Actinomycetota > Actinomycetes > Mycobacteriales > Nocardiaceae > Nocardia > Nocardia sp. CA-145437. The sequence continues at coordinate 5,005,700 of NZ_CP191204.1, read as the reverse complement.
GTGGTGGCCGACACCGGGATAGCCGGGAGCACTCGGCAGGCGGTGGCGACCGTGCGCGGGCGACTCCGCGAGCTCGGCGCGGTGGGTGCGGAGTTGCTCGAGCAGGCCGGGGACCTGACCCTCGGTGCCGCCGAGGATCTGCGGCTCGGGCGGTTGGCCGCGCTGGGCCGTGCCATGACCGCGACACAACGGATTCTGGTGCGATTGGGCGTCAGCTGTCCGGCCGTGGACGACCTGGTGGCCGCCGCGCTGGCCGGGGGCGCGCTGGGGGCGAAACTCTCGGGCGGCGGACTCGGCGGCTGCGTCATCGCACTGACCACCGATGCTCCGGCTACCCGCGCGGCGCTGCTCGCCGCTGGCGCGCATCGTTGTTTCGAGGTTCCGCTGAAACCGGTGCGCGCATGAATTCCGTGGCAGCGGTCGCGCATCCGAACATCGCCTTGATCAAGTACTGGGGCAAGCGAGACGAGGCCCTGCACCTGCCCATGACCACCAGCGTGTCGCTGACCCTGCGGGAATTCCCCACCACGACCACGGTCACGGTGCGGCCGGACCTCGCCGCCGACCGGGTGACCTTCGCCGGAGCACCGGCGCCCGAGGCCTTCGCGGAGCGGGTCTCGCGGTTTCTGGATCTGGTGCGTGAGCTGTCGCGCGACCGTCGGCCTACCGCGGTGGATACCGTGAACACCGTGCCGACCGGAGCCGGGTTGGCCTCCTCCGCGGCGGGTTTCGCCGCACTGGCGCTGGCCGCCGCGACCGCCTACGGGCTGGATCCCGATCCCCGCGCGCTGTCCCGGCTCGCGCGGCGCGGGTCCGGCAGTGCGGCCCGATCGATCTTCGGCGGCTTCGCGGTGTGGTGGCGCGGTGCGGGTGACGGCGAGTCCGGTGATCTGAGCAGTTTCGCCGAGCCGATCGACGCGCCGCTGCTGAACCCGGCGCTGGTGGTCGCGCTGGTCGACACCCGCGAAAAGGCGGTTCCCAGCAGGGAAGCCATGCGGCGGACCGTCGCCACCTCGCCGTTCTACCCGGCGTGGGTGGAGGAATCCGCCCGGGACCTGGATCGCATGCGGAGGGCGCTGGGCGAGGGCGACCTGGCGACCGTCGGGGAAATCGCCGAGGCGAACGCCCTCGGGATGCATGCGACCATGCTGGGCGCTCGGCCGGCCGTGCGGTATTTCGCCCCCGGCACCTTCCGGGTGCTGGACCGGGTGCTGGAGTTGCGTGCCGCGGGAATCGGCGCGTGGGCCACGATGGACGCGGGTCCGAACGTGAAGGTGCTGTGCGATTCCCGCGACAGCGCCGCCGTGGCGGCCGCCGTCGCCGAGGTGGCCGGGGGAGCGGAGCGGGTCGTGGTCACCACCGCCGGGCCGGGCGCCGCCCTCTCCGGCAGCGGACATCGATGATCACGGTCGCCGTTCCCGGCAAGCTGTACATCGCGGGCGAATACGCGGTCCTGGAGCCGGGCAGCGCGGCAGTGCTGATCGCCGTCGATCGCTATGTGCGGGTGCGCCTGACTCCGACGCCGTCGATCGGCCCGGCGGTCCGGACGATCACCACCGATCATGCCCGGGGACGTTCCATCGAATTCGTCCACCGGGAGGCGGGTTTCGAGCCTGTCTCGGCGACGGAGGCCGATGCGGCCGGGCTGTCGCATGTGCTGGCAGCCTTGGCCATGGTCGATCGCTACGCCGCCGGGGCGGGGCGGGGGCCGGTCGGCTTCGCCCTGGATATCGATTCCCAGCTGGACGATGCCGAGACCGGACGCAAATATGGGCTGGGCTCCTCCGGGGCGGTGACCGTCGCGGCGGTGCGGGCCGCCGCCCGGGCGTACGGGTTGCCGTTGGATGCCGCCACCGAACTGAAACTGGCTCTGCTGTCGGTCTTTTCGGTGGATCCGCACTGCTCAGGAGGCGATGTCGCGGCCTCGGCGCGGGGCGGCTGGGTGTACTACCGGACCCCGGATCGCGCGGCACTGATCAGCGCACTGGCGCGGCGCGACCTCGACCTCGGGGCGCTGCTGCGGCAACCGTGGAAACACCTGGCCGCACGGTCGTTGCCGTCGCCCCGGGAGCTGTCGCTGCAGGTGGGCTGGGTCGGACGACCGGCGAGTTCGAGCGCCCTGGTCGCGGCGATGAAACAAGCCGCCCGACAGCATCGTTCGGTGTATCGGCGGTTCGTCGCCGCCAGCGATCGGTGTGTCGAACAACTCGCGACGGCGTGCCGAGCGGGCGACGATCGCGCGATCGAACTCGCGCTGAGCGCGGCGGGCCGATTGCTCCGCGATCTGGCCGCGGCCTCCGGGGTGGCCATCGAAAGCCCCGAACTGTCTCGATTGCGGTGTCTGGCCGAGGAACTCGGCGCGGTGGCGAAGAGCTCCGGCGCGGGCGGCGGCGACTGCGGGATCGCCCTGATCGATCCCGCCCGAGTACCGGCCCTGCGGCAACGGTGGCGAGCCGGCGGAATCGAACCGCTGAATCTCCGGGTACCCGAGAGGAAAGAGAGCATCAGATGAGCTATGCCACCCGCAAGGACGATCATGTCCGCCTGGCCGTCGCGCAGCATCGGGAGTCGTTGGCCGGGCAGCGCCCGTCCCCGTTCGAGGATGTCGCCTTCGTTCACCATGCCGTGCGGGGCACCGCGGAGCGGGCCGTCTCGCTGGCCACCGAGGTGGGCGGCGCGACGTGGCCGGTGCCGCTGTACATCAACGCCATGACCGGCGGTAGCGCCCGCACCGGCGAGGTGAATCGCGGGCTGGCGATCGCCGCGCGGGAGACCGGCCTGGCGATCGCGTCGGGCTCGATGAGCGCCTATCTGGCGGACAGCTCGGTGGCCGGGACCTATCGCGTGCTGCGCGAGCAGAATCCGGACGGCTACGTCATCGCCAATGTCAATGCCAATGCCACACCGGAGATGGCGGCACGCGCCGTGGAGCTGTTGCGGGCCGACGCACTCCAGGTGCATGTCAATGCGATCCAGGAGATCGTGATGCCGGAGGGGGATCGGGACTTCTCGGCCTGGCCGCGCAATATCGCCCGCCTCGCCGAATCACTCGGCGTTCCGGTGATCGTGAAGGAGGTCGGATTCGGGATCAGCGCCGATACGGTCACGCAACTGGCAGACCTCGGCGTGCGGATCGTTGACGTATCAGGCAACGGCGGAACGAATTTCGCGCTCATCGAGAACGCCAGGCGGCGTCGAGCCGACTTCGGCCTGCTGGCCGACTGGGGCCTGTCCACCCCGGCGTGCCTGGTCGATGGGGCCGAAGTGGCCGCGCTGCGCGGGGTCACCGTGCTCGCCTCCGGCGGGGTGCGAACTCCGCTCGACGTCGTCCGCGCCCTGGCGCTCGGCGCTCGGGCGGTGGGGGTCTCGGGACACTTCCTGTCGATTCTCGAAGCGGCGGGCGTCGACGCGCTGATCGAGGCCATCGACGCGTGGATCGCTCAGATCCGGCAGCTCATGGTGGTGCTCGGCGCGGAAACCGTGCACGCACTGGCGAACGCGGACGTGCTGTTGACCGGTGGGCTCGCCGAGCTGTGCAGACTGCGCGGTATCGACCCGGCCGCCTACGCGCGGCGCAGTCGGTCTACTCGCGAGTAGCGGTAATCGCGTGTTGTTACCCACGAGTAACTTAGAGCGTGTTATGGTGCGTCGACCGACGAACGACATTGCGTCCCTTCGTAAGTGAAAGGCCACTGCATGAGCCCCCTGCAAATAACGCTGGGCATCATCTCCATACTGATCGGTGTCCCAGCGTGGGCTGGGTTTGTCTTGGCGATACGCAAGATGGTGCGCACCATCCGGCTGGGGCAGCCGGCCCCCGACCGGTTCGGGCCGTTCCTGCCGCGATTCGCCACCATGGTCAAGGAATTCGCCGCGCATACGCGCATGGTGAAGTTCCGGACCGTCGGGTGGGCGCACTGGCTCGTCATGGTCGGCTTCCTGATCGGGTTCGTCACGGTCTTCCAGGCGCAGGGGCAGATCTTCAGCCCCACGTTCACGTGGCCGTGGGTCGGTGACACCCTCGCCTACCACCTCCTCGACGAGCTGCTCGGCCTCGGGACCATCATCGGCGGGCTGACGCTGGTGATCATTCGGCAGTTGAACCACCCGCGCCGGCCCGAGCGGCTGTCCCGGTTCTCCGGCTCGAACTTCCTCGCGGCGTATTTCGTCGAGTTCATCGTGGTCGCCGAGGGCATCAGCATGGTCGGCGTCAAGGCGTTCGTCATCAGCTACACCGGGGAATCGCACGCCGCCAGCGACTTCGTCAGCATGAATATCGCCAGGGTGCTGCCGTCGAGCGCCGGGGCGGTCTCGGTCTTCGCGTTCTGCAAGCTGATGGCGGCGCTGGTGTGGGTGGTCGTGGTCAGTCGCAATATCGACTGGGGTGTGGCGTGGCATCGGTTCGCGGCGTTCTTCAATATCTATTTCAAGCGTGAGGCCGACGGCGACGTCGCCCTGGGTGCGGCCAAGCCCATGATGTCCAAGGGCAAGCCGATCGACATGGAGACCGCTGATCCGGACAATGACACCTTCGGTGTCGGCAAGTTCGAGGACTTCTCCTGGAAGGACATCCTCGACGTCACCACCTGTACCGAGTGTGGTCGTTGCCAGTCGCAGTGCCCGGCCTGGAACACGGGCAAGCCGCTCTCGCCGAAGCTGTTGATCATGTCGCTGCGTGATCATGGTTACGCCAAGGCCCCATACCTGCTGGCCGGTGACAAGGCCAAGGCTTCCGAGGCGGCGCGCGCGGAGGCGGAGCGTCCGTTGGTCGGTGGCGAGGATGTCAACGGCATCATCGATCCGGAGGTGTTGTGGTCGTGCACGACGTGTGGCGCCTGTGTGGAGCAGTGCCCGGTGGATATCGAGCATGTCGATCACATCATCGATATGCGCCGCTATCAGGTGTTGATCGAGTCGGAGTTCCCCTCCGAGCTGGCGGGTTTGTTCAAGAACTTGGAGAACAAGGGCAACCCGTGGGGTCAGAACGCCAAGGATCGCCTGAACTGGATCTCCGAGGTCGACTTCGAGGTTCCGGTCTTCGGTAAGGACGCGGACTCCTTCGACGGCTACGAGTATCTGTTCTGGGTGGGTTGCGCGGGTGCGTATGAGGACCGCGCGAAGAAGACCACCAAGGCTGTCGCGGAGTTGCTGGCGACCGCGGGTACGAAGTTCATGGTGCTCGGGCAGGAGGAGACCTGCACCGGTGATTCGGCTCGCCGCGCGGGTAACGAGTTCTTGTTCCAGCAGTTGGCGATGCAGAACATCGAGTTGCTGAACTCGGTGTTCGAGGGTGTCGAGCAGGCCAAGAAGAAGATCGTCGTGACCTGTGCGCATTGCTTCAACGCGCTCAACAACGAGTATCCGCAGGTGGGTGGCACTTACGAGGTGGTGCACCACACTCAGCTGCTGAACCGTCTGGTGCGGGGCAAGGCGTTGGTGCCGGTGTCGCCGGTCGCGCAGAACGTGACCTACCACGACCCGTGCTATCTGGGCCGGCACAACAAGATCTACAACGCGCCGCGTGAGTTGATGGAGGCGTCGGGCTCGACTCTGGTCGAAATGCCGCGTCACGCCGAACGTTCCATGTGCTGTGGTGCCGGTGGTGCGCGCATGTGGATGGAAGAGCAGCTCGGCAAGCGCATCAACATCGACCGGGTCGACGAGGCGCTCGACACGTTGAAGGGCGGCAACGAGCCGTCGATGATCGCGACGGGTTGCCCGTTCTGCCGGGTGATGCTGACCGACGGTGTGACCGCCCGTAAGGACGGCGGCGAGGTCGGTCAGGGCGTCGAGGTCGTCGATGTCGCGCAGCTGATGTTGCAGTCCATCAACCGTGTGGACGCCGCGACCCTGACCGAGAACTTGAAGGTCATCCAGACCCCCAAGGCCGAGCCCGAGCCGGAGCCCGCTCCGGAGCCGGTCAAGGCCGCGGTCGCGGTCGCGCAGGCTCCGGCCGAGGCCGCGCCGAAGGCCGCTGCGGCCGGTGGCGGCCTGGGTATGAAGGGTGGCTTGAAGCCGCCGGGCGGCGGCAAGGGCCTGGCCATGAAGGGCGGGCTCAAGGCCCCGGGCGCGAAGACCGCCACAGCTGCCGCCGAAACCGCCTCCGCTGCTGAGGCTCCCGAGGCCGAGACTCCGGCGGCCCCGACCGCCAAGCCGGGCGGACTCGGAATGAAGGGCGGCCTCAAGGCCCCAGGCGGTAAGGGTCTGGCCATGAAGGGCGCCGCCAAGGCCCCGGGCGCGAAGGCTGAAACCGCTTCCACCGCTGCGGCTCCCGCCGAGGCCGCGGCTCCGGCCGGGGCTCCAGCGGCTGCCGCTGAGGCTCCGGCCGCCGAGGCCAAGCCGTCCATCGCGCCCAAGGGCCTGGCCATGAAGTCCGGTCTGAAGCGTCCCGGCCCGAAGGCTCCGGGTGCTGCGGCCCCGGCCGCCGCCGTGGCTGCGGAAGCGCCCGCTGCTCCGGCCGATTCGGCTCCGGAGACTCCGGCCGCACCGGCTCCGGCCGCCTCGGAGAGCGACGGCACCCCGGACGTCAACGGAACGTCCGAAGGCAATGGCGCTGCCAAGCCGCCCGTCTCCAAGCCGGGTGGGCTCGGGTTCAAGTCGGGTATGAAGGCGCCGGGTAAGAAGAGCTAGGGCGGGCTGAAACACCGGGCAGTCGAACCGGATCGACGTGGGCGGCGCTACCGATCGGTAGCGCCGCCCACGTCGATCTCGTCGCCAGGATCAGGGGAATCGCTTGGCGATCGCGGTCGCGATCTCGTCCGGTGCGTGTTCCTGAATGAACTGCTGGGCGCGGGGCAGTTCGACTACCTCCAGGTCGGTGAATGTCGCTCGCATGCGGGGGATGTGGCCCTTCGGGCGATAGACCATGTCTCGCATGCCCCACACCAGCAGGGTTGGCTTGTCCGCGAGGATGGCGGGGACGTCTCGGGAGAGTTGCTCCAGGAGCGGGCGGGCGTCGCGAATCTGTTTGGCTATCACGCCGAGTCCGCGTCGGGCTTCGGTCGTGGGCTGCACCGAGCGGTAGTGATCGATCTCCGCGGGGGTGAGCTTGCGGCCCAGCTCTCCGAGGAGGACGCGCTCGACCAGGAAGTTCTTCTCGAGGACTTGGCGCTGCATCATCGGGGTGCGGATGAGCCTGCTGAAGATCTGGTTCGCCGTGGCTTCGGGCGGCCAGAAGGTGGTGTTGCCCAGCACGATGCCGCGCAGTCGATCCGCGCGGGTGGTGACGGCGCCCAGTCCGATGGGGCCGCCCCAGTCGTGTCCCATCACGATGAAGTCGTCGAGCTCGAGGTGATCGATCAGCTCGCCGAGGATCGCGGTGTGTTCGGCGACCGTGTAGCCGAAATCGTCCGGGCGCTCGGACAATCCGAAGCCCAGGTAGTCGATGACGACGCAGCGGTACCGGCTCCGCAGTTCCTTCACGACGTGGCGGTAGAGGAAGCTCCACGTCGGAACGCCATGGCAGAACAGGATTGTCGGTCCGGAGCCCTCGTCGATGTAGTGCACCCGGCCGGCGGACGAGTCGAACCAGCGGGACTCGAAGGGGTACAGATTCTTGTCGGGAACGAAGTCGATCAGCATTGCAACCTCTCTGCGTGACGAGACACTGTCTGATATACCCCGCCCGCGGGTGATCACGTGAATTGCTCACCGTTTTGGTTGTACAAAAGCCTGTGCAACTGACGAAGGTAGCGGTTGAACACCCTTGGGCTACATCGGATTCCGTTGTAGGCTCGCAGCACTGGAATCGCGATACGCCGTATAAGGATCGATGGGGTGTGCTATTTCGATACCGACACTTGACGAATTTCTGGGCAAGCCGGCAGAAGAGAGACTCGATTGGGTAAATGAGTCCGAGGGGTTGACGGCAGGAATTCGAGCACGGCTCGAGCTGTTCCTTTCATTCGCTCGCCCGCGCACCTGCTTGCCGGGAATGCTGGCGTTCTGCCTTTCTTGCAAAATGCTGGGCCTGTCGATCGACCTGGATGTTCTGATCGGCTTTGCGATCACCTTCCTGTACAGCGCGGTCGCCAATCTGTTCAACGGGTACTCGGATGTCGCGGAAGACAACGAGAATCTTCCGGCCCGCCTGTACCTGCTCGGTCTCTACGGCCGTCGGCGGCTGCTGCGCAGCTCCTACGCCGTATGCCTGATCATGCTGGCGCTGGCGGCGCTGGTGAGCCCGATTTTCGTTGTGCTGACCGCGGTGTGCGTGGTCATCGCGCACCAGTACTCCTTGCGGCCGTTCCGGGTGAAGGCGCGGCCGGTGTCGTCGATCGCTCTGTTCGCGCTGGATGTCGCCTTTCCGTTCCTGATGGCTCCCGCGGTGGCGAAGCATGGCCCGGCGGTGCTCGGGAATTGGCCGTTCATCCTCATGGCCGCGTATCTGTTCCTCTGGTTCGCGGCCAAGGGATTGGTGAAGAACCTGCCCGACTACTACGGCGACAAGAGCGCCGGACTGAAGACCTCGGCGACACTCAGCCCAACGCGGAAGCAGGCGGCGATCGTGGCCGCGGCGGGTACGATCGCCGTCTACTTGGGACCGGTATTCCTGGTGGCCAGTGGACAATTCGCGGCGAAATACCTGCTGATCCTGGTGTGGTTCCCGATCGTCTGCGTTCAATGCGCGCGGATGATCCTGCGCGATGACGCCCACTCGGCGAACAACATGCTGCGTGCCGACATGGTGGTATCGACGGGATATCTGTCGACCTGGATTCTGCTGGTCGACCCGTCCATTTCCTCGATCAGCATCGTGCTGGGCTCGCTGATCATCATTTTCCTGATGGATGCGCTGAAGCTCGATACCCGCAGAAAGAAGGATGTCGTCTGATGTGGAGCGAGTATCGCTCGAACGAAGAGACCGAGTATTCTGCTGTCACCCTGGACCTTTCGAACAATGCACTGCCTTTCGCTCCATTGCCGAGCGTCCGCAAAGCAATTGAGGCCGAAGTGGATCGCGCGGCCGACTACCCTGCGGCCGCCTACGGATCGCTGCGGAATGCCATCGCCGGCTTCGCGGGCTTCGACCCCGACCAGGTCATCGTCGGACCGGGCAGTGTGGGCGTGCTCGGATACATCATGCGGCGGGTCGCCGGTGATGGCGGCCGGGTTGTCTTCGCGGTACCGGCCTTCGATGCCTACGAGCGTGTTGTGGTGGATGCCGGTGGAACGGCGGTTCCGGTGCGGGGCACCGAGAGCCGGTGGCAGCCGGTCGAGTCGATGGTGGCGGCGGCCGGGGACGATGCGGCCGCGATCCTGATCTGCTCGCCCCACAACCCGACGGGTGAGCGAGTGTCGCTCGACGAGATCGGGATGGTCCTGAGCGCGGTTCCGCGGCACACGGTCGTCGTGGTGGATGAGGCCTATATCGACTTCGATCGCACCGTCGATGCCTCGGCGACCTTCCGGCTGACTTCCGCACACCCGAATCTTGTTGTCCTGCGTACCTTCTCGAAGGCGTACGGTCTGGCGGGTCTGCGCGTGGGATACGCGGTCGGAGACGCGGGATTGATCGGCGCCTGCCGAACCGTCGCCATGCCTTTCGGAGTGAATCGACTGGCGGTGGCCGCGGCCATCGCATCCCTGGATGTCAGTGATGAGCTGGCCGATCAGGTCGATCGGGTCGTTCATTGCCGATCGCAGTTCATCGAATCGGCTCGCGCGCACGGACTTTCCGTTCCCGAATCGCACGGCAATTTCCTGTGGGTGCCGATGCGGCATCCGGCCCCGCTCGTCGACTGCTTCTCCCGCTCAGGGATCGCGGTACGTGAATATCCGGACCTCGGCGTCCGAATCACCGTGCCCGCACCGGAACACATGGATCACGTTGTCGAAGTCCTCGCGGATGGATACAGCCGAATGGAGGCAACCGCATGCCACAGATGAATCCGCATCTCGGGGCCGACCTGATGGGCCGGCCACGGTTCGCCGACGCACTGGTGGATCGATTGGTCCGAAACGATGTGCGCTACATCTTCGGAATGCCCGCGGAATCGGTGAATTGCCTTGTCGACGCGGTCGGTCGGCGAGAGGAGATCGGGCTGATCGCGGTTCGTCATGAGAGCGCGGCCTCGTGGATGGCCGTCGGCTACGCCCGCCGGTCGGGCACCGTCGGGGTGTGCTTCGGCACGGCCGGTCCCGGTGCGACGCATCTGCTGCCCGGCGTCTACGACGGGCGCTACGACCGCGTGCCGGTGCTGGCGATCTCCGGACAGGTGCACCTGGGTGATATCGGGACGCAGTCGTTCCAGGAGATCGATTCCTCGCGACTGTTCGCTGACGGGACGTGGCGATCGGCGGACATCATGTCGGCCGACCAGATCGGCGTCTTCGACCAGATCATGCTCGGCATCCGGCTCGAGCAGACCTCGGCGCACGTCGCCATCCCCTCGGACCTGCTGATCGCACCGGTCGGCGAGCGGGAACAGCCGAGCCCGTATCGGCTGGACCGGCGCAGCCCGACGAGGGTCGACAAGAAGCGCATCGACGACCTCGCCGACCACCTCTGCGCGAACCCGACGCCGATCGTCTTGGGTTCCGGCAGCGGGAAATCCGTCGAGCAGGCCCGGTTGCTCGCACAGGCACTGGATGTTCCGCTGCGGGCGCTGCCCGAATCCGGAATCCCGGAGGCGCTGGTATCTCCCGTCGACGATGAGCGAACCGCGGCGGCTGACGACAGCGTTGTGCTGATCGGCCGGCCGACCGTCGGTGTGGAGCGCTACTACCCCTCGGCGCAGATCCTGATCGAAATCACCGATCTCGCGACCTCCGGGTTCGACACCGGATGCCGCAGGATCGGCATCGCCGGCGATATTCCGGCGATTCTGGAGTCCTTGACCGAGGCGGTATCGAGCCGCCGGGGCGCACCGGCGGCATCGGAGCGGCCGTCGGGAATCCCGCAGAACGCGGATGCGCCCGAGGGCTGGGCCGTGCTCGCGCGACTGCTGGCGGGAGCCGCTGTCGCCGTCGATCCCGGTCCGATACAACGACTGTCGCGCCGATACCTGAGTGAGCACGCGGACATCCACAGTGCGTGGAATCTGGCAGCCGAGGGTTCGGCGCTGCCGATGTCGATGGGCCTGGCGCTGGCGGCCGGCGATCGCGCCTACGCGCTGACCGAACTCGCGTCGCTGGACCAGTACATCGCGGAGCTGTCCACCGCCGCGCGATACACGGTTCCCGTCACGGTGATCTGCGCCGCGGAATCCGGCGCGACGATCAGCGATCTGGCGCGAGCCTTCGGAATCCCGGTGTTCTGGGCGACCGACTCGAGCGAGCTGGCGTCGCGATTGGCAGCGGCCGGGCAGGCCGAGGGTCCCGCGGTGATCCTCACCTCGGCGCTGGAGATGGAAGCGGCGCTCACCGATACGACGCCTCGCGCCGACGCCGTCGAGTTCGCGAGCGATCTGCTCGGCGCGATTGCCGACCGTGGCATCGACTCGGTGTATCTGACGCGAACCAGCTGCGCGCGACTCGGTCTGACCAGTGCCGCGCGTCCGGACCTGGACCTGCGGACCGTCGCCGACACACAGGCGGCGGCCATGCGGGCGACCGCAGCGTTCAAGGCCGCCGGCACGACCGCCTGCGCCCTGGTGACCTCTCCCGCGGAACTGCTCGCGCAACTGAACGGGCTCTACGACGCCTCGTTCGACAGCGCCTCGGTGCTGCTGATCTCCTTCGAGATCGACCGCTGGTTCCTGGATCCGGTCGACGTGCTGGGGGAGATCTCGGCGATATCGGTGGTGCTGGACGGCACCGAGCAGGATTCGACCCGCCTTCGAGACGCGTTGCTGACCGTCGCCGGTGGCGGCAAGGGCGTGACGCATATTCACGTTTCCCATGCGGCGCTGGCGGCAGGCAACAGCGCGGCGCTCGTGAACAGCGCCGGCGCACTGAGCATTCCGACGTCATTGATCGGACTTCCCGGCAGCACGATGGCCGCACCCGACGAGATCGCGCGAGCGGCGGAACTCCTCGCGGCGGCCGAGAACGTCTCGATCATCGTCGGTCGCGGTGCGGCGGGCGCACGACGGGAACTCCTCGAATTGGCCGCACGCACCCGAGCCCCGCTCTACTGCACGATGGGCGCGCTGGCCGCGGATGTCGTCGGGGATCATTGCGACGGCCTGGTCGGCACATCCGGCCACGACGTGGCGATGCAGAACATTCGTCAGAGCCAGGTCCTGATTCTGGTGGGTGTGTCCTGGCGAGGCTCCGCCTTCGAGCTCGCCGGCGACGGCCCGGTGATCTCCATCAATGCCGACGCGCTGACCTTCCTCCGCCTCCCGCCGGAATCGATCGGCTTGCTCGGCGACGCGCGCGAGGTGCTGGAGGCGTTGATCGGGACCTCGAATGATCCTGTCGACGTGGACACTGTCGTCCGCGTCGGCAAGCCCCCATCGAAGGGGCCGCGGGAGAGTTCGCGCCAGCTGCTCGCGGTGACAGCGTCACAGATCATCGATCATGAGCTCGCGCAGGCGGATCGGGCCTCCACCCTGAGCGTCGATGTCGGCATCAACACCCTGTGGGCGTACCGCCACATCCGGTCGGCGACCAGATATCTGTGGACCGCGTCGTTCGCCACCATGGGATTCGCGGTGCCGGCGGCGGCGGATGTCGCGGTGCGCAATCCGAAGGACATCTCGGTGGCGATCGTCGGCGACGGCGGGATCGGCATCACGCTGGCCGAGCTCCGCAATGTCGCGAACGCCGAATCGACCACGGTCATCGTCGTTTTCAACAACGGCGCGCTCGCGGCCATCAAGTTCGAGAGCTGGATCATGGGCTGGCCGGACACCTCCTCGGAGTTCGCGCCCTTCGATTTCGCGAGCTTCGCGCGGCATTGTGGGCTCACCGGGGTGACGGCGCGGACATCCGAGGAATTCGGGGCCGCGTTCCGAGCCGCGCTGCACACCGACGGCCCGACGCTCATCGACGCGCGCATCCCCGCGGTGGAGGCCCCCGCGCTGGCCGGGCGCATCCATGTTCGTCAGGTCGTGGGTCTGCTGTCGGGCTGGATCCGGGACGGCAAATCCGCGAGATCCGGGGCCTGGTCGATGGTGAAGGCCGTCGGCGCCGACGCGGCTGTTCAAGCCATGCGCCGGGTCGGGCGAAGCGAATGAAGTGCCCAGTCGATCGGAGAGGAGGGATTTGAATGGTCGGGACACGTCCTGCCACGCCTCAGGCAATGTTCACGAAAATAGCCCCGCGCTATGACCTGGTCAACTCATTGATGACATTGGGTGGCGACAAGAGGCTGCGCCGCGCGGCGGTCCGCATGCTCGGGCTCGAGGCCGGTGCGAGGGTGCTCGATGTCGCCGCGGGGACGGCCGAGATCGCGTCCGCGCTGGTCGCGGAGTATCGATTCCCGATCTCCTACAGCGCTGTCGATCTCAATGAGCAGATGCTGGAGGTCGCCGAACGCAAGCTGGCGCGGCTGCGGCGGGAGCACCCCCGCAGCGAGTTCGACCAGATGTGCGGCAGCGCGGAGGCTTTGACCTTCGAGTCGTCGACCTTCGACGCCGTCGTCATGTGCTTCGCACTCGACGATATGGATGACCCGGCGGCCGCGCTCGCGGAGACGACCCGGGTGCTCCGCGCCGGCGGACGCTTTCTCCTGATCGAGCTCGCACTGCCGGACAACAAGCTGCTGCTCGAGCTCATGAAGCTCCGCTTGCTCGTGATCCGCAGGGTCGCAGGACTATTCGGTCTGGATCCCGTCGCCCACATGACCGAGGAAGTGGAATCGGATCGCGGCGCGGAGTACACGATCTCCCGCTGCGAGAGCGCCGGGCTGACGTTGGACAACCGAGCGCGGTACCACGGCGGCCTGGTCCGTGCGTACGTCTTCCGTAAGTAGAAGGATTCTCCATGGCCAATCAATGCCCGCATGTCGAGGCACCGAAGGTGCACTCCGTCACCAGCATCACCAGCCGTCGTCTCTCGAATGGGCATCTGCCTGGCCCGCCGGGCCATCGCATCATGGGCTCGTACCCGGAGTTCTCGAAGGATCGCAACAAGTTCCTGCGCGAGGCGGTCCGGCAGTACGGCGACGTCGTCCGGATCAAGCTCCCACTGCGCGACCTCGTCGTACTGGGCAATCCGGAAGACGTGCACAAGGCGATGGACGACACGTCCGGCGACTACAGCAAGTTCGGAAATTATCATCCGGCGCTGGCGAAACGGCAGAACGGGCTGTCGTTCATCGAGGGCGAGATCTTCCGGGAGCGTCGCCGAATCGTCAGTCCGCTGGTCACGCGGGACGGCCTGAAGAACACCTTTCAGGCCAATGTCGATGCCTACCTGCAGACCCTGGATGCGAATATCGCCGCGGCGACCGATGCCGACGGCGTGACCGATCTGCAAGAAGTCATATTTCAGACCCTCTTGCGCGGCGTGCTCAAGCAGACGTACACCGAGGACTTCACTCCGAAGGAGATGAAGGAACTGCACGAGGGTATGGCGACCTTCACCAAGTTCCTCGGATCGACGCTGAAGATCGCTGATCCGCCGAATCTGGTGCGTCCGTGGGGCCCGTACAAAATTCGGCCGTGGACGGTGCTTTCCGCGGCGAGGATCGTCAAGAACCGGGTTGTCGAGCGGCAGAACTCACCGGCGCTGGGAACCTATGGCGATGTCTTGGACGGCATGGTGCTCGGGTACAAGAAGCTGAAGACCCCCATGACCTTCTGGGACCTGTGCTTCGACGTCGCCACCATGACCAGCGCGTCGTACGGCACCACCGCCGGCGCCATCACCCAAACGGTCGTTCGCACCCTCCTCGACGCCGAGGCGACCGATCGTCTGGTGGAAGAGTGCGGCACAGTCGATCTGTCGCAACCGACCATCGAGTCGGTGCGCAGTCTGCGATGGGTGAAAGCCTGTTTCGAGGAATCGATCCGGATGCAAGGGTTTCCGCTCCTGCTGCGATTCACCGCCTCCGGGGCGAATTTCCAAGGGCTCGACATCGCGCCGAACACGATGCTGGGAGCCCCCATCTCGACGATCCACCGCGATCCGCGGTGGTGGACCGATCCCGACACCTTCGATCCCAATCGGTTCTACGACCACAGCAAACGGGTCGATCAGCCACGCCTGCTGCACTTCCTCGCGTGGGGCGCGGGCCCGCACCGATGCACCGGCGCCCAACTCGGATACCTGATCGCGCCCTACCTCGTCGCCCTGATCCTGAGCCAGTACAAGGTCGACATTCCGCCGAACTTCGTGATGCGCGAGGACACCGGTCTGGCACCGACATTCAAGGGCGGCTTCCGCGTTCGATTGACGCGACGTTGAAAGCCTTCAGCCGGAAAGAAATCTGAGAGAGGACTAGATCAAAGTGGCAGAGCGGTACGATATTGCGGCGCCCATCTACGACCGGACCGCGTGGGTCCTGTCGCTCGGCGGCATCGACAAGCTGCACCCGGCCCTGGTCGCCGGACTGGACCTGTCCGGTAAGACGGTGGCCGATCTCGGATGCGGTACCGGACTTGCCTTCCCGGCGCTGATCGAGGCGATCGGCCCGTCGGGCCGGGTCGTCGGGTTGGACAATAACGCGGCCATTCTCGCCAAGGCGGAGAAGCGGGTCGTGGCGAACGGGTGGAACAACGTCAAGCTCGTGGTCGACGACATCGCGACCACGCCGCTGCTGCGTGACGTCGATGTGGTCTTCAGCTGCATCGCGATGAGCTGTGTTCCGGACCCGTCGCAGAAGCTGGCGGAACTGCTCGCGAACCTGAAGCCGGGCACCACTGTTCGCATCATCGATGCGCTGCCGCGGACCGGTGGATTCGGGTACCCCGCCATCAATGGCTACAACTTCCTGAAGTCCTTCATCGTGGGCTCGCACTACAAGAAGCTCGAGCCGTTCGAGCGGGTCTTCCGTGACGGGCTCAGCGACGTCGTCGTCGACAGCGTGCACGGCGGCATGTATACGCGGCTCACCGGCGTGAAACGTGCCTAGTGTCCGGGAACTGACCGTCGAACACGGAACGAAGAAGTTCGGCGACCATCTCGTGCTGGACAGCGTGGACATCGAGGTCGAGCGCGGTGAGTTTCTCGCCGTGCTCGGCCCGAGCGGCAGCGGAAAGTCCACGCTCCTGCGGGTTGTGGCCGGGCTGGAGAGTTTGACCTCGGGGACCGTGAGCTGGAGCGCGGACGGCGGTCGTCCGCGCACCGGGGTGGTGTTTCAGCAATCCCTGCTGCTGCCGTGGCTGACCGTCATCGAGAACATCTCGCTGGCGAAACGATTCACCGCTCATCGCGACGAGTTCGACGGTGCGTATCCGATGACGCTGTTGCGGCGATTCGGGTTGGACGGCCTGGCCGGCCGCTATCCGGACGAGTTGTCGGGCGGCCAGGCGCAGCGCGTGGCGGTGCTGCGGGCGGCCGCGACCCGGCCGCGGCTGCTCCTGCTCGACGAGCCGTTCAGTGCCCTGGACCCGGCGACTCGAATCGATCTGCAGCAGTGGCTTTCCGAACTCGTCGCCGAACTCGCGGCCACGGTCGTGCTCATCACGCATGACGTGGAGGAGGCGATCGCGCTGTCGGATCGGATCGTGCTGCTCGATCACGGCCGGATCCGCCGGGAATGGCGGGACGTGCGGACCGGCGGCGATACTCCGGCGCTGCGTGACGACATCCTCCAGCAGTACCACCCGGACGAGGTTGCGGTTCCTTGACAGATATTTCGAGACGGTACCTGCTGGCCGGGGCGACGGGACTCACCGTCGCCGCCGGGCTGTTCGGTACGGCGGACCTCGCCCGCAGCGCGGCGACCGCGGGGCGGCGGCACGAGGATGCGCTGCGCATCGGTTATCTGCCGATCACCGATGCGGCGCCCTTGCTGATCGCGCACTCGGCGGGCCTCTACTCCTCCAGGGTGAGCGGTGGTAAGCCCGTGTTGTTCCGAAGCTGGGCCGGGCTGGCGGAGGCGTTCGTCTCCCGGCAGATCGACGTCGCTCATCTGCTGATGCCGATGGCCCTGCAACTCCAGCGCGTGCTGGGGGCCGGGGTGCGAGTGCTGGGCTGGAATCACACCAACGGCTCGGCACTCACTGTCGCACCGGACATCACGGATCTCGAACAGCTGGTGGGAAGCCAGGTCGCGATCCCGTTCTGGTGGTCGATTCACAATATCGTCCTCCAGCAACTGCTGCGGGCGCACGACATCACGCCGGTGGTCCGGCGCAGTGCCTCGAGAGCCGAACGCACCGTCGAACTCATCGTCATGAGTCCGTCGGACATGGTTCCCGCCCTGGCGAATCGGTCGATCGCGGGGTACGCGGTGGCCGACCCGTTCAATGCCATCGCGCAGATCAAGAAGATCGGGCGAATCCACACCTTCCTGGGCGACGTGTGGCGTGACCACGCCTGCTGTGTCCTGGTCACCAGGGACGACGTGATCGCGGAGCGGCGGGCCGCGGTGCAGGCGGTGACGGATGCGGTGGTTTCCGCGCAAGCGCAGATCAGTGCGGACCGGAATCGGGCTGCCGGAGCGTTGACCTCCGGCAGCTACCTTCCCCAGCCCCTCCCGGCGGTGCGCACCGCGCTCACCTACCCCGCACCGCCCTACCCATTGCGGCATCCCGACTGGTCACCGCACCTGGTGGGATTCCAGCCGTACCCCTATCCCAGCTTCACCCGGAAGCTTGTCGAGGCCATGCACGACACGGTGGTCGACGGGGACCGCCGCTTTCTGGACGACCTGGATCCGAACACGGTGCACCGGGCGCTGGTGGACGACACCTTCGTGCTGAATTCGATTGCCGCGCACGGAGGACCACAGGCCTTGGGGCTGCCCGCCGACCTCGTGAGAGCTGAACAGGTGGAACTGCTGTGACTTCGACCCTCGTTCCTTCCGATACCACCGTCCGCGTGGCATCCCGATCGGCCTTCGCCAAGGCGTGGCCCGCGGTGGCGGCCATCATCGTCACGGTCTTGCTCTGGTGGCTGGCGACATCGGTGCTGTCGGCGGAGCATTCGCTGCTGCGTCAGACGGCCCCGCAACGGGTGTTGCCCGCGATCGTCGATCTGTATCGGCGCGGCGTGCTGGTATCGGATGCGGCAATCAGCCTGTGGCGCTTGATCATCGGGTTGGCCATTGCCACGGTGATCGGCGTGCCGATGGGTCTGCTGATCGGACTGAACACCCGGATCGAACAGGCGTCGACGCCGGTGGTGCAGTTCCTGCGCATGATCTCTCCGCTGTCGTGGACGCCGATCGCGGTGGCGCTGTTCGGGATCGGCAATCAGCCGGTCTACTTCCTGGTCGCGGCCGCGGCCGTGTGGCCCATCCTGCTGAACACCGTGTCCGGGGTGCACGCGATCGATCGCGGCTTCCTGGACGTGGCCCGGTCCTTTCACGCGACGCGCGTGGAGCAACTGCGCGTCGTGATCATTCCGGCCGTGCGCGATCACGTCCGCACCGGCCTGCGCCTGGGGCTCGGCACCGCCTGGATCGTGCTGGTTCCCGCGGAGATGCTGGGTGTGCGGTCGGGGCTGGGCTACCAGATCCTCAATGCCCGAGATCAGCTGGCCTACAACCAGGTTGTGGCCATCATTCTCGTGATCGGCGTGCTCGGGTCCGCGGTGGATCTCGTGGCGAGCCGCCTGCCCGGGCGGACCTTCAACAATCGCGCAGTCGCATGAAACCGATGAGTAAAGGGTGATGATGTCCGAAGTACGCGCGGCGTCCGATCGTCGCTGGTGGGCGTTGCTGGTGTTGTCCATCGCGCAATTGCTCGTCGTCCTGGACGCGACGATCGTGACGATCTCGCTGCCCTACGCGCAGGCCGACCTCGGCATCCGGGACGCCGACAAGCAGTGGGTGTTCACCGCCTACACGCTGATGTTCGGTGGCCTGCTGCTGCTGGGCGGTCGCCTGGCGGACTATGTCGGACGCCGGCGAATCTTCCTGATCGGCCTGGTCGGATTCGCGGCGGCCTCGGTGCTGGCCGGTGCGGCGATGAGTCCCGGCATGCTGTTCGCCGGACGGGCGCTGCAGGGTCTGTTCGCGGCCTTGCTGGCGCCCTCGGCGCTGTCGCTGGTGTCGGTGACATTCACCGCGGCACAGGAACGGGCCAAGGCTTTCGCGGTGTTCGGCGGCGTATCCGGAGCGGGATTCGCGGTCGGGCTCATCGGTGGTGGAGCATTGACGGAGTACGCGTCCTGGCGCTGGTGCCTGCTGGTGAACATTCCCATCGCGCTGGCCACCGCGGCGGCGGCCGTGCTGGTCGTCGTCCGGGACGTGCCCGTGCGGCGGGCGGGCGGTTACGACCTGCCCGGCGTGGTCGTCGTGACCGCGGGACTGGCGAGCGTCGTGTACGGGTTCAACCGTGCGGCGCAAGCCGGTTGGGGCGCGGCCGGCACCGTCGCACTGCTGGTGGTCGGTGTGCTCCTGCTCCTGGCCTTCGTCGCCATCGAGGCCAGGGTCACCAATCCACTACTGCCCCTCCGTATTCCGGGTGAAATCAACCGGGGCGGGTCATTTCTGGTCGCGCTCCTGGTTCCGGTCGCCATGTACGCGGTCTTCCTGTTCCTGAGCTACTACTTCCAACAGACGCTGGGCTATTCGCCGCTGAAGGCCGGAATCGCGTTCCTGCCCTTCCCGTTCGGCATCGTCCTCTCCGCCGGGGTCGCCAGCAAGCTGCTACCCAAGGTCGGACCCCGGGTGCTGATGCTCGCCGGCGCCCAACTCGGCGCGGGCGGGCTGATCTACCTGGCACAGCTGCGCGTCGGCCAATCCTACTGGGCGGCAGTGCTTCCCGCCGAGATCATCATCGCGCTCGGCATGGCCCAGATCTTCGTGGCCATGCAGGCCACCGCGCTCTACGCGATCGACGACAGCGACGCCGGCGTGGCCAGCGGCCTGTTGAACGCGGTCCAGCAAATCGGCGCCTCGATCGGAACCGCCCTGCTCACCACGATCGCGGTACAGGTCTCGACCCGCTACGCCCAGAGCCACCCCTTCACCCCGGACCTGCCGGCCCGCGCGGCGATCCACAGCTACGACGTCGGATTCTATTGGGGCGCGGGCTTCTTCGTAATCGCGGCAATCGTGGTCGCACTGACGATCCGAGTCCGAAAGCTGGACCCGGTCACCGACCCGGACCGGGCGGCGACCATGCCGGCGTAGCCGGTCCGCCACCGATGAACCCGGGCGACTTCCCCGACGATGAATTCGGGGGAGTCGCCCGGTCCTGACACCATCCCCTCGAAGCCCCCGAACCCGCCACCCGCTGACTCCGATTCCGGCAATATTCGCTGGATCTCGTGCGTTGTACCCCCTACCGTGTTCGAGTCCACGGATCAGCACCACTTGGGGGGAACCCATGAAGACCGCACCGCCGGGCAAGCCCGCACCGGCCGCTGCCGCCGAGCGGGCCGAGCGCCCGGATCTCACCGCGTGGCGGCAGCGCCACGAGCTCCGCAGATCCAATGCGTCCCAGCCGATTCCGAGCGGCCGCCGCTACCGGCGCACCACCAAGCATCGCGATCGTTCCCGTGACGATTAGCTGATCATTTGACGCCGCCGCTCGAGCATGCCGAGAGCGTGCTGCTGCCCGACTGACAGGCGAAGCGCCGCACGGCGTCCTGGTTGCGCCGGATGAACGCCTCGGGCGAGTTGTTGTCGATGATGGGGATGGTGACGGTGTGGGTTCGGCTGCCCTGCGTGACGGTGATCGTGTTCGAGCCCGCCGTATCGGGAATCCACTGGTAGACCAGAAAGCCGAGCCCCGGGGTGCCCCCGCTGGGCGCGGGCAGGGCGGTCACCATGGTCTTGCCGTTGATGACGATCGAGACGGGCGTCGTCACGTCGTTCACCTCGACGTCGATTTCGCATTTCAGTGTGGTCGCCTGGCAGGCGAGCGGGTCGGCGCCGGCGCCGAACCAGATCGGGATGGTGTCCGTGGCGGCCGTGGCCGACCCGGTGGAAAGCTGCACCGCCGCAGCCGCGAGCGCGGCCCCCAGCGCGGCGTGGTGACCGATCTTCGTGATGTTCATGGGCGAGAAGTATTTTTGAATAACCGTTGTTTCACAAGGACTTTCGGGGACCCAGATTTTCGGGGGTCGCTCGCCGGGGCCCGTTGCCCAGGGTGCGCCGGTAGCCCGATCAACAGATGGTGCCGCGGCTCGCGGCCGTCGCCTCGAGGATCGTTCGCAGCAGCGGGAAATCGATGGCCTCGGGTGTGCGGAATCGCAGGCAGCCCTTGCCCATGTTCCGGGTGTCGAGGTGGTCGGCGAAGGCCTCGCGAATATCGCTCCGCATGAGATAGAAGGAGATGTACTGCTTCTGGCTGGCGAAGGCGATCTCGGCGATGCCGTCACGTTCGTAGACCGGCATGCCGAAGTCCATGTCCTCGTGGAATCCGGTGAGGGTGCCCCGGCACAGGTCGCGCAGCCGGGTCAGGGCCGGTCGCCGATCCGCGGCCAGCTCACCGAGGTAGTCGTCAACGGTGCTCGCAGTACTCCGTGGCATACGCCCAGCCTATGCCGACGGTTGGCCTTGATGAGGTCAGCGACAGGGCCCCGAGTGCGGGGCCGCGGTGCGATGCCGGGTGTAGTGTCCGCTGCAGCCCGGATGACACACCAGGGGGAGCCATGCGGATACAGACCGATCATCCGATCGTCGATGCCGTGCTCGACCGGCACCGCGACCAGCTCGGCGCGTCGCTCCCCGCCTACCGCAATCACGTGCTGCGCAGCCTGAACTATCAGCGGCTGCTGCTGGGGGAGCCGGTCCCCGATGTCGCGGCTCTGGCGTGGGCCGTGCACGACCTCGGCGTCTGGACCGCGGGGACCTGGGACTATCTCGCCCCCTCGGCCGACCTGGCCACCGCGCACGCCGCCGATTTCGGGATCACCGATGTCGGCACCGCGCGCCGCCTGGTCCTCGACCATCACCGGCTCCGCGCCGTCGACGACCGCCTCGTCGAGACCTTCCGCATCGCTGACCGGATCGACGCCAGTCACGGCCTGCTCCGGCGTCCGCTGGCCCGCGCCGACGTCGAATCCGTTGTGGCCCAACTCCCTTACGAGGGATTCCACGCCTTCCTGGCGCGCCGGGGTGTCGCGTACGCCGTCACCCATCCGCTGCGCCCGCTGCCCATGGTGCGGTGGTAGCCCGATCGGCGGATGGCGCCGGGGTCGGCGATGTCGAGATCTTGGTGCGGGCCAGCGTAAGGGGCGGCGGCTCAGTTGTAGTCGGTGACGAAGCCGAAGGTGAAGTGGTGTCCCTTGGAGGTGCAGGAGATCGCGCCGCGGAAGCCGCTGCCGCTGCACGTCGCGCCACCGTAGGAGAGGGTGGCGTCGGGGCCGTAGGGGGAATTCGAGCCGGGGGTGGGGCCGCCGCCGGAGAGGGCGGGACTGCCGGAACGGCCGTGCACGCCGATGGGGCCGATCGCGGGGTGGGCGGGCAGGAAGGCGGCGTCGATGGAGAGGTTGGTGACGGGCAGGCCGTACCAGCGCAGATCGTAACCGGTGGCGTCGCAGCCGACGTCCCCGTTGGGCTTGATGGCGCAACTGGCGAGGTTGCCGTAGCTGAAGTACACCGTGTCGCCCACGAGGTAGGCGTTCGGATCGGCCACCACGGCCTCGGCGGACGCGACCGCGGATCCCGAGATCGAAACGGCGGCCGCGGTCAGGGCGGCCCCGGCGAGGGCGGTTCCGATGCGCACGGATGCGGACATGGCACTCCTTCGATAGTGATCTTGGTTGTTCATTCCGCTATCGGGCGCAGCGCTTTTCGGGTTACCCCGGCCGCCGCCACCAAAAATGGGGGGCCTCAGGCCGGCGGGCGGAAGGTCGCGAACTCGTCGGTCACCCGGATCTCGGAGTCGGTGAAGCGGTAGACCGCGGCCGGACGGCCGCCGGTCCGGCCGGGGGAGGCGGTCTTGCCGGTGGGCGTGATCACCTTGCGGCGGGTCAGAACGCGCTGCAGATTCGTGGTGTCCACGTCGTATCCCAATGCCGCGCAGTAGATTTCGCGAAGCGTGGACATGGTGAAGGTGGCGGGCGCGAGCGCGAAGGCGATATTGGTGTAGGAGAGCTTGGCGGCCAGCCGGTTTCGCGCGTGCCGCACGACCGTGCCGTGGTCGAAGGACATGGTCGGCAGGTTCGAGACCGGATGCCAGCGGGTGTCGGGCGGCAGCACCGGTTCGGCGGTCAGCGGCACCAGCCCCAGGTACGCCGAGGCGATGCGGCGGTCGCCGGGCACCCGGTCGGGATCGCTGAACACCCACACCTGTTCCAGATGGGTCAGCTCGCGCACATCGACCTTCTCGGCGAGCTGGCGCGCGGCCGAGGCGTCGAGGTCCTCGCCGTCGCGCAACCGGCCGCCGGGAAGTGACCAGGTGTCCTTGGCGGGGTCGAGGGCGCGCTCCCACAACAGCACCGCGAGTTCGGTGCGCTGCCCGGGCGGGCACCGATCCGTGACCGCGCTGCGCCGGTCCCTAGCGCTCTCACCTGCACTGATGGTTTCCGGGAAGCGACGAACCTGGAACACGGCGGTGAGCGTTTCGTGGATGGTGCTACGATGGGCCACGTTTTCGATTCTAAGTCGAAAACCGTGTGGATGCGAATCGGCGAAGTTGCCGGGCGCATGAGAGAAGGAGCCATGCCATGGCTGCAGCAGTGGGCACGCTGACCGAGCGAATCGCCGACGGGCCGTCGGGGTACACCGGCGTCGACGCCACCCCCGACTGGGCGGCGGAGATCAAGCGGCTGGCGCGCGAGCGCAATGCCACCATCCTGGCGCACAACTACCAGCTGCCGGAGATCCAGGACATCGCCGACCACGTGGGCGACTCCCTGGCCCTGTCCCGGATCGCCGCGGAGGCGCCCGAGGACACCATCGTCTTCTGCGGTGTGCACTTCATGGCCGAGACCGCCAAGATCCTCAGCCCGGAGAAGACGGTCCTCATCCCGGACGAGCGGGCGGGCTGCTCGCTGGCCGACTCCATCACCGCCGACGAACTGCGCGCCTGGAAGGCCGAGTACCCGGACGCGCTGGTGGTCTCCTACGTGAACACCACCGCCGCGGTGAAGGCTCTGACCGACATCTGCTGCACCTCCTCCAACGCCGTCGACGTGGTCGCCTCCATCGACCCCGACCGCGAGGTGCTGTTCCTGCCGGACCAGTTCCTGGGCGCGCACGTCAAGCGCGTGACCGGCCGCGAGAACATGCACATCTGGATGGGCGAGTGCCACGTGCACGCGGGCATCAACGGCGACGAGCTCAACGAGCAGGCGCGCACCCACCCCGACGCCGAGCTGTTCGTGCACCCCGAATGCGGTTGCGCCACTTCGGCTCTCTATCTGGCGGGCGCGGGTGAGTTCCCGGCCGACCGGGTGCACATCCTGTCCACCGGCGGCATGATCGACGCCGCCAAGGCCGCCAAGTCCAGCCAGGTGCTGGTCGCCACCGAGGTCGGCATGCTGCACCAGCTGCGCAAGGCCGCCCCCGGCATCGACTTCCAGGCCGTCAACGACCGCGCGTCCTGCAAGTACATGAAGATGATCACCCCCGCCGCCCTGCTCCGCTGCCTGGTGGAGAACCGCGACGAGGTCCACGTCGATCCCGAAACCGCCGCCCTGGCCCGCAATTCGGTGCAGCGCATGATCGAGATCGGCAACCCGGGCGGCGGCGAGTAGCCACGCCCGCCCCGTCGGGGGAGGGATGAGCAATGGTGAACACATCGATTTCGGTCACCTGGGAAGCCGAGGCCGACCTCGTCGTGGTGGGTGGTGGCGTGGCCGGGCTGACCGCCGCGCGCACGGCCTCCCGGCACGGGCTGCGGGTGCTGACCCTGAGCAAGGGCGGACCCACCGACACCTCGACCCAGTACGCGCAGGGCGGGATCGCGGTGGTCGCGCCACACGGGGATTCGGTGGAATCCCATGTGCACGACACCGTGGTCGCCGGGGCCGGACTGTGTGACGTCGAGGCGGTGCGGTCCATCGTCGAGGGCGGTCAGCAGGCGGTCGACGCGCTGACCGACCTGGGCGCGGTCTTCGACCTGGGCCGCGACGGCGAGGTGTCGCGCACCCGCGAGGGCGGGCACAGCACCCGCCGCATCATCCACGCGGGCGGCGACGCCACCGGCGCGGAGGTGCAGCGGGCCCTGAACGCCGCCGGACTGCCGGTGATCTTCGGGGCCGCCGTCCTCGACATCGTCACCGGACCCGAGGGCGTGCGCGGCGTGATCGCGCTGTCGGACCAGGGCTTCGGCATCGTGCACACGCCCGCGGTCCTGCTCGCCACCGGCGGCCTCGGCCAGCTCTACGCGTGCAGCACCAACCCCGCGGGCGCGACCGCCGACGGTATCGCGCTGGCGCTGCGGGCCGGAGCGCTGGTCTCGGATCTGGAGTTCCTGCAGTTCCATCCGACCGTGCTGTTCACCCCCGGCGGTCTCGGCCGCCGCCCGCTGATCAGCGAGGCGGTGCGCGGCGAGGGCGCGACGCTGGTCGACTCTCAGGGCAATTCGGTGACCGCGGGCGTGCACCCGCGCGGCGACCTGGCCCCGCGCGATGTGGTCTCGCGTGCCATCGCGGCCCGCATGCAGGAGCTCGGCGCCGACCACGTCTATCTCGACGCCCGCGCGATCGACGGCTTCGCGCAACGCTTCCCGAACATCACGGCCTCCTGCCTGGCCGCGGGCATCGACCCCACCGCCGACCTGATCCCGGTCGCCCCCGCCGCTCACTACCAGTGCGGCGGCGTCCTCACCGACACCTCCGGCCGCACCACCGTCCCGGGCCTCTACGCCGCGGGCGAGGTGGCCCGCACAGGTCTGCACGGCGCGAATCGCCTGGCCTCCAACAGCCTGCTGGAGGGCCTGGTGATCGGCGAACGGGCGGGCGCGGCGGCCGCGGAACGAGAAGGTATGGCGGAGCCGATCACCGAGGTCGGCCCGCTGCGTTTCCCGCACGCGGACCGGAAGCTCTTGCAGGAGCTGATGACCGAGCACGCCGCCGTGGTCCGCGACGGCGACGGCCTGCGCGCCGCCATTCTGCGCCTGGTCGGCCTGATCGCAGACAACGACGCCCCCGAGATCACCGTCGAATGGGCGCTGAACCGCCCCGCGACCGCGCCGGACGGCGCCGATTCGGCGGCCACCGTCCTCCGCGAGCTCGAGGATTCGGCGCTCACCCTGACCGCCCGGGCGCTGCTCGTCGCGGCGGCGGCGCGCACCGAGAGCCGCGGCTGCCACACCCGCTCCGACTATCCGGAACCGCGGGAGGAGTTGCGGCGCAGCACCACCGTGCGGCTCGGCTCCGACGGACGGCCCAAGCTGGTCACCGATGGCGCGCCGACCCCCTCGTGGGACGAGGTCGCCGTCCCGGCCGCGTCGTGAACCACGCCGGAGCACCGGGTCCGACGGCCGCCGCCGCGAACAACACTGCCGCTCCGGGCGATAGGACCCGGCGCGGAGGACAACGCATCGATCTAGGAGTGCAGTAATGGCTCTCGACGCCGGACTGGACCGCGACGAAATGCTCGCGCTCATCCGCACCGCCCTCGATGAGGATCTGCGGTACGGGCCCGACATCACCACCCTGGCGACGGTGCCCGCCGACGCGATCGCCAAGGCGGGCATGGCTTCCCGGCAGCCGGGAACCGTCGCGGGGCTCGACGTCGGGCTGCTGGTGCTCGACGAGGTGCTGGGGGCGGGCAACTACGAGGTGACCGGGCGGGTGCCGGACGGCACCCGGGTCCAGCCGGGCGACACCGTGCTGAGCCTGGTCGCGCCGACGCGCGGGCTGCTCACCGCCGAACGCACGCTGCTGAATCTGGTGTGCCACCTGTCCGGCATCGCCACCGCGACCGCCCAGTGGGTCGACGCCGTCGAGGGCACCGAATGCCGGATCCGCGACAGCCGCAAGACCTTGCCGGGCCTGCGCGCACTGCAGAAGTACGCGGTGCGGGTCGGCGGCGGGGTGAACCACCGTATGGGTCTCGGCGACGCCGCGCTGATCAAGGACAATCACGTGGTGGCCGCGGGCTCGGTGGTCGCCGCGCTGCGCGCCGTGCGGGAGCTGGACCCGGACATCGAGTGCGAGGTCGAGGTGGACAGCCTCGAACAACTCGACGCCGTGCTCGCCGAGGACGTGGAACTGGTACTGCTGGACAACTTCCCGCTGTGGGCCACCCAGGCGGCGGTGCAGCGCCGCAACACCCGGTCGCCGCGCACCAAACTCGAGTCCTCGGGCGGGCTTTCGCTGGACATGGCCGCCGACTACGCGCACACCGGCGTCGACTACCTGGCCGTGGGCGCGCTCACCCACTCGGTCCGGGTGCTCGATCTCGGACTGGACATGTAGCGCGGCAACCGTTGCGTCGACGCGGCCCCGGGGTGCTGTTCGCCCGGGGCCGCATCGCTGCTCGGAGCCGGTTCAGGCCCGGGGAAGGGGCGGGTCGACGAGCCAGCCGATGCCCCCGCAGCCGGTGCACAGGATGGCCGAACCCGCCTCGGAATAGCCTGCGGCCCCGGTGCCTTCGCACCATCCGCAGTACCGCCAGCCCCGATTCGGGTGGACGGTGTCGAGCAGGATATTGAGAAACCCTTGGATCGCCATGCAGAGTGGATCCCCTCGCTGGGCAGCAAACGATCCAAGAATGCGCGACGGCTCCGGGCAATGTCCAGCAAAAGCCAGGGGGGCTTTACACACCGAATTCGCGCGGGTCCACCCGCAGCACCTGACATGCCTCGCGAATCACCGTGGCCGCGTGTGCTCCGAGTTCGCCATCGGTTCGCCCCACCGTCAATCCGATGCGCAGCACGGCGGCGGCCTGGTCGGGAAACTCGGTGGCCTTGGCGATCTGGGCCATCACGTAGGCGTGGCCGAACGCCGGATCCATGATGAGCCGGGCGCAGTTGTCCTCGAACCGGTTGCGCAGGTCCTCGGCGGGCCGGCGGCCGAGAACCTCGTGCTCCCCGGCCATCTGCGCGACCCGCATCCGGGCCGCCGGATCGATGCGGCCGTCGGTCGCGGACAATACCGCGCACATGCCCAGCGCCGCATCGCGGAAGGCATCACCCCACTGCTCCTCGCGCCCTCCCGGCAGCCCGGTGAGATGCGGTGCGGGCCGTGCGTCCGAGGATCCGGCGGGCGCGGCGGCGGCCGGATCGGTGCGCGGGGCAGCCGGGGAAACCAGCCGATTCGAGAACGCCATGACACACACTCCGAAGAAATGCCGAACCCGTGGACCTCCCGCGTTCGCGGAGTGAACCAAAGGTTCAGCCGGGCCCGGATCGTGCGAACAACATCGTCGACAGTAACAGTCCACCGAGGCGGGGCCCGCAGAAATTCTCCGAATACTCGCGCACAGCAACCGCGTTCGGCGCGACCGTGATCATCGGGCGCGCCGCGCGCGGGGCCGGACGGTCAGGCGGACAGTTCGCGTTCGAGCGGCGTGCGGAAGCGAGGGATCGGGCGGACCTCGCCGTACCAGCCGCGCAGCCGGTCCGCCTCGGCGGCGATGGCGCGCTCGGCGGCGGCGCCGACATCCTCGAGCAGCCGCCAGGCGATGTCGCCGTCCGGTCGCTGCGCCCAGCCGCCGACGATGCGGCCGTCCCACCACACCGACGGGCCGATATTGCCGTTGCGGTCGAACAGGGCGGGCTGATGCGGCCCCAGATACCAGTCGCGCGATTGCCAGCCCATCGGCGTGGGATCCAGCGCGGGCAGCAACGCCGCCCACGGTTCCGGGGCGGGCGTGAGTTCCAGATCGTCGGCCAGCACCAGACCGGTCTCCCCGCCCAGGTCCACCTCGACCGTGTCCACCAGCGCCAGCGCCTTGCGGACTTCGCCCAGGGTCCAGCCGGTCCACCATTTGAGATCGCTCACCGGCGCGGGACCGAAGGCGCGCAACCACTTCCGGACCAGCTCGGCGCGAGCTTCCTCGACCGGCATGGCCGCGATCCCGTCGGGCAGCCAGGATTCGATGGGCGCCCAGGTGTATTGGCTGCTGGACCAGGTTCCATTGGGCCGGCCGCGCACGATCCGGCCCTCGCAACCGAGCGTGACCAGCACCCAGGTGGTGATATTGGTGGGCTTGGAGTACGGCTTGCCCGGCGCGGTGTCCACCTGGGTCCGCAGCTCGGACACCTCCTTGCTCAGCTGCGCTCCCGTCGCCGCGCCGCGGGCCAGCAAGGCGTCGTGGGTCTTCGACTCGACCGCGTTCCACCACGTCACGACATTGCCGGGCACCGCGCCGGACTGTTCGAGATAGCGCCCGTAGGTCTTGCGCTGCTTGTGCGCCAGCGCGTCGGCGACCGCGGCCTGCAGCACCGGCACCAGATCGATGGGCGCGACGAACATGGTGCGCCGCATGGCCAGCATGCGCAGCAGGGTCCGGTCGTCGTAGAGCGCTTTCTCCACGTGGCCGGTCTCCAGGTCCGCCGAGCGCGCCGCGACGGACAGGTACACGGTGGCCGGGTCGGTCGCGTGCAAGACGACCAGAGACCGCACGATCGACTCGACCGTCTCGCCGCGCTCCGTCGACGCCAGCCGGTGCCGCACCCCGAGTCGAGCCCGCCGCTCCGCGGCATCCATCGAACGCATGGTCGAATCCTAGCCGCCGACAGCCTGATTCGGGCACACCCCGCCACATCGGTTCCGGCGCGCCGACCGGCCCGGCGTGGGTTCCCGACCGGACCGACCGGACGTGCGACGATGCCGGACGTGCGTGCTCAACGGCGAGGGTTGCGGGTAATCGGTGCGGTCGCGGGCGTGGTGGCGGCGGTGATGGTCGGGCTACCGGGAATCGCGGGCGCGGCCGACGACGGCGTGTCCATGCGGCCGATCAGCCTCACCGTCGACGGCGAGACCGCCACCGGCCGCGTCTACGAACCCGAGGGCGGAGCCCGGGCGCTCATCGTGGCGGTGCACGGCCACGACGGCAGCGCGAGCGACTTCCCCGACTACATGGCCTCGATCGTCGAGAACACCGGCGCCGCCCTGCTCACCATGGACCAGCGCTCCGGCAACAGCCCGTGGCGTACAGGGGAGTGGAACGTGTGGGCGGGCTGGCGCGACACCGTCGCCGCCACCCAGTGGTATCGCGGCGAACACCCCGGCCTCGGCCCCACCGTGCTGTGGGGCTGGAGTCAGGGCGGCGTCACCAGCGGGCTGGCCGCCGCCTACGCCCCGCCCGGCACCTACGACTACTGGGTCGACACCTTCGGCCACGCCGGGGATCTCACCGCCTGGCTGGAAGCCGGCCTGGCCGGCAAGCAACTGCGGCCGGAGATCGAACGCGATGCGGGCGGCTGTATTCCGCTGACCTGCCCGCAGGCCTACATCGATCGCTCCCCGGTACTCATGCCCGGCCGCATCGACGTCAAGCGGGCGATCCTGGTGCACGGCACCGCGGATACGGTGGTGCCCTACATCAGTTCGGTGGAGATGCGCGCCGCGCTGACGCTCGCGGGCAAGCGGGTGTCCATGTACACCGTCGTCAGCGGCCGCGATCTCGACGGCCGCGTCGTGCCCGGCGACCACGGCATCAATCCGGTGTTCTTCGAATCCGGTTGCGCCGTCATGCGACTGCTGCAGGGCACCGAACCCCTCGGCGGCGATCACGACTACACGATCGACGTCGGCGCGGGAGTCAACACCGCTCCGCCTGCCCCTGCGAACGCCAAATGCGCCGCCTGACAACCGGTCCCGCGCGCGAGCGGTCACCGCGTCCGCCGTCGCGCCCCGCGCGCGCCGACCGCCGTGCCACACGATCGCGCGCCGAACACTAGGCTCGGGCCCGGCATCGGCAGGGCGAGACGGGATGAAGCGCAATGAAAGTCGTGGTGGCGGGAGCGACAGGGGCGATCGGGCGGCCATTGGTGATGGCGCTGCGCGCCCGCGGACACCAGGTGTACGCGCTCACCCGCGACGGCCGCGGCGCGGAGGTCGCGCGGACGCTGGGGGCCACCCCGCTGGTCGCCAATGTGATGGACCGCTCGGAGCTGTTGCGCGCCACCGAGCGGCTCACCGCCGACGCGGTCGTCCACGAGCTCACCGCCTACCGGAACTCGCCGCCCACCCACTACCACTCGCCGGGCCTGCTGCGCACCAACGCCTTACGCGAGACCGGCGGCAAGCACCTGGTGGAACTGGCCCAGCGCGCGGGCGCGCGCCGGTACCTGACGCAATCGGTGATCTTCGGCTACGGCATGCGCGACCACGGCCCGCGGCCGGTGACCGAGCAGGACCCCTTCGGCCGCATCCCCGGCGACGTCAACGACGGCCTCATCGGCGCGCTGCACGAGGCCGAATGCCACGCCTGGCGGGCGCCCGGCATCGACGGAATCGCGCTGCGCTACGGCGTCTTCTACGGACCCGGCGCGTCCGCGTCCTTCACCCGCGCCCTGCGGCGGCGACTGTTCCCGCTGCCCAGCACGACCACCGGGCACACCGGCTTCGTGCACGTCGAGGACGCCGCGGCCGCGACCGTGGCCGCCCTCGAACGCGGCGTTCCCGGCCAGGCGTACAACATCGTGGACGACGAGCCCGCCACCTGGGAGGCCATGTTCGACGCCGCCGCCGAGGCCGTCGGCGCGCGCCCGCCGCTGCGGGTGCCCCCGCGACTGATGCGCATCACCTCCCCGCTGACGGCGGCCCAGATGCTGGACTTCTCCCTCCGCCCGTCCAATGCCAAGGCCCGGGCCGAACTGCGCTGGGCGCCGCGCTATCCGAGTTACCGCGAGGGCCTGCGTACCCTCGCGCGCGTCCACGCCTGACCCGGCGGTCCGGTCGCGTCGGAACACAGCCGCGCCCACTACCGTTGATCACCTCGGAAGACAGATGATCCACGCGAATCGGGCGCGAAGGAAGGCAGTGATGAACACACCGGCGGACCCCACCTACACTTGGCTGGGCGCGGAGCTCGACCTCGACGCCTACCTGGACCGGATCGGATTCACCGGTGCGCGCACGCCCACCCTGGAGACCCTGCGCGCCCTGGTGCGCGCCCACACCACCACGATCCCGTTCGAGAACCTCGAGATCATCCTCGGCCGTGGCATCCCCCTGGAATCGGAAGCGCTGCAGGACAAGCTGATCCGGCGGCGGCGCGGCGGCTACTGCTACGAGAACGTCGGACTGTTCGCGGCCGCGCTGGAGCGGCTCGGCTTCGAATTCACCGCCATGTCCGGCCGGGTCACCCTCGGCGCGACCGGCCTGCGCCCGGCCACCCACGCGCTGCTGCGGGTCAAGGCCGCCGACGACGACCGGCTGTGGCTGTGCGACGTCGGTTTCGGCTGGGGTCCCCTGGAGCCGATCGAACTGGCCCCCGACCGCGGTGAATTCGCCGCGGGCGCATGGCGTTTCCGGCTGGAGCGGACCACCGACGCGGTCGGCGGCGAGCTGTGGACGCTGTACCAGTTCGGGAAGGACGGCTGGGTGGACCGGCACACCTTCGCCATCACCCCGCAGTACCGCGTCGATTTCGCGGTCGGGAACCACTACGTGTCGACCGCGGCGCGTTCGCCGTTCACCCTGCGGCCCTTCGTGCAGCGCTTCCTGCCCGATGTGCACCACCAGATCGACGGCACCACCTGGACCACGCACCGTCCCGATGGCTCGGAGGAGGTGCGCGAGCTCGAGGTCGCCGAGCTGCCCAAGGTGCTCGCGGAGGTCTTCGATATCGAGCTCGATGCCGCCGACGCCGCCCGGTTGGTTCGCGCGGAGTGGCCCGCGGCGGTGAAAAGTAGCTGAACTCGGTTGGTGTGTGGGAGCAAACACGCACCAAACCGATCGGTCTATGTCTGGTCATGTATGGGTCGCGACCAGCGCATACGTCAGCGGGGTCACGGGCCGGTCGCTGACGGGCGGCGCAGATCTCATCGAGATCTCCGCCATATCTCACGCTGACGTCGGCGATCCGCGCGTCGCCCGCTACACTCATGCGGGGAAACGCGCGGGCAACCGCATTGTCACAGTCATCTCGAAGAACCTCGGAGTAGTGCCATCGAAACCGGCCAAGTGATCGCAGGGCATTACCGCCTGGTCGAACGGATTGGTAGCGGCGGCACAGGTGTCGTCTGGCGAGCCGTCGACCAGCGGCTGGAGCGATCCGTCGCGATCAAGCAGATCCTCACCCAGCCGAGCCTGTCGGATGCGGACAAGGACATCGTCAAGCAGCGTGCCGCGCGCGAGGCGCGCAACGCGGCCCGCTTCCAGCATCCGAACGCCATCGTCGTCTTCGACATCACCGAGCACGAGGGCGACCCGTGCTTGATCATGGAGTACCTGCCCTCGCAGAGCCTCGCCGTGGTGCTGTCCGCGCAGGGCACGCTGCCGCTGCCGCAGTGCGCGCGCATCGGCGAACAGGTGGCTTCCGCGCTGATCGCCGCGCACCGCGCCGGCATCGTGCACCGTGACGTCAAGCCCGGCAACATCCTGCTCGGCGACAACGGCGCGGTGAAGATCACCGACTTCGGCATCGCCAAGTCCAAGGGCGACGTCACCCTCACCGCCACCGGGCTCATCTCCGGCACCGCCGCCTACCTCGCCCCCGAGGTCGCTCGCGGCGCGGAACCGACCCCGGCCGCCGACGTCTTCGCCCTCGGCGCCACGCTCTTCCACGCGCTGGAAGGCGAACCGCCCTACGGCACCAACCCGAATCCGCTGGCACTGCTCTACGCCGCGGCCAACGGCCAGATCAGCGAGCCGCGCAATGCCGGGCCGCTGTCGGACCTGCTGCTCAGCCTGCTCAGCTTCGAGCCGGAGGACCGGCCGAGCATGCTCGACGTGCGCGACATCATGGCGGAATTCGCCGAGGTCGGCCCGGACGCCGAGGCCGCCCGGGTGTTCGCCGGCCGCCGCTCCGGCCCGGTCACCCCGCAGGGCGGCACCGCGCCGCGCCAGCAGACCCGGCAGATGGAACGCCGTTCGTCGGCCAATGCCGACATCCCGACCGGCGCCATGAGCCAGGCCCAGCTGCTCGAGACCCCGCCGCCGCGGCCGGTGCCCAACGGCGGCCCGCCGACCCGCAATCACCCCGCGCCGGAACCGGATTCGGAGCCGGGCGGCAAGAAGAAGCTGGTGTGGATCCTGCTGGCCGCGGTCGTCGTGGTGGCCGGCGGCATCGTCTACGGCATGATGAGCGACTCCGGCTCGGGCGACTCGCCCGGTGCGGGCGGGACCACCACCTCGGTGAAGGCCTCGACCTCGGCCAGCTCCACCAAGGGCACGCCCTCGGGCCTGGGCCAGACCAAGAGCGCCTCGACCGTGAGCGTGGGCAATGGCGCGGACGCCGTGGACAAGTTCTACGACGCCCTCACCTCGCAGCGGTACCAGGAGGCGTGGACCCGGCTCACCCCGGCCGCGCAGCAGGTGTACGGCAGTGCCTCGGCGTTCCAGACCTACTGGACGAACAACCCGGTCAGCCGCTACTCGACCATCGAGGGCGCGCGCGGCACCGACAGCAACAATCCCGATGGCTCCGTGGACATCTCGCTGGCCAGCCTGAGCACCAAGAACAGCGGCAGCAAGTCGGTGACGCTGCGGGTCGTCGACAGCGGCGGCTCCCTGCTGATCGACAGCGACACCAAGTAGCCCGATCGCTCGAACCGCCTGCGCCGCACCGGATCACCGGTGCGGCGCAGTGCTTTCCGGAGGTCGTGCCCGGGTCGGCTAGTGCTGTGTGGCCGGATCCGCGGCGAGCGAAGCCAGCAGGCGCAGGGCGTCGGCGCTGGGGGAGCCCGGCTCGACGTGATGGGCGACCAGGGCCTGATCGGGATCGTCGGGCAGGCGCAGGGTTTCGTAGCCCAGATCGAGGCGGCCCACGATCGGATGCCGATAGATGTGGCGGCCGTGCGTCTTGTCCTTGAGCTCGTGGCGCTCCCACAGGGCGGCGAATTCCGGGCTTGCGGAGTTCATTTCGTCGATCAGCGCGGTGATGCGAGGGTCTCCGGGATTGCGGGCGGCGTCCACCCGCAGATACGCCACCGTATCGGCGGCCTTGTCGTCCCAGTCCTCGTAGAGCTCCTTCGCGCCCTCGTCCAGGAACACCAGGTGCAGGAAGTCGCGCTGCTCGGGGGCGATCGCGCCGAAATCGCCGATCAGGGCCGCCGCCAGGCGATTCCACGCCAGCACGCTCACCCCGCGGCCCACGATGTAGGCGGGCACGTCGTGCGCGGCGTCGAGCAGCCGCCGCAGACCCGGGCGCACCCGCTGCGCGGCGGGCGGCTCCTCACCCGACCACGGGCGGGCCAGCAGATAGAGGTGATCGCGCTCGACCTGATTCAAGCGCAGCGCCCGCGCCACCGCGTCCAGCACCGACTCCGAGAACTGCAGACTGCGTCCCTGCTCCAGGCGCACATAATGATCCACGCTCACCCCGGCCAGCAGCGCCAACTCCTCGCGCCGCAGTCCCGGCACCCGGCGGCGCGCCCCGTGCGTGACCAGGCCCACCTCCTCCGGGCGCAGCCGGGCGCGACGGGAGCGCAGGAATTCACCGAGTTCGGCGCGACGGTCCAGGGTCATGGAACCAGGTAACCACGCGGGCCCCGGGTTTCATCCTGGTCATGGCGTGCCCAGGCAGACGCCGCACTGTCTGCCGCTCCCGGATCGGACGACTGTAGTGCTCAGCGCCGCACACCACGGCGGACACCGACTCCCGAGGAGCACAGCATGACCTCCCTTCCCACCCGTCAGCTCGGGACCACCGACATGCGCGTCAGCCGGATCGGCTTCGGCGCGTGGGCACTCGGCGGCGCGGGCTGGCGCTACGCCTGGGGCGCGCAGGACGACGCCGGATCGATCGCCACCCTGCGCCGCGCCCTCGACGCGGGCGTGAACTGGATCGACACCGCCGCCGTCTACGGGCTCGGCCACTCCGAGGAAGTGGTCGGCAAGGCGATCGGCGACCTGCCCGAAGCCGACCGGCCCTTCGTCTTCACCAAGGCGGGACTGGTCTGGGACGAGAACGACCGCGCCGCCGCGCCCCGGCGGATCATGGCCGCCGCCAGCGTGCGTCGCGAGATCGAGGACTCGCTGCGGCGACTGGACGTCGAACGCATCGACCTCTACCAGGTGCACTGGCCCGACACCGGTGCCTCCCTGGACTTCTCGGACCCGGACGGCGTGGCCGACGCCGTGGTCACCCCGCTGCACGAGTACTGGCAGACCATGGCCGACCTGGTCACCGAGGGCAAGGTCCGCGCCATCGGCCTGTCCAACCACGACGTCGGACAGCTCGAAATCGCCGAATCCATCGCCCACGTCGACGCCATCCAGCCCCAGTTCTCCCTGATCAAGCGCGCCGCCGCGGGCGAATTGGCCTGGGCCGCAGCCCATCACACCGGCGGCATCGTCTACCAGCCGCAGCACTCCGGCCTGCTGACCGGCGCCTTCTCCGCCGAACGCGTCGCGAACCTGCCCGACGACGACTGGCGCAAGGGCTTTCCCGAGTTCACCACCGACCTGGACCGCAACCTCGCCCTGGTGGAGGCGCTGCGCCCCCTCGCCGCCGCCCACCACACCACCGTCGGCGCCCTCGCCATCGCCTGGACCCTGACCTGGCCCGGCGTCACCGGTGCGATCGTCGGCGCTCGCACCCCCGACCAGATCGACGGCTGGATCGACGCCGCCACACTGGAACTGACCCCCGCGGACCTGGACGCCATCGCCGGCGCCCTGCGCACGACCGGCGCGGGCGACGGCCCGATCACCCACTGACCCCACGACCACCGACCCCACGACCAAGACCCACACCGACCCCGAGGAGCTCCCCATGACCCTGCACGTCGTCGCCGAGCTGCGCGTCACCGGCGGAAACGAAGACCGCCTGCGCACCGCCCTGGAATCCATGATCGAACCGTCCCTCGCCGAACCCGGCTGCCTGGCCTACCAGCCCTTCACCAACCCCAACGACTCCGCCCACATGGTCGTGGTCGAGGAATGGCAGGACGCCGACGCCCTCGAGAAGCACTTCGCCACCGACCACTTCCAGCACGTGGCGGGCGTTCTGGAGGGCATCCTCGCCGAGCCCATGATCATCCGCCGCCTCGTCGCCGAATAGCGGTTGCGCTGCCGTGCCCCTGCGCTCCCCATCGTCCCGACGCGGTCATCCCCTGCGAAACCGCTGCGGGTCCGAAACACGTACGCCCTCAGAGGTTGACGTGAACTTCAGAAGACGATCACGCCCTGAAGTACCGATGTCGGGTGGGCACCTCATACCGGACTCGTAGCACCCGAGGCCGAGGTTCTGCCATATGCGAACCGACAGCCACCCGCCACTTCAGCTTCCCATCCAACAAAGGCACCGCACCACCGCCACGCCACCTGGATTCCGGGCAGTGGGATCTGGATTCACCGTTGAGCACGGCCCACATGGCTGCGGTGCCAGCGGTCGATGGCCTCGGCCACGAGCTGCGGGTTGTCGGCCATCGGAAAGTGCAGCCCCCAGGGGACAGTGACCCTGGTCAGGTACGGGAACAGACGCCGCCAACGGCGGACGAAGAAGAAGTAGTCGCCGAGTCGGCCGAATACCGTCATCATCGGTCGGCCGGCCAGTGCGGTGACCGTGCTTGCTGCGCGTGCGGCGGTGGCGCGGTCGCGGGCCGCGTCGCGAAACATTCGGTGCAAGAACCGGCGACGGTCGCGGTCGCGCAGACCACGTCGCCACGCGGTCTTACGGGTGCGGTTCCATCGTCTGCCGACACCGAACCTTGTCGCACTCACCCAGGCGAGCAACCCGAGCCATGCGTCGACCTCCCGCATCAGCTCCGAGCCGAAGAATCGCAGTGCGAGCCACAGCATGCCGCGGGGCTGCCAGCCGAAGGTGTTCATGGCCACCAGTGCGGCCACGCGGTCGACTCGATCGTGGACAGCGGCGAGTGCGGCCAGGCCCCCGAGGTCGTGTACGACCAGTGTCACGGCGTCGAGGTCGAGATGGTCGATGAATGATGTGATCGTGTGGGCGGCCGATGCGACCGTGGCCTCGCCGGGATCGGAGAGGCCCGTTCCAGGCAGATCGAGGGTCACGCACCGGTACCGGTCCTCGAGGTGGCTGATCAGATCAGCCCACAGCAGCGACCAGAGTCCGGCGTGGATCATGAGCAGGACCGGACGGTCACCGCCGGTATCGGTGTAGACGACGCGGCGCCCGTCGAGCTCGAACGCGTATAGCGGGTGGGGCCAATCCTGCGTACTAAGCCAGTCAGGCCGAGCGGGTTTGGTAGTAAGGGTCATATCTCTAAGGACGTGTCGGCGGGGTCGTGTGTGACGGTCACACTTCACCGGGCTCATTCGTCGGAGGTATGTATGAGCGACATCATCGAGCAGGCTTGGCACCTGCACCGGCGGCGGGTGCTCGACGCCTCCTACCGCATGCTCGGTACCCTCGTCGACGCCGAAGACGCCGTGCAAGAGACTTTCGCCAGGCTCACCCGCCACGGCTGCGAGGGCATCGACGATGTCGAGGGCTGGCTGGTCACCGTTGCGGGCCGAGTCTGCCTCGACCGGCTGCGCGCCGACCGCACCCGGGCCCGCTACGTCGGGCCGTGGCTGCCCGAACCGCTCGTCGAGCCGGTCGGCGCCGATCCCGACCCGGCAGATCAGGTCACCCTCGACGACAGCGTGCGCCTGGCGCTTTTGGCGGCGCTGCACGCTCTCAGCCCCGCCGAACGCGTCGCGTTCGTGCTCCACGATGTCTTCGGAGTGAGCTTCGAGGAGATCGCCGAGGTGGTCGGCCGCTCACCGGCCGCGGCCCGGAAGCTGGCCAGTCGTGCTCGAGCCGCGCTGCGCGACAACCCTGAGCCTCGGTTCGAGGTCTCACCAGTACAGGCGCGCGCGGTCGCCGAGAGATTTGCGCACGCCTGCACCACCGGCGACCTGGCGGCACTGATGGAGGTACTCGCTCACGACGTGGTCGGCGAATTCGACTCCGGAGGGCGAGTCGCCGGCGCCCCCCTCGGACCATTGGTCGGCGCCGAGCTGGTCGGCGTCACGCTCGCCAGAACACTGTTCGGAGCGGGCGCCGACTTCCGGGTCGTGGCGGTGAACGGTGAGCCTGGGGTGGTCGTGTCACTCGCGGGCCAGGTCATGGTCGTGATCGCGTTGGAGTCCCATGACAACCACGTGGTCGCGATCCGCGCCATCGGCAATCCCGACAAGCTCGCACGCCTCAACGCTCGCTGAAACGAGACACGTGGGGCGCCCGCGGTGCGAAACACAGGGTGCCGCGGGGGAGGAACGCGGGTACTGTCGGGCGCATGATCACGCGGATTCGGACGGCGGCGTTGCTGGTGTGCGCGCTCGTGGTCTCCGCGTGGGCGGTGCTGTATCTGGGTGCCGCACATCCCGATTCGCTGATCGTGCTCGGCGCGGTCGCACTGGTCGCGGTGACCGCGGCGGTGTTGTCCGCGCGCGGGCCGCTGCGGGCGGCCGGGGTGAGTGCCGGACCGGCGGAATCGGCCGGGAAGCGGCGGCGGGGAGCCTTTCTGCGGCAGAGCAATCCGGATGCGCCGGGGCGGCCGCGGCCGCGAGCGCCGGGAGTTCTCGCGGCCTGACCCGCGTACGGCCGTGCGGTCGTAGCCGGGTCGGGTGCTTCGCGTCCCGAATTCCCTTCGCCCGCACGCGTGTGCGGGCGCCGCGCAGCGAGGTTCTCCCGTGCTCGATTTCATCTATTACCCCGTGTCCGCCGTGCTGTGGCTGTGGCACACCGCTTTCGCGTCCGTGCTGGGCGCGACCAGTGGTCTGGCCTGGGTGCTGGCCATCGTGTTCCTGGTGCTCACCCTGCGAGCACTGCTGATCAAGCCGTTCGTGGCGCAACTGCGGTTCTCGCGGAAGCTGGCCGAGATGCAGCCGCAGATCCAGGAGATCAAGCGCAAGCACGCGGGCGACCGCGAGCAGCAGGCGCTGGCCATGCAGGAGTTGCAGAAGGAGTCCGGGGTCAATGTGCTGACCGGGTTCCTGCCGATCATCGGCCAGGCGCTGGTGTTCATCGGGCTCTACCACGTGCTGCGGTCCTTCCAGCCCGGTCACACCCAGAATTACGTGTTCGGCGCCGGGCAGGTCCAGTCGTTCCTGGACGCGAAACTGTTCGGCGCGCCGCTGGCGGCCACGCTGTCCGGGGCGGGTTCGCAGTTCGGAACCATTGCCGCGGTCGCGATTCCGCTCATGGTGATCGCCGCCATCGCCACCCACTTCACCGCCCGCGCCGCCATCGCCCGCCAGCCCGCCCCGGCCGACGGCCCGGCGGCCTCGACCGCGCGCATCATGAACACCCTCTCGCAGTGGGTGTTCCCGGCGGGCGCGCTGGTGGTCGGACCGGTCATGCCGATCGCGATCCTGCTGTACTTCGTCACCCAGAATGCCTGGACATTCGCCCAGCAACACGTGGTGGCGACCCGCTTCGGCGACGACCGCGCCGAGCGGGGCGGACGCGGCGAAAGCACCGGGTCGGCGGCGGTCGCCCACGAATAGCGGGCGCTCGGGTGGTGCGCGGAGAAAGCGGTGGCGGTGACCGGATAGGCTGGTAGCTGGTCGCAAGCGGTTTCGGCTGCGTCGCGAACCCCCCTCGAATCAGCACAGACAAGGACTGCACAGCGCTATGACCAGCCGCATCGAGCTCGCCCGCGTCGACCTGCGCGGACGTACTCCCACTGCTGCCGAACTGCGCGCGGCTCTGCCGCGTGGGGGCGTCGACGTGGACTCGGTGCTGCATCATGTGCGGCCCGTCGTGGAGGCGATCCGCGATCGGGGCGTCGAGGCCGCGCTGGAATTCAGCGCCAAGTTCGACGGTGTGACGCCCGCCTCGGTGCGCGTCCCCGCCGTGGAACTGGACAAGGCCCTCGCCGAGCTGGATCCCGCCGTCCGCGCCGCCCTCGAGGTCGCCATCGAGCGCACCCGCAAGGTCCACGACGACCAGCGTCGCACCGACAAGACCACCCAGGTGGTGCCCGGCGGCACCGTCACCGAGCGGTGGGTGCCGGTCGAGCGGGTCGGGCTGTACGTGCCCGGCGGCAATGCCGTCTACCCGTCCTCGGTCGTCATGAACGTGGTCCCCGCGCAGGCCGCCGGCGTGGAGTCGCTGGTCGTGGCCTCCCCGCCGCAGGCCCAGTTCGGCGGTCTGCCGCACCCGACCATCCTGGCGGCCGCGCAGCTGCTGGGTGTCACCGAGGTGTGGGCGGTCGGCGGCGCGCAGGCCGTGGCGCTGCTGTCCTACGGCGGCATCGACACCGACGGCGCGCAGCTGGAACCGGTCGACC
Organism: Nocardia sp. CA-145437; assembly: GCF_050956485.1. Taxonomy (NCBI): domain Bacteria; kingdom Bacillati; phylum Actinomycetota; class Actinomycetes; order Mycobacteriales; family Nocardiaceae; genus Nocardia; species Nocardia sp. CA-145437. The sequence goes on along the minus strand of NZ_CP191204.1, from coordinate 4,964,481 downwards.
TGATCACCGGCCCCGGCAATATCTACGTGACCGCCGCCAAGCGGCTGTGCCGCGGCCTGGTCGGCATCGACGCCGAGGCCGGTCCCACCGAGATCGCCATCCTCGCCGACGCCACCGCCGACCCGGCGCACGTGGCCGCCGACCTCATCTCCCAGGCCGAGCACGATGTGCTGGCCGCCAGCGTCCTGGTCACCGACAGCGTCGAACTCGCCGCCGCCGTGGACGCGGCGCTCACCGCGCAGATGGCCGTGGTCAAGCACCACGACCGCATCGCGGAAGCGCTGTCGGGCAAGCAGTCCGGCACCGTGCTGGTCGACGACATCGGGCAGGGCCTGCGCGTGGTCAACGCCTACGCCGCCGAGCACCTCGAGATCCAGACCGTCGACGCCGCGGGCGTGGCCGCCCGGGTGCGTTCGGCCGGAGCGGTTTTCGTCGGCGCCTGGTCCCCGGTGTCGCTGGGCGACTACTGCGCCGGCTCCAACCACGTGCTGCCCACCGCCGGATGCGCCCGGCACTCTTCGGGATTGAGCGTGCAGACCTTCCTGCGCGGCATCCACGTCGTCGAGTACACCGAGGCCGCGTTGAAGGACGTCTCGGGGCACGTGGTCGCACTGGCCAATGCCGAGGACCTGCCCGCGCACGGCCAGGCCGTGCAGGCGCGATTCGGAGAGCTGCGGTGAGCGCCGAGGCCGGCCTGGAAGCAGGCGCCGTGACCGTTCCCGGCTCGACCATCTCGCTCGACGACCTGCCGCTGCGCGACAACCTGCGCGGCAAGAGCCCGTACGGCGCACCGCAATTGACGGTGCCCGTCCAGCTCAACACCAATGAGAACCCGCACCCGCCGAGCCAGGACCTGGTCGACGATGTCGCCGAGTCCGTGCGCGCGGCCGCCGCCGACCTGCACCGGTACCCGGACCGCGACGCGGTCGGCCTGCGCGGCGACCTCGCCGCCTACCTGACCCGGCAGACCGGCGTCGCGGTGGACCTGGCCAATGTGTGGGCGGCCAACGGCTCCAACGAGATCCTGCAGCAGCTGCTGCAGGCGTTCGGCGGACCCGGCCGCAGCGCACTGGGTTTCGTGCCCTCGTACTCGATGCACCCGATCATCTCCGAGGGCATCGACACCGAGTGGATCGAGGCCAAGCGCAACGGCGACTTCTCCCTCGACATCGACTACGCGGTGCTCACGGTGGGGGAGAAGAACCCCGACGTGGTCTTCGTGACCAGCCCCAACAATCCGACCGGGCACAGCATCCCGATCCCGGACCTGGAGCGCATCCTCGACGCCGCCCCAGGCATCGTGGTGGTCGACGAGGCGTACGGCGAGTTCTCCTCCGCGCCCAGCGCCATCAGCCTGATCGACAAGTACCCGACCAAGCTGGTGGTCAGCCGCACCATGTCCAAGGCGTTCGCCTTCGCGGGCGGGCGGCTGGGCTACCTGGTGGCCGCGCCCGCGGTCATCGACGCCATGCTGCTGGTGCGCCTGCCCTACCACCTGTCCGTGGTCACCCAGGCCGCGGCGCGGGCGGCATTGCGGCACGCCGACGAAACCCTCGGCAGCGTCCATGAATTGGCCGCGCAGCGCGACCGCGTGATGGCGGCGCTGACCGAACTGGGCTACGACGTGATCCCGTCCGACGCGAACTTCGTGCTGTTCGGCCGCTTCGCCGACGCGGCGCGCGCCTGGCAGCACTACCTCGACGAGGGCGTGCTCATCCGCGATGTCGGCATCCCCGGCTACCTGCGCACCACCATCGGCCTGGCCGCCGAGAACGACGAATTCCTGCGCGTCAGCGCGAAACTGGCGTCCGAGGAGCTGATCGCCCGATGACCACCGAACGTCCCGCCGACCGCATCGCCCGGGTCGAGCGCACCACCCGCGAGTCCAGCATCGTGGTGGAGCTCAACCTGGACGGCTCCGGCAAGACCGACATCTCCACCGGCGTCCCGTTCTACGACCACATGCTGACCGCCTTCGGCCAGCACGGCAGCTTCGACCTCACCGTCCAGGCCAAGGGCGACATCGAGATCGAGGCCCACCACACCGTCGAGGACACCGCCATCGTCATCGGCCAGGCCCTGGGCCAGGCGCTCGGCGACAAGAAGGGCATCCGCCGCTTCGGCGACTGCTTCATCCCGATGGACGAGACCCTCGCCCACGCTGTCGTCGACGTGTCCGGCCGGCCGTACTGCGTGCACACCGGCGAGCCGGATCACATGCTGCACACCATCATTCCGAGCGTCGCCCCGACCGCGTCCTATTCGACGGTGATCAACCGCCACGTGTTCGAGTCGATCGCGCTCAACGCGCGCATCGCCCTGCACGTGCGGGTGCTCTACGGCCGCGACCAGCACCACATCACCGAGGCCGAATACAAGGCCGTGGCGCGAGCACTGCGCGCGGCGGTCGAATACGACCCGCGCGTGTCCGGGGTCCCGTCCACCAAGGGTTCGCTGTGACCAAGAAGATCGCCCTGCTCGACTACGGCTCCGGCAACCTGCACTCCGCCAGCCGCGCCCTCGCCCGCACCGGCGCCGAGGTCATCATCACCGCCGACCCCGAAACCGCCTTGAACGCAGACGGTCTCGTGGTCCCCGGCGTCGGCGCCTACGCCGCCTGCATGTCCGGCCTGCTCGCCGTCCGCGGCGACCGCATCATCGGCAAACGCCTCTCCGGCGGCCGCCCCGTCCTGGGCATCTGCGTCGGCATGCAGATCCTGTTCGAGCGCGGTGTCGAGTTCGGCGTCGAGACCGACGGCTGCGCCGAATGGCCCGGAACCGTCGAGCGTTTGAACGCGCCGATCCTGCCGCACATGGGCTGGAACACGGTCAAGGCTCCCGCGGACAGCGTCCTGTTCGCGGGCATGGACGCCGACACCCGCTTCTACTTCGTCCACTCCTACGCGGCTCAACACTGGGGCTGGACCGATGACGGCGGCGGCCAGATCGCCCCGGCCAAACTCACCTGGGCCGACCACGGCGTCCCCTTCCTCGCCGCCGTCGAGAACGGCCCCCTCGCCGCGACGCAGTTCCACCCCGAGAAGTCCGGCGACGCCGGAGCCCACCTCCTCCGCAACTGGGTCGACTCGATCTGATCGACCACGCTCGTCCAAACCCCCGGGTTCCGCGGCGAATCGGTCAGAGCGCCCGCTTCAGCCCGACGTGACTGTTGTCGTACCCGAGCCGCGCGTAAAAGGCGTGCGCCCGCGTGCGGACCCGGTCCGTGGTGACCTGCGCGAGTGTCGCACCTCGATGCCTGCCGTGGTCGTGCGCCCACTCGAGCATCGCGGTCCCGATGCCGTGAGAGCGTTCCGCGGCGGCGACCCGAACTCCCTCGATCTGGAGGCGGGTGGCGCCGCCGCGGGACAGGCCCGGAATGATGGTGAGCTGCATGGTGCCGACGATCCGGTCGCCCTCGTCCCGGACCACGGCCAGATAATGCGAGGGATCCCTGGTGATGGCGTCGTACGCCTCCTCGTAGCGGGCACTGTCGGAACCTTCGCGGGCACGGCCGATCTCGTCATCGGAGAGCAGTGCGACCAGCGCCGGAACGTCGGCCCGCGCCGCCCGCTGCACACGATAGATCCGGTCGCCGAGTCGGAGCCGGCCACCGACCGAAGCCCGCGCCCGTGCCTGCAGCCGGGCGATCAGCGTGTCCAGCCAGGCGCCGACATGCCGCCGGGCCTCGGGAGTGTCCGGGTACCGGCAGCGCAGGTGCAGCCCGGTCTCGTCGAGGACGAACCAGAGCATCACGCCGTCGGTCCGGATCGTCGCGCCGACGTACTGCGCCTCCAATCCGGTCGCGTCGACTCGCACCGGCAGCCGGCGCAGGTCCAGCCACGAAATCGCGAACATCCCCGGCGCCTCGGGCATCCCGCCCCACGGACGCAGGATGTCCTCCAGTGGCCAGGACCCCATCCGGACGGCCTCCTTCACCGCCTCGGCACTGGCACGGGGATCGGAGTCGGCCGACTCGAGCACCGAGTTGGTGATGAACCACCCCACCGAGTCGTGCCAGGTGGTGTCATACCGACTGTGCACCGGAAACACCGCCCGCAGTGCGGTGCCGGCCAGCTCGCGAGTCACCTCGGTCATCGCCCCCACCACCAGCGCCAAGGTCGAGACGCCGTCGTCGCGGGCCTGCGCCGAGAAGGCGGCGCTGTCGTCGACGTCGAGCACATCGCGCACCTCCACGCGCTCCTGCTGCAATGTCGCCTCACCCAGCGACAGCGGGAACCGTGGCATCACATTGCCGCTGCCGGCCAGCACCTCTGCCCAGCGGCGGTGCACCTCGGCGGGCGCCGGCGGGCGGTCCCGCAGCGCGCGGGTGTGCTCCGCGAAGGCGGGTACGGGCGGCAACGACGGTGAACGACCCTGCTGTACCGCGGCCAGCGCGGCGAGCAGGTCACGCGCGATCACCAGCATCGACCACATGTCGACGTGCGAGTGGTCGGCGGCGACCACCACGGTCGGCCCGACCGCGGTCTCGAGCACACAGAGCCGATGCGACGGACGACCGTACGGTGAACAAGCACGGTCGAGCACGGCGCGGAGCGCATCATTGACCGCCTGCCCCGGAGCGATCACATGCTCGACCCAGCCGCCGGGGAGGATATCGACCTCGTACAGCTGAGGCTCGCCGTCCGCGCCCGGCACGAAGACCGACCGCAGCGTGCCGTGCCGCTCGATCACCGCCAGCCAGGCGGCCGCGAGCTCGTCGGGCGGTACCGGCGCGGAGAGCTTGAAGGACAACGCCATCCAGGATCCCGCTCGGTCGCCGGCGCCGACATGGCGTCGCTGGTCGAAGGACACGGGAAGAGACCGGCCCACCCGCCCCACGGTGACGTCGAAGCCCAGGAGGCGGCCGAACGGCAGGCGCAGGTGCGCGACGTTGGTCAGCCGCATGACGGTATCCTAGGCTCCTTCTCGAGCGATCGCCGTCTCACCAGCACCCTGGAGCCACCGTGCCGACCTTCCGCGTTTCCGGCGCCGACATCGACGTGGAATTGAGCGACGAGGGTGGCCACCCGGTCGTCCAACTCCACGGCCTCACCTCCAGCCGTCACCGCGACCGCCTGATGGACCTCGATCTCGGCCGCGGACTCAGCGGAACCCGATTGCTGCGGTACGACGCGCGCGGCCACGGCCACTCGACGGGTCGTGCCGTCCCCGAGGACTATCGGTGGCCGGTTCTGGCCGATGACCTGCTGAACGTGCTCGACCACTGGTTCCCCGGTGAACAGGTGCACGGTGTCGGTCCGTCGATGGGTACCGGGACACTGCTGCATGCCGCTGTCCGCGATCCCGGCAGATTCGCCGGCCTCACCCTGCTCGTGCCCGCGACCGCTTGGCGCACCCGAGCCGCGAAGGCCGACATCTACCGCAAGAACGCCCAGTTGATCGAAGAGCAGGGACTCGCCGCCTTCCTCGGCGCCGATCTCACCGCGCCTCGCCCGCCGGCCACCGTCGGAACGCCCGAAACCGTGCCGGATGTCGCCGAGCACCTACTGCCCGCACTGTTCCGCGGGGCAGCGATGAGCGACCTGCCCGCCCCCGAGGCGATCGCCGCGATCGACGTGCCGACCACGGTGCTGGCCTGGATAGACGACCCCGCCCATCCGGTGTCGACCGCCGAGGCGCTGGTGGACCTGCTGCCGAAGGCCACCCTGGAGGTGGCGCACACACCGGCCGATCTCGCTCGCTGGCCGAGCGTCCTGTGCGAGGACGTGGCACGACACGGGTAGGCACGACGGCCGCGCTACTCGGGAGTCCGGCCCCACAGCTCTACGAGTGGTGCGTCGTGGTCGCGGCGTCGCCAGCGCTCGGTGAGGCGGTGGAGGCGGGCGGGGGCGCTGATGCCGTGCAGGGCGGCGATCTTGTCGTCGCGCAGTTCCAGGATCGTGACGCTGAGGATTCGGTCGGCGAGGGTGATGAGCATGGCGGGGCAGCCGTTGAGGACGGCGGTGTGGATGGTGGGGGAGCCATTGAACTGGCGGAGTTTGGCGGGTGTGGGGGTGAAGCCGGCTCGGACAGCGATGGCTACGCGTTCGGGGGTGAGGAAGTGGATCAGCTTCGGCGCCGAACCGCCCGCGCCGTCGGAAGTGGCGGTCGCGTCGGCGGTGAGCAGGGATACGAGGTGGTCGGTGCGGCCCGAGGTGGCGGCGTCGACGAAAGCCTGGACGATGCCGCGGGCGGCGGCGGGGTCGCCGCCGGTGTTGTCGGCGGAGACGGTGATTCGGCGGCGGGCTCGGTGGGCGTGCTGCTGACTGGCGGATTCGGTGATGGCGAGGATGTCGGCGATTTCGGCGTGGGTGTAGGAAAAGGCCTCGCGCAGAACGTAAACGGCTCGTTCGAGCGGCGTCAGGCGCTCCATCAGCAGCAGGACCGCCACGGTCACCGATTCGCGTTGTTCGGCGGTTTCGGCGGGGCCCAGCATCGGGTCGCCGTCGAGCAAGGGTTCGGGCATCCAGGCGCCGACCGCGCGTTCGCGGCGGACCCGCGCCGAGCGGAGACGGTCGAGCGCCAGGTTGGTGACGATTGTCGTCAGCCACGCCTCGGGGACCTCGATGTAGTCCCGGTCGGCCGCCTGCCACCGCAGGAACGCGTCCTGCACCGTGTCTTCGGCGTCGGCGGCCGAGCCGAGCAGACGGTAGGCGAGGGAGGCCAGCCGGTTGCGACTGGCCTCGAAACACGCCACGGTGGCGGCATCCATGAGCTTCACCCTAGGTGGCGACCACATCGACGGGGTGCGGGCGGGCCGGCGCCAAGCGGCGTGTGCGGCTTGGCATTCCGAAGGTCGGGTGGCTGATGCTCCAGCCGCTGCCCGCCACGATCACCGCCTTGACCAGCGCCGCCGGTCGGCCGCACAGGGCCCCGGGCTTGGCCTGCCCGGCACCGTCGACCAGCTGGAAGATCGCGTCCTCGCGGCCGAGACTGATGTGGTTGCCGACGTAACTCAGGGTGGTCGCCTTGACGGTGCGCCCGGTCCGGTCGCCGAGGATCGCGGCCGCCGCCTGCATGCCGGTGAATCCCGCCGACGCGCACGACATCGGCAGCGGACGACCGTTCTCGCCGATGACGAAGGCGCTGTCACCCGCGACGTACACCTCCGGGTGCGAGACCGACCGCATCTGCCGGTCGACCGTGATCTGCCCGTTGGCTTCCACCGCCAGGCCACTGTCGGCGGGGATCGGATGGACGGCGAAGCCCGCGGTCCACACGATCGCATCCGAGGCGAAGACGGTCCCGTCGTCGGCGACGGCCCGCCGCGCCTCGACCCGCGCGATGCCGGTGTGCTCGTGGATCCTGATACCGAATCGATCGAACGCGCGCAGCAGATGACGGCGGGCCTTCGGACCCAGCCAGCCGCCCAGTTCACCGCTGGTGGCCAGCTGGACCCGCAGTCCTGGACGGGCTTCGGCGATCTCGGTGGCGGTCTCGATCGCGGTCAGATTGCCACCGACCACGAGCACCGTGCCGTGCTCGCCGAGCTCGTCCAGACGGGCGCGTAGAGCCAGCGCGGACGGCCGCCCGGCGACGTCGAACGCGTGCTCCGCGGCACCCGGAACGTCGTGCACGGCGGCGGTGCTGCCGAGCGCGTAGAGCAGAGTGTCGTATTCGAGGCGGTGTGTGCCTTCGGCGTCGGCGATGGCGACGCTGCGGTGGTCGGCGTCGACACCGATCACCCGCGCCACCCGCAGCCGGATGCCGGTGCCCGCGAACACCTCCGCCAGCGGCCGGTGCGGCAGCGCATGCCCGGCCGCGAGCTGATGCAGCCGCAGGCGTTCGACGAAATCGGGTTCCGCGTTGACCACGGTGATCTCGAAGTCGCGGGAATGGAGGGTGCGGGCCAGGTATCCGGCGGTGAAGGCGCCGGCGTAGCCGGCCCCCAGGACCACGATGCGGTGCTGCATGATTTCGCTCCTGTCTGGTTCGCGTGCCCTCTGAACGAGACAGCGCGCGGATTCCTGACAGCACCGCCGGTGAGGTGGGTCACTCCCGCGTCGGGCGGGCGCCGACGGACCAGACGGGGGAGGAGGCGACGCCGGCGAACTGCCAGCCGTCGGGGGTGTGGACGGCCTCGAAGCGGTAGACCTCGCCGAGGGTGAGGCGGGGTTGGGAGCCGAGGGTGGGGTCTTGGGCGGGGCCCCAGGCGAAGACGGCGAGGAGGTTGGCGCGTACGCGGGCGGTGTCACCGTCCAGGTCGACGATGATTCCGGTGATGATGTGCTGAATGTGCTTGTCGGGGGAGTGGTTTCGGCTGGCCTGGGTGACCAGGGCGGTGCGGCCGACGGCCAGGCCGCCCGGGGTCTGGGCGGTGGCGTCGGGGGTGTAGAGCGTGGCGAGTTCGGCCCAGTCGCCCTCGTCGAGGGCGCGGCCGAGGCGGTGGACCAGCTCGGTGATCTCGAATTTGTCAGCCAGGTCCTGGATTCGGCTGGTGCTGATGTCGATCGCGTTCATGGTGAGAGTCTTTCGACGAGATTGTTGGTCGATCCAACGTTGGTGTCACCAATGTAACCGATCGTGGGTGCTCCCAACAAGTGTTGGTAGATTCGCTGTCATGGACACCGCGCCCGAAGGAGCCTCCGGCCGGTTGCGCGCCCTGCCCACCCGCCTCCTGGGCCAGGCCGCGATCATCGCCAACCGCTGCACCGAGAAGGCCCTGGAACCCACCGGTTCCCGCCGCTACCACTACGCCCTGCTCGCCACCCTCGACGAGCACGGCCCGCTCAGTCAGGCCGATGCCGGACGCCGTACCGGCATCGACCGCAGTGACGTCGTCTCCGCGGTCAACGACCTCGCCGACCGCGGGCTGGTCACCCGCACCCCCGACCCCGCCGATCGCCGCCGCAACACCCTCACTCTCACCCGTGCCGGCCGAGCCCACCTCACCGAGCTCGACGAACGTTTGGAAGCGGCGCAGCGGGAACTCCTGCCCGGGTTCACCGCCGCCGAACGCGCGAACTTCGTCCTGACCCTCAATCGCATCCTCGAATCGCACGCCGGAGGCAGCTGAACAACCGCTCGGTGGGATGGTGGAGGCCGAGGCAAACGCGACAACGGAAGGAACGGACATGAAGATTGTCGTCATCGGCGGCACCGGCCTGATCGGGTCGAATGTCGTCAACCGTTTGGGCGAGAGTGGCCACCAGGCAGTTCCGGCCTCACCGAGCAAGGGCGTCGACACGGTGACCGGTGTCGGCGTGAAAGAGGCGCTGCAGGGCGCGGACGTCGTCGTCGACGTCTCCAATTCGCCGTCGTTCGCCGACGACGACGTCATGGCGTTCTTCCGCATCTCGACCGCCAACCTGCTCGACGCCGCGCAGAGCGCGGGCGTCGGCCACTACGTCGCGTTGTCGGTGGTCGGCTCGGGCGACCTGCCGGAGTCCGGGTACCTGAAAGCGAAGGCGGCGCAGGAGGAACTGATCCGGAGTTCCGGCCTCCCGTACACGATCGTGCGCGCCACGCAATTCTTCGAATTCGCCGGTGGCATAGCCGATTCCGCCACCGTCGACGGCGTGGTGCGGCTGTCCGACGGCGGCGTCCAGCCGATGGCCGCCGACGATGTCGCCGCCGCGACCGCGCGGGCCGCGCTGGACTCGCCTCGCCATGGCGCGCTCGAGGTCGGCGGACCCGAGAAATTCGGCCTCGACCAGTGGATTCGCACCGTGCTGACCGCCCGATCCGACCCCCGCGAGGTGGTCACCGACCCGCAGGCCCGATACTTCGGCACCCTCCTGGGTCCCGACAGCCTGGTGCCGGGCCCCGGCGCGGAACTCGCCCCGACCCGGCTCGCGGACTGGCTCGCCCGGCGGTGAAATCGCGACGGAGGGCCGCCGAGCGTGGTGGCCGCCCCGCCGCGACTCGGTTCACCCTGCGAACGGTGTGACACCGGGCAACCACTAGGCTTACCCCGTGAGTCTTGTGCTGCTACCTGCCGTCGATGTCGCCAATGGTGAAGCTGTGCGCCTGGTTCAAGGGGAGGCGGGCAGCGAAACCAGTTATGGTTCGCCGCGCGACGCCGCTCTGGCCTGGCAGCAGGCGGGGGCGGAGTGGGTGCATCTTGTCGACCTCGATGCCGCGTTCGGCAAGGGTTCCAATCGCGACATCATCGCCGGGGTCATCGGCGAACTCGACGTGAAGGTCGAGCTGTCCGGCGGCATCCGTGACGACGAGTCGCTGAAGGCGGCGCTGGCCACCGGCTGCGCGCGCGTCAATATCGGCACCGCGGCCATCGAGAACCCGGAGTGGTGCGCCCGCGCCATCGGCGAGTACGGCGACAAGGTCGCCGTCGGCCTGGACGTGAAGCTCATCGACGGCGAGTGGCGGCTGCGTGGCCGCGGCTGGGTCACCGACGGCGGCGACCTGTGGGAGGTGCTCGAGCGGCTCGAACGCGACGGCTGCTCGCGTTACGTGGTCACCGACGTGTCCAAGGACGGCACCCTGACCGGGCCGAACCTGGATCTGCTCAGCCAGGTCGCGAACGCGGCCGAGGCGCCGGTCATCGCGTCGGGCGGCATCTCGGTGCTCGAGGACCTGACCGCCATCGCCACCCTGGTGGACGAGGGCGTCGAGGGCGCGATCATCGGTAAGGCCCTGTACGCGGGCCGGTTCACCTTGCCCGAAGCCCTGGCCGCGGTTCGATAACCCCCGATGGCCGCCGAACTCGCCGAACTGCTCGGCATCGCCTGCGCGGTGCTCGACTCCGCCGCACCGCGTTTCGTCGAGGGCATCGGGGCGCCGAGCGCGGTCGAGAAGGGGCGCAACGACTTCGCCACCGAACTCGACCTGGAACTCGAGCGCACCATCTCGCAGCGTCTGGCCGAACGCACCGGAATCCCGGTGCACGGCGAGGAATTCGGCGGCCCGCAGCTGACCTCCGGCACCGCGTGGGTGCTCGACCCGATCGACGGCACCTTCAACTACTCGGCGGGCAGCCCGATGTGCGGGATGCTGCTGTCGCTGGTGCGTGACGGCGTCCCCGTCATCGGCCTGACCTGGCTGCCGATCCTGGGCCAGCGCTACGCGGCCGTCGACGGCGGGCCGCTGCTGCTCAACGGCACCCCGCTGCCGCGGCTGGCCCCGGCCAAACTGGCCACCGCCATGATCGGGTTCGGCAGCTTCAATATCGATGGGGCGGGCCGGATTCCGGGCATCTTCCGCTTCAACCTGCTGGGCGCGCTGTCGCGGCTGTCGGGACGGCAGCGCATGTACGGCTCCACCGGCATCGACCTGGCCTACACCGCGTCCGGAATTCTGGGCGGGGCCGTGGTGTTCGGACATCACCCGTGGGACAACGCCGCGGGCGTGGTGCTGGTCCGGGCCGCGGGCGGGGTCGTCACCGATCTGCTGGGCGCGGACTGGACCATCGAATCCGGTTCGGTGCTGGCCGCCGCGCCCGGCGTGCACGAGGAACTACTGGAACTGATCGCCGACACCGCCGATCGGGTCCGAGGAGAGGCAGAACAATGACATTCGAGGCAGAGAAATGACACTCGCGGTACGCGTGATCCCGTGCCTGGACGTCGACGCCGGGCGCGTGGTCAAGGGCGTCAACTTCGAGAACCTCAGGGACGCGGGCGATCCCGTGGAGCTCGCCGCCACCTACGACGCCCAGGGCGCGGACGAGCTGACCTTCCTCGACGTCACCGCCTCCACCGGCGACCGCGGCACCATGATCGACGTGGTCACCCGCACCGCCGAGCAGATCTTCATCCCGCTCACCGTCGGCGGCGGCGTGCGCACCGTCGAGGACGTGGACCGGCTGCTGCGCGCGGGCGCGGACAAGGTGTCGGTGAACACCGCCGCCATCGCCCGCCCCGAGGTGCTGCGCGAGATGTCGGAGCGGTTCGGCTCGCAGTGCATCGTGCTGTCGGTCGACGCCCGCACCGTGCCCGCGGGCCAGGACCCCACCCCGTCCGGCTGGGAGGTCACCACCCACGGCGGCAAGCGCGGCACCGGCATCGACGCCGTGGAATGGGCCGTGCGCGGCGCCGAACTGGGCGTCGGGGAGATCCTGCTGAACTCGATGGACGCCGACGGCACCAAGGCCGGTTTCGACCTGACCATGATCCGCGCGGTGCGCGCCGCGGTGTCGGTGCCGGTCATCGCCTCCGGCGGTGCGGGCAAGGTCGCCGACTTCGCCCCGGCCGTGCAGGCGGGTGCGGACGCGGTGCTGGCCGCCAGCGTCTTCCACTTCGGCGATCTCACCATCGGCGAGGTCAAGGACGCCATGCGCACGGAAGGAATCACGGTTCGATGAGCGGCCTGGATCCCGCGATCGCCGCGCGCCTCAAGCGCAATGCCGACGGCCTGTTCGCTGCCATCGCCCAGGAGAAGAGCACGGGCGACGTGCTCATGATGGCGTGGATGGACGACGAGGCGCTGGCCCGCACCCTCGACACCCGCAAGGGCACCTACTACTCGCGCTCGCGGCAGCAGTACTGGGTCAAGGGCGAGACCTCCGGCCACACCCAGTACGTGCACGAGGTGCGGCTGGACTGCGACGGCGACACCGTGCTGCTCCTGGTCGACCAGGAGGGCGCGGCCTGCCACACGGGCACCCACACCTGCTTCGACACCGACGTACTGCTGTCGCAGGGCGATCGGCTGCTGTCCGACGAGGGCTGAGCCTCAGTCGGATTCGGCGGGATCCAGAGCCAGATACGAGCTGGGCCGCCCCGAGCGGCCGAGCCCGCGGGTCATGCCCTTGTCGAGCTGCGCCACCAGGGTTTCCCCGAGTGTCAGCAGCTGTTCGGTCTGATCGGCGTCGAGGCCGTCGAACACCAGGCCGCGCACGCACTCCAGATAGCCGGGTCCGGCGTCGCTGACCTTGCGATATCCCGCGTCGGTGAGCACGGCCTGGGCCCCGCGACGGCCGGTCAGCGCCACGCGTTGCGCCCAGCCGAGCCGCTCGAGTTTGGACACCACGTGCGAGAGCCGTGATAGCGATGCGTTTGCCTTTTGCGCGAGGTCGCTGAGTTGCAAGCGGTGATCGGGTTCTTCGGAGAGCAAGGCCATCACGAAGTATTCGAAATGGGTAATCCCGGACTCGCGTTGCAGCTGGGTATCCAAAGCGGCGGGCAGTCGGGTGGTGAGCGCGATCAAGGTTCGCCAAGCTCGCAGTTCTTGGGGATTCATCGACTTGGTCACCGTGCGCGCCCTCTCGTACCAGCCGAGTGACGGTTGGTCCCCGACCGTTCGAGAGCCCGTGTCGCGGCATCGAACAAGTCACTCGCACGTCAAAGTTTGCCACGACTTCGCTCGTCAGTCACGGTGTTGCTGAATGACGTGACATCGATCACGCGTGTTGCGCGCGGAATTAGTTCGTGCCGACTTCGGGAGGATTTGCCGGAGTTTCCGGCGACACGCTCGGCTTTTCCGGTTCGTTTCGCTGCTTGTCGGCGCGGTGGCGGCGGAATCGCCTGCGCAGCAAGAGAAATGCGACCAGCAAGAACAGCACGGCGGCGATGATCGCGCCCGCCAAACAGGCGCCGCGGAATCCCGGGGCGTCGACGTCGAGAATGCGTTCCCCGGCGTGCGCGGCATTGGAGTTTCCCCACACGATGGTCAGCGTCATCAAATTCGGGACGGCGAGGACCAGCGCCAGCACGGCGGCCCCGCCCGCGACGAACTTTCCGGCCCGTTTACGCCAGGACAGGCCCGCCGCCAGGAACAGGAAAAGTGGCACCGCCGTGCATATCAGGCCCATCAACAGGCCGTACCAGATGCCCTTGGCGAAACTCGAACCGACCATTTCCCCCAGGCGCTGCGCCCACCACCGCGGAATGAACGCGGCCAGGATCAGATAGGACAACCACAACACCGCCAGGGTCACGACCGCGGCAATGATGCGATTGCGCCACGTGACGAAGGTTGAAGACTTTCGCTCCTGCTCGGTGCCGGCCGTAGTCATGCGCTCAGCGTATGTCCGAATTGTCGGCGGGCGAAGCACCGACGCGACGGGGCGCGCGGCCGGCGCCGAGCGGGAGCTGTTCCTCAGCGTTCGCGCAGGAACTTCAGGGCCTCGTCGGCGTGCACGTTGGCGCGCATCTCGCTGTTGATCACCTTGGCCACGGTCCGATCCGGGTCGATCACGAAGGTGGTCCGCTTGACCGGCACGATCGCGCCGAGCAGGCCGCGCTTCACGCCGAACTCCGCGGCGACCTTCGCGCCCGGGTCCGAGAGCACCGGATAGCCCAGACCCTGCTTCTCGGCGAATCCCGACTGCACCTCGACCGAATCCGCGCTGATGCCCACGCAGCTTGCCCCGGCGGCCTTGAATTCCGTTGCCAGATCCCGGAAGTGGCACGCCTCGGCGGTGCACACCGGCGTGTTCGCCGCGGGATAGAAGAACAGCACCACCGGGCCGTCCGCGAGGAGCGACTCGAGCGAACGCGGGGTGCCGGACTGATCCGATAGTTCGAAATTGGGTGCGAGCTGACCGACCTTCATGCTCGTACCCTACCCCCAATTCATCGTGCACGAGCTATCCGGGGGCGCGGTCACCGTCCGGCTGGAATCCCTTGCCGGGCACGGGGCTTGGCGGGTGCTCACCGCCGGCCTGTCGGCAACGTCCCTGCCTGGGGGTCCGGGGGTCGGCCCCCGGAGCCCCAACCACCCCCGACACGCGGTGTCGGTGCGGCGTCACGCCCCGATCAGGGCGGCGACCTCCGGGTTCTTGATGTTCATCACGTCGAGGATGCCGTGGGCGCGCAGGAACGGCTTCAGTTCCTTGATGCGGTCGGTGTGCTCGGCGTACTCATCGGGGAAGTTGCCCGGATCCAGCGACTCCAGCGCCTTCACGTACGTGACGAACGAGGAGATGGCGGAGTACTTACCGCCGGGGTTCATATGCATCATCCGAGGCGGCTGGCCGGGCATCACGCCCGGGGCCATCTGCGGAGCTGCGTGCCGTGGACCCTCCGGAGCCACCGGTTGCGAGGGGTACATCTGTGTTGATCTCCTCTCGAAAATGGGGGATACCGCGTGCTACCGCCGCGAGCGTAGTGAGACCGCTTCAGGTATTCGCCGCAGCGGCCCGGTCGGCTGGGCGGGGAGAGCGATTTAGATCCCGCCCGGTGGGCCTGGAATGATGGGGCAATGCACGGCGCCCATGGTTTGCCAATCGACACCACCACCTCCCGGGAGCAGTTCCGGTCGCTCGCGGCCGATCACCGCGTGGTCCCGGTGATCCGAAAGGTGCTGGCGGACTCCGAGACTCCGCTGTCCGCCTACCGCAAACTGGCCGCTGACCGGCCCGGCACCTTCCTGCTGGAGTCGGCGGAGAACGGCCGCTCGTGGTCGCGATGGTCGTTCATCGGCGCGGGCAGTCCCAGTGCGCTCACCGTGGTCGACGACCAGGCCGCCTGGCTCGGGCAGACCCCGGCCGACGCGCCGGTCGGCGGCGACCCGCTGGAAGCGCTGCGCGAGTCGCTGCGGGTGTTGCGCACCGAGCGACTGCCCGGCCTGCCGCCGCTGACCGGCGGCCTGGTCGGCTACCTCGGCTACGACACCGTGCGCCGGCTCGAGCGGCTGCCCAGCCTGGCCACCGACGACCTCCAGGTCCCCGAGATGGTCCTGATGCTGGCCACCGACCTGGCCGCCTTCGATCACCACGAGGGCGCGATCACCCTGATCGCCAACGCGGTGAACTGGAACGGCACCGATGAGCGCGTCGACGAGGCCTACGACGACGCGGTCGCCCGCCTGGACCGGATGACCGAGGCCCTGGCCGTGCCCGCCGAGTCGACGGTCTCGGTCTTCGACCGGCCCGAGCCCGACTACCGCCGCCAGCGCACCTCCGAGGAGTTCGGCGCGGGCGTGCGCCGCCTGGTCAAGGAGATCGAGGCGGGCGAGGCGTTCCAGGTGGTCCTCTCGCAGCGCTTCGAGATGGACTACCACGGCACCCCGCTGGACCTCTACCGCATGCTGCGCGCCTCCAACCCGAGCCCGTACATGTACCTCATGCACATCCCGGATGGCTCCGGCGGCACCGCGTTCTCCATCGTCGGCTCCAGCCCCGAATCGCTGGTCACGGTGAAGGACGGCGTCGCCACGACGCACCCGATCGCGGGCACCCGCTGGCGCGGGGCCACCGAGGAGGACGATCTCCTGCTGGAGAAGGGCCTGCTCGAGGACGCGAAGGAGAACGCCGAGCACCTCATGCTCGTCGACCTGGGCCGCAACGATCTGGGCCGGGTCTGCGAGCCGGGCACCGTGCGGGTCACCGAGTACCGGCACGTCGAGCGGTACTCGCACGTCATGCACCTGGTGTCCACGGTGTCGGGCCGGTTGCGGGCGGGCAAGGTCGCGCTCGACGCGGTCCAGGCCTGCTTCCCGGCCGGAACGCTCTCCGGCGCGCCCAAGGTCCGGGCCATGGAGTTGATCGAGGAACTCGAGCCCACCCGCCGCGGCGTGTACGCGGGCGTGGTCGGCTACCTCGACTTCGCCGGTGACGCCGACACCGCGATCGCCATCCGCACCGCACTGCTCAAGGGCGGCACCGCTTACGTGCAGGCCGGCGCGGGCATCGTCGCCGACTCCGACGCCGAGTACGAGGACGTCGAATCGCGCAACAAGGCCATGGCGGTGCTCAAGGCCGTCGCCGCCGCGGAGACGGTCCGCGCCTACCGGCCGAACGGCGCCGGGCAATGACCGAGCCCGACCCCGATCGGCCGTCGAAAACCCCTGCCGTGCCATCGGGAGACGACGCGGTCGCCGGGAAACCGGTTGCGCCACAAGCTGATCAACGGTCCGGCGGGGCGGGTGCGGCAGACCGGGCGGAGGCCGCCGCGGACGCCGCGCGGGCGGTGGCCGATGCGCGAGCGGCCGAAGCGGACGCGCGGGAAGCCGAGGCCGATGCCCACGCCGCGGTCGCCGAGGGCGCGCGTCAGCGGCCCCGGCCGTTCGCGGCCGTCGCCCTGCTGGCGATAGCCGCCGCCCTGCTGTGGGCGGCTTCGCGGATGACGTGGGTGACCCTCGAGGTGACCAGCGAGCTCGGCCCGCCGCGCACCGCCCACCTCAACGGCAGCACCTGGTTCGGCGCGCTGACCCCGCTGGCCCTGGTCCTGCTGGCCACCATCGCGGCCGTGTTCGCCACCCACGGCTGGTGGCGGCGCGGCGTGGGTGTGGTGGTGGCGGTGCTCGCCGCGGTGGCCGCGGTGCCCGCCTACGCCCTGCTGATCCATCAGGGCAGGACCGGTGACCGGGCCGCCCGGCTGGCCGAGCTGCGGGGCTGGGAGCACCCCGGAACCGTCACCACCGCGTCGCTGCCCGCCGTGCTGACGCTGGTCGGGGCGGTGGCCGCGTTCGTGGCCGGGCTGCTGCTGGTGCGCATGCCCCGCGAGACGGCCCGCATGTCGGGCAAGTACGACAGCCCGGCCGTGCGGAAGTCCGCGGCGGCCGAACAGGTTGCCCAGCGTCACGCCGACCGGGGACCCGCGGAATCCGGGTCACAGCCGCCGTCCACGGAGCAGTTGTCGGGCCGCGTGCTGTGGGACGCGCTCGACGAGGGCCTGGATCCGACCGCCGACGACGCCGATCACTCTGCCGCGCAGGATGATCCGGGTTCCGGGGGTGCGCGCGGGGAACGCCACTGAGCTGGGCCGGACAGCGGCAGCGTCGCCGCTTCCAGCCCCGCCGTCAAGACCGGGAACATAGCCATTTACTCTTTATCAGCAGCGGTGAGACAGCGCCTGGGGGGATTCTCAGGCAGCAAGTCCGTCTCCCCAGAAAGGATTCGAGCCAGATGACGGTACTCGACTCGATTCTCGACGGGGTCCGTGCGGACGTGGCCGCGCGGGAAGCCCTTCTGGATTTCCAGGCCGTGAAAGCGGCCGCCGCGGCGGCGCGGTCCCCGCGTGACGCCAAGGCCGCCCTGCACGCCGAGGGCATCGGCGTCATCGCCGAGGTGAAGCGGGCCAGCCCCTCCAAAGGCGCGCTCGCCGACATCCCCAACCCCGCCGACCTGGCCCGCGCCTACGAGGACGGCGGCGCCCGCATCATCAGCGTGCTCACCGAGCAGCGCCGCTTCGGCGGTTCGCTGGCCGACCTGGACGCGGTCCGCGCCGCGGTCGACATCCCGGTCCTGCGCAAGGACTTCATCGTCGGCCCGTACCAGATCCACGAGGCCCGCGCGCACGGCGCGGACGTGATCCTGCTGATCGTGGCCGCGCTGGAGCAGGACGTGCTGTCCGCGCTCATCGACCGCACCGAATCGCTGGGCATGACCGCGCTGGTCGAGGTGCACACCGAGGAAGAGGCCGACCGGGCGCTCGAGGCCGGGGCCAGCGTGATCGGCGTGAACGCCCGCAATCTGAAGACCCTCGAGGTGGACCGGGATGTGTTCGCGCGCATCGCGCCCGGTCTGCCCAGCGAAGTGATCCGCGTGGCCGAGTCCGGCATTCGCGGCACCGCCGACCTGCTGGCCTACGCCGGGGCGGGCGCGGACGCCGTGCTCGTCGGCGAGGGCCTGGTGACCAGCGGCGACCCGCGCGCCGCGGTGGCCGAGCTGGTGACCGCCGGAACCCACCCGTCCTGCCCGAAACCGGTTCGCCGGGGACGGTGAAAGAAGCGATGACTCAGACCGAAAAGCTGTCCGGCAAGAACACTCTCGGCCTGCCTCAGGCCAGCGACGGTGTCGCGCACAAGAGTCACGAACCCGACGTGGGCGGCCACTTCGGCGTGTACGGCGGCCGCCACGTGCCCGAGGCGCTGATGGCCGTGATCGAAGAGGTCACCGCCGAATACGACAAGTGCCGGGTGGACCCGAACTTCCTCGACGAGCTGGACCGGCTGCAGCGCGACTACACCGGGCGGCCCTCGCCGGTGTTCGAGTGCAAGAACCTGGCCCAGCACGCGGGCGGCGCGCGCATCTTCCTGAAGCGGGAAGACCTGAACCACACCGGTTCTCACAAAATCAACAACGTGCTCGGTCAGGTGCTGCTGGCCAAGCGCATGAACAAGACCCGCGTCATCGCCGAGACCGGCGCGGGCCAGCACGGCGTCGCCACCGCCACGGCGTGCGCGCTGCTGGGCATCGAGTGCGTCATCTACATGGGCGCGGTCGACACCGTGCGCCAGCAGCTGAACGTGGCCCGCATGCGCCTGCTCGGCGCCGAAGTCATCAGTGTGACAACGGGTTCGCAGACGCTGAAGGACGCCATCAACGAGGCGCTGCGCGACTGGGTCACCAATGCCGAGCAGACCTACTACTGCTTCGGCACCGCCGCGGGCCCGCACCCGTTCCCGCTCATGGTGCGCGACTTCCAGCGCATCATCGGCATCGAGACGCGCCAGCAGATCCAGGCCCACACCGGCCGGCTGCCCGACGCGGTAACCGCCTGTGTCGGTGGCGGTTCCAACGCGATCGGCATCTTCCACGCCTTCATCGACGATCCGGGCGTGCGCCTGATCGGCTACGAGGCCGCCGGCGACGGTGTCGAAACCGGCCGTCACGCCGCCACTTTCACCGGTGGCACCCCCGGCGCGTTCCAGGGCGCGTACTCGTACCTGCTCCAGGACGAGGACGGGCAGACCATCGACTCGCACTCCATCTCCGCGGGTCTGGACTACCCGGGCGTCGGCCCGGAGCACGCCTACCTCAAGGACACCGGGCGCGCCGAGTACTACCCGATTACCGATACCGAGGCCATGGACGCGCTCATGCTGCTGTCCCGCGCCGAGGGCATCATCCCGGCCATCGAGTCGGCACACGCGGTCGCGGGTGCGATCAAGCTGGGGCAGGAGCTGGGCCCGGAGAAGGTCATCGTCGTGAACCTGTCCGGCCGCGGCGACAAGGACATGGACACCGCCGCCCAGTGGTTCGGGCTGTTCGACAAGCCCGAGGGGGACGACAAGTGAGCCAGCAGTCCCGTCTCGCCAACACCTTCGCGGCCTGCCGTGAGGAGAACCGCGCCGCGCTCATCGGCTACCTGCCCGCGGGCTACCCCGATGTGCAGGGCTCGATCGACGCGTGCAAGGCGATGGTCGAATCCGGTTGCGACATCATCGAAGTCGGCGTGGCCTACTCCGATCCGGTGATGGACGGCCCCACCATCCAGCGCGCCGCCGAGCAGGCCCTGGCCGGTGGCGTGCGGGTGCGCGACGTGTTCAAGGTCGTGGAGGCCATCTCCCAGGCGGGCGGCAAGGCCGTCGTCATGACCTACTGGAATCCGGTGCTGAAGTACGGCGTGGACAGCTTCTCCCGCGATCTCGCGGCGGCGGGCGGTCTGGGCCTGATCACCCCCAACCTGATTCCGGAGGAGGCCGACGACTGGTTCGTGGCGTCCTCCACCCACAACCTGGACCGCATCTTCCTGGTCGCGCCGTCCTCCACCGAGGAGCGGCTCGTCAAGACCCTCGAGGCCTCGAAGGGCTTCGTGTACGCGGCCTCCACCATGGGCGTCACCGGCGCGCGTGACGCGGTGTCGTCCATGGCTCCGGCCCTGTGCGCCCGCATCCGCGCCCACTCCGACATCCCGATCGGCGTCGGCCTGGGTGTGCGCAGCGGCGCGCAGGCCGCCGAGATCGCCTCCTACGCCGACGGCGTCATCGTGGGCTCGGCCCTGGTGTCGGCGGCGGCGCAGGGCCTGGACGCGATCCGGGCGCTCACCGAGGAGCTGGCGCAGGGCGTCCGCTCGGCGGCGGTCGCTTCCTAGCCGAAGGACCTTTTCGAGAGGTGTGTACCGAATTCGGTATACACCTTTCTTTTTGGCCGCGGATCACTCGGTGGTTCGCGGCCCGTCTCGTTCTGGACTGAGTGGAGCGGAGGAGCGAAGCGGGGGAGCGGAGGGAGGGAAGAACGAGACCTCCAGGGCCGCGAACCCGCCCGGAGCGAAGCGGAGGGCAGATCAAACACTGCTACGGTGGGGACTCGTGACCATACGAGCCCTTGCCGAGAGCACCGGCGCCGATGTCCTGGCCTACATTCCCAGCCCGCCTCGCGGCGTGTGGTACCTCGGGCCGTTCCCGCTGCGCGCCTACGCGATCTGCATCATCATCGGCATCGTCGCGGCCATCTGGCTGGGGGAGAAGCGGTGGGTGGCCCGCGGCGGCGAGTCCGGCGCGGTGCTCGACATCGCCATGTTCGCGGTGCCGCTGGGCCTGATCGGCGGTCGGCTCTACCACGTGGCCACCGACTGGGAGAAGTACTTCGGCCCGCATCGCAAGGCCGATGCCCACTGGTGGGCGATCTGGCAGGGCGGGCTCGGCATCTGGGGTGCGGTGCTGCTGGGCGCGTTCGGCGCCTGGATCGGCTGCCGCCACTATCGGATCCCCTTGCCCGCCTTCGGTGACGCCATCGCGCCGGGCGTGCTGCTGGCGCAGGCCATCGGACGCCTGGGCAACTATTTCAACCAGGAGCTCTTCGGCCGCGAGACCACCCTCCCGTGGGGCCTGGAGATCTTCGACCGCTTCGACGCCAACGGCGGCTCCGACCCGATGAACGGCGTCTCCAACGGCGTGGTGGTGCACGTCGTGCAGCCGACCTTCCTCTACGAGCTGCTGTGGAACCTGCTCGGCGTCGCGATCCTGCTGTACGTGGACCGCAGGTTCCGCATCGGCCACGGCCGGCTGTTCGCCCTGTACGTGGCCATCTACTGCTTCGGCCGGTTCTTCGTGGAACTGCTGCGCGACGACGAGGCCACCCACATCGCGGGCCTGCGCGTGAACACCTTCACCTCGGCGATCGTCTTCGTCTGCGCCGTGGCCTATTTCCTGCTCGCCACCAAGGGCCGGGAGACTCCCGCGCAGGTGCGGGCGGGCGCGGAACGCCCCTGGCCGTGGCAGTTCGGCGCCCTGCGCGCCTATGGAGCGGCCGGGGCCGCCGCGACCGAACCCGCGATTCCGGGCACGGATGCCGCGGCGAAGGAGCCCGCTGACGAGAAGTCCGGCGCCGACTCCACCCCAAAGACCGAATCCGCCGACCAGGCCGAATCCGAATCCGCCGGCAAGGCCGAGCCCGCCGGCGAAGCGGAGCCCGCCGACAAGGCGGAGGCCGCCGAGGAGCCGGAGAAGGTCGAGGTCGCCAAGAAGTCCGACACCGCGGACAAGGCGGACAGCAAGAGCGATTCCTGATCATGGAATCGCGCGAATCCCCTAGCGCGGCGCGGTGATTCGGGAGACAATCGGGCATCATCGACGGCCGCCGGTGCGGCCGTAGGGGGAACGGGTCGGCGGGAGGACCCGTACGCATGCCAGGAGGGGCGAGTGACCGGTCCGTATCAGCAGCAACCCGTTCCCGGTGGGCCACAGTACGGTCCACCGGGAACGGGACCGTCGGGGCAGCAGTACGGCCTCCCGGCTCCGATGCCCGCGACGGTGCCGCAACAGCCCGGGTTCCTGATCGCGATCGGCGATATCGCGGTCTCGGAGGGTCTGATCACCACCCCGTCCGGCAGTTTCCCGCTGCGCGGGGCGATCTGGACCGCGACCGATATGTCACAATCCTCGGAGCGGACCCCGCCGTACGCCATCGTGCTGGCGATCCTGTTCCTGCCCTTCTGTTTCCTCGGGTTGCTGTTCCTGCTCATCAAGCAGAAGGTGGTCGCCGGATACGTGCAGGTCACCGTGAACAGCGCGGGCCGGTTCCACTCGGCGATGATCGCGGTGCGGAACGAATCCACCTTCCCGATGGTCATGCACCAGGTGAATTACGCGCGCACACTCAGCGCCATGTAGCGGTCGATTCGCTTCGCCCGGCAACGAATCCGCGACGACGCGCGATAATTCCTGCGTGACCGACCCCTTCCAGAAACAGCCGCCGCAGGACGGCCCGCAGTACGGCGCGCCCGGCACGGGCCCGCAGTACGGACAGCCCTACGGCCAGCAGCCCTATCCGGATCCCCAGCAGTTCGCCGCGCCCGGCCAGCAATTCGGCCAGCCGGGTGACCAGTTCGGCCAGCCCCAGCAGTTCGCGCAGCCGGGTCAGCCCTATGGCCAGCAGCCCCAGCAGTTCGCCGCGCCCGGCCCGTACGGTCCCTACGGCGGGGACCCGGAGGCCCCGTTCGGCCGGGATCCGTTCGGAGTTCCGTTGTCGGACAAGAGCAAGCTGACCGCGGGCCTGCTGCAGCTGCTCGCCGGCGGTTTCGGGATCGGCCGTTTCTACCTGGGCTACACCACGATCGGCGTGCTGCAGCTGGTCACCTGTGGCGGTTGCGGTATCTGGGCGCTGATCGACGGCATCCTGATCCTCACCGGCAAGGTGCCCGATCTCCAGGGGCGTCCCCTGCGCGACTGAGCGCGACACTCCGCCCATCGGCGGCCGTCACTCTACCGGGTGGCGGCCGTTCGCACATATCATCGGGCCGGAGCCGGATCCAGGTTTCCGCGCATCGTGATGGTTGCCGTGCCGCCCGGTCGGTCCGCGGCGTACCCTTTGTCGGTTGTTTGTCGCGTGTTCACCCACACGCCCGAGGAGAGGTCCACGTCGTGCGCCACAAGCTAGCCGCCGCCCTGCTCGCCGTCGTCGCCGCAGCCGGGCTCGTCGCCTGCAGCTCGAGCAAGGACGACGCGAACACCCTGAAGGTGGGCACCGAGGGCAATTACTCTCCCTTCACGTACCAGGACAACGGCAGCCTCACCGGCTACGACGTCGACGTGATCAAGGCCGTCGGCGACAAGCTCGGCAAGAAGGTCGAGTTCACCACCGCGCCCTGGGACTCGCTGTTCGCGGCCCTGGAATCCAAGCGCGTGGACCTCATCGCCAACCAGGTGACCGTCAAACCCGAACGCGAGCAGAAGTATTCGCTCTCGCAGCCCTACACGGTCTCCGAGGGCGTCATCGTCACCAAGACGGGCAATGGCGGCGTCCACGCCCTCGCCGACCTGTCCGGCAAGACCTGCGCCCAGTCCGAGACCAGCAACTGGGCCGAGGTCGCGCGCGGCGCGGGCTGCAAGGTCGAGGCCATCCCCGGCTTCGTCGAGGCCGTGCAGCTGCTCAAGACCGGCCGCGCCGACGCCACCGTCAACGACACCCTCGCGGTGAACGCCTACGCCAAGCAGCAGGGCGCCGGCATCGTGCAGGTCGCCGGGAAGACCGGTGAGACCTCCAAGCAGGCCTTCGCCGCCCGCAAGGACTCCCAGGCCCTCACCGATCAGGTGAACAAGGCCCTCGACGAGCTGCGGGCCGACGGCACCCTGGCCAAGATCTCCGAGAAGTACTTCGGCACCGACGTCAGCAAGTAAGCGGCGCGGGGCATTTCGACATGGACGACGCCACCTGGGCGCTGATCCGGCACAACCTGTGGCCCATGCTCGAGGCCACGGTGAGCAAGACGCTGCCGCTGACCGCGATCAGTTTCGCGATCGGGCTGGTGATCGCGCTGTTCGTGGCGCTGGCGCGGATGTCGAGCGTGTGGCCGCTGTCGGCGGCCGCACGCGTGTACATCTCGATCATTCGCGGCACGCCGCTGCTGGTGCAGCTGTTCATCATCTTCTTCGGCCTGCCCGCGTTCGACATCGTGCTCGAGCCGTTCCCGGCGGCGATCATCGCGTTCAGCCTCAATGTGGGCGGGTACGCGGCGGAGATCATTCGGGCCGCGATCCTTTCGGTCGCCCACGGACAGTGGGAGGCGTCGTACTCGGTCGGCATGCGCTATGCCCAGGCGCTGCGGCTGGTGATCCTGCCCCAGGCCTCCCGCATCGCGGTGCCCCCGCTGTCCAACACCTTGATCTCACTGGTGAAGGACACCTCGCTGGCGTCGACCATCCTGGTCACCGAATTGCTGCGCACCGCCCAGATGGCCGCCGCGCCCACCTTCGATTTTTTCGCCCTCTACGGCGTGGCCGCCATCTATTACTGGGTTGTCTGCCTCATCCTGGGATTCTTCCAAACCCACTTGGAGACCCGTTTGGCCAGGCACGTCGCACGGTGACCAGGCAGTAGCTGAACGGGTGCTTACGAGAACCGTATATGTGTGTGCCGGGGTCGGCATGAGCCTTACCACAGGTCTAGGGTTGAACGCGTGATGCGACGAACGAAGATTGTGTGCACCCTCGGACCCGCAGTGTCATCCGAGGACCGGATTCGTGAGCTCGTCGAAAGTGGCATGGACGTTGCGCGCCTGAACTTCAGCCACGGCGAGCACTCCGATCATGCCGAGAACTACAAGAAGGTGCGTGCGGCCAGCGATACCGCCGGTCGCGCGGTCGGCATCCTCGCCGACCTGCAGGGCCCCAAGATCCGGCTGGGCCGGTTCGAGGGCGACGGCAAAACGGTGTGGAACACCGGCGAGGAAGTCCGGATCACCGTCGACGACATGATCGGCAACCACGACCGGGTCTCCACCACCTACAAGCACCTGGCCAAGGACGCCAAGCCCGGCGACCGACTGCTCGTGGACGACGGCAAGGTCGGTCTGACCGTGCTGCGCGTCGAGGACAACGACGTGGTCTGCAAGGTCACCGAGGGCGGCCCCGTCTCCAACAACAAGGGCGTCTCGCTGCCCGGCATGGACGTGTCCGTGCCCGCGCTGTCCGAAAAGGACATCGACGACCTGGAATTCGCCCTGAAGCTGGGCGTGGACTTCATCGCGCTGTCCTTCGTGCGCTCGCCCTCCGATGTGGAGCTGGTGCACGACATCATGGACCGGGTGGGCCGCCGCGTGCCGGTCATCGGCAAGCTCGAAAAGCCCGAGGCCATCGACAATCTGGAGGCCATCGTGCTGGCCTTCGACGCCATCATGGTCGCCCGCGGCGACCTCGGCGTCGAGCTGCCGCTCGAGCAGGTGCCGCTGGTGCAGAAGCGTGCCGTGCAGATGGCGCGTGAGAACGCCAAGCCGGTCATCGTGGCCACCCAGATGCTGGAATCCATGATCACCAACTCGCGCCCGACCCGCGCCGAGGCCTCCGACGTGGCCAACGCGGTGCTCGACGGCGCGGACGCGGTCATGCTCTCGGGCGAGACCTCGGTCGGTGACTACCCGATCGAGGCCGTGCGCACCATGGCCCGCATCGTGCACGCGGTGGAGTCCGAGTCCTCGACCCGGGTTCCGCCGCTGACCCACGTGCCGCGGACCAAGCGCGGTGTCATCTCCTACGCCGCCCGCGACATCGGCGAGCGCCTCAATGCCAAAGCGCTGGTGGCGTTCACGCAGTCCGGTGACACGGTGCGCCGTCTGGCTCGCCTGCACACTCCGCTGCCGCTGCTGGCCTTCACCCCGCAGTCCGCGATTCGCAGTCAGCTGGCCTTGACGTGGGGCGTGGAAACGTTCATCGTTCCTCCGGTGGGCACGACCGACGAGATGATCCACCAGGTCGACAACGCGCTGTTGTCGATCGGGCGGTACAGCAAGGGTGATCTCGTGGTCATCGTGGCCGGCTCCCCGCCGGGTACTGTCGGGTCCACCAACCTGATCCACGTGCATCGCATCGGCGAGGAGGACCACTAATTTGAGTGCGTCGCTGGACGAGACGTCCACGGACGTCGTCGTGGACCCCGAGGGGGCCGGGCTGTCGGATGATCTGCGGGTGCTGCTGCGTCTGCTGGATCTCGAGGAGAACGGCCCCGACATCTTCCTCGGACATCACCCCGAGAAGGTGTGGAGCCGCACGTTCGGCGGCCAGCTGGTCGCCCAGGCGATCATCGCCGCGGGCCGAACCGTGGGACCGGAACGGCCGATCCACGCGGTGAACGCGCACTTCGTGCGTGGCGGCGACCCGAAGCAGCCGATCGAGTACCACGTCGATCGGCATCGCGACGGCCGCTCCATCGCCAACCGCACGGTGACCGCGTACCAGGACGGGCAGGAGCTGTTCGTCATGCTCGCGGCCTTCCAGGACTGGGGCAAGGGGCTCGAGCACGGCACGCCCCTGCCCGAGGTGCCGGGGCCGGAAGGCCTTCCGCGCGTGGAGGAGTCGTTCGCGGGCATGGAGGACAAGCTCCAGATGTTCGTGGACGCACCGCATCCCATCGAGATGCGCTACACCAACGATCCGGCGTGGGTCCTCAAGGGCAAGGGCGAGAGCCTCGGCCACAACCGGGTCTGGATGCGCACCGACGGCGCGCTGCCCGACGATCCGCTGATTCACGTTGCGGCGCTGGCGTATTCGTCCGACACCACGGTGCTGGACTCGATCATCACCACGCACGGCCTGTCGTGGGGCTGGGACCGCATCATCGCGGCGACGGTGAACCACTCCATCTGGTTCCACCGGCCCTTCCGCTTCGACGACTGGTCGCTCTACGCGACCGAGTCGCCGGTTGCGGCGGGCTCGCGCGGCCTGGCCCGCGGGCACTTCTACGCCCGCAACGGCGACCTGCTGGCGACGACCGTCCAGGAAGGCGTGATCCGCCACTTCCCGGCACGTCGCTGAGATACGGACACCGGACATCGGGCCGTGCCCTTCGGGGTGCGGCCCGATGTGCGTCCCGAGGTCCGAGTCCCGAAATCCCCGGGGGATTCAGGGCCCCTGAGAGCCCTGCGAGTCAGATCAACTCGCGGTTCTCTTCGAGGTCGAAGTTCTCGCGCTGCAGGGCGTGCACGATGTAGGGGATCGGCTCGCCCGCGGAGAGTTCCAGCAGCAGCCGCTGCTCCAGTTTGGCGATGCCCGCCTTGGTGAGCTGGCGGGCTTCCCCGACGAGGCTGAGCGCGATCTCGTAGGTGCGGCGCTCGCCCGGCTCGGCGGCGGGATGATCCAGCCGCCACTGGGTTTCGAGCACCGTGTGGGCGGGATCGTCGCACTCCACCGGGAGGGTGAAGCGCCACGCGAAGATATCTCGATCGGCGACGTATTCGTCGACCACCCGGCACACGGTCTCGGTGACGCGGCGCAGGGTGTGAGGTGTCACGTAAACATGGAGCGAAACATCCGAAATGCGCTTCGGCATGTCCTTGGTCCTGTTCTTGTGTCGAACCACCGGCAGTGGCGTTCGGCGGAACGGATAAGTGTTCCGCGCGAGAGTGTAATCCCTTACCGGACCATCGCGGCAGCAAGGTGTATTGACACGCAGACTCCGACCGGCCGGTTTGCCGGGATCGCCTGCTATCCGGCGGATTCCGCCGCGCGGCGGGCCGGGCGCGGTGCCGGATGGGGCGACTGCGCGGCCGGTCGCGGTGATGGCGCGGCCGGTCGCGGAGATTCGCCGCGTCCGCCGTCTATCACCAGCAGCGCCGGCTGTCCGTCGGCGGCGCTGCGCGGACGCAGCGTGGCCTGCGGATGCTGATGCGCGTGCATCGCCAGCAGCAGCGGCACCAGCGCCTCGGCGATCTTGTCGCCGACATCGCAATACTGTTGCGGGGACAGCCCGACCGGGTCGGAGATGTTCTCGCGGCCGACATAGGCCAGGTCGTCGCGCGCGGCGTGCAGGCCGACCACGGTGCGCGCACCGCTGACCTTCGCGATCCGGTACGCCTCGAGCAGGGTGAAGGTGCGGGGGAGTGCGGCGGGCACGAGTTCGCGGACCTGGTCGCGGATCTTCTCGGTCATGGTGAGCACCAGGTCGGCGCGGTGCACCATCTCGGCCTTGAGCCGCCGGGCCTTGAAGTTCGAGGCGTCACCGCCGAGGCCGGTAATCGTCTGTGCGGCCAGGGGTTCCACGGGGAAGCCCACCAGGGCGCGCACGCCGGCGCTCTCGGCGGTGAGCTCTCGTAGTCCGTGGTCGGCGGCCACCGCCAGGGTGAGGCGTTCGGCGATGACGGATCGGCAAACATTTCCGCTGCAGACGAACAGGACGTGCATGCGGACAACCTATGCCCGCCGTTGTCGATTCGAAACAGTTCCGTGACCGAATCACACGTTTCAACCGCATTGTTCACGCGGTGGCCGGATGTCGCTCACTCGCTGTCGACTCTCGTTTACCGGAGCGTCCGGTGGGTGACTCGGCGTGGAAGATCAGCATGCCTTTTCACGCACGCCGAATCAATACCTGGACCGCTATTTGTCGGTCGTTCCATATAGTGCGGATTCCGTTACCGCGGGCGCGATTTCGGATGTGGTGCCCCGGGTGCGGCCGCGGGTGGAGAACAGCCGTCCGCGGGCGGGAACGGTGGGCGCGAATCGGCCCAGCCCGGTGGCTGCGGCCATATCGTCGTAGACGGAATCGATTCCGCCCCTGGCGAAATAGGCCTCGTGCCAGAATCCGGTGCCACCGGAATCACGCAGGAACCGCTGCCACCATTCGCGATGCGGTTCGGAGCGGGTCCAGCGTTCCAGGCTGTCGAGATCGCGCCAATACTGCCGGGCGCCCCAATGCGGCGGCCACATCGACCACACCACGTCCTCGTGCGACAACAACCCGTCGGGCCGATCGTGATGGGATTTGTACAGCTTGGGTCCGATTCCCAGCAATCGCAGCATTCCCCGCGGCTTGTGCACGCGCATACCGAGCAAGATCACGACCAGGTCCGGATAGTCGGACAGGTCCGCGGTCATCCTCTTCACCGGCATTCGTGGCCTCCGCACTTCTCGGTGATCTGTGCGGGTCTACGTCACTCCCGTGCTCGCGGTTCGAAACGCGGCCCATTACTTCCCGAGTCTACGACCCGGGTCGCCGGCTAGGACGTACTCAGCCGCAGCACCGCCGAGCTGCCCTGGACGGCAACTATCTTCACGGTCAGGCCATTGAGGAAAATGGTGCCGCCGACGCCGGTCGACCCCGATACCGGCAACCCGAATACGGTCGTGGACGCCGTGGTCGACAACGCGCTGATCTCCCCGATCCGCACGCTGCCCCCGATCCGCGAGAACCCCGGGACCGGAATCGTGGTCGGCCCGTCCACCCGGATTTCGCAGTTGCCCTTCGCGCACGCCCCGAGATCGGTCCCGTTCGCCGCCGCCGGCAGTCCGTCGGCCGCCTTCGCTGTCGTCTTCGCCGAATTCGTCGTGCTCGATGTATCCCGCATCGTCGTGGTCACCCCCGTCGGTGTCGTCTCCGGCACCGCGTGCCCATCGGTCTGCGCCCCGCATCCCCCCACCAGCGCGGCCATCACCACCCCCGCGCCGATCCTGGCCCATCCGGCTCTCGCCATCGAGGTCATCGGGATTCGCATGCGCCCTCCATACTGCTGTGTCGACTACGGCTCACCGATCATGCGTGACACACCACCCCCGCGACACCGCTTCCCCGAGATCAATCCCGACCGGTCTCCCTTGCCCTGTCAGAATGACCCGGTGCGCGTACTCGTCACCGGAGCCGCCGGCTACCTCGGCCGCGCCGTCATCGCGGCCCTGCACGCCGCCGGCCACGAACCCATCGCCATGGCGCGCACCCCCGGGACCGTCATCCCGGGCGCGGCCGAGGTCCGTCCGGCCGACCTGCTCGACCCCGCCGCCCTCGCGCGAGCCGTCGACTCCGTGGACGCGGTCTGCCACCTCGCCGGGCTGGCCCGCGCCCGCGAATCGATCGCCGACCCCCTGCGCTATTTCCGCGCCAACACCACCGCGACCCTCGCCGTGCTCGAAGCCATGTCCGCCGCCGCCGTCGGCACCATCGTCTTCGCCTCGACCGCCGCGATCTACGGGGCCCCGGACCGCCAGCCCATGACCGAAGACCTCCCCGACGCCCCGCCTCACCCCTACGCCCAGAGCAAACTGGCGGCCGAGCTGGCGATCCAGGCCGCGACCCGGACCGGCGAATTGTCGGCCGTGATTCTGCGCCTGTCGAACATCGCGGGCGGATCCGACCGCGACCTCTCCCGCCTGATCCCGCGCGCAGTGGCTGCGGCGGTAGCCGATTCGCCGTTGCCCGTGAACGGCGACGGCACCGCCACCCGCGACTACCTCCATGTCGAGGACGCGGCCCGCGCGTTCATCGCGAGCCTGCACACCCCGCCGCATCCCGGCACTGCCACCCGCTACACCGTCGGCAGCGGCCGCGGCACGACAATCCTCGAGGTGGCCGCGGCCGTCCGGCGGGTAACCGGTGTGCCCCTCGCCCTCGATCACCGCCCCCCGGCCTCGGAACCGCCCACCCTGATCGTCGACCCGTCCACGATCACCGCCGAAACCGGGTGGAAGCCAATCCATTCGACGATCGATGAGATCGTCGGCGACGCCTGGCGCGCCATCACAGAATCTCCACTCGGTGTCCGCCCGGTCCGCACATCCGGTTTCTAGAGTCGGTTCGGGAACGGCCCAGTAGTCGAGATCGGAAGGCTCGTATGCGCGACTCGGATGAATTCACCCGGTGGAAAACGGAATTCGAGGCCAAGGCGCGCGCCCGGGCCCGTGCGGGCGATCCCGACAGCGCCGGTGGGGTGACGCTGCATCCCGACCTCGTGCGCAGCATTCGACGCTTTCAGGTGGGGGAGTCGGGCGATGGGGCGCATCTCATCGCCAAGGCCGACGGGGCGGGTGATCCGGTGTACGCGGCGGCGGTCCGGCTGTTCGTCGCCGAGGAACGCAACCACGCGCGCCTGCTGCTGAACCTCCTGCGGGCGGCGGGGAAGAAGCCGATATCCGGTCATTGGACCGACGCGATCTTCGTCCGGCTGCGCCGGGGACTGGGCCTGCGCCTGGAACTCATGGTGCTGTCGGTCGCCGAGGTCATCGCCGTCCCCTATTACCGGACCCTGCGCGACGGCGCCCGCGACCCGCTCACCACCCGCACGGCCGCCCTCATCCTGGCCGACGAGCAACGCCACATCCCCT
The DNA here is from genome assembly GCF_050956485.1 of Nocardia sp. CA-145437. Classification (NCBI taxonomy): domain Bacteria; kingdom Bacillati; phylum Actinomycetota; class Actinomycetes; order Mycobacteriales; family Nocardiaceae; genus Nocardia; species Nocardia sp. CA-145437. The sequence continues at coordinate 4,932,891 of NZ_CP191204.1, read as the reverse complement.
TCCACACCCACCGCCTACGCCTGGGCTTCGCCTCGACCCCGCCGGCGTTCCGTCCCCTCATCCGCGCAGCCTGGTGGACCATTCTGCACGCCGCCATCCTGGTCGTCCTGCTCGACCACGGCCCCGCCCTGCGCCACTTGGGCAGCACCCGAACCGAATTCGCCCGCGCCGCCCGCGCCCTCTTCGCCCCGATCTGCGCCGCCGCCCTCCCGCCGCTCCGCGCCGACCCGAGCGTCCCGGTTCCGGGAGCGAGACCATCGGGCCGATGAGCAAGCGGGAACTTCTTGGCTCGGAGAGTGATTCGGGCTGCCGCGGACCGCATGGAAAAGCAGAGAAAAAGGGCCGTTCCGATGATCATCGGAACGGCCCTCGACCTTGGTGCCGAGTGTGGGAATCGAACCCACACGCCCTTCCGGGCAACGGTTTTTGAGACCGTCGCGTCTGCCAATTCCGCCAACTCGGCGCACCGGAGAGAAATGATAGCGGGTAGTGGTGCAAACCAACTAATCGAGGGGGTCGGGGGACTACAAGGTTGTGATACTGGTCGGTTTGCGCTGGGTACGTGGGTTGTAGGGCCGGGTGAACGGTACTCTTTGGGAGACTCGGGTGCGTGCTGGTCCTGTGTGGGTGGCGCAAGACGAGGTGCATCGGGTATCGGATTTCGGAAGCGACAGGGGTTCATCTATGGGAACGACAGCAGGGGGCGGTTCGAAGAAGGACGCTGCGGCGTCCGCCCCCAAGCGGGTGGTGGTTGCCGAGGACGAGGCGCTCATCCGGATGGACCTGGTGGAGATGCTCTCCGAGGAGGGCTATCACGTGGTGGGTGAGGCGGGTGACGGTCAGCAGGCCGTGGACCTCGCTGTGGAGCTGCGTCCGGATCTGGTGATCATGGATGTGAAGATGCCGCGCCGGGACGGCATCGACGCGGCGGCCGAGATCGCGTCGAAACGCGTTGCGCCGGTGGTCATCCTGACCGCCTTCAGCCAGCGTGACCTGGTCGAACGGGCACGCGACGCGGGGGCGATGGCGTACCTGGTGAAGCCGTTCACCAAGTCGGATCTGGTGCCGGCCATCGAGTTGGCCGCATCGCGATTCCATGAGATCGCCGCGCTCGAGAGCGAGGTTGCGAACCTCACCGACCGGCTCGAGACGCGCAAGCTGGTGGAGCGTGCCAAGGGTGTGCTCATGCAGACCCAGGGGCTATCCGAGCCGCAGGCGTTCAAGTGGATTCAGCGCACCGCCATGGATCGACGCACCACTATGAAGGCGGTCGCGGAAGTGGTGCTGGAGAACCTCGCGCCGAAGTAAGTCGCATTTGCCGGGTCGTCGCCCTGTTGTTGCCACTAATGCACTGAGGAAATTTACAGTGCGGTAACAACAGGGCGTTCCACTTTAGTTGCGATGTCACATGGATGATTCGAATGTGATGCGGACCTAACGTGGCCCGACTATGTTTCTGTGCGGGCCGATCGATGGGGCGGCCCTCCTCGGTCACCCCGGGGGCGCACAGAACATGAGGTGAATCGTGCTTGGTTCAATGACGCGCACGTCGACCATGCGGCACAGTCGCACGGTCAGGATGCTTGTCGTCGGGGCCGCGGCCGTACTCGCATTGGGCAGTGCCGGCTGCAGTAGCAAATCGACGGACAATTCGGGCGGAGGCGGGTCGAATCTGACCATTTCGCCCCTGGTGCAGGTGGACTCGCAGGGCAAGGAGGTCCCGGTCACGGACTCCAGCGCGGCCGCCGACCCCGCCGGTGACGGCAAGGGCAAGTGCGCCCCCCAGACCATCGCGATGGCTGGCCCGCTGACCGGCGACAACGCCAACCTCGGCCTCAACATCATCCGCGGTGTGAAGCTGGCGCTGGACCAGCACAACAAGGCCAACCCCGGCTGCCAGGTCTCGGTCAAGGAATTCGACACCGAGGGTGACCCGCAGAAGGCCACCCAGGTCATTCCGACCATCGTCAGCGACCCGTCGATCGTGGCGCTGATCGGCCCCACCTTCTCCGGTGAGACCAAGGCGACGGGCGCGATCCTCAACCAGGCCAACCTGCTGTCGCTGACGCCGTCGGCCACCAACGTCAGCCTCACCACCAACGGCTGGACCAACTTCTTCCGCGGTCTGGGCAATGACGGCATCCAGGGCCCGGCCGTGGCCGGATACCTGAAGGGCACCGGCAAGTTCAAGAAGATCTGCGTCATCGCCGACGACTCCGACTACGGCACCGGCCTGGCCAAGACGGTCACCGAGGGCCTGGGCCCGATCGCCGACCCGAGCTGCGCGGCCAATGTGAAGGCCAAGCAGAAGGACTTCTCCGCGACCGTGTCGAAGATGGCCTCCGCCAAGCCGGACGGCATCTTCTACTCCGGCTACTACGCCGAAGCGGCGCCGCTGGTCAGCCAGCTGCGCGACGGTGGCGTGACCGCGACCTTCATCTCTGACGACGGCACCAAGGACGTCGAGTTCACCAAGCAGGCCGGCAGCAAGTCCAAGGACGCGCTGCTCTCCTGCCCGTGTGGTCCGGCCGGTGACAAGTTCGCCTCCGCGTACAAGGCGTTCAACAACTACGAGCCCGGCACCTACTCGACCGAGGGCTACGACCTGACCACGATCGTGCTCAAGGGCATCGAGGCCGGTAAGGTCACCCGCCCCGACCTGGTCGAATACGTGCGCGGCTACGACGGCCAGGGTCTGGCCCGTCAGTACAAGTGGGGTCCCACCGGTGAATTGGCCAACGCGTTGATCTGGATGTATCAGGTCAAGTAGCGATCACCGTTAATCGGAACAGCGTGTGCCGAATTCGTTTCGGCACACGCTGTTTTCCACGACAGCGGAAAGTAACGAATGTCTGCACCCGCTTTGGCCGATGTGACCCTCCTCGCGAGCGGGTCCATCAAGTTCGATCTGTCCGGCGTCGCCGATCAATTCTGGCGGCTCACCGTCGAAGGACTGACCTACGGCTCGATCTATGCCCTGGTCGCGGTCGGCTACACACTCGTCTACGGTGTGTTGCGCCTGATCAATTTCGCCCATTCAGAAGTATTCATGCTCGGCACCTTCGGCCAGTTGGTCGGATTGATGGTGTTCGGATTCGCGGCGAGCGGTGATACGTACTCCCAGGGTGTCGGACTGACCGTGGTCTACCTCGCAGCGGCCATGGTCTTCGGCATGCTGGTCTCCGGCGCGGCCGCGGTGGCGCTGGAGCGGGTCGCGTACCGGCCACTGCGCAAACGCGGCGCGAAACCGCTGATCTTCCTGATCACCGCGATCGGAATGTCGTTCGTCCTGCAGGAATTCGTGCACTACATCCTGCCCAAGCTCACCGGCAACAAGCTCGGCGGCACCAATGCGCAGCAGCCGATCCAGCTGGTGACGCCCACCGAGCAGTTCAAGTTCTTCGGCGCGTCGGTCACCAATGTCGCGCTGGTGATCGTGCTGGCCGCGGTGGCGCTGGCGCTCACCACCGAACTGCTGATCAACCGCACCAAATTCGGCCGCAGCATTCGCGCGGTGGCCCAGGACCCCGACACGGCGACGCTGATGGGCGTCTCCCGGGAGCGGGTCATCATGCTGACCTTCCTCATCGGCGGTGTGCTGGCGGGCGCCGCCGCGCTGCTGTACACGCTCAAGATCCCCAACGGCATCATCTACAACGGCGGATTCATCCTGGGCATCAAGGCTTTCAGCGCCGCGGTGCTGGGCGGTATCGGCAACCTGCGCGGCGCGCTGCTGGGCGGGTTGCTGCTCGGCCTGGCCGAGGACTACGGCCAGGTGCTCTTCGGCGATCAGTGGCGTGACGTGGTCGCGTTCGTGGTGCTGGTCGCGGTGCTCATGGTCCGGCCCACCGGCATTCTCGGGGAGAGCCTGGGGAGGGCGCGCGCATGACCGACACGAAAACGGCTCCCGCACCGCAGGGCTCGCCCGCGGGACGCGGCGTCGGCGACGCCATCCGCACCTGGTGGGCCGGGCTCTCGCGACCGGCGCAGTGGGCGTTCGGCATTCCGGCGGTCATCGTGATGGCCGCGCTGCCGCTGTTCAAGCTGCCACTGCTGGACACGCCCGGCACCAGTTTCGGCGGGGTGATGGCGCAGTTCGCCATGTACGCGCTGATCGCCATCGGCCTGAATGTGGTTGTCGGACAGGCGGGTCTGCTCGACCTGGGCTATGTCGGCTTCTACGCGGTCGGGGCGTACTCGGTCGGCCTGCTGACCAGTCCGAACAGTCCGTGGAATCAAACCAATGGCGGCTGGCTCGATCCGCAGTGGGCGTGGCTGGCCTGTGTGCCGATCGCGATCCTGGCGACCGCGATCTCGGGTCTCATCCTGGGCACGCCGACGCTGCGTCTGCGCGGCGACTACCTGGCCATCGTGACCCTCGGCTTCGGTGAGATCGTCCGGCTGCTGGCCGACAATCTGCCCGAGATCACCAATGGCAGCCTCGGCCTGTCCCGCATCCAGTACCCGCATGTCGGCGAGTCCGACACCCATCCGGGCGGCTACTTCTCCTCCGGCAATCTCGGTGACGTGCACACCTGGAATGTGCTGGACCGGGCCAACTCCGGCACCTGGTGGTACTGGCTGGGCATCGTCCTGGTGGTCGCCGTGCTCATGCTGGTCGGCAATCTCGAGCGCAGCCGGGTGGGCCGCGCGTGGGTCGCCATCCGGGAGGACGAGGACGCGGCCGAGATCATGGGCGTGCCCACCTTCAAGTTCAAGCTGTGGGCGTTCATGATCGGCGCGGCCATCGGCGGCCTGTCGGGCGCGCTGTACGCGGGTCAGGTGCAGTACGTGAATCCGCAGGGGTTCAACGTCATCAACTCGATGCTGTTCCTGTGCGCGGTGGTGCTGGGCGGGCAGGGCAACAAGCTCGGCGTGATCGTCGGCGCGTTCCTGATCGTGTACCTGCCCAACCGGTTCATGGGCGTGAACGTGGGCGGGCAGTCCCTCGGCGACTACAAGTATCTGTTCTTCGGTCTCACGCTGGTGGTCGTGATGATCTTCCGGCCGCAGGGGCTGTTCCCGGCGCGGCAGAAACTGCTGACCTACGGGCGGCAGGTGTATCGGGCGGTGCGACGGCCCGCGGTGGCCGCGCAGACGACGGGAGCTGGACAGTGACGGGGCCGGGCGACGCGCTGTTCGACAACGAGGACATGGCGGCCGGGTACGCGCGGCCCGAGGTCGAGCCCAGCGCGGGCATGCTCGACGTCACCGAGGTGCTGCCCGTCTACAAGGACCCCGAGGTGGTCGCGGAAGTCGTTGCGCCGCACCGTGACATCGAGACCGAGGTCGGCGCGCCGCTCTTGCGCACCGACGGGCTCACCATGCGGTTCGGCGGCCTCACCGCGCTCGACAATGTGAGCTTCGAGATCCGCCGCGGCGAGATCCTCGGACTCATCGGGCCCAATGGGGCGGGCAAGACGACCTGCTTCAACGCCATCTCCGGGGTGTACCGCCCGTCGGACGGCACGGTCTACTTCGACGGCAAGCCGCTGACCAAGACCAAGCGCAACGAGATCACCCGGCTGGGCATCGCGCGCACCTTCCAGAATATCCGGCTCTTCGGGGAGATGACGGCGCTGGAGAACGTGGTCGTCGGCGCGGACGCCCGGCACAAGACCTCGGTCCCGGGCGCGCTCTTCCGCACCCCGCGGCACCGCGAGGAGGAGAAGGACGCGCTCGAGCGGGGCATGGCGCTGCTGGAGTACGTCGGCATCGCGGCGCATGCGGTCGAGAAGGCGCGCAACCTCTCCTACGGCGATCAGCGCCGCCTGGAGATCGCCCGCGCGCTGGCGACCGAGCCGAAACTGCTGTGCCTGGACGAGCCCGCCGCCGGGTTCAATCCGAGCGAGAAGTCCGCGCTCATGGATCTGATCCGCAAGATCCGCGACGACGGCTACACGGTGCTGCTCATCGAGCACGACATGCGACTGGTCATGGGCGTGACCGACCGCATCGTGGTGCTGGAATTCGGCCGCAAGATCGCCGACGGGTTGCCGGAGCAGATCCGCCAGGACCCCGCGGTGATCAACGCCTACCTGGGCGTGCCCGACGAGGCCGACGCCGAGTCGGCCGAGGACGCCGCCGAGGCGCGAAGCATTGCCGCCGAACCGGTTCCGGACCTCACCAAGCAGGCGCCCGGTTCCGCAGCGCCCGCCACCTCGACCGGCGAGCCGCTGCTGACCGTCGAGGACATGGTCGTGAACTACGGCAGAATCCAAGCGCTGCACGGCATCTCGCTCGAAGTCGGTCAGGGTGAGCTGGTCACCCTGCTGGGCGCGAACGGCGCGGGCAAGACCACCACCATGCGCGCCCTGTCGGGCCTGCTGCCGCTGACCCGCGGCCGCATCATGTTCCAGGGCCGCGACATCACCCGCATGAAGGCCCACGAACGTGTGGTGGCGGGGCTGATCCAGGCTCCCGAGGGCCGCGGCGTCTTCCCGGGCATGACGGTCCAGGAGAACCTCGACATGGGGTGCCACGCACGGCCGTTCGCGTCCAAGGCGGACTACGCGACAACCCTGGACTGGGTCTTCGAGCTGTTCCCGCGCCTGCTGGAGCGCCGCCGTCAGGTGGGCGGCACCCTCTCCGGCGGCGAGCAGCAGATGCTGGCCATCGGCCGCGCCCTCATGGCCCGCCCGCAGCTGCTGCTGCTCGACGAGCCGTCGATGGGCCTGGCCCCCATGGTGATCCAGCAGATCTTCCGGATCATCGCCGACATCAACGCCCAGGGCACCACGGTCCTGCTGGTCGAACAGAACGCCCAGCAGGCCCTGACTCGCAGCGACCGCGCCTACATCCTGGAAACCGGCGAGGTGACCAAGACCGGCGACGGCCGAGCCCTGCTCACCGACCCCGCCGTCAAGTCCGCCTACCTCGGCGTCGGCTGACCCCACCCACCCCGAAAAGCATTCGGGCCGGTCACCTTCCGGTGACCGGCCCGAACCTTCAAGCAGGGGCGACAGGAATCGAACCTGCAACCTGCCGCTTTGGAGACGGCTGCTCTGCCAATTGAGCTACACCCCTTGGCGGGGGCAACGCTACCAGGTAGCGGGTCCTGGGTGAAATCGGTTTCGCTGACCTGGGGCGACGGGCCGAGTATGCCCGCTGCCCACGGATGTCGGGGTCGGTACCTAGACTCTTGCGGGTGACCCCTGCCTCTACTGATCAGCGCCCTGTTGCCGCGTCCGTGTCGCCGTCCGGGGAGCAGCCGACCCTGTTGCTGCTGGATGGGCATTCGCTGGCCTATCGGGCGTTCTACGCACTGCCGGCGGAGAACTTCAAGACGCAGAGTGGGCAGACCACGAACGCGGTGTACGGGTTCACGGCGATGTTGATCAATCTGCTGCGGGACGAGAAGCCCACGCACGTGGCGGCGGCGTTCGACGTGAGCCGCAAGACGTTCCGGACCGAGGCGTACCCCGAGTACAAGGCCAATCGGGCCACGACGCCGGACGAGTTCAAGGGGCAGGTGGAGACCACCCAGGAAGTGCTGGGCGCACTGGGGATTCCGGTGATGGCCATCGAGGGGTACGAGGCGGACGACGTCATCGCCACCCTCGTCACGCAGGCCGTGCCGGAGGGGTTCAAGGTGCTCATCGTGACCGGCGACCGGGATTCGCTGCAGCTGGTCAACGACGACGTCACCGTGCTCTACCCGAAGAAGGGCGTCTCCGAGCTGACCCGGTTCACCCCGACCGCGGTGGAGGAGAAGTACGGGCTCACCCCGGCGCAGTACCCGGACTTCGCGGCGCTGCGCGGCGACCCGAGTGACAATCTGCCGGGTATTCCGGGCGTGGGGGAGAAGACCGCGACCAAGTGGATCCGCGAATACGGGGATCTGGCCACGCTGGTCGACCAGGTGGACAAGGTGAAGGGCAAGGTCGGAGACGCGTTGCGCGCCAACCTGTCCAGCGTCGTGCTGAACCGGCAGCTCACGGAGATGGTGAAGACGGTGCCGTTGCCGTACACCCCCGAGCAGCTGGCCATGCAGCCGTGGGATCGGGACAAGATCCACCGCCTGTTCGACGAGCTCGAGTTCCGCGTGCTGCGCGACCGCCTGTTCGACACCCTGGCCCCGGTGGAGCCCGAGGCCGAGTCCGGGTTCGAGATCAGCGGCAGCGCGCTGGCGGCGGGCACCGTCGCCGCCTGGCTGGCCGAGCACGCCGGACCCGGTGCGCGGCACGGGGTTTCCGTGGTCGGCAACGGCTCGCCGGTCACCGGTGACGCCCAGGCCGTCGCGCTGGCCGCCGCCGACGGCGAGGGCGCCTACATCGATGTCCACACGCTGACGCCCGAGGACGAGAAGGCGCTCGGCGCATGGCTCGCCGACCCGGAGATCCCGAAGGCGCTGCACGAGGCCAAGAACGCCATGCACGCCCTGCGCGGTCGCGGCTGGCGGCTGGCCGGGCTCACCAGCGACACCGCGCTGGCCGCCTACCTGATCCTGCCGGGCCAGCGCACCTTCAATCTGGAGGACCTGTCCCTGCGCTATCTGAGCCGGGAACTGCGCGTCGACAATGCCGGGGAGACCCAGCTGTCGCTGCTCGACGACGAGGACGAGGTCGACGCCGAGGTCGCCAACGCCCAGATGCTGCGCGCCCGAGCGGTTTACGACCTCGCCGACGCCTTCGACACCGAACTCGAGCGCATCGAATCCACCGCGCTGCTGCGCGATATGGAACTGCCGCTGCTGAGCGTGCTGGCCGACCTGGAGGCCGCGGGCGTCGCGGTCGACTCCGCTCAGCTCGAGCAGCTGCAGCGCGAGTTCGCCGACCGCGTCGCCGAGGCCGCCGAGGCGGCCTACGCGGAGATCGGCGAGCGAATCAATCTGGGCTCGCCCAAGCAGCTGCAGGTGGTGCTGTTCGACAAGCTCGACATGCCGAAGACCAAGCGAACCAAGACCGGCTACACCACCGACGCCGACGCGCTGGAGGGGCTGTACGAGAAGACCCAGCACCCGTTCCTTCAGCACCTGCTCGAGCACCGTGACGCCACCCGCCTCAAGGTGACGGTCGAGGGCCTGCTCAAGTCGGTCGCCGACGACGGCCGCATCCACACCACCTTCAACCAGACGGTCGCCGCCACCGGACGCCTGTCCTCGACAGAGCCGAACCTGCAGAACATCCCGATCCGCACCGACATGGGCCGCCGCATCCGCGACACCTTCGTCGTCGGCCCCGGCTACGAGTCGCTGATGACCGCGGACTACAGCCAGATCGAGATGCGGATCATGGCCCACCTGTCCAAGGACGAGGGCCTCATCGAGGCCTTCAACTCGGGTGAGGACCTGCACAACTTCGTCGCCTCCAAGGCCTTCGACATCCCGATCGCCGAGGTGGAGCCGGAGCTGCGCCGCCGCATCAAGGCCATGTCCTACGGCCTGGCCTACGGTCTGTCCGCGTACGGCCTGTCCCAGCAGTTGAAGATCAGCGCCGACGAGGCGAAGGTCCAGATGGACATCTACTTCAACCGTTTCGGCGCCATCCGCGACTACCTGCACGACGCCGTCGATCAGGCCCGCAAGGTCGGCTACACCGAGACCCTGTTCGGCCGCCGCCGCTACCTGCCGGATCTGGATTCCAGCAACCGGCAGCGCCGGGAGGCCGCCGAGCGCATGGCCCTCAACGCCCCCATCCAGGGCACCGCGGCCGACATCATCAAGGTCGCCATGATCGACACCCAGCAGGCGATCCGGGCGGCGGGCTTGAAATCGCGCATGCTGCTCCAGATCCACGACGAACTCGTCTTCGAGGTCGCCGCGGGGGAGCGGGAGCAACTGGAATCGCTTGCGCGCGAGCACATGTCCAATGCCATCGAACTGTCGGTGCCGCTGGAGGTGTCGGTGGGCGTGGGCCGCAGCTGGGATTCGGCCGCGCACTAGGGAACTCGACACGCACTCGCGAGTCGCGCGACACGCGGACGGCCCGCACCGGGTTTCGGTGCGGGCCGTCCGCGTCTCGGACGCCGTCCGCGCGCGCTTGGGCACCCGCTCGCCACCCGCTGTTCGGGTTGCCGGAATTGCGTCGACCTGGGGATGTTCACGAATCGGATGTTTGCCGGGCCCACAGTGTTTGCTCGCGGCCGTGCCGGAGGCCGTGTGGCGCCCGTCGCATTGGCGGTGACCTGCGACGAAGTTACTCGTGGGTCCCTCACGAATGTGGTTGCCATTGCGTGAGCGCCCCCCTATGCTCGACCCCGTGCCGAATCCCGCCAACAGCCGCAGCGCAGCGCTCGATGTCGCAGACCGCGACCGCGCAGCGCTTATTTCGCTTACCGCGAATGTGGCCGGCGATCGGGTACTCGTAGTTCTCCGCCGTAGCGGGGTCTGATTCGGACCGGCCCCTCGCTGCGGCCGATGACACTTTCTTTTGCTGGTCCCCTCTGTCAATTCTTCGGAAGAAGTCGGGAAGACCTAGTTCAATGACCATCACCCTGGATACCGCCATGTTCATCGCCGCCGCCCCCGCGAGCCTGCGGGCCGAATGCGCCGGACTGACCCCCGCCGAGTTCCATGACCGCTACTGCGACCCGATGGGCCCGGTCAAGCTCAGCGACTGGACGCCGATCGGCGACCGAGCCGGTACGGCCACCCTCGAAATCGCCTCCCACCTGCGCACCGTCGTGGCGACCGGCAGCCCGGTGGCCGCGCTCACCTCGGCGCTCTACGACGAGGGCTACCCGGTGGAAATCCTCGCCTTCCATCAGCGCCGCACTCAGGACGGCACCGCCACCTTCGTGCAGTGCGAGTTCAACGGCCGCCGTGGCTGGGGCGCCGCCCTCGCCGACGACGCCGCCGAGTCGACCATCCGCGCCATGATCGCGGGCATCAACCACCTCGGCTCGCACTTCTGATCCCTCCGTGAAAAGCGAAGCGCCGCAACTCCTTCGGGAGTCGCGGCGCTGATGCTGCGGCGGGAGGCGGCTACTTGGCGGATTCCTGCTCGGCGAGCTGCTTGCGCACCTCGTCCATGTCGAGGGCCTTCACCTGGGTGACCAGATCCTCGAGCGCGGCCGGGGGCAGCGCGCCGGGCTGCGCGAAGACGAGCACGCCCTCGCGGAACGCCATGATGGTCGGGATGGAGCGGATGTTGGCCGCGGCGGCCAGTCCCTGCTGATCCTCGGTGTCGACCTTGCCGTGCACCACGTCGGGGTGGGTTTCGGACGACTTCTCGAAGGTGGGGGCGAAGCTGCGGCACGGACCGCACCACGAGGCCCAGAAGTCGACGAGAACCACGTCGTTACCGGTGACTACCTCGTCGAAGTTCTGTTCGGTCAGGGTCTGGGTGGCCATGGCTTCCTCTCGTATCGATGTCCCCGGTCCAACACCGGGCCCTGCGGTTATCTTCCCCGCGTCACCGGGCGGGCCGGTCACCGGCGGTCACCGACCATTCGGCGCGCCGGTCACCGTCCCACCGGCGGATACCCTCCACGGTAGCCCGCACGTCCTTGTCCCAGCCCACCGCGCCCAGCGCGGCGTCGAATTGGCCCGGTTTCAGCCGGCGGGCGAGGGTGACGTGCGGGGTCCAGCTGTCGGGCCGGACATTGCCGGGGATGCCGGGGCAGTCGGCGATGACCCGGAACAGCCTGTGCTGCAAGGAGATCAGCGGTTCGGATGGCACCACCGCCCGAACCAGTACGGCGGCACGGGATCCGAAGACCAGCAGTCCGCCCAGGCGCACCGGGAACGGCCGGAAGTCCTGCTGCGCCAAGACCTTGTCCAGCCGGGGCCAGATCTCGGAGGCCACCGCGATGGTGATGTGCGGCCGGTACCAGGGCCCGGGGGTGTGCAGGCCGAGTTCGCTCAGCGCCGCCCACTGCCGCCGCACCGCGGCCTCGGACGCCTCGTCGAGCACCAGTTCCACCGATTGCACCATGGTGTCCTGAACTTACGCGCGATCCCCGTCCAGGTCTCGAAACAGGCGTGGCAGCGTGTGCCGGAGCACGACGGCGGCGGGGCTTGCGCGAGGATGACTGCCATGAGCGACAGCGACACTCGAATCCGGCTCGGCGTGCTGGAGGGTGACGGCATCGGCCCCGAAATCGTCCGCGCCACCCGGCATGTGGTCGACGACGCCTTCGAGACCACCGGCCTGCCGCCGGTGGAGTGGGTCCCGCTGCCGCTGGGGCACGAGGCGATCGAACAGTACGGCGACCCGGTGCCCGAACAGACGCTCGCCGCGCTGGCCGAACTCGACGCCTGGATCATGGGCCCGCACGACAGCGCCTCCTACGCGCCCGAACACCGCACCGGCCTGCCGCCCGCGGGCGCGGTCCGCAAGCGCTTCGGTCTCTACGCGAACATCCGCCCGGCCCGCAGCCTCGAAGGCGTGCGCGCACTGGCCCAGGACATGGATCTGCTGATCCTGCGGGAGAACACCGAGGGCCTCTACGCCGACCGCAATATGGCCGCCGGTTCCGGCGAGTTCCAGCCGTCGCGGGATGTCGCGCTGTCGGTCGGCGTGTTCACCCGGGCCGCGATCGAACGCATCGCGCGACTGGGGTTCGAGATCGCGTCGGAGCGTTCCAAGAAGCTGACCGTGGTGCACAAGGCCAATGTGTTGCCCATGACCATGGGCATGTTCCGCGACATCTGTTATGAGGTGGCCGCGGACTACCCGGACGTGGAGATCGACGACGAGCACGTGGACGCGGCGGCCGCGCATCTGGTCCGCGCGGCCCGCGACTACGACGTGATCGTCACCGAGAATCTGTTCGGCGACATCCTGTCCGATCTGGCGGGCGAATTGAGCGGTTCGCTCGGTATGGCCGCCTCGGTGAACTGCTCCGATACCCAGATCATGGCGCAGGCGGTACACGGCGCGGCCCCGACCCTGGCGGGGCGTAATCGCGCGAATCCGGTGGCGCTGTTCGGCTCCGCGGCGGCGATGCTGCACTGGATGGGTCGCACCCAGCGCTACAGCGCGTTGCGCCGGGTCGGCGACCGCATCGAACGCTCGGTTGCTGATACGTTGCGGGCTGGTGTTGCAACGTCCGATTTGGGTGGGCTAGCCTCTACCTCCGAATTCACCGAGCAGGTGCGCGCACGGCTGCACCGCTGGTGAGCGCGCATTCCGGGCCGGGCGTGTTCGGCCCCGCTCTGGCGTGTCGCCGATTAATCTTCGGTTACCGGCCGACGCGGACGGTGTCACTCGCTTACATTTCAAACGGCGGGCGACCCACGGATGTCGCGCACCCGAACTGTGGAGGACTGCTGTGTCTGTTCGTAACTCTTTTCGCGGGCGTGCCCTGCGAGCCGCTGTCGTCGTCGCCGGTGGCGCTCTCGCACTGACCGCGTGTACCAGTAATTCGGAGTCCAGCGGTCCCGAGGTGGCCAAGGTCGACGTGGCCAAGGTCGACACCATCGCGGCCAAGGTGCCCTCCGACATCAAGTCCTCCGGCAAGCTGACCGTCGGCGTCAACGTTCCGTATCAGCCCAACGAGTACCGGGATCCGTCCAGCGGCAAGATCGTCGGCTTCGACGTCGACCTGATGGACGCGGTCGCCAAGGTGCTGGGCCTGAACGCGGACTACAAGGAAGCCGACTTCGAGAAGATCATCCCCTCCATCGAGGCCGGCACCTACAACCTCGGCATGTCCTCCTTCACCGACAACAAGGAGCGCGAGGCCACCGCCGACTTCGTCACCTACTTCTCCGCGGGCAGCCAGTGGGCCCAGCAGAAGGGCAAGACCGTCGACCCGGACAATGCCTGCGGCAAGCGAGTCGCGGTGCAGCGCACCACCGTTCAGGACACCGATGAGATCCCGGCCAAGTCCAAGGCGTGCGTCGCCGCGGGCAAGCCGGAGATCCAGAAGGTCGCCTACGACGAGCAGTCCGCCGCCGCCAACGCGCTGGTCCAGGGCCAGGTCGACGCCATGTCCGCCGACTCCCCGGTGACCGCGTACGCGATCAAGCAGGCGGGCGACAAGATCGAGCCCGCGGGCAAGATCTTCGATTCCGCGCCGTACGGCTGGCCGGTCAAGAAGGGCTCCACGCTGGCGCCGGTGCTGCAGGAAGCCGTGCAGTACCTGATGGACAACGGCCAGTACAAGAAGATCGCCGACAACTGGGGTGTCCAGGAGGGCGCGATCACCAAGTCCGTCATCAACGGAGCCAGCTGACCTCCTATGTCGCAGGACACGAACCACCTCTCGATGCCGGTCGAGAGCTCCGAGCCCGAGCCGATCAAGGCGATTCCGCTGCGACGGCCGGGCCGGTGGATCGCCGCCGCGATCATCCTGATCGCCCTGGCCCTGTTCCTCTGGGGCGCCAAGACCAACGAGGCCTACCACTGGAACACCTACTTCAAGTACCTGGGTGACAAGCGAATCGCCCAGGGCGCGTTGGTGACTCTGGAACTGACCGTGCTGGCCATGCTGATCGGCGTGGTGCTCGGCGTGCTGCTGGCGGTCATGCGCCTGTCGCCGAACCCGGTGCTGCGCTCGGTGGCGTGGGCGTATCTGTGGATCTTCCGCGGGACGCCTGTCTATGTGCAGCTGGTGTTCTGGGGCCTGTTCCCGTCGCTGTACAAGACCGTCACCGTGGGTGTGCCGTTCGGGCCGTCGCTGGCGCACTTCGATGTGCAGCACTGGTCGGCGCCGTTCTTCTTCGCCATGATCGGCCTGGGGCTCAACGAGGCCGCCTACATGGCCGAAATCGTGCGCGCCGGCATCAATTCGGTGGGCGAGGGGCAGCGCGAGGCGTCGGTGGCGCTGGGCATGTCGTGGTCGCAGACCATGACCCGCACGGTGCTGCCGCAGGCCATGCGGGTGATCATCCCGCCGACCGGCAACGAGCTCATCTCCATGCTGAAGACCACCTCGCTGGTAACGGCCATTCCGCTCACCACCGACCTCTACGGCCGGGCCCGCGACATCTACAGCGTGAACTTCCAGCCGATCCCGCTGCTGCTGGTCGCCGCCACCTGGTATCTGGCCGTCACCAGCGTGCTCATGATCGGCCAGTACTACCTGGAGCGGTACTACTCGCGCGGTTCCTCCCGGCAGCTGACCGCGAAACAGTTGCGCGCCTTGGCCCAGGCGCAGGTCGCCGGCGGAACGGGATAGGTGAACATGTCCGAGGATTCGATGTCGTTCTCCAAGGAATCCACGCCGCTGATCGACGGCTCGCTGCCGCCCTCGGCGGTGCCGATGGTGCGCGCCGACCGGGTGTGCAAGAGCTTCGGCGCGCTGAACGTGCTCAAGGGCATCACCCTCGAGGTGAAGCGCGGCGAGGTGCTGTGCCTGATCGGCCCGTCCGGTTCCGGCAAGTCCACCTTCCTGCGCTGCATCAACCATCTCGAGCGGGTCAATGCCGGACGCCTGTACGTGGACGGCGATCTGGTCGGGTACCGCGAGAAGAACGGCAAACTCTACGAGCTGCACCCGCGCGACGCCGCCAAGCAGCGCCGCGATATCGGCATGGTGTTCCAGCACTTCAACCTGTTCCCGCACCGCACGGCGCTGGAGAACATCATCGAGGCGCCGACCCAGGTCAAGAAGCTCAAGCGGGCCGACGCGGTGGCCCGCGCCCGCGACCTGCTGGCCCGAGTCGGCCTGGCGGACAAGGCCGACGCCTACCCCGCCCAGTTGTCGGGCGGTCAGCAGCAGCGTGTCGCCATCGCCCGCGCCCTGGCCATGGACCCCAAGCTGATGCTCTTCGACGAGCCCACCTCGGCGCTGGACCCGGAGCTGGTGGGTGAGGTGCTCGGTGTCATGCGGGAACTCGCGGCCTCGGGCATGACCATGGTGGTCGTCACCCACGAGATGGGTTTCGCCCGCGAGGTCGCCGACCAGCTGGCCTTCATGGACGGCGGAGTGGTGGTGGAGGCGGGCGATCCGCGCGAGCTGCTCGCCAACCCCCAGCAGGACCGGACCAAGGCGTTCCTCTCACGAATCCTCTAGGTCCGCAACGAGATCAGGGAGCCCTCGGTGCGGGGGCTCCCTGATTCGCTATGTGCGGAGGAACTCCAGGACAGGCGCGGTCTGACCGAGGATGGCGTGGCCGACGCCCGGGAGCACCCGGGTGGTCGCGTTCGGGATGGATTGCTGTGCGCGGCGGGCGGTGTCGGCGGACTTGAACATGACGTCGTCCGCGCCCACGATCACCAGGACCGGCATCGGGAGGGCGCTCAGCTGCGCGTCGGTGAAGATGGGCAGTTTGCCGGTGCGCGGGTTGAAGTGGGTGAAGGTCAGCGTCACGTCGTCGAGGATCTCGGCGTGGTCGGTGAGGTTCAGGCCGGTGACGATGGCGGCCGAGCGGCGCAGGTCGTGGTTGCTGAACAGGTGGTCGAGCAGGTTCTTGAAGATCCAGCCGAAGCGCTGCTTGCCGATCCCGCCGGGGCACAGCAGCGCCAGCTTGGTGACGGCGTCGGGCCGGCGGACCGCGTAGTCCAGGGCGGTCCAGCCGCCCAGTGACATGCCGACGAAGGCCGCCGCGGAAACGCCCAGTCCGGCAAGGACATCGTCGAGCCACGACGCGACCGCGTCCGAGCCGAGCACCGGGCGGGACTCGGAGCTGCCGCCGGGCTCGCCCACCATGTCGACGGCGTAGACGCGGAAATCGGTTGCCCAGGAGGCGATGTCGCCGAGCCAGGTGGCGGAGTTGGCCCCGGACCCGTGCAGCAGGATCACCGGCGGCGCGTCCTTCGGGCCGGAGGCCAGCACGAAGGTGTCGCCCTCCCGGGTCGGAATGTGCAACTGCTCCACCGCGACCGGCCAGCGGCGCACCAGTTCCTGATAGCGGGCCTGGATGGCGGCCCGTCCGGCCTCGGACTTGTAGATCGCGTTCACGACGCGAGAACTCCTTCCATGTATTCGAGCAGCCGGGCGGTATCGCCCAGGCCGCCGACGAGAATGACCTTCAGCCGGGCGCGTTCGCGGTCGTAGAAGGTCTGCACCCGCAGCGGTTGCCCGTCTCCGGTGTGGGTGCCCGCCGCCGCGGTCAGCAGCGTGCTCACCCGGTCGGCGATCGAGGGATCCGCGGCGTCGACCTCGACGATGCTGGACACCTCCGAATACCGTTGCGGGGCAGTCGATCCGGCCTCGGGTGCGGGCAGGCCGGTGAAGGCTTCCAGATCGGCCCGGGTGATGCGGTACTGCTTGCCGATGCGGGTGGCGGGCAGCTTTCCTTCGCGCACGTACCCGCGGACAGTGCGCACGTGCAGGCCGAGGCGTTCGGCGACTTCCTCGACGGAGTAGAGACGATCGGTCACGAAAACTACCCTAACGTTCCCTGTGTGGAGTAGCAATAGGGAAGTTTAGGTAATTATGTGATGGCACTTACGCGGAGCCGTCAAGTCAACTACAGTTTGTAGTAGATATTCGGTCGCACCGTTGGGAGGCGGCGACATGGCGATGACGGCGACAGGGGAGCGTCCGGTGGCGCGGGCGCGAGGGAGCTTTCTGCAAGGGGCGGTATTCGTGGTCGGAGTCGTTCACATCGTGTGGGCGATCGTGGGCTGGATCACCGAACCCAGCTTCGCGATGGGCGAACACGCCCCGGCCACACCGGTTCTCGGCATGGACTACAACGGCTGGCACGGGCTCGCGGGCCTGCTGCTGTTCACCCCCGCGCTGCTCGCCGCCCTGCGCAAGCGCTGGGCCGCCTGGTACTGCGTGATCGCCGCTGTCGGAGGCGGATTCGTGGTCGGGATCTGGGCGCTGTTCGCGCACAGTGTCGTGATGTTCAGCTTCCCGAATCACCGGAGCGACGCCATCGAGCACATCGTGACCGGTGTCGTACTGCTGGCGCTGGTCGGGATTCAGGCCGTGCGGGACCGCGGTCTGCGAGCCGTATTCGCCTGACCCGGCGACTTCCAGCTCGCGAGCGCGATACGGAGTTGGCCGAGCAGGACTTTCGTGGCCGGGCTCAGGGGCCGCTCGGTGCTCCACGCCAGCACCAGGCGGCCGCACATCGCCGGATCGATCTCCAGGGTGCGGATACCGAGGCGAGCGGCCTCCTCCGCCGGAATTCTCGGAATGACGGCGATGCCGAGGTCGTGGGCGGCCAGCCGGATGAGCAGCGGGGGTGCGGCGGCCTCGAACGCCACATCGGGTACCAGAGAGGCCGCGGCGCAGGCGTTTTCGACTAGTGCGCGCAACCCGGTGCCGGTGGGCAGGCAGATGAGCGGGTGCTCGCACAGTTCGGCCAGGGTGATCCGGGCGCCGAAGCCCTCGGCCGCCGCCGGCACGGCCGCCACGATGGTGCTCTCGTAGATGAGCTCTGTGCCGATGCTCGGGTCCAGATCCTCCGAGATGGAGAGCAGGCCGATGTCCAGTTCGCCGCGGCGCAGAGCGCCGTACATGGCGTCGGAGGTGTCCTCGGTGAGGGAGATGCCGATCTGCGGGTGATCGCGGTGGAAGTCGGACAACACCTGCGCGATGTCGATCTCCTCGCCCGCCGCGCCGGAGATCAAGCCGACCCGCACATGCCCGCGCAGCAGCCCGGTGAACTCGTCCACCGTGTGGGTGATGCGCTCGACATGTTCGAGGGCCGCGCGGGCGATCGGCAGCACCGCCTCGCCGACCGGGGTGAGCGTGACCGAGCGGCTGGTCCGATCCAGCAAGGGTTGTCCCAGTTCGCGTTCCAGCTGGCGGATCTGCGCGCTGAGGCCGGGCTGGGCCAGGTGCAGGCGGGCCGCCGCGCGGGTGAAGTTCGCTTCCTCGGCGACCGTGACGAAGTAGCGCAGCTGACGCAGCTCCATAACTGATGATTCTAGCCTCGAGAAGAACTATCTGTTGGAGTTATTGTTCCGAGGCGAGCAGGGTGGGAGGCATGACGAAGACAGCGATCACCGAACTGCCCGCCACCACCGGACTCGTCTTCCAACCCGGCGACACCGGCTACGACGCCGAGATCGCCGGATTCCAAACCGCTTACACCCACCGGCCCGCCGTCGTGGTGGCCGCGGCCCACGCCGAGGACGTCCGCGCCGCGGTGGAATACGCGGCGCGGCAGGGACTTCCGGTCGCCGTGCAGGCCACCGGGCACGGCCTGTCGGTCGCCGCCGACGGCGGCGTGCTCATCACCACCCGCCGCCTCACCGACATCCGCGTCGACGCGGACGCGCGCACCGCCCGCGTCGGGGCGGGCGTGCGGGCCGGAGCCCTGATCGAGGCGGCCGCCGCGCACGGACTGGCGCCGCTGAACGGCTCCTCGCTCTCGGTCGGTGTGGTCGGTTACGTCCTCGGCGGCGGCATCGGCATTCTGGCTCGCGAATACGGTTACGCCGCAGAGCATGTGCGGGCCGTCGAGATCGTCACCGCCGACGGTCGCCTGCGCCGCCTGACGCCCGGGGACGAGCTGTTCGGCGCGGTGCTGGGCACCGGCGGCAACTTCGGCGTGGTCACCGCGCTGGAACTGGACCTGTTGCCCGTCACCCGGGTCTACGGCGGCCAGTTGCAGTTCGACACCGCGCTGGTCGCCCCGGCGCTGCAGGCCTGGCGCCGGTGGACCCGGCAGGCGCCCGAGACCGTCACCTCGGCCATCACCATGCTGACCTTCCCCGACCTCCCGCAGGTGCCCCCGCACCTGCGCGGGCGGTACGTGGCGACCATCAATGTCGCCTTCACCGGCACCGAGGCCGAGGGCGAGCGCCTCGTCGCGCCGCTGCGCGCGGTCGGGGAGCGCGTGACCGACGACCTGCGGATGATGCCCTACGCGGAAAGCCATGCCATCTACCGGGATCCCGATCACCCGCACGCCTACACCGCCACCAACGCGCTGCTCTCGGATCTGCCCGCCGATGCCGCCGACGCTTTCCTGGCGGCGACCGGACCCGAGGCCGCGCTGCCCACGGTGGCCGGATTCCGGCACCTCGGCGGGGCGCTGAGCCGCCCGGGCCCGCACGGAATCTCGATGGACCACCGCGACGCGCGGTACATCGCGCGGGTGCTGGCCATGCCGCGGCCGGACAACGCCGACGCGGTGCGCGATCAGCTGGCGCTGGCGCGAAAGACGGTGCGGCCGTGGACCGTCGGTCACAACCTCAACTTCCTCTACGGCAGTGGTGACCAGGCCGACGAGGCGCAGACCCGCGCCGGGTACAGCCCCGCCACCTACGACCGGCTGGCCGCGCTCAAGACGAAGTACGACCCCGCCAACCTGTTCCGCAACAACCGCAATATCCGCCCGAATTGATCGGCCGGGACCCGAAACCATGTGCCCCGCCGCACCTTTGCGCGGCGGTGCACGCTGCTTTCACGCTTGCCGCGCCGGCACGGCCGCGCTATCGTCGTGATATCACTTCGATACTAGGAGAGTGTCATGGAGATGCGTCGGGCCTTCCGGTTGAACGGGTTCCTCCTGCTGGGGGTCTTCATCCTGCTGGTGGTCGGAATCGTGCTGGAGTCGCACGCGCTGAGCAGCGGCGGCGCCACCGGAGGTGCGCGGACCGTCATCGGCATCGCGCTGGCGGTCACCATCCTGGCCGCGGTGCTCGCCGCCAGCGGCTTCATCACGGTGAATCCCAACCAGGCCAAGGTGATCCAGTTCTTCGGCCGCTACATCGGCTCGGTCGACGAGTCCGGCTTCCACTGGGTGACCCCGCTGTCCAGCCGCCGCGGCATCTCGCTGCGCATCCGCAACTTCGAGACCCAGAAGCTGAAGGTCAACGACCTGGACGGCAACCCGGTCGAGATCGCCGCGGTCGTCGTCTACCAGGTGGTGGACAGCTACAAGGCCGCCTTCGCCGTCGACGACTACGAGGACTTCGTGCGCACCCAGTCCGAGACCGCGGTCCGGCACCTGGCCACCACCCACCCGTACCAGACCGACGACGCGAGCACCTCGAGCCTGCGCGACGGCGCGGAGGTCGCGGGTGAACTGACCGCGGAGCTGCGCGCCCGCACCGAACTGGCCGGCATCGAGATCATCGAGGCCCGCATCACCCACCTCGCCTATGCGCCGGAGATCGCCCAGGCCATGCTGGTCCGCCAGCAGGCCGCCCAGGTGGTCGCCGCCCGCAGCCGCATCGTCGAAGGCGCGGTCGGTATGGTCGGCATGGCGCTGGACCGGCTCGCGGAACAGGGCGTGGTCGACCTGGATGAGGAGCGCAAGGCGGCGATGGTGTCCAATCTGCTGGTCGTGCTGTGCGGGGACCGCTCCGCCGCACCCGTGGTCAACGCCGGCACCCTCTACGCCTGATGTCCGCCGCCAAACGCGAGCCGAAACGCGTGCTGCTGCGCCTGGACCCGGCCGTCCACGACGCCATCGCCAAATGGGCGGCCGACGACCTGCGCAGCATCAACGCCCAGATCGAGTACGCGCTCCGGATGGCTCTCAGACAAGCGGGCCGCGAACCCAAATAGTCACGACACCGGTTCGGCACTGTCGATCCGGTAGCCCCCCGGACGGGACCAGCCGCGCACGCCGCGGCTCGGTCCCGTTCCGGCCGTCGGGTCCGTCGGTCTCAGTTCGCTTTCTCTGTGACGAAAATAGCTGTGCCGGGGAAGATCTCGCCCCGGAGAGGGCTCCACTGGCCCCATTCGCGGTCGAGCCATTCGGGCCAGTCGGGTTCGATGATGTCCTTCACGATCAGCCCCACGGCGACGATCTCGCGGACGCGGTCGCCGATGGTGCGGTGGTGCTCGACGTAGGTGGGCTCGCCGTCGGGGCCGACCTCCACATAAGGAGTGCGGTCGAAATAGGGGATGGTGGCGCGCAGGCCGCCGGGGCCCGGATCGTCGGGGAAGATCCAGCGCATGGGGTGATTGACGGAGAAGACCCAGCGGCCGCCGGGACGCAGGACGCGGTGGACCTCGCGCATCACCCGGGCCGAGTCGGCGACGAAGGGGACCGCGCCGAAGGCCGAGCAGGCCAGGTCGAACGATTCGTCGGCGAACGGCAAATCCTCGGCTCCCGCCTGGATCAAAGGGACGCGGGGTCCGCCCGCCGCCATCGCGGCCAGACCGCGGTCGAGCATGGAACGGGAGATATCGAGGCCGACCGGGTGCGCGCCGTGCGAGGCGAGCCAGCGCGAGCAGGGTGCCGAGCCGCAGCCGATCTCCAGGATCCGCTTGTCCTCTATATCACCGAGCAGATGCCAGTCACCCTCGTGCAACCCCTCCGGGCACCACACGAACTCGCCGGCGGGGGAGTCCACGCCGAGGAAGTCGGCGTGCGTCTCGTGATAGGCCGCCGCGTCGGCGTCCCACCACTTGCGGCTGGCGCGCTGACTCGACTCCGAATCGACCTTGGCGCGGGTCACTCCCACCGTGCCGAGCAGGGCATTGGCCTGGGCGTGCCGGACGTCGTCGGGGGTGGCAGAGTGATCTTCGGACATGGGCACACCCTAGCGAGGCTTGCGATGAGACCCATGTTTGCTTGGTACAACACCCGTCGCGTACGCTGTTTTCCGCGAGTGTCTTCTGTACCCGGTTTCTCGAGACCGCGTAGAGCAGATAATCGTGCTGTGAGTCCGCAAGCTGTCTTTGGAAGTTACAGCCACGGCAGCGTTGTGCAACGTTAGATCCATTGCCCGCTGTTCGCAGCAAAACCGAAAGTCCACATGTCCACTACCGACCACAATCCGTCCGGAGCCTCCCAACACATGCCCACCACTGTCACCTCGCCGCAGGTTGCCGTCAACGACATCGGCACTGCCGAGGACTTCCTCGCCGCCATCGACAAGACCATCAAGTACTTCAACGACGGCGATATCGTCGAAGGCACGATCGTCAAGGTCGATCGCGATGAGGTCCTTCTCGACATCGGTTACAAGACCGAAGGCGTGATCCCGTCTCGCGAACTGTCCATCAAGCACGATGTCGACCCCAATGAGGTCGTTTCCGTGGGCGATGAGGTCGAGGCCCTCGTTCTCACCAAGGAGGACAAGGAAGGCCGCCTGATCCTGTCGAAGAAGCGCGCTCAGTACGAGCGGGCTTGGGGCACGATCGAGGAGCTCAAGGAGAAGGACGAGGCCGTCAAGGGCACCGTCATCGAGGTCGTCAAGGGCGGCCTGATCCTGGACATCGGTCTGCGCGGCTTCCTCCCGGCGTCGCTGGTCGAGATGCGCCGTGTCCGTGACCTCCAGCCGTACGTCGGCAAGGAGATCGAGGCCAAGATCATCGAGCTCGACAAGAACCGCAACAACGTGGTCCTGTCGCGTCGCGCCTGGCTCGAGCAGACCCAGTCCGAGGTCCGCAGCGAGTTCCTGCACCAGCTGCAGAAGGGCCAGGTCCGCAAGGGTGTGGTCTCCTCCATCGTCAACTTCGGTGCCTTCGTGGACCTGGGTGGCGTGGACGGTCTGGTGCACGTCTCCGAGCTGTCCTGGAAGCACATCGACCACCCGTCCGAGGTTGTCGAGGTCGGCAACGAGGTCACCGTCGAGGTTCTCGACGTCGACCTGGACCGCGAGCGTGTCTCCCTGTCGCTCAAGGCGACCCAGGAAGACCCGTGGCGTCAGTTCGCCCGCACCCACGCGATCGGTCAGATCGTGCCGGGCAAGGTCACCAAGCTGGTTCCGTTCGGTGCGTTCGTGCGCGTCGAAGAGGGCATCGAGGGCCTGGTGCACATCTCCGAGCTGGCCGAGCGCCACGTCGAGGTCCCGGACCAGGTTGTCGCCGTCGGCGACGACGCCATGGTCAAGGTCATCGACATCGACCTCGAGCGTCGCCGGATCTCGCTGTCGCTGAAGCAGGCCAACGAGGACTACACCGCCGAGTTCGACCCGTCGAAGTACGGCATGGCCGACAGCTACGACGACCAGGGCAACTACATCTTCCCCGAGGGCTTCGACTCCGAGACCAACGAATGGCTCGAGGGCTTCGAGAAGCAGCGTGAGGAGTGGGAGACCCGGTACGCCGAGGCCGAGCGTCGCCACAAGATGCACACCGCTCAGATGGAGAAGATGGCCGCCGACGCCGCCGCCGAGGCTGCCAACGGTGGACCGCAGAACTACTCCTCGGAGTCCGGTTCGCAGGCTGCCGCTTCGTCCTCGGACGCGCCGGCCGGTGGCTCGCTCGCGAGCGATGCGCAGCTGGCCGCGCTGCGTGAGAAGCTGTCGGGCAACGCCTGATTCGCTGATCCGCGTTAAGCGATAATAACGAAAGTCCCCTGGTCCTCGACCAGGGGACTTTCGTTTACCAGCGGTTCGCTGCGCTGTCATGATGCGCGGGTTGGATACGAACTGGACGTGCGACCGATCCGTGTCGGCGCCGTCCCTTCACTGTCACTTCTAGCGGGAAGGCACCACCGGAGCATGGGCGTGTTCGCCGGAGTCAACAGGCGGGAATTTCTGGCGAAAGCCATGGCAGCGGGCGGTGCCGGCGCGCTGGCGTCGGTCGCCGGACCGATCATCGAAAAGGCTTACGCCGCAGACCCGGCGGGCATGGGCGGCCTCGGCGACATCGAGCACTTCGTATTGCTCATGCAGGAGAACCGTTCCTTCGACCACTACTTCGGCACCATGTCCGGCGTGCGCGGGTTCGACGACCCGTCCCCGGCCTGGAACCAGTACGGCTACACCCCCGGCGTCGGCCCCACCGCGGACGGCTTCGTCAACCCGTTCCGCCTCGACACCACCCGCGGCGCCAGCCTCGACGGTGAGTGCATCAACGACCCGGACCACAGCTGGGCGGCCATGCACAAGGCGTGGAACGACGGCCGCAACGACGGCTGGATGCCCATGTCGATCGCCTCGGTCGGCCCCGGAAACGCGCCCGCCGCAATGGGTTACTACACCCAGGCCGACATTCCGGTGCACTGGGACCTGGCCGATGCCTTCACCCTGCTCGACAACTACCACTGCTCGGTGCTCGGCCCGACCGACCCCAACCGGTTGTATTGGATGTCGGCCACGATCGACCCCGACGGTCACAACGGCGGCCCGCTGCTCGAGACGCCGACCCTGATCCCGCAGAACGCCTACAGCTGGCGGACCATGCCGGAGAACCTCTCCGATGCCGGCGTCAGCTGGAAGATCTACAACAACCGGGACGTCGGTCCGCTGTCGTCGGTGATCCTGGACGGCATGATGGGCTGCTTCAAGCAGGCCGCCGACCCGAATTCCGAACTGGCCCGGCGCGGTAAGGCCCCGGCGTATCCGCAGGACTTCGCCGCCGACGTCGCCGCCAACCAGCTGCCCGCCGTGTCGTGGGTGATCCCGTCGCTGCTGAACTGTGAACACCCGGCGCTGCCACCGGCTTTCGGCGCGGTCGGCATCATGCAGGTGCTCGACATCCTCACCTCCAACCCGGCGGTGTGGGAGAAGACCGCGCTGATCATCAGCTACGACGAGAACGGCGGCTTCTTCGACCACGTCACCCCGCCGACCGCGCCCGCGGGCACGCCGGGGGAGTACGTCACGGTGCCGATCGACAAGAAGCACGAGGGCATCACCGGGCCGATCGGTCTCGGCTACCGCGTACCGGGCCTGGTCATCTCGCCCTACAGCCGGGGCGGCCTGGTCGCCTCGGAGACCTTCGACCACACCTCGCAGCTGCGACTCCTGGAGCGCCGCTTCGGAGTCGACGTGCCGAACCTGACCGCGTGGCGGCGCAGCGTCACCGGTGACATGACCTCGGCCTTCGACTTCGGTTCCGGCCCCGATGCGTCCAAGCCCGTGTTCGCCCCGGCGGACCGGAAGGTCAACGACGCCATCGCGCAGTGCGGTCCGAACATCGCCCTCGGGACCGCGACCGTCGGCACCCCGTACCCGGTGCCGCCGAACTCCATGCCGCGTCAGGATCCCGGCACTCGGCGCAAGCCCAGCGGCCTCGTGTAATTCCGCTGCCGCGTAAGGAGACACGCGCACAACGCAGTGGCTCGGTCCGGTTCGGACCGAGCCACTGCGTATGTATGTGGCGAATCAGGGAGCGGTGCTGGAGATTCCGGCGGAATCAGCCGACGGTGGCAGGCACCCAGCGGCGGACGACGCCGGACTCGGGTGACTGTTTTCGCCTGGCGGTCGCGCTGTGCCGGGCCGGGCTGAACAGCGCGGTCAGCCAGGACCGTCCGTGCTCGGCGAGAGCGGCTGCGACGGCGGGGATCTCGATGCAATGCACGTTGCCCGCCAGGCCCAGACGGTGGCGACCCGTCTGGAGGTTCTTGGTGCTCACTGATGTTCCTTCTCTTGCGTGTTAACCGGCCTGAAGATCGCCTGCGGCGAACGATAGCCGAACAAAAGTGTGCGTCACCGAATTTTGCGGGGCGTGTGCCCCGGCGTGTCGGAATGTTGCCGACAAACGGTCGGGATTGGCCGGAAAAGTTGCGAAATGATCTCACCGGCATCACGGAACGGGCAAGGACTGTGCTTGCAGGTGAAACGACCGGGTCGAGTGGGTAATCGTGGCAGGCCGAGTAACCCTGGCACGCGCCGGAACCGGCGGCGGTGCGAGACTGGTCGAATGTTGCGAATCGGTCTCACCGGAGGCATGGGCGCGGGCAAGTCCACCGTGGCCCGCATTCTCACCGAGCGCGGAGCCGTGCTCGTGGACAGCGATGTCATCGCGCGCGAGGTGGTCGCCCCCGGCACCGAGGGCCTGGCCGCCCTGGCCGCCGCGTTCGGCGACGACATCCTCGCCGCCGACGGCAGCCTCGACCGGCCCGCTCTGGCGGCCAAGGCCTTCGCCACCGACGAGGCCCGCGCCACCCTCAACGGCATCACCCACCCGCTGGTCGGCAAGCGCACCGCCGCGCTCATCGCCGCCGCGCCCGCCGACGGCATTGTGGTGCAGGACATTCCGCTGCTGGTCGAGAACGGCCTGGCGCCGTTCATGAATTTGGT
The DNA here is from genome assembly GCF_050956485.1 of Nocardia sp. CA-145437. Classification (NCBI taxonomy): domain Bacteria; kingdom Bacillati; phylum Actinomycetota; class Actinomycetes; order Mycobacteriales; family Nocardiaceae; genus Nocardia; species Nocardia sp. CA-145437. The sequence goes on along the minus strand of NZ_CP191204.1, from coordinate 4,906,165 downwards.
GGTCATCGTGGACGCCGCTGAGGAGACCCGGGTGCGCCGCTTGGTGGAGTTCCGCGGCATCGACGAGGCCGACGCCCGCGCCCGCATCGCCGCCCAGGCCACCGACGCCCAGCGCCGCGCCACCGCCGACGTTCTGCTCGACAACAATGGCGCGACCGGCCTGATCGACGCCGAGGTGCACCGGCTGTGGGACGAGCGCCTCGTGCCCTTCGAACGCAATCTGCGCACCCGCACGCCCGCCGCGCGGCCGGAACTGCCCGTGGTGGAAGCGAATCCGGAATGGCCCGCGCAGGCGCGGCGGGTGATCGCCCGCCTCGCGCTGGCGTGCGCGGCCGACGCGGCGAGCATCGAACACGTCGGGGCCACCGCCGTGGCCGGCAAGCCCGCGGCCGACGTCCTCGACATCCGGATCACGGTCGCGGCCGGGGTGGACCCGGAGTCGCTCCGGGATCGCTTGGCGGACATCGGTTTTCCGCCGGTCGCCGCGAATGATCCGCCGGCCGCGGGCGTCGAGCTCGCGGCGGGGGAGCGGCTGCACGCCAATGCCGACCCGGGTCGTACGGTCAACCTGATCATCGGCGCCTAGCCGACGAGAAGGGCCGTCGGCACCCCTCGGTGCGGACGGCCCCTGGTTTCTCGGTCTACATCCAGGTGAGTGTGATGCCCTGGGCGGCCAGCCAGTCCTCGAAACTGTGTCCGTGCGCGGCGATTCCGTCGATGGTCGCGGTGGCGGACTCGATGGCCTGCTGGGCCTCGGCCAGGGTCAGGTAGTCGGCGGCGTGGGCGGCCAGCAGCTCGTCCACGTCGAGTAGCTCCACCTCTCTGCCCTGCCGCACCACCAGATCCAGGTAGTGGTCCACCGACTTCCACCGCTTCGGCCCGACCTGCGCGAACTCGCCGATGTCGATGTAGTAGTCCTGGTCGCGCAGATGCGCGGGGGTGAAGTGGAAGACGGTGGCGCGCAACGACACCGTGGGCAGCAGCCAGGATTCGATGTAGTGGAACTCGGGATGGTCCGAGGTGCGGGCCATGTACAGCCCCCACGGCTCCACCTGGTAGCGCTCCACCTGCCGCACGAAACCCTTGGGATCGATATTGGTGAGCTCGTCGATATTGAAGTACTCCACCTTGGGTCGGTGCAGATCCACCGCGGGCGCCCGAGTCATGTCATTCAGCATCGCGTGTCGAGCGGCGGTCGTCCAGGGGAGCGGGGGTGGCATCGCTCGCAGATTGCTGGAATCCGGTGCGGAGCGGGGCGAATATTCCGAAAACTCTATTTGAAGCGCGCGTGTTTCGCTATGGTTCGGTTGCGCTGTATCGTCGCGCACGACGACCCGCCGTTTCGTGGGCGGGGCCTCAACCGTAAGGGAATACCTGCATGAGCGAACAGAAAACCCGTGCCCGCCGGGTCGGCATGGGCCTCACGACCTTCGGCGCGGTGGCTGGGACCATCGTCCTGGCCGCGCCCCAGGCCGGTGCGTGGCCGACCGGCCTCGAGGTTTCCGGCACCAGCCACAATGTCGGCTGCTCCTACACGCTGACCGCGTCCATCGACGTCGACCGGCTGCTGTCGGTGGCCTTCCGTGACAACGGCGCCGAGCTGCCGGGCAGCCCGGTCACCCCCTCGCTGCTGAGCGGGAAGGTCACCATCAACTGGACTCCGAGCACCGCGGGCAAGCACACGCTGACCGTGACCCAGACCCTGATCTCGAAGTCGATCGACGTCGACGTGGCCGAGGCCAACCCGCTGACCAGCACCGGCAGCGTCGGCTGCGGCCTGAGCAGCGGCTCGAGCAGCCTGTTCCCGAGTCTGTCGGGCGGTCTGAACGGCCTGCTGCCGAGCATCTCCGGCTAGTCGGAGGGCGGAGATACCCGCAAGACCTCGCCCGGTCCGGATCCATCCGGACCGGGCGTTCGCGTTCCCGGGGTCAGAGCCAGGTGAGGGTGACGCCCTTGGTGGCGAGCCACCGGTCGACATCGTGCCCGCAGGCGCCGAGGCCGTCGACCACGGAGGCCGCCCGCTCGATGGCCCGGTGGGTCTGCGCGGTGTCGAACTGCCCGGCCGCGTGCGCGGTCAGCAGGTCGTCGATGCCGAGCAGTTCGGGCGCGCGGCCGGGCCGGGCCACCACGTGTAGGTAATGACTCTCGGCGCGCCACTTCTTGTCCTCGCACGGCCCGTACTCGCCGATGTCGAGGTAGTGGGTCTGGGTCCGATCGTGGCCCGGGCGCAGGTGATACACGGTGGCGCGCAGCGACAGTTCGGGCAGCAGCCAGGACTCGACGTAGTGGTACCGCGGATTGTCCACTGTCCGTTCGATATACAGACCGAACGGTTCGGCCTGTAAACGCTCCACGGGGTGCAGAAACCCGCGATAATCGGTCCACGACAGATCCGCGAGATTGAAATACTCGAGTCTGGGGCGATGCGGGGACACCGCGGGGGTGTCGTCGGTCGTCCGGTGCGGGCGCGCGCCATTGGTGGAATTCCGCTGTGGCGTAAACAAACCGGTCATCGCCATGCCTTCTCTCGAATCGTGCGACCAGCGAGCTCAGAGTACACCTGGAACCTGGGATTCAAACCGTCGTGAACGGACTGAGATCTACGCGACACCGATCGGCATGGACGGTCTGAAATCCGTTGGGGTAACGGTCAATTCAGACATTAGAAGTCCTTTACCGAAATGAGTACCGGACTAGAGAATTCGGAGCCGTCGCGCGATTGGACGGGTGGGCTCCGCGCGGGCAGCCATCGCGCGGCGACGAGTCCGATCGTGACCCGGGGCCCTGCCGACCGTGACCCGGGGCCCTGCCGATCGTGACCCGGGTCACGGCCGGGTCCGCCTCGGTGAACAGGCGAGCGGCTGGGTGTTCTTGTCGGTGGTCCGTCCTAGGCTGGTGCCATGGCTTTCGCAACCGAGATCCCGGACGACCTGCCGCTGGCCCATTCGGAGCATCGGCCCATCGGTGAGGTCGAGCGGACCGACAGCCAGTTCCAGGTGGTCAGCGAACACGTTCCGGCCGGTGACCAGCCGGCCGCCATCACCGAACTCGAGCGGCGCATCCGCGCGGGGGAGAAGGACGTGGTGCTGCTCGGCGCCACCGGTACCGGTAAGTCGGCGACCACGGCCTGGCTGATCGAGCGGTTGCAGCGGCCCACCCTGGTCATGGCGCCCAACAAGACCCTGGCCGCGCAGCTGGCCAACGAGCTGCGCGAGATGCTGCCCAACAACGCGGTCGAGTACTTCGTCTCGTACTACGACTACTACCAGCCCGAGGCCTACATCGCGCAGACCGATACCTATATCGAGAAGGACAGCTCGATCAACGACGACGTCGAGCGGCTGCGCCACTCGGCGACCTCGAGCCTGCTCTCGCGCCGCGACGTCGTGGTGGTCGCGTCGGTGTCGTGCATCTACGGCCTCGGCACGCCGCAGTCCTATCTGGACCGGTCGGTGCAGCTGGAGGTGGGCACCGAGATCGATCGGGACCGGCTGCTGCGCCTGCTGGTGGACGTGCAATACACCCGCAACGACATGTCGTTCACCCGCGGTAGTTTCCGGGTGCGCGGCGATACCGTCGAAATCATCCCCTCGTACGAGGAATTGGCGGTGCGCATCGAATTCTTCGGCGACGAGATCGAGGCGCTCTACTATCTGCACCCGCTGACCGGTGATGTGGTGCGTCAGGTGGATATGGTCCGGATTTTCCCGGCCACCCATTATGTGGCGGGTCCCGACCGTATGGAACGCGCGGTGCGCGACATCGAGGCCGAACTCGAGACGCGGCTGGCGGATTTGGAGAAGCAGGGCAAACTGCTGGAGGCGCAACGGCTTCGGATGCGCACCCAATACGACCTGGAGATGATCAAGCAGGTCGGTTTCTGCTCGGGTATCGAGAATTACTCGCGGCATATCGACGGGCGGCCCGCGGGTTCCGCGCCCGCCACTCTGCTGGATTACTTCCCCGACGATTTCCTGCTCGTCATCGACGAATCCCACGTGACCGTGCCGCAGATCGGCGGCATGTACGAGGGCGACATGTCCCGCAAGCGCAACCTGGTCGAGTACGGCTTCCGGTTGCCGTCGGCGGTGGACAACCGGCCGCTCACCTGGGAGGAGTTCGCCGAGCGGATCGGGCAGGCGGTGTACCTGTCGGCCACCCCCGGCCCGTACGAATTGGGCCAGACCGGAGGTGAGTTCGTCGAACAGGTGATCCGCCCGACCGGCCTGGTGGACCCGCACGTGGTGGTCAAGCCGACCAAGGGGCAGATCGACGATCTGGTGCACGAGATCCGGCTGCGGACCGAACGCGACGAACGCGTCCTGGTCACCACGCTGACCAAGAAGATGGCCGAGGACCTCACCGACTATCTGCTGGGACTCGGTGTGCGGGTGCGGTATCTGCACTCGGAGATCGACACCCTGCGCCGCGTCGAATTGCTGCGGCAGTTGCGCCTGGGCGAATACGACGTGCTGGTCGGCATCAACCTGCTGCGCGAGGGCCTGGACCTGCCCGAGGTGTCGCTGGTCGCCATTCTTGACGCCGACAAGGAGGGCTTCCTGCGCTCCTCCACCAGTCTCATCCAGACCATCGGCCGCGCGGCGCGCAACGTGTCCGGTGAGGTCCACATGTACGCGGACAAGATCACCGACTCCATGCGCCACGCCATCGACGAGACCGAGCGCCGCCGGGCCAAGCAGGTCGCCTACAACGAAGAGCGCGGCATCGATCCGAAACCGTTGCGCAAGAAGATCGCCGACATTCTGGACCAGGTGTACCGCGAGGCCGAGGAGACCGAGGTCGAGGTGGGCGGCTCGGGCCGCAATGCCAGCCGCGGTCGCCGCGCCCAGGGCGAGCCCGGACGCGCGGTGAGCGCCGGCGTCTACGAGGGCCGCGACGTGCGGAACATGCCGCGCGCCGAACTCGCCGACCTGATCAAGGACATGACCGCGCAGATGATGAACGCGGCCCGCGAACTGCAGTTCGAGCTGGCCGGGCGCCTCCGCGACGAGATCGCCGACCTGAAGAAGGAACTACGCGGCATGGACGCCGCCGGTCTGTCGTGACGGGAACGCTTCGGCCGGAAGGGGTTACGCGACCCGCTTCCACGGGCGTGTGGGGCGCGGGGCCCGTCGGGACTCCGCGCACCCACTCCCGGTGCTCAGGCTTGCTCCGCCATCCATTCGTTGACGCGGCGTTCGGCCTCCTCGCGGGAGACGTCCTCGACGCGGGTCATGACGATCCAGCGGTGGCCGAACGGATCCATGACCCGGCCGTAGCGGTCGCCGGTGACGAAGGTCTGCGGCGCGGAGACGAAGCGAGCTCCGTTCTCGGTGGCCAACGTCGAGACCGCGTCCACATCGGGGCAGTAGTGCACCACGCTGGTGTGGACCCAGTCGTCGGCGGGCGCGCGCAGGCCCTCGTCGGGCATCGGCATGCCGACCTGGATGGTGGAGTCGCCGATCAGCAGTTCGGCGTGCGCGGCCTGGCCGTCGGGAAGATCGTTGCGGCTCAGCACCTTCGCGCCGAACACGGCGCTGTAGAAGTCGATGGCCGCATTGGCGTCGGGGACGGCCAGGAAGCAGGTGATGGAGTGGTAGTCCTGCGGGATCGGATTCACTGTGTCGCTCATGGCTACTACCTTCCTCGGCGCGGCCGCGATGGTCTTGTAAGAAAGCGACAGCGGCGATGACCAGCGCTGACAATCCCGAAAACCGGTTCGCGCCCCGGCCGGTGCCGCCGCCGGAGACCGCCAAGGGCATCCTGCGGCCGCGCCAGCAGAACGCTGCCAACAACCACGCTCGCCTGCCCGCGGGCGAACGGGTGTCGCGCTATGTCGAGTGGTACTGGGCGGTCCGCTGGGATCGCCGGGGTGAGCCGCCGTTCTCTGCGGAGGTGCTGCCGTACCCGTGCGTGAACCTGACCTTCGAGCGCACCCACGAACGCACCGGCGCCTTCGTCACCGGCGTGTGGACCACCAAGTACGTGCGCGAATTGGCCGGGGCGGGTGAGACGTTCGGGGTGAAGTTCCGGGCGGGCGGCTTCGGCGCGTTCACCGGGCTGGATGTGGGCGCGCTCAGCGACACCTCGGTCCCGGCGGCCGAGATCTTCCCCGCCGCCGACACTCTGGCCGAGGCCGTGCTCGCCACCGGCGACCCGCTGCTCCGCCGCGAGCTGATCGAGGATTTCCTGGTGGCGGCTCAGGGCGTCGAGGGCGACCAGAGCGCCTACCGCCAGGTGCTGGCGATCATCGAGGCCATGGAGCACGATCGCGACCTGACCCGGGTGGACCAGGTCACCGAGCGTTTCGGTATCCCGGTCCGCACCCTGCAGCGCCTCTTTCGCCGCTATGTCGGGGCGGGCCCGAAGTGGGTCCTGCGCCGCTATCGGCTGCAGGACGGCGCGCACCTGCTGGCCGAGGGCCGCACCTCGGACCTGGCCGCGCTGGCCCTCGAGCTCGGCTATTTCGATCAGGCGCACTTCTCCAACGAGTTCGCCAAGGAGATCGGAATGCCTCCGCTCGAATACGCCCGCATCTCGCTACCATCCTGACAAACTGGCTGGTACGGGAATAGCGGTGGACCTGATGAGGTTGGTTGCCATGTCACCCAATGGCATATCGACCATCGAAGGAGCGGGCCATGGACGTGCTGGTGTTGATCGGACGGATCCTGTTCGCATTGCTGTTCCTCGGCTCGGGCTTCGGGCATCTGGCGCAGCGGGCGTCGATGGCGCAGTACGCGCAGTTCAAGGGCATACCGATGCCTACCCTGGCGGTGCCCGCCTCGGGTGTTCTGCTGCTGGCCGGCGGGTTGAGCGTGCTGCTGGGCGTCTGGGCCGACCTCGGGGCACTGCTGCTGATCCTGTTCCTGGTACCGACCGCCTTCCTCATGCACGCCTTCTGGAAGGAGACCGATCCCGAGGCGAAGCAGGGCGAGATGGTGCACTTCAACAAGGACATCGCGCTGGCGGGCGCGTCGCTCATGCTGTTCGCCTTCTTCGCCCATGTCGGCCACGATCTCGGATTGACGCTCACCGGACCGCTTTTCGACCTCTCCTAGGAAATCCGCGGCGACCGGCAAATCGAAGTCACTGATTCCCGGGCCGTTCGTTGTGACGTGACACAACGAGCGGCCCGCGGACATTTCGGGCTTGTGACGAATCTCCCAGGCGTGCAAGGCTGTTGACATTGTGTGTTCCGCGTCGCGATCGCCGGGAAATTCGCTGGTAGCCGGGGCCGTGTTCGGGGAGCGCCGGGAATGTCACAGTCGCCGATCCCGCCACGCAGTGTGATGTGTTGCGATATCGAATATTTCCGCCGGTTATGCCGCTATTGTCAGGCGAAGTTGCCGCGGTGAAAACCCCACTGTCGAGGATTCCGCGGCCCCGACCCTTGTACTTGGAGGAGAAATGACCGCCTACCGGACGATCGTCGTCGGTACCGATGGCTCGGACTCGTCGTACGTCGCCGTCGAGCGGGCCGCGGCTCTGGCCGGCGACGAGGGCGCCACGCTGTACATCGCCTGCGCCTACTTCCCGACCGACGACCGCGATGTCGCCGCGGCCGCGGACGTGCTGAAGGACGAGGCCTACCAGGTGCGCGGCTCCGCGCCCACCAGTGAGATCCTGCGCGTCGCCCGCGACAAGGCCGTCGCCCTCGGCGCGGTGAACGTCGTGGAGAAGCCTGTCGTCGGCGAGCCGGTCGAGTCGCTGCTGGACCTGGTCAAGGACGTGGAGGCCGACCTGCTGGTTGTCGGTAACCGCGGCCTCAACACCCTGGCCGGTCGCCTGCTCGGCTCGGTGCCCTCGGACGTGGCCCGCAAGTCGCGTTGCGACGTGCTGATCGTGCACACCGTGCGCTGAGTGGGGCTGCCGCCCCACACCCGGGAGGAAATCGGGGGCCTGGCCCCCGAACCCCCGTTCCTACGAAGCGGCCGAGCCCACCGGGCTCGGCCGCTTCGCTGTTCGCGGGCGGGTCACGCCAGCCGGTGCAGGACCTCCGGCAGGTCCTCGGTGTGCACGACGGCCAGCCGCTGGGTGGCGCGGGTCAGCGCCACGTACAGGTCGTTGAGTCCGCGCGGCGATTCGCTCAGGATCCGGTGCGGTTCGGCCAGGATCACCGCGTCGAATTCCAGGCCCTTCACGTCGTGGACGGTGAGCACCCGCGTCGAATCATCCGACAGGTGACCGAGTTCGGCGGCCAGGTCGTGCGGCACGATGACCGCCGTGGTGCCGGGATGCTCGGCCTCGGCCGCGATCAGCCGCTTGACCTCGTCGGCCAGCTCACCCGCCGTCACCCGGGTCGCGGCCGGATCGAAGCCGGAGTCACGGACCGAGCGCGGCGCGGGCGCGGCCGGATCGATGGCGGCCAGCACGTCCCCGGCCACCGCCATGATCTCCGAGGGCGTGCGGTAGTTGACGGTCAGCTCGGTGAGCTTCCAGCGTTTGGCCACATACGGTTCCAGCACCTGCTGCCACGACGAGGCGCCCGCCGGATCGCCGGTCTGGGCGACGTCGCCGACCGCGGTGATCCACCGATTCGGGATGCGGCGCATGACCATCCGCCATGCCATGGCCGAAAGCTCCTGCGCTTCATCCACGATGACGTGCCCGTAGGTCCAGGTGCGGTCCCCGGCGGCGCGTTCGGCGGTGGTCTGGCGGGTGCGGACCTGCTGACGCTCGGCGAGCTGGGAGGCGTCGATGAGGTCGTAGGCCATGAGCAGTTCGGGGTCGAGGTCGTCCTCGAGATCCTGTGGCGCGGAACCGGTCAGGATGTCGAGGGCGTCCTGCGCCTCGGCGAGCTGGGCCCGCCAGCGGCGGCGGGCGCGCTCGCGCTCCTCGCTGTCGTCGATGCCGAGCAGTTCGGCCAGTTCGTCGAGCAGCGGCGCGTCGGCGTCGCTGAACTCGCCGCTGTCGGAGCGCCGCAGTTCGGCCCGATCGGCCGCGCTGAGCTGTCCGGCCGCGTTGGCCAGGCGTTTGGGGTCGGCCCACAGCCCGCCCAGCACCTCCTGCGGGCTGAGGATCGGCCACAGTCCGGCGATGGCGCGCTGGATCTCGGCGTCGGCGCGCATCTCGTCGCGGATCTCGGTGAGATCGGTCTGGCTCAACAGGTTTCGCCCGCCCAGCGGGTTCGAGCCGATGGCGGCGGCGAGCTGATCGGTGAGCGCGTCCACCACCGCGGCCGCGAAGATGGGCCGGGCCAGGTTGTGCGGGCGGCGCGAGGAGCGGGCGCGGCCGCGGGCCTTGGTGACGATCTTGCGGTCGAGTTCGAGCTGGTGGCCGTCGAAGTAGAGCGGGATGGTCTCGCGCGGCACGTCCTGCCAGTCGCGCACCGCCTTCTTGAGCACCTCGAGCATGTCGAGGGAACCCTTGAGTTCCCCGGCGCGCAGCGAATCCTCCAGTGTCGCTTGCACTCCCGGGTACAGGTTGCCGACGGTGGAGAGCAGCACGCCGGTCTCACCGAGCGAGGGCAGCACCTGCCCGATGTAGTCGAGGAAGGTGGAGTTCGGCCCGATGATCAGCACACCGGCCTTGTCCAGCTGCTGGCGGTAGGTGTAGAGCAGATAGGCCGCGCGGTGCAGCGCCACCGCGGTCTTGCCGGTGCCGGGCCCGCCCTGCACCACGAGCACGCTCTTGTGCTCGGAGCGGATGATCGCGTCCTGCTCGCTCTGGATGGTCTCGACGATGTCGTTCATGTGCCCGGTGCGCGCGGCGTTGAGGGCGGCCAGCAGCGCGCTCTCGCTGCCGACCCCGCCGTCGGCGCCGATCACCCCCGCCGCCTGGGCGGCCTCGAGGCTCAGGTACTCGTCGTTGACCCCGGTGACCTTGCGGTTGCGGGAGCGGATGTGGCGCCGCCGGGTCACCCCGTCGGGGGCGGCGGTGGTGGCCAGGTAGAACGGCCGGGCCAGGGGAGCGCGCCAGTCCAGCAGCAGTGTCTCGTAGTCGGCGCTCTCGTCGAGGATGCCGATGCGGCCGATGTAGCGGTTCTCGCCGTCGCCGTCGTTCTCGCCCGGGGCGATGTCGATGCGGCCGAAGCACAGGCCGTGTTCGGCGGCGTCGTACTTGGACAGATCCTCGGAGTAGAGCTGCGTGAACGACTCGCGCTCACTGCGCGCCTGCGGGGTGCCGCCGGTTTCCAGGAGCACGGTGCGCAGCCGCCGCTGGGCGTAGGCGCGCATGCCGTCGAGCTGTTCGTAGAGCTTCGTGAGGTACTGCTGCTCGCGTTCCAGGTCCGGAGATGCCGCGTCAGCGGAATCGGGCACAGAACGCTCCTCGGTGAGGTCGGGCAAGACGGAACTCCTTGTTCACCACGTCCGCCGTGCGGGGACGGCGCGCGAAGCATCGAGAACAGAGTTGTCGAGTCTAGTGCGCCTTGCTTGCCCGCGCCGTATCGCCAGGTGACGAGGCGTGGGTGTCCGGGTTACGAGGCGTGGGTGCTGTCGGTGCGCCGCGCCAGCGGACTGTTGTGGTGGTTGGGCGGCTTGGCCCGGTACATGGCCAGGTCGGCGTCGTGCAGCACGGCTTCCGGTGTGCGGGTGTCGCCGGCGTGCAGATGGGTGACGCCGACGGAGGCGTCGACCTGGATGCGGTGTCCGCGCGCGACGATCGGCTCGGAGGTGGCCTGCCGCAGCCGGGCGATGAGGGCGTCCAGATCGTCGCCCAGGGTGCGCCCGGACAGCAGTACCAGGAACTCGTCGCCGCCGATGCGGCCCACCACGTCGTCGGCGCGCAGCCCGCGTTGCAACCGCTGGGCCACGATCTGCAGGACGGTGTCGCCGATGGCGTGGCCGAGGGTGTCGTTGATGGTCTTGAACCCGTCCAGGTCGATGAACAGCACGCTCGACACCGGCAGCGTCTCGGTGGTGCCCAGCGCCGCCGCCAGCTTCGACAGCACCAGCGACCGGTTGGCCAGCCCGGTGAGCGGGTCGTGGGTGGCCTGGTACTCCAATTGCCTTCGGCTGGCCCGGAATTCGGTGATGTCGTTGAACGAGGACACCGCCGGGGAGTTCGGGTCCTCGGGGTTGAGCAGGCGGCTGTTGGCCGAGAGCCAGCGCCGCTGCCCGTCGGGGCGGTCCAGCCCGAACACGAACCGCGTCACGTCCTCGCCGGTGGCCAGGGTGCGGATGACCGGATACCAGGTCGAGGGCATGGGCTGGGCGTTCGCGTCGAGCAGGCACAGTGGCAGGTCGTCGATGTGGGTGCCGATCAGGTCCTCGGCGTCGTAGCCGAAGATGCGGCGCGCGGCCGGATTGGCGGATTCGATGCGGCCGTCGCGGCCGATCACCACCACGCCCTCGTCCAGCTGCGACACCACGGAGGTGAAGAACTGCTCGGCGCGCCGCTGGGCGGCCTCGGCGCGGCGCTGCGGGGTCAGGTCGTGCACGACGACCTGATAGGCCAGATGGTCGTGCCAGGCGGTCAGCACCGACACGGTCTCGACCTCCACCGAGTGCCCGTCGCAGCGCAGCAGGGTCATCTCGGCGGGGTCGGAGGCGTTGCCGGCGATGGTGAGCCGACGGATGCGGTCGAGCATGGCTGCGACCGACGGCGGCGCGACGAACTCGGTGACGGGCCGCCCGATGACGTCCTCGGGTTCTGCGGCCGCCAGCATGCGCAGCAGCGCCGGATTGGCGTAGACGATCATTCCGCGTTCGTGGACCACGATCCCGTCCGGGCTGTAGTCCACCAGGGACCGGTAGCGCTGGGCCAGCTGTTCGGCGTCGGCCGGGAGGTTTGCCCGATCGTTACCCACCATTTCGTTCACCCCCTGATCGTCGGTGCGGAACACGTCGATGGAGCACGGCACCATTCTGTTATCTGGAAATTTGCTGCTGCAGCTTGCCGACCGTATTGAATGAATTACCGGAGAGGAGCGATGTAAATGCCTGGCACTATCCCCGTCCCGATTGCCGACGGTCAGCATCAAGATCATATGACGATTGCCGGTATCGGTGCCGTGACCGGGTACGGCTGGGGCCGAGAAACCCTCTGGGAGGGTTTGCTGAGCGGCAAATCCGCAGCCCGGCTACATCCAGGGTACGGGCCCGGACGCGATCGGCACGGGTGGATTGCCCGCGTGCCGGAGGGCGGTGATCCGGACTTACCGCCGAGCCGCTACCTCCGCGCGGTCCTGGACTCCGCGCGCGAAGCGGTCACCGACGCCCGCGGCCGCGGCTGGAGGCCCGGCCGGACCGTCGGACTGCTGCACGCGATCGTGCTCGGCAACCTCGACGAGTGGCAGGAGTTCTTCACCGTCGACGGCGGGCAGCGGCGCTCACGCGACTATCTGCGGCTGATCCCCTCGACCCCGGTGTCGATGCTCATGAGCGAGTTCGGCTTCCACGGCCCGGCCATGAACGTGAGCGCCGCCTGCTCCTCGCTCAACGTGGCCCTGGTCACCGCCCGATTATGGATGGACCACGGCCTGGCCGACGATGTTCTGGTGGTCGCCACCGACCTGTCGGCCTCCCCGGACATGGTGCAGGCGTTCGTGAATCTGGGCGCGGCGGTCTTCGACGCCGATCCGCTGGAGGCGTGCCGGCCGTTCCAGGAGGGCAGTCGCGGCTTCGTCTTCGGAGAGGCGTCGGTCGCGTTGATGCTCACCCGCGACGCCGACCGCCCCTACGCGGCGGTGCTCGGCGGGGCCATGACCAGCGACGCCTACCACGTCGTCTCGGTGGAGCCCTCGTACGAGCAGATCTTCGACTGTGTGCACTTCGCCCTCGCCGCGGCGGACGTCCGCCCCGAGGAGATCGCCTGCCTCAGCGCCCACGCCTCCGGCACCGCCCAGTGCGACGCGGCCGAAACCGCGCTGCTGGCCCGGATTTTCGACGACCGCCCGCAGGTGACGGCGCTCAAGCCGCTGGCGGGGCACTGCCAGGCCGCCTCGGCCGGGATCGAGGTGGCCGCCGCGGCCATGGGCTACGAGCGCGGTGTGCTGGTGTCCGCGCCGATCGTCGCGCCCACACGGGCCCGCCTGGTGGACGGTGTGGAACCCGGCATCCGCGGCCTCACCCTCAAGACCGCGCTCGGCATGGGCGGCAACAACAGTGCGGTGGTGCTCGGCCCGATCGTGTGACGCCGGTCGGTGCGATCGCGTGACACGGTCGGTGCGGTCGCGTGACACGGTCAGTGCAGCGGCACCGACCAGTGCAGTTTGGTCCCCGTGGTGGTGATGTCCTCGTCGTCGTCGCCGCTGTCGGCGCGGCGCGGGTACACCGCCAGCCGCCCGCCCGCCTGCTCGGCGCGGCGCGCCAGATTGGTGAGCCCGCTGGGCGTGATCGAGTCCGGGATCCCGCGGCCGTTGTCGGCGACCACGATGGTGAGATCGTCGGCCACCCCGATGTCGATGGTGATGGTGTCGGCCCCCGAATGCCGGACCGCGTTCGAGACGGCCTCGCGCACAACGGCTTCCGCGTGATCGGCGAGCGCGGGCTCGACCACCGACAGCGGCCCGGTGATGTGCATGAGCGCCCGGATGTCGGTGGCGGTGGTCTGCTGCTTGACCGCGCGCTCGATGCGCTGGCGCAGCCGGGTGCTGTGCCCGTCGCCGCCGTGCAGGTCGAAGATCGAGGTGCGGATCTCCTCCACCACGTCTTGCAGATCGTTGATCGAGTCCGCGAGCCGGCGCTGCACTTCGGGCACCCGTGCGCGCGGCACCGTGCCCTGCAGCGCCAGCCCGATGGCGAACAGCCGCTGGATGACGTGGTCGTGCAGATCGCGGGCGATGCGGTCGCGGTCGGTGAGGATGTCGAGTTCGCGCATGCGCCGCTGTGCCACCGCCAGCTGCATGGCCAGCGCGGCCTGATCGGTGAAGGCGGCGATCAGCTCCACCAATTCGTCCGAGTAGGGCGCGGATTCGGCCGAGCGCAGCGTGATCAGCACGCCCAGGGTGGAATCGGGGGTGTGCAGCGGCAGCACCAGGGCCGGGCCGATATCGGCGATCGGCGTGCCCAGGTCGATGTGGCGGCCGTCGTCGAAACGCAGCGGGGTGCGGGTGGTGAGGGCCTGGCCGACGGCGGTCTCGATGGTGCGCACCGCGTGCCCGGCGGGCGGCTCGCCCGGCCCGGACCACTGCGCCACCACCAGCTCGGTGACCCGCTCGGGCGCTTCCTCGGGATCGGCGACCACGGCCAGCAGCGCCTGCTGGGAGGCGGTGAGTTCGCGCGCGTGCGCCACTACGTGCGCGAGCACCTTGCTGGGTTCGGTGTCGGCCAGGAATTCGGTGGCGATGTCGCGGGTGGCCTCGATCCACGCCTGCCGGGTGCGGGCCTGCTCGTAGAGCCGGGCATTGTCGACGGCGATGCCGGCCGCGGCGGCCAGCGCCTGCAGCAGCACCTCGTCGTCCTCGGTGAAGGGGTGCCCGCCGGATTTCTCGGCGAGATACAGGTTTCCGAAGATCTCACCGCGGATGCGCACCGGCATGCCCAGCAGGGTGCGCATGTCCGGATGGTGCTCGGGAAACCCGACGGCGGCGGGATGGCGGGTCAGATCGTCCAGGCGCAGCGGTTCGGGCTTGTCGAGCAGCAGACCGAGCACGCCGTGGCTCTCGGGCATCGCCCCGATCTTGACCCGGGTCTGCTCGTCGATGCCGTGGAAGATGAACTGGCTGGGCTGTTGTTCGTGCCCGAGCACCGCCAGCGCGCCGTAGCGGGCGTCGACCAGGATGGTGGCCGCGCGCACGATGGTGCTCAGCGTCTGGTCCAGATCGAGCCCGGAGGTGACCAGCAACATCGCCTCGACCAGCCCGTCGATCCGATCGCGGGCGTCGATGATCTGTTCGACTCGGTCCTTGACCTCGGTGAGCAACTCGCGTAATCGCAGCTGCGACAGCGTTTCACGCACCGAGTAAGGGCCGGTGCGGGGAGTGTCGTGCATGTATGTCCTGCGGTCCGGCGGATACGCCACGTCAGCGCGATTCTATGCGCGCCGAGGTTGCCGTGCGGTTGTCATGCCGAACGTGGTTGTCCTGTACGCAATTTCGACGCCAGCACGGCCGCCTGGGTACGGCGTTCCATCCCGAGTTTGGCCAGCAGCCGCGACACATAGTTCTTGACCGTCTTCTCCGCCAGGAACATCCGTTCGGCGATCTGCCGGTTGGTGAGGCCGTCGCCGAGCAGGTCGAGCAGTTTGCGTTCCTGATCGGTCAAACCGGCCAGCGGGCCGTCGAATTCGGTGCTGCGCCGCAGCCGGGCCATGAGGGCGGCGGCCGCGCGATTGTCCAGCAGCGAGCGGCCCGCGCCCACCTCCTTGATGGCCTTGGCCAGCTCCATGCCCTTGATGTCCTTGACCACGTAGCCGCTGGCGCCGGCCAGGATGGCGTCCATCATGGCCTGCTCGTCGGTGTAGGAGGTGAGGATCAGGCAGCGCAGATCGTCGATGTCGGCCAGCAGGTCCCGGCACAGTTCGATGCCGTTGCCGTCGGGTAGGCGCACGTCGAGCACCGCCACGTCGGGGCGCAGCGCCGGGATCCGGGCCAGCGCCTGGGCGACGTCGCCGGCCTCGCCGACCACGGTCAGCTCGGGGTCCTCTTCCAGCAGATCGGTCAGACCGCGGCGGACGATCTCGTGATCGTCGACCAGGAAGACTTTGATCACGACGGCCTCCAGGATGTCGGTGATGCGCGGTCGGTCCGCGCGCGTGCGCGGACGGTCCCGGCCAACGTAACTCGCGGCGCGGCAACGGGATACCGCCGAAGGTCCCTAATCTCCCGGATGATCGGCGGCCCGAGATCTTTTGTCGGAGACTTTTCCCCGAAAGTGGTCTGTTTCGGGACTTTCGGCACTGTCGGGCCCGGGTGACGTGTGTTGCCATGGAGTTCGGTTGCCGGGTCGGATACAGGGAGAGCGGGGTCGGCTATGGGCGCGTTCGATGTGTGGTCGAGTGGAATCGATCCGGATTTCGTGGTGACCACGCACGGGCCCGTCCCGTCGGGGGAGGTGACCCGGGTGGTGCGCGGACTGGGCAGGATATTGCGCCGCCACGGAGTCGGCGGGCCGGTGCGGGCACGCCTGCACTG
Source organism: Nocardia sp. CA-145437 (assembly GCF_050956485.1). Lineage (NCBI taxonomy): Bacteria > Bacillati > Actinomycetota > Actinomycetes > Mycobacteriales > Nocardiaceae > Nocardia > Nocardia sp. CA-145437. The sequence continues at coordinate 4,890,147 of NZ_CP191204.1, read as the reverse complement.
GCCCGATCCCGACCACGGCGATCCCGAGGACGGCACCACCCTGGTGCAGGCGAGTGTCCGAGCGCTGGGGAAGGCGTTCCGGGTACAGGTCGCGGGGCCGGGACGGTTCGCCGCCACCTTCGCACTGGAACGGCTGGACCTGCGACTGGGCTGCCCGCCGGACGAATTGTCCCGGCCCTGGCCGGATCCCGCGCGGCCGTCGCTGTCCGCGATCACCGAGCCGCGGCCGATCGTGCGGCGCAAGGACTGCCGACTACAGGTGGCCACACCCGCGGCGGCCGCGCGCGTGCTCGACGCCATGGACTACGACGCGCACCTGTTCATCGACGCCGACACCGGATCCGAGGCGGTGGTCTGCTGGACCGGGCCGCTCGGGGTGCGCACGCTGGGCCGCCCGCGTGACGGCGTGCCCATGCTGCTCGAGGACGAGGCGGTGGCCCGGCTGTGCCTGGGCGGGCTGCCGTACCTCTTCTTCATCGACGCCGATGTCCGCCGCGGGCGGCTGCTGTACCGCCGCTTCGACGGCGATCTGGCCCTGGTCACCGCGGCCGGGTCCGAGGATCGCGCCCGCGATCGGGAGCGGGCGCGGCAGCCGCGGGTGATCGCGAGCTGCGTGCGCCGGGCGCTGCCCAGCGCGGCCGGCGCCGCCGGGGCGATCACCGAGAAGTCGGCCTGAGCCGGTGCGGGCGACATCACCCTCGCCCGTCGCAATAAACACACTGTGACCAGCGTTTCAGCTCTGGTATCCAAACTTGTCGGTGGGTGCCCCTAGCATGGCGTCGGGGGTATGTCTGGATGCCGGAACGTTGGAAGGATGGCCAGGTGGCGGATCGCCTGACGGTGCGCGGAGCACGGGAGCACAACCTCAAAGGGGTCGATCTCGACCTACCCCGTGACAGTCTCATCGTTTTCACTGGTCTGTCCGGGTCCGGAAAGTCCTCGCTGGCTTTCGACACCATCTTCGCCGAGGGACAGCGCCGCTACGTGGAGTCGCTGTCGGCCTACGCCCGGCAGTTCCTGGGGCAGATGGACAAGCCGGACGTGGACTTCATCGAGGGCCTGTCCCCGGCGGTCTCCATCGACCAGAAGTCGACCAACCGCAACCCGCGGTCCACGGTCGGCACCATCACCGAGGTCTACGACTACCTGCGTCTGCTGTTCGCGCGCGCGGGCACCCCGCACTGCCCGGTCTGCGGTCACCTGATCGCCAAGCAGAGCCCGCAGCAGATCGTGGATCAGGTGCTGGCCATGCCGGAGGGCACCAAGTTCCAGGTGCTCGCGCCGGTGGTGCGCACCCGCAAGGGTGAGTTCGTGGACCTGTTCGAGTCGCTGAACGCGCAGGGCTATTCGCGGGTCCGGGTCGACGGCGTGGTGCATCCGCTGACCGATCCGCCCAAGCTGAAGAAGCAGGAGAAGCACGATGTCGAGGTGGTCGTCGACCGTCTCGCCGTGAAGCCGAGTTCCAAACAGCGCCTGACCGATTCGATCGAGACCGCGCTGCGGCTGGCCGACGGCATCGTGGTGCTGGACTTCGTGGACCGCGACGAGCACGCCCACGATCGGGAGCGGCGCTTCTCCGAGCGGCTGGCCTGCCCGAACGGGCACCCCCTCGACATCGAGGACCTGGAACCGCGGTCGTTCTCCTTCAACTCGCCCTACGGCGCCTGCCCGGATTGCACCGGTCTGGGTATTCGCAAGGAGGTCGATCCGGATCTCGTTGTGCCGGACCCGGATCTGAGCCTGGCCGACGGCGCCATCGCCCCGTGGTCGCGCGGGCAGACCGCCGAGTACTTCACCCGCCTGCTGTCGGGCCTGGCCGAGGCCGTCGGCTTCTCCATGGACACGCCGTGGAGTCAGTTGCCGCTCAAGGCCCGCAAGGCGGTGCTGGAGGGCAGCTCCGAGCAGGTCCACGTCTCCTACACCAATCGCTACGGCCGCAAGCGTTCGTATTACGCCGATTTCGAGGGTGTGATGCCGTTCCTGCAGCGGCGCATGGACGCCACCGAGTCGGAGGCGATGAAGGAGCACTACGACGGGTACATGCGCGACATCCCGTGCCCGGTGTGCGCCGGCGCGCGTCTGCGGCCGGAGATCCTCGCGGTCACGCTGTCGGCCGGCACCGAACGCCGCTCCATCGCCGACATCTCGGATCTGTCGATCGGCGATGCCGCGCACTTCCTGAACACCCTCACCCTCGACGACCGGCAGGCCGCCATCGCCGCGCAGGTGATCAAGGAGATCCAGGCGCGCCTGGGCTTCCTGCTCGACGTCGGCCTGCAGTATCTGACGCTCTCGCGCGCCGCCGCTACTCTCTCCGGCGGTGAGGCGCAGCGCATCCGCCTGGCCACCCAGATCGGGTCGGGCCTGGTGGGCGTGCTGTACGTGCTGGACGAGCCGTCCATCGGCCTGCACCAGCGCGACAACCGCCGCCTGATCGAAACCCTCACGCGCCTCAAGAGTCTCGGCAATACGCTGATCGTGGTCGAGCACGACGAGGACACCATCCACGCCTCGGACTGGGTGGTCGACATCGGCCCGCTGGCCGGTGAGCACGGCGGTCAGGTGGTGTACTCGGGTCCCTACGAGGGGCTGCTGAAGGACAAGGATTCCCTCACCGGCGCTTACCTTTCCGGGCGCGAGCGCATCGACCTGCCGCTGGTGCGGCGGCCGATCGACAAGAAGAAGCAGCTCACCGTGGTCGGCGCGACCGAGCACAACCTGCGCGACATCGACGTGAATTTCCCGCTGGGCGTGCTCACCTCGATCACCGGCGTCTCCGGTTCGGGTAAGTCGACGCTGGTCAACGACATTCTGGCGACCGTGCTGCAGAACAAGCTGAACGGCGCGCGTCAGGTGCCGGGCCGCCACACCCGGGTCAACGGCCTCGATCACCTGGACAAGCTGGTGCAGGTGGACCAGTCGCCGATCGGCCGCACCCCGCGCTCGAATCCGGCCACCTACACCGGCGTCTTCGACAAGATCCGCACCCTGTTCGCGGCCACCACCGAGGCCAAGGTGCGTGGCTATCAGCCGGGCCGGTTCTCCTTCAATGTGAAGGGCGGCCGCTGCGAGGCGTGCTCGGGTGACGGCACCCTGAAGATCGAGATGAACTTCCTGCCGGACGTGTACGTCCCGTGCGAGGTCTGCCACGGCGCGCGGTACAACCGCGAAACCCTCGAGGTCCACTACAAGGGCAAGACCATCGCCGAGGTGCTGGACATGCCGATCGAGGAGGCCGCGGACTTCTTCGAACCGGTGACCTCGATCCACCGCTATCTCAAGACGCTGGTGGACGTCGGTCTCGGCTATGTCCGCCTGGGCCAGTCGGCCCCGACGCTGTCCGGCGGCGAGGCGCAGCGCGTGAAGCTGGCCGCCGAACTCCAGAAGCGTTCCACCGGCCGCACCATCTACATCCTCGACGAGCCCACGACGGGCCTGCACTTCGAGGACATCCGCAAGCTGCTGACCGTCATCAACGGCCTGGTCGACAAGGGCAACACGGTGATCGTCATCGAGCACAACCTCGATGTCATCAAGACCTCCGACTGGGTCATCGACATGGGCCCCGAAGGCGGTTCCGGCGGTGGCATGGTCATCGCCCAGGGCACCCCGGAAGACATCGGGGCGGTGCCGGACAGCTACACCGGCCAGTTCCTGAAGGATGTGCTCGCGGCGCAGCCGGCCGCCCTCGCCGAGCCGAAGCCCGCGAAGAAGGCGGCGGCCAAGAAGGCGCCCGCGAAGAAGGCCGCCCCGAAGACCGAGGCTCAGGCCGCGGCCACCAAGAAGGCCGCCGCGGCGCGCCGCAAGGCCGCCGCGCTGCGCTGACCGTCCGACAGCGCGAAGGCCCCGTACCGGAATCGGTACGGGGCCTTCGTCTTTCGCTCCTACTCGGCGGCCGCGAGCGGCGGCTCGTGTTCCTTGACCTCGGCGATGTGCCCGAAGTCGAGTTTGACGAGCTGGTCGGCGCAGTCGAAGTACCGGTCGTCGTGGGTGATGACGATGACGGTCTTGCCGCGGTTCTTCAGCGAGACCAGGATCTCGCGGTAGAACACGTCACGGAACTTCGGCTCCTGATCGGCGGCCCACTCGTCGAACAGGTAGATCGGCCGGTCCTCGAGCAGCGCGGTCAACAGCGCCAGGCGCTTGCGCTGCCCCTGCGACAGGTCGATCGTCGACAGCCGGCCGTTCTCCACGGTCACCTTGTGATCGATCCGAAGCTCCTTCAGGTACTTGCGGACCTCGTCGTCGATGCCGTCCTCGAAGCCGAGGTAGTCCTCGAACAGGTGGAAGTCGGTGAAGACCGCCGAGCTGTTCTGCCGGAACCACTCGATGTTCGTGTGGTCGATCGTCTCGCCGTTGAGCGTGAGATGGCCGTGCTGCGGGACGTAGAGGCCCGTGATCAGTTTGGCCAGCGTCGATTTGCCGCTGCCGTTGCCGCCCACGATGAAGCTGATCTGGCCGGGTTCGAAGGTCAGATCGAGTGGGCCCAGGTGGAAGCCGGAGCCGTCGGCCTGCGGCGGGGCCATGGGTCCGCCGTTGGGCAGCGGGTGCCCGCCGTGGCCGACGAACCTGTGCCCGTTGACATCCGGCCGGTCGACACCCTGCGGACCGTGGCCCGGAGGCGGGCCGCCGGGATGCGGCCGGCCGCCGCCGGGGCGCTGCCCGGGACCCGGGCCGGGGTGCGGTCCGGTGCCGGGCAGCGGCGGGATCGCGGGCGGGGCCTCGGTCAGGTAGCTGTAGCCGACGTCGTTGAGCTCGAGCCGTGCCGCGGTGACCGCGGCGCGCTCGGTGTAGGGCAGCCGCGATTCGTCGTGCGCGGTCTGGATGGACAGATTGAGCGACCGGATCTTCGCCAGTGCCACGTCGCCGCGCAGCAGGTCCGGGATGCGGTGCATGAAGTTCTGCATCGGCATCGCCAGGAACGTGGTGACGAGCACGTAGCCGACCATCACGTTCTGCGGCAGTTCCAGCGCCCGCGCCAGCCCGAACAGGATGAGCGCCATGGTGGCCAGCTGCAGCAGCTGCCCGAACCCTTGGGCCACGGTGAATTTCGATCCGGCGTCGATGTTCTGCGCCCGCAACGTCTCCGCGGAGCCGAGCAGGTGCTTGTCCATGAAGTCGCGCCGCCGCCCGCGGTGCAGCTTGAGCTCCTTGATGCCCAGCGATACCGCCTGGAAGGAGCGCAGCAGCCCGTCCTCGTTCTCCCGCGCGGACTGGTACAGCGCCCGCACCCGCTTGAGAACCAGCTCCACACAGGCGATTCCGAGCAGCGTGCCCGCCACCGTGGTGGCGAAGATCGGCCCGGACACCACCGCGAGGAACACGAAGCAGCCCACGATGGTGGCCAGATCGATGCAGATGCTCGGGATGGCCGTCACCGCCTGCGACAGCGCCCGCACGTCCTCGGTGAGGGTGGCGATCAGCCGGTGCTGGCCCAGCCGCTCCAGGTGTTCCAGCGGCGCGGACACGATGCGGGAGCTCAGGTCCGCGCGCAGCCGGTAGATGGCGTCCTGCGCCAGCCGGATCAGCAGCACCTGCGAGATCACGCCGCTGATCAGGATGACCAGGGCGGTCGCGACGAACGCCTGGACGGTGACGCCCGGATGCGGTTCCGGTGACACCACTCCCCGAATCAATGTCACCAGGTAGGTATTGGCCGCACCGCAGACGAGACCGGAGGCGATGACGCCGGCGATCCGCATCCACGAGATGGAGATGAGGAATCTGATGAGTTGCATGACTGCTGGCTCTCTGGACTGGACGGGTCGGGCTGGTCAGGAACGGATGACGTCGAACACGACGCCCTCGAGGGTGACGCCGGGCGCGAAGGAGAACGCCACGCCCGTCGAGATCGGCTGGGACGCCGACTGCGCGACCATCTGCTCGAGCACGAAGATCAGCGAGACGCTGAGCATGTTGCCGTACTCGGCGAGCACGTCCCAGCTGGTGGCGGCCTCTTCGGCGCCGAGGCCGAGCGAGCGCACCGACTCCTCGATGATCTTGGGGCCGCCCGGGTGGATCGCCCACAGATCGATGTCGGACTTGGTGAGGCCCTGGCGCGCGAGCACCTCGGTCACCACCGGGTCCACGCCCCGCAGGATGTACTGCGGCAGGTTCTCCGACAGCTCGCAGGTGATGCCGTTGTCGTTGACGCCCAGCACGATTCCGTCCTCGGCGTCGTCGAACAGGTAGCTGAAGCTGTCCCGGATCACGATGGATCCGGCCGGCAGCTTCTGGTGGGCCTGCCGGGCGCCGATGACCACCGCGCCGCAGCCGTCGCCGAAGAGGCTGTGAATGATGACGTCGTTGACATTGTCGTCGAACACGGCGTTGACCGAGCTCAGCTCGATGCAGATGACCAGCGCCTTCTTGTCCGGGTGCGCCCGCACGTAATCCGTCGCGGCGCGTACGGAGTTCATGGCCGCGGCGCACCCCATGAAGTTCACGACGACCCGGTTGACGGTGGGGGACAGGCCCAGCTGCTTGACCACGGCCACGTCCACGCCGGGTGCGATGAACCCGGTGCTGGTGGCGAAGACCAGCATGCCGATCTCGGCGGCCGGGTCCTCGAGGTGGGCGACGGCGCGGCCGGCCACGTCCACGGCCAGCGGCACCGCGTGGTCGTAGAAGGTGTTCATGCGGTCGCGGATGGTGCCCGATTCCCGGCTGTAGGACAGGAATTCGGGGTCGATCGGGTTCACCGCGAGGTGGCGGGTGGTGACCCGGGTCTTCTGGTAGATCCGCGGGATCCGGGCCTGCTGGGCCGGATCGGTGAACAGCCCGGCGACCTGGGCGGCGGCGTCGGCCTGCGCGAAGATCTGCGCGGGCGCGCCGGTGGCGATGGACTCGATCACGCCGACGGTGGTCGGCGGGGCCGGCGGCAGCGGGGTCGGCGCGAAGTCGTAGCCGGGTTCGCCTCCCGCGAACCGGGCGGCGGGCCGGGCGGCCCCTTCGTCGATGGTGATGGACACGAATGACTCCCCTCGTATTCTTTGGTGAAACGCGCGGTGCGGCCGGCGCATGTTCCGGCGCGCCGCGGTGTTCGGAATCGGCTCAGACCGTGCCGATTCCGGTGAAGCCCTGCGCGGTGTAGACGACACAGGTCTTCAGGGCGAGCGGCGAGAAGTGCTCCTTGACGAACCCCCACTTGCGCTCCACCGCGTCGTCGGACGGCGCGAGGATGTAGGTGCGGATCTGCTTGGGGAAGCGGTCGGTGAAGAAGCTCTTGGCGGGAAGCCATTCCACGCCGAACTTCGCCGACTCCTCACGCAGCACGTCCTCGGTGGCGATATTGGCGAAACCGCTGCGCTGGTAGGGCAGTACGTGATGGACGCGGTGCGAGCTGAGGCCCGCCGACAGGAAGCAGTCCAGGTAGCGGTTGCCGACCACCTTGAGGTCGTAGGCTTGTTCGATCTGGTCGACGCCCCAGTCCTCGGAGTTGTGCTCGAGTTCCTCGGTCTCGACCTCGAAGTCGTGGCTGGCCACCACCAGGAAGGTGGAGACCCACAGGGTGATCACGAATTGCAGGGCCCAGGCCCAGAAGTCGCCCACCACGGTGAAGGCGATGAGCTCGCCCAGCAGCAGGAACCGCGCGCCGAAGGACCCGATGAAGTGCGGCAGCGCCCCACCCCAGGTGCCGTACATGTCCTTGATGCCCACCTTGCGGGTGAGGCGGCAGACGTCGAGCAGGCGGAAGGTCATACCGGTGACGGTGTGACCGAACTTGTGCAGGGTGTGGATCGGCACCCGGTACAGCCGCGGGATCCGCATCATCATGGTGAAGACGTTCTTCTTGATGTCGACTTCACTCTGGGTGTGCGGGTGGTGCAGCAGGGCGTGGCCGTCCGCGGTCACGAATGCCAGTGCGACGTAATTGAAGTCGAAGGCATTCGTGTAGATCTTGTTCATGCCCTTCTGGGCACGGTGGATGGCGTAGTGCCCGAACCCGGCCAGCGAGCTGCGCAGCAGCACCATGGCGATCACGAAGACCGGCAACGGCATCCAGGACCGCTCGAACAACCGCAGGCCCTGCACCGCGAAGTACGCCACCGCGAGAATGGCGACCACGATATTGAAATAGGTGTCCATGCGCCGGATCCGGGCGGCAAGCTCGGGTTCCTTGAGCCGCGCCTTCACCTTGTGCAGCAGGTCGTCCTTGTTGTCGAAGCTGAACTTCGGGGTGTCGCGCCAGCTGTCGAAACCCTCGTTGAACAGGAACGCGGGCGCGTTGGCCTTGGGGTGGATGTCCTCCGGCAGGGCGTCGCGGTCGAGCGCGTACTTCTTCAGAATCTTGCCGATGGCTTCCGGATTCTTGTGGTACGAACCGACAATCGAGGTGATGTCGCGGTTCTTGGTGCGGCCGATGAAGAACTCGCCGCCCGGATGCTTGGAAATCCAGTCGGAGAGGTCGTAGGCTTTCCCGTCGTAGACCCAGACGTTGGAAATCGGCGGCGGTCCGTCGAGCGGGGGCCGGCGGAATTCATCTGCTGGCGCCTGCCGTTCGATCGTCGCCTCGGCCTCGGGCCGTTCGATCGTCATAGCTTTCCTCCACACGCACACACCGCGTTCGAACTTACGGATGGAATCGTCGGCGTTGCGGCTTGCAATTCACTGAACAATCTCTTAAGTGGGCTTTTGTTAACAGCGGCCCGGAAAAAATGCGAAAGCCGGCCGGGGTCGGACGACAGCTGTTGCCGCCGTTGCTCGTTCCCCGAACCGGCTCCCCACTCACAGGGCGGATAGACGGGTGACTAGCCGCCGGGCTTGGTGACGTGCACCGGCTTCGCCCAGTCGGACAACGTCACGGTGACGGTGCCCGCGTCCTTGGTGACGATGGCGCGCACCAGGTTCGGGCCGGTGCCCGGCGAGGCGGCGTTCGAGGGCAGGGTGGTGCCCGTACCGCTCGGCGGCGCGACGTCCTTGATGTACAGGGTGATCGGGAACTCGCCGCCGTCCTTGCCGATCTGCGGGACGACCGGGTCCATGACGTCGGCGGAGATGGTGCCGCTGACCTTCACGGTGTCGACGCCGTCGATCTTCTCGCGGCCTTCGGCCTTGGCGTTCTTCACCTGCGAGATGGCGTAGGCCAGACCCTTGTCCTTGTCGAGCAGGACGCCCGGGTCGTAGATCTTCTCGGCGGGGCCGACGGGGGCGTACTTGGTGCCGTCACCCGTGTAGAGGGTCTTGTCGACGACCATGAACTTGGTCTTGGTGAAGTCGCCGTCCTGCTTGACCTTCACCTCGGCGTCGCCGATGGCCTGGCCCTGGCCCTGCGGCTGGTTGGTGACGTCGGCCTTGATGCTCTTGACCGACAGGGTGGGCAGGTTCTTCACGTCCAGCACCACGTGCACCGACTGCAGGGTCTGGGTGGTCTTGGCCGATTCGGCGACGATCTGCGCGCCCTCGGGCAGCTGCGCCGGCGGCGCGGCCTGCGAGGTGGTGGCCTTGCTGTCCGAGTTGGAGGACGAGGTGCAGCCCGCCACCAGCGCGGCGGCCGCGGCCGCGGCGATCATGATCGGGAGGACGCCGCGCCGAATCCGGCTGCCGGACGTGCGGTTCCCTTGGGATATCAGGTCATTCATGTACAACCCCCGAAGTCCATTCGATCTCGTAGTGAGGGCAGCCTTGCCGCTGCCCGTCGTAGTATGCAGGACGTCGCCCGCGCTCGCGCCGATCGGTGCGATACTCCGGCATCCAACCAGCACCGGCTCGATGTCGCCACGCTGTTTCGATCATCCAGCCGCACAGGCGATCAGCCCGCAACCAGCTATGTCGCATGTCCGGTCGAGCGTTAACAATCCGGCCGAGATCGCGGCAAGCCGATGCGCCCGATTCTCCGGATGCCCCTCCGTCGCTGGCTGTTTGCCATCCGGTCGCTGAACATTCAGCGTAAACCGTTACCCGGGGCGGGTATTGACACGTTCCCCCGGCCGCGCGCAATATGAACGTGCGTTCATGAACAATCGTTCATAATAGGAGTCGAGCATGACCGAGATCGTGAATACCGCCCAGTCCGAAGCCTGGAACGGCTACGAAGGCGAACACTGGGCAGGCCACTACGACCGCTACGACGCCGTGAACCACGGCTTCGACGAACCCCTGCTGACCTCCGCCCGCATCGCCGACGGCCACCGCGTCCTCGACATCGGCTGCGGTAACGGCCAATTGACCCGCGCCGCCGCCCGCCGCGCCGGCGCCGGCTCCGCGACCGGTGTCGATCTCTCCGGCCCGATGCTCGCCCGCGCCCGCGAACGGGCCGCCGCCGAAGCCGTCCCCAATGTCGGCTTCGAACAGGGCGACGCCCAGATCCATCCCTTCCCCGCCGCCGCCTACGATGCCGCGCTGAGCCGCTTCGGCATCATGTTCTTCGCCGACCCGGTGGCGGCCTTCGCCAATATCGCCCGCGCCCTGCGCCCCGGCGGCCGCCTGGCCTTCGCCGCCATGACCCCGCTCCCGGGTACCGATCTGGGCGCCGTGTTCTGCGCCGCCGCAGCCCATCTCGGGGATTTCGCGGTCAGCCCCGCCGAAGGCCCGTTCTCCGAGCCCGACCGCATTCGGGGCCTGTTGTCCGCCGCGGGTTTCAGGGAGATCGGCGTCGACTACCGTGAGGCCGATGGCATCTGGGGCGACGACATCTCCGATGCCACCGACTTCATCATGGGCTGGGGCCCGGTCCGCCATCACCGCTCCCTGGCCGGGTTCGCCACCGACGCCGAAGTCCGCCAGGCGATCTCCACGGCCCTGATTCCCTACGCCACCTCCGGCGGCATCGTGCTGCGCGGGTCGGCCTGGCTCGTGACGGCCGCGACCCCGCTACCGTAACGATCCATGTCCCCCCGCAAGGCCGCGGCGCTGCGCGCCACCGACGACACCCTCCGCGATCACCTCGTCGTCATCGCGCAGCGCCTGCTCGCCGACGGCTCGGCCGCCACCCTCACCGTGCGCGCCATCGCGCGCGCGGCCGGGGTGGCCGACGGCGTCCTCTACAACCACTTCCCGGACAAGGACGCCCTGCTCGCCGCCGCGGTCCGCGCGCACGTCGACGCCGCGCACCGCGCGCTCGGCGCACTGCCCGCCCCGGGGGAAGCGACCGTCGCGGAGAATCTCCGTATATATCTGAGCGCGGGCCTGGACCTGCACCGCGCGGTGCTGCCGATCTTCGCGGGCCTGCTGTCCGCTCCGGCCGTGCTGGATCGCTTCGCCGAACTGCCGACCGATCAGCCCGACTGGCGAGTACTGCTCTCGGACTACCTGGCCGGTGAGCGGCGACTCGGCCGCCTCGCCCCCGACGCCGACACCGCCGCCGTGGCGGCCGTCCTGGTCGGCGTCTGCCACGACCGGGTCCTCAACGCGGTGCTGCCTGGCATGTCACCGCCCGCCGTCGAGCCCGCGGCGGTCGTCGCGACGCTCCTCGACGGCATCGGCCCCAGGACGTAGAGGCCGCTCGAACAAAAACGGCCCGCCCCGAAAGAACTCGGGCGGGCCGTTTTCGACAGATCGATAGCGGCTCGGTCAGTACACCGGGCCGGTGTACTTCTCGCCCGGGCCCGCGCCCGGGGCATCGGGGTATTCCGAGGATTCGCGGAACGCGCGCTGCAGCGACTGCAGGCCGTCGCGGATCGGACCGGCGTGCGGGCCGAGGTACTCGACCGACGCGGTGACCAGACCGGCGAGCGCGGTGATGACACGACGCGCCTCGTCCAGGTCCAGGTGGGGGCTGCTGGCCGGGTCCGGTTCGCCGAGGCCGAGCTTCTCGGCCGCGGAGCTCATCAGCATGACGGCGGCGCGGCTGATGACCTCGACCGCGGGGATCTCGGCCAGTTCGCGCACGACCTCGCCGTCGATGAGGGCGGAATCGTCGTTCAGGGTAGCCTCGCTCATGGGGTAGAGAATGCCATCGCGCGGGTCGGCGCTGGTCGCGGGGGCGGCCGATTCGGAGCTCACCGCTATGAGTGTTAGACTCTTCCGCGACGACCGCCCTGGACTGGTTCCTGCAACCGACTCGGGGCATCAAGTGGAGCCCGACTCCCACCGTCAACCAGCGCTGACAGCGCGAGGTTGAACGGTCCGGTCGCCCATCATTTACGTGATGGGTTCTGCGCGTGGGTTTTTCCTGCGTGCGGTGCGATGCGAGCTGTTTGCGTCGCGGATCGGTCGACTCGGGCCCCGTGCCGGTGAAATACCGGAGCGGGGCTTTCGTGTTGAAATTGGGGTTGCAGTTATTGCTTGCGGTCGTTGACGAACCGCTTGACCTAGGAGGCCCCATCAGCACTGAGACCCGCATCAACGATCGCATCCGCGTTCCCGAGGTCCGACTCATCGGACCCGGCGGCGAGCAGGTTGGGATCGTGCGTGTTGAAGATGCACTACGCGTCGCTCAGGAAGCTGACCTCGACCTGGTCGAGGTCGCGCCCGATGCACGCCCGCCGGTGTGCAAGATCATGGACTACGGCAAGTTCAAGTACGAGACCGCGCAGAAGGCGCGTGAGTCCCGGAAGAACCAGGTCCAGACCGTGATCAAGGAGCAGAAGCTCCGCCCGAAGATCGATGACCACGACTACGCCACCAAGCGCGGCCACGTGATGCGCTTCCTGGAGGCGGGGTCGAAGGTCAAGGTCACCATCATGTTCCGTGGTCGCGAGCAGTCGCGCCCCGAACTCGGGTTCCGGCTCCTGCAGCGACTGGCCGCCGACGTCGCCGACCTCGGATTCGTCGAAACCTCGGCCAAGCAGGACGGCCGAAACATGACCATGGTCCTCGCGCCGCACAAGGGCGCGAAGACGCGGGTGAAGGCCCAGAACGACGCGAGCTCGACGCAGCAGCGCAGCAGTGCGCCCGCGCCGGCTCCCGCCGAGGCGGCCCCGGCCGAGACCGCGGCTCCGGCTGCCGAATCGGCCACCCCGCAGCAGTAATAACGAGAAGCTCCGGAGGCGTGTGGTACTCGCGCGCCTCCGGCACGACAGAACTGAGGAATCCATGCCGAAGATGAAGAGCCACAGCGGCGCCTCGAAGCGATTCAAGGTGTCGGGCAGCGGCAAGCTGCTGCGTCAGCAGGCGAACCGTCGCCACCTGCTCGAGCACAAGCCGACCACCCGGACTCGTCGTCTGGACGGCGTGGAGGTCGTCGCCAAGGCCGACGTCGCTCGCGTCAAGAAGCTGCTCGCCAAGTAATTCGGCTGAGCCGACCGACCAACCTCCGGGTGCGATCGCCGCACCCCCTATTCGATCAAGGACTGAAAAGTGGCACGCGTCAAAAGGGCCGTCAACGCTCAGAAGAAGCGCCGTTCCGTTCTCGAGGCCTCCAAGGGCTACCGCGGTCAGCGGTCGCGCCTGTACCGCAAGGCCAAGGAACAGCAGCTGCACTCGCTCACCTACGCCTACCGGGACCGCCGGGCGCGGAAGGGTGACTTCCGTCAGCTGTGGATCACTCGTATCAACGCCGCCGCGCGTCTGAACGACATGACCTACAACCGCTTCATGCAGGGCCTCAAGGCCGCCGGCATCGAGGTGGACCGCAAGATCCTGGCCGAGCTCGCCGTCTCCGACGCCGAGGCCTTCGCCCAGCTGGTCGCCGCCGCCAAGGCTGCCCTGCCGGCCGACGTCAACGCCCCGGCCGCCTGATTCGGTCTGCGTGACAAAGCAATAGCCGAAACGACCCGCGGACGATGTTCCGCGGGTCGTTTCTTTTCTTCTCGTATCTCCGCGTATCTCCCAAGGGACAGGTGGCCGTGAGCGCTGATTCCATCGACTGGCGTAACTCCCGGATCGTGTCGGCGGTCAAGCTGCACCGCAGTCCGGTCCGCCGCAAGACCGGCCTGTTCCTGGCCGAGGGCGCGAATTCGGTCGAGGCGGCGCTGGACACCGGCCGGGTCGAGGAGCTGTTCTTCTCGGAGAAGGCCGCCGAACGCGAGCACGCGCTGGTCGCCGGGGCCGCCGCTCGAGGGGTGCGGACCACGATGGTGACCGACCGCGCCGCGGAGATGCTGGGGGAGACCGTGACTCCGCCGGGCCTGGTCGCGGTGTGCCGCCAGGTGGACGTGCCGCTGCGTGAGGTGCTCGACGCCGCCCCGCGCATGCTCGCCGTGCCCGTCGAGATCGCCGACCCGGGCAACGCGGGCACCCTGATCCGCGTGGCCGACGCCGTCGGCGCGGACGGCGTTGTGCTCGCGGGTGATTCGGTGGACCCGCACAATGGCAAATGCGTACGCGCTTGTGCCGGAAGCCTTTTCCATGTCCCCGTGGCCCGCTCCCGCGATATCGACGCCACCCTCGACGCGCTGGAGGCGGCGGGCATCGCGATCCTGGCCACCACCGCCAAGGGTGAGGTCGACCTCGACGACGCCGACGAGATCCTGAGCGGCCCGGTCGCGTGGCTGTTCGGCAATGAGGCGCACGGCCTGGACAAGGCCATCGCCGCCCGCGCCACCCACCGGATCCGGATTCCCATCCATGGTCGCGCGGAGAGCCTGAATCTGGCTGCCGCCGCGGCTATCTGCCTCTACTCGAGCTCGCGGGTGCAGCACCGCGCCTGATCCCGCTCAGATGCCGTCGGCTTCCAGGTTCTCCATGATCTCCTCGGCCCAGGGCGCGGCGATCGGGTTCGGGCCGGTGAGTCCCATGGCCGTCATATTGGTGAGCAGCATGCCGGTGCCCATGAAGCGGCGGACCTCGTAGGCCGACGCCCCGGTGAGCTCCCGCGCGACCAGGTAGATATTGCCGAAGCGGGCACGGATGACGTCGCCGATGGCGGGGTCCGTGCCCGCCGCGGCGATCCCCTGGAGAAAGACCCGTGGCAGGTCGCCGTCGAGCAGGAAGTCGCCGAAGCGTTCGCCCATGGCGTCGAGTCGCTCCTTGGGGGTCGCGTCGGCGGGGGCCTGCGCGGCCCCCTCGCGGAAGAGCCCGTCGACGCGATCGCAGACTCGTTCCAGCACCGCCAGGAACAGTTGCAACTTGGTGCCGAACAGCCGGATGACATACGGCTGCGAGACGCCCGCGCGGCGGGCGATCTCATCGGTTTTCGTTGCCGCGTAACCGGATTCGGCGAAGGCGGAGATGGCCGCGCGCAGCACTTCCTCGCTGCGTTCCTCGGCCGTCATCCGGGTCCTGGTCATGGTGGGCGCGCCTCCTGGTCGTTGGGGAATCATCCTTCCCGTTGACATGTTATCAGTCGATGCATACTCTCTAGTTATCAGTCGATTACAACAAGGGGATCGGACATGACTGAGACACTCGAAACCTCCTCGCTCACCGGTAAGGTGGCCGAACAGGCCCGGCAGCGCCCGCTCGCCGCCGTCCTCGCCGCCGTGGGCATTCCGATGTTCATGGTCACGCTCGACAACCTCGTGGTGACCAACGCGCTGCCGGTGACCCGCACCGAACTGCACGCCTCGCTCTCGGACCTGCAGTGGTTCGTGAACGCCTACACCCTGGCCTTCGCCTCGTTGCTGCTCACCGCCGCCGCGCTGGGCGACCGGCTCGGCCGCCGGCGCGTCTACCTGGGCGGCATCGCGCTGTTCACGCTCGGCTCGGCCGCGTGCGCGCTGGCCACCGAACCGTGGATGCTCATCGCCGCCCGCGCGGCCCAGGGCTTCGGCGGGGCGGCCGTCATGCCGCTGTCGCTGACGCTGCTGTCCGCGGCGGTGCCGGAGAAGATGCGCAGCGCCGCCATCGGCATCTGGGGCGGCATCTCCGGCCTGGGCATCGCGTTGGGCCCGGTGGTCGGCGGCGCGGTCGTCGACGGCCTGAACTGGCAGTGGATCTTCTGGCTGAACGTGCCGATCGGCCTGATCGCGGTGCCGCTGGTGGCTCGGGTGCTGAACGAATCCTTCGGCGGCGCAAGGCGATTGGATCTGCTCGGCCTGCTGCTGTCGGCGGGCGGCGTGCTCGCGGTGGTGTGGGGCGTCATCCACGGCGCCGACGACGGCTGGACCTCGGCCAAGGTGCTGACCGGGCTGATCGGCGGCGCGATCGCGCTCACGACGTTCGTGGTCTGGGAGAGCCGGACCGCCGATCCGATGTTGCCGCTGCGCCTGTTCCGCAAGCGCGGCTACGTCATCAACGTGGTGTCGTTCACCTTCTCGCTGGGCACCTTCGGCTCGATCTTCCTGCTGGCCCAGTACTTCCAGGTGGTGCAGGGGTATTCGCCGCTCGCTTCCGGTGTGCGGACGCTGCCGTGGACCATGGCCCCGATGGTGGTGGCCCCGCTGGCCGGTCTGATCGTGGACCGGGTCGGCGCGCGGGTGCTGGTGTCGATCGGTCAGGCGCTGCTGGCGGCCGCGCTGCTGTGGATGGCCCTCACCACGAGCGTGGACGTGTCCTACAGCCACTTCGTGCTGCCGTTCGTCCTCGGCGGCGTGGGCATGGGCCTGACCTTCGCGCCCACGGCCACCGTCGTGATGGCCACGGCGTCACCGGCGGACCAGGGCATGGCCTCGGGGGCCAACAACACCATCCGTGAGGTCGGTGTGGCCATGGGTGTCGCGGTGCTGGCCTCGGTGTTCGCCTCGCACGGCTCGTATCTGAGCCCGGCGGACTACGTCGACGGCCTGATCCCGGCGGTGAAGGTCGGCTCGGTCATCGTGGCGCTGGGCGCGTTCGTGGCGCTGCTGCTGCCCGGCCGTCGCGCTGCTGCCGAATCGGATTCCGGCGCAACCGTTCTCGCGCACTGAGCCGGATCGAATCGAAGGGAGAAGCATCATGTTCGAGACCCTCCTGCTGCTGGCGATCCCGACCCTGGTGCTGCGGCTGCTCGGCGCTCTCGGCGTGGCCCGCTTCGCGGCCTGGCGGTCCGCCGCCGCGCACGGCCTGGCGTTCATGCTCGTCATGACCGGCACCGCGCACTTCGTCCCCGACTCGGTGACGGTCATGCCGCATCACAGCGACCTGGTCGCCATGGTCCCGTCGTTCGTGCCGTTCCCCGACTTCACCGTCTACGCGACCGGCGTTCTGGAGTACCTGGGTGCGCTCGGGCTGATCCTGGTCCCGTTCCGCCGACTCGCGGGTCCGGCCCTGGCCGTGCTGTTCGTCCTGCTGCTGCCCGCGAATATCCATGCGGCCGTGGACAATGTCTCCTTCGACGGTCAGGCGGCCACACCGTTGTGGTTCCGGATTCCCGAGCAGCTGGTCTACATCGCGGTGGCCCTGTTCGCCGCGCTGGGAACCGCGCCGATCGTGACCGCGATCCGGCGGGTCCCGGTCAGGGCAGGGGAGACGGGGTAGCGCTCGCCTCGAAGGCCCCGGCGATGGTCGCGACGACGCGCTCCATCGTCGGGGCCGCGTCGGTGTCCAGTTCCCTTTCCACCGACGTCATGTCGACATCGGGCAGTCCGCAGGCGACGGCCAGCTTCCAGGGCGACAGGTCGCCGGTGACATTGAGGGCGAACCCGTGGGTGGAGACATTGCGGCCGACGCGCATGCCGATCGAGGTGATCTTGCGGCCGGTATCGCGGGTCCAGACGCCGGTGAGCAGCTCCGAGCCGGGCGGGGTGACGCGGCGCTCGGCCGGGATGCCGAGGTCGGCCAGCGCCGCGACGATGCGCAGTTCCACATCGCGGATCAGATCCACGACGCCCTCGCCTGGCCGCAGCTTCACGATGAGATAGCCGACCAGCTGGCCGGGCGCGTGGTAGGTGAGCTGGCCGCCCCGGTTGGTGGTGAAGACCGGGATGTCGGTGTCGGGGGCCGGCAGGTGCTGCTCGGGGGTGCGCCGGCCGATGGTGAAGGTCTGTTCGTGGCTCAGCAGCCACAGCGTGTCGGGTCGCTGGTCGGCGACGCGCTCCTCCCACATCTCCTGCATGCGGTCCATCGCCGCCGAGTACTCGATGAGGCGGTCGGAGTCGTCGATCAAGGTCAGGGGCCGGGACTTCACGAGTCCATTGGTACCACCGTTGTGGTCACCACCACGCCGAAGGGTGGGCGCGAGCTGGGAAAATCCAGGTGAGGTGGGCTGATTACAAGGTTTACGATGCGACCAGCAAGAATGGGTGGGCAGTAACCATTGCCGATAAGACTTTCCGCCCGACCCGTAACCAGCCTGGGGAGTGACGAACCATCGTGGCCGATGACAACAGTGCCGAGCAGACCGCCGCGTTGAGCGAGGAGTCGCTCTCCGCCGCCGCGGAAGCCGCGGAGAAGGCGTTCGCCTCGGCCTCGACCCTGGACGAGCTGGCCACGGCCAAGACCGAGTACATGGGTGGCAAGTCGCCGATCTCGCTGGCGCAGCGGTCCCTGGGCACGCTGCCCAAGGAGGAGAAGGCCGACGCGGGCAAGCGGGTGAACGTGGCGCGCGGCCGGGTGTCGCAGGCCTACGAGACCCGCCAGGCCGAGCTGCTCGCCGAGCGCGACGCGGCGGTCCTGGTGGCGGAGACCATCGACGTGACCCTGCCCGCCGACCGGCGCGCCCCCGGCGCGCGGCACCCCATCTCGGTGCTGTCCGAGCGGGTCGCGGACGTGTTCGTGGCCATGGGCTGGGAGGTCGCCGAGGGTCCCGAGGTCGAGACCGAGCACTTCAACTTCGACGCCCTGAACTTCCTGCCCGACCATCCGGCCCGCACCATGCAGGACACCTTCCACATCGCGCCGGAAGGGTCGCGGCAGGTGCTGCGTACCCACACCTCGCCGGTGCAGGTGCGCACCATGCTGTCTCGCGAGCTGCCGATCTACGTGGTGTGCCCGGGCCGCACGTTCCGCACCGACGAGCTGGACGCCACCCACACCCCGGTGTTCTCGCAGATCGAGGGCCTGGCCATCGACAAGGGCCTGACCATGGCCCACCTCAAGGGCACCCTGGACGGTTTCGCGCGGGCGCTGTTCGGCCCGAACACCACCACCCGCATGCGGCCCAGCTTCTTCCCCTTCACCGAGCCGTCCGCCGAGGTGGACGTGTGGTTCGAGGACAAGAAGGGCGGCCCCGGCTGGGTCGAGTGGGGCGGCTGCGGCATGGTGAACCCGAAGGTGCTCATCGCCAGCGGCATCGACCCCGAGGTGTACAGCGGCTTCGCGTTCGGCATGGGTCTGGAGCGGACCCTGCAGTTCCGCAACGGCCTGCCGGACATGCGCGACATCGTCGAGGGCGATGTGCGGTTCACGCTGCCGTTCGGCATCCAGTCCTGACCTGACCCCGATACGAGGAAGCGAAACGTCAAGTGCGAGTAGCTCAGTCCTGGCTGACGGACATCCTGCAGCGGACCACCCCCGGGTGGTCGGTGACGGCCGAGGAGCTCGACGCGGGGTTCGTCCGGGTCGGTCTCGAGGTCGAAGAGGTCGACCATCTGGCGCCCATCGGCGGTGACATCGACAAGCCGCTGGTGGTCGGCCGGGTCGCCGAGATCACCGAGCTGACCGAGTTCAAGAAGCCGATCCGCTTCTGCAAGGTCGACGTCGGCAACGCCGAGTTGCAGGAGATCGTCTGCGGCGCACGGAACTTCGCCGTCGGCGACCTGGTCGTGGTGGTGCTGCCCGGTGGCGAGCTGCCCGGCGGATTCAAGATCTCGTCGCGGAAGACCTACGGCCACACCAGCAACGGCATGATCTGCTCGGTCGCCGAACTCGGCATCGGCAAGGACCACAGCGGCATCCTGGTGCTCGAGCCCGGCACCGCCGAGCCCGGCGCGGACGCCAACGAGCTGCTGGGCCTGGGCGACACCATCATCGAGCTGGCCATCACCCCCGACCGCGGCTACGCGTTCTCCGCGCGCGGTCTGGCGCGTGAGCTGGCCTGCGGCTTCGACCTGGAGTACGGCGATCCGGCCGTGCGGCTGCTGCCGGACTCCGAGGTCGAGGCGTGGCCGGTGAAGATCGAACCCGCGTCGGGCTGCACGCGTTTCGCGGTGCGCCGCGTCACCGGCATCGACCCGAAGGCCGTGAGCCCGTGGTGGCTGCAGCGCCGCCTGCTGCTGTCGGGCGTGCGCCCGATCTCCCCGGCCGTGGACGTCACCAACTATGTGATGCTCGAACTCGGTCAGCCGCTGCACGCCTTCGACGCCGCCAAGGTGCGCGGCGGATTCGTGGTGCGCCGCGCCAACACCGGCGAGACCCTGCGCACCCTCGACGAGGCCGAGCGCACCCTCGACGCCGAGGACGTGGTGATCGCCGACGAGTCCGGCGTCATCTCGCTGGCCGGCATCATGGGCGGCGCGAGCACCGAGGTGTCGGACACCTCCACCGACATCCTGCTCGAGGCCGCCACCTGGAACCCGGTGGCCGTGGCCCGCACCGCGCGCCGCCACAAGCTGGGCTCCGAGGCCAGCCGCCGCTTCGAGCGGATCGTGGACCCCGAGGTCAATATCGCCGCCCTCGATCGCGCCGCCACCCTGCTGGCCGAGATCGCCGGCGGCACCGTCGAATCCGTGCTGACCGACGTGCGCGTGCCCACTCCGGCCGCGGCGCCGATCACCATGGACATCGACCTGGCCGACCGCACCGCGGGCGTGCACTACGCGCCCGGCGCGGCCACCCGCCGCCTGCAGCAGGTCGGCTGCGCCATCGAGGTGGGAGTCAGCGAGGCCGGTCACCCGCAGCTGATCGTGACCCCGCCGTCCTGGCGTCCCGACCTCACCCAGCCCGCCGACCTGGTGGAGGAGGTGCTGCGCCTGGAGGGTCTGGACCAGATCCCGTCGGTGCTGCCCACCGCCCCGGCCGGACGCGGCCTCACCGCCGCCCAGCTGCGTCGCCGCGCCGTGAGCAAGGCGCTGGCGTTCGAGGGCTGCGTCGAGGTGCCCGCGCCGGTCTTCATGCAGGCCGGTGTCTTCGACGCCTGGGGCCTGGACGCCGACGACCCGCGCCGCAACACGCTGCGGGTGCTGAACCCGCTCGACGTCGAGCGCGCGGAACTGTCGACCACGCTGCTGCCCGGTCTGCTGGAGATCGCGGCCCGCAATATCTCCCGCGGCCAGCGCGATCTCGCGATCTACGCGATCGGTCAGGTCACCCTGCCGACCGAGCGGACCGCGCCTGTCGGTCTGCTGCCCGTGGATCGCCGCCCGACCGACGACGAGATCCAGGTCCTGCTCGACTCGCTGCCCGAGCAGCCGACCCGGGTCGGCGCGGTCCTCACCGGCCGTCGCGAGCCGCGTGGACCGTGGGGCCCGGGCCGCCCGGTCGAGGCGTCGGACGCCTTCGCCCTGGTCGACGCGATCGCCCAGGCCGCCGGTCTGACGATCGAACGCCGTGCGGCGCAATTCCTTCCGTGGCACCCGGGCCGTTGCGCCGAGCTGCTGGTGGACGGCGTCGTCGTCGGCCACGCGGGCGAACTGCACCCCGCCGTGCTGGAGCGCTCCGGCCTGCCGCCGCGCACCTGCGCCTTCCAGCTCGACCTCGACGCCCTGCCGCTGCGTGAGATCCGGCCCGCCCCGGTGGTTTCCGCGTTCCCCGCGGTGCTGCAGGACGTCTCGGTCAGCGTCGACAAGGCCGTCCCCGCCGTGACGGTGGAGAACGCGCTGCGCACCGGCGCGGGCGAACTGCTCGAGGACATCTCCCTGTTCGATGTGTACGAGGGCGCGCAGGCGGGTGAGGGCCGCAAGTCCCTGACCTACGCCCTGCGCTTCCGCGCCACCGACCGCACCCTCACCGAGGACGAGGCCAGCGCCGCCCGCGACGCGGCGGTCGCCCGCGCCTCGGACGCGGTGGGCGCGGTGCTGCGCGGCTGATCCCAGGCCACCCGCGAAAGGGCCCCGATCCCGGTGGATCGGGGCCCTTTCGGTATGAATGAACCATGTGGCATCCGGCGACGCCCGTCCTCAACGCCCTCAGCTATCAACCGGGTGAGCGCGGCATCATGGAGACCCCCGAAACGTATGGGTTCGTCTATGCGGATCTGTACTTGCGGACCTCGGACGGGGAGACCGTCAACGCGTGGTTCGTGCCGGCGGTAGGGGAACCGGTGGGGCACATCCTGTTCGCGCACGGCAATGGCGGGAACATCGGGGATCGGTCACCGATGCTGGGCATGCTGGCGTCGGCCGGATTCGATGTGATGATCTTCGACTACCGGGGGTACGGGCGCAGTACCGGGCGGCCGGGCGAGAGCGGGACGTATCAGGATGTGCGGGCCGCGCGGGAGGCGTTGCTGGCGCAGCCCGGGGTGGATGCCGAGCGGGTGGTGTATCTCGGCAAGTCGCTCGGCGGGGGAGTGATGCTGGAGTTGGCGAATGCGGCGCCGCCCGCGGCGCTGCTGCTCATGTCGACCTTCACGAGCATGCGGGACGCGGCGACGGCGGTGTATCCGTTCCTGCCGAAGATCTTCGTGCCCAACGCTTATCCGAGTCTGCGGCGGATCCGGCGGTTGAGCTGCCCGGTCCTGATCATGCACGGGGACGCGGATGAGCTGTTGCCCGTGCGGATGGGGCGGGAGTTGTTCGCGGCGGCGCCGGAGCCCAAGGAGTTGGTGATCTATCCGGGCGGGCTGCACAACAATCTGATCGGATTCCCCGGCTGGGCCGAGCGGGTCGCGTCCTGGGCGGCGGGCGTACTGCCGCCCAGGCGGCTCATTTCCGGATGATGTTGGCGAGGAACTCGGCATTGCCGCCGGTCTTGCGCAGGCCGTCGAGGAGCAGGTCGAGGGCGCGCTGATCGTCCAGATCGGCGAGAGTGCGGCGCAGGGTGGCGACGGCCTGGCGTTCGGCGGGATCGAGCAGCAGATCGTCGCGGCGGGTGCTGGACTTGGCGATGTCCACGGCCGGGAACACGTGGCGGCCGGCCAGGGTGCGGTCCAGTTTGAGCTCGGCGTTGCCGGTGCCCTTGTACTCCTCGAAGATGACGGTGTCGGCGAGCGAACCGGTTTCGACGAGCGCGCTGGCCACGATCGTCAGTGAGCCGCCGTTCTCGATATTGCGGGCCGCGCCCAGGAACCGCTTGGGCGGCAGCAGCGCGGTGGAATCCACACCGCCGGAGAGGATTCGGCCCGAGGCCGGTCCGGAGGTGTTGTAGGCGCGGGCCAGCCGGGTGAGCGAGTCGAGCAGGACGACGACGTCGCGGCCCTCCTCGACCAGGCGCTGTGCCCGTTCGATGGCCAGTTCGGCCAGTGCGGTCTGCTCGGCGGGGGAGTGGTCGAAGGTGGCGGCGACCACCTCGGCGGGGACGCCGCGGGACAGGTCGGTGACCTCCTCGGGGCGTTCGCCGATCAGGACCAGCATCAGGTGCGCCTCCGGGTGGTTGACGGCGATGCCGTGCGCGATCGACTGCAGCACAGAGGTTTTGCCCGCCTTGGGCGGTGCGACGATCAGCGCGCGCTGGCCCTTGCCGATCGGCATGATCAGGTCGGTGACGCGGGTGGTGAGCTTGTTCGGCTGGGTTTCCAGCCGCAGCCGCTCGTTCGGGTGGATGGGGGTCAGGTCCCGGAAGTGTGGTCGGGCGCCGAGCTCGGCGGCCGCCCGGCCGTTGACGGTGTCGACGCGGACGAGGGGAGCTTGCTTGCCGCCCTTGGGATTCGGCTGCGCCAGTCCGGCGATGAGGTCGCCGCGGCGCAGTCGGTGCGTGCGGATCAGGCGGGCCGGGACGTGGACGTCGCGGGGACCGGGCAGGTAGCCGTCGCGGCGCAGGACGCCGTTCTGGCCCTGTAGATCCAGGATTCCCGTTGTGGGAGTGAGTGTTTCGATGTGGTCGAGGGCCGGGGCCGGATCGCTGGATACGACCGTGGGCCGGATTTCGGTGGTTGTCATGGTGTTTCTCCTTGCTGTGGCGCCGGGATGCGGCCGAGGGCGGTGGGTCACCGCGGATGAATATCGAGTGATCCCCGCGAAGGGCGGGACCTGCTCGGGTGGGGGAGGTAATCACGGTGGGAGGGACTCTGCGTCAACCTGCGTCCACGGGATCGCGACGCCCTCACGGTACGTCACCCCGCGGGGCGCGGTCAATGCGTAGCCTGGAATCCATGAGCGATGCCCAGGAACTCGCGGCGCTGTTGGCGCAGCTGCCGGACGCCGAACTCGCGGGTGTGGTCGGGGCCGCCACCGAGGGCCGGGCCGGTCTGGCCGCCCTGCACGCGGTGGCGCGATCCCTGGCGGACACTCTCGGTCATGCCCCGGATGTCATCGATGTGACTCCTGACACCCTGCCGGTGGCGGGCTATTCACAGTCTGAGACGGTCGGGGGATCCGGGCAGGTCGGAGCGGGTCCGGTGGCGACCGGGATACCGGTACCGCCTGCGGGTATCCCCACCGCGCCCTCGGTCGGCGGCTATTCCTCCGCCGGCGTCCCTACTTTCGAGTCAGTTCGCGATAAGGTCGAGCAGCGCTACGGGACCTCGCAGGGGATGGGCGAGCTCGATCGGCAGACACCAGTGGGCCGTAGCGTAGAGGAACAGTGGGAAGCGCGGGCCGAGGCCGCGCGGGAACGACTGGATCAAATTCGAAAATCGATGCAGGGCAACGATTCCGAGTAGGTCCGGCGTTCCGTCCGAGAATGGGTGGAACCTTTGACCGAGCCGCGCGAAATTGCCGAGAAACTGCTGGATCTCCAGGTCGACTTCATTGTCGCCGAGGTCTCCGGCGACCGCTTCGCCGAAGTGATCGCCCGCGATGTGGAAGCGGTGATCGGCGTCGCCGACACCATCATCTTCCGCGACGTGGTCGAGATCGATCAGGCCAAGCAGACCGTCGCCAATGTCATCGACCTCATCGGCGGCAGCCCGGTGCTGGGCGAGATGGTCGGCACGCTGGCCGACACGCTCTACGAGGACATCGCGGGGAACACCGAGTACACCCTCGGTGACGTGGTCGACCGCGAACCGGTCGAACAGCTGCTGGAGAAGCTCTTCGGCATGCACCAGGCCCAGGAACGGATCCTGGAACGCCTCACCGAGAGCCCCCTGATCGCGACCGTAGCCGCCAAGTTCGTGGACA
This sequence comes from Nocardia sp. CA-145437, assembly GCF_050956485.1. Classification (NCBI taxonomy): domain Bacteria; kingdom Bacillati; phylum Actinomycetota; class Actinomycetes; order Mycobacteriales; family Nocardiaceae; genus Nocardia; species Nocardia sp. CA-145437. The sequence continues at coordinate 4,865,311 of NZ_CP191204.1, read as the reverse complement.
AGCTGGTCGACGATCTCATGGAGACCAACAAGCAGATGGCCTCGAAGATTCCCGGGGTCGGCTCGCTGGTGTCGATGGGCACCAACGCCGCCAAGACCGCGCGCAAGGCGGCGGAGAAGGCCGGCGGCACCTTCATCGGCGAAATGGCCGGGAAGGGAGCGCAATTCGCGCTCAAGCGGACCAATAACGCCATCCGCGAGATGCTGCGCGACGCGCCCGTGCACGACGCCGCCATGGAGTTCTGGGACCTGCACGCCGGGGAACCGGTCAGCGGCCTGCGCGAGTACCTGTCGCAGCAGGACCTGAAGGATCTGGCGCTGATCATTCACCGGATCGCGGTGACCACCCGCAACAAGGAATACGTCGGCGTGCTGGTGGACCAGGGCGTCGAGGTGTTCTTCGAGAAGTACGGCGACCACACCCTGGCCGCCATGCTGCCCGAGCTGGGCCTGTCCGAGGCGGTCATCGCCGAGGAGATCCTGCGCTACGGCCCGGCCGTGGTGGAGGCCGCCAAGCGGAACGGCGTGCTGGCCAAGCTGATCCGCGAGCGGCTGGAGCCCTTCTTCCTGTCCGAGCCGGTGCTGGCGGTGCTCGCCGGGAACTGACGGCCGGAATCTGTCACGGGGCCGCACGCGGAATCCGCGTGCGGCCCTGGCTCGTTCCCGCCGGGGCGGTGTTCGCCGGTCCCTGAAGGGTGGTGCTCGTCATTCCCTGGAGGGCTGTGCTCGTCATTCCCTGGAGGGCTGTGCTCGTCATTCCCTGGAGGGAATCGCGCACCCCATTGATTCCTCGCAGACTCATGGTCATGACGAACAGCAACGAGACCGCCGTCGACATCAATGACCTCACCGATCGCTACATCGCGCAGTGGAACGAGCCCGACCCGCAGGTGCGCCGCAAGCTCATCGCCGACCTGTGGGCCGAGGACGGCGCGCAGCTCCTCGTCGATCCGCCCGAGGACATGCGCAACGCGGCCGCCGAGCTGAACTTTCCGATCCCGGCCCTCGAGGTCCGCGGCCACCACGCTCTCGAGCGTCGCGTGGAGCGCGCCTACGACATGTTCATCGGCACCGGCCACCGCTTCGTGCGGCGCGGGGAGGCGACGGCGCTGCTGCACCATGTCATCGCCGTCACCTGGTCCATGGTGACCGAGGACGGCGCCGTGGTCGGCGGCGGCCTGGACGTGCTGGCGCTCGACGCGGACGGCCGCATCCGCACCGACCACCAGCACATCGCGGTCGCCTGACAGTCTTGGTGAAAACCGTTGTGCGACCGGCGATACCGCGCCGCCGGTGGACCCTTCATCGGGTCCACCGGCGCGACCCGGGCCTGTCTTTCGGCACGCCTCACGGACAACGGCGACCCGAGGTGCCCGCGTTCGTGCCGTCCCCTCGCAGACACCCGATATCGCCGTGCGGTACCTCGTACGGCGTAGAAAGCATCGCCAGCGGCAGCGGTGCGGGTCAATGCGCGGCGCTGTCCCAATTTGTCCCAGTCACCGGCTCCGGTAGCTTGACCTGCGGCGGTGCGAATTCCGCGGCCGCACACGTTCTTCGGTCGGTTCGGGAGGTATGGGTGAGGGCGTCGCGTGCGGAGATCGCGGATTATGTACGCGCGCGACGCGAGGCCGCGGGGCTGACCCGCGCCGAACTGGCCCGCCGCGCAGGCGTTTCGGAAGCCCTGATCCAGAAGATCGAACAGGGCACCCGACAGCCCACCCCGGTCGCCCTCGGTGCGTTGTTCACGGCACTGGATGTGCCGGTGCAGGCACGCGAGCACGCCGCCACCCTGCTGCAGCCCGAGTTGCTCGGTTTCGGCACCGATTTCACGCCACCCGAACCCTATGAACTGGAGTTCCTGCGCGGGCTGCCGCATCCGGCCTGCTTCCAGATGATGCCCACCGTCGACCTGGTCGCCGCCAATGACGCCTACCTGCGGGCGTTTCCGGGCCTGGAGCCGGGCGACATCATCCTCGAATGGATGATGCTGGATCCGCGGGCGCGGGAGGTCATCGAGGATTGGGAGCGCGAGGCGCATTTCATGGTGTTCGGCTTCCGGTTCATGGCCGCGCCGATCCACTCGCCCGAACGGATCGCGGCCATCATCGAGCGGTGCAGTGCCGCACCGGAATGGGAGCGGTTCTGGTCGACCGAGGTCTCGCCCGCCGATATCGAGCGCCGTCCCATCCGGGTGCGCTCACCCGAGACCGGTGAATGGGTGAGCATGCACGTCCAGCTCTTCAAATTCGAACTGCCGCAGCGGCCGTGGTGGATCTACTCGCTGGTGCCCGTGGGCTGAACCGGGCCCAGGGCGAAATGCTGGCGGTAGCGTTCGGGCGTGGTGGCCAGGCGGCGGGCGAACACCCGGTGCAGGGTCTCCCCGTGGCGGTAGCCGACCTGCCGGGCGATCGCGCCGATGGTCAGTTCGGTGGACTCCAGCAGTCGCCGGGCCGCCTCGACCCGCAGATCCTCCACGAATGCCGCCGGGGTGCAGCCGGTTTCGGCGTGGAAGGCGCGGGCGAAATGACGTTCGCTCATCCCCGCGCGTGCGGCCAGCCCGCTGACGGTGAGCTCGTCGCCGAGGTGATCGGGGAGCCACCGCTGCACGGCCCGGATGGCGGGCGTGCGGGCGGGCTGACTGCGCAATTGCGCGCTGAACTGGGCCTGACCGCCCGGACGGCGGGTGAACACCACGTACACCCGCGCGATCATGGCGGCCGTCTCGCGACCGTGGTCGTCCTCGACCAGGGCCAGCGCCAGATCGACGCCCGCGGACATGCCCGCCGAGGTCCAGCGATTGCGGTCGCGGACGTAGATGCGGTCCGGTTCGACGGTGACCCGCGGATAGCGCTGGGCGAGTAGCGCGGTCGAACCCCAATGGGTGGTGGCCCGATAGCCGTCGAGCAGGCCCGCGGCGGCCAGCAGCAGCGCACCCGCGCACACCGACGTCACCCGGCGAGCCTTGCGGGCGAGGGCGGGGAGAGCGGGGACCACCGCCGCCGCCCCGGGACCGTGGACATCGCCGCCCACCACGATGAGGGTGTCGAAGTCGTCCCCGGCGGCGATGTCCTCGAGCGAATGCGCGACCGAGAGGGTCAGTCCGCCATCGGCGTCGATGGGCAGCCCGCCCGGCGACGCCGTCAGCAGCCGATACGGCAGTGCGGGGGAGTCGCCGTCCGAGGCGTCCGCGGTCTCGCCGAGAGCGCCGGCCGGACCACGCAATTCCGGTGGCAGCCGATCCGGCGGCGTCTCGACGATGGTGTTGAGGAGCGCGAACACATCGAGCGGTCCCGCCAGTTCGGAGATCTGCATGCCTGGGAAGACGACGAAGACGATGGTGCGAGGCGCGGGCACCTCCCGATCATCGCAGTCGGCGCGCCCGGCTGCCACGGTCAGTGGCTGACCGATCCGGCCGGATCGCGGGTGGTGTGGCGGTCCAGGAACGGGATCAGCAGCGCGGCCACCCGGTCGGGGAACTGGGCGTGCGGATAGTGGCCGCCCTGATCGACCAGGACGTACTGGCCGAGCCCGGTCGGCAGGCCCGCCACGATCGCGCGGGCTTCGTCCTCGGGGTGCGGGTAGTCCGGATCATCCGAGCCCATGATCACCAGTGCGGGACAGCGGACCTCGGGCAGCCGGGCCGCGGCGTCGGCCGGGGTGGTCTTGCCGGTCTTCATGAACTCCGCCCAACGGCCGGGGCGTTCCAAGAGGGTCCGCAGCTCGGCGAGGTAGTGGTCGTGATCGGCGGGCGCGGTCGGGTAGGCCACGCCGTCGAGGTACCGGAACCACAGCCGGGGCGACTTCAACAGCTGGGTGCCGACCAGCTCCAGCAAGCCGCGGCGGTGGCGGCGATCCGACCAGAGCGCCCCGAAGTCCACACTCTGGGTGAGGGTGAAGGGGTTGATCTCGACGATCGCCGACACCAGCTCCGGTGCCTCCGCCGCCGCGACGGTGGCCGAACCACCCGACAGCGAATGCCCGACGATCACCGCCGGACCCCCGAAATGCCGGATGACTCCGAGCAAGTCGAGGGCCACGTCGGTCCGGCTGATGGCGGCCTTGCCGGTCACCGACGGCCAGTCCACGCTGGACTCGCCGTGCCCGCGCATATCGACGTTCACCACGCGGTACCCGGCGGCGGCCAGCGGGGCGACCAGATGACGGAAATCCCGCCGCCAGGTCCCCATCCCGTGCGACAGCACCACCAAGGGGCCGTCACCGGTCACGTCACACGCGATCCGCCCGTGCTCGAGCTCTACATACTCGGTCATTTCCCGGTCCTTCCCAGCGATTTCGCTCCGATGCCGCGGGGGCGGCATGCAGGAATTGAACGCCGGAAGCGGGGTTCGGCCGAGGGCTCAGGCAGGGCGGATCAGTGGTGTGGCCGATCCGGTCAGTCGCTGACCGCCCCGACCCGCACCTCGGTCTTCGCCGTTTCGGAGGCGCCGAACCAGGTCGTGAGCGCGTCCCGCAGCGCCGACTCGGCCGGGTCCGCGGGTTCGTCCACCGTTGCGGCCCAGGCGATGTGGGCGTCCGGGCGGATCAGCAGGGCGTCGGCGGGACGGTCGTCGGTGGTGGCGACCCGGAGGTCGACACGGCCCGACCACTCCTCGGCGATGGCGCGAAGGTCCGGGCGGTCGGCCAGGACGAGCAGAACCGGGCGGGCCGTGTGCAGGAGCTCGGCGACGCGGGTGTCTCCTTCATCGGTGCGCAGCGGCAGGTCCGGGGCGACGGTGCCGGTCAAGGGGTGCTGGTTGGGGTTCGGCAGCGGGTAGCGCAGCTCGGTGCCCGCGATGAGCGCTCCGACCCGGCGCAGGGCGGGCTCGTCGGTGAGGAGTTCCTGGAACAGTTCCCGCAGCGCCAGCGCCGCCGGATCGTCACCGCGCCGCAAGGCCACCTGAGCCTGGGTCTGCATCATGATGCGGGTGCCGGCGAAGTACCGCTCCTCGTGATAGGTGTCCAGCAGCCCCTCCGGCGCCCGCCCGTGCAGGTCGGCGGCCAGCTTCCAAGCCAGGTTGATCGCATCGAGCATGCCCGCGTTGAGGCCGACACCCGTCATGGGGAAGGCGTGGGCGGCATCACCGGCGATGAAAACCCTTCCGGCCCGGTACCGTTCGGCCTGGCGGGCCTGGAACTGATAGCGGGACAGCCGGATCGGGTCACCGAGCGGGAGGTCGACGCCGAGGATGCGTCGGATGCTGTCCTGCAGCTCGGCCAGGGTCAGCGGCTCGTTGTCGTCGGTGTCGTCGATGGTGTCCTCGGTGGTCTGGATCATCATCGTGCCCGGGGCGAGCGACCCCATCGCGAACACGCCGTGCTCGGTGCGGGTGAAACCGGCTGCGACGGTGCCGAACCCGGGGACGTCGAGGTCCCCGTTCTCGCGCTGCGTCACCGAATCCGGCACACTGACCTGCCCCAACCGGTTGACCTCCGGATAGGTGGCGCCCGGGAAACCGACGCCCGCCAGATCGCGCATGCGGCTGCGCGCACCGTCGCAGGCCAGCGCATAGCGCGCGGTGAGCCGGTAGTCACCGTCCGGGCCGCGCACGTCCAGTGTGACCGTGGCGTCGTCTTGTTCGAGGGCGGTCACCTCATGGCCCCGGCGCACTTCCGCGCCGAGCTCGGTCGCCCAATCATCCAGCAGCTGTTCGAGTTTCGGCTGCGGCAGGTGCATGGCCTGCAACGGCGAATCAGCCAAGGGGCTGAAGTCCACATGCAAACCGCCGAACGGGATCGCCGCCGTGGGACCGGCGTCCACCCCGATCTCGCCGAGCCGCTCGGTCAGCCCCCGATAGTCCAGCAAGCGCAGTATCTGCCCGCCCAGTCCATTGGCCTTCGGCACGGTCCGCAGCTGCGGCTGCCGCTCCAGGATGATCGGCCGCACCCCGGCCAGCCGCAGTTCGGCAGCCAGCATCAGGCCCGTCGGGCCCGCACCCACGATGATCGCGTCGGCATCGGTACTACGCACTCGCACTACTCCGTTTCCGTGGGTTTTCACTACGGGCAGCGATTTTGCAGCATGGTGGGGGTCTTGCCGCAAGGGGCGGGGTGCGATATACATTGAAGAGGGAAGCGGTCGGCCGCCTCCCTTTTTTGTGGCCTGAACCACGATGGGTCTTCTTGAGTGAAAATGCTTGTATCACAATAGAATTCAGCTATTACCGCTCTTCTATCGCGGTAGAATAGAGGCATGGATTCGAATGGGGTGACACTCGACGACTGTGGTATCGCTGAACTGGCGGCCGCGGTGGCGAGCCTGACCGAATCCGTTCAGAACGGGATGGTGGAGTTCTCCGACGGGGATGTTGTGTCGTTGATGCGGCAGCTCGAAACCTGTAAGCGTCAGCTCGCCGCTCTGGATACCCGTCTGATCATCGAAGCCGGAGAACGTTCGCTGCATTCGCGCAGTGGCGCGGGGAAGATGGTGCCGTTTCTGCGTCATACCCTCGGGCTGTCCCGTTATGACGCGTCGGTGCGGGTGAAGGTCACTCACCACTGTGGGGAATTCGTGCAGCAGACGGGCCATGTCGCGCCGCCGGTGTTGCCTATGGCGGCTGAAGCGTTTGCGGCGGGTGAGATTTCGCGTGATCATGTGCGTCACATCATGGATGTGATGAACCACCTGCCCCTTGATGTTCCCGCTGAGGCTCGTGCTGAGGCCGAGCAGATCCTGGTCGATTACTCCCGTAACGGGTGGCCGGATGATTTGTTGAAGATCGGGCGTGACATTCTCGCGCGCTTGGATCCTGATGGGAAGGTTGTCTCCGACGCGGATCGTCGTCGCCGTCGCGGGATCACGTTGTGCCGTCCCGGTGTGGACGGGATGACGCGGATCGAAGGGTGGATCACCCCCGAGCTGCGGGCGCTGCTGGACGCTGCTTTTGCGAAGCTGGCGCGGCCCGGTATGTGCAACTTGGAGGACGCTGAGAGCCCGACCGCGCGTGACGGTTTCATCGAGAACGCTGTCCTGGATGCTGCTGCCGGTCGTGACCGTCGTGATGCGGGGCAGCGCACCCATGACGCGTTGTTCGCGTTGCTGCAGCCCGGTGTGGATGTGAGTGATCTGGGTTCGCATCGTGGGATGCCGGTCCAGGTTGTGTTCACGATGAGCCTGTCGGATTTCGAGAACGGGACCGGGGTCGCCACCACCGCGTCCGGGACCCAGGTGTCGGTCGCCGAGGCGTTGAAGATGGCCGCGGACTCGCATCCGGTGATCGCGGTTCTCGACGGGGACGGGATGCCGCTGTATCTGCAGCGTTCCCGCCGCACCGCCAGCGAAGCCCAACGCCTCGCACTCCTGGCCCGCGATAAAGGGTGTACCCGACCTGGGTGTGAGCAGCCAGCCAGTATGTGCGCAGCCCACCACATCACCGATTGGGCCAAAGGTGGGCCGACTGATATCGATAATTTGGCGTTCGCGTGTGATCGCTGCCACGCGTTGATCAATGATGGCCCGGATGGGTGGAAAACCGTTGTGATGGGTAAAGATTCGCCCTACGCGGGCCGAACGGGGTGGATCGCTCCGAAGAGTGTTGATCCCACCGGGATCCCGCGTGTGAACGATCGTCATCATGTGGGGCAGGTGATCGCTGCTGCGGTCGATTCGAGTTGTCGGCAGTGGCGCTCACGGGTGTCGTCGAAACCGAGCCGTTCGTGCCTGACCGGCGTGCGCAAAGCTACGCGGAGTGTGGTTGCGTCGCCTGCCCTGCCGGACGTGGGCTGACGCCGGGCCGGGGAGCCGCTACCCGCCGCCCCCGGCCCACGGGCTACACGCATCACGAGAGAGAAGACCCGAAGAACCCTTGGACGACAAGCCACTTCGAGTAGCCCACCCGCCGCTGTCCCCCTACACCGGGACGATGCACGGCCGAACCTCGAGAAGGCTGGTAGGTGAGGGAGCTTCGTAAACTTGGCCACTCTCTCTTCCTTCTCCTGTCTTCTCCGGTGGGGGCTGGTAGGTGAGGGAGCTTCGTAAACTCGGCCACTCTCTCTTCCTTCTCCTGTCTTCTCCGGTGGGGGCTGGTAGGTGAGGGAGCTTCGTAAACTCGGCCACTCTCTCTTCCTTCTCCTGTCTTCTCCGGTGGGGGCTGGTAGGTGAGGGGCCTCGCAAGCTCGGCCACCCTCTCTTCCTTCTCCAGGCGTCCTTTATCTCTTTGTCTTTGGGTCTTTGGTTTTTCGTCGCTACCTACACGCGGCTGAGGACAGCGATAGGAAACTGCCGCGGGCTCAACGCCCGATAAGTATTGAAGTGTGGGTACGTAGCAGCGAGAGTGCGCCAGTGCACGTCATATTCGGCCGAATCAGTAACCACCCGGTAGGTGACGGGAAAACTGTCGCGCCCGATCCGAACCTGAGCCTGATCGGTGGCAAGAAGGTTCTTCCACCAGTTGGGCACACCGGGATGGCCGCCATTGGAACCGCAGACCAGCAGATCGTCGCCGGACCGGACGAGCATCAGCATGACTGGACGCGGCTCGCCGGACTTGCGTCCGGGAACCGTCAGCTCGAAGACAGGGTCGCCGAAGAGAGTGGCGAAGCGGGTGCCGCCGAAACGCGTGTAGAGACGACGGTGGACGCGGGCGTAGAAGCGGGCCACGCCGCCCAGGTAGGTGCTGGAGTAGAAGTTGAAGCGGCCCATCAGGGTCAGCTTGCCGGGGTCGGCGCCGGTCATTGGATTTCCCCTCGGGACGGCGGGCATTCGGGTTGACTGTACATGGTGTCCAGCGAGTTGACGTGGGGCTACTGGCTAGGCTTCGGGCATGGGGACGGACACACATGACGCGGCCGGGGTGGACGAGTTCGATGGACTGCGACCGTTGTTGTTCACCGTCGCCTACCAGCTGCTCGGTAGTGCGGCCGACGCCGAGGACGTGGTGCAGGACAGCTACCTGCGGTGGCGGGAGACGGACCGGGCGCGGGTGGAGAATCCGCGGGCGTACCTGACCACCGTGGTGACGCGACAGGCGCTCAATCATCTGCGCACGGTGCGCCGACGCCGTGAGGAATACGTGGGCAGCTGGCTGCCCGAACCCATCCGCACCGACGCCGACGCCGAACATGATGTGCTACTGGCGGAATCGGTGTCGATGGCCATGCTGCTGGTACTGGAAACCCTGGGGCCGACCGAGCGGGCGGTGTTCGTGCTGTCGGAGGTGTTCGGCCACAGTTTCGTCGAAATCGCCGGAATGGTCGGCAAATCCGATGCCACGGTTCGCCAGATCGCGCATCGGGCTCGCGCGCACGTGCGGGAGCGCCGCAAGCGGTTCGAACCCGGCGCCGAGACGAGCCGGGCGGTGATCGAACGGTTCCTGCTGGCCACACAGACCGGCGACACGCAGACGCTGATGGATGTCCTCGCGCCGGACGTCGTCCAGATCTCCGACGGCGGCGGAAAGGTCACCGCGGCCCGGAAACCCGTCGTGGGCGCGGATCGGGTCGCGATCTACCTGGTGCGGCTGGCGCGGAACGGCATCGCGGACATGACCGTCGAGTTCGGCACGTACAACGCACTGCCTGCCGTCCTGTTGCGCACCGCGGATGGCCGGCTCGACACCGTGCAGCTGATCGAAATGACCGGCGACCGCATCACCGGGCTCTACGCGATCCGTAACCCGGACAAGCTGCGGACCGCCGAACTCGCGCGCGTGCTCGCTCGGTGACCGGCCGCCGCGGAGGTCAAGGCTCCAGTACGCGCTGAATCGTTGCGTAACTGGGGATCTCGGCGACCAGCGGATGACCGTGAGCCACGGATTCCGCCGTGTGCACCGCGGCCGCCAGGGCCGCGCGGTACAGCAGTGACCCGGTGCTGATCCGCCGGACACCCAACCCGCCCAGCTCGGCCACCGTCGGCCCGCTGGGGGAGAACAGGATGTTCAACGGCGCGCTCAACGCCGTCGCGAGCGCCCGAATCCCGTCGGTGTCGGTGATCCCGGGCACGAAAATGCCGTCCGCGCCACACTTCTCGTAATGCTGGACCCGCTCCAGCGTGGAGTCCGCGTCGATGCCGAGCCAGTGGGTGTCGGTGCGCGCGTTGACGAACAGCTCGGGCACGCGAGCCTTCACCGCCGCGATCAGCTCGCCGTGCTCACGAGGATCCGCCAACGCCGTATTGGATCGGCTGTCCTCCAGATTGATTCCCGCGATCCCCGCGTGCGCGAGTTCCGCGCAGAACTCCGCCACCTCGTGCGCGTCGGTGCTGAACCCGCCCTCGATGTCCACGGTGGCCGGGATGGTCAGCCGGCCGAGCCGCTGCGCCAGCGCGAGGGTCTCGGCACGCGTGGCGGCGGTGCCGTCGGGCAGTCCGGCAGCGGCCGCGACACCCAGGCTGGTGGTGCCCAGCGCCGGGAACCCCGCCTCGGCGAGCATGGCCGCCGACCCGTAGTCCCACGCGTTGGGCAGGACCAGCGGCCGGTCACCGTGGTGCAGACTGCGGAAGAGATCGGTCTTCGTCATGGCGGCACTCCGTTCGTCGACGGTGGGTCACGCGGGTCGCGGCGCTGGCAAGTCACGCGGGTGGGATCAGTTCACGCAGGGGATCTTCGAGCCGATGGTGGTGGTCACCGGCTTGCCGGAGTCGGGCGCGTCCGAGGTGGTCGTGTCCGTGGTCGCGGCCAGGCTGGTGCTGGAGCCGTTGGCGGTGGTGGTGGGCGTGGTGGAGGTGGCCGTCGGGTCCAGGGACGTCGGGATCTCGAGGTCGCTGCCGACGACCAGCTTCACGTGCCCGGCCGACACCGACGTCGACGGGCTGACCGGCAGGCCGCCGAACATCTCCGACACCTGCTTGGCGTCGGTGTCGGCGCCGGTGCCGTAGTACACGGTCGAGCTGGTGCCGTCGGCGTAGGAGGCGTTGGCGACCTCACCGGCCGGGAATCCCTTGGCGGTCAGCAGCTTCGACACCTTGGCCGCTTGACCGGGGGTGCCGCTGGCGTTGACCACGTCCAGCGTCGAGGTGGGCGTGACGATCGGGGCGCTGGGCGCGGCCGGAGTCGAGACGCCGAACGCCTCGCGCACCGTCTTCTTGATCGCCACCGGATCGATGACATTCACGTCCTGGCCGTCGACATTGTCGTAGCGCAGCACCGGCAGCGTGCGGAACTCCACCGACGGCGAGTCCGCGCGACCCAGGGTGGTGGCGAAATCGGTGAGGCTCCAGCCGTCGGAGAGCACCACGTCCTTGTGCGCCACATCGATCAGCGCCTTGAGCCGACCCGGATTGGTCAGTGTGCCAGAGCTTTTCATGGAGTTCGCGACCGAGGTCAGGAACGCCTGCTGCCGGTGGGTGCGGTCCAGGTCGCCGTTCTCCAGGCCGTGCCGCTGCCGCACGAACGCCAGCGCGTCCGAACCGTCCAGATGCTGCGGTCCCGCCGGGAACTGCGCGCCCGAGTAGTAGCTGTCGTCCACGGCGTGGTTGAGGCACACGTCGACGCCGCCCAGCGCGGTCGCCAGATCGTAGAAGCCCGCCAGCGAGATCTCCGCGAACCGGTTGATCGGGACACCGGTCAGCGCCTTGACGGTCTGAACGATGCTGGCGCGCCCGGCTTCCCGGCCCTGCCGCTCCAGCTCGGGGCCCTCGGCCATGCCCTTGGCCTTGAGTTTCTCCTCGACCGTGTACTTCTTGAGGCCGTACGCCTCCTTGATCTTGGCGTGGTCGTAGCCCGGAATGCCCTGCACCGGCACGTAGTCGTCGCGTGGGATGGAGAACGCGACGATGTGCTTGAGGTCCTTCGGAATGTGCACCAGGATCAGCGAATTGGCGTTGTAGCCGCCCTCGGAGCCGTCGCCGGCGTGCAGCTGGTCGAGGATGTCCTTGGGAAGGTCGTTGCCGTTCAGGTCTTTTCGGGTGTCGAGACCGATCAGCAGCATGTTGATGTCGCCGTCGAGGTTCACGTCCTCGGGCGAGATCGCGCCGGAGCGGGTGAAGCCCTGGTCCAAGGTGGTCTCGCCGTACCAGACGATGCCGGTGATGCCCATCACGCTCGCCGCGACCATGGCCATGGCGCCGCGTCCGACCAGCCGCAGCTTCTTGTCGCGCGCACGTTCGGCGGGGGTGCGTTCGCGGCGGTCGGCGCCGCGGCCCGGCTTCTCGCCGCCGCCCTGTCGATCCTCGCTACGACGGCGGCCCGCGCGCGGGGGATTCGAGTCGCCCTGGGCGCGCCGCGAACGGCGAGGTGCGGGATTCGGCGTCTCCGGTGCCCGGCGTGAGCGGCCCGGCTGGGGGCCGACGACCGGCAGCGGTTGGGTGGCGTCGTCGTACATGGCGTTGTCGAGTGTGCCGTAAGCGGCGCTTCCTGTCAGATTTCCGCCCGGTTGTGAATGAGCTTGCACAGTCGTGCATAATCATCACATGGTGGATACCTCGAACGTGCCCCTGCGGGTCGCGGTAGCTGGTGCGAGCGGCTACGCGGGCGGTGAAGTGCTGCGCTTGCTCCTCGGACACCCCGCCTACCGAAGCGGGCGCCTCGAGATCGGGGCGCTGACCGCGGGCTCCAACGCCGGCACCACCCTCGGTGAGCTGCAGCCGCATCTGCTGCCGCTCGCCGACCGGGTGCTCGCGCCCACCACCGTCGAGGAACTCTCCGGCCACGACGTGGTCTTCCTGGGCCTGCCGCACGGCCAGTCCGCGGCGATCGCCACGGCCTTGCCGGACTCCACGATCATCATCGACTGTGGTGCCGACTTCCGGCTCACCGACGGCGAGGCCTGGGAGAAGTACTACGGCACCCCGCACGCCGGCCACTGGCCCTACGGGCTGCCCGAACTGCCGGGCGGGCGCGACAAGCTGCGCGGCGCCACCCGGATCGCCGTCCCCGGCTGCTACCCCACCGTGTCGAGTCTGGCGCTGGCCCCGGCCGTCGCGGCGGGCATCATCGAACCGCGGGTGAATGTGGTTGCGGTGAGCGGCACTTCGGGCGCGGGCCGCAAACTCGACGTGGGCCTGCTCGGCTCCGAGGTGATGGGCTCGATGCGGGCCTACAGCATCGCGGGCGCGCACCGGCACACCCCCGAGATCGCGCAGAACCTGAAGGCCGCCCAGCTTTCCGGCGGCGCGACCGGTGCCGATGTGAGCGTTTCGTTCACCCCTGTACTGGCCCCGCTGCCGCGCGGCATCCTCGCCACCTGCACCGCCCCCACCACCGTGGACGCCGCCCAGGCCCGGGCCGTCTACGAGAAGGCGTACGCCGACGAGCCTTTCGTGCATCTGCTGCCCGAAGGCGTGCTCCCGCAGACCGGTTCGGTGCTCGGCTCCAATGCCGTCACCCTCCAGGTCACCGTGGACACCGACGCCGGACTGCTGGTGGTCATCGGCGCGATCGACAACCTGACCAAGGGCACCGCCGGGGCCGCGGTGCAATCGATGAACCTGGCCCTCGGAATCGACGAGACCGCAGGACTTTCCACCGTAGGAGTGGCACCGTGAGCAACGACATCGTCAGCAACGACAGCGCGGCTGTGGGGAACGGCAAGCTGGTGCGGTCCCAGGGCGTCACCGCGCCGCTGGGCTTCCGGGCGGCCGGTATCACGGCGGGCATCAAGCAGAGCGGCAAGCCCGACCTGGCGCTGGTGTTCAACGAGGGCCCCGATTACGCGGCCGCGGGCGTGTTCACCCGCAACAAGGTCAAGGCCGCACCGGTGCTGTGGTCGCAGCAGGTGCTGACCGGCGGCCACCTGCGCGCCGTCATCCTGAACTCCGGCGGCGCCAACGCCTGCACCGGCCCCGGCGGCTTCCAGGACACCCACGCCACCGCCGAGGAACTCGCGAAGGCGTTGAGCAACTGGGGAACCGAGACCGGCGCCGGCGAGATCGCCGTCTGCTCCACCGGTCTGATCGGTGACCGGCTGCCCATGGACAAGCTGATCCCCGCCGTCACCGAGATCGTGCACGAGATGGGCGGCGGCCTGTCTGGCGGCGCCGAGGCCGCGCGCGCCATCATGACCACCGACACGGTGCCGAAGGAGACCGCCTTCCACCACCGGGACAAGTGGAACGTCGGCGGTATGGCCAAGGGCGCGGGCATGCTCGCGCCGTCGCTGGCCACGATGCTGGTGGTGCTCACCACCGACGCGGCCGCCACCCCGGCCCAGCTGGACGAGGCGCTGCGCAACGCCACCCGCTACACCTTCGACCGCCTCGACGTGGACGGCTCCTGCTCCACCAACGACACCGTGCTGCTGCTGGCCAACGGCGCGTCCGGGGTCAACCCGAGCCAGGCCGACCTGAACGCGGCCGTGCTCGCGGTCTGCGACGACCTCGCCGAGCAGCTCATGTCCGACGCCGAGGGCGTCACCAAGCGCGTGCACATCACCGTGAAGGGTGCGGTCACCGAGGAAGAGGCGCTGATCGGCGCGCGGGCCCTGGCTCGCGACAGCCTGGTCAAGACCGCCTTCTTCGGCTCCGACCCGAACTGGGGCCGGGTGCTGGCCTCGATCGGCATCGCGCCCATCGAACTGGATCCGAACCGGGTCTCGGTGTCGTTCAACGGATCCCCGGTGTGCATCGACGGCGCGGGCGCGCCCGGCGCGCGCGAGGTGGACCTGTCCGGCCCCGACATCCAGGTGCTGGTGGAACTGAACCTCGGCGACGGCGAGGCCACGATCCGCACCACCGACCTGTCGCACGGTTACGTCGAAGAGAACTCGGCCTACAGCTCATGAGCGATGTGGTGAAACAGCTTTCGGCCCTCGACAAGGCGCACGTCCTCGCCGACGCGCTGCCGTGGCTGCAGAAGTTCCGCGACAAGATCGTGGTCGTGAAGTACGGCGGCAACGCCATGATCGACGACGACCTCAAGCGCGCCTTCGCCGCCGACATGGCGTTCCTGCGCACGGTCGGCGTGCACCCGGTGGTGGTGCACGGCGGCGGCCCGCAGATCAGCGCCATGCTGAAGAAGCTCGGCATGACGGGCGAATTCCGCGGCGGCTTCCGGGTCACCACGCCCGAGGTCATGGACGTGGTCCGGATGGTGCTGTTCGGACAGGTGGGCCGGGAACTGGTGGGGCTCATCAACGCCCACGGCCCGTACGCGGTCGGCATCTCCGGTGAGGACGCGCACCTGTTCACCGCCACCCGCCGCACCGTGCAGGTCGACGGCGAGGCCACCGATATCGGACTGGTCGGCGACGTCACCTCCGTGGAACCCTCGGCCGTGCTGGATCTGATCGCGGCGGGCCGGATTCCGGTGGTGTCCACCATCGCCCCCGACGCCGACGGCGTGGTGCACAACATCAACGCCGACACCGCCGCGGCCGCGCTCGCCGAGGGCATCGGCGCGGAGAAGCTGGTCATCCTCACCGATGTCGAGGGCCTGTACACGAATTGGCCCGACCGGTCCTCGCTGACCAGCCGCATCGACACCGACGAACTGGCCAAACTGCTGCCGTCGCTGGACGAGGGCATGGTGCCCAAAATGGAAGCCTGCCTGCGCGCCGTCGAGGGCGGCGTCCCGACCGCGCACGTGATCGACGGGCGTGTCGCGCACTCGGTCCTGCTGGAACTGTTCACCGGGGAGGGCATCGGCACGATGGTCACCCCCGCACAGGAGATCTCATGAGTACAGCCGACATTCAGCAGCGGTGGCAGACCGCCCTGATGAACAACTACGGCACCCCGAAGGTCGCGCTGGTGCGCGGCGCGGGCGCGGTGGTGTACGACGCCGACGGCAAGCGCTACCTCGATTTCCTGGGCGGCATCGCGGTCAACAGCCTCGGCCACGCGCACCCGGCCATCCTGTCGGCCGTCACCCAGCAGCTGGGCACCCTCGGCCACGTGTCGAATCTCTATGCGTCCGAACCGGTCATCGAACTCGCCGAGCGGCTGCTCGCGCACTTCGGCGACGGCCACGGCAAGGCGTTCTTCTGCAACTCGGGCACCGAGGCCAACGAGGCCGCGTTCAAGATGGCGCGACTGACCGGACGCACCAAGATCGTCGCCTGCGAGGAGGCGTTCCACGGCCGCACCATGGGCGCGCTCGCGCTCACCGGCCAGCCGTCCAAGCGGGAGCCGTTCGAGCCCATGCCCGCCGGCGTCGTGCACGTGCCCTACGGTGACGCGCTCGCGCTGGCCGCCGCCGTCGACCAGGACACCGCCGCGGTGTTCATCGAACCCATCATGGGTGAGAGCGGCGTCGTGGTCCCCCCGGCCGACTACCTGGCCAAGGCCCGCGCCATCACCAAGGACCAAGGCGCGCTGCTGATCCTGGACGAGGTGCAGACCGGCATCGGCCGCACCGGCGCGTTCTACGCCCACCAGGCCGCGGGCATCGTGCCCGACGTCATCACCCTGGCCAAGGGTCTCGGCGGCGGCCTGCCGATCGGCGCGGTGCTGGCCCAGGGCCCGGCCGCGGATCTGCTGCAGCCGGGCATGCACGGCACCACCTTCGGCGGCAACCCGGTGTGCGCGGCGGCCGCGCTGGCCGTGTTGCGGACCATCGATGAAGAGGGTTTGCTCTCGCACGTGGAGAAGGTCGGCAAGATCCTCGTCGACGGCATCGAGCACCTCGGGCACCCGCTGGTGGATCACGTGCGCGGCGCGGGCCTGCTCATCGGCATCCAGCTGACCGACGACGTCTCCGCCGAGGTCGATCTCGCCGCCCGCGAGGCCGGATACCTGCTGAATCCCGCCAAGCCCAATGTGATCCGGCTCGCGCCGCCCCTGGTGCTCACCGAGACCCAGGCCGAGAACTTCCTGTCCGACCTGCCCGGCATCCTCGATGCCGCCCAGGCCCAGAAGGAGTCCAAGTGACCATCCGGCATTTCCTGCGCGACGACGACGTCACCCCCGCCGAACAGGCCGAGATCCTCGCCCTGGCCGCGGAATTGAAGGCCGCGCCGCTGGCCCGCAAGCCCCTGGAAGGCCCGCGCGGCGTCGCGGTCATGTTCGAGAAGAACTCCACCCGCACCCGCTTCTCCTTCGAGATGGGCATCGCCCAGCTCGGCGGCCACGCCGTCGTGGTGGACGGCCGCGACACCCAGTTGGGCCGCGAGGAGACCCTCGCCGACACCGGCCGCGTGCTCTCCCGCTACGTCGACGCCATCGTGTGGCGCACCTTCGAACAGGCCCGCCTGGACGAGATGGCCGGAGCCGCAACGGTTCCCGTCGTCAACGCGCTGTCCAACGAATTCCATCCGTGCCAGGTGCTGGCCGACCTGCAGACCCTGCGCGAGCGCAAGGGCGACGATCTGACCGGCCGCAACCTCACCTTCCTGGGTGACGGCGCGAACAATATGGCGCACTCGCTCATGCTGGGCGGCGTCACCGCGGGCATGAACGTCACCATCGCCGCCCCCGAGGGTTTCGAACCCTTCGGCTGGATCGTCGACGCCGCCCAGAAGCGGGCCGCCGAGACCGGCGCGACCATCACCCTCACCCACGACCCGCTCGCCGCCGTCGACGGCGCCGACGCCCTGGTCACCGACACCTGGACCTCCATGGGCCAGGAGAACGACGGCCGCGACCGCGTCGCCCCGTTCCGTCCGTTCCAGGTCAACGCCGAGCTGCTGGCCCGCGCGGCCGCGGACGTGACGGTCCTGCACTGTCTTCCGGCCCACCGCGGCGAGGAGATCACCGACGAGGTCCTCGACGGCCCGCACAGCGCGGTCTGGGACGAGGCCGAGAACCGCCTGCACGCCCAGAAGGCCCTGCTGGTCTGGCTGCTGGAACGATTCGCGCGAGGCGACAGGTGAGCAGCGGCGAACGACGCACGGCCGCACCGGCTTCGGGTAGGTCCGGTGCGGCCATCGCACGCACGCGCGCGGGCCGGCAGGCCCGCATCGTCGCGATCCTGGCCCAGCACGAGGTCCGCAGCCAGTCCGAACTGGCCGCCCTGCTCTCCGGCGAGGGCATCGACACCACCCAGGCCACCCTCTCCCGCGACCTCGACGAGCTGGGCGCGGTGAAGCTGCGCGCCGCCGACGGCGGCGCGGGCGTGTACGTGGTCCCCGAGGACGGCAGCCCCGTCCGCGGCGTCACCGGCGGCACCGAACGGCTCTCGAAACTCCTCGGCGACCTACTGGTCTCCACCGACGCCAGCGGCAATATCGCTGTCCTCCGCACCCCACCGGGCGCGGCCCACTTCCTGGCGAGTGCGCTGGATCGTGCCGCCCTCCCGGAGGTCGTCGGCACCATCGCCGGCGACGACACCATCGCCGTCATCGCCCGCGAACCCATGACCGGCGCCGAACTGGCCGCCAAGATCGAACAGCTGGCCTGAGCGTTCACCCAGCCCGGCGTTCACCCGGCCCGAGTGTTCACTCGGCCTTGTGCGCCACCGCGAAGACGCGGCGGAACGGCAGCCACGTCGTGCCGTCGGGGTGGCGGGGATAGGCCTCGCGCAGGATCGGGGCGAGGTCGCCGCGGAACCGCTCCCACTCGTGGTCGTCGAGGGTGTCGCGGACCGGGCGCAGGGCGGTACCCGTAATCCAGTGCAGGACCGGGTCTTCGCCGGTCAGGGGCTGGAGGTAGGTGGTTTCCCAGGCGTCGACCGCGCATCCGGCGGCGGCCAGGACGGAGGCGTATCCGGCGGGGTCGGGGACGGCCTGGCGGTCGAGAATGCCCGCGGCCGAGAGACGCTCGCGCCAGCGCGGTGACGATGCGACGTCGCGGATCGCGACATGCGAAGGGGCGTCGAAGTTTCCGGGGACCTGGAGGGCCAGCCACGCGCCGCCCGGGAGCGCGTCGATCCATGTCGGCAGCAGGGCAAGGTGATCGGGGACCCATTGCAGGACCGCGTTGGTGACCACCACGTCGGTGTCGGGGGCGGGATGCCAGTCGCGGACGTCGGCGACGGTGGCGTCGATGCCGTGTTCGCGTGCGGCGGAGACCATGTCGGGGGAGGAGTCGAAGGCTTCGATGGTGGTGTCTGGCCAGCGCTCGGTGAGGGTCGCGGTGAGATTGCCGGGGCCGCAGCCCACGTCGGCCACGCGCCGGGGCCGGTCGGCGCGCACACGGTTGACCAGATCGAAGAACGGTCGCGCGCGCAGATCGTCGAAGGCGAGGTAGGTCTCCGGGTCCCACATGGGGTCCTCCGATCGTCGAATTTCCCAAACCGTACGTACGTACTGTATTCCTGTTCCGGTGTCGAGGCAAGGCTCCCGAGGGTGACGGGCGCGGCGATCGGCGCAGGCGGGGACCCCGGTTATGAATGGGATTGCATCGTCATGCATAATCATTTGCAGGACGACGGAGCGCACCATGGGACCGGGAAGGGACCGCGGGCAGCGCACCGGTCGAGGGCCTAAACGGACTACTGAGGAGCACACGGACTATGACCAAGCGCGTCGTACTCGCCTACTCCGGCGGACTGGACACATCGGTCGCCATCAGCTGGATCGGTAAGGAGACCGGCGCCGAGGTCGTCGCCGTCGCCATCGATCTCGGCCAGGGCGGCGAGGACATGAACGACGTGCGCCAGCGCGCGCTGGACTGCGGCGCGGTCGAGTCCATCGTCGTGGACGCCCGCGACGAGTTCGCCAACGAGTACTGCCTGCCCACCGTGCAGGCCAACGCCCTCTACATGGGCCGCTACCCGCTGGTCTCGGCCATCTCCCGGCCGCTGATCGTCAAGCACCTCGTCGAGGCCGCCGAGTACCACGGCGCCGACACCGTCTCGCACGGCTGCACCGGCAAGGGCAACGACCAGGTCCGCTTCGAGGTCGGCATCGGCGCGCTCGCCCCCGACCTGAAGGTCATCGCCCCGGTCCGCGACTACGCCTGGACCCGCGAGAAGGCCATCGAGTTCGCCGGCGAGAACAAGCTCCCGATCAACGTGAGCAAGAAGTCGCCGTTCTCCATCGACCAGAACCTGTGGGGCCGCGCGGTCGAGACCGGTTTCCTCGAGGACCTGTGGAACGCCCCGACCAAGGACGTCTACGACTACACCGTGGACCCGACCGTCAACTTCGAGGCGCCCGACGAGCTCATCATCACCTTCGACAAGGGTGTCCCGGTCGCCATCGACGGTCGCCCGGTCACCATGCTCGAGGCCATCACCGAGCTGAACCAGCGCGCCGGCCGTCAGGGCGTGGGCCGTCTGGACATGGTCGAGGACCGTCTCGTCGGCATCAAGAGCCGTGAGATCTACGAGGCCCCCGGCGCCATCGCGCTGATCGCGGCCCACCAGGAGATGGAAGCCGTCACCATCGAGCGCGAGCTGGGCCGCTACAAGCGCCAGGTCGAGCAGCGCTGGGGCGAGCTGGTGTACGACGGCCTGTGGTACTCCCCGCTCAAGCGCGCCCTCGACGCGTTCGTGCAGGACACCCAGCAGCACGTCTCCGGTGAGATCCGCATGGTGCTGCACGGCGGCAGCGTGGTCGTCAACGGCCGTCGCTCCGACGAGTCGCTCTACGACTTCAACCTCGCCACCTACGACGAGGGCGACACCTTCGACCAGTCGCTGGCCAAGGGCTTCGTCCAGATCCACGGCCTGTCCTCCAAGGTCGCGGCCCGACGGGACCTCAACAGCAAGTAGTAGCGTCGATCCGGGCAGTGCACGCACCCGGCCGAAGGAGACGCGCCCATGCGAACCGATGACGACAGTTGGGACATCACGGAGAGCGTGGGCGCGACCGCCCTCGGCGTCGCGGCCCTGCGTGCCCACGAGAGCGGCCGCGAGGACGCGCTGTTCCAGGATCCGTACGCCGCGAAACTGGTGAGCGCCGTCGGCTCCGACGGCTGGAACAACCTCATGGCCGGGATGCGCAACCTCGGCGACAGTGAGCAGGGTGGCGCGGACACCGACCTGAGCAACTGGTCGATGGGCAGTGTCCTGATCGCTCGCACGATCTACTTCGACGAGTACTTCGCCGCCGTCCAGCGCGCCGGGATCCGGCAGATCGTGATCCTGGCCGCCGGGCTCGACGCCCGCGCCTACCGGCTCGAATGGCCCGAGGGCACCCGCATCTTCGAACTGGATCAGCCGAAGGTGCTGGCGTTCAAGGCCCGAGCCCTCGCCGACGACGAACCCGCCGCCGACCGCCGCGAAGTGGCGATCGACCTGCGGCAGGACTGGCCGAAAGCCCTGCTGGACAAGGGTTTCGAACCCGGCGAGCCGACCGCCTGGCTGGCGGAGGGGCTGCTGCGGTACCTGCCCGGCCACGCCCAGGACAAACTGCTCCAGCAGGTGGCCGAACTCAGCGCGCCCGGCAGCCGGGTGGCGTTGAACCTCGGCACCGACAAGGACATGGCCGACCAGTTCCGGGAACGCCGCGCCAAGGTGATGGCCGACGCCGGCGTGAAGATCGACCTGGAAAACCTGTTCTACCCGTGGGAGGACCGCAAGGACCCCCGCACCTGGTTCGCCATGCACCAGTGGCTGGTGACCGAGGGCGACCCGGTCACGCTGCTCGAGGACCGCGGCCGTACCGTCCCGGAGACGGTCAAGGCCGGTATGGGCCACCACATTCTGATGACCGCACTCCGACCCCGAGGAGACGACACGCTATGAGCCAGGGCGGCAGCACCAATGAAGGCGCGCTGTGGGGTGGACGCTTCGCGTCCGGTCCCGCCGCGGCGATGGCGGCGCTGAGCAAGTCGACCCACTTCGACTGGGCGCTCGCGCCGTACGACATCCGCGCCTCCCAGGCGCACGCGCGCGTGCTGCACAAGGCCGGGCTGCTCTCGGCGCCGGATCTGGAGGGCATGCTGGCCGGACTGGATCAGCTGGCGGCCGATGTGGCCTCGGGCGCGTTCGGGCCGCTGGAATCGGATGAGGACGTGCACGGCGCGCTCGAGCGCGGCCTGATCGACCGGGTCGGCACCGAGCTCGGCGGGCGGTTGCGCGCGGGCCGCTCCCGCAACGACCAGGTGGCCACGCTGTTCCGCATGTGGCTGCGGGACGCGGTGCGGCACATCGCCGCCGGCCTGCTGGACGTGGTCGACGCCATCGTCGCGCAGGCCGCCGCGCACCCCGACGCGGTCATGCCCGGCAAGACCCACCTGCAGGCCGCCCAGCCGGTGCTGCTGGCCCATCACCTGCTCGCGCACGCGCATCCGCTGCTGCGCGACATCGACCGGATCCGCGATTTCGACAAGCGGGCCGCGGTGTCGCCCTACGGTTCCGGCGCGCTGGCCGGCTCCTCGCTGGGCCTGGACCCGGAAGCCATCGCCGCCGAACTGAACTTCGACTCCTCGGCCGCGAACTCCATCGACGCCACCTCCTCGCGCGACTTCGCCGCCGAGGCCGCGTTCGTGCTGTCCATGATCGCCGTCGACCTCAGCCGCATGGCCGAAGAGGTGATCATCTGGAGCACACCGGAATTCGGCTACATCACCCTGGCCGACGCCTGGTCCACGGGCTCGTCGATCATGCCGCAGAAGAAGAACCCGGACGTCTCGGAGCTGACCCGCGGCAAGGCCGGGCGCCTCATCGGCAATCTGACCGGTTTGCTGGCCACCCTGAAGGCGCAGCCGCTGGCCTACAACCGCGACCTGCAGGAAGACAAGGAACCGGTCTTCGACTCGGTCGCCCAGCTGGAGCTGCTGCTGCCCGCCATCGCGGGCCTGGTCTCCACCCTGACCTTCCACACCGACCGCATGGCCGAGCTGGCCCCGGCGGGCTTCACCCTCGCCACCGACATCGCCGAATGGCTGGTCCGCCAGGGCGTTCCGTTCCGCGTCGCGCACGAGGCCGCGGGCGGCTGCGTCCGCGCCGCGGAGGCGCGCGGCGTCGGACTGGACGAGCTGACCGACGCGGAGTTCGCGGCCGTCGACCCGGCGCTCACCCCCGCCGTGCGTGAGGTGCTGACGGTGCAGGGCTCCATCGCCTCCCGCAACGCGCGCGGCGGCACCGCCGGAACCCAGGTCGCCAAACAGCTCGAAGAGGTGCGCGGCACGGCCGCCACCCAGCGCGCCTGGCTGGGCTGACTCACCGTCGACAACGGCCCGTGGGGGTTCCTGCTCCGGAACCCCCACGGGCCGTTCGTCATCCGCGACGGTAATTCATGTGTTTCGCGGCGGGCACGGACGCGCGACCGGAGTCGTGCACCTTGCCGTCGCGATTGTTTTGTTTCCGCGCGCCTTTGCCGCGGCGTTCGGCCCGCGAGAGCCGAGGCTCCTCGGGAGCGTCGACAGGGATGTCGGGCGACGCGGGGACAGCGGGCGACGCCGGACTTGCAAGCGACGCGGGAATTGCCGGCGACGCGGGAGTTGCGGGCAGCGAGAAGTGCTCGGGCACAAGTCCTCCTAGAAATATGCGTGACCGACTAACCGGATCGGATGCCGGTCGGAATCGGGAAAGCCACGGGCGGTCGAGACGACAGACCGCCGGGCGTCAGACGCGAATCGCGCTCAGGAGAACAGGAACAGCCACATGCCGAGCACTGTAACCACAGGCCCGCACCCACCGCACCCTATTTAATTCCGCGTGTCCCGCAGGGCGAGGACGGCCGCGGTGATGCCCTTCCGGTCGTAGCTGCTGACCGGCATGGTCGCGCCGTGGGCGTGGCGGACGGTGCCGTCGGCGTCGATGAGCACCGTCCCCGACTGCTGCATCGAACCGAACATCCGGCGGGTCAGGCCGACCGACTGGTGCGGGTCGCCGGTTGAGCCGGTCAGGACGGCGAACGGTATGGCGTGCTTGGTCTTCCAGGCCAGAGCGGCGTCGCGATCCTCGGGGACCACGATCACCACCCGGATGTTCTCGTCGTCGAAGAAGTCGCGCCGCGCGATCAGATCACGGACGTGCCGGTTGCAGATCGGGCACGAGGTCGAGCGCATGAAATACAGCAGGGTGCCGCGCGCGTCGCGGCTGTCCGACAGCCGCCAGGGCTGTCCGGCGGTATCGATCAGATCCAGGTTCGGCGCGGAGTGTTCGGTGGTGAGCATGGCGGGGCGTCCCTTCGCATGGGGTGGTACGACATGGCCGGATGGCGTGAGATGACCGGTGGTGCGACCGGTCCGGTGGTCAGCGACGGTCGTCGAGACCCTGGCGGACCGCGGCGCGGGCGCGGTGCAGCTGCGATTTCATTGCCGCGGTGCTCAATCCGAGCGCGTCGGCGGTCGCGCGGCCGGGATAGCCCAGTACATCGCGCATGATCAGCACCCGGCGCTGCACCTCGGGCAGGGCCGTGATCGCCTCGGCCAGCTGGTCTGCGTCCAGCCGCCGCAGCACCTCGTCCTCGGCGGAGCGGACGACATCGCCGGTCTCGGTCCGTGGCGCGTGGTCCAGGACTCGGCGCGCCCGGCGCAGGCACTCGTTGCGGACGATGCGGAACATCCACGACGCCAGCGCGGTGGTCGCGCGCAGCGTGCCGATCTTGCGGTACAGGATGATCAGCGCTTCCTGCGTGGCGTCCTCGGCATCGGTGTCGGAGGCGCACAGATGCTGCGCGAATCTGCGCACATGCGGATGCGCGCCGTACACGACGGCGGCGATCGCCTCGCGGTCACCGTTCTGGGCCGCCGTCACCAGCTGCTCACCGGCCCAGCCGCGTTCCACGCCCTGCTCTCTCACTTCGATTCGTACAGTCACCACCATAAGAGCGTCCCCGGCCGGAAAAGGATTCGAATCCGGCCGGGGAAAGTTCGCCCGTGGGTGTTTCCGAGCTCCGGGGACTAGCTCAGGGCCTGCCGCACGAGTTCGGTGATGCGGGCCTCGGTGGCGGGCGTCATGCTCCGCAGCGCGTAGTTGACCGGCCACATCTCGCCGTCGTCCAGGTTGGCGGCGTCGTTGAAGCCCAGGATGGCGTAGCGGTACTTGAACTTGGCGGCGGGCTGGAAGAAGAACACGATCTTGCCGTCGCGGGTGTAGGACGGCATGCCGTACCAGGTCTTCGCGCCGAGTTCGGGGGCGATGGACTTGACCAGGGCGTGCAGGCGTTCGGCGATCGCGCGGTCGGCGTCGTCCATCTCGGCGATCTTGGCCAGTACGTCCTGCTCGCCGTCGGCCTTGGCGGAGCGGGAGTTGCGGCGGCGGGCGGCGGTCTTCAGTTCCTCGGCGTGGGCTTTCATGGCGGCGCGCTCGTCGGCGCTGAAACCGACGGTGGTCTTCTGGGCGGGGTTCTCGGTGGCCATGGCTGGATTCCTTTGCGGGAGTGGGGGAGAAGAGGATCGGGCGAGGGGGAGGGTGGTCAGCGGTCCTGGATGAGGCCCAGGACATTGCCGTCGGGGTCGGTGACGGTGGCGACCAGGCGGCCGCCGCCGACCTCGCGGGCGGCCTGCTGCACCGCCGCGCCGGCAGCGGTGAGCGCCGTGATCTTGGCCTCGATGTCGGCGACGTGCCAGTAGGAGACGGGGGATTCCGGGCTCTGCGGGCTGCCCGCCGGGACCAGGCCGATGTGCTGGCCCTCGACCTCGAAGCCCACGTAGTAGGGGGAGTCGGTCTGCGGCTCGAGGCCCAGCAGAGCGGCGTACACGGTCTTGGCGGCGGCCAGGTCGGCGACGGGGTGCAGCACGGTCTTGATGCCCTGGGTGGTCATTGTTTCTCCTGGTGAGAGGGTGTTCGTTCGGTGTGCTTCCAGCTTCGCCGCCGGGACCCCTCGGTCACATCCGTGGCGACCACGGAATCCACCACGGAGAGCGACACCGAGCCCGTCCGTACCGCCGCGGCCGATCCCATACGGCAGACTGGGTTCATGGCTGTGACGTTGGAAATCTCCACCCGCGAAGCCGAGGTGCTGGCCCTGGTGGGCGAGCACCTCAGCAATGCCGAGATCGGTGCGCGACTGTTCATCTCGGTGCGCACGGTGGAGAGCCACGTCTCCTCGCTGCTGCGCAAACTCGACGTGCCCGACCGCCGGGCCCTGGCCCAGCACGCGGCCGCCACTCGCACCGCCAGCCCGCAGGCCGCGCCCGTGCTCCCGAAACCGTTGACCTCGTTCATCGGACGCACCCGCGAACGCGCCGAACTCGCCGAACTGCTCCGGACACAACGTCAGGTGACCGCGGTCGGACCGGGTGGCGTCGGCAAGACCCGGCTGGCTCTCGCCGTCGCCGCCGAGGTGGCCGCCGATTTCGCCGACGGCGTGTGGTTCGTCGACCTGGTGCCGCTCGCCAGCCCCGACACCTGCGTGGTCGCCGGCACCGTCGCCATGGCCCTCGGCATCGGCGAACAGCCCGGCCGCCCCTTCGACCGCGCCGTGCTGGCCGCGCTCGCCGACCGCAATGCCCTACTGGTCCTGGACAATTGCGAACACGTCCGCGACGGCGTCGCCCCCTTCATCGAAGAGCTGCTGGCCACCTGCCCCGGCATGCGCGTGCTCGCCACCAGCCGCGCCCGCCTGCTGGTGCCGTTCGAACACGCCTACACCGTGCCGCCGATGTCGCTTGCCGGAGACGGCGATTCGGACGCCGTCGCCCTGTTCATGGATCGCGCGGCCGCCGGCGGCTGGCCGCCCAACCACGCGCTGCGCGACCAGGTCGCCGCGTTCTGCGGGCGCCTCGACGGCGTGGCCCTGGCCATCGAACTGGCCGCCGCCCGCTGGACCTCCCTCGGATTGGACGGCCTCACCGCCGGTTTGGACGACCAGCTGCGCATGCTGTCGGGCGGCGCCCGCGCCGACGACCGGCACCGCTCGGTCCGCGCCGCCCTCGACTGGAGCCACGCCCTGCTCGAACCCGAGGACCGCACCCTGCTGCGCCGGATCTCGGTGTTCATGGCCGCCTTTCCCGTCGAGGCGGCCGCCGCGGCCGCGGACGTCGACAAGGGCACGGTCGCGGCCGGATTGGCGCGGCTCGCCGAGCAGAGCCTGCTCGTCGTCACCGACACCCCGACCGGCACCCGGTTCCGCGCCCTGGAGACCATCCGCCAGTACGGCCTCGAACAGCTCGACACCGCCGGTGAGATCGACGACGCCCGCGCCGCCCACCTGCGCTGGTGCGCGGCGGAGGCCACCGAGCTCGGGTCCGTCCGCGACGGCTGGCGGCCCCGATTCGATATCGCCGCGGACGATTTCCGCGCCGCCCTCGGCTGGGCCTTCGAACGCCCGGATCAGCGGGCCGACGCGTTCGAACTGGCCTGCGGCTTCGCCCGCCTGCTGTTCGCCCGCCACCACACCGGCGAATCCCAATGGCGCCACGAACAAGCCGCCTACCTCTGCGACGATCCCGCCGTCGCCGCCGACCTGCTCCGCCAGTCGGCCGCCGCGGCGGGCTGCGGCGGCAACGGCGACGACATGTACCGCCTGCACCGCTCCGCCGCCGAATTCGCCCAGCGCGCCGGTGATCCCGCCGCCGCGGCCATCGACCTGGCCACGGCCGCATCCTGCACCTATCGCTTCTGGGGCAAGTTCGAGCACCTCCCTGACCGGCGTGACGCGGAAACGCTCATCACCGCGGCACGAGCGCTGATCGACCCGGCCTCGCCCGCCGGGGACGACGATGCGCCGACCGCTGTCGCCGACTCGGATATCGCTGCGGCCGAAGGCATTCCGGTGGGAGATGCCGACGCGTCGGCGGGTCCGTCCTGTGCCGCGCGGACGACAGTCGCGCTGTCGGCGCGAGGCCCGCGAGCCGGCACTGTTGGCGCTGCCGGTGACGCGGTGCGGGCCGAGGCTGCCCGGGCGGCGGTCGAATTGGCCGAGACCATCGTCTTCGCCAATCCGTTCACCGCGCCACAGGGCGGTTCGGACATCGCTGCGCTGGAAGCGCTGTCGCGGGCGGAGCGCGCCGTCGAGCTCGCGCACGGCACCCGGGATCCGTTCGCCGAATCGGCCGCCCTCGACGCGCTCGCCGCCGCACAGAGTCGCGCCGGGGATCTGCGGGCCGCCGCGGCGACCGCCCGGCGGCGCATCCGGCTGTTGTCCACCACGCCGGACAACCCGCTCGGCACCCACGAACTGGTCGACGCGCTCGGCCAAGCCACCGAATTCGGGCTCGGGGCAGGCGATCTCGCCGGGGCCCGGCGGTGGGGGCGGCAACTGGCCGAGCACCCGATGCTGGCCGAGGTCGGCCACACCGCCACCAGCCGCCTCCTGGTCGCGGACGCCCTGGCCGGCAACGTCGACGACGTCCTCACCCACGGGGCGCGCTTCCTCGAAGCCTGGCATCGCGAGGACCGGCCCGCCCGCTCGGCCCTCGGCGCGGCGGTGGCCGGGGTCCGCATGATCCACGGCCTGCGCGACGACTTCGACGCCGAACGCGAATGGACCGGCGTCCTCCAGCAACTCGGCACCCCGGCCGCCGACGCCGACGGTTATCAGGCGGTCTTCGACGCCCTCCTGATGCTGCACCACGGCCAGCCCGAGGATGCCCTGGAACGCACGGAACTCACCGTCACCGAGGCGGCCGAGCGCGTGCCGGGCGCCTGGCTGCCCTGGTACCTCGCCCTGCACGCCGAGGCGGCGGCGATCGCCGGGAATCCCGATACCTCAGGTGAATTCGACCAGGCTCGGACCGCGGTCGCCGGAAACCCGGTGGCCGCGGCCATCGTCGACCGCGCCGAGGCGCTGGTGGCGAAGGACCGCGACCGGCTGCTGTTCACCGCAACCACTTTCGATGCCGCGGGCTGCCGCTATCAGGCGGCGCGAACCAGGATTCTCGCCGGTGGCGCGGAGGCGGCCGACGGGGTCGCCGTGCTCACGACGCTGGGGGTCGCCCCGATGACCGCGCTGGTGCACCTCTAGCGGGTCAGCAGCGCGGGCCTCACCGCCTGCCCGAGGGTCGTTCGGGCAGTTATCCTTCGGCTATGACCTTGGTGTTTCTGGCGTTGGCGATCGCGTGTGAGGTGACGGCGACGGTGTCGCTGAAGATCTCCGACGGGTTCAGCAAGGTGGTGCCGTCGGTGATCGTGGTGATCGGGTATGGGGCGGCGTTCTACTTTCTTTCGCAGGCATTGAAGCGGGGGATGGCCATCGGGGTGGCGTATGGGATCTGGTCGGCGGTGGGGGTGGTGGCGGTGGCGACCATCGGGGCGCTGTTCTTGGACGAGCGGATCACGGCGGTGCAGATCGGGGGGATCGCGTTGGTCATCGCGGGGGTGCTGGCATTGGAACTCGGTGGGGCGCACTGAGGTTCGGCGACAACCTCAGTCCTGGACCCGGACCTCGTAGCCCGCGTCGGCGAGGGTGGTGAGGACCTCGTCGCGGTGGGCGGGGCCGCGGGTCTCCAGGGTGAGCAGGACCTCGACCTCGTCGATGCCGAGCCAGGCACCGGTGCGGGAGTGGGCGACGTCGAGGACGCTCGCGCCGGTGCGGCTCAGCTCGGACAGCAGACGCGACAGGCTGCCGGGGCGGTCGGAGATGGTGATGCGGGCAGCCAGGTAGCGGCCCGCGGCGCTGAGGCCGTGGCCGATGACGCGTGTCAGCAGCAGCGGGTCGATATTGCCGCCCGAGAGGATGGCGCAGACCGGGCCCTCGAGGGCGAGTTCGTCTGCGGTGCAGGCCATCAGAGCGGCGACACCGGCCGCGCCCGCGGGCTCGACGATCAGCTTGGCCCGTTCCATGCACAGCAGCAGGGCCCTGGACAGGGCGTCCTCGTCGACGGTGACGATGGTAGGCGCGGAGTCGAGGACGTGTTCGAAGGGAACCTCGCCGGGCAGGCCGACCGCGATGCCGTCGGCCATGGTGGACATCTGTTCCAGGGCAATCGGTTTCCCCGCGGCCAGAGAGGCCGGCCAGGCGGCCGCCTCGGCGGCCTGAACCCCGATCACCCGGACCTCCGGACGCAGTCGTTGCAGGGCCGCCGCCACACCGGCCAGGAGGCCGCCGCCACCGGTGGGGACCAGCACGGTGCCGACATCCGGGAGCTGGTCGAGGATTTCGAGCCCCACCGTCGCCTGCCCGGCCACGATATCGAGATGATCGAACGGGTGCACCAGCGTCGCCCCGGTGCGGTCGGCGAATTCCTTTGCCGCGAACAGGCATTGGTCGACGGTGTCGCCCACCTGGTACACGGTCGCGCCGTACGCCCGGGTGGCCACCAGCTTCGGCAGGGCCGCGCCGACCGGCATGAACACCGTGGACTCGAGGCCCAGCGAGGTCGCCGCCCAGGCCACCCCCTGCGCGTGATTGCCCGCGCTGGCCGCCACCACACCGCGCTCCCGCTCGGCGGGCGACAGATTCGCGATCCGGTTGTAGGCGCCACGCGGCTTGAACGAGCCGGTGCGCTGCAGATTCTCGCACTTCAGCCACACCGGGTGCCCGACCCGCTCCGCCAGCACCCGCGAACCGACCACGGGCGTCCGGCGGATCACCGGTTCGAGCAGGGTCGCCGCCGCCTCGATCCGCGCCATGAGCTCCATGCGCGCCATGTTGCCAGGAATTCACCTCACCCGCGGGGTGGCGCGACGCGGTGGACAATGGCGAATTCCGCACCCTGCGCCCGAGAAATGTGAAGCACGTGTGAACGGGCTGGTCGGAAAAGATATACGGATCACGCAATGACCCGGAAACCGAAAAGCAATCCATGGGGAACGGCTCGTTCCTACCTTGAGCACACTCATCGGCTTTCGGATCGGATGCAACCCCATGACCGACATCGTCACTCCCGCATCGGCGGGTGCGGAATCAGCGGCGCCGCCGCCCGCTCCAGACTACGACCTCAGGCTCACCAATGACGATCTCGCCCCCCTGAAGAAACAGACCTGGGGCTCGTACCACATCTTCGCCTTCTGGATGTCGGATGTGCACAGCGTCGGCGGATACGTTACCGCCGGTAGCCTTTTCGCGCTCGGCCTGGCGGGTTGGCAGGTGCTGGTCGCCCTGCTCATCGGCATCACGATCGTATATTTCCTGTGCAACCTCGTGGCCGCGCCCAGCCAGCGCGCGGGCGTCCCGTACCCGGTCGTGTGCCGCAGCGCCTTCGGCGTGAAGGGCGCCAATATCCCGGCCATCATTCGCGGCCTGATCGCGGTGGCCTGGTATGGGATTCAGACCTACCTGGCCTCGGCCGCGCTGATCGTGGTGGCGGTCAAGCTCTTCCCGAGCCTGGCCCCCTACGCCAAGTCCGGCGACTACGGCTTCCTCGGCCTGTCGCTGCTCGGCTGGGGCGCCTACCTGGTGCTGTGGATCGTGCAGGCCGCGGTGTTCTGGCAGGGCATGGAGTCCATCCGCAAGTTCATCGACTTCTGCGGTCCCGCCGTGTATGTCGTCATGTTCTTCCTGTGCGGCTATCTGATCTACAAGGCCGGCTGGGGCGCGATCGACCTGCAGCTGGGCGCGGTGAAGTACCACGGCTGGGACGCCCTGCCGGTGCTGCTGGGCGCGATCGCGCTGGTGGTGTCCTACTTCTGCGGGCCCATGCTGAACTTCGGCGACTTCTCCCGCTACAGCAAGTCCATGGCGGCGGTGAAACGCGGCAACCTGCTCGGGCTGCCGGTCAACTTCCTGGCCTTCTCACTGCTCGTGGTGATCACCGCCTCGCTGACCATCCCGGTGTACGGCGAGCTCATCACCGATCCGGTCGAGACCGTCTCGCGCATCGACTCCACCTTCGCGATCGTGCTCGGCGCGCTGACCTTCACCATCGCCACGGTCGGTATCAATATCGTCGCGAACTTCATCTCGCCCGCCTTCGACTTCTCGCACGTGAGCCCGCAGAAGATCTCCTGGCGGATGGGCGGCATGATCGCGGCGGTCGGGTCGGTGCTGATCACGCCGTGGAACCTGTACAACAACCCCGACGTCATCCACTACACCCTGGAAGTGCTGGGCGCGTTCATCGGACCGCTGTTCGGCGTGCTCATCGCCGACTACTACCTGGTGCGCCAGAAGACCATCGTGGTCGACGAGCTGTTCACCATGGCCGAGACCGGGAAGTACTGGTACCGCAAGGGATTCAACCCGGTCGCGGTGATCGCCACCGTGATCGGCGCCATCGCGGCGGTGTTCCCGGTGCTGGCCAAGAACGTGTACGGCATGCACACCGCGGCCCAGTACAGCTGGTTCATCGGCTGCGGGTTGGCGCTGGTCATCTACTACGGGCTGGCCACGCGCACGAAGTTGATGGTCGCGGCCTGAGGGAAACGCTTCTCCCTCACCGAAATCCCTGGCAGCGGCGCCGGTCGCTGCCAGGGATTTGCTGTATTGGTCATAAGGAGTGGTGTATTGGTGTGGTGCAGGTTACATAATCCGCACGGATTCACGTATTAAAGCGCACACCAAGATAATCTGCTTTTCGGAATCGGAATTAGCTACGGTGGATCTCATGCAGCTCTCCCGGTTCACCGATCTCGGCCTGCGGTCGCTCATGCGGCTGGCGGTCAGTAGTGGGGCCGAGGAACGCGTCACCGTCAAACTCATTGCGCGACAGGTGAACGCCTCCGAGAACTACGTTGCCAAGGCCGTCTCCAAACTCGCTGAACTCGGTTACGTCGAGTCGCAGCGGGGGCGCACCGGCGGGATCTTCCTGACCGAGGCCGGCCGAACCACCACCATCGGCACCATTGTCCGTCAGCTCGAAGGCGACGACGAAGTCATCGACTGCGTCGGCGACAATCCGTGCCCGCTCGCGAATGCCTGCCGATTGCGGGGTGTCCTCCGGGCCGCGCAGAACGCATTCTATGCCGAGCTCGATCGGTACCTGCTGTCCGATCTGGTGGATCAGCGCACCGTGGAGTTGCTGCATATGCCGGTATTCCCGGCAGTCGCACTCATCGATACCTAGGAGACCTCATGAGGCTCGCGCCGGATTCCACACTGCACAACGCCGTCGACCTGGAACCCGAGCATGCCGAGGTGATCCGCGCGACCCTGCCGCTGGTGGCCGCGCACATCGACCGGATCACCGCGCTGTTCTACACCAAGATGTTCGCCGCCCATCCAGAACTGCTGCGCGACCGCTTCAATCGCGGCAATCAGCACGACGGCGCACAGCAGAAGGCTCTCGCCGCCTCCATCGCCACCTTCGCCACCCACCTCGTGGACCCGAATCTGCCGCATCCACGGGAACTGCTGGCCCGCATCGGCCACAAGCACGCTTCGCTCGGCGTCACCGAACCCGAGTACGGCATCGTGCACGAGCACCTGTTCGCCGCCATCGTCGATGTGCTGGGCGCGGACGTGGTGACCCCTCAGATCGCCGCGGCCTGGGATCGCGTGTACTGGCTGATGGCGCGGACCCTCATCGATTTCGAACGCGAGCTCTACGACGCGGCCGGGGTCGAGCCCGGCGACGTGTTCCGCGCAACCCGCGTGGTGCAGCGCATCGACGACCCCTCGGGGGTGGCGACCTTCGTGGTCGAGTCCGCCGACCCGGCGGCCCCGCTGCCCGGATTCGCACCGGGACAGTACATCTCGGTCGGCGCTCGGCTGGCCGACGGTGCGCGTCAGCTGCGCCAGTACAGCCTGGTCAACCGCGGGGGCGACGGCCGGCTCGCGTTCACGGTGCGCAAGGTGCTCGCCGAGGCGGGCACGCCCGCCGGCGAGGTCTCGACCTGGCTGCACGACACCGTCGTGGTGGGCGATGCCCTCGAGATCACGCTGCCCTTCGGCGATCTCACGATCGACACCGAGGCCACCACGCCGGTCGTGCTGATCTCCGCGGGCATCGGCGTGACTCCGATGGCCGGAATCCTGGAATACCTGGCGGCCGAAGCTCCTACCCGCCGAACCGTCATCCTGCACGCCGACCGCTCCACCACCGCGCACCCGCTGCGCGAGACGGTCGCCGATCTGGCCACCCGGCTCGCGAACGTGTATCTCCGCGCCTGGTACGAGGCGGACGGCCACGGCTTGCTCGATGTGACCCGGATCGATCTCCCTCAGGACGCGGACTACTACCTGTGTGGCGGCACCGGCTTCCTGCACCACGTCCGCGCCCAGCTCGAATCCATCGGAATCCCTTCCGACCGAGTGCATTTCGAGCTCTTCGCGCCCAACGACTGGCTGCTGGACGCGGAGCGCGAGCCCGCCCTCGCCTGATATCCACCGGCCCGGGAGCTGCTCGGGTCGCATCGCACCGTGGTGGTGCGGCCCGGCGGCGGGATGTCGCCGGGCGCCGGGCGGCGGGATGTCGCCGGGCGGCGGTCGGCGGTGGCGCCGACGGTCGGCGGTGGCGGTCAGCCGCGTGCGGCGATGACCTTCAGTACTCCGCTCAGCCAGGGGGTGTAGCGGGCGGGCTCGTTCGCCACATCCTCGGCCAGGGCGTCCGGCCGGATCCACGCGGTATCGGCCACCTCGTCCGGATTCGGGTGCGGGACGGCCTCGTCCAGCCGCCCGATCACGACGTGGTCGTACTCGAATTCGACGCGGCCGGTGTTCGGATCGGTGGCCTGGTAGGTGAACGCGCCCACCTCGGACAGATCCGCGGTGACGCCGAGTTCCTCGTGCAGCCGCTTGGCCGCCGCCTCCAGCACCGGCTGCCCGGGTTCGGGATGCCCGCAGCAGGTATTGGTCCACAGCAGCGGGAAGCGGGTCTTCACCGCGGCCCGCTGCTGCAACAGCACCCGCCCACCGGCGTCGAACAGCAGCACCGAGAACGCTCGGTGCAGCTGTCCGGGCGCGGTGTGCGCCGCCGCCACCGACAGCGATCCGCGCGCGTCGCCCTGCTCGTCGACGAGTTCGACGAGCAGGGTCTCACGGTCGGCCACCGGGGTGGCGTCGGATGCCGCCACCGGGGTGGTGCCGGATGCGTCAAGGGTGCCGGTCACCTGCCCACCTTATCGGCGACGATCATCAGGTACTGGAAGCTGCCCTCCTTGTACGAGGTCAGGAAGGGTTTCTCGACTCCGGTCGCGAGCTCGGAGTGGGTGCGCAGCTCCCAGTACGGGATGGTGTCCGGGGTGAGGTCCTTGACCGCGACCGGGACCAGGTTGTTGGCCGCCAGCGCCTTGAAGTACTGGCTGCGCGGGTGGATGTTGCAGCCGTAGTGGGCGTCGATCCAGCTCACCGAGGAGGACCGGGCGCCGAACACGTCATTGGAGCAGCCGGTGATGCAGACGTAGCGCCCGCCCGGTTCGAGCAGCCGGGAGAACTCGGCGAACAACTCGAACAGGTCCACGTACATGGTGGTCTCGTTGGTCCAGATGCCGCGCTTGGAGCCGGACTCGAACCCGGTGTCGAGCATGTTCTTGAAGTGGAACCCGACCTTGTCCGAGACGCCGCGCTCGCGGGCCTGGTCGTTGGCGAAGCCCACCTGATACTCGGAGATGGTGACGCCGTCCATCCGGCAGCCGAAACGCTGGTTGGCCATGAAGCTGGTGCCGCCGCGGCCGGATCCGCCGTCCATCAGCGCGTCGCCGGGGCGGACGTCGCCGAGCTGGTCGAGCAGTAAGTCGGCCTGGGCCGTCTCGAGCCGGTGCAGTTCCTTGACCAGGCGTTCCTGACGGGTCTCCTCCGGACCCTCGAGGACCGACAGATCGGGTTCGCCGATGCCGTAGTGGTGGTGATAGAGCCCGTCCACCTCGCCGAGTTTGGTGTTGACCCGGTCGTCGTTGGGGTTGTTGTTCCAGTACGACGCGACCGACTTCTGGTACTCGGTCTTCAGCACGGCGTCGGTCTGGGGGTGGAGCGCGGTCATGGCAGGTCATCCTCTCGAATGGGTGATATGACACTGGAAGTACTGCGCGAACGAACACATCGGGATGCGGGACGGGAAGACCGGGTCACTCGGAATGTGGAGCGGCTCAGGGGTTGTCGTTATAGCGGCGACTGTCCGCGTGCCAGGCGCGGTTGCCGCCCATCCAGGACCACAACCCGGTCAGGAAGCGGCGCAGTTCCGGGGATCCGGTGGCGGCGAGCGCGCCCGCCTCGGCCTCGAAGCGGTGCACCAGTTCGTCGTGGACCTCGGCGGTGCGCCGCACGGCCTCGCGCCGGGAACAGTTCTCCTCGGCGGCCAGCACGGTCGGGAGGTTGAATTCCCGTCCGCCCGAGAGGTCCTCGCGGGCCATCGAGTAGAGGTCGTTGACCATCTGGCTGGCCAGCGCGGCGGTGGTGACCACCCGCCGGACCCGCGGATCGGAGTACTCCGCGGCGGGTAGCTCGTAGCCGCCGACCGCGTCCAGCGGGGCCATACAGGGCAGGAAGCTGTGCGGTTGCCGGTTCAGCAGGTATTCCCACACCGGCGGCATCCGGCCGGCCGTCCGCCAGCCCGCCTCGGCGCCGAGCGCGATGAACCAGCCCGCGATCTCGGTGCGCAACCGGGCCACCTGGGCCGGGGTCGCGAACCGCGACAGGTGCTCGAAGGAGGTGCGGAAGGCGCGCAGGATGGGATCGGCGCGCATCGCCTCCTCCACCTTGACCTGGTAGCGGGGTGGCAGGTGCACCGGATCCATGGCGGCGGCGGCCAATTCGAGCCGGGGCCCCAGCTCGGCCTCCGCGCTGGACTTGGTGCCGTCCGGCGCGATGTCGCTGGCGTCCTCCTCACAGTAGTAGTCGTCGACCGACCACTCCGAGACCGCGCATTTGGCGGCGGCCAGCAATCGGTCCGCATCGTCGCAGTCCGGATGCGCGAGCATGATCAACCGGCCGAAGTCGGCCTTGCGGAGATCGTCGAGCCGGCCCTCGTAGAGCCCGATCTCCTCGGCCCACGCGATGATTCCGACGTTCACCGCCTCCGCGAGCGCGGGGTTGTCCCGGACCGGCGGCGGACAGTAGAGCGTGGGAATCATCGACCCGCGCGGCCGGCCCCGATGGGTGGAGGCAGTCCCGATACCGGTCGGTCCGTGCGAGAACGGGCGGGGGTCAACCGAACTCGGAACCGCACCGGAGACCGGGGTGACCGGTGCGGCCGGCGGAGTGGCCGAGGGTGTGGGAATCGGCCCGGAACCCAGGGACCGGGGGATGGGACCCCGCGGCCGGGCCGGGGAGATCGGCGGCCGCGGCGTCGGCACCGCGCCGCCGGCAGGCGACGGCGGACGCGATGCCAGTCCCGCGAGCTCCGTGATCACCCCGGGGGTGGGTAGGTTCACGCGGAGACTCGGGGCTCCGAGGCCTGAGGGGCCGAGCAGCCGTCGGGGGGAGAGCTCCTCGGGCGCGCCGTGGCCGGGATCGGCCAGGCCGAGGGATCGATCACCCTGGGCCGCCGCGGCTTCGGCGGCGGCGAACAGGGTCTCGGGTGCGGTGGTGTCGAGATTGGTCAGCAGAGCGGCGACGGCCGCCGCCACCTCATGGGTGGCAGGCGGGGCCGCGGCGCGGGAGAGCACCGACATGGGTGGACACCTCGCTCAGTCGGACTGACGGGCGACCAGCACATTGTCGAGAATGCCGAGCGCGTCGGGGACCAGGACGGCGGCCGAGTAGTAGCAGCTGACCAGGTAGGAGATGATCGACTGATCGTCGATGCCCTTGAATCGCACGTTCAGGCTGGGCTCGTACTCGTCCGGAATTCCGGTCTGGTGCAAGCCGATCACGCCCTGATCCTTCTCGCCGGTCCGCATGGCGAGGATGGACGTGGTCTGGGTGTCGGAGACCGGGATCTTGCCGCACGGGAAGATCGGCACCCCGCGCCAGGCCGGCACGCGATGGCCGTCGACCTCCACCGGGTCCGGATACAGTCCGCGCTTGGAACATTCGCGGCCGAACGCGGCGATCGCCTTGGGGTGGGCCAGGAACAGCTTGGTGCTGCGGCGCATGGACAGCAGGTCGTCCATATCGTCCGGGGTGGGCGCACCGGATTCGGTGTAGATGCGCTGCTTGAGGTCACAGTTGTTGAGCAGACCGAAGGCCGGGTTGTTGACCAGGTCGTATTCGCGGCGCTCGTAGAGGGCCTCGATGGTCAGGCGCAACTGCTGTTCGATCTGATCCATCGGATCGTTGAACAGGTCGGCGACGCGGGTGTGCACGCGCAGCACCGACTGGCCCAGGCTCAGCTCGTACTGGCGGGGCTGGTCGTCGTAGTCGACGTAGGTGCCCTCGAGCATCGGCTCCCCGGAATGGCCGGAGGAGATGAGGATCTCGGCCTCGCCGTACTTGTTCTGCGGCAGCGCGGGCGCGGTGGCCACCGCGGAAAGATGTTCCGCCAGTGCGGGAATGTTCTCGGTGAGCGCCTCCACGGTGGAGCGGGCCAGCACCAGCATGGTGGTCGGGGTGACCGTCTTGATGGTGACCGGCCAGATGGCGTCGCCGCTGGTGAGGGTCTCGTCGCCGAAGAAGTCGCCGCCGCCGAGCATGCCGAGCTTGGTGGTCTCGCCGTACTCGCCGGCGCCGATCTTGGAGAGTTTGCCGTGCACGATGAGCAGCACCTGGTCCATGGGGTTGCCGAATTCGGCGACCACGGTGCCGGCGGGCAGGTCCCGCTGCTCGAAGCGCCCGGCCACGGCGGCCAGCACCTCTTCGTCGTCGAAGCCGCGCAGCTGCGGCAACTCCTGCAGCTCGAGCGGG
The DNA here is from genome assembly GCF_050956485.1 of Nocardia sp. CA-145437. Classification (NCBI taxonomy): domain Bacteria; kingdom Bacillati; phylum Actinomycetota; class Actinomycetes; order Mycobacteriales; family Nocardiaceae; genus Nocardia; species Nocardia sp. CA-145437. Next base: position 4,827,128 of record NZ_CP191204.1, on the reverse strand, counting down.
ATGACCCGGGCGTGCGGGCCGTTGATGATGTACTCCACCTCGCCGTTGCCGACGGTGTGGGTGAGGCGGCGGTTGACCCGGTAGACACCACCCTTCACCTGGGTCCACGGCAGGGAGCGGGTCAGCCAGCGGGAGCTGATGCCCTGCATCTGCGGTTCGGATTTGGTGGTGTGGGCCAGCTGGCTGGCCGCCGCGGTGCTGAGGGACTTGCGTTGGCCGTTTGTGAGCTCGATGGGCAATTCGATGGTCATGCTGCGGTCCTCACCTAGAAGGGCCACCGCGGTCAGAGGGCGGTGGAGTCCACGGCAGAGCAGCAGGCCCGGACGGGGCCTGCGGAAATGAGACAAGTGAGTGAATTGACAAGCGCGACACTGCGTTCCAGCGATACCGATGGTAGAGCTCCGTCCGGTGCGGCGGACCGAAAAGGCAAAACATGATGCCTGGAATGTTGCTGTATCCCGTAAACCCCGAACGCCCGGTTTGGTTAGCCACGAATAGCTCGCATGGTGCTGGTCACAGCGCCAGCGCAGTAGGCTGGGGGTATGGCAAGCTCATCGGGACGCGTCGGGGCGGGTGACGCTGGTCAAGGCCAGGAAATGTCTGGGAGAGAAGCCGTGAAATTCAATACGAGGTCCGTCGTGGGTCCGATCGAGCGACTGGTCGCGACCGCGCAGAACGGGCTGGAGGTGATCCGGTTCGGGGGGCTGGTTCACGACATCGAATCGTCACCGTACGAAGTGGTGGAGCGGAAGCGGATGTACCGCCTGCGGCACTACTTCCCCGATGACACCGGGGCCGAGCGCCCCGTGGTGGTGCTGGTGCCGCCCATCATGGTGACCGCCGAGATCTGGGACGTGAATGCCGCCGATGGGGCGGTCGGCATTTTGCACCAGGGCGGAATCGATTGCTGGGTGGTCGATTTCGGCTCGCCCGCCACCGAGGAGGGCGGCTGGGACCGCGACCTCGCCGACCACGTGCTGGCGGTCTCGAGCGCCATCGACACCGTCACCGAGATCACCGGGCGCGCCGTCCATCTCATGGGCTACTCGCAGGGCGGCATGTTCGCGTATCAGACCGCGGCCTACCGCTACGGCAAGGGCATCGAGTCCATCGTGACCTTCGGCAGCCCGGTCGACGCCGTGGCCGGCATGCCGTTCGGTCTGCCGCACGGGCTGGCCGCCGACGCCGCGGATTTCCTCACCGACCACGTGCTGAACCGGCTGCCCATCACCGATTCCATGGTGCGCCTGGGCTTCCAGGCCCTGGACCCGGTCAAGACGGTGCGCTCCCGGCTGGACTTCCTGCGCCAGCTGCACAATCGTGAGGCGCTGCTGCCCAAGGAGCGTCAGCGCCGCTTCCTCGAGGTCGACGGCTGGCTCGGCTATCCGGGCCCGGCGCTCACCGACCTGCTGCAGCAGTTCGTCAAGCACAATCGAATGATGCTGGGCGGCTTCGTGATCCGCGACCAGCTCATCTCGCTGGCCGAGATCAAGTGCCCGATCCTGGCTTTCGTCGGCGAGGTCGACGACATCGGCCAGCCCGCCGCCGTTCGCGGCATCGTGCGTGCCGCCCCGAACGCCGAGGTGTACGAAACCAGCATCGTGGCCGGGCATTTCGGACTGGTGTCGGGATCCACCGCCACCAAGCAGACCTGGCCCGTGGTCCGCGACTGGGTCAACCACGTCAGCGGCCGCGGCGAGTTGCCCGAGCAGGTCGAGCGGATGAGCACCGAGGTGGTCCGCGGCGGCCCGCGCACCGGGCTGACCCGGATGGTGCACGCCCTGGGCACCCTGGCCGAGGCCGGGACCAGCGTCGGCAAGACCATCGAGGGCGTGGCCGGGCAGACCCTGCGCGGCACCGTCGAGCTCACCAGCGAGGCCGCCCGCGCGCTGCCCCGGCTGACCCGGCTGGGCATGATCCAGCCGCACACCCGGATCTCGCTGGGCCGCCTGCTCGCCGAGCAGGCCCGCCGCGCGCCCGGCCGGGACCTGTTCCTGTTCGACGACCGCGTGCACACCCAGGAGGCGGTCAACCAGCGCATCGACAATGTGGTGCGCGGACTGATCTCGGTCGGCGTGCGCCCCGCGACCCGGGTCGGCGTGGTCATGGAGACCCGGCCCAGCGCCCTGGCCGCCATCGCCGCCCTCTCGCGCCTGGGCGCGGTGGCGGTGCTGCTCGCGCCGGGCAGCGAACTGTCCAAGATCGCCGAGCTGACCGGAACCAAGCTGCTCATCGCCGATCCGGAGAACCTGGCCAGCGCCGCGGCCACCGGGCACCGGGTGCTGGTGCTGGGCGGCGGCGATGCCCGCGACCTGGACGTCCCGCTCGGCGCCGACGTGGTCGACATGGAACAGATCGACCCCGACAAGGTGGAGCTGCCCGCCTGGTACCGCCCGAATCCGGGCCTGGCCCGGGAGCTGGCCTTCATCCTGGTCACCGGCACCGGCGACAAGTTCGACGTCAAGTACGTGACCAACCACCGCTGGGCGCTGTCGGCCTTCGGCACCGCCTCGGCCGCCGACCTGGGCCGGCACGACACCGTGTACTGCCTTGCGCCGCTGCACCATTCGTCCGGATTGCTGGTGAGTCTGGGCGGCGCGGTCGCCGGCGGCAGCCGCATCGCGCTGGCCCGTTCGCTCGAGCCCCCCCGGTTCGCGGAGGAGGTGCACCGCTACGGCGTCACCGTGGTCACCTACACCTGGACCATGCTGCGCGACATCCTCGACACCGACACCTTCGTCGCCGGGCACCCGCACCCGATCCGCCTGTTCATCGGCTCGGGCATGCCCGCGGGCCTGTGGCGGCGCACCGAGGAACGCTTCACCCCCGCCAAGGTGGTCGAGTTCTACGCCTCCATCGAGGGCGACGTGGTGCTGGCCAACGTGGCCGGCGCGAAGATCGGTTCCAAGGGCCGGCCGGTCCCGGGCACCGCGAAGGTGGAGCTCATCGCCTACGACCCGCTGACCGACGAGATCCTGACCGAGGACAGCGGTTTCGCGCGGCGCTGCGCCGACAACGAGGTGGGCCTGCTGATCGGCACGGTGACCGACACCGTCGACCTGTCCGCGGGAGGGTTGCGCGGGGTATTCACTCCCGGCGACGCCTGGATGCCGACCGAGAACCTCTTCCGCCGCGACAGCGACGGCGACTACTGGCTGATGGACCGCCGCGACACGGTGATCCCGACGCCGCGCGGCCCGGTCTACACCCAGCCGATCGTGGACGTCCTCAACGACATCACCGCGGTCGACATGGAGGTGGCCTTCGCCCTCCCGGCGCGCGACCGCGTGCTGGCCGTGGCCGCGGTCAGCGTCCGCCAGGGATTCGGTCTGGCCCCCAAGGACGTCACCGAGGCGGTCCGGGCTCTGGCCCCGGAGCAGCGGCCCGACATCGTCTACGTGGTCGACGACATTCCGCGCAGCTCCACCTTCCGGCCCTCCACCCGCGCGGTCCAGGCCGCGGGCCGGGCCGAGCCCGACGACCGGACCTGGTGGTACAACCGCACCACCGACGCCTACGAGGTGCTCACCCCGGAACTGGCGTCGCGTCTGTTCGCCTGATCGACCCCTGAGAAGCGCCCCGGCATCCGTGCCGGGGCGCTTTTTCGTGCAGTCGGCCCGCTCGAACGGCGAACGCCCCCGGAGGAAGTCTCCGGGGGCGTCGAGCCGATGTGGCGGATTACTGCGCGCTCAGGCTGCTCTGTGAGGTGCAGGAGGCGCTGCCGGTGCCGAGCAGCTTCGACACGATGCTCTGCTCGGAGACGGTGACGTCGGTCGACTGGCTGCTGATCAGCTCCTGCTTGGCGGTGATCGTGTGCTTGCCCGCGGTCTTCGGGGTCCAGTTGATGGTGGCCTGGTTCGCGGCCAGGACGACGCTGGACTTGCCGAACTCGACGCCGTTGTCGAGGAAGGTGACGGTGAAGACGCTGCCCAGCAGCGAGGTGTTCGCCGTGACCAGGTAGGAGCAGCCGACCACCGGGTTGGTGCTTGCCACGATCACGTTGTTGATGACGGCGCTGGCGGAGGGTGCCGCCAGTACCGCGACAGCGGCCATGGCGCCGAACGCGCCCGCACCGTAACCAGCTCGCTGCATCTTGCCCATTAGGTTTACCTCTCAATCCTGCCGGCCAGACACGCCGACTGGATGTGAAAGGTATCCGCTCCACACTGCCCGTGAGCGATTTCGAGAAAAATTCTCTCAGAAAATTTTCAGCTCACAGTTGGTCATATGCCCAGGTTGGGACCGTGACTTGCGGTACCAGGTATGCGTTCCGGTCGTCCCCGAGGGCTAGACGGCGAAGCTCGTGACGCCCTCGACGACCCGCGTCAGCTGAGCCTCGGTCAGGCCCGGCCACAGCGGCAGCCGAACCAGGGTGGCGGAGAACTCGGCGCTGCGCACGCACGGGTTCGGCGTGCGGCCCAGCTTCAAACCAGCGGGGGAGGAGTCCAGGGGCACGTAGTGGAAGGGGGCCACGATGCCCAGACCCGACAGATGCGCGATGAGCGCGTCCCGGCGGTCCTCGGTCGGGACCCGCAGGTAGTACAGGTGCGCGGTGTGCTCCCGGTCCGTCGGCACCGACATCAGCCGAATGTCGTTGCGGGCGGCCCACTCCGGCAACGTCGCCGCGTAGTGGTCCCACACCCGGTGCCGGTTGCGCTGGATGGTGCCGAACTCCGCCAGCTGCGCGTCCAGCACCGCCGCGTTCAATTCACTGGGCAGATACGAGGATCCGATGTCCTGCCACGAGTACTTGTCCACCGCGCCGCGCAGGAACCGCGCCCGGTCGGTGCCCTTCTCGCGAATGATCTCCGCACGCGCCATGAGGATCTCATCGGTGAGCAGCACCGCGCCGCCCTCACCGCAGTGCACGTTCTTGGTGTCGTGGAACGACAGCGCGCCCACCGTGCCGATGCTGCCGAGCGGACGGCCGCGGTAGGAGCCGCCCAGGCCGTGCGCGTTGTCCTCGATGATGGCGAAACCGTGCGCGTCCGCCAGCCTTTGCAGCCCTTCCATATCCGCGGCCACACCGCCGTAGTGGATGACCACCACGGCCTTGGTGCGCGGGGTGACCGCGGCGGCCACCGACTCCGGGTCCAGGCTGCCGGTCGCCAGATCGATGTCGGCGAACACCACGGTGGAGCCGCGCAATGCCATCGAGGTGGCGGTCGAGGTGAACGCGAAGCTCGGGACGATCACCTCGTCCTCGGGCCCGAGTTCCAGCAGCAGCCCGGCCATTTCGAGCGCGTGCGTGCAGGAGGTGGTCAGCAGCGCGTGCGGCGCGCCGGTGATGTCGCGCAGCTTCGCGGTCGCCGCGGCGGTGAACGGACCGTCGCCGTGGCTGTGATCCGACGTCAGCACGGCTTCCACATTCGGCAGCTCGCGCGCGGCGCGGAACGGGCGGCTGAAGATGATGCGGTCACTGCTCACGCGCGGGGATCCCCCTCGATACCGTCGAAACGAGTTGCGGTGTGGCGGATTCCGACGCCCACGCCCTGCTCCGGGCGCGGCGTCGGCGAATCCACCGTCAGATACAGGGGCTTACCGACCAGCACATGCAGTGCCACCCCGAGGTATTCGGCGATCAGGCCCAGCGAGAACAGCACCGCGCCCGAGCAGAGCAGCAGCACCGTCATCAGCGACGCCCAGCCCTCCGGATCCCGGCCGCTGTTGGTGAGCGCGTGGTAGACCACCCAGCCCGCCATGCCGAGCCCGCCCAGCGCGAGTGTCACGCCCAGCATGCTGACCAGGCGCAGGCCGCGGGTTCCGCTGCACAGCACCATCTTCCAGAACAGCGAGAACAGCCGGCGATAGTTGTAGCCGGACTCCTCGCGGCCCTCGGCGCGCAGCTGCACCGGCACCTGAGCCACGTCGCCCACCACCCAGGTGAGCGCCACGTCCAGGTACACGCCGTTGGAGGCCACCCGGGCCAGCTGCCGCGCGATGTCGCCGCGGATCAGCCGGTAGCTCTCGAAGCGGGTCGAGTCGGGGAAGGCGAACAGGGTCGCCAGCACCAGCTTCGCCCCGCGCGAGGTGATGTTGCGCAGGAAGCCGTGCGGGCGGGTGTTGACCGGCTTGGAGTAGACCAGATCGGCGCGCTCGGTGAGGGCGGCGTCGAGGAAGTCGGCGATGAACGCCGGATCGTGCTGACCGTCCTCGTCCATGGTGACCGTCCAGTCGCCCTGGGCGGCGGCCATGCCCGCGATGGTGGCGGCGTCCTGACCGTAGTTACGGCTCAGCCACACCACCCGCACCTGCGGGTAGGTCTCGGCGAGCTCGCGCAGCACCACGTCGGAGCGGTCGGGGCCGTGATCGTGCACCAGCACGATCTCCTCGACCCGGAAGCTCGCGCCGCGCGGCGTGGTCACCGGCTCGCCGAGCTTGTCCAGTTCACTGACCAGCGAGGCGATGGTGTCCTCACCGCGGTACACGGGCACCACGACGGAGACCGCGTGCACCCGCTCCGGGCGCTCGCCGGAGGTCACGCTGGGGTCGCTCGCGTAGGTGCGGGCGGACGGAATCGGCATCAGCTGAATGTACTTTCGATGACGGAGTGCGCCGGAACTCCACACCGGAAACCGGAGCCCGAGCCGTCGTGAACTCTAACACGCTGCTCGGCGCGGCATTCGGCGCGAAGTGTTGACATCGGCCCATCATTCCCCATCCCCGCCGGACGCGACGGATCGGCGTAAGCGGGATGGACGACCCCCGGGATTCGCCGCCGTCAGCGCACCGGCGTAAGTGCCGTCGACGCACCGGCGTAAGTGCCATCGACGCACCGGCGTAAGTGCCATCGACAGCACCGCCCTGTAGGGTCTGGAACTCGTGGTGGACAGCTCAGTTTCCCAGGCGGTCGGGGCCGCCGAATCCGGGCCGGACGAAGACGACGCGGCGCGCCGCGCGACCCGGCGCGAGGTGTATCGCTGGGGCGGGGTGACCGCCCTCGGCGTGATCCTCGGTTACCTGGCCGTGGTGCTGGCCAATCCCCGCCACTTCTTCACCGACGACACCGAATCCCAGTACACCGGACTGTGGGTGTTCTTCGGCCGCGCCTTCCGCGAAGGCCACTTCCCGCTGCTGCAGCCGCAGCAGTGGATGACCGGCAACTACACCAATGAGGAAGCGGGACTGTTCAACCCGCCGCAGCTGCTGATCGACCTGATCGCGCCCTCGGTGCCGAACCTGGCCCTGTACGCCACCATCGTGAAGGCGATCTACGCGATCATCACCGGGCTCGGCGTGTACCGCGTCTGCCTGGCGTACGGCGCGCGCCCGCAGTGGGCCGCGGTCGCCGGCGTGGCCATGCCGTTCACCGGCTTCTTTCTGTTCTTCGACGAGGCCAGCTGGTTCACCGCCATGGCGGGCACCGCGTGGATGATCCACGCCTGGGCGTCCTCGGAGCGCTACCTGCGCGGCCAGGGCGGTCCGATCCCGGTCTTCGTCTACCTGTACCTGGCCATCTCGGTGCAGTACGTGTTCCCCGCGGTCGAGGCCGTGCTCATGCTCATCGCGGTGGCCGTCGGCTTCCTGGTGGTCCGCGGCCCGCGCACCTGGCCGCAGTGGCGCGCCGCGTTCGGGCCGCTGCTGCGCCTGGCCGCCGCCGCGGGCTGCGCGGGCCTGGCGGGCCTGCTGACCTTCCTGCCGTCGATGCTGTCGGCGCAGGTGAGCTGGCGCGGCAATTCGCAGATCAATAACGACCAGTTCCTGACCGTGCCGTGGTCGGAGTCGCTGAACGCCAGCCTGCCCACCACCATGCCCGCGTTCAACTCCTGGTGGGGTTATGTGCAGCCGCTGCCCATGACCTACATCGCCTGGTTCCTGATCCCGGCGCTGGCCTTCGTGGATTGGAAGGCGGCGCAGAAACACTGGAAGCAGTTCGTCGCCATCGCCCTGCTCGCGTTGATGGCGCTGATGTGGACCGCAGGGCCCGGCACCGTCGGCCCGCTGCGCTGGCCCGCCCGCGTGCTGCCCATGCTGGCGCTCGGGCTGCTGGTGCTGGTGTGCGTGCTGCTGGGCCGCTTCGCCACGCTGAAGGATCGCAACAACCGGATCATCGCTGCGCTGGTGCTGGTCCTCGCCCTGTGGGTGCGCACCTTCTCCGCCGACCCGCATCAGGTGCTGTGGCATCTGGGCTCGGCGGCGGTCGTGATCGCGCTCGGATTCGGCGCGGTGTGGCTGGGCCGCACCCGCGGCGCGTCCGGGGCCACCGCGCTGGTGATCGCCGCCATGGTGCCCATCGCCTGGTTCCAGGTGTGGTGGGTGCAGCCCACCCCGATGTCGTGGAACCTGCCCGCGAATCGCACCGAGGCCATGGCCGCGTTCCCGAAGTTCTCCGGCGGCACCACCATTCAGCTCTCCGAACGCGGCCTGCTGCAACCCGCCGACAAGAGCCTCGACGGGGCCTACGGATCGCTGGTGTGGGGCAACTACGCCAAGGACCTGGAAAAGGACTACGTCAACGGGTACACCCCGAACGGGCACTTCTACTTCGGCGAGATGCTCTGCATGCGCTGGGATTCCAGCGTCTGCCCCGATGCCTACCACCGCCTGTTCAGCCCTGAGCCGACCACCGGCCGAATCCTGGCCGACCTCATGCTCATCGACCGGGTGGTGCTGCAGAAGGCCATGCTCCCCGAGGCCGGTGACCAGCCCGCTCCCGAGGGCTGGCATTTCGTGGACGTCCCCGGCCACGAGAAGTACATCTGGGTGCTCGAACGCGACAACGGCCCGATCTCCACGGTCAACGGCCGCGTCGGCGATGCCCACGACGTCACCGCCACCTCGATCGAGGACACCGACACCACCAGCCGGGTGCGGGTGTCCTCGGAGACCGGCGGCCGCGTCACCTTCGCCCGCCTGGGCTGGCCCGGCTACCGGGTCACCCTCGACGGCAAGACCATCCCGTTCCACACCGTGTCGAAAGTGTTCGTCGCCGTGGACATTCCGGCCGGCACCGACAACGCCGAACTGGAACTGAGCTGGCGGCCGCCGGGCTGGAAGATCGGAATCGCCGGCGCCGGCGCCGGACTCGTCGGCCTGGGCCTGCTGCAGTGGCTCTACGTCCGTTCCCGCCGCCGTGGCGCGGACGCGCCCGCCGCCGAACAGCTCGACGACGAGCAGGATCGCGAACTGGTGGGTTCGTCGAAGTGACCGACGCGCGGCACCGGCCGGCCGACAACACGGCGGTCACCGCCGGCCACTCGCCCGGCCCTGATGCGAGCGCGCCCGGGCACGGCGAGAACGCGCCGGCCGGTCCGCTGCTGCGCCTGGTTCGCCGCCAGGAGGTGGCCTTCGCGCTGGTCGGCGGGTTCAACACGCTGATGGGCATGGTGCTCACCATCGTCTGGCTGACCGTGCTCGGCGACACGGTGTCCAAGGATGTGGCCGCGGCCCTGTCGGTGGCGCTGGCCTACGCGGTCGGCATGGTGATCGCCTTCGCCCTGCACCGCACCCTGGTGTTCCGGGTGCGCGGCCACGTGCTGCGCGACTTCGTGGCCTTCGTCGGCGTGAACGCCGTCGGCATGGTGCTGAACATGGTGCTGCTGCAGCTGGCCGTCTCGCTGGCGCACGCCCCGGCCGAACCGGCCGCGGTCGTGGTCATGGGCCTGGTCGCGGTGGCCAGCTTCTTCGGCCACCGCCACATCAGCTTCCGCCGCCCCGCCGATTCCGTCGCCGCGACGCCCGACCGGTAGGTTGTCGGACATGTCGGAGGAAATCCTGGACCCCACCCTGCTGACCCTGCTGGCCTGCCCGCAGGACAAGGGCCCCCTGCAGCTGGTCCACACCGCCACCGGTGACACCGTGCTCTACAACCCGCGCCTGCGCCGCGCCTACCCGGTCGACAACGGCATCCCGGTCCTGCTCGTGGACGAGGCCCGCGATGTCTCCGACGACGAGCACATTCTGTTCCTGGGCCAGGACTGATCACGGCCCGGGCTGAGTTCGCTCAGCCCCGGTGAGCCCGTCGAGGTCGCCGGTGAAGTAGCGCTGCAGCGTGGGACCGATGGCGCCGGCCAGCTGGTCGATCGGCATCGAGGCGATCGGTTCCAGCCGCAGGATCTTGCGGGTCACCAGCAGCCCCGCGAGCTGCGAGGCCGCCAGGACCGCGCGTTGCGCGCCGGTGCCGGGCGGCGAATCCACGCGCGGGCGAATCTCTTTCAGCACCACCTCCAGCAGGAAGGTGCGCGCCAGCGTGGGATCGTCGCTGGCGAGCATGCTGCGGAAGGCGGCGACCGCGGGCATGCCGACGGGGGAGTCCCAGATGCCGACCACCGTGCGGATGATGTGCTCGCCCAGCTGTTCCAGGGGGACCAGGGCGAATCCGGCCAGGATCTCCTGCGGGTCGATCGGCAATTGCAGTGCCGCCGCGAACAATTGGTGCTTGGTGCCGAAGTAGTGGTGCACCAGCGCCGGATCCACGGCGGCCGCGGTCGCGATCGACCGGATGGAGGCCTTGTCGAAGCCGACCTCGGCGAACCGCACCCGGGCGGCGTCGAGAATCGCCTCCCGGGTGCCGGAGTTGCCGGGACGGCGGCCGCTGCGCGTGCCGGAGCCACCCGTCACGCGGTCCGCCGACGTAGGGTCGCGGCCGCCAAAACCAATGCCACCGCGGCGAACACGGCCACGATCAGAATGTCGCGCCACATCTGGCCCGTCGCTCCGGTATGCGTCGACACCTGCTCGAGCGCGTCGACGGCGTAGCTGAGCGGCAGCACATTGCTGATCGCCTCCAGCCAGCTCGGCAGCTGACCACGCGGCACCAGCAGCCCGCACAGGAAGAACTGCGGCAGCACGATCACCGGCATGAACTGCACGGCCTGGAACTCGGTGCGGGCGAACGCGCTCGCCAGCAGGCCCAGCGCGACGCCGAGCACCGCGTCGATGACCGCGATCAGCACCACCAGCGCGGGACTGCCCGCCGCGTTCAGGCCCAGCAGCCAGAACGCCACCAGGCACGCCACCCCCGCCTGCGCGGCCGCCGCGATGGAGAACGCGGTGCCGTACCCGGCGAGCAGATCCAGCTTGGACAGCGGGGTGGTCATCAGCCGTTCGAGGGTGCCCGAGACCCGTTCGCGCTGCATGGCGATGGCGGTGATCAGGAACATGACCACGAACGGCAGGATGCCGAGCATGGTGATGCCGATCCGATCGAACAGCCGGGGCGCGCCGGGCATCATCGGATAGTTCTTGTAGACGAAGTACAGCAGCGTCATGAGCAGCGCGGGCACCAGCACGATCATGGCGACGGTGCGGTGGTCGGCGCGCAACTGCCGCAGGATGCGCACCGTGGTGGCGGTGTAGCAGCGCAACGGGCGCGGGCCCGCCGGGCGCGAAAGGGTCGCGGTCACAGCTCTTCTCCCATCCGGATCAGCTTGAGGAAGGCGTTCTCCAGACTGGATTCGCCGGTGTCGGAACGCAATTCGGCGGGGGTGAGCTGGGCCAGCAGGCGGCCTTCGCGCATGAGCAGCAGCCGATCGCAGTGTTCGGCCTCGTCCATGACGTGACTGGACACCAGCAGCGTCCGGCCCTGTTTGGCGAGCGCGTCGAACTGCTCCCACAGATCGGCGCGCAGCACCGGGTCCAGGCCGACGGTCGGCTCGTCGAGCACCAGCAGCTCCGGGTCGGCCACCAGCGCGCAGGCCAGGGACACCCGGGTGCGCTGCCCGCCCGACAGCTCACTGCCGTGATGGCCGGAGTGACTGCTCAAACCGACCGCGGCCAGGGCGGTGTCGACGTCGGCGCGCGAGGCCCCGTACAGCGCGCCGAAGTAGGCCACATTGTCGGCGACGGTGAGGTCGTCGTAGATGCTGGGCGCCTGGGTCACGTACCCGACCCGCCGCCGCAGCGCGCGCGATCCGGCCTCGTCGCCGAGCACCCGCACGGTGCCGGATTCGATGATCTGCGTGCCGACGATGCTGCGCATGAGCGTCGTCTTGCCGCACCCCGACGGTCCGAGTAGTCCGGTGATGCTGCCCTTCGGCACGGTCAGGGAGATGTTCTGCAGCACCTGATGCCCGCCGCGGCGCACTTCCAGGTGCTCGATGGCGATGGCGTCGGTGGTTGTCGCTGGTGCCGTCACGGTCACCCTCAATTCATCGAGTGTTGAATTCACTACGTGATGAATTGTGCGCCGGTCGGCGACGCGTGGCAAGACCCCCCGTGCCGGCCCGCCGCGATCTGACCAAATCGTGACGAACCCGGCGACCTCGGCCGGTCCGGGCGCATTCCGGCGGCACTGCGGCCAGAATCGCCGCATGCGTGTACTCCTGACCGGCGCAGCCGGGTTCATCGGCTCGCACATCCACCGCGCGGCGCTCGCCGCCGGCCACGAGGTCGTCGCGGTCGACCTCATGCTCGCCGCCGCCCACGGCCGCGACGCCGCCCCGCCGCCCGGCGTCATCCAGGCCGACGTCCGCGACCCGGACGCCCTGGCCGAGCTGCTGACCGGCGTCGGCGCGGTCTGCCACCAGGCGGCCGTGGTCGGCGCGGGGGTGAGCGCGCAGGACGCGCCCGCCTTCGCCAGCCACAACGACCTCGGCACCGCGGTCCTGCTCGCCGCCATGGACCGGGCCCGCTGCCGCCATCTGGTGCTGGCCTCGTCCATGGTGGTCTACGGCGAGGGACGCTACGTCGACTCCGCGGGCGACCCGGTCGACCCGGCCCCGCGCACCCGCGCCGACCTCGACGCCGGGCGCTTCGACCACCGCGGCCCCGACGGCCGCCCACTGTCCTGGGCGCCGATCGACGAGGACGCGCCGCTGCGGCCGCGCAGCCTCTACGCCGCCTCCAAGGTCGCGCAGGAGCATTACGCGACCGCCTGGGCCGCGGCCACCGGCGGCACCGTCACCGCACTGCGCTACCACAATGTCTACGGCCCCGACATGCCCAGGGACACACCGTATTCCGGTGTCGCCGCCATCTTCCGGTCGGCGCTCGAGGCAGGCGAGGCCCCGCGCGTCTTCGAGGACGGCACCCAGGCCCGCGATTTCGTGCACGTCCGCGATATCGCCGCCGCCAATGTGGCCGCCCTCGAACAGCCGCTGACGGCGTTCACCCCGCTCAATATCGCCTCGGGAATTCCCATCACGATCGGCGACGTGGCGGCCACCCTGGCCACCGCGTGCGGGGGCAAACAGCCGGTGGTGACCGGCGAATACCGCTCCGGCGACGTCCGCCACATCGTGGCCGGACCCGAACGGGCCCGGCGCGCACTGGGTTTCACCGCCGCCGTCACCCCGACCGCGGGCCTGGCCGAATTCTCGTCCGCGCCGTTGCGCGCCGCCTGCGGGGAGGGGGCGCCTACCTGGCGGTGAATCCGCTCGCCGCGGTCACCAGTTCGTCAGGATCAGATGATTGACGATCAGCGCCCCCGCCGCCTGCACCACGAGCCAGAACCGGGCACTGTGGCGGGGGAGCAGTGCGGTCGCCGCCAGCGCCCACACGTCGAAGGGCAGCCAGATCCGTTCCGTCTCGGCCTTGCTCAACCCACTGATGTCGGCGATCAGGATCGCGGTGAGCCCGGCTCCCGCCATCAGCGCGGCGGGATCGACGTGAGTACGCCAGCGCGACAACCATTCCCGTAGCGGGCGTACCGGCGGGATCTCCAGCTCGACCAGGACCCGGCAGCCGGCCGCGGCGGTGGCCAGACCTACCGCGCACACCGTCGCGGCCAGATTGCCCCACACCCAGTACCCGTACGGCCGCTCGTGCGCGATGCCCTGGTAGTACCGCTGCACCACCAGGTGATAGCCGGTCAACCACCAGAACCCGGCCGCCGCGAAGGCCGCCACCACCGCCAGCGCTCCCGCGAGCGCCGGCAGCGCGGGCCGCGGTGACCGCGCCAGCAGCACCGCCGCGGCCGGAATCGCCATCAGCACAAGGCCGTAACTCAGGAACACGGTGAACCCGAACAGCAAGCCCGACCCCAGCGCGGCCGCGATCCAGCCCCGCTCGAGCCGGGTGGCGAGCGCCAGCAGCGCCACTGCCCACGCCGCCACGCCCGCGAACAAGCCGTCGGCCGAGACCGCGATCCAGATCGCCGCGGGCAGCAGGGCCAGGAACGGCGTCGCCGCGCGCGCCCGATGCTCGGCGCCCAAGGCCCGCAAGGTGAACGGCACCGCGGCCACCGCGCTCGTCCCCACGACCAGGCACACCAGGCCCGCCCACGCCCCGCCGCCCAGCCCGATCCGGTCCAGCAGCACGAACACCAGCAGCGCCCCCGGCGGATGCCCGGACACGTGCGTGGTCCACGAGTCGGGCTGGAAATCCAGGATGCGGCCGGAGAATCCGCGCACCATGGCCCCGATGTCGTGCACCCCGCCGACCTCGTGCAGGTACTCGTCGCGGGTGGTGAGCCGCCCCGCGAAGCCCCGCTGCCAGCCGTCGACCATGGCCAGCGCGAACGCCCACGCCGCCGCCGTCGCCCAGGTGGCCAGCAGCAGCCGCCCGAACGACAGCCGCCGCGCCAGGTCCGGGCCGAACCGCACCACCGCCGCCGCGATCGCCACCGCCGGGACCGTGCCCCAGCCCAGATGCGGGAGCCAGCCGCCGAAGAGCGGTGCGGCCCCGGCGTACAACGTGTCCCGCCAGGGTTTGCCCTCGATTCGCGGAATCAGGAAGGCGGCCAGGACGAGAACGAAGGCCGCGAGTGCGCCGTAGCCGTCGACGCGAGTGGAGACGTAGCGCGCGACCCTCGTCGCGGAAGCGTTCGCCATGCCGGAAACCATAGGCCCCGAAACCCGCCGGAACTGTCCGGATCGACATTCTTGCTGCTCCCGTCATACTTTCGTCATGCGTGTCCCGGCGGTCGAATGCCCCGTTTGGGCTTACCGTCGAGGCCATGACCGAGTTGGACTCCGAGCCCGGGGTCACGGTGGTGATCCCCTGCCGGGACGAGGCGGAAGCCCTGCCCGGCGTACTGTCGGCGATTCCCATCGGGTACCGGGTGATCGTGGTGGACAACGGCTCCACCGACGGCACCGCGGCGGTGGCCCGCGCGGCGGGCGCGACCGTGGTGACCGAATCGATGCCCGGATACGGCAGCGCCGTCCAGGCCGGCGTCGATGCCGCCCGCACCGAACTGGTCGCCGTCCTCGACGGCGACGGCTCCCTCGACCCGGGCGAACTACCCCGGCTGGTGGCCGAATTCCGCCCCGACGTCGACATGGTGGTGGGCCGCCGCCGCGCCGTCCCCGGCGCGCTGCCGGTGCACGCGCGAATCGGCAACTGGGCCTTCGCTTTCCGGCTGCGCCGCCGGTACGGCCTACCGGTGCACGATATCGCCGCCATGCGCGTCACCCGCCGCGACCGATTGCAGGCGCTCGGCCACCTGCACGCCCGGTCCGGATATCCGCTGGCGTTGCTCACCGGCGCGGCCCGTGCGGGCTGGCTGGTGCTGGAGCGCGACATCACCTATCGGCCGCGGACTCACGGCGAGTCCAAGGTCTCCGGTTCCTGGCGCGGCACCCTGCGGGCCGCCCGTGACTTCTGGAGTGTGCGATGACCACCGACATAGACCACGCCCCGCTCGACGACACCGTTCCCGCCACCCTGCTCATCATGGCCAAATCGCCCATCCCGGGCTTCGCCAAAACCCGCCTCACCCCGCAGTTCTCGCCGGTCGACGCCGCCTACCTGGCGGCCTGCGCCCTGCTCGACACCCTGGACGCGGTGCGCGAGAGCGGCATCCGCCACCCTGTCGTCGCCTGGACCGGTGACCTGGACCGGGCCGAGCGCTCGGTCGAACTGAACGCGGCGCTGCGCGAAGTAACCGTGATCCCGCAGCGCGGCGACAGCTTCGGCGAGCGCCTCGCCCACGCCCACGTCGACGCCGCCGAGTTCGGCGTCCCGGTGCTGCAGATCGGCATGGACACCCCGCAGGCCGACCCGGTCCTGCTCGCCCGCTCGGCCGCCCGCCTGGTCGCCACCGGCGACACCGTCCTCGGACCGGCCACCGACGGCGGCTGGTGGGCGCTGGGCCTGTCCGGGCCGCGCGCCGCGCATCTGCTCGCCGACATCCCCATGTCGACCGACCGGACCGGCGAGCTCACCGCGACTGCCCTGCGGCACAGCGGATTACGGGTGCACGCGCTGCCCACGCTCACCGACGTCGACACCTATGCCGACGCCGTCTCGGTGGCGGCGGTGTCCCGGGGCCGCTTCGCCCGCGCCGTCACCGAGCTGGTGACCACGAAAATGCCTGTCCCACTCTGATATTCAGTTCTCGAAAGGAGCCCGCGGTGTTGCCGAGCCAGCCCACCGAAACCGCGGACGCCGGTCCCGACCCGATCGGGCCGCCCGAACTACTGCTGCCGGAAAGGCTCTCCCGCCGGTGGAGTCCGGGCCGCTCGACGGCCGTGGCCGCGCGCACCGGCCTGGCACTCGGGGCGGGAATCACGATCCTGTTCGTGACGGGGCTGATCAGCCACCTGATCCAGCATCCGCCCGACTGGTTCTGGTGGCCCGCCCACCCGGTGTGGCTGTATCGGCTCACCCAGGGCACGCACGTCACGGTCGGGGTCATGATGATCCCGCTGCTGCTGGTGAAACTCTGGTCGGTGTATCCGCGGTTCTTCATCAAACCGTCGCTGCGGCGCGGACTCCCGGAGGCGCTGGAGCGGTTGTCGGTGGCGGTGCTCATCGGCGCGGTGCTGTTCCAGATCGTGACGGGCCTGTTCAATACCGCGCAGAACTACCCGTGGAAGTTCTTCTTCACCACCACGCATCACGCCATGGCCTACGTGGCCTTCGGGGCCGTCGCCGTGCACCTGGCGGTCAAGCTTCCCGTCGTGCGTCAGGCGCTGTCGAGACCTGTCGACGAGCCCACTGATGAAGAAGTGCCCCACGGTATTTCGCGGCGAACCGTCTTGGCGGCGGCCGGGCTGGGCGCGGTGGTGACCGGCATCGCGGTGGTCGGGCAATCGGTTCCGTTCCTGCGCTGGACGTCACTGCTGGCCCCGCGCAGTGGCGAAGGACCGCAGGGAATTCCGATCAACAGGACGGCAGCGGCGGCAGCCGTCACCGAGATGGCTCGCTCGCCGCAGTACGCACTGACCGTCAAAGTCGGTGGCCGGGAAAGCGTCTTCTCCCGCACCGAGCTCGAAGCCCTGCCGCAGTACGACAGCGCGCTACCGATCGCCTGCGTCGAGGGCTGGAGCGCCCAGGGCCGCTGGTCCGGCGTACGCCTGCGAGACCTGCTGGCCCGGGCCGGTGACTATGGCGGCGGCGATGTGCGTTTCGTGTCGCTGGAGACCACCGGCATCTACGGTTCCTCCGTGCTGCCGCACACCCACGTCGTGGATGCCGCCACCCTGATCGCACTGCGTCTCAACGGCGAAGATCTGACCTTGGACCACGGCTACCCCTGCCGGCTCATCGCCCCGAACCGGCCCGGCGTACTGCAGACCAAATGGCTGAAGACCATCGAGGAAATCGCGTGACGACCATTCGAATCCTGCTCGGCGCGCTCGGAATCGGCTGTGCCGCCTACGGGGTGGACCTGCTGCTGGCGATGAGCACCACCGACCTGCGCTCGATCGCGCTGTGGTTCGTCGGCGCGATCCTGGCCGAGAACCTGATCTTCGGCCCGGTCGCCGCCCTCGCGGGCACGCTCGGCCACTCCGTGCTCCCCGCCCGCTGGTGGCCCGTCTTCACCGTCGGCGCGTTCGTCAGCCTCGCCCTGATCCTGCTCGCGATCCCGGTCCTCGGCCGCGAGGGCGCGGTTCCCGGCAACGACACCATCCTGGACCGGAATTACACCGTCGGCCTGCTGATCTCGCTGACCGTGGTCTGGGCGGTGGCCGCCGCCTGCCTGCTCACCGCCGCCCGGCGGAGTCCAGCAGCGGCAGCCGGATCTCGAATCGCGACCCCTCCGGACGGTTCCGCGCCGTGATGTCGCCGTGGTGCGCGGCCACCAGCCCGGCCGCGATGGCCAGCCCCATCCCGCTGCTGCTGCCCAATTCGGCCGCGCCGGGGGAGCGGGCCGAACTGCCGCGATAGGCGACCTCGAAGATGCGCGGCAGATCGGTCTCGGAAATGCCCGGCCCGGTGTCGTCGACCCGCGCCCACGCCTGCCCGTCCGTCGCGCCGGCCGACATGTCGATGCGCCCGCCGGGCGGGGTGTGCGCGATGGCATTGGCCACCAGATTTGTCAGCACCCGGCCCAGCGCCCGCTCACTGCCCGCCACCAGCAGCTTGTCGGCGGGCTGGGTGGCAGACAAGGTGATTCCGGCGCGCGCGGCGGTCGGCTGGTTGGTCGCCAGCACCTCGTCGATCACCTCGCGCAGGTCCACCGGCTCCAGATGCAGTCGCAGCGCCCCCGCGTTGATCTTCGACATCTCGAACAGGTCGTCCACCATGGCCGAGAGCCGATTCGTCTCGCGCACGATCTGATCCGCGTACCGGCGCACCTCCTCCGGCCGCGTCACCACCCCGTCCTCGAGCGCCTCACCCATGGCGCGGATCCCCGCCAGCGGCGTCCGCAGATCGTGGCTGACCCACGCCACCAGCTCGCGCCGCGACCGTTCGGCGGCGCGCTCCTGCTCGAGCATCTCGCGCTCCCACACCGTGGCGCGGGCCTGCTCGCGGCCCAGCAGGATCGCCGCGGGCACCGTCACCGCGGTGACCACCGCCAGCACCACGGCGGTGCGCTCGAATTCGGCGCCGAACATCAGACCGCTCACCGCGACGACGCCGCACAGGGTGGCCAGCGTCGGAATCAGCACCAGCACGGCCATACTCGTGGTCATGGCGCGACCGCGGGTGTAGCGCAGCAGCAGCGCGCCGATCACCACCACCGGCAGCGTGCCCGCCAGCGCGTACCCGATCAGGCCGGGCGTGTCAGTCGGCATCGCTCGCCTCCGCACCGAGATCGGCTCGGCCCCAAGCGTATCCGCGACCCCACACCGTCTCGATTCGATGCGCGGAACCCAGCTTGGCCCGCAACCGCTTGACGTGCACGGTGACCGTCGACAGATCCCCGAAACTCCAGCCCCACACCTCGGCCAGCAGCTCCTGGCGGCTGAACACCCGCCGCTGATGCGCGAGCAGGAAAGCCAGCAGATCGAATTCGCGGGCGGTCAGCTCGACCGGCGACCCGCCCGCCGTCACCGTCCGCGCCGCCCGATCCAGCTCCACCCCGTCGCCGCGCAACACCTCCTCGGCCACCGGCTGCGGATGCGTCCGCCGCAGCACCGACGCCACCCGCAACGCCAGCTCCCGGGGACTGAACGGCTTGGTCACGTAATCATCGGCCCCCGCCTGCAATCCGATCACCCGGTCGTCCTCCTCCCCGAGCGCCGTCAACAGAATGATCGGCAGCTCCGGCCGCGCCCCCGCCCGCACCGCGCGCGTCAACTCGATCCCGTCCGGCCCCGGCATCATCACATCCAGCACCGCCAGATCGACATCGTCGCGCGCCAACGCCGTCGCGGTCGCCGCCCCGCCCGCGGTCTCCACCACCTCGAGCCCATCGCGCTCCAGATACCGCCGCACCACCTCCCGCACCACGGGATCGTCGTCCGCCACCAGAATCCGCATCGCCTCACAACTCCCGATCGACCTGCCACCCCGACTCCACCCTAGGTGGCCGACCCGGCAAAACCACCTGGTCGAGGCCATGTCACCCCGCACGTCATGGTTTCGTCACCCGTGCAGCCCGCCCCGCGTCGGTGAGCGGACCGCGGCGAGTTCACGTTCGGATCGATCTGCGCGCGACAAGCTCCACCGCGCGGGTGGCCTGGTCTGTCGCAATCGGGCCCGCGGCGGTCGGGTGTGGCGCGGCAAATGCGGCGGGGGCGGCGGGGCGGCTCTACGATCTGCACGTGACCAGCGAAATGTCCGGTTCGGCGCGCGAGCTCGAGGCCGAAGGGGGACAGGTCCGGGCCTCGACCCTGGAACTGTTCTTCGACCTCGTGTTCGTCTTCACCATCACCCAGCTCACCCACGCCTTCACCCATCACCCGGGCTGGGCCGAACTCGGGCACGTGGCACTGATGTTCGCCCTGATCTGGTGGATGTACAGCGGGTACGTGTTCCTCACCAACGAGGTCGCGCCGAACAGCTCTTCCCGGCGCACCTTCCTGCTGCTGGGCATGTTCGGGTTCTTCGTCATCGCCATCGCCGTCCCGAGCGCGTTCGGCGGCTCCGGGCTGGCGTTCGGGCTCGGATACCTGTTGGTGAACACGGTGCACAGCTTCATGTTCGCGACCTCGGGCGGTGCGGGAGCCAGTTCGGCGATGTGGCGGCTGGCGCCGCTCAACGGCCTGTGCGCGCTGCTGGTGCTGGCGGGCGGCATCACCCACGGCGGCCTGCGGACCGTGCTCTGGTCGGCCGCCGTCGTGATCCAGGTGGTGTCGCCGTATCTGATCCGCGTCGAGGGATTCGCGGTGCGCCCCAGCCACTTCTGCGAACGCCACGGCCTGGTCGTGATCATCGCGCTCGGCGAATCCGTCATCGCCATCGGCGCGAACCTGACCGGCATGGACCTCACCGTCGGCCTCGTCGCGACCGCTGGCCTCGGCCTCACCCTCGGCTATGTGCTGTGGTGGGCCTACTTCGGCTTCGACGACGAACGCGGCGAGCACGCCCTGCGCGCGCTGCCCGGCCCCGCCCGCATCCGCCCGGCCGTCTACGCCTACGGCTATTCGCTGTTCGTGCTGATCCTCGGCATCATCCTGACCGCCGCGGGCATCTCGATGACCATCGCGCACGGCAACGAACCCGCGAGCATCGCAGCGGCCCTGGCCCTTTCGGGCGGCGTCGCGGTCTTCTTCGTCGGCCAGGCCCTGTTCCGGCTGGCGCTGCGCATTCCTCGGGCCTGGCTGCGGTTGGTCGGGGCGGTCGCGGTGCTGGCCACCACGCCGCTGGGCATCGTCTGGGTGGCGTGGGGTCAGCTGGTGCTGCTGATGGTCGTCGCCTACGGCTTCGTCATCGCCGACGACGTCCTGCGCCTCCGCTCCGGCGAGCGCAGCGCCTACATTCCGACGGTGGACGCGGTCGGCTTCCGGATGCACCGCGGCAGCGGGCGCTGACGCTCACCGCCGCGGTGGCCTGCTCAATCCCGCTGCGGCACAGCGCAACCGTCGGGCCCGCAGGCGTCGCCGTCCGCGACCATGGCCAGCTCGGGCGCCTGATCGCTCCAGGCCTGCTCCAGCGCCTGCGCGAACACCTCCGGCGGCTGCGCGCCCGACACCCCGTACTTGCGATCCAGCACGAAGAACGGCACCCCGCGGGCCCCGAGCCGTGCCGCCTCGGCCTCGTCGGCGCGCACCGCGTCCGCGTAGGCCTCGGGATCGGCGAGCACCGCCCGCACCGCCGCCTCGTCGAATCCGGCCGAGGCCGCCACCTCGACCAGCCGCTCGGTGTCACCGAACAGCGCCCGCTCCTCGGCGAAGTTGGCCGCGTACAAGGCGTCCAGCATCTGCTCCTGACGGCCCTGCTCCAGCGCGAAGTGCAGCAGCCGGTGCATATCGAAGCTGTTGCCGAAATCGCGGCCGGAGGTGACGTAGGTCAGCCCGGCCGCCTCGGCCTGCGCCCCGAGACCGCGCTCGTTGGCGGCGGCCTGCGCTTCGCTGATCCCGTACTTTTCCGCGATGTGCGGGACCACCGCGTCGCTGTGATCCTTGGGCAGCGTCGGGTCCAGCTCGAAGGACCGGTGCACCACCGTCACGGCGTCCTTGTGCGGGAAGGCGTCGAGCGCCTCCTCGAATCGCCGCTTGCCCAGGTAGCAGAACGGGCAGTTGATATCGGTCCAGATCTCGACCTGTACGGCCATCGCACCTCACTCCGACGCTGTTGTCGCAGGCCGGGGGCCCGGCCATCCCCTGTCCCAACCGGTCGCCTGACCCGAATGTTCCGTGGTGACCCACATCACATCGCCTGACTGTCACGTTCTCGGGGGCTGTCCTGTCCCATAGCCGACCCAGCAGGAACGACCCCACGGAGCCGATCATGAACGCCACCACCACAACCCACGAGATCGTCATCCTCGGCGCGGGCTACACCGGCATGATGGCCGCCGCCCGCCTCGCCCGCCGCACCCGCAAGCTCGAGGTCCGCATCACCCTGGTGAACCCCTCCGACCGCTTCACCGAGCGCCTGCGCATGCACCAGATCGCCGCCGGACAGGAACTGGCCGACCACCGCATCCCCGACGTGCTGGCCGGATCGGGCGTGGCCTTCCACCGCGCCGCCGCCGTCGCCCTCGACCCCGCCGCCCGCGTCGTCACCCTCGACGACGGCGAAGAACTGCGCTACGACACCCTGATCTACGCGCTGGGCAGCAGCACCGACACCGCGACCGTCCCCGGCGCCGACCACCACGCCTGGACCCTCAACGACCCGCGCCGCGCCCGCCGCTTCTCGCAGCGCCTCACCGAGATCGCCGCGACCGCCGGCACCGTCACCGTGGTCGGCGGCGGCCTGACCGGCATCGAGGCCGCCACCGAGATCGCCGAGGCCCACCCCGGCCTGACCGTCACCCTGGTCAGCGCCGCCGAGCCCGGAAACATGATGGGCGACAAGGCCCGCGCCCACCTGAACCGCGCCCTCGACCGTCTCGGCATCGTCCGCCACACCGGCGTCCAGGTCGCCAAGGTGCTGCCCGACGCCGTCCGCCTGACCACCGGCGAACTCCTCGCCTCGCACCTGACGCTGTGGACCGCGGGCGTGCGCGTGTCGCCGCTGGCCGAGCAGGCCGGAATCGCCGTCGACGACCGCGGCCTGATCCTCACCGACACCACCCTGCGCTCGGTCTCGCACCCCGACATCCTGCCCATCGGCGACGCCGCCGCGATCCGCATGCCCTTCGGCGTCCTGCACGGCACCTGCCAGAGCGGCATCCCCACCGGCGCGTACACCGCCGACGCCGTCGCCCGACGCCTGCGCGGAAAGACCGTGAAGCCCTTCCGTTTCGGCTACCTGCACCAGCCGGTCAGCCTGGGCCGCCACGACGCCGTCATCCAGTTCACCAACGCCGACGACACCCCGCGCCGCTGGTACCTGAAGGGCCGCGCCGCCGTCGCCTACAAGGAGATGGTCAGCGCCAGCCCGGTGCCCAGCTACAAGCTGAGCAAGCACATGACCGTCAGCGCGCAGCTCAGCAATGGTGGCCGTGCGACCCGCGGCCTGGCATGAGGTAGGTATGTGTCCATGCAGGACGATCCGATCGACCCCTTCGTCGCCCACCGCCGGCTGCTGTTCGGCACCGCGTACCAGATGCTCGGCACCGTGACCGACGCCGAGGACGTCCTGCAGGACGCGTGGATCAAATGGCATGAGGTGGACCGGGATTCGGTCACCCATCCCAAGGCCTACCTGGTCCGTACCGTCACCAACCTGGCCCTCAACCGCCTCACCTCCGCCCGCGCCACCCGCGAGACCTACGTCGGCCCGTGGCTGCCCGAACCCCTGCTCACGAACACCGCCGACGCCGCCGAGGAGACCGACATGGCCGACACGGTCTCCACCGCCATGCTCGTCGTCCTCGAAACCCTCAGCCCCGTCGAACGCGCGGTCTTCGTGCTGCGCGAGGTATTCGGCTACTCGCACGCCGAGATCGCGGGCTTCCTGGACCGCCCCGAGGCCACCGTCCGGCAGATCTCCCACCGCGCCCGCTCCCACGTCCATTCGCGCCGGCCGCGTTTCGACACCGACCTCGCCACCCGCACCGACATCACCGACAAGTTCCTCGCCGCCGCGCACGGCGGCGACGTCAACGCCCTCATGGAACTGCTCGCCCCCGACGTCACCCTCTGGAACGACGGCGGCGGCAAGGTCACCGCCGCCCGCCGTCCCCTGTACGGCCCCGACCACGTGGCCCGCTGGCTGCTCGGCGCGATGGCGAAACCGGTCAGCGCCGGCATCCACCTCGAATCCGCCTACATCAATGGCGAACTCGGTGTGGTCGGCGTGATCGGCGACTACCGGGTGGGCGCGCTGACCTTCGATATCCGTGACGGCCGCATCGAGAACATCCGCTTCCAGGTCAACCCCGACAAACTGGCCGGAATCCAGCGGCCGGTCGGCACCGGCGAATCGGCCGCCGGATCGGTAGGCGAATAAAGAACCCGGCCGCACCGCCGTGCGGGTCCCGTACTATTCGGCGCTCGTCGGGGGCAACCGCCCCCGTGTCGAAAACGCTCATGTGCAAGGGATCTCGTAGTGAACGGTTGGACAACGCGCCGCGTGACGCGCCACATTCTGCCCTGGGCCGCCGCGGCCTTCCTCAGCACGGGCGCCGCGCTCGCCGGACCGGCGGTCGCCGCGCCGGTCCTCCACGCCGCCTGCACCGCAAGCGAATACGAGAACTCCGACGGCGCCTGCGTGCACCGTCCGGAACAGTCGGCCACCGCACCCGACGGGGCCACCGCACGCTGCAAGGACGGCACCTACAGCTTCAGCCAGCACCGCCGCGGCACCTGCTCGGGTCACCACGGCGTCGCCGAATGGCTGTAGCCACGCGGCACTGACCCGGGCCACTCGCTCGGTCGTCCCGGCACCGCGCCCGGGACGACCGTGCGGAAGAATGATCCGCCGTGAGTGCCGAAGAGCTTGCCGTCGAACCGCTGCGTGCGGCGCGGCGACTGCTCGGCGGGGTCCTGCGATCCGGTCCGGTGGCCCTGCGCATCGTGGAGGTCGAGGCCTACGGCGGGGATCCCGCCGGGCCCTGGCACGATCCGGCGGCGCATTCGGGGCGGGGCCGGACTCCGCGCAACGCGGTCATGTTCGGGCCGCCCGGGGTGCTGTACGTCTATTTCAGTTACGGCATGCACACCTGCGTCAATGTGGTCAGCGGGCCCGACGGCACCGCCAGCGCGGTGCTCATCCGGGCGGGCGAGATCATCGACGGGCACGACGTCGCACGCGGTCGTCGCCCCGCCGCCAAGACCGACGCCGATCTGGCCCGCGGGCCCGGCAATGTCGGCAGCGCGCTGGGAATCGGGCTGGACGACTACGGAACTCACCTGTTCGATCCGGACGCGCCGATCCGGCTGGAACTCGGACCCGAAGTCACCGATTCCGCCGCCGTCTCGGTGGGACCCCGGGTCGGGGTCAGCCTGGCCGCCGACCGCCCGTGGCGTCTGTGGCTGCCGGACTCCCCGGCGGTGTCGGCCTACCGGCGCAGTCCGCGCGCCCCCAAACTGGACCGATCCGCCTAGACCGCGCTTCCGGGCCGAGCCCGTATCGGTGGGCGGCCCGGAGGACTACGGTGGATTGATCGACAGCTCACCCCTAGGTGGAAGCCCCATGTTCGAACGGTTCACCGATGCGTCCCGCCGCGCCATCGTGCTCGCCCAGGAGGAAGCCCGGGCACTCGGGCACGACTGGATCGGCACCGAGCACCTGCTGCTCGGCGTCATCGCCGGCGACGACCCGATCGCCGCCCGCGTGCTCGGCGACCTCGGCCTCGACGTCTCCAGCGTGCGCGAACGCATCCGGCAGGCGGTCGGCGAACACGAGCAGAAACCGCTCAGCGGGCACGTGCCCTTCACCCCGCGCTCCAAGAAGGTCCTCGAAGGATCACTGCGCGAGGCGATGCGGCTGCGGCACAACTACATCGGGCCCGAGCACATCCTGCTCGCCCTGATCGAGGAGGGCGACGGCATCGCCCCGCAGATCCTGATCAGCCTCGGCGCCGAACCCGCCGACATCCGCTCCCGCGTGTCCCGCGTCGCCGACGGGCCCCTCGCCGGTCCCGCCCAGGCCCCCGAATCCGATCTGCGCCGGCGCATCGCGGATCTGGAGGCCCGGGTCACCGAACTGGAGCGATTACTGGGCGCCCAGGCCGGATGAGGACCGCGCCGTCTAGATGAGCACCGCGCTGCGCGACCCGGCCGCGGCCACGAGGGCCGCGATCGTCGCGCGCGCCGCCGTCTCACCGGAACCGAACGCCCAGGCCGGGCCGTCGGCGGTCCGGTACTCCAGGTAGGCGGCGGCCGGCGCCGTCCCCGCCCGGTCCACGGTCTGATGGGTCATGGACAGCACCTCGACCGAATAGCCGTGGCGGCCCAGCAGTTCCACCGCCTCCTCGACCGTCGCGTCGGCGGGGACAACGGGCGTCCTCGCGACGATCGCGCCCGTGTAGGCGGCCTCGAACAGCTCCCACAGCGTCCGCGCCGACACCTCCGTCCCGGTCCGATCGGTGTGGCGCTGGACGTGGCGCGCGAAATCGATCTGCAGGCGGCGCGGCAACTCCAGCCCGTACTCCGACTCCAGCAGATACGCGATCCCGCCCTTGCCGGACTGCGAATTCACCCGGATCACCGCATCGTAGGAACGGCCCACATCCGCCGGATCGATCGGCAGATACGGTACCTCCCAGGCGATTTCACGCTCCGGCGCACCCAGTCGCGCCGCCCGCTCCCGATGTTCGGCGAAGCCCTTCCGGATCGCGTCCTGATGGGTGCCCGAATAGGCGGTGTACACCAGATCCCCGGCGTACGGATGCCGGTCGTGGACCGGCAGCCCGGTGCAGTACTCGACGGTCCGGCGCACCTCGTCGATATCGGAGAAGTCGATCATCGGATTCACGCCCTGCGCGTGCAGATTCAACGCCAGCGTCGCCAGATCCACATTGCCGGTGCGCTCGCCGTTGCCGAACACGCACCCCTCCACCCGCTGCGCCCCGGCCAGTACCGCCAACTCCGCGCACGCGATGCCGGTACCGCGATCGTTGTGCGGATGCACCGACAGGATCACCGCCTCGCGCCGCGCCAGATTCCGGTGCATGTACTCGATCTGGTCGGCGTACACGTTCGGCGTCGCGACCTCGACGGTCGCGGGCAGGTTCAATGTGACCGGCCGCTCGGGCGTGGCGTCCCACAGCGCGGTCATGCGGTCGCAGACGTCGAGCGCGAAGTCCGGCTCGGTCAGCATGAATACCTCGGGGGAGAACTGGAACCGGACATTCGACATATCCCCGGCCAGTTCCAGGACGTCGCGCCCACCGGCGGTGATCAGCTCGGCCAGTTCGTCACGGGTCTTGCCCAGCACCACGTTCCGCCAGGTCGGCGCGGTGGCGGTGTACAGGTGGATCACCACGTCATTGGGGATGCCGCGCACCGATTCGACGGTCCGCTCGATCAGATCGCGGCGCGCGGGGGTGAAGACGACGATGGTGACGTCGTCGGGAG